>NZ_CCYK01000007.1 GCF_000826105.1 Pseudomonas massiliensis | reverse complement strand
GCAGTTCGAATCTGCCCAGACCCACCAATTTCCAGTGGTAACGGCCGGTAGTAGAATACGGGGCCATAGCTCAGCTGGGAGAGCGCCTGCCTTGCACGCAGGAGGTCAGCGGTTCGATCCCGCTTGGCTCCACCACCATCCTCTGTTCGAAAGCTTAGAAATGAGCATTCCTTCACACTGAAGCGGAATGTTGATTTCTGGTCTTTTCCAGAATCGTTCTTTAAAAATTTGGGTATGTGATAGAAAGATAGACTGATCGACCAGTTTCACTGCTGGTAGGATCAGGCTAAGGTAAAATTTGTGAGTTGCTCGAAAGAGCGAATGCGAATTTTCGGCGAATGTTGTCTTCACAACCGTAATCCCAAGATTGCTTGGGGTTATATGGTCAAGTGAATAAGCGCATACGGTGGATGCCTTGGCAGTCAGAGGCGATGAAAGACGTGGTAGCCTGCGATAAGCTTCGGGGAGTCGGCAAACAGACTTTGATCCGGAGATCTCTGAATGGGGGAACCCACTCAGCACAAGCTGAGTATCTTGTACTGAATCCATAGGTGCAAGAGGCGAACCAGGGGAACTGAAACATCTAAGTACCCTGAGGAAAAGAAATCAACCGAGATTCCCTTAGTAGTGGCGAGCGAACGGGGACCAGCCCTTAAGTTGACTTGAGATTAGCGGAACGCTCTGGAAAGTGCGGCCATAGTGGGTGATAGCCCTGTACGCGAAAATCCCTTGTCAATGAAATCGAGTAGGACGGAGCACGAGAAACTTTGTCTGAATATGGGGGGACCATCCTCCAAGGCTAAATACTACTGACTGACCGATAGTGAACCAGTACCGTGAGGGAAAGGCGAAAAGAACCCCGGAGAGGGGAGTGAAATAGAACCTGAAACCGTATGCGTACAAGCAGTGGGAGCAGACTTGTTCTGTGACTGCGTACCTTTTGTATAATGGGTCAGCGACTTATATTCAGTGGCGAGCTTAACCGAATAGGGGAGGCGTAGCGAAAGCGAGTCTTAATAGGGCGTTTAGTCGCTGGGTATAGACCCGAAACCGGGCGATCTATCCATGGGCAGGTTGAAGGTTAGGTAACACTGACTGGAGGACCGAACCGACTACCGTTGAAAAGTTAGCGGATGACCTGTGGATCGGAGTGAAAGGCTAATCAAGCTCGGAGATAGCTGGTTCTCCTCGAAAGCTATTTAGGTAGCGCCTCATGTATCACTGCTGGGGGTAGAGCACTGTTTCGGCTAGGGGGTCATCCCGACTTACCAAACCGATGCAAACTCCGAATACCAGCAAGTGCCGAGCATGGGAGACACACGGCGGGTGCTAACGTCCGTCGTGAAAAGGGAAACAACCCAGACCGTCAGCTAAGGTCCCAAAGTTATGGTTAAGTGGGAAACGATGTGGGAAGGCTTAGACAGCTAGGAGGTTGGCTTAGAAGCAGCCACCCTTTAAAGAAAGCGTAATAGCTCACTAGTCGAGTCGGCCTGCGCGGAAGATGTAACGGGGCTCAAACCATACACCGAAGCTACGGGTGTCACGCAAGTGACGCGGTAGAGGAGCGTTCTGTAAGCCTGTGAAGGTGAGTTGAGAAGCTCGCTGGAGGTATCAGAAGTGCGAATGCTGACATGAGTAACGACAATGCGAGTGAAAAACTCGCACGCCGAAAAACCAAGGTTTCCTGCGCAACGTTAATCGACGCAGGGTTAGTCGGTCCCTAAGGCGAGGCTGAAAAGCGTAGTCGATGGAAAACAGGTTAATATTCCTGTACTTCTGGTTACTGCGATGGAGGGACGGAGAAGGCTAGGCCAGCTTGGCGTTGGTTGTCCAAGTTTAAGGTGGTAGGCTGGGATCTTAGGTAAATCCGGGATCCCAAGGCCGAGAGCTGATGACGAGTGCCCTCGGGCACGAAGTGGTCGATGCCATGCTTCCAGGAAAAGCTTCTAAGCTTCAGGTAACCAGGAACCGTACCCCAAACCGACACAGGTGGTTGGGTAGAGAATACCAAGGCGCTTGAGAGAACTCGGGTGAAGGAACTAGGCAAAATGGCACCGTAACTTCGGGAGAAGGTGCGCCGGCGAAGGTGAAGGGCTTGCCCCGTAAGCCTATGCCGGTCGAAGATACCAGGCCGCTGCGACTGTTTATTAAAAACACAGCACTCTGCAAACACGAAAGTGGACGTATAGGGTGTGACGCCTGCCCGGTGCCGGAAGGTTAATTGATGGGGTTAGCGCAAGCGAAGCTCTTGATCGAAGCCCCGGTAAACGGCGGCCGTAACTATAACGGTCCTAAGGTAGCGAAATTCCTTGTCGGGTAAGTTCCGACCTGCACGAATGGCGTAACGATGGCGGCGCTGTCTCCACCCGAGACTCAGTGAAATTGAAATCGCTGTGAAGATGCAGTGTATCCGCGGCTAGACGGAAAGACCCCGTGAACCTTTACTATAGCTTTGCACTGGACTTTGAGCTTGCTTGTGTAGGATAGGTGGGAGGCTTTGAAGCGTGGACGCCAGTCTGCGTGGAGCCATCCTTGAAATACCACCCTGGCAACCTTGAGGTTCTAACTCAGGTCCGTTATCCGGATCGAGGACAGTGTATGGTGGGTAGTTTGACTGGGGCGGTCTCCTCCCAAAGAGTAACGGAGGAGTACGAAGGTGCGCTCAGACCGGTCGGAAATCGGTCGTAGAGTATAAAGGCAAAAGCGCGCTTGACTGCGAGACAGACACGTCGAGCAGGTACGAAAGTAGGTCTTAGTGATCCGGTGGTTCTGTATGGAAGGGCCATCGCTCAACGGATAAAAGGTACTCCGGGGATAACAGGCTGATACCGCCCAAGAGTTCATATCGACGGCGGTGTTTGGCACCTCGATGTCGGCTCATCACATCCTGGGGCTGAAGCCGGTCCCAAGGGTATGGCTGTTCGCCATTTAAAGTGGTACGCGAGCTGGGTTTAGAACGTCGTGAGACAGTTCGGTCCCTATCTGCCGTGGACGTTTGAGATTTGAGAGGGGCTGCTCCTAGTACGAGAGGACCGGAGTGGACGAACCTCTGGTGTTCCGGTTGTCACGCCAGTGGCATTGCCGGGTAGCTATGTTCGGAAGAGATAACCGCTGAAAGCATCTAAGCGGGAAACTTGCCTCAAGATGAGATCTCACTGGAGCCTCGAGCTCCCTGAAGGGCCGTCGAAGACTACGACGTTGATAGGTGGGGTGTGTAAGCGCTGTGAGGCGTTGAGCTAACCCATACTAATTGCCCGTGAGGCTTGACCATATAACACCCAAGCAATCTGCCCAAGGGCAGAACGCGAAGGCAACACCGAAAGTTCGCCATCACAAACACACATACCCAGATTCGCTGCACCGTGCAAACGAGGCAGCTACCGAATTTCTTGACGACCATAGAGCGTTGGAACCACCTGATCCCATCCCGAACTCAGCAGTGAAACGACGCATCGCCGATGGTAGTGTGGGGCTTCCCCATGTGAGAGTAGGTCATCGTCAAGATTCATTCCCAAAACCCCTGGTCGCATCGCGATCAGGGGTTTTGTCTTTTTCGCATCTGAAACGGCACGCGTCGAGTCACAGGCTTCAAGTGCACAGATTCAGCTCCCACACGTATTGCTCGAAGCCTCGACCAAGAGCCAACCAGCCCTTGGTGAGGCAGTTCGTGCTCAAGTCATAGTTCAGTTGCCGCTGTATTCGCAGCCGCTGGTGCAGGTCTCGTGTATGCGAACCTTGCTCAACTCAGGTAGTAGAGGCTTGAGTTCGTCCCAGATCCATACTGCAAGATTCTCGCTGGTTGGGTTTTCCAGACCAGGAATCTCGTTCAGGTAGTTATGGTCGAGGCGGTCGTAAATGGGTTTGAAAATCGCCTTGATCTCGGAAAAGTCACGAATCCAGCCTGTATGAGGGTCCACAGGCCCGGATAGATGAATGCCGACCTTGAATGAGTGGCCGTGCAGGCGCCCGCACTTGTGGCCTTCAGGGACGTTCGGCAACTTATGCGCCGATTCGAAGGTGAACTCTTTGAAAATTTCCACGCGCTAGACACCCAGCAAAAAGATAATGCGCCATCTTACCAGTATCCAGATGCCCCGGTGCAGGCTCCTGGATTCAGCCTGGTTTAAGGGCGATATCCTAAAGTCAGCGGTAGCGCGTTGCCGTCCAGGCAGCGATCCGGCTCTGAACTTCAGCAGCCGAGGCGAACCCTTGAAGGAGTGAAGATGTCTGTGCTGCGTGCAGCGGGTTGGATGTTGTCAATGCTCGCCTCGACTGGCCTTGTGGCTCGAGACCTGAACCAGGATGAAGCACTTCGATTACGCCAGTCAGGTGCCATCCTGCCCTTGGAGTCACTGCTGGATAAAGCCTTGGCAGGATACCCTGGTGGTGTCCTGCTGGAGGCGGAACTGGAGCAGGAGCACGGTGGGTACCGATATGAATTCGAGATCCTGCTACCGGACGGGCGAGTCAGGGAGCTGGAGTTCAATGCGGTAACCGGTGACCTGCTTGAAGATAAGGACGATGACTGAATGCGGTTGCTATTGGTGGAAGATTCGGTCCCCTTGGCTGATGAGTTGCTTGCACTCCTGAAGAAGCAAGGGTATGCGGTGGACTGGCTGAGCGACGGCCGAGACGCTCTGGCGCAAGGCCAGACCGAACCTTATGATTGCGCGATCCTGGACCTGGGCTTGCCTGGGATACCAGGCTTGCAGGTACTTTCAACCTGGCGGGCCCACGGCTCGACCCTGCCTGTGCTCGTACTGACAGCCCGAGGGTCCTGGGCGGAGCGGATCGAGGGGCTCAAGGCCGGCGCAGATGATTACCTCAATAAACCCTTCCATCCCGAAGAGCTTCTGCTGCGGTTGCAGTCTTTGGTCCGACGTTCCAAAGGGGTAGCGAATCAGCCTCGATTGCAAGCTGGCGGCCTGACGCTGGACGAAGCCACGCAGTCGGTGTCGACCCCCAGCGGCCCAGTCAACCTGAAAGCCGCCGAATTTCGGCTGCTGCGCTACTTCATGCTGCATCCGGGGCAGATACTTTCTAAAAGCCGCCTGTCCGATCACTTGTATGACGGAGAGACCGAGCGCAATTCCAACGTGCTTGAAGTCCACGTCAACCATCTGCGCGCCAAGCTAGGGCGAGAGATCATCGAAACCCGGCGCGGGCAAGGCTACTGCTTTGGCTGCGTCAGAGAATGAGGTCCTTACAGGCACGGCTCAGTATTGGGTTGCTTGGCGTGCTAGCGGTTGGGGGGCTGGCTTTCGCCCAGGCGGGATTATGGCTCTTCGAGAAAGGGATCGAAGCCTACCTGGCCAACAATCTGCGTAGCCAGAGCGAAACCTTGCTGCTTGCCCTGGTACGGGAGCAAGGCGAGATAGGGCTGCTGGAAGAGCGCGCCCTGCCGGCCTATCAACGCGCGTTTTCCGGTTATTACTACGAAATAAACCTTCCGGGGCGCCAATTGCGTTCACGATCGCTTTGGGATGCCCAGTTGCCTGCGCCTGCCCAGCCCGGGCTTTCACGGGCGCCTGGTCCTGACAATCAGGAGTTGATCCTGCTGCGCTCGGACTACCGACGACTCGGATCTTCCATCTCCATCACGGTGGGCCAGGATTACACTCCGATACATGAAAGCTTCGACCGTGTGCGCTATTGGGGGGGCGTGGTGGGCGTGACGTTGCTGGTCCTGTTGCTTGGCTTGCAGCGCTGGATGCTCAAGCGCGCGCTGCGGCCGCTCGAGATGACGCGCATTCAGCTGGCGCAGCTTCAGCGTGGCGAGCGCAGCCAGTTGCAGCTCGCCGCTCCCTTGGAATTGACCCCGCTGATCGACCAGATAAACCATCTGCAGGCCCACACCGAAGACAGCCTGCATAAAGCCCGTACGGCCCTGGGCAATATGGGGCATGCCCTGAAGACTCCCCTGGCCGTGCTCTTCAGCCAAGTCAACGGCCCCCGCCTGGACGCCGATCCCGTCCTGCGCGCCGCCATGCTCGAACAGTTGACGCAAGTGCAAGCGCGGCTCGACAAGGAGCTGAGCCGGGCGCGTCTGGCAGGAGAGGCGCTTCCCGGGGTTCCTTTCGATTGCGACGCCGAATTACCAGGGCTGTTCGCCACACTGCAGTCCATTCATGGCAACCACCTGAGCATGAAATGGATAAGTCCACCCGCCTTGGTATTGCCCTGGGACAGGGAAGATGTCCTGGAGATGCTGGGTAACCTGTTGGACAACGCCTGCAAATGGGGTGATAGCCAGGTCTGCCTGACGCTTTCAGCCAATCCAGAGGGCTACAATATCGACGTCGAAGACGACGGGCCAGGTATCGCTCCGGCGGTACGGGAGCAGGTGTTGGCTCGAGGGGAGCGCCTGGATGAAACCGCCATGGGGCATGGCCTGGGCCTGGGCATCGTGCGGGATATCGTCGATGCCTGCCATGGGCGTCTTGTTCTGGGCAGCAGCGTCTCAGGAGGCCTGCGAGTAAGCGTGACCCTACCGAACCGTTCCAGGGCTCAACTTTGAACGCAAACGGCCGATAAGGCAGGTATTCATCCTCTGCCCGTGAGATTCGCCATGCGCCTTAGCTTGAAAGGCAAGGTCCTGTCCGTCGCCATCGTTCCGGTGGTCCTGTTCGCCCTTATCATCAGCCTGTTCACCCTCTACATCCTTCGCCAGCAGGCGGCGCAGGAAGTGCAGGAAACCCGAGAGCGGTACTTGCAGGATGCCCGTACCTCTCTGCAGAACTTCGTTGCCATTGCACTGGGGACAGTCAAGCCGGTGTACGATGCCGCGACGCCAGGCGATCCCGCCCCGCGTGCTCAGGTCATTCAGATGCTGTCCCAGGTCACCTATGGCACCGATGGCTATTTCTTCGGTTACGACGGTCAGGCGGTGCGGTTGTTCAAGGGCAACAGCAGCGAAGGTGTCGGCAAAAGCTTCATCGACGCAAAAGATCCCAACGGTGTCTACGTTAACCGCGAACTGGTCAACGTCGGCAAGAGCGGTACCCACTTCGTGAATTACTCCTCGACCCTGCCTGGTACTCAGCAGCTGGTGCCCAAGCTGGCCTACTCCGAATACTTGCCCAAGTGGGACATGGTCATTGGCACCGCGGTGAATCTTGATGGCATTGACGCCCAGCTCGAGCAGGTGCGCGAGGCGGTACACCTGCGTACCCTCGACCTGCTGATGAGCATCGTCGGCATCGCCGTTGTGCTGTTGGCCATCATCGCGGTGATCGGCTTGCTGCTGGCACGCAATATCCTTCGTCCGCTATCGTTGATGAAGCAAAGCCTGGATGACATCGCCGCCGGTGAAGGTGACCTTACGCGTCGGCTGCCGGTTACCAGCCAGGATGAGCTGGGCGCCCTGGCAGGCTCATTCAACCGTTTCGCCGAGAAAATCCATGGCCTGGTACGGCAGATCGCCGACATGACCGGCCAACTGACCGGTCTGGTCAGCGATGTAGCAGACCAGGCTCAGCGTTCAGAGCGTGCCATGGAGCGCCAGCGGCAGGAAACCGACCAGGTGGCCACAGCGGTGAATGAGATGTCCGGTGCCGCCCAGGAAGTGGCCCGCAGTGCTCAGGGTGCGGCGACCGCAGCCCTGGAGACCGATGAGGAAGGCCGTCAGGCCAAGGTGGTGGTCGATGGCAGCGTTGCGCAGATCCATTCGCTGATCGCCGACATCCAGCTCAGCGGCAACTCGTTGGACACCTTGCAGAACGAAGTCCGTTCCATCGTCAGTGTGCTAGGGGTGATCCGCTCCATTGCCGAGCAAACCAACCTGCTGGCCTTGAACGCGGCCATCGAGGCGGCGCGCGCTGGCGAGGCAGGTCGCGGCTTCGCCGTAGTGGCTGACGAAGTGCGCGCCCTGGCGAGCCGGACCCAGCAAAGCACCCAGGAAATCCAGGGCATGATCGACCGCCTGGAAAAAGGTACCCGCGACGCGGTGGAAGCCATGCGGCGTTCCAGCGAAGCCGGGGAGGGTACCAGCACCCGCGCCAACGAGGCCGGTCGTTCCCTGGACGCGATGGGGCACCTTATTGCAACCATCAGCAACATGAACGCCCAGATCGCTACCGCCGCCGAAGAGCAGACCGCGGTCGTCGAGGAGATCAACCGCAGCGTGCATCAGATCGCCGGCGCGGTGGATCAGGTGGCCGACGAAACCCGCCAGGGTGCTGAAACCGCGCGTCAGCTGGCGGCGCTGGGCCAAGGCCTGGGGCGACTGGTCTCACAATTCCGCATCTAACAGCGAGTTCCATGGCACTTACCGTGCCGTTGTCGGCCTAAGCAGCAGGCGCTCCAGACGGGGCGCCCTGCTTGCCACGACGGAACGCGCATGAACGAAAACACACTGCAATACAAGACGCTGCTGGTTTTGCTTGTATTGGTCACCCTCGCTTTCATCTGGATCCTCCTGCCGTATTACGGGGCGGTCTTCTGGGCCATCATCCTGGGTATTCTTTTCGCGCCACTGCAGCGCAAACTGATCCAACGGTACAAGTGGCCTCGCAATGTTACCTCTGTGATCACCCTGGCCATCTGTGTGTTGGTCGCCGTATTGCCAGTGATCATCATCAGCGCACTGTTGGTACAGGAGGGTACCGCGCTATACAAAGCCGTCCAGAACGGAGAGATCGACGTTGCCAGCTATGTCACCCATTTCAAGCATGCCTTGCCCAACGGCGTTCAGAGCCTGCTGGACCGCATGGGCATGGGTAACCTGGACAGCCTGCGGGAAAAAGTGGCAGCCAGGGCCATGCAAGGCAGCGAGGCGCTGACCTCGCAAGCCTTCAGCTTCGGCCAGGGCACGCTCGACTTCATCGTCAGTTTCGGGGTGATGCTTTACCTGGTGTTTTTCTTTCTGCGCGATGGGCCCGAACTGGTGCGCAAGATGCGCCTGGCCGTGCCATTGGCCGAGCCGCAGAAGCGCCGCCTGCAGCTCAAGTTCACCCGGGTAGTGCGCGCTACGGTCAAGGGCAACATGCTCGTGGCCGTGTCCCAGGGCGCGCTGGGCGGGTTGATCTTCTGGATTCTCGACATACCGAGCGCACTGCTGTGGGCAGTATTGATGGCATTTCTTTCATTATTGCCGGCCGTAGGTGCTGGGGTAGTATGGGCGCCGGTAGCGGCCTACTTCATGCTCGACGGCGAGATGTGGCGCGGCGTGGTGCTCACCCTCTACGGGGTGTTCGTCATTGGCCTGGTGGACAACGTGCTGCGCCCTATCCTGGTCGGCAAGGACACCAAGCTGCCGGATTACCTGGTGCTGATCTCCACCCTTGGGGGCTTGGCCGTCTTCGGGCTCAACGGCTTCGTGATCGGCCCGCTGATCGCGGCATTGTTCGTCTCCACCTGGAGCATCTTCGTCGGCGACCGCCCCACTGTACAGTTGCCCCCTGACCTGCCTCGGTAATTGCGTTAAGAGCCTATCGAACGCCCCGCCGCGGGCGGACGTTTCGATAGGTTCACACGAGCGTTACCGATGCCAGATCCCATACCCCTGAAGGACCACGACAAAGAACAGCGGCTGGTCAACGGGCGGCTGGTCGCCTGCGCTGTCTTGGTACTGGGGTTGGCCCTTGCGCTGATCGCCCGCCTGTATTTCCTTCAGGTGGTCCAATACGACTACCACTCGACCATCTCCGAAAACAACCGAGTGCATGTGTTGCCTATCCCGCCTGAACGCGGCCTGATCTACGATCGCAACGGCGTGGTGCTGGCTAACAACCGCCCCAGCTTCAACTTGACCCTGACGCGGGAGCGGGCCGGCGATACCCCCACTGTGCTGGATGCACTGGTGAACGTCTTGCACCTGCCCGAGGAGCAGCGCCATGAGTTCGACAAGGATCTTCGCCGGGCCAGGCATCCTTTCGAACCGGTCACGCTCATGTATGAACTGACAGAAGAACAGATCGCGCTCATTGCAGTGAATCAGTTTCTGCTGCCAGGGATCGACGTGGAGGCTCAGTTCGTCCGTGAGTATCCCTTGGGCGAAGCGTTCGCGCATTCCCTGGGCTACGTTGGGCGCATCAACGAAAAGGAAGCCAAGGTGCTGGACCCGGTCGAATACCGGGGCACCCAGTCGGTAGGCAAGACGGGGGTGGAGCGCTTCTACGAGAGTGCCTTGCATGGCCATGTCGGCTTCGAGGAAGTGGAAACCAATGCCCAGGGCAGGGTGATGCGCGTCCTGCGCCATACAGACCCGATAGCGGGCAAGAACATTACCCTGACCCTGGATGCGAACCTGCAACTGGCGGCCGAGAAGGCCTTGAACGGGCGGCGGGGCGCAATCGTGGCGCTGGACCCGCAGAACGGCGATGTACTGGCCATGGTCAGCGAGCCCAGCTTCGACCCTAACCTGTTCGTCACCGGAATCGGCTACAAGCAATACACAGCCCTGCGCGATTCGATCGACCGGCCCCTGTTCAATCGTGTGTTGCGCGGCCTGTATGCCCCCGGCTCGACCATCAAGCCGGAGGTGGCCATCGCCGGCCTGGACAGCGGGGTAATCACCCCTGGCACGCGGGTATTCGACCCCGGCTACTATGAGTTGCCCAACTACGACCACAAGTACCGCAACTGGAATCGCAGCGGAGATGGCTGGGTAGACCTGTATGCGGCCATCATGCGCTCGAACGATACCTACTTCTATGAAACGGCTCATCGCCTGGGCATCGATCGCTTGCACGATTACCTGAGCCGCTTCGGCATCGGCCAGAAGGTGTCCCTGGACATGTTCGAGGAAGCGCCAGGCTTGATGCCGTCGGAGCAATGGAAACGAGCCACCCGCCGCCAGCCCTGGTTCCCGGGTGAAACCCTTATACTCGGCATCGGCCAGGGGTACATGCAGGTCACGCCCTTGCAGTTGGCCCAGGCCACCTCCCTGATTGCCAGCAAGGGCGTGTGGCGCCGCCCGCATTTGGCCGAAAGCGTCGGCGGCGAGCCGCCCGTGGACAGCAACCCCATGCCCAACATCGTGCTGCGCGACCAGGGCGAGTGGGAACAGGTGAACCGAGGGATGCAGGCGGTATTGCACGATCCTCGCGGAATTGCGCGGCAGTCGGCGGCTGGCGCTCAATATCGCATCGCCGGTAAAAGCGGTACCGCCCAGGTGGTCGCCATACGCCAGGGCGAGCGCTACAACCGTGAGAAAACCTTGGAGCGTAACCGCGACAATGCCCTGTTCGTCGGCTTCGCCCCAGCGGAAAACCCAAGGATAGTCGTGGCGGTAATGATCGAAAACGGCGAAGCCGGAGGCCGTGTGGCCGGGCCGGTGGTGCGCGAGGTACTGGATGCCTGGCTGCTCGATCAGAATGGCCATCTCAAGCCCCAGTACGCCAGCCCCACCCAGCCGGCCAGGCCGCCGACGACCTGACCCGCAGAGGCGAGGCGCTGCGGTAGATCCAGCGCTTCGATCAAACCCTTCGAATCAACTTGTTTTTAACCTGTCCCAGGCTATGCGAAGTTGATGAGCCGTGTCATGTCGACGCGGCGACACAAGGGAGCATCACCGTGGCTAAAGTTCTCGTTCTGTACTACTCCTCCTATGGGCATATTGAGACCATGGCCAATGCCATCGCTGAGGGCGCCCGCGCCGCTGGCGCTACAGTGGATGTGAAGCGGGTGCCGGAAACGGCGCCCGCGGAAGTGGCCAAGGCGGCTCATTTCAAGCTGGACCAGGCGGCACCCATCGCCAGCGTGCAAGACTTGGCCAACTACGATGCGATCATTCTGGGCAGCCCAACCCGTTTCGGCCGGGTCAGCAGCCAGATGGCAGCTTTCCTCGACCAGGCCGGGGGACTCTGGGCCAAGGGCGTGTTGAATGGGAAAGTCGGCGCGGCATTCACCTCCACGGCCAGCCAGCATGGAGGCCAGGAAACCACGCTGTTTTCGCTGATCACCAACCTGCTGCACTTCGGGATGGTGATCGTAGGCTTGCCCTATAGCCACCAAGGGCAAATGACCATGGATGAAATCGTAGGCGGCGCGCCCTACGGGGCCACTACCATCGCCAGCGGCGATGGCAGCCGGCAGCCCAGCGAGATCGAACTGGCAGGCGCCCGTCATCAGGGCGAACTGGTCGCCAAGACGGCTGCCAAGCTGTTCAGCTAAGGCGTGCTGACCCCCGGAGGGGCTGGATATGTACTCACACATCATCGTGGGAGCCCGTGATCTGGAGCGTCTCGCTCGGTTCTACGGGGCCGTGCTGACTGAGCTGGGGTTGGTGCCCATGCCCGATGAAGAAGATACCGGGCCGCCTGGCAAGGGCTGGCAGCTTCCCGGCAAGCGCTGGCCGCAGTTCTTTGTCCAACAGCCCTTCAACGGCCAGCCAGCCTCGCCTGGCAATGGGAACCAGGTAAGCTTCGCTTGCGTCAGCCGCGACCAGGTGGACGCCGCCTGGGCCGCTGCCATGGCCCACGGTGGAAGTGACGAAGGGGCTCCGGGCATACGGCGCCATTACGCGCCGGACTACTACGGGGCCTATTGTCGAGACCCGGAGGGCAACAAGCTCTGCTTTGTGTGTGCCGAAGGGCTATGAAGCTTTTGCCAAAGCGTGCATGACCATAAAAAAACCCCGCTGTAGGAACACAGCGGGGTTTTTATCGTACAAGCCTGTCTAGCCCATCAGGTGCAGCCCTGCGTGCTGTACCAAGTCCACCAGGGGTTGCGGATACACACCCAGCACAAAGGCCAGGATGGCGATGGCCAGCAGCATGACGCCGCCGGTGCGCTGTTCCCAATTCAGTGGCGCGTCCTGACGTGGAATGCTCGACTCGCGCAGGTACAAGGTAACCATCACGCGCAGGTAGTAGAACAAGCCGATGGCGCTACCGATCACCAGGGCCCCGACCAGCCACCACAGGCCCGATTCCACGCCTGCCGCCATGATGTAGAACTTGCCGATGAAGCCCGCGGTGAGCGGAATGCCGGCCAGGGAGAGCATCATCACGGTGAGCACGGCGGTCAGGTAGGGGCGGCGCCAGAACAGACCGCGATACTCGAAGAGCGCGTCGGCGTCGCGGCCCTTGAAGGGCGAGGACATCAAGGTGATGACCCCGAACGCGCCCAGGCTGGTGATCACGTAGGTGGCCAGGTAGACGCCGATGGCTTCCACGGCCAAGCCCTTGCTCGCCACCAGGGCGATGAGCAGGTAACCGAAGTGGGCGATGGAAGAGTAACCCAGCAGACGCTTTAGGTTGCTCTGGTTCAGCGCCAGCAGGTTGCCGACCACGATGGAGGCGATGGCGATCAGGCTGAGGACGTCGTTCAACACGCCACTGCTGGCCGCAGGCGACAATTGGAACAGGCGCACGATCACGGCGAAGACCGCCACCTTGCTGGCGGTCGCCAGGAAGGCGGCCACTGGAGCCGGGGCGCCTTCATAGACATCCGGGGTCCACAGGTGGAAGGGCACCAGGGACAACTTGAAGGCCAGGCCCACCAGCATCATGCCCAGGCCCAGCTGCGCCAGCAGGCTCGGCATGCCGGTGGCGGCCAGGGCCGCGCCGATGCCGCTGAAGCTCAGGGTCCCGGCATCGGCGTACAGCAGCGCCATGCCGAACAACAGGAATGCCGAGCCAGCCGCCGACAGCACCATGTACTTGATGCCGGCTTCCAGGGAACGCTTGTTGAAGTAGGCATAGGCCACCAGCCCATACACTGGTACCGAAAGCAGTTCGAGGCCGATGAAGAGCGCGGCCAGTTGCTGGGCGCACACCAGGACCATGCCGCCGGCGGCCGCCAGCAGGATGAGCAGGTACAGCTCTTCACGGTTGCCTGGGTAACCGGAACCCGCGTCTCCAAGGTAGGCGTGGGCCAGGGTAACGCAGGCCAGGGTAGCGATGAGGATCAGCGCCATGTACAGGCAAGCGAAGTCATCCACCTGCAGCAGGCTGGTCACGCTGAGCGGGGTAACCTTGAGCACTGGCAGGATCGACAGCAACGCCAGGTTCAATCCCGCGCAAGACAGCAGGAAGGTTTGGGAGTGGTTGCGGCGCCAGGCGATCGCCAGCATCACCACCACGATGGTGACGCTCGTGATCAGCAGCGGCGCCAGTGCCAGAAAGTGTTGAGAGGTCAGTTCCATTGCAGGTTACCGGGCCGATGCAAGTTGAGAGAAAGCCGAGCCGAACCAGTTCTGGACCCCGGCCATGGTGGCCGCCGAGGTGTCCAGGATGGGTTGCGGATACACGCCCAGCAGCACCAGCAGCACTGCCAGCAGCAGGATCATCGCCAGCTCGCGGCCATCCATGCCATGCAGCACTGTGTCGGACTTGGCCGGCCCGAAATAGGCGCGGTGGATCATGATCAGCGCATAGACCGAACCCACGACCAGGCCGAAGGTGGCAATGGTGGTGACCCACGGCGCCACGGCGAAGCTGCCCAGCAGGATCAGGAATTCACCCACGAAGTTGCCCGTGCCGGGCAGGCCCAGGGAAGCCGCCGCGAAGAACAGGCTGATCGCCGGCAGGTAGGCGATACGTGACCACAGGCCGCCCATTTCACGCATGTCGCGGGTGTGCAGGCGCTCGTACAGCTGGCCACTGAGGATGAACAGGGCCGCGGCGGACAGACCGTGCGCCACCATCTGCACCACGGCACCCTGCAATGCTTCCAGGCTGCCGGAGTAGATGCCGATCAGCACGAAGCCCATGTGCGAGACGCTGGAATAGGCAATCAGGCGCTTGATGTCGGTCTGGGCGAAGGCCAGGAAGGCACCATAGAAGATGCCGACCAGGCCCAGGCCCATGGCGATGGGCGCGAACTCGGCCGACGCATTGGGGAACAGCGGCAGGGCGAAGCGCAGCAGGCCATAGGCGGCGGTTTTCAAGAGGATACCGGCCAGGTCCACGGAACCGGCGGTCGGCGCCTGGGCATGGGCGTCCGGCAGCCAGGAATGCACCGGCACCACGGGCAGTTTCACCGCGAAGGCGACGAAGAAGCCCAGCATCAACAGGTATTCGGTGCCGGCTGGCAGGTGCGCCTTGAGCAGGTCGGAGTAGTTGAAGGTGATCACACCGGTATGGTTGTAGTTCACCAGCACCAGCGCCAGGATCGCCACCAACATGATCAGGCCGCTGGCCTGGGTGAAGATGAAGAACTTGGTCGCCGCGTAGATCCGGGTGCGCTTGCCGTCCGCCGAGCTATGACCCCAGAGCGCGATGAGGAAGTACATCGGCACCAGCATCATTTCCCAGAAGAAGAAGAACAGGAACAGGTCCAGCGCCAGGAACACGCCGATCACCCCGCCCAGGATCCACATCAGGTTCAGGTGGAAGAAGCCCACATGGCGCTGAATCTCTTTCCACGAGCACAGCACCGAGAGCGCGCCGAGCAGGCCGGTCAGCAGGATCATCAGCAAGGACAGGCCATCCAGCGCCAGGTGCACGCTGATGCCGAACCGCGGGATCCAGGCCCACTTGTATTCGACGGCCCAGACCGGGTCGGCGCCGGGCGCCGGGGCCAGGGAGTAGTCCCCATGGGCCCAGAGCCAAAGCCCCAGTACCAATTCCAGAGACATGGTCAGCAACGCGATCCAGCGGGGAAGGGTGGCGCTCGAGCGCTCAGCCATCCAGCACAGGAGGCCGCCGATGAAGGGAATCAGGATCAGCCAAGGCAGAATCATGACGGGGTCGTTTCCTTTCGCAAAGTCGCAAGGTTCATAGTCAGGCGGCCATCACTACAGCGCCCAGCACCACGACGGCGCCAAACGCGAGGGAAGCGGCATACCAGCGCAGCTGGCCGTTCTCGGTGCGGCTCATGACGGAATGACCGCCTTTGACCAACCGAGGAACCAGGCCGATGCCACGGTCCATTGGGTCCCTGCGCAGCACGTGGCTGATCCACAGATAGGGTTTGACGAAAAGCTTGTCGTAGATCCAGTCGAAGCCCCAGGCAGCGAACCACCACGCCGAGAGCAGACGGCCAGGGCCACTGTTGGCGATGGCGCTGACCACCCGGCGTTTGCCCAGGAAAAGCAATGCCGCCAGCAGGATGCCGGCCAGGGCGATGGCGCCCGAGGCGATTTCCAGGCTGTGCTTGGCTTCGCCACCCGCGTGGCCCACGCTTTCCGGCAACACTCCTGCCAGCGGTGGGTGAATCCAGGCGCCGACGAAGGTGGAGAGCACCAGCAGCACGCCCAGTGGCAGCCAGTGGGAAATGCCGTGGCCGGCGTGGGCCTCGGTCTTCGCTTCGCCGTGGAAGGCGATGAAGATCAGGCGGAAGGTGTACAGCGACGTCATGAACGCACCCACCAGGCCAGCGTACAGCAGGCCGGTATGGCCGCTGGCGAAGGCTTCCCAGAGGATCTCGTCCTTGGAGTAGAAGCCGGCTGTCAGGATAGGCAGGGCCGCCAGGGCCGCGCCACCGACGATGAAGCTGGCGTAGGCCAGCGGCAGCTTCTTCCACAGCCCGCCCATTTTGAAGATGTTCTGCTCATGGTGGCAGGCCACGATCACCGCGCCCGAAGCCAGGAACAGCAGCGCCTTGAAGAAGGCGTGCGTCATCAGGTGGAAAATCGCGCCTTCCCAGGCACCGACGCCCAGGGCCAGGAACATGTAGCCGATCTGGCTCATGGTCGAGTAGGCCAGGATGCGCTTGATGTCCGTCTGCACCAGAGCGGCGAAGCCAGCCAGCACCAAGGTCACGCCGCCGACGATGCCTACCAGGTGCAGGATGTCCGGCGCCAGGGTGAACAGGCCGTGGGTACGGGCGATCAGGTATACACCCGCGGTCACCATGGTTGCCGCGTGGATCAGCGCCGAAACCGGTGTTGGACCGGCCATGGCGTCTGCCAGCCAGGTCTGCAGGGGAAGCTGGGCGGACTTGCCCACGGCGCCACCGAGCAGCATCAGGGTAGCGAGGACGATCCAGAAATCACCGACCTTGAAGTGTTCAGGCGCGCGTACCAGCAACTCCTGGATGTTCAGGGTGCCCAGCTGGTGGAACAGGATGAACATCCCGATAGCCATGAACACGTCGCCGATACGGGTGACGATGAAGGCCTTGAGCGCGGCATTGCCATTGTTGCGGTTGCCGTAGTAGAAGCCGATCAACAGATAGCTGCACAGGCCCACGCCTTCCCAACCGAAGTAGATGAACAGCAGATTGTCACCCAGGATCAGGAACAACATGCTGGCAATGAACAGGTTGGTGTAGGAGAAGAAGCGCGAGTAGCCTTCTTCGCCACGCATGTACCAGGAAGCGAACAGGTGGATCAGGAAGCCCACTCCGACCACCACGCCCAGCATGGTCAGCGACAGGCCATCCAGGTAAAGGGTGAAGCTCGGCTTGAAGGTGCCTACCGAGATCCAGGTCCAGAGCACCTGAGTGAAGACACCGCCTGGCGGGGGCGCCATGTTGAACTGCCAGATCACATAGGCCGCTACCAGGGCGGAGAGGCCGATGGAGCCGACGCCGATGAGCGCGGAAGTGTTTTCCGAAAGCCGGCCGCGGGAAAACGACAGCAGCAGGTAGCCGATCAGAGGAAAGACGAAGGTCAGGAAGAGTAGGTTCATCCGCGCATCTCACTGGCAGCGTCGATATCGAGCGTATGGAAGCGGCGATACAGCTGGATCAGGATCGCCAGGCCGATGCTGGCCTCGGCGGCCGCCAGGGTGATCACCAGGATGAACATGATCTGCCCATCCGGTTGGGCCCAGCGGCTGCCTGCCACGATGAAGGCCAGCGCCGAGGCGTTCATCATGATTTCCAGGCTCATCAGCACGAAAAGGATGTTGCGGCGCACCAGCAGGCCGACCAGGCCGAGGACGAAGAGTACCCCGGCGACGGCCAGGCCGTGTTCGAGAGGAATGGCTGGCATGGGTTACTCCTTCGCCTCGTTGCGGCCGATGTGGAAAGCGGTGATGGCCGCGGCGAGCAGCAGCATCGAGGCCAGCTCCACGGCCAGCAGGTAAGGGCCGAACAGGCTGATGCCCACGGCCTTGGGACCGATGGTGGTTTCCCCGACGGGGATATTGCCCGGTCCGGAGAACAGCACGTACATCAGTTCGAGCAGCAGGAGCGCGGCCAGCAGCATGGGCCCTGCCCAAATGCCCGGCTTGAACCATTCCCGCTCCTGGTGCGCCGAGGCGGTGCCCAGGTTGAGCATCATCACCACGAACACGAACAGCACCATGATGGCACCAGCGTAGGCGATCACTTCCAGAACCCCGGCGAACGGAGCGCCGAGGGCGAAGAAGGTCATGGCCACTGCGATCAGGGAGATGATCAGGTACAGCAGGGCGTGCACCGGGTTGGTGCCGGTAATGACCCGGAGGGTCGCCAGCACCGCAACGCCGGAGGCGAAATAGAACGCGAATTCCATCTTTCTTCCTTAAGGCAGCAGGCTTTTCACGTTGATCGGCTCGGCTTCGTTCTGGGCGGCGCCTTTCGGCTTGCCGGCCACGGCCATGCCCGCGACGCGATAGAAGTTATAGTCCGGATTCTTTCCGGGGCCCGAAATCAGCAGGTCGTGCTTCTCGTAGACCAGGTCCTGACGCTTGTAGTCCGCCATTTCGAAATCCGGCGTGAGCTGGATCGCCGTGGTTGGGCAGGCTTCCTCGCACAGGCCGCAGAAGATGCAGCGGGAGAAGTTGATACGGAAGAACTCCGGATACCAACGGCCGTCGTCCGTCTCGGCCTTCTGCAAGGAGATACAACCCACCGGGCAGGCAACCGCGCACAGGTTGCAGGCCACGCAACGCTCTTCGCCGTCGGGGTCGCGGGTCAGCACGATGCGGCCACGGTAGCGGGGCGCGAGATACACCGGCTCCTCGGGGTATTGCAGCGTGTCACGCTTGCGGAAGCCATGACCGAAAATCATGATCAGGCTGCGCAGCTGGGTGTAGGTGCCATGGACCACATGGCCGATATATTTGAACATGTCTCGTCCTCAAGCACCGGCCGGTGTGTTCAGCAACACGATGGCGGCCGTCACCAGCAAATTGATCAGGGTCAGCGGAAGGCAGAACTTCCAGCTGAAATCCATCACCTGGTCATAGCGTGGGCGTGGAATCGACGCCCGCAGCAGGATGAACAGCATGATGAAGAACGCGGTCTTGAGGGCGAACCACAGGAAGGGCACCTGCGGCAGCAAGTCGAACGGGCCATGCCAGCCACCGAAGAACAGCGTCACCAGCAGCGCCGAGATCAGCACGATGCCAATGTATTCGCCCACGAAGAACATGCCCCATTTCATGCCGGCATACTCGATGTGGTAACCGTCGGCCAGTTCCTGCTCCGCTTCCGGCTGGTCGAAGGGGTGACGGTGCGTCACCGCCACGCCAGCGATGAAGAAGGTGCAGAAGCCAAAGAACTGCGGAATGATGAACCACAGGTTCTGGGCCTGGTATTCAACGATGTCGCGCATGTTGAACGAGCCGGCCTGCACGATCACGCCCATGAGCGCCAGGCCCATGAACACCTCGTAGGAAACGGTCTGGGCGGAGGCGCGCAGGCTGCCGAGCAGGGCATACTTGTTGTTGCTCGACCAGCCGGCGAACAGCACTGCATACACCGACAGGCCCGCCATGGCGAAGAAGAACAGCACGCCGATGTTCAGGTCCGCGACGCCCCAGGTGGGGGTGATCGGGATCACCGAGAAGGCGATCAGCAAGGCGCTCATGGCCACCACCGGCGCCAGGGTGAAGATCACCCGATCGACGAAGGGTGGATTCCAGTCTTCCTTGAAGAACATCTTCAGCATGTCGGCGGCGATCTGGAACATGCCGAACGGGCCTACGCGGTTCGGACCGTAGCGGTCCTGCCACCAGCCCAGCAGACGGCGCTCGACGAAACTGAGCAGCGCACCGCAAACCACTACCGCCAAGAGAATGACGATGGACTTGAGCACGGACACAATGACGTCCATCACTTCCGGTGTGAGCCAGCTCATTGCGCGGCCTCCTGCAAGCTTTCCACGGCCTGCCCGGCGAAGGCGGGCGGAATCCCCGCCAGCCCCTTGGGCAAGGCCACCAGGCCTACGGCCAGTTGTTCATCCACGCGCAATGGCAGGCGCAACGTGGTACCAGCGACGCTCAGGCTGACCAGCGCGCCGTCATTGACGCCCAGGCGATCCGCTTCGGCCTTGGCCACGGCCACATAGGACGCCGGAATGCGCGACTGTACCGGTGCGGCCCTGGACGAGGTTTCCTCGCTGCCGAACAGGTGGTAGTAGGGCACGGCGGTCCAGGTGCCGCGTGCTGGCGCGAAGGCAGCCGGAATGCAGGTGAACCAGGCCAGCTGGTCGCCGCGGCTTTCGATCAGCCGCACGCCGGGGTCGCCAGCACGCAGGTGGCCGCCGACTTCGTCCTGGAACTTGTTCCAGGCCTGCGGCGAGTTCCAGCCTGGAGACCAGGCAAAGGGCACCTGTTGGCGCGGTACGGCGCTGCCCGAGTAGCCTTCCATGGAGAAGGCGAAGGGGCTGTCCACGTCCTGGCTGGTACGTGGTTCATGCACGCTGATATTGGCGCGCATGGCGGTACGGCCGGAATAGCGCAGCGGCTCGCGGGCCATCTTCTGGCCCTTGATGCGGAAGGCCGCCGATGGCGCCGCGTCAACGATGCTTGCCAATTGAGGCGCGGCGGCGGCGCAGGCGGCGGTGACCTGGTCCAGCTGGGTCCAGTCCACCTTGCGCTCGAGCAGGGTGGCGCGCAGGGCATGTAGCCAGCGCCAGCCCTCGTGGACGAAGTTCTGAGGGTCCAGATAGTGCGGGTCGAACACCTGGAAGAATCGCTGGGCGCGACCTTCCTGACTGACCAGGGTGCCATCGCCCTCGGCGAAGCTGGCCGCGGGCAGGATCAGGTCGGCGCGGTCAGTGGTGGCGGTCTGCTGGTGATCGGCGACGATCACTACCTTGGCCGCGGCCAGAGCGGCATCGACCTTGGCCTTCGGCAGACGGGTGTAGAGGTCGTTTTCCAGCACCACCATGGCGTCGGCGCGGCCTTCGATCACGGCATCCAGGGCGGCGTCCAGAGCGCCGCCACCGAGCATGGCCAGGCCCAGGCTGTTGGCCTCGGGTACGATCAGGCTGAGGGAACCGGCCTTGGCGCGCAGGGCCAGTGCCTTGGCAATGTTGGCGGCCGCTTCGATCAGCGCCGGGCAAGCCAGGGAAGTACCGGAAACAACCAGCGGACGCTTGGCGGCGAGCAGCGCCTCGGCGATGCGCTGGGCCAGGCCCAGAGCTTCGTCATCCAGGCCAGCCACGGCCGGGGCGCTGGCATCGATGGCATGGGCGACGGCGAAGCCGATACGCGCCAGGTCCTCGGGCGCGGCGTGAACGCATTCCTCGGCCACGTCATCGAGACGGGTTTCGCTCAGGCTGGCGATGAACAGGGGATACAGCTCATGCTGGCCAATATTGTTCACGGCGGCGTTGAGCCATGGCTGCACGCGCATGGCTTCGGCCATGGCCTCGGCCTTGCCCTTGACCGACTGGCGCAGGGCCAGGGCCATGCGCGCGGCGGTCTGGGTCAGGTCCTCGCCCAGTACGAAGATCGCGTCATGGTCCTCTACCTCGCGCAGGCTCGGGATCGGCAAGGGGCTGTTGTTGAGCACGTCCAGCGCCAGGCGAATACGGCTCAGCTCGCCGGCTTCGATACCGGTGTGGTACCACTCGGCGCCCACCAGTTCACGCAGGGCGAAGTTGCTTTCCAGGCTGGCGCGTGGCGAGCCGATACCTACGATGGTACGACCGCTGAGCAATTGGGCGGCCTTGTCCAGGGCGGCGTCCACGCCGAGCATGGTGCGTTCCTGGCCCAGCATCGGGTGCTTGGGGCGATCCTTGCGGTTGACGTAGCCGTAGCCGAAACGGCCACGGTCGCACAGGAAATAATGGTTGACCGAACCGTTGTAACGGTTCTCGATCCGACGCAGTTCGCCGTAACGTTCGCCGGGGCTGATGTTGCAACCGCTGGAGCAGCCGTGGCAGATGCTCGGCGCGAACTGCATGTCCCACTTGCGGTTGTAACGCTCGGAGTGGGTCTTGTCGGTGAACACGCCAGTAGGGCAGACCTCGGTGAGGTTGCCGGAGAATTCACTCTCCAGCACGCCATCTTCGACCCGGCCGAAATAAACGTTGTCGTGAGCACCGTAGACGCCAAGGTCGGTGCCGCCGGCATAGTCCTTGTAGAAACGCACGCAGCGGTAGCAGGCGATGCAGCGGTTCATTTCATGAGCGATGAACGGGCCCAGATCCTGGTTCTGGTGGGTGCGCTTGGTGAAGCGGTACCGGCGCTCGTTGTGGCCGGTCATCACGGTCATGTCCTGGAGGTGGCAGTGGCCGCCTTCCTCGCAGACCGGGCAGTCATGGGGATGGTTGGTCATCAACCATTCGACCACGCTGGCGCGGAAGGCCTTGGATTCCTCGTCGTCGATGGAGATCCAGGTGTTGTCCGCGGCGGGGGTCATGCACGACATCACGATGCGGCCGCGCTTGTCGTTTTCATCGTTGTACTGCTTCACCGCGCACTGGCGGCAGGCACCGACGCTCCCCAGCGCCGGGTGCCAGCAGAAATAGGGAATATCGAGGCCGAGGGACAGACAAGCCTGTAGCAGGTTGTCCGCGCCATCGACTTCGAGGGCTTTGCCGTCTACGTGGATAGTGGCCATGGTTCAAGGTTCTTCGTTGGCCCGGTCGCCCGGGCTTGGCTAATGGAAATCTTGTTCTATGCCTGGCGCTTGGCGTTCACAGGCAGCGGGCGGGGCAGGGCACCGCCCGGATCAAATCAGGCTCCCGTCGGTACAGGTCGCGGCTGGCCGAAGCCAAGGGCAGCGTTGGCCACGCTCACGGGGGCGATGCCGGCCTCGAATTCATCTCGGAAATACTTGATGGCGCTGCCCAGGGGCTCTACCGCGCCCGGCGCGTGGGCGCAGAAGGTCTTGCCGGGGCCGAGGAAACCTACCAGGCCAAGCAGGGTTTCGATATCGCCCTGGGCGCCCTGGCCCTTCTCCAGCGCTCGCAACAGCTTCACCGACCATGGCAGGCCATCGCGGCAGGGCGTGCAGAAGCCACAGGATTCCCGCGCGAAGAACTCTTCCATGTTGCGCAGCAGGGACACCATGTTCACGGTATTGTCCACGGCCATGGCCAGGCCGGTACCCATGCGAGTGCCTACCTTGGCGATGCCGCCAGCGTACATTTGCGCTTCCAGGTGCTCCGGCAGGAGGAAGCCGGTGCCCGCGCCGCCTGGCTGCCAGCACTTTAGGGTGTAGCCGTCGCGCATGCCGCCAGCGTAGTCCTCGAACAGTTCCCGTGCGGTGACGCCGAAGGGCAGTTCCCATAGGCCGGGGTTTTTCACCTTGCCGGAGAAGCCCATGAGCTTGGTGCCGTGGTCCTCGCTGCCCTCGCGAGCCAGGCCTTTGTACCAGTCGATGCCGTTGCCGACGATGGCCGGTACGTTGCACAGGGTTTCCACGTTGTTCACGCAGGTCGGCTTGCCCCAGACGCCCACGGCCGCGGGGAAGGGCGGCTTGGAGCGCGGGTTGGCGCGGCGGCCTTCCAGGGAGTTGATCAGGGCGGTCTCTTCACCACAGATGTAGCGTCCGGCACCGGTATGCACGAACAGCTCGAAGTCGAAACCGCTGCCAAGAATATTCTTGCCCAGCAGGCCGGCCGCCTTGGCTTCCTCTACCGCGCGGTTCAGGTGGCGGGCCGCCGTGGTGTATTCGCCGCGCAGGAAGATGTAGCCTCGATAGGCCTTCAGCGCCCGGGCGCTGATCAGCATTCCTTCGATCAGCAGGTGGGGCTGCTGCTCCATGAGCATGCGGTCTTTCCAGGTGTTGGGCTCCATCTCATCCGCGTTGCATAGCAGGTAGCGGATGTTCATGGACTCATCCTTGGGCATCAGGCCCCACTTCACCCCGGTGGGGAAGCCGGCGCCGCCACGGCCCTTGAGGCCAGAATCCTTGACGGTCTGCACGATATCTTCCTGCGACATCTGCGCCAGGGCCTTGCGCGCTGCCGTGTAGCCGTCCTTGCGCTGGTATTCTTCCAGCCACACCGGCTCGGCATCGTCGCGCAGGCGCCAGGTGAGGGGATGGGTTTCCGGTGCGCGGGCAATGCGGTTGGCCGGGCCGAACGAAGTCAGGGTCATACGTAGGCCTCCAGCAAGCGGCTGACGCCGTCTGGCTTGACGTCGCCGAAAGTGTCGTCATCGATCATCAGGGCCGGCGCCTTGTCGCAGTTGCCCAGGCAGCACACTGGCAGCAAGGTGAAGCGGCCGTCGGCGGTGGTTTGTCCCAGGCCGATGCCCAGTTCCCGTTGGATCTGCGCGACCACGGATTCGTGCCCACCGATGTAGCAGACCATGCTGTCGCAGACGCGAATGATGTGGCGCCCTACCGGCTGGCGGAAGATCTGGCTGTAGAAGGTAGCTACCCCCTCGACATCGCTGGCAGGAATGCCGAGGATCTCGCCGATGGCATACAGGGCGCCGTCAGGCACCCAGCCACGGGCCTTCTGAACGATCTTCAGCGCCTCGATGGACGCGGCGCGCGGATCTTCATAGTGGTGCATCTCGTGCTCGATGGCCGAGCGCTCGGTTTCGCTGAGGACGAAACGGTCAGTCTGGATAAGCGTAGTGTTCATGCTTAGCGGTCCACGTCGGCCATGACGAAGTCGATACTGCCCAGGTACGCGATCAGGTCGGCGACCATTTCGCCGCGGATCACCGATGGGATCTGCTGCAGGTGCGGATAGCTGGGGGTACGGATACGGGTGCGGTAGCTCATGGTGCCGCCATCGCTCGTCAGGTAATAACTGTTGATGCCCTTGGTCGCCTCGATCATCTGGAAGCTTTCATTGGCCGGCATCACCGGGCCCCAGGAAACTTGCAGGAAGTGGGTGATCAGGGTCTCGATATGCTGCAGGGTGCGCTCTTTCGGCGGCGGCGTGGTCAGCGGGTGGTCCGCCTTGTATGGGCCTTCCGGCATGTTGCGCATGCACTGGTCGATGATCCGCAGGCTCTGGCGCATTTCCTCGACGCGCACCATGCAGCGGTCATAGGCGTCGCCGTTGTGGGCCAGCGGCACTTCGAAGTCGAAGTGCTCGTAGCCTGAATAGGGGCGAGCCTTGCGCAGGTCGAAGTCGCAGCCAGTGGCGCGCAGGCTGGGGCCGGTGGTGCCCCACTCCAGCGCTTCCCGGGTGTTGTACTGGGCCACGCCTATGGTACGGCCCTTGAGAATACTGTTCTGCAATGCCGCCTTGGTGTATTCGTCCAGGCGCTTGGGCATCCAGTCGACAAAGTCCTTGACCAGCTTTTCCCAGCCGCGCGGCAGGTCATGCGCCACGCCACCAATCCGGTACCAGGCCGGATGCAGGCGGAAACCGGTGACCGCCTCGATCACCGAGTACGCCCGTTGGCGGTCGGTGAAGGTGAAGAATACCGGCGTCATGGCGCCCACGTCCTGGATGTAGGTACCCAGGAACAGCAGGTGGCTGGTGATGCGGAAGAACTCGGCCATCATGATGCGGATGGTGTTGACCCGGTCCGGCACCGTGATGCCTGCCAGTTTCTCCACCGCCAGCACGTAAGGCAGGTTGTTCATCACCCCACCGAGGTAGTCGATACGGTCGGTATAGGGGATGTAGCTATGCCAGGACTGGCGTTCGCCCATTTTCTCGGCACCGCGGTGGTGGTAGCCGATGTCGGGCACGCAGTCGACGATCTCTTCGCCGTCGAGCTGGAGGATGATGCGGAAGGCACCGTGGGCCGAAGGGTGGTTCGGGCCCAAATTGAGGAACATGAAGTCCTCGTTGGCGGTGCCGCGTTTCATGCCCCAGTCTTCGGGACGGAAGCGCGCGGCTTCTTCTTCATGGGCCTGCTTGGCCAGGCTCAGGCTGTACGGGTCGAACTCGGTCGCCCGCGCCGGGTAGTCCTTGCGCAGCGGATGACCTTCCCAGGTGGGCGGCATCAGGATGCGGCTCAGGTTCGGGTGCCCGGTGAAGGTGATGCCGTACATGTCCCAGACTTCACGTTCGTACCAGTTGGCGTTAGGCCAGATGCCGGTGACGCTGGGCAGGTTCAGGTCGCCCTCGCTCAAGGCTACCTTTAGCATCACATCGCTGTTCCGCTCGATGGACATCAGGTGGTAGAACACCGTGAAGTCCGATTCCGGCAGGCCGCGGCGCTGGGTGCGCAGGCGCTCGTCCACGCCGTGCAGGTCATAGAGCATGGCATAGGGCTTGGGCAGATTGCGCAGGAAGGTCAACACGTCCTTGATCTGCGCACGGGCCACCCACAGCACCGGCATGCCGGTGCGGGTGTTCTGGGCGTGGAAGCTTTCCGGGCCGAAGCGGTTGGTCAGTTCGACGACCACATCCTGGTCGTCAGCCTTGTAGGGCGGGATATACAGAGCGGTGTCCGCTGTTGTCATGGTGTCGGTCGCTTTCGCTTTCGGTCAACGTCAAGAGTGAGTGCCAATAACGCCCTGTCCGCGATGGGGCAGGGCGCCGGCTCACACTTCGTCTGGGCTGCGCAGGTTGGTGACCTGGATGCGCTGTTCGCGACGCAGGTCTTTCTGGGACGGCATCTCGGCGCGGTAAACGCCCTGATCGCCGACCACCCACGACAATGGCCGCCGCTCCTTGCCGATGGATTCCTGCAGCAGCATCAGGCCCTGCAGGAATGCTTCGGGGCGCGGCGGGCAGCCGGGCACGTAAACGTCCACAGGCAGGAACTTGTCCACGCCCTGCACTACGGAATAGATGTCATACATGCCGCCCGAATTGGCGCAGGCACCCATGGAAATGACCCACTTGGGCTCGAGCATCTGCTCGTAGAGCCGCTGGATGATCGGCGCCATCTTGATGAAGGGGGTGCCGGCGATCACCATGAAGTCCGCCTGTCGCGGCGAGGCCCGAATGACTTCGGCCCCGAAGCGGGCGATATCATGAGGCGCGGTAAACGCCGTGGTCATTTCCACATAGCAGCAGGACAGCCCGAAGTTGTACGGCCACAAGGAGTTCTTGCGGCCCCAGTTGACCGCGCCGCTCAGGACATCTTCGAGCTTGCCCATGAAGACGCTGCGATGGACCTGGTCTTCGAGCATCTTGTCGTCGACGATGCCCTGCTTGCCCAGGGGATAGCGCTGTTCCGGATCCTGGGGAGCATCCGGGTCGATCTTGGTGAGATTGTATTGCATTGCCAAAGCCTCATTGTTTCAGCTTCGCCTGCCGCTTACGACGACCTTCGGGTGCCCAATCGAGCGCCCCCACTCGCCAAAGGTAGACAAGACCTGCCAACAGAATTGCTATGAAAATGAGCGCTTCGGCGAAGCCGGCCCAGCCGCTTTCGCGTACCGATACCGACCAGGCGAACAAGAAAAGGGCTTCGATATCGAAGATCACGAACAGCATCGCGACCAGATAGAATTTAGCGGAGAGGCGCAACCGGGCACTGCCGACGGGCAGCATGCCGGACTCGAACGGATCGTTCTTGCTACGCCCCCAGGCCTTGCCGCCCAAGAGGCTGGACAGCCCCAACATGAAGGCGCAAAGCCCCACTACACCCAGGAGGAAGATGGCAAAGCCCCAGTTGTGGGCGATGAGTCCTGCTGTTGGGGTCATGCTGGCAATCCTTAACAGAGCGGCAGCTCTCTGTACTGAAGAAGGGTAAAGCAGTGACGAAATGTCGCAGCCATAAGATCGGCGGGATTTTATGGGCAAACCCGCGGCAAGTAAATTTGCTGCATCAAATTAATTCATTCAATTCATTGGCCTAGTAAGCGCTCCCTGCTTCAAAGCCCCGTCGGCCCGGGATTCGACCGCTTTTACTCAACGCTGTTTCCTCCGCTGCGCAACAAACTTATTCAAATGATAATAAGTCTCAGTTAGTGCACTTGATGGGTCATGTCATGAAGTCACTATAGTCCCGTCCTGAGTTTATGCCGGTTTCATTTCGTCATATGGACGCAGGTCAAGGTTTAGTGTGGTACAGCGTTCGGAACACGTCGGTGGCGAGATCGCCGGCAACAAAAAAGCCGCCCGTAGGCGGCTCGTAAGAGCGAAGCGGTCAGTGGAACTGCTCTTCCTCGGTAGAGCCGGTCAGTGCAGTGACCGACGACACTCCGCCCTGGATGACCGTTGTCATGTCATCGAAGTACCCAGTGCCTACCTCCTGCTGATGCGCGACGAAGGTGTAACCCTTGGCGGCATCGGCAAACTCCTGCTCCTGCAGCTTCACGTAGGCGGTCATGTCGTTGCGGGCGTAGTCATGGGCCAGGGAGAACATTCCATGCCACATGTTGTGGATGCCCGCCAGGGTAATGAACTGGTGCTTGTAGCCCATGGCCGACAGCTCGCGCTGGAATTTGGCGATGGTGGCGTCGTCCAGGTTCTTTTTCCAGTTGAAGGAAGGAGAGCAGTTGTACGAAAGCAGTTGGTCCGGGTATTCCTTCTTGATGGCCTCAGCGAAGCGGCGCGCTTCGTCCAGGTCTGGCTTCGCCGTTTCGCACCAGATCAGATCCGCGTAAGGCGCATAGGCCAGGCCGCGAGCGATGGCCTGATCCAGCCCGGCACGAACCTTATAGAACCCCTCAGGCGTGCGAGTGCCGGTGACGAATGGCTGATCGTAAGGATCGCAGTCGGAAGTGAGCAAGTCCGCCGCATTTGCGTCGGTGCGGGCGAGGATGATGGTAGGCACACCGGCCACGTCAGCCGCCAGGCGGGCGGCGACCAGTTTCTGCACGGCCTCCTGGGTGGGGACCAGTACCTTGCCACCCATATGGCCGCATTTCTTCACCGATGCCAGCTGGTCTTCGAAGTGCACCCCGGCGGCACCGGCTTCGATCATGCTTTTCATCAGTTCATAGGCATTGAGTACGCCGCCGAAACCCGCTTCGGCGTCCGCGACTATGGGTGCGAAGTAGTCGATATAGCCATCGTCGCCCAGGTTCCTGCCTGCTTTCCACTGAATCTGGTCAGCGCGGCGGAAAGCATTGTTGATGCGTTTGACCACCGTGGGGACGGAGTCCACAGGGTAAAGCGACTGGTCCGGGTACATCGATTCGGCACTGTTGTTGTCGGCGGCTACCTGCCAGCCCGAAAGGTAGATGGCTTGAATGCCTGCCTTGACCTGTTGCACAGCCTGCCCGCCTGTAAGCGCGCCCATGCAGTTGACGAAGTCTTTGTCCGGGCGGAAGGAAGGGCGGGCTCCTTGGGTGACCAGCTTCCAGAGTTTTTCCGCGCCCAGCCTGGCGAAAGTGTGCTCAGGCTGAACGGAGCCACGCAGGCGGACCACATCGGCGGCGGTATAGGTACGGGTGACCCCTTTCCAGCGCGGGTTCTCCGCCCAGTCTTTCTCCAGGGCCGCTATTTGTTGTTCGCGTGTCAGTGCCATTGGGTAAGCCTCGTCGCATAGGTCTCTTGGGATGTCGTGCTCTGCCTGGACGCAATCCATTCATCGGGCGGCAACGGCGGGAAGGCTTGGAGGGGAGGGCTAAAACTCATTGCGCGGGCGAACGAAAGGGCTGGCGAACCGGCATGGCTGAGCTGCATGTAGTGTGGGGCTCAGGCCACTCCAAGATCGCACATCCGGCTGACAGGCCTTCGGCGCTTCCGTCCCTCGGGACAACTTCGTTCCAGTCGCAACCCCGTCAAACCGCCTTGTGGGCCGTGCTGACACCAGAGCGGCTCTCTAGGTAGCGAGAACACGCGCCGGAGGCCCCGTATGAGGGCCCCTGATTAGCGGGAGCGAGGCCATCATGCCTTCGGGCAGGAACGCCGTCAAACACTTTGTAGTGTTTATTTGAGGTCACTACATACTTTCAGGAACACGACTCATCGGTCACGGAAAGGCCCTGGGGTCGGGCTTTCAGGGCAGGGCGTCGACTCGGACCCGAAGCGTCATGTCGTCTCGGCCGGCAGTACCGTAGTAGCGGGTGCCGGCGTTGCGTTCGGCCTGGCTTTGGCCATTGATACCAGCAATGGTGATCCACTGGCCTAAAGGTCCGCTGACACGGGTATCAGTACTCTGCACGTTCACGACATCCGGGCGTTCCTGGCTCATGCGGTCATTGTTCGTGCTGATCGCCAGGTGCACGATTTCGCCGCTTACCGTAGCGGTGACATAGAAGCCCTGGGTTACGTTGCGGTATTCGGTCTGGGTTTGCAGCCGCCCGTAGGCGTCGGTCTGCGCGGTCGTCAGCGGCACGCTCTGGCCAACCTGGATGAGGGCCGGAGCCCCCTCGCTGGCCTGCACTTGCTGCAATCCGCCGGTACGGTTGGCAGTGCCGTAGTGAATCACGCGGCCAGCCCCCGCGCCGCCGCCAGTGCTGCGATTGGTGTCGCTGGTATCCACGCTGATGAGCAAGCGGCGCGCTGGCACGTCGAGCCGTTCCAGCACGGTGCCAAGTTCATCGAGCTTGCCTGGCTCGGCATTGACGACCAGCTGATTGCCAAGGGCACTAACGCTACCCTGATTACCCAGGAATGACCTAACCAAGGGCAATATTTCTTCGCTGCTACGGTAGTGCAGCTCCAATACTTGGGTAGCCGCCTGGCTAAGCGAGGCGAAGACCGACAAGAAAAGCAGAAAGAAAGGGCGCAGCGGCATGGCAGGTTACTCCGCGAAGTCGAGCCCCAAGTATGACTCAGGGCTGACTTGCGTGGCGCCACACAAATGGACGTGGTTCACAGGTTCGGGCCTGTGAGATCGAAACAACGACTTCCAGGCGGTTTGGTGATCTTGGCCGCTAGCGTTCGCCCGAAGTCACATCGAGCACCATGTCCACATGCGGTAGACCAGCTTCGATGAATTCCTCGCTCACCACCTTGAATCCAAAGCGCTCGTAGAAGGCAGTGGCATGGACCTGGGCGGTGAGCTTGAGCTCGGTGAGCCCTCGCTGCCGGGCTTGCTCGATCACAGCCTGTAGCAGTGCGTCCCCAACTTTCTGCCCGCGCCAGTCCTTGAGGACCGACAGCCGTCCGAGGTAGCCGTCCGGCAGCAACCGGGCCGTACCGATGGCGAAATCCCCTTGTTCGGCCAGGAAGTGCACCGCGGTTTCGTCTTCGGAATCCCACTCCTGTTCAGGCGGTACAGCCTGTTCAGCGACGAACACGCTTTCCCGAATCCGATGGATGCTCGAATAGTCCCGATGCCAGTCGGCCAGGCGGATGCTCAGTTCATTCATCAGCGAACCCCAGGCTACCTTGCATGACCAACTGGCTGAGCAGAATGACTGCCTCTTCGTCTTCCAGCCAGGGACCGAGGTTGGTCTGGTGGAGGGCATCCGCCGAGCAGACTAGCTGCAGCAGCGGGCGCAGGTTGCCAGGTAGCAAGCGGCTCTGCCCGCTGGCAAACAGCATCAGTTCGGCGCCCATTTCCGACCAGGCCAGCCGAGCGCTGGGGTTGCGAATGATAACCGCCCCCTGGGCCAGGGCCTCGAGCAGGTCTTCTTCGCTCAACTCGCTCCCGGCGACTCGCTCGGCATAACGAGGCTCGGTCATGAACTGGCCGAACCAGGTCAGCAGCAGGCGGTCATCGCTCATGTGGCGTGACAGCAGATCTTTGAGACGCGCCAGCGCGTCATGCTGGATCTGACTTGGGTCCGTGGCTGGCTGGATGTCCGGGTCGCCATAGCGCTCGTCATCCGGAATGAACTGGCTGAGGAAGTCGGTGAAATGGGTCAGCACTTCACTTGCGCTCGGTGCGCGGAAGCCAATGCTGTAGGTCATGCAGTCGTCTACGGCGGTGCCGAAGTGCGCCAGGCGAGGCGGCAGGTAGAGCATGTCGCCCGGCTCCAGCGTCCAGGCGTCGCTTTCGTGGAAATCCGCCAGAATACGCAGGTCGGCGTGTTCGAGCAGAGGACTTTCAGCGTCGCACATCTGGCCTACTCGCCAAGTGCGCTTGCCGTGCCCCTGCAGCAGGAAGACGTCGTAATGATCGAAGTGAGGGCCCACGCCACCGCCAGGGGCGGCATAGCTGATCATCACGTCATCGATGCGCCAGGTGGGCAGGAAGCGGAAGGGCTCGAGCAGGGCGCTCACTTCGGGAACGAACTGGTCCACTGCTTGTACCAGAAGGGTCCAGTCCTTGGCGGGCAGGCTCGAAAAGGTGTCTTCTCCGAAGGGGCCGCGGCGCAACTCCCAAGGGTGGTCGCCGTGTTCCAGGACAATGCGTGATTCGATCTCGTCTTCCAGGGCCAGCCCGGCAAGCTCGTCCGGGCTGATGGGATTTTCGAAATCAGCGAATGCCTGGCGTACCAGAAGAGGTTTCTTCTGCCAGTAATCGCGCAGGAATTCTCGAGCTGTCAGGCCGCCGAGTAGTTGAAGAGGTTTATCGGAAGACATCGCTAACTCTTTGAATGTTATGACGAGGTAGAAAGAAAAACGCCCGGCCAGGCCGGGCGTTCGTAGGATGGGCCCTTAGATGCGGCGGGCCTGCTCGGCAGCATTGCCGATATAGCTGGCAGGTGTCAGCCGGGCCAGTTCGGCCTTGGCGCCTTGCGGGATGTCCAGCTCCTCGATGAACTCCCGCAGGACCTGGGCGCTGATGCCCTTGCCGCGGGTCAACTCCTTGAGTTTCTCGTAGGGGTTCTCGACGTTGTAGCGACGCATGACGGTCTGGATGGGCTCGGCCAGGACCTCCCAGCACGCGTCCAGGTCCGCCGCGATGCGCTGGGCGTTGATTTCCAGCTTACCGATGCCCTTGAGGCTGGCTTCATAGGCGATCACGCTGTGAGCGAAGCCCACGCCAAGGTTGCGCAGGACGGTGGAATCGGTGAGGTCGCGCTGCCAGCGGGAAATGGGCAGCTTGCTGGCCAGATGCTGGAACAGGGCATTGGCGATCCCCAGGTTGCCTTCGGAGTTTTCGAAGTCGATGGGGTTGACCTTGTGCGGCATGGTGGAGGAACCGATCTCGCCGGCCACGGTGCGCTGCTTGAAGTAGCCCAGGGAGATATAGCCCCAGATGTCCCGGTCGAAGTCGATCAGGATGGTATTGAAGCGGGCAATGGCATCGAACAGCTCGGCAATGTAGTCGTGAGGCTCGATCTGGGTCGTGTAGGGGTTGAACACAAGGCCCAGTTCATCTTCGATGAAAGCCCGGGCATTGGCTTCCCAGTCCACGTCCGGGTAGGCCGACAGATGGGCGTTGTAATTGCCCACCGCGCCGTTGATCTTGCCCAGCAGCGGTACGGCCGCCACCTGGCTGATCTGGCGTTCAAGGCGATAGACCACGTTCGCCAGTTCCTTGCCCAGGGTCGTCGGGGATGCAGGCTGGCCGTGGGTGCGGGAAAGCATCGGCACGTCAGCGAAGCGGAGGGCCAGTTCGCGAATGGCCTGGGCGATCTGCCGCATCAGGGGCAGCAGGACGTTGTCGCGGCCTTCGCGCAGCATGAGGGCGTGGGACAGGTTGTTGATGTCTTCGCTGGTGCAGGCAAAGTGGATGAATTCGCTGACCTTGGCCAGTTCCGGAAGGCGCGCCGCCTGCTCCTTGAGCAGGTATTCGATGGCCTTGACGTCGTGGTTGGTGGTGCGTTCGATCTCTTTCACGCGCTCGGCGTGTTCGAGAGCGAAACCGGTGGCCAGTTCATCGAGCAATGCGTTGGCGCCTTCCGAGAACGGCGGCACTTCGGTGATCTGAGGGTGGGCCGCCAGGCGCTGCAGCCAGCGGACCTCGACCATCGCGCGGAAGCGGATCAGGCCGTACTCGCTGAAGATGGGGCGCAGGGCCTCGGTTTTGCCGGCGTAGCGGCCGTCTACAGGGGAAACCGCAGTGAGCGAAGAGAGCTGCATAGGGTGTTCTCGGACAGTCGGGCAACGAAAAGGGCGCGTATGATACACGAAAAGGCGTCGGGCTCGCTGGCCTATCGGCCAGCGCCCGGGTCATTCGCTACGCATCAACGGGTAGAGTTCGCGCAACAGCTTGCGCCGGCCAAGCAGCAGTTGCCAGCGATGGCCGCCGAGCTGTCGCCACAGGCGGGCGCAGCGGATGCCGGCCAATAACAGTGCGCGGATCTTCGAGGCATTGCTGGGCTGCTGCAGGAAGCGCATGTCGCCATGGACCTGGATACGTTGGCGCAGGGTACTCAGGGTGTCCTGATACAGGCCTCCGCAAGCGGCGATCACGTTCTCGTGGGCCGGCCCGAAGTGTTCGACCTGGGCCTGGATCTGCGGCAACCGCTTGCCAATGGTTTCCAGCATGGCGGGGCGCTTTTCCAGCTGGCGCTCCAGGGTGACCATGGACAAGGCGTAGCGCAAGGGCTCGCGCTGCAGGCTGACCGGGTCGCGCTCAAGGGCGGCGGCCAGGGCCTGGAAGCCCTCGCGCAGCGACTGGTGGCTGCCGCCAAAGACCTCGAGGGTGTCTTTCGGGTCTCTGACCAGCAAGGTGCCGAGCATGGTCTCGAGTTCCATTTCGGTGATCTGCCCGGTCTTGGCTATCCGGTCCACCAGCGCGGCAGCCTGGAAGACGCCGCCGAGCGCGATCAATTGTTCCTGCATCCGGTTCATGCGGTTGCTGCCTCGCGTGGTGTTGCCGGCTCGGCGCTTTCGATCACGCCACCACCCAGGCAGACGTCGCCATCGTAGAACACCACTGACTGCCCCGGGGTCACCGCGCGCTGAGGCTCGTCGAAGATGACCCGGTAGCCCTCTGAGGTACGTTCCAGGGTGCACGGCTGATCGGCCTGGCGGTAGCGGACCTTGGCGGTCAGGCGGCGCGGGCTGGAAAGGTCCAGGGGGTTGACCCAAAAAATTTCCGACGCCAGCAAGGCCTTGGCGAACAGCCATGGATGATCGTTGCCCTGGCCGACGATGAGTTCGTTGCGGGTCAGATCCTTGGCCAGTACATACCAGGGCTCGTCGCCGGCACCCTGGAGACCGCCGATGCCCAGGCCCTGGCGCTGGCCGATGGTGTGGTACATGAGGCCATGATGACGGCCGATGACCAGGCCCTCGGTGGTCTTGATTTCACCCGGTTGGGCCGGCAGGTATTGCTTGAGGAAGTCGCTGAAGCGCCGTTCGCCGATGAAGCAGATGCCCGTGGAATCCTTTTTTTTGGCCGTGGCCAGGCCATGCAGGTCCGCGATGGCGCGCACTTCGGGCTTCTCCAGTTCGCCCACGGGGAACAGGGTACGGGCGATCTGTTCGCCGCCCACCGCATGCAGGAAGTAGCTCTGGTCCTTGTTCGGGTCCAGGCCCTTGAGCAGCTCAGTGACACCCTCCCGGTCCCGGCGGCGCACATAATGCCCGGTGGCGATCAGGTCGGCGCCCAGTCCCAGGGCGTAGTCGAGGAAAGCCTTGAACTTGATTTCGCGGTTGCAGAGGATGTCCGGGTTCGGCGTGCGTCCGGCCTTGTATTCGTCCAGGAAATGCTCGAACACGTTGTCCCAGTACTCGGCGGCGAAATTGGCCGTGTGCAGCTTGATGCCGATGCGGTCGCATACCGCCTGGGCGTCGGCGAGGTCTTCCCGCGCGGTGCAGTACTCGGTGCCGTCGTCTTCCTCCCAGTTCTTCATGAACAGCCCTTCGACCTGGAAGCCTTGCTGCAGCAGGAGGAGGGCAGACACGGAAGAGTCGACGCCGCCGGACATGCCGACGATCACGCGCGTATTACGGGGATCCCGATAGGGATCGTGAGAGAGGGACTCACGCATGGGCTTGGATAAGGCTCTGGTGAAAACGAAGCATTCTATCAGGCCAGACGCCCACAGTGAAAAGCCGCCTCACTCGCGGATGACATTGAGACTGTGCGTCGGGCCGGCGAGGTAGTCTTCGATACAGCGTGGCACCAGCTCGCTGCGCCAGCGGTGGGGGTCGGCGAGCAGTTCCTCGCGGGTAAGCCAGTGAGTGGCGGTGATGTCCTGGTCCAGCGGGTGATCATGCCGGCGCACAGGGCGAGCCGCGAAGCAGATCCGCTGGTAGGTGACGCCATTGAAAGGCGCAGTGTAGAGGTAAATGCCGACTACGCCCGTGAGCTCCACCTCCCAGGCTGTTTCTTCACGCGTCTCACGCAAGGCGGCCTGGCGCAGTGTCTCGCCCTGTTCAAGATGGCCCGCTGGCTGGTTGAGCACCAGGCGGCCGCCTTTGTGCTCCTCGACGAACAGGAAGCGGCCATCATCTTCGATGACGGTGGCGACAGTGATATGGGGTTGCCAGCTCATACAAATGTCCAAGTCCAGAAAATAAAAAACCCCGGCCTGGGCCGGGGCTGTGTCGCTCGTTACTGCAATGAAGCGATGGCTTGGTTGAGGGTTGCGCTGGGGCGCATGGCCTTGCTGGCCAGTTCCGGAGTGGCGAAGTAGTAACCGTCGATGTCCACGGGCTTGCCCTGGGCGCCGTTGAGTTCGGAAACGATGGTGTCTTCCTTGCTAGTCAGGGCCTCGGCCAACGGCTTGAAGCGCGCCTGCAGGTCGGTATCCTGAGTTTGCTCGGCCAGCGCCTGAGCCCAGTAGGTGGCCAGGTAGTAGTGGCTGCCGCGGTTGTCGATGCCGCCCACTTTGCGGGAAGGGGACTTGTTCGTGTCCAGGAACTTGCCGGTGGCCTGGTCAAGGGTGTCAGCCAGGACCTGGGCCTTGGGGTTGCCATAGGCGGTCGCCAGGTGTTCCAGGGAAGCGGCCAGGGCGAGGAATTCGCCGAGGGAGTCCCAGCGCAGGAAGCCTTCCTCGTTGAATTGCTGAACGTGCTTGGGCGCGGAACCGCCGGCACCGGTCTCGAACAGGCCGCCGCCGTTCATCAGAGGGACAATGGACAGCATCTTGGCGCTGGTGCCCAGTTCCATGATCGGGAACAGGTCAGTCAAGTAGTCGCGCAGTACGTTACCGGTGACCGAGATGGTGTCCTTGCCGGCGCGAATGCGTTCCAGGGACACTGTCATGGCTTCCACTGGCGAGCGGACGCTGATGTCCAGGCCTGCGGTGTCGTGGTCTTTCAGGTAGCGCTGCACCTTTTCGATCAGCGCGGCGTCGTGGGCGCGGTTGGCGTCCAGCCAGAAGATGGCCGGGGTGTTGCTGGCGCGGGCGCGGTTGACCGCCAGCTTGACCCAGTCACGGATGGGCGCGTCCTTGGTCTGGCACATGCGGAAGATGTCGCCGGCCTCCACGGCTTGCTCCATCAGTACCTTGCCGTCGGCGTCCAGCACGCGGACCACGCCGTCGGCCTTGACCTGGAAGGTCTTGTCATGGGAGCCGTATTCCTCGGCCTTCTGGGCCATCAGGCCAACGTTCGGCACGCTGCCCATGGTGGTGGGGTCGAAGGCGCCATTGCGCTTGCAGTCGTCGATCACGGCCTGGTAGATGGTGGCGTAGCAGCGGTCAGGGATCACTGCCTTGGCATCCTGCAGTTCGCCCTTGGCGTTCCACATCTTGCCCGAGTCACGAATCATCGCCGGCATGGAGGCGTCGACGATCACGTCGCTGGGCACGTGCAGGTTGGTGATCCCCTTGTCGGAGTTGACCATGGCCACGGCGGCGCGAGCCTGGTACACCGACTGTATATCGGCTTCGATTTCAGCCTGCTTGTCGGCCGGCAGCGACTTGATGCGCGCGTAGAGATCACCGATGCCGTTGTTGCTGTTGAAGCCAGCCTCGGCCAGGGTGGCCTCATGCTTGGCCAGGGCGTCCTTGTAGTACTCTTCAACGAACTGGCCGAACATGATCGGGTCCGAGACCTTCATCATGGTTGCCTTCAGGTGTACCGAGAACAGCACGCCCTGGGCCTTGGCGTCTTCGATCTGCGCTGCGACGAATGCGCGCAGGGCCTTGCGGCTCATCACGGCACTGTCGATGATCTCGCCGGCCTGGACCTTGGTCTTTTCCTTGAGCACGGTGGTGTTGCCATCCTTGCCCGCAAGCTCGATGCGCACGGTGCCGTCGGCGGCGATGACGGCGGCTTTCTCGCTGCCGTAGAAGTCACCGTTGTCCATGTGCGCGACGTGGGCCTTGGAGTCCGCTGCCCAGGCGCCCATCTTGTGGGGGTGCTTGCGCGCGTAGTTCTTGACCGACAGAGGCGCGCGGCGGTCGGAATTGCCTTCGCGCAGTACCGGGTTCACGGCGCTGCCCTTGATCTTGTCATAGCGGCCGCGTACGTCCCTGGTCTCGTCGCTGTCGGCGGTGTCGGGGTAGTCCGGGACGTCGAAGCCCTTGGCCTGCAGTTCCTTGATCGCTGCCTTCAGCTGCGGCACCGAAGCGCTGATGTTCGGCAGCTTGATGATGTTGGCCTCGGGCGTGGTCGCCAGTTCGCCCAGCTCCGCCAGGTCATCGGGTACGGCACGCTCGCCAAGACGTTCCGGGAAGGCGGCGAGGATGCGGCCGGCCAGGGAAATGTCGCGGGTTTCGACGGCGATGTCGGCGGTCTTGGTGAACGCCTCGATGATGGGCAGGAGGGAGTAGGTGGCGAGGGCGGGGGCTTCGTCGGTGAAGGTGTAGATGATCTTGGATCGGGTGGGCATGTCGAGTTAACTCTCTGTTTTGCTGAGCATGCTAAGCATCTCGTTGCGCAGGGTAGGCGCTTTCGGCGCAGCGGCGCGCGTCGAAAGTCGAGAGGCCTCGCGGTGATGTTGGGTGCATCAGTCGAGCGTCAAACGGCCGGGCCGAGGTGCGGGCCTGGACGGGTTCACGGTTACCGCTGGGCGTACCTTGCATGGGGGTGCGCCACTATGACTCACTGGTCACCGGGCGGAGTATATCAAACCCATGGCCGGGCGCACGAAAGTTCGCCTGAGGCGATGGTTGTAGGAAGATTGGAGGCGGGGCGGGGAATATGGCTGGGCCGCCTCGGTAAGCGGGCCCAGCCATCGGGAGTTGGGCTGCGTCAGGCGTGTTCGGTAGAAGACGCGTACTGTGAAACGGCAACGTTGACGGAGTCGGTTACCGGTGAAATCCCCACGGCATGCATGCCTTTAGGGCCTTGGATAATGTTGAATTTTACGGGTTGCCCTGCCTTGAGCGTTTTGTAACCTTCCATTTCAATGGCCGAAAAATGCGCGAACAGATCTTCGCTTTTTCCGTCCTCGTTGATGAACCCGTAGCCCTTGGCATTGTTGAACCACTTGACTTTACCGCTTGGCATGCTCATATCCCTCTGCAAAGGACCCCATCTCTGGAGTATCATCCACCAAGCCCGCGCGCCGGCCGAAAAATTTATTTGACTGCGCGGACCTTTCCTCCCCAATGTGGGTTCTACTGTTTGTAACACCGTTTTGCCGATAGTCAAGGTCATGCGGCGGCCGAGTATCAATCTGGACACACGTCTCACCACAACCTTCGATCGCTCAACGATGAACACTTCCGAAATGCATTCAACCAACCATATTCGTCTAACCTTCCAACAGGGCCGGCTCGGCCCGGACAGCCCTGCGCCTCACGAGGACGATTCCGCCGGCGTGGCGGTGCAGGAGTCCAAGCCGACGCTACAGGCGCCGCCGATGTACAAGGTGGTGCTGTTCAACGATGACTACACCCCGATGGATTTCGTGGTAGAGGTGCTGGAGCTGTTCTTCAACCTGAATCGCGAGCTGGCGACCAAGGTGATGCTGGCGGTGCATACGGAAGGGCGTGCGGTCTGTGGGCTGTACACCCGGGACATCGCCGAAACCAAAGCCATGCAGGTGAATCAGTACGCCAGGGAAAGCCAGCATCCGCTACTCTGTGAAATCGAGAAGGACGGTTGAAATCCGGCCACTTGGGTTATGAGGTGAAGCTATGTTAAACCGCGAGCTCGAAGTCACTCTCAATCTGGCCTTCAAGGAGGCTCGGTCCAAACGGCATGAATTCATGACCGTCGAGCATCTCTTGCTGGCCTTGTTGGATAACGAGGCAGCCGCTACCGTGCTACGGGCGTGCGGTGCCAACCTCGACAAACTCAAGCACGACCTCCAGGAGTTCATCGACTCCACCACCCCGCTGATTCCGGTCCATGACGAAGACCGCGAGACCCAGCCCACGCTCGGTTTCCAGCGCGTGCTGCAGCGCGCCGTCTTCCATGTGCAGAGCTCCGGCAAGCGCGAAGTCACCGGCGCCAACGTACTGGTGGCCATCTTCAGCGAGCAGGAAAGCCAGGCTGTTTTCCTCCTCAAACAGCAGACCGTGGCGCGCATCGACGTGGTCAACTACATCGCCCATGGCATCTCCAAAGTGCCAGGGCATGGCGAGCACTCCGAGGGTGAGCAGGAAATGCAGGACGACGAGGGCGGCGAGTCTTCATCCTCCGGGAACCCCCTGGATGCCTATGCCAGCAACCTGAACGAGCTGGCGCGTCAAGGGCGTATCGACCCGCTGGTCGGGCGCGAGAACGAAGTCGAGCGCGTCGCTCAGATCCTGGCGCGCCGGCGCAAGAACAATCCACTGCTGGTGGGCGAGGCGGGCGTCGGCAAGACCGCCATCGCCGAAGGCCTGGCCAAGCGCATCGTCGACAGCCAGGTGCCTGACCTGCTCGCCAACAGTGTCGTCTACTCGCTGGACCTGGGCGCGCTGCTGGCCGGCACCAAGTACCGGGGCGATTTCGAGAAGCGCTTCAAGGCCCTGCTCGGTGAGCTGCGCAAGCGGCCCCAGGCGATTCTCTTCATCGACGAAATTCACACCATCATCGGTGCGGGCGCTGCGTCCGGCGGGGTGATGGACGCGTCCAATCTGCTCAAGCCGTTGCTGTCCTCTGGCGAGATCCGCTGCATCGGGTCCACCACCTTCCAGGAATTCCGCGGTATCTTCGAGAAGGACCGTGCCCTGGCACGTCGCTTCCAGAAGGTGGATGTCAGCGAGCCATCGGTCGAAGACACCATTGGCATCCTGCGTGGCCTGAAGAACCGTTTCGAGCAGCACCACAGCATCGAGTACAGTGACGAAGCCCTGCGTGCCGCGGCCGAACTGGCGTCTCGCTACATCAACGACCGCCATATGCCGGACAAGGCCATCGACGTGATCGACGAAGCTGGCGCCTATCAGCGCCTGCAGCCGGTTGAGGCTCGGGTCAAGCGCATCGAGGTGCCCCAGGTCGAGGACATCATCGCCAAGATCGCGCGCATTCCTCCGAAGCACGTCAACAGCTCCGACAAGGAACTGCTGCGTAACCTGGAGCGCGACCTGAAGTTGACGGTATTCGGTCAAGACGCGGCCATCGACTCGCTGTCGACGGCGATCAAGCTCTCACGTGCCGGCCTCAAGGCGCCGGACAAACCTGTAGGTTCATTCCTCTTCGCCGGCCCGACCGGGGTAGGCAAGACCGAGGCCGCCCGCCAGCTGGCCAAAGCGCTGGGTATCGAGCTGGTACGCTTCGACATGTCCGAGTACATGGAGCGGCATACGGTATCCCGCCTGATAGGCGCGCCTCCCGGGTATGTAGGGTTCGACCAGGGCGGGCTGCTCACCGAGGCGATCACCAAGCAGCCGCATTGCGTGCTGTTGCTCGACGAAATCGAAAAGGCGCATCCGGAAGTCTTCAACCTGCTGCTGCAGGTCATGGACCACGGCACCCTGACCGACAACAACGGGCGCAAGGCAGACTTCCGCAACGTGATTCTGATCATGACCACCAACGCAGGTGCGGAAACCGCTGCGCGGGCCTCCATCGGCTTCACTCAGCAGGATCATTCCTCCGATGCCATGGAAGTGATCAAGAAGAGCTTCACGCCGGAATTCCGCAATCGGTTGGATACCATCATCCAGTTCGGCCGCCTCAGTCACGAAGTCATCAAGAGCGTGGTGGACAAATTCCTCACCGAACTGCAGGCGCAACTGGAAGACAAGCGTGTGCAACTCGAAGTCACCGATGCCGCCCGCAGCTGGCTGGCGGCAAGTGGCTACGATGCGCAAATGGGTGCCCGGCCCATGGCCCGACTCATTCAGGACAAGATCAAGCGGCCCCTGGCTGAAGAGATCCTGTTCGGCGAGCTGTCGGAACATGGCGGGGTGGTGCATATCGATATCAAGGATGGCGAGCTTACGTTCGACTTCGAAACCGCCGCCGAAATGGCCTGAGGCACGCGGCGAGGGTTCGCTCTCGCCGCACCCTGTCAGTCACACGCATACGAAAAGCCCGGCTTGGAAGCCGGGCTTTGTCGTTTCGAGCTATCAGCGAGCGCGGTAGGTGATGCGGCCCTTGCTGAGGTCGTAAGGGGTCAGCTCGACGCGGACCTTGTCGCCGGTCAGGATTCGGATGTAGTTCTTGCGCATCTTTCCAGAAATATGCGCGGTAACGACGTGCCCGTTTTCCAACTCCACGCGGAACATGGTGTTGGGCAGGGTGTCGACGACAGTGCCTTCCATTTCGAAGCTGTCTTCTTTCGACATGCAGTAAAGCCCTCGGTATCCAGAAAGTGGCCCGGTGCAACTGCGCCAGGCAAAAGCGGCGCATATTGTGCCCGAAAAAGGGACCACGCGCCAAGGGCTCAGTTCAGTGTGACCCACCGCTGGTTGATCAGCAGTTCGATTGGGCGGTACTGGGTCTTGTAGTTCATCTTCTTGCAGTTCTTGATCCAGTAGCCAAGATACACAGCCCCAAGGTTCAGCCGTAAGCTTTCCCCGATCTGCCACAGAATGGCAAAGCGGCCCAGGCTGCGTCGCTCTTCCTCGGGTTCGTAGAAGGTGTAGACGGCCGACAGGCCGTTGGGCAGCAGATCTGTGACCGCTACGGCCATGAGCCGGCCCTCGAGGCGGAACTCGTAGAAACGGGAAAACGGCAGGTCCCGCACTAGGAAAGTGGAAAACTGGTCGCGACTGGGCGGGTACATGTCGCCGTCACTGTGGCGCTGTTCGATATAGCGCCTGTAAAGGTCGAAATATTCTTCGGTGAAGCGCGGGCGGGTCGCTTGTACCTGAATATCGGCGTTGCGCTTGAGGATACGCTTTTGCTGTCGGCTGGGCAGGAAGCGCGCCGCCGGGATGCGGGCCGGCACGCAGGCATTGCAGCGCTGGCAATGAGGGCGGTAAAGGTGGTCACCGCTGCGACGAAAGCCCAGCTCTGAAAGGTCGGCGTAAACGCTCGGGTCCATCGGCTGGCTCGGGTCGAGGAACAGCGTGGTGGCCTGCTCATCCGGCAGGTAGCTGCAGGCATGGGGTTGAGTGGCATAGAACTTCAGGCGCGCCAACTCGGTCATGATCAACCCTCGATCGAAGCTTACTCAGTGAGTGTATGCCAGCGTGGCGTCACTCGCCTAGCGACCCCAGGTAGCCGTGCTGCTCGCATCCAGGTAGCGCTCAAGGTATTGGACGAATTCGGTACGCGCAATTTCCCTTGCGCCGAAGCTTTCCAGATGACGGGTATGCATCTGGCAGTCGATCAGTACGAAACCATGGCTGTTCAGGTACTCGGCCAGATAGGCGAACGCGACCTTGGACGCATCGGTTGCTCGGCTGAACATGGATTCACCGAAGAACAACCGGCCCATCGCGATACCGTAGAGCCCGCCAACGAGTTGGCCGTCTCGCCAGGTCTCGACACTGTGGGCGATGCCGCGCCGATGCAGCTCGGTATAGGCCTGCTCGACGGCAAGGGTGATCCAGGTGCCCTGGGCATAGGCACGAGGCGCGGCGCAGGCCTGTATGACCTGGATGAATGCCTCGTCCAGTGTGATCTGAAAGTGGCCCTGGCGCAGGGTCTTGCGCAAGCTGCGCGATACTCTGACAGCGGCCGGCGCCACTACCATGCGGGGGTCGGGAGACCACCACATTACAGGCTGGCCTTGTTCATACCATGGAAAACAGCCATGTCTATAGGCCGCGACCAGGCGTTCCGGGGTCAGGTCCCCGCCAACGGCCAGCAGACCGTTAGGGTTGCGCAGGGCTCGCTCCAGGGGTGGGAAGCTCAGGTCGTTGCGGGTCAGCCAGGTCAGCATCGGAATGACAGGTCGAGCGAAAGGGGAGGGGAGAGTATCGCCCTCGTTGGTCGCTGTCGTCGAGTCCATATGCAGATACCCGGCCGATGGCCAGCGGGCCAAGCGGCCGGGAACCCTCGTGCCGGCCTGCCGGTCCATGAAGCTTCACGCAGATAAGCAAATAAAGGCTTTAACCCTTTGTCAGGTCAAGAAAACCATGGTCAAATCGGAATCATTTTATCAGTTGCCCGCCCGTGCTCGCCCGGAACACTGGCCTAGCGCCACCCTATGACATCGGTACTGTAAATCCGTACAATGGTCAGCCATGAACGGAACCGGCCGCGATACAGTCCCTGGGTCGCGCGCACCGCGCAGGAAAGAACGCGTTTTGAAGAAGTCTACCGCTAAACCCGTCCCCGTCCCTCTCTGGCGGCAACAGCTGCACTACCGCTTGAAAGAGGGCGCTCTCATTGCCATGGCGGCGCTGTGCCTTTACCTCTGGATGGCCTTGCTGAGCTACGACCAGGGCGATCCGGGCTGGAGCCACACGGGCACCAGCGTCGGCCAGGTCCAGAACGCCGCTGGGCGCGCCGGTGCCTACGCCGCGGACATCCTGTTCATGGTGCTGGGGTACTTTGCCTACATATTCCCGCTGCTGTTGGGCGTCAAAGCCTGGCAGATCTTCCGCGAGCGCCATCAGCCATGGCAGTGGAGCGGCTGGCTGTTCTCCTGGCGGCTGATCGGCCTGGTGTTCCTGGTGCTATCCGGGGCGGCGCTGGCACATCTGCACTTCCATTCCGCCGCCAGCCTGCCGGCCTCCGCCGGCGGCGCCCTGGGCGAAAGCCTTGGGGACCTGGCCCGCAACGCCCTCAACGTCCAGGGCAGTACGCTGCTGTTCATCGCGCTTTTCCTGTTCGGGCTCACCGTATTCACGGATCTTTCCTGGTTTGCGGTCATGGACACCACGGGCAAGATCACCCTGGACCTCTTCGAACTGGTCACGGGCGCGGCCAGCCGCTGGTGGGCGGCGCGTAGCGAGCAAAGACGCCTGGTGGCGCGCCTGCGAGACGATGAGCCCGTGCATGTGGAAGCACCGCCGCCCCGCAAGGAAACTCGTGTGGAACCACGCAGCGAGGCCCGGACGCAACCGGTAGCGGTGCGGCAGGAACCGGTCTTCGGCGGTGAGGTGGTGGCGCCAGCGGCCGCGGTGTCCACCCCGGCATTCGCCATGGCAGGCGCGCCGGCGATCGCTCGGGCCAGGGTGCCCGAGGTCGCTCTGCGCATGCCGTGGGACGACGAGGATGAGCTGGAAAGCTTCTCTGCCCTGGACGCGGAAGTGCCCAGCGAGGCGCCCCGGCTGGCGGCCGTGCGCCCTGTTGCCCAGGTGTCCGCGCCGGCGATGCCACCTATCATCGCGCCTGCCGCGCAAGCTCCGGCTGTGCCGGTCCCGGCTCCGAAGGCTGAACCCGTGCGGCGTCTGTTTCCGGAAAAGCCGGAGCCACCGATGGTGGATGCGGCGCTGGAAGGCACCATCCCCCCGTTATCGATCCTCGATCCGGTGCAAAAGAAGCAGGTCCAGTATTCGCCCGAATCCCTGGCGGGTGTCGGCCAGCTGCTCGAAATCAAGCTCAAGGAATTCGGCGTCGAGGTTACGGTAGACTCCATCCACCCGGGGCCTGTCATTACGCGCTATGAGATTCAGCCCGCCGCGGGGGTCAAGGTCAGCCGCATTTCCAATCTGGCCAAGGACCTGGCGCGCTCGCTCGCTGTCACCAGCGTTCGCGTGGTGGAAGTGATTCCGGGCAAGACCACGGTGGGCATCGAGATTCCCAACGAAGACCGCCAGATCGTCCGTTTCTCCGAAGTGCTTTCCACGCCGCAGTATGATGAGGCGCAATCGCCGGTGGCCCTGGCCCTCGGTCACGACATCGGCGGCAAGCCGGTGATCACCGACCTGGCCAAGATGCCCCACCTGCTGGTCGCCGGTACCACCGGCTCCGGCAAGTCCGTGGGGGTGAACGCAATGATCCTGTCGATCCTGTTCAAGTCCACGCCACAGGATGCGCGGTTGATCATGATCGACCCGAAGATGCTGGAACTGTCCATCTACGAAGGCATCCCGCACCTGCTGTGCCCGGTAGTGACGGACATGAAGGACGCCGCCAACGCCCTGCGCTGGAGCGTGGCGGAGATGGAGCGCCGCTACAAGCTGATGGCGGCCATGGGCGTGCGCAACCTGGCCGGCTTCAACCGCAAGGTCAAGGAGGCTCAGGAAGCGGGCCATCCGCTGGGTGACCCGCTCTACCGGCGCGAGAGCATGGAAGACGAAGCGCCACTGCTCAATACCCTGCCCACCATCGTGGTTGTGGTCGATGAATTCGCCGACATGATGATGATCGTGGGCAAGAAGGTCGAAGAGCTTATCGCCCGTATCGCCCAGAAGGCCCGTGCCGCCGGCATCCACCTGATCCTGGCCACCCAGCGCCCGTCGGTGGACGTGATCACCGGCCTGATCAAGGCAAACATTCCCACTCGCATGGCGTTCCAGGTGTCCAGCAAGATCGACTCGCGGACCATCATCGATCAGGGCGGCGCCGAGCAGTTGCTAGGCCACGGTGACATGCTGTACATGCCGCCCGGTACCAGCCTGCCGATTCGCGTTCACGGCGCGTTCGTTTCCGATGACGAAGTGCACCGCGTGGTGGAAGCCTGGAAGATGCGTGGCTCGCCTGACTACAACGACGATATTCTCAACGGGGTAGAGGAAGGCAGTGGCGGCAGCTACGAAGGCGGCGGTGGCGGCGACGGCGAAGACAGCGAAAGCGATGCGCTCTATGACGAAGCCGTGGCTTTCGTATTGGAGAGCCGCAGGGCCTCCATTTCCTCGGTGCAGAGAAAATTGAAGATTGGCTACAACCGGGCGGCGCGCATGATCGAGGCCATGGAAATGGCGGGTGTGGTCACTCCCATGAACAGCAACGGCAGCCGCGATGTGATCGCGCCGGGCCCGGCGCGGGACTAAAACGCCGGCGTCCGACGCCGCCGGCTGGCTTTCTGACTAGAGGATTATCATGCGCCTGATTCGCATGTTGTTGGTGTCCGCGCTGGCCTTGGCCAGCGCTTCCGTGGTGGCCGATGAGCAGGCGGTGAAGTCCCTGACCCAGCTGCTGGAGAAGTCGCAAACCCTCACCGGGCGCTTCTCCCAGCTCACCCTGGACGCAGGCGGTACTCAATTGCAGGAAACCAGCGGCGAGATGACCTTGCAGCGCCCTGGGCTCTTCAATTGGCACACCGATGCGCCGCAGGAGCAGTTGATGGTGTCCGACGGCCAGAAGGTATCCCTCTGGGACCCGGACCTGGAACAGGTGACTATCAAGAAGCTGGACCAGCGCCTGACCCAGACGCCCGCCTTGCTGCTCTCCGGTGACGTGTCCAAGATCAGCCAGAGCTTCGACATCACCGCCAAGCAGGCAGGCGATGTGATGGACTTCGTGCTCAAGCCGAAAACCAATGACACGCTCTTCGACTCCCTGCGCTTGTCATTCCGGCGGGGCTTGATCAATGACATGCAGTTGATCGACAGCGTCGGCCAGCGCACCAATATCCTGTTCATGGGCGTGAAGGCCAACGAGCCGGTACCGGCCAGCAAGTTTACGTTCGCCATCCCCAAGGGCGCCGACGTCATCCAGGAATAAGGCCTCGCCGTCCTGATCCCCAAGGGCGCCGACGTCATCCAGGAATAAGGCCTCGCCGTCCTGATGGACCTGTTCAGTTCCGCCCCACCCGCCCAGCCCCTGGCGGCGAGGCTGCGCGCCAGTACGCTTGATGAATACGTGGGCCAGGATCACCTCCTTGCCCGCGGCAAGCCCCTACGCGAGGCGCTGGAACAGGGCGCGCTGCATTCAATGATCTTCTGGGGGCCGCCCGGGGTGGGCAAGACCACCCTGGCCCAGCTGTTGGCCAAGGTTTCCGATGCCCATTTCGTCACCGTCTCCGCGGTGCTGGCCGGGGTGAAGGAGATCCGCCAGGCGGTGGAGGTCGCCCGTCAGCAGGCCGCGCAATACGGTCGACGCACCCTGCTGTTCGTGGATGAGGTTCACCGATTCAACAAGTCTCAGCAGGATGCCTTCCTGCCTTTCGTCGAAGACGGCACCCTGATCTTCGTGGGCGCTACCACCGAAAACCCCTCCTTTGAACTCAACAATGCTTTGCTGTCCCGGGCCCGGGTGTATGTGCTCAAGAGTCTCGACGAAGCCGCCATGCGCCAGCTGGTGCAGCGTGCCCTGAATGAACCCCGTGGCCTGGGGGAGCGTCGGCTGAGTCTGGAGGAGGGCGCTTTCGCCATGCTCATGGCGGCCGCCGACGGTGACGGCCGTCGCTTGTTGAACCTGCTGGAAAATGCATCCGACCTGGTCGAAGACGGCCAGGCAATCACCGTAGAACTGCTGCAAAGCCTGCTCGGCGACACCCTCCGCCGATTCGACAAGGGCGGGGAGGCTTTCTACGATCAGATCTCCGCCTTGCACAAATCCGTGCGCGGCTCCAACCCAGACGGCGCGCTCTATTGGTATGCGCGGATGCTCGACGGCGGTTGCGACCCGCTTTACATTGCACGGCGCGTGGTACGCATGGCCAGCGAAGACATAGGCAACGCGGACCCTCGCGCCCTGGCGCTTTGCCTTTCCGCCTGGGATGTACAGGAACGGCTCGGCAGCCCGGAGGGTGAATTGGCGGTGGCCCAGGCCCTCGTCTATCTGGCGTGCGCGCCCAAGAGCAACGCTGTCTACACCGCGTTCAAGGCCGCCAAGGCCGATGCCGCTGGCCTGGGCTCACTGGAAGTGCCGCTTCACTTGCGCAACGCGCCTACCAGGCTGATGAAGAACCTGGGCTATGGCGACGAATACCGCTATGCGCATGACGAGCCGGACGCTTATGCCGCGGGTGAAGACTACTTCCCCGAAGGTATGGCACCACGGCATTATTATCAGCCCGTGCCGCGTGGTCTGGAACTGAAGATCGGCGAAAAACTCAAGCACTTGGCGGAACTGGACCGGGCCAGCCCCTTGCAGCGGAGGAAATCGTGATTCCCACAGTGGTATCGGTGGCCGTGTTCGGCATTTTTGGCGGATTGCTCCGGTTCGCCACGGGTACCTGGGTGACCGCCAACTACCCGCGACATTATTACCTGGCAACCCTGGCGGTGAACCTCGTGGGCTGTCTGATCATTGGCTATCTTTACGGGGCTTTTCTGGCGCGTCCGGACGCGCCGCTGTACCTCAAGGCTGGCCTGGTCGTCGGCTTCGTCGGCGGCCTGACCACCTTTTCATCCTTTTCCCTGGACACCCTGCGGCTGCTGGAAAGCGGCCAGGCACCCTTGGCCTTCGGCTATGCCGCTGCCAGTGTCCTTGGCGGCCTGCTCGCGACCTGGGCTGGCCTGTACTTGACCAAACTCTGAACAACGAGAGAACCCAATGCTCGATTCGAAACTGTTACGCGGCCAACTGCAAGACGTTGCCGAGCGCCTGGCCACCCGTGGCTTCACGCTCGACGTCGCCCGCATCGAAGCCCTGGAGGCCCAGCGCAAGGTGGTGCAGACCCGCACCGAACAACTGCAGGCCGAGCGCAACAGTCGTTCCAAATCCATTGGCCAGGCCAAGGCCAAGGGCGAGGACATCGCACCCTTGATGGCGGACGTCGAGCGCATGGCGAACGAACTGGCCCAGGGCAAGGCTGAGCTGGACGACATTCAGGCGCAGCTCGACAGCATCCTCCTGGGCTTGCCCAACCTGCCGGACGCCTCGGTGCCCACAGGCAAGGACGAAGACGACAACGTGGAAGTGCGCCGCTGGGGTACGCCCACCACCTTCGACTTCGAGGTCAAGGATCACGTCGCCCTCGGCGAGCGCTTCGGCTGGCTGGACTTCGAAAGCGCCGCGCGTCTTTCCGGTGCCCGCTTCGCCGTATTGCGCGGTCCTATCGCACGGCTGCACCGGGCGCTGGCGCAGTTCATGATCAACCTGCATGTCAGCGAGCATGGCTACGAGGAAGCCTATACGCCTTACCTGGTGCAAGCACCGGCGCTACAGGGCACCGGTCAGTTGCCGAAGTTCGAGGAAGACCTGTTCAAGATCGCCCGGGCGGGCGAGGCGGATCTTTATCTGATCCCGACCGCGGAAGTTTCCCTTACGAACCTGGTCGCCGATCAGATTCTCGATCCGAAGGCACTGCCGATCAAGCTGGTGGCCCATACGCCCTGCTTCCGCAGCGAGGCGGGCGCCTCCGGGCGCGATACCCGCGGCATGATCCGCCAGCACCAGTTCGACAAGGTCGAGATGGTACAGGTCGTTGAGCCGAGCAAGTCCATGGACGCCCTGGAAAGCTTGACGGCCAACGCGGAGCGTGTGCTTCAGGCCCTGGAACTGCCGTACCGGGTGTTGGCTCTGTGCACCGGCGACATGGGATTCAGCGCGACCAAGACCTATGACCTGGAAGTCTGGGTGCCCAGCCAGGACAAGTACCGGGAAATTTCCTCGTGTTCGAACACTGGCGACTTCCAGGCACGGCGTATGCAAGCCCGCTGGCGCAACCCGGAAACGGGCAAGCCGGAACTGGTGCACACCCTCAATGGTTCCGGTCTAGCGGTGGGGCGTACCTTGGTGGCCATTCTGGAAAACTACCAGCAGGCCGACGGCTCCATCCGTGTGCCCGAGGTGCTCAAACCCTATATGGCTGGCCTCGAGGTAATCGGTTGAATGAATTTCCTGCCGCTGTTTCATAAGCTCACCGGGCGTCCTGTGCTTGTGGTGGGCGGCGGAGAGATCGCGCTGCGCAAGAGTCGCCTGCTTACGGATGCCGGCGCGCGCCTTCGCGTGGTGGCGCCGCAGGTAGATGCCCAGCTGGCGGCCCTGGTGGAGCGTGGCGGCGGTGAAGTCTTCGAGCGCGGATATACCGCGGGAGACCTGAACGGCTGCGCGGTGGTGATTGCCGCCACCGATGATGCACCATTGAATGCCCAGGTATCCGCCGACGCACAAGCGCGGTGCATCCCGGTGAACGTAGTGGATGCACCCGCCCTGTGCACGGTGATCTTCCCGGCTATCGTCGACCGCTCGCCCTTGGTGGTGGCGGTATCCAGCGGTGGGGACGCCCCGGTCTTGGCTCGGCTGATTCGCGCTCGTCTGGAGGCGTGGATACCCGCGGCCTACGGCGAGCTGGCCAAGCTGGCGGCTGGGTTCCGTGACCGGGTCAAGCAGCGCTTCCCCAACGTCAATCAGCGTCGCGCCTTTTGGGAAGAAGTCTTCCAAGGCCCCATCGCGGATCGCCAATTGGCGGGCCGGAGCAGCGAAGCGGCCAGCATGCTGGCCGAGCGGGTAGAAGGGGCACCGCCCCACGCCCCTGGTGAGGTCTATCTGGTCGGGGCGGGCCCGGGCGATCCTGACCTGCTGACGTTCAAGGCCTTGCGCCTCATGCAGCAAGCGGACGTGGTGCTCTATGACCGGCTGGTTGCGCCAGCCATCATCGAACTGTGCCGGCGGGACGCTGAACGCATCTACGTGGGCAAGCGTCGCGCGGATCACGCCGTGCCCCAGGACCAGATCAACCAGCAACTGGTGCGCCTGGCCCAGGAAGGCAAGCGGGTAGTACGCCTGAAGGGGGGCGACCCCTTCATCTTCGGGCGCGGCGGCGAGGAAATCGAAGAACTCGCCGCCCACGGCATTCCCTTCCAGGTAGTGCCGGGTATCACCGCGGCGAGCGGCTGCGCGGCTTATGCCGGCATCCCGTTGACCCATCGGGACTATGCCCAGTCCGTGCGCTTCGTTACTGGTCATCTCAAGGACGGAAGCAGTGACCTGCCCTGGGACGACTTGGTGGCTCCGGCGCAAACGGTGGTGTTCTACATGGGGCTGGTGGGCCTGCCGGCCATCTGCGCGGGCATGATTCGCCATGGCCGCGCGCCGGACACGCCGGCGGCCTTGGTGCAGCAGGGGACGACCGCGCAACAGCGCGTCTTCACCGGCACCCTGGCGGACCTGCCGGATCTGGTGGCTCGCCATGAGGTACATGCGCCTACGCTGGTGATCGTCGGTGAGGTGGTGCAACTGCGGGAGAAACTGGCCTGGTTCGAAGGAGACGCTTCAGCCTGACGCTTCCTGTGTCAGTGGGCCGAGTTCCGTGCTCCCCACCAGGCACGTGCCTTCGCGAAGGCTTCTTCCTGGGGCTTGCCCAGGCCCCGCAAGGCCAGCGCCATGGTGGCGATAGTCGCCAGCTCGCCATAGCGGTCCTCGGCTTCCCCACGCCAGACAGCGTTCAGCTGAGCCGGGTCCAGATAGCCCGGTTTCAGATGACGCTGCGCTGACATCTGTGGCCATTCCTCGTCCCAAGCCTCGCCACCGGCGGTGCCATAAAGGTGGCAGGCCGCATCCGGATTGACTTCCAGCTCTCCACCATCACCCTTGATCACGATGGAAGTGTCACCCAGCAGACGAGCCGCCTCCCGGTGCACGGGCTGGTAGCCAGGGTGGAAGATGCTTTGCAGGCCGCAGCGGGCGCCCAGAGGGTTGAGTACCCGGGCCAGGGAATGAATGGGTGAGCGCAGGCCGAGGGTATTACGCAGGTCGATCATGCGCTGCAATGCCGGTGCCCAATCCGACAGCGGAGCGAAAGCCACCCCTGTGGCATCCAGCGCGGCGCCAACCGCTTGCCAATCGCGACACAGCGATAGATCGAGAGCATCGAGCAAGTGCTCGGTGTACAGCCGTCCCGCCGTATGCGCGCCGCCACCATGAACGAATACCCGCAGCCCATTCTGGCCCAGGCATTTCACCGCCAGCAGGTACCAAGGCAGGTGGCGTTTTTTCCCGGCATAGGAAGGCCAGTCCAGGTCTACATTCAGCGCAGGCGCCTTGACCCGAGCGCGCACGGCCTCGGTGAACCCGGCCAGTTCCTCGGCGCTTTCTTCCTTGTGACGCAACAGCATCAGAAAGGCGCCCAACTGGGTATCTTCCACATCGCCGTCCAATACCATGCCCATGGCGCGGAACGCTTCCTCCCGAGTCAGGGCGCGGGCGCCACGCTTTCCCTTGCCAAGGATGCGGACGAATTCCGCGAAAGGATGTTCAGCAGGAGTGTCCAGGCGAAGCGGTTCAGGTAGGGTCATATGCAATTGGCCGGTTTGGGCAGGCCGGCCAGCTTGGCGGCAAGCTTGGCGGGAGTGCCCTTGAACAGTTGATTGAGGTAGGCACTGTTGCCTTTGTCTGTGCCCAGCATGGTGGCGATGTACTTGACCAGCGGCCGCGTGGCTGGTGACAGCTGGAACTGCGCGTGGAACTGACGCAGCGCATTCAATACCTCAGCATGGGCTGAGGTGAGAACCATGCCTTCGCGTTCGGCCAGCACTGCCGCCACGGCGGGCGACCAGTCAGCCAGGTTTACCAGAAAGCCGTCTTTGTCCAGCAGGATGTCACGGCCTTCGACGTCGATCCTGGTTACAGCCATGTATTCACCCTGTCGTAGGCCAGGCTCAGCTCAACGAAAGCGGGATAGTCCAGCTGTTGGGCTGCTTCGGCCTCCAAGCCCCGCGCCTCACAATCTTCCATCAGGGCGTACAGTTTCGTGGACGAAAGCCTGGCCAGGCGCGCGAAAATTTCCGTTCCTGGGCGCAGGGCTTGCACCGCTTCGCCGCACAGCAGTAGACCGTCGTCAGGGCCAAGCATACGAAGGCAGCTGCCCAACCGGCCGTCAGTGAAAGGCGAAGCCGAAAGTACATGGAGAGTCGCCATCAGAGCGTGATCACCTCGTCGAATCGGTTAAGCAAGGGCGAGATCGCCTCCACTGGCAATACCTGCACAGCCAGTGCCAAGTCCTCCTGGGCCAGGCCGCGCTCGGCAAGGCTGAAGGAGCAAGCGAAAAGCTCATCAACGCCGAACAACGACAAGGCTTGCAGATTGGCGGCCAGGCTTTTTTGCTGGAGGAGCTCCGGACGCTGTTGCGCGGCCAGTTGAAACACGCCGTCATCCAGGAAGAGCATGCCCAGGGGTAAATCGTAGGCGCCCCCGGCGAGTGCTATGTCGAGGGCTTCCCGGGCGAAGAGACCATGCCCAGGCGCGCTGCGGCTGATGACCAGCAAGGATTTGGCCATCTCAGTCTCCTCCAAAACAGATCAAACGGTCAGCATGCTGAGCGGCTTCGTGCAGTTGTCCCAGGCCGGAGAGCTCGATCGGCGGCAGCACCGCGGCGGCAGGGCGTTCCCAGCGGGCGGCTTCCTCGGCATTCAGAACGCCGCGCCGCAAGCCGGCAGCGATACAGACAACGGCGTCCAGCTGTCGCTCAGCGATCAGCGAGCGCCATTGCGCGCCAACGTCCACTTCATCCTGAGGCACTACCAGGCTGGCCGAGGCCGTATGCACGCCCTCACCATAGAAAAAAACACGGACTACGTCATGGCCGGCCGCCAGTGCCGCCTCGGTGAAACGAAGCGCACGCCGCGTAGCTGGGGCATGGGGTGAAGACATCACAGCGATAGCGAATTTCATGACGCTTCCGAGTAACAGAATGCCCTGATTCTAATCGTTCAGGCACAAAAAAGCCCGCCGAAGCGGGCTAGGGGTAAGCAACGTATCAGTCGTCCCGGCCCATCAGGCCGAACAGTTGCAGCAGGCTCACGAACAGGTTGTAGATGGAAACATACAAGCTGACGGTCGCCATGATGTAGTTGCGCTCACCGCCATGAATGATGGCGCTGGTCTGGAACAGGATGCACACGGATGAGAACAGCACGAAGCCCGCGCTGATAGCCAGTTGCAAGCCGCTGATCTGGAAGAACAGGCCCGCCACGGTAGCGCCCAGCAGCACGAAGAAGCCAGCTGTGATGAACCCGGACAGGAAGGACATGTCCTTGCGGGTGATCAGCACATAGGCCGACAGGCCACCGAATACCAGCGCGGTCATGGCGAAAGCGGAACTCACCACCTCGGCGCCACCGGCCATGCCCAGGTAGCGGTTTAGGATAGGCCCGAGGATGAAGCCCATGAAGCCGGTGAGGGCGAAGGTGGAGACGATGCCCCAGACCGAATCCTGCAGCTTGCTGGTGAGGAAGAACAAACCATAGAAGCCGATCAGCACCACGAATACGTTCGGGTAGCGGACGTTCATCTGCTGCGCCGCGAACGCCATCAGGGCGCTGAACGCGAGGGTAAGGGCAAGCAGGCCATAGGTGTTGCGCAGCACTCGGCTGACTTCCAGCTCGGCGCTTTTCGCGCTCTGGCTGAGGGTGTAATCCTGTTCGCGCATGGCGAAACTCCTTTAGGTCGTTGATGAGGCGATTGAACAGGCCTTTCGGCCCGGGGGCAAGCGCCATATCCGCCCCTGAAAGCTTTGGTCGCAAATGAGCATACCAAAGCCAGGCAACAAAGCCAGCGTCAGTGTTTGACAGCGTATTTCATTCCGGTATGATGGCGCCCGCAATACGAGGAGGTGTGGCCGAGTGGTTTAAGGCAGCGGTCTTGAAAACCGCCGATGGGCAACTATCCTAGAGTTCGAATCTCTACGCCTCCGCCATCTTCAAACCCCTGAGAAATCAGGGGTTTTGTGTTTTTGGGGCTGGCGCTTCCGAAGGCCTAAAAAGCAGGCGTTCCAGAATAGAAATGGAACAGTTCCAGAACTCAGCCTATTTCGCCGGCTTGGCGGTGACGCCGACGCGCCGGTAGACCTTCTTAGTGATGTCGCTCTTGGTGTGCCCAAGCAGCAGGCTGGCGTCCTCCAGGTTCTTGATCTCCGATGCGGCTTTCGGCCGAATGTCCCGGAACTGGAAAGCCTGGATGCGCGCTATTAATAGGGTGTCGCCGGCGGCGGTCGCAAGCTCGCTAGCCTTCGCCCTGGCATCATCCCAGCGGCGGCGAAGCATGGGCGCAGTCAGGCGCTTGCCGTGTTTGCTGATGAGCAGGTACTGCGAGGCATGCTCCGCTGTGCGCTTGTCGATCATCTCCACCAGCCGGCCCAGGCTGTTCAGCGAACCATCCTCGTGGCGCATCATGATCCGCAGCTTCTGGCTGGTCTTGTTCTGTTGCACAAGTAGGTAATCGCCCTCGATGTCGTCCCGGCGCATCAGCAGCACGTCCGCTGGGCGCTGTCCGGTCAGGTACGCCAGATCCATGGCTTCCTGCAGCTCCGGCGCCGCGGATTGGTATACGGCTGCCCAGACTGCCTCGTTGGCGTAGTAGTCCCGCGGCGCCTCCTTGTTCTTGCGAACGCCCTGGCAGGGATTCTCCTTGGCAGTGAGCCCCCACTCTCGAGCCATGTTGAAGACGTGCGATAGCGTAGCGATCTCCCGGTTGGCGCGGACCTTTGCCGTCCGTGCGTCCCGGTATTGGGCGATCATCGATGGGCTGATGGCGTCGACAGGGGCAGTGTCGAACACGGCGCGAAGGTGCTTCAGCTCGGCGCGGTTGTCCCGCTGGGTTCGCGCGGCCTTCTTCGGGATAATGTCTCGTTCATATCGGTCGAAGATCGACTTCATGACTTTCAAGTCCGAGGGCTTGTCCCTCGCTTCGAGCTCAGCCCACTTCATGCGGGCCTGATCCAGATCCTTTCCTAGAGGGATGTCTTTCCCTGTCTGGTCGCGGTAATAGTAGGCGACCCAAGTTTTTCCGTTCTTGCGTGTTCTGGTGCGTTGATACATCCGTGGCGGCAAATGCCGATATTCTGTATTCCTGGGCCGCATGCTCAGTTGATTCTCGAAAAGTCAGGTGTCCATGAGGGTTCAGGAAGGGGCGGCGGGCTCACCAGCCCTGGCGTGGGCGCGAGGCCCAACATCAGGCGCATATAGGCACGCCCGACCAAGGGCCGGCCGCCGCGGCTTTCTACAAAGCGCCAGCCGCGATCGCGCAGCCAGCGGCGCTGGTAGTGCCGTTGCTTGTAGCCGGTGACCTCAGCCAGCTCCTCTTCGGAGAGAATTTCAGTCTCCATGGGTATCTCCAGGCCGCCCGGGGCGGCGGTCGGGGTTAGGCGGTGGCCTTGGCGATGGTCGCTTCGAAGCGGGCGGCCAGGTTGGCGTTCACTTCAGCCTTCTCGGCGCTCTCTGCGGTGCCCTTGGCTCGGTGTAGCTCTTCATAGCGGCGCAGTGTTGCGGCGGCCAGGGCCAAGTCGGCGAGCAGATCGGGCGAGGCGGCCATCAACTGAGCATTCTTCTGCTGCTCCCCAAGCTCCATGAAGTCGGCGCCCGTGGCCAAGGCAATTTGTGATTGGCCTTTACCATTGGTGTACTCCCTGACAGGGCCGCCGTGGATGACACCGTGGCGCATCAAAACCCAGGGACCAGGCGTGTGCTTAATTTCGGACATAGCAATACCTCACCCACCGCCACCGGCAGGCTGAATAGGGAAGGGGGTTAGGCTGGGGTGTTGGGAGAGAGGGTGTCGTCGGCCAGGGCGGCATCAATAGCTTCGCAATCTTCATCAGTGCGCGGGCCACGCCATGCCTTACGCAGCAACCCCACCAACTCGGCGTTCTTGGCGCGCAGGGCGCCGATGTCAGTTCGCTGAGAAACGATCGTGTCGGCCAAGTCATTTCGGTGCTTTTCGGATCGTTCCACCTCCGCCTCCAACTCGGCATTCCGCGCAGCCATGCCAGCCACTACCTGGGTACAGGCGTCTAGGCGAACGAGAGGATGCAGAAGCTGCTCAAGCCCGTTAGCGAAGTCATAATCAACATCATCATCTTCGCCGCCGGTAGCGTTCTCCATTCCTTCGCGCAGATACTCTTTCACGTCCTCAGACAGTTCCACCGGCTCCGGCAGCCCCTGTGCCGCCTTGCTCAGCCAGGCTGTGAAGGCGTCTAGGCGAACAAATTTTGACCCAGGCGGCACGGTCATTCGATCTACAAGCCAATCAAGCCCGCGATCAGGGTCAAGCCAAGCCACTGGCTCCAAGGATGGCAACCCTGCCGCCACGGTCGGCGCTATGCACTTCGGGCAAGTCGGGCGAGGCCCGCCCCATAGCTCCTCTGGCCTACAGTCACCGGCCTTCAAGGCTGCCAATTCTTCTTCGCTCGGCTGGCAGCATGGCGCCACGGTCGGCGCGGGCTTATCTTCTTCATGCTGCATAATTCTCAAACCTCTGGATGATGGCTTTGGCAACCTTTTGGTCGCTTTGCTTGGCGGCAATAATTTTGGCTTGCTCTATCTTCTTAGAAACCCAAGCCAAATGCGCTTCTTCCGGGGAATCATAAATTCCCAAGTGAATCTGCACTCCGTCTACGGAGCATCGAGCCGTGTATCTACCATTACGGGTAAGCACGCCTCGCGGCAAGCCGTCCTTCTTTCTTGAGGACGTGTTCGTCAGAAATGAGTTTGTAGCGCCATCAACGAAAACACATGTTTCTGACGAGTAAATCTTGTTACCAGGGAAAAGCAGGTCTTTATCAAGCTCCTTACCTTCCCAATCTTGCTTTTCCATCCATGCCTTGAAATTAGAGAATGTCAGCCATTCCTTCGCTACTTCACATCCTACATAGCTAGGCTATCTTGTTGACCGTGCTGGTATGGAGGTGAACCGCTCTGGCAGCGGCGATCACGCCCAAGTGCCGGTGAGCGCGAATGGTGGCCACCACTTCCGGATCATCCGTGGTGCTGACTAGCGGCCCGGCTGGTGTGCGATCAATCGTCACGATCCGGCCGCCAGATGCGAAGAAGGCAGCCTTAGCTGCCTCCAGTTCGGCCTGCCGTGGCCGCTGCGATGATGTCGTTGGTGCTCATGTACGCCTCACTTAATGCGAATGGAGGACTGACCACGCTCCAGGCGCGCGCCGGGGATTTCTTCGCCAGCCTTCAGCTTGGCGGCAATTGCGGTCTTGTCGGGAGATACGTCGGTCTTCACCCGCATCAGCTCGTCAGGCAGCTGGTCCGGGTCGTCCACGACCACCGATTCGCGACCATTGGCCAGGGTGATGGTGAACAGCGGGCAGCTGATCTTGCTGATGCCCGACGCTTCCATGTTCTCCCGGAGGTATTCCCGAATCTGGTTCTGGCGATTGGTGAGCAGGCGCCTGCGCTCCTGTAGGCGCTCAATCTCGCGGTCCAGCGCATCCGTGTCCGAATCCATGTTCAGGATGATCCGGCTTACGGCCAGGGCCTTGTCGTTGAACTCGGCCTCGATGGCGCCCATGGTGTCGCGGACGGCGATAGCCAGGTCTTCGTCGGCGTTCTCAGCTAGGACAGCCAGCTCCTTGAACTGGCCGGTCAATTCGTAGAGGTGGCTCATGCTGCAGCCTCCTGATTGAAGCGGGGCGTGAGCGTGGCGAGCTCCCGAGCGATCCGCTTGACCCCGGCATCATCCCGGCGCGCTGTGAGGCGGCGGACAGCGGCGTCATGCAGCTTCTTCAGCTCATTCAGCGTCTGGGCGCCCTGCATCGTCTCAACCACCGACTTGATATATTCCAGGCGCTCCTGATTCTGCTTCTCCAGCTCCGCTTCCCGGTCTTCGGCCTGCTCGACCGCCACTTCTTCCTGGCGCTGGGCCACATAATCGCGGTCGTCGAACATGCCCAGGAACACGTCAGCGCTGAAGCCGAGCATCGATAGGGACTTTTTGATGGCATCTGTCAGGGACTTCTTCGGTGCCTCGCCATCAGTGGTGGTGCCATACTTCGACTTGTAGAGGTACGGAGTACATCCGTACTGCTCAATCTCCCCACGCTCGCCGTCCAGCTTGAACCAGAAGGCGATCTTGATCGTGTGGTGCAACTCGAAGCCCAGGCTGACCCGCTTATCGCCCTCGCCGCTGAACATCTCGGCGCCCTTGTCGAAGCGCTCTTCCACGATGTTCCAGCCGAAACCGATGCCCGCGGGCCCGAACACTTCGGTGGCCTTCATGATCATCGCCGTGCCGTTCAGGCTGGTGATGTTCTGGCCGCCGACCTTGGCTTCCTTGGTGAACCTGGTATCGGTCTTCTCGACCTGATCCCAGATCTTCATGTTCATAGACATAGGGGCTCCCTGCGCTTCGCTGAGCGCATACAGAAAGGGAAGGGGAAAGGGGTTTAAGCAGTAACAGACCCGCCCAGGGCGCTGAGCAGCAACCAGAGGCTACAGATCAGCAGGGCCAGGAATGAACCGCGTAGGCGGGCGATGCGCTTGGCGCGTTGGTAGGTGGTCATGGCATGGCCATCCCGATCTCAGCTGCAGCGCGGACGATGGCGCGGCGAGTCATCTGGTAATGGCAAGAGTTTGGCTCAGTAAACTCACACCAGACCTCATCGCCAGCTTCGTCGCAAACATCTACGCCGGTTTCACAGGGCTTTACTTGCAGGCTGAGATCTACTGCCAGCCGCAGCGCATCGCCGTCATTGCGCAGCGGATTCCAGTGCCCGCGCCGCTGCTCATTTGGCGCATATTTGAATGGCCAGTCTTCATTCCTGCATGTGCAAGGAACGATCTGTACGCCAGCCGCCTTAGCCGCCAGCTCCAGCAATTCACGATCATTCATGACGCGCCCTCACAGCCACCCGCTTCCCCTTCAAGGTCACGGACAGCCTTTGCTTCAGGTCCGCGACACGGTGCTCCCTGGGCAGGCCCAGGACTTCGTTTACGGGCAGCGCGAATCCGATCATGGCCATGCTGCGTTCCAGTTGGGCCAGTTGCTCGTCGATAATTGTGGGGTAGGGTGCGGTGGTCATGGCTGTTCTCCCGTGGCTTTGGCAATGGCATAGCGGCCTCTCACCCATGCATCGATCGACTCTGGAGATATGTCCCGGCGATCGCCCATCCAGGCGATACACATTTGCAGAGCCTTCAGCAGATCAGGCGCGGCTTCGATTAGCCGTGCGTCCGGGCCAGGCTTGATCCGGATGGCGGCTTCCGGCAGGTAAGCGCATGGCTCCCAGCGCGAACCGTCCCACCGGGCGACGCCATGTACTGATGGCGTGCGGTAGTAAACCGGCTCGCTTCGAACGCCTTCCTTGAGCGGGAGCAGATGCGTTGCCCCCTCTGGTGCTGTGCTCATGCCGCTCTCCTTACGTCACGCTGTGCAAGGCGCCGGAAGCGCTCGCAGTAGTAGTGGAACTCGTCAGCCTTGATCTGGCCGCCCATGTAGGCATCGATGATCTTCTTCTCGACCATCGCCTCGTAGAACGGGACTGGGCGCTCTTCCAGATCATCCAGATAGCGCCCGATCAGAACGTGGATGCTGTTCATAGCTCGTCGTCCGCGCGGTCCTGCTCAACCCCGGCTTCGGCCAGGTGTTTAACCATGCTCTCGGCGATCTCGTGCAGGACACCCAAGGAGTGATCCGTAGGGCCCAGCAGCCGGCGCGCCATGGCCTGCCGAGCGTTGCCGCACATGGCATCGACTACCAGCTGGGCGAAGTTCAGGTCGTCGTCCTGATCGAGGCGGCAGGTCAGGTGCTCCTGAACCCGCAGCAGGAAGTCCGCGTGCGTCACTGTCGCCACGTGCCAGCCGCGTCGGGACACTTTGATGTCTTCGCCGCGGGCCAGGCGCTCGGCCGCATCGTCGATCCAGCGCTGTAGTGCTTCCTGTTCGGCGCTGTCGTCCGCCGGTTCGGCGTTGTCATAGCGCAGCTGTGCTTTGAGTAGTGCGTTCATGGGCGCCTCCGGGGACGCTGATAAAACCGCAGTGGCCAGACGCCAAGCGCGGGTGACCAGACCCACCGTGAGGTGGCTTGGCGTCTGCCGCTGCGGTCGTAAGTGGGGAAGGGGTGATGCAGATGGCCGGCGAACCGGGGCGGGGTTGTTTACTTGCCTAGAACCGCCTTGGTAACCACTCGCGGGAATTTCTTTTCTCGAATCGCCTTCACCTGGCTATCGGTCAGCATGTCTGCCATGTAGAGGTAGGTGATCGCGTGGTTCAGGCGGTCGAGGCGCTCAGCCTCTTTCGCATCCATTTCCGGAAACTGCTCTGCGAACGGCCTTGCCGCCCAGCCTTGCTCGAATGTGCCTGGCATTGATATGCCCTCCAGGGCTCCTGTGGATTTCCAAAACGCCCGGTCGCCCAGGCGCTTCAGCAAATCGTTCGGTCTCTCAGGCCCGGCTCGCTCACACCGGCTCACGCTTCCCCCTCGATTGGGCATGCGTGCTATTTGGTAGCCAGCCACGCCGCCAGGCGGGTCATCACTGACCGCTGGTTGTACCCGTTGTCGTCTTTGCGCGGCACGACGTTTGGAAGTGCATCACAGAAGGCGTGCACGTCCTCGATTTCCTTTGTAGCTTCAATGGCGCGTGCCTGGTGATAGCTGATGGTGCCTTTTGTACTCTCCAGCTCCTTGGTCAGCTTGGCGATTGCCTCATTGGCCTGTTTAAGCAGGGTGCTTGCGGCGGGTTTGCGGGTTGCCATGTTCTTGCCCTCCGGGGCGATTTATTTCCCTGATACCCCTCGCGAGAAGGGCATCGAGGAAATCTGTCCCTCATTACCGCCAGGGTGGCGGGGCGCATTGCTTGCCGGGTCATTCGCGCGGTTCGAGCGTTTCGCTCTCGATCAGCCGTCCAGGTTGTTCCTGTCGTGGGCAGGCTTTCGGGCCTGTCTGATCGCCGGTCGCCGGTAGAGGCAATGCGGTCTGTTGGGTGTTGCGTCGAGTTGTATAAAGAGCGAGGGCCTTTTGAGGGCCTGCCACATCGCTGCGGCATGGACGTAATATCACGCATCGTGTTTATCCCTGTCAACACATACTGTGATTATTTTATCACGGGCACAAAAAAGCCCGCTCAGTGGCGGGCTTGGGTCAGGCAGGCAGGATCAGAGGGCAAAAGAAAACCCGCCGGGGCGGGCTTTATGTGTGCGGAGCTGGTGTCCTTCTTTCAGTGCATCGAGGCGCCATAGTGCTGTTGGAAGTCACTGAACAAGATGGTCGAGGCCAGACCCCCAAGCACGGATAGCTCATCCTCAGCTTTTTTCCGTTTTCCGGCGCGGTCATCAACGATGAACAAGATGTCGGCTGGGTCTTCAATTTTACTAATCAATACTGCCTTTCTGAGCTTCGGGTTGACGGATTGAGGTATGGGAGCTACCGCGTCGATATAGGTATCGCCCCATAAGAAGTCGAATGACATTTCCACTTTGCCCACCTGGAGAGAGGCATTGCGAATCAGCTTCCGACCAGGCGCCTTCGCCCTTAAAAGGAGCTCAATTTCGTCAGTGAGCGAGAAGTCAGTATCGCCCTCGGCAGATCGTTCCTCCTCCCATGCCAGCACCGCAGCCATCAATCGAAGGATTTGTGCGCCCCATACATTCAGATCGGTCGCCGGGAAGGTAGCTTCGAAGGCGCCCGAATCAGATAGAGTAAAACCGAATTTCAGGCCAAGGTTATCCAGGCCTCTCCAGTTTCTCTTGTCTGACAGTGGGTAGCCAATTGATCTGAGGGCGAAAAGCGTCACGCCATCATCTGTGAATTCCACGAGGCTTCCACGCTCAATCAGGTAGAAGTCGAGAGGTTTCCCGCCGGGAAGCGTGATCGGGGTGCTTATGTAGGTCGCGGGACCACTACCGGCATCAATGATCTGACAATGCCAGCCAGCCCTGGTGAAAAAATTTCCACATCCGAGTGCGCACATGGCTATTGTCCAAAAAGATCATGACCGAACGGTGGAACGATAGACATCCGCTCACTCTGGATTCTAGCGTGGCGCACAAAGCGGTCAACCCACCCCTGCTCAGCGGGGCCGGTAATTGAAGACCTGACCTCTCGGGTGATCTCGTCAAGCCTGTAGTCGCCAAGGTGGATATGCGGGCCAAACAGGGGAGTGCCGTCTTTGTACCTATGCGATCTCTGGTGAGAGGGCCATATCTCAAGCATAAATACCCGGTGCCGCTCCTTGCCCTCCTTGTGCATAAGCCCGTAAGTCACCCTATCACCCATCCGGCCGGCCTGGAATTCGCCTTTGAAGTAGAGATGAGGAATGGTGACGCGGCGCTCATCAAGAAGAAGGCTTGTAGCCTCCTTCCATCCACTATGGCTTGGCTTTTCCGCCCATTCTATATCTTCGGCTATGAACTTGATCTGCCTGCACCACTTGCGGCAGTCGTCAAGCCACGTTTCTTTAATCATTCGTCAACATCCCTGCCTAAAATGTCACCCCTTGCGCGGTTACTACCAACCCAAAGCGCCCCGCCTCACCCCAATACCGCCCGCGGCCACTTGGCATCCACAACCTTGCCCACGATCACCCAGGTGTCGTCCACCTCAACGGTGGGGAAGGCTGGGTTCAATGGCTTCAAGTAGGCCTTGCCGGAATCCCAGATGTACTGCTTGAAGGTCGCTTCGTCGGTATCGACCAGCTTGGCCACCACGTAATTTCCGGGTTCCACGTCGAAACCCGGCGCCACCAGGATGACCATGCCTTCGATGAAGGAGATACCCCCCTGGGCAGTCATAGACGGCCCCCTGACCTTCAGCCAGAACCCATGCTCGCCGGCCCAGGCATCAGAGGGGTGCATTTCACATGTGGCGATATTCGACAGCTCTACTGCTTCCACGGGCATCCCAGCCTGAACCCAACTGATTTCGGGGTATTCGTAATAGCGCACCGGGCCCGGCGCGGGCTCGATGTTCCGGTCCACCTGGTAGGTAGCGCCGCTCTCCCTGACTTTATGGCCCGACTTCTCGCCAGACACGACCAGCTGCAGCACCGATATGCCAAGCACGCCAGCGATGGTTTCTAGGTCGGCAAAGGAGGGCTCGCGAGCGTCCGTTTCGTAGTTACCCACACGCGACTGCGACTTCCAGCCGCACGCTTCCGCTAGCTGCGCCTGCGAAAGGCGCGCTGCTTTCCTGAGTTTTTTAAGGCGTTGCCCAAAGGTCTCGTTCATGCGCGGGATTCAATCACGGATTGAAATGCCCGGCTTTCACTTATTGTGATTGATTTAAACACAATCTGTGTTTTATCCTTCTGGCATCTATGGAGGAAAACCCGATGAACCGAGTCCGAACGATCCGCGAAGAGGCTGGCGTAACGCAGGCAGCGCTGCGCCGGGCGCTCGGCTGGAACCAGTCACGCTTGGCCAACTATGAGTCAGGCCTTCGCCTGCCTGGGCTCAACGAAGCCAGGGAGATCGTAGGTGCGCTGAACAGCCTCGGCGTGAAGTGCGACCTAGACGATGCGTTCCCTCCAGCTAAATCAGCCGCTTAACCCTACCTATTCCTTTATCAGCAGTAAGGAGCACCACCCGAATGGCCTTCGATAACCCTGCCCACAAGCGCAGCGAAGTAATTAAGACCCGCCACAAGCCGGAAGAAGCGCGGAAGTTACGCATGGAAGCCCGCATGGCCGGCATGCAGCTCGCGACCTATGTGTACGAACTGGCAAACCTAGCTCGCAGCCTGGGTGCTGCCGATCTTCTTCGCGAAATGCACGGTGCCAGCTCGCAGGATAAATCGGCTTAAGACCCCTATGGAGGGCCTATGCCTGAAACGACATTCGAAATGTTGCCGCCAGAGGTTCAGGAGGAGGTTCGACAGGTAAGTGTTGACCTTGGATGGAGCCTTTGCCGAGCGACAGACGAGTACCTGGAGATGGGCAAGTCGTTAGCGATTCAAGCCCAGCTCAAGCAGATGAAGCGCAAGGCACCAGTGCTCGCGCTAGCAGGACACAAAAAGGGCCTCGATCGGGGCTAATTGTGGAACAGAAGGGGCTAACGCTTTCTTCGGGACGAAAAAAAGCCGGGGTAGTGACCCGGCTCTCTTAACAACCATATGCAGGGCCCAAGTATATGCAAATCCAGACACAAGGCAATACCCAGCAGTTCGCGCCACAAAACGACGGCTTTCAAAACGTGGCGCGCACAGTTTCCATGAGCAGCCTAGAGCTGGTTGACTTCATCAACACCCCGAGTCACCAGCCGCTCATTCAACCGGTAGCGGGGCCATGGCCTACCTATAGCCAGTGCCGCCACCTTCCCGAACAAGACCGCTGGCAGATCTATGAGTCGGCCAAGGCCTACCGCCGGATGCTGGAAGACACCGGCTTCCTGATGGCTGAAACCTACGACCAATTCATCAAGCGCGTCACCGACGAGCTGGAGATCTGAGATGAACTACTACAGCCACAACATCGGTGACTACGCCCAGGCCACTTCCCATCTCACCCTGGTTGAAGATGCCATCTACAGCCGACTGCTGCGCCGCTATTACGCCGAGGAGCAGGCGATTGTGAATGACCTTCCACAGGTATGCCGGTGGGTAGGTGCGCGCTCCCAGGAAGAGAAAGAGGCGGTGGCCACGGTACTGAGCGAGTTCTTCACCTTGGACAGCGGAGCATGGCACAACAAGCGCGCGGAGCAGGAAATACAGGCGTATCGAGCGAAGGCTGAAACCAATCGGGTTAATGGAAAAAAGGGTGGGCGTCCTTCTGGGAAGCCATTGGAAACCCAGTCGGTTATTTCTGGGTTAGCGAATGAAACCCAGCAAGAACCCAGTCGTAACCCTAACCAAGAACCAATAACCAATAACCAAGAACCAGAAGATCAAGATCAAAAGATTTGCGCCGCTACCGCAGCGCCAGCTCCAAGCGCTGAGCAAGAGACCATCCTCGACCCTGTTCAACCCAAGGCGAGTAAGGGCAGCCGCCTAGCCAAGGGCTGGACACTTCCTGAGGACTGGCGCGATTGGGCTCTGACCAACCGCCCAGACCTGGGGCCGAGCGGCATAGCCCTCGAAGCAGACAAATTCCGCGACCACTGGCTGGCCGCCACTGGCACCAAGGCGACCAAGGCAGATTGGCTGGCCACCTGGCGCAACTGGGTGCGCAACGCCAACGGCTCCCGCAACGTCCACGCCTTCGCCCCGAAGTCCCGCTACACCAACCTGCCTCAGGTGAACGCCGACGAGATTCGAGCCAGGACCGAAGAGAACAAGCGCCTGGGGGTTCGTCGTGCGAATTTCTAAGTTCGGCGCTCAACCTCGGGTGAAGACTCGCCCTGACAACTGCGAAACCCATGGGCCGTTCGATCGCAAGCTGATCGAGGCATTCGATGGCGATAATCGCGTACTGGGTTGCCCAAATTGCCATTGGGAGGCGCTGAACACCGCCGCCGTCGATTCCGAGGCCCACAAGCAGGCCGCCGACCTCAAGCGCTGGCGCTCACTGAACGCCAGGCTGTTCGCCACCGGTATCGCGCTGCGGTTCCGCCCCTGCTCGCTGGATAACTACCTGACCCGTTTGCCCGGCCAGGCTCAGGCGCTCGCCGTGTGCCAAGCCTACGTAGACCAATTCGAAGAGTGCCTGGACGCTGGCCGCTGCCTGCTGATGCTGGGCAACTTCGGGAACGGGAAGACTCACCTAGGCTGCGCGATCCTCAAGTCGGTGGTTACCCGCTATGGCGCCACCGCCCTGTACGCACCTGCCCCGGACATCATCGCCGCGCTCAAGGCCAGCTTCGCCAAGGGATCGGAAGACACCGAGCAATCCATCTTGGCCGACCTGTCCGCAGTGGATCTTCTGCTGATCGACGAGCTTGGGGCCCAGGGCGGAACGGAGTTTGAGCGCCATTCCCTGCACACGATTATCGATACCCGGTACCGCAACATGCTGCCGACCATCATCACATCCAACCTGCCTTCGTCCGAGCTATCCGACTACATCGGCGACCGCGCCCTGGACCGCCTGCGCCAGAACGGGGGAGAGGCCATCGCATTCACCTGGGAATCACACCGAGGGGGTGAGGCATGAGCCGCCAACTACACAGCCCTGAGGCCGAATACGGTGTTTTGGGCGCCATGATGCTTGACCCGTCCCTATTCGACGACATCACCAGCCGTCTGAGCGTGGAGGACTTCTACGAGCACGACAACGCGGCGCTGTTTGATGCGATCAAGGATTGCCACAAGGCCGGCGAGCCGATCGATCCCGTAACCGTAGGAGTGAATTACCCCTTCATGCCCAGCGGAGAGAGCACCATAGCCTACGCCGGGCTGATAGCGAAGGAGGTTCCCTCTACCGCCAACTGGAAGTCCTACGCCAAGACCGTAGCCGAGCGCGCCGTTCTGCGCCGGCTGGTCAACGCAGCCGATGCGGTTCGCGATATGGCGACGGAGGATGCTCCCGTCGCTGACATCATCGCCCGCGCCCAACAGGCCATGGCAGATCTGCGCGACCTGAACGAAGACACCCCCGACTACAAGCGGCTCGACTCGATCATCACTGCCAACATCGAAGTCATCGACGAGAAGTTCAACCGCCGGGCCCAGGCAGGCCTGCAAACAGGCCTGGTCGATCTGGACAAGATGATCAAGTCGCTCAAGCCCAAGACCGTCACGGTAGTGGGCGGCCTGCCAGGCAGCGGCAAAACTACCCTGGCCATGCAGATCTGCCAGCACGTCGCGCTCAACGATCATGGCACCGCATTGGTATTCAGCCTGGAAATGCCTGAGGAAGAGTTGGGCAACCGTATGCTGGCCTCCGTAGGGGCGATCGACTTCAGCCGGATCGATATCGGCCATACGCTGGAAGACGAGGACTGGCCCCGGCTGACCTCTGCGGTCAACAGGATCAAGGGCAAGCCGCTGTTCGTCTGCGATAAGCCAGGGATGACCCTCTCCAAGATCCGCTCCATCGCCCGCAAGGTGCAGAAGGAGCATGGGTTGGCCGTCTTGGCCATCGATTACATCGGCCTGATCAAGTCCGAAGAACGGGTGCAGAACCGTACTGCCGAGCTGGCCAAAATTTCTACGGGAATCGTGAGCCTGGCCAAGGAGCTAAACGTGCCAGTAATCCTGCTGGCCCAGCTCAACCGCGAATCGACCAAGCGCCCTGGCAAGAAGCCCATTGCAAGCGACCTCAAGGACTGCGGCCAAATCGAGGCCGACGCCCACATGATCCTGCTGGTGCACCGCGACCACGACACCGAGGCCGGCCAGAACGGCGTGACTGAAATCATCATGCCCAAGTGCCGCCACGCCCAGGTGGGGAGCTGTCTTGTTCAGCAGCAGGGCAAGTTCCTGCGATTCGTCAACTTCGCCGGCACCAGAGAGGTTTCCCAGGAGGAAGTCGAGATGGGTCGTGGATTCCGCAAGGAGCGTTTCTGATGACCAACCCAGCAAAAAAACTAACTCCGGCCACCGAGGACCTGGTGCGCTTACGTGATGACATCGCGATGCACGCCTTGAACGCCATGGTTATCGCCGGCGGCTGGGGTATGACCCAGGACGATGGCAGTCACCGCAAATACGCGAACATGCGCGAGTACTCAGACGCCGCCTACCTGTTCGCTGACTACATGCTGGCCGCACGGGAGCGCAGGCAATGACCGACTACAGCGAACTGAAGCGGCTGGCTGAGGCTGGCATGCCAAAAGGTGAGTGCGCCGTATGCCAGGCGCCCCTCATGAAGAAACCTCATGAGACTTGGGCCAAGTTTGAAATTCGCAAGGTTTGCAGCGTGCCGTGCGCGAACGCTAACCGTGCCGCGATAAAGATTGGAACTCGGTTCGGAATGCTCACCGTCACCAAAAATGCCGGCGTGAAAAGCGGCCTTGTGCACTGGTCCTGCCTTTGCGATTGCGGAAATGAGATGACGACTACTGGGTCCTCTCTCCGCCTCCAGCACACGATTTCCTGTGGTTGCGCACGCGCCCACGCAAACAAGAAGCGCCTTACGACTCACGGCCTGTCAAAAACTCACCCCCTCTACGCTACTTGGTCATCAATGCGTGACCGCTGCAAAAACCCTGCGAACCACGCCTACAAAAACTACGGCGGCAGGGGTATTTCGGTGTGCGCCCGTTGGGATTCATTTGAGTTGTTTGTGGAGGATCTTGGCGATAAGCCAGGACCTTCCTACTCAATCGACCGGATAAACAACGACGGTAATTACGAGCCTGGGAATATTCGCTGGGCCACACCGCTTGAACAGGTGCGGAATCGGAGGGTTTCAAAATGACGGAACTTGAGATTCTCCAAGCAAGAAATCTGGCCCTGATCGCCGAGAACGAGCGCCTTGAGGCATGGCGTACCGCATTCCTTTCCGAACGATCCGCGCAAATTCGACAGCGCGACCAGCTCAAGGCCGAGAACGAAGCCCTGCGCAATGGGTTAGTGAAGATCATTGAAATGAACCGGCAGCACGCAGAGGACCAGTACGGCGACGCGAACAAGGCTGAAAGCTGGTCTTGCGTGACCGTGGCGAGGGAAGCCATGGCCAAGGAGGCCCGCCCATGAGCAAGTCACTGGGTCACCTGTACATCGCTCGCCGCGCCTGCGGGAAGGTATCGGCCATGTGCTGGGATGACGCGAACGACAAGAAGGGCACCGCCAAGTGCGTGGCCGGGTACATCAAGCGTGGTGATTCGGTGGAGCACGTCGAGCGTTTCGAGGGCGATCCGATGCCTGAGTGGATCTGCCGACCGGGCTGCAACGACTGCATGGGGGTTAAGCCATGACCGACCGCGCCCGCTCCGAATTCAACACCTGGTGGGAGCGCCAGCCCTTCAAGGACCAGTTCGCAGACGTGAAGGAGCAGATGGGGAACGTCTGGGTGGCAAGTAGGGAAATGAAGGCGGCCCAAATCCCCGAATGGTCTGGCTGGGCGGTTCAATACCCAGGGAAGCTACCGAAGCTCTATGGCGCACTTGAAATCGCCGAGCTGAATTGGTGTCCCGACGAAGGCGCTGACCTGATCAAGCTCGCTGTAGTGGAGCGAATGGTGGCGAAGCCATGACCCGCGAGCGCACCTTCCGCATTCAGGGCGCCGCTGGCGTCCGCCCGGCCTTCATTGCTGCTTGGAATCTCGTTCAGGGCCTCATGAGGGAAGCAGGCGCCGGTTATGAACTGGTCCTGCGCCCGCTCAAGTCGAAGCGCTCGATTGATCAGAACCGCCGCTACTGGGCATTGCTCCGTGAGATCGCCGCGGTGGCATGGGTCGAGGGTCGGCTGTACCCCGATGAGGTATGGCACGAACAGTTCAAGCGCTGGTTCATCGGCTGCGATGAGGTGGTGATGCCTGATGGCTCGACCGAGATGCGCGGGATCAGCACCACGAAGCTGAGCATTGCCGAGTTCGGCGACTACATGACCCGCATAGAGCAGTGGGCCGCCGAGCAGGGCTGGCCGCTGATGGTGGAGGCAGCATGAGACAAACCAAGCTCACCAAGGCCGCCCGTGGCCGTGACTGCCAGGTGCGTGTGCCGGGCATATGCAATCACAACCCTGAAACGGCCGTGCTGGCGCATTACCGCCTCGCTGGTACCTCGGGTATGGGATTCAAGCCAAACGACCTACAGGGCGCCTGGGCGTGCTCTGCGTGCCATGACTACTGCGACTTCCGGGACCGGCGCGCCAGTGACCGGGATCAGGCGAGGCTCTACCTCGCTGAAGGTGTGCTCAGAACGCTCAATATCCTGGTGCAAGAGGGCCTGATCGCATGAGCCAGAGAAGAGAAGAATGCAAGCGTAGGCTGATTTCGGAACTTCTTGCCTACGACTCGTCCGCCGGTGTTCTGCGGTGGAAGAAGGATCAGGGCAGAGGTCGTGCGGGCGAGCCGGCTGGTGCAGTTAAGGCTCCTGGCTACATCAAGATTGGCCTCGGGGGATTCGGCTTTCTGGCCCATCGCCTGATTTGGGAGATGCACTACGGCACCTTGGGAGACCGAGAAATTGATCATGTGAACGGGATCGGAACTGATAACCGCTTGGCCAACCTGCGCATAGCTACGCGCTCGGAGAACCTGTGCAACACCAGACTTAGATCGGACAACACCAGCGGGGTTAAGGGGTTATACCGGCTAAGAACAGGGAAGTGGAGAGCAGAGATATACCTCCACGGTAAGCGGATCACCTTCGGGCCTTTTGAAACTGTGGAGGCCGGCAAGTCGGCACTCGCTGCCAAGAGGACGGAGCTTCACGGGGCTTTTGCTAACGAAGGCACCCAAGCCATTTTGATCAGTGAAGGAGTCGTAGCAGCATGATTGACCTCAGCACCTGGAACTTAACGATCCCGGCCGGCGCCTCGGTGATTCCCACCAACAAGCTGAACTCGGGCTACCAAGACCCGTTCTTCCAGCGCCAGGCGGACGGATCGCTAACCTTTATCGCGCCATCCAACGGCGTAAACATCAAATCCACCAAGAACAGCACCTATCCGCGCTCAGAGCTGCGCGAGACGCTAACCAATGGTGACGACAAGGAAGCGAACTGGAAGCCCGCCAGCGCCGAGCTGCACAGCCTGGAAGCCGAGCTGGCGGTACAGGAGCTGCCCAAGTCGAAGAAGGCGATCATTGGCCAGATCCATGGCGAGACCGATCACCCCCCGCTGAAGATCCAGATTACCGACACCACGATCTATGCCCAGCTGCGCCGCAAGCTCGACGGTGACGAAGACAAGCCCGTATTGCTCAAGGGCTACACCCTGGGCCAGTTCATCACCTACCGCTTCGAGATCAGCAAGGACGGCAAAGCCAAGTTCTTCATCAACGGCAAGCAGGTGATCAATGACGATCTTCCCGAGGACGGCTACCAGTTCGACATGAAGTCCTACGCCAAGGACACCTGGTACTTCAAGGCAGGGATCTACAGCCAAGAGAAGGTGGGCGGCACCGGTACCGGCCGAGCCACGTTCCGGGCGCTTACTGCCTATCACGGCCCGGCCAAGGCCGCCGAGCCTGAGACTCCGGCGACGACACCCGCCACCCCAAGCGCACCTACCACCCCGGCCGAGCCCACCCTGGCCGACCAGATCACCGCCGTCTTCAACAGCTGGAAGGCAGGCACCACCACTGCCTATGACGCCCTGGTAGCGATGAACAAGTTCTCCAAGCAGGTCGCCAGCATCCCGACCAGCGAGGAACGGGCGCCGTATTACAGCCAGATCACCGACTACAAGCTGCGCATCAACGGATCGAAGAAGTAGCCATGACCATGCTGACGCTTCCCTGGCCGCCGGCCGCATGCAGTCCCAAAGGAAAATGGTCGTTGGAAGAGGACGCCGCACTGAGGGTGTGGCTGGAAGCAGGGGCAAGCCAGGCGGAAATCGCCGTGGCGTCAGGCCGCACCGCCGGGTCGGTTAAGAACCGTGCCTGGCGGCTGGGCCTACTTGAGTCGAGAGCTTGGACGCCTGAGCAAGAGCAGCTGCTGCGACAAGCATGGGCGGCTGGTTCGATAGTTGATGTGGCTGCGGTTTCCGCAGCTATAGGCAAGTCCAAGTTCGCCGTCTACATCAGGGCGTCACGGCTCGGGCTAGGCGATTACTCGCGGCCGATTGTCGAGGAAAGAAAAGTCAGGACAAAAATGTTTGAGGATGCTGAAGAGCGCCGTGCGCACTTGTCGGCAGTGCGCAAGCGCTTAGTTGCCGAACGTGGGCATCCTCGGCACATGGCTGGCAAAAAGCACACAGATGCCACGAAAGCACTCCTGTCCCAGGCCTCCATACGAGCGAATGCTGCTAAGACTCCTGAACAAAAGATGGCTGCCGTGATGAAGGCGGCAAAGACCAGGGTCGCTAATGGCACACACATACGACCGCGGCCGAATGCTTCCTGGAAAGCGGGCTGGCGAGAGATTGGAGGTGTCCGCAAGTACTACCGATCAAAGTGGGAGGCGAATTATGCCCACTACCTGGAATGGCTCAAGCAACAAGGACAAATAGCCTCATGGGCCCATGAACCGAAGACCTTCTGGTTCGAGGGCGTTAAGCGGGGTTGTGTCAGCTATCTGCCCGATTTCCTTGTAATTGAAAACGACGGCAGAGAAGCCTTCCACGAGGTGAAAGGCTGGATGGATGCTCGAAGCGCAACAAAGATCAAGCGCATGGCCAAGTACCACCCGGACGTGACGCTGATCGTCATCGACAGCTCGGCCTACGGAAAGCTCAAGACAAAAGTATCGAGAATCGTCCCTGGATGGGAGGCGTGACTGTGAGCAAAGAAACCACGAAAGGCGGCGCTGTGCGCGTCCGCATCGAAGCATTAGCGGGAGAGGCAGCATGAAACTGATCGGAGCACGTCAAGCCTGGGCCGACTCGCAGCATGAGTCGAACGCGTCCATTACCGGTGCGGCGCTGGAATCGGCCGAGTCGGCCACGAAAATCAAGGCTGCCAGGATGCGCCGCCATGAGGTGGTATTTGCCGCCATAGGTGAGGAAGAGGAAGCCCGCATCAAGATCGTCCGCCAGCGCATCAGCATTGCCGAGACACGGCGCACCCCTTTAGGCCGGTCAACCGCCCGGGCGGCCCACTTGGTCATGATGGGCAAGATACAGCGCGCCATTGAAACTCTGCCGTTCCAGGTCCAGCAGTTCGGGCACTTCATGTACCACCCGATGATGACCATGCAGCATGTCATGAACGCCGTGGCGCTGATCACCGCTAGGGCTGACCTGTCCGCACTCACCGACCAGAAACGTCAGAAGGTGTATTGCCTGATCACTATGGCGCTCCAGTCCTATAAGTCCGAGGTGCGTGGTGGGCCTCAATGGGGGCCGGCCAGGGTCGCGGAGGACATCCAGGCGTTCTTTGGCGTGTCGATCGACCCCAAGAATTGGACGCGTGACTGGCTGGACCTTTGGGATTCGCTGCGAAAAGTGATTCAAGAAGCGGATATCGAGGCGCAAAGCCCGGTTTGGCAGGTGATTCACGCGGAAAAGGCTGAAAACGCGGCATAATCATGTTGACATGACGGGAGAATGGAAGTAATTTTTCCATAGTGCGCAAGTCACACCCCCGCGCAAGCCATTCAGAACCCAGCCTAACCCGCTGGGTTTTTTCGTTTCTGCGCATCACACGTCCAGCAATGAAGGCGCAATCCCCAAAGCCGCTGCGATTTTATCGCGCGTGGCCTTGCGTGGCTTTGCTGCTTGCTCTTGCTGGGCATAGGCGGATTGGCTGATTCCGATACGCTCGGCCACCTGGGCTTGAGAAAGGCCAAGATGCTTGCGCCAGGCGCCAACGATGGTCAGGTTATCCTTCACCATATACCCGACGACCTCGTTAGGAATCAGGTCATCCTCCGGATGATCCTTGACGTAGTCCGCGTAAGGGATGACCACGAAGGCCGGCGCTCCGTCCGGCCCGTTGATGATCTGTACGTTAGTAGGTGTGTTCATCACGCTTTTTTACCTCTTCGATGTTCACGATCTTCACGGCGCCGTCCCAATCGAACATCACGCGGTAGTTGCCTACCCGGAGCCGGTACCCGTACTGGTGGTTGGTGAGGCCTTTGATGTTCTGGACGTTCGGCATGTAGGCAAGGGCTTGAGCTGCATCGTAGATCCTGACCTGTTCGGCCTTGTGGATCTTGCCGAGTTGCTTGAGCGCTTTCCGTGTCCAGTTGATCTTGTTCATGTTTGCCTCACTGTGTATGGAGGCATTATAAGTATTTCGATAAGTATTTGCAAGGGTTTGTTCGGGATTTGCCCGAAATAATACTTCTAATGCTTATGGCTATCGCCCGGGTATGGCAGGCGCCCGCCGATCACCCTCCGGCCGCAGGGCCTCAATAGTCTCCCGCTCCAGGAGCAGAAGCCACGGTGCCTACCATGCTTGAACTTGCCCTCTCATGGAGTCAGTTCGGGTTGCTCGGCGTGGTGGGCGGTGTGGCGAGCTACTTCTACAAAGGGTCCACCGAGCCACGGTTCTCCCTGCGCTTCTTCATCTCCAAGCTGGTCCTGGCCTTCTTCGTGGGCAAGGTCGCCGGTGAATTCATCGCTGCAGACAATCAGTTCAAGTCGGGCTACATCATGTTGCTCGGCTTTTTCGCGTATCCGGTCCTGGCAGTACTTGAGGTCAAGGTGAAGGGCTGGGTTGAGAACTACAACCCGAGAGGGCCCCCGTGATGCTTATCGTGTCCATGCTGGCCCTGATCAGCTTCGTGCTGGTGTTCATCCATGGCGCCGTGTTCGCACTGCTGCCGCGCCCCAGGCGCCAGGCTGACAATTGCGAAGTCGCCTTCATGATGGCAGTCGCGTTCTGCTATGTGGTGACCTTCACGTTCCTATGGGTGTACGAGCCCTGGAAGCTGACAGCCAACACACCCCCGAGCGCGATGTTCGTGGGGCTGACCATCTTCAATGCCGGGTACTTCTTCCGGCGCATCGGAGCGTTGATCGACGGACGTGAACGACGCAGAAACCAGCGGCGTGCCGAGGACGAATCGGTTGATCGTCGCGTCCGGAGACCTTCCGAATGAGAGTAGCCAAGGGCATGGCCCGGCTCATGGTCTGGATTGTCCTAGTGTTCTTCACCGGGAACGGCCTGGGCTATGTGTTCCGCACCTATGAGTGCCGAAGCGACCGCGTGCGAATCTACGTCGCGGCCCCAGGGTATGAGGTAGAGCAGGGGATCCCCGCCAAGCTGTACGGAATGCAGGTAACCCGCTGCACGTTGCCCCAGCAGTGGGGCGGGGACCGAGGGCCGCTAGAGGGCTACCCGTAGCGCGCCACATTTCCATATACGCCAGTTTCGTGGCGCGGAGGTCCGATGCTCATAATCAAAGAACTCGACGACTACCGCCCACATCTGATGGTGGTCGCCAGTGATGGGGTGCATCTCATCCCCCAAGCCCTGATCGAGAACATCATCGCCGGCCGCAAAGAATCAATGCTGCTCACCGAGCCCGTGATACGGCGGGTGCTGGAAGAGTGGCTGGAGAAAGTAATCCAATGACAACCAAGCAACCCGACTGGGAGGCGATTGAACGAGCCTACCGGGCCGGGTCGCTTTCGGTCAGAGCCATAGGCGAAGCCCAAGGCGTCAACCACGCCACCATCCTCAAGCGTGCGAAGAAGGAAGGGTGGGCTCGCGACCTGACCCAGCAAGTCAGGACGGCAACAAAGCAGAAGGTCACCACCGCCGTAACCGGAACCAGTCACCAGTCACCACTGGTTACCGATGCCGAGATCATTGAAGAGGCCGCTACCCAAGCCGCATCCGTGGTGCTGGCCCACCGCACTGGACTGGCCCAATGGCGAGCGATTGCCGACAAGCTGTCCGTGGCCCTGTCCGAGATGGAAGTGAACGAAGCCAATCTGGGCGACTTCTCCCGCGCGCTGAATGCCGGGGTCGATGCCCAGCTCAAGGTTATCAAGGGCGAGCGCCAGGCCTATAACCTTGACAGCGAGGAAGGCGACAAGACCGTGGGCGAGCTGGCCTCCCTGATGGATGAGCTATCGAAGGAAGCCTGACCATGAAGCCCGAGCATTTGAAGTTGCTCAGGGACAAGCGGTGGCGGCTGAACAACCTGTACTTCATCACGGACAAGCAGGGCAAGCAGACCCGCTTTCGGATGACGGCAGAGCAGCTGGAGTACTTCGAAGGCCTGCATACACGCAACATCATCCTCAAGGCGCGCCAGCTCGGCTTCACCACTGAGCAGTGCATCATCCAGCTGGACGCCGCGCTATTCGAGTCGGCGAAGTGCGCCCTGATCGCCCATACGCTGAACGACGCCAAGCGCCTGTTCCGCGAGAAGATCAAATACGCCTACGACCACTTGCCCGCCGAGATCAAGGCAGCCAACCCGGCCAGCAACGACGCCGCAGGCGAACTGGTATTCAGCAAGGGCGGATCGCTCTACGTGTCCACCTCCTTCCGGGGTGGCACGCTGCGTTACCTGCATGTCTCCGAATTCGGGAAGATTTGCGCCAAGTTTCCGCACAAGGCGCGCGAGATCGTCACCGGTGCGTTCGAAGCCGTGGCCGCTGATTGTTTCGTGACCATCGAGTCCACGGCAGAGGGTCGGGCGGGCTACTTCTTCGAGTACAGCCAGACCGCCGAGAAACAGACCAAGCTAGGCCATCGCCTGGGCGCCCTGGACTGGAAGTTCTTCTTCTTCAGCTGGTGGAAGAACGCGGCCTACTGGCTCGAACCCGCTGGAGCGCTCATACCCGAGCGACTGACCGCCTATTTCAACGAGCTGGCCGGTAAGCATGGGATCGTGACCAGCCCCGGCCAGCGCGCCTGGTATGCGGCCAAGGAACGAACCTTGGGCGAGGACATGAAGCGGGAATATCCATCGATACCCGCAGAGGCGTTCCAGCAATCGGTAGAAGGCGCCTACTACGCCCAGCAATTCGCCAAGCTGTATGCCGACCGGCGCATTTGCCCGTTGCCCGATAACAGCCACCTACCTGTGATGACCTTCTGGGACATCGGGGTCAGCGACTCCACCGCCGTGTGGTTCGTGCGCAAGGTGGGCGAGCAGTGGCACATCATCGATTACTACGAGAACAGCGGCGAAGGCCTGCGCCACTACATGACCATGCTCAAGCGCAAGGGATACACCTATTCCGAGCATTGGGGGCCGCACGACATCGACAACCGAGAGTTTGGCAGCGATGCCAAGACCCGGCGCGAGCTGGCCCGCGAAGGCTACGAGATCGACGGGCAGAAATTCACCATGAACTTCCAGGTGGTGCCCAAGCTTGGCGTCAATGACGGCATCGAGCAGGTGCGCGAGATCCTGGCCCGCTGCGTCTTCGATGAGAGCAGGTGCGAAGAGGGCATCGCCTGCCTGGAGAACTACCGCAAGGAATGGGATGACAAGCGCGGCTGCTGGAAAGACAAGCCGCTCCACGACTGGACTTCGCACGGCTCTGACGCCTTCCGCTACTTCGCCGTGGCGAAGATGGCCCGCAAGCCGATCACCGCAATCAAGATGGGGTTTGCCCGCTAATGCCCAACGTACAATTCACCCGCCCGGAATACGACGCGGCCCTGTCGCGCTGGCGGCTGGTGCGTGACGTGTGCCAAGGGTCCGAAACCATCAAATACAGGCAGGACGTGTACCTGCCCAGGCCAAACCCCGAAGACAAGAGCGAGGACAACAAGGCTCGCTATGACAGCTACCTGAAGCGCGCCGTCTTCTACAACGCGACGGGTCGCACGAAGCGCAGCCTGATCGGCGCCGTGTTCCGCACGTGGCCTACGTTGACCGTGCCAGCGACCCTGGAATACGTGAACGAGGACGCGGACGGGCAAGGGATCAGCATCTACCAACAATCGCAGTCGGTCGTAGGCCACATCCTCGAGGTGGGCCGTCATGGCCTGCTGGTGGACTACCCACCAGTTGAAGCTGGCGCAGTAAGCCGAGCGCAGAGCGCGGCCGCTGCTATCCGCCCGACCATCTCCAGCTATGTGGCCGAGGCCATCATCAACTGGAAGACACGCAAGGTAGGCGGCCAAGTGCTGCTTAGCCTGGTGGTGCTGAAGGAGCGGGTAGACAAGGACACCGACGACGGATTCGGCGTGGAGATCCGCGACCAGTACCGCGTGCTGCGCCTGAACGACACCGGCCAGTACGAGCAGGAGGTCTGGACGGACGTAGGCGGCAGCTGGGACGTGATCGACGCCCGTATGCCGCTGGATGGCTCGGGCAAGCCCTGGCCCTTCATTCCGTTCGCCTTCGTGGGCAGCGAGAACAACGATTCCAGCCTGGACGACGCACCGCTGTACGACATGGCCGAGATCAACCTCGGGCACTACCGCAACAGCGCTGACTATGAAGAGGCCAGCTACCTGGTGGGCCAGCCTCAGCCTTGGATGTCTGGCCTGGACGAGATGTGGCGTGATCACCTGGAAGAGAAGGGGATCTACCTTGGCTCCCGCGCGCCCTGGCTGCTCCCGGCCGGCGGCCAGTGCGGCCTGATGCAGGCCCAGCCCAACAGCTTGGCGAAAGAAGCCATGGACGCCAAGGAGACCCAGATGGTGGCCTTGGGCGCCCGGCTGATCGAGCGGGGCAGCGCAGCCAAGACCGCCACCCAGGCCGACAACGAGAGCGCGGCGGAACACAGCATCCTGTCGCTGGCCGTATCCAACGTGAGCGAGGCCTACAACCTTTGCCTGACCTGGATGTGTCAGTTCCTCGGCGTGAAAGGCGAAGCGGTCTACAAGCTTGCTCAGGACTTCAGCCAGGTCACCCTGGATGCAACCATTCTCACGGCGCTATTCAACGCTGTGCAGGGCGGGAAGCTGCCGGAAGCGGACTTCTGGCAGTACCTGCGCGACCGCGGGGTCATCAACCCCGAGAAGACCGACGACGAGATCCGTGGCGAGCTGGAAGCCCAGGGCCCGAGCCTGGAGCTAGACGAGGAAGACGACGATGGCGGCGAACCGAGCGATTCTTGACGCGACGATCCGCCATGCCGTGTTCCTTGAGCGGCTGAAGTCCAATGAAGTGACCAAGTTCGCCCCGTTTCTAAAGGAGATCGACCGTGGCCTACGGGAGCGGCTGACCAAGGCTGACATGACAGCCTACAACCGGTCCCGCCTGGAGAAGCTGCTCAAGGACGTGGATAGCCTGCTGCTGGGCATCTTCGGCCGCTTCACCGATCAGCTTCAGCTGGACCTGGTGGACATCGCCAACTACGAAGCCGAGTTCGAGGCGGCCAGCCTTAACAACGCCATGCCAGCCGGGGTAAGCCTGGAAGCCGCTGTGCCGACCGCTGAGGCGATCCGCGCGGCAATCCTGACCAACCCCTTAGGCGTGCGAGGCGCGGACGGCGGCAAGCTGCTGGGCTCGTTCATCGAGGACTGGACCACGGCAGAGCGCACGCGGGTGGCTGGTGCTATCCGGCAGGGGTTCTTCGAAGGGCAGACCAACTTTCAGATCATCAAGAACATCCGAGGCACCAAGGCGCTGGGCTACAAGGACGGCATCCTGGCCACGACCGACCGCAACGCGGCCACGGTGGTGCGCACCGCGGTGCAGCATGTTGCCAGCCAAGCGCGCATGGAGACGGCCAAGGCCAACCCCAAGCTGGTGACCGGCATCAGGCTGATCGCCACCCTGGACAGCCGCACCAGCCAGATATGCCGCAGCCTGGACCAGCGCACTTTCCCGGTGAACGAAGGGCCCAGGCCGCCGTTTCATCCGAACTGCCGGACCAGCTTCGTGCTGATCACCCGCCTGAACGAGATGTTCGGCAAGGGCGCCACGCGGGCCTCAAAAGGCGCCGATGGGGCAGGGCAGGTAAGCGCCGATGTGACCTATTACGCCTGGCTCAAGCAGCAACCGGCAGCATTCCAGGACAAGGCCCTGGGCCCGACCCGGGGAAAGCTGTTCCGCAACGGCGGGCTCTCGGCTGAGCGCTTCGCCTCACTCCAGCTAGATCGAAACTTCGCACCAATGACCCTCGACGAGATGAAAGCGGTTGAGCCGCTGGCATTCGAGCGCGCGGGTATCAACTAGCAGGCTGGGCCTGCCAATCGTCTCCGGGAGACACGATGAAATACCTGATCGACAAGGCCGCATACGACGCTTTGGAGCCATCCCTCCAGGCTTTTTACAAGGCCCAGGGAGAAAACTACGTGCTGGCAGTGGAAGGACTGCCCGAGCCTGAGGACACCAGCGGCCTGAAAGCCAAGGTGGACCAACTGCTGGCCGAGAAGAAGGCCGAAGCCGAGAAGCGCAAGCAGGCTGAGGACGCCGCCCGCCTGGCTGCCGAAGAGGCAGCGCGCAAGAATGGCGACACCGAGGCGCTGGACCGCAGCTGGAACGAGAAGCACACCAAGGCCCTGACCGAGAAGGAACAGGCCTTGGGCGCGCTACAGGCCCAGGTTCACGCCCTGACCGTTGGCGCCACGGCTGCCCGCCTGGCTGGCGAACTGGCCGTCCAGGGCTCGGCCCTTGTGCTCCAACAGCTGATCGAACCGCGCCTGTCGATGGAGATCCGCGACGGCAAGCCCGTGGTGGTCGTGCTGGACGCCGAACGTCGGCCGTCCGCCCTGACCGTAGACGAATTCAAGCAGCAACTCTTCAACGATGCCTCCCTGGCGCCGTTGATCGCAGCAAGCAAGGCGACTGGTGGCGGGGCCTCCGGTGGCAAAGGCGGCGGGGCCGCGAAGAAGTTCAGCGAAATGACTGGCATGGAGCGAGTAGAGCTCCGCCGAAACAATCCCGCCGAGTACGAGCGCCTCAAGAAAGCGCAAGCGTAGGCCAAGCAAAGGAATAACCAGCAATGCCAACCATTCTTTCCGATGTGGTCTTCCGCGACGAACTGCGCGACTACATCAACGTAACCACCGTCGAGCAGACTGCATTCTTCCAGTCCGGCATCCTCGTTCAGAACAGCGATATGTCGACGCTGCTCGCCGGCCCGTCCAATACCTTCACCATCCCGTGGTGGGTTGACCTGGACGCTTCGGTCGAGTCGAACTACTCGAACGACGTGTACACCGACATCGCGACCCCGCTGTCTGTACACACCGCCAGCATGCAGGCACGCGCCGCGTACCTCAACGAAGGCTGGAACGCGATGCAGCTGGTGAAAAACATCACCAACCAGGATCCGCTGGAGTTCGTGGCCGGCCGCCTGACCAGCTACTGGCAGCGCGTGGCCCAGCGCCGCACCATCGCCACTGCTGTGGGCATCTACAACGACAACGTGGCCGGTAATGGCGGCGACATGGTTGTCGATGCCGGCGGCCCCATCAGCGCTGCCTCGATCATCCGCGCCCGCGGAACCATGGGCGACTATGGCAGCGATACCCTCGGCGTGATCGTGATGCACTCTGCTGTGCATGAGCAGCTGCAGATCCTCAACCTGATCGACTTCACGCCTATCGGCGATCAGGTGCCACTGGCCGGCCGCTACCAGGGCATGCGGGTGGTGCTGGACGACGGCATGCCCATCATCGGTACCGGTGCTGATGCCAAGTACCTGTCCATCCTGTTCCGCCCAGGCGCCATCGGCTATGCCGAGCAGCAGCCTGAAAATGACCTGGGCTACCAGATCGAAGAAGAGCGCGGTAACGGCGGTGGCGCCGAAACCCTCTGGACCCGACGCAACTTCGTGATCCATCCGCTGGGTTACTCGTTCACCTCGGCGACCATCACCGGTACCCCGGGCACCACTCGGCCAGCCTCCGCCAACTGGCAGGACCTGGCCCTGGCCACCAACTGGACCCGCGGCGTGGACCGCAAGCAAGTGCCGATGGCATTCGTGCTGTCCAGCGTAGCGGCCTGAGCCTGACCCGGCCCACTCCGGGCCGGGCATACCGAGGATGTGATCATGGAACAAGACAAGTACATCGACCCGAACGACAAGGCCCGCTGGGGCTTCGGCGGGGACGAGAAGGGCATCACCGTTGCCCCTCAGACCGTAGGCGAGACTGGCGGCGTAGAGCACGCTCGCAGCGAGCCGCGAGATGAGGGCGCCGTGAACGCCGGCGGCGGCACTTCTCAGCCCCAGGCCAAGGCCTCCGGTGACGCAGACCCGCGTGATAGCCTCACCAAAGAGGAAATCAAGGCCGAGCTGGACGCCAAGAGCGTCACCTACAGCGCCAGCGCCAACAAGTCTGAGCTGCTCGAGCTGCTCAAAGCCCAGGGGTAACACATGCTCATCATCGAGGACGGTACCGGCAAGCCGGACGCTGACAGCTATTCCACCGTTGAGGAGCTGGTCAGCTATGCCAAGCGGTATGGCCTGACCATTCCTGACGGCGAGGAAGCGCAGGAAGCGTTGCTGCGCCGGGCCGCCTTGGCGATGGATGGGCTTTCCTGGAAGGGATGCCGGGCCAAGGCCACCCAAGCCCTGGCCTGGCCCCGCCGTGATGCGCTGGTGGACCGGGCGTACCTACCGGTAAACCTGATCCCCGGCCGAATCGCCTACGGGCAGATGGCCCTGGCCGCAGAGATCTACCAAGATGACATCGACCCACCGGAGCAGCGCAAAGGCGCCGTGACCCGGGAGCGCGTCGAAGGCGTGGTAGATGTCGAGTACGCCGCCATCAGCAACACCAGCCGCAAGCTGTTACCCGCGGCGCCTGACCGGCCCAGCCGGACCCAATTCGCAGATTACCTGGCCAAGCGAGGACTGTTCGCTGTCCGCGCCTGACCCATAAGGAGCCCTATGTCGGCCTTCTACGACAGGATGGCCGATACGGCCCTGCGCCTGATTAGCCAGTACGGCCAGACCATGACCCTCCGTGAGGTCACGCCTGGAACGTACGACCCCAGTACAGGCGAGACATCTCCCGACGCTGCCACAGAAACCTCCGTATCCGGCGTGCTCATCGAGTACACCGGCCAAGAGCGTCAGAACAACAGCCTGATTCAGCAGGGCGACAAAAAGGTCCTGATGCCCGCCAAGGGCCTGGCCAAGCCTTCGCTGAACAGCAAAATCCTGATCCAGAGCGAGCTGTGGACCATCGTCCCGCCGCTCAAGGTGATGAACCCAGCCGGCACCCCGCTGGTGTATGAACTGCAGGTGCGCCGATGAGCCGCTATGCCGGGGCAACCGGCAGCTTCGCGCTGGACCTGGCCAAGTTCGCCCAGCAGTCACAGGACGCCATAGACGAGACGCTGCAAGAGGTCGTGATCGAGCTTGGCAACAGCCTGATCCGCATGTCGCCCGTAGACACCGGGCGATTCCGCGGCAACTGGCAGTTCAGCATCGGCACGCCAGCCAGTGGCAGCCTGGATACGAACGACCCCAGCGGGAACGAGACTTCGGCCAGGATCGTAGGCGATTCCATCCTGTTCAAGGCAGGGGAGACGGCCTACATCGTGAACAACCTGCCTTATGCGATACCGCTCGAATATGGCCACTCTGAACAAGCCCCTAGCGGCATGGTGAGGATCACCCTTGCCCGCTTCCAGGCCATCGTCGAGGAAGCCATCAGGACGAACAAGGTATGAGCCACAAGATCATCCGCTCGCTCTTTCAGGCCCGCCTGGCCGCCTGGGCTGCCGCCCGCACCCCTCCGCTGCGGGTGGCGTACGAGAACGTGGACTTCACGCCCGCGACCGATGAGCTTTACCTGAAGGCTTATAACCTGCCAGCAGGCACCGACAGCGAGACCCTCACGGCTGACCACAAGCGTTACACCGGCCTATTCCAAGTGACGATCGTCGGCCCGTCTAGCAAGGGCACTGGCGCTCTGGAGGGGGTCGTGGATGAGCTGGCCGCGCTGTTCCCGCTCTACGATCGCCTGACCGGCAATGGCCTGACAGCCCTAGTTCTGACGCCAGTCGATCAAGGCCCAGGCATACCGAACGACACCACGTATTCCGTCGCCGCGAGCTTCCAATACCGCGCTGACACCGAATAACCAGGAGGTCCGATGGACCTGAATGAGTTTCAAGCCCGAAAAAAGGCGCTCGAAGATGAACTGGCGCGAACCATCCAGCAAGCCTTCAGCCAGTTCAAGGCCGTTACCGGCGTGGGTATCCTCGCGATTGACGTGAATATCTACCGCACCTATCCAGTTGGCGACCCGGCGCCCGACCCACTGGTTGGCACTGTCACCCTGGTCGTCGACCTGTAAACCAATTCCGCCCGTTGGGCAACCCACCACCCGCTCCGGCGGGTTTTTTCGTTTAGAGGACCATCCAAATGGCGTTCACTCTGCCCAACGGCTCTACCTTCGACTTCGCTGCATCCGCTGGTACTGCTGTCGCTATCACCGCGATCACCAACGCAAACCCTGCCGTGGCCACCGCCGCGGGCCATGGCCTGGACGATGGTGACGTGATTGTTATTACCTCCGGCTGGTCGAAGCTTACCGGGCGTACCGTGCGCGTCACCGACGTGACCGCTGATGCCTTTGCCCTGGAAGGCATCAACACCACCAACACCCAGCGCTACCCGGCCGGTGCCGGCAAGGGCTCGCTCAGCCAGGTGTTGACCTGGGTGCAGATTCCCCAGATCACTGAGGTGGCCACTTCCGGCGGCGACCAGCAGTTCCTGACCTTCGGCTTCCTCGAAGACGACGACGACCGCCAGATCCCTACCACCAAGTCGCCGGCGAGCATGACCCTGACTGTGGCCGATGATCCGACTCAGCCCTATGTGCCTGTGGTCGAAGCGGCCGACGAGGACAAGGAAGTGCGCGCTCAGCGTCTGAACCTGCCGAATGGCGACGTGATTCTGTACAACTCCATCGCCTCGATCACCAGCACCCCGACCTTGTCGCGTAACAACCTGATGACCCGCGCTATCAGCCTGGCGCTGCAAGGCCGCGTGACCCGCTATAGCGCGGCGTAAGGAAGCCCCATGCCAACGTTCAAGATCGCTCAGAACCCCACCTTCAAGGCGACGGTGCAGGTTCCCCGCATCGGCGGCGACCCGGTGCCGGTTGAATTCGAGTTCAAATACATGGATCGCCCGGCACTTGCTGAACTATTCGACCGCTGGGGCGAGGCGCGGCGGGCGCTGCTGGAGCGCGTACAGAAGGAGGAGCTCAGCCTGTCGGACTCCACCCAGGCCGAGATCCAACTTCAGGCGCAGCAGATCAGCGAGGTCACGGCAAGCTGGGCCTTCGATGAGCCCTTCAGCGAGGAAAGCGTAAAGGCCCTGGTCACCACCTGCGTGGGTGCGCCCAAGGCAGTGATCGAGGCCTACCAGCAAGCCTACAGCCCGAGCCGTCTGGGAAACTCACAAGCGTAGCCCGGGCCATGTACGAGGCCGGCCCCGATGAGAAGCAGCTAGCCGCATTCGGGCTGACGCTATCCGATCTGCCGGAAACGGTGGTCGAGGTCCTGCCTGACGTGTGGCCAGCCTTCCACCTGTTCCGCGCCTTGTCCACGCAGTGGCGAACGGGCATGGCCGGGGCCACTGGCCTGGACTACGCAGCTATACCGGTAACCGGCGACCTGCTCGGGATGACTACCGAGGAAATCCGAACTGCTTTCGAGGACATCCGCATCATGGAGGGCGAGGCTTTGGATGTGATGCGGCCTCCAGCGGAGCAATCATGATAGATTCCGACGTTTCGAGTTGGAGAAGTCGTATGAAGCGTTACGCGTTTCTACTAGCGGGTGGTCTAGTGCTTGCCGGATGTGGAGATTCGAGGCTGGATGCAGCTCATACCGCTGTGAAAGGGCAATTGAAAGACCCGGGCTCAGCACAGTTCCAGAACGACCGAGTGCTTGACTCGGGCCGCGTGTGTGGTGAAGTCAACGCCAAAAACGCTATGGGTGGATATACCGGATTCAAGCCATACACCTACGCAGAAAAGCAGCCGCCACTAATCGGACAAGAGGACTGGCAGGCCGAAACAGTCGCTGACTACTGCAAAGACCAAAAATAAGACCCGCTCCGGCGGGTTTTTTTACGCCGGAGGAAAACATGACCTCGATCGCTGAGCTTGGTATACGCGTCGATTCTACAGAAGCAGCTCAGGCGGCGACCGATCTCGACAAGCTAACGCAGGCCGGCGGAAAGGCTGAGAAATCTACTGCTACCTTAGCGGCTCAATCTGATAAGGCCGAAGCCGCGTTAAAGGATCTGAGTCAGCAGGCCCAGGCGGCAGAAAAAGCGACCGCGGGTTTTGCTAACCAAGCGCAGAAAGCGGGCGTGTCCGCAGCTCAAACCGCAGCAGCTTTGAGGGGAGTCCCCGCTCAGTTCACAGATATCGTGACTAGCCTCCAAGGCGGCCAGGCGCCATTGACCGTGCTGCTCCAGCAGGGCGGCCAGCTGAAGGACATGTTTGGCGGGGTTGGGCCCGCAGCGCGCGCCCTCGGAGGCTATGTTGCGGGACTGGTGAACCCATTCACAGTCGCCGCTGCGGCTGCTGCCACCCTGGGGGTTGCCTACTACAAGGGCGCGGATGAAGCCGAAGAGTTCCAGAAAGCGATCATCCTCACCGGAAATGCTAGCGGCACGACGGCTGATTCACTTGCCGAGATGGCAAGGCAGGTATCTGCCACCGTAGGCACAACCGGTTCGGCCGCGGAAGTCCTTACCCAACTGGCCAGCAACGGTAACATCGCCAGCGAAAGCTTCGCGGCGATCACCGAAGCTGCCTTGGACATGCAGCGATCAACAGGGCGCGCGGTTGAAGATACGGTTGCCGAGTTCGCGAAGATCGCAAAGGATCCGGTAGCTGCGGCCCAAGAACTGAATAGCCAGTACCACTTCCTCACCCAGGCTGTGTATTCCCAAATCGTTGCGCTCAAGGAGCAAAACGACACGCAAGGCGCAGCCAAGGTTCTGACCGACGCCTACGTTGATACGATTCGTACGCGAAGCCATGAGGTGACTGAAAATCTTTCCCTCTGGGAAAAGGGTTGGAAGGCGCTTAAAGGTGAAGTGTCGGCCACTGTAGATGCTCTGAAAGACGTAGGTCGCGAACAAACGAGCGCGTCACGTATCGACGAACTCACCAAGAAGATCGCCTATGCGAAAGATGCCGTCCGGGCCGATCCAGACGACATCGACTCCAAGCGGGTTCTGGCCAACGCTCAACTAGAGCTGCAGTTCCTTACGCAGCAGCGCGACACTCAGCTTGCACTGGCAGCTGCCAGAAAGCTTGATGCGGACAACCAAGCAGCTGCGGTGCTGGCAACTAAGAACATCGATAGCATCGAGAAAGCGGCGCTCACCACGGCCCAAAAGCGTAACAAGGCCCTAGAAGACTACGCCAGGAACCTCGAAGCGATCCGAAAGGTGAATCCGAACGACTCCCGTCTTTCGGCGGACACCGTAGCGAAAACGCGGGCAAATATTGCTCAGCAGTACAAAGACCCCAAGGCCGCCGCCGGCAATGTTGATCTGTCTGGCTTCAACGCCCAGAAGAACGCCCTGGCCGAACTAGTCAGCACCTACCAGAACTCCTACAAGGAACTGGACGCCGCCCAGCGCGCCGGGGTGATCAGCCAGGAAACCTACACAGCCCAGCGCGCCACCCTGATCCGCGCCGAGCGGGAGGAGGTGATGGCAGGGTATGAGGCCGAGATCGCCGCGCTCGAGGAGGCCAAAGGCCGGGCCAGCACTTCAGCCGCCCAGCGCATCCAGCTGGACGAGAAGATTGCAGACGCCCGCACCTCTATGGTCAAGGCCCAGAAGGACGCGGACAGCCAGCTTGAAGTGCTCGCTACCAACGAGCAGGGCAGGCTGGCCAAGCAGGCCCAGGCTGTGAAGACGTACACCGATGCGCTGAACAATCAGGTGGAGACGCTTCGCCAGCAGGGCCAGCAGGCGGCAGCCACCCTTGGCATGGGCGACCGGCAGAGCAGCCTATACCAAGCCCAGAACGCCATAGACGACCGGGTAAACCAGCAGAAGCTGGACCTGGCCAACCAGTACGGCGATGGTTCGCGCGGTATGAGCCTGGACGAGTACAACCAGAAGCTGGCGGCGCTCAACAAGACTCAGCAGGACCTGCACGACACGGTACTGGCCAACTACAACGACATGACCGCTGCCCAGGGCAATTGGTCTGCCGGCGCCTCGGCTGCCTGGCAGAACTACTTGGACAACGGGCAGAACGTGGCCGGTCAAATGAAGACCGCATTCACTGACCTCTACGACGGCCTGACCGATTCGCTGGTGGACTTCGCCTTCGGGGCGGACGAGAGCTTCGGCGACGTGGCGGTCAGCTTCGCCAAGATGCTGGCCAAGATGGCCGTGCAGTCCGCTGCTTCCAGTGTGTTCAGCAGCATCTTCGGCAGCATCGGCACGGCCAGCATCGCCGGATTGGGCGGAGCCGCAAGCTCCGGTGCCTCCGGCTTTGACTTCGGCCTAGGCAGCGCTTCCTCAGGGCTTACCTACTCGGGCGGCTTTTCCAGTGGCGGCTATACCGGCGATGGCGGCAAGTTCGAGCCGGCCGGCATTGTCCATGGAGGCGAGTTCGTGCTCCGCAAGGAGGTGGTCAGCCAGCCAGGCATGCGCGGCTACCTTGAAGGGCTGAACGCCCGCGGCTATGCCGATGGCGGATATGTTGGCGGGGTGGCTTCGCGTCTGGCCGGTTCTTCAAGCTCCAACGCGCCCCAAGTGAACATCAACATCGCCAGCGATGGCAGCTCTCAGGTGAGCTCCAACACCAGCGGCCTGGAGTCGTTCGGGGCAGAAATCGGTGACTTCGTGACCCGCAAGTTCAAGGAGTTGGAAGCTAAGTCGCTCAGCCCCCAGGGCAACATCCGCAAAGCAATTAATGGGAGGGGCTAATGGCTGACACCTTCAAGTGGAAGCCTGACCGCTCGGCGCCGGGCACCTTCACCCAAAGGGTACGGTCGGCGCAGTTCGGCAACGGCTACACCCAGCGCGCCGCCGACGGCATCAATAACGAAACGCAGTCTTGGGACCTGACTTTCACCGGCAGCAAGGCGCGCATCATCGAGATCCTGACCTTCCTGCGGGAGCAGGAGGGCTACAAGGCCTTCATCTGGTCCACGCCCTTCGACGGCCCGCTGTATTTCACCTGCGCCAGCTTCCAACCGACCGACCAGGGCGGGGGAGCCTGGATGCTTACCGCTACCTTTGACCAGACCCACCAGGTGACCTGATGGCCGAAAGCATTTACGAGGACATCCAGCGCCTGGAGGTCGGCCAGTACGTCGAGCTCTTCGAACTGGACCTCATCGGCTTGGGCGGCGACGTGTACCGCTTCCACGGTTACACCCGGGTAGGCCCGATCTACTGGCAGGGCCTGGAGTACTCACCCTGGCCGATCAAGGTCGAGGGCATGGGGATGACCGGGGAGGGGCAGCAGAACAACCCTACGCTGACCGTGGCGAACGTGACGGGCTTCATTACCGCGCTGTGTGCCACGTATCAGGATCTGGTAGACGCCAAGGTGGTCAGGCATCGCACTCTGGGCCGGTACTTGGATGCCGCGAACTTCCCCGAGGGCAACCCGGAGGCCGACCCGAACGAGTACTTCTCGGACGATCTCTACACCATCGACCAGAAGCAGGCCGCCGACAGCCAGACCGTCGCCTTCGTGCTGAAGTCCCCGCTGATCGCGACCGACCGCAAACTGCCTGGGCGCCAGATCGTAGCCAACTGCTGCCAGTGGCTTGTTATCGGGCAGTATCGTGGTCCGTACTGCGGATATACAGGTAGCGTTTATGCAACTGAAGACGATGTTCTGACCGATGATCCGGCGAAAGACCAATGCTCTGGGACGCTGCGCGGATGCAAGCTCAGGTTTGGGGAAAACAACCAACTTCGCTACGGAAGTTTCCCCAGCGCAGGCTATTGATGGCCTGTAGAATGAGAGGGCGCGGCTAGACCGGCCAGTCGAAAAGCAGTTCACTCACTGCCTGCCGCGCTCCTACATGAGTGATCGAATGGAGTGATTCGATATGCCAAAAAAGATTGATCTGACAGGTCAGCGCTTCTTCCGTCTGACTGCGATCCGCGAACATGGCTACCGCAACAAAAAGGTTTGGTGGTGGTGCCGCTGTGATTGCGGGGTAGAAAAGGAAGTTGCTGCCGCCACCCTTCGCCAAGGCAAAGCTAAGTCCTGTGGCTGCTGGAAATCCGAGGAATTCAAGTCTCGCGTTACAGATCATGGGTGCTCGGGCCACCCTTGGTACAAATCATGGGAAGCGGCCAAGGCTCGATGCCAGAACCCGGCAAATGACGTTTATCACTTGTACGGTGGTCGCGGGATTCGTTTCTGTGAGCGCTGGGAAGACCCGCGCAATTTCCTCGCTGACATGGGCGAACGACCCGCTGGGATGTCGCTAGACCGTATCAACCCTGACGGTCATTACGAGCCAGGCAATTGCCGCTGGGCTACTGCGCTCCAGCAGGGTCAGTTCCGCCGTACCAATCGCCGCTTCGAAATCAACGGAGAGACGCTGAATGCGTTCGAGGCGAGTCGCAGGTACGGATTGTCTGCAACGGAGATATGCAGGCGCGTTGATTCCGGCATGACCGCCCAAGAGGCTATTGAAATAGGCCTCAAACAGGGCTGGCGCCGAGAACGGCAAAAGTCAGCCTGACATTTCATGAAGCCCGGCCACTGCGCCGGGTTTTTTATGCCCTAGAGGTTCCCATGCGACTGTCCAAGGACACCATCCAGGCGATCTACGACGACGCCAGCGCCCGGCTGCCCAACGAAGCGTGCGGCTTCATCGTCCGCGCCGACCGGATCAACCGCTATGTGCCTGCCGAAAACGCCGCGGCGAACCCTGCGGAGGATTTTCGGATCAGCGCCGAGGCCTGGGCCGAAGCGGAGGATCAGGGCAAGGTGGTCGCCATCGTGCACAGCCATCCGGGCCAGTCCGCGCGCCTGAGCCATGCCGACCGGGTATCGATGGAGGCCACGGGCTTGCCCTGGCTGGTGGTTGAAGTCCGCGAGGGCGAACCCACCGGCCACCTGATCCATGAGCCCACCGGTTATCAGGCGCCGCTGGTGGGGCGTCCGTTCCAGCATGGTGTTCTGGATTGCTACACCCTGGTGCGCGATTACTACCAGCGCGAACTGGGCATCCAACTGCCGGACTACGTGCGAGAGGATGGTTGGTGGGACCAGGGCCAGGACCTCTATGCCGACAACTTCGCCGCGGCGGGCTTCGAGCCGGTGAGCCCTGACGATCTGCGCCAGGGTGACCTGATCGTGATGCAGGTTCGCGCGCCAGTGGCTAACCACGCGGGCGTCTATCTGGCCGACGGCGTGCTCAAGACCGAGCCTGACCTGCACCCGGCACCGGGCGCCATCCTGCATCACCTCTACGGCCGTGATTCCAAGCGGGACCCCTTTGGCGGGTTCTGGCGGGAGGCGGCGCGCTTCTACATGCGACACAAGGATTCCCCCCATGGCTGAGCGGCTTAGAACGGTTCGCCTGTACGGCAAGCTCGGCGCCCGGTTTGGCCGGGTGCATCAACTGGCGGTCAACTCGGCTGCCGAGGCCATTCGTGCGTTGGGCGTGCTGCATCAAGGCTTCGAACAGTTCTTGATCGACTCCAAGGACATGGGCCTGGCCTTCGCTGTGTTCTACGGCAAGCGCAACCTGGGCGAGGACCAGCTGCGGGACCCGCCCAGTCACAACGACATCCGCATCGCGCCGGTGGTGCAAGGCTCCAAAAGCGGAGGGCTTCAAGTTGTACTCGGCATCGCACTGATCGCCATCGCCACGATTGCAACAGCAGGCGTTGCGGGGCTTGCCTCTGCTGCCGCATGGGGCGCAGCTATTGGAGGTGGAGGCTGGGGCATTGTCGGCTCGATCGGCCTATCGCTCGCGCTCGGCGGTGTCGCCCAGATGATCACTGGCACCCAGTCGGGTATCAGCAGCAGTGAAAGCGCTGACAACACGCCGAGCTATAACTTTTCGGGCATCAAGAACACCACCACCCAGGGTAACCCGGTCCCGCTGTGTTACGGCGAGATGACTGTTGGTTCTGCCTGCATTTCGCTGGGCATCGTCGCCGAAGACGAGCAATAGAGGCACGCATGAATATGATGGTAGTCCGGGGCGCCAAAGGCAGCTCCAGTACGCACACGCCTGTAGAAAGCCCAGACAGCCTGATTAACACCAGCTACGCCAACATTCTGGACGCACTAAGCGAAGGGCCGATGGTCGGATTGGTCAACGGCGCACAGTCGATCTACTTCGACGAAACCCCGCTGGCTGGCAGCGATGGCACCCTGAACTTCACCGGCGTGACCTGGGAGCAGCGTACCGGCGAGCACGATCAGGACTACATCACTGGATTCCCCGCGGTGGAGAGCGAGCACTCGGTAGGCGTAGAGCTGACCGCGAAGCAGCCTTGGACCCAAGCCATCACCAACCTCGAACTTTCCGCCGTGCGCCTGCAGTTGGGCGCCAGCACGCTGTACCAGCAGGAAAGCGACGGCGACACTGTGGGCTACACTGTCAACTATCAAGTGCTGTTGTCCACGGACGGCTCTGACTATGTGCCGGTAATCACCACTTCCTTTAGCGGCAAGACCACCAGCGGCTATCAGCGCTCGCACCGCGTAGATCTGCCCGCAGCCGAAGAAGGCTGGTCCATCCGGGTGCTGCGCACTACCCCCGATTCGACTAGTTCGAGCATCCAGGCCACCACCAGCGTGGTCAGCTACACCGAGGTGATTGATGCCAAGCTCCAGTATCCCTACACCGGCCTTGTTGGGCTAAAGGTCGACGCGAGCCAATTCTCGTCCATCCCGGAGCGAGCTTACCGCATCCGTGGGCGCATCATTTCAGTACCGGCCAACTATGAGCCGGCCACCCGAACCTATACCGGGACCTGGGACGGCACCTTCAAGCTGGCCTGGACCGATAACCCGGCCTGGATCTACCGCGACCTGATCCTCAACGACCGCTACGGCCTGGGCCGCTTCATTAGCGATTCGCAGGTGGACAAGTGGGCGCTGTACCAGATCGCCAGGTATTGCGACGAACTGGTCGACGACGGCAAGGGCGGCACTGAACCCCGGTTCACCTGCAACCTGTACCTGCAGTCGCGCAACGACGCGCTGACAGTGCTGCAGGACATCGCTAGCATCTTCCGCGGCATGGCGTATTACGCCGCCAGCTCCGTCACCGTATCGGCAGACATGCCCAGTGACCCGGTGTACACCTACACCAACGCCAACGTCATCGACGGTAAGTTTTCCCGCGCGGGTTCTTCGGGCTCGACCCGCTACAGCGTGGCCAAGGTCAGCTGGACGAACCGGGAGAACTTCGGCGAGCAGAAGGTGGAGTACGTCCAGAATCAGAAGTCGGTGGCGCGCTACGGCATCCGGGAAACCGAGCTGACCGCGTTTGGCTGCGTGTCGCAGGGCCAGGCCCAGCGCCTGGGGCACTACACGCTGCTGACCAACCAGCTGGAAACGGACACCATCAGCTTCAGCGTCGGCCTGGACGGCGTAATCGCGCGGCCCGGGCAGGTCGTACGGGTGGCTGACCAGAACCACGCCGGCCGGCCCATCGGCGGACGCCTCAAGAACGCTACTTTGAACACCGTGGTGGTGGACGATGACCTGACCGTTGCCGCGGGCGATACCCTGGTGGTCATTCAGCCCAACGGCAAGGCGCAGACCCGCATCATCCGGGCCGTTGCCGGACGCTCGATCACGGTCACCGAGGCGTTCGACGAAGCGCCCCTGGCCGAATCGATCTATGCCATCGAGACCGCCGAGGTGGTGCCCGAGACCTATCGCATCCTGACCGTCACCGAGAACTTCGGCGACGACAAGCTCCAGTACGACGTGGTGGCGGTTCAGCACAACCCGAGCAAGTTCGCGGCCATCGACAACGGCGCCCAGATCGTCACCTTGCCCACCACCACGCTGCCCGGCGCGGTGCAGGCCAAGCCGACCAACGTCGCGCTGTCGACCTTCGATGCAGTGAAGCAGGGCCTGACCGTGGCCACCATGCGGGTGACCTGGGACGCGGCCAAGGGGGCCAACGGTTACAACGTTTGGTGGAAGCGCAATTCGGGCGACTGGGTATACGCCGGGGTGACCTACACCACCTCGATCGAGGTGTCTGGCATCTACAGCGGCACCTACACCGCCCGGGTGTCCGCCGTAGGCGTTGGTAACGCGACTTCGCTCTGGGCCTACTCCGAGCCGACCCAGCTCTACGGCAAGACTGGCGAGCCGCCGGCCCTGGCCAGCTTCTCCACCACCTCGGAGATATTCGGCATTCGGCTGAACTGGACCTTCCCGGAAGGCGCCGAGGACACGCTCTACACCGAAGTACAGGAATCGGTCGCTTCGGACGGCAGCAGTCCGGCGCAGCTGGGGCTGGTGTCCTACCCCGCGCGGACTTACCTCAAGTCGGGCATGGCTGCCGGCGTGACCCGGTTCTTTCGGGCACGCCTGGGGGATCGCAGCGGGAATACCGGACCCTGGACCAGTTGGGCAATGGGCCAATCCAGTTCAGCTGCCGGGGATATCCTGACCTACCTTGCAGGACAGATCGGTGAGACCGAACTGGCCCAGGAACTCCAGCAGAAGATTGAGGAAATTGACGACCTTAAAGAGCAGATCGCTGCGCTTGACGGACTAAAGGCCTACCAAGCGGATCAAGCCTACGCCAAGGGCGACATGGTGGTCAGTGGTGAACGCATTTACCAAGCGTCCCAAACGGTACCTGCAAATACACCGCCACCTAATGCTATCTATTGGACTGACGTAGGCCAGTCGCTCCAGACGGTCGCCGGCTTGGCGCAGCAGGTCGCGCAAAACACCGCGGCTATCACTGATGTCCAGGCCGAAGCAAAAAGTACCCAGACCCTACGTGCTGCTTTGCGCGAGGATACGGGGGAGGGTGAGCTACAAGATGCACTCAAGCTGTGGGATACACAGGCCTCATACGCCAAGGAAGTGGTGGTTCGTGCGAACCAGGACCAGGCCTTGGTACAAACCACTGAAGTATTGCAGGCGAGCGTGGCGTCGAGTGATGCCAAGATCACCAATGTTCAGACGGTGGTAGCCAACAATCAGTCGGCAACAGCGCAGCAGATTTCCCAACTTCAAACATCGATCGGCAGTAACTCAGCGGCGATCCAGACGGTGAGCCAGGCCCAGGCCAACACGGACGGCAAGCTGTCCACTATGTGGTCGGTGAAGATGCAGCTCAACGCCAACGGCCAGTACGTGGCCGCGGGCATTGGGCTGGGCATTGAGAACACGGCCGCAGGGCTGCAAAGCCAGTTCCTGGTCTCGGCAGACCGGTTCGCCGTGGTGGGCACGACCGCTGGCGGCACGACGTTCACCCCGTTCGTGGTCCAGAACGGCCAGGTGTACATCAGCCAGGCCTTCATCGGCGACGGCACGATCACCAGCGCGAAGATCGGTGACTACATCCAGTCCACGAATTATGTCGCAGGCTCTGCGGGCTGGCGCCTGAACAAGAACGGCACCTTCGAGATCAACGCCACGGTCGCTGGACAGGGCCGGGTCATCATGGATAACAACGGCGTCAGGGTGTTCGATGCGAATGGCGTCAAGCGTGTGAATCTCGGGAATCTCTCAATATGAGCTATGGGCTGAACGTCTGGGATGGCAACGGCAAGCTCACACTGGGCTTAAGCGATTCCATCTCTCGGCTATTGGGGACCGTGCAGACGACGAAGGGACTTAACGGCTCGATATCCGCCGATTTCTCCAAGGGCAGGCCTTGGGCCCAGATACTCAACACAGGGGTGACGGGCGCTTCCGTCACCCCTCAAGTAACTATCTCGGGCAATACGTTGAGCTGGGCCTACACCGGCAACGCGTCAATGTACGTGTCGGTGGTCATACTTTATGGGGTGTACTAATGGGGTTTGGCCTTGAGGTCAGGAACGATGCCAGCTACCTGCAGATCGATCAGGATTACCGAAATCAAGTCCTGCTCAACAGGGTAACGGTCAACACAACCACAGCCGCGGCGGCTGGCGTGGCGGGCCGGGACACCTGGCTCGCCACTTGGTACCGCTACCGTGCACAGAGCCCAGAGTCTCTCATCGCGCTACGTTGTACCAGCACCCTATGCCTGATCTTCGGGGTCACACTTGAGAACGGTACCTATGTCTGGACCATCTGCTGCTACGCCGGGCCAGCCAGCGTACCGGTGGAAATATTCGAATTCGGGCCGGCACCGGTTTCAGCGAATTCAGGGTATGGCCTGAACGTCTTCGACGCGCAGGGACGTCTCGCCTTTTCCTCTAACTTCCAATACATGAAGGTCGTCGACTACATCAATGTGGCGAACTTTACCGACCCGCTCAATGGCCAGGATCAGCTGACCGGCGCGACAGTGACTTACACCGCCGGGCGAAGTTATGCCGTCTGTAGCGGCTGGGGCGCGGGCATCTATGACGCCTATCAAGTTTGGACAAACGAGTGGGAGGTCTCGCTCTTGATGATGGGATTCACCAGTGTAGATGCGGGCTTTCGGGTCAAGGGCGAGTACTTCTACAGCCAGAGCGCTAGCAACGGCGGCGGGACCGGGGCAACCGATTACAAGTACCAGCTGGTGATCATCGACGTCACCGATCTCTGATTCAACTCGCAACCTATCTATTGTTTTCAGGAGTCCCCCAATGGCTTGGTACCGAGCGGGCACGGTTTCGTGCACCCAAAATTCCACCACGGTGACCGGCACGGGCACTGCCTTTGCCGCTAACGCCCGGGTCGGGGACGCCTTCATGGGCCCAGACGGGCGCTGGTATGAGGTGGTGAACGTAGCCAGCGATACCGTGCTTTCCATCCAGCCCGCCTACCTGGGCGCGACCGTGGCGGTCGGCACCTATGCCCTGGCACCCATGCAGGGTTATGTGAAGGATTCGGCTGACGCGCTGCGGACGTTGGTGAACAAGTTCGGGGCGCTTGCTGCAAATCTGGCCGATTACATCCCAGATGCTACGGCCATTTCAGGGCTTATACCGTCATGGAATAGCTCTTCATCCATGACGTTTAGCTCGGGATCGGCTGCGCTGGTTACGGGCGCCAAGATAAATGTCGCGGCAGCGATTACGGTAAGCGGACTCACTGGGCTTGCAACAAGCAGCTGGTACTATGCATACCTGTACCTGAATGGCAGTGTCGCGCAAATTGAACTGGTGACTACAGCACCGTCTTCGCCATATTTAGGCTCTGCACGATCAAAAACAGGCGATACATCCCGACGATTCCTCGGCGCATTCCGTACAAATACGTCAGGCGGCCTAATGAGGTTCGATATAGATGCAAGCAATATTTTTAACTACCAAGAAGATGTAACAGTTGCTCCGCTGTTGGTCCTAAGCGCTGGCGCTGCTCAGGCAGCCACGGTCGTATCGCTTTCGTCAGTAGTACCCGTCACAACGCGGACAGCAAAAATAGCAGTGATTAACACCGGAACCCCTACTGCATTCATCTACCCAGCTGACGCACTCTCAAGCATTTTCTTCAGTCAGTCTGCAGGTGGTCGCGCTTCAATAGTTGTTCCAACAAACGCTTCTCAGCAGATTGCCTACGGTCACGGGAATGCAACTGGCGCGGCGCTTTACATCGACGTTCAAGGCTATGGGATGGATCGGTAAATGACCTATGCAATCACTGCCACAGGCTGGCGAGCGGTGCCGGATGACATGCGTCCGTCCCAGCTTTCACCGGGTGAGACGCTGGTGACGGAGATCAGCGACGAGATCCTCGCTTCCATGTCCAGCGCGAGAGCTCCTCAGCTCATCGCAGCGCGGCGCTTCACCGCCGAAACAGCTGGTATCACAGTGGGTGGCATGGCCATCGACACGGGCCGCGACAGCCAGGCACTCATCACCGGTGCCCGACTCGCCGGCATGGACGATCCGTCGTATGTCTGTAACTGGAAAACCCCAGAGGGCTTCATTCAGCTGAATGCCGAAACTGTCAGGGCCGTGGCCAACGCGGTTCGCGCCCATGTGCAAGCGTGTTTTGACCGCGAAGCAGCGCTGCTGACCATGGTTGAGGACGGGAGCTACACAGAGGCAGCGCTTGATGAGGGCTGGCCATGATTCTTGCCCCGGGCAAGTTCGCCGCCGGCGCGGCCACCCGCCAGATCAACCGTTGGCAGTTCCAGCTTCTGGAGCCTCTGGTCTTCAACGACCCAGAGCATGGTCAACTGACCGTGCCGGAAACCTTCGTCAGCGACCTAGCCTCGGTCCGGGTGCTGCGCGAGATCTGCCGGTGGGCCGCACTGGCCGCCGTGCTGCTGGGGCTGTTCCTAACTTCGGTCAGTTGGCTGGCTACGGCCATGTGGGTGGTCGCCGTAGGCGCCTTGGCCCTGTACGGCCTAGTGGTCGGCTACGGGATGCGCGCCGCGATCCTGCATGACTACCTCTACAGCACGGCCCTGTTGCCCAGGGCTGAGTGTGATGCGGTCTTCAGCCGGGCCATGCACACCGGAGACGGGACCGCCCATTGGCGCACCTGGCTGTTCTGGGTCGGCGTCCGCCTCGGGGGCGCGAAGCATTACGGCATTGCCTGATCCCTACCGTAGGGACAAACGACACCCGCCATGAGCGGGTTTTTTTACGCCTGGAGAAACCATGCAGATCACTGAAGAGCAGCTGAAGCGGATCATGCCGCTGGCCGGCAGCCGCGCGGCGACCTATGTCGGCCCGCTGAACTCGACCATCGCCTATTACGGCATTAACACACCGGAGCGGGTAGCGGCTTTCCTGGCCCAGGTCGGCCATGAGTCGGGCCAGCTGCGCTACGCCAAGGAATTGGGCAGCGATGCCTACTTGGCCAAGTACGACACGGGCGGCCTGGCCAAGCGTCTGGGCAATACAGCCGAGGCCGACGGCGACGGCCAGATGTACCGGGGCAGGGGACTGATTCAAGTCACGGGGCGCGCCAACTACCTGAATTGCAGCATGGCGCTCTTTCGAGACATCCGTCTGCTGAATGAGCCGCAGCTGCTTGAGCAACCGCAGTGGGCCGCGATGTCCGCTGGCTGGTACTGGTCCACCCGCCGCCTCAACGAGCTGGCCGATGCCGGCGAATTCGAGGCTATCACACGCAAGATCAATGGCGGGCTCAATGGCCTGGCTGAACGGCTGGACCTTTATGCGCAGGCGCTCAAGGTGCTTGCGTGACAGCCCTGCAGTGGAAGCTGCTCGGCTATGCCGGCGCTGTGCTTCTGGCTGTGCTCGCCTGTGGCGGGGCGCTCTATGGGGCCTACCGCCATGGCGAAACGACTGCCGACCTGCGCTGGCAGGCCAAAGCGGCGGACCAGCAGGCCCTCCAGGCAAAGGCCCGCGCCGCCGCGGAGGGTAATGCCCGTACAGAAGAGCAGCGCCGGCAGACGGCCGCCAATGAGGTGGGAAACGATGCGCGAAGGGAAAGCGCGGCACTGGCCGCTGATGTGGCTGGGGCTGATGGCGCTGGTCAGCGGGTGCGCGACGCGGCAGATGCCTTTGCCGCCGGAGCCAGTTGCAGACCCAGCGATCCCGGCATTGCCCGCCGAGGGGAGGCAGCCACCCGCGCCGCCATGGTGCTCTCCGAACTGTTCAAGCGGGCTGACCAAAGAGCGGGAGAGCTGGCAGCAGCGTATGACCGAGCCCGAATAGCGGGCCTGGCATGCGAAAGAACGTATGACGCACTGACCAACAAACAGGGGAAGAGGAATGGCATCACGAAGTGATCAATTTGTGCTCAAGTACAGCTACGGGGTCCATACCCTGGCTGTGAAGGCGAACGGTGGAAGCGTCTCGGTCGAGAAGCAGGTAGGGACGGATTGGGTGGTGGCGGATACCTTCGCGGCTGACGGCGTTCACCGGCTGGACCTGGGCAACACGCCCACGCGGTTCACGCCCCGGGGCGGCGCTGCCTATGAGGTGGCCAAGTGAGCCTGGTCGTGGGTGCAAAGCCCACCCGCCGGCGCATCCGTCGCGGCCTGGGCCTGCTGGGGGACAGCTTCAGCGCCAACTGTCATTCCATCGGAGCCACCGTCTATGGCACCGAGGCCTATGGCTACGCTGGCGCGATAGCGGCCAAGACCGGCCTGTTCCCTGACTACCGGGACAATCAGGGCAAGGTGGGCGACCACACCGGGCAGTTCATGGCCCGGCTGCCGGCGGCCATTGCCTCGGCTACTGCTGACTTGTGGCTGCTGCTGTCTCGCACCAACGACAGCACCACCGCAGGCATGAGCCTGGCCGACACCAAGGCCAACGTTATGAAGCTGGTCACCGCCTTCCAGAACATCCCGGGCAAGTACCTGGTGGTGGGAACCGGAACCCCGCGGTTCGGAGCCAAGGCACTGACCGGTACCGCGCTGCAGGAGGCGATCGACTATAAGGATTGGGTGCTTCAGTACGTAAGCCAGTTCGTGCCGGTGGTGAACATCTGGGACGGCTTCACGGAAGATATGACAGTGGAGGGGTTGCACCCGAACCTGCTGGGCGCGGACTTCATCCAGTCCCGTGTGGTCCCGGTGATCAACGCCAACTTCGAATTCTTCGGGGTGCCGCTGCCGACCGACGCCGCCGACCTGTACTCAGCCATTCGCCCATTCGGCTGCCTGAACGCCAACCCGCTGATGACCGGCACGGGCGGCACCATCAACGCTTCGACGAACCCAGTGGCCGGCTCAGTCCTGGCTGACAGCTACAAGGCGTCCGGCTCAGGCCTGACCGGCATCACCACGCGCTGGTACAAGGAGCCGGCGGCCTACGGCGAGGCCCAGGTAATCGAGCTGGGCGGCACAATGGCGGCGGCAGGGGGATACATCTATCTCCAGCCAGCGGCAAACGTCACGCTCGCCAACCTGACGGCCAATGATGTGATCGAGATGGTTTCGGCGCCGGAGATCGTCGGCAACAGCCGCGGCATTCTGGGCTGGGAAGCCGAACTCATCATCAACAAGCCGGTGGCTGGCACGGCAACCACGATCTATTACCGCTCGATGGACAAGTACCAGGAGCCCTTCACCCTTCCGGCCAACTGGAAAGGGGCGCTGGAGACACAGCGGTACACCTACGACGCCACCGAAACGACCATCAGCTGCCGGATGGGCCTGTACCTGGCCACGGGCATCGCCCAGGATTCGAAGGTCAAGGTTGCGCAGTTCGGCTTGAGGAAGGTTTGATCGATAAGGGTAAAGGATGACCCGGCCAGGAAGGCAGGGACTCGGCAGGATGTGCCGGGGAGGGCAGAGCGACTGGCAAAATGGCTGGAAAATGAGTTCCAGAACTTCAGCAGCACCACCAGTAAATACGGGGCCTTGAGGGCTAAAATAATGTCCACGTTATGGAACGCGAAACGTACTCCAGCCCTCGCCAGTAGGGGATTTATATAGCGGTCTTGAAAACCGCCGATGGGCAACTATCCTAGAGTTCGAATCTCTACGCCTCCGCCATCTTCAAACCCCTGAGAAATCAGGGGTTTTTGCGTTTTTGGGGTACCTGAAAAGCTTTCGCTTCGCGGGCCATTTGTCCCGCAACTCCGGAAAGTACGCCGCACCTGTGGCTAAGTGGTTCCTGCAATACCGAGACCGACCTTCAAACCCCACTTCCGGGGACGCGATCTTTTCCGAGGCAGTTTCCCCTGTCTGCACCCCAGACTTTCAAAGGAAACACCCCCAGGTAGCCACACTCGAAGCGCTCACCCAGGTACCTTTGCTGAGTCTCAGCCCGAGCCGCTGGCGTGCGCACCTTTGGGCCCCAATCGGTTGACGGGATTGGCTGGCGTACTTCGGTCAAGACGGTTCCAGCGCCCAGGAAGTGATGAGTTTCAGTCATTTCTCCACGCTGCTCGACGCTGTCGCGCGGGGGCAAGGCGTCGGCTTGGCCTGGCGACACCTGGTACAAGACCGCCTCGACGACGGAACCCTGATCGCGCCCTTGACGCAGTGCCTTGCGGCTCCTGATCGCAAGCATTACCTGGTGTACCGCCGCGATTCCATACGTGATGCCAATCTGCTTTGCTTGCGCGACTGGTTGCTGGAACAAACGGATTATCTAAGGAACGGGGCGCCGCCTTAACGGCGCACCAAGGATAGAGCGCATTGCTCAGGATGCGTCGATCCAGATGGTTTTGATCTCAGTGTACTGATCATGGGCCCAAATGGATTTGTCTCGACCGCCAAAGCCCGACGCCTTGTACCCTCCGAAGGGGGTAGAGGCATCGCCCTCGCCGAAGCAGTTCACGGTCACTATCCCGGCCCTTATCCCTCGCGATAGTCGTAAGGCATTGCGCAAGCTGCCGGTGTACGCAGAAGCTGCAAGGCCATACACCGTGTCGTTGGCCAATTCCAATGCCTGTTCGATTGTCTGGAAGGTTGTAACGCTGAGAACAGGGCCGAAGATCTCTTCTTGGAATAGACGGTCCTTAGGCTGGACGCCATCGATGATGGTGGGCTCCACGAACACACCGGCATGGGTGTCTCCACCGGCCACCACTTGCATATGCTCAGTGATCGCCTGATCCAGATAGCCCTTGACCTTCTGGAAGTGCGCCTGGCTTACCAGCGCGCCCAGACGATGGTCAGGGTCCAGGGGATCTCCCATCCGCCATTCGCTTAGGTGCGCCTTGATGCGTGCCAGCAACTCGTCTTTCACCGCCTCGTGGACGATCAGACGCGAGGAAGCTGAACAGTTCTCCCCCATGTTCCAGAACGCTCCGTTCACCACGTGTTGAGCTACGTGGTCCAGATCTTCCGCATCATCCATGACCACGGCCGGGTTTTTCCCGCCGCACTCGAGCACTATGCGCTTGAGGTTGGATTCGCTGGCGTATTTCAAGAACAGGCGTCCGGTGTCGGTGGAACCGGTGAAGCTGACCATGGCCACATCTGGATGACGGCCAATGGGCTCGCCCGCTTCGCGACCGCCGCCGGGAACCACGTTGAACACGCCTGAGGGAATTCCCGCATCGATGGCTAACTGCGCCACGCGAAGTGTCGTCAGGCTGGTTTCCTTCGCCGGCTTGACCACAATCGAGCAACCGGCTGCCAGGGATGGCCCGATTTTCCAGGCCAGCATCAGTAACGGAAAATTCCACGGCAGAACCAGGCCGACCACCCCGATGGGCTCGCGCACCACCATGGTCACCGCCCCAGCGCCGACTGGGGCGGTGGAATCGTAGATCTTGTCTATGAGTTCGGCGTGCCAGCGCAATGTGTTTATGGTTTCAGGCACATCAATGGTCTGGCACTCACGCACCGGCTTGCCACTGTCCAGGCTCTCCAGGACCGCCAGCTCGTGACTATTGTCTTCCAACAGCTGAGCCAGACGCAGCAGCGCAGCTTTGCGTGCCGAGGGCGGTTGGCTGTGCCAACGGCCATCATCAAAGGCGGCCTTGGCGCTGGCGACCGCCAGGTCAACATCCTCGGCCTGGCAGGACGCTATTTCCGTCAATGCCTCCCCTGTGGCCGGGTTAAGCGTAGTGAAGGTCTGACCCGATAGCGCGGGTTGAAACCTGCCATCGATGAAGGCCTGGTTGGGGAGGTTCAGGTTCGCTGCCACATCCGCATAACCCTGCTTGCTCAATAGAGAAGTCATTACGCCTCCTTGGCGGCCTGCGCCACTTGGTTCTTCACGTTTTGGATAATGTCGGCCAACGTCGCCTTTTCTTCGCTATTCAAGCCCTTGAGCGGAGCACGCAGACCGCCGGTTTTCAGTCCGTTGAGTTCGCAGCCGTATTTGATGGATTGCACGAATTTGCCGCTTTCAAGGAAATCCATCAGGGGAAGCATCGCCGACATGATCTTACGCCCTTTAACGAAATCCCCTTTCAGTACACAGGCCTCATAGAGTGCTACATGCTCGGCGGGAATGAAGTTGGAGCCGGCGCACACCCAACTTCTAGCGCCCCAGGCGAAGAATTCCAGCGCTTGGTCATCCCAGCCGCATGAAATTTGAAGATCAGGATGCGAATGAGCCAGGCGGTGCAGCCGATTCATGTCCCCGGAACTTTCCTTGATTGCGCAGATGTTCGCGCACCCTTGCACTGCCTCGAAAAACGCATCCTGCATGGCGACGCCGGTCCGTGCAGGGTAGTTGTACAGCATGATCGGCAGGCCGGCGGCCTGGTCCACGGCCAGTACATGGTCGGCCAGCTCTTGCTGGGTGGGCAGGGCGTAAGGAGGGCAACTGACCATGATGGCGTCAGCGCCAGCGCGCCGCGCGGACTGGGCATAATGGATGGCGTCCTCGGTGCGGATCGCCCCGGTGCCTATTACCAAGGGGAGCTGATCCTTGAGAATATCCTTCGCCAAGGCGATGAGCGCGACTCGCTCCTCCGGCGCGTGCGCATAATATTCCCCGGTGGAGCCGCCAATCACGATGCCATGTACTTTGGACTGCACTAGATAGTCTAGCATTTCAGCGAATGCACACTGGTCGATGCTGCCGTCGGCGGCAAGAGGCGTGATCGCCGGCGTGAAGATCCCATCGAAGTTCATTTTTCATCTCCTAGCGGAAGGATTGGTAAGGTCCGTTTATTGGCCTGTAAGCCTTAGCGGAAGGCAAATAAAACCAAGAACGCGGTATGCGTCGACGGGGCGAGCTCAGCTCTCACGGCCGGCCCGATACTGTCCCCACATCAAATTCATGTTCACGCCCAACGACAGAAAGGGTTGTGGCGGATTGCCGTTGGGCCCAGGTGCTGTCAGAAGAAATGCCGTCAGCTCGTCTTCTTGCCCTGCCAGCCAATCCCCCAGTAGCGCTCCGCTGATCGTCCCCCGCGTGACGCCCAGGCCGTTGCAGCCCAGCGCGGCGAAAACGTTGTTGGCAAGCTGGCCAAAGAAACCGTTGTGGTTGCGTGCCATAGCCAGCGCCCCTCCCCAGGTGTATTGGAACTCCACGTCGGGAAGCATTGGAAAACGTGCTTCGAACGATGCGCGGTGGCGATGGACAAACCGTTGATTGAACTTTGCCTTGCTGCGCCCGTCCGGATTGAAACTGAAACTGTTACGGATCAACAGCCGGTTGTCGGGAGTGCGGCGTACCGTGGTACCAAAGGGGTCTGCGGGAATGGCGCCCCAATACGGCTTGCCGCCGAGGCGGTGTTGCTCGTCGATGGTAAGAGGCCGGGTGAGGCTGCCGTATGTGTATATGGGCAGCATGCTTCCCTTTAGAAATCCAAAGCGCATGCCAAACGAATTGTTGGCCAGCACCAGCTTCTCTGCCGTGATGCTGCCTTGAGCATGCTTAAGTAGTGTATGTGTCCCGTATTCCACTTCGCGGATGGGGGTCCATTCATAGAGCGTGACGTTGGCCGGCAAGCTGTCGGCCAACCCTTTCACCAGCGCCGATGGCTGCACCAATACCGCTCCGGGCGTATAAAGCGCCTGCCGGTAGAAATGAGTTCCAAGGTGTTGCGGCAGGATATCCCTATCGATCATTTCATAGGGCTGGTCCAGCTTATCCAGCCCTCGCCGGTAGGCTTCAAGAACTTGGATGCCTCGATCTTCCACCGCGGCCTGATACTTGCCACAACTTTTCAGTTGGCAATCGATTCCATGTTGCGCCACCAGCTCCTTGAGCAGGGTTTGCCCAGCGATATTGAGTTTTAGGCTCTTGCGGGCAAGCGTTATATCACCGATGTAATCTTCAGCGCCGATATCGTGCGGCAGGTCGATGGCGAATCCGGCGTTACGGCCGGAAGGGCCAAGACCTACTTCCTGGGCCTCCACCAATACGATTTCATCAGCTGGAAAGTTTATCGCTAGTTGCCGCGCTGCTGCCAATCCCGTGAATCCAGCGCCTACCACTACCCAAGGCGCGCTGCTATGCCCCTTATGAGCGGGGCAAGGTGTACGGGGCTGGCTCAGGTGGTACCAGCCACAACTGTTATCATCGGCGGGTAGCGAACTTACTTTCATGAATGAACCTTCAATCCAGATAACTGATGAGCGCGCGCCAGCCGCGCTTGGAAACGTGCATACGGATAAACAGATATTCGTCGGGTTATTTCTGGTCGCTCGAAATCGGATCGATCAGTCCATATCAAAAACCTGATGCAATAGCGTAGCGCTGATTACTCACTTGATCGCATAACTCATAGGCATCCCGAAAAACCATCGGAGGGACCCCAAAAATTTCTTTGAAACGTTTGTAAAAGTGTGGGTAGCTGACAAAGCCAGTGGCGATTGCCACTTCGGTCAAGGAACGGTTGCTCTGCACGATCAATTGTCTTGCGCGTGTGAGGCGCAGTTCCATGTAATACCGGTTTGGGCCCGCTCCTAGATAACGAGCGAAGCGACGCTCCAATTGGCGCCGAGAGACGCCCACTTGGCCAGCGATGTCCTCAACGGCTAAGGGCTCCTCAATGTGCTTTTCCATCAGGGCAAGCGCTACAGCCAGCAGCTTGGGGACAGTCTTGGGCCCATGGTCAGTGCCTAGCTTCTGCGGCGCTTCGAAGGGGCGCGCTGCAAGATGTATCCGGCGGATTTCTTCCACACGGTCGTCGCTGTCGTCGACTTTGAACCGGGACATTATTCGCAGCATGAGCTCCATAACGTAAGTTGCGTCTGAACAACTGCCGAAATTACCGCTGATGGCGAAGCCGCCGGTTTCCGCCACCTTCACCGTCCGGTAGTACTCTGTGATTAACGCGCGGGTGTCTTCGTGGCAATAACACATCTGTCCATCGATAAGGCCGGCGTCGGCCATGTGGAAGGCACCGTTCCATAGACCGGCGATAATGGCCTGGTTAGCGGCGGCCTGACGCAGCGCGCGGGCATGAGTACGGTCTGGCGCCAAGCGCACTCGGTGCCCCCCTACCACTACTACAAGTGAGTGGTCCATGGCGGTAGGTACCAGCTTTGCAGTTTGTACGACAAGACCGATATCGCTCGATTGAGGCCCGCCTTCAAGCGAATAGCAGGCCACTTCGAAACGGGGCTGACCTTCGCGCAAGCTAGCGCTGGCGAGTGCGTCCATCGCTGATGAGAATGAGGTCAGCGAAAAATGCTTCAGGAGGATGAACGCGACCTTTACCGTCTGCTCGCAGCATGGCTTAGTGGTTTTGCCAAATGGGGCCAGATTCTGACGGCCCAGCACACTTTGAAATCGTTCGTTCATGGAAACGGTTTCCTTGCTCCGCATGTCGCCAATGCAAGGCCACTACGAAGGTGGCCTGCAAAGATCAAGGTTTGGCTGCTGCCCTCGCATCACGCAGCCAACCGTCGTAGACGCTTTGATGTGCCTTGATCCACTCAGCCGCATGGCGCTTGATATCCGCCAGAGATTTCTCCCCCTTCTGCATCCGCAAGTTCTGGGCGCTTTCGTCGGCCGTACTGATGGTGTACTCAGAGAGGAATTTGGCCGCCGCAGGGTTCTTCTCAGCAAAGTCCTTGTTCAACACGGCCTTGACGGTATCCACCGGGGCGCCAAGATTCTTGCCTTCGTAGAAGGTATCTTTACTTTGCTTGCCGTCTGGAAGTGAAGTGAAAGGCACCGGGAGCCACACCACGTCCTTGCCTTCTACCAGCACTCCCGCAATCCATTGGGGAACCCAGGTGTAATAGAAGATCGGCTTACTCTGCTGATATCGGGCGATGGTGTCGGCCATGAGCGCGAAATAGGACCCGCGGTTGTCTGTTACCGTATCCTTGAGGCCGTACGCCTCCAACTGATGCTCTACCAGCAATTCGCATCCCCAGCCCGGGTTGCACCCAGTCAGGTCTGCCTTTCCATCCCCATTGCTGTCGAAGAGTTTGGCAATCTCTGGTTTCTTGAAGTCCGAGACGCTCTGGATGTGGTAAGCATCGGCGGTCTTCTTGTCGATCATGAATCCTTGCAGCACACCGGTCATGACATCCCCGGCTTTGACCATAGTGTCATCACCGCCGGCCTTTTCGTAAAAGCCCTGGTGTAGTTGGTTCCACATGTGAACGGTAAAGTCAGCATCACCGTACGACAAGGCCAGGAAAAGCGCTGGATAGTCGGTTTCCTTAGGTTCCTTGACGTCATAGCCCAGCTCTTTCAAACCGGCCATGGCAATTTCGCCACGGAAGCGCTCTTCGGCAATGGTCGGGAAAATAGGCGTGATGCTTTCGCCCTTGCCAGGCTCGTTGGAGTTGGCCGCATGGGCCGTTCCAGCCAGCGAGCCTGCAAGGAGGGTCGCAGCCAGGCATTTGAGCAGAGGGTGTTTGCGCATGGTCGTTTTCATGGTTCACCGGGGTCAGAGGGCGGGCAGGTTCAATGAGTCACTGGCTGCGCCAGGGTTTTCTTCTTCTTTTTGAGCTTGAATGCCAGGCCGATCGGCCCTGTTTCGTACCAGCGCAGCCCTGTGGCCATGTGGCTGCTTCGTTCGCCCAGTGCCTGGGTGAAACGATCCAGGAAGATCGCAAGGAGCACCAGCCCCGCGCCCCCGACGCTGGCCAGGGCCATGTCCAAGCGCCCGATTCCACTGAGCACCATCAAACCGAGACCGCCTACCGAAATCATCGAGGCTACCACCACCATCGACAGCGCGAGCATGAGAGTCTGATTCAGCCCAGCCATGATGGTCGGCGCTGCCAGGGGAAGCTGCACCTTCAGCAGCATCTGGGTCGCGGTACAACCGAACGCACGGGCCGCCTCGACCTTGTCTTGTGGAACCTGGCGGATGCCAAGGTTGGTGAGCCGTACCAGCGGCGCCACCGAGAAGATGATGGTGACGATAACCCCCGGCACGTTCCCGATACCGAACAGCATTACCACCGGCACCAGATAGACGAAGGCGGGCAGGGTCTGCATGGCGTCCAGCACAGGGCGGATGAACATCTCCAAGCGATCGCTGCGAGCGCACAGGATGCCCAATGGAATCCCGACCAGTGCGCAGAACAGCAGCGAAGTCAAAACCAGCGCCAGAGTCACCATGGACTCATTCCACACACCGATAAGCCCAAGGCCCGTGAGCGTGCATATGGTAAAGGCAGCGATTTTGCGCCCACCTATCTGCCAACTGATCAGCCCCGCCAAGATGATGAAAACGGTGGGCGGCACAGACAGCAGGCCACCTTGGATGGCGTCCAGCACTTGGTCGACGGGCCATCGGATCGAGCGGAACAGGTCACGGAAGTTGTGTACCAGGTAGCGCAGAGCCGCTTCCACCCAGTTCCCCAGGGGCAGGGTAAACGTTTTAAAAGGGTCGAGAAAATTGAAATCAGACATAGCCTTGCCTCGGTTCCTGGTGCGCGTTCGAAAACAGCGTTGGCGTTAAGCTCTACTCAGGCAGCTCAGTAGCTGGCCTTGTGAGATGCTGCCCTTGTACAAGCCCGCGTTGTCGATTACAGGGATGGGGCAGGTTGCCGTGGCAACGATGGGAAGGATCTCCTTGAGCGGAGTGTCCGCCAGGAGCACCGGCTGGGTGCCGGCTATATAAGGGGCGGCTACATCGGGTCGGGCAATGTCGCCCGCCCGTAGGATCCGGCTACTATCGAACCCATTGAAAAAGGTCCGTACGTAGTTGTTGGCAGGGCGCGACAATAGTTCGTGGGGAGTACCAATCTGCACCACGCGCCCGCCCTCCATGATCGCGATCCGATGGCCGATCCGCACCGCTTCGTCGATATCATGGGAAATGAAGATGATGGTACGGTTCTGCTCGGCCTGCAGCTTGATCAGTTCGCCTTGCATTTCGCTACGGATCAGCGGGTCGAGGGCGGAAAATGCCTCGTCCATCAATAGAATTGCCGGGTCGTTGGCCAGGGCACGTGCCAGGCCTACCCGCTGCTGCATTCCGCCTGAAAGCTGATGAGGAAAGCAATGCTCCTGCCCAGCCAGCCCGACCTGTCGCAGGGCCTCCACCGAGCGGCCGTTGCGCTCGCGCTCGTTGACCCCGCTGATTTGAAGACCAAAACCGACGTTGTCCAGGACGTTCATGTGCGGCATCAAAGCGAATGATTGAAATACCATTCCCATGTCCTTGCGCCGAACCTGAAGCAGGTCCTTGTCAGCCAGGCCGGTGATCTCGTTTCCGTTAAGGAAGATCGAACCGGAAGTAGGCTCGATCAAGCGATTGAACAGTCGCACCATGGTGGACTTTCCGGAACCGGAGAGGCCCATGATCACGAAGATCTCGCCACGCCTGACCGCGAAGTCCGCGTCGAACACACCGATCACCTGGCCGGTTTTTTCGAATACTTCTCCCTTCGACGCGCCCGCCTTGAGCATCTGCATAGCTAGGCCCGGCTGGGCACCGAATACCTTATAAACATTTTTGACTGAAATGATGTCGTCAGTGCGGGTCATGGCTAGCCTCCTGGGTACCGGGAACACCTGTGAGCCTGAGCGAACAAGGTCCAAACGGATAGGTTTTTCTTGGGCAGTAGCAATGATTCGCGTAAGTCACAATTCTTTCCTTTTGTTATTTTTCAGCCTAGGAAATGAGGCGTTTTTTCAATCTATGCGCATCCACCAAGCGCTTCCAGCAACATTTACAGGCACGAATGGATAACCTGTCGTTATGAAAAACTATGGCCGGACCCGCTGTGTTCAGGAGAGCGTCTCAAAGCGGCGCGAGTGTCCTGGCAGCGACCGTAACAGTGGCCGTGCCAAGCGGCTTTGCGCTAGGCTCCCGGCGCAATTTAGCCCAGAGGCATTCGACGAGGCTCCTAGATGTCCAAACACGTTGATCCGGACACCGTACTGCTGACCATGCCCTCGTTAAGGGCGGTCAAGGCGTTCGTAGCTGCGGCGAAATACCAGAGCTTCACCCGGGCCGCGGAGGCACTGTGCGTTTCGCAGGCGGCAATCAGCCGCCAAATCCGTGACCTGGAAGGTTTTCTCGGAACCAAACTGTTCAACCGTGTAGGGCGTACCGTGGAATTGACCAGCACGGGCACGCTCTTCTTCGATGCGGCGCAGTTATCCTTCGTGAACATTGCGCAGGCCGCGGAACGCATCCGCCACAGCCGCGCTGAAAAACGCGTATTGACAATCTGCTGCTCCCCCGCCTTTTCGGCTCTATGGCTGTCAAACCACTTCCCCGAGTTCTTCGCCCAGAACCAGGACATCGGTTTGAACATCATCACCAGCCAGAATTTTCTCACCATGGAGCCTGGCGCCGAACCCGACATTTTCATTACCAAGATTCTTGCCATAAGGGAGGGGTACCGGAGTTATCCGCTGTGCTACGACATCATCTATCCGGTCTGTTCGCCCCAGTACCTCCAGCAAAACCCTGGAATCACTCATCTGAAGGGCGTATACGACAGCGCTCTGCTCGACTTGAGTCCCTACGGCCGCTCGCAGGTTGCCGAACATGTGGATTGGGGCGTGTGGCTGGCATTCCAGGCGGTCGATCTGGATGATCGCTCCCGCGCCAGCCCGCAGATATTCCATGCCAATGATTACAACCTGCTCATAAGCCTGGCGCTGACCCACCAAGGTATCGCCTTGGGTTGGAATCATTTGGTTGCGCGCCAGGTCGAGCTAGGCGCATTGGTTCGCCCCATCAAAGAGCAAGTGGTGTTGCGAAACAGCTGGCATTACGTTGCTTGCCGCGAGAACAGTGAAAACGAAGATGCCGTTCGCCGATTCCGAGAATGGATACTCAGCAAGTTTTCTCGCCATCCCTCTGGTTAACCACCGGTTATCGTCTCTACGGCAAAAAAGTCGCTCGTTTGGTATCGGCGGGGGCGTCATTGTAGGAAGTGGAGCAGCCCGCTCCGGTTAGCCATACAAGGAGGGAGTGGATGTCGCTTTTTGAGTATTGTCGTGAGTTTGATTTCTCCCAGGCCCCCGTTCATACCCAGGGAATTCTCAGAAAAAGCCTGCTGGACCTGCTAGGTGTCATGGCGGGGGCGGTAGGTAACGATACGAGCCAACGAATCTATCGATACGCTCAGGTCAACTATCCGGCTGGTGGCTTCATGAGCCGCCTGCCTTTCGATGGCCGTCGCGTAGGCGTACTCGGCGCCGGGTGGGCTGGCGGATTCATGGCCGACAGCCTCGATGCTCACGAAGGCCACTTCACGTCCAAGGGGCACGCGGGCGCCACGGTCGTCCCCGCGGTGTTGGCCCTGGCTGATGCTCTTCAGCGTCAAGGCAAGCCTATCAGCGGTCATGAACTCCTGAGCGTGCTTTGCCTGGGCTATGAGACCGCGTTGAGGGCGGGCGTGGCCTTGATGGCCACTTCGCCCACTTACCATGCGTCAGGAGGGTTTTCGGCTATCGGCGTCGTCTGCGCGGGCGCCCGCATGCTGGGCTTCGATGAAGCGCGGTTTCGTCATGCCCTGGGCATAGCCGAGTACTTTAGTCCCCGTTGTCCGATGATGCGCGTGGTTCAGGCACCGACCATGCTTCGCGATGCTCATGGCGCCGGTGCGTTCGTGGGCCTGAACGCGCTTTTGATGGCCCGTGAGGGTCTTACCGGTGCTCCTGCCGAAACCATTGAAGGCCAGGACGTGGCACCGTATTGGCATGACCTGGGCAAGCGCTGGGAAATCGACAGCCAATACTTCAAGCCCTGGCCTGTGTGTCGTTGGGCTCAGCCTGCGCTTACGGCAATGCTCGCGCTGCGCCAAGCCAGGACCGATCTGACCGCCCAGAGCATCCACTCCATACGGGTGGAAACCTTCTATGAGTCCATGTGCCTGCAAGGGCACCGGCCAATGAACGCCGATGAAGCCCAGTATGCCTTGGCGTTTCCCTTGGCTGCGCTGGTTGTCAGAGGACAGGTCGGACCAGCTGAGGTCACCGGTGCATCCATCGAAGCGCCAGACATCCTAGCCATGAGCGCTCGCATCGAAGTTGTGGAGGCCGCGGACATCTCCGCGCGATTCCCAGAGGAAATCCTTTCTCGTCTGGTGGTAACGCTCAAGACCGGGGAAGTGCTTGTATCACCGGTTACAGCGGCCAAGGGCGACCCGAACAATCCTATGAGTCCGGAGGAAATCAGCCGCAAGTTCGATCTCTTCGCAACCACGACCTTGGGCGTCGACCACGTTGAAGCCGTCAAGCGCGCTGTAGTGGGGCTTGGCGAAGCCAAGGACGCGATCTCAACGCTCGGTGCGGTGTTCAAACCGGCCAGGGGGTTGAAGACGGATGCCGCTAAAGTCGCAAGCCCAAGCTGAGCCGCCATCGGACTGTCCGTGGATAACCTCAGCGCATCCTTTGTCTGTGCAAAATGTCGTTTGTGGTTTCTCAAGAAAGGGGTATAGCCTGCAATTCGGCTGTTTCGCCTCCGGCCTGTCAGCCACAGGTCATCCAGGTATCTTTATAACAACAACGATTCGAGTCTTCTTCTATTCGCCACTGCCCACGTACTCGAATGTCTGGAGGAAACAATGAATTCTACCCAAGCCGTGATAGACCTGATTGCCAAGCGCAAACCGCGCCATGCGTTGCCACGAGAGTTATACAGCGCGCCGGAGGTGTATCGTCAGGACCTGGAGCAGATATGGCATCGGGATTGGGTGTTCGCCGGCCATACGTTTGAAATTCCCAAGGCTGGGCAGTATTTTACCCTGCAGATCGGGGATTATCCCGTTGCTGTCGTTCGCGGCAAGGACGGGCAGGTACGCGCGTTCCATAATGCGTGTCGCCATCGCGGCGCCAAAGTTTGCGAAGAAGCCCAGGGCAAGGTGGCCAAGATGGTTTGCCCCTATCATAAGTGGACCTTCGAGCTAGATGGCACGCTTCTGTTCGCCGGCAATATGGGTCAGGATTTCGACAAAACGCAATACAATCTCAAACCGGTACACTGTGAGATCGTACAGTCGTACATTTATGTCTGCGTTGCCGCCAAGGCACCTGATTTCGAAGCGTTCCGTACGGCGGTAACTCCTTTCGTTGCTCCGCACTTCCTGGAAGATTGCAAGGTCGCTTTCGAGTCCAATTTGGTCGAGCGCGGCAACTGGAAGCTCGTATTTGAAAATAACCGTGAATGTTTCCATTGCGACGGTACCCATCCCGAGTTAATGAATTCCTTCGTTGAAAATCTGTCGGTAGCTGGCGTAGGCGGCGACGACGATCCAGAATTGTCCGCGCATTGGGCACGTTGCGAGCTCGCAGGCATGCCCAGCCGCCTGGTCATGGACATCAATGGGCGGTTCCGGATGACTCGCATTCCGCTCTCCGCCGGTGCGGTCAGCTACACAATGGATGGTAAACCGGCGGTAAACGGCCGCTTGGACAAGAGCGGCGAAGCCGATATAGGCGCGCTTCTGTATTTCAACTACCCTTCAACATGGAATCACTTTCTAGGTGACCATGCGCTCAGTTTCAGGGTGCTCCCGCTGGGGCCCAATGAAACGCTGGTCACTACCAAGTGGCTGGTGCCCAGTACAGCCGTGGAAGGGGTCGACTACGATCTGGATCGCCTCACCAAGGTATGGCTGGCTACCAATGATCAAGACCGCAAGCTGGTCGAGGGCACCCAGATGGGGGTTAATTCACCATCCTACGAACCAGGCCCTTTTTCGGAGATTGCGGAAAACGGGGTCTGCCAGTTCGATGACTGGTATTGTTCGACCATGCTTGACCGTCTGCGCGGGCCGATTTCACTTAAATCAGTAGGCTAACGCAAGAACGCGGCCCCTGTTACTCCATGCAGCTTCGTGCGGAGTAATCAGTAATATCATATGCAGCCCGAACGGCTTCACACATGCGGGCTGCAATCCATAAGAATCTTGGCTATGAAGGGTATATGGATAGCGCAACTGCCAACCGAGGCGATACCTTAAGGTACCGGCGACGTAGTATGTAGCCGGCCAACTCAGTGGCTAGAACCATGATAGGTTACACCACTCCTTGGGACACGATCGTAGACCGCTACATGGACACTCACGCGGATTAGTTGCATCACTACATAGTCACCTCGGTATTTGTCGGCAATTCGCTCCGGAGCGCACATCGCGCCGATAGCTTCCATTTGGCAGGATGAGCCACATTAGGTTGTGAGCCCAGCGGTGACCCTGCATAGCATTTCGTGGCCGTCAAAGACGTGGCTGTATCGCAGGGGCTTAATAGCCCCGTTGCCGATCGATACAGCCTTGCAAACACTCGCCGCGTTGATGGCGCCTGATGTTCTCCAGCAGGCTGTTGAATGCGCTTTGAGGCGCCGTCATCGCGCCAATATGCGGCGTCAGCCAAATGAGTGGGTGCGTCCAGAATGGATGATTCCCCGGCGGAGGTTCATCCCCGAGGACATCCAAAATGGCATGGCTTAGGTGCCCGCCATCAAGGGCTTCAAGCAGATCGTTCTCTTGGAGATGCGCTCCACGGCCGAGATTGACGAGGCTGGCACCTACTGGCAGAGCGGCCAGGGAGTTCGCGTTGAGAATGCCACGTGTGTCGTCGGTCAACGGCAGCAGGCATACCAGGATGTCGCATTGCCTCAGGAATGCGTGTAGGTGGGCATCGCCGGCGTAGCATTCCACCCCAGGCAGGGATTTCTGGGACCGGGACCACCCGCTGAGCCTGAAGCCGAAGGGCCGTAAGCTCTCCAGCACCGCCCGCCCCAGGTTGCCCAGCCCCATTACGCCTACCCGTCGTTGAGCGGCAGGTACCAGGGCATGGGGTTGCCAATGCTTGAGCGTCTGTTGGCGCTGGTACATCGGGATCTGCCGATGAAGAGCGAGAACGGCGAAGCAGGCGTATTCCACGATGCCTTGGGCGATGCCTGGGTCCAGCATGCGCACCACTTCAATGGCCGGAGGCAACAGGCTCAGATCAAACTGATCCACTCCCGCGGACGTCGCGAAAATCACCTCGAGGTTGGGGAATTTTTCGTGCAGTCCCTGAGGCGGTTGCCAGGCGGCAAAATAGCGCACCTCCTGCGGGTCGTCGATCTCTGGCCAGAAGCGGACATCCAGCTCAGGTGCGTGGGTTTCGAACAAGGTTTTCCAGGCGGCGGCGCGGGCATCGTCGACTTTGAACACAAGGGCCATGGCAGTCTCGGCGGGGCAGGTTTGAGCACTCACGATGCCAGATCCGCACGCCACAATCTCCCGTATCGCGGATGGTATACGGGAGACTCTATGCTATTGCCGGGTTCAGACCGCAGCCGCGATGGCCTTGCCCAACGCCTCGGTATTCCCGGTGCCGCCTATGTCTGCGGTGAGCGGGGCGTTCTCGGGGCCCATGGCCAATACCGCTTCGATGGCAGCGACGACGTCGGCACCGGCTTCGGGGTGGCCCAGGTGCTCGAGCATCATCGCGCCGCACCAGATTTGCCCAATGGGGTTGGCGATGCCCTTGCCAGCGATGTCCGGCGCCGAACCATGCACCGGCTCGAACAGGCTGGGGAATCGGCGCTCCGGGTTGATGTTGGCGGACGGCGCGATGCCGATGGTGCCAGTGCAGGCCGGGCCCAGGTCGGACAGGATATCGCCGAACAGGTTGCTTGCCACTACCACGTCGAACCAGTCGGGGTGCAATACGAAGTTCGCAGTCAGAATGTCGATGTGGTACTTGTCCACCTTTACGTCAGGGTAGTGTTCGCCCATGGCCGCGACCCGCTCATCCCAGTACGGCATGGTGATCGCGATGCCGTTGGATTTGGTCGCCGAAGTCAGGTGCTTCTTGGGGCGTTTCTGCGCCAGTTCATAGGCGAACTTCAGAATGCGATCCACGCCCACTCGGGTCATCACCGTTTCCTGCAACACGATCTCGCGCTCGGTGCCGGGGAACATCTTGCCGCCGACGCTGGAGTATTCGCCCTCGGTATTCTCCCGTACCACCCAGAAGTCGATGTCTCCCGGCTTGCGATTGGCCAGGGGGGCTTTCACGCCTGGCATCAGTCGGCAAGGGCGCAGATTGACGTATTGATCGAACTCGCGGCGGAACTGCAAGAGCGAATCCCAAAGGGAAATATGGTCCGGCACGACGTCGGGCCAGCCTACGGCGCCGAAGTAGATCGCATCATAGCCCTTGAGCAGGTCGAACCAGTTGTCGGGCATCATCTTGCCGTGGGCCAGGTAATAGTCGGCGCTGGCGAAGTCGAACCAGTCCCAGCGCAGCTCGATGTCGTGCCGCGCGGCAACCGCATCGAGAACACGCACGCCCTCTGGCATCACCTCTTTGCCAATCCCGTCGCCGGGGATCACCGCAATCTTGTACTGGGCCTTGCTCATGGTTCGACTCCTGGGATTGATAGGGCACGCAGCTCAGTGTATTGAATGACCAGTGATTAACAATCAGCTATTCAAGAAAGCCATTCTTGGATTTATGGAAAGAATCAATGAGCGCAATCGATGACCTGAGTTTCTTCCAACAGGTAGCCAGTCGGGGCAGTCTCACTGAGGTTGCGCGCCAGCTGGGGCTGTCGCTACCGGCCGTCAGCAAGCGCCTGAGCCAGCTTGAGGCACGGCTGGGCGTACAGTTATTACAGCGCACCACCCGCAGGCTTTCGCTCACCCCCGAAGGCTCGTTGTACCTGGAGGGCGGCCGGCCGATCTTGCGCCAACTCGAAGAATTGGAAAATGCCCTGACCAGCCAGCAGTTGAAGTTGCAGGGGCGGCTGCGCATCAATGCCACCCTGGGGTTCGGTCGCCGACACTTGGCGCCGGTGGTTTCCAGTTTCGCGCGCCTTCACCCGGAGCTGGCGCTGTCTCTGGAACTCACGACCCAGCCCGTGAGCCTCCTCGGCGATGAGTTCGACCTGAGCATTTGCATGGGAGAACCCCCGGATTCCCGGTTGATTGCTGTTCGCCTGCTTCACAACCCACGGATTTTATGTGCGGCTCCGGAATACCTTGAAGCTATGCCTCCCTTGAGGAGCGTGGCGGATCTGGCGCGCCACAACTGCATCGTGCTTCGCCAGTTTGGCAGTGACTATGGTATCTGGCGCTTCCACCGGGGCGGGCAGGACTACGCCCACAAGGTGAATGGCACTCTGTCGAGCAATGACGGTGAAGTGGCACTGCGTCTGGCACTAGATGGACACGGCTTGATCATGCGCTCCCGCTGGAATGTGCAGGAACACCTGGATAGCGGCCGTCTGCATGCGGTGCTGGTCGATTACCAAACGCCCCCGGCTGATGTGTTTGCGATATATCAACACCGCCGCCACATACCGCGGCGTATTTCCGAGTTTGCACGGTACCTTGGCCAGGAACTCGCCAAGCGCTTGCCGTTCGCGGCGATCGAGTAAGACCACAATGGTCATATTTGACGGGCCTATCCCAACAGGCATGATTTGAAAGCATGGCTCGCCTGACTATTGGTGCATTGTCCATGGCCGTCTCGCTCTTGTAACGTTGATGCGGCCACACCCCCGAATAACAACATCAGGTTAGCCCCCGAGCGGCCGCCAGAATGAGCACCGCTACTCCGACACTGCCGAATTGACCTCCCTCCAGGATGATTTGCCATGAAAACCTTGTCCGTTGCTCAAGTGTTCGGTCCGGCCCTGTCCCTGTTGGCGTTTTCGGTAGTGGGAAGCGTGCCCGCACTGGCCGATCAAATCACGTTTGTGTCCCAAGGGGGCAGCTACCAGGAGGCGCAGACGAGCGCCATTCTGGACCCCGCCGCGAAAGTGCTGAACATCACCATCAAGCAGGACAGTGCGCCGGATGCCTGGCCCATGGTCAAGGCCCAGGGCGAAGCTAAAAAACCGGTGTGGGATGTGATCGATACGCCGCCATCCAACTGCGTGCGCGGGGGGAACGAGGGCCTGATCGAGCCGCTGGACCTGTCCAGAATGCCTAACGTGCAGAATATGCCCGCCCAGTACCGCACCCCCTGGTCGGTCGCATACGAGTTCTATTCTTCGGTGATCGGCTACAACACCAAAACCCTCAAGAAGGTGCCTCACACCTGGGCCGAGTTCTGGGACGTCAAGAACTTCCCAGGTACGCGGGCGCTGCGCAATGACCCCATGAGCACGCTCGAGGCCGCGCTTCTCTCCGACGGGGTCCCGAGGGACAAACTCTATCCGCTAGACGTCGATCGTGCCTACAGGCGCCTTGAACAGATTAAGCCCGACATTGCCGTGTGGTGGAGCTCTGGCGGGCAGTCGGCACAATTGCTGGCCGACGGCGAAGTCGACATGCTGATGATCTGGAATGGCCGCGCCAGTGCTGTGCAGAAAACCAACCCAGAGGTAGGTTTCACCTACAACGATGGGCTATTACAGAACACCCAGCTGTGCATCCTGAAGAACGCTCCCAATTATGACGCCGCCGTCAGGTTCGTGAACGAGGCGCTGTCGCCCCAATTCCAGGCCAATCTGCCCCTGTATATCGACTACGGCCCAGGCAACCCGGCCGCGTTCGGTACCGGAAAGATCACGTCCGAGCGGGCCAGCCAGTTGCCAAGCTCGCCAGATAATGCGGCTCGTCAGGCACTTATGTCGGAAGAGTGGTGGGCCTCTGCCGCCGGCATCGCCGCCAAGGACCGTTGGCTCAAGTTCGTGCAGTAAGGAGGAGGATTGCCATGATCGATTATTTGATCCTCGGCGGCGGTTCGGCCGGCTGCGTGCTGGCCGCGCGGCTTAGTGAAGATCCTGAAAAACAGGTGTGCCTGATTGAAGCGGGGCGGGACATTTCGGCAAATCATATGCCGGCCGCTATCCGCAGCCGCTATCCAGGCCGGGCGTACCTGGATGTACGCAACATCTGGAAGCGTCTGACGGCAACCATGCGTCAAGGCGACCAGACACGCCGCTACGAGCAGGCGCGGATACTCGGCGGTGGCTCTGCGATCAATGCGCTGATGACCAACCGAGGCGCCCCAGCCGATTATGATGAATGGGAGGCCCTCGGCGCCCAAGGTTGGAACTGGCAAGCGTGCCTGCCGTACTTTCGCAAATTAGAGAACGACACCGACTTTGATGGGCCGGCATCGGAAACACTGCACGGACAGGACGGCCCTGTACGGATCCGTCGCACACCTGCGCACCGCCTTTCACCCTTCGTGAAGAGCGTGATGCGGGTGCTGGGCCAGCAAGGGTTCGAGCATAAGCCTGACCAGAATGGCCTATGGGAAGAGGGCGTCTACGTTGGGGCCATTGGTGTGAGCGAGCAGGGCGAACGCATTCCGACCTCGGTCTGCTACCTCACCGAGGAGGTGCGACGCCGCGCCAACCTTACCGTGCGTACCTGTTGCCTTGTAGACAAGGTGATTGTCAGGGAGGGCTGCGCCGTTGGAGCCAAGTTCATCACGCAGCAAGGCTATAATGAGTCGCTGATGGCACGGCAGGTGATCGTCTGTGCTGGCGCGATTCATACACCGGCAGTGCTCATGCGCAGCGGCATCGGCCCTGCCGAGCACCTTCGTTCCCTGGACATATACCCCGTCGCCGACCTGCCAGGTGTGGGCGCGAATCTTATGGAGCATCCATCCATCGCGGTGTCGGCGCTGCTCACTCGAAGCGGCCGTACGCCATTCCCTGCCGAGCACCACGAGCAAGCCATCATGCGATTTTCGTCCGGGCTGGCCGATACGGTGCCCTGCGACATGCACGGGGCCATCCTTTCCCGTTCAGGTTGGCATTCAATCGGCTACCGGATGGGCACGCTGTTTTTCTGGGTAAACAAATCCTATTCCCGGGGCCATGTGCGGTTGACTGACCGCGATCCTCATGCGGAGCCAGAGGTGTGCTTCAACATGCTCAGCGATCCGCGGGATGAGGCTCGCCTGCAGCAAGCGCTGCGTCTTGGCGCGCAAACCCTTAATGCCAGTGGCATGAGCAAGGCATGCAGCGTGGTATTCCCGTCCAGCTATTCGCCACGGGTAGCCAAGGTAGCCATGCCGGGTCGATTCAATGCTCTGCAGCGCGGCGCTCTGAGCCTATTGCTCGACATAGCGGGCCCCCTGCGGGGTTGGCTGATACACCGGTTGGTGACCCAGGGCGTAACCATGCAGCGCTTGCTGGCCGACGACATTGCCCTGAGCCATTTCGTGAAACGCAATGTTGGCGGTACCTGGCATCCGTCCGGTACCTGCCGGATGGGGCGCAGCAGCGATCCCATGGCAGTGACCACCGGTGATGGCAGGGTTATTGGGGTTCAGGCCTTGCGGGTGTGCGATGCGTCGCTGATGCCGTCGATCCCCTGCGCCAATACCAACGTACCTACTATCATGATCGCCGAGCGGCTGGCTGACATGATCAAGGCGCAGGCGCTGGCCGCAAGCATGGGCACTGTGCATGCCGAGCCGCAGCATTGAGTCGAGCGAAGGGGCTCAACAGCCCCAGCCCACGATGCCTTTGGTTTCGAGAAATGCCTCCAGCCCCCACTCGGCGTATTCCCGACCATTGCCCGACTGCTTGTAACCGCCGAACGGCGCTGCCGGGTCCCAGGCAGGATCGTTGATATACACGCTGCCGGCGCGCATTTTCAACGCTATCTGCCGGGCTCGCTCGAGGCTGGCCGATTGCACATAGGCCGCAAGCCCGAACACGCTGTCATTGGCCATGCGCACAGCTTGTGCGTCATCGTCGTAGGGTTGAATGACCAGCACTGGCCCAAATACCTCCTCCCGCGCGATCGTCATGTCGGCCGCTACATTAGCGAATACCGTGGGCTGCACGTAGTAGCCTTCAAGCAAGTCGGCGGGGCGCCCCAATCCTCCACACACCAGGCGCGCGCCTTCGGCTATCCCCTGGGCAATCATTCCCTGGATGGCTTGGTACTGGCGTGCGCTGATAACCGGGCCAAGGGTAGTGGCGGGATGTTCGGGATTGCCGAGGACATGCGAGCGTGCGACGCCGCTGGCGATCTCCGCCGCCTGGTCATGTAGCGCCGCTGGTACCAACATACGCGTGGGCGCGTTGCACGACTGCCCACTATTGTTGAAACAGCTGTTCACCCCGGCGGTGACTGCGGCGACCAGGTCGACATCATCCAAGAGGATGTTGGCCGATTTGCCACCCAGTTCCTGATGGACTCGTTTGACCGTGGGCGCCGCCAGTCGAGCGATCTCGACCCCAGCCCGGGTAGACCCAGTGAACGACACCATGTCGACCAACGAGTGGGCGGCCAGTGCCGCGCCTACCGTAGGGCCATCGCCATTGATCAGGTTGAACACGCCAGGCGGCACCTGCGCTTCGTGCATCACTTCTGCAAAGAGCAAAGCATTCAGGGGTGAGACTTCGCTAGGCTTGAGCACCATGGTGCACCCGGCCGCCAGGGCTGGACCGACCTTGCAGATGATCTGGTTGATCGGCCAGTTCCATGGGGTGATGAGCGCCGCCACCCCGATGGGCTCCTGAACAATCCGCGTAGTTCCGCGCATGCGCTCGAAGGGGAAGGTTTCGAGGGTCAGCAGCAGTTGCTCGAGGTGGCGCTTGCCGATGCCGGCTTGCCACTCATGGGCCAAGGACGCTGGCGCGCCCACTTCCAGCATGACTGCATGGGCAATTTCATCGTAACGCCCCATGAATGCTTCGAGCACCCGCTGAAGCAATCGCTTGCGCTGTGCAGGCGAGGTGCTGGCAAATGCAGGAAAGGCGTCGCGGGCGGCTGCTACTGCGGCATTCACATCGGCCAGGTTACCCATGGCGATTTCGGTCAGCGGTCGCTCGGTGGCAGGGTTGATCACGGAAAGGCGGTCCGCACCCCGGGGCGCGACCCAGCGGCCGTCGATATAGAATTTCAGGGGATCATGCATAGCAGGCGGGCGCTCCCAGGACGAAGATGACTAAGTGCCCGGGACGACAGTGGAGTGCCGACCTGACACGGTGCCCGGCAGAATAGGTGGCGTTTTTGGCCCGTGGCAATTTACTAATAGTTTGTCAGGTCATAAACTCAGGTAATGTCTACCCTACGTCGTAAAGTGCCCAGTTCGGGTTCCCTGTTTGTCTTCGAGGCCGCCGCCCGGTGCGGCAGTTTCACTCGTGCGGCCGATGAACTATGTGTCAGTCAACCGGCCGTCAGCCGTATGCTTTCGCGTTTGGAAGAACACCTGGGCGTGCGGTTGTTCGAGCGGGTGCATGGTGGCGCAAGGCTCACCGAAAGCGGGAGCCTGCTGTACCGTCGGGTACAGGAAGGCTTCAGTACCATTGAATCGGCCATCAGCGAAATCGAAGCCCGGGCCACCGGTATCGAGACGGTAACGCTGTCGGTTTCCACGGCCTTCACCACCCACTGGCTGATGCCGCGGATGAGCCGTTTCACCGAACGTTTCCCAGCCGTGGACATGCGTTACCAGCTGATGGCCGGGCGCATTGGCGGCCCGCTGGTGGATGTGGACCTGGGCATGCGCTACCTCGAAGCCGGTAGCCTGAAAGCCGCGGATACCTTGGTGTTGCCGGAGTTTACCTTGCCGGTATGCAACCCTCACTACCTTGCCGAGGTCGTGCAGGCCAAGCGCCGGGGCGTTATCCCGACCGTCATCGGTCTCGATCATCAGGACCGCGCCTGGGCGGCTGCTTTCCGCGCGCCGGGGCGCGCGGATAACGCGTTGGAGTTTTCCGATTATGCGGTGGTAGTGCAGGCGGCACTGCTGGGCCAGGGCGTGGCGTTGGGCTGGTTGAACGTAGTGTCCCACGCCTTGTGCAAAGGCGAGCTGGTGCCCGCACCGGGCATACCGCAGGTACATTCGCGGCTTTGTTGCCTGGTAGTGCCAGGCCATCGCCCAGTACGCCCGATCGTGGAAAACGTGCGCCAGTGGATCATCGAAGAAATGCGTGCCGACATGCTCCAGATCGATGCGCTATATCCCCAGTTGAAGCTTTCCAGCCTGCTTGCAGGTGCCCTCTAGCACGGGCGGAACGCCCTCGTTGGAAAAACAGTAGGTTATGCCTTCGGGCCAGACCAAAACAAAATATATGGCGCGGGCATGGGCCGATAATGGGGCGACCCAACAGTCATACCTCACGACTTTCTTGCGGAGCGCCCTATGTCCTTCAAGCAGTTCAAAGCCTTGACCTTCGATGTGGTCGGTACCCTGATCGATTTCGAAGCCGGAATTCTCGCTCATGTGCGTGAGGTCGCAGGCGACGCGGGCAAGGCCTGCAGTGACGACGACATCCTCGCGGCTTACCGCGAGGCGCGGGCCTCTACCGAATCCGGCTGGTGGCCCGATGACCTGGAGCGCTGCTACCACGTCATGGCCGCCAAGCTGGGCCTGCCGGACAACGATGACCACGCCAAGGGCCTGGCCCAGGCGGTAAGAAACTTTCCGGCATTTCCCGACTCGGTGGAAGCGCTCAAACGCCTGCGCAAGCACTTCAAGCTGGTTGCTACCACCAATTCGCAGCTCTGGGCCTTGAACCACATGGCCGAAACACTTGCCCAGCCATTCGACGTACGGGTGACGGTGGACGATGTGCGCTTCGAAAAGCCCGACCCGCAGTTTTTTGCCTACACCCGAGGGGTGCTGGCCACACAAGGCATTCTGTTCGAAGACATCCTCCACGTTGCTCAGAGCCAATACCACGACATTGGCGTGGCCATGCGCCTGGGCTACCAGACATGCTGGATCGAGCGTCGTTTCGACAAGAAGGGCACTGGCGGTACGCTGGAGTCTGAACGCACCGAGCCGCACTACCATTTCACGTCGCTGGCCCAACTGGCCGACGCCGTAGAGAAAGAGTTGGGCTGAGACCTGCGCGCCTGGCATTACCGGGCGTATGCCTTCTTGCTTAGCCGAGACGCTGCCATGACTGTTCAGAGCTTGTGGGCGGCCACCGCCCAGCCCGCGCCTGCGCTGCAATCGCTCTACGGCGAGCGGCAGTGTGACGTGGTTATCATAGGCGCCGGCTACACGGGCCTTTCAGCCGCGTATCACATCGCCCAGAGCGGTCGCGAACCCGTGATCGTGGAAGCCAACACCTTGGCCTGGGGCGCTAGTGGACGCAATGGTGGTGTGGTGTCGCCCAAGTTCCGGGTAGGTTTTCCCACCCTGATGTCGCGCTTCGGCCGTGATACCGCCTTGCACCTGTACCATGCCGGCCACGCTGCCGTGAACAGCCTGGTCGAGATGGTGCAGACCCTGCGCATTACCGATGCAAACCTTCACATGGGCGGCCATATCGCCGCAGCGCACAATGTTCATGCCTTGGCAGGGCTCGAAGCGACCGCCAACTGGATCAAGCGAGAAACCGGCGGCGCCTCCTCCGTGATGGTATCGGCCGGACAAGTACGAGAAATGACCGGCACGGCGATCTTTTCCGGAGGGCTGCTCACCTCCGGTGCCGGCGGCATACACCCCCTGAATTACGCCCGTGGCATCGCCCGTCATCTGGTGGGCCGCGGCGTCAAGCTGTTCACCGAAAGCCCGGCACAAAGGGTAAGTCACCAGAACGGCCGCATAGTGGTGCATACACCCACAGGCGCCGTGAGCGCCCGCCACGTGATCTACGCCACCAATGGCTATTCCGACCAGACGCGGCTGACCCAGACCCTGCATCAGCGGCTGATTCCGTTTCGCAGCGCGATCATCGCCACCGAGCCGCTCCCACCGCAGGTGCTCGACAGGCTGATGCCGGGCGGGCAGGTGTGCGGCGATACCAAGCGCATGTTGCGCTGGTTCCGGGTAGTAGGGAATCGCCTGATCTTCGGTGGGCGGGGCGCTTTCGGCAAACACGATTCTCAGAGCGCCTTCGACGACCTGCGACGCAGCATGGCGGTGGTGTTCCCGGTGCTGGAGGATGTACCGATCGCCTATAGCTGGTCAGGCCTGGTGGCGATGACCCTGGACTACTTGCCTCACGCCGGTCAGCTCGATGAGCGCAGCTACTACGCCATCGGGTACAACGGCGGAGGCGTCGCTATGTCTACCTGGATGGGCAAGCAGCTGGCGGCCATGACGGCGGGCGAAAAGGTACAGCTTGGCTTGCTCGCCGGCGATGGCTTCAATCCCATTCCACTGCATGCCTTCCGTGCCCCAGGGGTTCGCCTGGCAGCGGGCTGGCAGCAGTTTCTCGATGTAATAGGCCGATGATAACCATGCAGCTCAAGGCTCCCATCCTGCATTTTTCCAACCCGCGCGAACGCCGGACGTTGCCCGAGCTGGCGTTCACCCTGCGCGATGACCCACTGGGAATCGGGCGTGTGGTCAACCTGCGCGATCCCGATGGCCGTTATGCAGCAGGCAGCTGTACGAGCGAAGAGGTGGACATTCAGCTCTACAGCTTCCCTTGGGTGGAGCTGAGCATCGTGGAGGCGGGGACGCTATACCTGCAGGGGGATGACTTCGAGCTCGAGCTTTCGGCGGGTGAGTGCGTCGTGGTCCCCCGTGGCGTCGATCTACGTTGGCGGCATACCGGTCAACTGAAGCGTGTGTTCATGGCGTTTCCGATGCTGGACGCCAGCGCCCAGATGCCCCTTGTACCGCTGAAAATCGACCTGGCGCAGCCACTCCCACCCTGTGATCCGCCGGCGGTCAGCGTGTTGCTGACTCCTGCACCCCGCGCCTGGAGCCAGACCCTTTTTACCGCGGGCACCTTGCGCATCGGGCTATGGCAATGTGAGGCGTATACTCGCCGGCAGGTCGAGCCTGGTTACAGCGAGCTGATGTTCATCCTTCAGGGCGCCGTGACGCTGACCTCTGAACACGGCGATCACTACCAGGTGGGGATGGGTGAAACCATCATGGTGCCCCAAGGCGCGACCAACGCCTGGACCAGCGACGATTGCGTGCGGAAGGTGTTCTGTATCCTGTCTTGAGCTATTTCGTAAGGTAATGCTTCGTGATGGCCCCATGCAGCGGCGGGCCGGTTGCATGGGCTAGGAGATTCACCTACCCGCATTTCAAATGCCGTCAAACGGCCCGCATCAGGCTACGCACTGGCACGGTACTTTTGACCACTGGCGACTTGATCACGATATAGCTGAAGTACTTCTCGATCCCGAGATTTTTGTCCAGGATCGACTCCATCAGTTCCTGATAGTGCTGGATGCTGCCGCACAAGAACCGCACCAGGTAGTCGTAGCCACCACTGATCAGGTGGCATTCGAGCACTTCATCGATGTTTCGAATGCTCGATTCGAACTTCACGAAGTCAGCACGCTTGTGGTCTTGCAAGGTGATTTCGGTGAAGACAGTCACCGAGTTGGCGAATTTCGACAGGTTCACATGGGCTTCATAGCCGCTGATATAGCCGGCAGCTTCCAAGCGTTTTACCCGCTGCAAGCAAGGGCTGGGGGAAAGGCCGACGGCCTCGGCAAGGCTTACGTTGGTCATGCGACCATCTTTTTGCAGTTGGACCAGAATGTTGATGTCGATGCGATCAAGCTTGGCGGCGGCGTCCATTGGTCAATCCTCGCAATGTGGAATCCGGTCAGTCGTTTTCAGGCGTGCAATGCTTTCTGATGGGCATGGGCCAGGTCGGCGAGGCTGGCGTATTCACAGCGCTTGCCGTCCATTGCCTGAGGCGAATGGTTCCACGGCGGGTTATGGCCGCGGCGTAGGGTACACAGCGGAAAGTCGACCCGATCCACCCAGGGGTCGTCGCTTTCAGTGCTGCGCACCGGTAACAGTTCCGATCGCTCCAGCCCCAAGTGCTGCAAAGCCTGCTCCAGGCTGCCGTGCCAGTTCAGGGCGCTGGGTTCGACGATCGCATCGAACTCCAACGGCAAGCGGCGGCTCAGGGCGGCAACATCAATACCTTGTGGTGGGGCGACCAGAATCAGACGGTAGAACTTCTTCAGATACTGGAGCGCGCCAGGTGCGTCTTCGTAGACTGGCCAATGGGCGGATGAGCTACCGAAGGCCACACTTTCGTCCCACTCCGGAGCAACCTGCAAGAGCTGCGCCACCTGCTGGTAGAGCTGGCCATGGAAGGCTGTAGAAGTTGCCTGAGCGGCGGGGCAGGCAAGCATTCGCGCTACCTGTCGATAGACGGCGAGCAACTGAGTATCGTCCATCGCGGATCGGCCTTGCACCGCCAGGGGTCGCAGGCCCTCGAGTATGCCCCGTTCACGGTCAAGCACCGTGCCCACAGAAAGGCCCAGCGCCTTGTAATGAGTAACTTTCATGGTGGCTCCTCGAAGGCCGTGCCAGCGCCGCTTCTTTTGGCCCAGGCCCGGCCCGGTAGGGAGACGCAGGGCAGGGAGGTAGGCTTACTGGTTTACACAGGCTGCCGCCAGCGCGGTGTCCAGCATCCCCAAGGCTTCGTCCAACTGGGCAGGCGTAGTGACCAGGGGGGCGAGAAACCGCACGACGTTGCGATGCACGCCGCACTTGATCACCAGCAGCCCGGCAGTACGGGCGTGATCGATCACCCGTTGCGCGAGGCCCGCATCCGGGCTTTGCGAGTCGTCGCCAGCGACCATTTCGATGGCTTGCATGAAGCCCAGCCCGCGCACATCCCCAATGCGCGGGTAGCGTCGCTGCAAGGCGCGTAGGCCGTCCTGCAGCTGCATTGCCAGCGCCTTGGCCTGGCCGAGTAGATCCTGCTCTTCGAACAGATCCAGCACGGCCAGTGCTGCGGCACAGGCCACAGCGTTGCCACCGTAGGTGCCTCCCAGGCCACCTGGCGTAGGGGCGTCCATGATCGCTGCACGGCCCACCACCCCCGACAGCGGCATGCCCCCGGCCAGGCTTTTGGCAACTGTGACCAGGTCGGGCTGAATACCCGCGTGCTGGAACCCGAACATGCTGCCGGTTCGGCCGAAACCGGCCTGGATTTCATCCAGGATCAACACGATGCCATGCTCGGTGCAACGGGCGCGCAGGGCCTGCAGAAAGGCCTTGGGCGCTGCCAGGAAGCCGCCGTCGCCTTGTACCGGTTCGATGATGATGGCGGCCACGCGATCGGGCGCCACGTCGGTGGCAAACAGGGTGTCCAGCTCGGCCAGTGCGTATTCACTGCTGATGCCCCGGTAAGCGTCAGGGTAGGGCGCATGGTAGATCTCGGCGGGGAAGGGGCCGAAGTTCTGCTTGTACGGCTGGCTCATTCCGGTCAGGGTCACACCCAGCAAGGTCCGTCCATGGAAACCGCCCCGGAAGGATATAACCGCTGTGCGATTAGTGTAGCCGCGGGCAATTTTCACGGCGTTCTCTACCGCCTCGGCACCCGAGGTGAACAGCACGGCCTTGTAGTGCTCGCCACCACCTACCAATGCGTTCAAGCGGGCGGCCACCTGGATATAATTTTCGTAGGCCACGACTTGGAAACTCGCATGGGATATTTCGCCCACCTGGCGACGCACAGCCTCTACCACTCTGGGGTGGTTATGCCCGACGTTGAGCACACCGATGCCGCCCACGAAGTCCAGATAGCGCTTGCCATCGACATCCCATAGCTCCGCGCCCTGGGCTCGTGCGGCCACCAGCGGGTGGGCGGTGGCAATACCGCGTGGTACATGCTGATCGCGCAGCGCCAGCAGGCGATGGTTCTCTGTCAATGCAGAATTCATCTCGATCTCCGTGAACGCCGAAGGTGGCATTTGATGTGATCAGGATAAGGCGTCGCCGGAATCACAAGCGCTGAAGTTGAGCCGCCTCGCGCTGTGATTGACTGTTTCATGAAGGGAGCACGACATATTTCACTGTGACGGTAGGAGCGCTCGCTGCCGTCTTGCCATTACCAGGGGCGCGGACGCGATCGGGTCAGCCTTCGCAATGACGAGGGACCACGATGGTGTCTTCAGGATGCAAACGCATCGACATCGGTGAGCCGATAGGGGGTAGGCTCAGGTTGCCTTCGTGATGGCTGGGTTGGCGCAGGCTTACCGTAGGGCCGCCGTCGAGGTCCACGAACACTTTCAGGCTCTCGCCCTGGAAAACGATGTCGGAAACGCGGCCGCGCAGGCGGTTCCATTCGGGTCCGGCACTCTCGTTGTCCAACAACAGCTTTTCCGACTGCAAAGCCAGGAACACGTCGCCCGAGGGCGGCACCGGTCGCGTGGTGCGTAGTAGTGTAGCGCCCAAAGCCAACGCATCGCCTGCTGAGCGTTGCAGTGGCACCAAGGTGCTTTCCCCAATGAAGCCTGCAACGAAATCGCTGGCTGGATAATCGTGCAGGCGCCGTGGGGTATCGACCTGCACCAGTTGCCCGCCGCGCATGATCGCGATGCGGTCGCTCATGGTCAGGGCTTCGCGCTGGTCATGGGTGACGTAAATCATGGTGGCGCCCAAGCGTTTGTGCAGGGCGCGCAATTCGATCTGCATGGTTTCGCGCAGCTGTTTGTCCAGTGCCGACAGGGGCTCGTCCATGAGGATCAGCTTGGGCTCGAACACGATGGCACGGGCCAGCGCAACCCTTTGGCGCTGGCCGCCCGACAGGGCAGCGATGTTGCGGTCTTCGTAGCCCGACAACTCGACAGTCGCCAAAGCGTTTTTCACCCGGTCCCGGCTCTTGCTCGGGCTTTCACCCCGGGCGCGCAGCGGGAACGCGACGTTTTCCCCAACAGTCATGTGCGGAAACAGGGCATAGTTCTGAAACACTACGCCAATGTCCCGCTTGTGTGGTGGCATCAAGGTCACGTCACGCTCACCGAAGAAGATATTTCCTGAACTGACCCGAATGAACCCACCGAGGATGCTCAACAAGGTGGTTTTGCCCGACCCCGAGGGGCCGAGCAATGACATGAATTCGCCCGCCTCGACCTTCAGGTCCACTTTGTTCAGGGCGCTGAGGCTGCCGTAGTGTTTGCACACCTTGTTGATGCTGACCGATTCAAACCCTTCAGTGAACTTCATGCAGCGCCTCCTCTGCGGAACGGGAGATTGCCCGAAACCCTTGCCTGTCATCTGAACACAGGCCAGTGCCTGGTTCGTGCCGTTTTAGGCGGCCGGGCCAACAGCTTATGCTGTTGCCGGCCACCTATCTGCTTTAGCGTCAACCCAAGCCACCGATGTGCCAGGCCTTCACTTCCAAGAACTCATCCAGGCCATATTTGGAGCCCTCGCGCCCCGTGCCGGATTGCTTCATACCGCCGAAGGGCGCCACTTCCATGGAGATGATCCCGGTATTGAGGCCGACCATGCCGAACTCCAGTTGCTCACCCACGCGCCAGGCACGGCGCAGGTCCCGGGTGAAGTAGTAGGCTCCAAGCCCATAGGGAGTGGCGTTTGCCAGTTCCAGAGCCTGGGCTTCGTCACTGAAGCGGAACAGCGGGGCGACCGGGCCGAACGTTTCCTCAGTCGCGAGCAACATCTGTGCCGTGGCGTCGCGCAAGACGGTAGGTTGGACATACAGGCCTTCACCCTCGGGAGCGCCGCCAATGGCGATACTGGCGCCTTTGTCGACCGCATCGCCAATATGCCGTCCTACCTTGTCCACCGCAGCGGCGTTGATCAACGGGCCAATGGTGACGCCGTTTTCCATGCCGTTACCCACGTTAAGCTGCGCGACCGCGGCGCACAGGCGTTCGGCGAAGCGGTCATAGATCCCCTCCTGCACGAGAATGCGGTTGGCGCACACGCACGTTTGCCCCGCATTGCGAAACTTGCTTTGCATCACCCCGGCGACAGCCAGATCCAGATCGGCATCGTCGAACACAATGAACGGCGCATTGCCGCCCAATTCCAGGCTCAGGCGCTTGACGGTCGGGGCGCATTGGCTCATCAAGAGCTGGCCGACACGGGTTGACCCGGTAAAGGACAGTTTGCGCACCGCGGGGTTGGCGGTCATCTCACCTCCCACGCCCGCTGGCAGGCCAGTAAGTACATTGAAGACACCCGCCGGGATGCCTGCCCGCTCTGCCAGTACTGCCAGGGCCAGCGCAGACAGCGGGGTCATTTCCGATGGTTTGACCAATACCGTGCAGCCAGCCGCCAATGCGGGCGCGCATTTGCGGGTGATCATGGCGTTAGGGAAGTTCCAGGGAGTGATGGCAGCGACCACACCGATGGGTTGCTTGAGAACCATGATGCGGCGATCGGCGGTAGGCGATGGGATGGTATCGCCATAGACACGCCGGGCTTCTTCGGCAAACCATTTGACGAAGCTGGCGCCGTACGCGATTTCTCCACGGGATTCGGCCAGCGGCTTGCCTTGCTCTGCTGTCATGATCAGCGCGAGGTCTTCCTGGTTGGCCATGATCAATGCGAACCAGGCCTCCAGATACCGGGCTCGGTCCGCGGCAGGTACCTCTCGCCAGCTGGCGAAGCGTGCCTGGGCAGCCTCGATGGCGTGGCGCGTTTCGCTTGCCTGGAGCGCGGGCACCCGGGCAATTACACTGCCAGTGGCGGGATTGGTGACGTCGATCGTGGCCCCATCATCAGCGTCGATCCAGACGCCATTGACGTAGGCGCGTTCAACGAGCAGAGAAGGGTCACGCAGTTGGGCTTTCAACATGATGGGGCCTCGGGGTCCGAACGATGGCCCATTGTAGAAACCACGCCTCGATAGCCGATGCCGAGATCAGCCATGAGGCGGGTGTTAGCTGCTGAAATGCACCGCGTGGCGGCAGGCTGTGCTGGCCGCCGTCGCGCTGTCAGTCAGGCCGATTTGTTGCGCCCGGCCACTGCCACCAGAATCAGCGAGGCCAGAATGAGGATCGAGCTGATCGCCGCGATGGTAGGGTCGATTTCGTCACGCAATGCCGTGAACATCCTCTTGGTAAGGGTCTGGTTGTCCCCACCGGAAATGAAGAGCGCGACCACTGTTTCATCCAGAGAAGTGATGAATGCGAACAGCGTCGCCGACACCAGGCTCGGCTTGATCTGGGGTAGGGTCACCGCCATGAACGCGCGGAAGCGATTCATGCCCAGGCTGCGCGCAACCATTTCCTGAGACATGTCGAAGTTACGCAAGCCCGCCAACAGTGCGATGATCACATAAGGCAGCGCGAGCATGATGTGCGCCAGCACCAGCCCGGTGAGCGTGCTGATCAACCCCACCCGGGCGTAAACGAAGAATACGCCTGCGGCAATCAGGATGATCGGGACCATCATGGGTAGCAACAGGATGATCTGTAGCGTGCGCACCACTTTCAATGAGGAGGTGTTGATGGCATAGGCTGCTGCCATGCCGATCGGTAGGCTGGTCGCCATGGTGAAGAACGCCGTGATCAGGCTCACCCGCGCTGCCGACATCCATTCCGCGCTATTGAAAAACGCTTCGTACCAGTGCAATGACCATTGCTTGGGGGGAAATTGCAGAAAGCGTGCCTCGGAAAACGACATGGGTACCACGATCAACACCGGAATGATCAGATACAACAGGATCGCCACCACAACGATCGTGAAAAGTACGTGGGACGCTCGTAGGTCCCGCAGGTTGGCCAGGATCATTATCGTGCTCCCAGGATCCGTTCGATGGGGATAAATCGATTAATGCCCCAGAAGATCAGGAACACCACCAGCAGCAGGATCAAGCCGACAGCGCTGGCGGCACCCCAGGCGTGGTAAAGCTCCACGTTGCGCTGTACCAGCATTGACACCAGGATGGTACGGCCGCCGCCCAGCAATTCAGGCGTGATGAAAAAGCCTAGGCAGATCACGAAGACCAGTATCGATCCCGCCATGATGCCGGGTGCGGTCATGGGCAAAAACACCCTGCGGAAGGTATAGAACGGCTTCGCGCCCAGGCTTTCGGAGGCTTGCAGCAAATCCTGGGGGATTTTCTTCATCACCGAATACAGCGGCAGCACCATGAACGGCAGCATCACATGCAGCGTGCCGATGACCGTGCCGGTGGTGTTATGCATGAGGTTGAGGGGCTGGTCGATGATACCCAGGTCAAGGAGAGTCTGGTTCACCAGGCCGCGCCGTTGCAGCAGTACCAACCAGGCGTAAGAGCGAACCAGCACGCTGGTCCAGAAGGGCAGTATCACACAGATAAGCACCAGGTTGGCCCAGAAGCCATGGAGGCGTGAGGCGGCATAGGCGATGGGAAAGCCCATGATGATCGACAGCACTGTCACCAGGAAGCTGATCTTGAAGGTAAGGACGAAGGTGTCCCAGTAGATGGCTTCCTGGAAGATCCTGGCATAGTTGGCCAGGGAAAAGCCTTCTTCGGTCTGCACCGACTGAAACGCCAGCCAGCACAGAGGCAGTATCAGCAGTACCACCACCATTATCAGCGCAGGCGCGAGTAGCAATAACATCGAGGCATGTTCCCGGCGCGTTTCACGTGCCAGGGCATGGGCATTGCTCAAGGGCGATTGGCCCTGGTCGCTCGAGCTGGGAAAAGGCTTGGCGAGATAGGCGTTGGACATGGAAACCTCTCAACAATGGCGAATTCACTTGCCTTGCACAAAGGACAGCCAGCGCTCTTCGGCCTTTACCCCATCGGCGGATGCCCACCATTGAGCCGACAACACCGCCTGGCGCGCCAGATTGGCGGGAGACGAGGGGAGTTTTGCCTCGCGATCAGGCGGAATTACACCGGTCTTGAACGCTTCGGGATTCAAGGGGCCGTAATCGATGATCATCGGCAGCGCAGCCTGGAGCTTTGCGTCGATGGCCTCGTTGACGAACTTCATCGCCGCAGCCTTGTGTGGCGAGCCCTTCACCACGCACAGGGAGTTGGTTTCCAGCACACCCTGGTTGTAATCGAACGCCACCGGCGCGCCGGCCGCTTGTACGGCACTGATACGGCCGTTCCAAGCCTGGACCATGTCCACTTCGCCGTCGCTGATCAACTGCGCCGATTGCCCGCCGGAAGTCCACCAGGTCGCGATATTTGGCTTGATCTGTTCCAGCTTGTTGAACGCGCGATCTACATCCATGGGGTAAAGCTTGTCGGGCGGCACCCCATCGGCCATCAAGGCAATTTCAAGAGTAGGCCGGGGAAGATTGCGAAGGGACCGTTGGCCCGGGTACTTTTTGGTGTCCCAGAAGTCGGCCCATGTCTTGGGCCCGTCATTACCTTTGAAGGCATCGGTCCGGTACGCCAGCACGGTGGAGTAACTGATATACCCCACGCTGTAGTCGTCTTTGAGGCTGGCAGGAAGCTGGGCGGCGTTGGGAATCAAGGCAAGGTCAAGTTTCTCGAACAGCCCTTCGGTTTCTCCGCGAAGGCAGTCGCCGGTTGGCAAGTCCACCACGTCCCAGGTCACCTTGCCGCTCTGCACCTGGGTTTTGATGATGGGGTAGGCCTTGGGTGAGCTGTCCTGTTTGAGCGTAAGGCCGAGCTTCTTGGCTGCCGGCTCCAGGATCGCCTTGCTTTGCGCCTCTTGGTAAGCGCCGCCCTGGGAGACAAAGGTGATGTCTTCGGCCAGGGCATGCCCGATGCCACCGATGCCGGGCCCCAGGCTTGCAAGCATGAATGCTGTGACACGCAGTTTAGTCATGGAGAGACCTTCTGTAGGTTGGCAGAATTCATGGATAGCGACGGGATTAGACGATTTGTTAGGGCCCGCCTGCCTAATGTACTTAATGAGCGACGGACAAAGCGCTGGTAAAATGCTGGCGAAAAAGCGGTTTATAGCGAAAGTAGCGGCCCTTTTGGCAGATCGTGTCCCTGGAAGTGGTGTAACTGAACCAGCCGAAAGCGACCAAGGGCGAAAGAGGGTCATCGTGGTTCTTGGCTAACGTTGGGTTTGCGGACTCAACCTTCACCAGAGAAACCCCGATGATCAAGTCCACTATCACATTGACCGAGCTGGTTGAGAAAGGGGCAGACGCTGATCTGCTCAAGCAATGATCCAGTTCGTTGCCCAGCGCATGATGAAGTTTGACGTCGAAGGCCTGTGCGGCGCCGGTTTCGATGTAAAAAGATCAGACCGGAAAAGCAGTCGCGATGGCTACCGTAATCGCCTTTGGCAGACCCGTGCGGGCGATGTATTCGGCTTACTTTTCTGATGTCCACTCAGGCTCACGGGGCGGGTCCGCAAAATCGCATGTCGACTGCTGACACAGTACCATGACGGCCTCGCACAGCTTGGGTATCAAATGACGTTGCAGGGCAACGGTTAACCCACGCACCAGCTTCAAGTTGGATGTCTACCTCCAACTCACGGACTTCCAAAGCGCGCAGCTTGCTGACATTCCTGTCAGTTAACGGTCATGCTCCGGTTCGGCTAGCCCAGGTATAACAGCGCTATTCTCGCCAACCCTTCGCCAGCTGCGTACCCACTATGCCCAGATTCGCTCGCTTGTTTCTTGCCTGCGCCGTGCTTGCCTCGCTGGTCGCTCTAGGCTACTGGCTCTCACGCCCTGCGCCTGCAATCGTTGCATCGAGCAAGCCCAGCGCGGTGCCTGTCAAGGTTGTGCAGGTAGGACAAGCCGACGTCCCTGCTACGGTTTCGGCCCTGGGGACCGTGACCCCTTTGCAAAGTGTGACGCTACGGCCACAGGTAGACGGCATACTCACCCGCCTGTGGGTAAAGGAAGGTGAGTTCGTGCACAGGGGCCAGACCTTGGTCAGCATCGACGATCGAGCGCTACGCGCAGCACTAGACCAAGCTACTGCCCAGGCGGCGCAGACACGAGCACAGCTCAAAGTCGCGCAGGTCGACCTTAAGCGCTACCAGGCGTTGGCCACCGATCGTGGCATTTCCCGCCAGCAGCTGGACCAGCAACAAGCGCTTTATGATCAACTGCAGGCCACGCTGCTGGGCAATGAAGCCGCGGTGAGCGCGGCCCGGGTGCAGCTTTCCTATACTCAGATCGCCTCGCCGCTGGCGGGCCGGGTGGGCATCCGCGCCGTGGATGAAGGTAACCTTTTGCGCGTCAGCGATGCCCAGGGTTTGTTCACCATCACCCAGCTGGACCCTATCGCCGTACAGTTCAATCTGCCCCAGGCGCAACTGCCGCTGCTGCAAGGGCTGCTCGCCAGCGGCGAGGCGGCGTCGGTAACCGCTTATGCCGGAGGCGACATCGAAGGTACCGCGCCCTTGGCCAACGGCCAGTTGAGCCTGCTCGACAACCAGGTTTCCAGCACCACCGGTACGGTCCGGGTGAAAGCCCGGTTTGCCAATCCGAACCTGCGTTTATGGCCGGGGCAACTGGTCAACGTGCAACTGCAAACTCAGTTGCGCCGCAATGCTCTGGTTGTCCCGGCGACCGTTTTGCAACGCGGCCTCGAAGGCAGCTATGTCTATCGGGTCGCGGAAGGGACGGTCAGCCCGGTTCCGGTCAAGGTCATCGACCAGACGCACGAGCAAGTGGTCATTGAAGGGGTGAGCGTTGGGGATACCTTGGTCAGTGATGGCCAATCAAGGCTCGTTCCGGGTAGCCGGGTGCAGGTAACCGCAGAGGCTGGCTCTGCGAACACGAAGGTGGCGCCATGAACCGCTTGCGATCCCCTTCCGCCTGGTGCATCGACCACCCGGTGGCCACCCTCCTGCTGATGTTCGCCTTGGTGTTGCTGGGCCTGATCGCCTTTCCACGGTTGCCCGTGGCGCCTCTGCCCGAAGCTGAATTTCCAACCATTCAGGTCACTGCTCAACTGCCGGGCGCTAGCCCGGAAACCATGGCATCCTCCGTGGCCACGCCGCTGGAGGTGCAGTTCAGCGCCATTCCTGGGGTGAGTCAGATGACGTCCACCAGCGCCCTGGGCTCGACCACGCTGACCCTGATGTTCACCTTGAACAAGAATATCGACGCCGCCGCCCAGGAAGTTCAGGCGGCCATCAATACGGCGGCCGGCCGGCTGCCACAGGACCTGCCGAACCTTCCAACCTGGCGTAAGGTCAACCCGGCCGACAGTCCTGTACTGATCCTTGGCATCAGCTCCGCGCAGCTCACCGGCCCAGCCTTGAGCGACGGCGTCGAGACGCTCCTGGCCCGCCAGATCAGCCAGATCGACGGTGTGGGCCAAGTGAATATCACCGGTCAGCAACGGCCGGCAATTCGCGTGCAAGCCCAGGCCGACAAGCTGGCCGCCTTGGGCCTGACCCTGACGGACCTGCGCGGCGTCATCCAGGCCAGCAGCCTGAACCTGGCCAAGGGTGCGCTTTATGGTGATACCCGAGTATCCACTTTCTCAGCCAACGACCAGTTGTTCAGCCCCGAAGGCTATGCGGACCTGGTTGTGGCTTACCGCGACGGGGCGCCCGTGTTCATGAGGGACGTGGCCACGGTGGTGGCCGGCGCTGAGAATGACTACGTACAGGCCTGGTCGGAGAACCAGCCCGGCGTCAACCTGGTGATTACCCGGCAACCGGGGGCCAATATCGTCGACACTGTCGAGCGGGTGCAGAGCGCGCTACCGGGGCTGCAAGCCATGCTCCCGGCCTCGGTGGATATCAAGGTGCTCACTGACCGAACCGAGACCATCCGCGCTTCGCTGCATGAGGTAGAGCTAACCCTTCTGATTGCCATCGGCTTGGTAGTGGCCGTGATGGCTCTGTTTCTGCGGCAACTGTCGGCGACCCTGATCGTTTGTGCCGTTCTGGGGGTGTCGCTGGTAGCCAGCTTCGCCTGGATGTATCTGCTGGGCTTCAGCCTCAACAACCTGACCCTGGTGGCCATCGTCATCGCTGTGGGTTTCGTGGTGGACGACGCCATCGTCGTGGTGGAGAACATCCATCGTTATCTTGAGCAGGGCCTTGACCGCCGCGAAGCCGCCATTCGCGGCAGTGGCGAAATCGGCTTTACCGTGGTGTCCATCAGCTTCTCGCTGATCGCGGCCTTTATTCCTCTACTGTTCATGGGCGGTGTGGTGGGCCGGCTCTTCAAGGAATTCGCCTTGACTGCCACCTCAACCATTCTGTTGTCGGTAGTGGTGTCCCTCACCCTGGCACCCACCCTGGCCGCATTGTTCATGAATGCGCCCAAGCATGCTCGCCAGGGGGCGAAGGGGCCGACCTTCGCCGACCGTTTGCTGACCGGCTACCAACGCTGGCTGGACCAGGCTCTCGACCATCAACGACTGATGCTTGGCCTGTTCGCTCTGTCACTCGGCCTGGCGGTGGCTGGCTATGTATTTATCCCTAAAGGTTTCTTCCCAGTGCAAGACACCGGCTTCGTGCTGGGTACCAGCGAAGCGGCGGCTGACGTTTCTTACCAGGATATGATTGCCAAGCACCTGGCCTTGGCCAAGATAGTGGCGGCGGATCCAGCGGTTCGCACTTTCTCACACTCGGTCGGAGTGACCGGCAGCAACCAGACGGTAGCCAACGGACGCTTTTGGATTTCCCTCAAGCCCAGGGAAAATCGAGACGTCAGCGCCAGCGAATTCATCGATCGCCTGCGACCCAAGCTCGCCGCCGTGCCTGGCATTACCCTTTACCTACGCGCTGGCCAGGACATCAACCTCAGTTCAGGCCCCAGCCGCAGCCAGTATCAATACGTGCTTAAAAGCAATGATGGCGATGCGCTCAATGTCTGGGCGCAGAAACTCACCGAGGCGCTGCGAGGCAAGCCCGCCTTCCGTGACTTGTCCAACGACCTGCAGTTAGGCGGCAGTATTACGCCCATTGAGATAGATCGGGCCGCTGCCGCCCGTTTCGGCTTGACCACCAACGACGTGGATCAGGCGCTGTATGACGCCTTCGGCCAGCGGCAAGTCAGCGAGTTTCAGACACAGACCAACCAATACAAGGTGGTGCTGGAGCTGGACGCCGCCCAGCGCGGCCAGGCCGAGAGCCTGAACTATTTCTACCTGCGCTCGCCGCTTACCAGCGAAATGGTGCCCTTGGCCTCCCTTGCCCACGTCGGTGCGCCAAAAAACGGACCACTCTCCATCGCTCACGACGGCATGTTCCCGGCCGCCAACCTTTCGTTCAACCTGGCCCCTGGGGTCGCGCTGGGCGATGCGGTAAGCCTTCTGGAGCAAACCCAGCGTGAGCTGGGCATGCCGGCCAACATCAGCGGCACCTTCCAGGGTGCTGCCCAAGCCTTCCGCAGTTCTCTGGCAAGCCAGCCCTGGCTAATCCTGGCCGCCCTGATGGCGGTCTACATCATCCTCGGCGTGCTGTACGAGAGTCTGGTGCATCCGCTGACCATCATTTCCACGCTGCCATCGGCCGGCCTGGGCGCGCTGGCGCTGCTTTGGGCCTGTGGACAGAGTTTTTCCATCATGGCGCTGATCGGCCTGGTGCTGCTCATCGGCATCGTGAAGAAAAACGGCATCCTCCTTATCGATTTCGCCTTGAATGCCCAGCGCGCCGAGGGCTTGTCACCCCGCGAGGCCATTCGTCGCGCCTGCCTCACCCGGTTGCGCCCAATCGTGATGACGACCCTGGCCGCGCTCCTGGGCGCTGTGCCCTTGATGCTTGGCCTGGGCGCTGGAGCCGAGCTGCGCCAACCGCTGGGTATCGCCGTGGTGGGGGGGCTGATGGTCAGCCAGGTGCTGACCTTGTTCACGACGCCGATCATATACTTGCAGCTCGAACAACTGTTTCATGGTCGTCGCGCTCCAGCGCCACGCCAGGCCCCGGAGGGCAACCATGCGTATCCTGATCATCGAGGATGAAGACAAAACTGCGGATTACCTGCGCCGCGGCCTCAGCGAGCAAGGCTATGCCGTGGATGTGGCCAACGACGGCCTCAACGGACTGCATCTGGCGCTGGAACTGGACTACGCGGTGATCGTACTGGATGTGATGCTACCCAGCCTGGACGGTTTCGGCGTGTTGCGCGCCCTCCGCGCGCGAAAGCAGACTCCAGTGATCATGCTCACGGCTCGTGAGCGCGTGGAGGACCGCATTCATGGCCTTCGTGAAGGCGCTGACGATTATCTGAGCAAGCCGTTTTCTTTTCTCGAATTGGTGGCGCGACTGCAGGCCCTGACCCGACGCAGCGGCAGCCAGGAGCCGGTACAGGTGCAGATCGGGGATCTGTTCATCGATCTGATCAGCCGCAAGGCTCTGCGGGCAGGCCAGCGCCTGGACCTCACCGCGAAGGAGTTTTCCTTGCTGACCGTATTGGCTAGACGCCAGGGCCAGATCCTGTCCAAGACGGCTATCGCTGAAATGGTCTGGGACGTGAACTTCGATAGCGACGCCAATGTGGTGGAAGTGGCGATCAAGCGCCTGCGGGCCAAGCTGGACAACCCATTCGAGGAAAAGCTGCTGCATACCATACGGGGCATGGGCTACGTACTGGAGAGTCGACTTGCGCACTGACTCGATCGCGCTGCGCCTGGCGGGGCTCTTTGCGCTGGTCGCCGTGAGCGTGTTCGTGATCATCGGCGGCGCGCTCTACCGTCAGGTCGACAAGAGCCTGGATGTACTGCCCAATGCTGAACTTGAAGCGCGCTACAGCGTACTGGAGTCGGCGATCAGCCGTTTCGGCGACCCCGAGCACTGGGGCCGACTGACAAACAAGCTCAACCTGCTATCGGAGGAAGACAAGCGCATCCACTTCTGGGTGGTCAGCGGGAATCCGACCTATGAGTATGGCGCACCCGGCCCTGACGTCCGCCGCCTGGCCCAGGGGCCGCTGGGCATTCATGAGTGGCAGCGCGAAGACGGTACAGCGCTCAAGGTATTGGTCAGCACCCTGCCTGGCCGTGAGCAGCGGCCTTCCTTGCGTTTTCTTATCGGCATCGACGTTGCCAACGTGCGTCAGACCCACCACGATCTGGCCATGGCCCTGATCGCTTGCGCGGCGCTTGGCGTGATACTAGCCAGCCTCCTCGGCTATTGGGTCGCCCGTATCGGCCTGCGGCCGCTGCGGCGCGTCTCAAGGCAGGCCCAGCAACTGGCACCTCCGCGGCTGTCCGGACGGTTGCGGCCCAGTCACCTTCCACCCGAGCTGGAGCAGTTGGTAGAAGCCTTCAATGCGGCCTTGGAGCGCGTGGAGGGGGCCTATCAACGGTTGGAATCCTTCAATGCCGACGTGGCCCATGAATTGCGCTCGCCCTTGACCAACCTCATCGGCCAGACTCAGGTGGCCCTCACCCGGGGCCGTAGCGCCGAACATTACTTCGAGGTATTGCAGTCCAATCTTGAAGACCTCGAACGCTTGCGCAGCATTGTCAACGACATGTTGTTTCTTGCCCGGGCGGATCAGGGCAGCCGCCTCAATAATCTGGAAAGCAGCAGCCTGGCGGCGGAGGTCGCGGCCTCTTTGGATTATCTGGATTTCATCCTCGAGGACGCCGGCATCCAGGTCACGGTCGAAGGGGACGCTCAGGTGCAGGTGGACCGCAATCAACTGCGCCGCGCCTTGATCAACCTGCTTCACAATGCTGCCCAGCACAGCGAAGCTGGCCAGCGAGTCCGCGTCGCCATTACCGTAGACCGCGGCATGGCCCGGGTCTCTGTCAGCAATCCCGGCCCGCCCATTCATGGTGAATATCTGCCGTTACTGTTCGAGCGCTTCTTCCGGGTGGATACCGCCCGCCATAACGAAGGAGGCAATCATGGGCTGGGCCTGGCGATCGTCAAGGCAATCGCCACCATGCACGGCGGCAATGTCTTTGCGCGCAGCGAAGGGGGAGCTAACACGTTCGGGTTGGATTTGCCGCTAACGGCCATTCGGGACTAAGCCAAAAAACCGGTGGAGTCGGTTCGGTAAAGGGTTAGTCAGGGCCCGAGCGTGGCCCCGATGCATCTGCCGCCCGTGGCTAATGCATGCCCTATGCACGTCCGAAGCGTGTAGCACACGGCGACGAGACCACGCTAAATTCTTCATGGAGCCTCCAATGTCCCGTCGTGACTCGCCCGGGACACGTCTTGTCATTGAGGATGAAACAGCACCGCGCTGAAGCTTCAGGCCCGTGCGGCAGCAGCCTTGGCAATCTCTGCAGCAGACGCCAACGACTCGACATTTCGACACAGCTGGATAAGGTGCTCGGCTTGGCCCTGCGTGAGGATATCCTTGGCCAGATCAAGAAACTTCGCGTCCAGTTGCTGATCGGTCATAGGCACTTCCACGCTGCCAATCGCGTGCTCGATAAATCTATGCAAGGTACGCCCGTCATTGAGTGTGATGGTCATATCGACCTGCTCGGGCTTGATCGCAGGGTCGACGGTGGTTACTACCCGGTCGCGTAACTTCACCACGGTCGGATCCTGCACGGCTTGATCGCTGTATTGGCGCTCTCCCGCCGCACCCTGCACGATCGCCACGGCAACGGAGTGGTAAATGCTGAACTTGCCCTCCAGGCCAATTTTTGGAGTCTTCTTGCCGGTAAGCTCGATCACTAATGGATGGACCTTCAAATCCACTTTGGTGATCTGGTCGGGAGTCAACTTGTACTCATTGCGCAGCTGGATGGCCGCATCGAGGGCCGGATGAATCACGATCCCGCAGGCGAACGGCTTGTAAGTATTGAGTGCCGACTCGTAATGGGTTCCCAGCCCCTCTGTGATCTGGCTGAAATCCTGCTTGGTGCTGATAGTGTGTGCCCAGCCACGCTTCGCTTCGATCATTGCTTCCGAACTGGTGTAGTTCTGCGCTGCCAGCAGTGCTGCGAACAATCCGTTACTTGCGGCCCTGCCGGGGTTGAAACTTTTGTTCATCGATCCGAACGACTCCCGTAGCCCAACCGGTTGCGAGGCCGCCAGGCCAAGTGCCCAAACCATTTGCTGTTCGGTGAGCCCAAGCAGCTTGCCCGCCGCCGCGGCCGCTCCGAACACGCCTGCCGTGCCCGTGATGTGCCAGCCCACATCGTAGTGGTTGGGGTAAACCGAGTTGCCGATCCGGCATTCGGTCTCAACCCCCAGAACCAGGGCGTTCAGAAATTCCTTGCCGGAGACTGGCCGGTACTCCGCCAGCGCCAGAATCGCTGAGGTTACCGGCCCGGCGGGATGAATGATGGTTTTGAGGTGCGTGTCATCAAAGTCGAAGATGTGGCTGGCAACGCCATTGAGAAACGCGGCGTTCATGATGTCGAAACGCTCGCTGCGGCCGAGCAGGCTGGCCTGCTCGGGGCCAGAGAAAGGCTTGAGCGCCACAATCGCTCGCTCAACCGTCTCGTGATGTGAGCCGCCGACCGCGACCCCAACCCAGTTAAGCAATGTGCGGCAACCCTCTCTGCGGACATTGGCGGGTAAATCCTCATATCTGGCCTTTACCAGATAGGCAGCCAAGGTACGAGTGACGCCGTTACCCTTGGATGCGCCCGGGGCGCCGCCTGGGCCAGGGCCGGTAGCTGCAACCCCTGCCTTTGGCTCAGCCGAAAACACCAGGCTCGAAGCGGCGGCAGCGACAGAACCAATGGCCCCGGCCTTGAGCAGTGCGCGGCGGTTGAACGAATTCATAGGTGCTCCTGTGCTTGTAATTATCGGGACGCACGTGCTTTCACGCACCAAGGGATGATCGCGCACAACTTCTGCTAAGTTAATTGCAATAATATTGGGTACTTATGCATGGCTAACATGAATGTAGAGATGGGAGATCTGCGCGCGCTGGTTGCGGTCGCGGAGCTTGGAAGCTTCAGCGCGGCCGCGACAGAACTGCATCTTTCGCAGCCTGCCTTGTCCCGGCGCATTTCAAAACTGGAAAGCAACCTGGGGGTACGGCTGCTAGAACGAACCACGCGTCGCGTTGAGCTGACCGCAACGGGGCGTGAGTTCGCCCGCAAGGCGCGTCAGGTGGTGAACACGTTCGACGAGTCGTTCATGGGGATAAAAGAGGGGGCAAGCGCCCTTCGCGGGGAGGTCACCGTTGCCTGTGTACCTACAGCCGTGAACCAGTGCCTACTTACGGTATTGACTGAATACCAGCGCCAGTACCCGCGTATTCTCGTGCGGGTACTGGACGAGGGTGCAAGCGATGTACTTTCCACCGTGGTCCGCAACGAGGCGGACTTCGGCATCAACTACATTGGCGTGCAGGAAGCGAACCTAGAGTTCGTGCCGATCTTCAAGGAGCGTTTCGTCGTGGCCTGCCGTCATGATCATGCGCTGGCGGCTCGGCGCTCCGTTACCTGGGCGGAGTTGGCCAGGCACGACTACATCGCGGTGAGCAAAGCCAGTGGCAACCGTCTTTTACTGGACATGGCACTGGCGGATGTTCCCGACCTGCCTACCGCGAGCTGCGAGGCCAGGCATGTGCGGACGGTGGTGGACATGGTTGCCGCAGGTCTCGGCGTTGCGGCGGTGCCTCAACTGGCAATTCCTCCTCATCTGATGCGCTCGGAGTTACGCGCGGTGCCGCTCACCAAACCCGTCCTCGATCGCACCAGCGGCCTGATCAAGCGCAGAGGAAGAGTGCTCTCGCCGGCCGCCGAGCGCCTGTATCAGATGATTCTGACATCAGCCGCAAGCACGAAATCAGAACGACACGCGTGGAGATAGTCAACGAACATAGGTCCGGACCTTTTTCGTTTAGGGCTCGCCAATCAGTTGATGGTCACCAAGGTTTTGCCCGGCTGGTCGCCGCGTCGCAGGGCTTTCAAACCGGCCGGAACCTCTGCCAGCTCGATGGTCCGTTCGATCATCGGGAATAACTTGCCGTTGGCAACGAGTTCCAGCGAAGCAGCGAGCATCACCGCGAAGTCTTCTTGGGTCGGCCGGTGCCCGGCTGCATAGGCACCGCCCAGCGCCACTTCATGGATGGACGCCGCGTAAGTGTAAGGTGGCACCTGGGTCAAGTTGGGCATCGGATCGATGCACAGCAGGTGGCCGTTGTAGTGCAGCAGGTCCAGAGAACGCCGCGCATCCCCAGGGTTGACCACTTCAAGCATGGCGTCCACACCGTACCCTCCGGCCGTCATGGCCTTGATCTTGGCGATCAGCGCCGGGTCGTCGCGTTGGAAGACCGCGTCAGCGCCCAGCTCGCGTACCCGCTGCGCCTGACTCTGTCGGGCGAGGGCAATGACTTGAGCGCCGATCAGCTTGCCCAGTTGCACGGCAAAACCGCCTACCGCGCCGCTGGCGCCCTGGACCAGCAAGGTTTGCCCTGCTTGCAGGTTGGCCTTGCGCACCAATGCCTGGTAAGCCGTCAGTGCCGCGCACGGCAGGGCGGCGGCGCTGAGGAAGTCGACAGTGGCCGGAATGCGCGCCAACACATGAGCGGGCGCTAGGCTGTATTCAGCGAATACCCCCGGCTCGCGCAGGTTGGCGTGCCACACCACGCGGTCACCGACTTGCCAGTCTTGAACACCGGGCCCCAGTTGGTCGACGACCCCGGCACCGTCCACGCCAAGCACTTGCCCTGGGGTCAGCCAAGGCGCGGTGCCGTCGGCCAGTTTCCAATCTACCGGATTGAGCGAGGCGGCGTGCAGCCGTACACGGACTTGCCCGGGGCCAGGCTCCGGTACCGGGCGCTCGGCCAGATGCATGCTGGCGAGGCTGGTATCGGCGTTATCACAGACAATGGCTCGCATGGATCGATCTCCTTATTGTTGTCATTTTGGGAAGGTCAGTTGTAAGCGCCAGCCGAGTAGGTCAACTCGTAGCTGTGGCTGTAGATCTCAAGGATGATCCCGAACGGATCTTCCATGTACACCATGCGGAACGGTTTCTCGCCAGGGAAGTATTCACGTACGGGCATGCGCTGTTTGCCGCCGGCCGCAACGATTTTTGCGGCCAAGCCTTCGACGTCGGGGTCTTGGACACAGAAGTGGAACACCCCGGTTTTCCAATATTCGAAGTTATGCTCGGGTTTGACTGAATTGGGGAACTCAAAGATTTCTACGCCAATGCGGTCGCCGGTCGACAGGTGAGCGATCCGGCAGGAGGACCAGCCGGCGCCGAAGACGTCCGTGCACATCGCGCCGACGGCGGTGTCGTCTTCAACGATGGTAGTAGGCGGCATGATCACGTACCACCCCATGATCTCGGTGTAGAACTTTACAGCGGCATCCAGATCTGTCACTGACAGACCGATGTGAGAGAAACTGCGAGGGTATGCCTGGGACATTCTTTTGATCTCGGTTAACCACGGGTAGGCTTCAATCTAGAGGGCCTGGGCCATAATTTGAATAAGCCCGTAGTGATGGTTTCAATAAGACATGCTTATGCTTGACCGCAAAATATGAATAAGGCCAATGTTTTTAGTTATCTGTGTAACCAGTCGAAGGTGTAGTGGGTCAACTGACACTGCATTGTTTTTTCTTGACGACGGCAGGCACCCGCCGACATTTGCCCATCGCTAACCGCATGACCACAGAACAATCCCGCACCTCTGCCCGTGGTGGCCCGCACCGCAACGCTCTACCATTGATGCACATTTCCGATCAAAAGGTACGGAACCGCAGGTGAACATTCATTTCGATTTGAACGACCTGGTTGCCTTCCGCGGCGTTGTGGAGCAAGGCAGTTTCCGGCGTGCCGCTGACTCGATACGCATCACGCAATCGGCCCTGAGTCGGCGGATCGAGAAGCTGGAAACCGCACTCGGCGTCAGGCTTTTCGAGAGAACCACACGCAAGGTAGCGTTGACCAATGTTGGCCGAGCGTTCCTGCCTCAAGTGGAGCGGTTGCTGGACGATCTTGACCTGGCGCTGTTGAGCGTGGGGGAGGGTGGGGCCCTGCGCACTGGCACGCTGACCGTGGCCTGCGTGCCATCTGCCGCCTACTACTTCATGCCGCACGCCATCCGCAGCTTTCATACGCAATACCCGAAAATCAAGATAAAGCTGATCGACGCCTCGGCGAACGAGGTCAGCGCGGCGGTGGCGTCAGGCGAGGCGGATTTCGGGTTGGGTTTCACCGGCAACCTTGCGCCTGAAGTCGAGTTCAGCCTACTGATGGAGGAACGGTATGTCATTGCCTGTCGGAACGACCACCCGCTCGCCTCACGAACCAGCGTGACTTGGGTTGAGGCTTATCAGCATGACTACATCACGCTGGACAGATCATCCGGGAATCGTCTGGTGCTAGACCGCGCGTTGTCAGGCCTCCAGGTCGGAAAGGACAGCCTCTGCGAGGCGCGTCATGTCACCACTGTGCTGGGGTTGATCGAGGCAGGTTTGGGCGTGGCGGCGGTTCCGTCCATCGCCATGCCCGTCGCGCCTCATCCTATCCTTACCAGTGTCACGCTCAGCGAGCCTGAAGTGGTAAGGCAGATGGGGCTGTTGAAGCGCCGCGGCCGTACCTTGACGCCCGCTGCACTGGAGTTGGAACGGTTGATTCGCGAGCTGCCCGAGCGCTTAGCGAGCCACTGAGTCGAGCCCCGTGGCGCGAACGGTTGGCTGCGCTTGCGGTGAGGCCAAGTAGTTCAGCAGCTTCTTCGCCTCGGCCGGGTGCTCGGCGTTTTTCGGAATCCCCGCAGCATAGCGGGTAACCGACTGAACGTTTTCAGGGATCTTCCCAGCGAAGGTAATGCCCGGAACGGGCAGGAGTTCTGCGACCTGTTGGAAACCCACTTCGTAGTCACCTTTCGCGACCACGGACGCTACCGGAATGCGTTCTATCATCGTGCTTTTGGGCGCCAACTGGGCCTGCACATCCAGCTTTTTGAACAACTCATTCTGGATGTAGACACCACTGGCGCTATCGGAATAGGCGACGGACTTCGCAGACAGCAGTACCTCTTTAAGTTCGGCGTCGGTTTTTATCGAAGGCGTGGGCGCGCCTGCCTTGACGGCCATGCCGATGCGCGAATCGGCAAGTTCTACACGGGAGCTGGAATCGACCTTTCCCTGTTTGATCAAGTCATCCAGCGCATAACCGACCATGATCACGACGTCGGCGTGTTCTCCCCGTGCGAGTCGATTCGGTATGGCTTCCTGCGCTTTCCCCATCGAGGGCCCGAGCACGGTCTTCAATGTATTGCCACTGCTCTCGGCGTACTGCGGGGCCAGGCCCTGATACGCCGCAGTAAAGCCACCCGATGTCATGACGGTCAGTTCTTCTGCCTGAGCGACAATGCTGAATGCGCATCCGCTGATCAGCAATGCTGAAATGGATTTAAATAGCGGTTTCATGATGACTTCCTTTTTTTCAAGCGATGACGGGAGACCGAGCAGCCAGGCGGCGGTAAAGCACCAGCGTGGCGGCAAACGCGCAGCCTGAGGCGAAGATCATCCAGAAGGCGGGCGCGGCTTTGTCACCTGTCATGTGAATGAGCCAGGTCGAAACAGCCGGGGTGAAGCCCCCGAAGATGGCTGTGGCCAGGCTGTATGCCAGGGAAAACCCGGCGACGCGAACCTGGGCGGGCATGATTTCAGTCAACGCCGGAATCATTGCGCCGTTGTAGAGGCCGTAGAGGCAAGAGAACCAGAGCAGCACTTCCAGCATGTGCGAAAAGCTAGGGGCTTGTGCCAAGAACGATAGCGCTGGATAGGCCGTAATGAAGGTGAGCAGTGACATTGCCAACAATAACGGTTTGCGTCCGAAGCGGTCGCTCAGGGCGCCACCTACAGGCAGCCAAATGAAGTTGGAAATGCCGACCAGCAAGGTGACCATGAGCGCGTCACGGGTGCTGAGCTGCAATACGGATTTACCAAAGGTAGGGGCATACACGGTAATCATATAGAAGGCGGTCGTTGTCATGGCCACCATCAACATGCCCAGTATCACGATCGCGGCATTGCTGTAGAGCGTGGCAATCACTTCCTGCATTGTCGAGCGGTGTTTGCGAGTGGAAAACGCTTCGGTTTCCTCCAAACTGCGACGCAACAGGAAAATGAAGGGAATGATCAGGCACCCGATACCAAATGGAATTCTCCAGCCCCACTCCGACACTGCGGTGGGCGCCAGCCAGATATTCAAGGTATAGCCCAGCCCCGCTGCCACCACAATGGCGATTTGTTGACTAGCCGACTGCCAACTGGCGAAGAAGCCTTTTCGACCAGGGGTGGCCATTTCAGCAAGATAAACAGACACGCCGCCCATTTCCGCTCCCGCTGAGAAGCCTTGAAGCAACCTTCCCAACAACACAAGCGCGGGCGCCCAGAGGCCAATGGTGGAGTAGCCAGGAATCAGCACAATCAGCAAGGTGCCGCTGGCCATGATCGCCAGGGTGACGATAAGCCCCTTGCGACGGCCGACGTCGTCGATGTAAGCACCTAACAGCACAGCGCCAAGCGGGCGCATCAGGAAGCCTGCGCCAAAGACCGCGAAGGTCATCATGAGCGAAGCGAATTCATTGGTCGCCGGGAAGAACGCGGCTGCGATTTGTGTGGCATAGAAGCCGAAGAGAAAGAAGTCGAATTGTTCGAGGAAATTCCCGGAGGTGACCCGGAAGACCATGGCGGCCTTGGACGTCCCTTTGGACGCAGGGCTTGGATGAGGCATTGTATTCTCCAGCGTTTTTTAGAGTGTTTTGTAAGCGCTTGTAACTGGAGATTCTCGGGTAAAACGCGGGAAGCGATAAACGTTGATTTTTCATCGATTGATGCGCGAATGCGATCAATCAAGGTGAGCTGAACTGACGCTCGTGACTGGAATTCGATGAAACACCTTCAGCCGCAAGCCTGTTTGAACTCATCGGCGAATAGGCCTTCGCTTGACGCGGCTTCGCTTTGACAGCTCTAGCATGCTGTGCTTAGGTTCTTAGCGCCGTCAGGTAGCCTCTCACATGACAGGACTTGCCCTGTTCTGTCTTCCATAGCGCTGTGCCGGCAAGTAGTAGCTACATCAATTGGATGCTGCGGCGCGCAGGTTCCTTGCTGCGCTCTGTGTTGCGGCTATTCCAGATACGCCTGATCGTCTCTCGAAAGTCCCGCAACCCGGACGTTGATCGAAGGTAACCAATGGAATATCTGCACCGCATTCTCAATCAGTCGCCTGAACTGGCGTTATTTCTTTCTCTAGCAATCGGTTACTGGGTCGGCAGTATCCAGTTCGGCAAATTCCAGTTAGGAGGCGTGGCCGGATCGTTGCTGGCAGCCGTGGTCATCAGCCAGGTCGGGGTCAACATCGATAACGGTATCAAGTCCGTGCTGTTCGCCTTGTTCATCTATGCGGTCGGCTTCGAAAGCGGGCCGCAATTCTTTCGCTCTCTGGGCCGGCAATCGCTTCGTGAGATTGTATTGGCGGCGGTCATGGCGCTCAGCGGCCTGGCCACCGTTATCGTCGCCGCCAGAGTAATGGGGCTCGACAAGGGGCTTGCTGCGGGTATCGCCGCAGGCTCCATGACCCAGTCGGCTATCATCGGCACTGCAAGTGCCGCCATCGCAAAGCTCGAGCTTCCGTTGGAACAGATCCAGGCTTTGCAGGGCAACGTCGCGGTCGGTTACGCCGTGACCTATATTTTCGGCTCGTTCGGCGCCATCCTGATGTGCGTTAACGTTCTGCCTTGGTTCATGAAGCGTTCGATCCGAGACGATGCGACCCGGGCAGAAGCTGAGTTGCTTGCCGGCGCACGCGTATACGGCCCAGGCGAGCAGCCGGCCACGCCTACGCTTGTAGGGCGTATCTATCGCATCGAACAGGCGGCTGGCAAAACCGTCGAGCAACTGGAAACTGCCCAACAGGACACCAGCCAGGCACCCTTGACGATCGAGCGTATCAAACGTGGCGGCGCGATGATCGGCGTAACGCCCGATACAGTGCTCGAAGCCAATGACGTTGTGCTTGTGGTAGGCCGTCGCGCTGGCGTGATTGCCGTTGCCGAGCGTCTTGGGACCGAGCTGCAGTCTTATCCTGACATGGATGTAGTGGTGGTGCAGCGCGACCTGAGCCTGGATAACCCCGCTTTCATCAATCGCACAGTGGCGGACATTCGCCAGGAAGCGAACCGAGCCCTGCGTCACGGTGTGTATGTAGTAGGGGTCAAGCGCGCCGGGCGGCCGCTGGAGCTGCAGCCGGATACTGTGATCAACGCGGGGGACATGGTGACGCTCTACGGCACGCCAGACGATATTCAGCGCGTGGCGAAGCAGGTTGGGACCATTATCGTGCCTAGCGAAAAAACCGATTTCGTCTTTCATGGTTTCGGGCTGGCCATCGGCCTGCTCATTGGCATGGTCGTCATTCGCCTAGGAGCAATTCCCCTGACCCTGGGCAGCGGTGGGGGGGCGTTGATCGCCGGCTTGGTCTTCGGCTGGTATCGAAGCCGCCATCTCACCCGCGGCAACCTCCCTACACCAGCTTCCACACTGTTGCGGGACCTGGGCCTGGCAGGATTCGTGGCCGTGGTAGGCCTGCAGTCGGGACTACAGGCAGTCCAGACGATCGCTACCCAGGGGGTCTCCATTTTCCTCGTGGGCGTAGTGGTCTGCATCGTTCCGATCGTGATCGCTATGCTCGTAGGCCGCTACGTATTGCGTTACGACAACCTGGCGATATTCGCCGGCGCCGTTTCTGGGGCGCGCAGCGCCAATCCTGCTTTTGGGGAAGTGCTCGACAAAGCAGGCAATTCGATACCCACCGTTCCATTCGCGGTCACTTACGCATTGGCCAATGTGTTTCTTACCTTGCTTGGGCCGCTGGTCGTAGCCTTCGCTTAACCGAAAGGAAATACCATGAGCGACGAAATTGCCAAGAACGACGATTACGCGCAGTACGCCAAGCTGAGCCCATTCGAGCTCAAGGATGAACTGATCAAGCTTGCTTCCGGCACGGAAAACCGTTTGATGCTTAACGCGGGTAGGGGTAACCCCAACTTTCTGTCCACCTTGCCTCGTCGCGCCTTTTTCCGCCTCGGCCTCTTCGCTACGAGCGAAGCCGAGCTATCGTATTCCTACATGCCCCACGGGGTGGGTGGGCTGCCGCAGATCGACGGCATCGAGGCGCGTTTCGAGCGCTACACCGCCGAGCATCGGGATCAGCCCGGCGTGCTTTTCCTTGCCAAAAGCCTCAGCTATGTACGCGATCAGCTAGGTCTCTCCGCCTCGGCGTTTCTGCACGAGATGGTGGAAGGCATCCTGGGTGTCAACTATCCAGTGCCACCTCGCATGTTGAGGGTTTCAGAGCAGGTCGTCGGCCACTACATCGTGAAGGAGATGATCGGTGGCTTCGTTCCGGCGGGAACGATAGATCTCTTTGCCGTGGAAGGCGGTACGGCGGCGATGACTTACATCTTTCATTCGCTGCAGCAGAATGGCTTGCTCAAGCGGGGCGACAAGGTCGCGATCGGTATGCCGGCGTTTACGCCCTACATTGAAATTCCAGAGCTGGAAGAGTTCGGCCTGGAGCAGGTGCATATCGACGCGGACCCACACGCCAACTGGCAATACCCGGATACTGAGCTTGACAAACTCAAGGACCCGGCGATAAAGATTTTCTTCTGTATCAATCCGAGCAACCCGGCCTCCGTGAAGATGGACGCGCGCGGGCTGGAGACTGTCGCCCGCATCGTCGCGCAGTCTCGTCAGGATCTGTTCATTCTCACCGACGATGTCTATGGCACGTTCGCCGATGACTTCCAGTCGCTGTTTGCCATATGCCCGCGCAATACCCTGCTGGTGTATTCATTCTCCAAGTACTTCGGTGCCACGGGCTGGCGGTTGGGAGTGATTGCCGCGCACAAGGACAGCGTCTTCGATCAAGCGCTTGCTGATTTGCCCGAGGCGATGAAGGTCTCCCTGGATCACCGCTATGGAACGCTCTTGCCGGATGTCCGCGGCCTCAAATTCATTGACCGCATCGTCGCGGACAGCCGTACAGTGGCGCTGAATCACACCGCGGGGTTATCCACGCCGCAGCAGGTGCAAATGGTGCTCTTCACGCTCTTCGCCCTCATGGATGAAAGCGACGGCTACAAAGCCGAACTGAAAAAACTAGTGCGCCGACGTGAAGCGGCGCTATATCGCGAATTAGGCGTCGAGCCTGAAAGCGACCCAAATGCGGTCGACTACTACACGCTGCTCGATCTGGAAGATCTGGCGCGCAAGATACATGGCAGCGAGTTTGCCAGTTGGGTAAAAGCGCGCTTCAGCAGCGGTGACCTGCTGTTCAGGATTGCCAAGGAAACAGGCATCGTCTTGCTACCGGGCAAAGGGTTCGGTACCAAGCAACCCGCTGCCCGTGTGTCCTTGGCCAACCTTAACGAATACGAATACGCCAATATCGGGCGCTCCCTCAGGGCCATGGCGGATCAATATTTTGAAGAATTCAGGCAGACGCTCGGCGGTAAGCGATCGGTGGATGCGCCCAAAGAGCCGTAATCGGCACGGCTCACGAGTACATGTAGGAGGGGGCAAAAGCTTTGATTTGCGGTGCGAGGTTCAGCAGATCGCCCTGAGTGGCCTTCGAGGCAACCATGGAGACAAGCCGAGAGCCGAAGCTACAAGCGCGGCTGCCGTCTTGCTCAAGGCCACATCCTCATCTTTCACCTACCTGGCGTACGCGGACATACATAACGAACTCATGCACCACTTCGGTGGAAATCCAGGGCCATTCTGCTTATAGAGATCGCCGACGGCTACGCTCTGCACAGATCTGGCGCTGGTTAACTACCATGCCAACCCGATCACCTCTACCATGTCTCTTACAGTTATTGCGCCCGACCCGCGGGTGATGGATTACGTAGCCAAGGCTACCAATCATTCCGCCGGAATACCTGGAGGCCTTCATGCTGATGATGACGGCCGGGTCTGCCATCATGATGATACTGATCCACTATGCAACTGGAACTTCGCCCATCATCTTCGGCAGCGGCTATGTCACGCTGGGACTGTGGTGGCGCGTCGGCTTGGTCATGTGCCTGTTCGAACTGCTGGCGTTCGCACTGGCGGGCGTCGTGCGGTGGACTATTGGGGTACTGGTGACTCAAAACCCGCCGTCGACCTGGCCCCTGCTCGGGCACAACCCTCCCAAACCCAGAAACGGATACTCCAGATGAGAATCGCAGTCTTCAGCGCGCGTCCCTATGACCGCCGTTCACTCGATCAGGCCAATGGGGCCGCCCCATTGGAGCAGCGGGTCCAGTTTTCCTACAACGAGGCCACACTTGATTCCTGTACAGCCGCGCTGGCGGATGGCTGCGACGGAGTTTGCGCGTTCGTCAACGACCGCCTTGATGCGCCGGTGCTACAGACATTACATGAGCTAGGTGTGCGTGCCATCGTGCTGCGCTGCGCTGGATTCAATAACCTGGACCTGGCCACGGCGCAGCGGCTGGGTTTCTTCATCGCACGCGTGCCTGCGTATTCGCCAGAAGCCGTGGCCGAGCACGCATTGGCACTGGTGATGACCCTGAACCGCCATACACACCGGGCTTACAACCGTGTGCGCGAGGGGAACTTCATGCTGGATGGCCTGCTCGGGCGGACGCTGCACGGCAAAACGTTGGGCATCGTGGGCACGGGAAAGATAGGGTTGGCCACGGCACGCATCTTTAAGGGCATGGGCTGCAAGGTGCTTGGTCATGATCCGTATATTTCGCCTGCCTTCCAAGCGATCGGTGAGAACGTAGAGCTTGACGAACTTCTGGCCGACTCGGACATCGTCTCACTGCATTGCCCACTGACCGAGCAAACAAGGCACTTGATCAATGATGTCTCGCTGTCGCGGATGAAAACCGGTGCCATGCTGGTCAATACCTCACGCGGTGGACTGGTGGAAACCGATGCGGTAATCCGTGCGCTGAAATCGCGCCATCTGGGCCACCTCGCCATTGACGTGTATGAGCAGGAAAGCGCGCTGTTCTTTCAGGATCGCTCTGGCGAGATCATTGAAGACGACCTGTTCCAGCGCCTGATGACCTTTCCGAATGTGCTGGTGACCGGGCATCAAGGGTTCTTCACCGCCGAAGCGCTGGAGGAGATTGCGCGGACCACGGTGGCTAATCTTAGGCACTTTATGGCCGGCACACCGTGCCCTAACTGCGTCGACTGATTCAGCCGACAATTATACCTGGCAGTGCGCCGCGCCCGCGCGCACTTGCGTAGCGTTGGCACCACTCGGAGCTCCAAATGTGGCCGCAGAACTACGATCCGCTGGATAATCCTAATCTCTCCGCACTGCTGGCTGCCTTGCCCGTGCTGGTTTTCCTCCTGGCACTTACGGCGTTTCGTCTCAAGGGATTGACTGCCGCACTGCTGGCACTGGCTGTTTCCGCAGCGGTTTCCGCGCTGGTATTTGCGATGCCTGCCAGCGCGATTGCCGGGGCGGCAATCTTTGGCATCGTCAGCGGCGTCTTCCCTATCAGTTTCATCGTGCTTATGGCGGTTTGGTTGTACAAGCTTTCCATCCGTAGCGGCAAGTTTGAGATCATCCGCAGCAGCATCGCGACGATATCGGAAGATCAGCGCGTCCAGGTGCTATTGATCGCCTTTTGCTTCGGCGGCTTTTTAGAGGGTGCGGCAGGATTCGGTGTGCCGATAGCCATCTGCGCTGCGCTGCTGGTTGAGCTGGGCTTTCGGCCATTAAAGGCCGCCATGCTGTGCCTGCTGGCCAACGGTGCGGCAGGGGCCTACGGAGCGATCGGCATTCCGGTGCTGGTTGGGGCGCAGCAAGGCGCAGTCGCAGTATCCGAAATGGCTCCAATGCTGATGGCGCTAGTCCAGATCATCGCTCTAGTATCGCCGACCATCCTGGTACTCATGCTGGACGGCTGGCGTGGCGTGCGCGAGACATGGCCGGTGCTGATCGTCGTCGGCGTGGCCTTTAGTGGTGTGCAGGCGGCCACGCTGTACCTGCTCGGGCCTGAGCTGGTGGATATCCTTGGTCCATTGGCGGCGATGGGGGCTCTGGCCGGCTTCATGCAGCTATGGCGTCCTAAGCGGATCTACCGCGAAGCCGACACGACGTCTGGGCCAGCACGCCAATATACACTCGGCGAAGTACTGCATGCTTGGTCGCCGTTCTACATCCTGACCGGCGCAATATTGCTGTGGAGCCTGCCCGCGTTCAAGGCGCTGTTCGTACCGGGCGGAGCGCTGGCCAAGACAGTGCTGAAGCTGCCGATCGGGCTACTGGATGGAAAGGTTCTGGAGCTACCGCCACTGGTGCCGCATGTACATGCGCTGCCGGCCATATGGAATGTGGGTTGGCTCAATGCCTCCGGGACCGCGATTCTGGTGGCAGCGATACTGACAGTTGCGCTGTCGGCTCGGCTCAGTACCCGTATCGCTGCTCAGGAGCTGGCGCGGGCCTGCCGGGAGATGTGGAAGCCGCTGGCAACGGTTTCCCTGGTCATGGCGGTGGCCTACATCACGAACTATTCGGGCGGATCATCTACGATCGGGCTGGCGCTGGCGCAGACCGGTGGCGTCTTCCCGCTTCTGTCGCCAGTCATAGGCTGGATGGGTGTCTTCATAACCGGCTCGGTAGTCAACAACAACACGCTGTTCGCGCACCTGCAAGCGGTGACAGCCGGACAGATCGGCGCGCCAGAGGCGCTGCTAGTGGCGGCAAATACAGCAGGTGGCGTCATGGCCAAACTGGTTTCCCCGCAGTCCATTGCTATTGCCGCAGCGGCGGTGAAGCTGGTGGGCCAGGAATCCGCAATCATGCGCACGACGCTGTTCATCAGCATTATGCTGCTCGCCTACGTTTCCTTGGGCACGTGGGTGCTTTGCACCCTGTGAGGTCCGCTCTGGCCGGGTGCCGTTGTCGAAATTCCTGGCCGGGCCGTGACTCGGACCCGTCCTTCGGAATTCAACCTGACGCCCGCTCGACTCGGCGTGAATAGATCCGACCAGTACATGGACTTGACACTCGTGCCGCCTTGGAAGACTCGACGTGCAAGACCTCTCTGTCTTTTCCAGATATGTTCAGCAGCGCCTAAGATCTTCCCCGGTTCCCCCTTCCGCAACCACTCCACCAACGCCACCCGCGCCTCATGCGCGGTTCGCTCGAAATGCAAGGGTGTCACGGCGATTCCACCCCCAGCAAGCACCGCGGTTTCGCTGTCCGGCGCGTCCGGGGTGTCATCGCGCTTTATATTCAGCCAATAGTAAGCCTGCTCCCGTAAGTCGGTGCGGCCGGTCACCTGCAGCCCGTGCATGCGGCCGCGGCCCTGGCAGGTTACCTGGAGCGGGCCGGCCTGGTCGGCGGGCACGTCCGGGAAGTTGACATTCAGGCAAGCGTCGGGGCTCCATCTGGCGGCCCAGAGCTGACGGATAACGCCCGGCGCCAGCTGGCGCGCGGTTTCCCAGCGCACCGCATCGCGGCGGGTGAACGCCTGGCTTAGGGCAATCGCCGGCAGTCCCATCAGCAACGCGGCCATGGCGGCGCCTACAGTGCCGGAAAACGCCGTTTCCCGGCCCAGGTTCGCGCCTTTGTTGATACCGCTAAGTACCAGTTGCGGGCGCGCGGGCATTAGCTCGCAGATGGCCATGGCAACACAGTCTCCGGGCGTGCCTGAGACAGAGAAGCGCCGGCTGCCGCGGTTCGTTACCCGCAGGGGCTGATGCAAGCTCAGCGCATGGGAAACACCGCTCTGATCGTGGTCCGGCGCCACTACCCATACTTCGACCCCGAGGTCATTGGCCACCGCTTCCAACGTGGCCAGGCCAGGCGCATCGATGCCGTCGTCATTGGTCAGCAGTACAGGTCCAAGGCGTGGTTCAGTCATGGGGCACGGCGTTCTCAGGCGTGTGGGCGAAGTTCCAGCGCGGGGCCGTCTTGGCCAGACGGTGGCGCATGTCGTCGACGTTCGCGGCCAATTGCCGGGTCATTGCTCGGTAGCCGTCCAGCGCAGGATAGGGCAGGGCTTCGAGCGGTTGGCCGGCCAGGCTTTCAACGCGTAGCAGTCGCTCGCTGTGGCCGTCACGCAGGGCACGCGCCATGGCGACCAGTTGTCGACGAATGAAACGGTGCTCGGCCTGTAGCGAGTCACGCAACGCAGCCATGGCGGCGAAGTCCTCCGCTGGCGGGCGGGTGTCGGCGAGAATTTCCAGGAAAGAAATACACAAGCGCAGGTTTCGCTGCAGCGCGTCCAGTTCGGTTTGTGAAATATGCACTTCCTTCGACACCGATGCCATCAGGCCGCGCAGTTGCACCAGCGAAGCGCTCAGGTTGCGCATGCGCTTGAGGTGGGCGTCGCTGGTAACGGCTTCGCCCGCGATGATCCGCCCGTGCACCGCGGCGCATTCGCGCAGGGTGCTGGCCAGGTTGTAGCGCCAGGAGTACACCGCGTAGAGCGGCAGCGCAAAGGAGAAGGCCAGGGCCAGGACATTGCCGATCAGTATGTCGACTGTGCGCCAAAGGCCATCCGACATGGGGTTGTCGCCATGGCCGGCGACTATGAATATCGTGATGGCCGAGAGCAGCGCCGTGTAGCCGCCCTTGCCGATGGCATGGTAGGCGAAGAATCCGCACGCCGAAGACATCAACACATAGGTGAGTAACGGCCAGCCCAGGTAGCTTTGCTGGGCCACGATGGCCAGCCCTATGATCGCGCCGATCAAGGTCCCATAGGCTCGCTCCGTGGCCTTGCGCCTGATGTTGCCATGATGCTGCAGCCCACCGATCACGATCAGCATGGTCACCGATGCCCATTCCCCATGGGGCAGGTGGATTCCGGTGGTAAGCAGGATAGTGGCTATCAGGCCGATGGACACCCGTACCGCATGGATCAGCCGGGCATGGCGAAAGCGGCGGTAAGGGTCGAGCAAGGGGCGGAGCAGGCGACGAAGGAAATACGGCAGCGAGGCGGTCATCAAGGGCTTCAGGGGCTCTGGGCAGGTAGGCGAGTGACGCGATACCAGGCGACATGGATAGGCAGGCCGCCTGGTGAAGTTACGAAGGGTAGTTGCTGGAAGCGTGCTGAGCAAGGGCGCCAGGCGGCGTCCGAACCTGATGGGCAGGAGCATCGCTGCTCGACAGGCCGGAGATAGCCGGGGCATTGGGCAGCACGCCACTCGCCTCGATGATTTGCGCCTGCTTCTGCCAGGGTGGCTCGAGCCTCACCGTCGTCTGGTCGGCCTAGCGCCGATGGCGTCTGCGCTCAGGATTCACCACGGTGATGGTCGACAACCTGTTCTTGAGCTCGGCGACGAAGGTCGCGATTTCCCGCGCTGAAGACAGGTCGGCCGTCCGAATGTTTCGTTCTTCCAGAATGGCTTCATTGGTGCGGGCATTGATCAGTTTCAGGTTCATCATGCCGGCCGTATCGATTTCGCACTTGCAGACAGTAGGCAGAAACGCGTTTTCCATAATGTATCGCAGCTCTAGCGGAGATAGCATGGCTCATCCTTGTTGTTCTTAGGTAAAACTGAGTACCTAAGAGCATAGCCCACCAGCCGGTTTTTTCCCGTGAGCTGCGACAGGGGGGGCTGCCCTAGAGCCGGCCGCTACGGTTCCAGCGCTTCGCAGAAGCGGTGGTCCAAGCCGGGAGCAAAGGCGCCTTCCGTGGTTCCCCAAGCAGGCCCAGGCTAGGCACCGAAGCGTTCGACGCGCGCCGGGGTGCGCTGCATCAAGACCTTGCCGGCACGGATCGAGGTCAATACCTGCCCCTGGCTGCGAACCATTTCATAGTCGTCTGGCGCCGAAAGAACCAGCAAATTGGCCGGCCGGCCAGCCTCCAGGCCGTAGCGTTCCCCCAGATGCAGCGCGCGAGCGCTGTTGTCGGTGATCAGGTCTAGGGAGCGCTGCAAGTCTTCATAGCCAAGCATGTGACAGATATGCAGGCCCGCTTCGAGGATACGCAGGATGTTGCCATTGCCCAGCGGATACCAGGGGTCGACGATGGAGTCCTGGCCAAAGCAGACATTCATGCCGGCCCGGTCGATCTCGGCCACTCGGGTAACCCCGCGTCGTTTCGGGTAGGTATCGAAGCGCCCCTGCAGGTGGATACTCTCCGTGGGGCAGGAGACGAAGCTGATTTTCGAGGCCTTGAGCAGGCGAAACAATTTGGAACAATAAGCGTTGTCGTAGGAACCCATGGCGACGGTATGGCTGGCCGTGACCCTTTCCCCCATGTCCCTCACTCGGGCCTCCTCGGCGAGCACCTCAAGGAACCTTGACTGCGGATCGTCGGTTTCATCGCAATGGACGTCCACCAGGCAGCCGGTGCGCTCGGCCAGGTCCATCAGGAATCTGATCGACGCGACGCCTTGCTCGCGGGTATTTTCGAAGTGGGGAATCCCACCCACCACATCCGCGCCCATGGCAATCGCCTCAGCCATGAGCGCACGGCCATCCTTGAAGGACTCGATACCCTCCTGGGGGAAGGCGACGATCTGTAGGTCGATCAGGTGCCTGGCGTCCTCACGCACCTCCAGCATGGCCTTGAGCGCGGCCAGGCTTGGATCAGTGACATCCACATGGGTGCGCACGTGCTGGATGCCGTGATCGACCAGCATGTCGATGGTCCGCCGTGCGCGGACCTTGGTGTCTTCATGGGTGACCACGGCCTTGCGCTCGGCCCAGCGTTCGATGCCTTCGAAAAGAGTGCCGCTCATGTTCCAGGCCGGCTCCCCGGCGGTCAGGGTGGCGTCCAGATGGATATGCGGTTCGACGAAGGGCGCGGTAACCAGGTTCTGGCCAGCGTCCAGGTCAGTGTCGGCGGCTGGCTGAAGGACACCGGGCTGCAGGGTAATGGCAGCGATCCGATCGCCCTGAAGGCCGATGCGATGCAGGCCTGGCTTGCCGCGCAGGCGGGCGTTGAGAATATTCATGGTAACTCCTTGGTATAAGCATGCGTCCTGGGCCAGCTTCCGGCGCGGCTGCCGTTGAACTGCATCAGGCCGATATAGCACAGAGCAGCCACGGCGATACCTACCAATGGCGCTACCCAGGGCGAGCAATAGGCCAGGACCGCGCCCACGGCATAGGCGAGCAACCCCTTGAAGTTGTAGCGCGGTAGTCGGGTCGTGGCCAGTACAGGGTACTTGCCGTGATGGCGATACCAGAAGTCCGCCATGATCACACCCCCCACTGGCGGGATGATGGAACCCAGCAACACCAGGAAGGGAATCAGCAGCTCGTACATCCCGCCAATGGCCAGCACCACACCCACGGCCGCGGAAATCAGAGTCATGGTCCGGCGGCGTGGTGTACGTAACAGATGGCAGGCCGCGGCAGAAACGTTATAGATGGTCGGCCCCTGGATGGTCCAGAGGTTGAAGCAGAGCATGATTACCGCGGCGAACGACAGCCCCTGCAAAATCATCACCTCGACGATATCGGCCTGCTGGTAAACGATGGCGCACCAGGCCCCGGCGACCACCATCAGGCCATTGCCGAGCAAAAAGCTCAGGGCGCTGGCAATGATCGCCACCCGCCCGGTGCGCGACAGGCGCGTCCAGTTGGTGGCCTGGGTCGCGCCGCTGGCAAAGGTGCCGAACACCATGGTGACAGCCGCTGAAAAGTTCATGGTTTCGTGGGGGATGACCGCGGCCAGGCCCTTGAAGCCCCCGGCATGGCCTGTGGCCAGGTACATCGAAACCATCAGCAGGGCGAACATCAGCGGTACCGACACCCGGGACAATACGTCCAGGCCCTTGTAGCCAACCAGCGCCGTGATGCTGAAGCCAAAGCCGAACAGCACCATCAGCGGCGTGGTCAACCCTTCGCTGAGCCCGAGGATCTTCACCAGCACGATGGCGACGGTCGCGGTGCCCCACGCATACCACCCCAGTTCGGCGAACCCGAGCAGAAAATCCGAAAGACGGCTGCCCGCCTCGCCGAAGCAGAAGCGCCCCATCAACACGGTATTGAGGCCACTGCGCGAGGCTATGAACGCCAGCCCCGCCGCATACAGCGCCAACAGGCTGTTGCCGATGAAGGCGACCCATAGCATGTCGGTGAAAGAGAAGGCCATTCCTAACTTGCCGCCCGCGAACATGGTGCCGGTGAAGAAGGTAAAGCTGAACAGCACCATGGAAATGGACAGCAATCCTTTCCTGGCCGAGGCGGGTGCTTCGCTTAACGGAAACTCTCCTGCTGAGTTCATCGCGTTCTCCTTGGCTGACGCCTGCCGGAAGGCAAGCGCTGGCAGAAGAGCAATTCACAGGCCGCTTTCGCAGTTTGCCGCGAACATAGGCAAAAAGATGCCAAACGAACGGCAGTTGGCTGGATAGCAAGCCGCTGCGCTAAAAGCGAGTCGGGCTGATGTTAAGCGCGCGGCGCACTACTTCAAGTCGCCGTTGCACCTTTCGGGCGCTCGATCAGCTACCCGCCCCACCGTGGGCTTCTTCGAAAAAGTAGTCCTTCCAGCTGTCGGCCTTGTTCTTCAATACACCCAGTTCATGCAGTTTTTCCGCATAGATAAAGGTGCGCTGGGGTACTACGGTGAAGTCGATCTCCGGGTCCTTGACGATCTTCTCGACCAGCGCGGGGGGCAACTTCGATTGCTCCACCCGAATGTAGGTCTGGGCGGCTGCGGCTTTGTCCGCCTGGATCAGCTCCGCAGCTTCGACCAGGGCGTCATAGAACGCCCTATAGGTCTTCGGGTTCTGGTCATGGAATTCCTGGGTGGTGTAGAGCACGTTGAAGGTCGCCGGGCCACCCAGAATGTCGTAGGAACTGAGCACCTTGTGCACCTTGCCACTCTCCAGCGCCTGGTACTGGAAAGGAGGGCTGGAAAAGTGAGCGGTGATTTCCGAGCCACCGGCGATCAGCGCCGAGGTGGCGTCCGGGTGGGGCAGGCTTACCGACAAGTTGTCGAATCGCTTGAAGTCCTCGTTGCCAAATACCTTTGCCGTTTCCAGTTGCAGGGTACGCGACTGGAAGCCCACGCCGGCCGCGGGCACGGCGATACGATCCTTGTCGGTGAAATCCTTGAGTGTCTTGACCTCCGGACGATTGCTCAGCAGGTAGTTGGGCATGGAGCCGAGCGAGGCGATAGCCTTCACGTTCTGTCTGCCACGGGTACGGTCCCACACTGTCAACATGGGAGGTACGCCGGCTGAGACGACGTCCAGGGCGCCGGCCAGCAGCGCTTCGTTCATGGCCGTGGCGCCGGAGATGCTGCTCCAGTCAACGGTGATATCCAGGCCTTCGGCCTTGCCGTGCTTCTCGATCAGGTGCTGGTCCCGCACCACATCTAGGATCAGGTAGCCGATGCCGAATTGCTGCGCGATGCTGATTTTGCCCTCGGCCTGGGCGCTGCCGCCAAATGCCGCGCCAATCAGGCCCAAGGCCAGGGAAAGCTTGTTCAGGTAGGTCATGAAGGTACTCACGTCATGGGTGGTGGGCCGGTCTGGCCAGAATCATGTTCGAAGCGAGCGCGGTTTCTCTGGTAGCACCGGGTCAGGTGCGTTGCATGCCCCAGCGCCGGAGCGTGACCCGTTCGATGCTGGCGAACAGCAGGTTTTCCACCAGCAGGCCGATCAGGATCACCGCCGCCAGCCCCGCGAAGACCTTGTCGGTGTAGAGCTCATTGCGGTTCTGGAAGATGTACCAGCCCAGGCCGCCCTTGCCCGATGAGGCACCGAACACCAGTTCGGCGGCGATCAGGGTGCGCCAGGCGAATGCCCAGCCCAGCTTCAGCCCCGCCAGGATGGACGGCAGCGCCGCGGGAACGAGGATGTAGGCGATGAATCGAATGCCCCGCAGGCCATAGTTGCGTCCGGCCATGCGCTGGGTTTCCGACACACCGAGGAAACCGGCATAGGTATTGAGCGCCAGAGGCCAGAGCACCGAGTGCACCAATACGAAGACCAGGCTGTTCTGGCCCAGGCCGAACCACAGCAGTGCCAAAGGCAGCAGCGCGATAGGCGGCAGCGGATTGAGCATGGAGGTCAGGGTACTCAGCAGGTCGCGGCCCAGTTGCGTCGACACCGCCAGGGTGGTCAGGCCGAACGCCAGGGCAATGCCGATCACATAGCCCTTGACCAGGACCGTGAGCGATAGCCAGATCTTGCCAGGCAGCTCGCCGCTGACCATGCCCCTCGCGAACGCCTCGGCGGTTTGCAGGAAGCTGGGCAGTAGCAGGTCGTTGTCTTGTATGCGCGCCACCACCTCCCACAGCACCGCCAGGGCAACCAGGATAAGGGTCTTGCGCATCCAGCCGTGGCGCCAGATGCGTTGGGGCAGGGGCAGGGCGCGTGACAGTTCGGAAGGGATGAAGGGTTCCAGCGCCACTTCGTATTCTTGGCGCACAGGCGTAGGTCGGTTCATGTAAGGCTGGCTCTGCAAGGTCAATAAGCGATGCGCAGGCTGCGGAAGTCCACGTCCGTGCGGGCCTGCAACGCGTCCCCTTCGTCGAACAGCAAGCGGTGGATGCGCTGGGCGCTGGCCTGGAATTCAGTACCCCCCAGGCTGTGAAGGTCGTATTGATGGCTGTTGATTTCGGCGCGAACCCGGCCCGGATGCGGCGACAGCAACAGGATTCGATTTCCCACCACCAGGGCTTCCTCAATGGAGTGGGTCACGAACAGCAAGGTAAAGCCTACGTCGTCCCACAGCTGAAGCAGTTCTTCCTGCATCTTGCGACGGGTAAGCGCATCCAGCGCGGCGAAAGGCTCGTCCATCAGCAGAATGCTGGGTTGCATCGCCAAGGCCCGGGCAATCGCCACCCGCGCCTTCATGCCGCCGGACAGCGTATGTGGATAGGCATTGGCGAAGGCGCTAAGCCCGACCTTTTCCAGGTATCGGTACGCGCGGTCCCTGGCCTCGGCCCGCTTGAGGGTCCGCGAAGCCAGCAGGGGAAACATCACGTTTTCCAGAACCGTTTTCCAGGCCGGAAGTTGGTCGAATTCCTGAAATACCACGATCCGGTCCGGCCCGGGCTCGCGAACGACCTTACCGGCAAGCAGGATCTCACCCGCTGCTGGCTTGATGAAGCCGGCGACGGCTTTGAGCAAGGTCGATTTGCCACAACCGGACGGGCCCAGGAGCACGAAGCGGTCTCTTTGATCAACTTCGAAACTTACCTCATGGGTTGCGCGCACTACACGTTCGCTGGTGCGGTATTCAAGGCTGACGTTCACGACCCTCAGCAGTGGATCTGGGCCGACCTGCAATTCGGCAGGCGACAGGGTGCCCTCGCTGGCCGTGTGGCCTGGCAATGCAGCGCTCATGCGAAACTCCTGGTCAGTACGGCGCGTCGCCCTGGATGGTGGTGCGATACAGCTTGCGGCGCAGGTGATTGGGGCAGCCAGTGGCCAGGTGGATCAGCGAACGGTTGTCCCAGAACACCATGTCATGGGGCTGCCATACATGCCGGTAAAGGTTGTCCGGTTGCACGCTGTGGGCATACAGCTGGGCAAGCAGGTCGCGACTCTCGTCTTCGGGAAGCCCGACGATATGAGTGGTGAAACCTTCGCTGACGAACAGCGCCTTGCGCCCGTTTTCCGGGTGAATACGCACCACCGGATGCGCGACTGTGACTACCTGGGCCAGCTGTTCCGGGGTCAGGGTGGGGCGCCAGTTCGCGGCGTCCTTGCCTTCGCTGTAGCGCGCCGTGTAGGAATGCACGGCCTGGCGACCTTCGATCGCCGCTTGCAAGTGTTTGGGCAGGGTATCCCAGGCCCGATGCATGTCGGCGAACAGGGTATCGCCCCCTTCGCTCGGCAGCTCCTGAGCATGGAGCATGGAGCCCAGGCTCGGGAGCGCCTTGTAGGACAAGTCCGAATGCCAGTATTTGCCCGCATCTCCCAGGCCCACCGGCGCGCCGTTTTCCACGATGTTGGAAACGATCAGAATTTCCGGATGCCCGGGCAGCAGGAACTGCTTGAGGACATGAATCTGCAGTACGCCGAAGCGGCGACTGAAAGCGATCTGCTGTTCTGGGGTAATGCGCTGGTCCCGAAACACCACCACGTGATAATCCAGGTGAGCCTGATGCACGCGACGAAAATCCGCATCGTCGAGCGGGTAAGACAGGTCCAGCCCGACAATCTCGGCGCCTACCTGGCCATCGAACGGGCGGACATCGAATACTTGCTTGGAAGGTGCTGCGAGGGATGCGGCGGGCATACGGCGCTCCAGCTCTCATAGGGTAAGAGAAGATATGCCCGAACATTATCGTTATAAGAATAAGCTGTTAAATACGTAAAAAGCATAACCATAGAGCGGATTGAGTAGCTTGGCCGATCTTTGAATGGTTAGCCCTCGAGGGCGCGCAGGATGGTCAGGGCCTGGCCGGTAGGACAGAGGAAGCAGAGCGGGCCTGAGCCAATCCTTCATCAGTGCCTGATCGACCCGCTAGCCATGTCCCTCCCGCATCGATACCGCTGGCGCGAATCGGTAGCAGTTGCGCCCCCGGCGCTTGGCGTCGTACATGGCGGTGTCGGCGTTGGCCAGCAATTGCTCTGGCGTGACCTGGGCATAGGCAGGGCAAACGACAACGCCGACGCTGGTGCCGATGCGCACTGTCTGACCGCGCAAATGGAAGGGTTGGGACAATGTCGCGCACATGGCCCCGGCGATTCGCTCACAGGTGTCCTGGGCCTTCGCGCCTGAGGCGATGACCACGAATTCATCCCCAGCCAGGCGGCACACGGTGTCATGCTGGCGCACCTTCTGGCGAAGCCGCTCGGCGACCTGGCACAGCAATTCGTCGCCCAGGTCGTGGCCGTATTCGTCGTTCACCCGCTTGAATCCGTCCAGGTCCAGAAAGAACAGCGAGAAGTCGGTCTGACCGCGTTCCGCCGAATCCACGGCTTCGGCCAGCTTTTCAACGAGGGCAGCGCGGTTGGGCAGGCCCGTCAAGGGGGCGAGCAAAGCCCTGTCGATCAGGGACTTCTCCTTGCGCTTCTGTTCGGTCACGTCCTGCGACATCACGAAGAAGCCCACCACCGTGTCATCGCGCACGTCCGGAATGTAGGTGGCACGCCAGATTCGGTCGTCATTCTCGTCGTAACGGATGTCGTCACGGGTGCTGCGCTCGCCTGCCAGAGCGCGGTCGAAATAGGGAGAGAGCGCTTCGAATACCGCTGGCTTGAGCACGGTACGTACGGACTGTCCCCGCAGCGACAATGGATCGACATTGAAGATTTCCTGGTAACGGGCGTTGTTGAACACGTAGCGCATTTGCGCGTCTACCTGGGCAATCAACATCGGCACGTTGTCAGCGATCGCCTGCAAGGTTTCCTGGCTACGTGAAAGGGCTGCGGTACGTTCTTCCACGCGCCGCTCCAGTTCGTGCTGGTGGTCCTGTATCAGCGCTTCGCTGTGCTTGCGGGACGTGATGTCCAGGATGCCTGCAAGGAAATGCAGAGGCGCACCCGAACTGTCCCGCACGATAGCCACGCTCAGGCCGATCCAGATGACGCTGCCGTCTTTATGCAGATAACGCTTTTCCAGCGAGTAGCTTTTGCGTCGGTCGAGTATAAGGTCCGCGACCATGGCCAGGTCCTGCTGGATGTCGTCCGGGTGGGTAATGTCCGGAAAGGTCTTGCTCAGGAGTTCGTCCGAGCGATAGCCCGTGATCTCGCAGAATTTGCGATTGACCACCTCGAAACGCCCATGAAGATCCACAATGGCCATGCCAGTGGGTGTTTCCTCGAACGCAGTGGCAAATCGAGCTTCACTGAACGCCCGGGCACGGCGTTCGTCTTCGTAGACGGTTCGGGCCTGCTTGGCCAGGTTACGCTGGAACAATTCGCGCTCCACGGCCCGGGCCAAGTCTTTCATGGCCGCCAGGGCATCGGGATCGATAGACCGGGGGCGGGTATCGATCGCGCAGAGTGTGCCCACTACATAGCCTTCGCTGGAGCGCAGCGGCACTCCAGCATAGAAGCGAACGAAGGGTGCGCCTGTCACCAGGGGGTTGTCGTGGAAACGAAAATCAGTGGTAGCGTCCTCGACGATCAGGCAGTCCGGCACATGCAGGGCATGAGCGCAGAAGGCCAGGTCCCGGGAGGTTTCACAGGCCTCGAGGCCTACCTTGGATTTGAACCACTGCCGCTCTGCGTCCACCAGCGATACCAGGGCGATAGGCACATGCAGCAACTTGGCCAGCACTCGGGTGAACCGGTCGAATGTCTCTTCAGGCGGCGTATCCAGCACCTCCAGGTTGCGGAGGAATTCCACGCGCGCGGTCTCATTGGTCGGGTAGGGGGCGATCAGCATGGGCAGGAATCCGGGGCATGAAGCTGGTCAAGGCAAGCTACCTCGCTGTTATCGGCCGGGAGTGCCGGAACCTGAGTAGGGCGGGGCTATTATCATGCAGCGACCGTGCAGGCTCGGGTCAATGGTGCTTCACCACTCCGGCCCCCGATCCAGCGGCAGCACCAGCTGTTCCCCCTGGTTACGTACGTTGCCTACCGCCTTGTCCACCGGGTACCACTCGAAGGCCTCCACCCCGGTGCCTTCATTGCGGACAATGGCCTCGGCGCGTTCCGGCAAGGTGGCTGGGTCCATCCACTCCCGTGCCAGGTCAGGGGCAAGCACAATGGGACGCCGATCGTGGATGTCCACCATGCCGCCCATGGAGTCAGCGGTGAGGATCACGAAGCCCTCGTCGCTGCGGCCGATGCCCGCGAAAAACACCGGCTCGCCAGATCTGAGCCGGATAAAATAAGGCTGTTTACGTTTCGCGTCTTTTGGGTCTTTCACCCACTCGTACCAGCCAGCGGCGGGTACCAGCAGCCGATTGGGCCAGGCGTCGCGAAAGAATCCGCTCGATGACACGGTTTCCACCCGGGCATTGATCGCCGGTGGTCGCTTGCCCTTGGCCCAGAAGGGTAGCCAGCCCCACTTCAGGGAAGAAATCAGCAGGCCGTCGCCGTCACCCTGGAACACGTTGACTGTTGCCGTAGGCGCCACGTTGTACCGCTCCAGCGGCACCCCGTCGTAGCCACTGGTGGCGGTACTGCCCAACCAGTCCACGTAGTCCGCCAGGCTACGGTCTTGCACAAACCGTCCACACACAGCTGCCACCTATCGTTTCCCAAGTCATCTCATATTGACCACGGGTACTGGCAAAAGGTTAACTGTACAAAAGTACAGTACTCGGTTAACTTCCTATGGCAACCATCCTTGGCCGTCTTGGCCCTTGCTCGGCACGCTTGCCGATCTATTCCTTTCGCGTTCCGGCGGGCTTTCCATCGCCAGCCACGGATCACCTGGAGCGCGCGATTTCCCTCGATGAGCTGCTGAGCCTAAGGGCCCCGCACGTTTATCTGGCGCGCATCGAAGGGGACAGCATGGTGGGCGCGGGGATCTTCGATGGCGACCTGGTGATCGTCGACCGCGCCATCGAGCCTTCCCACGGGCAGGTGGTGATTGCCGCGGTGAATGGCGAGCCGGTCTGCAAACGCCTGCACCGGCGGAGCGGGGAAGTGGCCTTGCTGTCCGAAAATCGTGGCTACCCGCCGCGTTACATTCTCGACGGTGATGAGTTGCAGATCTGGGGGGTGGTGACCTTTAGCCTGCGCAGCCATGATGCGAGGGCGTGATCTGGCGTTCGGGATGGTAGAACTCCTTCGAGAGACGGCTCAAGCCGGCCGTTGAAGCAGCAACAGCCTTGCCGCCAAGGCGGTCATTACTGCCGCGAACGCGTAGTTGGCCAAGGGAAACCGACCGGAACCCTTCAACGCTTTGCCGATTCGCGCGGCGCATACACCCAGGAGTGTGTGAAATATCAACGCAATAAGCGCAAGCATGGCTCCCAAGACACCCAGCTGGAACGAAACATTGCCTCGCTCGACCGTGACGAATTGCGGCAGGAATACCATAAAGAACAGCAGAGCCTTGGGGTTCAACAGGCTGTTCACCATGCCTTGAATAAAAATTGATCGAAGTGGTTTCGCCTTCGTCGTAGATGCATGCGTGCTGGCGGGCCGTTTCAAGGCTTGCCAAGCAAGCCAGAGCAAATAGCAAACTCCACCGGCGCGCAGAAGCTCGAATGCTGGTGCCCAGGTCATTACAAGGGTGCCGATGCCCGCGCTCACGATGGAAGTCATGAGCAAATCCGAGCAGGAGATCCCAAGCGCGGCAGCCGCGGCCCCCCGCCATCCATGAACCAAGGCGTGACTGGTGACAAACGCCATATTCGGGCCAGGAACCACTAGCAGCAGGATAGCGGCTGCGAAGAACAGGGAAAGATTGATGGCGTCCGGCATCCGTTGTTTCTCCATGGGAAGGCTGGAGTCACCCTAAATCAACTCGCGTAGTTGCAATAGGTACAGTGACAGCCGAAGCCACCGCAACAGCAAGGCCTCACCTCCAAAGCAACGGGTTTGGCAACGCATGGGCGTTTCTTCAGATCCCGGTTCCGCTTTCCATTTCTGAGGTGGTTTGAAGGAACAGACCTTGCGGGACGCGCCAAGCCTGTAATACTGTAAATACATACAGCTTCGCTGTGTTCACGACCGGCTTCGATTAGTACCCTGAATGACCCTCCCGCTTGAACTTCGCTACAGCGAGCCCGACCATGGCTGAGCACGATTCCACCTTCGCCCTGATCGACTGCAACAGCTTCTACGCATCCTGCGAGCGCGTGTTCCGGCCTGACTTGGCGAGGACACCGATAGTGGTTCTATCGAACAACGACGGCTGCATCATCGCCCGCTCGGCCGACGCCAAGCCCTATGTGAAGATGGGCCAGCCGTACTTTCAGGTCCGGGACATCCTGCGCCGACATGGCATCAAGGCGTTCTCCTCGAACTACGCGCTCTACGGCGAGATGAGCGAGCGGGTAATGACCATCATCGAGGCCATGGTGCCGCGCCTGGAGGTATACAGCATCGATGAAGCCTTCGCCGAGCTCACAGGTGTCAGCCAAAACCTCGAACAGCTGGGCCGCCAGATGCGCACCCGCATCGGCCAGTGGACTGGCATTCCCGTAGGCGTGGGCATTGGGCCTACCAAGACTCTGGCCAAGCTGGCCAACCACGCCGCCAAGACCTGGCAGAGGCAGACCGGCGGGGTCGTGGACCTGCGTACTCCTGCCGTAAGGGATTGGGTGCTCAAACACTGCGACGTTGGCGAGGTATGGGGCGTGGGCCGACGGATGAAGGCGCATCTGGAACCACTGGGCATCCGCAGCGCCTGGGACTTGGCCCAAGCGGACGCCCGCGCCCTCGGCCGCACGTTCAGCGTGGTCATCGAGAAAACGGTCCGGGAACTGGCTGGTACCTCCTGCCTGGAGCTGGAAGACGTCGACCCGCCCCGCCAGGAAATCTGCTGCAGCCGCATGTTCGGTGATCGCCTGAGTGACCTGCAGCCCATACGAGAGGCCGTGGCCAGCTACACCTTCCGCGCCGCCGAGAAACTGCGCGGCCAGGGCTCGCTCTGCAAGAAAATGCGCATCGCCATCCGTACCGGCCTGTTCAATCCAGAGGAAGCCAAATACGTCAATGGCGTGGTGGTGGAACTGCCCTATCCCACCGATGACACACGGCTGATGACCCGCTACGCCTGCGAGGCGCTGGAACGGGTTTATCGGCCCGGCTTTCGCTACAGCAAGGCGGAGGTCATGTTGCTGGAGCTATGCCAGCGCGGTGAATACACCCAGGACCTGTTCACGGTATCCCAGCCGGCGGCCAGCGACCGCCTGATGAGCCTGGTGGACGAAATCAACGCCCGCTGGGGCAGGGGTACGATGCGTACCGCCGCCGTGCCGCTCGACCCGGACTGGGGCATGCGGCGCGTGCTGATGAGCCAGAGCTATACGACGCGGTTGGACCAACTGATGAAAGTGCGATGACAAAGGCGTTGCGAAGTGCCCGAAGGCGAATGAATCCTGCGCTCAGTCAAACGCACGGGTAGGCGATCGTCAAAGTGACCCGATTCGGCCCAGCTGGGTCTTGAGCGTCTCTGCGTCCATGGAATCGAGCGGCAAGGCTAGAAACGCACCGACTCGCTGGCGAATCCTGGCGAGCGTCGTTTCAAACGCCGCGGTGATCTGCGCTTGCGAACCGGTCGCTTGCGATGGGTCGGCCAGGCCCCAGTGAGCTTTCAATGCCGGGCCGAAGAACACCGGGCAGGCTTCGCCAGCGGCGCGGTCACACACCGTGATCACGATATCCGGAGGGGACGCTTCAAAGGCGTCCGACGCCTTGCTGCTCAACCCGGCCGTGGAAATGCCGGCCGCCTCCAGGGTTTGCAGTGCACGCGCATTGACCTGACCGCTGGGAAAACTGCCGGAACTGACTGCCTCCAGGCCTGGCGGCGCCAGATGGTTGAACAACGCCTCGGAGAGAATGCTGCGGCAGCTGTTATGGGTGCACATGAACAAGACTTTCATCGGTGACGGCTCCGCTTCTGGTTCGACAGGCTGCGAATGATGTGATTAAGGGGCGCGTCCATATCCGTGAAGCCCGCCCGCGTCCATTGTGCAATGTCATCCATAAGCCCCGCCATGACTTCCTGCCCGCATTTGGCGCGCCGCGCCCTGAAATGACGCAGCGGCGCCTTCCCGCTGGCCCAGCAACCGGGCCAATGGGCCGCCGAATCAGGCTACAAGCCGCTGGAACCAGGGCTGCCTGGTCATTTTGCTACCTTGCGCCAATGTTGGCACAAGGGTCGCATTGATATCGGCGTGCAGGAGCAGCGCAAGCTGAGCGCACTACAATATGAAAAAGGTCGGCTAGGGTTCCGGTTCGCTGCGGCGAATGTCTGGACCGAGAGCTGACGACCTCCAATTGAGGTTACACGGCGGGATAAAAGCCCGGGAGACAGACCACCGACCATGCGGTGATGCGCTGCTCCTGTCCGCTAACCGTCAATTGGAGTCCCACCATGAGAAAGCCCGTTCTATCCGCTTTCATGGCAGCCGGCATCAGCCTGCTGACCGCAACCTCATCCTTGGCGGCGGTCAAGTCAGACTTCGAGGTGTGCTGGACCATCTACGCCGGCTGGATGCCGTGGGAATACGCCCAGGCCCAGGGAATCATGGACAAGTGGGCCAGCAAATACGGTATCCACGTCAAGATCACCCAGCTCAACGACTACGTGGAATCCATCAACCAGTACACCGCTGGCCAGTTCGATGGCTGCACCATGACCAACATGGATGCGCTGACCATCCCCGCTGCCGGGGGTGTGGACAGCACCGCCTTGGTGGTCAGCGATTACTCCAACGGCAATGACGGAATCGTGATCAAGGGCGCCGGCAAAACCCTGAAAGACCTCAAGGGCATGGACGTCAACCTGGTCGAGCTGTCGGTGTCCCACTATCTGCTGGCCCGCGCGCTGGACACCGTCGGGCTTCGCGAGCGTGACCTCAAGGTGGTCAATACCTCCGACGCGGACATCGCCGCGGCCTTCAATACCGACACGGTTCAGGCTGTCACCACCTGGAACCCGATGCTGTCCAGCATCAAGGCAGTGCCGAAGGTCAGCGAGGTATTCGACTCCAGCCAGATCCCTGGCGAGATCCTGGACATGATGGTGGTCAACACCCGGACCCTCAAGGACAACCCCGCGCTGGGCAAGGCACTGACTGGCGCCTGGTTCGAGGTGGTGGCCTTGATGAACGCTGGCAGTACCAGCGCCGATGCCGCGCTGGAGCACATGGCCAAGGCCTCGGGCACTGACCTGGAAGGGTTCAGGGGTCAGCTCAAGACCACTCAATTGTTCTACACCCCGGCGCAGGCCCTCGCTTTCGTGACCAGCCCGGACCTGCCCAAGACCATGGCCAAGGTGGCGCAGTTCTCTTTCGATCATGGCCTGCTGGGAGAAGGCGCTTCTGACAGCGATGCGGTGGGTATGGCCTTCCCCAACGGCGTGACTCGCGGCAATGAAGCCAACCTCAAGCTGCGCTTCGACCCGACCTTCGTGCAGATGGCCGCTGACGGGACGCTGTGAGCAGGAGTCTCCCTATGCGATTGATCAACCGACAGCCGGACCGCCCGATGCGTCTGATGCTGGTAATCCTGCCCTTCGTGCTGGTGCTGTGCGCCTATCTGCTGGGTTCGGCGCAGCGTCTTGCAGAAAACCCCAATGACAAGCTGCTGCCCAGCGCGGGCCAGATGACCCAGGCCGTCAAGCGCCTGGCCTTCAGCGAAGACAAGCGCAGTGGAGCGGTATTGTTGTGGCAGGACACGGCTGCCAGCCTGCAGCGGCTGGGGATGGGGCTTGCCATCGCCGCCGGGCTGGGCCTGGGCCTGGGTATCGCGGCGGGCACGCTTCCCATGGTCGGCGCTTCCCTGTCGCCCGTGCTGGTAGTGCTGTCGATGGTTCCGCCCCTGGCGATTCTGCCGATTCTGTTCATCGTGTTCGGCTTGGGTGAGCTGTCCAAGGTGGTGCTTATCGTGATCGGCATCACTCCGCTATTGGCCCGGGACCTGGAGCAACGTGCCCGGGAGATCCCGGCCGAGCTTCTGATCAAGGCCCAGACGCTCGGGGCCAGCACCTGGACGCTCATCCTGCGAGTGGTACTGCCGCAACTGCTGCCACGCCTGCTGATCTCGCTTCGGTTGGTGCTGGGCTCGGCCTGGCTGTTTCTGATCGCCGCCGAGGCCATCGCCTCGGAAGACGGCCTGGGCTATCGCATATTCCTGGTCCGGCGCTACCTTGCGATGGATGTCATCCTGCCGTATGTGGTCTGGATCACCCTGCTGGCCTGGCTCATGGACTGGAGCTTGAAGGCGCTGACCCGTCGTGCGTTCCCTTGGTACGAGGGGGCGAGGGCATGAGCTTCATCGAAGTCAGGAATGTTTGGCAGCAATACGGCGACCACGTTGTGCTCGAAGGCTTGAGCCTGAGCGTGGAGGAAGGTGAGTTCTGCACCATGGTCGGTACCTCCGGGTGCGGCAAGTCGACCTTCCTGCGCCTGTTGCTAGGGCAAGAACGGCCCAGCAAGGGCCAGATCCTGCTCGACGGCCGCCCGCTTTCGGCGGAGCCGGATCCCACCCGCGGGGTCGTCTTCCAACGCTATTCGGTGTTTCCGCATCTGACTGTGCTGGACAACGTGGCACTGGGCCTGGAGCTGCCGAGCGCGCCCTGGGTGGGGCGGCTGTTCGGCCGGCGCAAGCGCGCCGCACGCGAACAGGCGGCCGGTCTGCTGCATAGGGTAGGGCTGGGGCCCGCGCTGGAAAAATACCCGGCGCAGCTGTCCGGCGGCATGCAGCAACGGCTTGCCATTGCCCAGGCGTTGATCATGAAACCGCGGATCCTGCTCCTGGACGAGCCATTCGGTGCGCTGGACCCCGGCATTCGTAAAGACATGCACGCCTTGCTGCTGGAACTGTGGAAAGAAACCAGGCTCACGGTGTTCATGGTCACCCATGACCTGAGCGAGGGCTTCAGCCTGGGCACCCGCCTGATGGTATTCGACAAAGTCCGCATCGACCCACATGCGCCGCTGGCCTTCGGCGCGCGCGTCACCTACGACCTTCCACTCAATGGCAAACGTATCGACGGCCATCAGGCTACTGCCGCGTCGTTATCGTCTGCCATGCCATGAAACGGGGCCCTGACCTATGAATGAACCGACTGTGTTTTCCGAAGAGCTGCTGCCAGGCGGGGGGCATGCCTCCTTCGTGCTCAAGCGTGGCCAGCTGCTGCGCGTGACCGATCTGGAAGGCGGCGCCAATGTGAGCCTTACCCTGTTCAACGCTCGCGAAAAGACCGAGCGCCTGAACCTGCCAGACAGCCTTAAATGCCAGCACACCGCCAAGCTCACCGCCGGGCACTGTCTGTACTCAGACATGGGGCGGGTACTGGCGGCCATTGTCCGGGACACCTGCGGCTGGAGCGACAGCATCGGCGGCGTGCTCTGCGCTGAAGAAGTGCGAGAAAAATATGGGGAAGGGCGCTACCAGGAGCTGCGCAACGGCTTTTTCCGCAACGGCGCGGACAATCTGCTGGTGGAAATGGGCAAGTGGGGCCTTGGACTGAGCGACCTGACCATGGTGCTCAACCTTTTCAGTCGGGTTGACGTCGACGCCGAAGGCGGGCTGCATTTCGTCGAAGGAAACTCCAGGGCAGGGCAGTGCATCGAGCTCTACGCGCCCATGGACACGCTCTTCGTGGTCACCGCCCTTCAGCACCCCATGGACCCACACGTGGAGTACGCGCCCAAGCCGGTACAGCTGACCTTCATGAAGGCCGACGCCAGCGCTGCCGAGCACTGCCGCGTCTCACGCCCGGAGAACGAGCGCGGCTTCGTCAACACTGAACGACTTTTCGCTTGAAGGAGAACCTCATGAACGCGCAACTGCAGCCGGAAACGGCCCTTTACCGTGCAACCGTGCCGGCGGGCGAGCCTTGGCTCACTGAGGTGAAAGCCGGGCAGACGCTACGCATCCTCGACCTGGAAGGAAACCAGGCCATCGACACGCTGTTCTACAGCGCCGCCAACCCTCGAGAGCGCTATGACGTACAGCGGACCCTGCGCCGGCAGGGCAATGTATACCTGGGCAAGGGCAGCGTGCTGTATTCGAACCTGGGCCGCCCGATGCTGACCCTGGTGGATGATAATTGTGGACGCCACGACACCCTGGGCGGCGCCTGTTCCCAGGAGAGCAATACCGTTCGCTATGCGCTGGACAAGCGCCATATGCACAGCTGCCGGGATAACTACCTGCGTGCCTGCGCCCATGATGGCCGCCTGGACAAGCGGGACATCAGCCCCAACATCAATTTCTTCATGAACGTTCCGGTGACGCCCGAGGGGGGCCTGACGTTCGAAGACGGCATTTCCGCGCCTGGCAAGTATGTACTCCTGCGCGCCGAGATGGACGTCATGGTGTTGATCTCCAACTGCCCTCAGTTGAACAACCCCTGCAACGGCTACAACCCGACTCCCGCGGAGTTGACAGTATGGGCCTGAGGCGCTGGGCGCGCCTGCTGCGGCAATGGCTGTACCTGTGCTGCCAGGTCCGGGCGGGCCGTCTTCTGTATCGCTGCGAGCCGCCTGACCGTTTCCGACCGCATTCATGATTCAGTCTGGGGACGGCCCCAAGACCTCGTAAGCACTGTGGGACGACCCACAACCCAGCCGAGCGGCGCAGGCCGTTTCAGGGGCTACTCATGTTCGAATCACTGTTGATCGCCAACCGCGGCGCCATCGCTTGCCGGATCCTGCGCACCCTTGGCCAGATGAACGTCAAGGGCATCGCGGTCTATGCCGAGGCCGATGTGGCCAGCGGTCATGTCACCCAGGCCGACCAGGCCATCAGCCTCGGGGAGGGCGCGGCGGCCAGCACCTACCTGGCGGTGGACAAGATCATTGCCGCCGCCCGCCAGGCCGGCGCGAGGGCTATCCACCCCGGGTACGGGTTTCTTTCCGAGAACGCGGCCTTCGCCGAGGCCTGTGAAAACGCGGGCATCGCTTTCGTTGGCCCGACGCCGGAACAGTTGAAGCTGTTCGGCCTCAAACACACCGCCCGTGCCCTGGCTCGGGCCCATGGCGTACCGCTGCTCGAAGGCACGGACCTGCTGGATACCCTCGAGGATGCGCTGGCCGCCGCCGACCATGTGGGTTACCCGATCATGCTCAAGAGCACAGCGGGCGGGGGCGGAATCGGCATGCGGGTGTGTAGTTCGGCCAGTGAACTGGAGGAAGCCTTCGAGGCGGTTCGCCGCCTTGGCCAGAATAATTTCAGCGACAATGGCGTGTTCATCGAGAAGTACATCCAGCGCGCCAGACATCTGGAGGTACAGGTCTTCGGCGATGGGCAGGGGGGCGTCATCGCCCTGGGTGTACGGGATTGCTCGGTGCAGCGTCGCAACCAGAAGGTCGTGGAAGAAACGCCCGCGCCGAATCTCGCGCCAGGGATAGCCGAAGCCCTGTGCGAAGCCGCGGTGCGGCTGGCCAAGGCAGTGGACTACCGTAGCGCGGGGACCGTGGAGTTCGTGTTCGACGCCCAGGCGCAGCGTTTCTATTTCCTGGAAGTCAACACCCGACTGCAGGTGGAGCACGGGGTGACCGAGCAGGTATGGGGCATTGACCTTGTACGCTGGATGGTCGAACTGGCTGCGGGTGCCTTGCCGCCACTTGAGGTGCTGGCCAGCCGCTTGCAACCACGCGGGCATGCGGTCCAGGCGAGGCTCTACGCCGAGGACCCAGGCAAGGAGTTCCAGCCAAGCCCGGGATTGCTGACCGCTGTCCAGTTCCCGGAGGCCGATGGCGAAACGCTTCGGGTGGACACCTGGGTGGAGGCCGGCTGCGAGGTCCCGCCCTATTTCGACCCAATGCTCGCCAAGCTGATCGCCTGGGGCGAGAACCGTGGACAGGCCTGCGCGCGACTGCAAGAGGCGCTCGATAGCACCTTGATCTATGGCGTGGAAACGAATCGGACCTACCTCAAGCAGATCCTGCAGGATGCGCCCTTCGCTCAGGGCCAACCCTGGACCCGTTGCCTTGAGCAACTGGTGTACCGGGCCGCTACGGTGGAAGTGCTCAGTGGCGGTACCCAGACCAGCGTACAGGATTTTCCGGGGCGCTTAGGCTATTGGGCCGTCGGCGTTCCGCCGTCCGGGCCCATGGACAGTCGGGCACTACGCCTGGGCAATCTGTTGCTAGGGAACAGCGAAGGCGAGGCGGCGTTGGAAATCACCATGGCCGGACCCTCGCTGCGTTTCAATACCGACGCGGTAGTGGCAGTCACAGGCGCGGCCCTGCCCGTCACGGTCGATGGCCGCGCTGCCAAGATGGATACCGCGCTGCTGGTCCGGGCGGGCTCGGTACTGAGCCTCGGCGCCATCCCGGGGGCGGGGGCACGAGCCTATCTCTGTGTCCGCGGCGGCATTCAAGTGCCCCGCTACCTGGGCAGCAAGAGCACCTTTACCCTCGGGCAGTTCGGTGGGCACGGCGGGCGGGCGCTGCGAGCCGGTGATGTGCTGCACCTGGCGCCCTTGCTTGACGAGACGGTCGGCGCCAGGCTGCCCCCTCGGAAGCCGCTCGCCGCCATCCGTGAACTACGGGTGATCTACGGGCCCCATGGCGCCCCGGAATACTTCACGCCCGAGTACGTCGAGACCTTCCTGGCCACCGAATGGGAAGTCCATTTCAACTCCAGCCGCACGGGGGTCCGCCTGATCGGGCCCAAGCCGGAGTGGGTACGCCAGGACGGTGGCGAGGCGGGCCTGCACCCGTCCAATATCCATGACAACCCCTACGCCATCGGCGCCGTGGATTTCACCGGTGACATGCCGGTGATCCTCGGGCCGGATGGTCCGAGCCTGGGCGGCTTCGTTTGCCTGGTCACGGTGATCGAAGCGGATCTCTGGCAGTTGGGCCAGCTCAAGGCTGGAGACAAGGTACGCTTCGTGCCGACGGATATCCCTACCGCCCGCGCCTTGGCCACCGCGCCGCTGCAGAGCGAGGAACAGGTGAGCCCTGCAGCGCCAGAACCCGCGGGGGTACCGGGTTCGCCGATTGTCATGGACGTGGGCAGCGGCGATACCCGGCTGGTCGCCCGGGTGGCGGGTGATACGCATCTGCTTCTGGAGATCGGCGACCCCGAACTCGACCTGGTATTGCGTTTTCGCGCTCATGCATTGATGCAGGTGCTGGAGCAGGCGGGGCTGGCGGGAGTGTTTGACCTGACCCCAGGCATCCGCTCGCTCCAAGTGCATTACCAGCCGGAGCGTTTGCCCCTGCGGCAACTGCTCGAGACAGTCGCGTGCCTGTGGGATGTGGTTTGCGCGCAGACCGACCTGGAGGTGCCCTCGCGGATAGTCCACTTGCCACTGTCCTGGGACGACCCGGCCTGCCAATTGGCGATTGAAAAGTACATGACCACGGTGCGCAGGGACGCACCCTGGTGCCCCAGCAACCTGGAGTTCATCCGTCGGATCAACGATCTCCCCGACCTGGATGAGGTACAGCGTACAGTGTTCGACGCCAGCTACCTGGTCATGGGCCTGGGTGACGTCTACCTGGGCGCGCCCGTAGCTACGCCGCTGGACCCAAGACACCGCCTGGTCACGACCAAGTACAACCCTGCGCGCACCTGGACGGCGGAGAATTCGGTGGGCATCGGCGGCGCCTACATGTGCGTTTACGGCATGGAAGGGCCCGGCGGGTACCAGTTCGTGGGCCGCACCCTGCAGATGTGGAACCGCTACCGCGAGGTGCCGGCCTTTGGCGGTAAGCCCTGGTTACTGCGGTTCTTCGACCAGATCCGTTTCTACCCCGTGACCGCCGTGGAGCTTGAGCGCATACGCCGCGATTTCCCCTTGGGCCGCTTCGAATTGCATATCGAGCAGAGTCAGCTGCGGCTGGCCGACTACCAGGCTTTTCTGGCGGAGGAGGCCGACAGCATCTGCGCGTTCCGCCAGCGGCAACGGGCCGCGTTCGCGGCGGAGCGCCAGCGCTGGGTAGACAGCGGCCAGGCGCATTTCGAGAGTCTCGAAGTCATGCCTGAGCAGGCCGAGGAGGCGGTATTGCCTGTGCACCTGCTCAGTGTGGAAAGTCCTATCGCCGGGAACCTGTGGCAGGCCCAGGTCAGGCCTGGTGACCAGGTAGAGGCCGGGGCCACCCTGGTCGTCCTTGAGTCCATGAAAATGGAGATACCGCTGCAGGCACCCTGCGCTGGCGTAGTGCGCGAAGTGAGAGTCGAGCCCGGCGCCGCCGTGCGGGCTGGCCAGCGTGTCGTTGTCATCGAGCCGTCAACCAATGGAGTCGCAGCATGAACCCGTCCCTTCAACTCGATTCGCTGCGCCAACGCTACCTGAGCGGCGACGTGACGCCCCGGCAACTGATCCTTGGGCTACGTGATCAAGCCGAAGCGATGAACCCCGACTACAACATGTTCATCCATGTGTTGACCGCGGCGCAGTTGCAGCCGTATCTGGAAGCGCTTGAAGCTTCGTCCATCGAAAGCCTGCCGTTATACGGCGTACCCTTCGCGATCAAGGACAATATCGATCTCGCTGGCATTCCCACCACCGCTGCCTGTCCGGCCTTTGCCTATACACCTGAGCGCTCGGCCACCGTCGTGCAGCAGTTGATCGACCTTGGCGCCGTCCCGCTGGGCAAGACCAACCTGGACCAGTTCGCCACGGGCCTGAACGGCACCCGCTCGCCCTATGGGGCGTGCGTGAACAGCGTGCTGCGCGATTATCCCTCGGGCGGCTCCAGTGCTGGATCGCCGGTGGCGGTAGCCCTTGGGCTGGTCAGTTTCGCCCTGGGTACCGATACCGCCGGTTCCGGCCGGGTGCCGGCGGCGCTCAATGGCCTGGTGGGCCTGAAGGCCACCAAGGGCCTGATCTCCACGGCGGGCGTAGTGCCGGCCTGTCGTACGCTGGACTGTGTAACCACCTTCACCCAAACGGCAGCCGAAGCCAGTCGGTTATTGGCCTTGCTGGCAGAAGCCGACCCCACCGATGACTACAGCCGAAGCAACCCGGCCTGGAACGATGGGAGCGCCTACGGACGTGTCGGCACTTTCCGATTCGGCATTCCTCGCCAGCAGGACCTGGAATTCTTCGGATGCGCCGAAGGCCCGGCCTTGTTCAGCGATGCCGTGGAACGGCTACAGGCATTGGGCGGAGAGCCTGTCACCATCGACCTGTCCCCGTTCCTGGAAGCAGCCAAGCTACTGTACGAAGGGCCCTGGGTGGCCGAGCGCTATAGCGTGGTCGGGGATCTGGCTGCGGCACAGCCGCAGGCGCTATTGCCGGTGATCCATGCGGTGCTGGCCAAGGCGCCCGGAGTGACAGGGGTGGACACCTTCCGCGCTCAGTATCGACTGCAGGCCCTCAAGGCTCGATGTGATCGGGTCATGAACGATATCGACTGCATGCTCACTCCCACCATCGGGCGGCCCGTTACCTTGGCCGAACTGGCCGAGGAGCCTGTACTGCGCAACGCCGAACTGGGCTACTACACCAACTTCATGAACCTGCTCGATTATACCGCCGTGGCGCTGCCCAGCGCCCGGATGGCCAACGGGCTGCCCTGGGGCATCACGCTCTTCGCAAGGGCCTTTACGGACCAATACCTGCTGAGCCTGGGCAACGCCTATCAAGGGCTGGCGGCGCCAGCCACCCTGGCGCGTAACGACAAAGCCCGGGTGGTGGTCTGCGGTGCTCACCTCGATGGCCTGCCTTTGAATTGGCAGCTCAGGCAGCGAGGCGGCGTATTGCTGGAGGCTACCCAAAGTGCCGCGGCGTACCGCCTGTACGCCTTGGCGGGAGGGCCAGTGAAGCGTCCAGGCATGGTACGTGTACGAGACGGCGGCGTGGCCATTGCCGTGGAGGTGTGGCAGTTGCCCAGCGCTGAACTGGGTTCCTTCCTGACCGGGATACCCGCGCCCCTGGGGCTGGGCAAGGTGGAACTGAGCGACGGCCGTTGGGAAACGGGGTTCATCTGCGAATCCGACGGCCTTGAGGGCGCAACGGACATCAGCCAATGGGGCGGATGGAAGGCCTGGCTGGCGTCCATGGGGTGAACGCCGGGCGGCGCGTCTTCCGCGCCACGGGGAACGCGTCGCTCAGCCTGGCCTGGCCTGGCCGGTGGCTCACCCCGAGGACAGCTTCATCATCACCAAGCCACCGATGATCAGCAGCGCCGCGACCAGGCGCATGGGCGTGGCCGGCTCTCCCAGCACGAAGATGCCTACAAGGAAGGCGCCGACCGCGCCAATGCCTGTCCAGAGTGTATAGGCCGTGCCCAGGGGCAGCGTCTTCATGGAGACGGTCAGCAGGCCGAAGCTTGCCGTCATCGCCACCAGGGTCACGAGGGTGGGCAGGGGTTTGCTGAAGCCCTCGGAGGTTTTCATGGCAAACGCCCAGAGCACTTCCAGCGCGCCTGCCAGGATCAGGTAAATCCAAGCCATGCTCGGTTCTCCGTGAACCGGGCCGTCCCGGATGATCGCCCAACGTGGGTGAGGTCGTCCTCGGCGCCAGTATCGCATGCTGGCCAGGGCTTCGATAGCGAGCTCTCGGGCCGATAGACCAAGGTTATGCCGCGCAGGTCACAGGCAAGCCCAGCATCATCCAGTTCCGATAGAGCCAGTAAGCCGTTGCCTGCGTGAACGACTGGCCGCAAATCACGCTCTAATCACCAACATGATTTTTTCATGTGCTGCGTGAGCATTCGTGTGTCGGGACGCCTGTGCCATTGCCGGTTTGTAGTGCCGCCAGCGCGCCGATTCCGGCCTGAGCCATCGCTCATTACGATACAGATGACGCCTATGCAAACGACCTATAGCATCTCCCTGGTTTGCCTTTCGGTACTGATCGCCATAGCGGGTTCGTTCACCGCGTTGGACCTGGCCGGCCGTGCCCAAGCGTCCAGAGGCTCGATGTCGCGGGTCTGGCTATGCGCCGCCGCCTTTTGCATGGGCGGGAGCGTATGGTCGATGCATTTCGTCGGCATGTTAGCGTTCGGAATGCCCGGCATGGAAATCCAGTATGACCTGGGGCTGACATTGGCGTCGCTGCTGGTGCCTATCGCGGTCACGGCCGTCAGTTTCTTCGCGGTGGCGCCTGGCAAGCCCGATCGCCGTACGCTGGCAACCGGTGGGGTGTTTATGGGGCTTGGAATCGGAGCCATGCACTATATGGGCATGGCCGCGATGACCCTGCATGCGCACCTCTCCTATAGCTGGGGCTGGGTGGTGCTGTCCTTCATGATCGCCATCAGTGCTTCGACGGTCGCGCTGTGGCTGTCCGCCCAGGCCAGGCGGCTCTCGTTCCAGGCGATATCCGCACTCGCCATGGGCGTAGCGGTGGCGGGCATGCATTACACCGCTATGGCAGGCGCCAACTTCACGCCCATGGAGGACGCCGTCTCGTTATCGCCGGGCAGCGAACTGGACCTGCTGACCCTTGCCATCTCGGTCGCAGGTTCCACGTTCATCATTCTTTTTCTTGGGCTAGCCGCCTCCCTTCACGACAGGCGCATGGCGATGATGGGTGAGCGGGAGGCCCAGGCCTTGCGGACGAGTGAAGCCAGACTGCGCCACCTCTATAGCAAGACACCATTGCCACTGCATGCTTTGGACAGCGAAGGTCGCCTGGAGTCGGTGAGCGACGCCTGGTTGAGGCTGGTGGGTTATCGGCGGGAGGATGTCATAGGCCGACCGCTGACCAGTTTCATGACCGAGAGCTCGGCCCGGCAACTGTTGAGCCAGGATTGGCCGGTCTTGCTTCAGACCGGCGAATGCCTGAATTCCGAATACCGGTTGGTAGTCCGCGATGGCAAGTTCATCGACGTCCTGGCTTCGGTCCGCTGGGAGGAAACGTCCCAAGGCCCGCTGATCATCGGCGGGTTGGTCAATATCACCGAGCGAAAGAATGCCGAGGCTGCGCTTCGGCAGGCGCAGAAGATGGAAGCGGTGGGCAAGCTCACCGGTGGCGTTGCCCATGATTTCAATAATCTGCTCAACGTGATCAGCGGTAGCCTGGAACTGCTGCGCGCCCGCTTGCCAAGCGACATTCCCCGCGCCGAAAAGCTGATCGACAATGCGCTAATGGCCACTCAGCGCGGCGCGGCCCTGACCCAACGCATGCTGGCGTTCGCTCGGAAACAGGAGCTCAAGCCCGTCTCGGCGGGGCTTGCCGAAACCGTCCTCGGCCTGCGTGACCTCTTGCAGCGCTCAGCCGGCCCCAGCATTGCGATCGAATGCCGCTTCGCCTTGAGCCTGCCGCCGGCCTATGTGGACGTCAATCAGCTTGAAATGGTGTTGATGAACCTGGTCGTGAATGCCCGGGACGCCATGCACGCTGGGGGGACCATCTTCATCGAGGGGCAACTGCGTCTGGCTTGCCCCTCGCCCCAGGAGGCGGAACGCGAGTACGTCGTGCTTAGCGTCCGGGATACCGGCACGGGCATGAGCCCGGAAACGCTGAGGCGCGCTACCGAGCCGTTCTTCACCACCAAGGGACCAGGCAAGGGTACTGGTCTAGGCCTTTCCATGGCCCATGGTCTGGCCGAGCAGTCTGGCGGCCGCTTCGAAATACACAGCGAGTTGGGTAAAGGTACCTGTATCGAGCTCTGGTTGCCGGTGGGTCAGGCCGCCCCGTCAATCGAACCAGTAGCCAGTGCGGTCGAACCCCCCGCCAATGTAGGCGGGCGGGCGCTCTCGGTCCTATTGGTCGACGATGACCCTCTGGTGCTTGCCAACACATGCGACCTGCTCGAGGACCTGGGCCATAAAGTTACAGTGACCAGCACTCCAGAGGCTGCACTCGTCGCCCTACGGGCCTCGACGGGCTTTGATCTGATGATCACGGACCAGATGATGCCCGGAATGACAGGCACCCAGCTTATCCAGGTTGCAGCCATGGAATGGCCATGGATGCCGGCCCTGCTGGCCACTGGCTACGCGGAGCTTTCGGAGGTCGAAAGACCTCGCCACGTACTGGCCAAGCCCTTCAGTCAGCAAGCGCTGTGCGGGGCGATCCAGGCAGTAATGGGTCCGGAGAAATCCAAGGTAGTGCCCTTGCGGTAAGAATGAGCCTAACCATGGCTAGCCTCCCAGCTTGCTCAGGACGAATGCCGCCAGGAAACCGGCCACGGTGATGAGCCCGGCGAAGTTGTGGGTTTCCTCGAACGCTTCCGGGATCATGGTATCCACTAGCATGGAAAGGATGGCGCCCGCCGCGATGGCCGTGGTGGCGGCAACCACATCCGGGGAAAGGTCGCGGAACAGCGTATAGCCGACCAATGACGCGATGCCCGAAGCCAGCGCAATGCTGCCCCACACGCCAAATATATAGGCCGCCGAGCGTCCCGCTCGTTTCATGCCCGCCGCGCTCGCCAGGCCTTCCGGGATATTGGAGAGGAAAATGGCAATGACCGCGACCTTGCTCACGGCCCCGCCCTCAAGCATCGACAGCCCGATGACGATGGACTCGGGGATGCCGTCGAGGAGCGCGCCGACGGCAATGGCGGCGCCACTGCCTTGGTCGTCCGCTTCCGAGGGCTGGCGTTCGCCTGAGCGTTTTCGGTGCCTGGCACCGTAGCTAGCCAGTACCCAGTTCGCCAGGGTATAGACCGCCGCCCCGGTGAGAAACCCGAACGCTGTGGAATCGAAGCCGCCCTTTTCGTAGGCCTCCTGCATCAGTTCAAAGGACAGCGCCGAAATCAGCACACCGCTGCCGAAAGCCATCACTGCGGCGATCAGCCGGCGCGGCACCTTGATGAAATACGCGATGACTGCCCCTATCAGGAGCGCGCCGCCCGCCAACAGCCCCCACAATCCGGCCTGCAGCCACACCGGTAGATTCGCCATAACCGCCTCCTGAATGACCGGCCCCTTCCTTCGGACCCTTGCCATGCTCGAGCGATCCCTGGGCCTCATCCGGGCCTCGTTATAGCGGAAGTGATCAGGCGAGCTCTTAACGGTGGGTGACGATTCCCTCAAGTCCTTCGGTGGGCGACTGAGTTTCACCTGGTGAGATGGCATTCGTGGGTAGGTTTTCGCCCAGCTTCAACGCCGATGATTCGATTAGCCTGGCCAGTATCCGCGCAGGGTCACTCAGGGTCCGCTCAGGTCGGTGAACCAGGCCGATGTCGCGATGGAAACCGTGCTTTCCCAGATCCATGGCCCGGACGCTTTCCGGCCAGCCCTGATGCCCCAGTGTCTGCGGCACCAAGGCTACCCCGACGCCCTTGGCCACTAGCTCGGTGATGGCTTCAAGCTCGTCCAGTTCACAGCGCTCCTGGGGCGCGACTGGCAGGCTGCGCAGGAACCTGTCCACCTGCCGGCCTCCGAACGAAGCTCGGTCGTAGCGGATGAAGGGCTGCGAAGCGAGCAGGTCGCGCCAGTGGGCCTCTGGTGTATCCCTGGGCACCAGTAGACGGTAGGGCTCGCGCGCAATCGGCGTCCAGCGCAGGTCGCTCTGCAGCGAGAAGGCAGGGTGGATGATGACCGCCATGTCGATGTCACCTGCATCTACCTGATCCAGCAACGTCATCGACAGGCCTGGCAGAACGCGGGTACGAACGTCCGGGTATTGCCCATGGAAACCGGCCAGTGCGCCAGGGAGGAGCGTTCGTTGCGCCGAGGCGATCGCGCCCAGGGTAACCATCCTCGGCGGCTGAGGTTCGGGGGCAGGGGAGCCCAGGCTCTGGTAGAGCGTGACCATTTGCTGTGCTTGCAGGAGGGTTTGATGACCCATAGAGGTCAAGACAGCGGTGCGGCCGGTTCGGTCGAACAAGCGGACGCCGATGTCCGCTTCGAGGCGGGCGATCTGCGCACTCACGGCGGCCTGGGTCAGGCCGATCTTCTGCGCAGCCGCTGCGAACGTACCTTCGCGCGCTACCGCGATCAGGGTTTTCAATTCACGAATCATTGATCGAATTTATTTGTGGGTCTCGCAAAAATATATTGTTTTTCTTGTTGATTGGCCAACCGCTAAAGTGCGGCATGGCCGGATTTCTGCCAAGGCCTTAAAGCCGGTACGTCGTTTTCAGCCCAATAAGGAGTTACTGGATGAGCCTATCTCCCTTTCACCTCGCGATTCCCGTCTACGACCTGGCCGCGGCGCGTGCTTTCTATGGCGAAACCTTCGGCCTGGCCGAAGGGCGTTCCAGCGAGCACTGGGTCGACTTCGACTTCTACGGCCATCAGCTGGTGATCCACGAACACCCCAGGACCGCGAGCCAAGAGGCGGCTCATACCAATGCAGTGGACGGTCACGATGTGCCGGTGCCGCACTTTGGCATCGTGTTGAGCTGGCCGGAGTGGGAAGCACTGGCAGAACGGCTCAAGGCTCATGGTACGGCCTTCGTGATCGAGCCCTACGTCCGCTTCAAGGGCCAGGTGGGTGAACAGGCAACCATGTTCCTGTTCGACCCCTGTGGCAATGCGCTTGAGTTCAAAGCCTTCAAGGATATGCGCCAATTGTTCGCCAAGTAATGGAGCGCGAGAGGCAGCCTGATCGTCGCTCCCTGTAACCTTCGGGCTTTCCGGAGGACTAACGGAAGAGCCTCTATCTTCGCTAAGGAGTTCCAACCATGATCGCTCACTGTATTTCCGGCCACAGTGGCCTGGCACGGCCGCTCCACATGCCTTGGTCCTGGCGCGCTGATGAATCGCCATTGAATGACCTGGACGATGCCGAAGAGGACATCGCTGAACTGGATGGCGACGTGGCCGACGCGCTCGCCGAACTCCTCGACGAACGCGCGCCATTGGCAGACCCTGGCACGCCTTGAGGCCGTAGATCACGGAGATCTTCAATCGCGGGAATCAGCTCTTCCTGACCCAGGCTTGGCGTTCCCTGGCCTACCTTGCCGCGCTGCACGGTGATAGATCCGCGACCACGCTGCTGAAAAGCATGGCTTCGGGACTCATTGTTCATTTTTCTGCCTCAGGGATGCAGACGCCCCAGGGGCGACCAGGTTACGGCAGCCCCTAAGCATTCGCTCACAGCCTTAAGGGCTGCCACTTTCATGTGACGAACCTGGCAGTGGAAATTATTTCGGTTTTGGTCTTTCATTGCGCTTTCGCAAGCTAAGGAAGCGCATATGAAAAAGGGTACGCTGGTGTGCATGGGGCTTTTTGTAGCGAGTGTCCAGAGCGCCCACGGTGCTGATCGGACACTTCCCAAGGGGTCGCTACTTTGTGACAGCGCGGCATCCATCGAGCGCCTCGAGCAGGGCGACTACCAACTGATCCGTGGCTGCCGACTCTCCAGACAGGATATGGCAGTGGAAATCCTGCAAACTTCGACAGCGGGCTCGGCACAAGTCTATGTGCCGGCAAGAAATGTGCGTGCGTATGTTCAGCGCAACGCATTGAAGTAGGCCGCCATGGAGACTGCTGTAGTTCTTCGACGGGACATTCGTATCTTTCAATTGTCCTACTATCAGAAATGCGCAGCACTCCCTATACTCGTTGGCTCCGACTCGAAGGATTATCTTATGTCTCGCCTCGCAGAATTCCGTGCCCTTGAACAACAGCTCGCCGCACAGCTCGCAGAGCTTGAAAACATGAAGAACGATGAAGGCCTCAAGCGCGAGGTCGAGTTCGAAGAAAAACTGCGCGACCTGCTTGGCGAATATGGCTTTAGTTTGAAGCATATCGTCGAGATTCTCGATCCGCAGGGTTCATCCCGACGTACTCGCGCGCCGGCCCCGGAACCGGAAAAAGCGACCCGCCGGGCACGCCAGGTCAAACGCTACAAGCACCCTGAAAGCGGCGAAGTGGTGGAAACCAAAGGTGGCAATCATAAGGTGCTGAAAGAGTGGAAGGCCCAATACGGCGCCGAAACTGTTGAATCCTGGCTGCAGTGATACCAGTGATCCGAGCGAAGCCGTTGCTGGCAGCCTCGCTCAGACCAGGGCGTCGGTAACGGGCGCCCGGCCGCTATCGGCAGTTGCCAGCTTTGCGGTAGCCCGCCTTGACCGCTTCGGCCTCGGAGGCGAAGTTGATCCGGTTCTTTTCGCCAACCTGGGTATACCCAGGGCAGCCTTCGGGTAGATGATAGACATGACTGCCCCGGTTTCCGATGATCGAGCCTGGCGCGGCCTTCGAGGCTGAACTGTCCTGCTTGGGCTGCGTGGTCGGCCGCATCGGTACCGGGCTGACCACGCCATCGCCCACAGGTTTATAGCCCAGGCTCCAGGCTCGCTGCCTGGTAACGAAAGGGTTGTCATGGCCCATGATGGCGGCGATTCGCGTGTTGCGTTCGCGCTCCCAAGTGGTCACCGGGAATTGCTTGTCCCACGCCATTAGAAGTTGTTGCTGTTGCCTGGACATGCTCAAGTTGTAGCGATCGAACATGTAGAAGGTGGTGCGGGCCACAAGGCCCTTGACTTCATCGCGTGGCTCGGCGGTTCGATGATCGAAGTCCACACGGGTTTTGCACTGGCCGTATTGCGGCGCGACGCCGGGCGCCATGCCATAGTTAAAGTTACTGCGGTCGCCATTCACTTCGCCAACGGAGGGGTAAAGGTTGAACAGGTCGGCTTCCATGGCACGGAAGACAGGGTCATCTTTGACACAATGTTCCCGACCACCGTCTTGCCAACATTGCCTTTGCTGGCCGAAGGTCCAGGCCGGAACAATATGTTCCCACTCGGTACGCTTGGCGCGAGTTTCCTGGGCGCGGGTTTGAAGGCCGCAGGACTGTGCATCGATTCGTCCGCCGGACTTGCCAGTCCAGGCCCAATGACAGCCGCAATAGAGTTCACCCAGGTCGCTGTTGGCCTGGTCGAAGTAAACCTTCTGCTTGGCGATAACCTTGGCTTCGGCGAAGGTGGCGGGCGGATCGGCAAATGCGGGAAAAGCGACAAGCAACGACAACAGCGGGGCAAGGAAAGTGTTTTTCATAGGGCAATAGTCGGTGAAGGAAGGGCATTATAGTGCGCACCGGCAAAAATGCGCCCTTGTCTTATGGACAGGCACTACAATGGTTAACTTCGTTCAAGCCCGCGGTATTCACGAGTTACCCCGTGCCGCGCCCCACGCGCGGCCAAGGTTGCTCATGATAATGATTCAATAAGATGCCCGAGCAGCTGCATGGCCCGTTCCGATTCATCGGTCCACGGATGCCCGTAATTGAGCCGAGCGCAGTGGCCGAACGAGCGCGTCGCCGAAAAGATCGGCCCGGGCGCCAGGCTCACACCCTCTGCCATGGCCAGCCTGAAGAGCTTGAGCGCGTCGACCTGGGCGGGGAATTCGAACCAGAGAAAATACCCGCCTACCGGGCGCGTGACCCGGGTCTGCGCGGGAAAGTATCGAGAGGCCGCCAGGAGCATGGCCTGTTGTTGGGTTTCGAGGCCGTGCCTTAGCCTGCGCAAATGGCGATCATGCCCGCCGTGCTGCAGGTAATCGGCAATCGCCGCCTGCGCCGGCACCGACGGCGAGATGGTGGTCATCAGCTTGAGCTGGAACACCTTGCTGGCGAAGCGCCCGGCCGCGACCCAGCCGACCCGGTAACCCGGAGCCAGGCTTTTGGAAAACGAACCGCAATGCATTACCAATCCATCGCGGTCATAGTGCTTGATCGGCGTTGGAGGGTGGTCGCCGAAGTACAGCTCGGCGTATACATCATCTTCGATCAGTGGCGTTCCATGGCGATGCAGCAGATCCACGAGCTGGCGCTTGCGCCCATCGCTCAGGCTGGCCCCCATGGGATTCTGGAAGGAACTCATGAACCAGCAGGCCCTTATCGGCAGCTTGTCGAGGGTATCGGCCAGTACATCCAGGTCGATACCGTCCCGGGGATGCACTGGAATCTCCACGGCCTTGAGCTTGAGGCGTTCCAGCACCTGGAGCGACGCATAAAAAGCCGGAGCCTCGATCGCCACCAGGTCCCCGGGCGAGGTGACCGCCTGCAGGCATAGATTGAGCGCCTCCATGGCACCCGTGGTGATCACCAGCTCTTCCACGGGCAACATTACCCCAGCCAGGGTGTACCTCAGGGCGATCTGGCGTTTCAGTGCGTCGTTGCCGTTGGTCTGGTCAGCGATGATCTGATGAGCCGACAAGCGTCGCAGGGCCTGGCCCATGGACTTGGCCAGGCGCGGCAGGGGAAACAGATCGGCGCTGGGAAACGCGGAGCCGAAGGGTACAGTGTGAGGGTCGCGCAGGGAGCTGAGCACTGAGAATACCAGTTCGCTTACGTCCACATCCTGGGCAATACCCTCCTGGCGCTTGATCTCCGGTTCGGCTAGCGAGTCCCGCGCCAGCGCACGAACGTAATAACCCGAGCGCGCCCGCGCCTGGATCAGCCCGCGGTCTTCGAGCAGGTAGTACGCCTTGAACACGGTGGCAGGGCTGACCCCGTAGTTCTGGCAGGCCAGCCTGACCGAGGGCACCCGTTCATTGGGAGCCAGCACACCGGAGCGTATCAGCGCGGCGATTTCATCGGCGAGCTTTTCGTAGCGCTTGAGCTTGTGCATGGCATGGGGTCCGGAACGCGTGTAGGGCGGCACTATAGCGGATCTGCCGCTGGCTTTACCGCGGTGGGAACCAGCGAAGCTGGTGAAAAGGACCAATGAGCTGGCTGTCGAGCAGGGAAACTAAGGCCGCGGCTTCGTTGCCCAAATCGGGACGCTGCAGGCGCTGGGTTGTCGCCCGTATCCGGGCCATCCGGCGTAACCGCCCATTTGCCAAGGACCCTCAATGAATTCTGTAAAACTGATCCACCATGGCGCCGCCGAGGGCGTCACCGGGTCGTGCCACCAGGTGTGGCTGGATGATACCTTCAGCCTGCTCATCGACTGCGGCCAGTTCCAGGGCGTCGATGAAGGCCTGGCTGGCGAGGACCCGCTGGGCTTGGACTTTCCCATCGAAGGAATCAAGGCCCTGGTGGTCACGCATGTGCATATAGACCATGTGGGGCGCATCCCCAACCTCCTGGCGGCCGGGTTCGAGGGGCCTATCCTGTGCAGCGAGCCCTCGGCTCAGTTGTTGCCTATCGTGCTAGAAGATGCCTTCCGCCTGTCCATCAGCCGTGACCAGGAACAGCTGGAACGCTACCTGAAAGTGGTGGAGCAGCGAATCTTTCCGTTGCCCTACGGCAACTGGTTCACCGTGCATGAAACCGATACGGCGCTCTGCAAGCTGCGGCTGCAGCCTGCCGGGCATGTGCTTGGTTCGGCCTATGTGGAGCTTGACCTGGGTGAGCCCGGGAATGAAGAGCATAGCCAGCGGATCGTGTTCAGCGGCGATCTGGGAGCGCCTCATTCACCCATCCTGCCGGATCTGGTACCGCCGGAGCGGGCCGACCTGCTGCTGTTGGAGAGCACCTACGGCGATCGCCGCCACGAAGATCGTGCCCACCGGCGAGAGCGCCTGCAGGTCGCCATCGAACGGGCCCTGGCCGACCAGGGGACTGTATTGATTCCGTCCTTCAGCATCGGGCGGACCCAGGAGTTGCTCTACGAGCTGGAAGAAATTCTTCACGACGAAACCGAGGCCGCCGCCCCGACAGGTGAGAACGAGGATGCGAAGGGCGGCAACAGGGGCGCCCCGGACATCGACTGGCCCAAGGTGCCTATCATTCTCGACTCGCCCTTGGCCAGCCGCTTCACAAAAACCTACAAGGCGTTGCAGGGTTACTGGGATGAAGATGCCCAGCACCGCCTGGAAGAGGGGCGCAAGCCGTTGTCTTTCAAGCAGCTGATCACCGTGGACAGCCATGAGGACCATACACGCATCGTGCAGCATCTGACCGAAACCGCACGTCCGGCTATCGTGATCGCCGGCAATGGCATGTGCTCGGGCGGGCGCATCGTCAACTACCTCAAGGCCATGCTGGGCGACCCGAGGCACAATGTGGTCTTCGTCGGTTACCAGGGCCAGGGCACCCCTGGGCGCGACATCCAGACCCACGGTCCCGAAGGCGGCTTCGTGATGCTGGAAGGGGAGCGCATCGACATCCGTGCTGGTATCGACAGCGTGGGCGGCTACTCGGCGCACGCGGACCAGGCCGACCTCGTCGGTTTCGTCACCCGTATGAAGCAGTGGCCAAAGGAAATCCGCCTCATACACGGCGAAGACCAGGCCAAGCAGTGCCTGGCAGAGGTGCTGGAAAGCCGTTACCGGGAAGCGGGGAAGGAAGGTCGCATCAGCATACCCTGAACTTTCAAATTCAGGTTCCCGAGCATCTCTCATACATAAACGCCCTTAAGGGTCGAGGTATAAAAACCGTGACTGACGCTGGGACATTCCTGGATGGACAGGGATGTCCTGACAATTTGTTGCCCCGCTATCGTCCAGAATGGTATATCGTCGCAATAAAGTACTAAATGCGCGTGTAGGGCCTTTCATGCAGCATCAAGCCCGTACTCACTCCGGTATAACAATGAACAATGGAGCCCCCGATGACGCTTGTTTCCACCAATCCCGCTACTGAGCGACCGTTGCAGCGTTACGAACTGCATAGCTGTGCCGAGATCGAGAACAGGCTTGCCCAGGCGGCTACCGCGCAACTGGCCTGGGCGCAGGTCGATATCGAGCAGCGGTGCGGTGCTTTGCGGCGTATCGCGGACGTGCTTCGCCAAAAGCGAGCGGCGTATGCCTTGCTGATCACCCGGGAGATGGGTAAGCCCATCACCGAGGCGGAAAGCGAAATCGAAAAATGCGCGGCGACTTGTGAGTTCTATGCCAGTCAGGCCCCCGTCTTCCTGGCAGACCTTCCGGTGAGTACCAGCGCGGCGGATAGCCGAGTAGTGTTCGACCCCTTGGGCGTGGTCCTGGCGGTGATGCCGTGGAACTATCCATTCTGGCAGTTCATCCGTTTCGCCGCGCCAGCCCTTGCAGCGGGCAACGACGCCATTCTCAAGCATGCCAATAACGTCCCGGGCTGCGCTCTGGCGCTCGAACAGCTATTCGTCGAAGCCGGGCTGCCGGACGGGCTGATTGGCACCGTGCTGATAGACGCGTCCCAGGTGGCGGCCTTGCTGGCTGATGAGCGCATTGCCGCGGTTACCCTTACCGGTTCCACGGCGGTGGGCAAGCTGGTGGCAGCCCAGGCAGGCGCGCTGATGAAAAAGCAGGTGCTTGAGTTGGGCGGGTCAGACCCTTTCATCGTGCTGGCAGACGCCGATATCGAGGCGGCGGCTGCAGCCGCCGTCAAGGCGCGCTTCTCCAATACGGGGCAAAGCTGCATTTCTTCCAAACGCTTCATCATAGAACAGAGCGTCGCAGACCGCTTCGTCGAAGCCTTTGTCAGAAGGGTCGAGACGCTCAAGGTCGGCGACCCTGAGGCACCAGACACCCAGATGGGGCCGCTGGCACGAGCCAGCCTGCGCGCAGACATTCATGCTCAGGTCACCCGTAGCATCGAGGCTGGCGCCAAACTGCTCACCGGCGGGCAGCCGCTTCCGGGCCCGGGCTTTTTCTACCCTCCGACGGTGCTCGATCATGTAACCCCTGCAATGGCCGCGGCCACCGAAGAAACCTTCGGCCCGGCAGCCGCGGTAATCCGTGTCGAGGATGCCCGGCAAGCCATCGAGATCGCCAACGCCACGGAATTCGGCCTGGGCGCCGCGCTCTGGACCAGCGACCTGGAGCGGGCCAGCGCCTTGGCAAGGCAGATCCAGGCCGGCGCCGTATTCATCAATGCCCTGGTGGCCTCCGATGCCCGGGTGCCGTTCGGTGGCATCAAACAATCAGGCTATGGGCGCGAGCTTGGTGACTTCGGTATACGGGAATTCACCAATATCAAGACGGTCTGGCAAGGCCCCAACCATTAATTACAAGAAGACCACTCATGATCAATACGCCATCCAACGCATGGCTACTCAAGCCTGAAGCGATCGCCAAGCACGACCGGGGCGGTGGCGCAGCCACCACGCCGCTGGTCACCAAGGGCTTGGGCGCTGTGGGCTTCATCACGGGCTTCACTGAATTTCAGGGCGGGGCGAAAATCCCGTTCCACTATCACAACTGCGAAGAGACCGTAATGCTTATCGAAGGCCATGCCTGGTTCGACATAGACGGCGAATCCTTCGAGGTCAAGCCACAGGACGTCACCTTCATCCCTGCCGGGGTGCCCCATCGTTTTCGCAATGCCTCTGAAACCCAATCCATGAAGATCCTTTGGGTGTATGGTTCGGTAGACGCCAACCGTACCTTGGTGGAAACCGGCGAAACCCGCCCGATCGCCGCCGAGCACGCCAGCTGAACCGACTGAACCCAAACCCGCTATATCCACGGAGTTACGCCCATGCCTGAAGTCGTAGTCTATGCCGTTCAAGGCCGTACCCATGAACAGAAGAAAATGCTCATGCAGAAGATCACCGACGCGGTGATCGAAAGCTTCGACGTACCCCGGGACAAGGTAGTGGTGCAGATCGTCGAGTCGGACCCGAACAACAAGGCCCGGGGCGGCGTGCTTTACAGCGAGCGCTAGGCCTCGCTTTCCAGGCCTGGAAGAAGGTAAATACCTATGATCATAGAAGTCGCGCAGTTGCATATCGATCCGCAACGTAGCGCCGAATTCGAAGCCGCTATTTTGCGAGGCGTCACTACGGTGATCGCCAACGCCAAGGGCTTTCTCGGCTATCAGGTGATTCGCGGGATCGAATCACCTGGCCGGGTACTGCTGCAAATCCGATGGGAAACCCTGGAAAACCATACTCTGGATTTTCGCCAGTCCCCGGCGTTCGAGCAATGGCGGGCCATCGTTGGTGAATTCTTCCTCAGTCCACCGCAGGTAGAGCATTTTTCGGTAGTGGCTTGACTCTGCCCCCAGGCTCAGGCGGCGGTTCCAAGACTGTAGCGCCCATTGACCTTTAACCTTCCCGTACAAAGGTGTCCGATATGAAAGGAATCGCACTGGTCACAGGCGCTGGCAGTGGCATTGGCAAGGCCGTAGCCTGCGCCTTGGCCGCCGAAGGCTATGCGCTGGTACTGGCCGGGCGACGTCTGGGCCCGCTGGAGGAAGTGGTGGCGTTGATCGAGGCGCTTCCCGGAGGGCAAGCCATTGCGGCAGCGACCGATGTGAGCGACCCAGACGCCGTTGTGCGATTGTTCGAGGTCATTCGCAAGCGCTTCGGTCGATTGGATCTACTGTTCAACAACGCTGGCCGTGGCAACCCGCCCGGTCATTTCCTGGAGTGGAGCCCGGAACAGTGGCAGGCGGTCGTGGCGACCAACCTCAACGGCATGTTCTATTGTCTGCAACAGGCGTTCAAGCTGATGAGTGAACAGCAACCCCATGGCGGACGCATCATCAACAACGGCTCTCTTGCCGCCCACGCGCCTCGGCCCAATGCCATCGCCTATACCGCCACCAAGCATGCTGTCACTGGCTTGACCAAGGCTGCGGCTCTGGACGGCCGCGCGCTGAACATCGCCGTAGGGCAGATAGACATCGGCAATGCCATGAGCGACCTGGCTTCGCGGATGGCAAAGGGCGTGCCTCAGGCCAATGGCGAGATAGCGGTCGAGCCGCTCATCGACGCCGAACTGGTAGGCAGGGCAGTGGTGTACATGGCTGGGCTGCCCTTGGATGCCAATGTGCTCTTTCATACCTTGATGGCCACTCAGATGCCGTTCGTGGGTCGCGGCTGACGCCTGGCCACTCGCTTATGCTCCGCCACGCCTGCGCCAGCGCCGATAGAAAGGCTCGGCCACGGCCATGACTACCACCAGGCGCAGGATCTGCATCGCCGTTACCGTTCCAACCGCCAGGCCCAGGGTTTCGGCGGTCAGGTACATCTCGGTCATGCTGCCTGGGGTCATTCCCAAGGCCAAGGTGGCGAAGGGCAGGGCGAAGCACCACGACAGCAGCCGGGCCACGGCAAAGGTGCAAGCCAGGGAGGTAAGCGTATAGGCCGTCGAGAGCAGTAGAAAGGTCGGCGCACGTCGGAAGAACGCTCGGTCGAAATGACAACCCAGCGTACAACCGATCAACACTTGAGCCAGATGGCTCAACCAGCCGGGCAGGCTGGTAGCCAGGTCGAGGCTTGCGGTGAGCGTGGCGCAGAGCATCAGCGGGCCGAACATCCAGGGGTTTGGCCAGCCGGCGCGCTTCCATGCCATGCCGCAAACCAGCCCGCCAGCCAGCAGAGGCGCCAGCCAGTACCAATCCGGTGGCGCGGGTGGGTGGGGAGCCGTGGCTCCGGCACTCATGCCCCAGAGCATGGTAGGCGGCACCACCAGCACGATCAGCACCAGACGCAAGCTGTGCGCGGCTGCCACGCGACTGGTATCGGCCTGGTAGCGCTCGGCCAGGTTGATCATCTCGGCGAAGTTGGCGGGCATGAATGCAAAGAATGCGGTTTCCCTGTTCATGCCGAGACGGTGCAGCAGCAGGATACCGATCAAGGTCAGGAAGATGGTGGTCACGGCGGCAATGGCCATCAGGGGCAGGTGAGTCAGTATTTCCTGCACCACCTGTGCGGTCAGGTGCAGCCCAACCGCCGTGGCAATGATCCATTGGCCAGCGGGCCGGCCATGGGGGATCGCCGCTATCTTCCAGCCGCTGCAGCGGCTCAGAGTGACAGCGATCAAGGCGCCAGTGATCCAGGGCAGTGGCCAGTGCACCAGGCTGGCCAGCCAGCCTCCGCATACGCCGATGATGGGCGTGGGCCACCAGGTTTTGTCGCGCAGGAAAGCCAAGCTGGGCATGGTTGAGCCTTGAAACGTAACGATGGCGAACAGAGCGCCGGATCAGGGCGCCGTGTTCAATGCTTTGATGAAGAAGTCCGTGCTACCAAAGTTGCCGGATTTCAATGCCAGGGCGACGGGTGCCCGGGTCCCGGAGCCAAGCGTCCAGGGCACCCCCGGATCAATGGTGGCGCCGATGCGCAGGGTATCCACACCCAGCGCCTTCACCACCGCGCCCGAGGTTTCGCCACCGGCGACCACCAGCTTGCCTACGCCACGCTCGCTCAGCCCGATGGCCACTTTGGCCAGGGCCGCTTCCATCAATTGCCCGGCCCGCTCCACGCCCAGGTGCTCCTGCGCTTGACGAACTTCCTCCGGCTCGGCACTGCCGTAGACCAGAACCGGCCCTTCCACCAAATGACGCTCTGCCCAGGCCAGGGCTTGGCTCACCTGATCTTCCCCCGCAGCCAGGGCCAGAACATCGAGCTTGTAACCGGGGCGCGTTGCGAGCCAGTGGGCCACCTGACCCCGAGTCGCGGTCGAGCAGCTTCCAGACAGCACCGCGCTCGCCCCTGAAACGGTGGGCAAGGCCGAGGCCTGGGCGATGTCAGGCAGCAGGCCGCGCTGACGGAAATTGGCCGGCAAACCCTGTGCGACACCTGAGCCTCCCGTGACCAAAACATGATCGGCTACGGCTTTGCCGAGGCTCATCAAGTCCTCATTGGTCAAGGCATCAGCAATGGCGTAGCGCGCACCGCCGACCTTCAGGGCTTCCATTTCAGCGACAATGGCAGCCGCGCCCTGGCGTACTGTCGACCATTTCAACAGCTCGACCTGACGTTCAGTCTGCGTTTGCAGGACACGCTTGAGGTTGGCATCGGTCATCGGCGTCAGCGGATGATCGCGCATGCCCGACTCGTTGAGCGGTACCTCCCCTACGAACAGATTGCCCAGGTAGAGGGTGCGTCCGTTATCCGGGAAGGCGGGACAGGCGATACAGAGGTCGGCGTCCAGGGCATCGGCCAGGGCATCAGCCACCGGACCGATATTGCCCTGGGCGGTGGAATCGAAGGTCGAACAATACTTGAAGAAAAATTGCGTACAACCCAACCCGCGCAGGTACTCCAGAGCCTCCAGGGACTCGGCCACCGCCGACTCGGCCGGGGTGGTGCGCGATTTCAAAGCCACCACCACGGCATCGATGTCGTCAGGCAAGGGGCCATGTGGCACGCCCAGTACCTGTACGGTGCGCATGCCACGACTTGCCAGGGTACTGGCCAGGTCCGTGCCACCGGTGAAGTCATCTGCTATGCAGCCTAACAGCGGCTTTGCCATAGCTTGTCTCCTTCTTGTTGTTATGGGCTTCTTGTCGGCGCGCCCGGCCCCGGCAAAGGGAGCGGGCGCGTCAAGGGCAGGCGCGCTGGCGAATCAGCCCCGCAGCGCCTGAGCCACGGCCTGGCCAAAGGCTGCGCAGCCCAGGCTGCCGCCCAGATCTGGAGTACGCTTGGCAGGGTCTTCGAGGACCAGGTCCACGGCTTTGTCGATGGCAGCGGCGGCTTCCTGCAGCTTGCCGCTGCTACGGTGCTCGCCCATCCAGTGCAGCATCATGGCGATGGACAACATCATCGACACCGGGTTGGCCTTGTCCTGGCCGGCGATGTCCGGTGCGGAACCGTGCTGGGCCTGGGCGCAGCAATGGATGTTGCTGGCCATGATGGAGCCGGCCAGGCCCAGGCTGCCGGACAGCTCGCTGGCCAGGTCACTGATGATATCGCCATAGAAGTTGGTGGCCACGAGCACGTCGAAGCGCTCGGGGTTGCGTACCAGGTGCGCGGTAGATGCGTCTACCAACAGGTCGTCCAGTTGCACTTCCGGGAATTCCCTGGCCACGTTGCGTACGCATTCCAGGAACAGCCCATCGGTCATATGGAAGCTGTTGGCCTTGTGAATCGCGGTTACCTTGCGGCGGCGCTTCATGGCCAGTTCGAACGCCTGGCGCGCGATGCGCTCGCTGCAATGCCGGGTGATCTTGCGGGTCGACAACGCCATGTCAGGAGAAGGCATCACTTCGCCCCAGCCCCGAGTCATGTTGCGGTCCGGGTAAAAGCCCTCGGTAGCCTCGCGCATGATTACCAGATCCATGCTTTTGCCTTCTTTCATGTTCGAGGCCAGGAAAGGACGAGTGCGAGCCGGGCGAACGTTGGCATACAGGTCAAGGCCGATACGGAAGCCTGCCGACACGTTGCGGCCCCCTTTCTCCGGCGCTGGATAGTCTGCATGAGACTGCGTGCCCAGGATGACCCCGTCATAGGTCTTGGCTTTTTCCAGAGTTTCCTCGCGAAGCGTGGTGCCATATTTCTCCAGGCTGGTGAAACCGACATCGTCGTAATCGAAAGACAGGTCCAGGCCGAATTTCTCGTTGGCCACTTCCAGCACCGACATGGAGGCCTGGATGATTTCCGGGCCGATACCGTCGCAGGGCAGAACCAGAATGCGCATTGTTTTTCTCCTTGTTGAAGCGTCTGAGTAGGATCGGTGCCTGACATCGAAACAAGCTGGTTAGCGTTTCTTTGTACCTTATTACATCTAAAAACAATTTATGCAACAGTGAAAGCAGTGGATGCTGCTTTCGAGTTGGCGAGTTAAAGACCCAGCGCCACTACTGGCGGCGTGGCGGCTCCGCGTTCTTCTTGAGCCGCTTCGGCCCGTCGGTCCTGTTCGGCCTTCAGATGGCTCACTACGTCCAGATGGTGGTGCAGGAAATCTGCCGCTTCCTCGCGGCTGCCGTCCTCGATCAAGTCGATAAGGTGGAGGTGTTCCTGGGTCTGGCCTATGAACCTGGTTCGCTCCAGGTTCGAGCGGTACGCCATGAAGCGGCGAAGCTGGTTCTGCCGCCGAATGGCTTCGAGCAGGAAGACATTGCCGGAGCAGCGCACCAGCAGCTCATGGAATGCTGAGTTGATGTCGAACAACTGTGCCCGAGAGAGGGTAAAGATTTCTCCGTCGAGCAGGCGTTGCTGCTGCGCCCGGGCAGCGCTGAAAGCGCGCTTGTCCACTGTGTAGTCGGGTTCACGCAGCGCGAAGGGTTCGATGGCCATGCGAAACCGATAGCTCTGAATGTGGGCATCGCTGTCATGCAGAAATGCCTTGAGCTCCCACCCCTGACCTGCGCGGCGCTCGATCATGGCCTCGCTGGCCAACCGGTTGAGCACCTTCAGCAACTGCCCTCGCGGAATCTCATAGCGCCGCAGCAGCTCGGCTTCGAAGAAGCTGTGCTTGATATCACCGCGCAGCATGTCATCCACTACTCGTAGGTACAGCTCCTCGTAGGGGTCACTTTCCGGCGGCAGCGCGGCGGCTTCGATAGTGGTCGCGTTACGGGTCAGGTAAAAGCCGCGATTGGGCTCCTTGCGTGCAAGCCCGAGTTGTTCGAGCAGGGCGAAGCCCCGGCGGATCGGGGAGCGCGATACCCCCAGCTCCTTGGCAAAAGCTTCTTCACGAAGCGGCTCACCCGCTTTCATCGAGCGTGCACGCGCCAGTTCTATGATGCGTGGCGCAAGGTGTTCGGCAAGGTCTCTTTTCATGTCAGTCTTCTGGCGCTGCCCATGTAGGTCGGCCCTACACAGCCGTAGGGGAGGCAATGAATCTACCATATCCCCAGGCTATGCTCGTGCTCACCGAAGTCGCGTCCTGGCGGCGTCAAGGCCCCTATAGCGAGGAATAGAGCGGGAACAACCCCATTAGCATCGCGGCTGCCATGATCAGGAAGCTCAGCGCGAATGCCCACTTCATGGTGTAGCGCTGATGATCGCTGAACTCGACACCAGCCAGGCCCACCAGCAAGTAGGTCGAGGCTACGAGCGGACTCAGCAGATGCACCGGCTGGCCGATCAGGGACGCACGGCCAATCTCAGCTGCGGTAATGCCATAAGCTTCAGCGGCATGCGCCAGCACAGGCAGTACGCCATAGTAAAAGGCGTCGTTGGACATGAAGAAAGTGCCGGGAATGCTCAGTAATGCAGTGATCGGCGCCAGGTAATTGCCCCATGTGTCTGGCAGCGCCCACAGTAGAGAGCTGGACATTGCCTTGACCATGCCGGTACCGGAAAGAATCCCGGCGAAGATACCAGCGGCGATGAAGATGGATATCTGGGTCAGCGCGGCGGGCGCGTGCGCGGAAATGCGTCGGCGCTGCTCATCCATCTGTCGATAATTGATGGTAAGGCCAATGCAGAAGGCGACCATGAACAACACGGGCAGCGGCAACAGCTCGATCACCAGGCATGTCATCAGCGCCAGGGTCAGTAGCGCGTTGAACCAGAACAGCTTCGGGCGACGCAGCTCAGCGTTCTCATCGCTCAGTGTAAGCAGGTCGCCCATGTCTTCGTCCATGCTCGTGCTGCGCAGGGGGTTGCCTGGTGCTCGCAGCAGCCCTAGACGCTGGCGTTCTTTCAGCCCCAGCAGGTATGCCAGCAGCAACACACCGAGGAAACCGATGATCATCGAGGGGATGAGCGGGATGAACAGCTCTGAGGTCTCGACCTGCAGCGCCGCGGCCACCCGTGCCATAGGCCCGCTCCATGGCAGCAGGTTGGTCACGCTCGCCGCCAGTATCACCACGCAGGGGAGGATCAGGGGGTTGAGGCGCAGCCGGCGGAACAGCGGCAGCATGGCGGTGACCGTGATCATGTAGGTCGTGGAGCCGTCCCCATCCAGGGACACCAGGCCGGCCAACAAGGCCGCGAAGAGCACAGCCTTGGCCGGATCGCCTTTGATGATCTTGATGAATGCACGAATGATGGGGTCGAACAGGCCGGTATCGAACATCAGCCCGAAAAACAGAATGGCGAACATCACCATGATCGCCGTGGGCGCGACCTTTTTCAGCCCCTCGACCATCATCGGGCCCATGTCCGGGGCGAAACCGCCAATAATGGCGAATATGATCGGGACCAGAGTCAGGGCCACTAGGGGTGGCAGGCGCTTGGTCATGATTAGCACCATGAAGGTGATAATCATGCCGTAGCCAAGAACAGAGAGCATATGTATCTCCTAATGCCAGAGTACAATTGTTGTTATGGTTATCACTGGGGAGAGCGCTGGAGGCGCATTAGCTCATGTGCAGCCCACCGTTGATGGAGAAGTCCGCTCCGGTTGCGAAGGCCGACTCATCAGATGCCAACCAGGAGCACATGGCAGCGATTTCTTCCGGCGTACCCAGCCGCCGGGCCGGGATCTCATGGACGATACGATCCATCAATTCCGTGCGGGTCAACGCTTTGAGCCTGGGCGTAGCGATGTAACCAGGCGAAACGGTATTGACCGTGACGCCGCGAGACGCCAGTTCGCGGGCCAAAGCCCGGGTAAAACCGCGGATTGCCGACTTGGCGGTGGAGTAGTTGACCTGGCCGACCTGGCCCAGTTGCGCATTGACCGAGGAAATATTGATGATCCGCCCCCAGCCTCGGGAAGTCATGCTGTCAATCACTTGCTTGGTAACGTTGAACAAAGAGTTCAGATTGGTGTTGATGACCGTTTGCCAGTCATCCGGGCGCATGTCGCGAAAGACCACATTGCAGGCCGTTCCGGCATTGTTCACGAGAACATCCACAGGCCCTACCTCGTCACGGATCTTGGTGAAAGCCGCTTTGGTCGACTCCCAGTCCGCCACGTTGCCTTCGGCGGCGATGAAATCGAAGCCCAGACGCTGTTGCGTCTTCAGCCAGTCCTCCTTGAGAGGCGAGTCCGGCCCACATCCCGCGATCACGGTGAAGCCGTCCCTGGCAAGGCGTTGACATACCGCTGTGCCCAGTCCGCCCATGCCCGCCGTAACGAATGCAATGCGCTTGCTCATCTGTTGCTCTCCGATTGTGATTTCTTGTAGTTCGAGCCACCCTGATGCTCCACGGTACGGTGAGCGTTATTGTTCTGTAAACACCCGCAATACAATTTTTTGATGGCGCAACCCTTTTCTGCTGGTCATTTCGACGGCTGATCTACCGAAATTCCAATACGGACAGACAGTTAGCTTCGTGAGACCAATTATCTGATCACGGCGTTGTCGTCAAAGGTCTGTCGCTATGCTTTTAGGTATAGCTCACAGACCTCCTAAATTGTATTTCGTTATTTTGAAAAACTGATAAGCTCACCCTGTGTTCAAGCGTGACGGTGCTCAGTGGCCAACGTCACCGCAGCCCGAGGATAGCGATGAGTACCGAATCCGAGCTCCGCGAGGAGATTTGCGACACAGGCAAGAGCCTGTATGCAAGAGGTTACTGTGTAGGAAGCGCCGGCAACATCAGCGCCAGGCTGGAAGACGGTTGGCTCATCACTCCGACCGATGCGTGCCTGGGCCGCCTTGATCCGGCCGCTGTTGCCAAGGTTTCCTCGGCCGGCGAGTGGGTATCGGGCGACAGGCCATCGAAAACACTCGCGTTGCATCGACGCATCTACGAAAACAATGCCCAGGCCCAGGCTGTGGTGCATTCCCACGCCACGGCCTTGGTAGCCCTGACGCTCGCCGGTTGCTGGCGCGAGGAAGCCATCCTTCCGCCTATCACGCCCTACCAGGTGATGAAGGTCGGGCGAATACCTTTGATCCCCTATCGTCGGCCTGGCGCGGCCGAGGTCGCCGATGAAGTGGCGGCCCTCGCGGCTCAGGTGCGCGGTGTCATGCTCGAGAGGCTGGGCCCGGTGATCTGGGACACCTCGGTCAGCAAAGCCAGCTTCGCCATGGAAGAGCTGGAGGAAACCGCACGGCTGTGGCTGCAAGTGCAACCGCGGCCCGCCCCATTGAGCGAAGCCGCGATTCGGGAGCTGGAAACAATCTTTAACGTGCGTTGGTAACCCCGCCTCATCAGCCCGGGCCCGGTGGCTAAGCACGCGAACCGCGGGGAGCATCTATTCAGGAGCGGCAGTAGGGTCGCCAGGGAACTTTCATGAGCACGAAGCGTATATTTCTGATCCATGCGACTCGGCTGGCAATGGACCCTGTCAATGCAGGCTTTGCGCGTCTATGGCCCCAGGCCCGTTGTTTCAACCTCTGGGACGATTCACTGTCCGTGGATGCCAATGCGGCAGGGCACGTGACGCCTGCATTGACCGAGCGGCTCTGGCGCCTGGCCGAGCACGCGGTTCGCGCCGATGCCGACGGGGTGCTCTTCACGTGCTCTTCCTATCCCGATGCCATCGCCAGCTGCCAGCGGCGATACCGGATTCCCATGCTCAAGCCCAACGAGGCCATGGTGCGCGAGGCCTTGAACACAGGGTCGCGTATCGCCGCGCTGACCACCTTCGGGCCCGCGGCGGACGCTATTGCCGCAGACTTTGCCGCCGAGAGCGCCGCGCTCGCTCAGGCAGGCCCCGGCACTAGCGCTACTCAGCCGCAGGTAACCCCGGTGCTCTGCGAGGGCGCCCTTGCCGCGCTCCAGGCTGGAGACGTCACTCGGCACGACGAACTGATCGCTGCCACGGCGGGTAAGCTGCGTGGCCACTATGATGTGCTTTGCCTAGCGCAGTTTTCCATGAGCAGCGCAGTATCGGCCTGCGAAGCGGCGTTCGCCGGGCCCGTGCTGAGTAGCCCGGACAGCGCGGTCAGGTTATTGCGAGCCTTGGTAGAGGGCTGAGGGTTACACAGCAAGATGCCTACGAAACCCGTTCAACCGCGCGCGGCTGGCGGCTAAATATTTTCCCCTCCGTGCCGCTAACCAGGCAGACCGGCGCCATGCCACTTCCAGCCACGGACCTCCCATGAACCTACGATCCCTGAAAATCGCCAAGCGCAGCATCCTGTGCTTTGGTGTTATCGCCACCGTGTTGGCTGCCCTCGGCCTGTTCGGCCTCTATCAGATGGCCAACATCCGTGCCCAGGCCAAGCTGGTAACCAGCGAAGGGGTACCAGGGATCGTTACCAGCGACGCCATTGCCTTGCAGTTGGCACGCTTGCGCATGCAGGTCCTACGCCTGGTGGCCGTGCCTGCTGCCGCCGCGCAAACGCAGTCGACCATCCGCGAGATCAGCGACAAGCTGGACGGCCTGTTCGAAACCTACCGCCCGATGGTGGGCAATGAGAACGAACGCTCCAGCTACGAAGGGCTTGCCCGGTTGTATCGCGACTATCTGCAGCAAACCCACCAGGTGGAAGCGCTGGTACTGGCCGGGGACGTAGACGGCGCGCGCCGCATGGTCGTGGATGCCATGACCGAAGCAGGCAGCCGGATGAACGACCTGTCCGCCGCGTTGCAGCAACAGAACCTGGATGAATCCCGGGCGCACGACCAACGTGAAGACGCCCTTTATGCGCAGTCTCGCACCGTTACCCTGGCGGCCGTTTTCCTGGCCCTGGGCTTGACCGTACTGCTTTCCTGGCGCCTCACCCGTAGCCTGACCAAGCCCTTGGAGGCCGCGGTAGTGGCTGCCCAGTCCATCGCTTCGGGTGACCTCACCGAACGTCTTGACACCCGCGGCGACGATGAGGCGGCGCTTCTACTGCAAGCCATGGCCTCGATGCAAGCCACCCTGCGCCAGACCCTGGACAAGATCATGCAGTCCGCCCAACAACTGGCTTCGTCCACCGAACAGATGAGCGCGGTCATGAGCGAGAGCGCCACGGGGCTTGCCCAACAGAACGACGAGATCGAAATGGCCGCTACGGCCGTCACCGAGATGAGTCAGGCGGTGGACCAGGTGGCGACCAATGCCGTTTCAGCCTCCGAGCAAAGCCGTTCGGCCAGCGAAACCGCGCGACGTGGCCAAGGCCAACTGGGCGATACCCTGTCGGCGATCGGCTCGCTGACGGACAACGTGCTGGGCGCCTCTGAACACGCTCGTACCCTGGCGTCCCAGGCTCATAACATCACCCGAGTGCTGGATGTGATCCGCGCTGTCGCTGAGCAAACCAACCTGCTGGCCTTGAACGCGGCCATCGAGGCGGCCCGGGCAGGCGAAGCCGGGCGTGGCTTCGCCGTGGTAGCCGACGAAGTGCGTTCCCTGGCCAGCCGTACCGGGGAGTCGACCCGTGAGATCGAATCCATGATCGCGACCATCCAGGCAGGTACCACCCAGACCGTGGACGCGCTGCTGACCAGCGCCGATCAGGCCAGGCAGACCCAGGAGCAGGCCCATGCCGCCAGCGATGCCCTGGGCGCGATCTCTCATGCGGTGGCTGCGATCGATGAACGCAATGTGGTCATTGCCAGCGCTGCGGAGGAGCAGGCCCAGGTTGCCCGGGAGGTGGACCGTAACCTGGTCCGTATCCGCGACCTCTCCATCCGCACCTCCGCCGGCGCGGAACAGACCCATGCCGCCAGTCAGGAACTGTCGCGCCTGGCCGCCGGGCTCAGTGACCTGGCCGGGCGGTTCAAGGTGTAGAAACGGGGATAGGACCGTGGGCGAAGACGCAGCAGCCCGCGAACTGCCGGAAGCTCGCTTGCTTCGCAAGTTTCCATCAGGGAGGGCCGAGTGGCTTATCGGCACAGGCTGTGGAAGGTAGCGGAGCTGCCGAACGGGCTCAGACGTGCTCTTCCTGGACACCAAGGGCCACCAGTTCCGGCGCGCCTTCGCTGAACTGGAAATTGGACGCGTCCAGGTCATACTCAAGGTCTCCCGCCAGGGATACTTCGAATCGCTGGCCTTGGGCGTCCGGGGTCAGATCCTTGATGAACGTGCGTTGCAAGACGGCGTTATAGCTCACCTGGAGTGTACCGTCCCGGCCATCGCCCAGCCCTGTGTAGCCCAGGGCAGAGACGTCCAGGCGATCTTCGAAGGCGTCGAAGTCAGTGATGATGTCCGCGTGGCTGGCACTGGCGTCCCGGTAGCTATCCGTGGGCGACGTGAAGCGGAACACATCCCGCCCGCTGCCGCCGGTAAGCAAATCGCGGCCTTCGCCGCCGATGAGCACATCGTCATCGGCACCGGCGTTCAAGCGATCATCCCCAGCCAGGCCCGAGAGCACTTCCTTGACCGCCGAGCCCTGGAGGGAGTCACCATTGCTGCCGCCGAGGACGCTCACCGGGGCAAACAGCACATTGCTTTCGTCGAGTTGGCCTGCATAGTTGCCGTTGAGTACCAGCTCGAAGCGGTGGCCCTGGGCATCGTAGTCGTAGCTTTTCAGGAATGTCTGGTTGCCCTTTACGGCGACTGCGAGCGTACCGTTGTGCCCATTGCCCAGCCCTGTGAAACCCAGGCCGATCAGATCGATGCGATCTTCGTCGGCGTCGAATCGGATCAGCGTGTCACTGGCGCTTTGAGTAGCGGTGCGGTAGCTGTCTTCAATGGACAGGAAGCGGATCACGTCGGCGTCATCGCCAAGGTAGAGCCTATCGCGACCGCCATTGCCTTGGTAAACGTCGTTGCCACCTGCGCCGTCCAGTATTTCAGCCAGGTCCCGGCCCTGGAGCAGGTCAGCATTGATCGAGCCTTCGATCGAAAGGTCCCTTTCGCTGCTGAAGCTCAGATCGAGCTCGCCTTCAGGGGTGAGTCGAACCAGCCCATAGTCGGCGTTGAAGCCTACGGTCTGGCCGTTGCCCAGGTCGCTCACCCCGGCAATCAAAAGCTTGCCGTTAGGCAGTACTGTGATCGAGCGGGCCGAATCGTATTCGCCCTGGGTATCGATGCTGGCCACGCCATTGTCGCCGAAGCTGCTATCGTACTGACCATCGGCGCTCAGGCGCACCACCTGGAAATCGGCATAGCCATCATTGCTGCCAGCCAGCACGATCCTACCGTCAGCCTGCACAGCCAGCGCACCACGGTAGTCTGTCAGTACCTCATCGCCGAACACGACCTGGCCAGCTTCACCGAAGCTGGCGTCCAGGCTGCCGTCGGCGTTCACCCGGACAATTCCATAGTGATAGCCCTTGCCGCTGTCGAAGTCTCCGGCGAGGAGGAACTGACCGTTGTCCAAGGCCACGGAATGCACTTCGCCGTTGAAGCTCAACCCTTCGGCCAGGTAGGCCACGCCATCGTCGCCAAAACGGCTGTCCAGGGTGCCGTCTTCGTTGAGCTGAACCAGCACGGCGCCCTGGTCACTGCTTTGGCTGATCAACAGGCTGCCGTCATCGTTGACGGTCACTCGGGTGCCTTCGCTACCCAGGCTGGCGGGGATACTGGCCTTGGCATTGGCGTTGAACGTGGCGTCAGCGGTACCATTGGGGAGCAGGCGGCTGAGGCCGAAACTGTCATTGCCGTTGCGATGGGCGGGGGTCTGTACCAGCAACGAGCCGTCGCTCTGCACGGTGAGGCTGTAGCCTTCATCGATCGGAACCTCGGCGCTGATCAGTCTACGGCCGTTGAGGCCGAAATCGGTATCCAGGGTGCCGTCAGCGTTGAAGCGCACCACTGAGTAGTCATAGGCCGTTTCAATAGGGCCACCATAGAAGCTGAAGCCGGCCACCAGGATCTTGCCGTTGGCCTGCACAGCGATGCTTTGGTTGACTTCATCGAAGCCTGCCACGTCAACGACAACGCTTCCGGGCGCATAGCGGGTGGTGGAACTTGCGGTTTCCAGGGGGTTATAGGCAGCCATGGTTCAATCCTTGAAGAGTGGAGGGGGGGCAGAGTGTGACGGCCTTCACCCTAGCTGCCTTTTCAGCAAACGCCAGCGGTATGAGCGGCAGGGGTTCATTGGCAGCCGCTGGCCACCGGCCTGGCCTGTGACGGAGGGGTAGCCTCGTATTCTGTACCTCGATCACGATCAACGCGCGCTTGCTCATGCTGAACTCTCGAAGGTGGGGTGCAGGCCATCCTAGAGCGCTGGGTAGCTCCGCAACAGGCAGGGTTCGGCCCGGTTGCGGACACTTTCGGACAACCGCGGGCCTCTATCGCTCGCGGCCATGTTCCAGGGCGTAGCGACGGCAGTGCTCGAGGTAGCCGCGTTCATGACTGCCAACCAGTTGCACCACGCTCGACCACAACCATGACGGCGCGTTGAGCGTGCGCGAGCGATTGGCTTGCAGGTCCTTGATCCAGGCCAGGCGCGTGGCCATGTCCATCTGCCTCGCATGAGCGGTGCCTACCACCCGGGCAAGGTAGGCCGCCACCCCCATGGCCTGGCGCTGATCCAGCTCGTCCAGTTCCAGCTTCATGTCCTGGGGCAGCAGTTCACGGATGAAAAATCCGCGCTCGAGCAGGCGGATGGCCACCATCCGGTTGCCCAAGCCTGGCGACAAAGCCCGGGCCCCGGCCAGCACCCGTCGGGCGTTGTCGCGGGGCATGGGCGCCCGATTCACTCGCGGCGCCGCGGCGCCGACGGCTTCCTTGATATCGATCAGGCAGAACTCCTGATCGTCACCCGTGCCGATGCCCAGCAGCACCGCGTATCGAGACAGCCCCAGCGAGCTGCAACCCTTCACCCAGTAAGCGGCATCGAGCAACTCCACCTCATCGTCGCGGGAGCGCCCTTTCAAAGAGGTCACCAGGCCATGGATTTCAGGACTCGCGCACAGGTTCTGCACGGCCTTGCGCTCTTCCTTGGAAAGAGGCCAGAAATGTTTGCCCAGTGGGAGGGTAGGGCGCAGGTCCTCGATCCGCTCCTTGGCCAGGTGTTTCCAGGTGCGGGCCACGGCGCTGCGCATGCCTGCCTTGATCTGGGCCGGCCGCTCGGGCTCCTCGTCGGCATCCTGCTCGAAGGCTTCCTCATAGCCGCGCACCATTTCTTCGAGCATGTAGGCCGTCACCACGCCGGGCAGGTCCGACCCCCGGGCAGCGGTAGCCAGCGACAGGCCCAGGCGGACCAGGTCATGGGCGGGGTTGCCAATGACCGTCTGGTCCAGGTCTCGGATGTGGATGTCTATGCGGCCCTTCAGGTCGCCGGTGGGGCCCAGGTTACCGGCATGGCAATCGCCGCAGATCCAGACCGGCGGCCCGTTGGGCAAGCGGCGGCCTGGCTGACTATGCAACCATTCGTAGAATTGCACCGTACTGCCACGCACATAGGCATGAGCGGAGCGGGCCATCTTGAGGTTGCGCAGTTGAATGAGTGGTTCGGAGCGTTGATCGGGATGGACAGCTTTCATGACGGGGCCTGTGATGGGATACCTCCATGGACAGCGAACCGGGGAAATGTTTCAGAGTGTTTCTATTTCCGATGAGACGACCGCGGCCAATACCCTGCTGCCTGGGGTGGACCGTGGAACATGGCGGCGCTCAGCGCGCCGCCGAAGCGTCAATGAGGCTGGAAAAAGTCAGCGCCGAGCCAATCAGGCAAGGTTGGCGTTCCTTCGTAGGGAAGGATCTGACGAGAGAGCGGGGCGGGGGCCTCGCGGCGACCGTCCGCAGGGCCACGCCCCGGCCCAGGTGGGCCACCCGCCTTTTGGCCGACGCCTGGAGCGCCAGGGCCAAAGCCCCCTGGAGGCGGCCCTCCCTGTTCTGGCCCCGCCCGGCCAGGTGGCGGCCCGGCCATGGGCGCGCCGAAACTGGAGACAGAATCCCGAGCATCGGTAGCGGTGATCGCGCCTGGTGCCTGGGCTTGCTCGACCCAGGCCAGCATCGGTGTCAGGAGGTCGATACTGCTGGGTCCTTCGCCACCGCCGCAGTGGTTGACGCCAGGCAACAGGTAGAGCCGTTCGAAGCCACGGGTGCGCGCTTCTCCCAAGGTTGCGCGCAAGGCCTGATGGTAGGCGAGGGTGTTGAGTGGGGAAATGTGCGGGTCAGCCCAGCCGTGCCAGAGAATGAGCTTGCCACCGGCAGCGGCGAAGGCGTCCAGGTTGGGATTGGTGGCGTCGTACAGGCTGTGCAAGGGGCGCAACAGATCGAAGCCGGCCTTGTCGAAGCGCACTTGTGAAAGGCTGAAATCCGAGGGTGGGTTTTGGGTGTAACTCACCCCGCGTAGCGCATCGAGGGCAATCTTCTCGCTGAAGATCGGCTGATGGGCCTGGGCAGGAACGAATACGCCGGCCCAACCCAGTTCCGAGCCGGGCTGGACACTGCCCACCAACAGCGGCTTGCCGCTTTCAGGGTCCCGGGGGCCGCTATAGAAGCGCCGCACCGCTTCGACTTCGGCAGACGTAAGGCAGCGGTCCGGCGTTTCGCCAGAGCGGCACGCCAGGCTGGCGGGATCGAAGTGGCAGGCCAGAGGGTCCGAGACCAGCCCATCCTTCTCGCCATCCAAGGCATCGCATTGTTCCAGCACCGCGTGGTGGATCAAAGGCAAGCGATTGCTCAGCAAGATCGCCTTGCCATCGGCTCCTGTGTTCGCACTCGCCAGCCAGGCGTGGTATACGCCATTCTGCACCTGGAAGTTCAAGGCGGCGGCACCGGCGATGATGCCGTTGAAGTCCTCCGGATACCGCTGTGCCTCGACCAGGGCCTCGCGACCGCCGTCCGAGCAGCCCGTGAAATAGGCGTAGCGTTGGGCTCGACCATAGAACACTTCGATCAACCGCTTGGCTGTGACAGCGGTCAGGTGCACGGCCCGATGAGCGAAGTCGATGCGCTTCTGTGGGTCGGCACCGAAATCGCCACCATCGCCCTCATGGCCCATGTCTGTCGCCGCGATGGCGAACCGGCCCTGGGTCAAGGGCATGCAGCCATCGGCAGCGCCCACTTCCAGGCCGATACGGCCACAGAGCCCTCCACAGCCTACCTGCAAGTAGCGTTGGGTCCAGGTTTCCGTAGGGAGCGCTACCTGGAAGCCGATGTCCGGGGTCAGCCGGCCGGTAATCCTGCAAGCCGGCGCACCCTCGACGGTTTCCAGCCTGGCGCTCAGCACTTGACTACCAGTACCGCCAATCGAGGTCAGGTCCACCGCGGCAAGACTGGCACAACTGCGTACAGGGCGTGCCACCTGGGCTTCGGGTACGCTCGCGGAAGCCATTGCCGTGGTGCCGATGGCCCAGCAGGCCAACAGACAGAGCCAGCGCCATCGGCTGGGGAAGTGTTTACGCATTGATGTCATTCCATTATTGAACATGGCCGGAACACCCGCCTCCAGCCTGGGAAGCCTAAGTATAGCGGACCAATGCGAGCCAGGTACGTCATGACGGTATCAAGTTCGTCATGGATGCAAGACGGCTTGAGGGCAGGGGCCTGAAATGCCGACCAGGCGGCTATCGGTGGCGTTGAATGTGCAGAAATGATGGAGAATCCCTCGCTGGGGTTGCGAGCGCTGTCCGCGCCCGGCTAAATGACGGGCTGCATGCCCGTTCAGAGGACCTTCCCTTGCCCCCGTCGTCCACCGCCCAAGCCCCGGCCAGAACCCAGGCAGCCGCGCTGTCCAGGCCGAGTTCAGCCCTGATCGCTTCTCTCCTGCTGGCCATGTTCCTCGCTGCGTTGGATCAGAGCGTGCTGGCCACCGCATTGCCCGCTATCGCCACCGACCTGCACGGTATCGAAAGCCTGAGTTGGGTAGTGACCGCGTTCATGCTCACATCCACCATCAGCGCGCCTCTTTACGGCAAGCTCTCGGACCTCTACGGGCCGCGTCCGTTGTTCCTGTTCGCCATCGCGCTCATTGTCGCTGCGTCCGTGCTCTGCGGCGCCTGCACCTCCATGGGGCAGTTGATCGCCGCGCGCGGGCTGCAGGGCCTGGGCGCCGGCGGGTTGATGACGCTCTCGCAGATCGTGATCGGCCGCTCCGTCAAGCCCAGCGAACGAGGGCGCTACCAGGGTGTGTTTTCCGCGACCTTCGCGGTCAGCAGCGCGGCGGGGCCTCTGTTGGGCGGCTTCATCACGTCGAATTTCAGCTGGCGCTGGATCTTTTTCATCAACCTTCCCCTAGGGCTGCTGGCCATGCTCGGGGTAGCACGCAACGTTCCTCGCTTCTCCTCCCAAGCCAAGGTAGCCGTGGACTACGCCGGCGCCGTTACCCTGGGCATCGCTACCTCGGCACTGCTTTTGCTAACCCATGCCCCTGCTCTGGGGTTCGGGGGCGGCGTGCTGCCTGCCTTGGTGCTGGCTGCGGTGATGATCTTGGGCTATGCCCTGCTGTATCGCATCGAGCGCAGCGCTCAGGCTCCCATCATCGATCCGGCCCTATTCCGTAACCGGCGGTTTACGGTGGCTATCTGCGCCATGGCAGCCATGGCGTTCGCAATGATGGGCTCGCTGGTGTTCATGCCCTTGTACTACCAGGCCGTTCTGCATCAGACGCCCACCGAGTCCGGTTTCATGACGCTGCCTCAGGTGGCGATGATGGTACTGAGCTCCTTCGTGGGCGGAGCCATCGCCACCCGGCGGCAGAACTTCGCCCAGCTTCTGCTGGTAGGCGTAGCCCTTGAGTGCCTGGCGCTGTGCCTGCTGTTCGCCTTCACTCACGCGGGCCTGGGCGCGCCATGGTTCTTCCTGACCATGGGCATATTGGGCCTGGGCATGGGCGTGGGCATGCCCAACGCGACCGTCCTGGTACAGAATGCCGTGTCGCCTGCAGTAATGGGGGCCGCTACAGCGGCGCTGTCTTTCTGCCGCTCCCTTGGCGGGGCTGTCGGCGTTGCCGCCGCGGGCGGGATCATGGGCTATGTGCTCACCCAGGGGGCGGGCGCGCTGCCGATTTCGTTGGGAAGCATCCAGATCGGGGACCCTCAATCCCTGAGCCAGGTGCCCGCCGCTCAACTCGCGCAGGTGACCGAACTGTACCGCCAGGCCATCAATGCCAGCCTGCTGGCTGGTGCCTTGGTCATGGGTTTCGCGGTGCTGCTGGTGGCCTGGCTGGTAAGATCGGCCAAGCGTACCCCTAAAGCCTAACCCCCTACCAGGAAGCGCCAGCCTATGTCGACAATGGATGGTCTGCCACGCAACAAGCTGGTTCCAGCAGTGATCGCGGTCAGCCTGGCGGTAGGGATGGCGACCCTGGATACCGCCATCGTCAATACGGCCTTGCCTACGGTGGCCCAGGGCATCGGAGCAACGTCAGCTTCGGTGATCTGGGTGGTCAATGCCTATCAACTGGCGATGGTCGCGACCTTGCTGCCCTTTGCTTCTTTAGGCGGCGTACTCGGTCCGCGTCGGGTATACCTGGGCGGCCTGCTGGTGTTTGTGCTGGCCTCGCTGTTCTGCGGGCTGGCCTGGTCCCTGCCCACCCTGGCGCTGGCCCGGGTGGTGCAAGGGCTCGGCGCCGCGGCCTTGATGAGCGTCAACGCGGTGCTGCTGCGGCACATCTACCCCAGCGCGCGGCTCGGCCGCGGCATGGGTATCAATTCATTGGTGGTGGGGCTGGCCTTCACCTTGGGACCGACGCTGGCTTCGGCAATTCTTTCAGTCGCCAGCTGGCACTGGTTGTTCCTGATCAATGTCCCCCTCGGCCTGCTGGCCATGTGGATGGCAGCACGCAACCTGCCGTTGGTAGACCGCGTGCCTCATCCATACGATACCCCGGCCGCCGTGCTTTGCGCCGGCCTGTTCGGTTTCGCTGTGCTGGCGCTCAGCTCAGGTGTGCAGGGCAACCATGGTGGGCTGGTCGCCCTGGAGCTCGCTATTGCGCTCGGCTGCGGGCTGGCCCTCGGCCGCCGTCAGGCCGGGCACCCGGCGCCTATGCTGGCCCATGACCTGTATCGCCTGCCCGTGTTCGCGCTATCGTCCCTTACCGCCGTCTGCGCGTTCTGCACCCAGGGCCTGGCCTTCGTGGCCTTGCCTTTTCTGTTGCAGGAGCAGTTGGGGCATAGCCAGGTGGCGACGGGGTACTTGATCACACCATGGCCAGCGGTGGTGGCACTCATGGCGTTGATCGCCGGACGTCTTTCCGACCGTTTCGCGCCTGGGCTGTTGGGAGGGCTGGGCCTGTTGGTGCTGAGCCTGGGCATGGGCGCGCTTGCGCTACTGCAACCGGGCGCGGGCGCGTGGGATATCGGCTGGCGAATGGCACTGTGCGGGGCAGGCTTCGGTTTCTTCCAGTCTCCGAACCTCAAGGCGCTGATGACCAGTGCCCCAGTTTCCCGCAGCAGTGGTGCCAGCGGGGTCGTGGCCACGTCCCGGCTGGTGGGGCAGACCCTGGGCGCGGCCCTGGTTGCCCTGTGTTTCCACTTCTTTACCGGAGCAGGCGCCCAGTTGTGTCTGTGGCTGGGGTGTGGCTTCGCTTTGCTGGGTGCGGTTGCCAGTGGCGCCCGGCTCTATGCCGGCCAGCCTACGCTTCGGTAGCCAGCGAAGCTGGCGAAGGGTCGGGCAGTTTTCACTCCCTTCGCTTGCGCCAGCTTCACGGGTGCTTACACCGCCGCCGGGCGGCGGGCGTACCAGCCATAGCAGGCGATGACCGCGTAGCACACCGCTGGCACGGCCAGGGACAGCGCCAGGGTGCTGTAGTCCGCGGCCAGGCCGGTCAGAGGCGGTACGATGGCGCCGCCGACGATGGCGCAGCAGATCAGGCCGGAGCCCTCTGCGGCGCGCTTGCCCAGCCCCTCGGATGCCAGGGCGAAGATGGTCGGGAACATGACCGAGTTGAACAAGCCGATTGCCAGGATCGACCAGCCCGCCACGGCGCCCTCACTGGTCGCCGCGCTGGCGATCAGCGCCATCACTGCCACGGCCGCGCAGGCCAGTACCTTGCCAGGGGCGAAGGCACGCAGCAGGCCGGCGCCGATGAAGCGGCCGACCATGGCGCCACCCCAGTAATAGGCCACGTGCTTGCCTGCCAATTCAGCGTCGAAACCGAAGGTGCTGTCCTGCATCAGGAAGTTGGTGAGCAGACTGCCAATGGCCACTTCCGCGCCCACGTAGCAGAAGATGCAGGCCGCGCCAAAGGCGAAACGGGGCTGCTTGAGCAGGCTCAGCGCCGACAGCGGGTTGGCGCCTTCAGTAGTGCCGGAGGCCGGCAGCTGCTTGCGTTGCTGCCATACCAGCATGGCTACGGCCAGCAGCGCCAGGGCGATACCTACATAGGTGTTGCTGATGACCTTGGCTTCTTCAGCCAAGAAGGCGGTCAAGGCTGAGGCGGACAGGGTTGCCGGATCGACCTGGCTGAGCGAGCCAAGGATCAGCATGGCGCCCAGGTAAGGGGCCACTGTCGTACCCAGGGAATTGAAGGCCTGGGCGAAGGTCACCCGGCTATGGGCGGTAGGCTTGGGGCCGAGCAGGCTGATCAGGGGGTTGGCTACCACCTGCACCACGGTGACGCCGATCGCCAGTACGAACAGGGCCACCAGGAAGGCGCCGAACAAGCCGACCAGAGCGGCCGGGATGAACAGCACGCAGCCGGCGGCCATGGTCAGCAGGCCCAGGGCGGCGGCACGCATGTAGCCGATCCGGGCAATCAGCAGGCCAGCCGGGATGGAGGCGATCGCGTAGGCGAGGAAGAAGGAAGATTGTACCAGCATGGCCTCGGCATAGCTGAGGCTGAACAGGCTCTTGAGTTTGGGGATCAGGATGTCGTTTAGGCTGGTGATCCCGCCGAAGATGAAGAAAAGCGCAAAGACGAACAAGCTCAACCGTTGGACATTGGCAATGGCTGGTAGGGTCTGTTCCGGTGGTACTGCAACGGTGTTATCCGTCATGGCCGCGGTCCTGTTTTCTTGTGAGGCTATGGGTCAGTTTTTCGATTCGACGCGGTTTCGGTCGGCTTCCAGCGTAGGCATGCCGAAGGGCCGAAGCATCTTGGGATGAACTGAAACCAGCGAAGCGGGAAAGTTCAGCGTCCAAATCGAGGTAGGCCAGGCGCGGACAAGCTTTGTGACGCAGGTTGCATTGGAACGCGAGCGCGTCGGGAGGCAGGTGGTCAGGGCTGCAGCCAGGCGCGCAGGACGCCGGCCGGGGCCGGGTCGAATCTGCGGCGGCGTTATAACAGGCAGGCCGGAGGCGGTCAAATTGAAGCGAAGCGGTAAGGGATTGATTTATAGATTTTTTAGGTCTGAAGGAGCGGGCAGCACGCTGCCCGCTCAGGTCACCAGCTGCACTTAGCTGTTGCGGCCGCCGCCATGGCTGTTCTGGCCGCCCTTGCGCCCGGCTTCGGACGCCTTTTCACGATCATTGGCAAAGTTGCCGCTTGAGGATTGTCCGCCCTTCCTGCCCGCTTCGGAGGCTTTCTCACGATCGTTTGCAAAGTTGCCTGGATTTTTATTTCCGGTATTAGCCATGATGAACTCCAGTCTTTAAGTTTGGATAGCCCCACAAGCGGGACATAAGCTCTGACTGGGTCCGTCGGCAAAGTGCTCAAAAGTTTTCGCCAACCCTGATAAACGGTCAAGAGCGCCAAAACTTTCTGGGGCTGGGATTGCCGCGCGGCGTTTTAGTGCGGGACCTTTTGGCGCCTTAAATAAAGCCTAGCTATATTGAAATTACATGAAGATATATTTATAAGGTGTTTCGCATATATGAGGCGTAGCAAGCCATAACCAAAAAAAAGAGCGTCCAGAAGGACGCTCGTTAGGTCATGACGGGTCAGGCCGCCTGCAGGGCCTGGATGATTGCCTGGTTGAATGCCGGCAAATCCTTGGGCGTGCGGGAGCTGAGCAAGGTCCAGCCATTGGCGCCGCATTTGAACAGCTCGGTATCTTCCCAGCCTGCTGCCTTGGCATTGAGCAGGTCTGTGCGCACGCTGCTGTAGGACGTCAGGGTCTTGCCTTCTACCACACCAGCATCGATCAACACCCATGGTCCATGGCAGATGGCCGCGATGGTTTTGCCGCTGTTGGCAAATGCCTGGACCAGACGCTGCGCGTCCGCATCCTGGCGTAGCGTATCAGCGTTCACCGTGCCGCCTGGAATCACCAGGGCGTGGAACGTCGCGGCGTCCAGGCCCGCCAGCTTGGTGTCTGACTCTACCGTGCGGTCTTTCTCGGTATCCTGCAGGAAGGTCTGGGCAGTGCCGCCTTCGATGGAGGCGTAGATCACCTCTGCACCGGCTTCCTTCAGCGCTTGCAAGGGCGCGAGCAGCTCGTCGCGCTCGATACCTGTGTTGGATGTGATGATCAGCACTTTCTTGCCTTGCAGTGTCGCGGCCATGATGATTTCTCCTGAAGTTGAACGCTCAAAGGGGCGCCTATCAATAGGAGGAAAAACGCAGCGGCGAAGTTCACTGAAGTTTACCGTTAGGTTAAGCCGCCAGGCGCCGATTTTTCAGGGTTGAATCAAGTTTCATGCAGGTCTTGATTTCTGAATGCATAACCCCGGCCAATACAGGGCTGGGTTGTTCAAGGCGTGCGAAGGACGTCAAGGCGATCAGAGCCAATAGGAAAACAAGTGCGACAAGAGATACGGGTTCGGTTTTGCTCATGATAATGTCACATTATGTTGGCATCGGGGATGACGACCGAAACTCTACACCCCATGGCCGTAAAGGATCTGTAAAGGCGGGTAAAGGTTCAGAATACGAACGAGCCGCGGTGAAGCGAGGCACGCCCGGGGCGACGTAGCCTGGCCAGCCACAACTATAGGCTAGATCTTTCATTTGTGTAGGTGCCGTGACACTGTCAGAACGAGTGCAAAGTGTCAGGACATCTGCCAGCTGGCGCTGGCTCTGTGGAGAACATTGCGTGGAATTGCTGTTTCTTGGAACTTCGTCCGGCGTGCCTACCAGGAGCCGCAACGTCAGTGGCCTGGCGGTGCTGGCGGGGCAGGGCAAGCGCTGGTACCTGGTCGATTGCGGCGAAGGCACTCAGCACCGTTTGCTGCGCACCCCGTTGTCATTGCACGGTCTGGCTGGCGTCTTCATTACCCATGTGCACGGCGACCACTGCTACGGCCTCCCTGGGTTGCTGGCCTCTGCCGGCATGCAGGGACGTACCCAGCCCCTGGACCTGATCTGCCCGGAGGGTATCGAAGCCTGGCTCACCCAGACCCTGCGTCTGACCCAGACCTGGCTACCCTACGCGCTGCGTTTTCATGCTACCGAGTCGCTGCTCCAGGGCGGCACCTGGCGAGATGCGGCCGTCAGCGTCAGCGCCAGCCTGCTGGCTCACCGAGTGCCTTCGTACGCCTACCGTGTCGACAGCGCGCCCGCGCAGGCGCGGCTCGACACGGCCAGGCTGCAAGCCGACAGAATCGAGCGCGGCCCGGTATGGGGCGCCTTGCTTCGGCAACCCACGGTGGATTACCAGGGCCGCACGCTGCGAAGCGCGGACTATCTGCTGCACGGCTTGCCAGGTCACAGACTGGTCGTGGCCGGGGATAACAGCGAGCCGCAACGCCTGACCGAAGCGTGCCGGGGCGCCCGGCTATTGGTGCATGAGGCAACCTACACGGCCGCCGTGGCGGCGGCCAAGACCGAGCATGGTCATAGCAGCGCTGCTGCGGTGGCCGAATTTGCCGAGGCAGTGGCCGTGCCCAACCTTGTCCTGACTCACTTCAGCCCGCGTTACCACGCCAGCGGTCCGGCGGGTTTGACGCTTGAGGATCTTCGCCAGGAGGCGGCCGCACGTTATTCAGGCACGCTCATCCTGGCGGCTGACTATGACCGCTATCGCATCGACAGCAGCAGCGGCATGGTCGTGGCGGTACCCCGGGCGATCACGAGCTAAGCGTGTCAAAGTCGTCAAACCGAGCGTCACTGGCGTAACAATGATTGCACTTGTTTTAATTGTGTATCGGGGAAGTTCCTGAACAGTGGATTTGTAACGAAAGCGCCAGGCCTGCCTATAAAGTGGCGATAGTTATTGATCAACTTCCATGGTTTCATGCCGACGCTATTGAATGGGTTATCTATGAGGCGGCCATGTTTCTGGTGCACAAGAAGGGTTTCGTTCCAGGCGGAAAGATGATGGGTGGCCTGGTGCCGTACGACTTTTTCTGTGAAGACGACCCGGCCATCAATCTGTTCGTATTCACCGGCGCGCAGGGCGGCAAGCCCGAACAAACCCTCTGGGCCTTTTCGCGCCTGGAGCGATTCGAGGCAATGACCCGTAGCTTCCAGGGCAGCCGGGGCGAGCCAGGCTGGTTCCAGCGGGTCAGCGTATTGACCGGGCCATCCCACAACGGCACCAGCGCGCTGCGCTTCCAGGATGTGGCGCGGGTGGTCAAGCATGAGCGCAAGGGGCGCCAGCCTGGATATGAAATACAAACCCTGGAAGGTGACCGTTATTTCACCCATGAGGTTGAACGCACGGAACAGTGGCAGTCCTGTGTGATTTATCAGTATCAATAACGGACTTTGTATTGTACTGCGTACGCGGCCTGACAATGCGGACAAGTTAGTTCGCCTGGCCGTGCAGTAAGCTCCTTGCCGCTCGATTACAGCGTACACCGCCCGGCGGTGACGATACTTGCTCCTTGCAGGCCATACCGTCCTCGTGGGCTGCGAAAGGAGTGTCAACTGGATAGAACTCTACATGCGCTGCGTCTCGCTGTTACCACTGGTGGCGGCCGTGCTCTTTGCCGGCACTGCCCACGCCGAGTCCTTCACCATCTCCGATATCCGAGTCAACGGCCTGCAGCGGGTGTCCGCCGGCAGCGTCTTCGGCGCCTTGCCCCTGAACGTGGGCGAGCAGGCCGACGACCGCACGCTGGTGGAATCGACCCGCGCGCTGTTCAAGACCGGCTTCTTCCAGGACATTCAACTGGGGCGCGACGGTAACGTCCTGGTGATCAACGTGGTGGAGCGGCCTTCGATCGCCAGCATCGAAATCGAAGGCAACAAGGCCATCTCCAGCGACGACCTGCTCAAGGGCCTGAAGCAGTCGGGCCTGGCCGAGGGCGAGATCTTCCAGCGCGCCACCCTCGAGGGCGTGCGCAACGAGCTGCAGCGCCAGTACGTGGCCCAGGGCCGCTATTCGGCCACGGTGGACACCGAGGTGGTCACCCAGCCGCGCAACCGCGTGGGCCTGAAGATCAAGATCAACGAAGGCACGGTGGCGGCCATCCAGCACATCAACGTGGTGGGCAACACCGTGGTCCCCGAGCAGGATCTGGTCGACCTGTTCGAACTCAAGACCACCAACTGGCTGTCGTTCTTCAAGAACGACGACAAGTACGCCCGCGAGAAGCTGTCCGGCGACCTGGAGCGGCTGCGCTCCTATTACCTGGACCGCGGCTACATCAACATGGACATCGCCTCCACCCAGGTGTCCATCACCCCGGACAAGAAGCACGTCTACATCACCATCAATATCAACGAAGGTGAGAAGTACAAGGTGCGCGAGGTCAAGCTGTCCGGCGACCTGAAGGTGCCCGAGGAGCAGATCCGCGACCTGTTGCTGGTCAAGCCCGGCCAGGTGTTCTCGCGCAAGGTGATGACCTCCACCTCCGACCTGATCACCCGCCGTCTGGGCAACGAGGGCTATACCTTCGCCAACGTCAACGGCGTGCCCCAGCCCCATGACGACGACCACACCGTGGACATCACCTTCGCCGTGGACCCCGGCAAGCGTGCCTACGTGAACCGCATCAATTTCCGCGGCAACACCAAGACCGAAGACCAGGTACTGCGCCGTGAAATGCGCCAGATGGAAGGCGGCTGGGCTTCGACCTACCTGATCGACCAGTCCAAGACGCGCCTGGAGCGCCTGGGCTATTTCAAGGAAGTGAACGTGGAAACCCCGGCGGTGCCTGGCACCGACGACCAGGTGGACGTGAACTACTCGGTGGAAGAACAACCCTCCGGCTCGATCACCGCCAGTGTGGGCTTCGCCCAGAGCGCGGGCCTGATCCTGGGCGGCTCCATCAGCCAGAGCAACTTCCTGGGTACCGGCAATCAGGTGAGCATCGGCCTGACTCGTTCGGAGTACCAAAGCAGCTATAACTTCGGCTTTACCAACCCTTATTTCACGCCGGACGGCGTCAGCCTTGGCTACAACGTTTTCTACAAGAGCACTGACTACAGCAAGCTGTATGACGACGACGACGTGTCCTACTACTCCATCAATAGCCTGGGCACCGGCATCACGCTCGGCTATCCGATCAGCGAAACGTCACGCCTGAGCTATGGCGTCTCGGTGCAGCATGACGCCATCGACCTGGGAACCTACAGCGCGGATGAGCTGTACGACTTCGTGCAGCGCGAGGGCAGCGAGTTCACCAACTTCAAGGCGACGGTGGGGTGGTCTCAATCGGCTCTGAACCGCGGCACCCTGCCGACCAAGGGCTACTCCCAGAATCTGACCCTGATGAGCACCCTGCCGGGTAGCGACCTGCAGTTCTACAAGGTGGACTATTCCGGTCAGGTATTTGCTCCGTTGGGCGATAACCAGGCCGTACGCTTCCACACCAAGCTTGGGTACGGCAATGGCTACGGCGGCACCGACGGCCTGCCGTTCTACGAGAACTACCTGGCCGGCGGGCTGAGCTCGGTTCGGGGCTTCAAGGACAGTACCCTGGGCGCGCGCAGCACCCCGGCCACGGGCACTTACAGCAGTATGGGCCAGGCCTACTACAGCGACCGTGATACTGATGCCCTGGGCGGCAACATCATGATCACCGGCGGCGTGGAGTATCTGTTCCCGCTGCCATTCGTCAAGGACCAGAAGTCCGTACGCACCAGCCTGTTCATGGATGGTGGTAGCGTGTTCAGCAGCAAATGCTACCTGAGCACCACGGAAAGTTGCGGAGGCGTGGACTTCAGTGAAATGGCCGCGTCCCTGGGCGTGGGCGTGACCTGGTACTCCGCCTTGGGGCCGTTGAGCTTCAGCCTGGCGCTTCCGGTGAAGAAGCCCGAAGGGGCTGAAACCCAGGTGTTCCAGTTCTCCCTGGGGCAGACCTTCTAAAGACTGTGATAAGAGAAGCAGGTTGCCTGGCAATAGACAGCGCTTGCAGTATCAGGCTCCCAGGTGACGCCACAATTCGGCATCCAGCAACAGACAGGCGCTTACGCAAGCGAGCAACGAAAGCCATTGGCCACGCGACAGCCCCATGGTTCAGGCCATCCACAGCCAGGTCAAGGTAACGGCCCAGCCGCACACGGCGGCGCAGGTGCCTGCCAGCAGGAGGCGGTCGGCGCGCATGAAAGTCTGCGACCTTTGCATTGAAACTGTGTGGTGATGAGTGCTGCGCATGATTCATTGTCCCCTTTTGTTATTCCACTTATCGGCGTATCGCAGCGGTTCTTTAAAGGGGAAATGAAGCGTGAAAGAAGAGCTGTTATGGATCCGTAGCCGGAAGAAATGGATCCGCTGTAGGGCCCCCAGTCGTAGATTTGGTTGAACGCATCCAGCCTATTCCCGACGCTTCGCTTTCACAGGGCAGCCGTTGCTTCATCCGACGAATAGCTTTGCACTCAAACCCAGGCTCGGCAAAAATACTGTCCATGCATACAGTGTTGGGCGGGCCCATGTATTACCAGATTACTCAAATGTACGTACTGGGCGTACCCAAGGAGCTTAAGGCTATCCGGGCGGAGGAGGGTGTGCGAGGCGATGTGCAGGTGCAGCCTGCGCAATGGGGGCCCTTGGGCCGCTGGTCGCTGGCGGCAAGCCTGCGTACCGCAAGCGCCCATGAGGAGGCGCTTTTTCCGCCTCTCTACGATGTCGAGCTTGGGGGTATGGCAACCCTGGGTTTCATCCTTCGCGGCGTGGAACAGGTCGAGGACCGCTTCTACCTGCAGGCCTGGCACTGCCGAGAAGCCTCCGGGCGCGTGCCTTGGCGAGTGTGCCCACGGTCTGAACTCGATGGCCTTATATGAACGCGTAGGCTCCCACTGCCGATCACACACCTACCAAGGGTCAGCCGAGCCTGCCGCAGCATGGCGCAGCGCTTCCATGCGCTGCTGGGAAGCTGTATCGATACGCTCAGCCATTGCCTTGTGCTGGCCGAGGTTGACCAGCCCGAAATCCGTCAGGCAGCGTAGGTAGCCATTGGCACGGGCCGCGCTTTCCCGTATCTCCAGAAAATCCGAGGCCTGTTGCAGATTGTCGAGCATGTGTCGCCAGGTGGGTGCGTGAAGGCTGTCCAGAGGGGAGTTCGCCATTATCCGAGGTCCTCTTTACCTTGCATTCGACATTAAGTGTGGCGGCCAAGTGGCCGTCCATTCCCGATAAAGTCCATAGACCCACCTCTTGGGCGATAATTCCTGACCGGGTTTCAACGCCGCCAGGTGGCAGCAGGCGGGGTATGAACCGCGCTGGTCAATGCCGAGGCCAGTCCCATGCCTAGCGCAAAGGCCAGCGCCACGGCCAATGCGATCCAGAGCCAGCGCTGGGCATAGGGCGCGCGCGGCCCCGTGCGCGAGGGCACCTGACGCAGTTGTTCGAGCTGAGCCCGTAAGCGTAGTTCTTTCTGGGCAGCGATCCAGGCGTCGTGCAGAGCGCGTTGCTGGGGGTCGTTGAGCACCGCATACGCTTCGTTCAACAGACGAACCACCCGCTCGGCCTCAGGGTCCTGCGGGTGACGGTCAGGATGATGTTTTTGCATAAGCGTCTTGTACGCTGCGCGAATGACTTCCGCTGGAGCATTGCGCGCGACATGCAGGTTGGCATAGTGAGTAGGAATTTCGTGCATGCAGTGCTCCGTCCGGCAGCAGGCGTTGACCCGGCGAGCAGCGTATCGGCACTGATACATCGAACTTTAGACAAGTGCCTGGCGCCCTCACCGGCGGTGCTCTGCTCAAAGGCTGGTATTTGGGTGAGACGCCACCTAGGCTTGATAGCGGAACAGGTCTTGGAACAATTTCTCATGCGCGCCAAGCGTCGCTTGCTACCCTGGCTGTTATGCCTGGTCCACGGCATCGCCATGGCCATCGAGGCGCCTACGGACCAGCCCACGCTCCGCTGGATGACCATCGACTTCCCGCCGCTGTTCATGGTGTCGGGGCCTGAACATGGCGTGGGTGACTATGCACAGGGCGTCGCCGTGGCGAACCTGCCTGGCTACGAACATGTGCTGCAGGCCGTGCCGCCCAACTACCAGCGCATCGAACAGGAAATGAAGAACCGGGAAAATGTGTGTTTTGCGGGCTTTCTCAAAACGCCTGAGCGCGAACGTTTCATGACGTTCAGCGAACCTTACCTGTTGATGCTGCCGGTACAGCTGTTCATCTCTGCCGGGCATGCGGCCCTGGCCCAGGAGAATGGCGCCGTGGACCTGCGCGGGCTGCTGGACACCGGTACCTTCCGCCTCGGCGTACTGGGCGGTCGCCGCTACGGTGCAACGCTGGATCAGGTGATCGACAGCTACGGCGAGCGCGGGCCCGTGTACCGGCGTTATTCCAAGGACCAACTGCGCGGCCTGATCAACATGCTCATGGCTCACGACCGGGCAATCGATGGCGTGCTGGCCTACCCAGGGGAAATCACCTACTTGTCCAAGCAGGAGAGCAGCGTGCCCCGACCGCTGCGCGCCTATCCCCTGCAAGGGTCCCCGGCAGCCATTTTTGGTTATTTTGCCTGCTCGCGCAGCCGCCTCGGGCAAGCCGTGATCGCCAGCATCGATCGCACCATTCCGCATATCCGTGCCGAGGTGGCCGCCCTTTATGCACGCGACCTGGCGCCCCCGGCCAGGGCCGCCTATGCCAGCCTGGTGTATGCCCAGTGGGGCATTCGCCTGCCCAGGGAATGACTGCGGCGATTGAAGGTTGCGTTCAAGTTCATGCCCGTCGCGCCGATACTGCAATATCGAACCCGGCCTGCGCCTGTCGCCTATCAGGACCATCACCATGCTAAGAAAAATAAAGATCGCCCACCGGACCCTGCTGTTCTTCGCCCTGGTAGCCATGCTATTGGCGGGAGTCGGTATTTTCAGCCTGTTCCAGATGGCGACGATCCGGGCTTCCGGCGCCACGGTCGAGGACCATTGGATGAAAAGCCAGGCCACGGCGGACAACATCGCCCTGAGCTTTGCGCGCATCCGGGTCGAATCCCTACGCCAGCTCGCTTTCAAGGATCCGGAAACCTACCGCAAGAGCGATGAACTGGTGAGTGCCTCGATCCAGGACATCAAGCGTGGCCTGCAACAGTATGAAGCGCTGATTGCCAGCCCTCAGGAGCGTGAGGTGTTCAACGCGGCACGCGATACCTTTGGTCAGTATGCGAGCAAACTGGATGAGCGTCAGCGGAGTATCGCCAGCAGCGCGCCTGACAGCGTCATGGGCCCGATCAACCAGGCCCTGGCAGGCCTTGGTCCGGTACTCAACCAGAAACTGGCCGACCTTCGCGATTACAACCAGGCAGGCGCCCAGCAGGCCGCCGCCTATTCCGACGCTGCCTACAGTCGCGCCCGAGGTGTGATCATCGGCGCCATACTGGTGGCGCTGGCCACGACCCTGGTACTGGCACTGGTGCTCACTCGCAGTATCATCGGGCCGCTGCGCCAGGCCATAGGCTTCGCCGATCGCATTGCCCAGGGCGATCTTACCGGTGCGGTTCAGCGTGACGGCCAGGACGAGGCCACCCAGTTGTTCGCCTCGCTGGGCAGCATGCAGGCCAACCTGCGCCAGACGATCGGGCAGATCGGCGAATCCTCTCAGCAACTCTCGGCTGCCGCGGAACAGATGAGCGCGGTGATGGAAGAGAGCACCCGCGGTATGCAGCGCCAGAATGCGGAGATCGAGCAGGCGGCCACGGCCGTCAATCAGATGACCGCGGCCGTCGAGGAAGTGGCTTCCAACGCAGTCTCTACCTCTGAAGCCTCCCGAGCGTCCAGCCGTTCCGCGGATCTGGGCCGTGGCCAGTTGACCGATGCCATCGCTTCGATCCAGTCTTTGACCGATGACGTCATGAGCGCCTCTGACCGCGCGGCGGCCCTGGCTGTACAGACCCGAAGCATCAGCACCGTGCTGGACGTGATCCGCGCCGTGGCTGAACAGACCAACCTGCTGGCCCTGAACGCTGCCATCGAGGCGGCCAGGGCAGGCGATGCGGGCCGCGGCTTCGCAGTGGTGGCCGATGAAGTCCGCGCGCTGGCCCATCGCACCGGGGAATCCACCCGTGAAATCGAAACCATGATCGGAAGCATCCAGCAGGGCACAGGCCTGACCGTAGACGCCTTGCAGCACAGCGCGGACCGCGCCCGGACTACCATGGAGAAGGCCAATGCCGCCGGCCAGGCCCTGGCGACCATCACCGAGGCCGTGGCCAGCATCAACGATCGAAACATGCTGATCGCCAGCGCGTCCGAGGAACAGGCCCAGGTAGCCCGCGAAGTGGATCGCAGCCTGGTCAGCATCCGCGATCTGTCCATCCAGACCGCCACCGGGGCGCAGCAAACCAGCGTAGCCACCCATGAGTTGGCCCGTCTGGCCACGGACCTCAATGGGCTGGTCAAGCGGTTCAGTCTGTAGACACCGGGCCCGCGCGAGCTCCGCCCGCTACACGGCGTCCGTCTCCTACACTGGACTGCATACCATTGTAGGAGTGGGGCGAAGCTCCCGAACGGGGCAGTCCCCCGCTACATGGCGTCCGTCTCCACCGCCCCGCGTATCGCTTCGAGCAGCATCTGGCAGGCCGGATTATCGTTGTCCGCTCGCCAGACCAGATGCAGCTCGCTCTGCACCCCCTCACCCAGTTGCATGGCCTTGAACACCACGTCCTTGAATACCACGGTAGTGGCGCAACGGGGCACCAGGGCCAAGCCCATGCCGGCGTTCACCAAGGCCAGAATGGTCAGGGATGAGCCTAGCCACTGCACATAGTTGGGCGTGACTCCGGCGGATCGGAACATCCCGGTCAGGAGTTCGTTGAAAGGGGCATAGGCGGCATGGGAGTACATCAGGAAGGCCTCCCCGTGGAGGTCCTGCACCTCCACTCGAGCACGCCCGGCCAACGGGTGCCCGGCCGGCAGCGCCAGCACGAAAGGCTCGCGCACCAGACGCTCGCTGGCAAAGCCAGGCTCATGGAAGGGTGCCCGGGCAATCCCCAGGTCGATACGGCGGGCCCGTAGCGCCTCGTGCTGCTGGGCGGTGTTCATTTCCGTGAGAGCGATGTTCACATTGGGCTGTTGCTCACGGGCTTCGGTGATCACCTTGGGAAGAAATTCATAGACCGCGCTGCCCACGAAGCCGATGGTGACCGAGCCAATGTCTCCGGCGGCGAATCGTCGCGCGGACACCGCCGCCATTTCCGCGCGCTCCAGCAAGCTCTGGGCTTCCACGAAGAAGGCCCGCCCCGCAGCGGTCAGCGCCACGCTGCGCGTGTTGCGGGTAAGGAGGGCGACCCCTAGCTGATGCTCCAGCAGCTGGATCTGCCGGCTCAACGGTGGCTGGGTCATGTTCAGGCGCTCCGCTGCGCGGCGGAAATTCAATTCAGAGGCGACCGCGGCAAAGCAGCGAAGCTGGGCAAGTTCAAACACTGATTCATTCCAGGTATCAATGGCTAGCAAAACTAGATTAGACCGGAACAATACCGGCGTCCATTATCTCCCCACAGCCCTAGCAAGCTGCCTTGCGACCAAAAGAACAATAGCAGGAGATGCCAGTGAACCAGTCCCTCAATGCCGTTTCGCCAGAGGCGCTCGCCCGGGCGGCGAGCAAGGTCAAGCGTCATGTATTGCCGCTTTTCGTGGTGATGTTCATCGTCAACTATATCGATCGAGTGAACATCGGATTTGTACGCAGCCACATGGAAGCCGACCTGGGCATAGGCGCGGCTGCCTATGGATTGGGGGCCGGGCTGTTCTTCATCGGTTATGCCCTGTTCGAAGTCCCGTCGAACCTGCTGCTGCAACGCTACGGCGCCCGCGCCTGGCTGGCTCGGATCATGCTCACCTGGGGCGTGGCGGCCATGGCCATGGCGTTCGTGAAAGGCGAAACCAGTTTCTATGTATTGCGATTCATCCTCGGCGCGGCCGAGGCCGGCTTCTTCCCAGGCATCATCTACTACTTCACTCAGTGGCTACCAGGTTCCGAGCGAGGCAAGGCCATGGCCGTGTTTCTCAGCGGTTCAGCCATTGCGTCGGTGATTTCCGGGCCAGTGTCAGGCGGGCTGCTTAGCCTGGGCCTACCCTGGCTGCATAGCTGGCAATGGATGTTCCTCATCGAAGGTTTCGCTTCGGTAGTCCTGTGCGCCTTCGTTTGGCTGTACCTGCAATCCCACCCCCACGAAGCCAAGTGGCTCAGCGCGCAGGAGAAAGAAGCGTTGATCAGCACCATCGCCGCCGAGCAGGCGGCCCGCGAGGCGGAACGGGGCGGGCGCCCGTCCGTGTGGCGCCTGCTGGCGGACCGGCAGATCCTGCTCTTCTGCTTCATCTATTTCTCCGTGGCCTTGACCATCTATGGCGCTACGTTCTGGCTGCCCAGCATGATCAAGAAAATGGGCAGCCTGGGAGATTTCCAGGTGGGCCTGCTCAATGCCATTCCCTGGCTGATTTCCATCGTCGCCATGTATGGCTTCGCCGCGCTGGCGAGCAAATGGCGGCACCAGCAGGCCTGGTGCGCGCTGACGCTGCTGATTGCCGCTCTCGGTATGTTCATGTCCACCACCGGCGGGCCTGTGTTCGCCTTCGTGGCCATCTGTTTCGCCGCCATCGGTTTCAAGGCAGCCTCGGCGCTTTTCTGGCCGCTGCCCCAGGGTTATCTGGATGCCCGCATCGCCGCGGCGGTCATTGCCCTGATCAACTCCATCGGCAACCTGGGTGGCTTCGTGGCACCCACCGCCTTCGGCTTCCTTGAACAGACCACTGGCTCCATCCAGGGTGGCCTGTACGGGCTAGCGCTCACCTCGGTACTGGCGGCCGTGGTGGTGATGTTCGCCCGAGGCAAACCCGGCCCTGGCCAACAGCCCGTGGGCCGGAACAAGCCCGAAGCCGCCACCGCCTGAAGCCAATGCTCGATATCTCGAAGGGAGTACCCACCTTGAAGATCACCCGTGTCACCGTCACCCCTATCGCCTTTCGCGATCCGCCACTGCTCAATGCCAGCGGCATCCATGAACCCTGGGCGTTGCGCTCGATCATCGAGGTTGAAAGCGACAATGGCTACGTAGGCCTGGGCGAAAGCTACGGCGACGCGCCGGCCCTGGCTATCCAGCAGGCGGTACGCGAACAGCTGATCGGCCTGGACCCCTTCGACCTTGCCGCCCTGCGCCGGATCGTGCAAGGCACGGTGGCGGCCCACAAGCCAGCGAGCCTGGCAGGCGCCGAGCTGGCACCCGGTTCACATGCCAGCAAGGCCGTGAGCAATGCCTATTCCGCGTTCGAAGTGGCCTTCCTGGATCTCCAGGCGCGGTCGTTGAACCGCCCGCTGGTGGACCTCCTCGGTGGCGTGGTTCGTGACCAGGTGCCGTTCAGCGCCTACCTGTTCTTCAAATACGCTCAGCATGTGGACAGCCCCTATCCGCCGGACAACTGGGGCGAGGCCCTGACCGAGGCCCAGATCGTGGCACAGGCCGGGCGCATGATCGAAGCCTATGGCTTCCAGAGCATCAAGCTCAAGGCCGGCGCCCTGGCGCCCGAGCACGAGGTAGCCTGCATCAAGGCTCTCAAGCGGGCCTTCCCCAGCCACCCCTTGCGAATCGACCCCAACGGCAACTGGTCGTTGGAAACCGCACTGCGCATGGCAGAGCTGCTTGGCGATGACCTGCAATACTACGAAGACCCCACGCCGGGCCTGGAGGGCATGGCCGAGCTGCACCGGCGTACCGGTCTGCCGCTGGCCACCAACATGGTGGTCACCGACTTCGATGAGTTGCGCCGCAGCGTGGCTCTGAACAGCGTACAGATCGTCCTCGCCGACCATCATTACTGGGGCGGCCTGCGCGATACGCAGCACCTGGCCAAGCTATGCGCCACCTTTGGCCTGGGGGTCTCCATGCATTCGAACTCCCATCTTGGCATCAGCCTCATGGCCATGGCCCACGTGGCCGCCGCGACCCCCAACCTGGACTACGCCTGCGACACTCACTATCCGTGGCAGGAACCCGACGAGGAAGTGATCAAGGGCGGCAAGCTGCCTATTCGCAATGGCTGCGTGAGCATCACCAAGGCGCCAGGGCTGGGAGTAGAGCTTGATCACGATCAGCTGGGCAAACTTCATGACCAGTTCCTGAGCTGTGGAATACGGCAAAGGGACGACGTGCGTCAGATGCAGCGCTACAAGCCGGACTGGAAGGCGGTCAAGCCTCGCTATTGACGCGATGCTGATGAAAGCCAGCGGCAGCTCGCAAAGGGCTTTTCCGCCCGGGAGCTATCCGTCGGCTGCACGGGCTCCTACAATCGGCAGGCTTGGCTCTCTACAACAATACAACAGGAGTGTTCGATGCAGCCCATTCGTCTTGGCCTGGTGGGGTACGGCAAGATCGCCCAGGATCAGCACCTGCCTGCCATTCGCGCCAACCCGATGTTTTCCCTGGAGGGGGTTGCGACCCAGGGCGCGCCTTGCCCGGGTGTGCCCAACTTCGGCACGCTTACCGAGCTACTGGCGTCGCAGCCGGGCCTCGATGCCATCGCCTTCTGCACGCCACCGCAAGGCCGCCATGGTCTTGTCCATGAGGCTCTGAAGGCCGGCAAGCACGTGTTGGTGGAGAAACCGCCTTGCGCTAGCCTGGGCGAGGCCATGGCCCTGGTGGCCCAGGCCCGCGACGCCAGGCTCGCCGGCCTGTTCGCCTGGCATTCCCGGTTCGCTCCGGGGGTAGAGGCTGCTCGCGCCTGGCTCGTGGGGCGGCCGCTCAAGGCGGTGCGGGTGCAGTGGAAAGAAAGCGTTCGCAAGTGGCACCCGGGGCAAACATGGATCTGGCGCGCCGGAGGCCTGGGGGTGTTCGACCCTGGCATCAATGCCTTGTCCATCGTGACCGAGCTGCTGCCCACGTCCTTGTTCATTGAACAGGCCGAGCTGCGGGTACCCGCCAATTGCCAGGCCCCCATTGCCGCGACCATGGCCTTGCGTGACGCCCAAGGGTTGCCGGTGAGCGTGGACCTGGACTTCGATCATGGCCATGATGAGCTCTGGCGCATTGAACTGGAGGCCGAAGATGGCACCCTGCGCCTTGACCAGGGTGGCGCCGTTGTCACCCTCGACGGCATGCCAATGGCAGTGTCGGAGGAGGGCGAGTACCCTGCGCTGTACCGGCATTTCCACGAACTGGTCCAGGCATGCGGCCAGGACATGGACGTGCAGCCCCTGCGGGTGGTGGCTGATGCCTTCTTCGCTGGGGAACGGACGACCGTCGAGCCGTTTTACGAGTAGGCGGGCATTGCGGATAGAACTCTCCGAGGCCTCAGGTTTTCAAATCCTTCGAAACCCTCAGCCCCGGAGACTTCCATGAAATCCGATAACACCAGCGGCCGGCAGTGGCCTCGTCGTGACCGGCCCGAAGACGCCCGTGGCCTGCCTGGCCGCCCGGAAGATGCCGGAAGCGGCATCACCGGCTCCAGCGGCGGCAAGCCAGGCGAGGCCGCGCGGCCACAACCTACTACGCGACAGGATCGTCAGAGTCGAGACGACGAAAACCTTGGAGCCGACTGAAGGCTTCATGAAGGCAGCGTTATCATCAGCATAGCGCTGCCAATTGCCAGGCTGTGACCAAAGCGTCTTCGTTGGCCTGGCCCATCAGACCCAGTCCGCCAGTTGGACACTGATAACCTGCTCGTGCGCGTGGTTGCCGACATTGGCATCTCATGCCGATGCATACTTCCTCATCGCCAAGGGGCTTCAGACGGACAGCGCGCGCTGGCCCTGGGCCGTTGCCGGGTCTTGTCATCGCCCCGCTCGACAAATGGCGCGCGGCCCCGTAGCGTTAGGACGCCAGCGTCCATGATTCATCTCCACAACTTGCACGAGTGCTGCACATGACATTACCAGGCGCCCCCTGGGGCGATGACCGTCTACATGACCTGCGAGTATTGGTGGTTGAAGACGACGCGCTGGTCAGCATGTTCGTCGAAGCCCTGCTGGACGCCGTGGGCGTGGGCGAGGGGGTGCGCCTGGCCCATACGCTGGAGCAAGGGCAGTGGCTGGCTGAAAGCGGTAACTTCGATCTGGCGTTGCTGGATGTCTACCTGGACAACCAGCCGGTGTTCGGCGTTGCCCGTACCCTGCAGGCGCGAGGCATTCCCTTTGCCTTCGTCTCCGGAAACCCGGGCGCCGAGGTCCAGGCTCAGTTTCCAGGCGTGCCGGTCATCCACAAGCCATTTCAGGCGGCGGAACTCGAGGGCGTTTTGCGGCAGTTGCTGGCGGCTTCCTTCGTGCAACAGCACCGTGTCTAGGAAGCGGCGGCCCATTTGTAACCCACGCCGTATAAAGACTGGATAGGGTCATCCCCCGGGCAAGCCTGGGCCAGCTTGCGTCGCAGGTTGCGCACGTGACTGTCCACGGTCCGGTCGGTCACGATGCGCCGGTCCGGATACAGGTGGTCAAGCAATTGGTCCCGGGAGAACACTCGCCCCGGCGCGCTGGAAAGGGTATCCAGCAGGCGCAGTTCTACCCGGGTCAACTCCAGCATCACGCCGTCAAAGCTGGCCTGGTGTGCCTCGTGGTCGATCACTAGGCGAGCGCCGCCGGGGGTAGGGCTGGCAATCGACGGCGCGCGGCGTAGGACCGCCTTCACCCTGGCGACCACCTCACGGGGGCTGAAGGGCTTGCACACGTAGTCGTCTGCGCCAAGGTCCAGCCCCTGCAGGCGGTCGCTTTCCTCCACCCGAGCGGTAAGCATGATGATGGGCACCGGACTGAACGAACGGATGTCCCGGCACACCTCCAGGCCGTCGCGTCCGGGCAGCATCAAGTCCAGCAGGACGAGACGCGGCCGATGGGTACGCACCGCCGCCGCAGCATCCAGGCCGTTGGCCACGCAGAGGGTAGGGAAGCCCGCGGCTTCAAGGTAGTCGCGCAGAAGCGCGGCCAACTTGGGCTCGTCCTCGACGATCAGGATGGGCGCTGCCATCGCCTATACCGCTTTCGGCAGGCGCAGCGTCAGCCATAACCCGCCCAGGGGCGACGGGGCTGCGCTCAGCTCGCCACCATGGACCTGGGCGATGCTGCTGCAAATGGCCAGGCCCAGGCCGGCGCCGCCGCTGGCTCGACTGCGAGAGCCTTCGCCTCGATAGAATCGCTCGAACAACCTGGCCAGTTGCGCCGGTGTCACGCCGGGCGCGGAATCCTGAAAGTCCAGGCGCCACTGAGTCTCTTGCTGAGCGAGGCCGATGCGCAACTCACCGCCGCGGTCCGTGTAGCGCAGGCTGTTCTCCAGCAGGTTGTTCAGCAACTGCTGTAGGCGCGCAGGGTCGGCCTCCACCCGCAGCGGGCCGTGAAGCGACGTGAGTCTCAGCTCGATGCCTCGTTCGGCATAGCGCTCCTGGAAACTACCGACGCACAGCGACACCAGCTGGGCCAGATCGCAGGGCTGCTTGCGGTAGGCGAGGGCACCCACATCCGCGAGAGATAGCTCATACAGATCGTCCACCAGCTTGCTTAGCATGGCGACCTCTCCTTGCAGGGATTTCACCGATGCGGCGTCCAGGCGGCGCACGCCGTCCTCGATGGCTTCCAGCTCTCCCCTGAGGATCGACAAAGGCGTACGCAGCTCATGGGACACATCGGCCATGAACTCCCGACGCACTTGCTCGTTACGCTCCAGGGTATGAGCCAGGTGATTGAAGTCGGCGGCCAGTTGGCCCACTTCGTCCTGGGTTCTTACGGTGACTCGGCTCTGATACTCGCCGGCCGCCAGGCGATGGGTGGCCGCCGCCACCCGCTTGACCGGGGCCAGCAGGGTGCGGGATATCCAGGCTGCGATGAGCATGGCGAGCAGCAACGACACCAGGCCCATGGCGATACTGGTGCGCAGCTGGTACTGCTGGAAGCGCTCGCCGCCAGCCTCGGTCACGCTCTGGAAAGGGCTCACGGCTATCCAGCCGACAGTGCTGCCAGCCACGTCTATGGGCGCGAGCAAGGCGTCGTCACCGATAGCAGGATAGCCGGCCACCCGCTGGTGCCGGGCGTCGAGCAGCGCCGTGCGGAACACGGTGCCTGTAAGGTCGGAGGCTGGCGGGATGCGCATTTCATGTTCTTCGGGGGTCGCCGGAGGGTCCGGCCGCAGTAGATCGAACCAGCGCTGGGGGTGATGGCGGATAAAATCCCAGTTGCCGCCTTCAGCGACATAGGCCTGAGCCATGCGCGGTACCAGGGCGTCGACCCGCTGCATTGCCAGCTCGTTGAGATAGCCGACGAAGCCACGGGCGAAACTCCAATTGCTGGCCGCGCCCATGCTGACGATCACCAGCAGGACGCTGGCGAGCACGGCAAGGAAAAGCTTGCTGGAAATGCTGATTTTCATGGGGGCTACGCATCGTGAAGGCCCTGCTATTTAGGACGCCCCGGCCGGCTGATTCAAGTGCGGCGGGCAAACTCCATTTTCCCTGCACATTTGTCGGCCACCATTGCGCCGTGCCTTGCCATGTCCGGCGGGCTTTTTTCAAGAGCAGGAACAGATGGCTGAACGATCCAGGCGTACCCTCCGCATTCTTTTTGTCATAGCGGCCGCCCTGGCCGTAGTGTTCGTGGGCATGGGTGTCTGGCGCTCGCTGCATGGCAACCAGAGTGCTCCAATGGGCGGCCCGCCCGCGGCTCCGGGCGGGCCAGGTGGCCCAAGCATGGCCGGCGGCAGCTCCGCCGGGGTGACGGTGACGGTGGGTCAGGCCCAGCGCCAGGATGTGCCGGTCTATCAGACGGCGCTTGGGACGGTAGTGGCCAACGCCTCGGTCACCGTTACCAGTCGGGTGGATGGCCAGCTGCAAGCGGTGTATTTCACCGAAGGACAGCCTGTGAAAAAAGGCCAGTTACTGGCCCAGATCGACCCTCGAAGCTACCAGGCGACCCTGGCCCAGTACCAGGGCGATCTGGCGCAGAACCGCGCCCTGCTCAAGAGCGCCCAGCTGACCCTGGCGCGCTACCAGCGGCTGTTCGACAAGGATTCTCTGGCCCGCCAGGACCTGGACACCCAGGCCGCCACCGTGGGCCAATACCAGGGCGCTGTGCAAGCCGACGAAGCGCAGATCGCCGCTGCCCGGTTGGACCTGGAGTACGCCCGTATCGTCTCGCCCATCGACGGCTACGTCGGCCTGCGCCTGGTGGACCCTGGCAACATGGTGCATGCCAGCGACACCACTGGCATCGTGACCGTGACCCAAACCGACCCCATTGCCGTGACCTTCAGCCTGCCCCAGGCGCAGTTGGCCGAACTGTTGCCCAAGCTGCGCGCTGGCCAGGCCTTGCCGGTACAAGCCCTGGATGCGCAGCAGGATCTGGAGCTGGCCACGGGCGAGCTTAAGTTCATCAGCAACGAGATCGACACCGCCACCGGCAGCATCAAGCTCAAGGCCCGGTTCTCCAATGCCGACCAGAAGCTGTATCCCAACCAGTTCGTCAACGTGAAGGTCCGCACTCAGGTCTTGAGCCAGGCGGTGACCGTACCTTCGGCCGCCGTACAACTGGGCGCCAGTGGCAACTTCGTTTACGTACTCGATACCAGCGACAAGGTAGTACGCCGTGCGGTCACCAGCGGTCCGGTGACGGGAGATCGCACCGTGATCCTCGAGGGGGTGACCGCGGACGAGCGGGTAGTCACCCGTGGCATCGATCATCTACGCGACGGTATCCAGGTCACGGTCGAACAAGCCACCGAGGTCGCCGGCAGCGAGGCGCGTCCATGAACCCGTCACGCCTGTTCATCCAAAGGCCGGTGGCCACGGTACTGTTGATGCTGGCCGTGCTCTGTGCCGGCGCCTTCGCCTATCGCCTGTTGTCTACCTCGGCGCTGCCGGAAGTGGACTATCCCACCATCCAGGTCACCGCGCTTTATCCGGGCGCCAGCGCGACCGTACTGGCCACATCGGTGACCGCCCCTCTGGAGCGTCAGCTGGGCCAGATGGCGGGTCTGGAGCAGATGTATTCCACCAGTTCAGCGGGCGCCTCGGTGATCAACCTCAAGTTCGCCTTGAGCCTGTCGCTCGATGAAGCCGAGCAGGAAGTGCAAGCCGCCATCAATGCCGCTGACAGCCTCTTGCCATCGGACTTGCCCAACCCGCCCACCTACAAGAAGGTCAACCCGGCCGATACGGCGGTGATCACCCTGGCCGCCACCTCCGACAGCCTGCCGCTGACCCAGGTGCAGGACCTGATCAATACCCGAATAGCCCTGAAGCTGTCCCAGATCAAGGGCGTTGGCCTGGTCAGCCTGGCTGGCGGGCACCAGCCGGCGGTACGCATCAACGCCGACCCGGCCGCGCTGGCCGCACATGGGCTGACCCTGGAAGACCTCTACGACACCGTCAACGACGCCAACGTCAACGGCTCCAAAGGCGGCTTCGACGGGCCGGACCACTCGATTACCATCGATGCCAACGATCAGTTGCGCGACGCCCAGCAGTACGGCGACCTGGTATTGAAGTACGAGAATGGCGCGGCCCTTTTCCTGCGTGACGTGGCCGCCACCGAAGACGGCAGTGAGAACGCTTACCTGGCCGCCAGCGCCAACGGCCAGCCCGCCATCGTCATCAACGTACAACGACAGCCTGGGGCCAATGTGATTCAGGTGGTCGATGCCATCCAGGCGCAACTCCCGAGCCTGCAGCAAGCCTTGCCGGACAGCGTGAAGTTGCAGGTGCTGGCTGACCGCACGCAGACGATCCGGGCGTCCATTCACGACGTGCAGTTCGAACTTGTACTGTCCATCGCCCTGGTGGTGATGGTGACCTTCGTTTTCCTGGGCAATATCACCGCTACCCTGATTCCCAGCGCCGCCGTTCCACTGTCCTTGGTGGGCACCTTTGGGGTGATGTACCTGGCCGGCTTCAGCCTGAACAACCTCAGCCTGATGGCGCTGACCATCGCGACTGGATTCGTGATCGACGACGCCATCGTGGTGGTGGAGAACATTTCCCGTCACCTGGAAGAGGGCGATAGCCCGATGCAGGCCGCCCTGAAGGGGTCTGGGGAGATCGGCTTCACCATCATCTCGCTTACCTTGTCCCTGGTGGCGGTACTGATCCCACTGCTGTTCATGGGGGACCTGGTAGGCCGGCTATTCCGTGAGTTCGCCATTACCCTGGCCGTGGCGATCCTGGTGTCCATGGTGATTTCCCTTACCCTGACGCCGATGCTTTGCGCGTATCTGCTCAAGCATCTCAAGCCTGAGGAGCAGGGCCGCTTCGCCCGTTGGAGCGAACATCAGTTCACCCGTCTTACTCAAGCCTACGACCGCGGCCTGGGCTGGGTGCTGGCGCATCAAGGGCTGACCTTGCTGGTGGCCATCGGCACCTTCGCTTTGACCGCGGCGCTCTACCTGGCAGTGCCCAAGGGCTTCTTCCCGAACCAGGACACTGGGCTGATCCAGGGTTTCACCCGGGCCTCCCAAGACGTCTCCTTCAGTGAAATGGCCCGCCGACAGGCCGCGATGGTCGAGGTGGTCGGCCGCGACCCGGCCGTGGCCTCGGTATCCTCCACCCTGGGCGTGGATGGCACCAACGCGACCCTGAACAACGGGCGCCTGCAGATCCAGCTCAAGCCATTCAGCGAGCGAGACGAGCGCGCTGACGAAGTGATCGCCCGGCTGGCTCAGGCCAGCCAGGCGGTGGCCGGCATCCGCCTGGACATGGTAGCGGCTCAGGACCTGAGCGTGGACGACCAGCTCACGCCTAGCCAATACCAGTTCACCCTCGACGACGCCGACAGCGCTCGCCTGGCCGCCCTGCTGCCCAAACTGATGGCCGCGCTGCAACAACGGTCGGAAATGAAAGATGTCATCGATAACCTTCAGGACCAGGGCCTGGTCGCCTACGTCGACCTTGACCGCCAGGCCGCGGCGCGCTTCGGCATCACCGCCGCAGACGTGGACGCCGCCCTGTACAACGCCTTTGGCCAGCGGCTCATCTCCACCATCTTCACCCAGGCCAACCAGTACCGCGTGGTACTGCAGGTGCCTGGCAAGTTCCAGCAATCCATGGCGGCCTTCGACCAGATCTACCTGGCGGCCGGCACGGACAGCACAACCACGACCGCTACGTCCAGCTCGAGCACTACCGGCACTACCAGCAGCGTCGGCTCCAGCACGAGCAGCAGCTCGACTGCCAGTTCCAGCAGCACGGCCAGTACCAGCCTGGTGCGGCTGAGCAGCATTGCCAGGATCAGCCAGCGCACCGGCGCCCTGTCATTGAATCGACTGGGCCAGTTTCCGGCGGTGACGGTATCGTTCAACCTTGCCGAGGGTCACTCCCTGGAAGATGCCCAGAAGGCCGTGGCCGAAGCGCTGAAGCAGGTGGACGCGCCTGCGTCCGTGACCCTCCGCTACCAAGGCGCGGCGGCGTCTTTCCAGCAGGCATCGGCCAATACCCTCTGGCTGATCCTGGCCGCGCTCTTGACCATGTACATCGTTCTGGGCGTGCTTTATGAGAGCTACATCCATCCGCTTACCATCCTTTCGACACTGCCATCGGCGGCGATCGGCGCGCTGCTGGCGTTGTTGCTCAGTGGCAGCGATTTCTCCCTCATCGCGCTGATCGGGGTAATCCTGCTCATCGGCATCGTCAAGAAGAACGCCATCATGATGGTCGACTTCGCCTTGCAAGGCAGGGCAGAAGGGCTGACCCCCCGTGACGCCATCCATCGTGCCTGCCTGTTGCGCTTGCGGCCTATCCTGATGACCACCATGGCAGCGTTGCTCGGCGCGGTGCCCCTGATGTTCGCCACCGGGGCGGGCGCGGAACTGCGACGGCCACTGGGCCTGGTCATCGTTGGCGGGCTGCTGCTCAGCCAACTGCTTACCCTGTTCACAACCCCAGTGATCTACCTGGCCTTCGACCGCCTGGCTGAAAGACTGCAACGGTGCCTGCGCGTCCGGAGCACGGCATGAACCTGAGCCGCGTATTCATCGCCCGGCCCGTGGCCACGGTGCTTTTGACCCTGGCCCTGCTGCTGCTCGGCGGGTTGGGCTATAGCCTGCTACCCGTGGCGCCGCTGCCCCAGGTGGACTTCCCCACCGTGATGGTGGAAGCCAGCTTGTCGGGGGCCAGCCCGGAAACCATGGCCGCGACCGTGGCCACACCGTTGGAGCGTACCCTGGGGCAAATCGCGGGGGTTACCGAAATGACCTCCAGCAGTAGCCAGGGCTCGACCAACATCGTTCTGCAGTTCGATCTGGACCGTGACATCAACGGCGCCGCTCGCGACGTACAGGCAGCTATCAACGCCGCTCGCAGCCTGCTTCCCAGCGCGATGAAGTCGCTGCCGACCTATCGCAAGGCAAATCCCTCCGATGGCCCGGTGATCATGCTGGCGCTGACCTCGGCGACCCGGGATGCTGGCCAGTTGTACGACCTGGCGTCCAGTCTGTTGCAGCAGAAGATCGCCCAGGTGCAGGGAGTAGGGCAGGTTTCGGTGCGCGGTGGCTCGCTGCCGGCGGTGCGGGTGGACGTGCAGCCGCAGCCGCTCAGCCATGCGGGCATCAGTCTGACGCAGGTCAGCGATACCTTGAGCAACGCCACTCGTAACAAGCCCGTGGGGGCGCTGCAGATGGGTGCGCAAAGCTGGGCCATCGAAACCAATCAGCAGCTGGAGACCGCGGCCGACTACCAAGGCCTGGTCGTGGGCTACCATGACGGCGCCGCGGTTTACCTTCGCGACGTCGCCAGGGTCTACGATGCCGTGGAAGATGTGTACGTGGCTGGCTACTACAACGGACAGCCCTCGGTGACCCTCGGCGTTACCCGCTCGGCCGGGGCCAACATGCTCGACACCATAGACGCGGTAAGCGCGCTCATGCCTACGCTGCAGGCCATGCTGCCGGGCGATGTGCAACTGGTGAAGGTCATCGACCGCTCGCCCACCATTCGCGCTTCTCTGCGCGACACGGAAGTCACCTTGCTGATCGCCGTACTGCTGGTGGTAGCGGTAGTGTTCGTGTTCTTGCGCAACCTGCGTGCGACCCTCATTCCCGCGGTGGCCTTGCCCGTGTCCCTGGTCGGTACCTGCGCGGCCATGTACGTGCTGGGGTACAGCCTGGATAACCTGTCGCTGATGGCGCTGATCATCGCCACCGGCTTTGTGGTGGACGATGCCATAGTCGTGCTGGAAAACATCGCCACCTATCAGGAGCGCGGCATGCGCCCCCTGCGGGCGGCCTTGCAGGGGACTCGGGAAGTGGGTTTCACCGTGCTGTCCATGACGGTCTCTCTGGTAGCGGTGTTCATTCCTCTGCTTCTGATGGGCGGCATCGTCGGGCGACTTTTCCGCGAATTCGCCGTAACCCTGAGCATCGCCCTAGGCCTGTCCATGCTGGTGTCCCTGAGCATTACGCCGGTGCTCTGCGTAGCGTTTCTGCGCCCGGCACCCTCGGGCAAGCGAGCGCCACGCCTGTATCGGGCGATCGAAGCCGTGCTGGATGACCTGCAGGCGCTCTACCTGAGCGCGCTCGGCTGGGTCATGCGGCATCGCTTGCTGACCCTGTTCAGTCTGTTGCTGACACTGGTCTTGAATATTTACCTCTATACCGTGGTGCCCAAGGGGTTTTTCCCGGCCCAGGATACAGGCGTTCTGATGGGCGCCATCCGGGCCGACCAGAACATTTCCTACCAGGCACTGAAGCCCTACATCCTGGAGATCTCCCAGGCCATGGCCAAGGATCCGGACGTGGCCGCGGTCATGGCATCGACCGGCAGCGGGGGCTTCGGCTCGCGCAATACGGCGCAGTTGTTCATTCGCCTGAAGGATTTCAGCGAGCGACAGGCGACGGCCCAGCAGATCGCCAACCGGTTGAGCAAGGCCTACAGCACCCATGCGGGCATCCAGATGTTCGCCATGCCCATCGAAGACCTGCACATCGGGGGGCGCAGCGCCAACGCCACCTATCAGTTCAGCCTCCAGGCCGATGACCTGGCCCTGCTACGGACCTGGACGCCCAAGGTCGAGCAGGCGCTGCGTCGCCTGCCTCAGCTGACTTCGGTGGATTCGGACGCGCAGACGGGCGGCCAGGAAGTGATGCTGGAAATCGACCGCGCTGCCGCTTCCCGGCTCGGCGTCAGCGTGGATGATCTGGACAGCTTCCTGGGCAACGCCTTCAGCCAGGCCAACGTGGCCACGGTTTATCGCACGCTGAACCAGTATTACGTGATCATGGACCTGGCTGCCCGCTACAGCCAGGACCCCAGCGTGCTCAGCGAGCTGTACCTGATCAACGACCAGGGCGCACAAGTACCGTTGAGCGCCATCGCCCGGTTCGCCAGCGCCGAGGCGCCCTTGTCCGTCGCCCACGCCGGGCAGTCGGCGACCAGCACAGTGGCCTTCAACCTGGCCGACGGGGTCACCCTGGAAGCCGCCCAGGCCGCGGTCAAGGCAGCATTGCAACAGATCGGCCTGCCGTCCCAGGTGCACGGCAGCTACTCTGGCACGGCTGCCGCCAGCGCCTCGCTGGCCAGCAGCATGCCGTGGCTGATCCTCGCCGCGTTGCTCGCGGTCTACATCGTGCTAGGGGTGCTCTACGAAAGTTACATCCACCCCCTGACCATCCTGTCCACCCTCCCGTCGGCCGGGTTGGGGGCACTGCTATTGCTGCAGATCACCGGTACCCAGCTCACGGTCATTGCGTTGATCGGCATCCTCCTGCTGATCGGCATCGTGAAGAAAAACGCCATCATGCTGATCGACTTCGCGCTGGTTGCCGAGCGCCAGCTACGCATGAGTCCTGAGCAAGCCATTGTGGAAGCCTGCCGGCAACGGCTGCGACCGATTCTGATGACCTCCCTGGCAGCGTTCTTCGGTGCCTTGCCCATGGCCCTGGCCAGCGGCGGCGATGCCGACCTGCGGCGCCCCCTGGGCCTGGCCATCTGCGGTGGCCTGGCGCTGAGCCAGTTGCTGACGTTGTTCACCACGCCTGTGCTGTACCTCTATTTCGACCGCTTGAGCCGCGTCACTCGCCGCCAGTGGAATCTGCGAATTCGCCGCCTCGGCCCTGAGAGTCTTTCATGAAGTTGCCTGCCCTCTGCCGTTTCGCCCCTTCACTGTTGCTGCTCGCCATGCTGGGCGGGTGCATGGTGGGGCCAGACTACCAACGCCCCAGCGCCGCCGCCCCGGTAGCCTTCAAGGAAGCCGCCGGCTGGACTGCCGCCGCGCCCAAGGATGATCAGCCCAAGGGGCGCTGGTGGACGGCCTATCACGATGCCCAGTTGGACGGGCTGATGGATCAGGTGACGCTGAACAATCAGAACGTGGCGCAGTACCAGGCCCAGTATCAGCAAGCCCTGGCGTTGGCCCGGGCTTCCAGGGCCGACCTGTTCCCCAGCCTGGACGCGACCCTGGCCAGCACCCGTAGCGAAAGCGCCAGCAGCGCTTCCAGCACGGTAGGCAGCCAGTCCGGGGCAAGCGATACCCATCAGGCAACGCTCAGTGCCAGCTGGGAACTGGACCTCTGGGGCAAGCTACGTCGAACGCTGGAGGAGAACCGCGCCAGCGCCCAGGCCAGCGCCGCGGACCTGGCTGCTGCGACCTTGAGCGCGCAGTCCGAGTTGGCCCAGGATTACTTCAAGCTGCGTTTGCTCGACCAGCAGCTGGAGCTGTATCGGGCTACGGTGTCGACCTACGAGCGATACCTGAAGGTGGTAGAGAATAAATATGAAGAGCAGATCAGCTCCCGCGCGGACTTGGCCCAGGCTCAGACCCAACTTGAAAGCGCCCGGGCCACGCTGCTGGACTACCAGTGGCAGCGCGCCCAATATGAACACGCCATTGCCTTGCTGATTGGCAAGGCCCCGGCAGAATTCAGCCTGGCGGCGCGCCCGGCCAGCGGCCAGGACGCCTGGGCCTGGCATATACCCGACATCCCGGTGAGGCTCCCCAGCCAGTTACTGGAGCGTCGTCCGGATATCGCCGCGGCCGAGCGTGAAGTGGCCGCCGCCAATGCCGCCGTAGGCGTCGCTACGGCGGCCTACTACCCTGACCTTACCTTGAGCGCCAGCGGAGGCTACCAGGCCAGCAGCCTGAGCACGCTATTCAATGCTCCGACCCGCTTCTGGTCCATCGGCCCCTCGTTGACCGGCAACCTGCTGGATTTCGGTGCCACCCGCGCCAGCGTCGACCAGGCCCGGGCCAGCTACGATGCCCAGGTGGCTGCCTACCGACAGACCGTGCTGACAGGCCTTGGCGAAGTCGAGGATTACCTGGTGCAACTGCGCACCCAGGAGCCAGAGCTGGCCGCTCGTACCCGAGCTGTCGCCGCTGCCGCCGAGTCAGCCCGGGTCACGGTCGACCAATACGAAGCCGGGAAAATCGACTACCTGGACGTGGCCACGACCCAGGCTACCTTGCTCAGCCAACAGGAAAGCCTGCTGAGCCTGGTCAGTACACAACTCGTCACCAGCGTGGAGCTGATCGTGGCGCTGGGCGGAGGCTGGTAGGCGACGCGCCTGAGGGCGCGCTGGCCTTACTGGCCTTCGCCTTTCTTCTTGGTACGGTCGGTTTCGTATTGGTTCTCGTACTTCTTCTCCGACTTGCCCGGCTTCTGGTCTTCGGCCCGTTGTTTCACCGGGCCCATGTCAAGGAGGCCGCCACCTTTGCCCTTGTTGCTTTCAGGGGTCTCATTGGCCCCGTCACGGATCTCGGTGTGCACACCTGTGTCATGCTTGTGCGCGCTGTCATCGGCTGCCAGGGCATGAGCGGTGAACAGCGAGGTGGCCAGGTAGAGGCCGGCCATGGCCTGTTTTTGGAACTTCATCGTTTACTCCTAAGGGAACCTGAAAGCGTCACGGCTTTGCGCCGCTGCTGTTCTAACCGACAGCCGATGTCGGCGGGTCGTTCCCTGGAAGAGGCCTCGGGCCCGCTTAGGCCGGCGCCGCGCTCGAAGTCCCTGAGACTTGCCCGAAACGTGCGCGATAGGCCGACGGCGCCAGCCCGCTGTGCTTGCGAAAGGCCAGGCGGAAGGCTTCCGTCGAGCCATAGCCGCAGCGCTCTGCCAGGCGTTCGAGGGGCAGGTTGCCGGTTTCCAGCAGCTCGCGCGCCAGGGCAAGGCGTGCCTGCTGCAGCCAGGCCTTGGGGGCAAGCCCCGTGGCTTCGCTGAACCGGCGCAGGAAGGTGCGCTCGCTCATCAGGGCGCGTTCGGCCAGGCTGCTCACGGTGATGGGCTGGTGCAGGTGCCGTCTGGCCCAGTCCAGCACCGGAGTCAGATCATTGCGAGCGTCCTGGGCCACTGGCGCCGGAATGAATTGCAATTGCCCGCCACCGCGCTGCGGCGCCATCACCAGCCGACGCGCCACGCTGTTGGCCACCGCCGTGCCGAAATCCCGACTGACCAGATGCAGGCAGGCGTCGATCCCGGCTGCGCTACCAGCGGAAGTGATGATCTGGCCGGCGTCCACGTAGAGTACGTCAGGGTCCACTTCGATTGCCGGGTAGCGTGCCGCGAGCTCCGCCGTGTAGCGCCAGTGGGTGGTGGCTCGCTTGCCGTCCAGCAAGCCCGCCGCCGCCAGCACGAACACACCCGAGCAAATCGACAGCAGGCGCGCGCCGCGCTGCTGTGCCCGGCACAAGGCCTCCAGCAGCGCGGCGGGAGGCCCCTGCTCGCGGCTGCGCCAGCCCGGAATCACGACCGTGTGTGCCTCGTCCAGCCCGTCCAGCCCAGCGTCGGCAAGCACCTGGATGCCGCCCATGGCTCGCAGCGGGCCGGCATCCGCCGCGAGAATCCGGTGCCGGTACCAGGGAAATTCGAACTCCGGCCGCGCCAGGCCGAAGATCTCCACGGCGATGCCGAATTCGAATGTGCAGAGGCCGTCGTAGGCGACGATGGCGACTATGCCGGGAGTAGGCTGCATTTTGGCGGAAACCTGCCGGTACCTGTCAGAGTCGCCACTGTAGCCATAAGCGCCAGGGAAATACAGTAGGGCCAGATCACACAGGAGCAAGATCATGACCAGCCTCGTCAGCCACACCCCAGCCGCCTTGCCCAGCGTAGCCTTGATGCACTTCAGCAATCGCCTGGCCTTCGAGACCGACTGCTCGGACGTCTATCACAGCCAGCTCAGTGGCCAGGTTGACTACGTCTTGGTGGATGTACGCAGTGCCGAAGCCTTCGCCGCGGGGCACATTCCCGGCGCCATCAATCTCCCCCAACGCAGCCTTACCCGGGAGGGCCTGGCCGGCTATGGGGCCGACACGCTCTTCGTGGTCTATTGCGCCGGCCCCCACTGCAATGGCGTGCACCGCGCCGCCGTGCGCCTGGCGGCGCTGGGCTTCAAGGTCAAGGAAATGCTCGGCGGCATCACCGGCTGGCTGGATGAGGGGTTCGCTTTGAGTGTGCAGGAGGGGGCGAGCTTGAGCTGTGGTTGTGCCTAGATAGCGAAGGATGCGGCATGGTGCCAGCAAAGGTCTTCGCGAGCTCCGTCTGCGGCGGTGCCCGTCTCCTACATGGTTGCGCGGGTGTAGGAGCGGGGCGAAGCCCCCGAAGGTTACAGGGCGTTGAGATATGCCTTAAAACGAACGACCGCGACCTTCACCCGAACTGCCGCCGATATTGATCCGGCGTCAGCCCGAGACGATCGTTGAATGCCAGGCGCATGTGGCGGGTACTGCCGAAGCCGCTGCGGAAGGCCACTGTCTTGAGGGGAAGGTCGCCGCTTTCCAATAACTGGCGGGCGCGGTCCACCCGGGCGCGCTGGATGAACTCCATGGGGGTGGTGCCGCTTTCCCGCTTGAACTGCCTGGCGAAATGGCGCGCACTCATGGCCGCGAGGCCGGCCAGCCGTTCGACATTGAAGGGCTCTTCCAGATGCTCCAGCACATAGCGCTGCACCTGGGCGATGGGCGAGTCGTCCATCGCCAGCTCAGCGACCAGCGGGCTGAATTGCGCCTGGCCGCCCTGGCGTTGCATGACCACCAGTAGCACCTTGGCCACATCCAGCGCCACGCCACGCCCGTGGTCTTCGCTGACCACGGACAAGGCCATGTCGATCCCGGCGGTAATGCCTCCGGAGGTCAACAGGTTGCCATCCTTCACGAAGATCCGGTCGGTTTCCAGCGTCACCCGAGGGTAACGCTGTTTCAGCCGACTGATGTAGTGCCAGTGAGTGGTGACGCGACGATCCTCGAGAAGCCCGGCCTCGCCCAACATGAAGGCACCGGTGCAGATGGACCCATGGCGACGCGAAGCACCGGCGGCCTCCCGCAACCAGGTGAGGTCGGTCTGATGTTGTCCGTTATAGGCCCCCGGCCCGCCGGGCACCAGCAACAGGTCCCAGGCCAGCGGCGCGTCCTCCAGCCGAAGGTCGGCGTGCAAGGTGATACCGTTCGAGGCTTGTATACGGCTCGCCGGGGCGGCAAGAGTGGTAATGCGGTAACCCTGCTCCTGACCCAGGTAGCGATTGGCAATGGAGAACACTTCCGCGGGCCCGGCCATGTCCAGCATGAGCATGTCTGGGTAGAGCAGGATGGCGATGTCTCTCATGGTCGAATCCCCGGGTGCGCCGCGGAGCGCAGGCGGGGGCACTATAGCAAGCCTTGGCGGTGACTCGGCAAGGCCTCGGACCAAGCTGAACGCCACGGCCTAGACATTGCGCTTGGCCGCCAGGGTATCTGCCAGGTGAGTCCAGTCGAAGGGAGTCACCGAGTATCGAGCCAGGTCTCATGCTGCCTAGGGCCACACCCCCCGGGGTATCTGCACCTTCCCGTCATACAACAGCCGGGCCGTGCGCAGCAGGCCACAGCCGGCGATCTGGCCGTTGTCCAGATGCAGCTCGACGGAGAATTCACCGCCAGGATGCTCGACGGACAACAGCGGTCGGTCGCCCGTGGGGACGAAGGCGACCGCCTTGGCCACCCCGCCTTCGAGCAGACAGGCCGAGGCCACGCTCACGGCTGCGAACACACCGATGGAGGCATGGCAGCGGTGGGGAATGAAACTGCGGGTATGAATGGCTCCGCCGTCACGCGGTTCGGCCACCAGGCACATCTTCGGCACGCTGCGCTGGCTGACATCGCCCAGGTTCATCAACGGCCCAGCCTGCAGCCGGATGGATTCGATCCGCGCCTTGAGCGCTTCGTTGGCGTCCAGCTCGGCCGGGCTCTCATAGCCGCTAACGCCGAGGTCGCTGGCCCGCAGTACGATCACGGGCATGCCGTTGTCGATGCAGGTCACCTCTACGCCGTCGAACAGGTCGACCGCATTGCCAGTGGGCAGCAGGCTGCCGCAACTGGACCCGGCAACGTCGGTGAACTCCACCAGCAGCGGGGCGGCGGTGCCGGGTACGCCGTCGATCCGCGCGGCGCCTTCATAGCGAACGGCGCCGTCCTGGGTCGGCACCTGGGCAATCGCGATCTGGCCGGTATTGACCATATGGATACGCACCAGGGTCAACTCACCGGTGGCCGACACCAGGCCCCGCTCGATGGCGAAAGGGCCAACCCCGGCGAGGATGTTGCCGCAGTTCTGCCCGTAGTCCACCCGCGGCTCGGCCACTACCACCTGGCCAAAGAGGTAGTCCACGTCGGCGTCCGGGCGGGTCGAGGGCTGGATAATGGCCACCTTGCTGGTGAGAGAGTCCGCGCCACCGATGCCATCGATCTGGCGTGGGTCCGGAGAGCCCATCACCGCCAGCAGCACCTTGTCTCGCACCTGTGGGTCTTGTGGCAGGTCACTGGCCAGGAAGTAGGCGCCCTTGGAGGTGCCTCCACGCATCATCAGACAGGGAATGGCGCGTTGGCTCATCTCATTGCTCCAGGTCTTCGAGGCGGTCCACGTAGCGCAGGCCCTTCTCTGCCAGGCGCGGGCGCATGTCGTAGATGTCCAGTCCCAGCTCGCCAGAGGCCAGCCGCAGGCGCTTCTGTTCTTCCACGTCAGCGCGCTTGCGCGTGGCGGCCAGTACTGGTTCGACCTCGCCGCGACGGACAACCACCACGCCGTCGTCGTCAGCCACGATGGCATCGCCCGGATGGATCAGCTGGTCGCCGCAGACCAGCGGAATGTTCACCGAGCCCAGGGTTTCCTTCACCGTGCCCTGGGCGCTGATTGCCCGCGACCATACCGGGAAGCCCATCTCGCGCAAGGTGCGGAAGTCGCGCACGCCTGCGTCGATGACCAGCGCGGCCACGCCGCGGGCCTTGAGCGAGGTGGCCAGCAGGTCGCCGAAATAGCCGTCGGCGCAGGGGGAGGAGGGCGCCACGACCAGGATGTCGCCGGGCTGGCAAAGCTCCACTGCCACATGGAACATCCAGTTGTCCCCCGGCGCCACCAGCACGGTCACCGCGCTGCCGGCAATGCCGAAGTCCTGCTGGATAGGGCGAATGTCTCTACGCAGCAGGCCCTTGCGGCCCTGGGCTTCGTGAACCGTGGCCACCCCCAGGGTGGCCAGCTCCTCGATGGAGGCGGCGTCGGCCCGCTCAATGTTCCGTACCACTATGCCGGTCTTGCCGATCAGCGCGCTCATCCCAGGTTCTCCGTTACCCGTGGGAAGACGCTCTGGTAGCCTTCGCCATAGATGATGTTCTTGGTGGACGTGATGCCCACGTTGCGCTTGGCCTGCACGCCGCGCTGGAGGGCGACGCGGGTGTAGTACTCCCAGAGGTGCTCTTGGCCGGCCATGCACTGGATGGCGGCATACTTCTGCTCCCAGACCGAGGTGATATCCAGCAGTACATCCGGGCACCAGCCGCATTGCTCGGGCTGATGAGGCTCGAAGCTGTAAACCGGCGGCGCGCCCACAATCTTCTGGCCTGGGTCGAAGCCTTCGGCCTGGGCAATGATGCGGGCTTCCTCGGCCAGGGCCAGGGCGCGGGGGTGGTCGTAGTTGTACGGGTCCAGTCGCGAGTGGCTGAGCACGAACTCAGGCAGGATGCGACGGTAGACGCGGGCCAGGCGCAGCAGTGCGTCGTTGTCGATCTTGAGCGGGTAATCGCCCAGGTCGAAGAATTCGACAGTGGCCCCCAGGATCTTCGCCGCCGCTTCGGCTTCCTGCTGGCGGGACTCCTTGACCTTGGCTTCGGTCATTTCCGCGCCCTTGCGCCATAGCTTGGCGGATTCGCCACGCTCGCCGTAGGACAGGCACACGATATGGACGTCATAGCCTTGCTGGGCGTGCAGGGCGATGGCGCCACCGGCGCGCCAGACGAAGTCGGCGGAATGGGCGCTGACCACCAGCGCTGTTTTCTTGTTGGATTCAGACATGGACGGCTCCTCTTGCGATAACGAAGGTTTGCATGCAGCGCCGCGCTGGCATAATGCGATGGCTTGCGACTGGTATGCGTTTTAATTATCGAATTTTAGGAGGGCGGCCTCGGCTGGCCCGGGTGATCCGATGGACGTGCCAAACCTTATGCAAATCCGTGCCTTCGTGCGGGTCGCTGAGCTGGGGAGTATTTCCCGCGCCTGCGAAACCCTCTATCGAGCGCAATCCGTGGTCACCCGTGCAGTCGCGGACCTGGAGCAGCGGCTGGGCGCGGTGCTGTTCGAGCGGCGCGCCAATGGCATGCTGCTGACCGAATACGGCAAGCGGGTGCTGCCTCGGGCCCGCGCGGCCCTGGCCGAGCTGGCCCGCGTGCCGGTGTTGCTGGGTGACGCTTCGGGGGCCGAGCCCCTGTACCTGCTCAACGGGCGACGCCTGGAAGTGTTCGTACGGCTATGCGCGAGCCGGCATATGCAAACCGTGGCCAGCCACTTCGGCCTGACCCAGCCGGCGGTCAGTTCCGCGCTCAAGGTACTGGAAAACGGCAGCGGCCAGGTGTTGTTCGAACGCACGCCCCGGGGCCTGCTACCGACCCGGATCGCCACCGACATCCTGGTGCCGATTCGCCGCGCCCTGAATGAGCTGCGCCACATCGATGCGGACCTGGCCGCCCTGCGTGGCAGCTTGGAAGGGGTGGTGACCATAGGCGCACTGCCGCTGTGTCGAACCCGCATTCTGCCCCAGGCCATCGCCGCGTTGCTGCAAGCCCATCCTCAGGTACGCATCGCCACCCACGAGAGCCCATTCGAGTGGTTGGCCAGTGAACTCAGGGCCGGTGACCTGGATTTCATCCTCGGCGCCTTGCGGCCGAGCGAGTACGCCTCGGACCTGCATGGCGAGGCCTTGCTCAATGAGGAAATGGTGGTGCTGGCGCAACGGGGCCACCCCTTGCTCGACCAGGGTGTAAGCCCTGCCGACCTGGCCAATGCCCGCTGGATCCTGCCACGGGCGGCCACTCCGGCGCGTCAGCTGCTCGAAGGCTTCTTCGAAGCCATGGGGCTCGAGCCTCCGGTACCCGTGGTGGAAACCGGTGACCTGGCGCTGATCCGCGGCCTGTTGCTGAGCTCGGACATGCTCACGGCCGTATCGGCGCACCAGCTTGAATACGAGATCGCCAACGGCAGCCTGCAACGCCTGCCGCTGCAGTTGCGCCACACCAGCCGCGCCATTGGCCTGATCCATCGGGCCAATGCCTTGCACTCGCCCGCGGCCCAGGCGCTGATGGAGGAGATTCGCCGGGTGGTGGAGAAGACCTGAGGGCCGGGCGGCGTTAAGAAAAAGCGAGCCACGCCGACCTTCAAGGGTGTCGTGGACCCTGGCGAAGGCGGGTGTGGCTCGCGAAGTCGCTGGGCTGTTGTCGGTTGACCGGCAGTAGGAATCCCGCTGCCGGCCGATCGGGGAGCCTCGCCCTTCTCCTACATCAGTAAGCAATCAGTCTTTGGACGCTGGCTCCTTGCCTGCCACCGAATACAGCACCTTCTGATTGCGGGTGGCCTGGAAGTCTTCCAGGCTCTGGCCGCGCATATTGGCGTAGATGTGCAGGTTGGTGACGCCTACCACGGCACCCAGTTTCTCCAGCAGGAAGAAGATCACGCCGTAGTGAATCATCCCGCGCCAGTCGCGACGGCGAACCAGTTCGCGTTCTTCTTCGCTGAGCTGATGCTCAGCGAACAGGGCTTCGGGTTCATCGCGGAAGCGCTCGCGGAACTCCGGCTTGATCAACTGGTGCAGGAAGCGGTTCAGGCGATAGCCCTTGGCACTGCGGGCCAGGTCGAAGGGGTAGGTGCCCTTCAGCGCTTCGATCCCCTTGAGTTGTTCACCGGCCTTGGCCCGATAGCGCTCGGCCAGGTCGACCGGCAACGGCCGGGCCTGGTTCTCCAGTATCAGGGTGGCGATACCGGTCATTGAAGGCAGGTAATAACCATGGTGGAGCAGGTCGACGTTGGCCGACAGGGCACCGCGCATGATCAGCCAGGTGACCACTTCGGCGCCTTCCAGACCGCCAAGGGTGGCAAATTCGGCGATGCTCATCTGGGTCAGAGGCTCGGGGTCGTGCACCAGCGAACTGAGGAACTGAGCGTCCCAGTCGGTGTTGTTGAAGCCACAGCGTTCACCGTGGACCTGATGCGAAACACCCCCTGTGGCCACGATGGCGACATCGATGTCTTCCGGGAAGCTTTCAATGGCCCGGCGCAGCGCCTTGCCCAGCTTGTAGCAGCGGCTGGCGCTCGGAATGGGGAACTGCAGTACGCCCATCTGCAGCGGCACCACCTTTACCGGCCAGCCGTCGGTGTGCGGCAGCAGGGCCGACATTGGAGAAAACAGGCCGTGGTCGATGGGCTTGTCCCGGAAGAACGACATGTCGAACTCCTCGGCCATCAGGCTTTCCCCGATGTGCCGGGACAGGGCCGCATGACCTTCGATGGCCGGCAGGTCGCGCGGGCCGCCGCCTTCGTCCGCGACTTCGTAGCGCTCGTCCACACCCAATGCGAACGCCGAGTAGTGGTCGAAGAAAAAGGAGGTTACGTGGTCGTTGTAGATATAGAAGAGGACGTCAGGCTTGCGCTCTTCCAGCCACCGGCAGATGGGGCCGAAGTTTTCGAAGATCGGCGCCCAGGCAGGGTCGTTCTGCTTGTTGTGGTCCACCGCGAAGCCAATGGTGGGTGTGTGCGAAACCGCGAGGCCGCCGATGATTCGTGCCATGACTATTCCTTACATCAATGAGTTGCAACAGGCTGCGCGGTGCTGGCCTCGGCGCGCCGGGCGGCCTTGGCGTTAGCCAGGATCGCCAGCGCGGCGAACAGGGCCGGTACCGCGAGCAGAACGAAAAGAGTGACCAGGCTCAAGCCGAGGGCCAGTACCACACCGCCGATGATCGAGCCGAAGATGGCGCCGAAGCGGCCGATGCCCAGCATCCAGCTCACGCCGGTAGCCCGTGCCTCGGTAGGGTAGTAGCCCGGCGCGAACGCATTCAGGCCGGTCTGCGCGCCGCTCATGAAGAAGCCCGCGGCGGCGACGCCCACCATCATCAGCGTAGATTCGAGCCCGGCAAAGCCAAGCGAAGCGATGCACAGCGCACCCATGGTATAGGCGCCGGCGATGACGCGGTTCGGCTGGCGACGGTCCATGATGAAGCCCACCACCAGGGCGCCAACAGTACCCCCGATCTGGAACAGGCCGGTGGTGCGAGCGGCTTGCTCTACCGAGATGCCGGACTCTTTCATCAAGGTCGGCAGCCAGCCCATGGTCAGGTAGATCACCATCAGGCCCATGAAGTAGGTGGCCCACAGCGCCAGGGTACCCATACGGAAGCGCTCGCTGAACAGGGTGGAAACCGGCGCGCGCCGGATCACCTGCGGCTCTGGCGAGGTGAACTGCTCCGTGCCGGTGAAGCGGCCGCCCATGCGGTTGAGCAGTTTGGCGATGGCCTGGGATGGCGCATTCTTGACGACCAGGAAGCGGGCCGACTCCGGCAGGAACAGCCAGAGGAAGGGCACCAGCAGCAGTGGCAGAATGCCGCCGACCAACAGTACCGAATGCCAGCCATGGCTGCTCAGCAGCCAGGCGGCCACGAACCCGCCGGCACCCGAGCCCAGGTTGAAGCCGGTGAACATCAGAGTGATCAGCAATGAGCGATAACGCTCCGGCAGGTATTCGGAGAGCAGGGTTGTGGTATTGGGCATGGCCGCGCCCAGGCCGATACCGGTCAGGAAGCGCAGGATGGCCAGCTCATAGGGGTTACGGGCAAAGGCGCAAGCCACGCTCAACACCGCGAAGCAGGTGACGGCGCACAGCAGGACTTTCTTGCGGCCGAAGCGGTCGGCATAGGGGCCGGCAAGCATGGCCCCCGCGGCCAGGCCAAACATGGCCGCGCTCATCACCGGACCGAAAGCGGCCTTGCTCAGGCCCCAGTCCTGCATCAGGGCTGGCGCGATGAAGCCCATGACGGCGACATCGACTCCGTCGAAGAGCACGATGAAAAAGCACAGCACGAGCACGAGCCATTGTTGCGGTGAAACCGCGCGCTCGTCGATCCACTGTTTCACGTCAACGCGTGTGTTGCTTTGCATGGAGGCCACCCTGAATTGTCATTGTTTTGCTGCCGGTCGAAGCGCCGGCATCCTCGCCTGGGGAAGAAGGCGGATAAGGCAAGGTAATGGCCCGACACGGGGCTTGTCGTCTGCGAAGCGTTACTGTGGGTATCGTTTTTTTTTATCAGGGTTCTATGGAAATAGCCGCCGCGGCTGGCTGGCGCAGCGGCGATGCCTTCCGATAACCGGTCTACAGCTTGCCGCCGCTGCGCCGATAGGAGGTTTGACAGTTAATCGAAGCGGATGGAGGAAGCGGCCATGGCGACCGCGGCAAGCGAAAAACGTAGTGGACCGGAGCTGACCCTGGGTGAGCGCACCCTGGCCCTGGTGGGTTTCGGCATTCCTTTCAACGAGGTGCTCGGGCAGCCCCGGGAGTTTCTGGTAGCAGACTTGCCCTATCGGCTGACGGCTACGATGAAAGGCGGGCGGATCGCGGTTCAGGTGCGTTGAGCGGCTCGAGCTGTACTGGAGGAGGTCGCTGAGTCAGCCAGCAACCCTATCCGGTAACTGGCGAGCGCGACAATCGACTCGGGTATCTCGCGGATTTGCGGTGGGAGTCAGCGAAAGCTGACCTCGCTCACCATCACTACAGCTGAGCAGGGTGATCGGGCGGTGGTGTTGATGCCCTGGGCTGCGTAGCCCAAGGCAAGTCATGTGAGCGAGGTGGTGAATCACACCACGGTCATTCGGCGCTCGAAGGCTTCTCCCAGAGGTTGATCTTGCCTTCGACGGCGAAACGGTCGATCTCGATCAGTTCCTGTTCGGTAAAGTCCAGACGCTGCAGCGCGGCTACGTTTTCCACGATCTGCTCCGGCCGGCTGGCGCCGATCAGCGCGCTGGTCACCCGCGGGTCACGCAGGGTCCAGGCCAGGGCCAACTGCGCCAGGCTTTGCCCGCGGGCCTTGGCGATCTCGTTGAGCGCGCGAACATGGGCCAGGTTTGCCTCGGACAGGTGATCGGCGCGCAGCGACTGGCCGCCCGGTCGGTTGACCCGGGCATCGTCTGGAATACCGTTGAGGTATTTGTCCGTCAGCAGGCCTTGGGCCAGGGGCGTGAAGGCGATGACTCCGGCACCCAATTGCTCGGTGGTTTCCAAGAGGTCTTTTTCCACCCAGCGATTGAGCAGGTTGTAGGCCGGCTGGTGAATCAACAGGGGCACTTTCCACTCGGCTAGCAGGGCAGCCATTTCCCGGGTCTTGCTTCCGGAATAGGAGCTGATGCCTACATAGAGAGCTTTGCCTTGCCGCACGGCGGTGGCCAGGGCGCTTGCGGTCTCTTCCAAGGGCGTATCCGGGTCGAAGCGGTGCGAGTAGAAGATGTCCACATAGTCAAGGCCCATGCGCTTGAGGCTTTGGTCCAGGCTGGCCAGGACGTACTTGCGCGACCCGCCGCCCTGGCCGTAGGGGCCAGGCCACATGTCCCAGCCGGCCTTGGTGGAAATGATCAGTTCGTCGCGATAGGCGTGGAAATCCTCGCGCAGCAGACGCCCGAAATTGATCTCGGCGCTGCCGTAGGGGGGGCCGTAGTTGTTGGCCAGGTCAAAATGGTTGATGCCCAGGTCGAATGCGGTCCGCAGCATGGCGCGCTGGCGCTCGATAGGGGTGCTGTCGCCGAAGTTATGCCACAGCCCCAGGGAAAGGGCGGGCAATACCAGGCCGCTGCGGCCCACGCGGCGATAAGGAATACGTTCGTAACGGTCAGCGCTGGCGCTGTAGGTCATGGGAATCCTCGCTCGGGTAGCACAGTTGAATAGCAGTAGGCAGGGGTGCGGCCACTTCGGATCTCGAGCAACAACCGCGTCCTCGCAGCGCCGACCAAGGGATATTGAAAGCGCTAGCGGTCAATTGTTCGATCAGGCCTGCGAACTCGCATCGGCCAGCCAGGCGGCTGGCGAATGCGTGCAAAGACTGACCCGGGGACGGCCTGGAAGATACCGTCGACAACTCCCACCCCTTGGCGGGCTTAAATGCGCGGGGTTAAGCCTTCAAGGTTGCCATGTCGATCACGAAGCGGTACTTCACATCGCCCGCGATCATGCGGCTGTAAGCTTCGTTGATGTTACGAATGTCCAGCATCTCGATATCGCAAGTGATGCCATGCTCGGCGCAGAAATCCAGAACCTCCTGGGTTTCGGCGATGCCACCGATCAACGAGCCGGCCAGTACCCGCCGCTTGAGTACCAGGTTGGCGGCGTGCAGGGCAGGGTCCACGGGTTCGATCAGGCCCACCAGGATGTGCGCACCGTCGAAGCGCAGCGTTTCCAGGTAGGGATTGAGGTCGTGCTGTACCGGAATGGTGTCGAGCAGGAAGTGGAAGCGCCCAGCGGCGGCTGCCATCTGCTCGGGATCGGTGGACACGATCACATGGTCGGCGCCCTGGCGGCGAGCCTCCTCGGCTTTGCTGGCCGAGCGGGTGAACAGGGTCACTTCGGCACCCATGGCCTTGGCGAACTTGATGCCCATGTGGCCCAGTCCGCCCATGCCGAGGATGCCGACGCGGTCGCCTGGCTTGACCCCGTAGTGCTTCAAGGGGGAATAGGTGGTGATGCCGGCGCAGAGGATAGGCGCGGCGGCGGCCGGGTCCAGCGAGGCCGGTATACGGACCACGAACTCCTGGCGAACCACGATGCTGCTCGAGTAGCCACCCATGGTGTTGCTGCCGTCCACCCTGTCCGGGGTGGCATAGGTCATGGTCGGGCCTTCCAGGCAATACTGTTCAAGGTCGGCGGCGCAAGCCTCGCAATGCTGGCAGGAGTCCACCATGCAACCCACACCCACCAGGTCGCCCACCTTGTGCCGGGTGACCTTGGGGCCGACCTCGGTGACCCGGCCGACAATCTCGTGGCCAGGCATCAAGGGGTAGACGGCGATGCCCCATTCGTTGCGTGCCTGATGAATGTCCGAATGACAGACCCCGCAGTAGAGAATGTCGATGACCACGTCGTCGGGACGCGGGGCGCGACGGTTGAAGGTCATGGGCGCCAGGGGCGCGGTAGGCGTTTGAGCGGCGTAGCCGATGGCGGTGTACATAAGAGGCCCCTTGGTCAGGCTGGAACAGGCGATCATTGTCCAGGCCGAGACCATTGCCGACGATGGACAATCCTCCGGTTGTGATGCCCATTCCTCCGAATCTTGCGCCGTCCCGCTTCTTGAGAGCGCCCTTTCTGCGAAGATAATCGCGTTCATTCCTCCGTAGCCCTTACATGTCCGTTACCACCTTTTCCGAAGCCAACCGCGCGTTGGCACAGCTCATCGAGCCATTGGCCACTTGCCCCGGCTTCCTGGATACGGCCGTCCCTGGCGTGCAGGTGCTCAGCTGGGACCACTATGTGGCCAGCAGCCCGCAGATCTACGAACCCAGCCTGATCGTGCTCGCCCAGGGCAGCAAGCTGGCTCGTCTTGGCGCCCGGACCCTTGAATACGGCGCGGGCCACTACCTGGTGCAGGCGCTCTCGGTACCCTTCATGTGCGAAACCTTCGCCACGCCCCGGATGCCCCTCTATGGTGTGGCGGTTTCCATCGAGCCGGGCATGCTTGCCGAACTCATCCAGACCATGGGCGTGCCGGCCGACGTCTCGGTGCAAGCGCAAACGCCCGAATCCATGACCTCCGCTCGGCTCGACGCTGCCATGCGCGAGGCGCTGGAGCAATTGGTACGCTGCCTTCACAACCCGGTCGATGCCCGGGTGCTGGGCAAGGGCAGGGTACGTGAGGTGCTTTACGCGGCATTGCGCGGCCCGCAAGCCGGCGCCTTGCGCGCGCTGATCGAGCAGCATGGCCATTTCGCCCGCATCGGCGCCGCCTTGCAGTACCTGCGGGAGCGCTATGACCAACCCTTGACCGTCGAACAGCTGGCCGAGCAAGCCACCATGAGCGTTTCGACCTTCCATGAGCACTTCAAGCGCAGCACGCTGTTGTCGCCTTTGCAGTACCTCAAGCGCCTGCGCCTGCTCAAGGCCCAACAGATGCTGGCAGGTGAGGGGATGAGCGTGGCCCAGGCAGCGCTTCATGTGGGCTACCAGAGCACCTCCCAGTTCAGCCGTGAATACAAGCGCTACTTCGACCGCAGCCCCGGTCAGGAGCGAGCACCGCTGGCCGCGCTGGCGGGCTGAGGCTATCGCACGCATAGGAAAAGCCAATCGCGCCCTTGGAACGGCCCTGGAAGCCCCGTGTCAGACGCCTGGCGCCCTGGCACGGCTGGTGCGCGACCCTGTCTGCGCAGGCCTGGCCGGGTTTGTCGCCTTGCCGGGCCAGTGCTAGGGTTTTTCCAACGTGCCGCCGTGACGGCGCGACAATGATCAGCCATATGAGGAGCAGTACATGAGCACCGAGTCAGAAAAAACCGGTGGTGGGTGCCCGTTCGGCCATGGCGCGCCTCGGCGCAAGCCTGGCAACCGGGACTGGTGGCCGGAAGCGCTGAGCCTCAACGCGCTGAACCAGCACTCCCCGCGCTCCAACCCCTATGGCGGGGATTTCGACTACGCGGCGGAATTCAAGACCCTGGACCTGGACGCTGTCATCGCCGACCTGCATGCGCTGATGACCGACTCCCAGGACTGGTGGCCGGCCGACTTCGGCCACTACGGTGGCTTGTTCATCCGCATGGCCTGGCACAGCGCTGGTACCTACCGCATCACCGACGGTCGTGGCGGTGCGGGGGGCGGGCAGCAGCGTTTCGCGCCCTTGAACAGCTGGCCGGACAACGCCTCGCTGGACAAGGCGCGCCGGCTGCTCTGGCCGATCAAACAGAAATACGGCCGCAAGCTTTCCTGGGCCGATCTGTTCATCCTCACCGGCAACGTGGCGCTGGAGTCCATGGGCTTCAAGACGTTCGGTTTCGCGGGGGGGCGGGCTGATACCTGGGAACCGGAAGAACTCTATTGGGGCCCTGAGGGTACCTGGCTGGGCGACGAACGCTACAGCGGCGAGCGCCAGCTGCATCCAGGCCTGGGTGCGGTGCAGATGGGGCTGATCTACGTGAACCCCGAAGGCCCCAACGGCAAGCCGGACCCCAAGGCCTCGGCCATCGACATCCGCGAAACCTTCGGCCGCATGGCCATGAACGACTATGAAACCGTGGCGCTGATCGCCGGCGGCCACACTTTCGGCAAGACCCACGGCGCTGGCGACCCCTCCTTCATGGGCCCGGAGCCGGAAGGGGCGGTGATCGAGGATCAGGGACTGGGCTGGCGCAGCAAGTTCGAAACCGGCGTTGGCGCGCACGCCATCACGTCCGGCCTGGAGGTGATCTGGAGCCAGACGCCTACCCAATGGTCCAACTACTTCTTCGAGAACCTGTTCAACTTCGAATGGGAACTGACCAAGAGTCCGGCTGGGGCGCACCAGTGGGTAGCCAAGGATGTGGGGGAGATCATTCCGGATCCCTTCGACCCCAACAAGAAGCGGCGCCCGACCATGCTCACCTCGGACCTGGCGCTGCGCTTCGACCCTGTCTACGAGAAAATTTCCCGGCACTTCAAGGATAACCCGGACGAATTCGCCGACGCCTTCGCCCGCGCCTGGTTCAAGCTCACCCACCGAGACATGGGGCCACTGGCGCGCTACCTCGGGCCTTTGGTGCCCAAGGAAGTGCTGATCTGGCAAGACCCTATCCCTGAGCGCGATCACCCCGTGATCGACGAGGCGGATATCGCTTCACTCAAGCAGAAGATCCTTGGCCTGGGCTTCAGCGTCTCGGAGCTGGTGTCCGTGGCTTGGGCCTCGGCAGCCACTTACCGTGGGTCGGACAAGCGCGGCGGGGCCAACGGCGCGCGCATCCGCTTGGCGCCTCAGAAAGATTGGCCAGTGAACAATCCGCCACTGCTGGCCCGGGTACTGGAGAAGCTCACCGCGCTGCAGGCCGAGTTCAACAGCGCGGCCAGCGGTGGCAAGCGTGTGTCCCTGGCGGACCTTATCGTGCTGGCCGGTTGCGCGGCGATCGAGCAGGCGGCGCAGGCGGGTGGAGTCACGGTGACTGTGCCCTTCACCCCGGGCCGCATGGACGCCGCCGAGAAATGGACCGATGCGCATTCCTTCGAGGCATTGCGCCCCGTGGCCGACGGCTTCCGCAACTATTACCACGAGTCCCATTTCATGGCGCCGGAGGAAGCCCTGGTCGACAAGGCTCACCTGATGGGCTTGAGCGCGCCCGAGATGACGGTGCTGGTGGGCGGCATGCGGGTGCTGGGCACCAATGCCGACGGCGGCAAGGAAGGGGTCTTCACCCAACGGGTCGGCACCCTGTCCAACGACTTCTTCGTCAACCTGCTCGACATCAACAATGAATGGACGGCCACCGAGCAGAAGAATCGCTTCCAGGGCCTGCACCGCAAGACGCGCCAACCCACCTGGACCGCCACTCGCGTGGACCTGATCTTCGGCGCCCAGTCCGAGCTTCGCGCCCAGGCTGAGGTGTACGGCTGTTCCGACGGCAACGAGAAGTTCGTGAACGACTTCGTCGCTGCCTGGAACAAGGTGATGAACGCCGACCGCATGGACATCGGCAAGCCCGAAGACCTGTTCAGTCAGAAGCTGTCCACTACCCCCGCTGTGTAAAAGGCCGCGGCAGCTGCCCAATCGTCATGCACCCATGGCTGTTGGCTAGCTGCCGCCAGCTTCCGAATCACTCGGAAGGCTTGGCCTCCTGGCTCAGGCGCCGCAGCAAGGCGTCAGCGGTGGCTTCGGACGAGGCCGGGTTCTGCCCGGTGATAAGGTGGCCATCTTCCACCACGTAGCTACCCCAGTCCGCGCCCTTGGAATAGTCCCCACCCTTGTTCTTGAGCATATCTTCCACCAGGAAGGGGACCACCTCGGTCAAGCCCACTGCGGCTTCCTCGCTGTTGCTGAAGCCGGTGACGCGCTTGCCCTGAACCACCGGCTGGCCTTCCGGGTTCTTTACCCCCTTGAACACGCCGGGCGCGTGGCAGACAGCGGCCACCGGCTTGTTGGATGCGTAGAAGGAGGCGATCAGGGTTTGTGAGTCTTTGTCTTCGGCCAGGTCCCAGAGCGGGCCGTGGCCACCCGGGTAGAACACGCCATCGAAATCATAGGGGTCGATTTCGCCAAGAGGCAGGGTATTGGCCAGGGCCTGTTGGGCTGCGCTGTCCTGGCCGAAGCGGCGGGTGGCCTCTGTCTGCGCGTCGGGCTCATCGCTTTTAGGGTCCAGCGGCGGCTGCCCGCCCTTGGGCGAGGCCAGGGTCACAGTGGCCCCCGCGTCCACGAAGCGGTAATAGGGCGCGGCGAACTCCTCGAGCCAGAACCCCGTCTTCTTGCCGGTGTCGCCCAGTTGGTCATGGGACGTGAGCACCATCAGGATTTTCTTCATCAACAAACCTCCGGGTAAATGAAGCGGCATGACCGCATTTCGCTCCTGATTCTGAGGCTGTCCGGCGTCAGACGTTCAGCCGGAGGCGGCCTGTGGGTCTTGCATCAGGTCGGCCAGGGCCTGCTCGGCCTGCCGGCCGAGATCCTGGGCAGCGGCTTCGAAGGCTGCCGCGGCGGCGGGGTCGGCGAGCAGGGGAAGGTCTTCGGTCACGTTCAGCAGCAGGGCGCGCAGGTTCGCGTGTAGCATCAGGCCCCCGGCCATGAGGTCGCAGCGCAAGCCCTTGGCCGCCAGCGGTAGCGCTGTCCTGGCCAACTCCAGGGCTCGCAGGGTGTCGGCGGCCGCGTGACAGGCGCCTTCGGTCATGCGCCGGACATCGGCCTGGCGCAGCGCATCCTCCGGCGTGGTGTGGGGCAGGTCGTCGATGAAGCGGCCGAAGGCGCGCATGTCCTGATCGGCGTGGGCGTCGAGTGTGGGCTGCAGGCTACGGGCCTGTTCCAGCAGTCTAGCAAGCGCCTCACTGGGCTGCCGCTCCAGGCTCTTGGCGAGGGCCATGGTGATCAGGGCCAGCGCCAGGCTGGCGCCCACCGCGGCCGTGGCGCCACAGCTGGGGACTGCTTCCTGGCCGGCCAGGGCGTCGCGAAACCGGGCCAGCGGCCAAGCCCAGACCGTGGAGCGGATAGAGGCAGGCTTGCTCATAAGGAAAGACTCAGTGTAGGGGTGTCTATCAGAGACACGGGCAGAGCGAAGATTGCAGGTATCTCATCGGACAATAAACCTTGCAAAAATGTTACACAGGCTATGCCGCTCGCTGGCGGAAGGCTATCATCGCCGCCGCGCTCGCGCGCCGCATAATTACCAGCCTGATAAGGAACGCAAATGAAGCAGTGGGTCACGGCCGGGGTCGGCCTTGGATGTTCTTTGGTCTGTGCGCTTCCCGCCCTGGCGGCGCAGCCAGACGGCACCCGGTTCGGCCTGGAGATCAAAGCCACCGCCCAGAGCGAGGGCGACCGTGACCTGGGCACTGCCGCCCATGGCGATGTCAATGGCTTTGGCCTGGACCTTCGTCCTTGGGCTGCCTTCCAGCGTGGTGCCTGGAGCGGCTATGTCCAGGCCCAGGCGGTGACGGCCACGGATATCGTGGAAACCGATACCCTGCAGCAGAACACCAGCGAATCCACCTCCAGCCGCAGCAACGACCGTCAGGCGGACAAGAGCTACCTCGCCTTGCGCGAGTTCTGGGTCGGCTATCGCGGGCTTACCCCATACCCGGGCGAGTTGCTGAAGTTCGGTCGTCAGCGCCTGCGCAACGATGACGGCCAATGGCGTGATACCAATATCGAGGCCCTTGCCTGGACCTTCGACACCACCCTGCTCAAGGCCAACCTGGGCACTGCTCAGCGTTTCAGCGACTACCGCACCGACCTGAGCGAACTGGCCCCGACCGACAAGGACCGCCTGCACCTGTTCGGCGACGCCGCCTGGCAGTGGCAGCCCGGTCAGTGGATCGGCGTGCGTGCCCACCACAGTCGCGACAACGGCAGCCTGGATTACGCGGCGGTGGGCCGCGCCAGCGACCCGCTGGACAAGACCGAGAACGGCGACCTGACCTGGTTCGGCCTCGATGCCAGCAGCGAGGCCTACCGTACCCGCGGCAACACCAATACCCTGAACTACTGGGCCAGCGTCACGGGTATGAAGGGCACCCGCGAGAAGGTCAATAGCCTGGACAGCAATGGCAACCTGCCAAGCGAGCGCAGCAGTAGCGATCACCTCAATGGCTGGGCCACGGACCTTGGCCTGCGCCTGCGGCTGGACCCATCCTGGCAGGTCGGCGCGGCCTACGCCCGCGCCAGTGGTGACTACGAGCAGAACGGCCTGCAGAGCAACCGCTCGACCTTTACCGGCACCACGTCCCGGGTACATCGTTTTGGCGAGGCCTTCCGAGGTGACTTCAGCAATATCCAGAGCGCCACGCTGTTCGGCTCATGGAACCTGCGCGAAGACTATGACGCCAGCCTGGTGTATCACCGCTTCTGGCGCGTCGACGGCGACAAGGCGATCACCAGCCGCGGGGTGACGGCCTACGATAACGACTACGATGACGCCACCGGCGCGCTCTTGTCTTCCAGCAGCCTGCCACTGCGCGACGGCGAGAAGGATCTCGGGCAGGAAATGGACCTGGTGGTGACCCGCTACTTCAAGCAGGGCCTGCTGCCGGCTGGCCTGAGCCAATCCCTGGACGAACCCTCGGCCCTGGTCCGCCTGCGCGGCGGTGTCTTCAAGCCCGGCGACGCCTACGGCAGCCAAGTGGACAGCTACATGCACCGGGCCTTCGTGGACGTGATCTGGCGGTACTGATCCGGAGCAGCCTGCCTGGCGCGGCTGCCCCGTCATGGGCGAACGGTGGGCACTGTCAGCATGCGCTGCAGTGCCCGGCTCACATCGTTGTGGCACTGGTCGCTCAAGGTCCCGGGGTATTGATCGAACATGTGTGGCACGCCGGGATACACATGCAGTTCGACGGGTATGCCGGCCCGGGATAGCTTCACGCCGTAGGCCAAATCTTCTTCCAGAAACAGGTCCAAGGCACCGACGCAGATGAAGGTGGCGGGTAACCCGTCCAGGCGCTGAGCCAGTGCGGGTGAGTACCAGCCTGTGTGAAGGTCAGACAGGGGATGCTCGCCCCGGTAGCAGGCCCAACAGAACTGATTGGCTGGTGCGTTCCAGCTGAACGTGCCGGTGCTGGGGTTGACGGCGGTATCGGGCTGGCCGGTGCGGTGGTCGAGCATGGGGTACACCAGTACGCAGCCGCAAAGAGCATACATGCTTCGGTCGCGGATCAGGAGCGCCAGGCCCGCGGCCAGGCCTCCACCAGCGCTGTGGCCCATGAGGGCTACCCGGGTCGGGTCTACCCCAAGCTCAGCGCTGTGGTCGAATAGCCAAGCCAGGCCGGCATGGCAGTCTTCCAACGGGATAGGAAAAGGGTGTTCCGGCGCCAGGCGATAATCTACAGCCACGATCAGCACGCCCAGGTCCGTGGCCAGATCAGCCAGGTAATCGTCCTGCATTTCCGGACAGCCCAGCACGAAACCGCCCCCGTGAAGGTAAAGCACGGCAGCAAGCTCTTGCTCGCTACGCACACGGGCTGGCCAATACAGGCACAGCCGCAGCGCCTCGCTGTTATCGCGTATCCAGCGCTGTTCGGACCGGGATTGGAACGCGGGTTTGAAACCGGCATGAACCCGAGCGCGGATGGTCGGCAGGTCGCCCAGGCTCCAACTGCTGTGCGTTTCATTCTGGAAAAAATGGTAGTCCGGGTGCAACAGCTCGGCGGGGTTCATGCCTGTTTCAGTCCTGTGAGGCGGGCGCTAGCGCGCCCGCATGCCTTGAGGCTACAGCCATGCCTTGATCTGCGCGCTCACCGCGGTGGTGGAAATCCCGTAGCGGTCGTGCAAGGTGGGGAGCGCGCCAGCGTCCAGGAAGGCATCGGGCAGGGCGATCTGGCGGAAGGTGGGCGTTACGCCGTTACGCAACAGTAATCCCGCTACGGCTTCACCGAGACCGCCGATAATGGAGTGGTTCTCGGCGGTAACCACGAGCCGCCCGGGCTTGCGGGCCTCGGCCAGGATGGTCTGCTCGTCCAGCGGCTTGATCGTAGGCACATGTAGCACGGCCACGTCTACGCCATCGGCCTGCAAGGCCATGGCGCTTTCCAGGGCGCGCATGGTCATCAGGCCGGTCGAGATGACCAATACGTCCCTGCCGGTACGCAGCGTCTTGGCCTTGCCCAGTTCGAATCGGTAGCCGTACTCGTCCAGCACCAGCGGTACGTTGCCTCGCAGCAGGCGCATATAAACCGGGCCTTGATGCGCAGCAATGGCCGGCACAGCCTGTTCAATTTCCAAGGCATCGCAGGGGTCGACGATCATGAGGTTGGGCATGGCCCGGAAGATCGCCAGGTCATCGGTGGCCTGGTGGCTTGGTCCGTAGCCCGTGGTCAGGCCGGGCAGGCCGCAGACGATCTTGACGTTGAGGTTTTCCTCGGCGATCGCCATGCAGATGAAGTCGTAGGCCCGTCGGGAAGCGAATACCGCATAGGTGGTGGCGAAGGGCAAGAACCCCTCGCGGGCCATGCCCGCCGCCGCGCTCATCAGCAACTGCTCGGCCATGCCCATCTGGTAGAAGCGATCCGGGTGCGCCTTGGCGAAAATATGCAGGTCGGTGTACTTGGAGAGGTCGGCGCTAAGGCCGACGATGTCCGAGCGATCCTGGGCCAAGGCCGCCAGGGCGTGGCCGAAGGGCGCCGGGCGGATGGCCTGCCCCTCGGCGGCGATGGAAGCGATCATGGCCGAGGTAGTGAGCTTTTTCTTCGGAGCGGCAGCCTGGGAGGTGGTGCGTTCGTTCAAGGTGTTCATGCGTGTTTACCTTCTTCCAAGTGGTTCAGGGCCAGGTCCCACTCGTGCTCATCAACCCGGATGAAATGGGTTTTTTCCCGCGATTCAAGGAAGGGCACGCCCTTTCCCATACGGGTGTCGCAGATAATGATCCGGGGCTGGGCGCCAGGGTGTTGGCGGGCGCCGTCGAATGCGGCCACCAGGGCGTTCAGGTCGTTGCCATCCACGCGCTGGGTGAACCAGCCGAAGGCCTGCCAGCGGTCCACGATGGGCTCGAAGGCCAGTACCTCGCTGGAATAGCCGTCGGCTTGCTGGTTGTTCACGTCGATGATGGCGATGAGGTTGTCCAGCTTCCAATGAGAGGCCGACATGGCCGCTTCCCAGGTGGAGCCTTCGTTGAGTTCGCCGTCGGACAGCAGGTTGTAGACGAATGAGTCCGAGCCCTTGCGCTTGAGCCCCAAGCAAGCCCCGACGGCAATGCCCAGGCCATGGCCCAGGGAGCCGCCAGTGATTTCCATGCCAGGGGTGTAGGCTGCCATGCCTGACATGGGCAAGCGACTATCATCCGAGCCGTAGGTTTCCAGCTCGTCCAGGGGGATCACCTGGGCCTCGATCAGAGCTGCGTACAGGGCTATGGCGTAATGCCCGATGGACAGGTAAAAGCGGTCACGGCCTTCCCATTCCGGGTCTTCCGGGCGGTAATCCATCGCATGGAAGTAGGCCACCGCCAGCAGGTCGGCGGCGCCCAGGGCCTGGCCGACATAGCCCTGGCCCTGGACCTGGCCCATGCGCAGGGCGTGGCGGCGAATGTTATGGGCACGGTCGACCAAGGTCAGGCCAGGTGCCTGTGTAAGGGTAGCGGTCATGGTGGTAACTCCAATACTCAGCGGTTGACCGAAGCGGCGGGTATGCGCAGCACCAGCGTGGCGCCCATACAGAGCACGCCCGTGATCAGGTACATGCCGATGGCGCTCGATCCCGTCGCGGTCGTCACCCAGCCAATCAGATAGGGCGAGCAGAAGCCGGCCAGGTTGGCGAAGCTGTTGATGCCGGCGATGCCCGCGGCGGCGGATACGCCACCCAGCAAGGTGGTAGGCAGCATCCAGAACAACGATGAAGCGGACAACACGCCGGCGGCCGCCAGGCACAGGCTAAGCACGGACAGCACCAGGTTGTCCCCCAGCCAGGCGGCCAGCGCCAGTCCGACCGCGCCGGCGATCATCGGTAGCACCAGGTGCCAGCGGCGCTCCTGATGCTTGTCGCCGCTGCGCCCCATCAACAGCATGGCAACGATGGCGCAGACGTACGGCAGGGTCGTGATCACACCTATGCGCGAAGGGTCGGCCACCCCGGCGTTGCGGATCAGGGTAGGTAGCCAGAAGGTCACTGCATACTGGCCCATCACCACGCAGAAGTAGATGGCTGCCAGCAACCAGAGCCGCTTGTCGCGGATGAAGGCCCCCACTGACGCATGAGTGACCTTGCGGCTGTTGTCTTCGGCCAGTTCGCTGCTGACCAGGGCCTTTTCATCCTCGGTCAGCCAGCTAGCCTGGTGTACGCCGTCCTTGAGATAGGCCAGTACCAGTAGCCCGACGACCACGGTTGGAATGGCCTCGATCACGAACATCCATTGCCAGCCGGCCCAGCCATGGAAGCCCTGGAAATTGGCCATGATCAAGCCGGACAGCGGCCCGCCGATCATTCCGGACAGTGGAATGGCGATGAACCAGAGCACCGTCATGCGGGCACGGCGATAGGAGGGGAACCAGTAGGTCAGGTACAGCAGCAGCCCGGGCGCCAGGCCGGCCTCGGCGACGCCCAGAAGAAAGCGCAGGGCATAGAACTGCCAGGCGGTTTCGACGAAGGCGAACATGGCCGAGATGATGCCCCAGGAAATCATGATGCGGGCAATCCAGCGCCGCGCGCCAACCCGGTGCAAGATCAAGTTGCTGGGAACCTCGCATAGAAAATAGCCAAGGAAGAACACCCCGGCGCCGAGCCCGTAGACGGTCTCGCTCAAGGCCAGATCGTTCATCATTTGCAGCTTGGCGAAGCCGACGTTGACCCGGTCGAGGTAGGCGCAGAGGTAGCACAGCATGAGGAACGGCATCAGCCGCCAGGCGGTTTTGCGGTAAGCGTTGGAACGCACGGCCGACGCTGCCGTGAGGGGCATGGTTGTCAACATGATGGTCGGGTCTCTTGTTGTTATTGACCTGGGCGACCAGCCCAGGACGCTTTGCGCGATGCCGGGCGAAGCCGGCCTAGCGGATCAGTGGATGAGCATCCCTCCGTTCACATCCAGGGTCACGCCAGTGAGGTAGGCGGACAGGTCGCTGGCCAGGAAGAGGGCGGCGTTGGCCACGTCCTGGGCGGCGCCCAGGCGGCCCAGCGGAATGCCTTCGATGATGGCGTGGCGGCGGTCATCCTGCATCAGGCCGCCGGTGATGTCGGTCTGGATCAGGCCGGGCGCGATGGAGTTGACCCGCACGTTGTCCGCGCCGAATTCCCGCGCCATGGCCTTGCCCAGCCCCAGTACTCCCGCCTTGGCTGCGCTGTAGTGAGGACCACCGAAGATACCGCCGCCGCGCTGGGCCGACACCGAGGACATGCAGACGATGCTGCCGGCCTTTCGCGCCCGCATGTTAGGGATCACCGCCTGGGACATCAGCAGGGTGCCGCGTAGGCTGACGTCCAGTACCTTGTCGTAGTCAGAAGGACGGATGTCCAACGTCTTGATGGGCTGGGTAATGCCGGCGTTGTTCACCAGTACGTCCACTCGGCCAAAGTGCTCGAGCACCTGTGCCACTGCCCGATGCACACCGGCTTCGTCGGCGACGTTGGCGGCCAGGCCCAGGTGCCCTTCGCCCAAGGTGACGGCGGCGTCCCGGGCGGCGGCTTCGTCCAGGTCGATGATGACCACCCGGGCGCCGTGCTGAGCGAAGGTGGCGGCGGTGGCGCGACCAATCCCACGCTCGGATGCGGCGCCAGTGATGATTGCGACTTTGTCGTGCAGCAGGCCTTGAACGGGCATGGGGGCGTCCTCTGATTGTTGTTGTGAGTAAAGCCATGAAGCGTTGGCTCAGAGTGAGCCCCGCCGGCGGCATGAGCCATCCCGCTATGCTCATTGAGTGCTGAAAAAAATTCATGCCTTGGCGCTGACCGGGTGATTCAATAGGCCATTCCACAAGAATAAAGGAGGCCCTCATGCCCGCCCAGGACCATCCCACCCCAGAGCTACCCCCACTCAAGGCCATCCAGGCGTTCGAGCAGGCAGCCCGTTTCGGCAACCTGGCCCGAGCTGCGGACGTACTGGGGCTTACGCCCTCGGCGGTCAGCCATCAATTGGCCAAGCTCGAAGCACTGGTCGGCCGCCCCTTGTTCGTGCGCGCCGCACGGGGCGTGTCCCTGACGCCAGTAGGGGAGCAGTATTTGCGTGATGTCAGCGGTGTCTTGCACAGCTTGACCGTAGCCACCGAGCGGGCCGCCAGCGACCTGAGTCTGGACTGCCTGCGGCTGCACTCGGCGCCTAGCTTCGGCCTGCTGTGGCTGATGCCTCGGCTGGAGGCGTTTCGCCTGGCCCATCCGGATATCCAGATCAGCCTGTCGTGTTCTTATGAATCCCTCCATTTCAGCCGAGACCAGATCGACGTCGACATCCGCCACGGCGCGCCCAACTGGCCCAGCTATGAAGTACGCACGCTGCGCCATGAAACCTTCGCGGTGCTCGCATCGCCCAGACTGCTTGCCCGCCGCCCGGTGGCTACCGCCCTGGACCTGCTAGGCAGTGACCTGATCCTGTCGGAAGCCACGCTGCTGCGATGGCCTGAATGGTTTGCCCAGCACGGATTGGCGCGGCCCGAAAAGCCCTATGCACTGAGTTTCGATCGCTCCTACATGACCCTGGAAGCCGCCAGCCACGGACTAGGCTTCGCCTTGGAAAGCATGTTGCTGGCGCAGAAATACGTTGCCTCTGGGGCCCTGGTGGAGGTAACGCCCGAAGCCTTTACCGCACCGGTGGCGGCTCACCACCTGGTGTTTCCAAGGGCCCATTCCAGCTTCCCAAGAGTGCGTCGTTTCCTTCAGTGGATGGAAACCGAGATGGGCCATGGCTTTGTGTTCTAAGGCCAGACACTCTCAGTGCTGAAGGAGGCAGTGAAACTGCCGAACACCAAATACCTGAGCAGCTCCACGACTGGGGCTCAGTTCACACTGTGGGAGGCAGCGAAGCTGCCAAATGGCCAACACTCCTCAGCGGCTATTCCCCAACTGGTACTGGGTCCCACCAGGTACGCCTCATAACTGGCTCGGTTAAGGACTTACAGCACCTGCCGATACAGCCTCAGCGCATCGTCGAAGGTCAGTGGCCGAGGGTTGTTCACCAGCAGGCGGGTCTGCTTCATGGCGTCTTCGGCCAGTGGCGGCAGGTCCTTCGCTCCGATGCCCACGTCACCCAGGCGAGTAGGCAGCCCCAGCCGGCCGGGCAGCTCGCTGAGCCAGCGGATCAAGCCGTCGGCGCCAGCTACGCCCCCAGGCAAAAGCGTGGCCAGCTCCGCGTAGCGGTCTGCGCAATGGCTGGCGTTGAAGCTCAGCACAGCCGGGAGCACCAACGAATTGGAAAGCCCGTGGGGCACGTGGAAGCGAGCGCCCACCGGATAGGCCAGAGCATGGACGGCCGCCACCGGTGAATTGGCGAAGGCCATGCCCGCCAGGGTAGCGCCGAACAGCATCGCTTCCCGCGCCTGCAAGTCGCTGCCGTTGGCGCAAGCCGTTTCGATGTGGTGGCTGAGCAGGCGCAGAGCTTCCCGCGCCAGGCAGTCGGACATCGGGTTTTTCAAGCGGACGCCGGTATAGGCCTCGATGGCGTGGACCATGGCATCTATACCGGTAGCTGCCGTGCCCTTGGCGGGCAGCCCGAGGGTAAGGGTGGCGTCGAGCACGGCGCTGTCGGGCAGCAGCCAGGGAGACACCACGCCCTTTTTCTCTCCCTCGCCGGTGGTGACGATAGCCACCGGGGTCACTTCCGAACCAGTGCCTGCGGTGGTGGGCAGCAATATCAGCGGCAAGCGGGGGCCGCTGGCCTGATCCACCCCATACAGCTGGCCCAGCGGCTGGGAGCCGCCGACCAGCAGGGCGGTAAGCTTGGCGACATCCATGGGGCTGCCACCACCGATGCCGATCACGCCCTGTACGCCGCCCTGGCGAGCCATGTTGGCGGCCGCTTCCACCGTGGCGGCGCTAGGGTCGGCCTCCACCTCCAGAAACAGTTCCACCGCCACGCCACAGGCGTCGAGGCTTGCCAGAGCGGGTGCCAGCAGGCCCAAGCCATGGACGCCCCGGTCCGATACCAGGAGCACCCGTGTCAGGCCTTCGCGCCGGACTCGCTCACCCAGGCGCTCCGCCGCGCCCTGCGCAACTTCAAGAGTTTTTACGTTTTGGAACACGAAGGGCTGGGTCATGGCAGCGGTCCTTGTTGTTATGAAAAAGCCCCGGCCAGAGAAACCGAGGCTTTTCATTCAAGCACAGCTGTAGCGCCAAGGCTCAGCCGGTGGCGCGATCGACCACAGGCGCCTGCTCCGGTGGTTGCATGCCGGCGGCACGCCAGCGGACCTCGGTGATACCGAACTTCTCCGCCATGGGCTTGGAAGTGCGCTTGATCTTGTCGTGACGATGACGCGGGATATGCCCCACGCCAGCATCGCAACTCGCCCAATGCCACGCTTCGGCGTTGTCCATACGGTCGAGGCGAATCACGAAACTCTTGGGCGCGCCATGAAGGCGATAGTCGATGACGAATAGCGTTGGCGTAGGCATGTGCAATCAGTCCCCTTGATCATTACCGACTTAACGGAGCCTTCAAGGGCGCGCAAAATTCCATCGAATTTACTAACGGTACAGTTTGCTCCGATGTACGGCAAAAATCAGGCGAAAAAGTGGCATCGTGCCAGCAATGCCAGGGCTGCCAGCATCCCGATCACGGCAAACAGTTTCTGCAGCAGGGGCCCGCCCAGACGCGGCGCCAACCAGCGTCCGAGCACAAGCCCGGCTACCGCCCCCGAAGCGAAGGGCAGGGCAATATCCACCGGCACGTGACCGCTGGCGATGCTACCCGCGCCGGTAACCAGGGCGACCAGGGCGATCACCGCCAGGGAGGTGGCTACGACGCTGTCCATCTCAAGGTCAGTGAAGCGGCGCAGGGCTGGAACGATGACAAAGCCACCGCCGACTCCGAGCAGGCCGGACAATAGCCCCGCTAGCCCTCCGGTGAGCGCCAGCGCGCGGGCGCAAGGAAGAGTCCAGTGCAAGCGGCCGGAATTCGGGTCCAGATGGCAAGGGCAGGGCGCCCGCATGCGCGCTTCGTTGCCGGCGCCGCGCCACAGCCGCAGGCTCACCCAGGCCTGAACCACGCAGAAGCAGAGCGCCAAGGGCAAGGCGGGCAGGCGGTGGCCCAGCCACAAGCCGGCAGGTGCAATGGCCACCCCACAGGCGGCGATCAGCCCTGCCGCACGGTAGCGGACCATGCCCTGCCGCAGACCTATGAGGGCGCCCAGGCCAGCAGCCAGGCCCACGGCCAGCAATGCGATAGGGGCTGCTGGCGCGATGCCCAGGCCCAATCCGAATACCAGCAAGGGCAGGGCAAGCACGCCGCCCCCGGCGCCGGTCAGGCCCAGGACAAGCCCCGCCAGGCCGCCGAGGGCCCCCGCCAAGGGTACAGGACTCACGCTGAATCCGCCGTGGTGGGCCGAGCCAGCCATTCATGGCCCTTGAGCATGCCATGCCAGTACAACCAGGGTAGCGCTTTGGCCTTGAGCCACCAGGCCAGCCGGCTAGGCTCCGTGCCTTTTATCAACCATTGAGGGAACGAGGGCGCCAGGGTGCCACCGTAGCCGAACTCGGCCAGCACGATACGCCCACGCTCAACGGTGAGCGGGCAGGCGCCGTAGCCGTCGTAGCTGGCCAGCCCCTGAGCCTCGCCCAACGCTGCCGCCACGTTGTGCGCCACTACAGGCGCCTGCTTGCGGGCTGCTGCGACCGTCTTGGCGTTGCTGGTACCGATGGCATCGCCCAGACCATGGACATTGCCGTAACGGCGGTGACGCAGGCTCTGGGGGTCGACGTCGAGCCAGCCCGCCGCGTCGGCCAGCAGGCTTTGTCTCAGAACGTCTGGGGCGCATTGGGGCGGTACCACGTGGAGCATGTCGAAGCGGCGCTCTTGCTGACGGGTTTGGCCCTCTTCGTCGGTGACCTCGAAAAGAGCCTGCCGGCTCGGGCCGTCCACCGCCACCAAGCGATGGCGCAGACACAAGTCTACCTCGTAGCGGTCGATGTAACGGCGCAGCGCGGGAACGTAGGCAGGGACGCCGAACAAACCCGGGTTGGCAGTGAGAAATTCCGCTTTCACCGCGCCGAGGCGATTTTCACGCCGCCAGTGGTCGCAGGCCAGATAAAGGGCTTTCTGGGGCGCCCCCGCGCACTTGATCGGCATGCCAGGCTGGGTGAACAACGCGAGACCCTGTTTGAGGGCCCGGGTCAGCTCCCAGGTATAGGGCGCCAGGTCGTAGCGGTAGTTGGAGGTGACACCGTTTTGGCCCAGGGTGGAGGGCAGGCCGTGGATGGCGGCCCAGTCCAGCTTCAGGCCGGGGCAAACGACCAATTGCCGGTAACTCACTCGGCCATGGCCGGCTATCTGAAGCCGGTTGTGCTCAGGCTCGAAGCCGGTGACCGCAGCGGGCAGCCATTTGGCGCCCCGGGGGATCAGGGCCGCGGTTTCGCGCCGGGTAGTGGCCTGACTGAATACGCCCGCGCCTACCAGGGTCCAGCCGGGCTGATAGAAGTGCTCCTTGGCCGGGTCTACCAGCAACAGGTCCAGGTCGGGGATGCGCTTGAGCAGGCTGGCCGCGGTCGCCAGACCAGCGGCGCCAGCGCCGACGATGACCACATCGTGGCTGAGGTTGGGTTCGCTCATGGGGCGTCCTTGAGGATATTCAGGGGAATGCTCAGATAGCGCACGCCATTGGCTTGCGGCGCGGGCAAGCGGCCGGCGCGCACGTTGACCTGTACGGCCGGGAGCATCAGCGCCGGCATGCCGAGCGTGGCATCGCGTTGCTGGCGCAGGGTCACGAAGCTGGCTTCGTTGGGGCAGGCTTGCAGGTGCAGATTATGGGCACGCTGCTCGGCGACGCTGCTGCGCCACACCAGGGCCCGCCCGTTGGGCCGGTAGTCGTGGCAAAGCAACAACTGGGTGTGCCCGGGCAGGCTCAGCAGGCGCTGGATCGAGTGGTAGAGGCAGGCCGCGCTCGCACCGGGAAAATCGCAGCGCGCGGTGCCATAGTCCGGGCTGAACAAGGTGTCTCCTACGAACGCCAGGGGTGCATCCGAGTCGTCCAGCACGTAGCTGACACAGGCCGGGGTATGCCCCGGCGTGTGCAGTACTCTTAGGTTGAGCCGGCCAAGCTGAAAGCGATCCTCATCAGCGAACAGTCGATCGAAGGGGCGGCCCTCCAGGCCTTGACCATCCTTGGAGGGAAACCAGCGTTCGAAGGTCGCTTGTACCTGCCCTATCCGGTCGCCAATGCCGATGCGTCCGCCAAGCGCCTGCTGGAGGTAACTGGCAGCGGTCAAATGATCGGCATGGACATGGGTTTCCAGAATCCAGGCCAGTTGGCCGCCCAGTTCCTGAACCCGCGCGACCAGGCGATCAGCGCTGGTGGTGTCGGTATGGCCGGTCGCCGGATGGTAGTCCAGCACCGGGTCTACCAGGGCGCAGGCCTTGGTGGCCCGGCACAGCAGGAGGTAGCTGAGGGTGGAAGTGGCCGGGTCGAAGAATGCTTCCAGCCGGTAGGTATCCGTTTCAAGAACGTCCATAAAGGTCTCTTCGGCAGCGGCCGGTAATACGGCAGAGTGTCAAGAAGCGTGCCACCGTCGGCGCGCGGCGATGGCCCGCAGCGCCAGGGAAAAGAGGCGGGACGTCGAGGGTAACTGCCAACGGCGTGGCAGAACCCTGGCAGTGAGTGGCAGTTATTGGCAGTATGGGTGCTCGCTCATCGGACTCCGCCGCAATGACCTTCGACCCTTTGGCACTGAGTGCCTACCTGGAGCACGACCCTCTGCCCGCCATTGTGCTGGACCTGGACTATCGCATCGTCGCCGCCAATCCGGCTTATCGGCGCCAGTTCGGCGTACACGGCAGCGCGCCCCTGGGCCAGCGCTGCCACCAGGTTTCCCATGGCTACAGCGTGCCCTGTGACCGGGCCGGCGAGCATTGCCCCATGCGCAAGGCTCGGGAAAGCGGCCTGCCGGAACGGGTGCTGCATGTTCATCACACGCCACGCGGCCCGGAGCATGTGGATGTGGAGCTGCGCCCGCTGCTGTCGCCGCAAGGCGTGGTGATCGGCTATGTGGAGCGGCTGCGTTCCTTGGCGGTGGCCGCCGCGCAACCAAGCGAGCATGGCCTGGTGGGCAGGGCGCCTGCGTTCCAGCGGGCCCTGGCGGACCTGGAGCGCGCCGCGCCCTCACAGATCCCCGTGCTGTTGCTGGGAGAATCCGGTACCGGCAAGGAGCTGTTCGCCCGCGCCCTGCATGCCTCCAGCCCCAGGGCCAACGGGCCGCTGGTAGTAGTGGACTGTACCGGATTGAGCGAAACCCTCTTCGAAAGCGAACTGTTCGGCCATGAGAAAGGGGCTTTCACTGGCGCCGCCACGCGCAAGACCGGGCTGGCCGAAGCGGCTCATGGCGGTACATTGTTCCTGGACGAAATCGGCGAAGTGCCGTTGGCCACCCAGGCCAAGCTGTTGCGCCTGATCGAATCAGGCAGCTTTCGCCCGGTGGGCAGCCTGCGCACCCTGCATGCGGATTTCCGCCTGGTGGCCGCCACTCACAAGCCGCTGGAGCAGATGGTCGCAGCTGGCAGCTTCCGCCAGGACCTTTACTACCGCATCAACGCCTTCACCCTTCGCTTGCCCGCCTTGCGCGAGCGTGTCGAGGACTTGCCGCTGCTGATCGAGAGCCTGTTGCGCCGCAGTGGCGACGGCGCCGCCTGGCAGGTGGACCCCGAAGCCATGGCCTGGCTGCGTGACCATGCCTACCCGGGCAACATTCGCGAGCTGCGCAACCTGCTCGAACGGGCCCGACTGCTGGCCAGCGATGGGGTGATCCGTCGCCGCGACCTGCCAGAGAACACCGGTACAATCGCTTCGCCACACCGCGAACGCGATGTTCTGGCCAAGGCCGTCGCGAGTTTCAGCGGTTCGCGCAAGGCCCTGGCCGCGCACCTTGGCATGAGCGAGCGCACCCTGTATCGGCGGCTCAAGGCCTTGGGGCTGGAGCTGTCCTGACGGCTGGCAGGGCTTCAGGCCTCGACCGGCTTTTGTAGCAACCAGGCACCCTCGTGCTCGCGTACCAGGCCGCTGGCGGTCAACAAGGGGAGCAGGCGCGGGTGCAACTCGGATTCGACAAAGCCTTGCACCGCCGCCAGGTCCAGGGTGCCGCTAAGGGGCAGCTCTTGCTTAGTGTAGGACAGCCAGGCTTTCTTCAACGCCAGCAGCACGTCGCTGGCGGTGGTATTGGCGAAGCGCCGGTGGCCTTGGCCATCCGGGAAGACGAAGGTGTGCCGGTGGCTGTAGCCTGTTTCGTCTCCACCGGCCTGGCCGCACCGGACACAAGAGCAAGCACCCTCACCGAAGGCTTCGCGCAGGTAGGCGTTGAAATCGACCACAGGCTTGAGGGACAGGCGCTTGTCCACTTCGAAGAGGTCGGCGGTGAGTTTCTCGAGGGTGGACAAAAAGGCCTCCGCAGGGGTGTGGGTATGGGCCGGGCACCTTAGCAGAGCTGTTCGAAGGCTGTAAGGGCCGAAGGGGATGTAGTGGGTCGATGTGCGGTCTCGGAAGGCCGGTTCGTCAGCTGCCGCTGGCCCACCGGTGGGCGCTAGCGGAGCTGGCGAGCCTTGCTCAATGGCAGGGACGCCGCAAAGGCGAAACCTCGAGTAACGCTAACGCAGCGTGCCCCAGCACCTCGGCCACCCAATCAGCGATGTAATGCCCGGCATTGATGCTGTTGTCGAAGCTGGAATGCTGCACTCCACCCTCGCGCTCGGTGAAGATCTTCAGCTCCCGCCGCGGGCTGTTGACCAGTTGTTCGTAGGTGCGATGGGCCCACTTGAGCGGGATCTGCGAATCCTTGGACCCGTGGGTGACCAGGAAGGGCACCTGGATACGGTCCAGGATGCCGTCCAGGTGTACCTGCTCGGCGATGGTCATGAATTCGTCCATGTCCTTGGCGCCCCATACCCAGCGCACATGAGCCCAGTAATGAGGCACGGGGAAGTCACCTTCCTTTTCCAGGCGACGCTTCTGCACGTCCCGCCAGTCATGGTTGGCACCCCACACCACGCCACAGGCGAAGCGCGGTTCGAAGGCCACGGCTCGCGGGCAGTAGTAGCCACCCAGGGAAACGCCTTCCATCCCGATACGCTTGGGGTCCACGTCCGGGCGAGTTTCCAGCCAGTCCACCACGCGGCTGGCCCAATGCTCGCTGTCGAAGCGCGCGGTCAGGTTGTGCAGCCTCAGGGCCTCGCCAGTGCCGGGCTGGTCGATGATCAATGAAGACACCCCGCGCTTGGCCAGCCAGGCCGGCAGGCCCACCCGGTATTTCATCTCCTTGGTCGAATCCAGTCCGTTGACCTGGACCAGCAAGGGCGCTGGCCCGCTGACGCCTTCGGCGCGCACCAGCAGGCCGGACAGGTGGGCGCCCTCGTAGGGGATCTCCACCCGCTCGCAGTTTTCCTGTGACAAGTCCACGCCTCGGGCGAAGGTGGTCAGGAAGCGCCGGTAGAGCTCGGCGCGGCCCGGCGCGCCATGGGCCTGGAGTCGCTCGCAGGTCAGGTAATAAGTGGCGGCGCGGTTGTATTTTTCCCCGGCCGACAACATCCGCCCGGCGGCTTCGTCTTCCTCGGCCAGGCCGCACAGCTTGTCGGCCATCTTGGCCCAGGTCTCGCGGAAGGCTTCGGTGCCGGCCTTGTCGGGCTGCTTGGCGGCTTCCTGCAAGGGTGCGCACATCTCTTCGATCTCGCCCATGCGGGCGCCCATCTCGATGGCCAGGTCCACCGAGAGGTTCCAGACATAGTTGGTGGGGAAGTACTTGAACATGCTTGTTGTCCTTGTGGGTTCAAACCTGGCGGCACCCTAATCAGCCAGCGGGGCCGACGGCCAATCGAATGTGGGGATGGCAGGTATCGCGCTATCCACTAGGTGAGCTATCTCGCTCGCCGATAGCTCCTATCCCGACACACGATTGGTCACCCGCTCCTCGACGCTTCAGGCTCTGGTCCCACTCGGCCCAGGCCGATATCCAATGACAAGAACGGAGTGGTACCCATGAATATCATCGGCCTTGAAGCGCTGGTGTTCGGCGTCGACGACCTGCAGGCCTGTACCGACTGCCTGAAGGATTACGGCCTGGAACCGGTGGAGCTGGACGCCCATGGCGGGCGGTTCGAAGCCCTAGACGGCACCGCGATCATTCTGCGGCGCGCCGACGACCCCAGCCTGCCGCCCGCCATGGGGCCGGCGCCGTCGCTGCGCGAAACCCTCTACTCGGTGCAAAGCGTCGAGGACCTGGCGGCCATTGAAGATGAACTGGCCCGGGATCGCGCGGTGACCCGTGACGCCGAGGGCGGCCTGCACAGCGTGGACGACCTGGGCTTCCATATCGGTTTCCAGCTCACCCGCAGGCGCCCGTTCGACGCCCCGGCGGACCTGACCAATGCCCCGGGCAGCGCACCGCAACGGCCGCTCAACCAGGTGGGGATCAGCCCGGACATGGCAGCGCGCCCGCGTACTCTGTCGCATGTGGTGTATTTCGTGCCGGATTCGGCCAAGGGCGCGGCCTTCTACACCGAGCGCCTGGGCTTTCGGATCACCGATACCTTCGAAGGGGTAGGACCCTTCATGCGCCCGGCCGGCTCGGATGACCACCACTGCCTGTTCATGATCCAGACGCCACCGCACATGAAAGGCTGCGAGCACTTCACCTTCCACATGGGCAGCGGCACCGAGGTGCTGCTGGCCGGCCAGCGCTTCGCCGCCCAGGGCTGGACCAGCTTCTGGGGCCCGGGACGCCATTTGTTCGGTTCCAACTGGTTCTGGTATTTCAACAGCCCCCTGGGCTGCCATATCGAATACGACGCCGACATGGACAAGCATGACGACGCCTGGGCGGCACGGCTGGCGCCCATGTCGGCCGACAACTCTCAACTGTTCCTGTTCGCCCATCGGGAAAAGTGGGCACCGAGCGGGCCGCCACCGAAGCGGGGTTGAGCCGTGGCGAGCCTGACACGCCTGTGTGCGCTCGCCGACCTGGGCGAAGGCGTATCCCGGGGGTTCGACCCCTGGGGCGTCGGCCACGACCAGGTATTCGCCTTGCTGCATCAGGGGCAGGTGAAGGTGTATCGCAACAGCTGCCCTCACCTGGACGTGCCGCTGGAATATCGCAAGGACCGTTATCTGTCCGCCGACGGTGCCTGGATCATCTGCTACGCCCACGGGGCGCGCTTCGATCCGGCCAATGGGCGCTGCGTGTATGGGCCTTGCCTGGACGAGCACCTGAGCGCCTTGCCATACAGGGTGGAGGACGCCGCGGTCTGGCTGGAAGGTTGAAAGCGCGCCAGCGAGGTAAAGCGTGCAGGTGAGGTATCGCCTGTGGCGATACATCCCATCCCCACACGCGATTAGTCAAATCGGTGCCCGATACGCCGTAATGCCGATCAGCCCAGCTGACCTGAGCCCTGCGAGCGCTGGCGCCCAAGACAAACAATAAGAACAAGCGAGTCCAAGCATGAAACCAGTGAACAAGGTGCTGATCGTGGGCGGTGGGATCGGCGGCCTCTGTGCCGCGATATCCTTGCGACGCCAAGGCCTGGATGTAGACCTGATCGAGCTCAAGCCGCAGTGGACTGTGTATGGCGTGGGCATTATCCAGCAGAGCAATGTGGTTCGTGAGATGGCCCGGCTGGGGGTGCTCGATGCCTACCTGGGCGCCGCCTATGCCTTCGAAGATGTCGCCATCTACGGGCCTCAGGGCCAGACCCTGGCGCGCATCCCCGGGCAGCGCCTGGCCGGCCCGGAATACCCGGCCAACGTGGGCATTTCTCGCCTGGCCCTGCACCATGTGCTCAGCGACACCGCCGCGGCCCTTGGCGCGCGCATTCGCCTGGGCCTGGCGGTGCAAAGCCTGGAGCAGGACGGCGAAGGCGTCGATGTAGGCTTCACCGATGGCAGCCAGGGCCGCTATGACCTGGTGGTCGGCGCCGACGGCCTCTATTCACAGATCCGCGGCCTGTTGTTCGGTGACCGCTACCAGCCGCGCTTCACCGGCCAGGCGGTGTGGCGCCACAACTTCCCTCGCGCGCCCCATATCGACCACCTGGCGAACTTCCAGAGCGCCGCGGGCAATGCTGGACTGGTGCCCCTGGCCGGCGACCTGATGTACCTGTTCCTCACCTCTCACGAGCCGGACAACCCCTGGATGGAGCCTGGCACGCTCGCTGAACAGATGCGCGCTCGTCTGGCGGGCTTTGGTGGCCTGATCGGTGAGTTGCGCGAGCAGATCCAGGACAGCGCCCAGGTGGTGTACAAGCCCATGGAGGTGGTGTTCGTGGACGAGCCCTGGTACCAGGGCAGGGTCCTGCTGATCGGTGATGCCGCCCATGCCACTACCCCGCACCTGGGCCAGGGCGCCGGGATGGCAATCGAAGACGCGGTGGTGCTGGGCGAAGAACTGAGCCGCGGCGGCAGCCTGGCGGACCAGCTGCAAAGGTTCATGGCGCGACGCTTCGAGCGCTGCAAGTTCATCAGCGAGCAGTCGATCCTGGCAGGAGACAAGGAAATCGCCCGGGACCATGGCTTCGACCGCATCGGTCTGGTGAAAGGGATGCTGGCACGTACCGCCGAACCCATCTGAGTTCGTTTTCCAAGCCCTACAAGAACAATTAGAGAGGGAACACCATGATCGTTCGTACCTCACGGCTTTCGCCGCATGGGGCCGGGGCGCGCCGCGTCCGTACCCCGGCCCTGACCCTTGCCGCCGCCCTGGTGAGTGTCGCCGGCCCGACAATGGCTTTCGAGTTCGATAGCGGCAATCCGGACCTGCGCATTCGCTGGGACAACACCCTCAAGTACAGCGCCGCCTGGCGCACCGAAGGGCAGAGCAGCGGTCTGACCGAAGGCAGCGCGGCGCTGAACCTGGACGACGGTGATCGCAACTTCGACAAGGGCCTGATCTCCAGCCGGGTCGACCTGCTCTCGGAAATGGACATCACGTACCAGAACGTGGGGGCACGCATCAGCGGCGCCGCCTGGTACGACGAGGTCTATAACCGCAATACCGACAACAACGCCGCCGGCCGCAACAACAGCCTGGACGGTGATGATTTTCCCGAGGCTACCCGCACCTTGCACGGGCGCAAGGCAGAGCTGCTGGACGCCTTTGTCTTCGCCAAGGGCGACCTGGGCGACATGCCGGCGTCCGCTCGCCTGGGCCAGTACGCGATGCAATGGGGCGAAAGCCTGTTCTACGGGATGAACGGCATTGCCGGCGGCATGGCGCCGGTGGATGTGGTCAAGGGCCTGTCGGTGCCCAATACCCAGTTCAAGGAGCTGATTCGGCCGGTCAAGCAAGTGTCCGGTCAATTGCAGCTGACCCCGGACGTCAGCCTCGGCGCCTATTACCAGTTCGAATGGGAAGCCAACCGCTTGCCCGCCTCGGGCAGCTATTTCTCGACGGACGATTTCTTCGCTGACGGCAACCAGCGGCTGTTCGTGGGTGACGCGCTCTTCCCCGGCGGCCAGCCCTTGGCGTTCTACCGGGGTAGCACCCAACAAGCCAAGGATTCAGGGCAGGGCGGCCTGCAACTGCGCTGGCGTACCGAGAACTTCGATTACGGTATCTACGCCATACGCTTCCATGACAAGAGCCCACAACTGGTGGTGCGCCCGGATTTCGCTCACCTGGACCCTGTCAGTGGCTACGCCGGCCAGTATCAATGGGTCTACCCGGAAGGGATCGAAGCCGTGGGCGCCAGCTTCTCCACCACCCTGGACCAGTTCAACGTGGCCGGCGAGCTTTCCACCCGCTGGCACCAGCCCCTGGCCTCCACCCTGCAGCACGCGCTGGTCGATGGCGAAGACGCGTCCAACGATGCCGACGAAGCCGTCTACGCCACTGGCCGCACGCTGCACGCCAACCTGTCCTGGCTGGCCAGCCTGGGCCCTTCGTTCGTGTCCCAGGAAGCCAGCTTCGTCGGGGAGCTGGCCTGGAACCGAGTGTTGAGCGTGACCCGCAACGCCGATGCGGTAGATCCGAACGCCGACCGCGACGCCTGGAGCCTGCGTACCGTCTACGAGCCCATGTACCGGCAGGCGTTTCCCGGCTGGGACATCAGCGTGCCCGTGGGCGCCAGCTACACCCATGGCGCCTCGATGGCCCTGGGCACCGGCTTCGGCGCCAACCGCGGGGGCGACCTCAACATCGGCATCAAGGGCAACTACCTCAATACCTGGAACCTGGGGCTGACCTACACCCACTACTACGGCCGCAGCGACACCTTCCTGGATGCCAGCAGCAACTACACCTTCGAGCAAAGCCTGATCGACCGCGATTTCCTTGCCTTCAGTGTCAGCCGCACCTTCTAAAAACAAGAGGACCGTCCATGAACCTCCGTCATCGCCTCAGTGCCCTGTCTTTCGCCTTGATGGGCGCCCTCAGCCTGGTTGGCCCTGCCCAGGCCGCGGTCAGCGCGGCCGAAGCCGATACCCTCAAGACCACCCTTACGCCCTTGGGCGGCGAGCGCGCCGGCAACGCCGACGGCAGCATCCCGGCCTGGAACGGTGGCCTGACGCAGGCCGGTGGCGGGGAGGGCAAGCGCAGCGACCCCTTCGCCAGTGAAAAGCCCCTGTTCACCATCAGCGCCCAGAACATGGCCCAGTACGCGGACAGGCTGTCCGAGGGCACCAAGGCCATGCTCAAGAAGTATCCGGACAGCTACCGGCTCAATGTCTACCCCACGCACCGTACCGCGGCCGCGCCCCAGGCGGTGTATGACGCCACCTATGCCAACGCTACCCGGGCCAGGCTGGTTGAAGGCTCGGCCGGTGCCATGCCGGAGAACGCCCAGGGCGGCATTCCCTTTCCGATCCCCAAGGCCGGGGTGGAGGTAATGTGGAACCACCTGTTGCGCTGGCGTGGCGCCTCCTGGCACGCCAATTTCACCCAATACCTGACCACCGCCGATGGCAAGCATGTGCTGACCAATGATTCCCGGGCTGACATGCAGATGCCCTGGTACCTGCCCGACGGCGGCAAGCAGGACGGCACTTTCTGGACGATCCGCATGATCAACGATGGCCCGCCCCTGCGCGCGGGCGAGGCCATCACCGGGCGCGAGAACCTTAACGCCGACAACGCCGGGGTCTGGACCTACCTGCCAGGCCAGCGTCGGGTACGCCGCCTGCCCAACGCCTGCTGCGACACGCCGACGCCTGCCACCGCCGGGGTGATGAGTTTCGATGAGCTCTATGTGTTCAACGGGCGCCTTGACCGCTTCGACTGGAAGCTGGTGGGCAAGAAGGAGCTGTACATCCCCTACAACGCCAACAAGGTATTCACGGTGGCCAACCCCACCGACCTGCTGGCCGACCATCATCTGGACCCGGCCGACCTGCGTTGGGAGCTGCACCGGGTGTGGGTGGTGGAAGCCACCCTCAAGTCCGGCAAGCGCCATGTGATGCCGCGCAGCACCTACTACCTGGACGAGGACACCTGGGCCGCCGTGCTCGGCGAGCGCTACGACGCCCAGAACCAGCTTGCCAAGGCGTTGTGGACCACGCCCGTGGTGTTGCCAGACCTGCCCGGCGTGGTAACCCTCACCAACGGCTTCTACGATTTGCTCTCCGGCGCCTGGTTTACCGGGGACATCTTCGCCGGGAAGAGCGAGCAATACCGGGTCGTCAATGCCTACAAGGACAGCGTCTTCACCCCGGATGCCCTGGCCGGCGAAGGCGTGCGCTGAGATGGCCTGCATGGGTTTGATCGGTAGGCTGATCATGGTCGTGGGCCTGGCCAGCTTGCCTTGGGCAGCCACTGCGCGAGCCAGCGAAGCGCAGATTCCGGCCCAGGCTGCGCCGGGGCTACATGGGGTGCTGTTGGACATCACCCGTGCCGGTGACCGGCTTGTCGCCGTGGGCGAGCGCGGCACCGTGCTGCTTTCGGATGATAACGGCGTTGGCTGGCGGCAGGTGAGCGTACCGGTAGGCAATACCCTGACCGCGGTGCGTTTCATCGATGCCCGGCGCGGCTGGGCAGTCGGGCATGCCGGCGTGGTCTTGCACAGCGAGGATGGTGGCGAGCACTGGGCTCTGCAGCTCAGCGGCGGCGAGGCGGCGCAGCGGGAATTGGACGCCGCCCGCGCCGCGGGAGACGAGGCGCGGGTCGAGTCCGCCAAGCGGCTGGTGGCCGATGGCGCCGATAAACCCTGGCTGGCAGTAGATTTTCGGGATGCCCGCCATGGTCTGGTGGTAGGGGCCTACGGCCTGGCCATGGCCACCGTGGATGGCGGCGCCACCTGGCAGTCCTGGATGGGGCGCCTGCCAAACCCCCAGGGCCTGCACCTCTACGCGGTAGCGCGCCGGGGCGCGGAGCTCTATCTGGCTGGGGAACAAGGGCTGTTCCTGCGTTCCAGCGACGAGGGCGGCCACTTCGAGGCGTTGCAGGCGCCTTATGACGGCAGTTTCTTCGCGCTCCAGCCATTGTCGGACGGGCGCCTGCTCCTGGCCGGCCTGCGTGGCAGCCTGTTGGCTTACGACCCGCACGCAGCCCGGTTCCAGAGCCTGGAAAACCCGCTGCCCATTTCCATCAACGCTGCCCTGACGGCGGCAGGCAGCACCCTGGTCATCAACCAGGCCGGCAACCTGTTGCGGGTCAATGGCAACGGAGCGGCCATACCGGTGCCTGTCGCGCCTGGAGCGCCGCTGACCGCGGCCACCCTGGCGGGTGACGGCGCCCTGGTCGCGGTCGGCTTCGCCGGACCTCGCCGCCTGGCGCTACCGGCCAACCCCACAACTTCCGCGGAGTAAGCGATGCTCAGCCATACCCACGCCGGCAACGGCACCCAAGGCGGCCGCCTGGAAGACTTCGACCCAGCCTCTGGTGCCTGGCTGGAACGCGCCCTGTTCAACCACCGCCGCCTGGTACTGGTGCTTTGCCTGCTGGTCACCGCCGCGCTGGGCTGGCAGGCGACCCGCCTCACCCTTAACGCCAGCTTCGAGAAAATGATCCCGGCCGGACATCCGTTCATCACCCAGTACCTGGCCCACCGCCAGGAGTTGAGCGGCCTGGGCAACGCTGTGCGCATCAGCGTGGCCAACCGGGACGCAGATATCTACGACCCGGCCTACCTGGCCGTGCTGCAGAAGCTCAGCGATGAGCTTTACCTGTTGCCAGGCGTGGATCGCGCCTACATGCGTTCATTGTGGACGCCCGCGGTGCGCTGGGTTGGTGTCACCGAAGAAGGCCTGGAAGGCGGCCCGGTGATTCCTGACGGCTACGACGGTGGCGCCGCCAGCCTGGCGGCACTGCGGCAGAACGTGCAGCGCTCCAACGAGATCGGCCAACTGGTTGCCTTCGATCAGCGCTCCAGCCTGGTGTACCTTCCCTTGCTGGCAAGCACCGCCGATGGCAAGCCGTTGGACTACCACGCCTTCGCCACCCAGCTGGAGGCCCTGCGCGCCAAATACCAAAGCGAGCATATCGAGATCCGCATCACCGGCTTCGCCAAGGTGGTCGGAGACCTGATCGATGGGCTGGCACAGATTCTGGCGTTCTTTGCCGCCGCCATCGTCATTACCGCCGGGGTGCTGTGGGCCTATACCCGCTGCTTGCGCAGCACCCTGCTGGTGCTCTGCTGCTCCCTGGTAGCCGTGGTCTGGCAGCTGGGATTGCTGCCGCTGCTGGGCTTCGAGTTGGACCCGTACTCGGTGCTGGTGCCCTTTCTGGTCTTCGCCATCGGCATCAGCCATGGCGCGCAGAAAATGAACGGCATCATGCAGGACGTGGGCCGGGGCATGCATCGGCTGGTCGCGGCGCGCTATACCTTCCGCCGGCTCTTCCTGGCGGGGCTCACCGCGCTCTTGTGCGACGCGGTGGGCTTTGCCGTATTGATGCTGATCAAGATCCAGGTAATCCAGGACCTGGCGTTGATCGCCAGCCTGGGCGTGGCGGTGCTGATCTTCACCAACCTTATCCTTCTGCCGATTCTGCTTTCCTACCTTGGCGTAAGCGCCAGGGCCGCCCAGCGCAGCCTGCGCGGGGAATGTGGGGGGGAGGAGGGCGATACGGCCCCGCCTGCCGGGCTCTGGGCCGTTCTGGATCGCTTTACCCGGCCGGGTCCTGCCAAGGCGGTGGTAGGCATCTCAGCCCTCATGGCGGTAGGTGGCTACTGGGCCAGCCTGCACCTGAAAGTCGGCGACCTGGACGCAGGCGCGCCAGAGTTGCGTGCGGACTCTCGCTACAACCAGGACAGCCGCTACCTGAGCGCTCACTATGGCGCCAGCAGCGACCTGTTCGCGGTGATGGTGAGCACGCCCCCCGGGGGCTGCGCCAATTACGACACCTTGCGCCGGGTAGACCGCCTGGATTGGCAATTGCGGAGCCTGGAAGGGGTGGATTCCACCAATTCGCTGGCCTTGCTCAATCGGCGGGTGCTGGTGGGCCTCTCGGAAGGCAATCCCAAGTGGTACGAGCTGGTGAACAACCAGGCCACCTTGAACATGGTGACCGCGGGCGCGCCGCGCGGCCTGTACAACGAGGATTGCAGCCTGCTCACCCTGTACGCCTACCTCACTGACCACAAGGCCGACACCCTGGCCCGGGTGGTGGCCAGCGTGCAGCGGTTCGCCCGGGAAAACGACAGCGAGCAGGCCCGTTTCCTGCTGGCGGCAGGTAACGCAGGCATCGAGGCGGCTACCAACATCGTGGTGCAACAGGCCAGCCGGGAGATGCTCTGGTGGGTCTACGGCGCCGTGGTGCTACTGTGCCTGGTGACTTTCCGCTCGTGGCGAGCGGTAGTGTGTGCCGTGTTGCCCCTGGCCCTGACCTCGGTACTGTGCGAAGCGCTGATGGTGGGCCTTGGCATTGGCATCAAGGTAGCGACCCTCCCGGTAATTGCGCTGGGCGTGGGCATAGGCGTGGACTACGCCCTCTATGTGATGACCATAGTCCTCGCCGAGATGCGCCAGGGCGCCAGCCTTTCCCAGGCCTACCAGCGCGCCCTGCGCTTTACCGGCCGGGTGGTGATGCTCACCGGCGTCACCCTGGCGGTAGCCGTCGGCACCTGGATCTTCTCGCCCATCAAGTTCCAGGCAGACATGGGCGTGCTGCTGGCCTTCATGTTCCTCTGGAACATGGTCGGTGCCCTGGTGTTGTTGCCGGCCCTGGCCTGCTTCCTGTTGCCGGGCGCGCGTACCAGCGCCGCGTCCCAGGCCGCGACCGTTCCTTCCCCTTCGAATGCCCGCGCGCGGCGTGCGCCGGGCCATGCCCTCCCACCTCAGACCCTGGAGGCCCGCCATGAAGGCTGAACCCACGGCCCGTTGGCCCCAAGCCACTCTCTTGCTGCTGGGCAGTTGCCTGCCTGTACTGGGCGCCGTACTGCTGGCACCGGTACTGCCACGGATGCAGGCGCATTTTGCCGAGGTCCCGGGGGCCGCCGTGCTGGTGCCGCTGAGCCTGACCTTGCCAGCCCTCGTGGTGGCCTTGCTGGCGCCCTTCGCCGGGATCATGGCCGACCGGGTGGGGCGCAAGCCCTTGCTCTGCCTGGCCCTGGCGCTCTATAGCCTGTGCGGGCTGCTCCCCTTGTGGCTGCCCTCGCTGGGCGCAATCATCGCCAGCCGCGCCGGCATCGGCCTGGCCGAAGCGGCCATCATGACCGCCTGCACCACGCTCATGGGCGATTATTACAGCGGCCCCCGGCGGCAGCGCCTGTTCGCCCTGCAAATGGTCGCCACGTCGCTTTCCGCAGCGATCTTCATGGGCCTGGGCGGCGTGCTCGGCGCCCAGGACTGGCGCGCGCCTTTCTGGCTCTATGCCTGCGGCCTGCTGTTCCTGCCCTTGGTCTGGCGGTTGCTCTGGGAGCCCAAGCCATCGACCCTGGCCAGGCCGGAGGAGCGCGTGGGCAATGCCTGGTCCGGATTGCAGGGCTTCTATGGGCTGGCGGTCATTGCCGGCGTGAGCCTGTTCATCGTGCCCATCCAGGGTGGTTTCCGCCTGGGCCTGCTCGGGATCGAAGACCCCGCGGCGATCGGCGCCACCATGGCGGCGAACCAGCTAGGGGTCGTCGCCGGCGCCCTTGGCTACCGCTGGCTCGGCCAGCGTACCCGACGGGCGCTGGTGCTGGCCTTCATCTGTGCCGGCAGTGGCGGCGCCTGGCTGGCTCTGGCCACAAGCCAGCCGGCGGTAGCCGCGGCTGTGACGCTCAATGGATTGGGGGTGGGCATGCTGCTGCCCACCTTGATCGGCGCCATCATGGCCAGGGTGCCCTTTGCCCAGCGCGGTCGCGCCAGCGGCCTGTTCACCGCGGCCATATTCGCCGGCGAGTTCGCCAGCCCTTTATGCGTGCTGGCGCTCAATGGCGGCGCTCTGGACCAACTGCCTCGTGCATTGCTGATCATCGCTGGGGCCCAGTTGCTGATCGGCGCCGCCTGCCTGGGCCTTGGCCGGTTGCTCGAGCCTGGCACGGCCCGGCCTGACGAGGCCCGCTCCTTAACCACCCAGCCCGCCACCCCGACACAGGATCCGCTATGAAACTTGCTACCTTGAAGAACGGCCACCCGGACGGAAGGCTGGTAATCGTCGATACCTCGCTCAACCAGGCCGTGGACGCTAACCCCGTGGCCGCCACGCTGCAACAGGCGATTGCAAGCTGGGACGCTTGCGAGGGCGCGCTGCGCGAGTTGGCCACGCGGCTGGCCCGTGGCGACTGCCCGGGTGCTTTCACCTTTGATCCCCATCAGGCCATGGCGCCACTGCCCAGGGCCTACCAATGGTGCGATGGCTCGGCCTTCATGAGCCATGGCGAGCTGATGCAGAAGGCCTTCAACCTGCCGCCCATCGAAGGAGCGGATCGGATACCGCTGATGTATCAGGGCGCCGGAGATGACTTCCTCGGGCCCCATGACGACGTTCGCTTGCCCAGCCAGGCTCATGGCATCGACTTCGAAGGGGAGTTCGCCGTGCTCGTCGACGAAGTGCCCCTGGGCTGCCCGGCAGAGCAGGCGCTGGGCCACGTCAAGCTGATCCTGCAATTGAACGATGTGAGCCTGCGTGCCCTGGCGCCGCGAGAAATGACCACCGGTTTCGGCTTTCTCCAGGCCAAGCCGTCGTCCGCCTTCGCGCCCTTCGCCGTGACCCCTGACGAACTGGGCGATGCCTGGCGGGACGGACGCGTCCACTTACCCTTGCAGGTGCATTGGAACGAACAGTGGTTCGGCGAGCCTCACGGCGGCCAGATGACCTTCGGCTTCGATCAATTGATCGCCCACGCCGCGTTCACTCGGCGACTCGGCCCCGGCACGCTCATCGGCTCCGGCACGGTGAGCAACCGCAACCGGGACGCGGGGTCTGCCTGTATTGCCGAGCGCAGGGCGATCGAGATGATCACGAGTGGCGCCCCGAGTACGGGGTTCATGAAGTTCGGCGACCGCGTCCGCATGGAGGCTCGTGGGCTGCAGGGTGAAACCCTGTTCGGCGCCATCGAGCAGCGCATCGCCCAGGCCTGAGGAGCAACCATGCGTGTTCTGATTACCGGAGCCAGTGGCTTCGTCGGCCAGGCTCTGAGCCAGCGCCTGTTGCGCCAGGGCCACCTGCGCGGGGAGCGCCTGACGCTGCTGCGCCTGCTGGACACCGAGTTTTCCGAGACCTTCAGCGATGCGCGAGTGCGTCAGCATGCCGGTAGCGTAGCGGACCCCGTACTGCTGCGCAGAATACTGGCCGACGGAATCGACGTGGTCTTTCACCTGGTCAGCATCGCCGGCGGGGCGGCCGAAACCGATTATGGACTGGGCTATCAGGTGAACCTGCTGGCCAGCCTTGAACTGCTGGAGCAATTGCGCTGTGCCGCAGGCTGTCCTGTGCTGGTGTTCGCCAGCAGCGTGGCGGTGTATGGCGCCAGCCTGCCGTCGCGCATGGACGAGCAGACGGTGCCACAACCGGCGCTCAGCTATGGCGCGCACAAGCGAATGGTGGAAATCGCTGTCCAGGACCTGGCCCGGCGTGGCGAGGTGGATGGCCGAGCGTTGCGCCTGCCGGGCATAGTAGCGCGTCCATCGGGGCAACAGGGCCTTAAATCCGCTTTCATGAGCGAGCTGTTGCACAGCTACGCGGCGAATCGGCCTTTCATCTGTCCGGTGTCGCCCGAAGCGTCGGCCTGGTGGATGTCCTTGCATTGCTGTGTCGACAACCTGATCCGGGCCGCCGAGATCGGCGCCTTGCCGGCCCAGGCCAGTCGAGTGTGGCAATTGCCCGTGCTGCGCCTGACCGTAGCCGAAGTGGTCGCGGCCTTGGCCGCGCGCTTCGGCAATGAGCCACGGGCGCGGCTGAGTTTCCAACCCGAACCGGAACTGGAACGGCTGTTCGGGGCCTTTCCGCCCTTGCGCACGCCCCAGGCGCGCGCCCTCGGGCTGCACCACGATGGGAATGCCGCTGCCTTGGTTCGCAATGCCCTGTCGTCCATTCCTGCGCGTCCGCGCGTCCTACCCGGAAACCTTGCCTATGAAGCCTGAACGGCGTTTCGTCGACCTTTCCGTCACCCTGGAAAACAATCCCTACACCGATCCGCCGCCCTTGCTGCCGCGTATCGAGTACAGCGATCACCAGCAAGGCTGGCCGGAGATGGCCGCCATGTTTCCAGGGCTGACCCTGGAACAGATGCCAGGCGCCGAGGCCTGGGCGGCCGAGCGGCTGGTGATGACGACCCACAGCGGTACCCATATGGACGCCCCCTGGCATTACGCTTCCACCACGGACGGTGGCGCCCGGGCTTGGGGCATCGACGAACTGCCCCTGGAATGGTGCCTGCGCCCCGGCGTAAAACTGGACTTTCGCGCCCTGGCGGACGGACATGTGGTGACCGCGGCCGAAGTGGCGGCCGAGCTCGATCGTATCGAATACCGTTTGCAGCCGTTGGACATCGTGCTGGTCAATACCCGGGCCGGGGAACTGTTCGGTCAGCCGGGCTACCTGGATGCCGGGGTCGGCATTGGACGGGAGGCCACTCTCTACTTGCTGGAACAAGGCGTGCGGGTGGTCGGCACCGATGCCTGGAGCTGGGACGCACCCTTCAGCTACACCCGCCAGCGCTTCGCTGAAACAGGGGATGCCTCGCTGATCTGGGAAGGGCACAAGGCGGGGCGGGACGTGGGCTATGGCCAGATGGAAAAACTCGCCAACCTGGCCCGGTTGCCGCCCCATGGCTTCACCGTCAGTTGTTTCCCCTACAAGATCAAGGGGGGCAGCGCCGGTTTCGTTCGCGCCGTGGCCATCTTCGATTGACGGCCGCAGCCATTCATCCGTGATTGTCGGGCCGGCAGGGAATTTCCGGACAGTGCCGAGGCTCGAATCTCCACGACAAAGCGGATTCGAGTTGTTCTTTTATGACTGCCTTGCAAAACCTTGCCTGCTCGAAGTCTCAACCCGTGCCGGTCACCACGCCGGCCCGGGACCTTTATAACGCGCTGATGCGCCAGCCCAGCGCGCACAGCCTCGAAGCCGCCCGGCAGTACCTGGACGAACGGCTCGAGGAGGCCGCGCAGTTGGGTGGCGGGCTGCCTGACAATCTTGACGATCTGGACGCCTGGGTGGGTGAAAGTGCCGCCAGGGTCGCCGAGCAGTATGCCAGCTACCTCAAGGCCCGCCACGAAGGTGCCCCACGCCGGTTCTTCAGCAACCGCTCCCATGCGCTGTTCTTCCTTCGCGCCGTGGCGCCTACCAAGCTGGTCGACGGTGCCTGGTTGTACGGCACCTTGCGTCAGTGGGCCGACGGTCGCTATCACGGCTTGATCCGCACCTACCTTGAGGAACTGGGCGATGGCGAGCCGGCCCAGAACCATGTGGTGCTCTACCGCAAGTTGATCGCCGACCTGGAGTGTGAGCCCCAAGGCGACCTGGACGACAGCTACTACGTGCAGGGCGCCATACAGCTGGCCCTGGGGGCGCTCGGTCACGAACTTCTGCCCGAGGTGATAGGTTTCAACCTGGGCTACGAGCAGCTGCCGCTGCACTTGCTGATCACCTCGTTCGAGCTGAACGAACTGGGCATCGACCCTTACTATTTCACCTTGCACGTGACCATCGACAATGCCAGTACCGGCCATGCCCAGAAAGCGGCGCAGAGCCTGCGCGAGCTGATTCCGCTGAACGGCCGCGAAGCCTTCATTCGAAGGGTGAGGGCCGGCTACCAGCTTAACGAGCTGGGGGCCGGCACCACGGCCGCCATCGCCGCCTTCGATCTCGAAGACGAGCTGGTGGCCATGCTTGAACGCAAGCAAGTCTTCGCCCAGCACATGCATTCCGACTACTGCAAGATCGAAGGCCGCACGGTCAACCAATGGCTCGCCGAGCCGGGTGGCATCCGCCCGTTCCTGGCGGCACTGGAGCGCAAGGGCTGGATCAAGCGTCAGGCAGACCCCTCGGAAAGCCGCTTCTGGCAGCTCATCGACGGTCCGGGCGCGGCCATGTTCGGGGTGTTCAGTGCCTACGAGAAGCAACTGCTGGCCGATTGGATCGCCGACGGCCATGTACCGGAAGCAGGGCAGCGCCGGGGCAGCGATAACCCCTTCCGCCTGAAATTCCGCCAGCATCCGCTGGCGACCTCCCTCGCCCAGGCCGGCGGGCCCAGCGTCGAGGAACGGGCCGAGGTACAGGCAGCCTTGGCCCAGGCGGGGCCCAAATCGCGGCTGGAACGCTTGTTGCCCTTCCTGGCTCCGCAATGTCATGCCACCCCGAGCGGCCTTTATGCCACCCGCCTGTTCGCCCGCGAGCTTGCCGGCGAAGCGGGGATCAGCCGATGAATATGTTGAGAGCCCTCGAAGAAGTGGAACAGGCGGATGCTGATGCCGCGCTCTTGACCCTGGGCAGCTATCTGGCCGAGGCGGGCTATGCCTTCATAACGCCGACTCCCTTGACCCAACAGCGCAATCTCGACCGACGTGGCGGGCCCGCCGAGGACCTGCGCGATATCTTCGGCTGGAACCGCCCCTTCACGGCCGAGCGGTTGCCCGACACCCTGTTCGCTACATTGGGTGCCGGGCAGTTGATCACTGAACAGACACCCGGACACTGGCGTAGCCTGGTGCGCTGTTCCAGCCTCGGGGAGCTGCGCCTGCTGCACTCCGGCTATCCGACCGAGGCGGCCGACGCGGTGTTCTTTGGCCCGGACACCTACCGTTTCGCCCGTTGCATCCGCGCCCATCTGGAGGCTCGTGAAACCCCGCCGGCGCGTGCCGTAGACATTGGCTGTGGCAGCGGCGCCGGCGCCCTCGTGATTGCCAAGGCTTGCCCACAGGCAAGTGTGTGGGGTACCGACATCAACCCCGGCGCGCTGCGCCTGACCAGGATCAATGCGCGACTGGCAGGAGCGGCTAACCTGACGCCCGTCGCCAGTGATGTGCTGCGTGATCTAAAGGGCGAGTTCGACCTGATCGTGGCCAACCCGCCTTACATGAAAGACCCCAAAGGGCGCGCCTACCGGGACGGCGGGGCAGGGATGGGCAGCCAGCTCTCGTTGCGCATCCTCGACGAAGCGGTACAGCGCCTGGCCCCGGGCGGTACCTTGCTCTTGTATACGGGCGTGGCGATCCAGGCAGGCGAAGATCCTTTCCTCGGCCAGGCCCGCCAGCTGCTGGAGGCCTTCCCCGGACAATGGCGCTACGAAGAGCTGGATCCGGACGTCTTCGGCGAAGACCTCGAGCAGGAGGGCTATGCCCAGGCTGAACGCATCGCCGTGGTGCTGCTGGAAGTCCGCCGCCAGCCCTAGCCTCGACTCTGAAAAGGAGATGACCGTGAACACGCCTCTATCCGCCCAGACCATCGAAACCATCAAGGCCACCGCGCCTGCCCTGCAGTCCCACGGGCTGGCCATCACCACCCGCATGTATGAACGGCTGTTCGTGGACCCGGAGATCAAGCGCCTGTTCGATCAGGCGGCGCAGATCTCCGGTGAGCAACCCAAGCGCCTGGCGGCGGCGATCCTGGCCTTCGCGCAGAATGTGGACCGCCTGGAACGCATCGAGGGCGCGGTGGAAAAGATCTGCGAACGTCATGTGACCACCCAGGTGAGGCCAGAGCATTACGACGCTGTCGCCGCCGCGCTGCTGCCGGCCATCAAGGACGTGCTTGGGGAGGCCGCCACCGAACCGGTGCTCAAGGCCTGGGGCGAGGCCTATTGGTACCTGGCCGGCATCATGATCGAGCGGGAGAAACGGTTGTATGGACAGGCGGCGGGGTGAGCAGGGCCAAACTTCTCAATGCGCTGCAAATGAACATTCGCTGTACTGCCCGATCAGAAGAGTTTTCGCTAGCTTGCGCTAGCTCCCACCGGGAGCACCGCGCTGCCCAGCAGGAGGAGGGCGAAGCTCCCGAATGCGATGTCACGCCTTTACCATCCCGCTCTAGCCCGGCCAGTTCTGAATCACTGCCCACAACCTTGGGTCATTGAAATCCTCTACCACCAGGTCCGCCCCGGCGGCCAATAGGGCCGCTTCGCTCTGGCTGGTGGCCAGGCCCACGGTATAGAGGTTGGCCGCCTTGGCGGCGGTGAGCCCGGGGATGGAGTCCTCGAAGGCCATGGCGGCTTCGGCCTTGGCTTGCAGGCGTTGTAGCCCGGTCAGGTAGGGCAGCGGGTCCGGCTTGGCCCGTGCCAGTTCTTCGGCGACGACGATGCTGGCGAAGGCCTGCTGCAGACCCAGGGCACCGAGCATATGGTCGGCGTTGGCCCGGGGCGCGTTGGTGACTACGACCCGGCCGATACACTTGTCCTGGGCATAGGCCAGCAGCGTCGTCAGCCCGGCAATGGGCTCAAGCGTGCTGGACAGGGTGCGGAAGCGAGCTTCTTTGCGATCGGCGAAGGCACGGTGGAACGTCAGGTCCCGGTCGGGGAAAAGCAGCGCACACATCTGGGGATTGGCGCGGCCACTGCATAGCGCTTCGAAGTCTTCTTCACTGAAGGGGCGCTGGTCCTCTTCCCAGAGCAGTTGCTGAATGGCCACCAAATGCAGCTTGTCAGTGTCGGTCAAGGTTCCATCGAGGTCGAACAGCAAGGCACTGAGCATGAGCGCATCCGCAGGCGTAAAGAACGTGAGCGTATCAGGCCAGGGTGGTATTGCTCAAACCGGCCTGCACCCGGACCACCGGCCGGCGGCTCGCGGTTGAAGGCTTGGACGGCTGTATGTATAACCAGCGCCATCTTACCTGGACAGCCTGCCGTGAACGCTCTGGACAACCCCTTCTACTACCTGGAGAACTTCGAGCAGGCGTTGTCCTGGCTGCGGTCGCGCTACGAGGACGTGCTCGATGAACAAGAGCACGCGTTCCTGGCCGGGTTCGCCGGCCTGCCAAGGTCGTCGAGAGCCTTGCTGGTCCGCCTGATCATGCGCAAGGGCCAGCATTTTCGCTGCAGCAAGCTGAGCTATGCAGAGATTGGCGACCTGGCAGCGGCGGCGACCCCATTGCTCGATCAGGGGTGGCTATCGGCTGAGGTCCCCCTTGCCTTGCATGAACTGTTCGACCTCTTTGGGAAACCTGAGCTGCGCGAATGCTTCAGCGCCCACCGTTTGGCGCCGACAGGCCGCAAGGGTGACTGGTTCGAAACCCTGGCGCCCATGCATCGACAGCGCGCCACCCTGCGCCAATGGTGGCCCGCCTGCGCCGACGAGGTCTGGCTGCTGACGGTACGGCCTCTGTGCGAGCGGCTGCGCATGCTGTTCTTCGGCAATCTGCGTCAGGACTGGTCTCAGTTCGTGCTGGTGGAGCTGGGGTTGCAGCGCTTCGAGCCAGTGGACTTTCCCTTGGCATCCAGGGCCATTCGCCATCGCGCTGACTTGAGTGTGGCCATGGGGCTGGCTGCCTGCGCACAGGTGCTGGAGGAGGGTACGGCGGATGAGCAACTGCTGGTGACCTTGCACGGGCTGGCCTCGGACAATCCCTGGTTGGCCAGCCGCCAACAGAAGCTGCTGTTCCGCGTCGGCCAAGGCTACGAGCGGGAAGGGCGCTGCGCTGAAGCGGAGTCGCTCTATGCCCGGTGCCAATGGCCAGGGGCGCGGCTGCGCCGGTTACGCATGCTTGAGCGTACCGAACGCTTCAGCGAGGCCCTGGCATTGGCGGAAGTAGCCAGCCAGGCACCGGAAAGCCCAGCCGAAGCACAGGGCCTGGCGCGTCTGCTGCCGCGCGTGCGTCGAGCGCTGGGAGCGCCAGTCAAGCTGCGTCGGCGGGCCGCCCCGGTGGAACGCCTGGACCTGGAACTGCCTTATCATGACAGCGTCGAGCGGGCGGTACGCGACGCCCTGGCCGAGGCGGACGCGCCTGTGGTGTACGTGGAAAACACCCTGTTCACCGCCCTGTTCGGGCTGCTCTGCTGGCCCGCCTTGTTCGCGCCCTTGCCTGGAGCCTTTTTCCACCCGTTCCAGGCCAGCCCGCTGGACCTCTACCAACCGGATTTCGCCCAGCGACGGGCCGCGCTGCTGGATGCCTGCCTGGGCGAACTGGACACGGGCACGTACCGCGACACCATCGTGCGTCGCTTCGCCGAGAAATTCGGGGTGGCCAACCCCTTCGTACACTGGGGCGCGATAGCGCTTCCCTTGCTCGAACTGGCGCTGGCCTGCATCCCGCCGCGGCACCTGAGGCTCTGCTTCGAACGCTTGCTGGAAGACCCGAAAGCCAACCGCGCCGGCATGCCGGACCTGATCCAGTTCTATCCGGCGCGCGGCGACTACCGGATGATCGAGGTCAAGGGCCCTGGAGACCGCTTACAGGACAACCAGCTGCGTTGGATCGCCTTCTGCCAGGAGCATGGCCTGTCCGTGCTGGTCTGCCATGTGCGTTGGGAAGCGGCCGTCGAGACCGCGGAGCCGGCATGCCCTTGAGCGTGGCCGTGCGTGCCCTGTGTGAGGTCACCGCGCGCGAGGGAGACCTTGACTTGCGCTTCACGCCATCGCCCAGCGCGCTGGAAGGCATCGCCGGTCATGTGAAGGTGACCGAAAGACGTCCTGGCCATTACCAGCGAGAGCTGAGTCTCGCCGGAGAATGTCGTGGCCTGCAGGTACGCGGCCGTGCCGATGGCTACGACCCCCTCGATGGCTGTCTCGAAGAGATCAAGACGCACCGCGGCGACTTGACGCGGCAACCGGCCAACCAACGCGCATTGCATTGGGCTCAGGCCAAGGTCTATGGCGCTCTGTTGTGCGCCAGTCAGGGGCTGGATTCGCTCAAGCTTGCGCTGGTTTACTGGCATGTGGACCTGGAACAGGAAACTCGTTTCGAACGTTCCTGCACCGCGGCGCAATTGCAGCAATTTCTCGAGCAGCAGTGCGAAGCCTACCTGGCCTGGGCTGCGAGGGAACAGGCCCATGGCCTGAAGCGCGACGCCTACCTGACGGCCCTGGCGTTTCCCTATCCCAGCATGCGCCCGGGCCAGCGCCACCTGGCCGAAACCGTGTACAAGGCCGCCAGTATCGGCCGCTGTGTGCTGGCCCAGGCGCCTACCGGCATCGGCAAAACCCTGGGCACGCTCTTTCCCTTGCTCAAGGCGATGCCACGCCAAGGCCTGCAGCGGGTGTTCTTTCTCACCGCCAAGACCCCGGGCCGGCAATTGGCCCTGGATGCGCTGCACGCTCTCCAGGCTGACAATGAGCAGGCGAGGCCGTTGCGGGTCTTGGAGCTCAGTGCCCGGGAGAAGGTGTGCGAATACCCTGGCAAGGCCTGCCACGGCGAAGCCTGTCCCCTGGCCAAGGGTTTCTATGATCGCCTCCCGGGCGCTCGGCGGGCCGCGGTCGAGCGCGCCACCCTGGACCGCGCCACCTTGCGCGAGCTAGGGCAGGCGCATGGTGTGTGTCCCTATTACCTGGGCCAGGAGATGGCCCGCTGGGTTGACGTGGTCATTGGCGACTACAACTATTACTTCGACCTCAACGCCTCGCTGTTCGCCCTGGCCCAGGCTCAGGAATGGCGCTACGGAGTCCTGGTCGACGAGGCACATAACCTGGTGGACCGCGCCCGCGCCATGTACAGCGCGAGCCTGGACCCGCGCCTGCTGGCCACGCTGCGCGAAGCGCCCCTTGAAGGGACAGCTTCGGCATTGCGGAGCCTGACCCGCCAATGGAGTACCCTGGCCAAGGCGCAGGGTGAGGGCTACCACTGCCTGACCGAGCTTCCGGGCCCATGGTTGAGCGCACTTCAGCGCTGCCTTGGGTTGATAGGCGAACGCCTCAATCAGGACCCCGCCGAGGTGCCCGCGGCCTGGCTGGACTTTTACTTCCAGGGGCTGCAGTTCACCCGGGTCGCCGAGCTGTTTGGCCAGGCCTATCTCTGCGACCTGGAAGTCACGAAGCACAAGCGCCGCCTCAGCGCCCGGATAAACCTGCGCAACGTAGTTCCAGCCGGGCAGCTGGCGCCGCGCCTTGCCGCCGCGCGCACCTGCGTGCTGTTCTCCGCGACCTTGAGTCCGTCCCATTATTTCGCCGACCTGCTTGGTTTGCCTCAGGGCTGGGCGTGGATCGACGTCGCTTCGCCCTTCAAGACCGAGCAGGTCAGCTTGCGCCTGGCTGCCCAGGTGTCGACCCGCTATGCCGACCGGCAAGGCTCTCTCGACAGCGTGGCCCGTATCATCGCCACACAGTACGAGGCGCGGCCGGGCAACTATTTGGCGTTCTTCAGCAGCTTCGAGTACCTGAACCAGGTCGCGCGCTGTCTTGAGGAGCGATACGGGGCCGTGCCGGTACGCTGTCAGCAGCGGAGCATGGACGAGCAGGCGCGGCAGGCCTTCATCGACGGTTTCCGCCCCAACGGCCGCGGGGTAGGCTTCGCCGTCCTGGGTGGGGCCTTTGGCGAAGGCATCGACCTTCCGGGCGCACGGCTCATTGGCGCCTTCATCGCTACCCTGGGGCTGGCTCAGGTGAACCCGGTCAATGAGCAGTTCAGGCAGCGCATGCAAGCCCGCTTCGGCAAGGGCTATGACTACGTCTATCTGTATCCTGGCCTGCACAAGGTGGTGCAGGCGGCCGGGCGGGTGATACGCAGCGAAGATGACCAAGGCACCGTGGTGCTGATCGACGACAGGTTCGGTGATGCCCGGGTGCGTCGGCTGCTGCCGGCCTGGTGGCCGACGCCCGTGCCGATCGAGGCGTAACCCCTGGCGCGGATCATTCCCGTCGCGTGACGGTCGAATCGTCAGTAAACTGCCACCGATTGATACCATCCGAGGTTTTGCATGACGCACAGTCCGCTAGCGGGCAAGCCGGCACCGGCCGAATTGCTGATCGACATCCCCAGCCTGGTGACCGCCTATTTTTCACGCAAGCCCGACGCCTCGGTGACGGGGCATCGCGTGGCATTCGGCACGTCCGGCCACCGCGGCAGTTCGTTCGACAACAGCTTCAACGAAGACCACGTTCTGGCCATTAGCCAGGCGATCTGTCTCTATCGCACGGCCAAGGGCATAGACGGGCCGCTGTTCCTGGGTATCGACACGCACGGGCTGTCTACCCCGGCAGGCGTTACCGCCCTGGAAGTGTTCGCCGCCAACGGGGTTGAGGTGATGCTCGCCCAGAACGACGAGTTCACACCCACCCCGGCGCTGTCCCACGCGATCATCTGCTACAACCGCGGGCGCACCCAGGGTCTGGCGGACGGCGTGGTCATCACCCCCTCTCATAACCCTCCCCAGAGTGGTGGCTTCAAGTACAACCCGCCCAACGGCGGCCCGGCCGACAGCGACGTGACCAAGTGGATCGAGGCCAAGGCCAACGAACTGCTCGAGGGTGGTTTGTCCGAAGTCCGGCGCATCAGCTACGAGCGTGCGCTGCAGGCCGGGACTACCCACCGTCACGATTACCTGAGCGCCTATGTGGCCGACCTGGAAAACGTGATCGATTTCGAGGTGATACGCGGCGCCGGCCTGAAGCTCGGCGTGGATCCGCTGGGCGGCGCCGGTGTGCACTATTGGCCGGCCATCGCCGAGCGCTACAAGCTAGACCTGACCGTGGTGAATCGCTTCACTGACCCCACCTTCCGCTTCATGAGCGTCGACTGGGATGGGCAGATTCGCATGGACCCCTCCTCGCGGGACGCGATGCAGGGTCTGATCGGCCTCAAGGACCAATACGACGTTGCCTTCGCCTGCGACCCTGACCACGACCGCCACGGCATCGTGACCCGTAGTGGCGGACTGCTGAACCCGAACAATTACCTGGCGGTGTCCATCGACTATCTGTTCCGCAATCGTCCTCAGTGGCGCGCCGATGCCGCCGTGGGCAAAACGGTGGTGAGCAGCGGGCTGATCGACCGCGTCGCCGCCAGGCTGGGACGCAAGCTCTATGAAGTGCCGGTGGGCTTCAAATATTTCGCCGCCGGACTGTTCGATGGCACCTTGGGCTTTGGCGGTGAAGAAAGCGCCGGTGCGTCCTTCCTGCGCCGGGACGGCCGTGTCTGGAGCACGGACAAGGACGGCCTCATCCCTGGCCTGTTGGCTGCCGAAATGACCGCGCGGCTGGGCAAGGACCCTTACCAGCTGTACCAAGCCCTGGCCAGCGACTTGGGCCAACCCTTCGCCACGCGGGTGGATGCCAAGGCCGACGCCAGGCAGAAGGCCGCCCTTGGCAAGTTGTCGGCCGAGCAGATCACCTCCACCACGCTGGCAGGCGAACCCATCGAGCGCATCCTGGCGAAGGCGCCGGGCAACGACCAGGCGATCGGGGGCTTGAAAGTCATGACCGCCAATGGCTGGTTCGCCGCGCGCCCGTCCGGCACCGAGGACATCTACAAGATCTACGCCGAGAGCTTCAACGGTGAGGCCCACCTTCAACAACTGGTGAGTGAAGCACAGCAGTTGGTGGACTCCGCTATTGGCGGGTGATCTGCCAGGCCAGCCTTGAGCTTGGGATCAGCTCCCAAGCTCCAATGACTTCTAGAAAGACTGCGCAAGCAATTGAATTTAAATAAGATTGTTTCTTTATTCTCGAAACTGCCTGAACTGGCGCGTTATGTCATCGAAACCTACCGCACAGCCCATCGAAACAATGTTCCCAACTCCTTCCCGCCACCCGAGCCACCCGAGCCACCACAGCCGCCGAAGCGGCACTCGCGAGCACGAACGGGCGTACCCACGATTGCTCCCCGAGTAGCGCCTACAAATGGGGGGGCGGCCGAGGCCGGGCCGCAACCTTGTTTGTTCGCCGATCTGCCGCTTGGGGTTACCCCAACACTGCGCAAGCGAATGAAAGTCGATGCGGAGCAGCGCCTGCCGGCCCATGCCCAGCCATCGGCCAGCCAGTGGAAGCTGATACTGAGTAACGACATCAGCACCTGCGTGGTTGCTGGCGCCGGTTCTGGCAAATCCACGTCATTGGTGTTGCGCATTGTCTTTCTCGTGCAGTACCTGGGCGTGCCTTTGAGCGACATCAGCGTCGTGACCTTTACCCGCGCTTCCCGGGAGGATTTCATCCGGCGCCTGGTAAAGCTGTTCGAGGCATGGGGGCAACCTTTGTCTTCAGGCGAAGCTCGGGCCTGTGTAACCACGTTCCACGCCACTGTCCTGGCCTGGACAAGGAGCCTGCCGGGGCTGGAGCAGGCACAAGCCTTTGAAACCCTTGGCACAGAAAGGGAGACCGAGCCCTTTTCCCTCCGGGTCAGTGCGCAGCAGCGAACCGAGCTCAATGCCTGCTACCACGATCTTATGAGCAAGGATGCAGCCTTTGCGTCCGCCATCGAGCGCCTGCGGCTGCAAGCGGCTCAACTGGGAAGGCTGCCCAGCAATCATCCTGCGGTGCAGCGAAGGCTGCTGGCGATACAGCCTGCGGCCGAGCGTGATCAGGAATTGGCCGACCTGATCGAAGCCCAGTGGAAGCAAGCGGGGCATTGGCCCTTACCGGGCATCGTAGCGGAGCGCCGATTCCATAATATTCTCGGCCAGCGGTTCCAGGGCCATGGCTATCTGGAGGGGACGGATACCTGGGTTGTCCTGGGCGCGGAAGAACCTTTTGCGCAACGGTCACGTCCAGGCGCCACGCTGACTATACGAGCGGAGTGGGCGGTAAAGCGGACCCTGTTTCAAGCATTCTTCGATAAACCATTGATTTGGATGGATAATTACGCGGACTTTCGTGGCGCGACCAGCGCAGGATCGCAGGGACCTGGAATCGAATTCGCCCTGGCGGGAGAATCTCAGCGGCAGCCACTGCTGGATGCCTTTGTCGCCATGGCAGGCTTTATCGAAAACCTGGGCCTGGATGTAGCAGAGGTGCCCTCGTGCATAGAGCTGGAAGCCGATCGGCCATTCTTCGACGCGCTGGGGCGATTCTGGCCCGCGTTCGAACATCGCCTGCGTCAGCAGCAGCCACCGGTACTGACCTATAACCGTATGTTCGGCCTGTTCGGCTCAGCCAGTAAGCACCTCCACCAATTGCCAGCATTACGCCTCGCCAGTCTGCGTCATTTGATGGTGGATGAGTTCCAGGACATCTCGCCACGAATCGCCAACTGGCTGCGGGCGGCCTTGGCCGAGCGCTTGCGGCGGTCGCCAGAGGCCGGATCTAGCCTGATGTGCGTAGGCGATGACTGGCAATCGATCTACGGCTGGCGAGGCAGTTCGCCAAGCTTCTTTCTGAAGTTCGAGCAAGTATTCCCTGCTCCACGAAGCCGTCGGCTGAAGCTGAAGGAAAACTTCAGAAGTCATCAGCAAATCATTGATGCGGCTGAATTTATTGTTAAATCTATCCCTACCATTCCAGGCAAGGGGGCCGTTGCGGCCGGCTTGGCTGGCGAACTGGAAACATTGCCTGGGGTTCAGGTTCATGAGCGCAACGCCGAAGCGGTCCTGGCGCTGTTCGAGCGCCTGTCACAGCAGAAGGCTTCGGTTCTGGTGCTGTATCGCCAGGCCGGGGATGACCCTCGCAAGGACCCGGTGCTCAAGGGGTTCTTGAAGGCGCAGGAGCGGGAGGGCGGCCATGAGCGTCAGTTTCGTTGCATGACGATCCATGGCGCCAAGGGCCTTGAATCGGATGTGGTGGTGTTGTTGGGCGATTGCGGCAGTCGTCAGGCGCCAGGCAGTCGTGACCGTCTATACCAGATCGCCGGCCTTGGCGCGACCGGCGACTCGGCGCCCTACGTGCAGGCACAGGCCGAAGAGGCGTTGCGCCTGGCCTATGTAGCGATCACCCGCGCTGGGCGTGAAGTGCATTGGTACCTCGATGACCCGGATTCGAGCCAGGAAGGGGGCGCGGCGGCCAGGGCGGCTCAGGCTCCCACGCAGTTCGAGCGCCAGCGGGCCGAGACTGGCGTGCCCGCTCTCAGCCGCACGCGCGCAGAGACTGAGGCGGGATGAAGGCTTCGAGTTCAGCTTCGACGGCTTCGATCATGCGCTCCACGTCTGCGGCGTCCATTACGGTGGCGCACGGAATGCCGGCGATGGCGATCAGGGTTTCCCCGCTGTGACGGTCGAACAAGCGAGCCACCATGCTGCTTGGGGCATCCATGCTGCCTTCGAAGCCCAAAGGATGAAAGTGCCAGCGCATGACCTGGCATGCATTGGGAAAGGTCATCTTGTTCATGGTGCTTACCTCTGCAACATGCCTGTTCGAGCTGGCGATACCAACTGGGAGTCAATCAAACATAGCACCCTGACGGTGACGGTATTGTGTTTTTTTCGGACAGACCGGCACTTTTTTACATTTAATTGATCGTGATCAGTCCTGGAAGGATTCAGCATGGCGCAAGCCAAGGCTGGAAAGCGTCGGGGGCACTTTATATGGCGCTGACGCTCAAGATTGCTTGCTCGTGAGCCGATAGCCCGATCAGTGCCCGTCTCGGGCCACGCCGGGCGGCCGGTCGCCGCGCTCAGGGTAGATTCGTCATGGCCATCAGAACCCTCAATATCGCTCCGCGAGCCTTTCTTGGCTTCGCCTTCATCGCCGCGTTACTGATCGGCCTGGGCGGTTTCGCCGTGGACCGCATGGGCGCCATCCGATCCGCCGCCACCGCCATGGAGCACAACGAACTGCCCAGCATCGGTTACCTTGGCGACCTCATGGAAAATGTGCTGCGCTTGCGCATCACCTCGTTCCGTGTGCTGGTCAATCGGGAGCCGGCGGCCTTGGCCGAGACTCAGACCCGCATCGCTACCCTGGTGGACAAGGTGGCGCAGGCCCGGGCGCAATATGGCGCATTGCCCAAGGGTGAGCAGGAAGGCAAGCTGTTCCATGCCTTCGAGGCTACCCTGGATTCTTACCTGGCCGCACAGAAGTCAATGTTGGAGTTGTCTCGCGGCGATCGTCTGGAAGAAATGCGGACCTTGATCAATACCCGGATCAAGGCCGGTACCGACCAGATGGGGGACCAGCTGCGCGAACTGGTCGCGGTCAACAAGGCCGAAGCGGTCAATGCCAGCGCGGCGGCCGGGGATCGTTATCGTCAAGGCGTCTGGACCGTCATCGGCGTGGCACTGGCCGCTTGCGTATTGACCGTGGTGCTGGCGCTCTGGCTTACCCGCAGCATCGTCTCTCCCTTGAATCATGCCATACGGGTAGCCGACGGTATCGCCAAGGGCGACCTGAATCAGCCTATCGTCCAGGTGGGTGAGGATGAGCCGGCGCGCCTGCTGGTAGCGCTGGGCCGAATGCAGGCCAGCCTGCGCCAGACCATGGACGAGGTAACCCGGGCCGCCGATCGCCTGGCCGAGGCCGCCGCCCAGTTGACCGGCACCACTGCTGAAGCGAACCGGGGCCTGGGGCGTCAGAACGATGAAATCGAACAAGCCGCCACCGCGGTCAACCAGATGACCGTGGCCGTGGAGGAGGTAGCGCGTAACGCTATTACGACCTCCGAGGCTTCGGAAGGGTCCCAGCGCATCGCTGACCAGGGCCGTGAGCGCGTCAGTGAAACCGTGACGGCGATCCAGGCGATGACTACCGATGTCGAAGCCAGTGCTCGCCTGGTGGAAGGGCTCGCGGCTCAGGGCCGGGACATTGGCCAGGTGCTGGACGTCATCAGGGCCATCGCGGAACAGACCAACCTGCTGGCCCTCAACGCTGCCATCGAAGCGGCCCGGGCAGGCGAGGCAGGCCGTGGCTTTGCCGTGGTAGCCGACGAAGTACGCGCCTTGGCTCATCGTACCCAGCAGTCGACGCGTGAAATCGAGCAGATGGTCGGCGGTATCCAGGCTGGCACCGGCCAAGCCGTGCAGGCCATGCAGCAGAGTACTCAGCGCAGCCAGCAAACCCTGGACAAGGCGCGTGAGGCCGGCGTAGCCCTGGCGGACATCAATGCCGCCATCGCCCGGATCAATGAACGCAACCAGGTGATTGCCAGTGCCTCCGCGCAGCAAGCGCTGGCGGCGCGTGAGGTGGATCGCAACCTGGTGAACATCCGCGATCTGGCCAGCGGCACCGCGCAGGGCGCCACGCAGACCAGCCAGGCGAGCGAAGAGTTGTCTCGCCTGGCCGACGGCCTCAAGGCGATGGTTGCCAGGTTCAAGGCCTGACTGCTGGCTTCAGAGCGCTCGGCTGATCCTGATCACCGCCAGGTTGGCGGCCTGATCCTGGCCATGGATGGCCAGCAGAGCCTGCATGGCCTCGGCCTCGGTGCCGTCCTCCAGGTTGGCGAAGTCCCAACGGCGTTGGCCGTCCAGTGTGTAATGGATGACGTAGCGAGTCATGGCTGCTCTTACTTGAATGATGACGGCGAGCGTCGGATGATCTTGATCGAATGCTTGAATGGCGCCTGCCTGGCTGCCTTGTTCAATGTGCTGCCCGCCGTGTCCACGGTGATGTTCCAGTAACCGGTGCTGGGCACCGTGATTCGTGCCGGGAAGCGATCGAAGGCCCCGCCGTGGTAGGTATGACGAGCGCCATTCTTGAACGCGCGAAAGTTGGCATCGCTCATCAGGCGAATATTGCAGCGTTGGGAGCACTCGATGACCACCAGGTCGTCTTCATTCAGGTGCTCGCGCTGGTGTGCGAATTTCATGCTGGCTCCAGGGGTCTTCAAGGCGCGAACCATAGCACGACGCGCCAGGCTCACCCAAGCGGGGGCTGGCGAACGTTCTTGCCGGGGTACGGTCCTAGCTTCTTTTCTGGAGGTAGACATGAAGGCAAGAGGGCTGTTGCTGGCCATGCTCGTGCTCGGTGGTTGCGCCACGGTCGAGGACATCGAGCATAGCCACGAGACCATGGACGTGATTTCCGGGAAAGACCCAAAGGACTATAGCCAGTGCCTGGCCCGTGAACTTGCCGATACGCGCAATCCAGTGACCGTGGAACGCAAGGGCAGCGGCTACCGGGTGATCGTGCCACGCAAGCTTTCATCCGGGGCCGCTGCCGTGGTGGACATCGAGGAGCGCTCGGGCGGTAGCGCCATCAAGGTCCATGAACGGCTTTCCAACTTGCCGTTGCGGTTCAAGGATGTGCAGAAGGCAGCCACTGAATGTATATCGGGTTGATTGCAGCAGCGAAGCGGAACTAACGCCTGAGGTTTTTTTCTACAGAATCAGCAGCCGCTCCGAAGCAGCCATTGTAAGCCTCGTAGCGCGTGATTAGACTGCGCCGAACTTGTACGTAACGCCCTTAGAACCAAGGACACCTCATGATCAAGAAATGCTTGTTCCCGGCAGCCGGCTACGGTACCCGCTTCTTGCCGGCTACCAAGGCCATGCCGAAGGAAATGCTGCCGGTGGTCAACAAACCGCTGATCCAGTACGGCGTCGAAGAAGCGCTTCAGGCAGGCTTGAACGGTATTGCAATCGTTACCGGGCGTGGTAAGCGTGCGCTGGAAGACCATTTCGATATCAGCTACGAATTGGAAAACCAGATCCGTAACACCGACAAGGAAAAATACCTGGTCGGCATTCGTCGCTTGCTGGACGAGTGCAACTTCTCCTATACCCGCCAGACCGAAATGAAAGGTTTGGGCCATGCCATCCTTACCGGCCGGCCGCTGATCGGTGACGAGCCCTTCGCCGTGGTGCTGGCGGACGACCTGTGCGTCAACCCCGAAGGCGACGGTGTGCTGCAGCAGATGGTGAAACTGTACAACCAGTTCCGCTGCTCGATCGTCGCGATCCAGGAAGTGGACCCTCAGGAAACCAGCAAGTACGGGGTCATTGCCGGAGAAATGATCCGCGATGATATCTATCGTGTGAACAACATGGTGGAAAAGCCCAAGCCGGAAGACGCGCCGTCCAACCTGGCGATCATCGGCCGCTATATCCTGACGCCGGACATCTTCAAGCTGATCGAGGAAACCGAGCCAGGCAAGGGCGGCGAGATCCAGATCACTGACGCCTTGCTCAAGCAGGCCAAGGATGGCTGTGTCCTGGCCTATAAATTCAAGGGCCAGCGTTTCGATTGCGGTAGCGCCGAAGGCTACATCGAAGCCACCAACTACTGCTTCGAGAATTTCTACAAGAAAGGCCAGCTGTAAGTCGCGCCCCAGGGCTTCCGACAGCACCTTGAACGCCGCCGTCCTGTGAGGACGGCGGCGTTTTCGCATCAGGAGTTTTTTTATGTCATATGACTATGATCTGTTTGTAATAGGCGCGGGCTCGGGCGGGGTAAGGGCTGCTCGATTTTCTGCCGGTTTCGGCGCTCGTGTTGCCGTCGCTGAAAGTCGATATCTGGGCGGCACGTGCGTCAACGTCGGCTGCGTACCCAAGAAACTGCTTGTCTACGGGTCACACTTCGCCGAAGACTTTCACGCCGCCTCGGCTTATGGCTGGGAAGCCTCCAAGCCCTGTTTCGACTGGGCTACGCTGGTTTCCAACAAGAACAAGGAAATCGAGCGGCTCAACGGCATCTATCGCAACCTGCTCGGCAATAGCGGGGTTACGGTTCTCGACGGTCACGCGCGCATCCTCGACCCGCATACCGTAGAGGTAGGAGGCCAGCGCTACCGTACAGAGCGTATCCTGATCGCCACCGGGGGCTGGCCGGCCATTCCAGACCTGCCCGGGAAGGAACATGCCATCAGTTCCAACGAAGCGTTCTTCCTGGAGCGCTTGCCCGAGCGTGTCATCGTAGTGGGCGGTGGCTATATAGCGGTGGAATTCGCAGGCATTTTCCATGGGTTGGGAGCCCAGACCACACAGTTGTATCGAGGTGACCTCTTCCTGCGGGGCTTTGACCAGGGTGTGCGCACCCATCTGGCAGAAGAACTCACCAAGAAGGGGCTGGACTTGCGCTTCAATGCAGACATCGCCCGCATCGAAAAGCATGGCGGCACACTCCAGGCTCACCTCAAGAGCGGGCAGATGTTAGAGGCCGATTGCATTCTCTATGCCACTGGCCGGCGGCCCATGCTCGATAACCTGGGCCTGGAAAACACTGGAGTCACTCTGACCGAGCACGGTTATATCCAGGTCGATGAGTACTACCAGACGCAAGAGCCTTCCATCCTTGCGCTTGGCGATGTCACCGGTACGGTACAGCTGACCCCGGTGGCACTGGCCGAAGGCATGGCCGTAGCGCGTCGGCTTTACCGGCCTGAACAGTATCGCCCGGTGGACTACAGCAATATCCCGACAGCAGTCTTCAGCCAGCCTACCATCGGCACCGTGGGCCTCACCGAGGCTCAGGCCCGGGAAGAAGGGTATGCGGTGCGCATTTTCGAAAGCCGTTTCCGGCCCATGAAGTACACGCTGACGGATATCGCGGAACGTACCTATATGAAGCTGATAGTCGATGCGCAGACCGACCGCGTGCTCGGGTGCCACATGGTCGGGCCTGACGCCGGCGAGATCGTCCAGGGGCTCGCCGTGGCGCTCAAGGCAGGGGCTACGAAGGCCATTTTCGACGAAACCCTGGGCGTGCACCCCACGGCCGCCGAGGAATTCGTCACGATGCGCACCGCGGTGGGCGAATGAGCGCTGGCTCAAGCCTAGGAAAATGGGTAGAAGTAGGGCGGTTCGGCGTCTGGGTTCAGGCCCAGTTTGTCCAGAGCCGCGCGCCGTTGTCGGCTGATGGTTTTTTCGCTGCGCGATAATCGGGCCGCGATGGTTCTGCCATTGAAGCCGGCGTCACTGAGCGACAGCACTTCCCGTTCCCTTGCGGTGAGATGATGTGCATTGACGCCGCCCCAGTGGTGCCGGCTGAGATAGCGGCGATCTAGCAGCGCTTCGAAACCGGGGCTCACAGCCAGCCCACCTCGCGCCGCCTCGCGCAGGATGCGAACCAGATCGGCCAGGGGGCTGCGCTTGTCGAACAGGCCCTTGGCGCCCGCCGCCAGGGCAGCGCCAAGTACTGTTGGTTGTAACGAGGTCGTCATCACTACCACGGCCAGCCGTGGGAAGCGTTGGGCCACCTGCCGGAGCAGCAGGTGGCCCTCGAGGCCGCCCGGGTCAGGCATGTACCAGTCCATCAGCAGCAAATCACAATCCCGACCCCTGAGGCAGGCAAGCACACCGGTGCCATCGGTGGCGGTAGCCGCGACCCTGAAGCGCTCACGTGGGAGCCGCTCCAGCCAGCTACGCAAGCCGTGCAGCGCGACAGGATGATCGTCCGCGATTACTAGGTTCAGCCCCATATGGTAATTCCCTCTGGATACTGTGCCTTAATTGAGATTGATCAGATTGTGCTCCAGGGCGAGCAATACAGCGACGTGTCGCGATTTGACTCCAAACTTGCGACGAATATTGCAGAAATGGAAGTTGATGGCCGATTCGCTGCAACCAAGGATGCGCGATATCTCCCATGAAGATTTTCCGCGCGCGCTCCATTCCAGGGCAGCGGTTTCCTTTTTGGTCAGGCGTACAGGCTCGGATTGCTGGAAGTAGGTGGCCAGGGTAGTGCTCAGCATGAAGTAGCTCCCGTGAGTGATCGACAGGTCCCCAGGGCATAGGGTGTAGTGGGCTTGGCCTTGGTGGCCCTGCCTTGCGATGGCGATCACCTTAAAACTCGGATGACGAGAGCAATGTAAGAAAATTCGCCGCTAAGCCACTGATTTTTCGACAGCTTTTCCAGCTTTTTAACGCCTCTGAAGGCACTGCGACTTAGGCGACTACTCATGCGGCCATGCCCGCCGATGCCCTGGCCAGTGCTGTAACCTGCTTTACGCACGCTCAGGCTTAAGATACAAAGCCGTGCTGCCACATGTTTCTCAGCCTGCATCTCGCGAACGGTGTTCATAGGCAAAACCAATGAGCAACATGCGCATTGCCAATGAGCGTCCCAGAGCATTCGTGGCTAAGATTCACCCAGTCGCAACTACATACCAAGGAGATTCACCGATGCCTATCATCAACAGCCAGATCAAGCCCTTCAAAGCCCAGGCCTTCCATAACGGCAAGTTCGTGGAAGTCACCGAGGCCGACCTGAAAGGCAAGTGGTCTGTGGTGTTCTTCTACCCCGCAGACTTCACCTTCGTCTGCCCGACCGAATTGGGCGACCTGGCTGACAACTATGCCGAGTTCCAGAAGCTGGGCGTGGAAATCTACAGCGTGTCCACCGACACTCACTTCACTCACAAAGCCTGGCACGACACCTCGGACACCATCAGCAAGATCCAGTACCCGATGATCGCTGACCCGACTCACGTGATTTCCCGCAACTTCGACGTACTGATCGAAGAAGCCGGTATCGCTGACCGTGGCACCTTCGTGATCAACCCGGAAGGCCAGATCAAGATCGTCGAAATCACCGACGGCGGCATCGGCCGTGACGCGCTGGAACTGCTGCGCAAGGTCAAGGCTGCCCAGTACGTGGCCGCGCACCCGGGCGAAGTCTGCCCAGCCAAGTGGAAAGAAGGCGAGGCTACCCTGGCCCCGTCCCTGGACCTGATCGGCAAGATCTAACTGTGACTCGGTACTGGGCGGTGAGCCGCCTTCACTGAGCGTCAACTCCGCCCACGAAAGCGCCCGGGCGTCGTCGCCTGGGCGTTTTTGTTTCAGAACCGAATGCAAGCAAGAGGACATCGCCCGTATGTTGGACGCAAATCTCAAATCCCAGCTCAAGTCTTACCTGGAGCGGGTCAGTCAACCGATCGAGTTGGTCGCTTCCCTCGATGACGGTGCGAAATCCCGCGAACTGTTGGAACTGCTGCAAGATATCAAAAGCCTGTCGTCGCTGATCACCCTGCGCGATGATGGCAATGACGCGCGCAAGCCGTCTTTCACGATCAATCGCCCGAACGGGAATATCAGCCTGCGCTTCGCCGGTCTTCCCATGGGGCACGAATTCACTTCGCTGGTACTGGCCTTGCTGCAGGTAGGCGGGCATCCGTCCAAGGCCGGCGCCGATACGCTGGAGCAGATCGCCGCCCTGAAGGGCGAATTCCGCTTCGAAACCTATTTCTCGCTGTCGTGCCAGAACTGTCCGGACGTGGTCCAGGCCCTTAACCTGATGGCCGTGCTCAACCCGTCCATCAAGCACGTGGCCATCGACGGCGCGCTGTTCCAGGCCGAAGTCGAAGAACGCCAGGTGATGGCGGTACCTAGTGTGTACCTCAATGGCGAACCCTTCGGCCAGGGCCGCATGGGCCTGGAAGAAATCCTGGCCAAGCTCGACAGCAACGCTGGCGCCCGTCAGGCCGAGAAACTGAACGCCAAGGCCGCATTCGACGTATTGGTCATTGGCGGCGGCCCCGCCGGCGCTGCGGCGGCAGTGTATGCCGCGCGCAAGGGTATCCGTACAGGCGTGGCCGCCGAGCGCTTCGGTGGTCAGGTGCTCGATACCTTGGCGATCGAGAACTTCATCTCGGTGAAGGAGACCGAAGGCCCTAAGCTGGCGACAGCGCTGGAAGAGCACGTCAAGCAGTACGATGTCGACATCATGAATCTGCAACGTGCCGAGCAGCTGATCCCAGGCCGTAATGGAGACCTTCATGAGGTGCGTTTCGCCGGTGGCGCCTCGCTCAAGGCTCGTTCGGTCATCATCGCCACCGGTGCGCGCTGGCGGGAAATGAACGTGCCCGGCGAGCAGCAGTACCGCAACCGCGGCGTCGCCTATTGCCCCCACTGTGACGGCCCCTTGTTCAAGGGCAAGCGCGTAGCGGTGATCGGTGGCGGCAACTCGGGTGTCGAGGCCGCGATCGACCTGGCCGGTATTGTGAGTCAGGTCACCCTGATCGAGTTCGACAGCCAGCTGCGCGCCGATGCGGTATTGCAGCGCAAGCTGACCAGCCTGCCGAATGTGAAGGTGATTACCAGTGCGTTGACCACCGAAGTCAACGGCGACGGGCAGAAGGTGAACGGCCTGACCTACAAGGACCGCCAGACCGGCGACCTGCACAAGCTCGAACTGGAAGGTATTTTCGTGCAGATCGGCCTGCTACCTAATACCGACTGGCTCAAGGGCGCCATCGAGCTGTCCGGGCGTGGCGAGATCATGGTAGATGCCCGTGGCGAGACGGACCTGCCAGGTATCTTTGCCGCTGGCGACGTGACGACGGTGCCTTACAAGCAGATCATCATCGCGATGGGTGAGGGCGCCAAGGCCTCCCTGGCCGCCTTCGATCATCTGATCCGTACATCGGCACCCGCCTGATCCGCCCTGCGCGGTACTGGAACGGCCGGTCATCCCTGGGATGACCGGCCGTTCTGCTTTCAACGCCAGCGTATTCGACACTTCGGACCTAGGGAACGGTCCAGCCTGCTAGCACTCTGATGTATCACCAGCGTGAAGCGTTCGCGACCGCGCATGTATGGGGAGGAGCGTCAGTGATACCAAAGCATGAGGTGATCAAGATCATCCAGTCCAGCTTCCTGCCGCTGCACTGCAGTTGCATGGTGCACGACGGCGGAACGATCACGATCGAGGTCACTGATCCTGCCAATGGCCATATCGATTTGCTGGTGGTAGGGGTGCCTCTGGCTCCGCTGACCAATATCCGGGCGATCTCGAATCTGGTGGCGGAGCTGCGGCAGGAGTTGCAGGCCAATCAGGAGTGGTTTGCGCGCGACAAACGACAGGGAAGCGGGCCGCAGCGTTAGGAGTTTTCCTTGTGGATCAGGTACATCACATAGGCGAACGAACCCAGTGTGCCAGCGACGATGGCAAGCATGATCAGACCGTCCATTTGGCTATCCTCGTTAGGAGCTGAAGAGGGCTTCATGATGCGCCTGCCTGAGTTTGGATAACAGCAGCAGATCGTCGATAAAAAAGCGTATCAGAATAATGATGGCCACCCCTCGCTGAAACGAAGCGGGTGGCTTAGAGTGCAACCAACCATTAGGTAAATGAGGGAACGACATGCGGCGGCTAACGACGATAATGGGCTTGATGATGCTGGCCGGTTGCGCCAGCAAGGCGGCGGACCCGCGCGCGCCCCTGGACGCTACCACGACCAAGAGCGCGGAGGCGTATGTCCAATGCCTGGCGCCCAAGTGGTCGGCCTTCAAGCCAGGCCTGCGCCAGGAGGAAACTCCGATGGGCTACAAGCTCACCGTGGAAGCTGCCTATACCGCTGCGCCAGCCTGGGCTCAGGTGAACCGCGCTGGCCAGGGGGCCCAGGTGCGCGTCTTCCTGCCGCCTGATTGGGCCGGTACCAACGGCTGGACCGACATGGCGCGTGACTGTCTCTGATGGCTTCATGGCTGCCTCGTGCCCTGGGGCACGAGATGGCCGGGGCCCATGCCTCCCGGAACTGTCGGGCCGATCTTCCGGGCAAGCCAGAGATCGATCGCAGGCCCCTTTCGTGCCGCTAGGCTATTGATCCGCCTTACTGTACGCTCGCGTGGCATTCACGCTAGTCAGGAGGGCAGGGTGAAGTTCAGTAACGACGAGCGTCGCGCCGGCCACCAGCGCATGGCCGAGGAACTCGCCGAATGGGGCCGTCAATGGCGTTTGGAAGCGGACATGATCCGCTGTCCATATTGCCATAGTGTCCAGTTCGCCACCCAGGCTGACCGGGCCTTCCTGCACGATCCCGGTTGCGCTGCCAGTACCCTTGGCGAGCAGTACCCCTGGCGTAGCCTGGCCTGGATTCTGCGCAGCCTCTAAGGCACTGGTCAGTGCAAGAGCTTCAGTCCGATCAGCCCGAGCATGATTGCCAGCGCCGGGCGCAATACCCGATCCGGCACGCGCCCGGAAAGGTGGCTTCCCAGGTAGATGCCTGGCAGCGAGCCGATCAGTAGATGACCCAGTAGCGACCAGTCCATGTTTCCCATGCCTGCATGGCCCAGCCCCGCGACCAGGGTAAGCGGTACCGCATGGGCGATCTCCGTGCCCACCAGGCGGCGCGTGGCAAGGAAGGGGTAAAGCATGAACAGGGCAACGGTGCCGAGGGCTCCGGCACCGATGGACGTCAGCGATACCATGGCGCCGAGCACGACCCCGGTGACGACCGTACAGGCGTTCAGGCCTTTTGGGCTGAGGCGATAACGATCGCCGGCGTGGCGGCTGGCGAAGGCCAGCAAGGGGCCGCGCAACAGGATCGCCAGGGCGGTCAGAAACAGAACGTACGCCAGGGCCGTGCGAATCAGGCTGTTGAGTGCATGGGTGTCGGCGTTGAGGTTATGCAGTAGCCAGAGCGTGACTGCGGCCGCCGGCACACTGCCCAGGCTCAACCAGCCGGTGATGGCCCAATCGATATTCCGATTGCGTCCGTGAACCCACACACCGCTACATTTGGTAATGGCCGCGTAGAGCAAGTCGGTGCCCACTGCAGTGGCGGGATTGATGCCGAACCACAGCAGGATCGGTGTCATCAGTGAGCCACCCCCTACGCCGGTCATGCCTACGATGAAGCCAACCAGCAATCCTGCGAGGGTGAACCCAAGAAAGCCCATATCCATTCTTTATGCGACCGTTATAACCGAACCGGCAGGCAGCATAACCAGAATCCATATAGCGGACTATAACGATATCGAATTTGCTTATGCACCCAGGTTATTAACACGACGGAACTGATGCGCCTCTCTGGCACTCCACTGGAAGCTGGCACGTTGAATGTGCAGCGTGGTTCCAGAAGCTGAACACACCTAATACCCGGCGCATAGCCGCGCAAGGCTGGACTACGAAAGGAGAACCCGCATGAGCGAACAAGACAAAAAGCCTGATGACACCCCGGCCCATTCACGACCCGAAGAGCGAGACCGGCTCAAGGATTACAACAAGGATGGCATCCCGCCAGGAAGCTGTTGAGCCTTAGGATATGAATGGCTCGGCTATCAGCGTCGGCCCCTGGCTGACGTCTACTTCGCGCATGAACTCCCAGAGCCTGCCTCGCAGCCAGCGCTCGGCCGGGTCATTGTCCAAGGCGCCGCGCCACGCCATGCTGACGTCGAACTGAGGGGTGGCAAAGGGAAGTGGCTCGGCGCGTACCCCGCCCTGTGCGACCATCGCCTCGGCTACATAACCAGGCACCGTGGCCACCAGCTCGGTACCAGCGAGCAAGATGGGCAGCGAACTGAACTGCGGCACGGCGAGCTTTACCCGACGGGTGCGGCCCAGGCGCTCCAGCTCGGTATCGATAAAACCACACAGGTCGCCTGCATAGGACACCAGGGCATGAGGGCGGGCGCAGTACTCATCCAGGGTCAGCGCGGGTTCGCCGTCTTCTGCGCGTAGAAGAGTAGGGCGCTGATGACGCAGGAACTTGCGCTTTGCATTGGCGGGCAGGTCGCGTGTGTAGCTCACGCCCACCGAAATTTCACCCGAGGCGAGCAGGTGGGGCATTTGCCAATAATCCACGCGGCGCACCACCAGTGTGATGTCAGGCGCTACCTCGCGCAGCTTGCGCATGCAGGCTGGCAAGAGGCCGTACTCTACGTCATCGGAGAGGCCGATACGGAAAGTGGCCTGGCTGGTGGCGGGTTCGAATCCCGAACTGCGGCTCAAGGCCGATGACATGGCGTCCAGTGCCGGTGACAGCTGGGCGAGTATTTCCTCGGCCCGCGCGGTGGGTTCCATGTGTCGGCCAGTGCGAATGAACAGCGGATCGTCGAACAGCCCGCGCAGCCGATTCAGCGCGGCGCTGATGGCTGGCTGACCCAGGAACAACTTTTCCGCGGTCCGCGTGACGTTGCGCTCGTGCATCAGGGTTTCGAAAACGATCAGCAGGTTGATATCAGCGCGGCGCAGATCGTTGCGGTTCATAGCGGCCCCAGCAGTCCAGGCGAAGGAGCCTGGAATCATGCCAGGGCATCAGCGCCCGCGATAGAACGGGCGTGATCCTGTGAGCAAGGCAGGGAAGCTCAGGCAGGCTGTGCCTGGGACAATGGCCGCGCCACCTCTTCCAGCGAACGCCGTTCCGCGGCCACGCCCATCAATGCCTGCACCACCCCGGCGATGATCATCAGGGCGGCGCCGATGAGGTAGCCAATCAAGACATTGCCACGATCGTGGCTTTCGATGAGCGCGCCGAACAGGGTGGGGCCGATGATGCCGCCCAGTCCGGTGCCGAAGGCATAGAACACCGCGATGGCCAGGGCCCGGATCTCCAGCGGGAAGGTTTCTGCCACGGTGAGGTAGGCCGAGCTGGCAGCCGCGCTGGCGAAGAAGAAAATCACCATCCAGGCGATGGTCTGCTGGGTGACGGTGAGCATTTCCTGCTGAAACAGGTAGCCAGAGATGGCCAGGAGTACACCGGAGAGTACATAGGTCGAGCTGATCATCACCTTGCGTCCGACCACGTCGAACAGCCGCCCCAGTAACAGGGGGCCGCAGAAGTTACCCAGGGCAAAGGGCAGAACGTACCAGCCAATATGCTCGGATGGTACATCGTAGAAATCAGTGAGTACCAGGGCGTAGGTAAAGAAGATGGCGTTATAGAAGAAGGCTTGCGCGGTCAGCAGGGTCAGGCCGACCACGGCGCGGCGGCGATGCACCACGAAGAGCGTGCTGAATACCTCTTTGAGCGGCGTATGGTCGCGCGCGTGCAGCCGCAAGGGTTTGCCTTCCAGTGGTGGCAATCGATGCCCTTGGTCATGGAAGTGCTTTTCGATGTTGGCGACGATACGTTCGGCTTCCTCCGGCTCATTGTGGATCATCAACCAGCGAGGACTTTCCGGGACCCACAGCCGCATGAACATGATGACCAGGCCCAGTACCGCGCCGATGCCGAAGCACAATCTCCAGCCAAGGTCGCCGCCCACGATATCCGGGTCCAGCAATACGATCGAGCCGGCCGCGCCAAGCGCAGCCCCTACCCAGAAGGTGCCGTTGATGGTCAGGTCGACCCAGCCGCGATAGCGCGCGGGAGTGAACTCCTGGATCGTGGAGTTGATGGCGGTATATTCGCCCCCGATCCCTGCGCCGGTAAGGAAGCGGAACAGCAGGAAGCTCCACAGGTTCCAGGAGAACGCGGTCAGGGCGGTGGCGCCTACATACAGGAAGAGCGTGATGAAAAACAGCTTGCGACGGCCCAGGCGATCGGTAAGCCAGCCGAAGAAGAGCGCGCCCAGCACAGCTCCGGCGATGTAGACGCCGCCAGCCAAGCCGATGTCGGCGTTGGTCATCTGCAGCGCCGGGCTGCCTTTCAAGGCGCCGGATACCGAACCGGCCAGGGTGACCTCAAGGCCATCTAGTAGCCAGGTGATCCCGAGGGCGAAGACCAGCAGCGTGTGGAACCGTCCCCAGGGCAATCGGTCCAGCCGCGCTGGCAGGTCCGTTTCGTAGATCCGGTCATCATCGCCCGTTCCTTGGTTGGCATGGCCCTCAACCGGCACTTCCCGACTGGTCATCGCTTGCTCCTTGTAGGTCTGGCGGCTTGCCCGCCTAAGCGTTGAGAGTGGATCCGCAAGGCCCGAGTTCAAACGATACGGAAGGCACTTTTACCGCTGCGCTAGGTCAGTTCAGCATCGGTTGAAAACAAGGAGACCTTCGATGCCTTCACGGATGAGCGTAGCAGTGCCTGTAGCTTCGTTGATCGCCCTGGCAGGTGGCCAGGACGCATGGGGACTGGAGTTTTCCGGTTATGGGCGCATAGGCGTCGGTGGCTCCAGCGAAGGGGGCAAGCAGTCGTGTTTCCAGCTGCCGGGCGCACCCATGAAGTACCGACTCGGGAACGAGTGTGAAACCTATTGGGAGCTTGAGCTCAACCAGGAGCTTTACCGTGGGGCCGATGGCACCGTCATCAAGGTGGACGGCATGGCCAGCCTGGCCGAACAGTACAATCACGCCCCGGTGTTCACCGATGAAAACGGCACTGTCCGACTGCCCCAGGCCTGGGCCAGCATCCAGTCGCCCAAACTCAACGATGCCACCGTCTGGGCAGGTCGCCGCTACTACAAGCGTCACGATATCCACATTGGTGACTTTTACTACTGGAACCCCAGCGGCACCGGTGTGGGTATCGATAACTACAAACTCGGGCACTACTACCTGAGCTACGCCTTCACTCGCGAAGACACCATCGACCAGAAAGACAAAGCCAACCGCCATGATTTCAACCTGGGCGGCATCCAGACCAATGATCATGGTGATCTGGAGCTGGGCTTGAGCGTGATTCAAAAAGCAGGTCAGGTCGAAGGTTCCCATGGGGGCTGGTCGTTATCGGCAGAGCATGACCAGGACGGATTCCTCGGTGGGGAAAACCGTTTCGTGGTGCAGTATGGCGAAGGTCCTGGCATCGGCCTGGGGCAGACCGGTGAGCTGACGGCCTCACGGGATACCAAGACCTGGCGCGTGCTGGAGTCACCCATGTGGCAGATCACGCCCAACTTTGGCGGCATGCTGCTGGCGGTCGTGCAGAAGACCAAGGCGCCGGAGAACAACGGCATGACCTGGTACTCCTTCGGCGTTCGGCCTTCCTATGCTTTCACCGACCATTTCAAGCTGGTGGTCGAATATGGACATGACCAGATCGACCCCGATAGCGGCGGAACCCGCAAGCTGGACAAGTTCACCATCGCGCCCACGCTGAGCATGGGCCGTGCGTTCATGACCCGACCCGAGCTGCGCCTGTACTACACCTATGCACGTTGGAACCGGGCCGCCCAAGCCGCGGCCGATCCTGGAACGGCGCTATCGGACAGCGGCGTCTTCGGCTCCCAGCGGCACGGTTCCAACTTCGGGGTGCAGTTGGAAACCTGGTGGTAGTGGGTGAGAGGTCGACGAAGGGCGAGCTTGCTTTCGCAAGGGTCGCCCTTATACCTCTCAGCTCAACGGGCAGCGTTCATTCCTTCGCTAGGCGATGGGTCGATCTAAAGGCTCGGCTCAATAGCCGTCATACAGACGGCTATCAATTTTGATGATTATTACCATTGCGGTAATGAAATTCCGTATTTGAGCGAGGGGCGTAGCATGTCTTCCAAGCAGTCAACTTAGTACCGCACAGGAAGCCTTAACATGAAAAGCCCCATTGCCTTCAGTCTCGTCATTGCCCTTATGGCCAGCGGCAGCGCCTTTGCCCGTTCACACGCCGAACACCCATTGGACCGTGTCAGCGTATTGGAAAATGCCCAGCAACAAGTGATCGCTCAGGACGGCAACGATCGGCAGCTCAACACGGTTGCGCAGGATGGCGCAGAGCGCAGGTTGAACGATGTAGCCCAGGATGGTGCTGATCGTACCTTGAACGACGTGGCCCAGGACGGCGCCGAGCGTCAGCTCAACAGCGTGGCTCAGGATGGGGCAGACCGTCACATCGGCACTGCCGCCTGACGCCTGGAAGTGTCAACCAGCCCGGCCGCGCGCCGGGCTCGACCTTTATACCTGTTTCAACCGTTCTGCCTTGTTTCTCTCCGTCAACGCGCCGCCCCGGTGATTGGGCAGCCGCTCGATGGGTTCGCTACCCACTGCCCGATGGTACCGCTCATGGTCTGGGCCAGCCGATCGATCAATTGCTGGTGAGCCAGCACCAATTCGCTAATCCCGCCGCTCGTTGCCTGCCTGAGCACGCTCGAACAGGTCAGGTTACGCCGCCCATGGGTCGCCGGGTCACTCAAGCCCAGGCTCCACACCACATCGATCAAGGCGTATTGTCCGGGCACGGTCTCGAAACGGCGCACGTCCGGGCGCACGCTCAGCACAGGCAGGCCACCGGCGCGTGGTAGCCCAGCCACGTCCCGCGTGCCGAGCCGTTGCTCGAGCCGCTGGGTGAGCGCATCGTGGAATTCGTCAGCCAGGGGCGCGCCCCAACGCTCGCTCTCCAGGATGGCGAGGCTGCCTTCACCCTGGCGAATCACCAACTGCGGCTGGTCTACCTGAACCGGCATGCGCACTTGCTGCATCTCGAACTGATAGCCTGGCGCGGCGGCGGGGAGATGCCCGGCCTGGTCCTGGGGCGCCAGCAGGGTATGGTATCCCGTCGGGGTGGAGGCGCAGGCGGCAAGCAGCACTGGCAAGCCCAGCGTTCGAACACGGGCAAGAATGGCGTTCATCGGGCTTCGGACTCCCTGGACGTGGATGTGGTGGAGCGATAGGCATCAGGCTGACCCTCGCGGGTGCGCCCACGGATCAGCGCCTCCGGATGACGGCCCAGGTAATCGGTCAGTGCTCGCACGGACTTGGCGGTGCGCTCGACTTCGCCCAGCGCATCGCCCAGCTGTTGACGCTGCGGAGAATCCTCGCCAAGGGTCTGCTCGGCCGCGGCCAGGGTCTTGCGGGTCTGTGCCAAGGTATCGTTCAGCTGCGGCAACATGCTGGTGTTGACCTGCTGCAAGGTCTTGCTCATTTCACTCAGGCTGCCGTTGAGGTTGTTGGCGATCTGGTCCAGTGGCAGCTTGCTGAACTTGTCCACCATGGCTTGCAACTGCTCCTGGAGTTTGTCCAGGCTGCCGGGAACCGTGGGGACCTGCAAGGGCCGCGCCGCCATGTCGAAGGCTACCGGCGGTGCCTTGGGCACGAAGTCCAATGATATGTACAGCTGGCCGGTGATCAGGTTCGCCGTGCGAGCCTGGGCTCGCAACCCCTGCTTGACGAAGGCGGCCATCAGCTGTGCCGAGCGTTCATCGTCTTCAGCGCCCCATTGGGAGAGGATTTTCTCATGGGCCTTGCCCAGGCGCGCCGGGTAGATCACGGCACCCACCATGGTCGGGAAGGTTTTCTTGTCCAGGTCGTAGTCCAGGTCCACGGATACAACCCGCCCGAGGTTGACGCCGTGAAACTCCACCGGAGCGTTGACCGCCAACCCACGCAGCGCCTGGTCGAAGCGCATGCGAATGTAGCGCGGCTCGCCATCGGGGGGTGCCAGTGCCGATTCCTGATCATCATAAAGCTCGAACTTGGCATGTTCCGGCGCGGCAGTGTTGTCTGGACTCCAGCGGGGCTCCACAAAGGCAATGCCCCCGGCCAGGATGGCGGAAACCGATTGAGTATTAACCTTCAGCCCATTGGCGCCAAGGGAGACGTCAACGCCGCTGGCATTCCAGAAACGCGAGTCAGTGGTCACGTACTGGTCATTGGGAGCGTTTACGAAAATCTCCACGTCGACGCCCTTGCCATCCTCGGCCAGTTCATAGGAGATCACCTGGCCGACCTGGATGCGCCGGTAATAGACCGGGGAGCCGATGTCGAGTGATCCCAGGTCTTCGGTACGCAAGGTAAATCGCCTGCCGCGCTCGCCATAAGTGATGGCCGGCGGTGTTTCCAACCCCACGAAATCTTTGCGAGTGTCCTGGGCCGACCCAGCGTCGGCACCGATGAAGGCACCGGAAAGAAGGGTGTCGACGCCGGATACCCCTTGGGCGCCGATGCGCGGCCGCACCACCCAAAAGGTGGAGTCGGCCGCGGTGAAGGCCTGGGCCGAGGCATTGAGTGCCACGCTCGCCACGACATGGGAGCGGTCTGGTGCCAGTTCGATATCCGTTACCCGGCCAATCACTACGTTCTTGTATTTGACCTGGGTCTTGTTGGCCTCAAGCCCTTCGGCGGTCTGGAACTGGATATTGATGGTGGGCCCGGCCGACAGGCTGTCATGCACCAGCATGGACAGCCCGACCAAGGCTGCCGCGATGGGCACCAGCCATACCAGCGATACATTGAACCGCCGTTTGCGTACGGCGGGCGCCGTGACGCCAGCAGGCCCGGCGGGCTGTCCTTGCTCAGTCATCGTTTACCTCAGCATCCCAGATCAACCGGGGATCGAAACTCATGGCGGCGAGCATCGTCAGCACTACCACCAGGCCAAAAAAGAGAATCCCCAGGCGGGGCTCGATACTGCTTAGCGCATTGAATTGGACCAGCGCGGTGACCAGGGCCACCACCAGTACATCGAGCATGGACCAATAGCCGATCAGCTCGATGAAGCGGAACAGCTTCGAGCGTTCCCGCATCGCCCAGCGGCTGCGCTTCTGAACGGTTATCAAGAGAAAGCCCAGGATGAAGAATTTCAGCGACGGCACCACCACGCTGGCGAAGAAGATCAGCAGGGCGATGTCCCAGGAGCCGCCTTCCCAGAACTCGATCACCCCGCTCATGATGGTGTTCTCGCTGGCATTGCCGAACATGAGGGTATTCATCACCGGCAGCAGGTTGGCGGGTATGTAGAAGATCAGTGCGGCGATGAGGAAGGCCCAGGTACGCGCCACGCTGTCGGGTTTGCGCCGATGCAGGGAGGATTGGCAGCGCAGGCAGTGCTGGCCGGCCAGGGGGCAAGCGTTGCCACAGACATGACACAGTTGCAGACCCGCTTGGATGGCGTAGGGCAGGCCGCTCATGGCAGGCGCCCTTCGAACTGGCGCCACAGGTAACGTACCTGCCGGCTGCCCAGGCTGATCAGCAGCACCGTAAGCATGGCCAGGGCCCACAGGCCTACACCCGCGTGCACATCGAGCATCCCCCCGAGCTTGATGATGGCGACCAGTATGCCCAGCAGGCAGACCTCCAGCATGCTCCAGGGCCGCAGGTGTTCCAGGGTACGCATGCACAGGCGAAAGCCTGGGGCGACTCGGTCCAGGCAGGCGTGTCCCAGCACCCAGCAAAGCAGGGTAACCTGCAGCAATGGCGCCAGTATGATGGTCAGGCCCGTGACCGCGGCCATGGGAGTGATGCGTCCCTGGTTGAGCGCTTCCACCGACTGCAGCAGGGTAGCCGCATTGCTCAGGCCTTCCAGGCTGATCGAGATGACCGGAAAGGCGTTGGCGAACACGAACAGAATCGCCGCGGTCAGCGCCAGGGCAAACTGCTGCTGCGTGGTCGAGCGACGTCCCCGTTCCAGGACCGCGCCACAACGCAGGCACGCGCTGCTCTCGCCAGGCCGCAAGGGCACGGGGCGGTACAGCGTGTCGCAATGCTCGCAGATAAGCCAGGCAGGGGCGATTGGAGGGGTAAAGGGCATGGGGCAGCATTCTCTTCAAACTGAGGGCCGCTGTCTATGGAAGCCGCGCGCCTGGGGTTTGGAAAGCGCCAGCGGGGAAAATATCCCGCCGTGGCCAGGCAAAAGCCTTGCCCGCTGGCTGCAGTGTGCGCATGCTCGCGCAAAACTGACGAAGGCAGGGATAGCATGGCTGCGGTATTGGGGATCACTTCGCCCATTTTCATTTTGATTGGCCTGGGTTACCTGTTGCGCCGGTTCGGCCTTGTCAGTAGTGAACAGGTGCGCGGACTAGGCGCCTTCGTGATCACCCTGGCGTTGCCCTGCCTGTTGATTCAGGCCCTGGGGCAACGCCCGATCGGGCAGGTGCTGGAGCCCGGCTACCTGACAGCCTATGCCCTGGCCTCGCTGCTCAGTTTCGCGCTTGGCTGGGCCGCCTTCAGGCGCGGCGGCGCCAGCAGGACGGAGGCGGCCATCGCCGGGCTGGGCCTGTGCGTGGGCAACACTGGCGTGATCGGCTATCCCGTTGCCCTGATGGTCGCAGGGCCCGGCGCGGCCGTCGCGTTGGCCTTGACCATGCTGCTGGAGAACCTGCTGCTGGTGCCACTGGGGCTGGCCCTCGCCGAGGCGGGGCGTGGGCAGGGAGGGGGCGCCAGGCGGATTATGGAGGAAACCCTGGCGCGCTTGAGCCATAACCCGCTGATTATCGGTATCGTGCTGGCCCTGATGCTGTCGCTTACCCGCTGGTCAGTACCGCCACCCGTCGCGCGCGTCATCCAACTGCTGGCCGAGGCATCGGTGCCGGTCGCGCTGGTGGCCATTGGCGGGGTGCTATACGGTACACCGGTCGGCGGGCATCTCCGGCAGATAGCCGGTGTAGGTCTCGGCAAGCTGCTGTTGCATCCGGTACTGGTGGCTGCCGCCATGTGGCTGGTCGGCGGCATCGAACCCCAGCTGGCGCTGGCTGGAGTGCTCCTCGCCGCGGCTCCGATGATGAGCGTGTATCCCATCGTGGGCCAGCGCTTCGGTCTGGAAGAGCGTTGCGCGGCTACTCTGGTGATGACTACCCTGGGGGCCTTTCTCACCATGAGCGCCTGGTTGGGGTTGGCGCGGTCACTGCCCTAGTGGCGCGTTGTCTAGCGCGCGCCTCGCTTGAGCAAATGCCTGAGCCCTGCCATGACCAATACGGCTACCGCCGCCCAGATAGCGGCGTAGGTGGGCCATTGCTCAGGGGCGATGGTTTCGCCAAGCATCAGCGAAACCGCTACCAGCAGCACCGGCTCGACATAGCTGAGCAGGCCGAACAGGCTGAACGGTAACTGGCGGCTCGCCAAAACATAACTGACCAAGGCCAGCGCGCTGATCACCCCGAGGCCGGGAATCAGCCACCAGAGCGCTGGGTGCTGGGCCAGGTCCGCTTCGCTGAGCGGGCCGGTGCGCACGAAGTAGAGCGCGGCAGGGGCCATCAGCAGCATGTCGGTCCACAGGCCGCCCAGGTGATCGGTACGCAGGCGCCGCCGCAGAATGAAATAGGCCGGGTAGCCCAAAGTGACCAGCAGCGTCTCCCAGGCGAAACTGCCGTGGCGCGCCAACTCATGCCCTACACCCAGCGCGGCCAGGGCCACGGCGATCTTCTGGGGGCGGGACAGCGACTCGCCCCACAGCAGCTTGCCGGTCAGCACCATCGCCAGCGGCAGGAGAAAATACCCCATGGAGACTTCCAGGCTGCGGCCATGCAGGGGCGCCCAGAGGAACAGCCAGAGCTGCAAGCCCATCAGGGCGGACGTGGCCATCGACCCAAGCAGGCGTACCGGTCGCTGGGCGATGCGTCGCAGCACCCCCGCGGCCAGCCGCCAGTCGCCAGTGATCAGCAGGAACAGAGTGACGCAGGGTAGGGTCAGCAACATTCGCCAGCCGAACACTTCCTCGCCGGTCAAGGGCTGAAGGAACGAGGTGTAGTAGTACATCAGGGCAAACAGCGACGATGCGAGAACGGATGCAGCGATGCCTCGGAACACGAAAACCTCTATTGGCTAAGATCAGGGCGCGGCGGGGCCGGCACGTTACCCTAGCGCGGCGCAGGATGCCAGTTGCTCGGCCCTTGGGCGGGCACTGCTTATATAGTCGATGAATGCATCGGCGTGCATGGGCCGGGCGAACAGGTAGCCTTGTAGGTAAGCCACGCCATGGCTGGCCAGGTAGGCGTGCTGGGCCGCGGTCTCGACGCCTTCGGCAACCACGTCCAGCCCCAGTTTCGCGCACAGGGCGATGACGCTGTCAACGATATGTCGGCTAAGCGCCTCGGTGTCGATCATCGCCACGAAGCGCTGGTCGATCTTCAGGTAGTCGACCTGGAACTGCTGTAGATAGGCCAGGCTGGAATGCCCGGTGCCAAAGTCATCCAGAGCGATCTTCACCCCCAGCGCTCGCACCGCTGCCAGTCGCTCCAGGGTTTGCGCAGTAGGCACGATCAGTTCACGCTCGGTCAGTTCAAGTACCAATTGCACATGGCCCTTGGGAAACTGCTCAAGGAACTCACGACAGTCCTCGACCAGGGTAGGCGCCTCGCAATGAGCGGCCGTGAGGTTGACCCCTACATGGAAGCCAGCCTCCAGGCATGGAAGCTGCGGCGCCAGGATCGCAGCCGTCTGGCGCAGCAGGTCACGGGTCATGGGCACGATCAGGCCGCAGCCTTCGGCGTAGGGGGTGAACAGATCGGGCCGGATGAGTCCGTCTTCCGGATGCTGCCACCGCATCAACACCTCCAGGCCCGTGCAACGTCCGTCGTCGCTGGCGACGATGGGCTGGAAGAAAGGAATGAACTCGCCAGCGGCCAAGGCGCGCTCCAGTTCCTGGCGCTGCGACCCCGCACGTTGCCGCTGCCAGTACGTGCCCAGCGCCGCCGTCAGGCCCAACAGCCCCAGCAGGGCCAGGATGGGTGCGTCCCTGAGCCACTGCCGTTCGGTGGCGGACCCTGGGTAACCACTGAGGATGGAAAACGGATAACGCGTGGACGCCGCCATGCTGGCCGCCACCTCGAAGCGGGGTGGCTCGTTGGCTGCTACCGTGCCATCCGCCTTCAGCCAGGCCGCGCCTACTTTCAGGATCAACTGGCTCCCCGGCTCGGCAACGGCCAGGGCGTTGCCCAGGTGCTCTGCATCCACGGTGGCCAGAGCCGAACCCTGGGTGGTGGGATGGCGATAGACCAGCAACGCACGGCCTGGGGTCACCCGGTCGGCGGCGAACAGGCGCAAGCGACCAGCCACGAAATCGCCAGCGGCCAGGGCTTCGCTGTAAGGGCCCTGCAATGAGGTGCAGTAAACGGTGTCAGGGGTGGCTAGCGCGGTACTGCGCACATAGGGGTTGCCGGTCACCTGACGGCGCAGTTCCAGCACCGCCTGCTCGCACGGCTGGCCAGGAAGGGCCGCCAGTGCCTGCGCGGCGGCGGCCGCGTTGTCCAGTACCCGCTCCAATGCAGCCACGGCCTGGGCGGCTTGAAACCTCGACTGGCTGGCAAGATCGCGTTCGGCCTGCCAGCCTAGCAAGGGGAAGCCGGCAGCCAGCGGCAGGAGGGTGATCGCGGCCAGGCCCAGCCAGTGGCCAATGGATAGGTGAGGCTTGCGGCGAAGCGGCATGACAGGCTCCAGTCAGAGGCAATGGGCTGGCGCTGCTTCGCGTCGTAGCCCTGGGCTGGCGGCATGATAGACGTATGTAGACGAAAGTGCTTGAGCGCTGTGTGTCCTCGCATTCCAGGCCCCGCGCATCAGCAGCGGAACGATGCGCAAGCGTCACTATTTGGCGGAGCGCTGCATGTGAGGAGAAAATTACGAGGACAAAGCGGATTACGGTAAGTAGAATCCAATTACGCATAAAACAATAAGGCCAGGCGGAGGCCCTCGGATGCAGTCATTCGGTTTCCAGTTGCTGCTGGGCGACCACCTGTCGCGAAGTACCCGCGGGCTGCCTGGCGCGCCACCTTTCGATGCTCGTTGAGTACCGGTTCATTCCATTTACTACGAGCGTTCGATCATGCCTGATATCTTTGAAAACCCCATGGGCCTGCAAGGCTTCGAGTTCATCGAGTTTGCTTCACCCACTCCGGACGTGCTGGAGCCCGTTTTCGCCATGATGGGCTTTACACATGTGGCCAACCATCGTTCCAAGCAGGTCCGCCTGTATCGCCAGGGCGAGATCAACCTCATCCTCAACAGCGAGCCACACAGCGTGGCTTCCTACTTCGCCGCCGAGCATGGGCCTTCGGCTTGCGGCATGGCGTTCCGGGTAGCCAATGCCCAGCAGGCCTATGCCAGGGCGCTGGAGCTTGGAGCCCAGCCGATCGAGATTCCCACCGGGCCGATGGAGTTGCGGCTGCCTGCGATCAAGGGCATTGGCGGCGCGCCCCTGTACCTGATCGACCGGTTCGGGGAAGGCAGCTCCATTTACGATATCGACTTCGTGTTCCTGGAAGGGGTGGACCGGCATCCGCGCGGAGCGGGCCTGAAAATCATCGACCATCTGACCCACAATGTGTATCGCGGGCGGATGAGTTACTGGGCCGGGTTCTATGAGAAGCTGTTCAACTTCCGCGAGATTCGCTACTTCGACATTACCGGCGAGTATACCGGGCTGACCTCCAGGGCCATGACCGCGCCCGACGGGCTTATCCGCATTCCGTTGAACGAAGAGTCCTCCAAGGGCGCAGGGCAGATCGAAGAGTTCCTCATGAAGTTCAATGGTGAGGGTATTCAGCATGTGGCCTTCCTCACTGACGATCTCGTCGCGACCTGGGATGCCCTGAAGGCCTTGGGCATGCGGTTCATGACGGCGCCTCCGGCTACCTATTATGAAATGCTCGAGGAGCGCGTACCTGGTCACGGCGAGCCCACCGAAGCGCTGCGCAGCCGCGGCATCCTGCTGGATGGTGCCAGTGAGGCCGGCGACAAGCGTCTGCTCTTGCAGATATTTTCCGAAACCCTGCTTGGGCCTGTATTCTTCGAGTTCATCCAGCGAAAGGGTGATGAAGGTTTCGGAGAGGGCAACTTCAAGGCCTTGTTCGAATCCATCGAGCGAGACCAGGTTCGTAGAGGCGTTCTGCAAACATCATGAAGGTTGAGGCAGCAGGCAGGGTGACAGCTGCCTCCTGGCCTAACGCTCAGAGTTCGCGTCGTGGCCGTGTCAACAGCCAGTGGCACAGCCCGCCGCTTAATATGGACCCCATCATCAGGGTACCGAGCAACGTGGTCAGCTTGCCGGTGAGCAGGTTCACCAGGTCCTCGGCCGATACACTGCTGTGCATGGCATAGTCATAGCGGGCCGACAGGGTCTGCGCCCGGTAGCGGGGGTTCTGGCGAAGTTCTCCTCTCAGCAGTGAGCCGTCATCCCAGAGGTACATGCCATTGACGTTCATGGCTACATCCGTGCTGCCGCTGATAAGGTCCAGTCGATCCACCAGTACCCGGTTGTCTATCAGCACTTCCACGCCATGGGTGCCGTCGTCATGGAGCGAACGCAGGGTGCCATGGTCCTGGACGCGGCTTCCCGGGTGCTGGAGTGTCAGGGTCGAGGCGCGAAGATCACCCGGCACGGAGCGGTTCGGCCCGGCAGGCGCGCCAGTAGTCCCGTTGACGCTGTGGCAATAGGCTTTGCTCTTGTACAGCAGGCTGGCGGAGCGTACCCAGGGGTTTTCACTGACGACGGCGCGCAGCGTGGGCAGGACCGTTTCGCAGCGTTGCCCCAGTAACGGCACCAGGGCCTCGGAAGTACCTGTGACTTCGTCCAGTAAGCGGTCGATACTGGTGACCGCAGCCTGGCCGATGGCGATGTTCTGTTTGCGCAAAGCGTCGTCGACCATCGCCCAGGTCAGCCCGAAGCCTGCAATGAGCGGCACGGCTGCCGCGCCAAGCGACCAGGCCAGCGCCGAGCCTGTTGAACGTTGTGGGCCTGTCATGAGCATGTCCATCCTCAGCTGCCGTTGATATGACGCAGCCTAGAGATGAACCCTTGCCCCGTAGAGGCCTGGCGGGCGATTGTCACCATGGGAAAGCACGCGATGCTTTGAAGGAATACGCCTGGCGTTGGGAGATTTATTGACCTGCGACAGGGAACGGATCCGTTTGATTGCGGTTGCCGGCTGGTTGGTCAAGAATGGTCCTGTCGTTGTGCTCAAGGCCTAGCCGATGCTCCAGTCAAAGATGTTGTCCTTCCCTTATTCGCAAGGTGCGATGAGCGACCGGATTCGTAGCTATCCGTGGCAAGACAGCCCCTTGGGGCGCTGGCAGGGCTGGCCGGATTGCCTCAAGCATGGGCTGTTCTCCATCCTCGAGTCGCGCTTCCCGCAGTGTCTTATCTGGAGCGAGGCCCAGCACACGTTCTACAACGATGCCTTCGCTGGTCTTTTGCATCAGGGAGCGCCCGTGGTGGGGCAACCCTTCGAGGCCTTATGGCCGCACGCAGGGCCTCGGCTGGCGCCCATGGTCGCTCGCGCTTTTGCCGGGCTGGCCTGTCAGGGTGAGGACCATTGCCTGCCGGCCGAGCGCAATGGGCACCGGGAACCGGCCTGGTATACCTTCTCCTTCAGCCCGCAACGGGATGCCCAGGGTCAGGTGGTAGCTGTGCTGGGCACTGTGCTGGAAACCACGGCTCGGGTCCAGGCCGAGCGCGACCTCAAGGCATTGGCCAGCCAGTTCGAGCGGGAGATAGCCGAACGTACGGCCGACCGTAATCGGCTATGGCAGCTTTCCACCGACATCATGCTGGTTACCCAGGCTGACCTGGTGATAACCGCGGCGAATCCGGCCTGGGAGACGGTGTTGGGCCGCACCGAGGCAGAGTTGCTTGGCAGCAGCATCCTCGATTATCTGCATCCCGATGACGTGCCAGTGTGCCAGCGGGCCGCGCAAGCATTGGCGCAAGGCCAGACGCTTCGCGACATGGACTGTCGCTTGCGGCACAAGCGCGGCGGGTACCGCTGGATCAACTGGGCAGCCGTGCCTGGGGGAGGCTTCTACAATGCGGTAGGCCGCGATGTGACGGTTGAACGCGAGCGCGCCGCCGCGCTGGAACAGACCGAAGAACTATTGCGCCACAGCCAGAAGATGGAGGCGGTGGGGCAGCTCACTGGGGGATTGGCCCACGACTTCAATAACCTGCTCACCGCTATATCCGGCAGCCTGGAACTGATGAGCAGGCGTCTCGAGCAGGGCCGTACGGAGCAGCTGGAACGCTACATCGCTTCGGCCCGAGGCGCCGCTGAAAGGGCCGCGGTACTGACCCACCGGCTACTGGCCTTTGCCAGGCGACAGACGCTGGATGCCAGGCCGGTACCGGTGGCGGCACTGATTGAAGGACTGGAAGCCTTGATACAGCAAACCTTGGGGCCGAGCATCCACTGTATCTGGGAGCTCGGCAATCCGGCCTGGTGCGTGATGGCCGATCCGAACCAGCTGGAAAGCGCCCTGTTGAACCTGTGCATCAATGCCCGAGATGCCATGCCAGGGGGTGGTAGTCTCAGGCTCGGCTGTGCGCTTCACGAGCAACGAGCCGAGGCAACCGGCGGCGAGGCCCTGGCGCCGGGTGCCTATGTAGTGATCCGGGTCACCGATTCGGGCACTGGCATGGGCCCCGAAGTGCTTGCCCGGGTATTCGACCCCTTCTATACCACCAAACCCATGGGCCAGGGCACGGGGCTCGGGCTTTCGATGGTGTACGGCTTCGCCCGGCAATCCGGCGGGACTGTGCGCATCCAGTCCACGCCTGGCCAGGGAACCAGCGTTGATATCTATTTGCCGAGGGTCGCCTCGGCGGTGGTAGCACCGGAGGTTCCTAGCTCGCCCGTGCAACCTGCCCAGGCCTCGGAAACCGTACTTCTGGTTGACGATGAAGCCGAGATCCGTTCGTTGCTCGCTGAAACCCTGCGAGGACTCGGCTACCAGGTGGTGTGCGCGGCGGATGGCGCGGGGGCCTTGGATGAACTTCGGCGCCCCGCGACTATAGACATTCTCGTCACAGACATAGGATTGCCGGGTGGGCTCGACGGTCGTCAAGTGGCGCAGGCCGCGCGCAGCCTACGCCCTGGCCTGCCCGTGCTGTTCATCACCGGTTATGCCCAGCAGCCCGAGAGGCCGCAGGGTGGTCGGGATCAAGGGATGGACACGCTGACCAAGCCCTTTTCCCTGGAAGAGCTCGGGCGACGTGTCAGTCAACTGCTGGGTCATCCGGCCGCAGGATAGCGCTTGCTCTCGGTGCTTTTCGCTGCGGGCTCGTTGTCGCGTGCCTGTTGGGGTTGGGCTGTGGAAACCTGGTCTTCACCCTTGGCAGTCTTGCGCTCCAGCACCAGGTAAAGCAGGCAGGCGATGGCCAATGGAAGCAGGAAGTACAACGCCCGATAGGCAATCAGCGCGGCCAGCAAGGCCCCCTTGGAATATTGCCCTTGCAGCAGCGAGATGAAGATGGTTTCCAGTACGCCCAGCCCCGCGGGAATGTGTGTGATCACGCCTGCGATACTGCTGATCAGCAGAATGGCCAACACCGTCAGGTAATCGACCTTTTCCGGGAGTAGCGTAAAGATCAATGCGCCCATCAGCGCCCAGTTGCAGGCGCCGGTCGCTGCTTGCAGCGCGGCCAGGCGGAAGGACGGAAGGGTGATTTCCTGGTTGCGCACGCGCCAGGTCCGACGCTTGGAAAAGCGACAGGCCAGCAGGTAGGCGCAACCGGCCAAGACCATCGCTACGCCGATCAGGCGCAGCCCGGTGGTACCTATCTTCACGCTATCAGGCAGGGCAGGCAGGCCCATGGCGAATACCACGCCGCCTAGCAGCAGGTAGCCAAGCCAGTTGGTGACCAGGCCCAGGCTGAGGATCTTGGTGATGGTGGCTACGCTCAGGCCCAGCTTGCCATAGAGGCGGTAGCGCAGGGCGATCCCTCCCACCCAGGAACTGAGGTTGAGGTTGAAGGCGTAGCAAACGAAGGCCAAGGGCAAGACCTTGGTGGTGGGCAGGCGGTGCCCTGTATAGCGACGCGAGATCAGGTCGTAGGAACTGAACACCAGGTAGCTGAGTAAAGCCAGGCCACCCCCAATCAGCAGGGTACTGAGCTTGTATGAGCGCAACGCATGGGTGACCTCTGCCCAGTCCAGGTTGCGTACGAGCATGAACAGCAGCACGGGCACTAGAATGAAACAGCTCCAGGTCATCAGCCGCTTGGCCCATAACCATTTCTTCGAGCGCGGCTTGCGTTGACCGCCTGGGTTGCTGGCCTCGGCGGCTGGATCCACGGGGCGGTTCATAGGCTTTTCCCAGGGTTGAGGGCGTTGCCGGGCTCGGCCGTCTCGTTGACGGTCGTCCAAGGCTTGAGCCGTGGTGAATGGGCAGGTAACAGGCCGATCCAGGCCGGGAAATGACGCAGGAAGTGGAAGCTGAGGAAGATCAGCGGTGCTCGCCACCAGTAACCGCGCAACACGCGTTGCAGAGTGATGCTTTTGCATTCCTGTTCAGCCAGCTGGCTGAGGTGATCATAGAGCCGTTCATTGAACGCTGCGTCGTCGATGACCAGGTTCGCTTCCAGGTTCAGCGACAGGCTCAAGGGGTCCAGGTTACTGGAGCCTACGGTGGACCAGCGTTGATCGACCAGGGCGACCTTGCCGTGAAGCGGGCGCGTGGTGTATTCACGGATGACCACGCCGTCGCGTAACAGATAGTTGTAGAGCAGCCGGGAACACAAGCGAACCAGGGGCATGTCCGGCATGCCTTGCAGGATCAGTGTCACCTTTACTCCGCGGCGCGCGGCGTTGCGCAGGGCCCGCAGCAGGCGATACCCGGGGAAGAAATAGGCGTTGGCGATCAGGACTCGCTCGCGGGCGCCTTCGATGGCCTTTAGGTAATGGGCCTCGATGTCGTTGGTATGCTCGTTGTTGTCGCGGATACTGAGCAGCATCCGCGCCCGGGCGCTGTCGGGCTGCAGCGGTACCCGCTCGGTGAGCCAGGGCTTGGGCTCGCGCTTGACCCGGCTGGTCTGGTCCATCAATGCCAACGAGGCGCGGTGCAAGTCAGCCACGATCGGTCCACGTACCTGGACGGCATAGTCCTGTTTGGCCATGGGGCCGAAATCACCCAGATGGTCAGCGCAAAAGTTGATCCCGCCAACGAAGCCGATCTCACCGTCCACCACCACGATCTTGCGATGCAGTCGGCGGAACAGGTTGGTACGCATGCCCAGCATGGGCTTGCTCGGGTCGAATGCCAGTACCCGGACTCCCGCCACGGACAGGTCATGCAGCGTCTGCGGCGACAGTTCAGCGCTGCCATATCCGTCCACCAGCACTTCCACCCGTACTCCGCGGGCGGCGGCTGCGGTGAGTACTTCTTGCAGTTGGCTGCCCACCTTGTCATCGCGCAGGATGAAGGTCTCGATCAGCACTTCTTCGCGTGCCTGGGCGATGGCCTCGAATACGCTGGTGTAGAATTCCTCGCCATTGATCAATAAGGCGATGGCGTTGTTGTCGCGCCAATGTTCGCTCACAAGCGTACCTCCACGGCCAGGGGGACATGGTCGGACAGATGCGACCAGGGTTTGCGTGACAGTGCCAAGGGTGCGTGGGCTGTGGCATTGCGCAGATAGATGCGATCCAGGCGCAGCAGGGGAAAGCGGGCGGGGAAACTCCGCGCGGGCGCGCCATGGGCCTGGGCGAAGGCTTCGAGCAAACCGCAACCGGCAAGCACCTTGTCGGCTTGCTGACGCCAGTCATTGAAATCGCCAGCCACGATCACTGGCTCATCGGCGGGCAGGCTGTCCAGCAATTCGCAGAGCAGTTGCAATTGTCGCTGGCGTTGGTTTTCGCGAAGGCCCAGGTGCACACAGATGGTATGCACCTGTTCATGCCCGGGCACCGCCAGCACCGAGTGCAGCAAGCCGCGCTCTTCCTGCCCGGCGACGCTGACGTCATGGTTTTTGTGATGAAGGATAGGAAACTTGGAAAGCAGGGCATTGCCGTGCTCGCCATCAGGGTACACGGCGTTACGTCCGTAGGCGAACACTGGCCAGATGCTGTCGGCCAGGAATTCATATTGAGGCACATCGCTCCAGTTGTCATAGCGCTCGCCATGACGCCGGTGCACGCCTAGCACTTCTTGCAGAAATACCACGTCCGCGGACGTCGCGCGCACGGCTTCGCGCAGCTCGGGCAGCACGAAGCGCCGGTTCAATGGGCTGAAGCCCTTATGGGTATTGACGGTGAGGATGTGCAGGGCATGCACGGGCGGGGCTTGTTCGGGAAGCACATCCGCGGCCGTGACCTGCTCATCCCGAGGCCGGAAATCCTGTGTTGCCATCGGCCAAGCTCTCCAAAGCGGTCGGTTAACGGTCCTGATAGTCGGACTGACCGGGTCTGGGATGGTTCAGCGGTCGGCGGGAGCCCACCGGCTGCGCGCAGTGAACTTCTTGGATCACTGGGGCTATGGCTCGAAGAACGGAGTGGATTACAGTGGACGCATCGGGGATGGGCTGGCGCAGAACGTGCACTCCCTCAGCCATTTGCGCAACCTATGCTTTGGGCTCGTCCCAGTCGCTACGCGTCGCAGCCGTCAGCGCATCCCAGTCATTAGGAGGGTTGCCGTGGCCCAGCATCTTCTCGAATACGGCATAGGGATCGGATTTGCTGCCTGCGGACCGCAGGGTATTTTCGTCGTTGACCCATGCATAGACGATGACCTTGGACCTTGAGTCGTAGCGAAAAAACAGCCGAAAGCGTCTGCCAATTTTTGCGCGGCGCCAATGTCTGTAGGCGGTGCCCAGCGTATTGCCTTGGCGGAACTCATCACGGCCTGGGTCGGCTGGCACAGCCTCCATGATCAGATGGCTCAATGCCCGAAACAGCTTGACGTTGGCGTTGCCCTCAAAACCTTGCGGATCGTTCTGCTCGGCTCGGGCGGCGGCTTCTTGCAATTTGCGTAGCTGTAAAATCACACCTTCATGAAATAACAGTGACCAGCCATGTCGCAGCATCAGATCGCGACCTCACCCTCGATATCTTCGTCCAGGTTTACAGAGTGGTTTGCGTTGGCGAGCATGGTTTGCGCCAAGTCTTCCTGCAGAGTGGAGAGGTTGCGGCCGCCTCGGATATCAGCCTCCAGCAAACCCAGGAACGCACCGATAGCAGGATCTTCGTGGGCCGTTTCTACACGGCTGACCACGATTACACCCTCGCGTACGTCAAATGCAATCTTGCCACCTGTATCAATGCCCAGCAGCTGGCGAACGGATTTGGGCAGTGTGACCTGCCCCTTCGAGGTCAACGTGGCGATTTCGTAGATGGCAGGCATAAGGTTCTCCTGAATAGGCAGGGCGGATAGTAAGGAATAATCCTTACCCGGTCAATTTCGGTTCTAGGCTTAAATGCACAGAGGATTGTTCCGCCTCCAGCATCAGGAGTGTGGATGCCCGGGTATTGGGTGACACCTGGCCTTCGGCTGTGGCGTAGGGAAGGTATGGCCATTGGGTGTGAATGGAGCTCCACGGTCTATGACAAGACGGAAGTGACCAGTTGAACAATCTGCCCGACGACGCCTAAAGACTATCCGGATCGCCAAAGAACATCTGCAGCCGCGAACGCAGCCAGCGCTCGCTGGGGTCGTTGTCCTGCGCGCCGCGCCAGGCCATGTGCAGCTCGAAGGTTTCGATGTCCAGGGGAAGTTCCTCGGCGCGAAGGCCGCCGGCCGCGGTCAGGGCGTCAGCGGTGTAGTCCGGTACGGTGGCGACAATGTCGGTGCCGGCCAGCAAGGTGCCCAGGCCATTGAACTGGGGCACGGCCAGCACCACGTGGCGTTTGCGCCCGAGTTTTTCCAGGGTGGTATCGATAAAGCCGCTCAGGTCGCCGGCATAGGAAACCAGGGCATGGGGCCGGGCGCAGAAGTCGTCGAGGCTCATGTTGCCCGGCATGCTGTCGGCGCGCAGCAACCTGGGGCGGCTGCGGCGCAGTACCTTGCGCTTGGCATTGGCCGGCAACTCGCTGGTATAGCTCACCCCAACCGAAATCTCGCCCGAGGCCAGGAGGGCGGGGATCAGGATGTAGTTGACCCGGCGTACCACCAGTACGATACCGGGAGCTTCGGCGCGCAGGCGCTTGAGCAATGACGGCAGCAAGGCGAACTCGACGTCATCCGAGAGGCCGATCCGGAACACCGCGGTACTGGTGGCAGGGTCGAATTCGGCGGCGCGGCTTACCGCCGTGGAAATCGAATCCAGGGCAGGGGACAGGAGGGCGAAGATTTCCGTGGCCCTGGCCGTGGGCTCCATGCTGCGACCGGTACGTACGAACAAGGGGTCGTCGAACAGATTGCGCAGGCGCGACAGCGCGGCGCTGATGGCCGGTTGTCCGAGGAAAAGTTTTTCCGCGGCGCGGGTGACACTGCGCTCATGCATCAGGGTCTCAAAGACAATCAGTAGATTCAGATCGACGCGGCGAAGGTCGTTACGATTCATCTCGATCGCTCGGGCAGGAGGTCGGGCGCAGGCATATTACGGGTATCGAGCCCCAGCCTGCACGGCAATTATTAAATCCTGGCCAGCCGCATTGAATTGGCGATCAATAACAGGCATGTTGACTATCAATCTCCCTCGGTGGTGATGCGGTCAATGCCCGGATAACCTACGGGGTAATAGAAGTGATCAGACGAGGTTAGCGATGTCCCGCACAATCCGTTTTCACAGGTTCGGCCCGGCCGAGGTGCTCAAGTGCGAAACGCACGAGGCGCGGCAGCCAGGGCCCGGTGAGGTGCAGGTGCGCGTCGCGGCCATCGGCATTTCCTGGTTCGATGTGCTCTGGCGGCAGAACCTGGCCCCCTCCCAGGCACGCTTGCCGGCGGGCATCGGCCAGGAAATGGCCGGTATCGTCACCGCGGTGGGCACCGGGGTCGAGGCGTTCAAGGTGGGCGACCGCGTCGCCAGCTTTCCTGCGGCCAGCGCCAATGACTACCCGGCGTGCGCCGAGGACGTCATCATGCCGGCGGCGGCCCTGACCCGTTATCCGGATATCCTCACTCCAGCCCAGGCGGCAGTGCACTACACGCCGTTGCTGATGGCCTGGTTCGCCTACGTGAACCTGGCCCGCGTGCAGCCTGGCCAGAGCGCGTTGATCACCGACGCCAGCCATTGCGCCGGCCCCGCCTTCGTGCAGATGGGCAAGGCGTTGGGCGTGAAGGTCTTCGCTGCCACCCGTGACGAGGCGCAACGCGCGGCCGTCACGGACCTGGGCGCGGACAAGGTCATAGTGACCGAAGAGCAGGACCTGGTGCTGCAGGTGAACAAATACACCGATGGCAAGGGCGTGAACATGGTCTTCGATGGGCTTGGCGGTCCTCAGATGTCGGTGCTCGGCGATGTGCTCGCTCCCCGGGGTGCGCTGGTGCTCTATGGGCTGCAAGGCGGCAACCAGACGCCATTCCCGGCCTGCGCGGCCTTCCAGAAGAACATCCAGTTCCATGTGCATTGCCTGGGCAACTTCACTGGCAAGCCGGAACTGGGCATTCATCAGGACGAACAGGCGGTGCGCGTGGCCCTGACCAACATCAATCAGCTGACCGCCGATCGGGTGCTATCGCCCCAGGCCATCAAGGTCTTCCCTTTCGAGCAATTCGTGGAAGCGCATCGCTACATGGATGACTGTCCCTGCAGCGGCCGGGCCGTTCTGGAGCTCAACGCCTAGGGCGCGGGGTCATGCTTGGGTGCAAGCCTCGGTCTTCCGGGGCTTGCGCCGGTTCAGGGTATTTTCCTACTTCTCAATCAGAATCCTCTGTCAGCGTTTCGCCTGCTGCCAAGGGTGCCCTGCCATCTTGCCATGAGTATTCTTCGCGCCGTCCCTGGTCTGCGCCAGGTTGCGAGGAAGAAATCATGAGCGAAATGCACGAGCAAGCCCTGAACAGCATCTACCGACAGGTATTGCAGCGTCTGCTGAGCCTTCATACCCATGCTGAGCGACACGCCCTGATGAACCTGGCCGAGCGCCTGGGCCGTCAGCACCAGGCCTCGTCCCAATGGCGGCCGGTGCTAGTGTGTGGCGCCGATCGCGACAGCTTGCTGGCCATGGCCTTGCTCAGGGCTAGCCAATTGCTGGTGGCCGGCAGCCTGGGCGAGACCTTTTCCTTGCGCGTGATCATTCCAGGCGCATCCGGCATCGCCCAGGCGGACCACGAAAACGTCAGGCGCGCCCTTGGCGCCCTGTTTATGACCGAAGACCCTCGGGTCGAACTGTTACTGGGCACGCCTGCAGAGCTGCAGCCGTACGACACGATCAGGCCCGCCCCAGCAACGACGCCGGATACCACCGAAGGGTTACTGGCGGGCCTCTGGGAGGCGCGGGCGGAACACGGCAAGGGGCTGGCGCCGGGCTGCCTGCGGGCCCTGGCCCAGCTGGCGTTGCGCGCACTCGAGCGTCCCGGACATGACCAGCTGGTCGGCGCGCTGGCGCCACCTTTGGCCTGGCGAGCGCTGGCACGGGCACGCCGGCAGCTCAGGGCGGGGCGAGGGCGGGCCGCAGTCGCGGCGCCACCGGGCCTCGGCTGGCTGCCGTACCTGGCGGGCAATGGCGAAGTGCCGAGCGTGGCGCGGGTTCAACCCTTGTTGCCCTTCATGGATCTTCATCCGATCTTGCCAACCAGCACCAAGCGACGGTGGCAGTTGGCCATGCAGGGGTTGGGCATGCATGTGGATCCGCTTGGCGCGGCCGCTGGCTTGCCCGGCTGCGCAGACCCTTTGCTCGAAGCGCATCTGGCAGGCCTGGCAGCCCATCATCGTGGCCAGGACTATCAGAGCGGATTGGCCGCGCACCTTCGTCCGCGCCTGGAGCGCCTGCGCCAGGAGGGAGTGCCCGTACGTACACTTGGATTTCTCAGGGCGCATTACCTTGGCGAGGCTGGCCGCACCCTGCAGGCGCAGCGCCTGAGCCAGCATGCGGTCGAGAGGTTGGGATTGACCGAGACGCAGCTCAGTTGCCTGTTGCACGACCCTTTCCGTGACCGTGGCGCGCGCTTGCAGAGCTTCCTCGCGCACTGTCATCCCACCGAGATGCATCGGGCGCCGCAATTGCGCCGCGCCCTGGAAGGGCAGCCCGGCAACGTGGAACAGATACATTGGCTACAGCAGGTCAGCGGGCTGCCCATACCGCTGTTGCGACAGCTCTACGTCCGCCGTTCGGCGGGGCAGCCCTCAATGCTTCCCCGGCTTCCCTGTCTATGTCAGGGGCGACGCGCTACCGCGCCAGCAGCCATCATCCTGGGTCAGGCGCGGCCCTCGCAACCGTATCGATCGAGCGAAAGGGCTGGCCAAAGATAATCAGCTGGAGTACAAATGTACTCCATGGATACTTTACCCCTTACCCCTAAACGCCGCGCCATCCTCTCGTTCATCCGCGAGCGGATCTCCCTGCACGGCCAGCCGCCGAGCCTGGCGCAGATCAGCGAGGCCTTTGGCTTTGCGTCTCGTAGCGTGGCACGCAAGCATATCCAAGCGCTGGCCGAGGCCGGATACATCGAAGTGCAGCCCCATCAGGCCCGCGGTATCCGCTTGCTTGACCAGGCCGGCAAGGCCGGGTTGGTACAGGTGCCCCTGATGGGGCGTGTGGCTGCAGGTGCCCCGATTCACCCCGACGCTGGGGTTCATGACCATCTTGTGCTGGACGTGAGGCTGTTCTCGCGGGTGCCGGACTACTTGCTCGAGGTGCAGGGGGATTCGATGCTCGAGGATGGCATTCTTGATGGTGACCTCGTGGGCGTGCAGCGCTTGCCGGAGGCACGCAATGGGCAGATCGTGGTCGCGCGACTGGATGGCGAGGTCACCATCAAGCGTTTCGAGCAGGGCGCCGGTGGGGTACGGCTGCTACCACGCAACCCTGCCTATGCGCCCATAGAGGTGGGCAAGGACCGGGACCTGGCCATCGAGGGTATCTTCTGCGGGCTGGTGCGGCGATGAGCGCGGCGGTGGTCAGCCTCGAAGGGCTGCTTGACACGCGCCGTGTGTGGAAGGGGCGAGCTATCGCCGATGACCTGCCCGCGCAGGTTACCCAACCCACTGGCCATCGAGGCCTGGACCAGGCCCTGCCCCTCGGTGGCTGGCCTCCCGCGGCCCTGAGTGAAATCCTGCTGCCCGCCGACGGAAGTGGTGAACTGCATTTGCTCTGGCCAACCCTGGCCCGGCTGACCCAGGGGCAGCAGCATGTGGTGCTGGTTGGCCCGCCCTTCATTCCCTATCCACCGGCGTGGCAGGCCGCCGGGGTAGACTTGCAGTGGCTGACCTGGGTCCGCGCCGAGGGCAAGGACGCGCTCTGGGCGGCTGAACAATGTCTGCGTTCGGGCAGCTGCGGGGCCGTGGTCTGCTGGCCCGGCACTGTGGACGACCGCGCCCTGCGTCGGTTGCAGGTAGCTGCCGAAACCGGTCAGGTGCTTGGTTTCGCCTTGCGCGGCAGCCAGGCGGCGGGTAATCCGTCACCCGCGGCCCTGCGCATCGCGCTGTCGGTTCAACCGGCAGGCTTGAACATCCTCAAATGCCGTGGCGGCTTCCCTCCAGCCCGCCCGGTGACCTGGTCGGCCAATCCTTGAGGTCGCCATGCTCTGGGCCTGCATCCTTTTCCCCCAATTGGCGCTGGACGTGGCAATGCGCCAGCAACCCGATCCCGCCCAACCGCTTGTATTGGTCAGCGGCCCGGCTCAGCGGCGACAATTGCGTGCCGTCAACGGTCCGGCCCGCGTCCTGGGATTGCGTCCCGGCCAAGGCCTCGGCACCGCTCACGCCCTGACCCAAGGGTTCATAGCGAGGGAATACGACCCGGCCCAGGTGGAGCAGGCCGAGCAACTGCTGGCAGCCTGGGCATATGGGTTCAGTGCCCAGGTGAGTCGTCACTACCCCAGGGCCCTCCTGCTCGAAGTGGCTTCGGTGATGAGCCTGTTCGGCCCCTGGCCTGCGTTCGAGGCACGCCTGCGCAACGAACTCCAGGCCATGGGGTTCACCCATCGCATCGTCGTGGCGCCCAACGCGGTAGCGGCACGAATGCTGGCCAACGCTCACGATGCCCTTGCCGTCACCTGCGCGAACGAGCTCCAGGAAGTGCTGGCGCGGATGCCTGTGGACCGCATCGGGCTCACTCGCGAACAGGTGGTTTCGCTGCATCGCATGGGGCTGCGACAGGTCGGGCAACTGTTGCGGCTGGAGCGGGCTGCCCTCGGCAGGCGTTTCGCCCCGGATCTGCTGCGTCAGCTCGATTGCCTGCTGGGTAGGGCTCGGCTACCCCTTATGTTTTTCACTCCGCCGGAGCGCTTCGACAGCCGCATCGAACTCAACTTCGACGTTGAATCGACCCAGGCCTTGCTCTTTCCGCTGCGCCGCCTGATCAGCGACCTCAGCCTTTACCTGGTCGGCCGGGACGGGGGCGTTCAGCGCTTCGCGATCCATATGGAGCATGCCGAAGGGGAGGATACCCAGGTGCCGGTTGGCCTGCTGACGCCGGAGCGGGAGCCGAGCCTGCTGTTCGAGCTGGCTCGGGGGCGCCTGGAGCCGGTACAGGTGACACGCCCGGTACGCAATCTGCGCTTGCTGGCCGAGGACTTGCCCGCCTATATGCCCACGGTCCAAGGCCTGTTCGAGGCCCGAACCGCGGCCGGGCAGGGCTGGGAACAGTTGCGTGAACGCCTGCGGGCTCGTCTGGGTGATGAAGCGGTCATGTGCCTGCGTGCCCAGGCCGACCACCGCCCGGAGTGCGCCTGGGGGCTGCACGAACAGCCTGGCCCGGGCTCGATGACCGAGCGCGTGCCGCTACGTCCCGGCTGGCTGCTGGCCCAGCCTGAGGCACTGGAGCCCGGCAGCTGGAAATGCCTGGCCGGTCCGGAACGCATAGAAAGTGGATGGTGGGATGGTGCAGATGTGCGGCGGGATTACTTCCGTCTTCGCTCCCCTTCTGGGCGCCAGGCCTGGGTCTACCGTAGCGTTGGCGATGACGCGCTCTGGCTGCAAGGGTGGTTCGGATGAACGCCTACGCCGAACTGCATTGCCTCTCCAGCTTCAGCTTCCAGCGTGGCGCGTCCTCGGCCGCGGAGCTGTTCGCCCGCGCCAGCCGGCACGGCTACAGCGCCCTGGCCATCACGGACGAGTGCACCCTGGCAGGCATCGTCAGGGCCTGGCAGGCGTCGAAGGATCACGGCTTGCCCTTGCTGGTCGGCACCGAGATCCAGATCCAGTCGGGCCCGCGGGTCGTGCTCCTGGCCGAGAGCCTGGCGGGCTATCAGGCCATGTGCCAATTGATCACCCTGGCGCGGCGACGCGCGCCCAAGGGCTGTTACCAGTCGCTGGCGGAGGATTTCCAGGCCGCGACCTTGAGCGGCCTGCTGGCGCTTTGGCTGCCTGACCCTCAGGCCTCGCTGGCGCAAGGGCAGTGGTTGGCTTCGCGGTTCGCTGGCCGCTTCTGGGTGGCAGTGGAGTTGCACCGAGGGGAGAACGATGCCCATCGCCTGGCCCAGCTGCAAGCAGTGGCGCAACGCTTGGGCGTGTCCTGTGTAGCCACGGGCGATGTGCATATGCATGCCCGGGGTCGCCGGGCCCTCCAGGACACTCTCACCGCGATTCGCAATCATTGCCGCGTGGCTGAAGCGGGCAGGTGGCTGTTCCCCAATGGCGAGCGGCACCTACGTAGCCTTTCTCAACTGGCCGAACTCTATCCACCGGCCCTGCTGGCCGAGACCCTGCAGATAGCCCGGCGCTGCGAGTTCGACCTTGGTCAGGTGCGCTATCACTACCCTCGCGAACTGGTGCCCCAGGGGCATACAGCTGGCGCCTGGCTACGCGAGCTGACCCGCAGGGGCGCCGCACAACGTTGGCCGAGCGGGGTGCCCGCTCAGGTCGAGGCCATGATCGAGCGCGAGCTGGCCATTATCGTCGAGCTGGGCTACGAATCCTACTTCCTCACGGTACACGACATCGTCGATTTCGCCCGGCGTCGGCACATTCTCTGCCAGGGTCGCGGGTCGGCGGCCAATTCCGCCGTGTGCTTCGCCCTGGGTATCACCGCCATCGACCCGGCTCGCACCAGCATGTTGTTCGAGCGCTTCATCTCCAGGGAGCGCAACGAGCCTCCCGACATCGATGTGGATTTCGAGCATGAGCGGCGGGAAGAAGTCATCCAGTATGTGTTCGAGCGTTACGGTCGTCATCGTGCGGCCCTGACGGCCATCGCGAGCACCTACCGGGCCGCCGGCGCCATTCGCGACGTGGCCAAGGCCCTGGGCCTGGCGTCCGACCAGGTCGGCGCCCTGGCCGAATGTGTCGGACGCCATAGTGACCAGTTACCCGATGCGCAGCGGCTGCGGGAGGCCGGCTTCGACCCGCAAAGCCCTCTGCTGCATCGTGTATTGACCTTGACCGGTGAGCTCATCGGGTTCCCCCGGCACCTGTCGCAACACCCTGGCGGCTTCGTCATTTCCGAACACCCTTTGCAGACACTGGTGCCGGTGGAAAATGCCGCCATGGACGAGCGTACCGTGATCCAGTGGGACAAGGACGACCTGGACATGGTCGGCCTGCTCAAGGTGGATCTCCTGGCCCTTGGCATGCTCAGCGCGCTGCGCAGGTGCTTCGATCTGGTCGAGGGCTACCGCGGGCGGCGCCTGGACCTGGCCAGCGTGCCGGCCGACTGCGCGGCCACCTACGATATGATCGGCAGGGCCGACACCGTGGGCGTGTTCCAGATCGAATCTCGAGCACAGATGGCCATGCTGCCCCGCCTCAGGCCGCGCAACTTCTATGACCTGGTGATCGAGGTAGCCATCGTTCGCCCTGGGCCGATCCAGGGTGACATGGTCCACCCGTACCTGAGGCGGCGCAACAACGAAGAGGAAGTCAGCTACCCTTCGCCGGAACTCGAGGCGGTGTTCAAGCGCACCCTGGGCGTGCCCTTGTTCCAGGAGCAGGTCATGCAGCTGGCCATGGTGGCGGCCGACTATACCCCCGGCGAAGCCGACCAGCTGCGCCGCTCCATGGCGGCCTGGAAACGGCACGGCGGGCTGGACCCGCACCAGCGTCGGTTGCGCGAGGGCATGCTCAGGAACGGCTACAGCGAGGCTTTCGCCCAGCGCATCTTCGAGCAGATCAAGGGCTTCGGCAGTTACGGCTTCCCCGAATCCCACGCGGCGAGCTTCGCCTTGCTGACTTATGCCAGCAGTTGGCTGAAGTGTCATGAACCCGCGGCTTTCGCCTGCGCTCTGGTCAACAGCTGGCCCATGGGCTTTTACAGCCCGGACCAGGTGCTACAGGATGCCCGCCGTCATGGTATCGAGGTACGGCCTGTGGACGTGCGACATAGCGATTGGGATTGCTCTCTGGAGCCCAGTGGCAAGGCTCAGCCTGCCATCCGCATGGGCCTGCGCATGGTACGCGGGCTGCATCAGGACATGGCGCTTCGCATTGGCGTGGCAAGGCAGGCGGGGCCTTTTCTCAGCGTGCTGGATCTGGTCCAGCGCGCGCGCCTCGATGCTCGCGCGCGTGAATGCCTGGCCGACGCCGGCGCCTTGCAAGCCCTGGCCGGGCATCGTCACCGCGCCCGTTGGGAGGTGGCCAGCGTGGAGCGCCAGCTACCGTTGTTCGAGGGCCTCGAAGCACCAGCCGAAGCCGAGGTCGATCTACCTGTTCCCACGGTGGGTGAAGACCTGCTCGCCGATTACGCCACCTTGGGTACCACCCTGGGCAGCCATCCTTTGGCATTACTGCGTCGCGCCCTGGCTAAGTGGCGTTGCCGCAGTTCGCGAGAGCTTGCCGCCATCGCCCATGGCCGCGCCATCAGTGTGACGGGGCTGGTGACCAGCCGGCAGCGCCCCTCGACGGCCAGCGGGGTCACCTTCGTGACCCTCGAAGACGAGTTCGGCATGGTCAATGTGATTGTCTGGCGTGACCTCGCCGAACGCCAGCGCAAGGCCCTGGTCGGGGCGCGCCTGCTGCAGGTACAAGGGCGTCTGGAGCGGCAAGGGGAGGTATGCCATCTGGTGGCACGCCAGCTGATCGACATGACCTCCTTGCTCAGTGGGCTGGACGTGCGCAGCCGCGATTTCCACTAGGCATAGGCTGTACGACCCTGGGCACCTCAAGGCAAACTCGCTGTCAGAGCAAGCCAGCCCATTGGAGAGGCCCCTCACTTGAATATCCAAGGCATCATTTTCGATTCGGACGGCACCCTGGTCGATAGCGAGCGGCTCGCGGCCACTGTGCTTCAAAGGCTGCTCCGTGAGCGTGATATCGATCTGCCTCACAGCGAGGTGCTGGCCCGCTTCCGCGGCGTGCAGTTCGCAGTGTTCACCGCTCACCTGGCGGCTCAATACCCCTGGCTGGATCCTGAACCCTTCATGCATGAGTTCAGGGTCAAGAGCCTGGAACTGTTCGCTCAAGGCATGCAACCCATGCCGGGCGTCGAGGCCTTCCTGGCCCGATCCCCGTTGCCGCGCTGCGTGGCATCCAACGGGCCGCGCAACAAGATAGAAACCTGCCTGAGCGCAGCAGGCCTGATCGGGTATTTCCAGGAGCGTATCGTCAGCGCTTATGAAGTAGGTGCCTGGAAGCCGGACCCTGGGTTGATCCTGGCTGCGGCGCAGACCCTGGGCCTGCCGGTGGAAGACTGCCTGCTGGTCGACGACAGCCATGCGGGAGTCGAGGCAGGCCTGGCGGCTGGCGCCTGGGTCGCAGGCTATGGTGATGAGGATTTCAGCCCCTATCTGGATCTGCCGCGTTTTCGCCTTGCCCCGGGCTACGATGATTTGGAGGCGCTACTGACTACCAGGGACCAAGGGTGAAAGGCGCCACAGTCAGTCGGCCGACCTGCTGCTGCGTCGCTCATAGTGCTCCAGCAATGGCTGAGTGCTGACGCCGTGCAGCAGGATGCTCAAGGCGACTACCGTCAGGGTGATGCTGATGCAGGTCTGGGCCATTTCTTCGGGCAGGCCGTGTTCCAGAACGAAGCACAGGTAATACAGTGAGCCAATCCCGCGGATGCCGAACCAGCCCAGCAATACGCGCTGATGTCGACTGAGCAGCGCCCGGCCACCGCCAAAAGCCCATACCGCCAGGGGGCGGATGATACAGAATAGCGCCAGCCCGAGACTGACGCCGCGCCAGTCCCAGTTCCCCCAAAGCAGCGCCCCGAGCAGGGTGATGAGCAATACCTCCATGGCCCGTTCAACCAGGCTGCCAAAGGCCATCATGTCTCCCATCATCACCCCTGCTGCCAATTGAGGCGGTTCCAGCTCATCCAATGGGGCGGCGATCGCGCGCTCCGGTGGCAGATGGTGGTGGCCGATCACCGGTTGGGTCAGGTGCTCTGAGGGCACTTCTGATCCGGTTGAGCGCACTTCGGCCTGGCGCAACCCCAGGCCCGCGGCGAACACCGCCAGGAAACCGAAGGCGCCCACCGCATCGGCCAAGGCATAGGCGAGGGCAATCAGGGCTAAAGCCAGGAAGTCATTGGGCGAAAGCGTGCTGTCCTGGTGACGGACGCGCAGAAAGATCATCACCTGGCCTACCAGCCGTCCCAGACCGTAGCCAATCAGCAGTCCCGCACTCACTGCCCAGAGCACATCCTTGATCGCCCAGTGAGTAACCCAGGCGCTGTCCAGGCTACCGTGCTCGATCAACAGTAGTCCGAACAGCACGAAGGGAAATGCAGTGCCATCGTTGAGCCCGGCCTCGCCGGACAAGCCGAAGCGGACCCGGTCGAAGTCCTGGGCGCTGTTGACTTGCACCATGTTGGCCAGAACTGGATCCGTGGGCGCCAGCATGGCGCCCAGCAACATAGCCAGGCCCCAGTCAAGTCCGAGAGCATAGTGGGCCAGGGCAGCCATTCCCAGAATCGACACCACCATCACCGGCCCGGCCAGGAGGTACGCGCACCGCCAGGCACTACGGCCAAAGGAAAGTCGCAGCTTGATGCCCGTGCCGAAGAGCGAGAACAACACGGCGACCTCAGTCAACCGCTCCAGCCAATGGCTGGATTGGCGAATGTCCAGATCGACGAAGGCCAGGCCAGCCGGACCGATTCCCAAGCCAAGCAGCAGGCAGACGGCGGAGGTGGTAACAGGCAGCCAGCGCAGGTAGGCTGAAGCCAGCGCCAGCAACAGCAGGATCGCACCCAGTATTGCGACAGCAGTGATAAAACTCATGGTTGCTCTTTTGGAAACGGCATGAGTTTTTTGTGACTACGCTCGCCCCGTTTAGTTAGGACGGATGTCAAGTTCCAGGGCCAGCAAGGTTTTCTTGCGCTCTACGCCCCAGCGGTAGCCAGACAGCCCGCCATCGCTACGTACCACCCGGTGACACGGAATCGCGACCGCCAGGTTGTTCGCCGCGCAGGCCCGGGCCACGGCCCGGACCGCGGTAGGTTCGCCAATACGCCGCGCCAGTTCGGCATAGCTCACGGTCTGCCCGGGGGCTATATCACGCAACGCTCGCCATACACGCTCCTGGAAAACCGTGCCCTGCAGGTCCAAAGGCAGGTCCAGGCCCAGGCCTGGCGCCTGGACAAAGCCCACGACCCTGGCTACCAGGGCCTCGAACTCCGTATCCGCGCCTATGAGGTGGGCTTGGGGGAAGCGGTCCTGGAACTGCATGAGCAGTTGTTCCGGATCATCGCCCAATAGAATGGCGCAGATGCCTTTTGGCCCCCTCGCTACCAGGATCGCGCCGAGGTTGCATTGACCGACCGCAAAATGAATTTCAGCGCCCGCGCCACCGAGGCGCCGGGTGGTGGGCGTCATCCCAAGGCGCGCCGGAGCCGTCTCGTAGAAGCGCCCGTTGGAACCGAACCCGGCCTCGTACAAGGCATCGGTGATGGTGCCTTGGCCTGCAAGCCCGGCCTCCGCTCGCTTGGCCCGGGCGGCGAGCGCATAGGCCTTGGGGCTCAGCCCGGTTATAGCCTTGAATACCCGCTGGAAATGCCAGGGGCTGAGCCTGGCCCGGTCCGCCAGTGATCGCAGGCTGGGCGTCCGTGGTTGGGTTTCGATATAGCGACAGGCCTCGGTCACCACTTCCAGGTGAGTGGGCCGTGCTGTCGGGCAAGCTACGGGGAGGGTCATGTCTATGGCTCTGTGCTGGCAGTGACTGTATTCAAGCATGCCTGGCGCTGGCCGCGGTGACACTCCGTTTCTTGCGCATGCGTATCCCTGGTGTGTTCCCGCGCGTCAAGGTATAGAATCCCCGCATCTTACACCGCCCAGGGGCTGCCCCTCGGCCGAATTGCGTACTGACAGACAGGCAGGTTTGATCTTGGAACAGCTAAAACGTCTCCCAACCGGAATAGCGGGCCTGGACCAACTGCTCAAGGGAGGCCTGGTCGCCGGAGCTTCCTATATCGTCCAAGGTCGACCAGGCTCGGGCAAAACCATCCTGGCCAATCATCTTAGCTTCAACCATGCGCGCAACGGCGGGAAAGTCCTGGTGGTGAGCCTGCTTTCCGAGTCCCATGAGCGGTTGTTCCAGTACCTCTCGACCCTTGAATTCTTCGATCCCAACCGAATCGGCGACCAGATCCAGTTCGTCAGTGCCTTCGATACCTTGGAAAACGAAGGGCTGGAAGAGGTCGTCAAGCTGCTGCGTCGGGAAATCGCCAGGCAGAAGGCAACGGTGCTGGTGGTCGACGGTCTGCTCAATGCCCGCACCAAGGCGGACTCGCAGCTCGATACCAAGAAATTCATCGGCGAGCTGCAGGGACATGCGGCCTTCGCTGGCTGCACGGTGCTGTTCCTCACCAGCGCCCGGCTCGATGATGGCAGTCCGGAGCACACCATGGTGGACGGCGTCATCGAAATGGGTGAGGAATTGATCGGCACGCGTTCGGTACGCCGTATCCAGTTGCGAAAGACCCGAGGAAGCGGTGCCTTGTCCGGGGTGCATGAATGCGTGATCACCGATCATGGGCTGGTGGTCTATCCGCGTCTGGAAAGCCTTTATAGCAACCCCTCTCGCCCGGACCCGCAGGATCGCCAAATGATCGGCAGCGGTTCGCCCAGCCTGGACGCCCTGATCGGTGGTGGCCTGGTGCGTACCTCCGCGACCATCATCATGGGGCCCCCCGGCTCTGGCAAGACCTCCTTGGGCATCCAGTTCCTCGCTGAGGCCACACCAGATGCTCCCGGACTTCTGTTCGGCTTCTACGAAAGCCCGCCGCGGCTGCTTCTGAAGGCAGCGGCCTTGGACTTCGACTTCGAATCCATGGAGCGTACCGGGGCACTGCACATCGCCTGGCAGCCTACCACCCAGGGGCTGCTCGACGGCCACGGGGCGCGCCTGCTTGAGATGGTGGACACCCATGGGGTCAAGCGCGTTCTGATCGACAGCCTCGGTGGAATGTCTCGGGTGTCCACGAACCCAGCACGCCTGGGTGACTTCTTCAGCGCCCTGATCGGAGAATTGCAGGGGCGCGGCGTGACGGTGCTCTGTACCTGTGAAATGCAGGGCATGTTAGGCCCGGAGCTGGGTTTGCCGACACCGGACCTGGCCAGTGTGGTGGACAATATCTTCCTGCTGCGGTTGGTTGAAAACCCGTCTGAACTTACGCGAACGATGACCATTCTTAAAGTCAGGGACAGCGTTTACGATCCAGCGCCGCTCGAAGCGGTCATTGGCTCCCGTGGATTGCATTTCATAAAAACTTCGAGACCAAGCGAGCCGGTGTTGACGAACACTGTTTCGTCAACACGCAATTGATGGGTGCCCGGACCACGCGAAAATGACCACCATCCTGATAGTCGACGACGAATATCTGATCGCCGATATCCTCGGGTACGCCCTTGAGGATGAGGGGTACATGGTCGTCAAGGCCAGCAACGGCCGCAAGGCACTGGACGTTCTCGATCGGGAGCGTCCCAGCCTGGTCATCACCGATTTCATGATGCCGGTGATGGATGGGCTCGAGTTCGCCAGGAAAGTGCGCGAGCGCCCGCTGTTCGCCAAGCTTCCACTGCTCCTGATGAGTGGCGCCCAAGGTAGCATCGGGCGGGCGAGCCCGGAGTTGTTCGCCGCCGTATTCGACAAACCCTTCGATATCGATGCAGTGATCCGTGAAGTAGTGGCCCAGATAGGCCGCGCCACGGAGTGAAACGAGTAATGGAAATAGAGGTGATGCATGCCGCATGACGGCAACCTGTTGAGCGCCGCCGTGGTCTTTCTGTTGGCGGCGGTGCTCGCGGTGCCTTTGGCGCGGCGCCTACAGCTCGGGGCGGTACTGGGCTACCTGTTGGCCGGCGTGGCCATCGGCCCCGCGGTACTGGGCGTGGTGGGCAACAGCCAGAGCCTTAACCATTTGTCCGAACTGGGCGTGGTACTGCTGTTGTTCATCATCGGCCTGGAATTGTCGCCCAAACGGCTATGGGTCATGCGCCGCGCTGTCTTCGGCGTAGGGCTGGCGCAGGTCGTCATCACCGGTTGCGTGATAGGCGCGGTCGCCATGATGGCGTTCGATCAGCCGCTGAACAGTGCCATCATTCTCGGCCTTGGCCTGGCATTGTCATCCACGGCCTTCGGCCTGCAGAGCCTGGCCGAGCGGCATGAGTTGCAGACACCCCACGGTCGCCTGGCCTTCGCCATCCTGCTGTTCCAGGACATCGCCGCCATTCCCCTGATCGCCCTGGTGCCCTTGCTCGCAGGGGGTGGCGACCAGCACGCGACGCCCAGCCTCAACCACGCCCTGCAGGTGCTGGGCAGCATCGCGGTGGTGGTGATCGGCGGGCGTTATCTGCTGCGCCCTGTGTTCAGGGTTGTCGCGCGTACCGGGTTGCAGGAAGTATCCACTGCCACCGCGCTGCTGGTGGTCATCGGCACCGCGTGGCTGATGGATCTGGCCGGAGTGTCCATGGCCCTGGGGGCGTTTCTTGCCGGGCTGCTGCTGGCGGACTCTGAGTACCGGCACGAACTGGAGGCGCAGATCGAACCCTTCAAGGGTCTGCTGCTGGGCTTGTTCTTCATCACCGTGGGCATGGGCGCCAACCTGGGTTTGCTGCTGGCCGAGCCGACCACAGTGGTCGGGCTTACCTTGCTGCTGTTGAGCTTGAAACTCCCCCTGCTTGCCTTGCTGGGCCGATTCGGCGGCGGGCTTTCGACTGTCTCTGGTCTGCGTCTTGGTCTGGTACTGGCCACCGGAGGCGAGTTCGCCTTCGTGGTGTTCAAGCTGGGCCGGGACAACGGCCTGTTCGATACTCGCCTGCATGATCTGCTGGTGTTGGCCATTACGCTGTCCATGGCAGTTACCCCCTTGTTGCTGCTGGCGGCCGGACGCCTGCTGCAGCGCACTGAACCGCCCAGACCCGTGCCTGATGCCTATAGAAACATCGATACCGAGGGGCCGAGGGTCGTGATCGCGGGCATGGGCCGCATGGGGCAGATCGTCGCTCGTATCCTGCGAGCCCAGGGTATTCCTTTCGTGGCGCTGGATACTTCCGTGGAGAGCATCGAGCTTTCGCGAAGCCTCTCCGAGCTGCCGGTGTACTACGGTGATCCGCTACGCGCCGAGATCCTTCGGGCGGCCAAGGTGGATCAGGCAGAGTACTTCGTGATCGCCACCAATGATCCGGAGACCAATATCAAGACCGCTGAACTGGTCAATCGTCTCTACCCGCATTTGAAGATCATCGCCAGAGCACGCAACCGTCAGCACGTGCACAAACTGACGGACCTGGGTGCTGATGCCGTCCGTGAAACCTTCTACTCAAGCCTGGAGATGAGCCGGCGTACCCTGGTGGGCCTTGGCTTGAGCCAGGCCCAGGCCGAGTCCCGCATCAGCCGCTTCCAGGCCCATGACCAGGCGGTGTTGCGCTCTCAGCACCGGGTCTACGACGATACCGCCAAGATCATCCAGAGCAACCAGGAAGCGCGTGCCGAACTGGCGCGGCTGTTCGCGGCCGACGCCGAGCGAGAAGCGGCGCAGCCAGACGAAGCGGGGCGCTAGTCTGGTCTTTTTGCTCAGCCCTGATATCCAAGCCCTGAGAAGGTCAGAGCGCAAGACCCAGCACACCATAGAGGCCCAGTACCCCAAGGGTGACGCAGGCCAGGGTAAGCCCCATGACTTCGAGTACCGGAGGGATGGCCTGGCCTCGATTGATCGCCGACACGCCCTGGCGATAACGGCTGGTCAGGGCCGCCCCGATGCCGAGGGCCGCCGCGAGGGTCAAGCCTACCAGCAGCAGCGCGAATACCCTGTGGTGGGGAAGCCAGCGCAAGCACAATAGGCTGGCGCCTACCAGTGACAGCAAGGTACGGCGCCAGGCCAGGCTGGTGCGCTCCGGCTGCAGCCCGGCATCCTGGTGGGGCCGAAGCGGCGGGCTGTGCTTCATGCGGGGCGCCAGGCAATGTAGGCCAGCAGTATCCCGGTGGCCAGCGCGCCGCCGACCGCTAACAAAGGAACCAGCAGTGGCAGCGGTAGCGGCTTGCCATGGCGCATGGCACGCTCGACATGCAGCCAGCGCAGGCCGGCGCTGGCGCTCAGCACCAGGCCCAGCCCGAGCAACAGCATGGCGAGCGCCTTTCGCGCCCCTGGGTCGAAGACCTCCCCGGTAAATGCCTCGACGGCGATGCCGCCGGCCATCAGCGCAAGGGCGGTGCGTATCCAGGCCAGGAAGGTGCGCTCATTGGCCAGGGTAAAGCGCGGGTCCGGCTCGTGGCCACCCTTGAGCAGGCGTAGGCGCCAGGAGACGCCTTCCTGGGACGATTCAGGCGGGGTCATGGATAGTCCCATCCAGGGTCGGGGCAGGTAGGGAGGCTCGGCGTGTCAGCCAAGCAATTTGGCGAAGTGGGTCACGGCCAGGCTGTAGCCATGGGTACCGAAGCCGGCGATCACGCCTACCGCCACCAGGGATACATAGGAGTGATGACGGAAGCTTTCGCGACGGTGCACATTGGAGATATGGACTTCGAGTACCGGCAGCTCCGCCGCGACCAGCGCGTCATGCAAGGCGATGGAGGTGTGGGTCCAGGCCCCGGGGTTGATGATGATTCCCGCGACGCGGCCGCGGGCCTGGTGAATCCAGTCGATCATCTGGCCTTCATGGTTGGTTTGCTGGAACTCCAGGGCCAGGCCGTGCGCCTCGGCGGTGGCCCGGCACTGGGCCTCTACATCGGCCAGGGTTTCCTTGCCGTAGACGGCCGGCTCGCGGGTGCCGAGCATGTTCAGATTGGGGCCATTGAGGACCAGCAGGGTGTGAGCCATGGAACGATACTCTCTCTGTGCGCAGCGGAGGAAGCCACCATGGTAATCGGCGGCTTCGTTGCCCGCTACCGCTTATGCCGGGGCCGGTACCGGGGGCAGGTAATACTGAGCGAAACGGACATTGTCCACACCGTCCACCAGCTTCTTGAGCTTCTCATTGAAGGCCCGGCCTACCGCGTACTGGCCACCGGAGGTGGTGCGGAACTGGGCGGTCAGGGTAATGCCGTTGAGGTCCATCTTGTCGACACCGAAGATCTGCAAGGGGCTTTGCAGGTTGGTCCGGAGCAGAAGATCGTTGGAGATTTCGTCCGCCGCCTTCTGAATCAATGCCAGGGCGGTGTCGATGTCGCTGTCATAAGTAACCTGTACCGAGAAGAAGGCGTTGGCGAACTGGCGAGACTGGTTGGTCACCGCCTTGATCTGGCCGAACGGCACCGAGTGAACGAAGCCCTTGCCGTCACGTAGACGCAAGGTCCGAATGGTCAGGCTTTCCACAGTACCGGCATGGGTGGCGTCGATCACCACCCAATCGCCGATCGCGATGGTGTCTTCGATCAGTATGAACAGCCCGGTGATGACGTCCTGTACCAGTTGCTGGGAGCCGAAGCCGATGGCCAGGCCCACCACCCCGGCACCGGCCAGCAAGGGCGCGACGTTGATGCCCAGGTTGGCCATTGTGGTGATGGTGCCGATGACTACCAGCACGATCTTGGCGGCGTTGCGCAGCATCGGCAGTATGGTCTTGATCCGGGTGCTGGGCTGGCGGCTGGCGCGCTTGCCTACCGCCGGCTTGAGTGCCTGCTGGATGGCGGTGTCGATCACCACCCACACGAGCCAGGTGACCAGCAGGATCAGGCCGATGCTGCTGAGTGAGTTGCTGATCGCCCTGCCGATGCTGTTGCGCGCAGCGAATTCGAGCACCGAGACGCCCCAGGTGCGGGCCAGGAGTTCGATGAAGGCGATGGCAATGACAATCCGCGAGAGGGCATGGCCCAGGCTGCGCAGGAGTTCGACGTAGGGGCGCGCGTGTTCCGGGTCCTGGTTGCTCTGGGGCTTGAGCACATGGTGCATGACCGTGCTCAGGAATACCGCGCCGATGAGCAGTACCGTGCTCATCAACGCTCGTTGCAAGGCTTCCTGGCTCTGTTCTCCCGCCCCGATCAGATGAATGGCCGATACCAGGATCATCAGCAGGATCGGCAAGTACCACACCGCCGCGAATACCCGCAGGGTTTCCTGCACGGCCCGGTGCTCGTGGCGCTGGCGATAGCCTCGGTTGCGGATCATGTGCGCCACTGGCCGCCGTACCCGCAAGACCAGCACGGCGAAGGTGAAGGTGGCGATCAGTCCGACCACCACCGCGATACTGCCGGTGAGGTTGGCCCCTAGCTGACGTGCGATCTGCGGACTGGTCAGGGCGTCTCCAAGGGCTGCGAGAAAGCCGATGACGAACAGGGCCCTGGGTGCGCTCTGGCGCAGGATACGCACGGCGGCGCGCTTGTGGCCTACGTCGAACAGGGTGATCGCGCAAAGGATCACCGTGGTGGAGGTAATGCCGCTGCTGGTGGCATAGGCCAGGCACAGGGCAATGGCCCGGGCGTCGGACGGGGACAGGTGATGGCTGACCAGGAGGCACACGCCGAAGCTGACGATGGCCGGCACGGTGAACCTGAGCAGGTAGCCGATCACGCCTTGCAAGCGCGTGCGTCGCGCCAGGAAGCCGCGGCGGCCGACTCTGGCCCAGGCCAGCCGCGCCAGGCTGTAGAGCACGAAGAAAGTACCTATCCAGGTAAGGCTCAACACCAGGAAATCCCGCGCCAGGGTCCATCCGGAGGTCTGCGCCTGTTGGTCGAACAGGCGGCTGGCCTCGGTGGCGGCGCGGTCCGTGCGCAAGCGCCAGCTATCGACCAGGTGTTCGTTCAGGTCCAGCTTGTCCTGGACATCGTCCAGGCTGGACGTCAGGGTGCCCAGCAACCCGCCCTGGACCAGCACTTCCTTCTCGGCTGGAGCCGGGTCGGCGGCGGGTGCATCGGCAAGGGCGGGGAGGGCAAGCAGGGCGGTCAACAGCAGGATGACTAGACGGGACACAGGGGCAAGGCTCCGCAAACGGTTCCCTCACCAGACCCTCCTTGGCGGGCCAAAGTTCGTCAGGCTCTCGCAGGCTAATACGGGCCGTGATGGCTCGCGTCAGGCCGCCGCCTCTGATCGGAGGCTAGCCATGTCAATCACGAAACGGTATTTGACGTCGCTCTTGAGCATGCGCTCGAATGCCTGGTTGATGTCCTGGATGGCAATGGTTTCTATGTCTGCCACCAGCTTGTGCCGGGCGCAGAAATCAAGCATTTCCTGGGTTTCCTTGATGCCGCCAATCAATGAGCCAGCCAGGCTGCGCCGCTTGAAGATCAGATTGAAGACCGTCGGAGCCGGGTGGGGATGTTCGGGCGCGCCCACCAGGGTCATGGTGCCGTCGCGCTTGAGCAGATTGAGGAAGGGGTCCAGGTCATGCTGCGCCGCCACGGTGTTGAGGATAAAGTCCAGGCTGTTGGCATGGGCTTGCATCTCTTGCGGGTTGCGCGAGACCACCACCTCCTTCGCACCCAGGCGCAGCCCATCGTCGCGCTTGCCAGGCGAAGTGGTGAACAGCACTACATGGGCGCCCATGGCTGCGGCGATCTTTACGCCCATGTGTCCTAGCCCCCCGAGGCCCACTATGCCCACCTTCTTGCCTGGGCCCACCTTCCAGTGGCTCAGCGGTGAGTAGGTAGTGATCCCGGCGCAAAGCAGCGGCGCCACGGCGGCCAGCTCGGCTTGAGGATGACTGATCTTCAACACGAAGGCTTCCTTGACCACTATCCGCTCGGAATAACCACCGTAGGTGTTCTCGCCGCCGAACACCGGACCGTTGTAAGTACCGGTAAAGCCGTTCTCGCAATATTGTTCATCGCCTTCGGCGCAGGCGCTGCAGCACTGGCAGCTGTCCACCATGCAACCTACGCCAGCCAGGTCGCCCACCTTGAAACGGGTTACGGCAGTGCCGACTGCGCTGACCCGGCCCACGATCTCGTGACCCGGTACGGAGGGGTACAAGGTGTTCTGCCACTCATTGCGGGCGGTGTGCAAGTCCGAATGGCAGACGCCGCAGTAGAGGATTTCGATCTGCACATCGTCAGCGCCAGGCTCCCGGCGCTCGATGGCGTAGGGCTTGAGCGAGTCGCTGGCATTCTGGGCTGCGTAGGTCAGGGTGCGGGACATGGGGTTCTCCAGAGGCATAGGTAAGCGAAAGCCTTGAGCATAGACCGCTGAAACCTTTCACGGGTCCACCGCACTTCATCAGTGCCTGCAAGCCCTGGCGCAAACATACGCATCGGCAGACAATCCGCAGGTGTCAGTATTATGCTGTCGCGTCAGCGACGCTTCGCTTGCTGCGCTAAGTGGCTGCTTCATAAGGCCGTCGCAACCGAAAGCTCATACTACCGTCTGTCGAATTACCCCAGTGGAGCGGCGAATCATCTTGGTTTGCGGTTGACGAAGGGAGTATGGGCGCACGAGCCCGCAACCCATGCAAGGACACCCATGATGCCGAATGCCCTGACCCAAGCCACTGTCGTAAATACTGTCGAATCCCGGGGAAAGGTCATGGTCGTGGAAGATGAGCCCATTATCCGGGAATTCGTCTGCGAGATTCTTCAGTCCGAGGGCTTTGAAACCGTCGACTACGCTACCGCCGACGATGCCTGGAAAGCCTTTGGCGAGGGGTTGAGCGTCAACCTTCTGATCACCGATATCCGTATGCCGGGGAGCATTGACGGTGCCGAGTTGACCCATCGGGTCCATGTCGAATGGCCAGCGCTGCCCATCATTGTCATGTCCGGCCATGAGACGCCAGAAACCGCGCGCCTGAGCGGCGACATCGCTTTTCTGCCCAAGCCCTGGACCATCGGCAAGCTTACGGACGAAGTGATGAAGGCCATTCCCGCTGCCGAGACCAATCTGGCGCGCTGAATTGCGATTGGCGTATAGCTGCCGGTCATTGGCCGCCGCGCCCTCATGAAGGGCGCTAGCCTGAGGACATCACCTCAAGGAGAGCGCTCCATGCACATTGGCTATCTGCTATTCCCCGGCGTGCAACCGCTGGACCTCGTCGGGCCATTCGATGTATTCGCGCAGTTTAGCGAAGTGTCTCAATCCCTGATCTGGCGAGACATGGAGCCAATAGCCGCCAGCGGCGGGCTGTGCCTGATCCCAAGTCATACGTTCGAGGCATGCCCAGCCCTCGATGTGCTATGCATACCCGGTGGTAGCGGTGTCGAGCCGCTCATGGAAGACGCCGAGACCCTAGCTTTCATCCGTCGGCAAGCCCAGAGCGCGCGTTACCTCACCTCCGTGTGTACGGGCGCGCTCCTGCTTGGCGCGGCGGGCCTGTTGCGCGGCAAGCAGGCGACTACCCACTGGGCTTATCATCATTTGCTCGAAGCCTTCGGGGCGATACCTGTGCATGAGCGAGTAGTGCTGGACGACAGACTGGTCACGGGGGGCGGGGTCACCGCCGGTATCGACTTCGCGCTGGTCCTGGCTGCCCAAGCCTTTGGCGTTGAACGGGCGCAGCGGGCTCAACTGGCTCTTGAGTACGAGCCAGCCCCGCCTTTCAGCGGTCATCCCGATACCGCGATCGAAGCGGTATCGCGCGCACAACGTGAAGCCGTTTCGCCTTCCGTCAGTCGCCGCGCCGCAGTGGTGGCTCGGGCCGCCGCCCGTCTCGCTTCCAACGTCCCGGGTTAAACCCCTGGCTCAGCGGCAGGTCCATTGGATAAGCCGGAGGACCTGCATTCATGAAGATCGCAACATTCAACATCAACGGTATTCGGGCACGTCACGACGCGCTGCTCACCTGGCTGGCCAACGAAGCTCCCGATATCGTCTGCCTGCAGGAACTCAAGGCGGCGGATACCGCGTTTCCGCGCCAGGCCCTCGAAGAAGCGGGCTATTTCTCGTTGTGGCATGGCCAGGCCAGCTGGAATGGCGTGGCCATCCTTTCCAAGGGTAGCGAGCCTCTGGAAATCCGCCGCGGCTTGCCGGGCTTCGAAGACGACACCCACAGTCGTTACCTGGAGGCCGCGGTCCAGGGTGTGGTCGTGGGCTGCCTTTACCTGCCCAATGGAAACCCGCAACCCGGCCCCAAGTTCGACTACAAGCTGCGCTGGTTCGAGCATTTCATCGAGCACGCCCAGGCGCTGCGCGATAGCGGCCACCCGGTGATCCTGGCCGGGGACTTCAACGTAGTGCCGACGGATTTCGACATCTACAATCCCAAATCCTGGCGCAAGGATGCCTTGCTGCAGCCGGAAAGCCGTGCCTGTTACCAGCGGTTGCTAGACCAAAGCTGGACCGATGCGCTTCGTAGCTATTTCCCGGAACAGCAGGTTTTCACCTTCTGGGACTATTTCCGCCAGCACTGGGAGCATGACAAAGGGTTGCGCATCGACCATCTCCTGTTGAGCCAGGACTTGGCCCCGCGCCTGGAAGAAGCGGGCGTTGACCGCTGGGTGCGCGACCAGCCCCATGCCAGCGACCATGCGCCGACCTGGGTGCGTTTGCGGCAAGGCTGAGCCATCGCTGCTGTATGGCACCTTGAGGCCGGTCCGCAGTCCACTGACCAGGTACATGCCGGATGGCATTGGGTTCAATACAAGACGAGCAGGAGCAGGCCGATGACCCACGATCCTTCAGAGATGGGACTGCACACCCGACTTTACCGCCATCGCGTCAGTTATCTGTATAACGAGCAACCGCGGCAACAGGAACTCGAATACGAAGGCGAGCGCTTGCCGCCCGAAGTCGCCGCCTTGCGGCTGTTGGAGATTCATTACGGCGACACGGAAAACAGTCTGCTCATGCCCAGCGCCGATGCCTCGCCTCAGGAGGTGATGGATCAGGCCCAGCTCATGGGCATCACGACCCTTGAAATACAAAGCCACGGGAGGCTGATCACAGATGTCCATCACTGAGAACGACGAGAACCCTACGCCCGAATGGCCGATCAACGCCCCTAGCGATCCGCTGGACCTGAACGAGAGCGGCTTCGACCCGGCCCTTGACCCTTCCGACGATGCTGCCGACGATAGCGAGCTTGACCCGGAACTCAGCCAGCCACGGCCCTAGGCGAGCACGGCTACCCCTTTGATCTGGGCCCAGACCGCCATGCCCGGTCGTAGCCCCAGGTGAGCGACCGAGTAACGGGTAAGGCGGGCCAGCACAGTGGTGCCCTGGCAGTCCAGGCTGACCAGCACATCGGCACCTCCCGGAGTAGGGCTCAACTCGCCTACCACGGCCGGCAAGCGGTTGAGCACGCTGCTCTGGCTATGGGCGTCGAGGCTCAGGCTGACGTCCCGGGCCAAGACACGCACACGCAACCGGCTGCCCAGGGGCCGTTCGCCGTGAGGCACACGCAAGAGGCTGCCCGCGACGCCAAGGCTTAACTGCAGCAGCTGCCATTGGGGCTGGAACCCGGTGACCTTGCCTTCGATGACCACGCCTGCGTCCAGACCTCGTGCCAGCGGCAGGTCCAGCCGCGTCAGCAGGCTGTTCAAAGGGCCTTCAGCCTGCACGCGACCGCCGTCGATGAGCACGAGATGATCGGCCAGGCGGCTGATCTCCTCGGCGGCATGGGTAACGTAAAGCACCGGAATAGCCAGGGTTTCCCGCAACCGCTCCAGGTAAGGAAGTATGTCAGCCTTGCGTTCGCCATCCAGGGCCGCCAGGGGCTCATCCATCAGCAACAGGCGCGGTCGGCGCAGCAGGGCGCGGGCAATGCCGACCCGCTGGCGTTCGCCACCGGAAAGCCCTTGCGGCATGCGGGCGAGCAGGTGCCCGATGCCCAGGGTCTGGCAGAGAGGCGCCCAATCAGGCTCGCGCTGTGCGACAGACAGCCGGCGCCAGCCGTACGCCAGATTGGCGCGAACGTCCAGGTGTGCGAACAGGTTGGCTTCCTGGAAGACGTAGCCCAGCGCGCGTCTGTGAGTCGCCACGCGGCGCTTCTGTTCAGTGTCCTCCCAGGTGTGCCCATCCACGCGTAGCCAGCCATGCTCGGCGCGCTCCAGCCCAGCCACCCAGCGTAGCAGGCTGGTCTTGCCAGACCCTGAGGGGCCGCTGATGGCGGTGATACCCTGGCCAGGCAAACGCAGGCTGGCTTGCAGGCTGAACAGCCCACGGCTCAAGGTCACCTCCAGTTCAAGCGGTTCGCTCATTCCAGGGCCCCGCGGCCAGGGCCGTGACGCCGGTAGAGCAATAGCAGGGCAACAAATGAGAAGGCCACCATCACGGCCGCCAGACCATGGGCTCGCGCATAGTCCATGGCTTCGACATGATCGAACAGTTGCACCGAGACGACCCGGGTGCGATCTGGAATGTTTCCGCCGATCATCAGGACCACCCCGAACTCACCCACCGTATGGGCAAACCCCAGCACAGCGGCGGTGATCACTCCGGGGCGGGCCAAGGGCAGGGCGACGGGGAAGAAACGGTCCAGGGGGGGGCTCTTATAAACATCTCCGGGCCCACGAGACGGACTCCTATCTCGTATGCCGGCCGATCATCAGGACCACCCCGAACTCACCCACCGTATGGGCAAACCCCAGCACAGCGGCGGTGATCACTCCGGGGCGGGCCAAGGGCAGGGCGACGGTGAAGAAACGGTCCAGGGGCGAGGCGCCCAGGGTTGCCGCGGCTTCGAGGGGACGGCTGCCAATGGCCTGAAAGGCGTTCTGCAGCGGCTGCACCACGAACGGTAGCGAGTAGAGGGCCGAGCCTGCTACCAGGCCCGCGAAGGAAAACACCAGGCTGCCGACGCCGAGTGCTTCGGTCAGCCGGCCTACCGGGCCATCGGGGCCCATGAGCAGGAGCAGGTAGAAACCGATGACCGTGGGCGGCAGCACCAGAGGGAGAGCTACCACAGCATTGACGACCCCACGCCAGCGGCACTGGCTATGGGCCAGCCACCAGGCCAGGGGCGCGCCCAGCAGCAGCAGTAGGCATGTGGTCACGCTGGCCAGTTTGAGCGTCAGCCAGATGGCCTCATAGTCACTGGGGCCGAGCATCGAGGGCGTAGCCATATGAACGGATGATGGCGGCCGCCTTCGGACCGCGCAGGTAGTTCATGAACGCCTCGACTGCAGCCTGGCCTGCACCTGGATCGAGCACCACGGCATCCTGGCGGATAGGGGAGTACAGGGAATCCGGCACGATCCAGGCTGAGCCGCCGGTCAGCTTGCCGTCCCGGGACACCTGGCTGAGCGCGACGAAGCCCAGTTCCGCATTCCCGGTTTGCACGAACTGAAAGGCCTGGGTGATGTTCTGCCCTTCCACACGCTTGGACGCCGTCGCCCCGGTGAGACCCATATGCTCCAGCACCTCAGTGGCTGCCAGGCCGTACGGCGCGGTCTTGGGGTTGGCCAAGGCCAGGTGATGATAGTTTCCTTGCGTGAGTACCTTGCCTTGGGCGTCGACATAGCCCGGTTGCGCGGACCATAGCGCCAGTTTGCCGATTGCATAGGTAAAGCGCGAATGTTCGACGACCTTGCCATCGCTTTCCAGCCGGGCAGGGGTACTGTCGTCCGCCGAGAGGAACACCTGGTAAGGCGCGCCGTTGTTGATCTGGGCGTACAGCTGGCCGGTCGCGCCAGGGGAGGCGATGACATGGTGTCCGGTGTCTTGCTCGAAGGCGGTGGCAATAGCCTGCAGCGGCGCGGTGAAGTTGGCGGCCACAGCGACCTGTACGTTGTCGGCACGGGCCTGCCCGGCCATCAGGCCGACAAGGGTAATCAGCGGCATGCAGAAGAGGGAGACGCGGAGCATGAGGGTTCTCGAACAATGGCGTTATGCACTCGACTATATAGCGTGGCAGCGGTCGGTGCCATGGTTTCGCTTCCAGGTCACGGGCTCTGCCCGCCGCATTAGTGCCAATGTTACGCTCGGGCCTGTCATTTCCCACCAAGAGCCATCCCCCATGAAGTGGTTAGCCGCCCTGACACTGTCATTGTTCACTGCCCTGGCGCAGGCACAGCCCGTACTCCAGACGGACCTGTCCCTGAGCTACCTGGCCCAGGCCGGTGCCGAGCCGAAAGCACGCCCGATGGTGATCTTCCTGCATGGTTACGGCGCCAACGAAGAAGACCTGTTCGAATTGCGCGAGCGGCTCTTTCCCGATTTCACCTACCTTTCAGTGCGCGCGCCCATGCCGTTGGGCGAGGGCGCCTATCAGTGGTTCAGCAAGACCCAAGGCCAGGGCCCATACGAGGGTGTGCAGGAAGACATCGATCGCAGCCTCGAGCGCCTGCGCGCTTTCATCCAGCAAGCCTCCAGCAAATACAATGTGCCACCCCAGCGCATCTATCTTGTGGGCTTTAGCCAAGGGGCCATGATGAGCTATGAGATCGCCTTGCAGGCGCCAGCGTCGGTAGGCGGTATCGCCATCTTGAGCGGCAAGCTGCCTGCCGGCCTGATCGAACAAGTGCAAGCACGAGCGGATCAGGCAGACCTTTTGGCGAAGCTGCCAGTATTCATCGGCCATGGCACGGCCGATCCTGTCCTGGCTTACCAGGAAGCGACACAGGCCCGGCAAGCCCTTATCGAGCTGGGCATCAAGCCGGAGTTCCATGCCTATCCTGGAATGACCCATGGGGTAAGCAAGGCCGAAGTCGATGACCTGGCCAGGTGGATGATGGGCGTCAGCGGCGTGGCTGGCACCCGCTGACGGTGAAACACCGCGCCGTCTTGACGGCGCGGCTGGCCTCAGGCCGTGGTGGTATGATGCTCGGTGTCGCTCGTTCCCAGGATAACGACCTCGACGGCAGTGCTACTGGTGTCGGTGGCAGCGGTATCGGTCGTGGTGGTGCTGGCCGGCGTCGTGCTGGCGAAGACGAAGTTGGCGGCGGTCAGGTCGGTACTGTGATCGCCGGACAACGCCACTTCGAACCGATTGCCAGTGGCATCGGCGTCCAGGTCCTTGATATAGGTGCGATTGGTAGTCGCGTTGTAGACGATCGACAAGGTGTCGTCATGGCCATCGCCCAGTCCGGTGAAGCCGAGCGCGGACAGGTCGATCTTGTCTTCGCTGGCGTCGAAATCAAGGATAAGGTCGTCAGCACTGCTGCTGGCGGTGCGGTAGCTATCGGTCAGGTTGTCGAAGCGGAAGGTATCGGCCCCCGCGCCTCCGGTCAGCTTGTCCAGGCCGGCACCGCCGATGAGTAGATCATCGCCGGCGGTGCCGGTGAGCACGTCATTGCCGTCGGTGCCCTGCACGGTGGTACCGACAGCCGCCGTGGCGAACACGAAGTTGCTGGCGGTCAAATCGCTCAGATGATTGCCCGAGATGGACACTTCGAAGCGATTGCCATCGGCATCGGCTTCACGACTCTTGATGTAGGTGCGGGTGCCCGCGCTGTTGAGCACGATTTCCACGGTATCGGCATAGCCATCGCCCAGGCCGGTGATCCCGAGCGCCGACAGATCGATCGTGTCGGTGGTCACGTCGAAGTCGAGAATCTCGTCGCCCTGGTTCGTGCCATCGGTGTTGTAGTTGCGGTAGCTGTCGCTTGTGGCGGTGTAGCCGAAGGTGTCTGCCCCATCGCCACCGCTCAGGTCGTCCGCGCCGCCACCGCCGTAGATGACGTCAGCCCCCGCGCCCGCGCTGATGGTGTCCGCGCCGCCAAGGCCGTACAGGGTTTCGTTCTGACCGGTGCCGGTCAGGGTGTCGGCGCTGTCGGTGCCGCTGATGACATACTCGAACACGAAGTTGTCGGCAGTGAGGCTGCCTACCAGATTACCCGACAACGCCAGCTCGAAGCGATTGCCGCTGGCGTCGGCCTCCAGGCTCTTGATGTAGGTGCGGTCGGTGCTGGCGTTGTAGGCGATGGTCAGGGTGCCATTGGTCCCGTCGCCCAGGCCAGTGAAGCCCAGCGCGGCCAGGTCCAGCTTGTCTTCATTGACGTTGAAGTCGCTGATCAGGTCGGCGTACGAGGTGGTGCTGCTGCGGTAGCTGTCGGTCAGGCTGTCGAAGCGGAAGGTATCCGCGCCGTCGCCGCCGCTGAGCTTGTCGCTGCCGTCGCCACCAACGATCACATCATCGCCGGTGCCGCCACCGAGGGTGTCTTTGCCCGCCCCGCCGAGCAGCAGGTCGGCTACCGCGGTGCCGGTGAGCACATCGTTGCCGGCGGTGCCGTCGATCTCGTGCAGGGGTACCTGGGCGCTGACGTAGCTGCCATCGCCATACAGCAAGGTGCTGCCCTTGGTGGTGCCGGTGATGGTATTGCCTACCACGGCATTGTTGTCGGTGCCATCCTCGTTGCGCTCGGCCACGCCATAGGTGGAGTTGCTGCCACCGGTGATGGTGTTGCTCTCGATCACGTTGTTACTGCCCGCGTAGAAGTCGCCCGACACACCGTTGGTGTCGTCATAGGACTGGACGATGATTTCCGGGACGGCGGCGTTCTGTCCGTTGGCGGTCAGCGTGTTGTCCACCACGGTCACGTCGGAAGAGCCATAGAGGCGGATACCGGCGCTACCGTTGTTATAGATATCCACGCCGCTGACGGTGACGTCCGTGGACATCTTGATCAGGATGCCCTCGGCGCCGTTATCGTAGACCGAGCCCCCGGTAATGGTGATGTCAGTGGGCGAGGGGATGTCCTCGCTACCGCGCTGTACGGCGATCCCCGCACTGCCATTGCCGTAGGCTAGGTTATCGACCAGGCTGAAGCTGTTGGTGCTGGTGACAATGTTGAAGCCGTGGCGGTCGTTATCATAGGCCACGTTGTTGATGAAGGTGCTATCGATGAGGTAATCGGCTACGAAACCGTCCAGGCCATTGCCATGGGATACACAATTCTGGATGACCATGTTGACGGTCTGCTCGTGGGGATCGAAGCCGTAGCCCGAGCAGTTCAGGATTTCCACCCCATCCAGGGTCACATTGGAGTCCTGGCCGTCTTCTCCTGGGATGTAACCGTTGAACCAGCCATCCACCTTGCCAGTGGTGTTGGCACGGTTGCCGTCGATGGTCAGGTTGCTCAGGCCGAAGTCATGGGTTTCTTCGCCGTAGGCCGAACGCACGATGCCTGTAATGTCCTGGTCGGAACCGTCGGCCAGTTTGAGCGTGGTCTCGCCCATGCCGTCGCCGTACATATAGACGTTGCTTTGCAGCATCAGGCAACCGTCGGAGGGTTCCTCGCCCCCTGATACGATGTAAGTACCGCTGGGAATGTAGACCTGTCCGCCACCGGCGGCGGCCGCGGCATCGATAGCTGCCTGGATGGCGGCGGTATCGTCGGTGACGCCGTCACCCACGGCACCGTAGTCTTTCACATTGAAGGTCATCGTTTGCGCTCTCGTCCATGGGTGACCTGCAGCGCCGAGAGGGCGGCTGTCAATCCCGAATGTCAAAATATCGTCGTTTAGACGCTCAGCCGAATAGTGGCCTCGTGCCCAGACGCTGAGACCAAGCGCAACGGTGGAAGTTTTCCCAGCGGCCAGCCAGTACCGAAATATTCCTGTCGAAAACCATCCGGCCGGCTGTATCCCCCGTGATACAAGGGCTGAGCCAAGATTGCCTGCTCAAGATTTCATCTTGGAGTGCTGCTAGATTCCATTACCCGTGGCCATGGAATCTGATAGGGTGGCAGTCAATCGACTGGCTATAGACTCATGCTTTTGCTGGATGCAAAGGTAAACGGTTGATTTTAAAGATTCAGCAGCGTTTAGAAAGGATGGCAAGCGATGCGAATGACCAGGCGCAGGCTTCTGGCGGGAGCGGCACTCGGCGGACTAATGGCGCCGGCGGGTTATGAAGGGGCCCGACGCTTCAAGAAGTGGTGGGCCGAAGGCGGCACGCCGAGCGAAGCCCAGGTGGAACTGGCGGACCTGCCAACGCAACGCTTGGCCGACTTGCTACGCGGCGTATGGACGGTGCAAACGCCTGCATTGCCGCAATTTGATGGTGCGACTCTTCTCCTCGATGCAGGCGAGCGAGGCCGCGGACTGCGAGGATACCTCGATACCTACCAGCGCCTGGCCAACGAGGCCGCGCCTCGGTTCCAGGTGATGGGCGACCTGGTCGGAGCCAACGCCGGGCTGATACGCTGGCGGTTGCTTGAGAATACTCCCTTGCCCGGCGCGCCGGGCTACTGCCTGAACGTGTCCCTTAGCGATCTGTGGGGCGGCGTGGGAGTCGCCGATAATGATGTGCTCAGCGGACATGTCACGGAGCTGCGCGCCGAAGGTGGCAGGGTTTCCCATGCTTTCAGCGCCCATAAACTGCCTTTTCCCGAGGCGCGTGAACGCATTCCCCTGACCGCTGCCTTCCTGAACTGGCTGGTGACCCCCCAGCACCGGTTGACCCATCAGCTCTGGCATACGGTCAGGGACAAGTGGCATCTGATTGGCAATGACCGTCGCCAGGCATTGCGCAACCTGGGCTGGCAACCCGGCCCGCGCGGTCAGGAGCGGGATTCCCGAGGTCGGCACAAGGATCGCAACGGCTCGGGCATCGACTTTCTCTACATGCACCGCTATATGCTCGGCGTGGCGGCCAAGCTGGGCGCCCCGCAAGCATGGCGCCTGTTCCCCCAGCCGCGACCTGCCGTGGAAACCGACCGCGTGGCTTTCCTTCGCTACTTCGAGAACGCTGATGGACGCTCCGTGCCGCCTACCTGGCTGGCGCCGGGCGACGAAGCCTATAGCCAGGGGATGGCAGCCATCAAAAGCCGGGATACTTACGACGGCAATTTCCAGGTCTGGGAATCGCGTTATCGAGACCCCGAATACCTGGCGCGCATGACCTTGGGCCAGTTTGGCTCGGAATTGGAGCTGAGCCTGCACGATTGGCTGCACATGTGCTGGGCCAGTGTGGCCCGCGGCCCCGAAGACCGGCGCCCCATGCCCATGGCCCGCCAGCCCACCGATTTTTCTCAGGCCTGGTTCGATCCGGGCAATGATTTCCTGGGCGACCCCTTCTCTTCACACGTGCACCCGCTGTTCTGGGGCTTCCATGGCTGGATCGACGCTCGCATCGACGACTGGTACGCCGCTCAGCAGCTGTTCCATCCAGGCCAGGTGACTCGAGCGCGCATCGGTGGCGTGGCCTGGTTTGCCATCGGCCCCTGGGTAGAGCAGGCAGACCCCTGGATGGGACCGGTAAGCCACGCTTGCGCCAGCGGTCCTGGAATCTGGATGGGGCCTGCGGTGGAGAGCGATCTGGACGTGATGAAACTGGCCCTGCGGATCGCCCTCGAGCCCCGCAATGGGTTGGGCGATGCGTTGGGGGACAGTCAACAAAGGCCTTGGTACGCCCGTAGTCTACCGGGCGAGGATCAGCAACGGCTATGAACGGAGTATAGGGCTGTGCGTCATGGATGGGCCCTGCTATAGCCAATGTCTTACACGCCAACGCAGCGTTTGGCTCTGGCTCAACCGTGAGGTAGCGGGTATTCTGGATCCATCAACTGAAGCAAGGGATCGCTTCAGGGATCAAGGAAGATCGGCCATGGCCTGGACGGCTACCGGCAGGAGGCTGGAATGGCATGAAAAAACCCGCTTCGGCGGGTTTTTGTCTTTCTGCTCAGGCTGTTGTCAAGCGACCAAGGGTGCTTGAGGTTGTACATTTAACCAGCTACTGTACAGAAAAACAGTGCCTGGATATTTCATGCAGCTGATCGACAAGCTAAGCATTCTCGCCGATGCCGCCAAATATGACGCTTCCTGCGCCAGCAGCGGCGCGCCCAAGCGCAGCTCTGAAGGCAAGGGCGGCCTGGGCTCCACCAACGGCATGGGCATCTGCCACAGCTACACGCCCGATGGGCGTTGTGTGTCCTTGCTCAAAGTGCTGTTGACCAATTTCTGCCTGTACGACTGCCAATACTGTGTGAATCGTCGCAGTAGCAACGTGCCGCGGGCGCGCTTCGCTCCCGAGGAGGTGGTCAAGCTTACCCTCGATTTCTATCGGCGCAACTATATCAGCGGTCTGTTCCTCAGTTCGGGCATTATCCGTTCCGCGGATTACACCATGGAGCAGTTGGTGCAGGTGGCCCGCTCGCTACGGGAAGAGCATGAGTTCCGCGGCTATATCCATCTGAAGACCATTCCCGATGCGGACCCGGCGCTTATCGAGCAGGCCGGGCGCTATGCCGACCGGCTCAGCGTAAACGTAGAGTTGCCCACTGGCGAAAGCTTGCGCACCCTGGCGCCGGAGAAGCAACTCAAGACCATTCACCAAGCCATGGGGACCATTCATCAAGGGCAGCAGGCGGTGGCTGGCGAGGTCAGGGCACCTGCCTTTACCCCTGCCGGGCAAAGTACCCAGATGATCATCGGTGCCGATGCCACCGACGACAGCACCATCCTGCGCAGCGCCGAAGCACTCTATGGGAATTTTGGCCTGCGCCGGGTCTACTACTCAGCCTTTAGCCCGATTCCGGACAGCCCCAACAGCGTTCCGCTGGCGCCGCCCCCCTTGATGCGGGAGCATCGGCTGTATCAGGCCGACTTCCTCCTGCGCGGCTATGGCTATCGGGCCAACGAACTCCTGGGTGGCGCTGGCAACCTGGCCCTTGACATCGACCCCAAGCTGGCGTGGGCGCTGGAGCATCGTGAGCATTTCCCACTGGATCTGAACCGGGCCGAGCCGGCAATGATCGCGCGAGTGCCGGGCATCGGCATCCGCACTACTAAACGGTTGGTCGAATTGCGTCGGCAACGACGAATCCGCTACGCGGATTTGGCCCGCCTGCGCTGCGTGTTGAGCAAGGCCAAGCCCTTCGTGGTCACCGCCGATTACCATCCGCCCCAGGCTGAGCGCAGTAGCCAGGCCCTGCGCCAGGCCATGGTGGAACGCCCCCAACCTCAGCAGTTGGGGTTGTGGGGATGATCTGCCTGGAGTGCGATGGCCTGTTCGGGCGTTGGCGCGAGCAGGCGCGCTGGTTGCTCAGCCACGGCGTCGACCCGAGCCAGGTCAGTTGGAATGGTGAGCGGGAAGCCGATCTGTTCAGCGCGCCTCATGGCCTGCCGACTGAGCTGGGGCCGTTGCGCTCGCGCATTCCGGTGGCGCTGCCCCAGCTGCTGCAAGCCGCGAGTCAGTACCGGGGCGACCAGCGCTGGAGCCTGCTCTATGAAGTACTCTGGCGGGTCAGCCACGGCGATCGCACCGCCATGCTGGCCGGAGACGCCCTTGGTAGCGAATTGCACAGGCGCGTCAAGCAGGTCAGCCGGGAAGCGCACCACCTGCATGCCTTCCTGCGCTTCGTCGAGTGTCCTGTGACGGACACGGGCCCCCAGTTCGTGGCCTGGCATGAGCCGGCTCATGACATCCTGGAGGATGCCGCCCAACATTTCATCGGACGGATGGGCCGCCAGCGCTGGATGATCGCCACGCCCGATGATGGCGTTTTCTACGATGGCTCGACACTGCACCATGAGCGTAAGTGCCCGCCTCAGTGGCAAGCCATGGCCAAGGGTCAGGGTGACGGCAGCGAAGCACTGTGGCGCGCCTACTACACCCACACGTTCAACCCGGCGCGAGTCAACCCGGGGATCATGCAAGGCCATATGCCGACTCGTTTCTGGAAGGGGCTGCCCGAGGGAGATCTCATTCCCCGCCTGGTGCTGCAAGCACGTCATGGCAAACAGCGGGACGGCCAGGCTGCCGCCGTGGCGGCGCTTCCCGGAAAGGCGATCCATGACCTGGGTATGGAAAATGGCAAGCCTCGTGCCCGGCTGAGGTCTGATCAGGCTTGAAAGCGGCAGGTGGCGGCGAGCGGCAACTGCCAAGCCACCGCAGAGGGCTGGCCTGGTGATCTACCTACCTGCGAACCCGACGGCGCAGCGGCGCTAAATCTTGCGGGGACCTGGCCGATAACCAGGTTACCTAGTTCTCCGCAGGCAGCTCCGGCATGTTCAAAAACCTTAAATTCAGCCACAAGATCCTCTTGGCCGCCTCGCTTGTCGTGGTCGCCGCCTTCAGTCTCTTTTCCTTGTACAACGACTACCTCCAGCGCCACTCCATCCAGGCTCAGGTGGAAAGCTACCTGCGAGAAACCGGAGAAAGTGCCTCGGATAACGTCAAGAACTGGCTGTCCGGTCGCATCCTGCTGGTCGAAAGCCTGGCAGAAGGGCTGGCATCAACCACGGACGATGCCTCGGCTAGCCAGTGGATGAAGCAGAAAACCCTGTTGACGAACTTCATGAGTGTCTATATCGGTCGGGCTGATGGCGGTTTCGTGATGCAGCCGCCGGATGACATGCCGGCCGGCTACGACGCCCGCACCCGCCCCTGGTACAAGGGGGCGCAGGAGGCTGGGAAAACCATGCTGACAGCGCCTTACACCGATGCGGTGACCCAGTCGCTGATCATTACCATCGCCACTCCGGTGAAAGGGCCCAACGGCCAGGTCGTCGGCGTCGCTGGGGGCGACCTGACCCTCGATACCTTGGTCAAGACCATCAACGGGTTGGATTTTCAGGGCAACGGCTACGCCTTTCTCGTGGATGGCGATGGCCAGATCCTGGTGCATCCGGACAAAACCCTGGTCAACAAGACCCTCAAAGATGCCTACCCAGCGGCCACGCCTCGCCTGAACGCTGACATCAGCGAAAGCGAGCGGGCAGGGCGTGCGGAAGTGCTCACCTTTGCCCGTGTGGAAGGCCTGCCGTCCGTCAATTGGTATATCGGTCTTGCCCTGGACAAAGAGAAAGCATTTGCAACGTTGAGTGAGTTCCGCACCTCGGCGGTGGTCGCCACCCTCGTAGCGGTGGTGGTGATCATCTTCTTGCTGGGCATGCTCATCACGGTACTGATGCGACCCCTTAACGTCATGGGCCGCGCCATGCAGGATATCGCCGCGGGCGAAGGCGACCTTACCCGTCGCCTCGACGTGCAGAACCAGGATGAATTCGGCCATCTGGGCAATGCTTTCAACCGGTTCGTTCAGCGTATCCACGACTCGATGCGGGAAGTGTCCTCGTCAACGGTGCAGCTCAACGAGGTGGCGCTGCGGGTAGTGAGCGCCTCCAACTCGTCCATGCTCAATTCCGACCAGCAGGCGCAGCGTACCAACAGCGTCGCGGCAGCGATCAATCAGCTTGGCGCCGCCGCCCAGGAAATCGCCCATAACGCCGCGCTTGCATCGGGCCATTCCAGCGACGCCAGTGACCTGGCGGGCAACGGGCAGGCTGTGGTGCAGCAGAGCATCGAGGCAATGAACCGGCTCGGAGCGAAGATCAGCGGCGCTTGTGACAAGATCGAGCAGTTGAACCTGAAGACAGCCAATATCGGGCAGATCCTCGAGGTCATCACGGGTATCTCGCAGCAAACCAACCTGCTGGCCCTCAATGCCGCGATCGAAGCGGCACGGGCCGGCGAGGCCGGGCGTGGCTTCGCGGTGGTGGCCGACGAAGTCCGCAACCTGGCCCATCGCACCCAGGAATCAGCCCAGCAGGTACAGGGCATGATCGAGGAACTGCAAGTGGGCGCCCGGGAAGCCGTGGCGATCATGAATGAAAGCCAGCGCGAGAGCGATCAGAGCGTGATCATCGCCAACCAGGCCGGCGAGCGCCTGGCCAGCGTAACCGCGCGGATCGGTGAGATCGACGGCATGAACCAGTCTGTCGCTACCGCCACTGAAGAGCAGACAGCCGTCGTGGATACCATCAACATGGACATCAGCGAGATCAACACTCTGAATCAGGAAGGCGTGGAAAACCTTCAGGCGACGCTGCGCGCCTGTACAGATTTGGAGCAGCAGGCCGCTCGCCTCAAGCAGTTGGTCGGCAGCTTCCGCATCTGATGGGTTCGCTCAAGGCCTCGCCCGCGGCATCGGTTGCCGGGGCAGGGCCGGCGGGTGGGTTCAAGGCCGGGCCAGGCCATCGCAGCGCGGGTGTCCCCCCTCGTCCAGGCAGCGCATCGGTTTTGCGGCCACTCGAGGCTTCTTCGCACGCGGTGGCGCCACGCCGGGCAGGTAATGCACGGTGTAGCGCACCTTGGTGCGATAGCTGGTCTGCAGGATCTTGGTCGCGCGCTGATTGATCACATGGGGTTCGGCGTCCTCGGGATTGAGGCTCACCCACTGGGCCTGCTCTACCTTGCGCGCCCAACGGGTTTCCCCCATGGCTACCGGGCAGGGCACGAAGCTGTAGCTGACGCGGCCCGTCGCTCCGATGCACTTGTAGGCTTCGGCCCAAGCCGAAGGCGCAAGGCTGCAGAGTGTCGCCAGCAGGAGAGGGGCGAGGCGCATAAGGACTACCGTGATGGCAAATAGACACGGCATTCTAGGTAGCCTTGGCCGCAGGTTCAACGTACCCCGACGGAACGCGCGCCCTTGTCGTTGGGTCCTTCATGTCATGACACTCGATCAAGACACTCATCGCTACCTGGGCTGCGCCGGCTGGAGCCTGCCGCGTGAGCAGTGGCCCCACTTTGCCGAGGATGGGACCCACCTGCAGCGCTACGCCAGTCGCTTCAACGCGGTTGAAATCAATAGCTCGTTCTATCGCCCGCACCGCCCGGCGACCTATGCCCGTTGGGCGGCAAGCGTGCCGGCGAGCTTCCGCTTCTGCGTCAAGATGCCGCGGCAGATCACTCATGATGCCCGCCTGGTCAATTGCGAGGCTGACATTCGCGCGTTTTTCGAACAGTGCTCGGCCTTGGGCGATCGCCTGGGCTGTATCCTGGTCCAGCTGCCGCCCTCCCTGGCCTACGAAGAGGCCACTGCCAGCCGCTTTTTCCAACAGGTGCGCCTGTTCCACGAAGGGCCGGTAGTGCTCGAGCCCCGTCACCGCTCCTGGCTGGCGGCCGGCCCGGTGCTGATGGCCGCGCATATCGGCTGGGTGCAGGCCGACCCGGCGCCCTTGGGCGAGGCACAGCCCTTGGGTTGGCCCGAGCTTCTCTATTGGAGGCTGCATGGCACGCCCAGGGTCTACTACTCGGCCTATGGCAGCGACGTCTTGGGCGCAATGAGCGCCCGCCTGCGCCAGGCCCAGGTACCGGCCTGGTGCATCTTCGACAATACGGCCGCCGGGGCGGCCGTGCCCAATGCGCTGGACGTGCTCAGCGGCCTCTAGGCCTGAGGGGTTCCCCCACCCCGCCCGGGCTGGCTGCGCGAGGTGAACAGTGTCAGGGCTCACGGTCAAGCGCAGGTGCATTAGCCGCCAACCTTCGGCCAGCAGTCTGCGGAATCATGGCTTGGATTAATCAGGGGAATGTGACTGCTCTAGAAGTTGGGGCCTCGACGCAACCTGATGGGGCCATGGAAAGGGCCCTGGGCGGGTAAAACCGTCGCGCCTTGGGTAATCTCGATGGTTCCGGCCGCGGCGAGGCGTTGAGCCGCCTCTCGTACCGGCGCCATCCAGTCCCGCCATGGGCCGTCGTCGCCCGCCAGATGACGGGCAACCTCGGACGGACAGATGGACGCCTCGGGTGCCCGGCGGGCCAGTAATTCCAGCAGGCAGTCCTGGATACGCCCGGTGCCGTCTTTCACTGCGCGCTGAAGCGGAACAGCGTAGTCTGGGTGTAGGTCTGCCCCGGGTCGAGCCGGGTGCTTGGGAAGTTCGGCTGGTTCGGCGAGTCAGGATAGTGCTGGGTTTCCAGCGTGAAGGCACCCCAGTGCGGGTAGGTCTTGCCTTGCTTGCCGGTGAAGCCGGTCAGGAAATTGCCTGTGTACAGCTGTACGCCCGGCTCGGTGGTGTACAGCTGCAAGCGGCGCCCGGAACCTGGGTCCATCACCTCGGCGGCGAGCTTGCCCAGGTCGCCCGCGCTGTCGAGCACCCAGTTGAAGTCGAAGCCGCCTTGCTTGGGCTCGGCGAATTTCAATTGCGGATGGTCATCGCGGATATGCTTGCCGAAGGCCGTGGGGCGATTGAAGTCCAGCGCGGTGCCCGCGACCGGCGCCAGCTCGCCGGTGGGGATCAGGGTAGCGTCTATGGGCGTGTAGCGCGCGGCGCGAACCGTGGCGACCTGGTTGAGTATGTCCCCTTCGCCGGCCCCGGCCAGGTTGAAGTAGCTGTGGTTGGTCAGGTTCAGAACCGTGCTGCGGTCGGTGGTCGCCTTGTAGCGAATGCGTAGCTCGTTGTTCTCATTGAGGCTGTATTCCACTTCAACATTGAGGTTGCCGGGGAAACCCATTTCCCCATCGACGGAGCGGTAGCTCAGGGTAACGCCCACCCAGCTCTTCTCGTCGGTCTCCCGCGCTTTCCACACATGCTTGTCGAAGCCCTTCGGGCCGCCATGCAACGCGTTGGGCCCGTCGTTCACCGGCACCTGGTACTGCTTGCCGTCCAGGCTGAACTGGCCCTTGGCCAAACGGTTGCCGAAACGGCCGATGGTCGCGCCGAAATATACGTCGCCATGATCCTGGTAGCCCTTCAGGTCATCGAAGCCCAGGACTACGTCCGCGACCTGGCCCGTGCGGTCCGGTACCAGCAGGGACTGCAAGGTGGCGCCATAGGTGAGGATGCTGGCCTCCATGCCATGACTATTGCGCAACACATAGCGTTCAACAGCGGTACCGTCATCGAGGGTAGCGAAGCTGGCGTGTTCCCGGGTCAGGCCTGCGGCCTGGGCACTGCCCGCCGCCAGACCCATGGCGAGGGCGAGGCTGGCAGCTTGCGCAAGGAAGGGTTTCATGGACGTTCTCCGTTGGGGTTGTTGTTATGTCCGAAGGGTGGCCGACAGCGCGGCCCCTTGAATATAGTCATACCAATTCGAACATCAAGTCAGCTTTGGTAGGCCAATATCTGCCCATGGTGGGGCTTGAACTGCAAATAGTAATATTATTTAATGCTTGCACTTGCCAACCTTTGGCAGCGCGAACACCGACAACAACGATAAGCGGAGGCGCCATGCAGTGGCAGCCTGTTTCGCCCCAGCGCTACATGCTGGCCGAAGGGCCCTTCTGGGACTCTTCCACAGCAGCCCTGTATTTCGTCGACATCGCCGGCATGCTCGCCTGTCGGCTCGACACCCGTGGTCTGGCGCAATGGCACCTGGACGAGCCGGTATCGGCGTTCATTCCCACCGACCAGGGCGACGCTCTGGTGACCCTGGCCTCGGGTGTGTACCGCCTGGACCTCGCCTCACCCACAGACCATCCCCGGCTGAGCTTGTTCAGCCAGCCAGACCGCATGCCCGGCAACCGCGCCAACGAAAGCCGTTGTGACAAGCGTGGCAGGCTCTGGCTAGGCACCATGCAAAACAACATCGGCCCCAGCGGTGAAGACCTCCCTGTTGAGCGAGACAGCGGCAGCCTGTTCCTGTTGGAAGGCAACAAGGCCATGCCCGTCCTGGAGGGCCTGGGCATTCCCAACACGCTGGCGTGGAGTGATGACGGTCGTTATCTCTACAGCGCCGACAGTAAGGCTGGCCAGTTGTGGCGCTATGCGTTGGATGTCGATGGCTTGCCAGTCACACGGGAAGCCTGGGCCGAGCCAGGCCCCGGAGTGCCCGATGGCTCTGCCCTGGATGCCGAAGGCTATCTGTGGAATGCCCGCTGGGGTGGTGGCTGCCTGCTGCGCTACGACCCGGAGGGGCGTATCGAGCAACGCATCGCCTTGCCCGTGAGCCACCCGACCAGCTGCGTATTCGGCGGCCCGGACCTGCGCACCCTCTATGTCACCTCGGCCCGGCCTGGCAAGGCTGCCGGCCCCCTGGACGGCGCGGTGCTCTGGAGTCGGCTGGAGGTGAGCGGCCAGCCGTGTCATCGATTCAAGGGTTGATCCTGGGGCAATTGCAGGTGTGACACTTCGTTACATATGGCCCAACGGGCTGTGCTTGACTGAACGCGGTGCTGGGTCAACACCCATGCCGCTCGGCTTTTCTAACAAGAACAAGGAGTAAGCCATGCCTTTGATCAAAGGGTTTCGTGTGTTCTGTGGGGCGGTGGCAACCGCAACGGCGCTGTCCTGGGCTGGACAGGCTCTCGCCGCTGATCCGGTGAAGATCGGCTTTCTGGTCAAGCAACCCGAGGAGCCCTGGTTCCAGACCGAGTGGGCATTCGCCGAGAAGGCGGCGAAGGACAAGGGCTTTACCCTGCTCAAGATCGCTGTGCCGGATGGCGAAAAAACCCTGGCGGCCATCGATAGCCTGGCGGCTAACGGTGCCAAGGGTTTCGTGATCTGCGCGCCGGACGTATCCCTCGGCCCGGCCATCGTAGCCAAGGCCAAGGCCAATGACCTGAAGGTCATGGCGGTGGACGATCGCTTCGTGGATGCCAAGGGCAATTTCATGGAGGACGTGCCTTACCTTGGCATGGCGGCCTTTGAAGTTGGCCAAAAGCAGGGCGCCGCCATGGCCACCGAGGCCAAGAATCGTGGCTGGGACTGGAAGGATACCTACGCGGTAATCAATACCTACAACGAGCTCGACACCGGCAAGAAGCGCACCGATGGTTCGGTGGACGCGCTCAGGAAGGCGGGGATGCCGGAAGACCATATCGTCTTTGCGCCTCAGAAGACCCTCGACGTTCCGGGCAGCATGGACGCCACCAACTCGGCCCTGGTCAAGCTGCCGTCGGCGGCCAAGAACCTCATCATCGGCGGCATGAACGACAACACGGTGCTGGGCGGTGTGCGAGCCACCGAGAGCGCGGGCTTCAAGGCGGCCAATGTCATCGGCATCGGCATCAACGGTACCGATGCGATCGGCGAGCTGAAAAAGCCGGAAAGCGGTTTCTTCGGCTCGATGCTGCCTAGCCCGCACATCGAGGGTGAGCGAACCGCCACCATGGTCTTCGAATGGGTCACCACGGGCAAGGAGCCGCCAAAATACACCGCCATGGACGAAGTGACCCTCATTACCCGAGCCAACTTCAAGCAAGAGCTTGAGAAGATCGGCCTGTGGAACTGACCCGGGTGACGAGGAGCTTTCCCATGTTGTCGACCGCAACCCAGGCCGGGACCGCTGAAGCGCTTTCCTTCAAGGGCATCGGCAAACAGTTCCCGGGCGTGCGCGCCCTGGCGGACATCAACTTCACCGCCTGGCCCGGCCAGGTGCATGCCCTGATGGGTGAGAACGGCGCCGGAAAATCCACGCTGCTGAAGATCCTTGGGGGTGCCTACATCCCCTCCGAAGGCGAACTGCGCCTGGGCGAGCGTGCCCTGAAATTCCGCAACGCTGCCGACAGCCTGGCCAGCGGCATCGCGGTGATCCACCAGGAGCTGCACCTGGTGCCGGAGATGAGCGTGGCGGAGAACCTGCTCCTGGGACACTTCCCGGCTCGCCTGGGCATCGTCAATCGCCGCGCCATGCGTCAGCGCGCTCAGGCCCTCCTGCAGGGGCTGGCTGAGGAAATCCATCCCGACACCCGCCTGGGGGATCTGTCCCTTGGTCAGCGCCAGCTGGTGGAAATCGCCAAGGCGTTATCTCACGATGCCCGGGTGATCGCCTTCGACGAGCCTACCAGTAGCCTGTCTGCCCGAGAGATCGACCGCCTGATGGGCATCATTGGTCGGCTGCGGGACGAAGGCAGGGTGGTCCTGTACGTATCCCACCGCATGGAAGAGATTTTCCGTATCTGTGACGCGGTGACGGTGTTCAAGGACGGCCGCCATGTCCAGACCTTCGAAGACATGTCTGTGCTCAGTCACGACAAGCTGGTGACCTGCATGGTCGGCCGGGACATCCAGGATATCTACAACTACCGATCGCGGCCGCGAGGCGATGTAGCGCTGGCGGTCAATGGCTTGCTCGGCCCGGGGGTCCGCCAGCCGGCGAGCTTCCAGGCTCACCGCGGCGAAGTGCTGGGCTTCTTCGGACTGGTCGGGGCGGGACGCACCGAACTGCTGCGCCTGATCAGCGGGCTGACCCCCGCCAGCGCTGGCAGCCTGAGCCTGGACGGGAAGGCGCTGCGCCTGGCTACACCCCGTGACGCGATCCAGGCCGGCATCCTTCTTTGCCCTGAAGATCGTAAGAAGGAAGGTATCGTGCCGCTGGCCAGCGTTGGCGAGAACATCAATATCGGGGCCCGGCCGCGCCATTCCCGTATGGGCTGGCTGCTGCGCGGCCGCTGGGAGCGGGACAATGCCGAGCGGCAGATTCGAGCGCTCAACGTGAAAACGCCATCGGCGGACCAGGCCATCCTGTATCTCTCCGGCGGCAACCAGCAAAAGGCGATTCTTGGCCGCTGGCTCTCGCTGCCCATGAACGTCCTCCTGCTCGACGAGCCCACTCGGGGCATCGACATCGGCGCCAAATCGGAGATCTACCAGATCATCCACAACCTGGCGGCCAGCGGGGTGGCGGTGATTGTGGTCTCCAGCGACCTGATGGAAGTGATCGGCATTTCCGACCGTGTGGCGGTGATGTGCGAAGGCGCGATCACCGGCGAACTCCCGCGTGAACAGATCAATGAGTCCCGCCTGCTGCAGTTGGCCCTGCCCGGCGCCCGCGCGGCTTCAGAACAAGAGGTGAACCATGGCTAGCGTACCCCAGACCCCTTTGATATCCAGCCACCGCCTGAACATGCGCCGCTTTCTGGACGACTGGGTCATGCTCCTGGCCGCTGTAGCGATCTTCGCCGGCTCCGCCATCTTCATCGACAACTTCCTTTCGCCCTTGAATATGCGCGGGCTAGGGTTGGCGATTTCGACCACAGGCATCGCGGCCTGCACCATGCTGTTCTGCCTGGCCTCGGGGCATTTTGACCTTTCCGTAGGGTCGGTCATCGCCTGCGCCGGGGTGATCGCCGCCGTGGTCATGCGTGACACGGGCAGCGTGGCTTACGGCGTGGGCGCGGCCCTGGGCATGGGCCTGATCGTGGGCCTGATCAATGGAATCGTGATCGCCAAGCTGCGGATAAACGCCCTGATCACCACCTTGGCGACCATGCAGATCGTGCGCGGCCTGGCCTATATCTTCTCCAACGGCAAGGCCGTGGGGGTGATAGAAGAGAACTTCTTCGTGTTCGGCAACGGGCAGTTGTTCGGGGTGCCGGTGCCCATCGTGATCACCCTGGTATGCTTCCTGTTCTTCGGCTGGCTGTTGAACTACACCACCTACGGACGCAACACCATGGCCATAGGCGGCAACCAAGAGGCGGCTCGCCTGGCTGGCGTGGCGGTGGACCGCACCAAGATCGTGATTTTCGCCGTGCATGGGCTGATCGGCGCCCTGGCTGGGGTGGTGCTGGCGTCGCGGATGACCTCGGGCCAGCCCATGATCGGGCAGGGCTTCGAGCTGACGGTGATCTCCGCTTGCGTGCTGGGCGGGGTGTCCCTGGCCGGTGGTATCGGCATGATGCGTCATGTGATCGCCGGAGTGTTGATCCTGGCCATCATCGAAAACGCCATGAACCTGAAGAACATCGATACCTTCTATCAGTATGTGATCCGCGGCACCATCCTGTTGCTGGCCGTGATCATCGACCGGCTCAAGCAGCGCTGAAGGCTGGGCCAGGCCCCATGTGTTGGCTACGAGGCGTCCAGCAAATGGGGTTCAGTTCAGCCGGTGGGAGTCAGCGCAGCTGACGAATCGTGCTCGATCAGAAAGCCTTTTCGCTAGCTCGCGCTAGCTCCCACCGAGATCACCTCGCTGTCCGAGGCGCACCTTTAGGGTCATGTCCTGCTGGCCGTGATCATCGACCGGCTCAAGCAGCGCTGAAGGCTGGGCCAGACTCCATGTGTTGGCTACGAGGCGCCCAGCAAATGGGGTTCAGTTCAGCCGGTGGGAGTCAGCGCAGCTGACGAATCGTGCTCGATCAGAAAGCCTTTTCGCTAGCTCGCGCTAGCTCCCACCGAGATCACCTCGCTGTCCGAGGCGCACTTTCAGGGTCATGTCCTGCTGGCCGTGATCATCGACCGGCTCAAGCAGCGCTGAAGGCTGGGCCAGACTCCATGTGTTGGCTACGAGGCGTCCAGCAAATGGGGTTCAGTTCAGCCTGTGGGAGTCAGCGCAGCTGACGAATCGTGCTCGATCAGAAAACCTTTTCGCTAGCTCGCGCTAGCTCTCACCGAAATCACCTCGCTGTCCGAGGCGCACCTTCAGGGTCATGTCCTTCGCATCACCTCATTGACCGCTTCCATGAGCCGCGCCTGGGAGAATGGCTTTGCCACTCTTGGAATGTCCGGGGTCTGGCCGGGGGCTACGTCGGCGTAGCCCGACATCAGGATCATCGGCAGGTCAGGGCGCTGCTCTCGCACCTTGGCCGCCAGTTGCGCGCCGGTCATGTGCGGCATGGCATGGTCGGTGATCAGCAGGTCGTACTCGGATTGCTCCATGAACGCAAGGGCTTCACGGGCCGAGGCCGCCGGCTGCACCTGGTGACCATGCTCCTTGAGCATTTCCACGGTGTTGGTCAGCACCAGCTCGTCGTCGTCGACCGTAAGGATGCGCAGGCTGCGCGCGAACCTGTCGCCCTCGGGGTCGTCCTCAATCTGCCCCAGCGAGGCGTTGGGCTCTGGCGGCTGGCTGGCCGGCAGCCATATTTCCGCGGTGGTACCGACTCCATGCCGGCTATGCAGGCGCAGGGTGCCCCCGCATTGCTCGGCCAGCCCGAGCACCATGGACAAACCCAGCCCGGTCCCCTTGCCGATACCCTTGGTTGTGAAGAAGGGCTCGATGGCGCGCTTGAGCGTCTGCTCGTCCATGCCCTCGCCTGTATCGGACACGCATAGGCACCAGTAGTCCCCGGCCGCCAGCGGGCCCTCCGCAACCCCTATGCGATGGGCTCGCGCACTGATGCTGATCTTACCCTGGCCGCCCATGGCATCCCGCGCATTGACCGCCAGGTTGAGCAGGGCTGCTTCCAGCTGGTTGGAATCAGTGCGTACCCATGCCGGGAGCGCGTCGAAGGCTGTCTCCAGCTCCACGGTGGGGCCCAGGGAGCGCTGGAGCAATTCGGCCATTCCGGCCACCAGCTGGCCCAACTCCACGGCCTCGGCGCGCAACTCCTGGCGCCGGGCGAAGGCCAGCATTCGAGCAATGAGGGCGGCGCCCCTTTCGGCGCCGGCCTTGGCGTTGTTCAGCAAGCGGGCCAAGGCAGGATCGTCGGGTAGGCGGCGGCGCAACAGCTCCAGGCTTCCCAGCACCGCCATGAGCAGATTGTTGAAGTCATGGGCGATGCCGCCGGTGAGGTTGCCCAGGGCTTCCATCTTCTGCGCCTGGTGCAGGGCCTGCTCGGTTCGCCGGATGTTGGCTTCGCTGATTCGCAGGGCTTCGGTCCGCTCGGCTACCCGCGCTTCCAGATCCTGCCGGAAACGCTCTTCGCCCGCGCGCCGCTGGGCTTCAGCGCGACCGCGCTCGATGTGCGCCCAAGAGCGTTCCGTCACTTCGGAAAGCAGGCTCAGCTCTTGAGACGACCATTGCCGCGGTTGGCGGTCGTGGATGGCCATCAGTGCGATCAGCCGACCTTCCTTGACCAGCGGCATGCAGATGGTGGCGCCCAGGCCGATGCTGAGGAATGCCTCGGCTTCCTCCGGGGGCAACTGAGCCGCGTTGTCCTCGAGGATCAATGGCAGGCCGGCGCGCAGGTTCTTTACGGCGAGTTTGCCAAAGCTGGCCAGGCGGTAATGGCCGACGATGCTGGCGCTTCCCTGCGCATGCCAGTTGCCGCGTATGGTGAAGCCATCCTGGTCGGGGTCCATGTCGGCATAGGCGCAGACAGAGATGCGCAGGTGCTCGCCAAGCATGCGTGTGGTGATCGCCATGATCACGTCGGCATCGTCGCTGCGCATGGACTCCTTGGCCAGGGCGTCGAGAAAGCGCAGCCGGGCCTCGTTGGCCCGCAAGGTCTCCTCGGCCTCACGGCGCGCGCTGATATCCGTGGCCGCGCCGAACCATTCGATGATCTCGCCTCGGTCATCGAACAGCGGTACCGCGCGAGAATGGAACCAGCCGAGGCTGCCATCCGGGCGGCGCACGGGATGCTCGAGATTGAAGCTGGTCTTGGTGCGGATGCAGTGCTCGATGGTCATCTGCACCCGGGGCCGAGCTGAAGGCTCGATGTAGGTGTGCAACCAGTCGCGGTTCGGCTCGCTCACATCCTGGAGCGAGCCCTTGCCATCGAGCTGCCGCATTTCCCGCCAGTCGGGCGACAGTCGGTAGGTCACGTCCGAGGTAGCGTTCACCAGCGCACGCAGGCGTTCTTCGCTGTGCTGCAGGTTGCGCCGGAACAGTACCCGCTGAGTGGTTTCCACCACGATGGCGATCACCCCGGCCGGTTGTCCGCTTTCGTCATAGACCGGCGAATAGTCCAGGTCCATCCATACCTGCTCGGGGCGGCCGTTGCGGTGCAGGGTGAGCTCCTGGTCCTTGTAGGCCAGCGTCCTGCCCGCCAGCCCTTGACGCATGACGTTATCGTTGAAGTCGGCCACTTCCCGCCAGCCCTCGCGCACTGCGGTGCCCAGGAGCCAGGGATGACGACCGCCGGCGAAGCCCGAATAGGCATCGTTGTAGATCATGATGCCCCTGGGGCCCCACAGCAGCACCATGGGTACCGGCGAGGCCAGCAAGAGCGCCGTGATGCTTTTGAGGCTTTGCGGCCACTGTTCCAGCGGGCCCAGGCCGCTGGCTGTCCAGTCATGATCGCGAATCAGTCGGCCGAGCTCGGCCCCGGCGTTGAGGAATTCGATGCTACCTGTGGCGGCGGCCACAGCTGGGTCTTGGATCATCGAAGCGAAAGTCCGTATTGAGCGAGCAGGAAGGAGTGAAACCTCGGGCAGCGCCATCATAACAGGGCGCAGGGACGGCATTCAGACTTCGTTTTGTCGGATGTGGCCTATGCTTATCCAACTATAGAGGCAGCGCTCGGTCAGATGGTTTCGTGAATCCGAAACCGGGACGCCCAGCCGACCGCGCTTCGACTTCAGTACCTTGACAGGAGCACTGCATGACCGACGTATTCGATATCCGTGACTATGGCGCCAAGGGCGACGGCACTACCGACGACACCGCGGCAATCCAGAAAGCCATCAACGCCGCCGCGGCCGCCGGCGGGGGCAAGGTCTACGTGCCCAGTGGCACCTGGGTGGTATCTGACAGTGACGGTTCCGGCAATGCCCTGGCGCTGAAGAGCAACGTGGTGCTGAGCGGGGACGGTGCCGGAGATACCGTCCTCAAGCTGGCCGACAGCGCGGATGGCAATACCACCTCTCTGCTCGGCGTAGCGGCGGGCGGCACCCTTCGCGATGCCCAGGTCAGCAACCTGACCCTCGATGGCAGCCAGGCCAATGACGGCGGGCAGGTCAGTGGCTGGTCGCAAAGTGGCGCCAACAGCGTGACCAACCTGGTGCTCGATGGGGTAACCGCCACTGGTTTCAGTGGCAACGGCTTCGACCTGTCCAGCGCGGCAGTCAACCTCACCGTGCGTAACAGTACCGCCAGTAACAACGGCCTGGATGGATTTTCCCTGGGCGGGTCGCTGCCGGCGCTGACGTTCCAGGACAACCAGGCGCTGAACAACGAACGCAACGGGATCAACGTGGTGCTGGGCAGCGAAGCGCTGTCCCTGGCCGACAACATCGCTTCCGGCAATGGCGCCGACGGTATCTACGTCCATAACGAAAATGGCGTGGACACCGGTTACTTCAGTGTCATCGGCGGCAGCGTGTCGGAAAATGGCGGCGATGGGGTGCGTGTGCGCGGCATTGAGTATGGCGGCGTCTATCGCATGGAGATCCATGACAACGGCGGTTCCGGGGTAGACCTGCAGGGTACGACTCATGTGGAAGTCGCCGACAACATCATCCATGACAATGCTCAGGCCGGGGCCACCGCGGAAGTGGCCATCCGCAGTCAGGGCACGACCAATGGCAGCCAGAACTTCGTCTACGACAACATCATCACCGGCGGGGCCAACGCGACCTGGGGCGTGGCCGAGATCCCTTCCAACAGCGCCGGAGTGGATGGCAGCCTGATCTTCGGCAACGTGATCAACGGCGCCCAGGCGGGCGACATCAACGCGGTCGGTAGCGAGAGCCAGGTCACCAACAATAGCGATGTGCTGATTCTACGAGGCAGCGCAAGTGCCGATGCCCTGAACGGAAGCCGTTCGGCCGAACTCATTTCCGGCGGCGATGGCAACGACCGTATCAACGGGGCGGCCGGTGATGATGTGATCAGCGGCGGCGCGGGGGCCGATCAGCTCACCGGCGGTAGCGGTAGCGACGTGTTCCGGTTCAGCCAGGTCAGTGACAGCTACCGGGCCGGCAACACCTCCTACGTCGACCGCATCAGCGATTTCGACGATGCCCGTGATCGCCTGGATCTGACTGCCCTGGGCCTGACCGGGCTTGGCAATGGTCACAATGGGACGCTCAAGGTCACTTATAACGCCAAGACCGATACGACCTATCTCTCCAGCCTGGATGCCGATGCTGACGGCAATCGCTTCCAACTTGCCTTGAGCGGCAATCACCTGGCTACCCTGGGGGCGGACAACTTCTTCAGCCTCACTACGGGGACCGCCCACAACGATACCCTGGTGGGCACCACCGCCGACGATACTCTGGCCGGCGCGGCGGGTCGCGATTCGCTCTCCGGTGATGGCGGCGCCGATCGCTTGCTGGGCGGCAGCGGCGGCGACACCCTTACCGGCGGCTCCGGCGCGGATACCTTCGTCTACACCAGTCTGAGCGACAGCTACCGCAACGATGCCAGCGGCAGCTATGCGCAGCGCGACCTTATCGTCGATTTCAACAGCAATGGCCACGACCGCATTGATCTCACCGCCCTGGGCTTCACCGGGTTGGGCAACGGTTATGACGGTACACTCAAGGTGGTCCTGAACCTGGCTGGTGACTATACCGCGCTCAAGTCCCTGGAGCCGGACGCCAATGGCAACCGTTTCGAGATCCTGCTCAAGGGCAATCACCTCTACGACCTTACCGCGACCAATGTCCTGTTCGCTAACCCGGACAGCACCCAGACGGACAGCTCGCAACCCATTCCTCATCTTGACCTCAGTGGCACGTCCACCGCCGATACTCTCTATGGGGACTGGGGCGATGACAGCCTGTATGGGCTGGCGGGCAACGACACCCTTGGCGGCAGCGTTAGTGACGACCTGCTGGTGGGTGGGGCGGGCAGCGATCGCCTGACGGGTGGTTCGGGCGCCGATACGTTCCGCTTCGACAGCGTTGGCGATAGCTATGCCGGCTCCGCGGACCTGATCACCGACTTCTCTGTGCAGCGGGACCTGCTCGACGTTTCGGCGCTGGGCTTTACCGGGCTGGGGGATGGTACCGATGGCACGCTCAAGGTCACCTACAATGCCAGCAGCGACCGGACCTATGTCCGCAGCAGCGAAGCGGACGCCGATGGTCACAAGTTCCAGGTGACCCTGGTCGGGGATTACAGCCACACCCTGAGCGATGATCAGTTCGTATTCGCATCGTCCGATACCACTGCGCAAGTGCAGCTGCTGGGCGTGGCGGCCGAGACGGACCATACGGCCTGATCAGTTCCGGGCCGTTCGGCGTCGGGTCGCTGGGCTGCCAGCGGCCCGGGCTTGTGCATGTCCCTCGGCGCGTCAGGAGGCGATCAGGCTACGGATGCGTCGTGCCAGACTGTCCACGGAGAACGGCTTGGTGAGCACATGCATGCCGTCCTGGGGATTGCCGTTTTCGAAGACGCTGGACTCGGCGTAGCCGGTGATGAACAGGACCTTCAGGTCGGGCCGTCTTACTCGGGCGGCATCGGCCATCTGCCGGCCGTTCATGCCGCCCGGCAGGCCCACGTCGGTGATCAGCAGGTCGATCTTCAGGCTCGAATTGAGAATCTGCAGACCCGAACGGCCATCCGCGGCTTCTACCGCGTGGTAGCCCAGGTCCTCCAGTACCTCGGTGATCATGATGCGCACAGTGGGTTCGTCATCAACGATCAGCACGGTTTCGCCGACTTCGGCCCGCGGAGGTGCGCCCATGGGCAGCGTAGGAACCTCCTGGACCTGCCCGCTGTGGCGCGGTAGATACAAGGTTACGACGCAGCCGCGACCTGGCTGGGAATGGATGCGTGCCTGTCCGCCGGACTGCCGAATGAATCCGTAGATCATCGACAGGCCCAGGCCTGTGCCCATGCCGATGGGCTTGGTAGTGAAAAAGGGCTCGAAGGCCTTGGCCGCCACTTCGGGCGCCATGCCCGTGCCGGTGTCCGATACCGCCAGCGCCACATATTCGCCGGCCTCCAGGTCGAAGGTCTGGGCGCCGCGCTCATCGATGCTGCGGTTGCGGCTGCTGATGGTCAGGGTCCCGCCGTCAGGCATCGCGTCTCGCGCGTTGATGCACAGGTTGAGCAGTGCGTTTTCCAACTGGTGGGGGTCGATCAGCACGTTCCACAGGTCAGTGCTCAGGTCGCTGATGATGCTCACCGATGGCCCCATCGTTCGGGAGATCAATTCTTCCATGCCCTTGACCAGGCGATTGACCTGGGTCGGCTTGGGCGCCAGCGTTTGTCGGCGGGAAAACGCCAGAAGCCGGTGAGTCAGCGCGGCGGCCCGTCGGCTGGCGCCCTGCGCGGCATTGATGTAACGGTCCAGATCCTGGGTGCGACCCTGGGTGATGCGGCTTTGCAGGAGTTCGAGGCTGCCGGAGATTCCCGTCAGCAGGTTGTTGAAGTCATGGGCGATGCCGCCGGTGAGCTGGCCCACCGCTTCCATCTTCTGTGACTGCCGCAGCTGCTCTTCCGAGCGCAGCAGCTCCCGTGTGCGTTCGGCCACCAGTTGTTCGAGCCGCGCGTTGAGCTGTTGTAACTGGTGTTCGGCCCGGCGTCGTTCGATGGCGGTGCGGGTACGTTCGCCCAGTTCGCGTGTGAATTCGATATCCTCCTGGCTCCAGCTTCGCGGGTGGGCGCTGTCGGCGAACATCAAGGCCACCAGGCGCGCGTCCTCCATCAGTGGCACATTGAGGAAGGCCCGCGTCTGGTAGCGTTCGAAACGAGCGGGGTAGGGGATGCGCGAGTCATCCAGGACATCCGTGACCGCGATCGACTTGCCCGTCATTAGCTCATCAACGTAGGTACCCAGGTCATGCAGGTTATGCGGGCCAACCAGGGACGGGCGCCCATCGCTGGACCAGTCTCGCTGAACGTCCACCGTGCCGGAATCTGCGGATATCAGGCAGTAGCCGGCGCGGCTCGCCTCCAGCACATTGCCCAGGATCTCGGCGGCCACGGCGGCGATGTCATCCGGTTCATCGAGGCCACGGAGCTGGTCGCTCAGATGCAGCAGCCCCTCTCGCCGCTGAGCCGCGCGGCGCAGTTCGCTGACGTCCTGGAAGATCACCATGAAGCGGTCTCCAGGCAGCGGATGCAGGCGGCCTTCATACCAGCGGCGCACATCGTCGAGGGGGCGGATAAAGGGGCGGGACTGCCCGCTTTCAGCTACCCGTGCCGCGTCGACGATCCAGCCTGGTGCCAGGTTCGGGAACAGTTCGCGCAGGGTACGGGCGCGCACGCCCTCCGCTGGACGGCCGAGCAGGGCGCAGCAAGCCGGGTTCACGTCCAGGAAACGCCAGTCGATGGCCTGGCCAGCGTCATCCCGGATGACTTCGGCCAGGGCGAAGGCCTCGTCGAAGTGTTCGAACAGGCCTCGCCAGTGGCGCTCGCTCTGCTCCAGGGCCTGTTCGGCGAGGCGCCGCTTGGTGATGTCGGTAAAGAGGATGGCGACCCGATGCTGCGAGGGCTCACCGATACGGGCTGCCTGCACCATGAAATGGCGCCCCATGGCCCTGGCTTCGTTTTCGAATTGCGCGGGCTCGCCAGTGAGGGCCACCCTGCCATACATCTCGAACCAATGGGCATCATGGTCCGGTACCAGGTCTCGCATCCAGCGACCTTCGGCCTGAGTCAGGCCGGTATGGGCTTCGAACGCGCGGTTGACGCTGAGAAAACGGTAGTCATTGGCCTGACCCCTGTGATCGAAGCTGACTTCGATGATACAGAAGCCGATCTGGCTGGCATCGAACACGTCACCCTTGAGCGCGCTGACTTCCGCGCGCAGCGTGGCATTCTCCGCCAGGAGCTGATCCCGAATCCCTTGCGCCGCGCGTACGTCCATAGGCTTCAGTGGCTGTGCTTTAGCGGGATGCGTTCCCGGGAGTCGGTGGGCCCGCTGTCCTGGCCTACCATTTCGTCGTACACGGCCGGCTGAACCACGAAGAGTTCGACCTGGTCGGGAACGTCCATCAGCAGCTTGCGGGCTTCATCCACAGAGGCGACATGGACCGTGTCGTCCTTGTCGTTGAGTACCCGCTGGGATGCGCCATCGACCACGGCATGGAGAGTGTAGGAACCCCCTTCGACCGAGACCAGGTTCAGTTCCTGCACGGTACCGGCCTTTACCTGGCCTGCCAGATCTTTCAATTTCATCGTGTTGCCTCCTATGGGTGCTTCTCCATTCGAGGCAAGGGCCGTTCGTGAGTTCAGTGTAGCCTCCATGCCCAACGTGGCCAGCTCACAAGGCAAGGCTTGAGTCATTCGTAGGGCAAGGAGGGAGAGTTTGGCCAGGTGCATGCCGGACTCCTTTCCATGGTAGCGGCGATGGCCCGGTCATTGTGCAGGGTAAACGGGCCGTCGGCTAGCCGTGGCGTGGAGAAAAGCGAATCGGCCAGGGATGGCAGGCCGGCCGGCGCCTGGTGTTCGACAGGCACCGGCCAGCGCGGTGACGCAGTAGGTGGCTGGCTAGTAGTAGCGATCGATCAGATGTACCCCGTTTGCTTGCCTGGCGGTCTGCCATTCCTGCTTGAGGGTGTGCAATACACGACTCACGAACTCTCGGTCCGCCGCGGCCTTGCGTCCCACGTAGCCCAGGCCGCGCCTGTAGGTCCGCAACCTCGCCCGCATGCTGGGGCGCTTGGTTTCGAAGTCCGCCTCGCCAACATGAGGCGACAGGCCTTCCACATGGACCTGGCCGGACTTGCAGATCCAGAGGATATGGCTATCGTTGCGATCCTTGCGCTTGGCCAGCAACTGAGCCAGCTGATCGATGGTGGGTTCGTGGTTCAGATTCATATTCATAGTCCCTTGACCGCTCGTTGGTCTGTCTGGTGTATGGTTTGAACCTGATGTAGCAAGCGGTATATGGCACTACACACGAATCGCGGGCGCAGGGCTTGACGCAGCTCGAAGGGCTAACGGGGCGAAGGAAAAGGGCCCACAAGAGCTCGAACATGCGCCAATGCCGGTGCCCGGATGCGGGCGCGACGCATAAGCCGTTTCATTCTGCCTTGTGGGCAGGTACATCAGGAACAGCCCGGCGGCTCGCCGGACAGGCACAGAGTCGTAAACCTGCTCTCCCGATCAGGGAGACGGCCTAACTATGCAAAAGGCCAGGCGCGCCGTCAACGATTTTGTAGTGATAGTTTTCATGCACTACATATTGTCGTACAATAGGGCTCGCTATTGTTCGCCAGGCTTCAGCAATGGGAGCAAGGCATGGCGCAGTGGCGCGGGCAGGCCGGCAAGCGGTCGTCGGGCGCCCGCATCCACGTACACATGAATGAACTCTCCCTGGGCCGCCGGCTGCTCGCTTCCTTGAACGAAAACCCCCAACTGGTAGCGAACGCTGCTGGTGCCCAGGCTGCCCACGCGCAATCCGATCTCCAGCTCCTGTGGGAAAGCCACCGAGGCGAAGTAGTCGCAGTGGGTATGCACCACAAGGCCTACCCATTCAGCGTCCGGCCCCAGCAGGCCGCGCTCGAGCAGCAGGCGGTTCACCGCGCTGTCGAACCAGCTGTAGTAAACGACATTGTTGACGTGCCCGTAGCAGTCGTTGTCCGCCCAGCGTGTCTGAACAGGCTGCCAGTAACTGAAAGCGCTACGAGGAAATGGTTGGGCTCGGTCTATCATAAAGGGGCCTTGTCTGCGTTCTTTGCTGCATCAGGTTAGTCGCTCAGGGGGCCCGGACAAGCCAGAAAGTGCCGACGCTGAGCGGCAGGGCCAGGCAAAGGTCGGCCTTTCGTCGCCTGCCATGGCAAACTCGGCCGTGAGCATGGCGGCCAGTCTCCGGCTGTGCCAGCTTGAATATACCGGCGGGGGCGCAGATCGCCGCCGGACAAGCCGTTTTCATTAAAGTAGGGTTACCTCGATGTCCGACCTTGAGCTTGCCGCTGCCGCTGCCGCTGCCGCTGCCGCTGTTGATCTTTCCCTGCCAAGCAAGGCGTATCAGCGCCTCGATGAGTTTAGCCATTCCTATGACCGGGGCTCGGGCACGAACCAGGGGCATCCTTCCTATACCGTGGACGAGGCCGCGGCCCAGATAGACCGCTTCGGCTACCGTTTCAAGGATACGAACGCTGACGGTACGGTAACCCTTACCTATAGCTTCACCCAGGTGAAACCCGCCAATTTCGATACTCACCTGGGCGAATTCATTGCCTTCAATGCCCAGCAACAGGCCCAGGCGAAGCTGGCGATGCGTTCCTGGGCCGACGTGGCGAACATTACCTTCACCCAGGCTGCCAGCGGTGGCGAGGGGCATTTGTCCCTGGCCAGTTATTCGGTGTCCAGCGGCGAGGCGGCCTTCGCCTACTATCCTACCAATGGCGCCCGGGACGGCGAGTCCTGGTACTGGGTCAGCGATGAGTACCAGTACAACGCCCAGGCCGGCCTCAACAACTACGGCGGACAGACGCTGGTTCATGAAATCGGGCATAGCCTTGGCCTGGGGCATCCGGGCGACTACAACGCCTGGAACGGCATCCTCAGTTACCGGGATGACGCGGCCTATGCCGAGGATTCGCGCGCCTACAGCGTCATGAGTTACTGGGATGAATCCAATACCGGGCAGGACTTTGAAGGCGCCTATGCGTCAGCTCCGCTGATGGACGACATCGCTGCCATCCAGCGCTTGTATGGGGCGAACGAAAACACCCGTGTCGGAGGCACCGTCTACGGCTTCAACTCGAACAGCAACCGCGCGGAAACCACGGCTACTTCGGCGTCGAGCGAATTGATCTTCTCGGTCTGGGATAGCGGTGGGGTGGATACCCTGGATTTTTCCGGCTACAGCATGAACCAGCGCATCGACCTTCACGCTGCCAGCTTCTCGGACGTGGGCGGGCTGGTAGGCAACGTCTCCATCGCCCAGGGGGTGACGCTCGAAAGGGCGATCGGTGGGGCAGGCAATGATTACCTGATCGGCAATGACGTGAGCAATACACTGACGGGTAATGCGGGCAACGACCTGCTGGCCGGCGAGGGCGGCGCGGATAAGCTCTGGGGTGGCGCGGGCGCGGATATATTCGTCTACTTCGCTCAGTCCGACTCAACGGCGGCATCGGCAGACCGTCTGATGGACTTTACCAGCGGGGAAGACCGCATCGACCTCTCCGGCCTCGCAGCTGTCGATGGTAGCCCGATCCATTTCAGCAACACCCTGGACGGGGCCGCCGGGGCGGCGGTGCTGCGCGATGCCAGTTATGGCACCCGGCTGTCAGTGGACTTCAATGGAGACCATACGGCCGATTTTGTCATCAAGATCCTCGGGGAAGCTCATAGCAGTGACTTCCTGGTCTGATGGCATCCGCACCTGGACAACCAGGCTGATCATGCTGGTCCCGCTGTGCATGACCGGCGCATGGGGCAGCAGCCTCGCGCCGGCCAATGCTACGATCATCGCGGGCACCTGGCGCATAGTGCTGGAGGGGCAGGGGCAGGCGTGCATGTTGCATCTGGCCCGTGATGGCGCGGCTGCCGGCGATCCGGCCGGGTGTGAGGTCAAGGCCTTGGGGCGCGTGGGCGTGGTTCGATGGCGGAGCAAGCCAGACGGCCTGGCGCTGGTCGACGGTGAAGGGCGGACCCAGTTGTTTCTCAGCCCGATCCCTGGGGGACGCTACCAGGGTTACACTCGGCAGGAAGCGTCCGTTGTGCTGGAGCGCCTGGCGCCGTAACGGCACTGGCGCTACTTCAGTTCCTGGGCGAAACGGTTGACAGCATCCAGCACCTGGCGCGCGCCGTCCTGAATGTCGACGATCACCTCCCCGGCCTGGGTGGCCAGGGTCAGGCCCTGGACGGCTTGCTCGTTGCTCACGCCCATACTGCGGATGGCTTCATCCACCAGTTTCTGATTCTGCTGTACCACCGTCACAATCTCTTCCGTGGCGGCGCTGGTACGGCCGGCCAGCTGCCTGACCTCGTCAGCCACCACGGCAAAGCCCCGCCCCTGTTCCCCAGCCCGGGCCGCTTCGATGGCGGCATTGAGCGCCAGCAGGTTGGTTTGTGCGGCGATACCGCCGATGGTCTGCACGATCGTGGTAATGGCCACGGATTGTTTGCCGATGGCGCCCATGACTTCGGTGGCATCGCGCAGGTCCGAGGAGATGCGCTCCATGGTGGCGACGGTCTCGCTGACGACGCTGGCCCCTTGGCGCGCGCTGACGTCCGTGCGCCGCGAAATGTCATGGGCTACAGTGGCCGCGTCACGCACTTCGACTTCACGATTGACCTGGTCAGTGATCAAGGTCGCGAACTTGACCACCTTGCAGAGGCGATCCTGAGTGTCATAGACCGGGTTGTAGGTAGCCTCCAGCCAGACCTCTTTGCCTCGGCTGTCCATTCGACGGAAACGTCCGGAGACGAACTCCCCACGATTGAGTTGCGCCCAGAACGCTTGGTAATCAGGGGATGTCACTTCATCGGAGAAGCAGAAGACCTGATGGTGCTTGCCGCGTATCTGCTCGGCGGTATAGCCCATGGTGCGCAGGAACTGATCATTGGCGGTGACGACAGTACCGTCGGTCTGGAACTCGATCACCGCGGTCGAGCGCAACAGTGCGTCAATGAACGCGGCGTTTTCCTTGTTGCGCTCCTGCTCGGCGCTGACATCAGTGCCGTAGCCTTCCACGTGCAGGAGCTTGCCATCGGAGCCGCGTACCGGCTGCCACTGGAAGCGCAGCCAGGCGAGGCTGCCATCAGCGCGCAGGAAGCGGTAGTCGTCGGCGACCATTTCACCCTTGGCCACAGCCGCACGGAAGTTGTGATAGCAAGGCAGGTTCTTCACATAGGGCGGAACGATCTCGGCCATGGGCCGATCTTGCAGACGGTCGGCGGTATATCCCAGGGCGCGCGTGAAACGCTCGTTGAACGTGACCATGCGAAATTCCGCGTCCAGGGTCACGGCGATCATGCCGGCGCGCATACCATCTTTGAGTTGACGCAACTGCGCCAATTCGATGGCCTGGTCTTGCAGCTGTCGTTTGAGGTGTTTGTTGAACATAAAAGGGTCACTCCTGTGCATGGCCAGGCTATCGGCAGGCACAGGAGTTCTTTAGGCAAAACCCGGTTTTCGTGATCCAATCGCCATAAAACCTTGTAGCGCTGCCTCAGCGCCGTTGCCCGAAGGTGGCATCCCGCGTATTGACGTAGAGCGCATACAACGAATGCGAGCTTGTCATGAACAACCGATTGCCGGCAGCGCCGCCAAAACAGAGATTCGGGCAGCGCTCGGGCAAGTGAATATGCCCGATGGCCTTGCCTTGCGGATTGAATACGCGTACCCCGTCAAGTTGCTCGGGCTTGGCTTCGCGTGCCCCCGTGCTACCCCAGCCGCACCATAAATTGCCGTCTTCGTCGCACTTGAGTCCGTCGAGCGCGCCGTAGTCCAGCCCTTCGATGTGCTTGCGACGATCGCCCAGCGTACCGTCCGGGTTGACGGCGTAGGCCCATACCAGTCGGTTGGGCTTGGCCCGTCCTTCGACCACGTAGATTGTTTTCTCATCCGGCGAGAAACACAGGCCGTTGGGGCCGGAGAAGTTTTCAATCACCCGAGTCACTTCAAGTGTCTTGCCATCGATGCGATACACCGCATCCGGCAATTCAGGTGTGATCTTGTGGCCTTCATAGTTGTTGCCGGTCTGGAAGGGTGGGTCGGTGAACCAGATAGATCCGTCCCGCTTGACCACCACGTCGTTGGGAGAGTTGAAGCGCTTGCCGTCGAACCGCTCCGCCAGCACGGTTGTGCTGCCATCCGGTTCCGTGCGGGTGACGCGGCGGCCTTCGCTACCCGTGGTGCTGCCCTCGCATACGATAAGGCGTCCCTGGAGGTCCCGCGTAAGGCCGTTGGAAAAGTTCGAGTTGTATCGGTACACCCCCAAGGAATCGCTGATCTCATCCCAGCGCATGATGCGGTTATTCGGTACATCGCTGAACAGAAGGTATCTGCCATCGCCAGACCAGACCGGGCCTTCAGGCCAATGCAGTCCGCTTGCCAGGCGCTCGACGCCGGCATTGAAGATCCGATAGGCCATGAAGCTGTCGTCCAGGATCTCGATCAGCGGGTCCGGATAACGCTGGCTCAACGCCTCGGCGGCGTCAGCATTGCGAGGAAGCAGCCCAGCCCCTGCGCTGGCTGCCGCCACCGCCAGGGTGTGCTTCAGGAAACGACGGCGCGAGCTTTTCTGAGGGGGCGAAGGGGCATCTACGGAGTCATGCATCGGTAACCTCTGCTGTTGTTTTTATAAGCCACACAACACTAGCACAGGTTATACGATGTCCTATCTGGCCATAGAAAGACCAGTCATTCGCTGGCACTGCCGGGTCCGGTTCGGCTCTTTTCCGCCGGGGCCAAGTCATCCAGCAGTCCCAGCGCGCGGCTGCGCAAGAGGCTGCCAGCCTGGAAATAGCTCATCACCGTATTGACGCTGCGGTGTTCAGTCATTGCCATTACTTCGCCAAGTGGTACGCCCTGACGGCCCGCCTCGGTAACGAAGCCCGAACGCAAGCTATGGGCCGCCCAGTCGCCAGCGAGCCCGGCCAGCCGGGCCCGACGCTGAACGATGCGCGCCACCTGATCCGCCGATAGGCCGGCGCTGCCCACCCGACCGCCTTTGTGTACCCGTCGAAAGAGTGGCCCGACGTCAGCCGGCGCCGCTGCCAGCCAGGCGGTGAGCGCAGTGGCGGCAGGGCCGGCCAAGGGTTTCTCCCGACGCAGCCCGCCGGTATTTGTCTTGGTCACGCCCAAGGCATAGAGCCAGGTATTTTCGTCCAGGCGACGCAGATCGGTCACTTGTAATCCCACTACTTCCGAGCGACGACGACCACCGCCGCTCCAGGCCAATAGCAACAGGGCGCGATCGCGTATGCCGCGCACGCCGTCGGTACAGGTGGCGAGCATCGCTTGCAGCGATTCGCGGGCCACGGCGGTTTTCTTGCGCACTTCACGGCCGTTGCGCACCTGGGCCTTATGGGCATCGCGCAGCAGTGTCCTCAGCGCGGCGCCTTCAGTAGGGCTCGGCCAGCCCTTGAGTTGATGCCATTTGCCAAGTACCGCCAGGCGATGGCGCACCGTGTTGTGACTCAGGGGGCCGGGTCTGGCCTTGACTCCCGCCTGTACAAGGGCTTGGTCCACTACCGGCGGAAGAAGATGCAGCCATTGGCCCTCGCTCGGCCGTGCCAGATGATCGAGTACGAACTGCATTGCCACCTGTTCCGGCACCGGACTGTCATGGAAGCCACGGCCGTAGCGCAGTCGCAGCCAGCCCTCCCAGTACGCTACCGCCGACTTGTAACTGCGCAAGGTGTTCGGTGCCGTTCCTGCGGCGACGAAGCCGGCAATCGCTTCCTGAGCCTTGGCGTCCAGCTCCATGGCCTGGAGAGGCTTTGAATCAGCTTCGAAAACGGTTATCGTATTATTCATTACGTCCAACGTAAAATAATTAACGTTTGGCAATTAATGAGTCGGATAATACTTCATTATCAGACCTAATATAATGGGGGTGGGGGTGTGGCGGTAGGGGTTCCGGAAGAAGAGGTCTATGCCGCAGCTGACGCAGTGCTGGCACGAGGGGAGCGCCCAACGGTGGAACGGGTGCGCCTGGAGCTGGGCCGGGGCAGCCCCGCGCGGGTCGGGGCCTTGCTCGATCAATGGTGGGACCGTCTCGCCCAGCGGCTGCGTGGCGAGACCCGCTTGCCCGCCTTGCCGAGCGAGGTGTCGGAGGCGTTCGTTGCGGTATGGCGTCACGCTATCGGCTTGGCCCAGGCAGTCGCTGAACAAACCCTGGAGCAGCAACGGCAGCTCCTGGCCCAGGAGCGGCTGCAACTGGCTGAAGCCGAGGATCAGGCCAGGCGAGAGGTGGCCGGCGCACGGCAACAGGTAAATGCGGCCGAGTCGGCGCGTCGTTCTGTAGAGACCCGCCTGACAGATCTGGAACGCTTGCTGGAAGAGCGACAGGCGCAGATCGACGATCTGCATGCTCAGCGTGAAGCGCTGCAGCAAGGACAAGCGCTTGCCGCGCAACAGGTACAACAGATGCAGGCCGCCCTGGACACCGCCCGGCTCCAGGCCGAAGAAGCCCGCCTGACACAGGAGGCCTACGTGCGGGGCCTAGAGGAACGCGCCCATCGAGAGGTCGATCGAGCTCGCGAAGAGAGCAAGGCCCGCGCGGCAGAGTTGAAGGAGGCGCGGCTGCAACTGGCTGATCTCCAACAGCGCCAGGCCGCGATCCTTGTGCAAATGACGGAAGCCCAGCAGCAGGCGGTGATTGCCCAAGGCCAGGCCGCACAAGCGCGAGAGGAGCGCCTTCAGCGCGTAATGGAAGCCGAGCACGCGCAGACGGCCCTACAGGCACGCCTGAGCCAGGCGCAGGAAGCCCTGGAAGCGGCTCGTCGGGAGGCAGCCGTGCAACACGCGCGCGCCGATACGCTGCAGGCCCAATTCAGCCAGCTAAGTGAGCGGCTGGCCCGGCGCAAGCCGGCCAGCCCGCGTTCGGGTGGCTAGCACGCACTAGCACTGGCTACCCAAAACGCCGGACAATGGCTGCAAGCTATCAATTCACCTGGGGGACCTATGGCACGTGGCGGTATCGATAAGGCATCGGTGGACAAGGCGCGCAAGGCGCTCTTGGCCAAGGGGCAGAACCCTAGTATCGATGCCATTCGGATCGAGCTGGGCAACACCGGGTCCAAAAGCACCATTCACCGCTACCTCAAGGAGCTGGACCAGGCTGAAGGAACCCTGGCCGAAGGCATGGGCAGCATCAGCGACACGCTGAGCGAACTGGTCGGCGCCTTGGCCCAGCGGCTGCATGATGAAGCCCAGGCGCGCATCGACACGGCCCAGGAAGCGTTCGATACACACCGGGCTCGTCTGCAAGGTACCTTGAACGACCAGGCCGAGCGACTTGTCCAGCTGGAGCGGACTCTCGCCGATCGTGACCTGGCCTTGGCCGGCGCCGGTGAACAAATCGCGCGATTGCAAGAAACCATTCAGGCTGCCCGCCTGGACAATGCGCGGTTGAGCCAGGCCCGAGAGGACTTGCAATCCCGGCTCGCTGACCAGCAAAGTCAGGCAAGCGCCTGGGAGGGCAAGCATCAGCAGGCCGTGGAGGCGTTGCGGCAGGAACGGCTGGACAGCCAGGCACTGTGTGAGCAGGAGCGGCGCCATCATGAGGCGATTGCGATGGGCTTGCAGGAAGAGTTGCGGCAGGCTCAGGCCGGGCTGAAGGCGGTGCAGGAGACACTTACCCAGCGGGACAGCGACTCTCGCCACCTGCGCACAGCGCTGGAGCAGGGTGAGGCGCGGGAGCAAGAAGCACAAGCTCGTATCGCTGCGCTTCAGGGAGAGTTGGCCCAGCTGGCAGCGCTGCGAGGTCAGGCCGAAGGCTCGCGGGATGCGCTAAGCCAGCAGTTGGCGCAAGAACGTGAACAGGCCAGGGAGGCAGCGGCAAAGCAGCTGGCGCACACCGGCGAACTGGCTGAAGCGCGCGCGCGTATCGGCTGGCTCGAGCAAGCCCTTGCTCAGGCGCATGCCGAAGCACAAGCGCAGCGTGCCAGGAAAGGTTCGAAGCCCTGAGGCAGAAAAAAGAGCCACCGCGCCATGGGTGCGGTGGCCAACTTATCACCAAAGGACGAAGGAGAGAGGCGCCGGACGGCGGGGGGTATTTGCCGACGACCTCAGCTTCGGGGTAAACCTTAACACCGATCGATCGCCCTGCTGAATCAGCCGTGTTGATAGCAGTTATCGGTCGTATGCATGGATTGCGTTAGTAATGACTGGCATCGAGCAGGCAAAACTCTGAAGAAAAATTGTTTCAAAATCAGTAAATTAAGATCATTCCGATACAACTGGATACAGGTGCGACCTAAAGTGCCTGCCTGTTCTACGGCAAGCCTTCGGCACGGGAAGCATGATCCCGGGTTTCTCCGCTTCGGTCTTCAGGCTAAGCTCTGAAAACAGGAGCTGTCCCGAGCCAAGCCTTCCGGCGAACTTCCTTAAGGAGCGCCTTCAGGGCACCATGAACCGAAAGTTTCGAGGCTTGGCAGCATGAGAGATTCCGCACCTGTACCGCGCACTCAGGACAGTCCCATCCCAAGGCCGGCCCAAGCGCCAGTTTCGCCAAGGTGGTTCGCATGAAGAAATATGCGGCCCCACTGCGCCTGATGCTGCTGGATGACCACGAATTCATCCTCCATGGCATGTCGCACCTGCTTGGCAACCAGTCCGACCTCCGCGTTCTGAGCACCCATACCAATAGTCATTCGCTGCTGGCCGCGTTGCGTGCCAACGAAGTGGACATGGTGGTCATCGATTACGCCCTGAGCCCTGGTGAAGTCGATGGCCTGAACCTGATAAAGGCCATTCGCACCCGGTATCCAAAGGTGGCGGTGGTGGTGATTTCCTCCCTGCACACACCGGCCACGGTCGCGCTATCGCTGCGTTGCGGCGCTACAGGGTTCGTGGGCAAGGAACTCGGCGCCCAGGAACTGCTCAAGGCCATTCGCACCGTGGCGGGTGGCGAGATCTACCTGCACCCTGACATGGAAGGGGAACTGCTGCGCAACAATGTCGCTACCTTGCCCCTGGCGGCTCAGGACGACACGGAAACCCCGCCCGCCGCCGCATTGGTTTCCACTCATTCATTGACCCCCCGTGAACGCGAGGTGTTGCGCTGCTGCCTGGACGGTCTTTCGGTGACGGCCATCGCGTCCAAGTTTTCTCGCAGCATCAAGACGATCAGCGCTCAGAAACAGTCGGCCTATCGCAAGCTCGGCCTGCGTACGGACCACGAGTTGTTCAAGATCAGCTCACAGCTGGAAGGCCGGTAAGGTGTTCCGGTTGTGCGGCTGGCTAGCGGCCGCCATTCTCTGCCCCAGCGTGGCGAGCGCGCAGCTGTTCACGGAGCAGGAGCAGGCGTGGATACGCGAGCACCCGGTAGTCCGTTACGCCATTGATCCCTACTGGCCCATGGAGTACCGCGACAACAAGGGTCGGCACCAAGGCCTGACCCGGGAATACGTCGACTATGTGCAGAAAACCACGGGGCTGGTTTTTCAAGAGGTGCCCAGCCCGAACCTTCAGCACAGCCTGGACATGATCGGGCGCGGCGAGCTGGACCTGTTGCCGGCCGTATCGACGCACCTTCTGGATGATGAATTCGGCCATCGCCTGCTCTATAGCGACCCCTATTTTGTCGGGGCTTCGGTCATCATCACCAAGGCGGCCAGCCCCATCGCCTACAGCCCGGCCAAGCTGGAAGGTCAACTGGTGGCCGTAAAGCGGGGCGGCAATTATGAACGCTACCTGAGCCGACACTATCCGGGCATCCATCTGTTGTTGCTCGACGAAGCCGAGGATGCCCTCGCCGCGGTAGACGAAGGCACCGCCGACGCGGTCGTTGGCCTCGATCAGGCGCTACGGCCCTTGGTGCGACGCAAGTACTTCGATCAACTGCACCTGTCCGGCGTGATTTCCGAAATGCCCGCGGTCATCGCCATGGGCATTTCACCGCGCCAGCCTGTGCTCAAGGCGATCATCGACAAGAGCCTTGCCACCCTGACCTCCCGAGGCACTGACCAGATGCAGGCCCGCTGGATCGCGCAGACGGATTTTGGCGCGCCCTCGTGGTCGACCCTGTTGCGTTACTATCGCGGCGAGCTGCTCGGGCTGGCGCTGTGTGTACTGTTGCTGGTGTTGTTCGCTCGCAATGCTACTCGGGCCCGCCGCGAGGCCCAGCGCAGCGAGGAAGCCAAGTCGGCGTTCCTGGCGATGATGACCCACGAGGTCCGTACACCGATGAACGCCATCCTGTCGTCCATCGAGCTGCTAAGGCGCACGCCCCTGCAAGCGCGACAGGAGCAATTGGCAAGCCTGGCGGCATCTGCCGCTGGAAACCTGCTGGAGTTGCTCGATGATGTGCTCAGTCTGTCCCGCTTGCAGGCTCGCCAGGTTCAACTCGACCCGCAACCGGCCGAACTCTGGGCCCTGGCCGAAGCTGTCGCCGACATTCATCGCCTCGGCGCGAACCAGAAGGGCGTCGCCCTGGGGTTCGTGCACGAAGGGCCCGCACCGGCCCTGGTGCGCATCGACCCCGTGCGTACCCGCCAGATCCTCAACAACCTGCTGTCCAACGCGGTGAAGTTCACCCATCAAGGGCGGATCGAATTGCGCATGCGCCTCACCTTGGGCGCCATGCCATGCCTTCATGTGGAGGTCGCTGACACCGGTATCGGCATCGACCCGCAACGCCAGGTCCAGGTATTCCAGCCATTCGTGCAAGCCGAGAATTCCACCAGCCGCCGCTACGGGGGCAGTGGCCTGGGGCTGGCCATCTGTAAAGACCTGGTCGCCCTGATGGAAGGCGATATCGGCTTGCGTAGCCAGACGGGCGAGGGGACGACCGTCTGGTTCAGGGTACCCGTGCAGTGGCTGGGCGATCAGAAAGAGCCTGGCAATTCGGCCGAGCTGCCCGCGGATGACGTCGCGGCAGTTTCCAGCCAGACGGAGCGCAAGATACTGCTGGTCGAAGACCATGTGGTGAACCAGCAGGCCATCAGCCTGCAGCTCGAAGCCCTGGGCTATGGCTGCGAGATTGTGGCCGACGGGCCTGCTGCCCTGGCCAGGCTGGAACAGCAGCCACTCTTCGACGCCATCCTGATGGACTGCCACTTGCCTGGCATGGATGGTTATGAAGTGACCCGGCGGATTCGCGAGCTGGAGCGGCGGGCAGGCCGGCGGCGCACCCCCGTGCTGGCCATCTCGGCGGCCACCGATGATGCTCATCGTGAGCGGGTCTTTGCCAGTGAAATGGATGGCAGCTTGGGCAAGCCCTTGCGTCTGGCTGAGCTGGAGTCACTGTTGGACCTCTGGATCTGCGAGCCGGCCTCCGACCTCTCCGGTGTAGCCTCGGTGGACAACCGGCTCTTCCAGGTATTCATCGACAGCACCGAGGCGGACCTGCTTGGCCTGGCGGCCGCGCTGGAGGCCGGCGACGCCGCGCAGGCAGCCCACCAGGCACACCGCATTCACGGCGCGGCGCTGATGGTGGGCGCCAATGAGGTCGCAAGCCTGGCGGCATCTCTTGAGGCATCCTTGGCCGAGCCTGGCGGTGGCTCCAGCGGCCCACAGCCCCTGGATGCGCTGCGTGCCGCTTTGCGCCGGTACAGGAAGGTCAGCCCGACGGAGCAGGTGTCAGCCAGCGAACGGCTGTGATCTCAGACTACGGTCGCGGCGCCCCTGTCACAGCTTGAAGCGCAGCAGCGTGCTATTGAGGGCGACCGCCAGGCGCGACAGGTCATTGCCGGCGGCCGCGGTCTGTTGCGCGCCGGCGGCGGTCTGGATCGACAGATCGCGGATGCTGACCAGGCTGCGGTCCACTTCCCTGGCGACCTGGGCCTGCTGTTCAGTCGCCGAGGCGATGTTCAGGTTACGGGCATTGATCTGCGCAATGGCGTGATTGATATCGACCAGGGCAGCGCCGGCCGCTTCGGCCACGCTTACGCTGATGCGCGCCCGTTCGCTACTGTCATTCATGGACTTCACCGCCTTGTCGGCACCGGCCTGGATGCCCACGACCATTTCCTCGATCTGCGCGGTGGACTGCTGGGTCCGATGGGCAAGGGCGCGTACCTCATCGGCGACCACCGCAAAGCCACGTCCGGCTTCACCGGCGCGTGCGGCTTCGATGGCGGCGTTGAGCGCCAACAGGTTAGTCTGCTCAGCCACACCCCGAATCACTTCCAGTACCCCGCCGATGCTTCGCACCTGGCCGGCGAGGGCATCGAGTTCCTCGGCGGCGCGGTCGACCGCGCCTTGCACGTCGTTGATCGCATGCACGGTCTGGCCTACCTGACGTTGACCATGCTCGGCTGCCGTGCTCGAGGCTTGCGCCGCCTCGGAGGCCAGCACTGCATTGCTGGCCACTTCTTCCACGGCGGCCGACATCTGGTTCATGGCAGTGGCGGACTGGGCGATTTCGTCGTTCTGGCGTTGGATGCCGCGCAGGGCATCATCAGTGACCGCGGCCATTTCCTCGGAGGTCGAAGCCAGGCGGGTCGAAGAATCCCCCAGCTCGCCCAGGGTCACTCGCAGATTGGCCTGCATCTGTGCCAGGGCGCCCAGCAGGCGACCCGGTTCGTCCTGTGCGTCCGCGGCCACGGGCTGGCTCAGGTCATTGTCAGCGATACGCTCGGCCACACCCAGGGCACGGCTGATAGGGCTCACCAGGCTACGGGTGAAGAGTGTCGCCAGGGCCACGGTCGCCGCCAGCGCGAGCAGGATCACGACAATGGTGACTTCCTTGGCCTGTTGGTAGGTAGCCGTGGCATTGCCTTCCTCACGTTTGACCTTGCCATCGATCAAGCCATTGAGCCGGTCGATCAACCCTTGGACCTGCTCGGCGGCGAGGGTCATCTCGCCACCGCTGGCGGTCAGGGCCACGATGGTCGCGTCCTGGTTGGCCCGCACAGCAGTGAGGTAACGGTCGTGTACCTCCAGGTAGGCGCGGGTCGCGCGTACCAGCTCCGCGTGGGCCCGCTGGCCCTGCTCACTGATCAATAACGGGCGCAGGACCTCCAGATCGCTGTTCAACGCTGCCCGGGCGCCCTGAATCCGCTGCTCGGCGGAGGCGATGGTGGCGTTGTCCTTGGCCAAGCGCAGGCTGCTGTTGAACAGGCGGATGGAAAGCAGATCATTGCGCAGTTGGTCGATGGTCTGCACGCTGGGCAACACATTGAGTTGCAGAACCCGCTGGGATTCCCGTATGGCAGATACCTGTCCCAGGGAGAACAGGCCGAAGCCCAGTACCAGCAGGGCGAAGAAACCGAAGCACAGCAACGAACGTTGAGCGATGCGCAATTGACGTAAGAACATACAACCCCCAGTCGATAAGTACCCCTATTATCGGCTGAAACGCTACAGCTTTAATGTGGCATGGCACACATCTGCATAATGGCGATGTGCCATAGCCGATCGGCGGCTGCGATCATGGGGTTGGGGGCAGCGCAGGAGCAGGGGGATCCTGAGCCTCGGACTGAGAAGCAAGGTAGGCCACCAGATCGGAGAGTTTCTGATCGCTACCAATCCACCAGAAGTTCATCCGCGTGCCCGGGACCACGCCCTTGGGGTCATCGATGTAAGCCTTGAGCTTGTCCGGCGTCCAGACGAAACCGGCATTCTTCAAGGCAGTGGAGTATTGATAGCCAGGGTCGCTGCCGGCCGGGCGGCCGACCACTCCGGTGAGGGCAGGGCCGAAGGCCGACTGTGCGCCCGGACCAATGGTATGGCAGCCACCGCAGCGGCCCTTGAACAGCGCGCGACCGGCTTCCACATCGCCTTCAGCCATCGCACTGGCTTGAGCGCCAAGCGGAAACAGCAGCAGCAAGGCAAGACTACATCGGGTGATCATGGTGGTATCCGCAGTGGAAATCACGGTCATAAATACGATGGATGCTCGCCGCTTGCAAGCAGCAGGCTCGTGACCGGATGTCGCAGCCAGGGCGGGGCAGGTGCCTGAACCCCTATCGGCCGCGGATGGTCTACCCAGGAACTCTTGCAATCAGGCATTACGATGGAACGACAGCAATGGATCGAGCTGCTGCAGAAGCTGTTGCTCGCACGTGGCCCTGGAGGCCAGGAAGATGAAGTGCGCCAGATCTGCGCTGAGGCGTTGGAAGGCGTCTGTGATGAACTACGGGTAGACCCGGCCGGCAACCTGGTCGGGGTTATCCGGGCAGTCGCCCCAGCGCCGCCAGAGTCAGCCGTCAAGCTAATGGCTCACCTGGATGAAATCGCCATGGTGGTCGAGCTTGTCGATGCCGATGGCACACTCCAGGTAACCGCGCTTGGCGGCGCTCAACCCATCAGCTTCGGCGCCTGCCCGGTGGACATACTTGCCGACGAAGGCAGCTTGCCCGGCGTGCTCTCCTTCGGCTCCATGCATAATAGCGGCGCGAGCCAGCAGGGGCGCGACGTGCTAAGCGGCCAGGTGGCCTGGAGCGACGTGCACGTGGTAACTCGGCTCAGTCGTGAAGCCTTGGTCGCGCGCGGCGTGCGGCCAGGCAGTCGGGTAGTGCTGAGCCAGCATTGGCGGCAGCTGTTTCGCGTCAATGATGCCTTGGCGGCGCATTTCATGGACGATCGGGCGCCGCTGGTGGCCCTCATATTGGCGGCGCGTCAGCTAGCCCAGCGTCGCGAGGCGCTGCGCCAGGACGTCTGGTTCGTATGCACGACCCTTGAGGAAGAGTCCAATGCCGGCGCCATGTATGCGGCGGCGCGCCTGCCCGGCGAGACCACCATCGCCGTGGAGGTAGGCCCGGTGCTGGAGGAGTACGGCACGCGGCTCTCAGCGGAGCCCATCATCAATACCGGGGACCAGAAAGGCTATTACACCCGTAGCGTGGTACAGGGGCTCGTCGCCGCCACGGAGGCGGCGGGGGTTGGCTCGCAGGTCGCCCTGCTGGTAGATTTTGCCTCCGATGCCAGCGCGGTCATGAGTGCAGGGCACTGTGCCCGAGGTGGCTGCATCGCCATTCCCACCGAAAATACCCACGGCTACGAGGTGGTACTGGAAGCGGGCATCGAGGCTTGCGCCGCTACCCTGGTCGAATTCGTGCTGGCCAACCCAGCCGCAACATAAGGAGATTCAGGATGGCCAGGCTACGGTTCAGGTCTCTCCATTACACTCGCCGGCTGGTTTCCATGCTGGGCTTGAGCCTGCTGGTCGGGTGCGCCGGCCATGATACCCATTCAGATGTCACCGCGCCGGGGGCGCCGGCCAGCACCTCCACCCGCGCCCTTGACGCCGGCGCTGACCTGCTGCAAAGCCGTCCGCCCGTCGATGCCTTGAATGCCTACCTCGATGGCTTCCACTTCTACAATGGCCATCCCGGCATGCAGATGGAGGCTCATCACTATTGCGCCGTGCTCAACGAGGAAGTGATTCAGTGCGTGATCTATGACGGCAATCAGAACGACGCGAAGCTGATGGGCGTGGAATACATCATCAGTGCCCAGCGCTATGCCAGCCTGCCATCGGCCGAAAAGCCGCTATGGCACAGCCATGTCCACGAAGTGAAATCAGGCACCCTGGTAGCGCCCGGCTTGCCGGCGCCGGCCGAGCATGCCCTGATGGAAAAGCTGGTCGGCACCTATGGCAAGACCTGGCATACCTGGCATACCGACCTTGACAAGCAACTGCCACTGGGGGTGCCGCAATTGATGATGGGCTTTACCGCGGACGGGCAAGCCGATCCGGCCATGATCCAGCGTCGCGACCGCCGGTTGGGTATCAGCAGCGCCGATGAGAAGCGTGCCCGGGCCGATATCCCGGCGCCGACGGTGGACCCCGGTGCCGATGCCTGGCAGCGTGGCAAGGTGGTTCAAGTCGATGATCCTACCGGCCAGTACATCAAGGCCGCGGAGGCCATGGAACAGTCCTCCGGCAGTAATGCCCATTCCACTCACCCTTGAGGATTGTTGCCGGGAGATATCGCATCAGAGCGAAGATGGCGCTTTGCCAAAGCGCTACTTCGTCGTACAGTCAGCCTTACTGTTGCCATGGTTGTGTTCCGTTGTCGTGGCCCTGAACGTTACAAGGGGAATGACATGCAGGACCAGGATCACGGCGCCAACGGCGGTGCCGCGGAAGCCATCAACCGGTTCTTCGACGAGTTGGCGGCGGTGCGAATGCCCCATGGAATAGCCTGGGGACACCAGACCCAGGTCAGCGAGTTGCGTGCCAAGGCCCTGCAAGCCATCGGCACCGAGTACCTGAGCGAAGAACTGGTGGGTTATCTCAGCGGCCTGGCCGTGAGCGGCGCACTGACGGCGGATCAGGTAAGTCATTTTTCTCGACATCTGCGCACGCTCAAGCAGCATGGCTGGCTATAAGCCAATTCGGTGATGGCTCGCGTCGAGGCTGCCCCTGCCTGACCGTTGGTGACTCCCGCGGTTGCGCTGAACTGGGCGGCCCCGTACCCTGAGCGCACCCGCCTCAATGGCCATTTGCCCTCACGCGTTATGCCCCTGATACCCTCCAGCGTCCCGGAATGGCGGGCGTCCCTGTCTGCGCGTGCCTCCAGTCGCTTCGTCCAGGGTTACGTCGGCGGACACGTGCTGCGCCTGTGCGCGACCACCACGGCAAGCCTGCTGGCGGTGTTCGCGGTGGATATACTGACCCTGGTCTATGTGGCCATGCTTCACGACCCCTTGCTGCTCGCCGCGGTGGGCGTGGCCAAGACGCTGGTATTCCTCAACAGCGGGGTCATGTCCGGGCTGGTGACCGCTGCCGGCGCCCAATGGTCCGGCCGTATCGGCCGGCTGGGGCGGGGCGTGAGAAGCCGCTGGGCGGCAAATCTGCTTTGGCTCGCCCTGGCGCTGTCCGGCGCCCTCGGTCTGTTCGAACTGGCCGTGGCAGCGCCGGCCATCGCCTGGTTCGGTGCCGACCCGGCTGTCTGGCAGGCCGGCAAGGCCTTCGCGATCTGCGCGGTACCCGCCGCCGCGCTCAGCTGCGTGATGCAACTGTGCGCCCAGTTGCTCAGGAGCGAAGGGCATCATCGCACCGCCCTCATGGTGGTTCTCAGTGGCGCACTGAGCCTTGCGGCGTTAGACCCACTATTCATTTTCGCCTTTGGCATGGGCTTGCGCGGGGCTGGCTTGGCCTATGCGCTGTCTGCCGCCGTCGCCGCGGTCACCGGCATCACCCTCGTGGCTCGCCATATAGGACTACGCTGGGCGTGGCGACCGGTCCTGTTTGTGGTGCATGCCCGTCGGGCCTTAAGGCTCGCCGTGCCCACGATGTTGGGTACGCTGGCCATGCCCTGCGCCGTTACCTACCTGATGCTGACGCTCTCCGGTTTTGGCGCCCCGGCGCTGGCCGCCATGGCTGTCATCGATCGTCTCCTGCAATTGGGTTATGCCTTCTACTTCGCCTTGCCCAATGCACTGACCCCGGTGCTGGCGCAGAATCTTGGCACGGGCCATTTGGAGCGGGCGCGACAGGCCTCGCGCTTTACACAAGGGCTCGTTGTGCTCTATGGTCTGGCCGCGTGGATACTGTTCACGGCCCTGGCCAATCCACTGGCCCGGCTGTTCGAACTGCCCGCGGACGCACAGCCGCTATTTCTGCTGTTCTGTCACTTCGGCGCTGGCCTGTGGGTGTTCTTCGGCCTGGACTTCGTCGCCCTGGCCAGCTTCCTGGCCCTGGGCAGGCCTTGGTGGGTCGCCGGGTTCGCCTGGCTACGCGCCAGTCTCGGCACCTGGCCGTTCGTGCATTTCGGCGCTCAGGCCTGGGGCGCGGGTGGGGCATTGCTGGGGATGTGGCTCGGAAATGCTCTGGTCGCCGCGCTGGCTGTAGTGACCGCCGGCATCCTGGTGCGGGCGGTCGCGACGCGCAATACTTCGGTTTCCATTTACTCCTAGCGGATCACCATGGCTGTCAAGGATTCACCAGCTTCAAGCGCCGAGCAGGCGACGCCCAAGCGTCGGCGCGCCCCGAAAGGCGAACAGCGACGGGCGGCCCTGCTGGACGCCGCGACTGTCATGATTGCCCGCGATGGCTTTCAGGCGGCCTCGATGCGCGACATCGCCGAGCTGGCCGGCATCACCACCGTTGGCCTCTTGCATCATTTTCCAAACAAGGTTGCGCTGTTGCGCGCGCTGCTCGACCGCCGAGACCAACGGGTGGTCGAGCGTTTTGGCGACCTGCTCGACGCGCCCACGCTCGAAGGGTTCATGCGTTTCCTGCGCATGGGCATGACATTCAGTGTCGAAACGCGGGATGAATGCCAGGCCGCGGTGATGATCAATACCGAGAGCCTGTCGAAGAACCACCCGGCCTGGCCGTGGTACAGAGAAAAGTTCGAGATGACCCACGCCCACGCCCAGGCACACCTGCAGTCGCTGGTGGAACGGGGTGAGATTCGTGCCGGCGTCGACGTCAGGGCCCTCGCCCAGGAAATCTTTTCCGTGATGGACGGCCTGCAGATTCAATGGCTGCGCGGGCCCAAGGACGTGAAAGTACTGGCCGTGTTCGACCAGTACCTTCAGCGGTTGGAGCGGGACCTGCGAGGCCCGACCGACGCTCAGGCGCCCCGGCCGGCCCCGCAGGGTGCGACTCAGTAGGTCTGCTGCGCCGTTACCTGCACCGCCTTGCGGATCGGCGCGGGCAATGGGTTGCTGTCGCGGGTGGTCAGCTGCTCAGGGTAGAGCGTGACCAGGGTACGCACCAGCGCCAGGTCTTCGGAGTTGGTGCCGACGCGGATCTTGAACTTGCCTGCATCGACGTTCCAGCTGTCGGTGTTTTCGACGTAGTAAGCCAGGGAGCGGGAGTCGATCGGAATACTCACGGTCTTGCTCTCTCCGGCCTTCAGGTACACCTTGGCGAAGCCCTTGAGCTCTTTCTCCGGACGGTCCACGGCCGAGGAAACCGGTTGCACGTACAGCTGCGCGGTCTCGTAGCCTGCCTTGTCCCCGCTGTTGGTCACCGTGAATTTCACGGTCACGGTGCTGCCTGGCGTCAACACGTTGCTGGACAGCTTCAGGTCGCTGTAATCGAAGGTGGTATAGGACAGCCCATAGCCGAAGGGATACAGCGGCTTGGCGTGCTTCTTGTCATATCCGCGGTAGCCCAGGTAGATGCCTTCGCTGTAGGTCATCTCGCTCAGGGCGTTATCACCACGGTAGGCCGCCGGGTCCGAATAGGAGGCGTAGCTAGGGTTGTCTTCTATCTTCTTGTCGATAGTGATCGGCAGCTTGCCCGACGGATTCACCTTGCCGAACAGGATCTCTGCCAGTGCCTGGCCACCTTGCTGGCCGGGGAACCAGGCATGCAGGGATGCGCCCACCTTGGTTGCCCAAGGCTGCATGTTCAAGGAACCACCGCTATGCAGCACCACGATGGTCTTGGGGTTGGCCTTGGCGGTGTAGGTGATCATGTCCGACTGATACTCGGGCAGGTCAAAGCCGTGATCGATGGACTCGCCCTCGTATTCATAGGTATTGCCGGCGGCCACCACTACGGCGTCGTAGTCTGCCAGGTTCTTCGGCGGACGCAGCGAAGCCCAGCTCATCTGCACCCCAGCCAGCCCGCCGAGGAAGGTGGTGTAGTCGCCGCGAGTGCGACGGTATTCCAGCTTGACGCTGTATTCCTTGCCGGCGGTGAGCTTGGCTGTCTTGCCGGAACGCGATACAGGGTTCAGCAGGTCGGTGGCAAGGGGCACGCCGTCGCTTTCCAGCACCAGCTCATCGTTGACCCACAGCTTGAAGGGCCCGTCCGCGCGGACCTTGAATACCTGCTCGCCGCTGATGGTCGGCTTGATCTTGCTGGTGAAGCGGGCGGAGAAGGCTCCGGCGGTCGGGGTGAAGCCCGAGACCGTGGTGCTTCCGGCGTTGGTGACGTTGTCGCTGGTGGTCCAGTCCAGGTTGACCCCAGGTTCTACGCGCGTCAGCACCGGATCGCCGGCGAACTCGGTATTGCTGAAGTACTCGGCCTTGACGCCACTGTTGCTGATGCTGTTCTTGCCACTGGCTGGCTGGTACCAGACCGAGGCCTTCGGATTGAGGCTCATTTCGGACAGGTAGGTCACGTTGCCGCTGGCCGAGGCCAGTTGCTGCAGGCCGCTGAGTTCGGTCACATAGGTGTTGGGCGGCGAGTTGGCGGTCCCGAACGGCGAAGAGGGCGCTTCCAGGGCCAGGTCACCGATCACCGCGATCCTGGCGGTGCGCGCCAGGGGCAGGAGCGGCTGGCTACCGTCGACCTTCTCGTTGCGCAGCAACACGATCGATTCGCGCGCCACGTTCAGAGAGGCGCGCTGGCCGTACTCCGGGTGCTCGAGGGTCTGGGCGGTATTGAGCTTGGTGTCGAAGCCGTAGCTGACCATGCCGCGCAGGTTGCGCCGGACCTTGTCGTCGATCACGTTCTGGGTCAGCTGGCCGCTCCACAGATAGGGCAGCAGCTTGGCCTCGGTGAACTGCAGGCCGGACGGCATGTCGATGTCGGTGCCGGCCCAGGCCCCTTTGAAAGCATCGGTGACCGAGTTGAAGTCACTGATCACGAAGCCCTGGTAGCCCCATTCACCCTTGAGCACGTCCGTGATCAGATGATGGTTTTCGCAGGCGAAGTCGCCGTTGATCTTGTTGTAGCCGCACATCACCGAGGCCACGTTGGCATTCTTCACCAACGACTCGAAGCCAGGCATGTACAACTCGCGCAGGGTGCGCTCATCCACCTTCACGTTCAGGTTATGCCGGTTGGCTTCCTGCTCGTTGGCGATGAAATGCTTGGCTCCGGCCTGGATGCCCTGGGCCTGGATGCCATTGGCGATAGCCGGCCCAAGCGCAGCGCCGAGGAATGGGTCTTCCCCACTCACATACTCAGCGGCGCGGCCGCCAAAGGGCGTGCGGAACAGGTTCAGCCCCGGGGATAGCATCTGCTGGCCGCCGGCGATGCGGGTCTCGTAGCCGATGGCCAGGCCGAATTCCTTGGCCCGGTTCAGGCTCCAGGTCGCGGCCAGCGCGGTCTGCGCCGGGTACTGGGCGCCGAAGGTTGCATTGTTGACATGAACCCCCATGGAGGAGTCGTAGGCGACCGTTCCCTGCATGCCGAATTTGCTCAGCACCGGGATCATGTGGCCATCATCCACTCGGGTGAAATTGATTTTTTCCGATTGGCTCATGTTGTCCAGCACGGCGCCAACGCGGGCTTCCACGTCGTTGCCGGTCTTGGGTGTCACAGGCGCGGCGGCATGGGCCTGGGCCACGCTGAAGGCGAGCAGGCTCAAGGTGAGTGTCTGTTTAAGTGTTGACAAGGGATACGTCCTTTTAGGCGACAGTCGAAAAGCAGGGCTGCTCAGGGCTGCTGCGCCTGGGCCGGGTCGTCTTCAGTAGCGATGGGAGCATCGAGCACAGCGCTCGGGCCGTTGACCTGGGGCTTGGCGATCTCGCTGACGCCCGACGCCTGATCGCGCTTTTGCTCGAAAGCCTCGCGCGCTGCCTGGCTCACGGACGCCCCGGCGCTCTGCGTCGAATCGTCCGCCAAAGTTGGTAAGGAATGCGCGCACAGAAGTGCAGCGCCTACTACAGACAATAGTCGTCTGGTCATCGATAGGCTCTCGATAATAGTTTAGGGGTGAACAGCCAGCAGCGTCCGATAACAAGATGTATCAGAAATAACCGCTGCGTAAGTGCGGATGATGCCGTTAAAAGTTCAACGGGCGCAAAAAAAATTTTAGTTTGGGATCGCCGATCCGAAGAAAAACGAAGGAACGGCCCCTTGCCTTAGCTCTTGTCGCCGAATGTCATTTGCTAAAATTGCTAAAAAACAGGTTATTGTGGTTAAAAATATCTGTCGATATAGTCTTATAGCTATAACTATGATGTTCGTGGAGGTGTTTGGGCTAATCGTAGCTTTTGCTAAACCTAGTTGCAGGTAGGTTTAACGTTCTGGTAAGCTGCGGCGGCATCGAGACCCTGCCCGCCTTGGTCTGATGAAAGTTGCTACTTTACCTGTCGCTTAATTGCTCCATTAGTTCGGGTGAATAGGCCTGGTCAGGCCGTTGATCACAGTTTTGAAGTTCGCCCGACCTTTGCTGGTCTTGGGCGCGGAAGCATTCACTCAGAGAAAACTCGCCAGAGTCTTACGGTATGTTCAACTTGGATATCGCGACATGGCCAAAGACCAGTTCCGTTCTGGCCTGGTTGTTGGAACATACCGACGTTGCCAGTGGCGACATTGCCCGGGCGCGCAAGCTGGCCGAGCGTTCAGTCGACCATGATGACGAGGTCGTGCGGGTACTGCTGCGCCTGGGCCTGCTCAGCGATGAGCAAGCCGCCACGGCCTATGCCCAAGTGCTGGGCGTACCTCGCTACCACGGCGGGATGCCTGATGAGGCCCCAGCGATAGGCACCGAACGCTTTCTTCGTCAGTACGCGGTGGCGCCGGTCGAGCACCGCGAGGCCGGGCTGCTGGTCGCCGCCGCCGCGCCCGTCAGCGCCTATGCCTTGCAGGCCCTTGAACAGTGCGGCGGCCGGCCCGTGTCCTTGGTGATCGCCACGGGCCAGCAGGTGCAGGCGCTTATCGAACGCAGCCACGGTCAGGGCCGCAGTGCCATGGACGCGCTGATCGAGAACCTGGACGAACCCGGTGATCGGGATGACGACGTGGAGCACCTGCGGGACCTGGCCTCCGAGGCGCCGGTGATCCGGCTGGTCAACCTTATCTTGCAGAAGGCCGTGGAATATCGCGCATCCGATGTGCACGTGGAGCCCTTTGAAGACCAGTTGCAGGTGCGCTACCGGGTCGACGGCCTTTTGCTCAACGGTGAATCACCGCCCCCCGGCTATGCGGCGGCGGTTGTGTCACGGCTCAAGATCATGGCACGGCTGGATATCGCCGAGCGACGGCTGCCTCAGGACGGTCGCATCATGCTGCGCCTGCAGGGCCGTGAGCTGGACCTACGGGTATCCACCGTTCCCACCAGTTTCGGCGAGTCTGTGGTGATGCGCCTGCTGGACCGACAAAACGTACGCTTCGATTTTTCCCACTTGGGTATCGACGGCCCGCGTTTGCAAGCCTTGCTGGACCTGTTGGAGCACCCGCACGGCATTCTCCTGGTGACCGGGCCGACCGGTTCCGGGAAAACCACCACCCTGTACACGGCGCTGTCGCGGCTCAACACCCCCGAGCGCAAGATCATCACTGTGGAAGACCCGGTCGAATACCAGCTCGAAGGCATCAATCAAATCCAGGTCAAGCCTGCCATTGGCCTGGATTTTCCCACGGCCCTGCGCTCGATCGTACGGCAAGACCCGGACGTGATCATGATCGGGGAGATGCGCGACCTTGAAACCTGCCGGATCGCCATCCAGTCGTCCCTGACCGGTCATCTGGTGCTTTCCACGCTACACACCAACAGCGCGGCCGCCAGTATCACCCGCCTGCTGGACATGGGCGTGGAACATTACCTGATCGCCTCCACGGTGCAGGGCATCCTGGCCCAGCGGCTGGTCAGGCGCCTGGACCCCGCCACGCGGATCGCCTTCCAGGCACCGCCAGAACTCATTGCCCGACATGAGCTGCACCGTCATACGGACGAGCGCCCGATTCGGCTCTACCGCGCCGATCCCACCGCGCCCGGCGGCGGCTACCTGGGCCGCAGCGCGATTACCGAGCTGCTGGTGATGAACGATGAACTGCGTCAGTTGCTGACCCGACAGGCCGACGCCGCCACCCTCGAGGCCTGTGCTCAGCGCCATGGCCTGGTGACCCTCTATGAAGATGGCCTGCGCCAGGCGCTGGCAGGCATCACCACCTTGGAGGAAGTGCTGCGCGTCACGCGCGGCGATTGATATGCCGGTCTATTCCTTCAAGGCCCTGGCTGCCGACGGCAGCATGCACAGGGGCGAAATCGACGCGGCTGATCCTCAGCTCGCGGCCACCCGCCTGCAAGCCCGCGGGCTGCTGCTGCTCAGCCTCAAGCCGGGTATCGGCGGATCGGTACTGGGGCGTAGCCGTCGGGTGTTCAAGGCCGCCGCCCTGGTCAGCTTCACCCAGCAACTGGCTACCTTGCTAGGTGCCGGCCAGCCGCTGGAGCGGGCCCTGGGCAGTCTGCTGCGCCAAGCCAAGGAACCACGGGTACAGGCATTGGTACAAAGGGTCCGTGAACAGGTCAAGGGCGGCAAACCCTTCTCACAGGCTCTGGAAGAGGAGGGCGGCCAGTTCTCCACGCTCTACCTGGGGCTGGTGCGCGCCGGGGAAGCCGGAGGCACCCTTGACACCACCCTGGCCCAGTTGGGCCAGTACCTGGAGCGCAGCCAGGCCCTGCGCGCCGGGGTGGTCAACGCGCTGATCTATCCGGCTTTCCTGGTCTTCGGCGTCTTGGGCGCGCTGGGGCTGTTGCTGGCTTATGTGGTGCCACAGTTCGTGCCGATCTTCCGCGACCTTGGCGTCCCCATTCCGTGGATCACTGAAGCGATCCTGGCGCTCGGCACCTTCATGAGCCAATACGGGTTGGCCCTGCTCGCGGTCGCGATAATGCTGCCCTGGGCCGTGTCGATGAGCCGCCGCCAGCCAGGGCTTCGCGAGCGCCAGGACCGCTGGCTGCTGCGTGCGCGGGGCCTGGGCCCCTTGCTTGGCAAACTCGAGGCGGCGCGCCTGGCCCGCACCCTTGGAACCCTGCTTGACAACGGCGTGGCGCTGCTGCCGGCGCTGCTGATCGTACGGCAGCTGAGCGCCAACCATGCCATGCGTGCCCAGGTAGGCGAGGTCAGCGAACGGGTCAAAAGCGGCCAGCGCCTGGCCGCGGCCTTCGAGCACGACCCGCTGCTGCCCGAACTTGCCCTGCAGATGATCGCCGTGGGCGAGGAGTCCGGCCAGCTCGCCGCCATGCTGCTCAAGGCCGCGGATGTCTTCGATGTCGAGGTCAAGCGCGGTATCGACCGTTTGCTGGCGGCGCTGGTGCCCAGCCTCACCGTGGTCATGGCCGCCCTGGTGGCCGTGATCATGCTCGCCGTCATGCTCCCCTTGATGAGCCTTACCAGTCATATCTGAGGAACCTCCATGCAACGCTTCCGTTCTCGTCCAGCGCATCAGCGCGGCTTCACACTTCTTGAAATGCTGGCCGTAATCGTCCTGCTCGGCATTGTTGCCACCATCGTTGTCCGTCAGGTGGGCGGCAACGTAGACAAGGGCAAATACGGCGCCGGCAAGGCTCAATTGGCCAGCCTTGGAATGAAAGTCGAGAGCTACGCCCTGGACGTAGGCGCGCCGCCTGCCAACCTGAACCAGTTGGTCACCCGCCCGGCCAACGCCCGCCAGTGGGCCGGCCCCTACGCCAAGGCATCGGATCTGCAAGACCCCTTCGGCCACGGTTTCGGCTACCGCTACCCGGGTGAACATGGCAGCTTCGACCTGATCTTCTATGGCCAGGACGGTGTTCCGGGTGGCGAGGGCTATAACGCAGACCTGGGTAACTGGGAATAAGCCACGTGCCGAGCCTGCCTATTTCGCTGCCGCGTAGCCGCGGCTTCACCCTGTTCGAACTGCTGATCGTCTTGCTGCTGTTAGGGGTCGCCGCGGGGCTTGCCGGCATTGGGATGCAGCGAGGACTGGCGCGGGCAGCGGAACAGAGCGCCCTGAATCAGATGGTCAATGCCCTGCGCGCCGCACGGGTGCACGCCATCGTGACCGGTCAGCCAGCTCAGGCACGCTTCGACCTTGACGCACGTACGGTAAAAGGCCCGGTTGGCCCGGCGAGCCAATGGCCGGCGTCGTTGCACCTGCGCCTGCACACTGCCCAGGCCTTGGGCGCAGCTTATGAGTTCTATCCTGATGGCGGCGCCAGCGGCGGCAATATCGGCGTCAGCGATGGCGCCCGCGCGTGGCGTATCGATGTGGCCTGGCTGACCGGCTCCGTGAGGCTGCGCGAGCTGCCATGAAGCATGTACGCGGTTTCACCCTGCTGGAGATGCTTGCCGCACTGACGGTATTGGCCCTCTGCGCGGCTGCCGCGTTGGGTGGCTTCGCCCAGGGCGCTCGCGCGCTGCAGCAGAGCCAGGGCAGTGACCGCCTGAGCCTGGCCGCGCGCTCGCTGTTCGAAGCGCTGGGTGAAGGGGCCCTGCAGCCAGGACAGCAACAAGGCATATGGGACGGTGTGGAATGGACCCTGCAGGTTCGCCGCGAACCGACGGCGCCCGGCCTCGCCCTTTACCGTCTGGAGCTGAGCGTAGCGGCCCAGGGCCGGCAGCAGATCTTTTCCAGTTTGCGCGTACGTACCCAAGGGGTGAGGCCATGACCGGCCAGCGAGGTTTCACCCTGTTGGAAATCCTGGTGGTCCTGACCCTGATGGGCTTGTTCCTTGGGCTGGTGGGCGTCGCCATCGTGGGAGCCAATCGTGCCCTGGCCAGGGTCGAGGCCTACGGCACACAGTTGGACGAGGTCCGCGCGACCCAGGCGTACCTGCGCCGAGCGCTGAGCCAGGCGCTTCCCCTGAGCGCGCCGGCCGGTGACGGCAGCCAGCCCCAGCGCTTCGTGGGTGACGCCACCACCCTGATGTTTTTCGCCCCCATGGCCGGCACCGTGGTGGCCGGCTTGCAACAGCAGCGAGTTTTCCTGGACGACCAGTGCCTGATGGTGAGCTTCGCCGAACTGACAGGAGGGGGCCTGACGCCTCTGGGCGATGCCCAGGTGCTGCTGCATGGCGTCTCTGACTTGGCGTTCAGTTACCAGGGTATGAACTCTTTGGGCCAGCCTACCGGCTGGATAGCGCAATGGCCTTGGCCGGAACGGCTGCCTCGGGCAGTGCGTATCGACCTTCGCCTGGCCGGCGCCGTGCCTTGGGTGCGCCAGCAGGTCGGCCTGCGCATGGACCTTTCCAGCGAGCCGGGCCTATGAGCAGGCAAAGGGGCATGGCGCTGCTGGTGACGCTCTGGGTACTGGCACTCTTGAGTGGCGTACTGGCGGCGGTCGCTGGCACGGTGCGCCTTGAACTGCGCCAGGCCCGCTGGCAGCAACAGTCCACCCAGGCCGTGCTCACCGCGGAAGCCGGAATCAGCCTCGCCGTGCTTGGCCTGCAGGCGAGTTCACCGCGGCTTCGTTGGCGGGCCGACGGCCAGGATCACGAGCACGCTTTCGATGGCGCCACTCTACGGATCAGTGTGCGCAGTGAACGTGGCAAGCTCGACCTCAACAGCGCCCCGGCCTCTACCCTGGTGCGTTTCCTCCAGGCCTTTGGCGCTGACGGCGCCAGCGCAGCCCAGCTGACGGCCGCGCTGGCCCGTCAGCGTGAACACAGGCCTCTGCGCACGCCTGAAGAGCTGCGCCCGCTGCCAGGCATGAGCGCGACGCTCCACGCACGCATCGCCCCATTCATCACGGTGTGGTCGGGGCAGCCGCAGCCGGATGGTGCCCTGGCGGCAGCGCCCTTGACGCGGGCCCTGGGCCTGCCACGAGTCGCTGGCATGGCTTTGGAGCCAGGGCAGATTTTCACCATCACCAGTCGTGCCCACCTGCCCAATGGAGCCCGGGCCACTGTGCGAGCCACCTTGCTCATGATCACCGCGAAGGAGGGCGCCAGGCCTTATCGGGTTTTGCGCTGGCAAACATGACCTCACTGTTTATCGCCTGGCGCTCGTATCGCGCCGCGCTCGGCACCTGGTGGCGAGCCAGCACCGCGCGCCCTCTCTATCACGCCTGGCTGGCGGAGCTATGGGCGTTGCTGCCAGCTTTCCTGCGCGCCCGGCTGGATGTGGCTCCCGACACAAGGCGCATTGACTGGCCGCTGGTCGAGGCCCTGGAGCCGGGCACGCGCGTTACCCTGGTACTGCCCGGTCGCGAGGTACTGTGCCCGCCGGTCAGTTTGCCCGCGGCGGCCGCTCGGGACCTGAGGGCCGTACTCGGGTTCGAGATGGATCGTTATGTCCCGTACCCGGCGCAGCAGCTTTATTACGACGCCCGGGTGGTAGAGCGGCAGGGCGATAAGGTGCGCGTTCAACTGGTCGTCATCCCGCAGGCGCGCCTGGATACGATCATCCAGGCCTGCCACGGGCGAGGCCTTACCCTGGCCGGAATCGACGCGCGCGCCGATGATGGCCGCAGCCTGGCGGTCGACTTGCTGCCACCCAGTCAGCGCCCCCGACCAGCGCCCGGCCGGTTCCTGGATCGCGGCCTGGCCTGGCTGGCGGCCGCGCTGCTGCTCCTGGCAATGCTTGGGCTGTTGCACCAGCGTGACGCCGAGCTGGAGCGGATGCAACAGGCCGTCCAAGGGCAGCGTCAGGCCTTGGCAAAGCTGGAGGCCGTCCGCCGGGAACTGCTCAATACCGAGGGTGCCGCTACCTACCTGGCCGGCTTGAAAGCCGCTCGCGCGCCCTTGGCCAGTGTCTTGGCCGATCTCAGCCAGTGCCTTGACGATGACACCTGGCTCGAGCAACTGGAAGTCAGCGAAAACGGCGAGCTGTCCATGAGCGGACAGAGCTCGAGGGCCAGTAGCCTGATCAGTCAGCTCAAGCAATGCCGGACCCTGGGGGAGGCACGTTTCCAGGGTGTCATCCAGCCGGACGCCGGCACGGGCCGGGAGCGCTTCTCCCTTATCGCACAGCTCACCAAGGAGCCCAGCCATGGCGCGTCCCCTGACCAACCGTGAGCGCAAGGTAGCTGCGCTGCTGGCGGTTCTCGTCGTGGCCTGGCTGGCGTGGACGCTGTTGATCGATAGCTGGTTCAGCGGCCCGCTGCGCGCAATGTCCGCGCAGGCCGAGCAATTGCGCGAACAGCAACAGCGCTATGCTCGGCAGCTCAGCCAGGGGCCGGAGCTGCAGGCCCGGCTGGAGCGTGCGCGCCAGCAACCTGCCGCCCAGGGTAGCCTGCTGGCCGGTGATGACCCTAGCGTGGCCGCGGCTGAACTGATGCAGCTAGTGATGGACCAGGTCAAGGCCGCTACTACAGCCGGCCTCGGCTGCGAAGTGACCCAGCGGATGCCGATGGTGGCTCCGCCCGAAAACGGCGAGCCCTACCAGGCAGTGAAGGTGAGCCTCACCCTGGAATGCGCCATAGAGCCTCTGATCAAGCTGTTCCAGGCCCTCGAGTACCGCCAGCCCTATCTGTTCATCGATGCCCTGAGCATCCATCGCCAAGCTGGCGCTGCCGCCCAGGGCGGCCCAGGAACGCTTCAGGTTCACCTGCTGGTACGTGGCTACCTGGCACCCACCGCCGGGGAGGCAAGTCCCGAATGAAGCCAACCCCGGCCCGCCTGGGCCTGCTCGCTCTCAACGCCCTGTTGGCCCTCAGCCTTGCGCGGCTATGGACGGATGACACTGGGTCTCTTCACTGGCTGCCTCAGGGCACTGCCGACACTGGCGCGAAACAGGTGGCGGAGCCGGTGCCGGCCTTGCCGGTCGCCACGCTGGCAGACCTGGCCGTTGCCTGGAGACGCCCGCTGTTCAGCCCGGCGCGCCAGCCCGACCCTGGCCCCGCGGCGGCCGCCGCGCCAGGCCTCGAAGGCCTCAGCCTGAGTGGCGTGATCATCGACGGCGATGCTCGCTGGGCGCTGCTGCGCCAGCGCGATAAACGCCCCTTGCGGCTAAAGCGTGGCGATCGCCTGGACGGCGATTGGCTGCTCGCCGAACTCGACGCTACCAGCGTCACCTTTACTCGCCAGGGCCAGGTTCGCCGCCTGAGCCTGCCCTTCGCCCGCTTGCCGGCGCCAGGGACCTCGCCAATACCCAAACTCTCAGATGTACAGCAACCATGACCGAACACAGTCGCGCTTCTTTTTCCTTCCTGCGCTTACGGGCGCCCTTGATGAGCCTGGCCGCCGCGCTGGCGTTGGCCGGCTGCGCCGCCGACCATGGCCTGGAGAACGACCCCAGGCTGATGGGCGAAGCCCTGGCCGGCACCGGGGCCTCGCGGCCAGCTTTGCCGGTGGACAGCGAAGAACCTTCGCCGGTCCCCGATGCCACCGCCAGCGTGACGACTCCGCCGCAACGCCAGGTCAGGGCCGGCACGCAACGCTTCGTACGGCCGGCCAAGGCCGTGTCAGCGTCGACGGACAGCGAGCAGGGCGAGGTGGTCTTCAACTTTACCGACCAGCCCATCGAAGCGGTGATCAATACCGTGCTCGGTGACCTGCTGCACGAGAACTACAGCATCACCCAGGGGGTGAAGGGCAACGTGAGCTTCTCCACGTCCCGCCCGGTGACCAAGCGGCAGGCGCTCTCCATCCTGGAAACCCTGTTGTCATGGACCAACAACGCCATGATCCGCCAAGGCACGCGCTATGTGGTGCTGCCGGCGGACCAGGCGGTGGCCGGCAAGCTGGTCCCGGAAGTGGCTGTCAGCGCGCCCGCCAGCGGGCTTTCAGCGCGGATGTACCCGCTGCGCTACATAGGCGCGGCGGACATGCAGAAGCTGCTCAAGCCCTTCGTGCGGGAGAATGCCTTCCTGCTGGTTGACCCCGCGCGCAATCTGCTCAGCCTGGCGGGTACCCCAGAGGAGTTGGCCAACTACCAGGACACCATCGACACCTTTGATGTGGATTGGCTTAAGGGCATGTCCATCGGTGTGTACGGGCTGCAACGGGCATCGGTGGCCGAGCTGATGCCGCAGTTGCAGAAGCTGTTCGGCCCCGACAGCGGCATGCCCCTGGCCAGCATGGTCAAGTTCATGCCCAATGAGCGCACCAACTCCATAGTCGCGATTTCGCCCCAGCCCGAATACCTGCGGGAAGTCGGGGACTGGATTCGTACCATCGACGAAGGGGGCGGCAACGAACCGCAGCTGTACGTCTATGATGTGCGCAACATGAAAGCCGCGGACCTGGCCGGTTATCTGCGGCAGATCTACGGCAGCAGCCAGGCCAGGCAGGAAAGCGCGGCCAAGGTAGCGCCCGGGGTCAAGACCACTACGCTAGGTTCGCTCAACGGCACTGGCGGCACTACCATGGGCGCCAGCGCCGGCGCCTTGAATGGCGCGGCCACCACGGCAATGTCGGGCGGGCTATCCGGGGCCGCGGAGGAAAGCGCCGACCAGGACAGTGCCGAGCAGGACGGCCAGGACACCAGCGAGTACAGCGGTACCAGCCAGGCGTCCCAGCAGACCCACGGCTTGCAGGAGACCGTGCGTATCAGCGCGCAGAAGGGCACCAACCAGTTGCTGGTACGCACTCGGCCGGCTCAGTGGAAGGAAATCGAAGCCGCGATCCGGCGCCTGGATACCTTGCCCCCGCAGGTCCAGATCGAAACGCGCATCCTCGAGGTCAAGCTCACCGGCGAGCTGGACCTGGGGGTGCAGTGGTATCTCGGCCGCCTGGCTGGCAACTCATCGAGCACCACCGTGGCCAACACCAGCGGCAGCCAGGGCGCGCTCGGCAGCGGCGGGGCGGGGCTGGGTTCCAGCGACTCGTTGTTCTATTCCTTCGTGAGCAATAACCTGCAGGTCGCCTTGCATGCGCTGGAAACCAGCGGTCGCACTCAAGTGCTGTCGGCACCGTCCCTGGTGGTGATGAACAACCAGCAAGCGCAGATCCAGGTGGGCGACAATATCCCCATCAGTCAGACCACCGTCAGCACTACCACTTCGGATACGACCTTGAGCAGCGTCGAATATGTGCAGACCGGCGTCATCCTGGATGTAATCCCGCGCATCAACCCGGGCGGGCTGGTGTCCATGGAGATCCAGCAGCAGGTCAGCGACGCCGACAGCAGCAATGTCACCACCAGCCAGCCGAATCCCGTCATCTCCACCCGCTCGGTGTCTACCCAGATCGCCGTACAGAGCGGCCAGACCATTCTCCTGGGCGGATTGATCAAGCAGGACAACAGCGAAAGCGTATCGAGCGTGCCCGGACTTGGCCGGGTGCCTGGCCTGCGCTGGTTGTTCGGCAGCACCAGCAAGAGTCGCGATCGCACCGAGCTGATCGTGCTGATCACGCCGCGGGTGGTCAGCAACACCAGCCAGGCCCGGCAGATTACCGATGACTACCGGCAGCAACTGCAATTGCTCAAGCCGGGGGCAAGCGCCCAGGCCTGGTAAGGCGGTGGACTTGAAGATCCCGCTACATTGGTTGCCTCGACGTTGTCCGAGGCAAGCACCTGGGGTAGCGTTGCTCCTCTGTCCATGCCTTCTCGAGGAACTGCAATGAGCGACGCTACCTGGCACGCCGAACCCCTGACCTGGGGCCACGGTCCGCGTGTTTTCGAAGTTTTCCTGGAACCGACCTGCCCATTCTCGGTAAAAGCCTTCAACAAGCTTCAGCCGTTACTGGCGTTGGCAGGTGAAAACCGGCTGACCCTCAAGGTGCGCTTGCAGTCGCAACCCTGGCATCTGTATTCAGGCGTGCTGGTGCGCTGCATCCTGGCGGCGTCCACCTTGCCCAATGGCAAGGCGCGCGCCTGGGACGTGATGGCGGCCATTGCGGCCCATCGGGAGGAGTTCGAGTTCGAACATCATGCCGCCGGGCCCAACCTGGATGCCACGCCGAACCAGATCATTGCGCGCCTGGAAGGATACAGCGGGGTACCGCTCGAGGCAGCCTTCGCCATTCCCGACCTGGATCGGGAAATCAAATGGCACTGCAAGTACGCCCGGCAGAACGGCATCCATGTGTCGCCTACCTTCATGATCGATGGCCTGGTCCAGCCTGGGTTGGGCAGCGGTGATTCACTCGAAACCTGGCTGCGACACCTGCGTTTGAGCTGATCCGCGCGTCCTAGGCTCATGTAAGCCGCGGTGTTGCCGATAGAGGGGCGTCACACTGAGGCAGCCGCTGCCCGGTGTGCTCCTACTTCAAGGTAAAGCCCAGCCATGCGCGACGCGTCATCCGTTCGTTCCAATCACATTCACGCCACAAGGCGGTTCGCTTGGGGCTTTGTAGCCTTGATGGCCGCGCTTTTCGTCATTGCCGCGGTGGCCCTTGTAGTCATCGCCCGCGAGCAGAACGCTCGCCAGGCGGAACATTCGGTGGCCGATGTCGCGCGGGCCTTCAAGAGCAACGGACGCTTGCTCAACATCGCCTTGGCTGACTACGCCTTCTGGGACGATGCCTATCGCTATGCCGGTCAGCGCTCGGTGGACCTGGACTGGGCATTCGAGCGCGATAACATGGGGCCCTCGCTGTTCAGCAACTATTCGCTGGAAGGGGTATTCATTCTCGACACCACGCTCAATACGCGCTATGCCGTCGTCGATGGCAAGCTGAGCGACACCAGCGCCGCCCGCTACATCAACGCGGACCTGGCCGCGCTGGCGAGCCTGGCACGGAAGCGGGCCGTGGATGACCAGACAGCCCACGGCTATTACCTGATCCAGGGCCGTCCCGCGCAAGTCTACGCCGCCGCCATCAAACCCTCCGAGATGGATGACCCCAAGGCCCTGGCCAAGACTTGGGTGCTGGTCTACGTGGATATACTGGATCTGCCCCGCATGGCAACCGACGAATTCGCCGTACAGGGGCTGGAAGCGCATATCGGCCAGGCGCATCCGGCGACGGCAACGTCCTTGCGGGTCAAGGGCGACCTTGACACCCAGCTGGAGCTTGGCTGGACGGCCGAGCGACCAGGCGATGCCTTCATCCGGCCCCTGCTGCCGGCGCTGGGCTTGATCCTGGCCGTGTTCGGTCTGCTCATGGGGGTATTGCAACGCCGCATGTTGCGCTCGGCGGTCGCGTTCGATGCAGGCCAGGCCGCGCTGCTGCGAAGCGAGGAGCGGTTTCGTTCGATCACTGAAGCGTCCTCGGACTGGATCTGGGAAACCGACGGCAAAGGCCTGCTTACCTATCTTTCCGAGCGCTTCAGCGTCATGACGGGATTCTCTCGGGAGCAATGGCTGGGCCGGCCGCTGTGCGATCTGCTCCAGGTGTCATGGGAGCAGTTCTGCGGGGCGGCGGGCCAGGAAGCCGATGCCGCGTTACCGGCAAAGCGGCAGTTGGAGTGCAGCTATGCCGATAGCGAAGGGCGCCTGCGCGATTGCGTGCTTTCGGTACGTGCACTCGGTCACCCGACAGGCGCTTCGGGCTATTGCGGGACGGTGAACGACGTCACCCAGGAGGTGGAAGCCAAGCGCCGGATCAAGCACATGTCGCAACATGATGCGCTCACCGGTCTGGCGAACCGCGCCTACCTCTATACCCACCTGCAGACAGTGCTGGCTGACCGCCGCGAGCCGCTGTATCTGTTGAGCCTGGACCTGGACCGTTTCAAGCCTATCAACGATACCCTGGGCCACCCCACGGGCGACCGAGTGTTGTGCGAGATCGCCAATCGCCTGCGCCTGTGCGTGCGTGATCGCGACCTGGTTGCCCGACTCGGTGGCGATGAATTCGTGGTGGTCGTCGAACATCTGCCTGCAGGCTATTCGGTGGAAAATCTATGCGCGCGCATCCGCGATGCGCTGGGTCAGCCGATCATGCAGGGGGAGCACGAACTCACCGTAGGGGTAAGCATGGGCGTGGTGGTTGCGCCCCGAGACGGCACTCATCCCGGCGACCTATTGCGTTATGCCGACATCGCTTTGTACGAAGCCAAGGCTGCCGGCAAGAACAATTGGCAGTTCTACGCCTCGGAGATGAACGAGCGCGTACTGGAGCGACGCCAGGTGGAAACGGACTTGCGCAATGCCTTGCGTCGCTCGGAGCTGGTGCTTGAGTTCCAGCCTCGCTATGCAGTCAATGGCCAGACCCTGAGCGGCGCCGAGGCCCTGGTGCGCTGGCACCATCCTGGCCGTGGCCGGCTGCCACCGGCGCAGTTCATCGGGGTGGCCGAGGAAACCGGGCTGATCGTCCCGCTCAGCGACTGGGTGCTGCACACGGCCTGCCAGGCGGCGCTTGGCTGGGGCGGGGAGTTGGTGGTATCGGTCAACCTGTCGCCGGTGGAGTTCCAGCGTGGCGACCTGGTAGCCCGTATTCATCGGGTGTTGCAGCAGACAGGCTTGCCAGCGGCCCGGCTGGAACTGGAGATTACCGAAACCGTGTTGCTGGAGGATTCCGCGGCGGCCTTGACCATCATGCACAACCTCAAGCAGTTGGGGGTGCGCCTGGCCCTGGACGATTTCGGCACCGGCTATTCATCGCTCAGCTATCTGCGCACGTACCCCTTCGACGGCCTGAAGATCGACCGCAGCTTTATTGCGGACCTGCACGGCGAACGCCGCGGTACGGGCCTGGCGATCGTCGAATCCATCATCGGTCTCGGCCGCGCGCTGACCATGACGGTGACGGCCGAAGGCGTGGAAACCGACAGCCAGCTCAGCGACCTGGTCCAGGTGGATTGCGACGAAGCCCAGGGCTATCTTCTCGGCCGGCCACTGCCGATGGCGGATTTCCAGGCCCTGGCCGAGCAGGGCCAGCCCACGCCGGCGTAAACGTCGATAGCGGATGCGTGAGAGCCCAGGCCTCAGGGCCTGGCGCTCGTGCCTTCACCGCGCCGGCCGGTGGCTACCAGCCTGAGCAGCTCATCCAGGTCCGCCGGCTTGGTCAGATGCATGTCGAAGCCGGCACTCAAGGCTGTGTGCACGTCCTCGGCCTGGCCCCAGCCGGAGACCGCGATCAGATAGGGCATATGGCCTTCGGGCAGGGCTCGGATTACCCGGGCCGCCTGATGTCCATCAAGGCCTGGCATGCCAATGTCGAGGATGGCCACCTCAGGCATCGCTGCCTCGCAGAGGCTTACGGCCTGCGCGCCGTCGAACGCCAGACGAACCTGATGGCCCTCCATTTCCAGCAACGCCTGCAAGGTAGTGGCGATGTCGGTATTGTCGTCGGCTATCAAGACATGCCGGCTCGCTGGGCTCTGCGGGGCCGAGGGCGGCGGAGCCTGAACCTCGGCAGGCGTGCCTTGCAGCGTTGCCAGGGGCAGCCTGGTAAGGAACTCGCTTCCCTGCCCAAGGCCCGGGCTATGGACACTCAGTGTTCCGCCATGCAGTTCCACCAGGCGTCTGGCCAGAGCCAGGCCGACGCCCAGGCCACCGGCGTCGGAGCCGAGACTGGCGACACGTCCGAACAAGCGGAAGATCTCTTCCATCTGTTCGGGCGCCAGACCGCGGCCGCTGTCGACTACCGCCACCTCGACCTGCCCGGCGCTCACCTGGGCAGTCAGCATGACCTGCCCACCCGGCTCGGTATATTTGACAGCGTTATCGAGCAGGTTCACGAACAGCTGTTGCAGACGAAGGGCGTCGCCCTCCACATAAGCTGCCGCTTGTGGCAGGCCCTCGCTCAGCAATATGTGTTTTTCCATCGCCTTTTCGCGGACAAAGCCCAAGGCGTCGCGCAGCAGCGCCACGATGTCCAGGCGCTCGAGCCGCAGGGAGATATCGCCGAAGTTGAGTCGCGCGGCATCGAGCAGATCGTCCAGCAAGCGCGCCATATGCCCGAGTTGTCGGTCGATCACCGCCAGGTTCTGCGCACGGGCAGGCTCGCTCTGAGGGTGCCTTAGAAGCGCGGCGGCCTGACGAACAGGCACCAGGGGATTGCGCAGCTCGTGGGCCAGCGTGGCGATGAACTCATCCTTGCGGCGATCCGCCTCCATCAGTTCCTGGTGAGCGGCGGCAAGGTGCGCCAGGGCATCGCCACGCGCCTGCTCGCTTGCTGCCAGGGCCTGGGCCGAATGCTCCAGCGCCTCGCCGACGTCACGAACCTCCTTGATGTCGCTGGCAACGGCTGTTGGCGTTTCGCCCCGGCCCACCGCCTTCGCCGCTTCACGCAATTGCGCCATGGGCCGGCTGATGCCCCGCGCGGCGAACCAGGCGGCCAGACTGGCCAAAAGCAATGATAGCGCCAGGCCGCCGCCATAGAGCAGCATCGCCCGGCTGACAGTGGCGGAAACTTGCCGGGTAGGGATGCCGGTGGCGAGGGTCCAGCCACTTTGCGGCAAGCGAACGTAAGCGGTATAGACTTCTTCACCGGCGGAGGTATGGGTGATCCCGCTGCCTTCCTCGGCCTGGCTGCGCCTGACGAGCGCGAGCAGGTCCGGTGATACCTGGTCGCCCAGGGCGAAACCCCGTTCCGGTACCCTGGCGATGCGCCGCCCATTATTGTCGAACACCACCACTGTCCAGCCCTCAGGAAGCTTCTGTAGCCCCAATACATCTCCCAGGGTCGTCGGCAGCAGCGGGGTGGTCAGTACATAGCGCAGCTTGCCGTCGCGTATCACCGGCACCCGCAGAGGGATGGCCCAGGTTCCCGACGGGCCCTGGCCAAGCTGCCCGACCATCGGAGCGGGGCGCTCCACCATCTGCGCGAAGCTGGTAGGCTCCGCGGGCTGGTGGAAGGTCACGTACGGGCCAGGGGATGCCCTGAGCAGCAATTGCCCGTCTGGCGCGGCGAGCAGCAGCGACCGGGAACCAGGCATCACAGGCAGTACCCGCTCCAGCATGGCGGCAAAGGGGGCAAGATCCGTTCCGTCGAGCAGCGGTGACTGGGCCAGCGCGTCCAGCACCGCGAATGAGCGATTCAAGGTGACCTGGACCGCGATCGCGGTTTGCCGGTTGGCTTCCAGGGCTCTGGAAATGGCCTCGGACTCTTCATTGCGCAACAGCACGGCCAGGGCCATGGCCGCGCAGCCAGCCAGGGGCAGGGTGCTTACCAGTACGAGGGCTGTGAGACGACCACGCAGAGAGGACAAAGGATGGCGCAAGCTACAACTCCGGGTGGGCTGGGACAGCACGGTCCGCGATGGGCAGCGCGAGCATAGCAAAACGCTTGCTCGGGCACGACTGGGCAACCGACAGACACTGCAACCCACAGCGGTCCGTCGGCCTGGTCGGCGCGCTGACAGCTATGCCAGAGGCGTTTCCTGAACAGAACAGGGTGGGCAGAGGCCGATAATCGCCTCATCCGCTATCAGGAGCATGCCCATGGAAACCGCCGCCAGCACAGAGGCAACACCGGCCACCCTTCGCAAAGTCATCGCTGCCTCGGCCATCGGCAACTTCGTGGAGTGGTTCGACTTCGCTGTCTACGGCTTCCTGGCTACCTTGATCGCCAATCAGTTCTTCGCCAGCAGCGCGCCCGGGGTGGCGCTTCTCAAAACCTTCGCGGTATTCGCAGTGGCTTTTGCCCTGCGACCACTGGGCGGCGTTGTGTTCGGGGCGCTGGGCGACCGTCTTGGCCGTAAACGCGTCCTCTCGCTGACCATCCTTTTGATGGCGGGCTCGACTACCCTCATCGGGCTATTGCCGACCTATTCCAGCATCGGCGTCTGGGCACCGGTGCTGTTGACCCTTGCCCGCTGCGCCCAGGGCTTTTCCGCCGGGGGCGAATATGCCGGCGCGGTGGCCTATCTGATGGAGCATGCGCCCCGACACAGGCGCGCCTGGTATGGAAGCTTCGTGCCAGTGTCGACTTTTTCGGCCTTCGCTGCGGCGGCCGTGCTGGCCTATGCTTTGGAGGCCAGCCTGGCGGCCGAGGCCATGGCAGACTGGGGCTGGCGGGTTCCCTTCCTGGTTGCCGCGCCCCTGGGCCTGGTTGGCCTGGTGCTGCGTTGGCGAATGGAAGAAACCCCAGCGTTTCGCGTTGCCCAAGCCCAACAGGCCGGTCACCCTCACTCGCCGTTGCGGGAAACCTTCACCCGGCAGGCCGGCACCATGTGCTGCCTGGGCGCGTTCATCTCCCTGACTGCCTTGTCCTTCTATATGTTCACTACCTATTTCTCCACCTACCTGCAGTTGGTAGGCCACCTCAGCCGCGCGCACTCCCTGGGCGTGACTACGATAGCGTTGGTCTTCGCGGCCATTGCCTGCCCCCTGGCAGGCGCGTTTTCCGACCGGGTCGGACGGCGCAAGACCATCGGCTTTACCTGTCTGTGGCTGATGCTGACCGTATTTCCCGCCTATTGGCTGGCCGGCAATGGCGGTGCAGGGCCAGCGATCGTCGGGGTGCTGCTGCTGGCCGTCGGGGCCGTGCTCTGTGGCGTGGTGACTGCCGCCTTGTTGGCCGAAAGCTTTCCCACCCGCACCCGCTACACGGCGTCCGCCATTACTTACAATGCCGCCTATACCCTGTTCGGCGGCACGGCACCGCTGGTGGCGACCTGGCTGATCGGTGCCACGGGCAGCAGCCTGGCTCCAGCGTTTTATCTCGTAGTCATCGCCTTGCTGGCACTGGCGGGCGGGCTGGCGTTGCCGGAGACTTACCGCATTTCTCTGCACGAGGAAGGCGACCCTAATGATGCGGTCACGGCCGCCACCAGCCGCGCGCTCAGTCGAAGCGGCCTGACTTGAAGTGTGCTCATGGCTTGGCGTTCATGGGCCTGTTGCCCGGCGCGCCCAGCGAGACCGACGCCTGGTGACTCAAGAAAAAATGTGAATAATGGGCGAAACTCAAGATTTTCCTGGAAGGCTCAAGAAAAATTGAGCCCAGGGAGCTTATCTTAAGGATTCCTATTGTGAGTTCCGTTGGTTACGCCCACCTGCAAGCCGCTTTGTCACTCTCGGCTTTCCCGCTCTCGTGTCCGGCGCGCATCATATAGCCTGTAACGCCTATTCGCCGGATAGGCGACATATTGGCGGTGCCGCAGCAGCGCGAGCCTGGTCTAGAAGATCTTCGGCAACAGCATGAACAACGAGACGGTAGAGCTGACATAACGCGGGCTGATATTTGAGATAAATTTTCAGGATTGGCGTGATATCAGCGGATATCGCACCATTGGGCTCCTTCCCATCATGAAGATTTGACCATGCACGCAATCATCTGGCCTGAAGGCTATACCCCCGGCTTCACCGATAACTTCGTCTCCAACGAGGTGATAGTCGCCGGGCTGAGCGCCAATGAAGTCTGGCCGTTGCTCGCCGTCCCCGCACGTTGGCCCACCTATTACGCCAACTCGGCCAATGTCCGTTTCATGGACAACACCGGGCCAGAGCTGTCTGAAGATGCCCATTTCTATTTCGAAACCTTCGGTTTCCCGGTACATGCGCGCTGCACCGAATATGTGGCGCCAGCGCTGGGCCAGCCTGGGCGTGTCGCCTGGCACGGCTGGGCTGGGGAAGAGGGCAGTGGAGACCGCTTGGATGTCCACCACGCCTGGCTGATCGAGGACCTGAGCGGAGGCCGTGTGCGCATTCTCACCCAGGAAACCCAGATCGGTCGGCCTGCCCAGGAGCTGCGCCTGGCCAAGCCAAACCCCATGCTCAACGGCCATCAGGATTGGCTGGACGGCCTGGTGTTGGCCGCCCAAGGCGCGTCTTGAACCCTAGGGGGTGACCTGATCACAGCTGGCGAATAAAAGCTGGCGCAGCCAGCGGTGACCGGGGTCTGCATGGGTACGCTCATGCCAGGCCGCTACCTTGGTGAAGCCTGGTACCGCCAGTGGCGGTTCCACCCAGGTCAAGCCCTCCAGGCCGACAACCAGACGGCTCGGCAGCACGGCCACCCGATCACTGGCGCGCAGGATCTCCGGCAGGATCAGAAAGCTTTTCACTGAAAGGCTTACAGCGCGGCTGCGACCTAGGCGGGCCAGGGCCTCGTCAGTCACGCCTTCGAAGGCGCCGGCGGTATACGACACCAAGGCATGGTCCAGCGCGCAGAAGGCATCCAGCGTCAGCGGCCTGTCGGTATCGACTACAGGATGCCCCTGCCGTGCCACACACACGTAATGCTCATCGAACAGCACCCGTGCATGCAGGTCGGCCGGCGCGCTCTGCGGGGTAACCAATGCAAGGTCCAGGTCGCCGCGTTCGAGCTGACGCTGCAACCGATCCTCTTCGACGGGCACCAGCGCAACCCGGATTCCTGGCGCCTCTGACTTGAGGCGAGCCAGAAACGGTACGGTGATGGCGCGCAGGGCATAGTCGCTGGCGGCCAGGGTGAACGTCATCCGAGCACTGGAAGGCGTGAAGGTCGCCGGCGCCAACAGGCCCTCGACCCCGGCCAGGGCCGCCTTGAGCGGGGCGGCCAGTTGCTGCGCCCGCGCAGTAGCGACCATGCCGCGCTGGGCGCGCACGAAAAGCGGATCGTCGAAGGTCGCCCGTAACCGGGTAAGCATCCCGCTCATGGCCGGCTGGGTTACCCCCAGCCGCAGCGCCGCCCTCGTGACATTGCGCTCGTCGAGCAGGGCGTCCAGGGCCTTGAGCAGGTTGAAATCCAGGGCTTTGAGGTCACGCATGGAGAATCGCGTCAGATTGAAAGGGGCCAGCTTAGCATCACCCAGGCATTGCCTGCCCAGAGGCCGCGCTGCCGCTCAGCCCCTGGTTTGAAGGCAGGCCGGGACCTTAGCGGTAACGCTCCAGCCAGTGGGCATAAGGCGCTGGCAGGGTCCAGGAGGCTTTCTCGACCCCCAGTTCCTTGGCGGCGAAGTAGGCCCAATGGGGGTCGGCCAGGTGCGCGCGGCCTACCGAGACCAGGTCCAGCTGGTTGGCGGCGACGGCCTGCTCGGCCAGCTGTGGCGTGCCGAAGCCCCAGGCGGAAGTGACCGGCAGGCCCGCTTCGCGGCGTACACGCTCAGCGACCGGCCCCATGAACGCCGGACCCCATGGGATATTGGTGTCGGGAATGGTGAAACCCACGCTGACGCTGAGCAGATCCAGGCCGCCGGCCTTGAAACGGCGCGCCAGCTCAATGGATTCTTCGAGGGTCTGCTCGTCGCGACCGTCGTATTCGATCACCCCGAAGCGCGCGGTCAGAGGGAGATGCTCCGGCCATACCTCACGCACCGCGGCCAGGGTTTCCAAGAGGAAGCGGCTGCGGTTCTCGAAGCTGCCGCCGTAGGCGTCGGTGCGCTGGTTGGAGTGCTCGGAGAAGAAGCTCTGGCCCAGGTAACCGTGGGCGAAGTGCAGTTCTATCCACTCGAAGCCCGCGTCCCGCGCGCGGCGCGCGGCGTCTACGAAGTCCTGGCGAACCCGGGCAATGTCATCCAGGGTCATTTCCCGAGGTACCTTGGGCAGGTTGGCGCCGAAAGCGATCGGGGAGGGCGCGATGGTCTGCCAGCCTTGCGGCGCGCCTTCAGCGATATGGTCATCGCCTTCCCAGGGGCGGTTGGCGCTGGCCTTGCGCCCGGCGTGGGCGATCTGGATGCCAGGCACCGAGCCTGCCGCCTTGATGGCTTGCACCGCGGGCACGAAGGCCTGGGCCAGCTCGTCGTTCCAGATACCGGCGCAGCCGGGGGTAATGCGTCCCTCAGGCGCAACCGCGGTGGCTTCGACCACCAACAGGCCGGCACCACCACGGGCCATGCTGGCCAGGTGAACCAGGTGCCAGTCGTTGATCAGTCCGTCCTTGGCCATGTACTGGCACATCGGTGGAATGGCGATGCGGTTGCGCAGAGTGACATCTTTGAGCTTGAACGGTTGGAACAGCGCGGACATGGATAGGCTCCACTGGTTAAGTACGATAGTTCGATAGTATTCGAAATATAGCCGTGAGCGATAGCCCCCGGTATCATGTTCGTCATGCGAGCCTACAAACACCCGGAACCTGAAGCCTTTGTCCTCGAGCGCGTGCTCTACGCCTTGAGTGACCCCGTACGCCTGGAAATAGTTCGACATCTGGCCGGTGTGGCGGAGGCCAGCTGCGGTGAGCTGGACGGTGGGCGGCCCAAGTCCAGCGTTTCCCATCATTTCCGCGTGCTGCGAGACGCGGGCCTGGTGCATACCCGCAGCCTGGGCACTACCCATATGAATTCGTTACGACGGGATGAGATGGAGGCAAGGTTCCCCGGCTTGCTCGACGCCATTCTGGCGCAACGCGGCTAGGCGTCGGCGCCCGTTGGGAAAGCCTTGAATCAAAGCCTGCCGGTCAGAGGATATTCCACAGCCAGCCGGAACTGATCCGTATCCAGCTCCGCCTGGGCGCTGTTTCCCCTGTGCGCGTTGTGCCGCAGCGAGAACACCGCGCCCTTGGCCTTGCCGCTCTGGACCACATAGCGGGCTTCCAGGTCACGCTCCCAATGCTTGCCGCCTTGACCATAGCCCAGATAGGCATAGCCACCCCGCGGGTCGACCTGGCTGCCATCGATACCGAAACCGCGCACATAGGCTGCGCTCAGTTGTAGCCCCGGAGCGCCATACAGGCTCATGTCCAGGTCGTACCGCGCTTGCCACGACCTTTCATGAGGCGCGTTGAAGTCAGACAGCTGCACGGCGTTGGCCAGGAAGATCGCACCCCGGGTGACGTAGTCGAAGGGGCTGTCGCCGTTCACCTGCTGCCATCCCAGGCTCAGGCCATGGGCTCCTTGGCTGTACCGCGAGAGCAGGCTCCAGGTGGTATTGTCGATACGCCCGGACAGCGCCCGTCCGGTGTCCTGCGTTCGGTAGAGGTTAAGGTCAAGGCTTAGGCTGCGGCGGTCGTCCAGGGCACGCACCAAGGTAGCGCCCAGGTAATGCTGGTTCCAGCTGTCCTGGTAGCGGGCGCTGTAAAGGCTGGCGCGCAGTCCGGGAGAGGGGTTCCATACCATCCCGGCGAGGTCGAAGGCATTGCCTTTGGGGGCGTTGGAATAGTTGACCACCAGGCCTTGGTCGTGACTGCTGGCGTTGCGATCCGTGCTTTCGGTGAAATGACCGGCCACCAGTCTCAGCGAATCCACTGGCTGGTTGATCAAGAAGACGCCTGTGGCGGTCTCGGGCAGCAAACGGCTGTCAGAAGAACTGAACACAGGTGTTTTCACCCGCTGTTCCCCATAAGTCAGCACGGTGTCCGCGTAGCGCAGCTTGAGCGCGGCGCCGCCGCGGCTGTACTCCCCCTTTGGATGGCCCTCATTATCCAGCGCCAGCAGGCGCGCCTTGCCGGCCCGCCCACCGCCACTGTCCAGGCTGGCACCCAGATAGGCATGGGCATCGAGGCCCACGCCTAGTACCCCTTGGGTAAAGCCGGACTGAAACTGACCCATCAGGCCATATGCCCATTCCTCGGCTTTTCCATTGCGCTCGCGCCGAGGCTTGTAAGCGTTGCGCGCGCCACCGTTGACGCCACCATGGCGGTAGTCGCGCTGATCGAACACGCTGCGATTGAGCAGGCTCCAGGTACTGTCTTCGAGCCAACCGTTGCCCCCGGGCGGTGCTGTCTCAGCAAGGGCCACCGGGCTGAACAATAGCGCAACGCCGAAGTTGCGAGCTAAATTCGCGTTCATACAAACCTTACCGAGCTGGACTGCAGAAGGGTACGTTCCCGGCGGGCGATGCCGGCTCGGCGGGGCGCTGCGCAAGGTCGCCCAGGTGTAGGCGCTGGTCGGACACCGCCTCGATCAGCGCCTGGTCATGGCTGACCAGCAGCAGGGCGGTGCGACTTTCCCTGACGTTTTCCACCAGCAGCTCCAGCATTTCCCGTTGAGTGATCAGGTCCAATCGCGAGCTGGGCTCGTCAGCGAAGATGAACGCAGGCTCTACCAGAAGAACGCGCAGCAGAGAGAGCCGCTGCAGTTCGCCACCTGAAACATTGCCGGGTCGACGGTCGAGCAGCGCCGGCTCCAGGCGTAGGCGCTTGAGCAAAACGTCAATGCGCCGCGGGTTCAGGCGATGTCGTCTCACCAGGTCTGCCAGGGTACGACCAAGGGTCACGCTTGGAGGGAACGCGGCGACCGGATCCTGGAACAGCTTCTGGAAGGCGATCCGAGGCACCCCGGGCAGGCGCGTGACGGTGCCTGAATGAGGGCGGATCAGCCCGAGAAGCGCATCGCCCAGGGTGGACTTTCCGCACCCGGACGGGCCGGTCACGCCCAGGATTTGCCCCCGATGCAGGTTGAAACTCAGGTCGCGGAGCAGCGTCTTGCCTCCGCGCGCCAGAGCAAGATCATGCACCGCTATCACTGGCTCGCCTTCGGGTGTACGAACCGGCGAGCGTTGCCAATGGGCGGGCTCCGCGGCCAGGAGGGCGCGGGTATAAGCGTGACTAGGTTCATTGAGCACCTGCTCGGCACTGCCGGTTTCGATGACCTTGCCTTTGAGCATGATCATCACCTGGCCGCCCAGCCGGCGGGCCACCTCCAGGTCATGGGTGATGACCAGAAGCGCGCCGCCGGCTTCGGTGCCGGCCTTGAGCAGGTCGACGACCTCGCCGATGCGCGCGCTGTCCAGACCCTTGGTGGGTTCGTCGGCGACCATGATGGACGCGCCGCCGCCATGGGCGGCCACGAAGGCCAGACGCTGGGCCATCCCGCCGGACAGCTGAAAGGGGAATTGCCGCTCGGCCTTGCCCAGGCCCACTTTCGCCAGCGCCTCGCGGGCAGATGCTCGGGCTCCCATCCTCGGTTTGCCCAGCACATGCTGGTAGGTTTCGGTCACTTGCTCCAGAGCGGCCATGGTTGGGTCCAGGCTTAGCCAGGGTTCCTGGGGCAACACGGCCACTTGCCTGCCCCATAACGCCCTGCGCCCCTGATCGCGTCCGTCCTCGCCGAAGCCATCGGCGAATTCGACCCGGCCTTCGGCATGCAGCCCCGATGGAAGATTCCCGACTATCCCTTGGGCGAACAGACTCTTGCCCGAGCCCGTCTCCCCGATGATGGTCAGTACCTGGCCAGGTAGCAATTCGATGGACAGGGGCTGGACCAATTGCGAGTGCGCGGTGCGAATCTCCAATGCCTGGGTCTTCAACAGGGGCTTCATGGCTTTTGCCTCCCGGCAATCAGTAGCAAGGACAGGACGATCAGGAAGATCACCACGATGGGCAGGGCCAGAGCCTGGGGTGCTTCAGCGAAATAGGGCAGCAACTCGGTGATCATCAAGCCCAGCTCGGCGGTCGGTGGCCGCACCCCTACGCTGACGAAGCCCAGGGCGGCGATCGCCATGATGGCCGAGGCCGCGCCGAAGGCCGCCAGGGTGGTGATCACTGGCGCCAGCTGCGGCCACAGGTGGCGCCGGAAGATGTACAGCGGCCCGAACCCGAGCAGGCGGCTGGCGGTGACTGCCTGGGAGGCCAGGACGGTGCGCGCCAATGCCCGGGTCATTCGGAAGTACTCGATCCACAGCACCAGGGCCACAGCCCCATACAGCGCCAAGAATGAGCCTGGATAGATAGCGACCACCAGCAAGACCAGCAGCAGCCCAGGCAGGGCAAGAAACATTTCAGCCAGCAGACCCAGGCATTTATCGGTCAGCCCGCCGCGCCAGGCGGCCAGAATGCCCAGCAGGACGCCTGGCACGGCCGCGCTGGCTACGCTGACCAGGGCCAACCCCAGGGACAGGCGCACCGCGGCCGCCAGGCGGGCAAGCATGTCGCGTCCCAGATGGTCGGTACCCAAGGGATGGGCGCCGCCGAACGGTGAGAGGATGGCGTTGTAGTCCTGGCGGGCGATATCGCCTTGCCACAACAGCGGAACCAGGAAGCCGAAGCCCGCCAGGGCCACGAGCAACGCCATGCCCGTGATCCGCGCCGGGCCATAGGCGCTGGCACGCACGTTGCTCAAGGGTTCTGGCGCCGCGTCCAGCGTAAGGGGTCGAGTGTTCATGCGGCGCTCCGTCGAGGGTCGATCACTTGGTTTGCCATGTCCACCAGGGTGTTGAGCAGCACGAACATCAGCCCCATGGCCAGTGCTGCGCCCTGGACCATCGGCACGTCGCGCTGGACGATGGCGTGTACCAGGCCGTGGCCGATGCCAGGCCAGGCGAACAGGGTTTCAACCACTACTACGCCCTCGATCAGGTACACCAGCTGAACGCCGAGATAGGTCATCAGCGGAACACCGATGTTGCGCAGGCCATGGCGCAGGAACAGTCGTGTTTCCCCCAAGCCCTTGAGCCGACCAAAGGCATAGAAGGGAGACGCTGTGACCTGCACCGTGGCGTCCCGGGCAACGCAGCAGGACACCGCCGCCAGGCCCAGCCCCAGGGTGAGGGTGGGCAGTACGGCATGCGCCCAGGTGCCATGGCCAGCGGAAGGCAGCAGCCCCCAGGACACGGCGAACAGCAATACGAGGATCGCACCCAGCACGAAGTGGGGCAGGGCCCGGGTGGCGGTGCTGAGCATGAGCAGGGCTCGGTCCAGCAGGCCTCCCGGTCGCAGCCCGGCCAGCACTCCCAGGGGCGGGCCGAGGATAACGGACAGCAGCAGCGCGCCGAGCGCCAGGCGAACCGAGCTACCCAGTTCATGCCGGATCATCTCGCTGACCGCCATGCCGGAGACAAGGGACTTGCCCAGGTCGAGGCTCATGAGGTTGCCGATCCAGTTCAGGAATCGCCAGGCCACGGGCTGATCCAGCCCCAGTTCGGCCCGTACGGCTTCGGCGGCGGCGCCGCTGACCATGTCGTAACCGTAGCGGCCGGCCGCGATCCGGTATGCCGCGTCGCCGGGCAGCAGCGTCATCAGTAGGAAGCTAAGGGCGCCTACCAACAAGGCAACCATCGCCGCTTGCAAGAGCCTGAAGCCCAAGAGCCGGATCATGGCGCCCACCTCATGGTGCTCAGCCCGAAGGTCCGCTCCAGGGGATCGATGGCAGCGCCTTCCACGGTCTTGGCTACCGCGATCGATTGGCGGTACCAGGCCACGGGTATGATCGGCAGTTCGTTCTGTACCTGACCGACGAGTGCATAGCGCAAGCGTTGCTGCTCGGCGGGGTCGCTGCTCTCCAGCAGGGCGTTAAGCGTTTGATCGAAGCCCGGGCTTTTCCAGCCCAGCGGGCCCCATTCAGCTCCACCGTTGGCGAAATCGCCGTATAGGGTAACCAGGGGATCTGGCGCCAGGGCGTAGTTGCGCGAGAACAGTGCCAACTGCAGGCTGCCATCCTGGTACGCGGCGGGGATGGCGCTGGCGTTCTCGACAGCCACGTCCACCTCTACACCCACTTCGCGTAGTTGGGCCTGCAAAGCGGTGGCAATCAAGGGAAGCTCGGGGCGGTCGGCGAAGGTCAGCAATTTCAGGCGCAGGGGCACGCCGTCCTTGTGCAGTACGCCATCGTTGCCAGGCTGCCAGCCCTCGGTCTCGAGCAGCTTGCGCGCCGCGGCCGGGTCGTAGGCCAGAGGGGGCAGGCTCGGGTCATGCCAGGCTGCAAGGTTGCTGGCGAACATCTGGCTCGCCCCCGTACCTGGCGCTCTCAATACCGCTGCGGCAATGCCCTCACGCTGTATGGCCAGGCTCAGCGCCCTGCGCGTCTGGGTCGAAGCGGTGGCACCCTGGCCGGCGTTCAGCGCCAGCATGACCACGCGCGGCACTGGCCCCGTGAGCACTTGCAAGTTCTCGGCACGGGACAGGCGGGCAATGCTGGGTGGGTCCAGCTGGAACACCAGTTCGGCACCGCCGCTTTGCGCCATCAGCGCGCGGGTTTCCCCGCGACCGGCACCCAGGTAGGTGGCTTTCTCGATGCTGGGCTTGGTGCCCCAGTACTGTTCGAAACGTTGCGCGGCGAGCCTTTGCGGGGGCTGCACCAAGGTGGCCTGGTAAGGCCCCGTGCCGATGATGTTTCGCACGGCACCGCTGGCGTCATAGGCACTGGCGGCCAGGATGCTGGTGGAGGAATGAGCCAGCAGTGCAAGCAGGGGGGGGAAGGGCTGGGCGAGACGGATGACCAGTTCGTTGCCCTCAATGCCGATGGCTTCGATACGCGCGTTACGCAGGATGGATGCCTTGGCCCGCGCCAGCTCCAGAGAATGAGCAGCGGTCTCGGCGGTGAGCGCCGTGCCATCGTGGAACCTTACATTGGGCCGTATGCGCAGGCGCCAGGTTCTGCCATCGTCCGAAACGCTCCAGGCTTCGGCCAGTCCCGGCAGGGGCCGGCCGCTGGCATCAGCTTCCAAGAGCGTTTCGGTGATCTGCATGCGTTGGAAAATGTAGCCGGATACGGAGGGGTCCAGCCCGACGATTTCGAAAGGGGCTACCACATCCAAGACCCCATCGCGGGCCTCGGCATGCCCATAAGACACGGCCAGCCAAGCCGCGAGGGAAACCACGAGCAGCTTCAAGGGCCGCTTCACAACTATTGCCATGAGATTCCTTATGACTGCCTGGATGAAAAAGGCTTCACCCGATGAACAAGGTCGGCATCATAAGCAATGTAATAATGTAACGTCCAGCTGGGAAATGTTTTGTAACTAAGGTCGATAACGGGAGGGTGAGAGCGGCGAACCGAGCGCTGACTAGGGTAGGTTCGCCGCCAAGACAGAAAAGCTATCCGGCTGGAAAGATCAATGCCCGCCCTTCATACGGCGGGCTAGCCCGTAGAGGGCCAGGCCGACCAAGGCTGTGGCCGCGCCTATATAACCTGTGCTGGTCCAACCGAAGCCCGCGGTGATCGCCATCCCGCCGAACCAGGGGCCTAAGGCATTGGCCAGGTTGAAGGCCGCATGGTTGGAAGCCGCGGCCAGGCTGGGCGCCTCGTGGGCAATGTCCATCAGCCGTATCTGCAAGGGCGCGGCGAGTGCCACCATGGTACCGATCAGGCAGATTCCCAGCAGAATCGACCAGAGCGCGTTCACCGCTACCGTGAAGAACAGCAGCACGACGACCGACCAGGCCAGTACCAGGCCTACCGCGCGAAAGCCGAAGCGATCGAAGAGCTTGCCGCCTGCCAGGTTGCCAATGATGCCACCGGCACCGAAGGCGGCCAGGCCGAAGGGAATCCATTGCGCCGATACGTCGGTCACTTCGAGCATGGTTGGCGCAAGGTAGCTGAACACGCAGAACATGCCGGCGAAGCCAATGGCGGCAATGGCCAGGGCCATCCACACCTGGGGTAGGGCAAAGGCTTGCAGTTCCTTGCGAGGGTCGCTGCGAGGCTCGTCCGCGGGTTGTGGCACGAAGCGCCAGACCAAGGCGATGGTGCACAGTGCCAGCCCCCCGACCAGGATAAAGGCCGAGCGCCAGCCGAAGAATTGGCCCAGGAAGGTGGCTACCGGGTTGCCCAGCAGCATGGCCAAGGTCAGCCCCATCATGACTCTGGCGACCGCGCCGGCGCGCTGGTTGGTGGGAACCATGCTCGAAGCCACCACCGCGGCGATACCGAAGTAGGCGCCATGGGGCAGGCCGCTGATAAAGCGAAAGGCGACCAGGCCAGCGAAGGAAGGGGCGAGAGCCGTGGCCAGGTTGCCCAGGGCGTAGAGCGCCATCAGCAGCAGGAGCATGTGCTTGCGCAGCAGTTTCGCGCCAAGGATGGCCAGGCCAGGCGCGCCTACTACCACGCCAAGGGCGTAGGCACTGATGGCATGACCGACTTCGGGCTCACTGAGCTGAAGGTTATGGCCGATATCGGGCATCAAGCCCATGATGGCGAATTCGCCTGTGCCGATGGCAAAACTTCCCAGGGCCATGGCGGCTTCCATTTTTCCCACCGAGGTATGGGAAGCGGCGAGAGGTGGCGGTTGATGAACGGACATCGGGTTCCTTAAGAGAGGCTGAATCGATAAAACCGTGGATTTTAGTCATTAAGCGTCCAGGGCACAGCATTCACTGATGACCAAGTGGAGTTAGCGACCTGCTATGACTTGAAGCGGGAGCCTTTCCCGTTCCGCGCTCCTTCCCATCGTTGCACGGTCCCGCTGTGGGGGCAGGCCGAAACCGTCAGGCGTACCTTGCGAAGTGGGGGCAGCTGAAATCGATCAACTGCTGTAAATGCGATTATTCTGTAACACCGCCTTGAGTCGACTTACCCCGCCTCCCTAGAATGGCCCGCCATTTTTTCCAAGGAGGTTTCGATGCGCAGCGTTTATACGCCAGCCGCGGGGTTTGCCATGTTGGCTGTAAGTCTTCTCATCCTGGGCGGTTGTAGGTCAGCTCCGAAAGACCCGCTGAGCGCGGCTCAGCTTGGAGAGATCCACCAAGGCTTCAGCGCCGCCCTGGAACCCATGATCCGCGCGGCCAATAGAGACCAGCTCGACGGCTCGGTCGAGATGAAGGTCGTCATCGACAGCGATGATCAGTTGCTCGAATGCAAGGGCAAGCCTGTAACGGGCGCGCCGGGGTTGGTCGAAGTGGTCGAACAGGCATGCTGGACGACCCTGTTTCCACCGCTTCCTCGTCAAGCCTTCGCCAAGGATGATCGGGCGCGGTTTCGCATGCCGATCACCGTGGAGATGAACCTCGGGCAGGACACGCCTCAGTTCGCCTATTATCAGGCCGTGGTATTCCCCATGTTCGCGCAGAACCAGTACTTCTGGGACAACGGCGTTTCCGGCCTCGTCATTGGCAGTGTGGGCGAGGCAAGCTTTCGCTATGTCGCCAACACGGAAGGGCGCGTTTTATCGTGTACGGTAAGAATCGAACCCACCGAGACCCGACCGAAGGCTTTCAGCCGAAGCCCCTCACTGGCGGCCAATCTGGAAAAAGCCTGTATGAGGATGAACCTCGCAAGGATGCCCGGCTTCGTCGCCGCATCCAATGGATTGGCGACCGGCACGGTATGGACGACCTATTCCCCTTGGCGCAAGCGAGCCCCCAGGGCGGCAGCCTGGTGATCAGCCACCTCAGCCGCCCACTTCTCGACCAAGGCGTCCCGAATGCGCAGGTACTGTGGGTTGGCCGGCTTGATCGTCATGGCAGGGCCTGCGCGTTTTCGAGGCCGTGCTGCCGGGCCTGCAGGTCCCGTTGCCAGGCGCGCAGCCCATACAGTGCGAGGATGATGAATCCGGCGTAGAGCGCAGCCGTCAATGGCAGGGACTTGTGGTAATAAAGCCCGGTGTACACCACGTCAAGGACAATCCACAACCACCAGCTGGCCACATATTTGCGCGCCGCCCAGTAGCTGGCTACCAGGCTGTAGGCCGTGAGCGCCGCATCCAGCCAAGGCACCTGGGCATCGGTGAAACGAGCCATGCAGGCCCCAAGCGATAGCGCCAGCAGGGCACCGATGGCCAGGCTGGTAAAGGCTACCGGCAATGGCAAGCGCTCTGCGTGCACCCGACCGGCTTCAAGCTGGCCTGAGCGCCAGCGCCACCATCCATAGCCCTGCATGAACACGAAAACGATTTGCAGCAGCATGTCCGAATAGAGCTTCACGTCGTAGAAGATCCATACGTACAGCAGTACCGCGATGACATTGACGGGCCAGCACCAGGGCGTGCGCCGGGCGGTCAGCCATACACCCAGCACGTTGACGATGACCGCGATGATTTCCAGGTCGGACATGGCCGCATCCCTCAAAAGTTGATCGTGGCGGACAAGCGCGCCGTCCGGGGCGCGCCGGGAAACAGGTAGCCGTCACCCATGTACTCGCCCACGTCCCGCCAGTATGCCTTGTCGAAGAGGTTATCGACGCTCAGCCTGAAGACGGTTTCATAGCCCTCGATCCGCGTGGTGTAGCGGCTGCCGGCATTGAACACCGCATAGTCGCCGACCTTTAACGTGCCGGCGCGGTTGGCGTAGCGGCTGCCGCTGTACTGCACGCCCCCCAGCAAGGACAGCCCCTGAATGCCGGGTATGCTGTAATCGCCATAGAGAACGGCCTGCACCTTGGGCACATTGATCGCCTGGTGACCATCGTAGGCTTCGGTTCCGCTACCGCTTATCCGAGCGCGGATCGCTGCCAGGCTGGCGGTCAGTTGCAAGCGCTCGGTGGCGTGGCCGCTGGCAGTCAGTTCCAGCCCCGTGTTCTTCTGCTGGCCTTGCTGCACGAAGGTCAGGGTTCCATCGCCATTGTCACGTGAGTATTGGTAGCCCTGTTGCAGCTGGAAGAGCGCCGCGCTCAGGCTCAGGCGCCGCCATTGTTGCTTCACGCCCAGTTCGACCTGACGAGATACGGTCGGGGCCAGTGTGTCACCGGCATTGGTGGTGTACCAGTCGGCTTCCCGGCCCGATGCCAGGCCTTTGCTGTAGCGGGCATAGAATGAGGTATTCGCCCAGGGTTGGTAGATAACGGCTACATCTGGCAGGAGTTTCCATTGGCGGGTATGCCGGGTCGTATTGCCGTCGCTATCGAAGGTCTTTTCGTCCAGCAGGACCTGGCGACCGCCCAGCACCAGTTGCCACTGCTCGTCCAGGTGCAGGCGGTCGCTCACCCATACCCCGTACTGGCGGCTGTCGAGGTGACGATAGCTGGGTGCCAGGCTTGCGCCGGAAGGCGCCACGCTGCTTGCGCCGCTGTAGATATTGCCGCTGCCTACCCACTCATTGATCTCCGGGTGGCTGTCCAGGGTCCGGCGCTGGGCGCTCATGCCCAGGGTCAGCTCGTGCAGCAGTCCCGCCGTGTCGAATCGGCCATCGAGAGAGGCCAGGGCTTCATCCACCCGCCGAGTATCATTGGGGCTGCGGAAGTCGTAGATGTCGTAGTCACCCTGGTGGCTGAAATAATTAGGCACGGCGTCACCAGCGCAACTGGCTGCTGCGTAGCAGCCCCAAGGGAAAGCGCTGTAGTCGTCGATGACTACCTGGCTGTGGGCCAGGCCCAGCTGTGTCGTCCATTGATCGTCAATGAGATAGGTATAGCGGCCGCTGGTGTTCAGGGAGTTCATGCGTACCGGCTTGGCCCATGCCTGGTCGGCCAGTAGATCATGGGGGTTGACGCCGTGGGGCAGGGCGGTGCCGCCCAGCAATTGATAGCCAGGGACCGAGCGCTGCTCACGCGCCTGATATTCGAAGTCCAGCTGCAGAGTGGAGCGAGGGTCGACCACCCAGTCGACGGCCAGGGAGGCGAAATCCCGCTGGCCGTCGGCGTGGTCCACATAGGACCGCAGGTCGTCGTGGGCCAGATTGGCACGCACGCCGAACTGCTGGTCAGCGCCGAACCATTGCCCCAGGTCCAACGCCAATGAACGCTCGCCGTCCTGGTTGGTACCGACCGAGACGGAACGCACCTCGCGTGGCCGCTTGGTCACGTAGCCAACGAGGCCCCCGGGCTCGCTTACACCGCTTTGCAGGCCGGCCAGCCCCTTGAGTACTTCCACCTGCTCTTTGTTCTCCAGCGCTACGTTCTGCTCGCCGGCGATGGTGAAACCGTTGATCTTGTAGCTGCTGGCAGCATTGAGGGCGAATCCTCGCAACACGAAGTTTTCGTAATAGCCCACGGGCGCGTAGCTTAGGCCGGCGGCGGCCTCGTTGCGCAGCACGTCGCTGAGCAGCCGGGCCTGTTGGTCTTGCAGCAGGGCGGCGTTATAGACCGATACCGAGGCCGCGGTATCCAGCAGGGGAGTATCAGTCACGCCGGCCACCGACGCCGTCGGGGTTTCATAACCGTCGCCGGCATTGCCGACCACCGTAACGGTGCCCAGGGTCGTAGTCTCATCCGCCGCCGCGGCGCCGGCCGAGGCCAGGGCGATACCGGTAAATAGCAGACGGGCCGGAAAAGGAAGGTGATGCAACATCGAGGCAGCTCCATGTTCGAATCGTTGCGGTGCGCGCCCGCTTGCCTCCGTGGTCGGAAGCAGATAAGGGGCGCAAGTGTACGCCTGCCTGGGCAAGCGGTCAGGCCGGAGCTGCCGCAATACAGCACGAAGGGCTCATCGCTGGCCCGGATTGCCTCACCCCAACGCGGCCCGCAGGCCGGCTGGGGGCTTGAACCGGTGGTTGATCTGAATTCCGTGACATCCCCCCGCTGTAGACCATCCACACAGCCGCGCCGCCCAGGAGCCTTCGCTGCGGTCGGTCATGGCGAAGCTGTAGTCAGGCTCAAGGAATCAGCCGACGTTCCCGCATGTCTTCCAGATGCCGCAGCAAGACCTCGTCCGAGCGCAACGTCATGCCGTTGAAGCCAGCCTGGCGAGCCTTGGTCACATCAAAGATCGCATCGGCCTGTACATGGAAGATGAAATCACCGAAGGCCCCCAGGGCGATCCGGTCTGGGTCGCCTTCGGCCAGCCGATGCTCGTTCGCCAACTCGTTCCAAAGCGGCCGCAGGACCTTCAGACGCTGCTCGAGGGAAATCGGCTGTGGTTCACCGACCTCCAGCCCGAACCAGTCGGCTAGCCTGGGCCAGACATGGCTCCAGCGCATCACGTCTCCATTGGTGATATTGAAGGCACCATCTGCCTCATGCCTGGCAGCCCACAAGGCAGCCTCGCCAATAAGCGGCGCTGCGGTGAGGTTGACCAGCGCGTTGCGGTAGGCGCGGTCGGGGCCGGGAAACTGCATGGCGGTGCCTGTTTTTTTACAGAGCGCGCCGTAGAGGCCGATCAGGTTGCCGAGGTTCATCGGCGATCCCAGCGAGTGGCCGATGACGATGTCCGGGCGCAGGGCTGTCCAGCGCACGCCTTTGCTTTCCAGCGTACGGGCGAAGTCCTCGTGGCGGAAGTACAGGTTCGGCGGGAAGTGGCGGCTATCGTCTTCCCGCGCTGGGGTTTTATAGACGCCCAGGTGAGCACCGTACACCTTGCCGCCCTGTACGAAGGTCACTCTGTGTAGAGGGGCTCTCACTTTCAGCAGTCGGTTGACCAGGTGCTCGAACATCGCGGCGTTTTCGTTCGCCTCGATGCCCGGATCCGGGTTGGGTTTGAGGGCGCTATAGAACAGGTGAGTGACGCTCTTGAGCATCGCCTCGGCGCCGTCCAGCGACCTGCTGTCCAGCAGATCGGCCTGGAGATGCCCATGAGTGGACGACGGCATGGCGGCTGCGCGCCCAATGGTGGTGACCCTCCAGCCGTCATTCTCGAAAGCCGTAAGTACGGCCTTGCCGATGACACCCGTGGCGCCTGCGATTAATACGTGATTTTCAGCCATCTGAGCCTCTGCGAAGTTCGGTTCGTTCAGCAGTGACAGTGCAGAGCAAGCAAGGTGCGCTCGGGCAGATGGGGCGCCCGGATGCCGACTGATGTGCGATCATGTGCAAGCGCCGGGTTCTGCGCCTTGCAGTCCAGCGCCAATCCCTTTCGCTTGTGTCGAGGAAATCTGATGTCAATGCACGCTCCGAGGCTTGACGCCCATGCGTTCAAGCAGCTCTGCCTGGCATGAAGCCCTCGTTGTTCGTGTCCCTGGACGGGCCCAAGGGCACCGGCAAGACTACCCTGCTGGAAGCGGCCACTCAGAGGCTCAGAGCGCAGGGGCACAAGGTCATCCGCCTCTGCGAAAAGAAAAGCGACCCCTACAGGGGCCAGACCATGGCCCTGGTCAACGAGTTCGTCAGGCGCCCCTCGGCGGTCCTTGAAAGGCTGGTCTGCGAGCGCCTGGCCGAGAGCCGCCGCTGGATTTCCCAGCAGGTCTTGCCGAAACAGCCACCGGGCAGCCTCATTCTGATAGATCGGTGGTACCCCTCGGATGCGGCTTTCCGTCGGCTCATTCCCTTCGAAGACATTCTGGCGCTCAATATGGCCAGAGAGGTGCGGGTGCCAGACCTGCATGTGGGAGTGATCACTGCCGCGAGCGTCTCCTGGGCACGCGCGGCGGCCAGAACGCGTGGGCTAGGCAGCACGGTGCTCCGAGGGCTGGGGGAGCACGTTGCCTGCACCGAGGCTTTCGAACACGCCTTCAGCGATCGCGGCTGGCTGCTCTGCTGCAACGAAGGCACGCTGGAAGCGGCGACCGGGCAAGTGGTGGCGCATATCCAGAAGCTGCTTTGACCCGGCACACCTAGCAGCCAGGGCAGCGGGCGAATATCGCTCCCTCGCGCATTGGGCTGCCAGCACCGCCTTCCACGGAGTATCAGAAGGGTGCGACGACCTTGACTGTCGCCGCGGCGTCGTCGTAGTCGCTGCGGCTCTGGGCACTATAGTTTACCGACAGCTCGGCGCCGTTGGCGGTGAGCGGAGTGACCAGGCTCAGTGCGCCTCGGGCCAGCCAAGGGCTTGGGTCGCCGGCCCGGGCTTCGAATCGCTGCCCGGGTACGCTGGCGAAGCGGGCGGTGACACTGCCTGGGTCGTTGATCAGGTCATAGCCGACGCCAAGGCTCAGTTGCAGCCGACTGCCCGCGCCGCCCAGCGCATCCGCGAAGCGATGCTCCAGCCGGCCGTCCAGGCCGGCGATGAGCTGGTCGGTCTGGCGGGCATCCACTGCCAGCAGTAGCGGGGCGATTGCGCTATTGCCTTGCTCGCGATAGCCCTCTTCGCGGATATGGTTGTAATCCAGGCGCAGCGACGGCGTCAGGCGGGTACTGTCGCTAAAGGCGTAGGCATGCCCCAGGCTGGCGCCAAAGGTGGCCACCAGGCTGTCGTAATCGGCGCGGGCCTTGCCGCTGGCGCCACCCAGCGTCAGGCCGCGCGCGCCCTGGACCGTACCCTGGCCGGCACCCGCGTAAAGCATCAGCTCGGTATCAGGCGCGAGCGTATAGGCGCTGTAGCCGCTGAACTGCCAGAGGCCAAGGTGGCTGTCCCGCGCGCCGCCGAGCGCATCGCCCTGGGTATCGCCATTCGCATAAGCGAAAGCCACCCCCAGACGGCGCCCAGGCCCCAATTGGCTATCGAGCCCAATGACTTGGCCGTTGTTGCCGCTGCTGCCGTGCCCGCCGCTGGCCGCACGGGTGAAAGGCCTGGCCCAGAGATTGGCGGACGGGCGCGGATTCACGCCTTGGGTGGAAGCAGGCAGCAGACGGTCCTGCAGGGCCTGATTGATTTCACCCAGGGCCGCCTGGCTGGCGCGCAGACTGGCGTTGCCAATGGGCAGTGCCTGAGTCAAGGCGTTGGCCACTTGCGCTTCGCTGGTCGCCGAGACGAAATAGGGCGTCAGTGGGCTGGCCGTCCCCTTGGCGAGTTCCGCGTCCAGTGCCCGAGCCAGCCCCGCAGCCTGTTCCAGGCCGGCCTCGGTCGCCGTCCGGCTCACGCCCGTGGCGGATTTGGCCGACAGGGTGAGGTCCACGGTGTTGCCATCCTTGATGGCGCCGAAATCGAACAGAGCCGAGTTGCCGGTGACGGCGAAGCTGCCGTCTGACTTGAGCGTGCCAGCGCTCAGAACATCGGCCAGTTGGCTGACATTGAACGGCTGACTGGCGTTGGCAACGTCTACATCGATGCGGGCATCACTAGGCAGGGTAGCCGTGCCGGTGACTATCAATTTGCCGTAGTGGGTCTGGTCCAGCACCTGTGTCCGTAACACTGCCCCGCTGCGCTGATTATAGTCTCCATTGATGGTGGCCGGCGCGGCAGCCCGGGCTGAAGGCGCGGCCAGGTTCAAGGTGCCGCGGTTGACGAAGCTGTCCAGGGTCCACTGGTCCTGGGCGGTCAGGGTATAGGTCGCATCGCGGTAAAGTGTGGCGACAGTATTGGGGGCGTAGACCGCGCCATCGAAGCGGGCGCTGTCATTGCCGCCAATGTACAGATTGGCGAGGGTACTGGTCGCGTCCACGTAGAGCGAGTAGTTACGTCCGGACAACGTCCCCGTGTTGATCAGATCGTGCTTTAGCGTGCTGTCGGTCACGCGCAGCCCCACGCGGTTGCCCATCACCTGACCGCTGTTGGACACCAGGCCCTCGACCGTGGAGCCCCTGATCAGCAGGCCATTGCTCTGGGCCTTGATGAAGTCTGGGGAAATGCTGCTGTCGACGCCAATGTAGCCGGCGTTTTTCAAATGACCAGCGATGGTGCTGTTTTCAACCACCAGGGCCGCATCGGCCGAAGCGATGCGGCCGCTGTTGATCAGGCTGCCCCCGAGGTTTGTGCCGCTCAGCCTCAAGCCATAGGTGACGCCGGTCATCGTGCCGCTGTTGCGCAGGTTGCCAGCCAAAGTCGCCTGCTCGAGCTGCACCGCGGCGCCCTGATCCTGCCAGATGGCGTTGAAACCGGTGATGGTCCCCTCGTTACGCAGGTCCCCAACGACCGTGGCGCGGTCTAAGAGAATGCCTTGGCCCCCCCAGATCCATCCGCTGTTGAGCAGGCTGCCTGATACCTGCTCATTATCGAGGATCTGCAATGCGGTGCCCTGGTATCCACCGCGCAGCTCGCCGCGATTGTCGAAGTTTCCAGTCAGGCTGCCTTGGGTAAGGACCACGCCACCATAGCCGTCGCTGTCGTTGCCCAGCACGCCGCTGTTGAGGATGTCGCCGCGAATCTGCGTGCCACCAATGTAAAGGGCACCGGAGCTGACATCCATTTCACCACTGTTGAAGATGCCGCCCAGCACGCTGCCGCGAATGGAGATCCCTTCGCCGGAGTGAATTCTCCCGCGGTTGATGATGCCGCCTTCCAAGGTGCTGTAGAAGATGCCGAAACCATCCGGATTCCCCTGCACAATGCCAGTGCCGGTGTTGATCAGCGCGCCTGCGACGGTGCTGCCACTGATCTGGGTATAGCCATAGAGCGAGCCGGTGTTGACGATATCGCCGCTTATGCGCGAAGCGTTCTGTATCAGGAGCGCGTAGCTGCCGGCATCGATGCGCCCGGCGTTGCGTAGCGAGCCGTTGACCGCTGTGCTGTCCACAAGCATGGCGGTATAGCCGCCGGCAAGATCACCCACATTGCGGATATCGCCATTGACCGTACTGCCCTGGAAACTGAATCCTGCCTCTGCAAGCTGCAGGTCGGCACTGTTGCGCAAGCCCCCCAGGGTGCTGTTTTCGATCAGTACGAGGGTTTCCCCGCTGAGCGACCCCTCATTGACGATGCCGCCGTCCACATGGCTATCGAGCAAGCGGATTGCGCCCGCGGTACCTGAAAGAAAAGCGTCGGCCGCGTTGGTGATGCGGCCGCTCAGCTGACTCTGCTCCAGGTTAAGCCCCCAGAGCTTGCCCCTGATGGTGCCGCTGTTGAGCAGGTTCCTGGCACTGGACTGGCGTAAGGTGATGGCGCTGGTGGTGGGGTCCGGGATATCGTCGCGCAGATCCGGGTCCACGCCAAGGGTTCCACTGTTGAACAGGCTGCCTCCCAGGCTGCTGCTCTCCAGGGCTATGGTTGTTCTGGCCGAAAGCATGGCGCCGCTATTCACGACATTGCCGCGGATGCTCGAGCCTCTCACCGTCACCGCCTGCGCGCGGCCCTTGAGTGTGCCGCTGTTGGAGAGGTCGCCGCCAAGGGTGCTGTTTACGACGGACACCCCTACACCTTCCAGAAAGGCGTCGCGATTCAGGCCATCGAGCCGGCCAGTGTTGTAGAGGCCGCCGTCTACCTGGGCATCGGCCAGGTCGAACCCGGTATAGCCGATGATTTCACCGGCGTTGACCACATCGCCTTGTACGCGCTGGCCTTGCCAGACCCGGATGGCGCTACCGAAGTAGCCGGCATCCAGGCTGCCGCTGTTCACCACATTGCCGGTGACCACGCCGTTGTATAAGGAAATGGCACCGAAGCCCACTTCGGACGACGCAATGCTTCCGCTGTTCACCAGGTTACCCTTGATGGTGGTGGCGCGAATGGCGAGGTCGCCGCTGCTGACGTACAGGGTACCGGTATTGACGAAACCGCCCAGCACGTCGTTATCCAGCGTAATGCCGGAGCCTGTATTGATCGTGCCCTGGTTGATGAAACCCCCGGCTATGGTGGAATTCCAGATGGTCAGGGCTGTGGGGTTGTTACGCAACACGCCGCCACTGCTATTGATGAATGCCCCCTCTATGACACTGTCCACGATGCGTGTATCGCCCCAGAGGGTGCCGGTATTGACCAGGTCACCGGTAATCACCGTGCCGCCGCTGATGAACAGCGGGTAACTGCCGCCAGACAGGTTGCCGGCATTGATCAGTGAGCCTTCGAGGCGTGAACCGTCCAGGCGTATGGCCGAAGCCGCTGAAAGCGAGGCACTGTTCCTGAGGTTGCCGGTGAGAGTACTTTCGAACAGCCCTATGGCATGATCCTGGCTGGCAGCGATACTGCCAGCGTTGTCCAACCCGCCCGTCAAGTGGCTGTCCCGGAGGGTCAATGAGCCATTGAGGGTGCCTGCGTTGCGCAGGCCCCCGTCCACTCGGCTGTTTTCGATGAGCACGGCCGAGGATGCGCCGCTGATGGTCGCGCCCAGGGCATTGTTCAGCCCTGCGCTGAGCGCGCCCTGGACAATCGACACTCCTAGCTCGACGCCAGCCAGCACACCCTGATTGACGATACGGCGGGCGGTGACGCCTTGCACGCTCACCGCCGGTTCGGCTGCGGGCTCGATCGCCCCGGTCGCCGTGACGTTGAGGCTGGCGCCATGGCCGAGCCGGCAACCCTGGCTTTGCGCTCCATTGATCACGGTGGTGCCGCTGCCTGTGCAACTGCCGGCCCCGAGGCTTGCCGTGGCTGCTGTCAAAGTGCCCAAGGCAAGCACGATGGCCAGGCTCAGCCTATGAGGCTGAGTGTCGAAGCGGTTACGAAAGGTCGAAGGGGTATGCTGTGCGGTCGACTGCCGAGACTGACCAGGGTTGCTTGAGTCCATTTGAGGCTACCCTGCGAGGTGGAGGTTGCCTGGGTATAGGCGCGGGCCTGAAGTGTGTCAAAACGGAAAGGTTCTGAAGGCAGGCGATTCCGACGAAACGTCAGGCCAACAGCAGGCGGGGCTGGCTTCCGCGGGGCCATGCAATCGCTCACGGGGGAGTTCCTAAGCTGCATAGGCCGCGCAAGCGCTGGTCTCTGCGCTTGTGCATCCTGCCCGGGCGGCTCAGGCTTCTATCGCCACCCAGTGGTCCACGCCCACGGGCGCGTAGCGCTGTGGTGGAGGGGTGAAGCCAGCCTCCTTGATGGGGTTGGGCGGCATGAAGTCCTTGAGCAGGCCCTTGAAGTCTCGTCGCTTGCCCAGTTGCGGGAGCGGAACCGCAGCCAGGAGCCGGCGCGTATAGGGATGCTGGGGGTTGTGCAGCACCTGGTCGCGCGCGCCGATCTCGACGATCCTGCCTGCATACATCACTGCCACCCGATGACAGATCCGCTCCACTACCGCCATGTCATGGGAAATGAACAGATAGCTCAGGCCATGCTCAGTGCGTAGCCGTTCGAGCAGGTCCAGCACCTGGGCCTGTACCGAGACATCCAGGGCCGAGACCGATTCGTCGGCGATGATGACCTTGGGGTTCAAAGCAAGGGCACGGGCGATGCACAGACGTTGCCGTTGGCCACCGGAAAACTGATGCGGGTAGCGCTCCATGGCAACGACGGGCAGGTCCACCTGCTCTAGCAGTCGGGCTACTCGCGCGCGGCGTTCGGGTTCGGCCAGGCGGTCATGGATCAGCAATGGCTCGCCTACCAGATCGAACACCGTCTTGCGCGGGTTGAGGGCCGCGTAGGGATCCTGGAATACCATCTGGATGTCCCGGCGTACCCGCTGCAAGGCGTCGCCGTGCAGGCCGTTGAGTTCCTGCCCATGAAGGCGGACGCTGCCCTGGTACGCGAGCATGTTCATGATGGCCTTGCCCGTGGTGGATTTGCCGCAGCCACTTTCACCGACCAACCCCAGGGTCTCACCGTGGCGCAGCTCGAAGCTCACACCCTCCACCGCGTGAACAGCGCGAGGGCGCTCGAACCAGCCACGACGCAAGGCGAAACGCACGCTCAGGTCTTGCACCGCCAGCACAACAGGCTGTTCGCTCAGCGTCTCCAAGGGCGCCGCGGTACCCAGGACGGGCACGGCGGCCATCAATTTCCGTGTATAGGCGGCCTGGGGCATTGTGAACACTTGCTGCAGGCTGCCGCGTTCTTCCATGCGGCCCTGGTTCATCACCACCACTTCATCGGCCATTTCCGCGACCACCCCCATGTCGTGGGTGATCAACAGCAGGCTGGTCCTGAACTGCTGCTGCAATTCACGCATCAGCTCCAGGATCTGCGCCTGGATGGTGACGTCCAGCGCCGTGGTCGGCTCGTCGGCGATCAGTAGCTGGGGCTGGCAGAGCATGGCCATGGCGATCATCACCCGCTGGCGCATGCCACCGGATAGTTCGTGGGGATACTGGGCCAGCCGTTTCTCCGCCTGGGGCATGCGCACGGCCTCGAGCATCTCGCGGCAGCGCAGGCGGGCTTGCGAGCGCCCCAGGGCTTCGTGGCGGCGCAAGGTTTCCGCCAACTGTTGCCCCACGGTGAGCAATGGGTTCAGTGAGGTCATCGGTTCCTGGAAGATCATCCCGATGCGCTTGCCGCGCAATGCCCGCAGATCAGGCTCGGGTAGGCGAAGCAGATCCTGGCCATCGAACCGGATCGCCCCAGCGCTGGCCTTCACACCCTTGGGCAACAGCCCCATGATTGCCAAGGACGACAGCGACTTACCGCTGCCGGATTCCCCGGCGATGCACAGGGTGCGTCCGGGATAGAGCGCGAAGCTCAGGTCCTCGACCACTACCTTGTGGGCCGCCCCGGCACCCACCTCGATGCTCAGATGCTCGACGGACAAGCTGGGCAAGGGTTCGGCCATCAGTTGAACACCACTTTGGGGAAGTAGAACGACACCACCCAGTTGGGCAGGTCGACGATTTCGCTGATGCGCAGATCGCCACACACGGAACACAGCATGTACGCCTGCTCGGCGGGCATTCCCTGTTCACGGCACAACCAGTCCACGGTATTGGCGACCGCCTGGCGGGCGGCCTGCATCAGGTCGGGCCCGATGCCGGTGAATGCCTCGTAGCCAGCGCTGTCCAGGTGGCGGGTAACCGGGCCAGGCGTGCTGAAGCGTGGCGTGGCCAGGGGGGTCTGCTTGATCAGATCGAGTTTCACCACGACGTCCATGGCGCTTTCGATGGCCGTGCCGCAGACTTCGCCATCACCCTGGGCGGCATGGGTGTCGCCAATGGAAAACAGGGCGCCTTCCACCTCGACCGGGAGATACAGCACGCTGCCCGCCGCCAGGTCGCGGATGTCCAGGTTGCCACCCACACGTCGCGGCGGCACGACCGAATGCGAGCCAGCCTGGGCCGGTGCCACCCCGACGGTGCCGGCGAACGGCTTGAGCGGCACCTTGGCGAATTGCCCGAAGGCGGCTGGCGCCAGGGTCTGGGTGTCATACTGCCAGAGCGCCAGGGCGGGGTTAGTGAATTGATCGGCCAGCAGGCCGAAGCCGGGGATGTTGGCTGTCCAGCCAAAACCGCCCGGCTTGAAACTATCGAGCGTGATCTTGAGGATGTCACCTGGCTGGGCGCCCTCGACGTAGACCGGCCCGGTCACGGGGTTGATCTGGTCGAAAGGCATCGTGACCACGTCCGCCACCTGAGACTGAGCCGTGAAGTAGCCGTTGGAAGAATCCCTGCAGTTCATTTGCAGGACGCTCCCCGGTGCGACGCGTTCCACCGGGGTTAGGCTGTTGTCCCAGCCGAAGTGGCTGTTGACGCTGTGGATGGTCTTGACCAGGCAGTTCTGGCACATGGCAGTATCCTCTTGCGATGGCGACGATGGCTCGTGACACGAGCCACCGCTTATGTCATTTCACCCAGATGTAGTCGTAGTTCACCGGTACATGCACCGGGTCCACGTAAAGGTCGTCGGCGCCGCCCAGGCGCTGGGAGCGCACGGTGAAACGTTGCTCGTTGAAGACCGGTATCCAAGGGGCGTCGGCCATCACGTCGGTGAAGATTTTCTTCCAGGCTTCGGTGCGTTCGGCCTCCTGCCCGGGGGCCGCCATGGCATCGGCCTTGGCCGCGCGCTCATCCAGCGCCTTGTTGCAGTACAGTGCCCAGTTCCAGCCGCCTTCCACCGCGCCGCTGCAGCCAAGGATAGGGCCGTAGAAGTTGGACGGATCAGGGAAGTCGGCGATCCAGGCCATGCCCCCGGACCAGACCATGGGCGCCTGGTCCCTGGCGCTGCCAGCGGCGATCACGTTGGCTTGCGCCAGCGATTTGATCTGCGCCCGGATGCCCACCTTGGCCAGGTCCTGTTGGATCGACTGGGCGATCCGCGGTTGTGGGTCTGTGTTCATGACATACAGCTCGGTGTCGAAGCCCTTGGCGAACCCAGCCTCGGCCAGCAGCTTCTTCGCCCCGTCCACATCGTAGGGCAGGCCCTTGAATTGCGGGTCATAGCCGGGCATGGCTGGCGGCAGCGGCTGATTGGCGGGGATGGCCCGACCATTGATGATACGCACGATGCGTTCCTTGCTGATGGCCATGTTCACGGCCTGGCGCACCTTCAGGTTGTCGAACGGTGGCAGTGTGGTTTTCAGAGTGACGTACCCGGTTTGCAACTGGTTGCCGGTAACCATCAAGGCCTTGGCGGCCGCGTCGTTCTTGAACTGGAGGAACTGCGCGGGCGGCACCCCGTCGCCGGCGATGTCCACCTCGCCCTTTTGTAGACGCAGGAGCGACACGGTAGGGTCCTGACCGATCTCGAAGGTGATCTTGTCCACATACGGCAGCCCCTTCTGGAAATAGTCGGGATTCTTCACCAGCTCCAGCTTCTGGCCGAGCTGCCAGTTCGCCAGGCTGAAAGCGCCACTGCCCACCGGATGCTTGCCGAAGTCGGCACCCCACTTTTCCACCGCTTCCCTGGGCACTACCGAGGCGAAGTTGAGGGCCATCAGATGCAAGAAGGTGGCATTCGGCGCGCTGAGGCTGATGGTCAGGTGATGATCGTCGACGACCTTGATCCCGCTCAGCGTCTGGCTCTTGCCGCTGCTGACGTCGTCATAACCCACGATGGTGCTGAAGAAGCCGGCGCCTGGGCTCTGGGTCTTGGGATTGACGGTACGCTCCAGGGAGTACTTGACGTCGCTGGCCACCAGCTCGCGCCCATTCTGGAATTTCACGCCCTTGAGCAAGGTGAAGCTATACACGGTGCCGTCGGCCGACACGCTATAGTCTTCGGCCAGGCTTTTGACCAGTTCGGTGGTGCCCGGCTTGTAGTCCATCAGCCGCCCGAACAGGCTTTTGATCATCGACCAATTCTGCCAGTCGTAGCCGATGGCCGGGTCCAGTGTAGCGACGTCGTTCTGGTAGGTCACAACTACATTGCCACCACTCTTGGGCGTATCAGCCCATAACGGCGTCGTACACAGCGTGGCCGCCACGGCCAGGGTCAGCGCTTTGATCTTCATGGTTTGCCCCGTTGTGTTGAAAGGTTCAGTGACGCTTGATGTCGATGCGTGGGTCTACCAGCGGGATCACCAGGTCCGCCAACAGATTGCCCAGGACGATGGCCACCGCTGACAGCGTGGTGACGCCGACGATGACCGGAATATCCACCTGCTGGATCGACTGCCAGGCCAGTTGGCCAATGCCGGGCCAGCCGAACACTGACTCGACCACCACCAGCCCGCCCATGAACACGCCGATGTCGATGCCGATCATGGGAATTACTGGCACGATGGCGTTGGGCAGCGCATGCACCAGCACGACCCGCGCGCGGCTCAGGCCCTTGGCGCGGGCAGTGCGGATGAAGTCCTGGTGCAAGACCTCGATCATCGACGAGCGGACTATCCGCGAATACCAGCCACTGCCCAGCAAGCCGAGGGTCAGCGCGGGGAGCATCAGATGGTTGATGCCGCCATAGCCTCCGAGCGGAAACCAGCCCAACTGAACGGCGAAGAAATAAAGAAAGAGCATCGCGGCAATGAACTGGGGTGCGGATACACCCACGAAGGAAAAACCCATCAGCAGCTTGTCCGCAAAGCTGTCCCGCTTGAGCGCCGCCAGCACGCCAAGGCTGATGCCGATCAGCAGCTCAAAGCTGATGCCGGCGGCCATCAGTTCCAGGGAAGGACGCAGGCGCGCCCCTATGAGCTCGCTCACGGCGGTGCGCTGGATGTAGGAGCGGCCAAGGTCGCCATGCAGCAGATTGCCAAGGTAGCCCAGGTATTGCCGATAGAACGGCTGGTCGAGGCCCAGCTGGGCGCGGATCGCCGTGACTACCTCAGGGGTGGCGCTACGGCCTGCGATCTGTCGGGCCGGGTCGGCGGGCAACAGGAACAGCAAGAGGTAGGTGATCAGGGTAACGCCCAGCAGAATGAGCAGGGCGTAGCCTACGCGGCGGAGAATGAACGGCAGCATCAGCGACGCCCCTGCAGGGTAGGGTCAAGCTCGTCGCGCAGGGCGTCGCCGACCAGGTTGAAGGCCAGGGAGAGCAGGATGATCGCCGCGCCCGGGATGAAGACAAGCCAGGGTGCCGAAGTGAAGTAGGTCTGGCTCTCGAAGATGATGTTTCCCCAGCTCGGCGTGGGCGGCTGTACGCCGACGCCCAGATAGGAGAGGGTGGCCTCCAGCAGCACAGTGGTGGAGATACCCAGCGTGGCCCATACGAGTATGGTCGGCAGCAGATGCGGCAGCAGGTGCGAGAAGAGAATCCGCAGGGAACTGGCCCCCAGGGTACGCTCCACCGCGACGAAATCACGGGCGCTCAGGGCAACCGTTTCGGCGTGGATCACCCGGGCGATCTGGACCCAGTTCACCATGGCGATGACCAATGCCACTATCCATACGCTGGGCTTGAAGATCGCCGACAGGGCGATGGCCAGGAGCAAGGCGGGGAAGGCCATCATCAGATCCGTGAGGCGCATCAGCGCGGTGCCAAGCCATCCCCGGACGAAACCGGCGGTCAGGCCCACCAGGGTACCGATGAGCACCGCCAGCCCATTGGCCAGCACGCCGATGAACAGCGAGGTGCGCGCTCCGAAGATAAGACGAGAGAGCAGGTCGCGACCGAGCAGGTCGGTGCCCATCCAGTAAGGCGTGGCGGGTGACAGCGGGGCACCTTCCAGGGACAGTCCCTCGACGAACTGCTCATCGGGGTTGAAAGGGGCCAGCCAGGGGGCCAGTACCGCCAGCAGTACCACTGCCCCTATGAAGACCAGGGCGACAGCCACTAGGGGCCGCCGCAGCAGCGCTTTAAGCGTGTTCATGCCTGGCCTTCCTGTTGCGTGGCCAGGATGTCTTCGCACAGTGCTTCGATAGGGCGGTTGAGCTGCATGGAGAGGGTGCGCAGACGTTCGTAGGCGGTGGCTTCGTCCAGACGCTGATCGACCATCAACCGAGCGAGCGCCCGGGCCATAAGTGGGCGCCGGCTCAGGCGATAGTGCAGGGCGGCCAGCTCTTCGGCATCGGTTCGCTGGCGGTCGCGCAGCCCTACCGCCATCATCAGGGTGGTGTACACCGAACCCTGGCTGATGGGTTTGTTGAGCAGCGCGGTGGCGCCCAGTTGCAGCGCACGCTGGATCTGCGACAGGGTTTCATGGGCGGTCAGCGCTACAAGGGGGATGGCCTTGGCATTGAATTCCGCTACCGCGCCCGGGCTGTTGAAATGTTCCACTTCCAGGATGGCTGCGAAACACTGCTTGGTTTCGCAGGCATTATCGTCGCGCAGGATCCGGGTATCGATGCCCAGGCGCGCCAGGCTCTTGTCGAGTTGGGCCTGGCTGCGCTCGTCGCAATCGATCAACAGCACATGGCCTTGTCCCAGCGGTGGGAATGCTCTCGCTTTCATTTGACGATCCTCAAATGTGCCGCGCCGCGAACGTGTCGGTCGGCTACGCCCGCACGTAGATCTGTAACGGTCAGGTAGGGGTCGGCGACAACGGGTTGCGCTGCCGAATGCACGATTTCGAAATGGCCTTGGCGCAGTTCGGCGATATGGCTGCCCAGGGTACTGTGATGGTTACGCGATGACAGGGTCAGGGGCCCGAGCACGCTAGGCATCGAGTGGCTGTAGAGGTAGTTGCGAATGGCCGTTGGGCCAGGGTCGCCGCAGGCTTGGAAGGCATCGGCGAACAGCCGCAGGGCCGCATAGGCGCCCACGTAATAATGGGAACATCGCCGGGGCCCATGGCGCTGTTGACGGGCGCAAAAGGCCGGCGCCAGCGCTTCGAAGAAGGGGCCGCAGGAGAGCAGGCGCAATGCCCGCATAGGGCCGACGGCGTCCAGCTCGGCCTCGGTGAGATTGCAGCTAAGGATGGGCAGCCGCAAGCCTTGGTCGGCACAGGCGTCATCCAGCTGGCGAAGAAAAGCGTAGGATGATTCACCCACCAAGTTGTTCAACACGAAGGAGGGCGGCGTCTGCATGAGCCCTTGAACCAGCGATTCGAAGCCGGTCGCGCCCAGGTGCCAATACTTTTCCCCTTGCACCTGGCCGCCCTTGGCTTCGAGCATTTCACGGGCGATGCGATTGCTTTCCCAACCCCACACGTAGTTGGAGCCGAGCAGGAGGGCGCGCCGGCCGAAACGGGCCAGCGCATATTCCAGCAAAGGCAGCAGGGTCTGGTTAGGACAGCCGCCGAGGTAGAGCACGCTTTCGCTGCTCTCATAGCCTTCATAAGGGCTGCTGTACCACAGTAGAGCATCGTGCTGCTCTAGGTCGGGAATGATCTCCTTGCGGCTTGCCGAGAGCGTGGTCCCGAACACATGCCGCACCTCGCCGGCCAACAGTCTGGCTACCCCGTCCCGGTAAGCCGCCGGGTTCCCTAGCGGGTCAACGACAATGGCTTCAATCCGGGTACTGCGGTGCGCCTCGGCATTGACTTCCGCCAGCGCGTCCTGCAGGCCTTGCAGCGCACTGAGGCCCATCCGCCGATAGGTGCCTTGGGTGGACAACAGAAAGCCGACAGTGACACTGAAAGGGGTATCTGCCATGAACGCTATTCCAAAAAAAAGCCTGATCTACCCGGTGAAGGGTGGATCAGGCTTCGGTACCTGGCGCCAAGGGGCGCATATGTAGCAAGGCTTAGGGCAGGGCTGCCGGCTTGCGGGTTTGCCGGAATATCATGAAAGAAATGTGCCAACCGAGGCGGCTATCCGGGCAAGGTCGATAAAGGAGGGAACGGCTCGCGTAGTCACTAGGCACAACCGTCTGGTCAACAGGAACGCCGCGGGATAAAGGGGGGCGTAAATCCTTGGCCAAACGCAGTGGGCGCACCGCAACGGTGCTGACAACGCTTGGGTGCTTCGCCGCAGCGCACCCGCAGATCCTTGCACGGTTCCCTTGGCTTGCTCTGTGTATCGCACTGAGTACAGCGGGAGTGTGGGTGGCTTCCCTGGTGAAATTCCTGGCGAAATGCATCGCCCACTGCTGAAAGCGGACGTAAACGACAGCCTTTTTCGATACATTGCCATACCGCCATCGCACCCAGGAGCCAAACAATGCCTGAACCATCCCGCCAAGCGTCCGTCGCTCTCTGTAACCAGGCCCAAACCGCTGCCTTGCTGGATTTCAAAGGGCTGGTCGAGGCGATAGCGCAAGCGGCCAGAGAAATGGAGGAGGGCGCTATTGCCAGTCCAGAGCGCAGGGTGGTTCCCCTCGGCAATGGCGGCGTCATGCTCAGCATGCCTGCTACCGCCAGCGATATCGGCATTCACAAACTGGTGAACGTGCAACCCGCTAATATTCAACGCCAACTGCCTACCATCAATGGCATCGTAACGGTATGCGATGCGGCCACCGGCAGCATCATTTGCCTGCTGGACGGGCCCGAGGTAACGGGGCGCCGTACCGCAGCCGTTACGCTCCTGGCGATTCGTACTTTCCTGGAACAGCCGCCTGAACAGTTGCTCCTGTTCGGCACTGGCGTGCAATCGCGCTATCACGTACAAGCCATCAATGCGGTTTATCCGGATGCCAGGGTCTTCGTTCGCGGACGCGATCTGTGCGGAGCAACCGACTTCTGCGAGCGCCATCGCGAGCTGCACCCCCACCTCGAGCCGGTAGCCGCGGTTGTTCCGAATGTAGACGTGGTCGTCACCCTGACCACCAGTACGGAACCGGTATATGACGAACTGGCGAAGCCGGGTCGCCTGGTGATCGGGGTAGGGGCCTTCAAGCCCGACATGGCCGAGATTGGCCGGGTCACCCTGGGTGACAGCCTCATCTATGCGGATGAGCCCGAGGGCGCGCGCCATGAAGCAGGCGACCTGCTACGTGGCGGGGTCGCTTGGGCCCAGGTCAAATCCCTCGCGCATGTCTTGAAGGAGGGTGTCGATCGCTCCCGTCCGATCGTATTCAAAAGCGTCGGGACCGCTGCCTGGGATCTGGCGGCAGCCCGGGTGGCGCTGGCGGCGCTCAGCGCGAATTGATCCTTGCTCGAGCTTCGGTTATGGCCCGGCCAGCCGACCGGGCCGCTGACTAGACCTTGGTATAGCGCAGCCACACCGAGCCATCGTCCTGTGCCTGGGCCATGCTCAGCTTTAGATGGCTGGGTTGCTTCCAATCGCTGGCGGAAATTTCGAACGAGGCTGGATGCTCACCACGGCCGTCGATCAGGGGCAGGATCACCACGCTCACCTCGTCTACCAGGCCCGCGTTGACGAATGACCCGCTCACGTGTGGCCCACCTTCAACGATCAGCCGCTTGCAGCCCAGCTCTTGGGCAAGAATGCTCAATACCCGTTCCAGGTCGATTTCATCCTTGCCCGCGAACAGGTAGGAGACCTGTATGGACTGCAGGTAGGCCAGATAATCGTCTGATACCGCTTCGGTGAGCACCTCGACCACATGGGAATCCAGCGCTTGATTGGTTTTCCAGCCCACCTTGCCGTGAGGATCGATGGAAATGGCATAACGCTTGGCGTCGCGGTCGGCAAAATAAGGGGTGCGCGCGACAGGGCCCGTGGCCAGCCCCTTGGGATAGCCCTCGTCATGAGCGATTTCCTGCATGGTCACGCGGCCGCAGACCCAGGCATCGAAGTCGAAGGTTTGCGCCAGGGTTTCGTAGCGTTCGTCCGCGGCCTTCTTGAAGGCGCGATCCCAGCCATCGGTAAGGGCGTGGCCGTCCAGAGAGGACATCATGTGGCAGATGACGTAAGGCTGCATTGTGGTTTCCTCGGATAGTGGGCGACCTATAGCCGACCGGTGACAGAGCGACAGGTTCAGCAAGCAATGCCCGGCTCTAGTGCTCAACACCTTTGACCATTGCCCGCTGTACCGCCCACGAGGCGCTATCGGCCGCCCAGGCACTCACGAACATGCTCGATCGCTTTCTGGGCTCGGGCGGCCAGTGGCCATTCGGCTCGATGGATGAGCCAGAGGGTATCGACGACGGGGCTGCCACATTCGATAACCTGAATGGCACTCTGATCAGCAAAAGCTTGCCGAGCGAAGCGGGGTAGAACAGTAAAGCCCAGCCCTCGTGACACGGGTTGCAGAATCAAGCCTACCTGATTGCTGAAGCCCCGCTTTGACAATTGTCTAATCCCGGGGCGGCCGGGGTAGCGACGGCTCAAAAGACGTGTCGCCATTCCAGCGCCGTCGGGGTGGTCGATGAAACCCAGCTTCACCAGCGTTTCCCACCCCTCATAGTCAACCCTCGCCGGAAGGATCAGCTCCAGAGGTTCATCCATGAAAGGATGGGCGCGCAGGCGTGGATCTTCCGGTCTGGAGGTGAGCAATCCCATTTCGTAACCATTATTCAGGACGGCTTCAAGGACCTCGCTATCAGGTGCGAAGCGATGCCGGACGGTAAGCCCAGGGTTTCGCTGCTGGTGATCGAGCAACAGCGGGTAAACGGCCAGGCCGATGCTGCCGGGGGTGATGAGACTGATCTCACCGTGCTGGTCGTTAACCCCTGACAGGCGTGCCTTCAACGCTTGGGAGGCGCGCTCCATATCCTGGCCGTAATCGATCAGCGCGGCACCGGCAGGGGTCAACTCCAACTGCCTGGTTCGGCGTATCAGGAGCGGGCCAAGCCCTTCTTCCAGGTATTTGAGATGCTGACTCACAGCGGCCTGGGTCAACCCCAGCCGCTCAGCAGCGCGAGTAAAGTTTCCAAGCTCAGCGACAGTCAGGAACGAGCGCAGCCACTGGGGATTTATCATCATGAAATGTTATTGAAACCATAACTGAGTCGTTATTCTCATTATAGTTGAGTGGCGCTAAGGTTGGCTTCCGATTATTGGAGGTGAATCGTGCCTATCTACCCTCGCAGCTTTTCTCATATTGGCCTGTCGGTCACGGACCTGGACGGCGCGGTCAGGTTTTATACCGAAGTCCTGGGCTGGTACCTGATCATGCCACCGACCACCATCAGCGAAGACGAAAGCGCCATTGGCGTGATGTGCACCGACGTATTCGGCGCGGGATGGGGGTCGTTCCGCATTGCCCATCTGTCAACGGGCGATCGGGTAGGGGTGGAAATCTTCGAATTCCGTAACGCCGAGCGACCCAGCAACAACTTCGAATACTGGAAAACCGGCGTGTTTCATTTCTGCGTACAGGATCCGGATGTCGAGGGGCTGGCGGCGAAGATAGTCGCGGCCGGTGGCAAGCAACGCATGCCTGTACGTGAATACTTCCCGGGGGAAAAGCCTTACCGCATGGTCTACATGGAGGACCCTTTCGGCAACATCCTGGAAATCTACAGCCATAGCTATGAATTGACCTACTCGGCGGGCGCTTATCAGGGCTGACCGGGCGGCCTGACTGCGGCTGCCCAGGCCCCTCGAAGCGTGTATCCAGATTTCATTCGAACAGGTTCATCATGTCCAAGTTGTTTTCCGCGTTTTCCCTCAAGTCCGTTACGCTGCGCAACCGTATCGCCGTGCCACCCATGTGCCAATACAGCGCTCACGACGGCCTGATCAACGACTGGCACCTGGCCCATTATGCGGGTCTGGCTCGGGGTGGGGCAGGGCTGGTCATCGTCGAGGCAACGGCAGTGTCGCCGGAAGGGCGCATCACCCCAGGCTGCACCGGCCTGTGGAACGAGGAACAGGCTGCTGGCATGGCCAAGGTGGCGGCTGTGATCAAAGCCGGGGGCGCGGTGCCAGGCATTCAGATCGGCCACGCCGGGCGCAAGGCGAGCGCCAATCGCCCATGGGAAGGGGATGACCACATCGCCGCCGGCGACCCGCGCGGATGGGAAACCCTGTCGCCCTCTGCCGTAGCCTTTGGTGCGAACCTGCCGCAAGTGCCTCGGGAGATGACACTCGCCGACATCCAGCGAGTACGTGAAGACTTCGTAGCCGCCGCGCGTCGGGCCGTCGAGGCCGGTTTCGAGTGGCTGGAACTTCACTTCGCCCATGGTTACCTGGCCCAAAGCTTCTTCTCGCCGTACGCCAACCAGCGCACCGACGCCTATGGCGCAAGCGCGGAGAACCGCGGGCGATTTCTGCTGGAAACCCTCGAAGCGGTGCGAGCGGTATGGCCTGACCATTTGCCGCTAACGGCGCGCTTTGGGGTGATCGAGTTCGATGGCAAGGATGAGCAAACCCTTGTGGAGTCCATTGCGCTGGTCAAGGCCATGCGCAGTGCCGGCCTGGACATGCTCAGCGTGAGCATGAATTTCACCACTCCTCAGGCCAATATCCCATGGGGGCCAGCATTCCTGGCACCAATTGCCGAGCGCGTGCGCCGTGAAGCGGGGCTGCCCGTTGCGACGGCATGGGGCGTAGATCTGCCAGAGCTGTGCGAGCAAACCTTGCAAGCCGGCCAACTGGACTTGGTCATGGTCGGCCGCGCCCATCTGGCAGACCCGCACTGGCCTTACCAGGCCGCGAAAACCCTCGGCGTCGAACAACCGGCCTGGGTGCTCCCCGCGCCTTATGCCCACTGGCTGCAGCGCTACCAGCCTGCTGGCCCACAATAATCTGCATTCGAGGCTGTATTCATGAGCGATGACAAACGGATCTTGCTGGTGCTGACCTCCCAGGCAACGATGGGCGATTCCGATCGTCCTACCGGTGTGTGGTTCGAAGAACTCAGCACGCCGTACTACCATTTCCTGGATGCCGGATTCGGCGTTGATCTGGCCTCCCCCAAAGGCGGCCCGATCCCGGTAGACCCTCATTCCAAGGAGGATGGCGCGGCAAGCGTGCAACGATTCCTGGCAGACGCGCAAGCGATGGCTGCGCTGAATGCTTCACGCTCGCTGACGCAGATCGATAGTGCCAATTACGTCGCGATATTCCTGCCGGGCGGCCATGGCACGATGTGGGACTTACCCGACAACGGCACGCTGGCGACTTTGCTCGGAAACGCCTGGGAGCAGGGCAAGGTCATTGCGGCGGTGTGCCATGGTCCGGCAGGGCTGCTAGGCGCGGTCGACGGCCAAGGCAAACCGCTGATAGCTGGGCGCCGGGTGAGCGCCTTCAGTAACGAGGAGGAAGACGCGGCAGGCCTGACCGCGGCGATGCCATTCCTGCTGGAAACCCGCGTGCGTGAACTGGGAGGCCTCTACGAGGGCGCAGCGAAGTTCGAGCCCTATGCGGTACGTGATGGCCGCCTGGTCACTGGGCAGAACCCAATGTCCAGCGAACGCGTTGCGCAACTGACCCTGGAGGCCATCGCCGAACAGGCCTGACCTCTGGCTCCGGTGCTTTTCGGCCGAGCAAGTCGGCCTCTCTGAAGGTATGCGGTAAAGCGAATCGCTCTTTCTAGAACTCCGCACTGGCATCCAGAATGTCCAGTAGGTCCAGCAAGGCGCTGAACGTCGTGTCGTCTTCCAGCAGGTCCAGGCTCGGCCCATGAGGAGCGAGATGGCGCGGGCCTACACGATCACCGAACAGAACGGCTACCCTTGCCGTGTCGTCCTGCCGAGATACCCAGGTCAACCCCTGGGCCTCGGCTGCCGATGCATGAATCGCCTCGGCCCATTTCCGGGTGAACGGATAATGACTGCCGTCGGTGTCGATCAGCTGGGTACGAACAAGCCCCAGGGCCGTCAGGGATTTTGTCGTGAGGTCTACAAGCGTGAGCGGCGCTTTGACCTGGACCTGGGAGTGCCTGTAGCCCGCGAGTTTCTTCATGTCGATGTGGCGTGGGGAGGGGATATGGGCCAGATCCCGGAATATCGTTTCCATCGCGGCGCAGTCGAAGGTTTCGGCCCCGTAGAGGGTAGGGATGATGTCCCCGTTGCGGTTCCGGATAGGACTGAACCGCGCGTGCCCTCTGTCTGTGCCATTGAAAACCGTGGCGGGGTACTGGCTCATATGGAAACGATGAAATATCGTCCCCGGCTCGATAGTGGTGAAGCGTATGCGCAGGTTCTCGCTTGGGTAGGGTGCCTCCTGCAAGCCCATCTCAGCCATGCAAGACCCCGCACACCTCGTCCTTGGCCGCCTCCAGTACCAATGCAGGATCTTCCTTGAGAACGTCTTTGGGCATCCGCCCGCCTAAATAGGAATTGGTCGAGCCGAACCAGAACGCGAGGCCCCAATCATCCTTCCGAGACTTCAGCACCTGGATGATGGGCGCCAGCGCTTTGAGAGGCCTGTAGCCGGTCGATGGGTCAAGCCCGTACACCGGGAAATAGTCGACACCCTCATGGCGCAGAGCGAAGATTCTATCGGAGCGCTTCCATTTGCTGGTTTGAGCACTGGAATTGACCGTCTTGAAACCCGCTACCTCGGCGACCTCCTGAGCGGTAAGCCAATCGCCGCTTTGCAGGATCCGGGTCTTTCCCTTCGCGAGCATTTTCGCTTCACGCAGCAGAGTAGGGCGCGCCGGCTTGGCAGGAATGAGCACCGACACCAAGCCAGCGATATTGGCCTCGGGCATCCGCTTGAGCTGTGCGCCGAACGCTTGGCTCATAAGCTCGATGCCCTCGAAGAAGGCATCGGTCAACTCTTCGGTCAAGCCGTTCACATCCACCACAAAGCGGTCTTTCACCCCAGTAGGAAATTCGCTGGGAGGAATATTTGCCTGCAAGGCGTTCGGCTTTGCGTCACGCCCGAGTTGAATCGTGACTCGGTGGGCAGGCTGCGACTCCCTCTGGATCGTGATGTTCTCGGCTGCACTGGACATGGCGACCCCCTTGGGTGATTTAGGTTAGACAGGCTGCTTGAGAACCAATCTAACCCTACATGCCTGTAGGTGCAATGGGCAGAAGACGCCTGGCTTTGGCCGAGACAGTCCAGCCGTTGGCTCAGCACGGCTGCAGGCGCTTAAGACAAGCGGGCTCAGCCATCGCTGGCACAGATCGCGTCGGCAGATGCGGAAGTCGGCAGATGCGGAAGCATGTCAGTGGCCAGTTAGAGACTACAGAGCGTCTGATCGCGCGGTATCCAGGGGCTAGGAGGCTGGCGAACGCGCTAGGTAGTTGAGAATGATAGAGGGATGCGGCAGACGACCATGTGCAGCGGTTGGTCTAGATGCTTTCAAGAAGCATGAGTGTGTGAAAGCCGACCTAGCTACGCAGTGACAGCAAAAGGCAAGAGGTCAGTTACGTGATTTAACATAATGTAGATTATCAGTAACCTGATATGTCTATTTTAAACTGTCGGTACGCACGTGGAAGACACCGCAAGCTGTACTGCAACATGGGCTTTTCAGCTTGGCAATGCCTTTACGCTTGAGGACCCTCCGCGCACCACGTTCGGCTTATTGATAACGGCCGGCAAGACCCGCCCCAATGTTTGACCAACCCTGACACCGACTCAATAGACATTGCCTGCACAGCGTGTAAATGACTCAAGCGTCGTCAATGCTGTCGACAGCAAAGCTCATGCGATCATGCGGCGGAATTGTTCGCGGACTTGCCTATCAACGGAGTGTCGAGATCTTTGTCCGACATATCAACGAGCAACAACGCACTCAGCATGGCTCGGTGCGCTTGGTGATGATTCTGCCGATTTCCACAGGCGCCATGCGCCGTGACAGACATTCATGCACGACTATTGAGGTTGCCCGGTGGCCTGTCGGCTTCCCGCGCTTATATAAAGGCCATCCGTAAAGCTCACCGCCCAATGTGCCCTGTGCCTGATTCGAGCGCAGGCTGAATGCTGGCCGTGCGGAGGTATGCATGCATGCATGCGACTATAGCTGGAGGCAAAGGCGCTTATATCCAGGGAACCGCTTTGCGCCCATGGACTAGCGTTCCGAGGCGGAATATCGGAGAATCGAGTACCTCGCTTGATAACGAAGTCCTATTGGTGCCCTGGCATCTCGCCCCTTCCTAAGAACCAGAACTTACACTACGGCAGCGATGTAATATCCGATAACTACCAGACCCGGATATTGCAGCATTATGACCGCATTCAGGATTAAACCCTCTTTTTCTTGGTATCTCGGCATCTCGCGGTTGGAAGCTGATCCGCCAATAAACTGACAACATCGACTTGCTCCCTGCCGCCTCCTTAAGGCAACCTACGTTCCCTTAAGGCAACCTACGTTCAGATCCGCCCCCCCGAGACACCGCCCCATGGCTACCCGCCCTCAGCCCCTCTTCGATACCTACGACCGTTTTCTCGACCTGCACTTCATGAGCCTGGCTTCGGAGCGTGTCGCTGTACGTACGTTTCTCGAAGGCTGCGCCCCAGAGGCGCGACCGTTAGAAAGTTACCAGGCGGTGCGCGGCTTTCTAAAGTCCTATGCAGGCAACGAGTCCACTTTCACCTCCTACCGTACCCATGTGGAGCGGCTCCTGTTATGGGCCCTACTGTTGGGCAACAAGCCAGTGCTGGAGCTGCGCCGGCGCGATGCCGAAGCGTTCATGGAGTTTTGCCTGAACCCTCCGGCTGATTGGGTGGGTCCGGTAGTGAAGTCTCGTTTCCTGCGCCGTGGCGGCCGTAAGGCCCAGCACGATGATACGTACGAAACCAACCCGGCCTGGCGGCCGTTCAGCACCACCGTGGCCAAGCGCGAACGCAAGATCGCCGCCGAACACAACCTGCGTCTGCCCTTGCCCACCTATAAAATGAGTCAGGGGTCGGTCGCGCAGGTGTTCGCGGTTTGTGGCAGCTTCTTCCAGTACGCTATCGACGAAGGGCTTACCGAAGTGAATCCCTTCAGGGCGGTACGGCAAAAATCTGTGTACAAGCAGCGCAACACGGTGGATGTAGCCTCGCGTTCCCTGACTCAGTTGCAATGGAACTTCGTCATCGAAACGGCGGAGCTGATGGCGACTGAGGAGCCTGACCACGAGCGAACCTTGTTCATCGTGGCGACACTGTACGCCATGTACCTGCGTATTTCTGACCTGGTAGGCCGGGATAACTGGGTACCGACCATGGGAGACTTTCGTCGTGACACTCGTGGCCACTGGTGGCTACATGTCGTTGGCAAAGGCAACAAGGCAGCGAAGATCAGTGTGCGGGACGACTACGTTCAAACCTACCTGGTACGTTACCGCACGTACCGACAGCTTTCACCGCTGCCCTCGCCTCATGAGAAGTCGCCCTTGATCAGCACGCTCAAAGGTCGCGGCGGACTTTCCGACAGGCATATACGCCAACTGTTGCAAGTGGTCTTCGACCGCTCGCTCGCTCGCATGCAAGCCGATGGCTGGAGCGAGGACGAGATCGATCAGTTACGCTCAGCGTCCCTGCATTGGTTGCGGCATACGTCGGCCACCTTCGATGCCAAGCATCGGGATATGAAGGATCTCCAGGCAGACCTGCGACACAACAGTCTGAGCACCACGCAGAATACTTATTACAACTCGCTCGATGAGCAGCGCGCGCATTCGATGAAGGACCTGAAGGTCAAGATATAACCGGCACGCTAATAATTGACTTAGTGTCAATCGACGATACAGACCCAACGGTGGTTATGACGGTAAGGTGCCCGGGTGAAATGAATATCGGACACCAGCATCAGGCCACGTTGTTGAAGGGTGCGGGTCAGTTGTTCCAGGGTATCAGCTTCGATGGTCATGGGAGTTACCTCTGTAATGTTTGCCGCTTACAGAGTTCTTGACCGGGCCGCTTTTACGTTGATTCCCTTTTTAGTGCGTGATGGGTGTAGGCTCTGGACGAACGGCGTTTGCGATAAGGTTCAACCTGATATCGCCTGTCGATAGTGCCTGGGCGTAAAGCCGGTCAAGGTCTTGAATTGCCGGGTGAAAGCGCTATGGTCCGTGTACCCGCAACGTAACGCCACCTCGATAATTGGCAGGCGGCCCTGTAGCAATTCCCGTGCGTGCTCCAGGCGGGCTTTCTGGATCATCTGGCGTGGGGACAGCTGAAACACCCGTTTGCAGTACCGCTCCAGCTGGGCTGCGGAGATGCCGGCGATGTCCGTGAGCGTCGCCAGGCTGATGGGCCCTGAAAAGTGCTCGCGAATGTAGGTATCCACCGCAGCGAGGCGCTGATAGGCCGGATGACTGTGCCCCGCTGTCTGCAGGTCCAGGGAGATGCCTGCCAAGCCATAGATGACGCCGTTGCCGTTATCCAGCGGCCACTTGTAGGTCAGGCACCAGCCAGGCTCCTGGCTGCCGTACAGATGCAGTTCCAGCTGACCTTCAAGTACGCGTCCCTGCTCCAGCACCTGTTTGTCCTGCTCGGTATAGCCGGGACCGAAGCGGGCCGGGAACACCTGCGCGCTGGTCTTTCCAAGTAGCTCGCGGGCGAACTTCAGCCCGCAGCGCTCCACCAGCGCCCGATTCGCCAGCACATACCGAGCCTGGTCATCCTTGATGAAGATAGCGGCGTTGGGCACCACATCCAGCAAGGGGCCAAGGGGCGCTACGGTAGCCAATAGCGCGTCAAGGCTGGGCGCGCCCTCTCCTCCCATGCGATGGATCAGCTTGCTCAGGCTTGCGGGGCTCATGTGGCTTGGCGGGCTCCTTTCAATGAAGGGTAGCCAGCTTGAGCCAGCATCGATCGGCTGTCCAGCCTGGGGCGCATGCCTGGACTATGCCGATTTCGTCATCCGTTTCGCCTGAAGCCATCAAGCCCGGAAACAGAGGGAGCGGCATGCTGAACCCGCCCGGCATAGCTTTCTGGCTTGCTGCGCTATGGCGCCTAACGAACGGACACTCCCATGCACCAGGTTCATGTCATCGATTCCCACACAGGCGGCGAACCGACCCGTCTCATTCTCAGCGGTTTCCCCGAGTTGTCCGGCGCGACCATGGCTGAAAAGCGCGACGCCCTGCGCCATGGACACGACCGCTGGCGCAGGGCGTGCCTGCTGGAGCCTCGCGGCAACGACGTGCTGGTGGGCGCGCTCTATTGTGAGCCGGTATCCGTCGACGCCACCTGCGGGGTGATCTTCTTCAACAACGCTGGCTACCTGAACATGTGTGGCCACGGCACCATCGGGCTGATCGCCTCCCTGCACCACCTGGGGCGTATCGCGCCCGGCGTGCATAAGGTCGACACGCCAGTGGGCCAGGTTGAGGCGACCTTGCACGCCGACGGCGCAGTGACGGTGCGCAATGTGCCTGCCTGGCGCTCAGCGCGGCACGTGGCGGCAGAAGTTCCGGATTACGGTGTCGTTCACGGAGACGTGGCCTGGGGCGGCAACTGGTTCTTTCTGGTTGCCGATCATGGTCGGGACCTGCGCCTGGCGAACGTGGAGGCGCTTACCGCTTATACCTGGGCCATGCTCAAAGCCTTGGAAGCCCAGGGCATCCGTGGCGACGATGGCAGCCTGATTGACCACGTGGAGCTGTTCGCCGATGACGAAGTGGCTCACAGCCGCAACTTCGTGATGTGCCCCGGAAAGGCCCACGACCGCTCACCTTGCGGCACGGGCACTAGCGCCAAGCTGGCGTGCCTGGCCGCGGACGGTAAGTTGGCGCCCGGGGACACCTGGGTCCAGGCCAGCATCACCGGCAGCCAGTTCCAAGGGCGCTATGAATGGGACGGCGACCGTATCCGCCCATTCATTACCGGGCGCGCCTACCTCACCGCCGACAGCACCCTGCTTATCGATGACAGCGACCCCTTCGCCTGGGGCATCTGAACGCGCTCCCCCGCCCCTTGCATCTTCTGGAGGCTTCGCCATGAACACTTCGATCTTTATCGGTTGCATTCCTGCCCTGATGACCCCCTGTACAGCGGAGCGCACGCCCGATTTCGATGCCTTGGTGGCCAAGGGGCGTGAGCTGGTGGACCTTGGCATGAGCGCGGTGGTGTATTGCGGGTCCATGGGCGACTGGCCGTTGCTGAGCGAAGCCCAGCGCCAGGAAGGTGTGGCCCGTTTGGTGAGCGCCGGGGTGCCCACCATCGTCGGCACCGGCGCGGTGAATTCGCGGGAGGCGGTAAGCCATGCGGCCCACGCGGCCAAGGTGGGCGCCCAGGGGCTGATGGTGATCCCCAGGGTGCTGTCTCGTGGCGCTTCCGCCGCCGCGCAGGAAGCCCATTTCGCTGCCGTGCTGGCGGCGGCTCCCCAGCTACCGGCGGTGATCTACAACAGCCCCTACTACGGCTTCGCCACCCGGGCGGACCTGTTCTTCGAGCTGCGGCGCGAACATCCAAACCTGATCGGCTTCAAGGAATTCGGTGGTGGCGCGGATTTGCGCTATGCCGCCGAGCACATTACCTCCAAGGACGACGCGGTAACCCTGATGGTCGGAGTGGATACCCAGGTAGTTCACGGTTTCGTCAACTGCAACGCCACCGGCGCCATCACCGGCATCGGCAATGCGCTGCCTCGAGAAGTGCTGCAATTGGTCGCGCTCAGCAAGCAGGCAGCCCGGGGCGATGCCAAGGCCCGCCGCTTGGCGGGTGAGCTGGAAGCTGCCATGAGCGTGCTGTCGTCCTTCGACGAAGGCGCCGACCTGGTGCTGTATTACAAATACCTGATGGTGCTCAACGGCGAGGAGGCCTACCGCTTGCATTTCAACCCCACCGACGAGCTCAGCGATGCCCAGCGTCGCTATGCCGAAATTCAATATCGGCTTTTCCGGACCTGGTACGCCAACTGGTCCGCCGAGCAGAACCGGCTTTGAAGTTTCAGCCGCCAAGGATGCCTGATATGACGGCGCTATCCCTCGCTGCCGATGGTCAAACGACGCCAGAGGTGGACATGCTTGTGGTAGGGGCCGGAATCATCGGCGTGGCCTGTGCCCTGCGGCTTGCCCGCCAGGGCTTGCGGGTGCACCTGATCGATGCTCAGGCACCCGGGCACGGCGCTTCCTATGGCAATGCGGGGCATCTGGCGACCGAGCAGGTATTTCCCATCGCCGATGCGTCCCTCCTGCGGCGCCTGCCCGGCATGCTGATGGATCCCCTGGGGCCTTTACGTCTGGACTGGCGCTACCTGCCCCGCGCGCTGCCCTGGCTGAGCCGCCTGCTGTGGAACCTGCGGCCTGAGCCGTTCCGGCAGACCGTGGCGGGGCTGCGTGCGCTGAACGAGCGCAGCCTCGGCGCCTGGCAGCGCCTGCTTGGCGAAATCGGGCAAATGACGCTGCTGCGTCTGGAGGGCTCGTTGTTGATGCATGAGCTCGTTGGCGCGAGGCCTGGCGTTGAGGACCTGCAAAGGCGCTTGCGCGACCAGGGTGTCAAGGTGGAGCCCTGGACCGCCACGCGGATATTGCAGGCCGCGCCGGCATTGGCGCCAACGGTTGCGGGCGGCCTGTTCTTTCCAGATACCGGTCATGTGCTGGACCCGCTGCGGGTGGTGAACGAACTGGCACGCGCCGCTCAGGCCTGTGGCGCGCGAATACTGCGCGGGCGAGTCAGCGATGGCTGCGTCCATCCGGCGGGCGTGACCCTGAACACTGACCAGGGCGCCCTGAGCGCGCGCCGAGTGCTGATCGCCTGCGGCGCTCACTCGGCGCCCTTGGTGAGAGCCTTGACCGGGCGAAGCGTCCCTCTGGATACGGAGCGTGGTTACCACCTGATGCTGCCGGCCGAGCGCAATCGTCTGCCCTTCGCGGTGACCTCATACGAGCGCAAGTTCATCATGACGCCCATGAGTGGCGGATTACGCTTGGCCGGGACAGTGGAGTTCGCTGGGCTCAAGCGCCCCCCTACCATGCGCCGCGCCTGGCAACTACAGTCGCTCAGCCAGGGCTTGTTTCGTGCGCCCTTGAACTTCGACGGGGCCGAACCCTGGATGGGCTTTCGGCCTTCCCTCCCCGACTCCTTGCCGGTGATCGACCACGCGGCCGATGGCAAAGTGTTGCTGGCCTTCGGCCACCAGCACCTTGGCCTGACCCAGGCGGCGATCACCGCCGAGCTCATCGGTGAGCTGGCCAGTTCGGGAACGCGCCCAGCGGTGCTGGAGCCTTACCACCTGGACCGCTGGTAGGCGTGCCTGGTCTCGCCTGCTGGTGCCGCTACCCACAAGGCCGCTACTCCAAGAAAGGGTCTGTTAGCCCTTGCCAGGCGCTTGCCCCCCCGGCCATCTCCTCGTCTGTCAGCAGGCAGCGGTCCAGCATGGCGGCCAGGGCGAGCCGGTCCATGTCCATGCCGATCAGTACCAGCTCCTGGCGAGCGTCACCCACTTGGCTGTCCCACAGGGCCTCGATGGCGGCGCGTTGCGCGGGCTCGATCGGCCACTGCACCTTAGGCACCTCTACCCACCATACCCCGGCTGGGCCGTGACGGCACAGCCCGCCGGCCTGGGACCATTCGCAGGCCTCGCTCGGGCGACTGGCCAGCCAGAAGAAGCCCTTGGAGCGAATAACGCCGGGCCAGGATTGACTGATCGCAGTATGGAAGCGCTCCGGGTGGAAGGGCCGTCGCGCGCGATAGACGAAGCTGCTAATACCATAGGTGTCGCTTTCCGAGACTTCTTCCCCCCTCAACGCGGCTAACCACCCTGGCGCCGCGGCGGCTTGCTCCAGATCGAACAAGCCTGTGTTCAGGACTCGCTCCAAGGGCACCCGGCCAAAATGCGCCGGCTCTATACGCGCCCTTGGATTGAGCCGGTGAAGGACCGCTTCGAGCCGCGCGCGCTCAGCCGATGAAACCTGGTCCAGCTTGTTGAGCACAATCACATCGCAGAATTCGACCTGCTCTACCAGCAGATCCACGACGCCGCGGTCATCTTCTTCATCCAGGGACTCGCCTCGGGTCTGAAGGCTGTCATCGCTTTCATAGTCCTTGAGAAAATTACAGGCATCGACCACCGTCACCAGGGTGTCGAGGCGGGCGACATCGGAAAGGGAGCGGCCCTGCTCATCGGTGAACGTGAAGGTTTCGGCCACGGGCAAGGGTTCGGAGATTCCCGTGGACTCGATGACCAATTGGTCGAAGCGCCCTTCCCGGGCCAGTCGAGCGACTTCCGCCAGCAGGTCTTCACGGAGCGTGCAGCAGATGCAGCCATTGCTCATTTCCACCAACGCTTGCTGCGTACAAGACAGCGCCCCGCCCCCGCCTCGCACCAGCGCGGCGTCGATGTTCACCTCGGACATGTCATTGACGATGACGGCAACACGGCGTCCCTCACTATTATCAAGAATGTGGTTGAGCAACGTGGTTTTTCCGGCGCCGAGAAAGCCCGACAATACGGTGACTGGTAAACGAACAGCAGTACTGGCGGCGCCAGGATGCACAATGGACATGAGAGCGGCTCCATCAAAGGAGCTATATGTTACGTTATAACAATTTTAACGGCCATCCCTGGCCCCGCCCTTTCGCGGCCTGCACCTTTACACTCTGAACCGCTTGACCAGGCTGCTGAGTTCGGTTGCCAACTGGGACAACTCGCCCGTGGCGATCGTCGTCTGGCGCGAACCGTCCGACGTCTGCCCGGACAGATCGCGAATGCTCACCAGGCTTTGATCTACCTCGCGCGCCACCTGCGCCTGCTCCTCGGCCGCGGTGGCGATCAACAAGTTGCGCTCGTTGATCTGGCCAATCGATGCTGTAATTGCTGTCAAGGCCTGACCCGCCGCTTCGGCTTTACGCAGGGTTTGCTGGGCTTGCTCGCTGGTCTGGTGCATGGACGCGACAGCATTGTGGGTGCCAGACTGGATGACGTTGACCATCTGCTCAATCTCCAAGGTCGAGGACTGGGTGCGATGGGCAAGGGCGCGTACTTCATCCGCTACCACGGCAAAGCCACGCCCCGCTTCCCCGGCCCGCGCGGCCTCGATGGCGGCATTGAGTGCCAGCAGGTTCGTCTGTTCGGCGATGGTCCGGATGACCTCCAGCACCTTGCTGATGGCCTTGGCACTCTCGGCCAGGGTCTCCACACTGACGGACGTCGCCGCCACCGTTTTGACCATGGAAGTGATAGCCGCCACTGTTTCACTGACCTGAGTGCGGCCATTGAGCGCAGCCTGGGCGGATTGGCCCGCGGCATCGGAAGCGGCGGCAGCGTTGCCGGCGACCTCATCCACCGCCGCACTCATTTCCGTCACTGCGGTGGCGGCCATTTCGATTTCCCCGTTTTGCCGCTGCAGCGCGCCGGCTGCATCTTCGGTTACCGCGTGCATCTGCTCTGAGGTCGCCGCCAGTCGGGTGGCGGAATCACCGATCAGGGTGACGGCCCCGCGAAGGTTTTCTTGCATGTTCGCCATGGCGGCCATCATCCGCGCGGGTTCGTCCTGGCCCTCGATCTGAATGTCCTGGCTCAGGTCATTGCTGGCGATGCGCTCAGCCGCAAGCAGCGCCTGCCGCACCGGACGCGTCAGGCTACGGGTGAACAGTACCGCCAGGGTGATGGACAGCAGTACCCCTACAACGATAAAGCCCACGACCAGGGCGATGGTTTGGCTATAAGCTGCGCGCGCTGCCAGGCCCGCATCGGCTGCCTTCTTGGTATTGACCTCCAGCAGGCGCGTCAGCGTCGCATCTATCTGCTCGGCGGCCTGACGCATCTCGCCGGCCGATAGCGCAGTGGCCGCGGCCATGTCCTGCTGGGTGACCAGGGCGGCGTAGCGGTCGAGGTGGACGTCGTAGCCACGCGACAGCGCCTTGAGTTCGTCCAGCCCCTTGCGGCCCTGCGGCGTAACGATCAGTTGCTCCAACTGCTGGAGGGCCTGCTCGATGTGGGCACGGTTCTGTCGCACGTCGGCGCTGGCTTTGGTGCGGGCTTCAACCGGCTCGCCAAGGTTGCGCAGGCGCGCATTGTTGCCCCGTATTTCCGCGAATTCCTGGCCGAGGATGCCCAGCACGCGCATGCTCGGCACTACGTTTTCCTCAACGAACCGCTCGGACTCATCGAGCACCTTGGCTTGTCGCAAAGCGACCAGCCCCAGCAACACCAGCAGCAAGCACATCAACCCGAAGAACAACGCCGAGCGCGGCCCTATATTGAGTGAACGAAGGCTCATCCCATCCTCCATGAACAGCTTGGTCAATACAGAGCGAGCCCCTGCTCCGCTCCTCTCCAATGTTTCGACCAGGCCGGCGTCCACGTGAGGGCAGGGATTTGTAAGCAATTACTACTTTTCTAGGCCCGCCGCTGCGCTGCTCAAATGGCTTCCTGAAAGTCCATTTCCGGTGGCTGGCGACGAAAACCACCCGTCAGCCACGCGAGGTAGACACATCCCAGCGCCAGCCAGACCGCACCCAGCATCACAGCCAGCTTATCCAGGCTGAGTATCAGCCAAAGGTCTGCCACCAAGCCCATCAGCGGACATATCAGAAACACGACGAATGCCCGAGCGCCGCGTGCCTTGCCGGCTATCCAGTAGTGGAAGATCACCGCCAGGTTAACCAGGCTGAACGCCAGGAACGCGCCGAAGTTGATGAAGGACGTTGAGGTGCTCACGTCCAGCTTCAGGGCCAGGAGTGCCACCAGGGCGCAGAGCAGGATGCTGTTCACGGGCGTGCCGAAGCGTCCGCTCATGCGGCCGAAGATCGAGGCCGGCAACACCCGGTCGCGGCCCATGGCATAGAGCAATCGAGAACCGCTGGCCTGGGCCGAAAGTCCCGAGGCGAACTGCCCGACCACCAGGCCGATCAGGAACAGGCTGACGAACAGGTCGCCGCCAATGTTGCGGGCGATCTCGTAGGCCGCCGAGTCCACACTGCTGAACTGATCTCCCGGGTGTGCCAATTGAACGAAGTAGGAGACGCCCAGGAAGATCACCCCGCCTACCAAGGTAATCAGGAAGATAGCCTTGGGAATGGTGCGCCGCGGGTCGCGGGTTTCCTCGGTCAGAGTGCTTACGGCGTCGAACCCCAGGAAGGAGTAGCAGGCAATGGCGGCGCCGCTCATGATCATCGGCAGCTGAAGATCCCCATTGGTGAAGGGGGCCAGGGACCACAGCGGCGTGCGAGGGTCGCCGCCCAGGTAATGGATGCACAGCGCCACGAAGGCCGCCAGCACCAAGAACTGGACCGCCATCAACAGGGCATTGACCGTGTTGGCCAGCTTCAACCCTACGATGTTGATGGCGCTTGTCACCAGGATGAACGCCAGCACCCACACCGGCTGGGGCACCGAAGGAAAGGCCGAGCCCAGGTAGGCCGCGCCTATGAGCCAGATGGCCATGGGCAGGAACAGGTAGTCCAGCAGCACCGCCCAGCCGGCTATGAAACCCAGCTTCGGACTGATCGCCTTGCGCACGTAACTGTAGGCCGAGCCCGCCACCGGAAACGCCGCGGCCATGCGGCCATAACTCATCGCCGTGAAGAGCATGGCCACCAGCGCCGCCAAATAGGCTGCCGGCACTCGCCCGCCGGTGGCCTGGGCCAGGATGCCGAAAGTACCGAGCACGATGATGGGCGTCATATAGGCGATGCCGAACAGCACCACCGACCCCAGAGAGAGGGTAGGTTGCAAACGAGCCATGAGCGACTTACTCCGAAATTATAGGTGTTATGGCAGAGGGTGTTTCAAGCAACGGGGGCGGACATGTTCTTGTTCTAACCTTTTGCGGGGCCGCCCGCCCACAAGTGGCAACGCCTACTCAGGCAGGGATCATCAGCTCGCGGCGGCCATCCGTGTGTTCGATCACTGCGCCTGGCAAGCGCAACCGCTGGTCTTCCAGATAGCGGTAGTCCCGGCGAGCGAGCGCCAGCTGGGCCAGGTCGAGTTCCACTGTGAACTGAGACGACTCCCGCCCGGCTTCGTGCAACAGGCGCCCGAGCGGATCGACCAAGGCGCTGCCCCCGGCGAACACCAGGCCGCCGTCGCCCTCACCTACCCGGTTCACCATCAAGGCGAACGCCTGGTTTTCCTGGGCCCGAGCCATGATGGCCGTGCGATGGGTTGGTCCGTATGGGTCCATATTTCCGTTGGTGACCAGAATCAGGTCAACGCCCAACTGGCCAAGTGCCCGGGCAGACTCCGGGAATTCGATGTCATAGCACACCAACAGCCCCACCCGCAGGCCCTGCCAAAGACAGGTCACGTAGCGATCACCCGAGCTGAATACGCCTCGGTCGGATGCCCATAGGTGTGTCTTTCGGTACTTCAGGGCAACGCCTTCCGGGGTGATCAACAAGGTGGTGTTATAGAAACGGCCGCGGTCGTTTTCGGCCAGGCCGATGGCAACGCTCAGGTTGCGCGCCTTGGCGGCCGCCTGAATGGCGCCGACGCTTGGGCCGTCCACTGGCTCGGAAACCCGGGCCACGGTCTCGGCAGAGGGGAAGCCCATCAGATGGGTTTCTGGGAACACGATCAGGCTGGTGTCGGGCGCGCAGGCTTCGATGGCCGCCAGGGCCTGTTTGAGGTTATGGGCCGTGACATTATCCTGACCCGCCAGCTGGGCAAGTTCGACCTTCATGAAAGCTCCTTAGGCGAGGCTGGCTGTGCGAAAGCGCTAGCGAGCCTTTGAACGGTGCTGCAGTATGCGCGCCGGCATTGTTTACGGGGTATTCCGCAGCTGGGGTACCCCATTGAGGGTAGTTCGATGAGCGTCTCGCTCGAAGACATGGCCTGGCACCGGGCGATAGGGCAATTGATCGAGGCTTTGGAGCGGCCCAATTTCTGGGCGCACCTGGTGCGCCTCATTCGCCAGCAGGTGCCATTCGATAGCTGGGTGGCGTTGCAGTTTTCATCTGCGGCCAAGCCCCTGGTGTTCGCCGAATCGCCCACGGAAGACGGGGGCGCCGATGCTTTGTTCCAAGATTACCTGCACGGGCTGTATCTGCTGGACCCTTTCTACGGCGCGAGCCGGGAAGGCACTCGCAGCGGGCTGGTCAGCCTGGCGGAGGTCGCGCCCGAACACTTCGAACTCACCGAGTACTACCAACGCTACTTCCGCCTGAACGTGGTCGCCGACGAGGTGCAGTTCAATTGTCAACTAGACACGGACCTTACCCTTTGCCTGTCCCTTGGGGCCAAGCGGCCATACACACCCGCGCAGCTTTCCCTGCTTACCCTCATACAGCCCTGGGTCCTGGCCCTGATGCGCCAGCGAATGGCCCATGAACGCGCCGAGGCTGACGGCACGGCCCAGGATGCGCGAGCCGATGTGCTGGATTGGCGTGTGCAGCTGGAAGCTTCGGTACAGCGCAGTCGAGGCGCGCAGTTGACGGCGCGGGAACTGGAGGTGGGCCGCTTGATGCTGAGCGGATGCTCGAGCAAGGAAATCGCGCGCAAGCTGGCGATTTCCGCCGAGACTGTGCGTGTTCACAAGAAGCACATGTACAGCAAGCTGGGCATAAAGTCCCAGTCTGAGCTGTTTTCCATCTTCCTGCAGGCACAGAGCGAGAGCGGTGACAGTCAGTTCTCCCCCTGAATGAAGCGCGCGGCTTCGCTCAGGGCACGCTGGCCCTGCTCGAGATTATGCAGCTCCTGATAGAACTGCACGAAACCGTGTTCCATGCCAGGGCATTCCACATGACGGGCGAAGACGCCGGCCTGCATGAGCCTGCGGACATAGGCCTGCCCTTCATCCCTCAGGGGGTCAAGCTGCGCCGTGATCACCAGGGCGGCCGGTAGCCCGCTCAGCTCAGCGCGCAAGGGCGCGGCCAGAGGCTGCAGCCGATCTTCTACAGGCCCCGGCAGGTAGCAGCGCAGCGTCAGTTCCATGGCTGCCCTGGTAGGAAAGTAGCGGTTCCCCAGCTCGGCCCAGGAAGGGGTATCACAGCTGCCATCGAGGTTCGCGTAGAACAAGACCTGACCCGCAGCCTGAGGGCCGCCGCGCTGCCTCGCCAGAAGACAGACCGCAGCCGCCAGGTTGCCGCCGGCGCTGTCCCCGCACAGGAACAGACGCGCCGGGTCGGCACCCAAGTCGGCGGCGTGCTCGGCCAGCCAGCAGAGCGCGGCATGGCAATCCTCCAGGCCCGCCGGGAATGGCGACTCCGGCGCCAAGCGGTAGTCCAGTGACAGCACCGGCGCGCCGCTACGGTTGGCCAAGGCGCACAGCATGGCCTCATGGGTATCCAGATCGCCACAAAGAAAGCCGCCGCCATGAAAGAACAGGACCATGGGCCCCGCGTTGGAGCGTTCGGCGGCAGCCGGAACATACAGTCGCGCCGGAATTCGCCGCTCGGGCTGCCCCGCCGGAATGCTCAGCTCGCGAACCTCGGCGACGGGCTCAGGCGTGCCCGCCCGAGGGATCATCCCACGGTAGCTGGCGCGCCCCTGCCGGGCATAAGCGAGCAGATCGGGGTTGGGCACATAGGGGGCGCTGGACATGGCGAAGGCTCCAGTGTGGCTCTGGGCAGGCCGCGTGCCAGAGCCATTGATTCGTAAGGGCAAGGTTCGTAAAGGCAACGTTAAACAGCGGATTCGTTGAGGCTGCGGACCTTAACTCAGGGCTGATCCACGCGCAATGCAAGCACCGCTACCAACCGGGGGGGGGCTGGTAGCGGTGAGTGGCGATGGCCTCAATTGGCCAGATGGGCCTTGAGTTCCCCCGCGGCCTGACGCAGGGCCGCTTGCACCTCAGGCACGTCGCTCAAAGGGTTGAGCAGGCCATAGTCGTGGATCATGCCGTTGTAGCGAACCGCGGTCACAGGCACCCCGGCTGCGTCCAGCTTGCGGGCGTAGGCCTCGCCTTCATCACGCAGCACGTCCAGGGCGGCAGTCTGTACCAGGGCCGGTGGCAGGCCCTTGAGCTGATCCAGGCTGGCGCGCAGCGGTGAGGCATGGATATCGGCCCGCTGGGCGGTGTCCGTGGTGTAGTTGTCCCAGAACCACTTCATCATGTTGCGGGTCAGGAAATGCCCCTCGGCGTATTGCTGGTAGGAGCCTGTGTCGAAGTTGGCGTCTGTCACCGGCCAAAGCAGCGCCTGGAAGCGAAGCCTGGGCGCGCCCTGCTCCTTGGCCATCAGGCTGACCACCGCGGCCATGTTGCCGCCTACGCTGTTGCCCGCCACGGCGAGCCGGCTGCCGTCCACGTTGATCTCCCGGCCATGGTCAGCTACCCAACGGGTGGCCGCGTAGGCCTGATTGATGGCAGTGGGGTAATGGGCCTCTGGAGATGGGGTGTAATCCACATACACCGCTACCGCGCCAGAACCTACCACCAGGTCATGGATCAGCCGGGCATGGGTAGGGTAGTCTCCCAGCACCCAGCCGCCGCCGTGAAAGAACATGAAGGCCGGGAGCGCGCCTTTCACTCCCGCCGGGCGCACCACGGTCAGCTTGATGGACTGGCCGTTCGCTTCGATGCGTCGCTCATTGACCTCGGTGCCTGCCAAGTTGACCTTCACCGAGTTCTGGGCACCGGTGAGCACTGCGCGGGCGTCCTTGGGCGGCAACTGTTCCAGCGGCTTGCCGCCACCGGCGTTGAGGGCATCCAGGAATGCCTGGGTGCGCTGACTGGCGATGGCGTCGGGGCCGGCGGCGAACGCATTGCCAATGGCCAGGGTAAGCGCGGTGGTGACGAGGGCTTGGCGCAAAAGGGTCATGGTTGTATCTCCTTATATCGAAATGGGAGCCGGGTCTGGGTGGTCGTCGCTCGGCATGGATGTACTTTAGGGGTGGCGCTTCGTTGCAACAATTACCTAGAATCCAGACTCTTTGATTCGACTTTAGAGACAATCCCGTGGATCGTATTGAATGCATGCGCGCTTTCGTTTCCACCGTCGATGCCAATGGCTTCGCCGCGGCGGCCCGGGCAATGCGAGTGCCACGTTCAAAGGTGAGCAAGCAGATCCAGGCGCTCGAGGAAAGCCTTGGGGTGCAGTTGCTGCTGCGCACCACACGCAGCCTGCATATGACCGAAGCAGGCGCCGAATACTATGAAGCCTGCCGGGAGCTGATTAGCGCATTGGATGAAGCCGAAAACAGCGCGCCCGCAGCGGCCTGGCCGAGGTCCAGGGAGTGCTGCGGGTAAACGCGCCCATGTCGTTCGGCCTGACCCAACTCTGACCCAACTGGGTGCCCTGCTCCCCAAATTCCATGCCCAGCACCCGAAACTGGAACTGCAACTGGTGCTCAGTGACCAGCAGGTAGACCCGATCAAGGGCGGCTTTGACGTCACCATCCGTATCGCTAGCCTGGCCGACTCCTCCATGGTGGCTCGCCAGCTGGCCCCAGCGCCACGGGTACTGGTGGCGTCGCCTGGTTACCTCAAGCGTGCCGGCACGCCGGAGCATCCCAAGGAGCTGGCCGGCCATGCCTTCCTCAACTATGGCTACCTGCAAAGCGGCGTCAGCCTCCAGCTAAGCAATGGTCGCGAAACCCAGAGCGTGCATGTCACCGGCCCGCTGCATGCCAACAATGGTGACCTTTTGGCTCAAGCGGCTGAGGCTGGCATGGGTATCGCCCTGCTGCCGACCTTCATCGTCGAACAGGCCTTGGCCCGCGGCACCCTGGTCGCCTTGATGTGCGACTGGCAGGCGCCGCCCATTTCCATCAACGCCGTCTACCCCACCGCGCGCCGGGTGCCGATGAAAACCCGGGCGTTCCTGGATTTTCTCAAGAACGAACTGGCCCCAAGCGCAGCCTAACCTGGTTTCCCCCTACCCAATACTGGAGTTGCAGCATGAGCGACACTGCCTACGTTCCGCCAAAGGTCTGGAAACACGAAGCCCCATCGGGCGGCCACTTTGCCAGTATCAACCGTCCCATCGCCGGCCCGACCCACGAAAAAGAGCTGCCTACGGGCAAACACCCTCTCCAGCTGTACTCCCTGGCCACGCCTAACGGCGTGAAGGTGACGGTCATGCTGGAGGAATTGCTCGCCCTGGGCCACCAAGGCGCCGAGTACGATGCCTGGCTGATCCGCATTTCCGAGGGGGACCAGTTCTCCAGCGGCTTCGTGGAAGTGAACCCCAATTCCAAGATCCCCGCCTTGCTGGACGTGAGCGGTGAGGCGCCGATACGCGTATTTGAATCCGGTTCGATCCTGCTCTACCTGGCCGAGAAGTTCGGCGCCCTCCTGCCCAAGGACGTGGCCGCACGGACCGAAACCCTGAACTGGCTGTTCTGGCAGATGGGCGCGGCGCCCTACCTGGGCGGCGGCTTTGGGCACTTCTTTGCCTACGCGCCCGAGAAGCTGCAATACCCTATCGACCGCTTCACCATGGAGGCCAAGCGCCAGCTGGATGTGCTCAACCGTCGCCTGGCCGACCAGCCCTACCTGGCCGGCGCCGAATACAGCATCGCGGATATCGCGGTATGGCCCTGGTACGGGGAGCTGGTGCGCGGCAATCTGTACGGCGCGGCGGAATTTCTTTCAGTGCACGAGTACACCCATGTGCTTCGCTGGGCCAACGAAATCGCCAAGCGCCCCGCCGTGGTTCGCGGTCGGCGGGTGAATCGGGTATGGGGTGAGGAAGCCGAGCAATTGGCCGAGCGGCATCAGATCAGTGATCTGGATGCGAAGTAACCGGCCATGATGCTGGCGAATAGTTGATTCGCCAGCTGCGCTGGCTCCCACTGACTGACTGAACTGAAAATATTCGATCTCCTTGCCTGGCTGTCCGGTGGGAGCTAGTGGCTAGCGAATGAGGCATCGATGCCTTACAGGTGTTCGCCGGCCCTACCTACTCTCACAGATGCCAGCACCGGTACCAGCCGTCCTGCTCGCTGACCCGCAGGTCGATCTGGTACAGGTCGGACAAGCGCTCGCTGGTCAGCACCTCTGCCTTGGGGCCGTCGGCAACGATCCGCCCCTTGGCGAGCAGTACTACCCGCTCAATCTCCGGGATGATCTCGTCCAGGTGATGGGTAGTGATGAGCATGGCATGTTCCGGCCCACAAAAGCGGCGCAACAGCCGGAGCATTCCCAGGCTCGCCCCCATGTCCAGCCCATTGGCCGGCTCATCCAGGATCAGGGCCGCGGGGCGATGCACCAGGGCACGAGCCAACAGCAACCGGCGCCTTTGCCCCGTGGATAGCCGCTGGAACATGGTGTCTTCGTATCCAGCCATTTCCACTTCGGCCAACATGGCCCTGGCCTGGACAAGCTGATCTGCGCTCGGCTGCAGGTGCCCATGGGCGCCGATGGCGCCGAAAAAGCCCGAAGTGATCACCTCAAGGGCGCTGGTATAGGGCGTGTAGTCGTCCTGCAGGTCCTGGGATACCAGGCCCAGGCGGCTGCGCAGGTCCCAGAGGTTCACGTTCTGCCGGCCGAACAGCTTGAGATGGCTGCCCTCCCGGTCCAGCGGGTAGAGCTCCCGGGTGATCAGCTTGAGCAGGGTGCTCTTACCGGCGCCGTTGGGCCCCAGAATAGCGACCTTCTCGCCGGTTTCGATCTTCAGTGAAAAGCCTTCCAGCACGCGGGTCTGCTGCTGGAAGGCGGTGACGTTGTGGAATTCGATCATTTAGAGCTCTGGCGGCCGGTACAGGGTTCTAGACCATAGGTGCAGGACGCGACACGCTCAAGTAACTTTTCATCCAGGTCAGGCTGACCAGGGGTTGTAGGTAGTCGCCCCGGTGTCCCGGAAGTCCTTGATATTGCGAGTGACCACGATCAGACCGTGAGCCAAGGCGGTTGCCGCGATCAGCGCGTCGCGCTCGGGGCGCGGGTCAGGCACATGCAAGCCCGCGCATTTGAGCGCGACGCCGAGGTCGATAGGCAAGATCCGCTCCCGGAAGCCCGGCAATACCTGGGGTTTCGAACCATCGACTCAGGGCCGTCGCCTGTTCGGGGTCGCGACGCGCGACCAGGCCTATACCGATACGCAGCTCCATGAGCGACACAACGGAAATGAACAGGGTATTGACCGGTACCTTGCGTGCCCACTCCAGCACGCCGGGATCAGCTCGTCGCGATGACGCCTTGCGCAGCTCGGAAACGACATTCGTATCAAGCAGGAACATCAGTCGAAGCTTGCCGGGGTCAGAGCCAGGCTCAGGGGCGGTGGATCGAACTCGATAGTATCGTCTTCGGACATTGCCAAAAGCTGATCGATACTGATGGAGGGGCCGGACAGGCGCTCATAGTCCTCCATGGTGAGCAATACATGGGCCGGCCGGCCACGGTCCGTGATGAATACCGGGCCTTGGGCAGTGGCTTTCTTGGCCCTGCTGGTGTCCTGATTGAAGGCGCGACTGGAGACGGTAGTAGGCATGGCTATCTCCCAAGCTGGGGTAGCAACGTTACTACATCTGAAGCCTATGATCCAGGCATTCGCCCAGCGGCAGGATCGTTGAATCCACGCCAGCGCCCCCGCGGCTACCAAGGGTGTGCCGCCAAAGCCAGATGTCTCTGTTTGGCGTCGACTGAAGTGATTATTTGCTGGGGCGTATGTGACGTTCCCAGGCCAAGCGGCAAAATCGAGCCATCATAAAAGCCAAGGCCGACCGTCATGCACCAGGACATGCTTATGCCCTTACCTACCGATACTTGCCACGACGAGGTGTTACAAGCGGCCCGGCGGCTGGTGGAGGCATTCGCCAGCAATGACACCGAGCGCTATTTTGCCGCTTTCAGTCCGCAGGCGACATTCGTGTTCCATACCACCGGGGAGGTTCTAAGCGACCGGGCGACCTATAGGGCGTTGTGGGACGGCTGGCAAGAGGACGGCCTGCGAGTGCTGGCCTGTGAGTCCCGGGAACCGCGGGTGAGCGTTCTGGGGGATGTAGCGATCTTCATTCATGAAGTAGCCACACGCGTAAGCCTGGCCGGAACCCTCAGCGACAGCCTGGAACGCGAAACCATCGTATTCCATCGCCAGCCCGAGGGCGGCTGGCTGGCGGTGCATGAGCACCTTTCGCCGAGGCCAGTCGGTCAGGCATAGGTCCTGCCGCGCAATGCCCATTACCCCACCGCTCGCTGATAACGGGCTGCGCGACGGGGGATGGGTAAGACCGCCTGGATGAGGTCAGCCGATCAAGTGCTGCTCGTCGGCCACCGTAGTCACGCCCACCAGGGCGACGGGCTCCGGCGAGGCAAAGATCATGTTGCTGTCGTAGAGGCTTTCTCGCCAATCGCCTTCCAGGGCAACCTGGAATTTATGGCCTTGGCTGTTGGCTTCCGTATTTTGCAGGTAGGTACGTTCCAGCTGGGCGTTGTACACCATCCTTAGCGTATCGCCGGTGCCATCGCCAAACCCTGTATAGCCGAGGGCCGACACGTCGATCTTGTCTCTTACGGTCATATTGACGATCAGGTCGACGAAACTCTGGGTATCGATCCGGTAGCTGTCCTCGACCGAGGTGTAGCGGAATATATCGGCATTTTCCGCGTTGTCAAAAAGGATGTCGATGTCCGCCCGGTCACCACCCTCCAACCGATCCGCCCCCCGCCCGCCGATGATTACATCCGCGCCGGCGCCAGCGTTGATACGGTCGTTACCGTCCAGCCCAAGGATGACTTCCGACAGGGCCGAGCCTGTGATCACATCCTTCGCGGACGTTCCTTCCAAGGAAGGTGCGGTGAAGATCAGATTGGTTTCATTCAACTGCCCCACCAGGTTGCCGTTCAGGGCCAATTCGAAGCGATGCCCTGCCCCGTCGACATCGTAGCTTTTCAGGTAGGTGCGGCTGCCGTCGGCACTGGCCTGGATAGCCAGGGTGCCGTCATGGCCGTTGCCGATGCCGGTGAAGCCCAGGGCAGTGAGGTCGATACGGTCCTCGCTGGCGTCAAAGTCAGAGATTCGATCGCTGTTGTTCTGGGTAGCGGTACGGTAGCTATCGCTCAATTCAGCGTAGCGAAAGACATCCGCCCCTGCGCCACCCTGTAGCAGGTCTCGCCCACCGTTTCCTTGCAATACATCATCGCCAGCATGCCCATCGACCACCTCGGCCACGCCCGTGCCCTGGAGCACCTCGTCGCCCAGGTAGCCGTCTATGTGAGGCTTGCCGTCCTGGCTGCCGAAGCCGCTATCCAGGGTGCCGTCTTCATTCAAGCGCACCAGCTTCAGATCCCGGTCGTCAGAGCCTCCCAACAGGATCTTGCCGTCCTGTTGCACGGCCAGGGACATGGGCTGCTCGAATTCAAGTACAACCCGGCCGTCCCCTCTACCGAAGCTGGTATCGAAGGTGCCGTTGGCGTTCAGGCGGAACACACTCGTCAGCGTATCGTCCGCTGTCTGGCCCACAACGATGATCTTGCCATCAGCCTGGACGGCCATCTTGACTTCGCCTTCCAGGCCCAGGGCAACGTTGAAGGCCACAACGCCATCATTGCCAAAACCGGTATCAAGCTTGCCTTCCGGGGTGAAGTGCTGCAGCACATAAAGCGGGGCGTTGGAGATTTCATGGTTCCATGAGCCGATGACGACACTACCGTCGTCTGCCACGCCCACCGTACCTACGCGATAGTACGGATCATCCACCGTGTTCAGTAGCAGCTTGCCCTGATCGCCGAAGCTGTCTAGGAGGCTGCCATCATTGTTCAGTCGGTAGACGGAAGTCGTTTCCGGCCCTCGCGCGCTGAAGGCCAGGGTGCCGTCTGAAAGCACCTTGAGGTCCGGATCCTTGAAGTCATGAGAAATCTGGAAGGTGGCGACGCCCTTCTCGCCGAAACCGGTGTCGATACTGCCGTCGCTGTTGAAGCGCTTGAGCTGGACACTGTCGTCCAGGGTCAGGGCCAACAGCACCTTGCCATCGGCCTGCACCAGCGTTCTCTCGCCGAGCACCTCCGGTGCGTAGGCCGCCGGTACGGTACTCACCCCGCCGTCGCGGAAACCACGGTCCACACTGCCATCGGTATTGAGCCGCACCACTGAGTAATTCTGCTCGTAACCATAGCTTTCTTCTCCAGGAGCGCCGGGATATCCCCAGGCCAGGTACTGGGTAAGGCCGCCGACTATTATCTTGCCATCCTGGTCGATAGCGATGCTGCGGTTGGCATCGGCGTAACCGCTCACATCGATCCGGATGCTGCCAGGCGCGGTCGTGACGGTATGGGTGGCTAACGGAGTACTATCCTTGGTATTCATGAATAATCCTTCAGGCAAAGGTATGGATCCATTACTCTAGCCCTCTTTTCGAATTGTGCATCCGAAGCGTGCGGTACTCCTCACTCGAGCACGGCAACTACCTGGTCATCGCCAGCGCGGCCGAAGAGCAGGCCCATGTGGCTCGGGAAGTGAACCGCAACCTGGTGAATATTCGCGACCTGTCCTTGCAATCCGCCGCCGGTGCCAACCGGACCACCGTGGCCAGTCACGGACTTACCCGTCTAGCGGCGGAGTTGAACGAGCTGGTAGGCCACTTCAAGGTCTGATCCGCACGCTGATCAGGCGCTGCGGGCCTGGGCGGTCGACTTCTTGGCTTCAGGGCTACCCACGGGTGCGGCGGGTTGCCAGTGGTCGTGCTCGCAGTATGGGCAGCGTGGCCAACCTTCGGCATCGGCCGTTGAGGTGTAGCCGCAACAGGTGCAGCTGAGACTGCCGTCGCCCAATGGCTGCTCCCTGCCTGGCGCGGCAGGGATCAGGGACAGGCCCGGGCGAGGCTGCCGGTAGGTCAGCAGGGTGAAACGGCCAGTAGACTCCAGGTACACCCGGCGCAGTTGACCCAGCTGAACGATGCCCTGCCCGCGCAGCTCGGAGTGGACCCGGTCCAGGGTGAGCCCGGCGCCGCGTACATCGTCCATCAACAGCCGACCGTCCCTGAGCAGCAGAGTGACATCCCCTTGCACTGCCACTTCGACCCGCCGCCAACGAAAGGACAAGGCGGATAGCCCCCGCTGGAACACCAGGGCGCAACCCAGCAGTACCACAGCCGGCAGCACCCCCTGGCTGGGAGTTTGCAGGGGCGCGCCTATGGCCGCGCCTAGGGTGAGCATCACCGCCATCTCCGAAATGCTCAGCTGGGCTGCCATGCGTTTGCCCAGCAAACGCATCACAATGAACAGGGCTGCATAGACCACCAACGCGCGGCAGCCCACCTCCAGCAGAAACACCCAAGGCGCCTCGCCCACAAGCAAGCGATGCAGCGTCGTCACGCCACCCTGCCCGCTCATTCGTCCAGCTCCCGAGCCGCTGGTTGCCAACGATCGGCCCCACAGTCAGGGCAAGGCTTCGTGGCGGGTCTGGGCTCGACATGGCCGCACGAGGCACAGCAGCAAGCGCTTTCGATACGGGCTGCGCGGCGCAACTCTTCGTCGATTTCCGGGAGAATGCACAGCCCAGGCCGCGGGCATTCGGCGCGCACCAGGGTAAGCTGGCCGGAAGGTTCCAACCAGGCACGGCCCACCTGCCCGAGATGTTGGATGCGCATGCCACGCAACAGGCCGTAGAGTTTTTCCCGTGACAAGCCGGCATGCTTGAGGGCGGCCAACTCCAGGGTGCCTTCGTTGACGACCAGTTCCGGAGCGCCGGCTACAGCGACCGCGAACCGTGGATTTCGGCTGCTCAACGCCACCACCACACGCTGGATGGAGATGAGTACCAACAGGATGATCAACGGCGGGAGCAGGCCCCGTTCCTGAGCCTGGAGCGGAATGCCCACCGCGCCGGCCAAGGTGACGACAATGGATAATTCAAACAAGGTGTACTGGGAAACCACGCGGCGCCCCAGCAGGCGCATGCCATACATCAGCATCCAGTACAGCAAGGCCGCCCGGCCGCAGATCTCCAACAACATCCAGGGGCTGGCTTCGCCCAGCAGAAATCTATGCCATTCCACGGTACGTCCCCTTTCGCTACAACAACTCACTTACGAGCGAGGCGCCCGCGATGGGGTTCGGTCTTTCAGTCCCGTCTTCCGGCGAACGGCTGTCTAGATCCCGGCCAGCCAACGGGCGAACAGTCGGGTGACTCTGGGCATTATCACGAACACTACACTGATGACGATGCACGCCGTGATCAGCATGTTGCTCGGAATCAAACCGCCAAGCATCGGATAACGAGCGAAAACGGGCTGCCAGAGCAGGGGAATCACGATGGACAGCGGCAAGATGACTGCATAGCTGAGCACCGCCTGTTTCCATTTGGGCGGCTGGGCCGCGCCCTGGTCGTTGGGGGTGAACCAGAACTCAGGGCCGGCATGGACCTGCGGATGGTCCCCATCCTCCAGCAGGGGCAGCACTTCGTCGACCAAGGCCCGGCGTTCGCTGGAGTCTATCCAGCCTTGCAGAAGTTGTGCGCTGGAAAAGCGCAGCACCGAGGTGAAGACCTGGCCATCTTCACCTGGCCGTATCACGTTCACGCCCAGATGTCCGGGATGCCGCCGAGCGGTGGTCACGGTGCGCTTGAGCCAGGCTTCATAGCGCTGGCATTGTCCGCGACGGACCTTGTGCTGGATGACCAAGGTCACCACGCTGTTGGACGATGCCTGTTCTGGGCCCGAGGCGTTGCTCGGCAGGGCCGAGTGAACGACGGTGGTGGGCTTCACCATGGCTGCGCTTCCTCCGGTAAAAGCATAGCTTGCCTGCGCTCAGTGGAAGCGAATTGGACGGGTGTGCTGGTTTGCGTCAATGCCAGGCAGAAGCGCTTCGGTCTAGCCGGAACCAGGACAAAGTCATGGTCAGGGGGCTGACTGCGCAGGCTTGAGCGAGCCCTGGAGGTAGCGACCAATGACATCAAATAGCGCACTGCCATGGCGCTGGACAGGATCGGGCCTTCCGGCTTCCGCAGCTTGCCAGTATTCCCAAGGCACAGGCGCGCTGCCCAGTTCGTAGTCCATGCCATCCCAGGCATCTTCCCGAAACGCATAGAAGGCCCAGTGCACGCCGCTGCGCTCGGCGACGTTCAGGACGTCTTCCAGGTAGCTCGCGCACCCGGGCCAGCGACGCAGGCAGCCGAACTCGCCGAAAACCAGGCGCGACGCCGGCAGCCCGGCCTGCTCCGCCCAGCGGGTGAAGTTACCCAGGTAAGCGGCTACTCGCTCTCGATTCCAGTACGCCTCGCTTGCGCCGAAGGGTGCCATGCCGGGGTACGCGAGGGCGGGCCTTTTCAATGAGGCTGGGTCGCTGGTCATATGGTAGGGCTCGTACATGTGCACGCTGTACAGGATTCGCCCATCCCCGAGCGCACCCGGCCAATAGGCGAAGCCATCGGCTGCCGCGTACCAGCCTGCGTCCAGCATGATCGGCATCCGAACATCCTGGCTGCGCACCGCGGTGATCAACGTCTGATAGAAGGCCCTGAGATCCCGCCCGCTACCCTGCTGCTTCTGATACCAGGCCTTCATCTCGGCTTCCGACGCGTGTTCGGCCAGGCCACCGTTACGCTCGGGCGCCGGTTCGTTGATCAGGTTATAGGCCGCCACCGCTGGATGACCTTTCAAAGCCCTGGCCAGGTCCCGCCAGAATCGCGTAGCCGCTTCCCAGTTCGCGGGGGTCTGCCACAGGCGATCATCGAACCGGCCATCATTGTTCTGTGCCCAGCGCATCAGTGGCAGTGACAAGGGCGTCAGTACTACCTTCAATCCAGCCTTGTGTGCCCGGTCGAGCACTGCCCTGAGGCAGGCCAGGTCAGCCTGGACCAGCCCCTGGTAATGATCGGCATTGCCTATGAGAAAATCGCGACCACGACTGGGCCACTTGTCGTAGGCCAGGCGAACCCAGGTCGCGCCGGTGGCGGCCAGGGCATCAAAGTAAGCCTGGCTCGGAGGCATCCGGTTGAAACTGTTCGCCCCTCGCTGCGGATCGGCCCAAAAACCCAGCGGATCTGTCGCCGTGGCCGGGCTCGCCAGCCCAAGCAGGGCCAGCCATAACACGAGCATCTTGGACATGGGTTCGCCTCTTTGCAGAAAAGCAACAGGCTAAAGAGACCACGAGGCCATTGCTGCCGGTAATTTCTGTAACTTCCGTAGGAAAGGGGGAAATCTTGAGGTGATTGGCCCGACCAATGGCAGCTTGACCCGGCACGCGAACTAGGGTTTCCTGAAACCGGTTTCACCCTGTCCAGACAACTACCACAAGGATGACAGGCCATGAGTCGATTTTCCCCCGGTCATAGGGTCACCATGCAAGATGTCGCGCGCCAGGCGGGAGTCTCCAAGGCCAGCGTGTCACGTTTCATCGGTGAAGACCGCGGTCTGCTCTCAGAAGCCATCGCCGGGAGAATCGAACAGGCGATCACGACCCTCGGCTATCGCCCCAATCAAATGGCACGAGGCCTCAAGCGCGGGCGCACCCGCCTGATCGGGATGCTGGTGGCCGATATTCGAAACCCCTACTCCGTCGCCGTGATGCATGGTGTCGAGACGGCGTGCCGACAGCATGGGTACACGCTGGTGCTATGCAACACCGACCGCGATCCAGGCCGCGAAGTCGAACAGCTGGATGCACTTCGCGCTTATAACATCGAAGGTCTGATACTCATCACGCTTGGCGGGCATGCCGAGCAATTGCAGGCGCTGCGCGGTGAGCTGCCCGTGGTGCTCATAGACCGCAAGCTTGAAACCTTCGGTACCGATCTGGTAGGCCTGGACAACGGCGCGGCCGTGACGCTAGCCCTGGATCACCTTCTTGAGCGAGGTTACCGAGACATCGCACTGGTCATGGAGCCGCTGGAAGGCGCCAGTTCTCGCGCGGAACGGCGTGCGGCCTTCGAGACAGGCATTGCCGCCAGGCCGGGCATCAAGGGCCGGGTGTTCTACACCGGGCAGTCGCTGGCTGACGATCTCAAAGATTTTCGAGAGGGCCTTGATAACGGCCCCCAAGCGCTTTTCTGCGCCAATGGCGTGGCCACCCTGGCCGCTACCCTGGTACTGGCCGAGGCGGGTGTGCAGGCGTTCGATACCGTGGGCTTGATCGCACTCGACGATTTGGACTGGTACCCCCTGGTCGGTGGCGGGATTACCGCGCTGGCCCAGCCCACCGACGCCATTGGCCGAGTGGCGTTCGAATGCCTCTTGCGACGGCTGCGGGGCGATACCGGGCCGAGCCGACAGATAGACGTACCGGCTCGCCTGATTGTGCGCAGTTCCACCCCGCGCAGAACGCACTACGCTTAACCAGAAGCTGGGGCCAGCGATGGCAAAGAGTCGCGAACTCGACTGGCCCTGTAACCGGTTTCAGAGGATAACAATAATGCAATCATCCGTTTCCATCAGCCTGTCCAGCTTCGGTGCGCACCTTGTGCGTGCCCAAGGCCAAGCCTGTTTCCTGCCGCTGGTCGCCCAGGCGGGCGCCAGCCACGTGGAGTTGCGTGAAGAATTGCTTGAGCCAGACGCGGACCTCGCCGCCTACCGACGCCAGGCCTCAGCCCTGGGATTGACCCTGGTATACAGTTCTCCCCTGGAGCTGTGGCAGCTCGACAGCAACCGCCCGCAATCCCAGTTGGCAACGGCCCTGGCGGCAGCCTCCGAGGCAGGTGCCTGCTGGCTCAAGGTCTCTCTTGGCCATTTCACGCCTAACGCTGATTTCAAGGCCCTTGCCGATCAACTCAAGAGCTCTCCTGTAAGGCTGCTGGTGGAAAACGACCAGACCTTCCAGGGTGGTCGTATCGAGCCTCTTGTGCAGTTCTTCGCGGGCGCGCGGGCCCGCCAGGTTCCAGTGGGCATGACCTTCGATATAGGCAACTGGCAGTGGCAAGGCCAGTCTGCCCTGGGCGCTGCCGGCCAGCTAGGGCAGTACGTAGACTATCTCCATTGCAAGGCCGTACGGATGAACCCGGAAAGCAAGCTGGTGGCAGTGCCCCCCGAACGTCATGACCTGGCGGACTGGGCGCGTCTGCTTCGCCGCTTCCCTGAAGGCATTGTACGGGCCATCGAGTACCCTCTCGAGGGCGCGGATACTGGCAGGGTAGCGGCTGAGCGCGTGGCAGAACTGGCCACCCTGGGGCGGGAGGTCGCTCATGCCTGAGTTCGATATTCTCAGCTTCGGTGAAACCATGGCGATGTTCGTGGCCGACGAATACGGCGAACTGGCCAGAGTGAAACGCTTTCACAAACGCATCGCCGGGGCTGACAGCAACGTAGCCATCGGCCTGGCCCGCCTGGGGTTGAACGTGGCCTGGCTGAGCCGGGTCGGCAAGGATTCACTGGGCCGCTTCGTCACTGATACCCTGGTGGACGAAGGCCTGGATTGCCGTTTTGTGCGCACGGATCCCGCCCGGCCCACAGGCTTCCAGCTCAAAGGCAGCGAGGCGGACGGGCGCGACCCGGCGGTGGAATACTTTCGCAAAGGCTCGGCCGCCAGCGTGTTGAGCGTCGCTGACCTGGACCCCAGCCTCCTGCGCGCGCGCCATCTGCATGCCACTGGTATTCCTCCGGCGTTGTCCCCTCAAGCACTGGAGCTCTCGGCCAGCCTTATCCGGCAGATGCGCGAAGCCGGGCACAGCATCTCCTTCGACCCCAACCTACGCCCTGCCCTCTGGGCTGATCAGCGCACTATGGTCGATACCGTCAATCGACTCGCCTGCCAGGCCCACTGGGTGCTGCCCGGATTGGCCGAAGGCCAGATGCTCACGGGCGTGGAAGCGCCTCGCGACATTGCCGGCTGGTACCTGGAACGAGGGGTGGAAGCCGTAGCCATCAAGCTGGGTCCGGAAGGTGCCTATTACCGGACCGCTCAGGATGAAGGCGTGGTGGAAGGCTTCGCAGTGGCTCGGGTGATCGACACCGTTGGTGCCGGCGACGGTTTCGCGGTGGGGGTCATCAGCGCCCTGCTCGAGGGCCAGGGTTTCGCCCAGGCGGTCCGTCGTGGCAACTGGATCGGTAGCCTGGCGGTACAGAGCCAGGGCGATATGGAAGGCCTGCCAAGGCGTGAGCAACTGGAAGCGGCGAGGCTGGCGCTGAGCTTGTAGCACCGGGCCGGAAGGCCACCGACGCCTGGCCGGCTTGCAGCCGGGCCCACCTACAACAATACGCGGAGAGCGATCATGAATACGTTGAAACTGGCCAGCCGTCGCTGGTGGTATCTGATGCCGGTGGTATTCATCACCTACAGCCTGGCCTACCTTGACCGCGCCAACTACGGCTTCGCCGCGGCTTCGGGCATGGCTGAGGATCTGCACATCACGCCCCAGCTGTCTTCATTGCTGGGCGCCCTCTTCTTCCTCGGCTATTTCTTTTTCCAGGTACCTGGCGCCCTCTACGCAGAAAAGCGCAGCGTCAAGAAGCTCATCTTCGCCAGCCTTATCCTCTGGGGCGGTCTGGCCAGCCTGACCGGCGTAGTCACCAATGCCTATTGGCTCATCGCCATACGCTTCTTCCTCGGTGTGGTCGAGGCGGTCGTGATGCCCGCCATGCTGGTGTACCTGTGTCACTGGTTCACCCGCGCGGAGCGCTCAAGGGCCAATACCTTCCTCATCCTGGGAAACCCGGTGACCATGCTGTGGATGTCAGTGGTCAGTGGCTATCTGGTGCAGCATTACTCGTGGCGTTGGATGTTCATTATCGAAGGCCTGCCTGCGGTACTCTGGGCCTTTGTCTGGTGGCGCCTGGCCGATGAGCGCCCGGCGCAGGCCAAATGGTTGAGCGCGCAGCAACGCCAGGCCCTGGAGAGCGCTCTGGACGCCGAGCAGCAAGGTTTCAAACCGGTCAAGAACTATGCCCAAGCCTTCCGCTCACCCAAGGTCGTCCTGCTATCAGTGCAGTATTTCTGCTGGAGCATCGGGGTCTATGGGTTCGTCATCTGGCTGCCCTCTATCCTGAAGAAAGGGCAGGACATGGACATGGTGCAGGCCGGCTGGTTGTCGGCGCTGCCCTACCTGGCCGCGGTAGTGGCGATGATACTGTGCTCCTGGGGCTCGGACCGGCTGCAGCGCCGCAAGGCGTTCGTCTGGCCGCCGCTATTGCTGGCCGCACTGGCTTTCTACGGCTCCTACGCGCTGGGAAGCACGCATTTCTGGTGGTCCTATGCCTTGCTGACCTTGGCCGGAGCCTGCATGTATGCACCCTACGGCCCGTTCTTCGCCATCGTCCCTGAGATCCTCCCGGTCAATGTAGCCGGCGGCGCCATGGCGCTGATCAACAGCATGGGCGCCCTGGGATCCTTCGCCGGCGCCTGGGTGGTAGGCTACCTCAATGGCAGCACGGGCGGACCAGGCGCTTCCTACCTGCTCATGAGCGCGGCCCTGGCAATGTCGGCGGTGCTCACACTCTGCCTGACGAAGCGGGATGCAGCGGCCCCGGTCACGCCAGTCGCGCCCCGTACCGCCCATGGCTGACAAGTCCGCCAGGGCAACATCGGTGCGCCCGCGGGACCTGATTTGGCCGGTGGGGTCATGGCTGCTAAAGTAGCCCGCCCCACTGGCCAGACCACCCCTACCCATGACTGCCCTGGTTGTATTCCGCTTCGTTCACTACGCCGCCATTCTGAGCCTGTTCGGGATCAGCCTGTTTCGCCCGCTGTTGCTCAAGGGCGCGCCTCAATTGCCTGCACTGCGCCAGCGTATGGACCCGATCCTGTGTGTCGTGGCACTGCTGGGTTTTCTGAGCGCAATCGGCTGGCTCCTGGCAACCAGTGCCGAAATGACCGGGAGCTGGCGTACCGGCATCGCGGCACCGACCCTGCGTACGCTTTTGTCTGATACCAGCTTCGGTCGGGTATGGGCCGCTCACGTGGTCATCTGCCTGGTCCAGCTGGTCTGGTGGCGCCTGCCCGGCCAACGCTCGCCGGTGCCAGCACTGGCACTGAGCGCACTGGCCGTGGCGACCTTGGCGCCGGTTGGCCATACCGGTGTCAGCCAAGGGCTGCTAGGCACCTTGGTAGCCCTGAACCAACTGGTGCACCTGGCCGCCGTGGGTGGCTGGTTCGGCGCCCTGGGCCTGCTCGCCTGGATAGCGGCCCAACCACGCGGGCTACAACCGGCACGCCTGGCTCTTGCCTTCGGCCGGTACGGGGTCGGCCTGGTATGGGCGATGGCCATCAGCGGGCTGATCAACCTCTGGCTGGTGACAGGCGTCTTGATCCCAAGTGCCGGTGCCTACACGGGGGTACTGGCGCTCAAGCTGCTGGCCGTGGCGGGCATGCTGGCGCTGGCCCTGTGGCACCGCAGGCATGCCGCGATGGCAGCGCCGGCGAACTTGCGACTGACCCTGGGGCTCGAATGGGGCTGCGGCTTGCTGGCGCTGATAGCGGTGGCGTTCCTGGGCACGCTGTCGCCCGTGGCGTGAGCCTCGGCCACTGTCTACACGAGAGGAACTCGACCATGAAAATCGGGATTATCGCCGACACCCATGGCCTGCTTCGCCCCGAGGCTATCGTAGCCCTGCGGGGATGCGAGCAGTTGATCCACGCCGGGGACATCGGCAAACCCGAGATTCTTCGCGACCTCCGCAAACTGGCCCCTCTGCACATAGTGCGGGGGAACAATGACCGTGGCCTGCCATGGGCCGATGGCCTGCCTGACCACCTGCTGATCCCCTTCGGCAACTGGGCGGTCTATCTCACCCATGAGATGGCCCATGTGCCCAAGGTACTGCCCGATTCGGTTCGGGTTGTGGTGACCGGGCATTCTCACAAGCCATTGCTCCAGACCAAGGGCGGCGTGCTTTTCGTCAACCCTGGTAGCGCCGGGCCTCGGCGTTTCAAGCTGCCGGTTTCGGTTGCGTTGCTGGAGACGGGCCCGACGGGGCCTGAGGCTCGCCTGTTGACGCTGGGCTGAACCGCATCTGGCGCAATTGCCGCTGCAAGGCCTCCATCTCCATCAACAGCTCCTCCACCGGGCGCTCGTCTCGCTCCACCGCTTCGCAGCACTTCACCAAGGCCACCGCCCCCACGATGCGCGCGCCACCCTTGATCCGGTGCACCACATCGTCGATCTCCGGGCAGACGGCGGGGAGCGTGCGCAAGCGTTGTTCGTCCTGCTGCAGAGCCTTGAGCAGGCTTTCCCGCAGGCGGCGGGCCGAAGCCGCGCAACCACCGGCCAGGGCGAGCAAGGCCTCGGCCCCCTGGGCTGAGGCCTGAGCCTGAGGGTCGGCCCTGGAATCATCGGACCGAGGCGCCAGGGCCGCCGCCAGGCTGTCCAGCCCTAGGGGCTTGGTCAGACAGTCATCGAAGCCGACTTCGCGGCAACGGGCGCGCGGGGCGCCGCCCACGTCAGCGGTGTACGCCAGCAGGCGGCACCTGGTCAGGCCCTTGCGGTGCTCCTCGAGGCGGATCGCGCGAGCCAGATCGTAGCCGTCCAGCCCTGGCATTTCACAATCGCAGATGACCGCGTCGAAGCCGCCCCGCCCGCACCATTCTCGCAAGCCCTGCGCGCCGTCCCCGGCGACCACCACCCGGTGTCCAAGGTAGCTGAGCTGCTGTGCCAGCAAAAGCCGGTTGGGCTCATGGTCGTCCACCACCAGGATGTTCAGGCTGGCCTGTGCAACACTGGGTGAGGCCGATGCCGGCTCCGGGGCGATCACCTCGCAGATTGGCAGGCGCATCAGGGCCTCCACCCGCGTGCCCTCGCCTTCCCGGCTGTGCAGCGACAACTGGCCACCCATGATGCGACACAGATGATGGGTGATGGACAGGCCCAGCCCGGCGCCCGCCCGCCCGGAGAGCTGATGATTTCCCGCCTGTTGATACGGCTGACAAAGACGCTGCAGATCACCTTGTGGTATGCCTATGCCGGTGTCCTCGACCACCAGCCGAACCGTCAGCTCGCTTGCCGTCGCCTCGCCGGCCAGGCGAACCCGAACGCCTCCTTCCCGGGTGAACTTGATGGCGTTGCTGAGCAGGTTGCCAAGCACCTGCTGAAACCGCAGCGGATCGAGCAGCACGCCCCAGGCCATGTCGCTCTGCGCCTCCAGCCGCAAGGCTAGTTTCCTCTCGCGCGCACGTACTTGGTAGAGCTGGACTACCTGTCGCGCCAAGGCATCTACCTGTACCGGACGTGGGTTCAGAGTCAGGTGGCCTGCTTCGATACGGCTGATGTCGAGGATGTCGCTAAGCAGTTCGAGCAGGCTGCTCGCCGATTCCGACGCCACTCGCAGCGCCAGGGTATCCAGCTCGCCGGTCTCGGCCTTGCGCAAGGCCAGCTCCAACATGCCCAGCACCGCGTTCATGGGCGTGCGGATTTCGTGGCTGGCGGCGGCGAGGAAGCGGGACTTGGCCCGGTTGGCGCTGTCGGCTTCCTCCTTGGCTGCTTCCAGCGCGTCGTACAGGCGCTGCCGCTCGGTGATGTCGATCCAGCCGCCGATAAGCCCGACGATGCTGCCATTGCTGGCCCGGTACGGGAGCATCCAGTGCAGCACCGTCATCCGCCTGCCGCTTTGCAGATGAAGATGACGATCCTCCACGATCGGCTCGCCGTCGCGGATCACCTTCTGGTACAGGGTCTCGTATTCCCGGGCCTGCGCCTCGGTCAAGGGAATGCGCGTGACCGCCTGGCCGACCACCTCCTTGTAACTCACGCCAAGGGCTTGCAGGTAGCTGGCATTGCAATTGAGCAAGCGACCCTCCCGGTCACGTACATAGACCGGATGCGGGGTGCCGTCGATCATGACCCGCATGAATTCCAGTTGATCCTTCAAGGCTTGCTCGGCCTGGCGGCGTTTATAGACCTGGCGCTTGAGCAGGTGAATCCAGAGCAGCGCCAGCCCAAGCATGATGCCGGCGACCCCGAAAGCCGGGGCAACCCATCGGGCTTCGCTGGCCCCCAACGGGCCTACAGGCGCCAGGAAGGTCGCTCGCTCATGGCCTTCGGGCGGACTCTGCCCCAGCCGGGCGGCCCCGGCATCGCCGCTGGCCAGTACCGCGTCGGCTTCGCCCAGGGCAAGCACCGCCATGGCAGTCTGCAAGCGGGCGTACACGGTCGCCGCCTGGCCAGACGCGCTGGGCGTGGCGGCAAGCCCCGCGATCAGGATGAATAGCAGCAGCAGGATGCGCCAACCCTGGCGCCCCGGAGGTTTCAACACAATTGGTGCCTCCTCGCGATTTCCGCCAGGCCTACCACCGAGGGCACGCCCAGCTTTTCCATCAAACGGTACTTGTAGCTGCTCACCGTCTTGGCGCTGAGGGCCAGGTGCTCGCCAATCAGTCGGTTGGTGTAGCCCTTGGCGAGGTGGTGCAGCACCAGAATCTCCCGGTCGCTGAGTTCAGCCAGGCATTCGCGCTCCGATCGTCGGCCATCGGCCTTGCGCACGCTGCTGAGGGTGACGCTGGGGAAATAGCTGTAGCCCGAACGCACCGCGCGCACGGCCTTGCGCAGTTCGCCCAGTTCGTTGTTCTTGGCCACGAAACCGCAGGCGCCCGCCTTCATGCAGCGCAGCGAATAGAATTCGGCCGGAAGCGAGCTGAGCACCAGCACCTTGGTGGGTAGCGCCAGGCTGCGCAGGCGCTGCATCACCGTGAGACCGTCCAGCAAGGGCATGGAGATATCGACGATGGCCAGGTCCGGCTGCAGATCACGGGCCAGTTGCAATGCCTGGCGGCCGTTGTCGGCCTCGCCGGCAATCTCGATGTCGTCCTGGGCCAGAAGCAGGGCGACACTGGCGCGAATGAAGGGGTGATCGTCCACGATCAAAGCCCGGTACATGATGACCTCCTTGGCAATGCCGCCTATCACCTGACGGTGCGGTGATTATTCGGTTTGCGCCTGGCGGAGTCTGTAGGACTGGTCCCAGCTGCTTGTAGGAAAGGTGGAAGAGTTCTATCAGGGAGCAATAACGACGCGGTTGCGGTCCATAGCACAGCCCTGGAAGGACATGACAACCATGCCGGATACCGCCGCACCCGCCATTCCCGATCTGCCCCCCGACCTGCATTACGTCGACGACAGCCAGCCCGGTATCCGCCGACGCAAGCTGCGCGGAAAGTTCGCCTACTTCACTCCGGACGGCGAGCGGATCAAGGACGCGGACCAGATCCAGCGCATCAACGCCCTTGCCATTCCTCCGGCCTACCAGGATGTATGGATATGCTCGGACCCTCGCGGTCACCTCCAGGCCACTGGCCGTGATGCCAGGGGGCGTAAGCAGTATCGCTACCACGCGCGCTGGCGGGAGGTGCGCGACGAAAACAAATATGCGCGAATGCTGGCCTTCGGACGCTCGCTACCCAAGGTGCGGCGCCAGCTCGAGGAGCACCTTGCCACCCCGGGCCTGTCTCGGAACAAGGTCATGGCGGTGGTGATCTCGCTGCTGGATGCGACCCTCATTCGCGTCGGCAATAGCCAGTACGCCCGGGATAATCAGTCCTACGGCCTGACTACCCTTCTCAACGAGCATGTGGAGGTAAAGGGCAGCGCTATCGCCTTCCAGTTCCGTGGCAAGAGCGGCGTCGAACACCAGGTCAGCCTGAAGGACAAGCGCCTGGCTCGGATCATCAAGCGCTGCATGGACTTGCCCGGCCAGCATCTGTTCCAGTATCTGGACGAGGATGGCCAGCGTCACCATGTAAGCTCCCACGACGTGAATGAATACCTGCGCGGCCTGCATGGCAGCGATTTCACCGCCAAGGACTACCGCACTTGGGCGGGCTCGGCACTGGCACTGTCGATGCTTCGCGAGTTGCACTGGCAGCCGGAGCCGGAAGCCAAGCGCCATATCGTGGAGATGGTCAAGCAGGTAGCCAGGCAGTTGGGCAACACGCCGGCGGTCTGCCGACGATGCTATATACACCCGGCGGTGCTCGAGCGTTTCGCCCTGGGGGAGCTCGCTAAGCTACCCAAGCCCCGGCAACGCAAGGGCCTGCGGCTGGAGGAAGTGGCCCTGGCTACCTTCCTGGAACGCCTGCTGGAAGTCGCGGAGAACACCAAGGCGGGGGTGTGAGCGTGAAGGCCGATGGCGGCTCACGGCGCCGCCATGCTTTCTATCCTGCCAGTGGTCGAGCCTCTGGGTTCCCGCGAGCGGGGGTTCGCGGGGCTAGGGTCCACCCCATCAGCCGCCGGTGGGGGGGCATTGGTCAGGCCTGGCCCCCCTGCCATTTTCCTTTTCGGTCCTCGGCCGAGGGGCTTCCCCCTGCTGGTTCAGCTGCTTATGGGTTTCTCCCACCTTGCCGGCGTTGCCTGGCGAGTGGTCAAGGTCTTCGCGTTGAGATTGCTTGGTCATGGTCGTGCCTCCAGACGGTTCACTACGTTGGGCAACGGCGAGACGCTAAATGTTTCCGCTGAACTCATCACCCTGTGGGCCAGTCCCCTTTAAGAGTACTGGCGATGAGGCTCAACCCGATGCACATTTCACTCGAGAAACAAGTTGCGCTGGTCACCGGCGCCAGCTCCGGCCTCGGTTACGCTTCGGCCAAGGCGCTGGCCGCCGCAGGGGCAGCGGTGGTGGTGAACTACCGGAGCCAGGCCGAACCCGCCGAAGCACTGGTGAATGAGATTCGTGAGGCGGGCGGGCAAGCCGTAGCGATCGAAGCTGACGTCAGCCAGGAAGACGCGGTCGACGCCATGTTCGCCGAGGCCATCGACACCTTCGGCGCGCTGGACATCCTGGTCGCCAACTCTGGCCTGCAAAAGGATGCCGCCATTGCCGACATGACCCTGGACGACTGGCGCACCGTGCTGGATGTCAATCTTACCGGCCAGTTTCTGTGCGCCCGCGCCGCGCTGCGGCAATTCGCTCGCCAGGGCCCGCGGCCATGGGTTTCCAGGGCCAATGGCAAGATCATCCATATGAGCTCGGTCCATCAGTTGATTCCCTGGGCCGGGCACGTCAATTACGCCGCCTCCAAGGGGGGCGTGGACCTGCTCATGCGCAGTATTGCCCAGGAAGTCGGTGAACAGCGCATACGGGTCAACGGTATCGCCCCGGGGGCCATCCGTACGGCCATCAACGAACAGGCGACCCAGGGCGAGGCCGCGCGAGACTTGCTTCGGCTGATCCCCTACGGCCGCATCGGGGACCCGCAGGACGTGGCCAACGCTGTTGTATGGCTCGCCTCCGACCTGTCCGACTACGTGCATGGCACCACGCTGTTCATCGACGGGGGCATGAGCCTGTATCCGGAGTTCCGGGACAATGGCTGAAGACCAGAAGACCGCCCAGGTACCGATCCAGCGCCATGGGGTGATAGGCAATATGCGCGCCCTGGCCCTGGTCGCAGACACCGGCAGCATCGACTACATGTGCTGGCCAGAGTTCGACAGTCCCTCGCTCTTCGCAGCCTTGCTGGACACTCCTGCGGCGGGCATGTTCGAGGTCGCGCCACGCCTGCCCGACGCCCGTCGCTTACAGATCTACCTACCCGGCAGCAATGTACTGCAAACGCGCTGGCTGAGCCGCGATGCCGTGGTGGAGGTCACCGACTTCATGCCTGTGGTCGCTGATGCCGGCCTGCCACCGCTTCTGGTTCGTCGGGTCACGGTGGTGCAGGGGCATGCACGGATTCGCATGCGTTGCAGGGTTCGTCACGATTACAGCCGCGCCGATACCCGAGCCCGGCTGGCGGACGGGTGCGTGCTGTTCAGCGCGCCGGATCAGATCGACGTCAGTCTGTCGGCCTCCGTGCCCCTGTTGCTGCAGGAGCACACCGCCATCGCTGACTTCGACCTTGGCGCCGGCGAGCATGCGCAGTTCGTCTTTGGCCATGCGCGCGATGCGCGGGTCAACCCAGGCCGGGTCGAGGAACTGCTCAAGCAGACGCTGGCCTTCTGGCGCCAATGGTTGCGCAAGAGCAACTACCGTGGGCGCTGGCGCGAGTCGGTAGAGCGTTCGGCCTTGGTGTTGAAGCTGCTCACGTCCCGCGAGCACGGCGGAATATTGGCCGCCGGTACGTTCGGCTTGCCCGAGCTGGCCGGCGGGGAGCGGAACTGGGATTACCGCTATTGCTGGATCCGCGACGCCTCCTTCACGGTTTATGCGTTCATGCGCCTAGGCTTCAGCGACGAGGCCAATGCCTTCATGCGGTGGGTTCGCGCACGGGTAAGCGCCTGCAGTGAGGACCCTTCCCCGCTACGCATCGTCTACAGTATCGCCGGTCAGAAGCACCTGCCGGAAGCGCAGCTGGATCATCTCGCCGGCCACCTGGCCTCCCGTCCGGTACGTATCGGCAACCAGGCATATGAACAGAAGCAGCTCGACATCTACGGTGAGCTGCTCGACGCTGTGTACCTGGCCAACAAATACGGGGAGGCGATTTCCCATGAAGGCTGGGAAAACTGCCAGCGCGTCGTTGACCGATTGTGCGAGCAGTGGCAGGAAAGCGATGTAGGCATCTGGGAAATGCGCGGCGCCCCGCAACATTTCCTGCATTCGCGCCTGATGTGCTGGGTCGCCCTGGACCGAGCCATCCGCCTGGCCTACAAACGCTCACTGCCGGCTCCGTTCGAACGGTGGGATCGTGCTCGCCAAGCCATTCACCACGACATATGGACCCACTTCTGGGACGACGAAGCGGGCCATTTCGTGCAACGCCTCGGTAGCCGGGAAGTGGATGCCGCCATGCTGCTCATGCCCCTGTTCCGCTTCGTAGGCGCCACGGACCCGCGCTGGATCGCGACCCTGAGAGTCATCGAGCGGGACCTGGTACGCGACGGCATGGTGTATCGCTATCGCACCCGCGAGGGGACCGATGGACTGGTGGGTGATGAGGGTGCGTTCACCGCCTGCTCGTTCTGGTACGTCGAGTGTCTGGCACGCGCTGGTGAACTGGACAAGGCTCATCTTGAATTCGAACAACTGCTGCGCTACGCCAATCCCCTTGGCCTGTACGCCGAAGAGTTCGACCGTAACGGCCGACACCTTGGCAATACGCCCCAGGCCCTCAGCCATCTGGCGCTGATCAGCGCGGCAACCTTTCTTGACCGCAAGCTCAGCGGTGACAGCAGTTTCTGGCAACCCTGAAAGAGGAAGCAACCATGCAAAGCGAATTGGAAAAAGAAGTGCTCACCCGCCTGCTCAATGCCCATCCCAAGGGCCTGGGTTCGGAGATCCTCCAGGACTTCCACGGCGCAGAGCAAGTGGAACTGTGCATCAAGGACCTGCGTAGCCGTGGGCTCATTCATAGCCCTGAAGAAGGTAGCGGCAAGCTGGTGTTTCCGGTGAAGCTCAGTGCCGCTGGCGTCGAAGCCGCCAACGCCAGGACAGATGCCTGAACCCGCCGACACGCCGGCCAGCCATGCCTGGCCGACGTGTCGGATCCCCTGAATCGAGGGCTGTCAGAAGTCAGGTCATGCGATTTTATCGACTTTTCATGCTTTCAAGCCCTTGACACGCTAGGCGCAGCGGTCGTTACAGGCGATACTTCGCTTCCCGATTTCTCAATCACTTGTAGTCCATTTCTTATACAGGCGAAGGATAAAACGGAATTAATAGGGCCAAACCGCGTCTCTAGTGTAGGACGTCCGTTGTGCATTTTCAGACCGGATATTTTGCAAGAATCAAGGAGCATTAAATGCTGATACTCACCCGCAAGGTCGGCGAAAGCATCGTTATCAATGACGATATCAAGATCACCATCCTTGGCGTGAAGGGAATGCAGGTCCGCATCGGCATCGACGCGCCCAAGGATGTGCAGGTTCATCGCGAGGAAATCTTCAAGCGCATCCAGGAAGGCACCCCTGCCCCCAAGAAACCTGAAGTCTGATAAAGGCGCGCTTGTTTCCATGTGCCGGGTTGCGCCCGGCCGGTTTTTCCCCCGCATCGGCTTGCCCATGTTCAACCCTCGCTACCTGCTCGCCTTGCTGCTTTCATCCAGCAGCCTGCCTGCCCTGGCCATGCAACCGGGCGACGCCGTACACCCCTGGACACTGCTCGATCAGTTCGACCAACCCTTCACCCTTGGCCCGGATACCCGGGTTCTAGTGGTAGCGCGCAGCATGGGTTCGGCACGATTGTTCAACCAAGCCCTGGAAGACGCACCCAAAGGGTTTCTCGAAGCTCGGCACGCGGCTTATATCGCCGATGTGGAACGGATGCCGTCGGTAGCCCGGGCCTTGGCCATTCCCGCCATGCGCTCGGCATCTTACCGGATCCTTCTGGATATTGAAGGACGAGTGGCGCCGCGCTACGAGGGCGCGCGTGAAGGCGTCCAGTGGCTGGAGGTCGACAACGGCCGCTTGCAAGCAGAGCGCCGTTTCGACGACGCCGTTCAGCTCAGGCAGGCACTTGACCGTCTTGGGCCTTGAGCCCGCATTCTTGATCGCGGGGTGCCCATGGCTAGCCGAATCGGGAAAAGAGTTCATCCACGAAGACACGGATCGGCTGCTCCGGTGGATAGACCCGAGCCAGGTGGTATTCTGCGCTTCGCAAGTGCTGGCGCAGCCGGTGCCTGACGCCTGAACTGCCCAGGACAGCCACCAGGGTCGCCTTGCCTTCATCTTTGCCCACATCCTTGCCCGTGGCCGTGGTGCAAGGACTACGGTCATGAAGGTCGTCCATCAGCTGGAAGGCCTGGCCTAGATCCAGCCCAAAGCCGGCAAGGGATTGCCGCACCTCAGGTGTCGCACCCGCGGCAATGGCGGCCATCTGCAGTGCTGCGTCGAACAGCACACCGGTCTTCAGCTCATTGGTTCTGGCAATGGCTTCGACGCTGCGGGCTTTGCGCCCTTCTCTCAGGTCTTCATACTGCCCCTTCACCAAACCTTGGCTGCCGACGGCCCGAGACAGCTCGGCGACCAGGGTGGCACGCCGGCTGGGCTCGATATCGGCGCTGGCCAAGAGGCCGAACGCCTGGCTCAGCAGGCCAATGGCCGCAAGGATGGCCACGTCATCTCCGTAGCTCAGGTGCAGCGTGGGTCGCCCCCGCCGCAGGCGGGCATCGTCCATGCAGGGCAGGTCATCCAGCACCAGTGAGGCGGCATGCACCATCTCCACGGCGCAAGCCAGATCCAGCATGGCCGGACGGGTTTCACCCAGGCCTTCGGCCGCCAGCAACAGTAGCAGTGGCCGCACCCGCTTGCCGGGCGCCACGGCGCTTTCACGCATGGCCAGGCTGAGCAGTTCCTGCTGCTGGTTCGGTAGCGGCAACAGGGCATCGAGGTGAGCATCCACGGCGCGGCGCCTTGATTCCCAGGCGCAAGTGGGGCTGGCTTGAACGAGTGCAAGAGGCTTGGCGGTCATCCGTGGCGATCCTTCTGGCTATCAACGGCTGTATTTACACGGCATGGGATGCGCCCAGGCCGAGATCAATTTCAAGGTCATTGCAGGTTCCGGGGAACGCCTCGCTCGCTACGCTGCCTTAACACCGCACGGACGCTGTACCAACCCTCTACAAGGTAGCCGACCCTGCATAACAGACAGTGAATCTGCACGAATACTCCCCGGAGCCTCGATGAATCCTGTGGAACTGCTCAACCGCAAGAATGACCATCTGGAAATCGTGCTGGACCCGGCCCGCGCCCTTAGCAATGGCCGCACGGGTTTTGACCGCTGGCGCTTCGTTCACTGCGCACTGCCTGAGCTGGCCCTGGACAGCATCGACCTGGGTATCGGCTTCCTCGGCAAGCGCCTGGCCGCGCCCTTGATGATCAGCTCGATGACCGGCGGTGCGCAGCGCGCTGGGGAAATCAATCTGCACCTGGCCGAAGCCGCGCAAGCCCTGGGCCTGGCCATGGCGGTGGGTTCCCAGCGGGTAGCGCTGGAAACCGGCGTCGATCACGGCCTGACCCGTGACCTTCGTCGACAGGCCCCAAATGTGTTGTTGCTGGCCAATCTTGGCGCCGCGCAGCTGCGTACCCCCAATGGCCTGGACATGGCTCGCCGGGCCGTGGACATGATCGATGCCGATGCGCTGATCGTACACCTGAACCCATTGCAGGAAGCCGTGCAGCCCGGCGGGGACTGGGACTGGCGCGGGGTTCTCGCGGCCATTACCGAAGCCGTGCGTCGGCTCGACGTGCCCGTGGTGGTCAAGGAGGTCGGCTGCGGCCTTAGCCCCGAGGTCGGCCAGCGCCTGGCGCAGGTCGGCGTCGCTGCCCTGGACGTGGCTGGCCTGGGAGGTACTCATTGGGCCGCGGTGGAAGCCGAGCGCGCGGCTACGCCAGCGCAGCGGCGCATCGCCGAGGCCTTCAGTGCCTGGGGCATCCCTACCGCCGAGGCGCTGCGGGGGCTGCGCGAGCGGCTTCCCGACACGCCCTTGATTGCCTCGGGCGGAATCCGCGACGGGATCGACATGGCCAAGGCCTTGGCGCTGGGCGCTGACCTGGTAGGCCAGGCGGCGGCGGTGCTGGCCAGCGCCACGCTATCGTCGGAGGCCGTCGTCGAGCACTTCCAAGTCATGTTGCAACAATTGCGCATCGCCTGTTTCTGCACTGGTTCGGCCAATCTCCAACAACTGCGCCAGGCGCGGCTCGCCCAGGTACCCGCTACGTGAGCCATTTCGGGGTCGTGGCACCGCCTCTTTTCAGTCATTTCCAGGCCTTGCAGGCCCTGGCCGGCCGTCTCGTGGACCTGGGCCACCGGGTGACATTCTTCCAGCAACTGGAAGCGGGCGCCCTGATGCGGGACAACCGCCTGGCCTTCCACCCGCTGGGCCTGGCCAGTCACCCGCCCGGCAGCCTGGGTGAAGTGCTGCGCCACGCGGCCCGCCCGAGTGGACTTTCAGTACGCCGGGTGATCAAGGACATGGCTGCCAGCACTGACATGCTGTGCGCCGAACTGCCGGAGGCGGTCACGGCGTTGCATGTGGATGCCTTGATCTGCGACCAGATGGAAGCCGCTGGTGGCCTGGTGGCCGAAGCCTTGGGCATTCCCTTCGTATCCGTGGCGTGCGCCCTGCCCATCAACCGTGAGCCGGGAGTGCCCTTGCCAGTGATGTCCTTCCCTTGGGAGGATGATCCGCGCATGCGCAAGGTCTACGCCAGCTCTACACAAGTCTACGACGCCTTGATGGCACCTCACGGCCGTGTAGTGGCCAGGCATGCCAGGGCATTCGGCTTGCCACCGCGCCGCGGGCTTCACGAATGTTTGTCCAATCTGGCGCAGATAAGCCAGACCCTCCCCAGTCTGGAATTTCCCCGCCAGGCCCTGCCTGGATGTTTTCATCATGTGGGCCCCCTGCGTGTGCCAGCGCGCAGCCTGGCGGACACCTCACCCTGGCCGGTCGAGCGTGGACGGCCGTTCATCTTCGCCTCCCTGGGCACCTTGCAGGGACATCGCTACGGGTTGTTCAAGCGCATTGCCAAGGCGTGCCGGGCGATAGACGCACAATTGCTTATCGCCCACTGTGGCGGCCTTGATGATAGCCAGGCGGCCATGCTGCGCGGCCTCGGCGCCAACTGGGTGACCGGTTTCGTCACCCAGCCCCAGGTACTGCGCCAGGCCGATGCGGTGATCACCCATGGCGGCCTCAATACCGTCATGGATGCCTTGGTAGCGGCCACGCCGATCCTGGCGCTGCCTATCGCCTTCGATCAGCCCGGGGTGGCGGCTCGGGTCGCCCACGCCGGGATCGGCCGGCACTGTTGGCACCGTAGCCGCTGGCGTACGCTGGCCGGGCGCCTGGAGTCGCTGCTTGACGATACCGGAGTTCTGGTCAGGCTCGCGGCTCTGGATGCGCAATTGCAGGCCGCCGGCGGGGCGCAACGGGCCGCCGCTATCGTCGAGCAGGCAGTACGTAGCGGCCGACCTGTCAACGCCGAGGGCGCTGCATGAAAGAAGCCTGGGACCTTATCCTCGTCGGTGCCGGCCTGGCCAATGGCCTGCTGGCGTTGCGCCTGCAGCGTGCCAGGCCCGAGCTTTCGGTGCTGGTGGTGGAACAGGCGCCTGTGCTGGGCACGGCCCATACCTGGTCGTTCCACCGCAGTGATCTGACGCCCGCGCAGAACCAATGGCTGGCCCCGCTGGTCAGCCATCGCTGGCCTGGCTACCGCGTACGCTTTCCTCATCTGGAGCGACAACTCGATGGGGAATATTGCAGTATCAGTGGCGCTCATTTCGCTCAGGCACTGAGCGCCGGGCTGGGGCGGCAGTTGATGCTGGGGGCGCCGGTACAGCGGCTGACGCCCGATCGGGTGCAGTTGGCCAATGGCGAGACGCTGCGCGCCCGCGTGGTGATCGATGGCCGTGGGCTTGCACCCAGCCCCAACCTTCGTCTGGGCTATCAGAATTTCCTCGGGCAGGAACTGCAGCTTACCGCTGCGCATGGCCTGGACGTGCCTCTGGTGATGGACGCTACGGTGCCACAGCTGGATGGCTACCGGTTCGTCTACGTGTTGCCTCTGGGGCCGGACCGTCTGCTGGTCGAGGACACCTATTACAGCGAAACCCCCCAGTTCGAACAGGCACGCCTGCGAGAGCGCATCGAAGCCTACGTGCGCGACAAGGGTTGGGTCGTACGCGACCGGCTTCGGGAAGAACAGGGCTCGCTGCCCATCGTGTTGGCGGGGCGCTTCGAGGCTTTCCATGCCGAAGGGCACGGGGTGGTGCGCAGCGGCTTGAGGGCAGGACTGTTCCATCCGGTGACGGGGTATTCCCTGCCAGAGGCTGTGCGCCTGGCTGACCTGCTGGCGGCGACACCCGAGTTGAGTGCAGAGGCGTTGCAGAGACAATTGCAAGCCTACAGGCGCGACCTGTGGCAACGGCAGCGCTTCTTTCGCTTGCTCAACCGGATGCTCTTCCTGGCCGGCCGACCCGAGGAGCGCTGGCGCATCCTCGAACGCTTCCACCGCCTGGCGCCAGGCCTGATCCAGCGCTTCTACGCCGGCACGCCGACGGCAACGGACAAGGTTCGGCTATTGATGGGCAAGCCACCGGTGCCGGTAATGGCAGCCTTGCACGCCATGCTCGATTTCGCTCCACCTAGACAGGAGTCACCATGACAGACGCTCCATTGACCGTGATCACCGGCGCCGGCTTCGGTGGGCTTGCTCTGGCCATCCGCTTGCAGGCCGCCGGTCGCCGCACCCTCTTGCTGGAAGCACGCGACAAGCCCGGCGGGCGCGCCTATGTGTACGAAGACCGGGGCTTCACCTTCGACGCCGGTCCGACGGTGATCACCGATCCCAGTGCCATCGAAGAACTGTTCAGCCTCAGCGGCCGACGCATGGCCGACTATGTGGAGATGCTGCCGGTCACACCCTTCTATCGGCTGTGCTGGGAGGACGGCAGCCGCTTCGACTATGCCAACGACCAGGCCGCGCTGGAGCGGCAGATCCATGCCTTCAATCCTGCCGACGTGGCCGGCTATCGCCGTTTTCTGACGTATTCGAAGGCGGTGTTCGAGGAGGGTTACCTGAAGCTGGGCAGCGTACCCTTCCTGTCTTTCCGGGACATGCTTCGGGTTGGGCCAAGCCTGGCGCGGCTGCAAGCCTGGCGAAGCGTGTACGCCATGGTCGCCAGGTTCATCCAGGACGAGCGCCTGCGCCAGGCCTTTTCCTTTCACGCCCTGCTGGTAGGTGGCAACCCCTTTGCCGCGTCCTCCATCTATACTCTTATCCATGCCCTGGAGCGCGAATGGGGCGTCTGGTTCCCACGCGGCGGAACCGGCGCGTTGGTTCAGGCACTGGTCAAGCTTTACCAGGACCTTGGCGGCAAACTTGAACTCAATGCCCGCGTCGAAGGCATCGAAACCCGCCAGGGTCGGGTCAACGCGGTGCGCCTGGCCGATGGCCGGGTGATTCCGGCAGCCGCCGTGGCCTCCAATGCCGATGTAGTCAATACCTACAAGGAACTGCTCGCCGGCCATCCGCGGGGGGTGAGCCAAGGCAGGATCCTGGCGGGCAAGCGTGCCAGCAACTCCCTGTTCGTGCTCTATTTCGGGCTGGATCGGCTGCTTCCGGGCCAGGCGCACCATACCGTCTGCTTTGGGCCTCGCTATCAGGGGCTGATCGAGGACATCTTCAACGGCAAGCGCCTGGCCGAAGACTTTTCGCTTTACCTGCACGCGCCTTGCGTCACCGACCCTTCCCTGGCGCCGCCGGGGTGCAGTGCGCACTATGTGCTGGCACCGGTGCCGCACCTGGGTAACGCGCCTCTGGATTGGGCCGAGGAAGGCCCGCGGCTGCGCGAGCGGATCTTCGACTACCTGGAGCAACGCTACCTTCCCGGCCTGCGTCAACACCTGGTCACCAGTCGCATGTTCACGCCAGTCGATTTTCGCGATCAACTGGGCGCTCACCTGGGCTCGGCCTTCTCCCTGGAGCCCTTGCTGCGCCAGAGTGCCTGGTTCCGCCCCCACAATCGGGACGACAAGATCGCCAACCTTTACCTGGTAGGCGCAGGTACCCATCCTGGTGCAGGCGTGCCAGGCGTCATTGGCTCGGCCAAGGCCACCGCTCGGCTGATGCTGGAGGATTCCCAGCCATGAACCAGCCCCTGCTCGACCATGCCACCGAAACCATGCGCCAAGGCTCCAAAAGCTTTGCCGCCGCGGCGCGGCTGTTCGACGCCCCTACTCGGCGCAACGCCCTGCTTCTGTATACCTGGTGTCGCCACTGCGATGACGTGATCGACGGTCAGGCACTGGGGCATGGCAACGCCCCTCCTTCACCCACCCAGGCTCTGGCCCGCCTTCAGGGCCTGAGAGAGACCACGGCGGCCGCCTACCGAGGCGAGCCCATGAACGATCCGGCATTCGCAGCCTTCCAATCGGTGGCCATGGCATGTGGCATCGAAGCCAGGCATGCGTTCGCGCACCTGGATGGCTTCGCCATGGATGCCCATGGACGGCGTTACGAGGACCTGGCCGATACCCTGGACTATTGCTATCACGTGGCCGGGGTGGTAGGCCTGATGATGGCTCAGGTAATGGGGGTACGAGACCGGGCCACCCTCGAGCGGGCCTGCGACCTGGGCCTGGCCTTTCAATTGACGAATATCGCCAGGGATATTGTGGATGACGCCACCGTGGGACGTTGCTATCTGCCGAGAGCCTGGCTGCGCGAGTTTGATATCCCGATAGAAAGCATCGTCGACACTCGCCATCGCCCGGCCCTGGCGACACTCGCCGGACGGCTGGTAGAGGCGGCCGAGCCCTACTATGCGTCGGCCACCGCGGGTATCGGCGCCCTGCCCCCGCGCTGCGCCTGGGCAGTGGCGACTGCCTTGCACGTCTACCGTGCCATTGGGCTGAAAGTTCGCGCCAAGGGCGCCCAGGCCTGGGACGAGCGCCAAGGCACCAGTAAAGCGGAAAAGCTCTGGTTGCTGGGTCGCGGCCTTGGCTCGGCCGGCCGCGCACGCCTGGCCAGGCATCCGCCGCGCCCGGCAGGATTGTGGCGGGCGCCCGAACAGGCGCTCTAGGAGCGCGGAGCGCGGCCTTTGCCGGCCGCGCCTTGGCGCAGTTGGCGCTTGAGCTTGGCGACCGGCGGCGCATACAGGAAGCCGAAGGACACGCACCCCTCACGCCCTCCAACGGCGTGATGGAGCCGGTGGGCCTGGTAAAGCCGCTTGAGATAACCGCGACGAGGCAGGTAGTTGAAGGGCCAGCGCCGGTGCACCAGACCGTCGTGGGCAATGAAATACAAGGCTCCGTAGGCAGTCATGCCAGCGCCTATCCATTGCAACGGATAGTAGCCATGGCTGCCCGCGGCGATCAGAGCGATAGCCAGGCCTGCGAAGAACACCGCATACAGATCGTTAAGCTCGAACCAGCCAGCACGGGGCTCATGATGGGAGCGATGCCAGCCCCAGCCCCAGCCGTGCATCACGTATTTATGGGCAAGTATGGACACCACCTCCATCGCTGCCACGGTCAGCAACACAATCAGCGCTTCAAGCATGCCATTCCCCTTCGCTTGCTGTTGGGCAATGCCTCGCAGAGAGGGTTCCCCGCGCCTGCTTTCGAAACGCTGTGCCTCCACTAAGGCATGGGGCTGCGCCCAGGCCTAGGTGGCCAGCCAGGTTCGCTGCAGCGCCTCGACAGCCATGGGCCGGGCGAAGTGGTAACCCTGGGCCTGGCCGGTGCCCATTTCTCTGAGCAGTTCCAGGGAAGCGGCGTCTTCAACGCCTTCGGCCACTACCGAAAGGCCCAGCGATTCGGCCATGCGTACGATAGCACGGACGATTGCCCGACTACGTCCGCTGGCGGTCAGCTCAAAAATGAACGATTTGTCGATTTTCAGCCCGGTGAAGCGGAATTGATGCACATAGCTCAGGGAGGAAAACCCGGCGCCGAAGTCGTCCAGCACCACGGACATTCCGCGGTCCGCCAGCTTCTGCATGGTCTGGCGAGCCAGTTCGGGCTCGGCGACCAGCGCGCCTTCGGTGAGCTCCAGGCAGATCCTCGCGGGCTCTACCCCGTGGTTTGTCAGCAGTTCTAGAACTTCATCGGCGAACTCTGGGCGGGTGATGCTGTAGCTGGAGCAGTTCACATGCACCGGCGGCCAGTTGCTGTTTTCCGGGTGGGACAGGATCAACGCCACGCAGCGAAGCATGTAGAGGTCCAGACGGCCAATCAGGCGCAAGCCTTCCAATGCGGGCAGGAACGCACCGGGGGCTAGTACGTTGCCGTCCGGCTGGCGCCAACGGATCAATGCCTCCAGGGCCATCAGGCGCCCGCTGGCCACGTCCACGATGGGCTGGAAATATGGCACCAGCTCATCACTGCCCTTCAAGGCGTTCCTCAGGGCCCCTTCACGCTCCACCTGGTCTGAAAACTCTCGACGCAGTTCCTGGTTGAAGACCGCATAGCTGTCCCGCCCCGCATTCTTGACGCGGTACATTGCCGTGTCCGCATCACGCAGCAGGTCGGCCGGTTCCTCATGGAACTGTTCATCGGCGCTGACGATGCCGATGCTGCACGACGAAAACACTTCATGGCCGTCGATGTGGAATGGAAGGTCGAAGGCAGCCAGGATGCGCTCGGCGATGCCCACCGCCACGTCCACCGGAGCTTCGGGGGCCAGCACCGCGAACTCGTCACCGCCCAGGCGCGCCAACAGGTCGGCGTCGCGCAGGCAACTACGCAAGCGTGCCGCGGCGGCCATCAGCAAGAGGTCGCCGAAATGGTGCCCGCGGCTGTCGTTGATCAGCTTGAAGCGATCAAGGTCCAGAAACATGACCACCAGTTCGCGGCCTTGCCCACGGTAGGCCTGCCAGGCCTGTTCCAGGCGCAATTGCAGGTGGCTGCGGTTGGGCAGCCCTGTGAGCGCGTCGTGGGCGTTTTCATGCTGTAGCTTGGCGTTGGCCAGGTCCAGTTCTCGGGTGCGATCCTGCACGCGTGCCTCGAGTTTCAGGTTGGCCGCATGTACCGCTTCGGCTGCGCTGCGCCGGCTCAATGCAGTATCGATATGCCGCGAGACGAAGGTCAGGAGTTCCTGGTCGCGCAGGGTGTAGCGGATATGCGGTGCGTAGCTCTGTACCACCAGCACGCCGCGCACCTGGTCGTCGTCGAACAGGGGAATGCCCAGCCAGGACTGGGAGCGGACCGGCTCGTTGGTATGTTGGATCTCGCCGGTTTCCATCAGCCGGGTCGCGTCATCGAAGTCGATCAGGCAAGGTCGCCTCTGGCGGATCACATATTCAGTCAGGCCGCGGCGTCCCCGGCGTGGCGGTGGGCGCACGGCCTGCACTTCATCGATGTAGTAGGGAAAAGTCACTTCACCTTGCCCAGGGTCGTACAGAGCGATATAGAAGTTACGGGCATACAGCAGTTCACCGACGATGGCATGGAGCCTGGAAAACAGCTCAGCCATGTCGCCCCGCTGGCTGGACAACTCGGCGATCTGGAACAGGGCGCTTTGCAAGTGTTCGGCGCGTTCGCGCTCGCTTACCTGCTGGCGAAGCGCATCGTTGAGCTGGGACAGTTCTCGGGTGCGCTCGGCTACCGTACGCTCCAAGTGGGCGCGATGAAGGATGCGATCCAGGGCCATGGCGACGTGCCTGGCGACCACCAGGAACAGGGCGCGATCTTCCTGGCTGTAGACCCTGTTCACGTCATAGACCTGCATGGCGATCATGCCGAATACCTGGTCCGAGGCGTTCTTCAGCGGAGCGCCCATCCAGAATTCCGGACGATGACCAACGCAATGGAAACGGTCCTCGGCTGCCGCCTGGGCGATACCCGCGGCGTCGATCAGCATGGGCTGGCCGGTGGTCAGCACATAGCCGGTCAGGGACAGCCGCCTGGGGTTGAGGTATTCGTTGGCGTCCGCCTCGACGGCTTCGACGTCCGTGGTATCGACGTAGTAAGGATAGGTGACCTGCCCGGAGCGCTGGTCGTAGAGCGCCAGGTAGAAATTTTCCGCGTCGATCAGGTCGGCCAGCTGGCGGTGCACGCCGACCATGAAGGTGGCGCGATCATGGGTAGAGCTGGCCAGATTGGTGATGCCATAGAGCACACGCTGGGTATGCTGAGCACGGATCAGCGCGTCGCTTTGCAGTCGCAGGCCCAGGCGCATCGCCAGATCCATGAAGGTCGGGTTGTCGCGGTCGCTGTCATGGGCCAGCAGCCAGCCCAGGGTGCTTTCACCCTGGCCGGTAGGCCAACGATGCAGGCCCTGGGCCTGGCAGAACGACGCCAGCCCGCCGTCCTCGAGTATGGCAGGCCACTCGGCCCGGGCCTCGCCCCTGCCGGTGAGCTCCAGACGTTCCCCGGCCCGATAGAACGCCCAGGGGCGTTCCCGGTTATGGGCGCGGGCCTCGGTCAATAAATGCGCGAGACTTGGCAACTTCGAATCCTGCGAACCCATGCACGCTCCAAGCTATCCCGTCGATATCCATCATCTGCGCCTGGCCAAGCCTATGGCCATGTGACATCACCGCGTCGCCAACGCATAGTACATGCATGAAACGGGCAACCGCCAGCCTCGCCATCGGATCACGCTTCAGGCCGGACCTGGCATATTGGCGGGCCCTTCCGTTGCGTTCAAGCTTTGCCGCCGCTTGCCTGCCGTGGCGCTCATTCCCCAGCCCGGGGCGGCACCGTGCTATATCTCCTCCCCTCGCGGCTGGTGCGAACGGATCACCCGGGCCCGGCTGTTGGCCAGGTGCACTCGCATGGCCGCCCGGGCGGCGTCGTAGTCCTGGCGAGCGATCGCGTTGTAGATATGCTCATGCTCTCCAACCAGCCGACTGTGGGCCTGCTGCCGATCCAGCCGGGCGATCGCCAGGGTATTGAGCCGCGCGCGCGGGAACATGCTGGTACCAAAGTGGGTCACGATCTCGGTGTAGTAACGGTTGTTGGTGGCATGCGCTATTTGCAGGTGGAACTGAAAATCCGACACCAGCGAACCGCCCGTATCGCTGGCCCGTTCGAAACGCGCCAGCGCCTCTGCCAGGGCGGCCAGCTGTGTCTCGGTCCGGCGCAGCGCGGCGAGGCCCGCGGCCTCGACCTCGAAACTCATGCGAACGTCCAGAATGGCGACCACGTCCTGCAGGGTAACAATGGTCGAGGGGTCCAACCGGGGGCTTGCACTACCGCGGGCGTTGAGCACGAAGGTGCCGATGCCCCGGCGAGTTTCCACCAGGCCGGCCACCTGCAAGCGAGACAGGGCTTCGCGGACCACTGACCGGCTGACACCGCCGCTTTCCATCAGCTCCACTTCACTGGGCAACCTGTCGCCCGGTTTCAATTCCCCCGCGCCGATGCGCCGAGAAAACTCTTCCACCAGGGCCTGGGCCAGGTTGCGTGGACGGCGCGGCACGCCAATGGGGGCACTAAGGTCAATGGCCAAGGAAGTCTGTCTTTACCAAAGGAAGTTAGGGCAATCATATAGGAATGCGCAGCACCATGGCCAAGGCCTCCCTTCCATGCAGGCTATTCATTTCATTCCTTGCGTTGTCCGGGCAACACCGCGCCAAGCACCTGGCGCGCGGTCTGCAGGAGGATGCCGGCTTCGTCGGGATCGCCCTTGAGCAAGGCCGAGGCGAATTTCTTCGCTTGTTCGAGCTTGATATGCGGAGGCAGCGGCGGAACGTTTGGGTCAGTCTTGAATTCAATCACCACCGGCCGGTCGCTGGCCAGGGCCTGCTCCCAGGCGCCGGCGACCTGATCATCGCTATCGACGAAAATGCCTTTCAGACCGATGGATTCAGCGAAGCGGTGATAGGGAACGTCCGGGATGTTCTGGGAGGCCTCGAACTTGGGGTCGCCTTCCATCACCCGCTGCTCCCAGGTAACCTGGTTCAGGTCTTCGTTATTGAACACCGCACAGATCCATCGGCTGTCCTTCCATTGTCGCCAGTACTTGGCCACAGTGATCAGCTCGGCCATGTTGTTCATTTGCATGGCGCCATCGCCCACCAGGGCGATCACCGGACGGTCAGGCCAGGCGAACTTGGCGGCGATGGCGTAGGGAACCGCCGCACCCATGGAGGCCAGGCCGCCGGACAGCGAACACTGCATGCCACGGCGGATCTTCAGGTCGCGGGCGAACCAGTTGGCGCAGGAGCCCGAGTCGCTGGTGATGATGGCCTGGTCCGGCAGGCGCGGCGACAGTTCATACACGACGCGTTGAGGGTTGATCGGGTCGGCCGTGACCAGGGCGCGATCGCTCAGCGTCTTGTCCCAGTTCGCATGCCAGCCCTCGACTCGCTCGCGCCAGGCGCCGCGGTCTTTATCCAGTAGCAGCGGCATCAGCGCGGCAAGGGTTTCGGCCGCGTCGCCGGTGAGGTTGACTTCCATGGGATAGCGCAGGCTGAGCATGTCGGGCGCCAGGTCGATCTGCACGCCCCTGGCCTGCCCTTCCTTGGGCAGGAACTCCGAGTAAGGGAAGCCTGAGCCGATCATCAGCAAGGTATCGCACTCGCTCATCAGCTTATAGCTGGGCTCGGTGCCCAGCAGGCCGATCGAGCCTGTTACCCAGGGCAGATCGTCGGGCAGTACCGCCTTGCCGAGCAGGGCCTTGGCCACGCCCGCGCCGAGCACTTGCGCGACCTGGGCAACCTCATCCGCTGCCCCAAGGGCGCCCGCCCCTACCAGTATGGCGATGCGCTCACCACTGTTGAGCACGTCGGCGGCCCGTTGCAGGTCATGTTCGTAGGGCACCACCCGGGGGCGACTGAAGCCTACCCCTGAATGCACAGTGCCATGAGCCCGGGTGGGCTCGCTGTAGGCTTCCTCCTGAAGGTCATTGGGCAGCACCAGCGCAGTCACGCGCCGCTCGCCTACAGCCGTGCGCACGGCGCGGTCCAGCAAATGTCGCACTTGCGAAGGGGCACTGGCCTGTTGCACGAACGCGCCGGCCACGTCCTTGAACATGGACACCAGGTCCAGCTCCTGCTGATAATGTCCGCCCAAGGCGGTACGGGCTTGCTGCCCGGCGATGGCCAGGACCGGCATGTGGTCCATGCGCGCATCGTACAGCCCGGTGATCAAGTGGCTGGCGCCTGGGCCGGAAGTAGCGATGCATACGCCAAGCTCGCCGGTGAACTTGGCGTGGGCACAAGCCATGAAAGCGGCCATTTCCTCGTGCCGGGCTTGAACGAACTCGATCTTGCCCTTGGCCCGAGCAAGCGCCCCGAACACACCGTTGATGCCATCGCCAGGGTAGCCGAATATCCGCCTTACCCCCCACTGGTGAAGCCGCTCAACCAGAAAATCGCCGACGGTCATGCTCGCCATGGCTTACCTCTCCTTGCCGGTACGTTTGCTGTCTAGACCGCCCCCGGCCCGCCGTCGGTTCCATTTATTTCCTCGAAACCCTGGAGTTGGCTACACTCGCCGCCCTTTTTCAGCAGTGCCGCCTGACCATGGATTCCATCGCCCTCGCCTCCCTGTCCCTTTGCCTGCGCCAGGCGCTGGCCGCTCCGCCCGCCGAGGCCCGGCGGCTGCTGCATGGCCGGGGCCGCCGTTGGCCGGGGTTGGAGCAGCTCACGGTGGACTGGCTTGAAGGGCTCGTGCAAGTAACGCTCTTCAAGGCGCCGCCGACCGAAGCGTTCGAAGCACTCATTGAATGTTTGCGCGGCGTGCTGGCCGATCCCGGCTGGGCAACCTCCGATGCTCAGGGCCTGCTGCTGCAGCAGCGCTATCTGGACGGCAGCCCCTCCCTCTGGCTAGCTGGCCAGGCCCAGGGCCCGCGCCGGATCCATGAACAAGGCTTGGCCTACTGGGTAGAACCCGGACGCGCCCAGAACAGCGGTTTCTTCATGGACATGCGCGCGGGCCGGCAATGGGTACGCCAGCAAGCGGCCGGCAAGCGAATACTGAACCTGTTCGCCTACACCTGCACCTTTTCGGTGGCCGCCATGGCTGGCGACGCCCGCAGCGTGGTCAATCTGGACATGTCCAGTGCCGCGTTAGCGCGGGGGCGCGAGAATCATCGCGCCAACGGGCATGATCTGGCATCCGTGAGCTTCCTGGCCCATGATCTGTTCAAATCCTGGGGCAAGCTGGCCCGCCTGGGCCCCTATGACCTGATCATTGTCGATCCGCCGTCCTTTCAGCAGGGCAGCTTCGTATTGGCCCGGGACTATCCGAAGGTGTTGCGTCGGCTCGAAGGGCTGCTGGCCCCCGCAGGGCAAGTGATGGCTTGCCTCAATGACCCTGCCCTGTCGACGGACTTTCTGCGGGAAGCCATGGCCAGGCATGCCCCGACATTGACGTTCGTCGAGCGGCTGGCCAACCCCCCCGAGTTCGAGGACACGGACCCGGACGCAAGCCTGAAGGTGGCGATCTTTCGCCGGGACGCCTAGGGCGCTGACGAGGCTTCATTTTTTCGCTGGGTCGCCGATACAGCAGACACCACAGTTTCGCTGACTTCATCCAGGCCACCCAGCGTCCATGATCCCGCGCATGCTCACCCGCTTACTGCCTTACCGCCGCGACCAGCGGGGTATCGTCCTGCTTCCGCTGGCGATATTGCTGATCGCGGTGGTACTGGCTCTTTGCGTAGGTCATCTGGAGCTGCGCAACCAGCGAGCCGAAGAACGCGGGGACGTTCGTCTGGAGCTGACCGCCCTCAGCGCCCAGGTGCAAAGCCAAGTGCGTAGCGCTTTCACCGAAAGCGAGGGGCTGGCACAGCTGATCGCCGTGGACGGCGATATCAGCGAAGCCCGGTTCGCCGGCATGGTAGGCCAGATGATGGACAAGCTCCCTTACCTGAGCCATATCGCCATCGCGCCCAACGATGTGGTGCGCGATGTGTACCCTCGTGAAGGCAACGAGCGACTGCTGGGGCTGGACTTCCGCTCCGTCAGTGGACAGTTCCAGCAACTGGAAGCGGCACGCCAGGCCCGGCAGAGCATCCTGGTAGGGCCGTTGCGCCTGTACCAGGGCGGCCTTGCGCTCGTCTATCGTCGCCCTGTGTTCGTCACTGGCCCGCTGGGGCGGCCTAAATACTGGGGCGCGCTGTCGGTGGTGGCCAAGGTGGATGGATTATTGGTCGCCTGCGGCATCACGGCGCATCCGGACCTCGAGCTTGCCCTGCGCGGTGCCAACGGCCTAGGGGCCAGGGGCGACCTTATCTGGGGTGATCCTTCGCTGTTCAACAAGAACAACGTCCTGGCGGACGTAGACATCCCAGGTGGCCGCTGGCAATTGGCTGCCCGTCCCCAGGGTGGCTGGCCCAGGCCTGGCTTGCTGGATTCGCGCCTGTTCCTGCTGTGCCTGGGTGCTGGCGCCCTGCTTGCGCTGCTTTGCGCGCAATTGACGCGTAGCCATCTACTATTGAGTCGGCGCAACCACGACCTCAATCGCGAGGTAGCCGAGCGCCAGCAGGCCGAGGCGGAGTTGGCGCACATCGCTCACTTCGACAGTGTGACCAACCTGCCGAACCGGGTGCTGTTCGGCCAGCAGCTCGACCGCTGCGTCGCCGATGGTCTGACATCGACTGGCTTTGCGGTGCTGCTGCTGGACATCGACGGCTTCAAGGTCATCAATGACACCCTGGGTCACGCTCTGGGTGACCAGTTGTTGCAACAGGCCACTGAACGCCTGGCGCGGCAGATCCGACCTGGCGATACCCTGGCCCGGCTAGGCGGCGATGAATTCGGCTTCATACTCGAAGGCGCGGGAGATCCCGGCGAGGCCGCGCCGCTGATCGAACGCCTGGTCCAGGCCATGCAGCAACCCTTTGACCTGGATGGGCATACCGCGCTGGTTTCCGCCAGCGTGGGCGCCGCTCTGTTTCCGCTGGACGGCCAGTGCGCGGCCGATCTTATCCGCCACGCGGATACGGCCATGTACAGCGCCAAGGAAGCTGGCCGCAACGACTACCATTTCTATCAGCCGGCGATGACTTCGGTGATCCATGAACGGGTGATGCTCGAGCATGCCCTGCGCCGTGCCTTGCAATTCGACGAGTTCGAGCTGTGGTATCAGCCCAAGGTGTGCCTGCGCACCGGCGCGATTGCGGGTGCGGAGGCCCTGCTGCGTTGGCGCGACCCGGTCCAGGGTCTCATGCTGCCGGATCTGTTCATTCCGGTGGCCGAGCGTAGCGGCCTGATCGTGCCCATGGGCCAATGGGTGCTCGAGGAAGTGTGCCGACAGCAGCGGGTATGGCGCGAGCAGGGTCTGTTCGAAGGCCGGATCGCCATCAATGTCGCGGCACCACAGATCGATCGCAGCAATTTCGTCGCCAGTGTCACCGCGGCCCTGGAGCGCAACGGGTTGCCTGCGGCGGCCCTCGAGGTCGAGGTCACCGAAAGCCTGCTGATGGAAAGCCAGGAGCGTGCCCGGGACGTGCTGGCGCACCTGCAGTCCATCGGAGTACGCACCGCCATCGATGATTTCGGCACTGGACAATCCTCGCTGGCCTATCTCAAGTGGCTTCCAGTGGACCACTTGAAGATCGATCGCGCGTTCATCCGCGATCTACCCGATGACCGTACCTACGGTGCTATTACCGAAGCCATCATTGCCCTGGGCGCGGCGGTGCGCTTCTGCGTTACGGCCGAAGGGGTCGAAACCGCGGACCAGGCTCGCTTCCTGCGCGACGCCGGTTGTACCTATGGCCAAGGCTATCATTTCGGCCGCCCCATGCCTGGCCCCGCATTCGAGGCATGGGTGCTGCAGCGCCAGGCTGCCTTGGCCCTCCCAGGCTGAGCCCGGGGGTTGCACAGGGCTCCCGACCGATCGACTGCAAAAAAGTATCAGTGCCGGTGTGCCCGCGGCGTTGTTTCACGTGCTCGCCCAGCGTGTAATCCCTTCCAGGCACATGCCCCGCTTCCTTGCGGATCAACAAGAACAATAAACAGGCCCGGGCGTCGCCCGGGCCATGAGGAGAGCACGATGCGCACGTCGGCACCCGCCATTTTCGCCACCTGCTGCCTTGCCCTGGTCGGGCCAGCCATGGCCGCAGACACCTTGACCATTGCCACGGTCAACAATAGTGACATGATCCGCATGCAGCGGTTGTCCAAGACCTTCGAAGAACAGCACCCGGACATCAAGCTCAACTGGGTGGTGCTCGAAGAGAATGTCCTGCGTCAGCGCCTGACGACCGACATTGCCACCCAGGGCGGGCAGTTCGATGTGCTGACCATCGGCATGTACGAAGCCTCACTCTGGGGCGCCAAGAACTGGCTGGCGCCGATGCAGAACCTGCCGGCGGACTACAAGCTCGACGATGTCTTCCCTTCCGTACGTGAAGGGCTTTCCGTTGGCGGAACCCTTTACGCCCTGCCCTTCTATGCCGAAAGCTCCATTACCTATTACCGCACCGACCTGTTCAAGGCAGCCGGGCTGACCATGCCGGACAAGCCTACCTGGACCCAGGTCGGTGAATTCGCCAGCAAGCTCACCGACAAGAGCAAGGATCAGTACGGGCTCTGCCTGCGGGGCAAACCGGGATGGGGTGAGAACATGGCATTGATCACCACCCTGGCCAATGGCTATGGCGGCACTTGGTTCAACGCTCAATGGGCACCGCAATTCAACGGCAAGGCCTGGAAGGACGCCTTGAACTTTTATGTGAACAACCTTAAGCAGTTCGGCCCGCCGGGGGCTTCGAGCAACGGGTTCAACGAGAACCTGGCATTGTTCAACAGCGGCAAGTGCGCTATCTGGGTGGATGCCAGCGTCGCCGGCTCTTTCGTGACCGACACGAGACAAAGCAAGGTGGCCGACAGCGTCGGCTTTACCTTCGCTCCCCATGAAACCACCGAGAAAGGCACCTCCTGGCTCTACTCCTGGGCGCTGGCCATTCCGGCGACTTCCAAGAAACAGGAGGCCGCGCGCAGCTTCACCACCTGGGCGACCTCCGAGGCTTACGCCAGGCTGGTGGCCGAGCGGGATGGCATCGCCAATGTGCCGCCCGGCACCCGGGCCTCCACCTATAGCGAGGCTTATCTGCAAGCCGCGCCCTTCGCACGGGTGACTCTGGAATCGCTGAAGGTGGCCGACCCCACCGCCTCGGCAGACAAGCCCTATGTGGGCATCCAACTGGTGACCATTCCCGAGTTCCAGGCCGTGGGCACAGCGGTGGGCAAGATATTCTCCGGCGCGCTCACTGGCCAGGCCAGCGTGGACCAGGCCCTGACCGCGGCGCAGACCGCCACCGAGCGGGAGATGAAACGGGCCGGTTATCCGAAATAAGGCCCAGCCCTTGACCGCCCTCCCGCGAGGGCCTGGTCACTCTTGCCAAGGTAACCATCATGACTGCTTCCACCCTCAAGGCCGGGCTTGCGAACGACCCTCGCCAGCCCGGCCGGCGCCTGTTCCGCAACCCTGGCTGGTTCCTGGTCAGCCCCTCGGTCATTCTCCTGCTGCTGTGGATGATCGTGCCCCTGGCGATGACCCTGTATTTTTCCCTGATTCGCTACAACCTGCTCTACCCGGGGGAAAACGCCTTCGTGGGGCTGGAAAACTTCAGCTTTTTCCTCACGGACAGCGGCTTCATGCCCGGCGCCTGGAACACCGCGGTGCTGGTGGTCAGCGTGCTGTTGATCAGCGTGGTGGGCGGCGTGCTCATCGCCGCGCTGCTGGAAGCCAGCGAATTCTTCGGCCGGGGCTTGGTGCGGGTGATGCTGATCTCGCCTTTTTTCATCATGCCGACCGTAGGCGCACTGGTGTTCAAGAACCTGATCTTCCATCCGGTATCCGGCGTGCTGGCCGCGCTCTGGCGTTTCTTCGGCGCTGAGCCTGTGGATTGGCTAGCCAACTATCCCTTGCTGTCGATCATCCTCATCGTGGCCTGGCAATGGCTGCCCTTCGCGATTCTGATCCTCATGACCGCGATGCAGTCGCTGGACCAGGAGCAGAAGGAAGCGGCGCGACTGGACGGTGCCGGCCCGCTGGCAATCTTCTGGCACCTGACCCTGCCGCACCTGGCCCGGCCGGTGGCAGTGGTGGTGATGATCGAAACCATCTTCCTGCTCTCGGTATTCGCCGAAATCTTCACCACTACCAATGGCGGGCCAGGCTTCGCGTCCACCAATCTGGCCTACTTGATCTACAACCAGGCCCTGGTGCAGTTCGACGTCGGCATGGCCTCGGCGGGCGGGCTGATCGCCGTGGTGATCGCCAATATCGCTGCCATCGTGCTGGTACGCATGATTGGCAGGAACCTGACCGACAAGGGCTGAGGGCAAACCCATGATGACGCTCAAACAATCCAGACGGTTGCAAAGCCTGGCCCTGGGTACGCTGTCCTGGCTGGTCGCGCTGGTCATTTTCTTTCCCATCTTCTGGATGGTACTGACCAGCTTCAAGACGGAAATCGACGCCTTCGCCACGCCGCCACAGTTCATCTTCAGCCCTACCCTGGAGAACTACCTGCATATCCAGGAACGCAGCGATTACTTCCACTACGCCTGGAACTCGGTGGTCATCTCCTTCGCAGCGACCCTGTTGTGCCTGCTTATCGCCGTGCCGGCCGCCTACTCCATGGCTTTCTACGAGACCCAGCGCACCCGCAAGACCCTGCTGTGGATGCTCTCGACCAAGATGCTGCCACCCGTGGGCGTGCTCATGCCCATCTATCTACTGGCCAAGGGCGCCGGGCTGCTGGATACCCGACTGGGGCTGATCATCATCTACACCCTGATCAACCTGCCCATTGTCGTGTGGATGGTATACACCTACTTCAAGGACATTCCTCGCGACATTCTCGAAGCCGCCCGCCTCGACGGGGCGACGCTGCTGCAGGAAATGCTGCGGGTACTGCTCCCGATCAGCAAGGGGGGGCTGGCCTCGACCGTCTTGCTGTCGCTGATCCTGTGCTGGAACGAGGCATTCTGGTCGCTGAACCTGACCAGTTCCCAGGCGGCGCCGCTCACCGCGCTGATCGCTTCCTATTCCAGCCCGGAGGGCCTGTTCTGGGCCAAGCTGTCCGCGGTTTCCACACTGGCCTGCGCGCCCATCCTGATCTTCGGCTGGATCAGCCAGAAGCAACTGGTGCGCGGCCTGTCCTTTGGCGCAGTGAAATGAACGCCGGCGCGCCTCGGTCGCGCCCGGCCACCTCCTGTCTGGCTTGAACAAGGAGCCAACCCATGGCGACGTTGAAAGTTCGAAACCTGAAGAAGGGCTTCGAAGACCTGCAAATCATCAAAGGCATCGACCTGGAAGTGCGCGACCGCGAATTCGTGGTATTCGTCGGCCCTTCCGGTTGCGGCAAATCCACCCTGCTGCGCCTGATCGCCGGGCTAGAGGATGTCAGCAGCGGACAGATCGAGCTCGACGGTCGGGACATCACCGAAGTCCCTCCGGCCAAGCGAGACCTGGCCATGGTGTTCCAGACCTACGCGCTCTATCCACACATGACGGTCCGCAAGAACCTCTCCTTCGCACTTGATCTAGCAGGGCGCGACAAGCAGGAGATCGAGCGCAAGGTGAGCGAGGCTGCCCGTATCCTGGAGCTACAGCCATTGCTGGAGCGCAAGCCCAAGCAACTGTCTGGCGGCCAGCGCCAGCGCGTGGCCATCGGCCGTGCCATTGTGCGCAATCCTAGGATTTTCCTGTTCGACGAGCCCTTGTCGAACCTTGACGCCGCCCTTCGGGTGCAGATGCGCCTGGAATTGTCACGCCTGCACCAAGAGTTGCAGGCCACCATGATCTACGTCACCCACGATCAGGTGGAGGCCATGACCCTGGCCGACAAGGTAGTGGTGCTCAATGCCGGACGGGTCGAGCAGGTAGGTTCTCCCCTCGAGCTCTATCACCACCCGGCCAATCTTTTCGTGGCCGGTTTCCTGGGCACGCCCAGGATGGGCTTTCTCAAGGGGCAGGTCAGCCAGGTCTTCGGTAACGGTTGCGAACTGCTGCTGGACGCGGGCATCCGCATCAGTCTCCCCAGGGTAAGCCCGCAACTGAGCGAAGGCAGTGCCGTGACCCTCGGCATCCGGCCGGAGCATCTGGAGCTGGCCCAGCCCGGGCAGGCCAGGCTGAGCGTGACTGCCGACGTGAGCGAGCGGCTGGGCAGCGACACCTACTGCCATGTACGCACCGACGCCGGCGAAGCCCTGACTCTGCGCATCCGGGGGGACCTGGCCAGCCAGTACGGCCAACGCCTCGAACTGTACCTTGACCCTGCCTGTTGCCACCTGTTCGATGCCAATGGCCTGGCCGTACCCAGCGCCTTGCGTGCCGCCGCCTGATGCCTGGAGCCTTCATGACCATCGCACCGCCAAGACTTAGCCTGGCCACTCTGGACGATCTGCCGGACGTGGTGAAACGACCTTCCTACTTGCCTGATCTGTTGACTCAAGGCATCGTCCACATCGGGGTCGGCGGCTTTCATCGCGCCCATCAGGCCTATTACATCGATGCCCTCATGAACCAGGGCAAGGCTCTGGACTGGGCCATCTGTGGCGCAGGGCTGCGATCCGAGGACCGCCGCGCCCGCGACGATCTGGCCAGCCAGGATCATTTATTCACCCTCTACGAGCTGGGTGACCATGAGGATACCGAGGTTCGGGTGATCGGCGCCCTACGCGACATGCTGTTGGCCGAGGACGATCCCGAAGCGCTGATCACCCGGCTGGCCAGCCCCGGCATTCGCATCCTGTCCCTGACCATCACCGAAGGCGGCTACTGCATCGATGACAGCACCGGTGAGTTCATGGCGCACTTGCCCGCTATTCAGCATGACCTGGCCAACCCAGGCGCGCCACGCACAGTATTCGGCTTCGCCTGCGCCGCGCTGCAACGCCGCCGGGCAGCGGGTCTCCCACCGTTCACGGTGATGTCCTGCGACAACCTTCCTCACAACGGCGAGGTGGCGCGCAAGGCCTTGCTGGCCTTCGCGCGTCTGGCCGGCGATACCTATGGCACGGGCCTGGCGGACTGGATCGAGCGACAGGTCGCGTTCCCCAACGCCATGGTGGACCGGATCACTCCCATGACCAGCGCCGCGCACCGGCAACAGCTCCTGGAGCGACACGGCATCGACGATGCCTGGCCAGTGGTGTGCGAGCCCTTCGTGCAGTGGGTGCTGGAAGACAATTTCTGCAACGGACGCCCGGCCTGGGAAGACGTCGGCGTTCAGTTCACCGCCGACGTTACGCCCTATGAACAAATGAAGATCAAGCTGCTCAACGGCAGCCATCTGGCGCTCACGTACCTGGGCTTCCTGCGCGGCTACCGCTTCGTCCATGAGACCATGCAGGACCCGTTGTTCGTGCAGTACATCCGCGACTACATGAAACTGGACGTACTGCCCCAGCTTGCGCCTGTCCCGGGTATCGACCTGGCCGGCTACCAGGACACGCTGATCCAGCGGTTCTCCAACAGGGCCATCGCCGATCAGCTCGAACGTGTGTGTTCCGACGGCTCTTCGAAATTCCCCAAGTTCACCGTACCTACCATCAACGAGCTTATACGCAGCGGCGGTGACCTGCGCCGCGCTGCGCTGGTGGTCGCGGCCTGGGCGCTTTACCTGCGCGGCGTGGATGAGAACGGCGTCGCCTATTCCATCCCGGATCCCCGCGCCGATTTCTGCCAGGGCCTGGTCGCAGAAGATGATGGCCTTACCCAGCGTCTGTTGGGCGTGGTGGAAATTTTCGGCGAGCAGATGCCCGCTTCGCCTGATTTCATTTCCGCGTTCGAGGAACAATTGCACCACCTGCGCGCCTACGGCGTGGAAAGCGCGCTTCGCGCTCTGGTGAGCCTTTGAGGAGGCGTTCATGTACTTAGGTATCGACTGCGGCACCCAGGGCACCAAGGCCGTGGTATTGGATAGCGAAAGCGGCCGCGTGCTGGGCCGCGGGGCTGCGGGACATCGCTTGCTAAGCGGTGCGAATGGCCGCCGTGAGCAGGACCCGGCTGAATGGGTACAGACGCTGGTGAGCGCGAGCCGCCAGGCGCTCGCCGATGCGGGCGTCGCCGGGCAGGCCATCGTGGGGGTCGGTGTATCTGGTCAACAGCATGGCCTGGTATTGCTCGATGCCCGGGGCCAGGTGTTGCGCCCGGCCAAACTCTGGTGCGATACGGAAACCACTGTGGAAAACGCGCGTCTGCTCGCCGACCTGGGCGGCACGCAGGGATCGCTCGAACGCCTGGGCCTGGCCCTGGCGCCGGGATATACCCTCTCCAAATTGCTGTGGAGCAAGGAGCGGTTCCCTGAGCTCTTCGACCAGATAGCGCATGTCCTGTTACCTCATGACTACCTGAATTTCTGGTTGACCGGCCGCTATTGCAGTGAATACGGAGATGCCTCGGGCACCGGTTACTTCAACGTCCGTACCCGCGGCTGGGATTTGGAGCTTCTGGATGTCGTCGATCCCGGTGGGCGTCTGCGTCGGGCCCTTCCCACCCTGGTGAGCGCGGACGAGGCTGTCGGGCGGGTCCGTCCAGACGCGGCGGCCGAGCTGGGCATCAGCCCGGATGCGCTGGTCTCCAGCGGCGGGGGCGACAACATGATGGCCGCCATCGGCACGGGAAATATCAGCCCCGGCCTGTTCACCATGAGCCTGGGCTCCTCGGGCACCGTGTACGGCTATACCGATTCGCCAGTCGTGTGTCCCGAGCCCTCGGTAGCCACCTTCTGTTCGTCTACCGGGGGCTGGCTGCCGTTGATCTGCACCATGAACCTGACCAACGTGACCAGTCAGGTACGCGATTTGCTGCGCCTGGACCTGGGCGCGTTCAACGAAGCCGTGGCGGGCGCGCCCATTGGCGCCGAGGGGGTGCTGATGCTGCCTTTCCTCAACGGCGAGCGGGTGCCTGCCCTGCCTGAGGCTACCGGCTCGATCCTCGGGTTGACGACTGCCAACATGAACGCCGCGAATCTATGCCGGGCCGCGGTAGAGGGCACTACTTTCGGCCTGCGTTATGGGCTTGACCTCCTGCGCGCGGCCGGCATGCAAAGCAGCGCCATACGACTGGTGGGCGGCGGCGCCAAGAGTCCGGTGTGGCGGCAACTGGTGGCCGACGTCATGAACACCCCCGTGATCTGCACCGTCGAGCCGGAAGCCGCCGCGCTGGGCGCTGCATTGCAAGCCGCCTGGTGCGCCCAGGGCGGCAATGGCACCCTGGCTGGCCTCGAGGCGCTCTGCGCCCGTTGCGTGATGCTCGACGAAACGACACAGTGCCTGCCGAAACCGGAGAACGTCGCGGCCTACCAGCCGATCTACGCGCGTTACCGGACCCTGCTTTCCCACCTATGATCTGGAGCCCCCATGTTTCTGGTATGCGGCGAAGCCCTCTACGACTTCTTTTGCGACACCCGCCTCGGTGAACCTCAGTCGCGGCTGGCCTATACGGCCGTGGCTGGGGGATCGCCTTTCAACGTCGCGGTCGGCCTGGCGCGCTTGCAGGCGCCGGTAGGTCTGCTGGCCGGCCTGTCCACCGACGCGCTTGGCGAAAACCTCGTCGCGCTGCTGGCCCGGGAAGGCGTGGCGGGTGACTACCTGCAACGCTTCGAGGCGCCCACCACCCTGGCCATGGTCAGCCTGTCCGGCGCGGGCATACCGAGCTATGCCTTCCGCGGCGCCGGCTGCGCTGATCGAGCCCTGGAACCGCGGCATCTGCCTGAACTGGATGCCCGGGTAACGGCCCTGCATTTCGGCTCTTTTTCACTGGTGGTCGAACCGGTGGGCAGCACGCTGAGGTCCCTGGCCCGCCGCGAACGAGGCCGGCGCCTGATCAGCTACGACCCGAATGTCAGGCTCAATCCAGCGCCGGATATTCATCAATGGCGCGCCAGCGTCGCCGAGATGGTGGGCATGGCGCACTTGGTGAAGGTCAGTGATGAAGACCTGGCGCTGCTTTATCCGCAGGTGTCCATCGAGCAGGTAGCCAACGGCTGGCTGGAGCAAGGCTGTGAACTGGTGTTCGTGACCCGGGGCGGGGAAGGCGCAGAGGCCTACAGCTGCGGCCAGGCTTGCGTCAGGGTAGCGGCCCCGGTGGTGCAGGTGCGCGATACGGTAGGCGCCGGGGATACCTTCCAGGCCGCGCTCCTGACATGGCTGCACGAGCGAAGCAAGGCAGTGCCGGACCAGTTGCGTTCATTGAACGCCCAAGATCTGGAAGCGATGCTTCACTTCGCCTGCAAGGCAGCCGCCGTCACCTGTTCACGGATCGGGCCGGATCTGCCCCGCCGCTCGGAACTTCAGGCTTAGTTGCTCTCGGACAACCTAAGGAGCCGGTCTGCTTCAAGGTTTACTTGGCGCAACCGGCGTTTTATCCTGCCCCGCACTCGTTTACCAAGCCGGAGCTGTCCCATGTCACGACTCGCTGAATTCCGTGCCGCTGAAAAGGCCCTTCAAGAGCAACTCGCCTTGTTGGAGCAGATGAAAAGCGACGCGGCGCTGAAGCGCGAACTGGCCTTCGAGGAAAAGCTTGTGGCTTTGATGCAGCAGTATGGAAAGAACCTGCAGGATATCATCCCTCTTCTCGATCCCCCGCGGTCCCTGAGTGGCGCGTCAACGCCAGCGCCCAGAACCCGCCGTCCGCGCGTGGTGAAGGTGTACGAAAACCCTCATACCGGGGAGTTGATCGAAACCAAGGGCGGCAACCACCGCGGCCTGCGCGCCTGGAAGGACCAGTATGGCGTGGATGCCGTCGAGGGTTGGGTACGCCGCTGAGCGGTCGCATGCTTCACGCTTTTTTCACGTCCGAGCGCGCAGGATCAAGATCGCTGAAGGAACAGCGCCCCATATGCCCGCTTCGGCGGGCTTCTTCTTTCCTGCCTGTTTCGGCAGTCGTCCCCAGGGACATCGCGGATACCGCGCCTCGATCCAATCTTCCTCCCGTTTTCCCATCAAGGAGTGCTTGCCATGAGCCGCAGCCAGTTGGACGCCGTCGCCGGCGTCACCGCTTCCCCCGATTCCGCTACCCAGGGCTTCGTTTTCAACCACACGATGTTGCGGGTCAAGGACATCACACGCTCGCTGGACTTCTACACCCGCGTGCTGGGTTTCAGCCTGATCGAAAAACGTGATTTCCCCGAAGCTCAGTTCAGTCTTTATTTCCTTGCGCTGGTGGATCGGGCCAATATTCCTGACGACGATGCCGAGCGTCACCGCTGGATGAAATCCATTCCCGGCGTGTTGGAACTTACCCATAACCATGGCACGGAAAGCGATGCCGACTTCGCTTACCACAATGGCAACAGTGACCCGCGTGGGTTTGGGCATATCTGCGTGTCCGTGCCGGATATTCATTCGGCCTGCGAGCGCTTCGAAGCACTGGGTGTCGACTTCCAGAAGCGCCTGACCGATGGACGCATGAAAAGCCTGGCGTTCATCAAGGACCCGGACGGCTACTGGGTAGAAATCATCCAGCCCCAGCCGGTGGTCGGTGAGTAAGATTCGCTAGAAGACGCCGTTCGCGAGCTCCGCCCGCCTCCTGCATGAGGTGCATAACGCGGTACGAAGCGGGCGCAGCCGCGATTGGGCACTGGGTGCATTCGGCAGCTTCGCTACCTCCCACAGCCATGGCTACCTTTCTCGGCTACGCTACTGGTGACTGCTAGAAAAGCCCCATCTGCCCGCCGATCACGTGCTCGAAATCCGCATTGACAAAGGGCAGTATGGCATCGGCCACCGGTTGCAGCTGGCGACTGATGTAATGGTCGTAGTCCGGAGCGGCCTTGCGCGCTTCCAGTGGCTGCGGGCCGTTCAGGGTCATGACATAACTGATCCAGCCGCCGCGCTGGTACTGGGCAGGCCGGCCGTGGGCCTGGTTGTACTCATCGGCCAGGCGAGCGGCCCGCACATGCGGGGGCACATTTCGCTCGTACTCGACCAGCGAACGGCCTAGCCGCTTGCGGTACACCAGCAAGTGGTCCAACTCGCCCTCGCGGGTTTGTCGTACATATTCGCGCAGCCAGCTCTCCCATGGCTGACCCGTGAAGACGCGCTCATAGAGCGCCTGCTGGAATTCCCGAGCCAGCGGCGACCAATCGGTTCGCACACTTTCCAGCCCCTTGAACACCAGCCGATAGCCACCGTCCGGAGTTTCGACCAGCCCGGCATAGCGCTTCTTGCTGCCCTCCTCGGCACCCCGGATGGTCGGCATGAGGAAGCGCTTGAAATGAGTTTCGAACTGCAGCTCCAAGGCACTTTCAAGCCCCAGGGTCCGACTCAGTTGCTCGCGCCACCATTGGTTGACCGTCACCACCAAGTGCTGGCCTATGGCAGTCGCTTCATCGTGATCGCACGCGCGGTCGAGCCAGACGAAGGTCGAGTCAGTGTCGCCATAGATCACCGAATACCCCTGGGCTTCGATCAGCGCGCGCGTCTGCTGCATGATCTGCTGGCCCCTGAGGGTAATGGACGAGGCCAGGCGGTGGTCGAAGAAACGGCAGCTCGGCGAACCCAGTACGCCGTAGAAGGCGTTCATGATGATCTTCAGGGCCTGGACCAAAGGGGCATTACCGTCTTGCTTGGCCTGCTCACGGGCTTTCCAGACACGCTCGACGATGCCTGGCAGGCCGTGCCGGGTGCGTGAGAACCGCGCGCCACAATAGCCGTCAAGCGCCTGGCCGGGTTCAGCCAGGCCTTCGACCAGGCCAACCGGGTCGATCAGGAACGTGCGAATGATGGACGGGTAAAGGCTTTTGTAGTCCAGCACCAATACCGAGTCGTATAGCCCTGGCCGCGAGTCCATCACGAACCCTCCCGGACTGGCCTGGGGCATGCGCTCGCCACGGTTGGGCGCTACCAGGCCCAGGCGGTGCATCACCGGCAGGTAAAGATGATCGAACGCGGCGACCGATCCACCATGGCGGTCGGCCGGCAAACCGGTGACAGTGGCTCGCTCGAGCAAAAAGTCCATGATCCGGGTGTGCTCGAAGATGCGGGTGACCAATTCGCAATCGCGCAGGTTGTAGTGCGCCAGGGCAGGCTTGTCCTCCCGAAACATGCGTTCGATGGCGGTCAGGCGCTGGTACACATTGTCGATGGCCTTTCCCTCGCCCAACAGCGTTTGTGCCACGTGCTCAAGGCTGAACGACTCAAAACGCCAGAACGCCGAGCGCAGCGCCTCGATGCCATCGATGACCAGCCGTCCCGGCACCGACGCGAAGTAATGGGCATGCTCGGAGTGCTCACGCCAGCCCATGGGCTCGGCGCCCCGGCCCAGCCGCAAGGGCACCTGATAACGCTGGCTGTGCTCATGGAGCACCCTCAGATCGAATTGCACCAGGTTCCAGCCGATGATGGCGTCCGGGTCATGCTCGGCGAACCAGGCATTGAGGGCTTCAAGCAGCGCTGGACGGTCCGGCAGGTAGCGCAGCGTGAAATCCACGGCCGGGTGCATGCGGGCCAGGTCACCGAGCATCAACACGGTGCGGCTTGCGCAGCCCTCTAGCCCGATACAGAACAGATTGCCGTGACGATCGGTTTCAATATCCAAGGACACCAGACGCAACTTGGGACGGTAGCTCGGGGCCGGCCGGATATCCCCTTCCCAACCCGTGTTAACGCCTGGCTGGGCCGTGAAGACCACCGGGGCGGTGATGAAGCGCTCCATGAGGTAGCGGTCCGGCGGCCGCACGTCGGCCTCGTAGACATCCACTCCGCCCTGGCGCGGCCGTTGCGCGAGGTCGAGGAGCTGTCGGTACTGACTACAGTAGAGCGCGGCAACCGGTCGCTGGCGAAAATCCTTGAGTTCCAGGTCGCGCAGTCGCGCTCCAGGCTCGCCATCCAGCAAGTGCTCGGCCCGCGCGCGCTGCGCCTGAGGCAGGAAAGCGACGGCTTCCTGCAGCGGGAGGCGCAGACGCAAGGGGCCTTCATCCGTGGCCAGCCATACGTCCAGCGCGATGCCCTGTTCGGTATCGACCCAATGACGGGTGAGAATAAAGCCGTGACGATGGGACAACCCCGGTTCCTCGCTTGAGCGGGTCGTCATTCTATTCCGTCAGGTCCGTGGTCGCCCAAGGTTATGGGGAAATGGGATCGCTGGCGGGGAAAGTTTCCTCCACGGCGTTATCCACTTTGTCGTGGCCCTGGCCATGGTCGCGGGTTTTCACGGCCGTGCTGCCGCAACCGCAGCCGTGCATCGCACAGGGCTGACCATCGAGATGATCAAGGGAGCAGGCAACGCAGCAGAACCACTTGCCCTGCACCTCCACGCCCTCGGCGGAGCCGGAAGCGCAATCGCAGCCAGAACAGTTACAGGTATCCTCAGCCATTTCGATCTCCAGGCAGTAGCTGTACTGCATAGGAATGGCTGGCTGGGCGGGAAGTTTCGTCGGCGGGTCAAGCCAGGCCCGTCAGCGGGCCTGGTCGAGGATTGCCTGTTACGGATGCGCTCAGTACCGCTGGTACTGGGAACCGAACTCCTTGCGGTTCTCAGCCACGAGCACGGCGGCAGGCTTGCGCTCCGTCGCGGACTTGGCGGCTGCGACCTGGGCCGGCCGGGCGGCGGCAGCGGCCTGATGCGTGGCTAGGGCTATGGCCTGAGCCTTGGGCAGCGCGAAGGCGCTGGTGGACGCGAGGGCCGATACACTGAGGGCAAGCGCGAGTAGGCGTTTCATGGTGAGTCTCCTGAGAGGTTGTTAACTGTTTCGCTACAGTAACCACCCGCCCGGCTCAGGGGAAAATCAACTCAGGCATAGTAACCATCGACGGCAGTGATCATATGTTCGCCCGGACCGGCGCCACGGCATGCGGCTGCAGCGACCTGTACAAAAGGGAAATGCCAGGTCGCCGCCAAGCGGGCCGCCCTTCGTGCTACAGCTTGAACTCCCGCACCTGGGCTTCGAGCTCCCGCGCCAGTTGCTCGATCCGGCCCGCGCTGCTGGACGCACCGGCGATGCCCTGGTTGGCGGCCTGGGCCATCTGGGCGATGCGCTCTACATTGCGAGCCACATCCTGGCTGGCCACCGATTGCTCCTGCAACGCGATGGAAATCTGATCCACCGCCGAAATGATTCGGCCGGAACCGCCACGGATATGCTCGATCGCCTGGTTGGCGGTCTGAGCCAGCCGTAGGCCATTGTCGACCTGGTCCACCCCTACCTGCATCTTGTTCACCGCCTCATGAGCGCTGCTCTGGATCTTCTGGATCATCTCGCCGATTTCCTGGGTGGACTTGCCGGTGCGCTGGGCGAGCAAACGAACTTCATCGGCAACCACCGCAAACCCGCGGCCTTGTTCCCCGGCACGTGCCGCCTCGATGGCGGCGTTGAGCGCCAACAGGTTGGTCTGTTCCGAAATCGCCGTGATCACATTGACGATGCTGGTGATCTGTTCGATCTGACGACCCAGCTCGGCCACCTGGTCCGAGGACGTCTGCACGGTGCCGGCAATCTGCCCCATGCTCTGCAGGGTTTGCTCGATGACCGCGCCGCCTTCCCGTGACTGTCGGCCTGAGTCAGAAGAGATCTCCCGTGCTTCGCTGGCGCTGCTTGCCACATGGCTGATGCTGACGGTCAGTTCCTCCACGGTTGCCGCCATGCTGGACGCTGAATGGGACTGCTCCTGGGCAGCGTTGGACAGTTCGGTGGAGGTAGAGGCGATATCTCTCGCCGCCGCTACCAGGCCTTCAGTGCTGATAAGAATGTCGCGGATCATCTCCCGCAGTCGCTGCTGCATCGCCGCGAAGGCACTGTTCAACTGGCCAATCTCGTCAGTTGAACTATCTGTGATGGAAAGGTCCAGACGCCCGCCGGCAATACCCTGGGCGACATCGATAGCCCTCTGAATGCGCCGGCGGATCGAGGCTGACAAACCGATGGCGACGCCAAGCGCCAGGAGGGTCGCGGCGATCCCGCCAAGCACCAGGCTCCGCACGGCGAAGGATTCCGCCTTCTTGAGCGCCTCGCTGCGCGCACCCAGGAGTTGTTCTTCATCGCCGCGTATGTCGGCCAGCAACTTTCGCATGCTGTCCATGCGGATTTTGTCCTGCCGCGCGATGATACGGTCGGTCAAGGCACTGGCCGGCTGGGTCCCTGCGTTCACTGCGCGACGCAGCGCCAGGGTGCCTTCCACGTCCTGGCTAAGCCAGCTTTGCTGAGTGGCGCGCAAATCATCCAGCCGCTTCTGCTGGACCGCGTTGTCCGAAGTCAGTTCTTTGATCCGCGCCCAGGCGCGTTCGAACCGCTGACGGCCATCATCATATGGGCCAAGAAAATCGTCCTGACCGCTGAGGGCGAAGCCGCGCATGCTCGTTTCAATGTTGGTCAGGGCAATCAGAGCGTCGCTGGAGGCGTCCATTACCTGGTAGGTATGGATGGTCCAATTCACGCTTTTGTCAGCCTCGGAGAAGCCGTGGCGGGCCACCAGCACCAGGCCGAGGATAATCAGGATGATCGCGCCGAACGCGGCGCTGAGCTTCTGGGTGAGCGAAAGGCGCGACAACATGGCAGGTCCTCGAACGAGCGGCCCCGGGGAGGATGGGGCACGCAGTACCGGTCGACAGAACCCGCGGCCTGACGCACGGGATTCGAGGCCGCCTAATTGCCGGGCTCTGTCATGCCGGGATCATTTCCGATCGCGAATTTCCTTGATCACCGCGTTTTCGCGGTTGATCATCACATACTTTCCGCTGATCTCGACCCACTGGGCGTTATCCTCAGGCGCAGGCAGGCCTCTTGCTTTCCAGTCGTGAATCGCGGTGTCGTCACGGGTATAGGGGTCTGGCGCCTTGTCGCCATGGGTGTAGCAGCGGCCGTGGCCGAGGAAGTCTGTCCAGACTGCGTCGGGCTTGCAGTCGCTTTTCTTTTCATCGGTGGCCTGGGCCAGCAAGGGGGTCAAGCACAACAGGGCAGCCAGGGCCGCCGCGGATGTTTTATTTCGCATCGCTCACCTCTTTCTCAAGCGGGCCCGCGGCCCGCGCTTCGGGGGCCCGAGCCTTATCCAGACCCCTCAGGCTATGGAAGCCTGACAACCCGGAAAGTTTCCTTTATCCGTGTCCGTGGGCCGTTTGTAGCCTGGGTATATCGCCCCGCTTCCCCGCCCGCTAGAATTGCGGGTCGCCCGTCATACAGCTATGCCCTACGCCATGAACGCTTCCATGCCCGGACCTTCCCTGAACGAGCTGAGTGACGAAGGCAGCCGCTACCGCCTTTTGCTCGACGCTGTCACCGACTACGCCATCTACATGCTCGGCCCAGGCGGCGAGGTCACCAGCTGGAACACCGGCGCCAAGCGTTTCAAGGGCTATGAGGAAGCCGAGATCCTCGGCCAGCATTTCTCGCGCTTCTACACTGAAGAAGACCGCGCCGCCGGCCTGCCTCAGCGAGCCCTGAACATCGCCGCCCAGGAAGGCCGCTTTGAAAACGAAGGCTGGCGTGTGCGCAAGGATGGCTCGCGCTTCTGGTGCCATGTGGTGATCGACCCCATCCTTTCGGGCGAAGGCGCTGTGCTCGGCTATGCCAAGGTTACCCGGGACCTGACCGAACGACGCCAGGCCGAGCAGGAACTGCGCCGTACCGAGCAGCAGTTTCGCCTGCTTGTCCAGGGTGTGGTGGATTACGCCATCTACATGCTCGACCCCAACGGCATCATCACCAATTGGAACCAGGGTGCCCAGCGCATCAAGGGCTATACCCCCGCCGAGGTGATCGGGCAGCACTTCTCGATGTTCTACCCCACGCCGGAGCGCGAGCGCGGCGATCCGGAACGTGGCCTGCGCACGGCCATGAGTGAGGGCCGTTTCGAAAACCAGGGCTGGCGGGTACGTCGGGACGGCACGACCTTCTGGGCCAACGTAGTGATTGACCCCATCCGCGACGACCAGGGCCAGTTGCTAGGATTCGCCAAGGTGACCCGGGACATCACCGAGGCGCGGGAAAAGGAGCTTGCCTTGGAACAGGCGCGGGAAGCCCTGTTTCAATCCCAGAAGATGGAGTCGCTCGGCCAGCTGACCGGCGGCATCGCCCATGACTTCAACAACCTGCTCATGGTGGTGCTCGGGAGCCTGGAGATCCTGCGCAAGCGCCTGCCCAGCGACCCTCGCATCACTCCTTTGCTCGACAATGCCCTCCAGGGCGCCCAGCGCGGCGCGTCCCTGACACGCCGCATGCTTGCCTTCGCCCGGCGTCAAAAGCTCACGCTCGAGCGGGTGGACCTGGGTGCGGTGATCCGTGGGATGTCGGAGCTGTTGCAGAGCTCGCTCGGCGCCAAGGTCCACATCGAAACCCGCTTCCCCTTACTTTTGCCTCCGGTAATGGCCGATACCAACCAGCTGGAGCTGGCCGTGCTCAACCTGGCCGTGAATGCACGGGACGCCATGCCCGAGGGCGGCACCTTGACCATAGAGGCGCGCAAGCATGAGTTGAACGCCAACGCTCTGAACCTTCCAGCCGGCGCCTACATTTGCCTCTCGCTGAAGGACACCGGCGAAGGAATGGATGCGGCGACCCTGGCGCGGGCCGCCGAGCCCTTCTTCACGACCAAGGGCATAGGCAAGGGAACCGGCCTGGGCCTGTCCATGGTTCATGGCCTGGCGGAGCAGACCGGCGGCAAGTTCCAGCTGCGCAGCAGCCGGCCCGGCGGCACCACGGCCGAGCTGTGGTTGCCCGTGGCCCAGGGCACCGCCAGCACCCCGCAGCCGCAGGCGATGACAGGTGCCGACCTGCACGCCCCGCCGGGGCGGTCGCGCACCCTGCTGGTGGTGGATGATGACCCCCTGATCCTGCTCAGCACCCGGGCCATGCTCGAAGACCTGGGCTATGCCGTGCTCCAGGCCACCAGCGCGGAGCAGGCCTTGAACTGCCTGGCCCGGCACCCCGGACGTATCGATGCACTGGTGACCGACAACGAACTGCCCGGTTTGTCCGGTATCGAATTGATCGGCCGCGCCCGGGAACAGCAGCCGGCCCTGGGGTGTGTACTGGTCAGCGGCTTCGGTCATCAACCAGAGGCCCGCGGGCCGGCGCTAACGCGCATCGACAAGCCCTTCGATCAGCGCGTACTGGGCCAGGCTTTGCTCGACCTATGGAGCGAGTGCCGCTGAAGCTGGCGCCTGCGCGGAGGTGTCCACGCTGACGACCACCGACATGCCCGGGCGCAGCCTGGGTAGGTCAGGCTGGTCAGCGTCCAGGACGATCTTCACCGGAATGCGCTGGGCGATCTTGACGAAGTTGCCTGTCGCATTGTCGGCCTGCAACAGGCTGAACTCCGAACCGGTGGCCGGGGCGATTTCGAGGACGTGGCCTCGCAACCTGGCATGGTTGAGCGCGTCCACGGTAAAGGTCGCCGACTGGCCAATACGCATGTGGGCCATCTGGGTTTCCTTGAAATTGGCAATCACCCATATCGTTTCCGGAACCAGGGCCATCAGTTGGGCCCCGGAGTTGACCCAGGCGCCGAGGCGCACGCCAATCTGCCCCAACTGTCCGTCCCTGGGCGCGACCACCCTTGTATTGGCCAGGTCGATGCGGGCCAGTTCCAGTGCCGCGGTGGCGTTATCGACCGCCGCTTCGAGCGCGGCCCGGTTGACATCGACGGTACGCACGTCTTCCTCGGCGATTCGCACCGCGGCCCTGGCCTGGGCCAGGCTGGCCTTCGCCTCGGCCGCTGCCGCCCGGCTCACATCCAGTTCGCTACGGGAAATCGAGCCGTCAGTAATCAACGCCTGGCTGCGTGCCAGGTCTGCCTCAGCCTTGCGCGCTTGGGCCTCGGCGCTGCCGATAGCGGCACGACGTTGTTCCAGGGTGGCCTGGGCGCTGCGTTTCTGCTGTCGATTGTTGGCCAGGTTCGCCCGCTGGGACGCCAGGCTTGCCTGGGCCTGCGCCAGGCGCTGGGTGTAGATTCGATCATCGAGCCGCACCAGCAGCTCTCCCGCCTTCACATACTGAAAGTCCTGAACAGGCACTTCGAATACATAGCCGCTCAGCTGTGGGCTTATGACCGTGACCTGGCCACGCACCAGGGCATTCTCGGTACTTTCAACGGCGCTGGCGAAGGGAGGCAGTTGCCAGGCATAGAGGACGATGAGCACACCCAGCACCGCCAGCCCGCCGAAGGTAAACGCAGAAAAGAATTTGGCGCGACCGCTACGGCCCTGGACGATGGGGTCGGCTGGCGGGGACTGCCCCTCGGGTGTGGCCGCGATCGCCGTGGTGGTGGTTTGAGTCGGTTCAGTCATCAGGGTTTGCCGGAAGTGGAATCTAGGGCCGCCTGGGCGCGGGCATTGCTGGCCAGCCAGAGTACCCGCACCGCCATCCAGATGAAGGTCAGGATGGCGATGATGGCAATGAGCATGAATACATCGTTGTAGGCCATGATGTTGGCTTCCCGGGTCGCGGCGGTGGCCAGCGCCCGCAGCCCTTGTAGCGTGCGCGCCTGGGTGTCGGGAAGCAGGCTGCTGTAGTTGGCCGCGCCGCTACTCAGCCGCGCGGCCACCCGAGGATCGGCGCCCACCAGTTGTTCGACGATATGGCTGGAGTGGAATTTCTCCCGGATGACCTGCCAGGTACCCAGCAGGGCCGAGCCGAGCAACCCACCCAGGTTCTGGGCAATACCGAACATGACGGAGAAACTCACCAGGTTGCGCGGATTGGCAATAACGTTACGGGTGCCGAGTACCATGGTGGGGCCCAGGAAGAACGTACTGCCGAACGCGAGCAGGAACTGGCTCAGGTAAAGCTGCGGTGGCCGGGTCAGATTGCTGGAGAAACTGTCCATCAAGGCGCCTGCGGCCATCAGCGCTACCGAGAGCAACAATGGACGGAACAGATGTTCAGGGTCGATCGTCAAGGCGCTGACCACCAGCCCTGCCACGCTGCCGATGAGCATCACCACATACAGGCTGAACAGTTGCTCGCTGCCCATGTTCAGGTATTGCATGAAGCCGACCGCGCCGGTGGATTGCTCGGACGTCACCATGCGAATCAACACCACTGCCAGGCCCAGGCGCAGGATCGGCCCGCTGCCCAGCCAGCGCGTCATCAGCAAGGGGTTGCGCCTGTTGTGCTCGATACACAGCCCGAGCGAGATCAACACGATGGCAGCGGCCAGGGCCATGCCGATCCAGGGCGCTTCCAGCCACCAGTCGATGCGCCCCAGGGATAGTACGGCCACCAGCAGGCCGACTCCTGGAGCGAGAATGGCAAAGGTCAGGAAATCCATCGGCTCGAAGGTGCGAAAGCGATCTCCAGGTGGAAGCTTCAGCCAGAGCACGCAACCCAGCGCGGTGATCGCCAGGCCGAGCTCGAACAGGTATAGCCCGCGCCATTCTGCGATCTGCAGGAGGTCTTCGGACACCAGGCGCGCCAAGGGCAAGGCCAGCTGTGCCGTACCCAGCCCCAGTACCAATGCCTTGAGCCGCCACTTGGCCGGCAGCGCCTGGATCATGTAGTAAAGGCCGAGAGAGCTGAGCGCGGCGCCCACCATGCCGTGGGCGGCGCGCACCGCGATGGCCGAGCCGAGGTCGTTGACGAACAGGTGGGCCAGGGTCACCAGCACATAGAGGGCCAGGAATACTTCTGTGAAGGCACGCAGGCCGAACTGTTGGCGAAACTTGACCAGCAGGAGGTTCATGGTGACGTTGGTCATCACATAGGCCGCCGGCAGCCAGGCGATCTCGGCGCTGGTCACACCCAGCGCGCCCTGCAGGTACACCAGATTGGCGGTGACCAGGGCATTGCCCAGCCCGCCGGTAATGCCCACCAACAACCCAGTGAGGGCGTAGGCCAGGCGCCGATGAGCAGGATGCAGGGGTGTGGAGGGCGATCCGGGGAGGTTCGGCCGCTCGTGGGGCTGCCAGTCGCGAGGGGCGTAGCGATCCATTCATTGACTCGTCTGCGGCGATTTGGCCGAGCCAGGCCGGCCGCTGTCGATACAGCCCGGCATGACATCTGTGCCTTAGTAGCAGCGCGGCGGCAAAAGTTTCTATGCACCCTCGATTCAGGGCTCGCTGCAACCGAAGCCGGGCCGGCAACCTGTTTATTCTTCACTCGCGGCCCGAGGAAGAATTTTTCTCCGCTGACAGCGCGCCGTGCTGTAGCAAAAGAGAAAAACTCTCCAGCGGGACAGGCCTAGAATCAGTATCGACAACTCCCCAATAAACACAAGATCGAGGGTTGTGACACGTGAACGCCCAAGAACCGCTTCGCCTGCACGTGCCCGAACCGACGGGCCGCCCGGGTTGCAAGACCGACTTCAGCTATCTGCAGTTGCTCCCCGCTGGCGCGGCTCGCAAACCGCCCCTGGACATCGACCCTCGAGACACCGCCGACCTGGCCGTGGGTCTGGTGCGAGTGCTGGATGAGCAAGGCCAGGCCGTTGGCCCATGGGCCGAGGCCATACCGCTCGAGCTTCTCCATCGTGGCCTGCGCACCATGGTGAAGACACGAGTATTCGACAGCCGCATGGTCAAGGCCCAACGACAGAAGAAGATGTCCTTCTACGTACAGAGCCTGGGAGAGGAAGCCATAGGCACGGCCCATGCCCTGGCGCTGCGCGGCGATGACATGTGCTTCCCGACCTACCGCCAGCAGAGCATCCTCCTGGCCCGCCAGGTGCCGTTGTTCGAGATGATCTGCCAGCTGTTCTCCAACGAGTGCGACCCGCTCAAGGGCCGGCAGTTGCCGGTGATGTACTCCAACAAGGCTGCCGGTTTCTTCAGTATTTCCGGCAACCTGGCGACTCAGTTCGTACAGGGCGTGGGCTGGGCCATGGCCTCGGCCATCCGGGGCGATACCCGCATCGCCTCGGCCTGGATAGGTGACGGCTCCACAGCCGAAGCCGATTTCCACACCGCCCTCACCTTCGCTCATGTATACCGCGCGCCCGTCATCCTGAATGTGGTGAACAACCAGTGGGCGATCTCCAGCTTCCAGCATATCGCTGGCGGCGAGGCCACCACCTTCGCGGGGCGGGGCGTAGGCAGCGGCATTGCCTCGCTGCGGGTGGATGGCAACGATTTCCTGGCAGTCCATGCCGTCTCGCGCTGGGCCGCCGAGCGTGCCCGGGCCAATCTGGGGCCCACCCTGATCGAGTGGGTGACCTACCGGGCCGGCCCCCACTCCACTTCCGACGACCCTTCCAAATATCGCCCCGCCGATGATTGGGCCAATTTCCCCCTGGGGGACCCGATCGCTCGGCTCAAGCAGCACCTGATTGCCGAAGGGCACTGGTCCGAGGCACAACACGAGGCGCTGGTGGTCGAGCTCGAGCAGGACGTACTGGAGGCAACCAAGCAGGCCGAAAACCACGGGACCCTGGGTGGCAGCGCCTATGCCAGCGCGGCGACCATCTTCGAAGACGTTTATCACGAGATGCCCGCGCACCTGCGGCGTCAACGCCAGCAGATGGGGATCTGACCATGACTACCGCACACCAGATTGAGCCTTCGCAGGCTGTTGAAGCGACACGAGACATGACCATGGTGCAAGCCATTCGCTCGGCCTTGGACGTGATGCTGGAACGAGACCCCAACGTAGTCACGTTCGGCGAGGACGTGGGCTATTTCGGCGGTGTGTTTCGCTGCACGGAGGGCCTCCAGGCCAAGTTCGGCAAGACCCGGGTTTTCGATACGCCGATCTCCGAGAGCGGCATCGTGGGAGTGGCCGTGGGCATGGGCGCCTACGGCTTGCGTCCGGTTGCCGAAATCCAGTTCGCGGACTATGTATACCCGGCGTATGACCAGCTCACTTCCGAAGCGGCGCGGCTGCGCTTCCGCTCCGCCGGCGACTTTACCGCGCCGATCACGGTGCGCATGCCCTGCGGCGGCGGAATCTACGGTGGGCAAACCCACAGCCAGAGCCCGGAGGCGATCTTCACCCAGGTTTGCGGCTTGCGCACGGTGATGCCATCGAACCCCTACGACGCCAAGGGCCTGCTGATCGCTGCCATCGAATGCGATGACCCAGTGATCTTCCTGGAGCCCAAGCGCTTGTACAACGGCCCCTTCGACGGGCACCACGATCACCCTGTAACGCCTTGGGCCGGCCATCCCGACAGCCAGGTGCCGGAAGGCTACTACCGGGTACCCCTGGACAGCGCTGCCGTGGTGCGCGCGGGCAGCGATGTCACCGTGATCACGTACGGCACCACTGTCCATGTGGCCCTGGCCGCGACCGCGGAAACAGGCGTCGATGCCGAAGTGATCGATTTGCGCAGCCTCTGGCCGCTGGACCTGGACACCCTGGTGACATCGGTAAGGAAAACGCGGCGTTGCGTAATCCTGCACGAGGCCACCCAGACTTGCGGCCTGGGCGCCGAATTGCTCGCCCTGGTACAGGAACATTGCTTCTATTGGCTGGAAGCCCCTATCGAGCGGGTAGCCGGCTGGGATACCCCTTACCCCCATGCCCAGGAATGGGCCTATTTCCCCGGTCCGGTCCGGGTCGGCGCTGCCTTGCGCCGTGTCATGGAGGTGCGCTGATGGGCGAGCATGTGATCAGGATGCCCGATATCGGCGAAGGCATCGCCCAGGTGGAGCTGGTGGAATGGTTCGTCAAGGTGGGCGATACCGTCAGTGAAGATCAGGTACTGGCTGATGTCATGACGGACAAGGCAACGGTGGATATTCCTAGTCCGGTACAGGGTCGGGTATTGGCGCTGGGCGCCTCGCCCGGGCAGACCGTAGCGGTGGGCAGCGAGCTCATTCGCCTGGAGGTCCAGGGCCCGGGCAATGAGAAACCGGCCGTCTCGTCCGCCAGCACGGAAGCAGACGCGCGGCCACCGGCAGAGGAACAGATTACCGCGTCGCCAGCCGCCACCACGGAGCCGAGGCTGGCGTCTGTGGCGTCCGCCTCCGTCTGTGCCCCGCCGTCCGTTGGCGAGTCAGCACGCCCGCTCGCCTCGCCCGCGGTACGCCAGCGTGCCTGGGACAGCGGACTGGACCTCGCTGCCATCGCCGGGAGCGGGCCGGCTGGCCGGATTCTCCATGAGGATCTGGATCATGCCCTGGCCCGCGGCGCCCTTTCCCCGACCGCTGCGGGATCTGACGGGCGCCACGCTTGTTCCCCGGCCATCGAAGAGGTGCCAGTGATCGGCCTGCGCCGCAAGATTGCCGAACGCATGCAGGAAGCCACTCGCCGTGCCGCGCATTTTAGCTATGTGGAAGAAATAGATGCCACCGCCCTGGAAGCGCTGCGTCAGCAGCTCAACAGCCAATGGGGCGAGCGCCGCGGTCGGCTTACGCTGTTGCCATTGCTGGTCAGGGCGCTGGTGGTGGCCCTGCGAGACTTCCCGCAACTCAACGCGCGTTACGATGATGAGCGCCAGGTCATCGAGCGGCACAGTGCGGTGCATGTGGGCATCGCCACCCAGGGCAGCCAGGGGTTGCTGGTGCCCGTACTGCGCGACGCCCAGGCCGGGGATCTCTGGAGCAACGCGCGCGAGATCGCTCGTATCGCCGAGGCGGCGCGGGAGGGCAAGGCCGAACGGGCGCTGCTTTCAGGCTCGACCATTACCTTGACCAGCCTGGGTGCGCTCGGCGGGATCGTTTCTACCCCTGTGCTGAACCTGCCGGAAGTGGCCATCGTCGGGGTCAATCGCATGGTCGAACGCCCGATGGTAGTCGACGGCCAGATCACTATCCGCAGGATGATGAACCTTTCTAGCTCCTTCGACCACCGGGTGGTCGACGGCATGGACGCAGCCCGCTTCATCCAGGCCGTGCGCCAGTTGCTGGAGCAGCCCGCTACCCTCTTCATCGACTAAGGTCCGAACATGCAGAGGCTTGAAACGCAACTTCTTGTCCTCGGCGGCGGCCCTGGGGGTTATGTCACCGCGATCCGGGCTGGCCAGCTGGGCATCCCTACCGTGCTGGTGGAGGCGCAGGCCCTGGGAGGAACGTGCCTGAACGTGGGCTGCATCCCGTCCAAAGCCCTGATCCATGTGGCAGAGCGCTTCCATCAGCTGAGCGAGCCCAACGAATTCGGCATCAGCGGCGGTCAGCCGCATCTGGACCTTGGCCAGGCAATCGCCTGGAAAGACCGGACCGTGGACCGGCTGACGTCCGGCGTGGGCGCGCTGCTGAAAAAGCACCGCGTGCAGGTCATTCATGGACATGGCCAAATCGTGGATGGCAAGACGGTACAGGTCGGTGATACGCGCATTCATTGCCAGCAACTGGTGCTGGCTACCGGCTCGCAAGCGATGCGCCTGCCGGGCCTGGCCATTGACGGGGCCATCATGGATTCCACCAAGGCCTTGTCCCCTGCAACGCTGCCGCGCCACCTGGCGGTGATCGGCGGGGGTTATATTGGCCTTGAGCTGGGCACCGCCTATCGCAAGCTGGGCGCTCAGGTGACCATTGTCGAAGCCCAGCCTCGCCTGCTGCCCACCTATGACTCCGAGCTGACGGCCCCTGTGGTCGCACGCCTGCAACAGCTTGGCATCAAGGTGATGACCGACAACCGCGTCGAAGGTTACGACGCGGCGGGGCAGCGCTTGCAGTTAGGCTCCGGCAGCGGCGATACGGCGAGTCTGGAGGTTGATCGCGTGTTGGTGGCTGTGGGGCGCACGCCCCATACCGAGGGCTATGGTCTGGAACGCCTGGACCTGGAAAGAGCGGGCAAGGCCGTGAAAGTCGATGGGGGGTGTCGCACCAGCATGACAGGTGTATGGGCTATCGGCGACCTTACAGGAGAGCCCATGCTCGCCCACCGAGCCATGGCTCAAGGGGAAATGGTGGCTGAGCTCATCGCTGGGAAGCGCCGAAGCTTCGCCCCCGCGGCTATCCCCGCCGTGTGCTATACCGACCCGGAAATTGTCGTTGCCGGGCTTACCCCGGACCAGGCCGGCACCGACGCCACGGTGGCGAGCTTCCCCTTCGCGGCCAATGGGCGCGCCCTGACCCTGGGGGATACCTCCGGCTTCGTACGGGTGGTCGCACGCCCAGACGACCATCTAATCCTCGGCTGGCAAGCGGTGGGCCCAGGCGTCTCGGAACTGGCCGCGGCCTTCACCCAGTCGTTGGAGATGGGCGCTCGCCTGGAGGACATTGCCGGGACCATCCACGCGCATCCGACGCTTGGTGAAGCGGTACAGGAAGCGGCCTTGCGGGCGCTGGGCCACGCCCTGCACATCTGACCCGGAAACGGCATAAAAGCCCGGAGCCAGGGCGCTCCGGGTGAACTATCAAAAGCATCGATTCCAGACAACAAAGCGTTCAATTTCTCGGACAGCGCTGTTAGCGGTTTACTGAACTCAACCAGAAACCCAACCCGCTCCAAACGAGGAATCGATCATGAAAGCTGCATTCGCCATCGCTGCCCTGACTGCTGTGTTCGCCACCGGTGCCTTCGCCCAGGATGGCGCCGACCGTGCCGTCACCAGTAACCTGCCAGTGGAAACCTACCATTACGGCATGAAGCTGGATGTGCAGAAGATCATCTCCAGGACCGACGTGAGCACCAAGCGAGGTGTGGTACCGGTGACCATGGTGTACCAGGATAGTCAGGGCGCGCTGCACAAGCTGCAGTTCCTGCAACTGGGTGGCTACGACGACAACGCCAACGGCTGATTCGGCCGTGACCTTGTCGAGCGAGGCGAATAGGCCTGGCAGGTCTGCTGCCGGGTCGCCTCGATGAATTCTCGCCCTCCTTTGCAAAGGTGTGACATGTCATCTGATCGCATCATGTGCGTAATAGGCAGCGCGGTACCCGAGCACCTTCGCGACCTTGGCTTGCTGGCCTGCTGGTACGTGGTCCGCGACGGCGAGCCGGTAAGCCCACCCCTGCTTTCCCGGGCTGCGGCCCAGGACTATCGGCTCCGCGACTTCGCGGCCTGACCCAGCGAGGCCTGAGGCCTGCCGGCCCCACTCTTATGGCCATCGCTATGCCCGCCCCGTGCTGCCGCCTCGCATCCATCATGCGACCTCGTCAGTTGACGGACCAGGTACTTCTGGTCCCTCCGCCTCCACCTCCATTTGACGCCCTCTGCCCGACGTGCTTTGCTTACGTCTTTCGTTCGGGTGCCCCTCACGGGGTGAAACGGGAAACCGGTGCGCCTTCGGGCCAGTCCGGTGCTGCCCCCGCAACGGTAAGCGAGCGTGCTTCCAGGCAATGCCTGAACCACTGTGCACAGGCATGGGAAGGTATGAAGCAGATCGGTGGTCTGTATTGTCCGCCCCTCGCGAGCCCGGAGACCGGCCCGAGCGTTCTCGATGACACACCTGCGGTGGGCGGGCGGTCGGCCATGCCCTTCTAGGGAAGGTCCCCGCGCGCCTGCCTCATACACTGGAAGGAAGCGCCATGACCACCCGCATCGCAAGTCACACTCAGAGCCAGCCCGCCGTCGCGCTCAGCGCGCGTATCACAACCGCCTGTGTGGCTGGGGTCCTGGGCATGGCACTGGTTTATTTCGCCGGCTTTTCTCATATTCCCGCAGTCCATAATGCGGCACACGATACTCGGCACAGCGCTGCCTTCCCCTGCCACTGAGGGCTGACCATGTTCACTCGTATCGCCCGGACCGCGGGCTTCGCGGGGCTACTGGCCGCGCTGCTGCTGACGCTGATGCAAAGCATCTGGATCAGCCCTCTGATTGAACAGGCGGAAGTTTTCGAAAGTGCCGCCTCCGAGACTGTGCATCAGGATCATGCCGCGCCCGACGGCCATCACGAACATGAGGTCCCGGCCTGGGAGCCGGAGCCGGGTTGGCAGCGCCTGCTTTCGACCACCGGTGGTAACCTGGTCGTTGCCTTAGGCTTCGCCTTGATGCTGGCCGGCCTGTATACAGTGCAGGCGCCCAGTCGCACCGCGGCCGGCCTGCTCTGGGGGCTGGCAGGTTATGCCGTATTCACCTTGGCGCCTACTCTGGGACTTCCTCCGGAATTGCCAGGCACAGCCGCCGCGGACCTCAGTTCCCGCCAGCTGTGGTGGGTAGGCTCTGCTGCCAGCGCCGCCGTCGGCCTTGGGCTGATCGCGTTCGCCGGCTCCTGGCCCTTGAAGCTGGCTGGCGCCGTACTGATGGCCATCCCTCATGTGATAGGGGCGCCGCAACCCCCGCTGCATGAAAGCGTCGCGCCCGAGGCCTTGCAGGCGCAATTCCGCTGGGCAGCCCAGGCGGTGAACCTGGCGTTCTGGCTGGTGCTTGGCCTGGTCAGCGCCTGGTTGTTCCGTCGTGCTTCCTGACACTGCCGCACTTCAATCGGCGCCCGCCTGCCTGGTGGCCGGTTTCGGCTGCCGCCAGGCTTGTAGCCACGCTGAGTTGCGGGCACTCCTGGAGAGTGCCCTGGCCGTGATAAAAGCGCGGCCGGGGCAGCTTCTCGGTCTCGCTACCCTGGACAGGCGCCTTGCCGTGCCAGGGTTGCAGGCGCTGGCCCGGGAGCTCGACCTGGCTCTGGCCGGCTATGACGCCCAGGGCCTGGGGCATTATGATGGCGAACTCAGCCACCGCTCCGCTCTTACCTGGCGCTATACGGGCTGCCATGGTGTCGCGGAGGCCAGCGCCCTCGCTCACTGCCGGGCACTCGTCGGCAGAACGCCACGCCTGTGCGTCAGCCGTCTTGCCAGCGCCAATGCCACCGTCGCCCTGGCCTGCCCTGCCCCGACTTGAAACCCCTTCACGCTCCGCCTCGAAAGGCCATTCAATGACTGTCTATTTTATCGGTGCCGGCCCCGGCGACCCCGACCTCATCACGGTCAAAGGGCAGCGGCTCATCCAGCGCTGTCCGGTGATCATCTATGCCGGTTCACTGGTACCCGAGGCCGTGCTGCAGCCCAACCAGGCCGAACGCGTGGTCAATAGTGCGCAACTGCACCTGGAAGCGATCATCGAGGAAATGGTCATCGCCCACAAGGCCGGCCTGGACGTAGCTCGGGTACATTCAGGCGACCCTTCCCTGTATGGGGCCATCGGCGAGCAGATCCGCCATTTGCGAGTGCTGGGCATACCGTTCGAGATCGTGCCCGGAGTCACCGCGGTCGCCGCCTGCGCGGCCTTGCTCGAGTCCGAGCTGACCCTGCCTGGCGTATCGCAGACGGTGATTCTGACACGCTATGGACACAACAGTCCGATGCCTGAAGGGGAAGCACTGGCTGATCTGGCCAGGCACCGAGCCACCCTCGCGATACATCTGGGGGTGGGCCATCTCGGTGCGATCGCCGCCTTGCTCCAGCCTCACTACGGCGCGGACTGCCCGGCGGCGGTGGTTCACCGCGCGAGCTGGCCGGACCAGGATTGGGTTTCAGGGACGCTGGAAAACATTGAAGCCAAGGTGGCCTTGAAAGGGTTCAGGCGCACCGCGCTCATTCTTGTCGGGTGGGTACTGGGAGACGAACCCTTCGAGGATTCGGCCCTGTATCGGGCGAGCCATGCCCACCTCTATCGGCCCGGCAACGACTGAGGCCAATCATTCGCCGAGCTCGCGCCTGTCGTCAGTAGTAGGCGTTCTCGCGGTTGGTGTGGTCGGTCACGTCACGAACGCCCTTGAGTTCCGGAATGCGCTCCAGCAACGTGCGCTCGATGCCTTCCTTGAGGGTGACGTCGGCCTGGCCACAACCCTGGCAACCACCGCCGAACTGCAGTACGGCGATGCCCTCTTCCACCACATCGATCAGCGTCACCTGGCCACCATGGCTGGCCAGGCCAGGGTTGATCTCGGTCTGCAGGTAATAGTTGATGCGCTCGTTCAACGGGCTGTCCTCGTTGACCATCGGCACCTTGGCGTTGGGCGCCTTGATGGTCAACTGGCCGCCCATTCGATCAGTGGCGTAGTCCACCACCGCGGCGTCGAGGAACGGCTCGCTCACTGCGTCGATCCAGGCAGTGAAACGCTTTAGCCCCAGCGCGGTGTCGTCCGGCTTTTCCTCGCCTGGCTTGCAGTAGGCGATGCAGGTTTCAGCGTATTGGGTACCGGGCTGGGTGATGAACACGCGGATACCGATGCCGGGGGTATTCTGCTTGCTGAGCAGGTCGCCAAGGTAATCCTGGGCCGCGTCAGTTATGGTTATGGTGCTCATGGGGGCTCCTCACAGACTAGCGCGCAGTTTACGGCAAAGCTTGCCGGGGAGAAAGTCCTAGTAATTTTGTCGGGTTAAGCCGGAGCCGGTCCTCGCGCGGATCAGCGAAGCTTTCATGCGGTGATAGAGCCGCTTTTCCAACAGTTCATAGCTGAGCCAAGACATTGCCAGGATCATGGGCACGCAGAAAAACGCGAACACCATATAAGCATTGATGCCCAGCCGCTCGGTGATGAACCAGCCGGCGTAAAGCACGAGCAGATGCACCAGGTAGACCGAGTAGGAACAGTCTCCCAGGGCCTTCAGCGCCCGGCTGCGGGCGAACCGTGCCTCCAACGCCAGGCACCCGGCCACGATACCGGTGCTGGGCAGGCCCCAGTTGAGCAGGCGATTGGTCGGTTCCAAGCGATAGATGACCGTCGAGCAGACGGCTATCAGTGCCAAGGGCAACCACAGACCACTGCGCACCCAGCCACGACGCCAGGCCACCCCCAGTGCGATACCCAGCAGGAATTCATAGACGATATTGTTGGCGTAGAAGCGGCCCGACCAGCCCAGACGGCTGAAGGCCTCGCTGCTGAGCAACAGGGCGCCGGCGACGAACAACGCCCGCCACGCCTTCGGCACGATGAAGGCCAGGGAGAACACCAGGTAGAAGAACATTTCGTAGTTCAGGGTCCAGCCCACGTTGAGTGTGGGGTACAACCCATATCCCCCCGGATTTTCCGCGGGGATGAATAGCAGCGAGAGGATGAAGGTGGGCCAGTTCACCACACCATGGGGCATATGACTGCCTACTGTGTAAAGCAGCAGCCCCATGGCCATCGTATAGAACCAGTAGGCAGGAATGATGCGGATGGCTCGATTGAGCAGAAACTCTCGTGGCTGCAGGGGCTTGTCCCAGGTCGATAGATAGATCACCAGGCCACTGATGACGAAGAAAATGTCTACACCCACCGCGCCTCGTGCGGCGAAAAAGTGACCGATAAGGCCCCCGCCCTGGAAGTTGAAAAACACCTGCATGAAGTGGTGGCATACCACCATCCACGCCGCCATGGCCCGCAAAGCCTGAATCGAGATCAGCATTCAAGGTTCCCGCATTACGCTGTCACTACCGTGCCCATGAGCACGAACTCATAAGTGGGACCGGCCTTCCAAAGTTATGTTTCATGACAATGCCGCCCAGCCGCCAACATGAGCCAGATTCATGCAAAGCCTCGGCGGGGTATAAACCCGTTCAGCTTTGCTATCATCCTCGGCTTTCGCAGCCGCACCAGAGTGCCCTTCCATGACCGACCGCCTCGCTCGCCAGACCGCCCTAAAAGAAGCCCTCGCTTCGCGCATCCTGATCCTCGACGGCGGAATGGGCACAATGATCCAGAGCTACAAGCTCGAGGAAAATGACTATCGGGGCGAGCGTTTCGCCGACTGGCCCAGCGACGTGAAAGGCAACAATGATCTCTTGCTGCTGAGCCGGCCGGATGTGATCGCTGAGATCGAAGCAGCCTACCTCGATGCCGGCGCGGATATCCTGGAAACGAACACCTTCAATGCAACCCGGGTATCCCAAGCCGATTACGGCATGGAGCATCTGGTCTACGAACTGAACCTGGAAGGCGCTCGGGTCGCCCGCCGAGTGGCCGATGCCAAGACCCTGCAGACTCCGGACCGCCCACGCTTCGTGGCCGGCGTGCTGGGGCCGACCAGCCGCACCTGTTCCCTGTCGCCAGACGTGAACAACCCTGGCTATCGCAACGTCACCTTCGACGAACTGGTGGAAAATTACACCGAGGCCACACGCGCCCTGATCGAGGGCGGCGCTGACCTGATCCTGATCGAAACCATCTTCGACACCTTGAACGCCAAGGCTGCCATCTTCGCGGTGCAGGGCGTCTTCGATGAATTGGGCTCTACCCTGCCGATCATGATTTCCGGCACCATTACCGATGCCTCAGGACGCACCCTGTCCGGCCAGACCACCGAAGCCTTCTGGAACTCGGTGCGCCATGCCAACCCGGTGTCCGTGGGCTTGAACTGCGCGCTGGGGGCAAAGGAACTGCGCCCTTATCTCGAGGAGCTGGCGACCAAGGCCGATACCCATGTATCGGCCCACCCCAACGCGGGTCTGCCCAACGCCTTCGGTGAATACGACGAAAGCCCCGAGCAGATGGCCGAGACGGTAGAGGAATTCGCCCGCAGCGGCTTCCTGAACATCGTAGGGGGCTGCTGCGGTACCACGCCGGCGCATATCGCGGCCATCGCCAAGGCTGTGGCGCCCTACCCGCCGCGGCCTATCCCGGCGATTTCCAAGGCGTGCCGGCTGTCCGGCCTGGAGCCGTTCACGATAGACCGGCAGTCGCTGTTCGTGAACGTAGGCGAACGCACCAACATTACCGGCTCGGCCCGCTTCGCCCGGTTGATCCGTGAAGAAAACTACACTGAAGCCCTGGAAGTCGCGCTGCAGCAGGTCGAGGCCGGCGCTCAGGTGATCGACATCAACATGGACGAGGGGATGCTCGACTCCCGCAAGGCCATGGTCACCTTCCTCAACCTGATCGCGGGCGAGCCGGACATTTCCCGAGTGCCGATCATGATCGACTCCTCCAAGTGGGAGGTGATCGAGGCGGGGCTCAAGTGCATCCAGGGCAAGGGCATCGTCAACTCCATCAGCATGAAGGAAGGCGTGGACGCCTTCATCCACCATGCCCGCCTGTGCAAGCGCTACGGCGCCGCCATCGTGGTCATGGCCTTCGACGAGCAGGGCCAGGCCGACACGGAGCAGCGCAAGATCGAGATCTGCGCTCGCTCTTACGACATCCTGGTGAACCAGGTCGGCTTCCCGGCGGAAGACATCATCTTCGACCCGAACATCTTCGCCGTGGCAACCGGCATCGAAGAGCACAACAACTACGCAGTGGATTTCATCCGGGCCTGCGCCTGGATCCGTGACAACCTGCCCTATGCGCTGACGTCGGGCGGGGTATCCAACGTTTCCTTTTCCTTCCGGGGCAATAACCCGGTACGTGAAGCCATCCACTCGGTCTTCCTGCTCCACGCCATCCGCAATGGCCTGACCATGGGCATCGTCAATGCCGGGCAACTGGAAATCTACGACGAAATTCCGGCCACGCTGCGCGACCGCGTCGAGGATGTGGTCCTGAACCGTAGCGCCGAAGCCACCGAGGCCCTGCTGGCCATCGCGGACCAATACCGTGGCGATGGCGCCGCCAAGGAGGCCGAAACCGAGGAATGGCGTGGCTGGGATGTGAACAAGCGCCTCGAGCATGCGCTGGTCAAGGGGATCACCACCTACATCGTCGAGGACACCGAGCTGTCCCGGCAGGGCTTCGCCCGGCCGATCGAGGTCATCGAGGGGCCACTGATGGCAGGAATGAACGTGGTAGGTGACCTCTTCGGTGCCGGCAAGATGTTCCTGCCCCAGGTCGTCAAGTCCGCCCGGGTGATGAAGCAGGCCGTGGCCCATCTGATTCCCTTCATCGAAGCGGAAAAAGGTGACAAGCCGGAAGCCAAGGGCAAGATCCTCATGGCTACCGTCAAGGGCGACGTGCACGACATCGGCAAGAATATCGTCGGCGTGGTACTAGGCTGCAACGGCTATGACATCGTCGACCTGGGCGTGATGGTTCCGGCGGAGCGAATCCTGCAGGTTGCCCGCGAAGAGAAATGCGACATCATCGGCTTGTCCGGCCTGATCACCCCTTCTCTGGATGAAATGGTCCATGTTGCGAGGGAAATGCAGCGCCAGGATTTTCACTTGCCCCTGATGATCGGTGGCGCGACCACCTCCAAGGCACATACTGCCGTGAAAATCGAGCCGCGCTATAGCAACGACGCAGTGATCTATGTGACCGATGCCTCTCGCGCCGTCGGCGTAGCCACCCAACTGCTGTCCAGGGAGCTCAAGCCAGGTTTCGTCGAGCGCACCCGTCAGGACTATGCCGAGGTGCGGGAGCGTACGGCCGCGCGAGGCAGCCGCAGCGAACGCCTGACCTACGCCCAGGCGGTGGCGGCCAAGCCCACCTGGCATTTCGAACCGGCCGAGCCGAGCTTCACCGGAGTGCGGGTGCTGGAAGATATCGACCTGAATGTGCTGGCCGACTTCATTGACTGGACGCCTTTCTTCATTGCCTGGGACCTGGCTGGCAAGTACCCCCGGATCCTGACCGACGAAGTGGTGGGGGAAGCGGCCACGGCACTGTTCAGCGATGCCCAGGTCATGCTGCGCAAGCTGATCGACGAAAAACTGATCAAGGCCAGGGCCGTGTTCGGGTTCTGGCCGGCCAATCAGGTCGCCGACGATGACATCGAAGTGTATGGGAATGATGGTCAGCCCCTGGCTCGCCTGCACCACCTGCGTCAACAGACGATCAAGCCCGACGGCAAACCGAACCTGAGTCTGGCAGATTTCGTGGCGCCCAAGGCCAGCGGCGTCACCGACTATATCGGCGGCTTCATTACCACTGCGGGCATCGGCGCCGAGGAAGTGGCCAAGGCTTATCAGGATGCTGGCGACGACTATAACTCGATCATGGTCAAGGCCCTTGCCGACCGCCTGGCTGAAGCCTGCGCCGAATGGCTGCACCAGCAGGTGCGCACTACCTATTGGGGCTACGCCCCTGAGGAATCCCTGGATAACGAAGACCTGATCCGCGAGCAGTATCGTGGCATCCGACCGGCGCCAGGCTATCCAGCCTGCCCGGACCATACCGAAAAGGGCACCCTGTTCAGCCTGCTGGACCCGGAAGGTACTAGCGGGGTGACCCTGACGGAGCACTATGCGATGTTCCCGACCGCGGCCGTGAGCGGTTGGTATTTCGCGCATCCGCAAGCACAATATTTCGCTGTTGGCAAGATCGACAGGGACCAGGTAACCAGCTACTCCGAGCGTAAGGGCCAGGAACACAGCGTGAGCGAGCGCTGGCTTTCGCCCAACCTAGGCTACGAGATCTAGGTAATTACCTTTGATTTTCAATGGTTTGGATTCGTAGTCTAACCCTGTTTAGAGATTGCCAGGCCCTGGACGCTTGTATGGAAGACGATCCAGGAGGCCAAGGCTCGAGCGTCCGCTATCGAGAAGGCTCGACGACAGCTTTGATGCGCCCGCTTCGCAGCAGGTTTGATCCATAAATCATTTAGAAACAATGACTTAAAGGCAAAACCTCAACCAAAGTACTTAGTGTGTATTGGTCCAGAACACCAGTGCGGCAATCACCAGAACCACCATGAAGGCGGTTGCCCAGGCATCGATGTGACGGGAAGGCTTTCGGGTTTTCACGGATAGATGGCGCATGGTGCGAACCTTTATTTTTGTAGGCGTGGCTTGGCGAACACGCAGGCCCATTGGCTGGGACGCTCGTACCAGTAAAGCTCATGCCCGAGCGCGCTGCCAGCCCTTCTATCGGTCCCGGACTGAAATCCGCACATATCGATTTTGGTTATTTCCTTATATAAAAACTTCGCTTCAGTGGATAAGGCAAAAGGGGTATCTTCCGTCGGCTGAAAATTAGAGCGCGCGACCGTGAGCGCAGACCAGCCTGAAGCAGGACACCTATGTACGTTTACGACGAGTACGATCAAAGGATCATCGAGGACCGCGTCAAGCAGTTCCGTGACCAGACCCGCCGCTATCTGGCTGGCGAGCTGAGCGAGGAAGAATTCCGGCCGCTGCGTCTGCAGAACGGTCTGTACATCCAGCGCTTCGCCCCCATGCTCCGCGTAGCGGTACCTTACGGCCAGTTGAGTTCCCGTCAGGCCCGAATGCTGGCCAAGATCGCGCGAGACTATGACAAGGGCTACGCACACATCAGTACCCGTCAGAACGTGCAGTTCAACTGGCCCGCCCTGGAAGACGTACCGGATATCCTGGCAGAGCTGGCTACGGTGCAGATGCACGCCATCCAGACCAGCGGCAACTGCCTGCGAAATGTCACCACCGATCAATTCGCCGGCGTAGCCGCCGACGAGCTGGTCGACCCGCGCCCATGGTGCGAGATCGTGCGTCAATGGACCACCTTCCATCCCGAGTTCGCCTACCTCCCACGCAAGTTCAAGATCGCCGTCAACGGTGCCCGTAGCGATCGGGCTGCCATCGAGGTGCATGACATCGGCCTGGAGCCGGTGCGCAATGAAGCCGGCGATCTGGGCTTCCGGGTACTGGTCGGCGGCGGCCTCGGGCGCACGCCCATCGTGGGCGCCTTCATCAATGAATTCCTCCCCTGGCAGGATCTCATCAGCTACCTGGATGCGATCTTGCGGGTGTACAACCGCTACGGCCGCCGTGACAACAAGTACAAGGCCCGGATCAAGATCCTGGTCAAGGCCCTGACGCCGGAGGTGTTCGCCGAGAAAGTGGAGGCCGAGATGGCTCACTTGCGCGGCGGGCCGACTACCTTGACCGAAGCGGAAGTCGAACGCGTCGCCAGGCACTTCGTCGACCCCGCCTATGAAGCCCTGGAAGACATTCCGGCGGTACTGGCTCAGCTGGACGCCGAGCATCCAGGATTCGCCCGCTGGCGCCAGCGCAACGTGTTCGCCCACAAGCGGCCCGGGTACGTCGCGGTCACCTTGTCGCTCAAACCCACGGGTACCGCGCCCGGCGACCTGACGGACAAGCAGCTCGATATCATCGCTGACCTGGCCGACCGCTACAGCTTCGGCTTCCTGCGCACCTCCCACGAGCAGAACGTGATCCTGGCGGACGTCGAGCAGAGCAAGTTGCACGCTCTCTGGCTGGAGGCGCGGGAGGCCGGGTTCGCCACGCCTAACATCGGCTTGCTCACTGACATCATTTGCTGTCCGGGTGGCGACTTCTGCTCTCTGGCCAATGCCAAGTCCATCCCCATCGCCGAGTCGATCCAGCGTCGCTTCGACGACTTGGATTACCTTTTCGATATCGGGGAGATCGACCTGAACATCTCGGGCTGCATGAATGCCTGCGGCCACCACCACGTTGGCCACATCGGCATTCTCGGTGTGGACAAGAAGGGCGAGGAGTTCTACCAGGTCTCACTGGGCGGTAGCGCCAGTCGCGATGCCAGCGTCGGCAAGATCCTCGGCCCATCGTTCGCCCAGGACGACATGGCTGACGTGATCACCCGGCTCATTGATGTATATGTGGAAAAGCGCACCGAAGATGAGCGCTTTATCGATACCTACCAACGTATCGGCATCGAACCCTTCAAGGAACGCGTTTATGCAGCGAATCATTAAGAACAACGAAGTGGTGGACGAAACCTGGCATCTGCTGCCCAAGGAGGCGTCCTTCGATGAACTGACCAATTGTGATGACTACATCGTGCCCCTGGCGCTATGGCGTGATCACGGTCACGCATTGAAGGCTCGGGACGGCGGCCTGGGCGTATGGCTGGATTCCGATGAGGAAGCCGAGGAAATCGGCGATGACGTCGCTCATTTCCGGGTCATTGCGCTCAACTTTCCGGCTTTCACCGATGGCCGCAGTTATTCCAACGCGCGCCTGCTACGCGACCGTTATGGTTTCAAGGGGGAATTGCGTGCCATTGGCGACGTATTGAGGGATCAGCTTTTCTACATGCACCGTTGTGGTTTCGATGCCTTCGCCCTTCGCGCGGATAAAGACCCCTATGAAGCACTGGAAAGCTTGAAGGACTTCTCGGTAGCCTACCAGGGGGCGAGCGACGAGCCGCGCCCCCTTTTCCGCCGCCGTTAAGTTTCCGGCGTCGCCGGCCGGGCCTGATCCAGCCCCAGTAGTTGCCGGGTCAGGCGCAATGCCAGGGCGTCGAGGGATTCCTCTCGCCGACGGCTGACCCAGTCATAGGCAACCCGGGTTTGCTGGTCGGTGAGCGCCGGCAACCGCTGGCTGTCCCAGTTCAATTCCGGCAATGCCTCCCGCAGGCCTTCCAGAGCCGAAGGGATTCGCCGGGAGGCGTCGGGCTGCGCGTCGTACAGAGCATCCGCAGCTGTCTGCCACCTTTCCTGCTCAGGTTCGAACTCAGCGGAATATGCGCGTTCCAGATACAGTCGGAAGCCAGGCTGGCGTGCCACCCACTGCGCGAAAGCCTCGTCGGTATCCCTCTGCAAGACCTCTGCGCCTACTCGATGCGCGGTGTTGCCACTCACGCGCGCGTTATATTGCATGCCGCGACTGGGCGGCAAATTCAAGCCACCTTCAAGTAGCTGGAACAGCCGAAAACGTACCTCTACCTCATCCAGCCCTTGTTCGAGCACTGCGTCCGATATGTCGTCCATTGCATGCAACGAAGGCGGCGGCAAGCCATTGGCGAGCGCCGTATGCCTGGCAATGCGACCGCGAACGATGGCCCGGGCGATCTCATCCACCAGGGCTCGGCGCCACAACCCGCGCTGATAGTCCAGCAGTGCACGCATCGGTGCCTCGCCGCCACCCTGGGCATCGATCATCCTGCGCCAGGCCTCGACCTCGAACTCCATATCGTCCAGCGTAAGAGCTACCCCGTCGCCGCAGGTACCCTGAGTATCCTGAGCCAATGAAAACAGCCGTTCGCGCAGTTGACTCAAGCCCGGCGTACTGTCTGTGCCTACCTGCAACCAGGTTTGCACGAGGGTCCAGGCGCGTCGGCGAGTAGCAACCGGATCAGTACGGTAATCCGCGGTGTGCACGATGCGGCTGAGTAAACCGTAGAATTCCGCCGCCTCCTGTTCCGTGCGCTCGGCACGGATCGAAGCCGCCAGTGCTTCAGGACACCCGGTGAGCCATTCGTCCGGGTGCGCGCCCAGGCCATCTTCATCGGAAGACGGGTCGGTGAAGAATTCGATGCTGGCCCGACGCAGCATGTCGCGGCTTTCTTCGTCCAGCGGATTGCCGTCCAGATTGATCCCACTGCCGTAGTGCGGAGACTCGATATCGTCCAGCGCCTGGCGAGCGACGTGGACGAACCGGGTTTCGGAGAGGTCTGGCAAGTGAGTCAGCGAATTGGACGATAAATCGATTTCCAATATTCTCGGCGGTTCGCGATTCATCAAGTCGATGAGCCCGGGTGGAAACTCGGCGATCCCGGCGCTGCTCATGTCCAGGCGGACCAGGCCCTGCATCTGACTCAGCTGGGGCGCCCGTTGCAGCGGGTTGCCGCTGAGGTTGAGTTCCTCCAGCGCCGTCAACTGATTGAAAGCGCTGGCGGTAGCCTCATCCAGAGTGATGAGGTTGTAATCGAGTGCCAATGTTCGCAGGCGCGGCAGTTGCCCGAGCCGCTGAATGTCTTCCACAGTGAGGCTCAAGCTATTGCCCGCCGCTTCAAGGTGCTCAAGGCCGGACGCCACGGGCGCGACAGCATCGAGGATCTCGCTCATGGCGCTACGCCCCGTGGCATCGAGAGTGAGCCGCCTTAGCTGGGAGAACTGACCTATGTTGCTGGGCAAGCGTGTGAGTTCGTTGAAACTCAGGTCCAGCCACTGCACATTGGGGAAGCTGGCGAGGAACGCGTCACTGACCTCGCTCAGGTGAAGGTTGACCAAGGCAAGACGGTGCACGTGGTCGAGCCTGACACTCAAGGTGGGCAGCTCACTGACGGGCCAGTTGCGCAGGTTCAGGCCATAGCCCGGCCAGCCCATGGCATAGGTGCTCTCGCGTCGTTGCCAGGCTCGCGTGATTTCCCGCGCGATGGCGCTTCTGTGCTCTCTCTCGATATCGGCCTGCTCCGAAGCGGAATCCAGGGCCCGGTTTACCCAGGTATCCAGGTCCAGGCGCAACCTGGCGAGGTCCGCATTGAGTCGAGCCAAAGCCGTAGTCGCCGCCTCGCCATCACCGAGCGAAGCACGAATTTCCAGCAACTCCACTTGGGAAACGTCTGGATACAGGCCACGAAGCGCCGCGAGGATCGGGCTGATCGCGCCGAAGGGTGTCTCCAGGGAGCGCCCTCGCCCGCTAAGCTCATACCCCACTGCCCCGTTGGCCTGAAGGCTCGGTGGACGGAAGAACGGACGTCGGTCCGGGATCATTCCCAGCTGAAGCCGCAGCGCCTCTCGATCAGCCAGTGCCAGCTCTACCAGACGGTGACGCAAGCCGTCCACGTCTCCGACGCGGACCTGGAATTCCGGTCGATAGGCATCCGGCACTGTCGCGAACAGGGCCTGCTCCAGCGAGCCGACCGGGGACAGTTCCAGGCCCTGTGCATCCAGCGCCTGGTAGGCCCGGCCCTGGCGGACGATCACCCAATGCGGCAGATCACTGCTTCCAGTGCTATTGAGCAGGGGGCCCGCAAAATGCCCTTCGCGTAGTTCAATGCGCATCGCTGCCGTACCTTCGGCAAGATGGGGCCACAGGCCGAAGACCAGACGTTCGCGGTCGGGACTGAAACGCCCTTGCGCCAGCGCGTCGCAGACACGTGTCAGGCGCATTTGTCGCAGGCTCTCAGCCGCCAGCTCGGCGATGGGTAGCGGTACTCGCCCTTCAGCGAGCATCTGGTGCTGCGCTGCGGTTCGACCCGTGAGCAGCGCATCGAGGGCTTCATCCACAAGGCCTGGGAAGTGACGCCTGAGTGTCTCGCGCGCACTGTCTGTTCCGGTCGACTCCAGCAGCCAACGGTCGATCAGCTGATCGCGAACCTCCTCCATCGCCTTGGCCCAATGCTGGCCAAGCATCTGACGCACAGGCTCGGCGGGTACCAGCGAAGTGTTTTCCCCAAGCAGGCCTTCGGTGGCGACAGAGCCCAAGTCTGACAGCACATGCTGTGCCCAGTTGCGATCCTCCATCAGCTGGTCGCTGAGCCGTACCGGTTGGGCATCCTCGGCAGAGCCGAAGCGGTGATCGGTTCCTTGATATTCATAGAGTAGTGCGCGATCCGTGGGCCATCCTGGGGCGGTGGTCAAGAGTTCCACGAATCGAGGTTCCAGCGTGCCAAGGCGTCTGTGGCTGCGCAGTGCCCGGACGATGGCATCCACACGCCCCTCCAGCATGCGTCTTCTGAGCAAATGAGCGAGAGGCGCCGGCGCCGGCTGATGATCCAGATGAGCCTGGCGCAGTTGACCATCACTGATTCCAGCCAATCGCTGCGCTTGCAGCATTACAGAGTCCGGGAGGGCCTCGTATGCCGGATCGAAGCGCCGCAACAGGCCCGCCCCGCTCCAACGCAGCGGATCTTCATGGGCGAGGCGCCATCCCCCGCGGCCATTCCCCTGCACCGCCGGCGCGAAGCCAACCTGCCGGTGGCCGGTCAGCCGGGCATGACGGGCGCTGGCGTCGTGCTCAACCTCATGGAATCGCCCTTCGATTTTCACCCAGGCCCGCCCCCGGTGGCGGTAGCGACCGGCCTCATCAGCCCGAACATGGGCCGGGGGCTCATCAAGGGCCTGATAATCTTCAGGCTCAGGCCGCCACAAGCGGACCTGACCATCCGCGCTGACGACCGGCAGCAGACGTTCTGCGAATAGCCTCGTTTCCGGGCTGGGTTCCGGGCGCTTGCCAAGACCGAGGAAGGTTGCGTTTTCCACGGCACCGAACAGATAGTCCAATGCCGCTTGGGAATCACCGGCGCGCCACGCTTGCATGCCTTCGTAGATGCTATAGACGCCCTGCGCCAGCATGATGCCATCTACTATCAGGTTCACCCCGGGAATGGCCGAGCCTACCAGCATCGCCAGGGTAAGCCCCAGCTGTTCGCCCAGCGCGACCCAGTGGGCATAGCGATCGAGTGTATCGCGACGATCGAGCATGTCCGTGGGTACCGCGGCCCGTGCTGCTTGAGCCAGGCTTTGCTGGGCCCAGACGCGGTAACAGTCGACGAAGGGGTCTTCCGCCAAGGGGACGGGTGTCCATGTGAGGTGGGGCGCCAGCCAATGGCTGCCCTTGAGTGAATCGTTCAGTCGCTCGACGAATTCAAGCCGGCGCGCCGCCGGCACGAAGGTGGCGAAGCGCTTTACCTGGGCAGGATCTCGCAGCTTTTGCCCAAGCGCCAGGGCCAGGGCCTGAGCGTTGGGGTATTCTGCTACCGGAGCGGGTAAATCGCCGGGGAAATAGGCCACCACAGGCCCGATCTGGTCGTCGTCCAGCGGCTGAAATACCAGCGGCCCGGCCAGGGGGAAACCCAACAGCTCCAGCCGACAAGCCTGGGCGGGCCTCCCCGGCCCGCATACAAGGTTCCACCCCGCCAGCAGTGCCCGCCCCGCTGAGCGGAGCCGGCCCTTCATCAGAGCCTTATGGGCCTCCAGCATGAACGCCTTGCGCTGGGCGTCGAAGACGCGCCAACACAAGGGCGGATCGGCGTCCACTGGCACCGCCCGGCTCGGTAGCGATGCCGGGATCTGTTCCAGAAGTTGCAGACGATACCGGCCGCCGATGTCCAGTTCGCGGCAGCGCCGAGCGAAGGCGGCAGGCGTTAGCGGAAGTGGCTGAGCCGTATCAGGTTCACCCGTCGCCAAAGCGCGCGCGAAGAGGCCGGACCCTGGTGCGTAGGCCGCCTCGGCAGCCTCTGAGGCATGGAAATTCAATAGCGCGGCCTCGAGTAGCGAGCGCTGACTGGGCGAACGTTGGCCGGCGGGGTCTACCCAATGCAGCACGGCCCTCTCAGGATCAATGCCTGTGCTGAGTTCAGGCGCAAATTCGCTTCGTAATAGCGCCAAGGCGTACTGACGTAGCGAAGGCAGGCTTTCCTGAGCCTGTCGCAAGGCCTGGCGGGCTGCGTCGGCGGCCAAGGCAAGACGGTGCAGTTCTCGACGCTGCTCCGGACTGGCATTCAACAGCCAGTCAGGTAGCCTAGAGATAACGAATGCATGATGAGGGAGGGTGGGGGACGCATGGGTTTCGATCATCGAGGGACCTCCTTGTGGAAGGCCCTATGCTAGGATGCCCCGCCTGACGCCGGCGGTAGATAGCGCTTACCAGAACCGTGCGGCCGTGAGCTTGCTCCAGGCGCGGGCGAAGCCGTGCTCCAGCGCACCGCTCGCTGCCAGGCCTACCCGCTCCGGCAGGCTTTTGCGCTCGGCGTAGTGCAGATGAAATACATCCGCGGCCCGGGCTCGTTCCGCCAGGTATTCATCGCTGGTCTTGATCTCATCCACCAGCTTGCGTTCCAGGGCAGAAACGCCCAGCCAGACTTCACCGGTAGCGACCTCATCGATGTTCAGCTGGGGCCGATAGTGAACGACGAAGTTCTTGAACAGCTTATGGGTGACGTCCAGGTCTTCCTGGAATTTTTCACGGCCCTTCTCGGTGTTCTCTCCGAAGACGGTCAGGGTGCGCTTGTACTCCCCCGCGGTATGCAGCTCCACATCGACGTCATGGTTGCGCAGCAGGCGATGCAGGTTCGGCAATTGGGCGACCACCCCTATGGAACCAAGCACGGCGAAGGGGGCGCTGAGAATCTTTTCGCCAATACAGGCCATCATGTAGCCGCCACTGGCGGCGACCTTGTCCACACACACGGTCAGCGGTACGCCAGCCTGGCGGATACGCGCCAACTGCGAACTGGCGAGGCCGTAGCTGTGGACCATTCCGCCGCCACTCTCAAGGCGCAGCACCACCTCATCGCGCGGCGTGGCCAGGGTCAGCAAGGCAGTGACCTCATGACGCAGGCTCTCGTTGGCGGACGCCTTGATGTCACCATCGAAGTCCAGAACATAAACCCGGCCCTTGGTCTCAGTCGTCTTGGCCTTTGCTCTTGCTTTACGTTTGGCTTTCTCTTCTCGGGATTGCTCCTTGCGCAAGCGTTTGAGCGCGTCCTTGTCGAATAGCGCGCTTTCCAGGCGTTCGCGTAGGCCCTTGTAGAAATCGTTCAAGCGGGTGACCTGTAGCTGGCCACCACCCTTGCGCCTGCCCTTGGCGCGCAATGAGGCGATGCCGGCCAGTACAATGAGAACGGCGATGACAAGGGTAGCGGTTCGGGCGAGAAAGCCCAGGTATTCGGAGAGAAACTCCACGATGACTCCTGCAGCGGATGGAAAACGTTCACCAGCATACCGATGCGCGTTGCCGGGGCATAGCGGGCTACAAGAGGGGACGCTGCAGGGAATGAAACGCCCTTTTGAAACGGTCGTATGAAATCACGTTGACACCTGCCGAGATCGCCCCTAACCTGCCGAGCACTCGTTTTGCACGGCAGTGTCACCGTGGGGGACATTCAGCTTGGGAAACCTTTATCTGATTCGGCACGGTCAGGCCTCCTTCGGCGCCGCTGACTACGACGTATTGTCCACCGTGGGTCAACGTCAGGCGGAACTCCTGGGTGACTTCCTTGCCCAGGTGGGCATACGGCTCCACCGCTGTGTCAGTGGCAGTCTCAGGCGCCAGCAGGACACCGCGCGGCACGCCCTGGCCCGCCTTCCCCACCCTCCCCGATTGGAAACCGACCCCAGGTTCGATGAGTTCGACGCCCAGGGCCTGATTCGCGCGCTGTTACCCGGTTTACTGGATACTGAACCCGGAGCCGGGGAGGTCATGCGCAATGCCGCGCAACACCCCCACGAGTTCCAGCGCCTTTTCGAGCGCCTGGTCTCCCAATGGCTAGAAGGCGGTGTCCAAGGTGGCAGCGAGTCCTGGGGCGCGTTCCTGGCGCGCACCGTCGAGGCCGTTACCAGCCTCCTGCGCGCCGCCGCGCCCGGGGAAAACATTGCCGTCTTCACCTCGGGCGGCGTGATCACCGCCCTGCTCCACCGCTATACCGGCCTGGCTGCCAGCGAGGCCTTTCGGCTGAACTGGCAGATCTACAACAGCTCCTTGAATCATCTGCGCTTCAAGGGCTGCGATGTAACCCTGGTGTCTTTCAACGGTCATGCCCATTTGCAACTGGCCCAGGCACCAGACTTGATAACCTGGCGCTAGCGCCATCCTCAGCACTCCTGACAGGACACCCCAATGAGCGACGCAACGAAAGCCATCGAAAGCATGAAAGCCAAGTTCAACCCCGCCGCCGCGCAGGGCCTGGATCTGGTCTTCGGTTTCCGCATCGACGAAGACAAGCACTACAACCTGATCGTCAAGGATGGCGCCTGCGACATCCAGGAAGGCGAGAATCCCGATGCGAACGTTACCCTGGTGATGGACAGCGAAACCCTGGAAGGCATCGTCAGCGGTAACACCGACGGCATGCAGGCCTTCATGCAAGGCAAGCTGCGCGCCGAGGGCGACATGATGCTGGCCATGAAACTGAGCGAACTGTTCCCGGTTTGATGTACCGGTCCGGGCCGCGAAACACACTTCCGCGGCCCGGGCCTGCTAGCTGTCAACCTGGCGGGGCGCATCCCCTCGTTCGAACAGCTTGCTCAGCCATCTTCAGTTTGGCGGTACCTACCAAGGCGTTGCAGGCCTTGTCCAATAAAGCACTCAAGGTCAGCACTTGCTGCTCGGGAGCGGATATTAAGGCTCGTCCCTGCGGTGGTACCAGGCGACCTTGCGTTCTGCACCTCCTGGCGTCCGAAATTGACCGCACGGCCTTCGCCAGCCAAGCGGGCATACGGAAGAATCAGAGACGACGGGACGAATGAACATGCTGAGTTCGGACCACGATAGAAGCAGGGAATGCCTGATGTTGTTCCAGGCGAGTGCGCAGATCGGCGATCAGGGCGCAGATTTCGCGGCTGCTGGCGAAGCGGTCGGGCGATATGCCTTCGGCTGCCAGCATCAGTTTTCCGCTATGCAGGTCTTCGATGCGGATGTTGAATTCATCGTCGTCGGCGTGTTCGCAGGTGCAAGCGAGCGGTAAAAAGGCCTGCTCGACGATGCCTCGGATTTCCAGCGGGCTTAAACCTATGGTTTTCATGAAGCGACCTCCTTGGGCAGTGGCCCGGGTCGCGAAGGCGCAGAAGCGGAATGGAACGCATCAATTTCCCAGGCTTACCCATCATTTATAGACTTCGAGGCGCATCGCGGCAACGACCTCTACTCCGCGCGCTGCCTGCCGGGCGGCTGCATTGGAGACATGGATTACGAGTGTTCCACGAATTGCCCAGGCGGAAAGCTTTCAGCGAGGCAATACCGCAGCCTTCGACCAGCGCGTCCGCCCGTCGTACAAGCCGTCTGCCAAATGAAACAGAACGTTGCGCCCGGCTTCGACACGTTCAGCATTCATCGAACAGGAGCCCATCATGGCAGCCGGCAATCAGTACCAGATGCAAGACCCCCGCACTCAATACCCTACCCCCGAGTTCGAAGAACAGCCTCAGCCAGCCCCTGGCCTTGACTCGAAAATGAAGCCCGAGCCCGACCACGGCGAAGCCACCTATGAAGGCGCCGGTCGGCTGAAGGGTCGCAAGGCGCTGGTGACCGGCGGCGACTCTGGCATTGGTCGCGCCACCGTCATCGCTTACGCCAGGGAGGGCGCCAGCCTGGTCATCAACTACCTCCCCGAGGAAGCCTCGGATGCCCAGGCCGTCATCGACCTGGTCAAGGGTGAAGGTGGTGAAATCGTCGGCATCCCGGGCGACCTCAAGGATGAACGCTTTTGCCAGAGCCTGGTGCAAAAAGCCCATCAGGCCCTGGGCGGGCTGGATATCGTTGTCAACGTGGCCGGCAAGCAGACGGCCAGGAAGAACATCGCCGAGATCGACACCGAGCAATTCGACGCTACCCTCAAGACCAACCTCTACGCGCTGTTCTGGATCTGCAAGGCGGCGCTGCCGCTACTGCCTGCCGGCGCTGCCATCATCAACACAGCGTCGATCCAATCTTATCAACCATCGGCCACCCTGCTCGATTACGCCACCACCAAGGCGGGCATCGTCGGTTTCACCAAAGCCCTGGCCAAGCAAGCCATCGAACAGGGCGTACGGGTGAATGCCGTGGCGCCGGGGCCGGTGTGGACGGTTCTGCAGCCCAGCGGCGGCCAGCCGCAGGAGAAGATCCCGCACTTCGGTGAGCAGACACCTTACAAGCGTCCAGGCCAGCCGGCCGAATGTGCGCCCCTCTACGTTTTCCTGGCTTCGCAGGAGTCGAGCTATATCACCGGCGAGACCTTTGGCGTGACCGGCGGCAATCCACTGCCGTAACGCGCTCGCGACCAGGCCAGTCGCCTACCATGGCACCTGGCCTGGCAGCCTGCCGGGCTGTACCTGCAGCGCGTCGCTCAGGCCAAGCCGCTCCAGCAACGCTCGCGCGTCATAGGGCGCGTGCACCTTCAGGTCGTTGTCGAAAAAGCAAAAGACATCCCGGCTCTTGCGCCTGCGCCCTTGTGCCGGGCTGATCGTGATGGGGCTCGGCGCCTGCCGGCCTTGACTCCAGCATGCAATGCGGGCTTGCCAACGGTCGAGGGTTTCGCCGCTATATCCGCTTTCATAAAGCTTGGCGTCTCCGTGCAAGCGAATGTAGACGAAATCGGCGGTCAGGTCCTCCGCGTAGGGCCACTTGCCGGCCGTGTCCGCCACCACCAGCGCTACGCCGTGGCGGCGTAGCAGATCGATGAAAGCTGGCGTGGCAAAGCTTTCGTGACGAATCTCCACGGCATGACGCAGGCGAATCCGCTGGGGTATGTCCAGGTAGCCTGGTTTGCGTAGGCGCTCGGCACCCTGCTCGGCCAGGGCTCGAGCTTGAGCCCCGGTGCGCGGCAAAAGGGTCAGGAAAGCTTCGAACAGCTTCGGCTCGAAGCGGAACGTGGCCGGGAACTGCCACAGGAAAGGCCCGAGCTTTTCCTTGAGTTGAAACATGCCTGAGGCGTAGAAGTTCGCCAACGGGCCTTCGATGTCCTTCAAGCGCCGGGTGTGTGTGACATAGCGCGGCCCCTTGACGCTGAACATGAAACCTTGCGGCGTGGCGGTGTACCACTGCGCGTAGCGGTCCGGTGCCTGCAGGGCGTAGAAGGATCCATTGATCTCGATCGCCCGCACCGCTCGCGAGGCAAAGGCCAGCTCATTGGCCTGCGCTAGCCCCTTGGGATAGAAATCCCCTCTCCAGGGCGCATAACGCCAGCCTGAGATACCAATGCGAATGTCACCCATGAGTGCCGTTCCCGCGTCGAGGACTGGTGATCGGACCAACGGGGTGGTGGGCGGTTCACTGCGGGGAACTTGCCGGCCTGGCGATAGCCTTTACTTGATCGACGAACAAGCGAGGCCGCCATGACCGCTCATTATGACTTGCAGCGTTTTCTGGATGCCCAGGCGCCAGCGTACGCCCGGGTAGTGGAGGAACTGCGCGCCGGCCAGAAACGCAGCCACTGGATGTGGTTCGTGTTTCCTCAGCTGCAGGGGCTTGGTCGCAGCGAGACCGCCAGGTACTACGCCATCAGCAGCGTCGATGAGGCAGTTGTCTATCTGGCGCATCCGGAGCTCGGCCCGCGCCTGCGCCAATGCTGCCAGATGCTGCTACAGCTACAGTCGCGCTCGCCGGCAGAGATCTTCGGCGAGCTGGACGCGCTCAAGCTGCATTCCAGCATCACCCTATTTTTGCGCGCTTCGAGTAACGACCCACTCCTTCAGAAAGTGCTCGACCGGTTCTACTCGGGCGAACAAGACCCTCGCACGCTTGAGCTACTGGCCAGCTAGCGCCCATCACGCTCTCAGGCTCTGCTGTCGTGACCCTCGCCACAGCCCCGAGGGTTCCCTGAGTGCGCCGACCGTTGCACACCGCTTCGACGGCCGGACTTCCAGGCTGCTGGCGTTCACCCCAGTTTCGCCAGGCCTAGAACAGCCAAGGGTGATGTTCCGGCAGCACCCCGGTTTCCAATGCGATCATCAGTTGCTGCGGGTGTAATACCCAGGCGTTACGGTCGAAGGCCTGCTGTAGCTCCCGCCAGCGCACCCGCATCCCGCAGCAACAGAATTCGAGTGCCTTCGGCAGCTTGGGCAGTACGTGCAAGCCTTTTTCCGCTGCGAGCAGCTCCAGTCGCAAACGCTCCGCAGCGGTAAAGCCGAAGAAGAAAATGCGGGGGCTGAAGCCACCCGCGAGCCGCGCCAGTGGATCAGGCGCCGGCGGCACCTGCGCCTGGTTCAACCATTCGCCGCCTCCGTGCACCCGCACCATGCAAGCCTTGTGGAAGCTGGCGAAGGCACCGGTGTGCTCGCGGCCCTGCACAGCCAGGCTGTTTTCCTGCCAGTACAGCAGCGTATGTTCGCTGATGGCGCCCTGGCGGCTGCGGTAACTGAAACGAATGGGGGGCGCGCGACGGGTGTTGCGATAGCGAATGTCCATGCCAGCGTTCGGCATCCTTTGAGAGGGGTTTTCCAAGGTATAGGCCCTGGGCCGGGGCTTTCCATAAAGCAGCGCCTTAAATGCTTGTAGGAAAAGTTACCTGGCTCACCCATCCCCGCCAAACGCAGCCTTTCACTGCCGGGGGCAGCACGAAATAGCCACTTGCCATCATGCGGGCGATAGGGCATAAAGGCGCCCGATTTCACCATGGATGGCCCCAATGCGTCGTGTCGCTCGCCTTAGCTTCGCCCTGCTCATTGCGCTCCTGCTCGCCCTGGCTGTGTTGCTGTATTACGTAGCCTGGCCGAATCTCCCCACCTACCAGGCGCCCACGCAGGTGCGCTACCTCGATCAATGGAGCCCAGCGGACCGCCAGCTGTATTACTTCACGCCCCAGGGCACACAGGTCAAAGGCCTGCGCTATCAGTGGTTCACCGCCCTGGAGCAGCCCTTCTCGGCGACTCCCTTTGCGTTGCAGAGCAACCTGGGGCGCTTCGGCTTTCTTTTCGAACAGCCGGCTGCCGACGCCAATTCCGGCCGGTTGCCGGTGGGCTTCACCCAGCACTTGAACCCCGATGATGGCCAACGCTACCTAGACATCACCTGTGCCGCCTGCCATACCGGGGAACTGCGCTATGGGGGAACAGCGGTGCGCATCGACGGCGGAACCGCGCAACACGTACTGCCCTCGAGCGTGCCGACCCTGCGCGGTGGCAGCTTCGGCCAGGCATTGGTCGCCAGCCTTGCCGCCACCACCTACCTGCCCTGGAAGTTCGACCGCTTCGCCCGCAAGGTGCTAGGCAATAGCTATCCCAAGGGCAAGGACGAGCTACAGGCTGCCCTCAAGCAGTCGCTGTTCGCATTCGTGCGCGCGGCCTGGAACGACACCCACCGCGGGCTCTATCCTGTTGAGGAAGGACCCGGCCGTACCGACGCCTTCGGGCGTATCGCCAACGCGGCCTTCGGCGACGCCATCACGCCGGACAACTATCGAGCCGGCAACGCCCCCGTTGATTACCCGCAACTGTGGGACATCTGGAAATTCGACTGGGTCCAGTGGAACGGCTCGGCCCAGCAGCCGATGGCGCGCAATATCGGCGAATCACTGGGCGTGGGCGCCACGCTGTCCTACTTCGACGCGGACGGCCAGCCTCGCATGGGGCTGGATCGCTATCCGTCGAGCGTCCGGGTGAAGGACCTGCACCTGATCGAGGAAACCCTGCAGCGGTTACGCCCTCCGGCCTGGCCCGAGGATGTCTTCGGCCCTGTGGACCTGCCCCTGGCAGCGCAGGGCCGCGCGCTCTTCACGCAAAACTGCGCCCATTGCCACGAGCCCCGTGGCCGTGAAGCCAATGGACGGCTGGAACTGAAGCTGACCCTGTGGCCCACGGCGCAGATCGGCACCGACCCGACTGCAGCGGACAACATTGCCAACCATCGCTTCGACTTATCCGCGCTGGCCTGGACACCCGAAGAGCTGCGCGCCCTGGACGTCCATCCCAAACCCGAGAAGATCGACCTGCATAGCGTCTCGGTGGCCATGGGCCTGGCCTGGGTCACAGCTTTCGTGGAGCAGCGTGCCTATGCGGACGCCGGTATACCCGCCGAACAACAGGGGCACATGAACGGCTTCGATTTGCCGATAGGCGTACGCGAAGAGGCCGCCTACAAGGCCCGCCCGCTGGCCGGCGTCTGGGCAACGCCACCCTTCCTGCATAACGGCTCGGTACCCAACCTCTATCAGTTGCTATCCCCGCAGGACGAGCGGGCCGTGACCTTTTATCGAGGTACCTTCGAATACGATCCTCGTCACCTGGGCTATCAGACCGGTGCTTTCACGGGTGGCTTCCGCTTCGATACCCGCATCCCCGGTAACCGCAACGGCGGCCATGAGTTCCGCGATGGTCCCCAGGGCAGCGGCGTGATCGGCCGCCTGTTGCAACCCCAGGAGCGCTGGGCCCTGCTCGAATACCTCAAGGTGCTAGGCACACCACTGGAGTCTCGCCTGCCATGACTGAACGTACCCTATTCATTTCACGCAAGCGCGGCCCTGGCCGCGGTCGATGGGCGGCCGCCTGGCTGATTCTCGGTCGATGGCTGGCGCGGCTGGTCATCGGATTGGCGATTCTGGGGTTGCTTGGCTGGGGCGGCGCCAGCCTCTGGTACGCCTGGCGCTTTTCGGGCCCGGTCGCGGCGGTGGAAGAGATACCCGAAGGCGAGGCCGCCATGACTCAGGACGTGATCCAGACCGCCATCCGTATCGTCGACCGTTTCCGCACCGATACTCGTTACCTGCGCGACGCCCACGCCAAGGCCCATGGCTGCGTGCGCGCTCAGGTAGAAGTGGCCAGCGACCTGCCCGCCCAGTGGCGCCAGGGCGTATTCAGCGAACCTGGCAAGACATGGGCAGCCTGGGTGCGTTTGTCCAACGGCAACGCTTACCCGCAATTCGACAAGCTTTCCGACGCTCGCGGCATGGCGATCAAACTGCTGGACGTTCCCGGCACGCAATTGCTCGACAGCCAGCAGGCTCGTCGTGAGCAGGACTTTGTCATGTTCAACCATCCCAATTTCTTCGTCAGCGACGTGGCGGAATACCGGCAGAATGTCGCCGCCCAAGCCGAAGGCAAGCGGGCCCTGGCCTTCTTCCCCAGTTGGGACCCGCGTACCTGGCAGATACGCCACCTGCTCATTGCCTTCGCCACCTTGAGCAAGGCGCCGGATAGCCCTGTGGACGCCACCTATTACTCCGTGTCGCCTTACCGCTTCGGCCCTGAAAATGCCAAGTTTCGTGTGGTGCCCGAGCCCTCCGCCTGCCCGGCGTACAGCTTGCCGAAGATGAACAGGGACCAGCCCAATTTTCTGCGCGACGCGCTGTTCCAGCAGCTTTCGGCGGACCGCCAGCCAGCCTGCTTCGCCTTGCAGGTCCAACTGCAGGACCCTGCCCGCTACATGCCGCTTGAAGACACCAGCGTGACCTGGAAAGAGAGCGATTCGCCATATCGTACCGTGGCGCATCTGCGAGTTGCGCCCCAGGATTTCGACACCCCTGAACAGAACCTGGCTTGCGACGACATGCGCTTCAGCCCTTGGCATGGCCTGGAAGCCCACCGTCCACTGGGTGGGATCAACCGGTTGCGCAAGGCTGTGTACGAGGCGGTGGCCGATTACCGCCACGCCCGAAATGCTCAGGCGCAATAGCCTGGGCAAGGATTGCAGTCTTGTCAGGTGACGGCCAGAATGCTCTCACCTGATCGTCTCAACCGGTGCCCCATGTTCCAAGTTACGGAAGTCTCCATCGCCGAGCTGCGCGCCGCGCTCGAAGCCGGCACGCTTACCGCGGTCGACCTCGTTCATGCCTACCTGGCCCGGATCGATGCCTTCGACCGCCTTGACACCGCTACCGCGCTCAACGCCATGGTCGTGCGCAACCCCGCCGCATTGGAGGAAGCCGCCGCGTCAGACGCTCGTCGCGCGCGAGGCGAAACCCTGGGCCCGCTGGATGGAATCCCCTACACGGCCAAGGACAGCTACCTGGTCAAAGGCCTGACGGCCGCTTCGGGCAGCCCGGCTTTCGCTGAACTGGTCGCCCAGCGCGACGCCTTCACCATCGAGCGCTTGCGGGCCGCCGGCGCCATCTGCCTGGGCAAGACCAACATGCCGCCCATGGCCAACGGCGGCATGCAGCGCGGGGTCTATGGCCGCGCCGAGAGCCCCTATAACGCGGCCTACCTGACCGCCCCGTTCGCCTCTGGCTCATCCAATGGCGCAGGTACCGCCACCGCGGCCAGTTTCAGCGCTTTCGGGCTTGCCGAGGAAACCTGGTCCAGTGGACGGGGCCCGGCCTCCAACAATGGGCTGTGCGCCTATACCCCATCGCGCGGGGTGATCTCGGTGCGCGGTAACTGGCCGCTGACGCCTACCATGGACGTGGTAGTGCCCTTCGCTCGCACCATGGCTGACTTGCTGGAGGTGCTGGACGTGATAGTCGCGCCGGACCCGGATCCTCGGGGTGACCTCTGGCGCCTGCAGCCCTGGGTCCCGATTCCCCCGGTAGCCTCGGTGCGCCCGGCGTCCTACCTGGCGCTGGCCGCGCCTGCCAGCAGCCTGGCCGGCAAGCGTCTGGGGGTGCCGCGCATGTATATCAATGCCGACCCCGAGGCAGGCACCAGTGAGCAGCCGGGTATCGGCGGCCCTACCGGGCAACGCATCCAGACCCGCGCTTCGGTCATCGCGCTCTGGCAACAGGCGCGTCAAGCGTTGGAAGCTGCGGGCGCCGAGGTCATCGAGGTGGACTTCCCGCTGGTATCGAACTGCGAAGGCGACCGCCCCGGCGCCCCCACTGTCTACAATCGGGGGCTGGTGTCCAGGGAGTTCCTCCATCACGAGTTATGGGACCTGACCGCCTGGGCCTTCGACGATTTCCTTCAGGCCAATGGCGACCCCCGGCTGAACCGCCTGGCGGACGTGGACGGCCCGAGGATCTTCCCACACGAACCCGGCACTTTGCCCAACCGCGAGGGTGACCTGGCCGCCGGCATGGACGAGTACGTAAACATGGCCAGGCGCGGCATCACGCCCTGGGACCAGTTGCCGACCCTGCCGGATGGCTTGCGCGGGCTGGAGCGTACCCGGCGGCTGGACCTGGAAGACTGGATGACCGAGCGCGGCCTGGACGCTGTGATATTCCCCACCGTGGCCGATGTAGCGCCCGCGGATGCGGACGTAAACCCTGCCTCGGCGGATATTGCCTGGAGCAACGGTGTCTGGGTGGCCAACGGCAACCTGGCGATACGCCATCTTGGCGTGCCCACCGTCACTGTACCCATGGGGGTAATGGCGGACATTGGCATGCCGGTAGGGCTGACGTTCGCCGGTCGCGCCTACGACGACAATGCCTTGCTGCGCTTGGCCGCAGCGTTCGAGGCCACCGGCCAGCGTCGCCAGATACCACCGCGCACGCCGCCCCTGCCGATCTGATTCGACGGTGGCGACAAACAGCGAAGCTGGCCCAGGTGGCTTGGCGGGCCGACGCCGGCAGCTTCGCTATTTTTTCCAGGATGCTCACGCCCTGAAGGGTGCTGGGCTCGCGCTCAAACTTCATTTGCCCGCTTACTGGGCGCCACTACAGGCTCACTGCTAGAAGATGTCCGTTCCTACCCCTGACCCGAACGAGCCCAGGCATACCCGCCTTGGTGTATTCGTACGCGCGCTTTGGCCACAACCCCAGCCGATCAACCTGCGTGAGCGCTGGCGTGCCAGCATGGGCGCCGCAGTCGGCATTCTGTCGGTCGCCTTGCTGGCAGCGGGCTGGGTCGGCGGTTTCCTTGCCCACGATCACCAGGCCCTCGCCCTGGCCCTGGTCGCCCCACTGGGGGCCAGCGCGGTACTGGTGTTCGGGGTGCCGTCCAGCCCGCTGGCCCAGCCTTGGTCAGTGGTAGGCGGCAATACCCTTTCAGCCCTCACGGGTATCGCCTGCGCCAAATGGGTGCCGGACGCTTCCCTGGCGGCGGGCCTGGCGGTGGGCCTGGCCATCGCGGTGATGCTGGCCTTGCGTTGCCTGCATCCGCCCGGCGGCGCTTCAGCGCTGTTGATGGTGCTCATGGGCTGCGAGCACTTTTCCTTCGCCGTCACCCCGGTGCTGCTCGATTCATTGCTGTTGGTGGCCGCCGGGCTGCTCTACAACAACCTTACCGGCCGACCGTGGCCACACCTGCAACGGGCCGCGCCAGCCGCGGCGACCACGCGCCTGCAACGCAGCGACCTGGACGCGGTACTGTCGCGCCACAACCAAGTGCTGGACATCAGCCGGGACGACCTCGAAGCTCTGCTCGAGCAAGTGGAAGCGCTGGCCTACCAGCGCACCATGGGCGAGGTACGCTGCGCGGATGTGATGACCCGGGACCCGCTCGCCGCGCGAGTGGAAATGCCTTTGAAAGAAGCCTGGGCCTTGATGCGCAAGCATCGGATCAAGGCGTTGCCAGTGGTCGACGGCCGCCGCCACCTGCTGGGAATCGTGACTGTGGCCGACTTCATGCGCCAGATCGACCTGGACGTCCACGAAGGCATGGCCTGGCGGCTGCGCTCCCTGCTACGGCCTCGCCCTTCCCAGACCCAGGGCGTGGGGCGGATCATGACGCGCACCGTCCGGGTCGCCAGCCAGGACCGGCTGCTGATAGACCTGGTGCCCGTGTTTTCGGAAAACGGCCATCGCCATATTCCCATCATCGACCAGGAACAGCATCTGGTAGGCATCATTACCCAGTCAGACCTGATCAAGGCCTTGTATCGTGCCGTACACGGCTAAAGGCTGGTAACAGCCTGGCGTGGTACCCGACGATGCATTGGTTTAGTATGCCGTCCGCCGGTTTCCGAGTGAAATCATGCAGCACCCATCAAGACAGAGCCGCCTCATGGTCGGAGCTGGCCAGCACCGCGTCGGCGGCGCACGGAGGCCGTGACTGCTTCTCCTCCACGCCGGGTGCTCTTCCATCGACATCAAGGATGCTCCATGCTCCCGTTCCGCTTTCTTGGCGTGGCTCTTGTCTGCCTCGCCGGCAACGCCTTCGCCGACGCTCCGGAAACCGCCGTCGCCCTGGACAACTGCGGCCAGGCCCTCAGTTTCCAGGAGGCACCCGCGCGAGCGGTGACCATCGGCCAGGCCGCGACCGAAATGCTCTATGCGCTGGGCCTGGGCGATCGTCTGGCAGGCACTTCCCTGTGGTTCAACGCGGTAGACCCTCGCTACGCCGAGCAGAACGCCAAGGTGCCGCGCCTGGCCAACAACGAGCCCGGCTTCGAGACCGTCATCGGCAAGCGCCCGGGGCTGGTGATCGCCCAGTTCGAATGGATGGTGGGCCCTCAGGGGGTAGTGGGTACGCGCGAGCAGTTTCACGACCTGGGCGTGCCGACCTACATCCTGCCTTCCGACTGCGAAGGCAAGGACAACCTGGTCGGGGCTGATGGGACCCGGCTTCGCCCCTTCCGCGTCGAGAGCGTCTATGAAAGCGTCGTTCAGCTGGCGCGTATCTTCGGGGTGCCGGAGCGCGGCAGCGCCCTGGTCGAGGGCTACCGAAGCCGCCTGGCCGCCGCCACCGCCCAAGCGCCGGGCAACCAGGCCAAGGATCTTTCCGCAGTCGTGTGGTTCTCCAGCGCCAACCTGGCCAGCGATCCCTACGTGGCCGGCCGCCAAGGGGTGGCCGACTTCCTCTTGGCCAGCGTGGGGCTGCGCAACGTAGTGACATCCACCGAGGAGTGGCCTACCGTCGGCTGGGAGACCCTGGCCAAGGCCAACCCCAGCATGATCGTGATCGCCCGGATGGATCGCCGTCGCTTCCCTGGGGATGACTACCAGGAAAAACTTCGCTTCCTGCGCACCGACCCGGTTACCCGCAACATGGACGCGGTCAAGCATGACCGCATCGTTATCCTCGACGCCGAAGCCTTGCACGCCGGAAACCGGCTGTTCAACGGCATCGAAGAACTGGCCAGGGCTACCCAGGCATTGACGCCATGATCCGCTGGCGCTCAGGGCTAAGCTATCTGCTACCGCTGGGCATCGGCGGCGGCCTGCTGCTGATCGCCTTGTTGGGCGCCATCAGTCTGGGGGAAACTTCCCTGGCAGTGCCGGTGGTGTTCAAGGCCGTGGCCAATGCCCTCGGCGCCCAGTACCCGCTGGACCCGATCGACCAGGGCATCGTCTGGAACTACCGGCTGCCACGCAGCCTGGTGGCCGCCGCCTGTGGCGCGGGCCTGGCCCTGTGCGGGGTGATACTCCAGGCGCTGTTGCGCAACCCGCTGGCCGAGCCTTACCTGCTGGGTATTTCCGCCGGGGCATCCACCGGCGCTGTGCTCGTGGCCATCGTCGGCCTCGGCGGCGGACTGCTTTCCCTGCCCCTGGGCGCCTTCAGCGGCGCCCTGCTGGCATTTGCCCTGGTCGCCCTGCTGGTCAGGGCGTCGCGCCTGCGCAGCAGTGCCGGGCTTATCATCCTCGCCGGCGTGGCCGGCTCGCAACTCTTCAATGCCCTGACCGCCCTGCTCATCGCCAAGTCCGCCAACGCCGAGCAGGCCCGCGGCATCCTCTTCTGGCTGCTGGGCAACCTCAGCGGGGTACGCTGGGGCGCCGTCTGGCTCACCTTGCCAGTGGTGGCCCTCGGCCTGGCCGTAAGCTGGTCGGAACGACGTACCCTCGATGCCTTCATCTTCGGCAGCGAGGCCGCGGCCTCCATGGGTATCGCAGTGCGACGTTCACAGATCGTGCTGATCGGCACCGCCGGGCTGGTCACCGCCGTACTGGTCTCACAGGTGGGCGCCATCGGCTTCGTTGGCCTGGTCATTCCCCATGCGTTGCGCTTGTGGGTAGGCAGCGGACACCGCCGGCTGGTGCCCCTGTCGGCACTGTGTGGCGCGCTCTTCCTGATCGCCGCCGACCTGTTCTCGCGCACCCTGGTCAAGGGCCAGGTGCTACCGGTGGGTGTGATCACTGCCCTGGTAGGCGCCCCGGTGTTCGCGCTGCTTCTGATGCTGGGGGAGCGAGGCCGGTGAACGCAGCCTTGTCTCCGCTAGCCCTGAGCCCGCTTCCCTTGCGCTGCGAGAGATTGACCTGGCGCCGTCACGGGGCCACGCTGCTCGACAGCGTCACGCTCGATGTACACCCCGGTGAGAAACTGGGCATTGTCGGGCCGAACGGTTCGGGCAAATCCAGCCTGCTGCGCCTGCTGGCCGGGCTGGTGGCCCCTAGCGCGGGCGCGGTCTGGCTGGGCGGCCGGCCGATGGGTGAGCTCACCCGGCGGCAGGTTGCCCAGGCCATGGCACTGGTTCAGCAACATAGCCAGGCCACCGAGCGCATTCGCGTCTGCGACGCGGTGGCCCTGGGGCGTACCCCTTGGCTGTCTTCCATTCGTCCCTGGGGCACCGAGGACGACCAGGTCGTGGCGCAGGCCCTGGCGCAGGTAGGCATGGCTGGCTTCGCACGACGCTGGTGGCATAGCCTCTCTGGCGGCGAACGCCAGCGGGTGCAACTGGCCAGGGCCCTGGCCCAGCAACCACGGGTGCTGCTGCTCGATGAGCCGAGCAATCACCTGGACATCGCCCAGCAACTGTCGTTGCTCAAGCTGATAGGCAGATTGCCGGTCACCCTCCTGTTGGCCCTGCACGATCTCAACCACGCCCTGTATTGCGATCGCCTCGCGGTACTCGATCGCGGCCGCCTGGTGGCGCTGGGGCCTCCTCGACAGGTGCTTACCGAGGAGTGCCTAGCGGGTACCTTCGGGGTAGCCGGCCACTGGCTGCATGATCCGATGGAAGGGCGGGACGTACTGGTGTTCAAGCCCCTGTAGACTTCTCCGGCCGGCCCGGCCCAAGCAGGAAATTCCCCGGGCTCGGCTGCGTCTGGTCCAGGGCGAGCAGGGGCAGCTGGGCTTCATCCTTGAGCTGAACGCCCGACAGGCCTCGCTTGCAAGCTTCACGCATGAGATAGGCAAGCTTGTGCGCGGCCGTGGCATAGCTCAACCCATCGGGTCGCACGTTGGAGATGCAGTTGCGGGACGCGTCGGTGAGGCCCACCCGAGGCGCATAGGTAAAATACAGCCCTAGACTGTCCGGTGAACTCAACCCCGGGCGCTCGCCAATCAGGTTTACCACCATTCGAGCATTCAACCCCTGGGCCACTTCGTCAGCCACCGCTACCCGGCCTTGCTCGACGATCACCAGGGGGGCGACTGTCCATCCTTCCTCCCTGGCCAGCGCCTGGATGCGATCGACCATGGGCGCGGCGTGACGCTGAACCGCCAGCGACGAAAGCCCATCGGCAATCACGATGGCCAGGTCGAAGCCTCTGCCCTGGATTGCACCAGTACCCTTCAGGCTCGCAAGGCTGTCCTCGGCCAACCGTCGTCCCAGGTCGGGCCGTTGCAAATACACCAGCCGATCAGCAGCCGCGCTGTGCAGCGTCAGAATAGGCGCCTGCGTTTCTCCGAGCGCTGCCTTCAAGCCGTCGACGTCCAGGGGCAAATGAACGGCGTCTCGGGCTTGGGCGTGGGCGAACTGGAATGCCAGCTGCGCCTGGGTCGGCAGGCTGGTGCCAGCGCGGCCCAGGGCGATCCGTGCCGGCGTCAGCGCACGCAGGGCCTGCCACGGGTCAGCCTGGGCGGGTTGCTGCGGCTTGCCCGACGCGGGCCGTGCTTGCGGTTCGTCAGCGTAGTCCGGGACATTCATAGCTGTGCCAGCGCCCTCGCGAAGGCGTCGGGCAGCTGGCTGCCCAGGCGCAATTGCGAGCCTTCTTGATTCAGGATACCCATGCGCGCCAGCCAGCCCTCGAACTCCGGGGCGGGCCGCAACCCGAGCACCTTTCGTGCATAAAGGGCGTCATGGAAGGAAGTGGTCTGGTAGTTGAGCATCACGTCGTCAGAACCTGGAATACCCATGATGAAGTTCACCCCTGCCGTACCGAGCAGGGTCAACAGGGTGTCCATGTCGTCCTGGTCGGCCTCGGCATGGTTGGTATAGCAAATATCGCAGCCCATCGGCACGCCCAGCAGCTTGCCGCAAAAATGGTCTTCCAACCCGGCGCGGATGATCTGTTTGCCGTTGTAGAGATATTCCGGCCCAATGAAGCCGACCACGGTATTCACAAGGAAGGGGTGATAGCGCCGGGCGACGGCATAGGCTCGAGCCTCGCAGGTCTGCTGGTCCACACCGTGGTGAGCGTTGGCCGAAAGCGCGCTGCCCTGCCCGGTTTCGAAGTACATGAGGTTCTCCCCCAAGGTGCCTCGCTTCAGGCTCAGGCCGGCGTCATAGCCCTCCTGCAGAACGCTCAGGCTGACCCCGAACCCCGCATTGGCCGCTTCGGTGCCGGCGATCGACTGAAATACCAGATCCACGGGCGCGCCTCGCTCGATGGCAGCGATCGAAGAGGTAACGTGGGTTAGCACACAGGCCTGGGTGGGTATTTCGTAGCGCTGGATCACGCCATCGAGCATTTTCAGCAGCTCGATGATCGCCGGCAGGCTGTCACCGGCCGGATTGATGCCGAACATGGCATCGCCGTTGCCGTAGAGCAGGCCATCGAGCAGGCTCGCGGCAATGCCCGCCGGGTCATCCGTAGGATGATTGGGCTGCAGTCGCGTGGACAGCCGCCCAGGCAGGCCCAGGGTGCCGCGGAAGGCCGTCACCACTCTCACCTTGCGGGCGACCAGGATAAGGTCCTGGACGCGCATCAGCTTGGATACCGCCGCTACCATTTCCGGCGTCAGCCCCGGTGCCAGCGCCGTCAGCACCGGCCCGCTCGCCGCCTCGCTGAGAAGCCAGTCGCGAAACCCTCCTACGGTCAGGTGCGCCACGGGTGCAAAAGCATCCGCATCATGGGTATCAATGATCAGCCGGGTTACTTCGTCGGTTTCGTAAGGAATCACCGCTTCATCGAGAAACCGCCGTAAAGGCACCTCGGCCAGGGCCATCTGCGCCGCTGCCCGCTCGGCATCGCTTTGCGCCGCGATGCCCGCCAGCATATCTCCGGAGCGGGCCGGGCTGGCTTTGGCCAACAACGTCCGCAAACTGTCGAACTCCCATTGCAGTTGCCCCAGTGTCTGACGGTATCGAGCCATGCTTCAACTCCCGTTGGCGACCACAGTCAAGCCTGGCGCACGCCCGCGCACCACCTTGGAAAAGATGGCACCCAAAGCCATCAACCCGACGAAAAGCGCGCCGACCTGAAGATTGAACCAGATCATCGCCAGCAGACAGACTATTGCCAGGGTCAAGGCGATGGCCGGTACCACCGGATAGCCAGGGGCGCGGAAACTGCGCTCCAGACCAGGCTCGCTGCGGCGCAGCTTGAACAGGCTGAGCATGCTCACGATATACATCACGATAGCGCCGAATACGGACATGGTGATCATGGCGGCAGTCAGGCTCATGCCCTGGATATTGATTAGGCCGTCGCTGAAAATGGCCGCGATACCGATCAGGCCGCCAGCGATGATTGCCCGGTGCGGCGTCTGGAACCGAGAGAGCTTGGCCAGGGCCGGCGGCAGGAAACCGGCCCGGGCCAGGGCAAAGAACTGCCGCGAGTACCCCAGGATGATGCCGTGGAAGCTGGCGACCAGCCCGAACAGGCCAATCCATACCAGCATGTGCATCCAGTTGGAATCACTGCCTACTACTGCCTTCATGGCCTGGGGCAAGGGGTCGTTGATATTGGACAGCGCTCGCCAGTCCCCTACTCCGCCAGCGAAGATCATTACGCCGATGGCCAGGACGACCAGCGTAAGGATGCCGGCGATGTAGGCTCTGGGAATGGTGCGCCTGGGATCCTTGGCCTCTTCGGCGGCCATGGCCGCGCCCTCGATGGCCAGGAAGAACCAGATGGCGAAGGGAATGGCAGCGAATATGCCAGCCAGGGCACCCGTGCTGAAAGTGTCCTCGCCTGCCCAGCCGCCCAGGGCAAAATTGGCGAAGCTGAAGCCTGGGGCTACGACGCCCATGAACACCAACAGCTCGGCCACCGCCAGCACCGTGACCACCAGTTCGAAGGTGGCGGCGATGCTCACGCCCAGGATGTTCAGGGTCATGAATACCAGATAGGCCCCTACCGCTGCCCACTTGGGGTCCAGCCCCGGGAACTGGACGTTGAGGTAGGCACCGATGGCCATGGCGATGGCTGGCGGAGCGAAAACGAATTCGATCAGGGTCGCCAGGCCGGCGATGGTACCGCCAGTAACACCGAAAGCGCGCAGGCTGTAGGCAAAGGGGCCGCCTGCGTTGGGAATGGCGGTAGTGAGTTCGGTGAAACTGAAGATGAAACAGGTGTACATGACGGCCACCATCAAGGTAGTGACCAGAAAGCCCAAGGTACCTGCCGTGCCCCAGCCGTAGCTCCAGCCGAAATACTCGCCGGATATGACCAGCCCTACCGCAATACCCCAGAGGTGGATCGTGCCAAGTGTAGGTTTAAGGGTGTTAGCGCTCATCGATCACGCTCCAGTAGTTAACCCGATAAGGTATCCGGGGTTTCAGGGAGCATAGACGTGCCCTGGCAGTAAAACTTGACCGCAGCGCCTGGCGCCAGGCGGCCTAAGGTCAAATCGTCAAGGCTGCCCTGCTTTTGCGCGGCTTGCTCGATACCTGCACCGGCCTGGTTCACCCTTGACGTTGAAGGTCCGGCAAGGTGAACACCAGCCTCGTTCGCAAGCGGGAACGCCTTTTGCTAAACAACAATACTCCAGCTTGCCAAGGTAACCGTCCGTGACGCCCACCACTGCCAGCTTTGCCTCGCCCGGAAACGCGGCGCGTCCACATCTTGGTGTGCTGTCCGCGGCCGCCAGCGGCCTGGACAGATTTATCATCGAGCAAGGCGGCGACCTTGACCGGGTGTTCGGCCATGCAGGCATCGACCCCGAACAACTTGCCCACCCGACCTTGAGCCTGGCGCTGCCCAACTACTGCCGGGTACTCGAAGTCGCCGCCCGGCAGACCGGTTGCGACACCTTCGGGCTGCGCTACGGCGAGCAGTTCATGCCCCAGGCGCTGGGCCTGCTTGGCTATGTGGGCCTGTGCTCCCCGACCTTGGAAACCGCCCTGATCAACTTTGCTGAAGCCTTTCCCTATCACCAGCACAGTACCCTGATCGAGCTGGTGGATGAGGGCGAGTGCTATCGGTTCGACTATCAGGTTCGCCATGGGTCGATCGTCGAACGGCGCCAGGACGCCGAACTGACCATGGGCATGGCGCTGAACCTGGTTCGCCACGCCCTTGGGCCAGGCTGGCATCCGCGGGAGGTGGGCTTCGAGCACAGTAGGCGCGGAGACGTTGAAAGGCATCGGCAGGTATTCGGTGCGCCCGTTCACTTCGACCGCGCTTGCAATTGGCTCTTGATCCCCAAGGCAGACATCGCCGACCTGCCAATGCCGGGAAGCGATCCCGTACTGTTGATGCTCATCAAGGATGCCATTCGGCAACTCGGCGGGGCGGCCAGCGATGGAAGACTGATGCCTATGGTCGAGCGCGCTATCATTGAGCGGCTGCCGGAAGGCGAGCCCAGCCTGGAAGCGGTGGCACTGGCTGTGGATATGGGTGTCGGGACCTTGCAGCGCCGCTTGCGCGACCAGGGTTGTTGCTTCACCCAACTGGTGGAACGCGTGCGCCAGCGGCTGGCGCAGCGTCTACTGCGTGAGGGCGTGACCTCGGTCACGGAACTGGCAGGCCTGTTGGGCTATTCGGAAACCAGCGCCTTCTCCCGAGCTTTTCGCCGCTGGCATAACCTCAGCCCGCGCCAGTGGCGTGCCCTTGAAGCGGGCCGCCAGGCCTGAACAAAAGCCACTTCAGTTCACGCGCAGATAACGCGCGCTCGCGCTGACGAACAGAAGCAGCAGGATAAGGCTACCCAACGCCCAGGAGAGGCTGGCCAGATGGGCCAACAGGCCGATGCTGGCAGGGCCGAGCAGGATGCCTGCGTAGCCAAGGGAAACCATCGCCGGAATGGCCGAGCTCTGCGGCATCCGTGTCTGTCGCCCGACAGCGGAAAACAGCACCGGGACGATGTTCGAGCAGCCGGCACCCACCAGCGCAAAGCCCACCAGCGCGGCTGGCCAGCCCGGCAGCAACAACGTCACGGCGATGCCGGCCGCTGCGCAGGTACCGCCGAACATGACCACGCGAACCCCGCCCAGGCGATTCACCCAGGCGTCGCCGGTCAACCGGCCGAGCGTCATGGCGGCCGCGAAGGCAGCGTAGCCGAGTCCGGCCGAAGCGGCTTCCATCTGCCGAGCGGACACCAGGAACACGGCGCTCCAGTCCAGCACAGCACCTTCGGTCAGGAACACAATGAAGCAGAGAATGCCCAGGAACAGCACGATACCCCGAGGTACCGCGAACAGCGGTCCATCCCGTTCGCTACCATAGGGCAGCAAGGCCTTGCCAGCATAGAACAGCCCCAGCATGACCAGGCCCGCCACTACCAGGGTGGATGGCAGCGGTGCCAGGCCAAGGCTCAGCAGCCCGGTCATACCCGCGGCGCCTACGATCCCGCCCAGGCTGTACATGCCATGAAAGCCGGACATGACGGCTTCTTCACCCGCTTTTTCTACCAGCACCGCCTGTATGTTCATGGCGCAATCAAGCGTGCCCATGCAGGCACCGAAGAGCGCCAGCGCAATGGCTAGGGTGGCGGCATTGGGCGCCAGGGCAAGGGTAGGCAACAACAGGCAAAGCGCCACGCTGGCGACCGTTATGGTCCAGCGGCAGCCACGGTGGGCGGTCAGGTAGCCAGCGAAGGGCATGGCCAGAATCGAACCGCCCCCCAAACCCAGCAGCAGCAGACCCAGGGTACCGTCGTCGAGCCCCGCTCGTGCCTTGGCCAGAGGCACCATGGGCGCCCAGGCGGCCATGACGAAACCGGCGATGAAAAAAGCCACGCGAGTGGACAGGCGCTGGGGAGCACCCACCGCGGCGGTGGAAAGCGAGGATGGAGCGGTCATGGCAGGCGTTGGATCCTTGTTCAGGAAAGCGCCTACCTTGCCCATGGCCTTGAGCGAACGCAAGTCGAGCGCCGGGAACCGCGAGAGTTCCCGAGCGCAGCATGCGCCTCAGGTGATAGGCGCTGGGTTGAACAGCACGATGTCGTTATGCAACCTGTGACGCTCGGCCCAGGTCTGCTTGCGGCCACTGGCGACGTCCAGGTAGTAGTGGAACAGCTCCCAGCCAAGCTCCTCGATGGTCGCACGGCCCGTGGCTACCACACCGGCGTCCACGTCGATCAGGTCCGGCCAACGCTGCGCCAGTTCGGTGCGAGTGCTGACCTTGACCACCGGCGCCATGGCCAGACCGTAGGGGGTGCCACGGCCAGTGGTGAACACGTGCAGGTTCATGCCCGCAGCCAGCTGCAGCGTACCGCATACGAAATCACTGGCCGGCGTGGCGCAGTAGATCAAGCCTTTGCCCGTTACCCGCTCGCCGGGGCCGACCACGCCATTGATGGCCGAGCTGCCGGACTTGACGATCGAACCCAGGGACTTTTCCACGATGTTGGACAGCCCGCCCTTCTTGTTCCCCGGCGTGGTGTTGGCGCTACGGTCCGCCGCGCCGCGCTCAAGGTAATGGTCGTACCAGTCCATCTCGCGGACCAGCGCCTGCGCCACCTCCTGATCCTGGGCACGCGACGTCAGCATATAAATGGCATCACGTACTTCGGTCACTTCGGAGAACATCACAGTGGCGCCAGCGCGGATCAGCAGGTCGGAAGCGAAGCCCAAGGCCGGGTTGGCGGTGATGCCGGAGAAGGCGTCACTGCCGCCGCATTGCATGCCCAGGATCAGTTCCGACGCCGGGACTGTTTCGCGGCGGCGCTGGTTGAGCTTTTCAAGCCGCGTTTCGGCCAGGGCCATGATCTGCTCGACCATCTCCACGAACCCATGGCTGGCATCCTGCAGGCGATAAAGCCAGGGCTCGCTCAGGTCCACCGAAGGGTCGTCCTCGTGCATGACCTGCCCGGCCTGGAGTTTTTCGCAGCCCAGGCTGATCACCAGGGCCTCGCCCCCCAGGTTGGGGTTGCGGGCCAGGTTACGCACCGTCCGGATGGGAATGTAGGCATCCCGGGCGTTGATCGCCACGCCACAGCCATAGCTGTGGGTCAGGGCCACCACATCATCCACATGGGGGTAGCGCGGCAGCAGTTCTTCGCGGATACGCTTGACCGCGTGATCGAGCACGCCGGTCACGCACTGCACAGTGGTGGTGATCCCCAGGATGTTGCGCGTACCCACGGTGCCATCGGCGTTGCGATAGCCTTCGAAGGTATAGCCATCCAGTGGCGGCAGTGGCGCCGGTACCGCGTCGGACATCGGCAGGCTGTCCAGGGGTGGAGCGGACGGCATCGCCAGCTGGGTCTCCTTCACCCAGCTGCCCTGGCACAGGTCTTCAAGCGCGTAGCCAATGACCTGGCCATAGCGGCGGACCTCGCCCCCCTTGGGAATATTCACCAGGGCGACCTTGTGGCTCTGCGGAACGCCTTCGACGGTGGTCAGGCCATCCGGGAAGACGCTGCCTTCGGCCACGCCCTGGTCGTTGACCACCACCACCACGTTATCAGCCGGGTGTAGGCGCACGTAGCGCGGGGAATCGGAATGTTCGATCAACTGCATGGGGTTGGCCCCTTTTAATGTTATTCAGGCATGTACGGGTTGAGCGTCGGTCAGCAACTGGCCCTGGGCGTCGCGCAACTGCACGCGGCGGATGGGCCCGACGATGACCAGGTAGCTGAGCACCGCCACTAGGGCGTTGGCGCCAACGTAGACCAGGGCCCATTTGAATGAGCCGGTCGTCGAGATCAGGTAGCCGATCACGATTGGGGTGGTGATGGAGGCAACGTTGCCGAACATATTGAACAGGCCACCGCTGATGCCGGCGATCTGCCGCGGCGAGGTGTCCGACATGACCGCCCAGCCCAGCGCGCCTACCCCTTTGCCGAAGAAGGCCAAGGCCATCAGGCCGACCACCAGCCAGTCCAGCTGTACGTAGTTGCACAGGACCATGGTGGTAGAGAGCAGCAGGCCGCAAACGATCGGCAGCTTGCGGGCGAAGGTCAGCGAATGGCCACGACGTAGCAGCCAGTCTGAAATCACGCCGCCGAGCACGCCGCCGATGAACCCACAGATGGCAGGCAGCGAAGCGACGAAGCCGGCCTTGAGAATAGTCATGCCCCGCTCCTGCACCAGGTATACGGGGAACCAGGTCAGGAAGAAATAAGTGATGCCATTGATGCAGTACTGCCCCAGGTAGATGCCCAGCATCATCCGGCTGGTCAGCAACTGGCGCACATAACCCCACTGGGGGCCGGCACGTTTCTGCCCGGGCTGGTCCATGTCCACTACCCCGCCGTTGTCAGCGATATGACGGTATTCGGCTTCGCCTATCATTGGATGCTGGCCGGGGTTGTGCAGGAACTTCATCCAGACGCCGGCGAACACTACGCCCAGGGCGCCCATGATGATGAACACGTGTTCCCAACCCAGAGCATGGACGATCCAGCCCATCAATGGGGCAAACAGTACGGTCGCGAAATACTGGGCCGAGTTGAAAATGGCCGACGCCGTTCCGCGCTCCGCGGTGGGGAACCAGGCAGCGACTATGCGCGCATTGCCCGGGAAAGATGGCGCTTCCGCGAAGCCCACGAGGAAACGCAGGGTGAAGAGCGCCATGACGGCCGTGGCCACCGGCATGAAACCGACGAAGCCTTGCAGGAGCGTGAACACTGACCAGGTAAAGATGCTCAGTGCGTAGACTTTCTTGGAACCATAGCGGTCCAGCAGCCAACCGCCGGGAATCTGTCCTGCCACGTACGCCCAGCCAAAGGCCGAGAAGATGAATCCAAGGGTCAACGGGTCGATGCCGAGGTCTTTCTGGATGCTGGAACCGGCGATCGAAATGGTCGCGCGGTCGGCATAGTTGATCGTGGTCACCACGAACAGAAGGAAAAGAATCAGGTAACGCACATGCGTTTTCTTATTGGCATGCATCTAGAGCACTCCCACTTTTTATCGTTATGCGGGCTGTCGTCAGGGCGGCGGCAGGCACTGCTACGTTATCGTACAAGTTAAGTGCCTGCTAGCTGCCTTTGGACTTTTTTTGACCGGAGGCAGAAATCTCTGAATGGATGGACTCTTGAAAGGCAGGACCAATGGGAACGGCACAGCGCCATGGATGACAGCACACCTGATGCCGCGCACAGGTTGTCCGACATGAATGCCTTGAAGACGGCACAAGTCCGCTGACCGCCTGGTCACGGATTGGCGGACGACCTTGGATTCAGTTCACGGTTCCATGCCGCTTCGCTGGACACCGACGTGCGGTAAGGATATGTTTCCGTGGTCGAACGGCGCCATGGAGGCGTCGCGGCGCAATTGGACTGCATCCGAGGTATCAACATGGGAACCAGGCAGCTGCTGGCGCTCGTCATGGGCTATGGATTACTGGGCGGTTGCGCTCAGGGCCCTCTCCTGCACTACACCGCCTTTGGCGATGGCGGCCAGGTGCGCCAGGGAGATTATTCTGGCCTGACGAAATTTACCCTCGCCAAGACCCTGTTGCTGGTCCAGCATGCCAAGGGTCACGCCAGCGTAACCTCCATCCCCGCCGAGGCCAGCGGCATAGGCACTGATTTTGGCATCCTGGCGAATGCAAGCGGCAGGCAGGCCAGACTGCAACTGACCAAGATCGGCGATACCAACCTGGTGAACACCCTGGCATTGCGTCCGTCGGAGCTACCGACCACCCACCCGGAAGTCGCGCCGCAGAGCGTTGATCCCGCGACTGCGTCCATCAGCCAACTTAAAGACAGCACGGCACTGGCCATCGATGTGCAGGCGCTATTGGACAGTCCGCGCCCCGGCCCCTTGCCCCTGGCCGGCCTCGCCAGCGATGGCAACCGCGAACTGGCCTTCGAACTGGCATTCGAAGCCGTGCCTAGCGACGCCATCGAGACTCGCAAGCTCGACCTGCAGCGTACCGGAAACCTTTACTTCTACTCGGCCTGCCGTACCGCCACCCTTACCTTCCTCAACCCACCCTTGGCTGGGCAACGCTTCACGTTCACCGTGGCCGATCCCAATTACGTGCAGACGGTGAGCATGGAACCGGGTCGCACGATAGCAACCCATCCAGGTTGCGGGGTCGATGTGCTCGTCGGCGACCCCCTGCAACGTGCCCCTACCCTGCAGGTGCAGCAGGTGGCACAGGCCCGTAACCTGGCGTCGTCCTGGACCATCAGAGTCCTGGCCGACCGAGAGGCCGCTCTGGCCGCGCTGAAGCCGGTAGCCCCGGCCAAGCCCACCCGGCGTAAAGGCAGTGTCGGCAAGACCGGCACGCCTCGAGTGGCGGACAAGCCCGCCACCATGGCGGAGGAAGCGTTGCGCAATACCGAGATACGCGTTCCACCGGCGCCGCGTCGGGAATCCTTTACCTTCTGAGCAGGGTCAGGCGGGGTCTGTAAGGGGTTGGTCCGGCTGCCCCTTTTCCTCAGGCTTATCCTGCCCCGGGTCGCTGCCGTACTCGTCATAGTCGGCGGGCGTTTGGGTGGGTTTATCGGCATACGGCTCTTGCTCGGCCATCATGTGCTCCTTTCGCTGAGTTCTACAGATTCGAGGTACTAAAATCGCGAATGTTCAGCCACGAAGCTCGCAACCTTCACTACACTGAACAGAATCAGAATCCGCTCAGGTAGAAGTGGCCTGCGTGTAGTCTCCGTCAAGGCCCTGATCAGCTTGAAATATCTGCGTTGCGCCCGCAGGGCCGCGCTGGGAGCGCGAATGAGCCAGAACCCTGATTCCACGGATGCGTTGCTCGACACCTTGTACCGAGACATTATCGCGGCCCATTCGGCCATGCGCCCGGCCGTGGCGGTAACGCCGATGACCTACAGCGAGCGGTTTTCCAGGGCCACCGGCTGCGAAATCTTCTTCAAGTGCGAACACCAGCAGCACACTGGATCGTTCAAGTACCGCGGTGCCTATAACAAGATGCGCCTGCTTACGCTGGAGGAGCGCGCCCGGGGCGTGGTGGTGGCCACTTCAGGCAACCATGGGCAGGCCATGGCGTTGGCCGGTCGCCTGGCCAGCGTCGAGATCACCGTCTACACCCCGCAACGCACATCACCCTACAAGATCGAGGCCATGCGTGCCTTGGGCGCTACGGTGGTTACTGTGCCGGGCACCTCCCTGGACGCCGAGATCGAAGCCAGCCGGCAGGCGCAACTGCAGGGCAAGCCCTATGTATCGCCCTACAATGACCTGGCTGTGATCGCCGGTCAGGGTACGGTGGGCGTCGAGATCAACGAGCAGCAGCCGGGCGTCGACGCGGTGTTCGCCGCGGTGGGCGGTGGCGGCCTGATTTCGGGTATCGGGGCCGCCCTGGCCCGGCTCAACCCTGGCGCCCGGCTCATCGGCTGCTGGCCTGAGCACGCTGCCAGCCTTTATCGAAGCCTGGAAGCCGGAGAAATCGTTTCCGTACCCGATGAGCCCTCCATTGCTGAAGGCGTGGCCGGAGGCATATTTCCCGGTGCTGTCACCTTCGGCCTGTGCCAACAGCTAATCCACCAGAGCGTGCTGGTAAGCGAAGCGGAAATCCACGAAGCCATGCGTCTGGTGGCCGTCGACGAACACTGGATCATCGAGGGCGCGGCCGGGGCATCCCTGGCCGGGGCGCTACGAATGGCCCGCGGCCTGGCCGGCAAGCGGGTAGCGGTCGTGCTTTGCGGACGCAATATAGATTGGCCCAAATTCCTCAAAGCCGTTTCCTGATCCAGGCGAGCTTCAGAACAGCGCCTCTACCTGTGCAAGCACCGCCCGGTCCATCTGCCCGGTATGCACATGCAGGGTCACGTAACTTTGCAGCATATCCAGCTTGGCGTTGAGCAGGTCCCGGCGAGCCTCGAACAGCCGCTGCTGGGCATCGAGGATGTCCACGGTGGAGCGTACTCCCCCCTGGAAGCCTTTTTCCGTGGAAACCAGCGCGCGCTGGTTGGACTCCACCGCCCGTTGGGTCGCGCGGCACTTTGCGTAGCCGGCCACCACGCCCGCATAGGCGGTTTCGACGTCTTCGCTGAGTTGCTGACGTTGGGCGTCGGCATCGGCCTGGGCCCCCGCAAGGGCTTCGGTCGCCTTGCGCACCGAGGCACTGGTGGCCCCACCGCGGTAAAGGGGAATATCCAGGGCAAGCCCCACGTAGTAGCTGTCCTGCCGGGGCGAAAGCTCTTCGTACTGAGAGTTGTCCCGGCGAGTCAACTGGGTGGTCAGCGACAATGTCGGATAATGCCCGGCCTTCTGCGCCTCGGCCTCGCTCTCCGCCACCTTGACCTCGGCCAGGCGAGCCGCCAGTTCAGGGCTGGCCTCGCGGGCCAGGCCCGTCCAGTAGCCCAGGTCGTGGCCATCGTTCAACGGGTTGTCCGGCGGGGCCTCACGCATTGGCACAATTTCCAGCAGCGGCAGGCTGCCCCGGCCAGACAGGGTACGCAAGGCGGCGATGCGCTGCGCCTGGTTCTCCGCCTCCTGGGCTTCGACCAGATCATAACGGGCGCGCGCTTCATCCACATCGGTAATCGCGCCCTGCCCTTTCTCGTACAGGCGCTGACTCTGATCCACCAGCCCGGCGATCGCGGCCTTTTGCTGGGCGATCAGTTTCAGCTCGTTTTCCACCCTCGCCACCGCGAAATAGGCCTTGGCGACCCGATCGTAGAGCGCCTGGTCGGCTACCTGGTATTGCACTTCGCCCAGCTCGCCACGCGCCTTGCCCTGCTGGTAGGCCGCCCAGCGCCCCTTGTCGTAGATCGGCTGCTGGGCGACCAGCGATAGGCTGTTGGACTGATAGTCGTCACTGTCGACATAGCTGGCGTCAGTGCCGCCGTCGGTACGGCCACCCTTGCCGTAGCGCGAACTCAAGGACAGCTGTGGCAATAGCCCGCCGCGGCCGATGGCCTCTTCGTTCTGCGCCGCCCGATGCGAGGAATCGGCCGAACGCATCACAGGATCGTTCAATCGGGAAGCGTCGTACAGTTGCAGCAGCGTCAGGCGATCAGGGTCTGGGCTCAATGCGTGGGCCTGGATAGACAGGCACAGCAGCGCAAGGGGTAGCCAGCGGTTATTCATTCATTCTTCCTTGAAGGCTGCGAGCAGGCGCTCGCGCAAGGGTTTCATCAGGTAATTGACGAGGGTGCGCTCACCCGTCACCACGGTCACGTCCGCCAGCATCCCGGGTTTGATTGGCAGGCCGGCCGCCTGCAGCTTGGGCAGCGTATCGGGTGGCAATTCCACCTTGGCGGAGAAATATGGCTGGTGAGTCTGCTCATCGATGAGCTGGTCCGCTGAAACCGTTGCCACGGTCCCGGTCACCGTCGGCGTATCTACTCGCTGTAATGCGGTGAAATGTACCTGTACCGGCAGGCCGGGCCGCAGCTTGTTGGCGAGCATCGGCGGGAAACGCGCGGTGATCCCCAACGGCGTGCCGACCGGCACGACTTCCATCAAGGCCTGCCCCGCCCGGGCCACCCCCCCGATGGGATGCACGGGCCGGGTGAGCACTTTCCCCGATACTGGCGCGCCGAGGTCTGCTCATCGATGAGCTGGTCCGCTGAAACCGTTGCCACGGTCCCGGTCACCGTCGGCGTATCTACTCGCTGTAATGCGGTGAAATGTACCTGTACCGGCAGGCCGGGCCGCAGCTTGTTGGCGAGCATCGGCGGGAAACGCGCGGTGATCCCCAACGGCGTGCCGACCGGCACGACTTCCATCAAGGCCTGCCCGGCCGTGGCCACCCCGCCGATGGTATGCACGGTCAGGTTGAGCACTTCCCCGGATACTGGCGCGCGTAGCGAGCCGTTATCCACCTCGAAGCGCAGGGCGCGGATCTGGTCGGCATACCCGGAGGCCTCGGCTGCCACGTCACTGAGCTGGCTTTCCGCGTCACGGCGAAACTCCTGCTCCTGCTGCATCGCCTTGAGCCTGCTCTCATTGATCGATTGTTCGGTCTTGCCGATATCGCCGATGGACGAGGCGATCTGACCAGACAGTTGCGCGGTATTGCGCTCGGCCTCGAACAGCTTGGCGCGGGGCACGTAGCCGTCACGCGCGAGGTCACGCAGCCCACTGAGTTCTTCCTGCTGGAAGCTCATCTGCGCATCGTAATTGCCTTTTACCTGGCGATACGCGCGCAATTGCTGCGTAAGGGAAGCCACCTCGTGATCGACGATGCCCTGCCGGCTGGCCAGTTCGGCCTTGCGTGTCAGGAACAGGTTTTCCTGCAGCGCCATGGCTGCCTTGGCGCGTGGGTCGGCGGCATGCTCGAGCAGATCCGCAGGCCACTCGATATGGTCCTGGCGCAGCCGTTCGGCGGTCAGTCGCGCCTCGGTGGCACGGGCACTCAACAGCTTGCCCAAGGTCACCTCCAATTGCGACTGGGCCTGTACCGTATTCAGTTGCACCAGCAACTGCCCCTGGCTGACCAGATCGCCCTCGCTCACGAGGATCTTCTCGACAACACCGCCAACCAGCGGCTGCACTGTCTTGCGTTCTCCGGCCACCACCACGGTGCCTTGCCCGACCATGCCCTGGTCCAGGGGGGCTACGAAAGCCCAGAGCAGGAATCCACCAAAGGCAACCAGCAGAAACCAGAGGCCCTTGCGCGCCGTGCTGCCGGCATCGGCGTTGGCGGCTTCGTTCGAAATGGGTGTCACCGGCGCCAATGGCCGGCGGGCGGTTACGTCACGCATCGGAACGCGCCTCCTTGACGGGGGGATTGGGAGCCACGGTGGGAGCGCTTGCCGGCGGCAATACCGCCTTGAGTACCTGGTCGCGGGAACCGAACAATTGCTGGCGGCCGTCGTTGAGGACCAGGATCTTGTCGACCACCCCCAGCACGCTCGGCCGGTGGGTGATCATGATCACAGTACTGCCCGCGTTCTTGAGCGCCCGCAGTGCCTGCACCAGCGCCTGTTCGCCGGCTTCGTCCAGGTTGGAGTTGGGCTCGTCCAGGACGATCAGAGCCGGTTGGCCATACAGTGCCCGAGCCAGGCCGATGCGTTGCTTCTGTCCGCCAGACAGGCCCTGCCCACCGGGGCCGAGGACGTTGTCGTACCCTTGCGGGAAGCGCAGGATCATTTCATGGATACCGGCATGCCGAGCGGCCTGGATGATCGGTTCGGAGTCGAGCTCACCGAAGCGGGCGATGTTCTCGGCCACGCTGCCATCGAACAGCTCGATATCCTGCGGCAGATAGCCCAGATGGGGCCCCAGCGCTTCGGGTGCCCATTGGTCCAGCGGCGCCCCATCCAGGCGCACGGCACCTTCCATCGCGGGCCAGATGCCCACCAGCGCGCGGGCCAGCGTGGATTTGCCCGAAGCGCTCGGGCCGATGACCGCCAGGATCTCGCCCTTGGCCAGCTGGAAATCCACTCCTTTGATGATCGGGTCCTTCGCGCCAGGCGGCGCGGCCAGCAAACGCTCCACCTTGAGAGCGCCCGTTGGCGCCGGCAGAGTCATGGGCGCCACTGTTTCCGGCTCTTCAGCCAGCAGGTCGCTCAGGCGGCGGTAGCTCTGACGAGCGCCCACGAATTGTTTCCACGAGCCGATCGCGATTTCAACCGGCGCCAGGGCGCGTCCCAGCAGCAGGGACATGGCAATCATCATGCCTCCTGAGATCTGTCCTTCCAGCACCAACAGGGCCCCCAGGCCTAGAGACAACGACTGCGCCGCTACCCGCACGAACTTGGTCATGGCGCTGATCCGCGCGCCTCGGTCGCTGGCCACGGCCTGGGCGGAAATCATGCCCTGTTGCAGCCAGCTCCAACGCTTGCGCAGCGCTGGCAGCATGCCCATCGCCTGAATCACCTCAGCATTATGCAAACTGCTGTTCACATAAAGATTGGCCTTCATGGAAAGGCCGTTGGCCTGGGCCAGACTGGGCCGGGTCGAAAGCTCCCCCCAAAGCGCCAAGGCGATCAAGACCAGGGCAACTCCCAAGGACAGGAAGCCGAACCAGGGGTGAAACAGGAAGGCGATGACCATGAAGACCGGAAGCCAGGGCGCGTCGAGCATCGCCAACAGGCCCTGGCCGGTGATGAACTGGCGCACTTGGGTAAGATCGCCGAACACCTGAGCGGGATTGCTGTCCTGCTTGCGCAGGCTACGGGTGAAAGCCGCGTCAAACAAACGCTGCGCCAAGGTAGCGTCGATCCCCGCGCTCATGCGGATCATGACCTGGCCGCGTAGCCATTCGATCACGCCACTGAGCATGAACAGCCCCATGGCAATGAGGGTAAGCATGAGCAGTGTAGTTTCATTGCGACTGGTCAAGACCCGGTCATACACCTGCATCATGTAGAGCGAAGGTACCAGCACCAGCAGGTTGATGACGCCACTGAAAATAGCCAACGCCCAGAAGACCCGACGGTAGCGTAACAGGGCGGCGTCGATGTCGTTGCGAGGATCAAGAGTCAAGCGCATGAAACGTTACCGAATGTGAAAACCGAGTCTCTGACCGTGAAAGTTCGATTTCATTCCGCCATCACGGACGCCTGTAACAACTATTGCATGCTTCCTTGCCAATTCGGATACGCATGCTGCGCAGACTGTATGAAACCTTGGCGGAGCGCAAGGAAAAGGCACGAGGGATTGGCATTCGCGACGGAATATTGACGAAACCGGAATCAAACAAAAAAAACCCCGGACGTTTCAAAAACGCCCGGGGCAAAAAACGATACGGATTTCAGTGATGGGTGCCGAGCCCTCGGGAAAGATCAGTATCGGCCCCAGCATTGGGCCGGCCAACGTGCGCGGCTCCATCATAGCCATTGCCGCTCGCGTTGCCCTTGGACGTGCTGCCGGCATCACTGTCGTTACCCCGAACCTGCTCTACCGCCGCGCCCGCTTCGCTCTTCACCGTTTCCTTGACTTCACGCGCCTTGCTCTTGACTTGCTCCGTCAGCCGGTCACTGGTTTTGCCCAGCAGTCGATTTTCATGACGCGTGGAAGGCAAGGCAGCGCCAAAGGCAGCGCCGAGCGCCAGGCCAACCGCGGCTAGAACCAGTGGTTGCTCCTGAAGCAGGTGCTCGAATTGGCCCTTGACCTGGACGCCGGTGGTCTTGGCTTGGTGGGTAAGGTCGTGAGCGCCATGGTTGAGGCGTTCGCTTCCCTGGCTAAGGCGATCGCTGGCGCCATCGCGCCAGGTCGTCGCTTTGTCCTTGACGCTAGACGCGCCGGAGGCGACCGAGTTTTTCACGCTGGAAGCACTGGAAGTCACCGAGTCCTTGACCGCCGAAGCGCGGGTGGTCACCGAATCGGCGGCACCACGCAGTTGCTCCTTGGCCGAGTCCACCACCTGGCCGACCTTGCTTGCTGCGGCGCTGGCCCGATCCATCAGGCTGGGGCCTTCGTTCACCCGGCGCGGCGCGATGGGCCGGTTCTGGTTCATCGCCAACCAGGCCAGGCTCAGGCCGGCCAGCACAGTAGGGACCGGATTGTTCTTTACAGTGGTGCCCAGGTTCTGGAAGAACTCACCGCCATTGCCGCGGGTATAGGCCAGGGCCTGGTCGAAGAGCTGACCCGGGGTCAACTTGCTCTCCAGGGCGTCTACGATATTGCTGATATTGGCCCGTTGCTGGTCAATCTCATGCTCCAGCGTTTCCGGACTTTTATGCGACTGTGCGGTAATCGAGGAAGTCATGGCAATTTACTCCGCAGTACTTGCTGGTCTTTATCCATGGCATTGAGGGTACGGTCTGGCTTGAAATGAGAAGGCTCGAACTGTTTCTTTCCTGCCTGCAGCATGATGAAGCCGATCACCATCACGACGCCGCCGACGATGAGCGCGGCCAGCCACGGCTGCAGCACGGTGCTCAAGCCGTAGACCGCCGCCATCAACAACACGATGAAACCGCCCAGCAACACAATGGCTCCGCCAGCGACAGCCGCGACGCCGGCCTTGAGGGTGGTGAGGCTCTTTTCCATTTCAGCCTTGGCCAAGGCCAATTCCTTGCTGAACAGGGCGGGCACTTCATGGGTCAGCTGGCGCAACAGGCTGATGACGCTTGCATCACCCTCGGGCGTATGCACAGTGGTCTCGCGACGCACCTGCCCGGTGGCAGAGGTTTGCGTGGTGCGCGTCTCGACGTTCATACCAGGCCTCCTTTGTTCAGCGAGTCGACAGGCTTGTCCAGGGTTGGATAGGTGGCTGCCTCACCGAGAGGGTCGGCAGCGGGCAGCGGGTCCACTGGGGGGCGGCTGCCTGGCATGGTGCTGCCCTCGGCGACAGTGCTCTGGTAAGGCGCGCTGGCGCCATAGGCTTCCTGCGGGGTAGGCGCCATCGCGCTCAGCCCGTCGTCCTCGCTGGAAGTACTCGCTGGCGCTGAAGCACGGAGGAAGCGAGACAAGGCAAAGCCCACTGCCACGGTGCCAGCCAGGAACAACATCGGATTTTCCCGGGCCACGCGGGCGCCTTCCTGCAGGAGCTCTTCAGCGCTCTTGTGGCGCATGCGATCGGCAAAATCACCCAGGCTGGCGGCGACATCGGACAGTCCCTGAGCCAGCCCCAGTGTGTCGCGTCCTTCCATGGCCGACGCGGCCGATTGCACACCTTCGACCAGGCCCTCGAGCTGATCGGCGGCTTTATCGCGGTACTGCTCGAATTGCTGAGTACCTTGCTCTTTCAATTCATTGACCGCCGAACTGGCTTCACTGGTGATAGTGTGCAAATGGTCTTGTGCACGGTCCGCGCCCTTCGGCGTCGGTGACTGGTTTGGGATGGTCATCATGTCGCTCCTCAAAGGAAGTGGACTGTTGATGCGCGTTCGCCGGATTGCGATCCGCATCGCCCTACACTATTGAGGACGCCTTGACCAGAGGATGAGTTCAGTCTAATCGCACCGGTTCCGGTGACCGGTCATCAGCTTTCTCGCACGATCAGCTCGAAACCCAGGTCGCTGGGGCGCATCGGCGCGCCCTTTCCATCGAGCTGATCAAGCAGCATCAACGCGGCCTGGCGGCCGATTTCAGCCCTTGGCGTGCGGATGGACGTCAGCCGGGGGACCATGTGTGCCGATGCTGGCAGGTCGTTGAAGCCCACCATTGCAACCTGGGCGGGGATGCTAATGCCCAGGCGCTGCGCCTCGAAGATCGCGCCCTGTGCCAGGTCATCGTTGCAAAAGAAGATTCCATCCACATCGGGGCGCGTCCGCAGCAAGCGCTGGAACAACTCGCCACCCAATCCGATGGAGGAAGGCTCGGGGCACATCACTTCGAGCGACGGGTCATGGCACCCCGCCTGCCTCAGCGCCTGACGAAAGCCTTCGGCACGCTGAAGGACCCGTGGGTCCAACTGAGCCGCGACATAAGCCAGGTGCCTGCGACCCTGACCAAGCAGATGGGCAGCGGCCGCCGCGCCGGCCTGCTCTTGGGAGAAGCCCACGCAGGCAATCCCGGCTGTGGCACTGAGTTCCATCATATGCACACAAGGCAATGCCGCCTGGGCAAGCAAGCGAGTAGCGTTCTCGCTCCGAGTGACTCCCGTCAGCAACATTCCGCAGGGCTGGTAAGCCAGATAGTTGCGTATGAGATTTTCTTCTTCCTGTTCATCGTAGTGATAGTTGCCGATGAGAACTTCCAGTCCCTTGGGCCGGAACACTTGGTGGATAGCCTCCAGCGTGTCGATGAACAGGTGGTTGGACAGCGAGGGTATCAATACCACCACCGATTGACTTCGCGCAGACGCCAGGGCTCGGGCCGCCAGGTTGGTCACATAGCCGAGGCTGGCGGCGGCCTCCTGTACGCGCAGGACCAGCTCGGGCGCGACCGTGGCAACCCCGCGCAAGGCCCGTGACGCGGTAATGGGGGATACGCCTGATAGGCGGGCGACTTCATCGAGCGTAGGTCGGCCAGTGGTACGGGTGCCAGAACGAGCCATGTACTGAAGCATCTCTGTTTCACGGTAGCCGGCGAGTGTAGGAATTTTCTCTTGCCATGGGTAGGAATTTGGATAAGGTAGCGCTGTCTCAAGCGGCGGGAAATGCAGTAGAGCCCAGTCGCCCGCGGTCGAATCCGTCATACCGCTTTGACACATACGAACAACAAGACAGGGTGTGGCGTTAGCGGCGTTGGCCTTCCATCGCCCAGACAGCGCTACCCCGCTGGAGGTAAAGATGGTTTCACCCTTGAGCGCGCTGGTCGTGATGGGCGTGTCCGGCTGCGGCAAAAGCAGCGTCGGCGCGGCTATCGTCGAGCGCAGTGGCGGCCGCCTGATCGAAGGCGATGCGTTCCACCCTGCCGCCAATATCGCCAAGATGAGTGCGGGCATTCCCCTGGATGACACCGACCGAGCGGGCTGGCTCCAGCGCCTTGGCGAGGAAATGGCCACCTGGGTTGCCCAAGGCCAGCGCCCGGTGCTGACCTGCTCGGCATTGAAACGCAAGTATCGCGACACGCTTCGAAACGCGGTACCGGAGCTCGGCTTCGTGTTCCTTGAGCTATCGCGGGAAGAAGCCGCGGACCGAGTCGCACACCGCCCCGGCCATTTCATGCCTGCCAGCCTGATCGACAGTCAATTCGCCGCGCTCGAGCCGCCCACAGGCGAATCCCACACTCTGGCCGTGGACGCCACCCTGCCAATCGTCGAACTCGCCCGGCAAGTGGACGGTTGGTTGCGTGAATCCGGTGCCGATGACCACAGCCAAGCCGCCGGCGACGCTGCCGGCGCCCCCTTCTGCGCCATCAATAACAATACGAGGCCTTGACCATGCTGGGTTTGCCCCTTGATACCTTTCTGATGATCGATGCGCTGGTGACGATCATCGGCTTGATCCTGTTGATCACCAAGTTGAAGGTCCACCCCTTCGTGGCCCTTACGCTGGCCGCCGGCTTCCTCGGCTTGACCTCCGGGATGCCCGTGGCCAAGGTCATGAAGTCGTTCCAGGACGGCTTCGGCGGCGTGCTCGGCTTCGTCGGCATCGTGCTTGCCCTGGGCACCATGCTGGGCAAGCTGATGGCTGATTCCGGCGGCGCCGACCAGATCGCCCAGACCCTCATCCGCTGGTTCGGGGTGCGCTATGTGCATTGGGCGATGATGTTCTCGGCCTTCCTGGTAGGTATCCCGCTGTTCTTCGAAATCGGTTTCGTCCTGCTGATTCCGCTGGTGTTCATCGTGGCGCGACGCTCCGGCGTGTCGCTGGTGAAGATCGGCATCCCTCTGCTGGCCGGCCTTTCGGTTGTGCACGGCCTGGTGCCTCCCCACCCCGGTCCGTTGCTGGCCATCGGCGTGTTCGGCGCGGACATCGGCAAGACCATCTTCTACGGCCTGCTGGTGGGCCTGCCCACGGCGATGATCGCCGGCCCGCTGTTCGGTGCGTTCATCTCTCGCTATGTACCGGGCAACCCCTCCCAGGAGCTGATGGATCAGATCGCCAAGGAATCGAGCGCTCGCGACCTGCCGAGCTTTACGGTGACGCTGGTCACTGTTCTTCTTCCCGTATTCCTGATGCTGCTCAAGACCTTCGCCGACGTAGTATTGCCAGCCGACCACATGGTACGCGTATGGATGGACCTGATCGGCCATCCCATCACTGCCCTGCTCGCCGCCCTGCTCCTGGCTTTCTATACCTTTGGCTTCGCTCGCGGCTTTTCCAGCTCCCAAGTCATGAAACTGCTGGATCAGAGCCTGGCACCCACTGCCGCGATCATCCTGATCGTGGGCGCGGGCGGCGGTTTCAAGCAGATGCTGGTGGATACGGGCGTCGGTAACGTAATCGGTCAGATGGCCGTGCATGCTCAGATCAACCCGCTCCTGCTCGCCTGGCTGGTGGCCGCGGTGATTCGCATAGCGACCGGCTCGGCAACGGTAGCGACCATCACTGGCGCCGGCATAGTCGCCCCTGTGGTCACGCTGATTCCAGACGTCAATCGGGAGCTGTTGGTGCTTGCCACTGGCGCTGGGTCGGTGATCCTTTCCCACGTCAACGACGCAGGTTTCTGGCTGGTGAAGCAGTATTTCAACATGACCGTGGAAGAAACCTTCAAGACCTGGAGCATGATGGAAACCATTCTTTCAGTGGTAGGCATCATCCTGATCCTGCTGTTGTCGCTGGTGGTATGACCCTGCCCAGCGCAGCGACGGGGTGAATACCACCCGTCGCTTCGCTGGCACTAAGCCTTGCGTTCGCCTGCCTTATGTCATGTGTCCTTCATCCTGGAGACGAACATGACCCGCAAATCTCTCGCTACCCTTTTCCTGGCCGCGACCCTGGGCGCCGGCAGCGCACTTGCCCTGGCTGATTCGAGCACTGGCACCACCGCGCCAGCCAACCCCGGCACCCTGCCTGCCGACAAGGGCGGCGCTACGGGTACCGGCACCGGCAGCCTGCCCAATCGCAATACCGATGGCTCCACCGCCAGCAATCCCAAGCCCCATACCAACACCGACGTGTCCACGCCTCAGAGCAGCGATACTCGGCCAACCAACGGAAAAACCGGCATGGGTGGCACGGGCTCCGAAGGCACCGGCACTGATAAGTAAGCGGAGGCGATGATGACCAACCGCGCGCCAGATGAACAAGGCACTGCCCAGCCGGAGGTCGGTAGCCAACCGCACGACCAAGGTACTACCGGCGCGGCCATAGGGCCCGGGGCGACGCCGGGCGAAGGTGACCCCTCCACCGCAGAAGGCAACAGCTACAGCCCTGACTTCGGGCCTGAGCCCGGCGAGGAAAAGGTATACAACCCCAAGGACGCCGACATCGATACCGACGGCGGTTGAGTTGCCCAACTGGTTGTTCCGCCCCCGGCCTGCCCTGCTGCCCTCGTCATGCGAGGGCAGCGTCGTTTCGGCCGGTGGATTCGTCCGCCTACCCCCTCAGGGCGCTATTGGCGGTACGTAGTCCAGGGTACCGCCCAGCCACCAGAGCAGAACCAGTACCAAGGGCGCGTGCACCAGCAACTGTACGAAAGAAAAACCAATCAGCTCGCGCGCCTTCAGTCCAAGCACCCCGAGCAGTGGCAGCATGTAGAAGGGGTTGATCAAGTTGGGCAGGGCTTCCGCCGCGTTGTAGATCTGGACGGCCCAACCCAGGTGATAGCCGAGGTCGTTCGCCACCTGCATTACGTAGGGCGCCTCAATGATCCACTTGCCCCCGCCGGAAGGGATGAAAAACCCCAGGACTGCGGAATAGACGCCCATCAATACGGCATAGGTATCATGGCTGGCGATTTGCGTGAAGAAGGTGGAAATGTGATGGGCGACGGTTTGCCCATCCATGCCCTTGACGGTTGTCATGATCGCTGCAATGGAACCATAGAGTGGGAACTGGATGAGCACCCCAGTGGTGGTTGGCACAGCCCGAGCTACGGCGTCAAGGAAGCTGCGGGGGCGCCAGTGCAAAAGCGCGCCGAGCATCAGGAACAGGAAGTTATAGGTGTTCAAGCCGGAAATGGCCATTATTACCGGCTTGCTTGCGAATTCCCTGGCCAGCCAGCCACCGGCTAGCAGTACCAGGATGATCGTCAGTACTGGGCTGTATTCCAACCATTCCCCTGGCCGCTCTCGCTTGCACAGGGCAGGCGCGTTGAAGCTGGGGTCCACCCCGCAGGCCCGGGCATCCTTGGCGCTACCGGCGCCTGGGGCAGTGACATAGGCCACTATCAGGGAAACCACTACCAAAGCCAGAAGAAGCACACCCGACTGCCAGAGGAAGATGGTCTGGGTGAAGGGGATCACACCGGTGATCGCCAGGATCGAAGGAGGGAGGCTCGCCGGATTGGCCTGCAGCTGGGCTGCCGAAGATGACAACCCCAGCGCCCAGACTGCGCCTAGCCCCAGCTAGGCAGCCGCCCCCGCCGCCCGATAATCCATGCGCAGCTCTTCCCGCCTGGCCAGGGCCCGTACCAGCAAGCCGGCGAATACCAGGGACAAGCCCCAATTGAGCAGCGACGCGAGCATGGATACCAGGGCCACCCAGGCCACGGCGGATCGGCCATTGCGCGGTACTCGTGCCAAGGCGGCGATCAGCCGGGCCGCGGGTGGGGAGCTGGCGACCACATAGCCGCCGATGACAACGAAGGCCATCTGCATGGTGAACGGGATCAGGCTCCAGAAACCGTCGCCAAAGGCTGCGGCGGTCGCCGTCGGGGTACCGCCAATGGCCAGGGCCGCCAGGGCTACCACCACCACTGCCAGCGCGGCGAAGACATAGGAATCCGGGAACCAGCGTTCGGCGAAACCCGAACAGCGCAGGGCGAACCGGGCGAACCGGCTGTCTTCCAGGGAAGTGGACATAGTCAACCTTTTATTTTCGTTATTGGGCAAACCACCGCAAGCGCCCCGCGTCCCGGCGAGCCGCTCAGGGGGCCTCCCAAGGGCGCAGGGCGCGCGAACACTTCGGTGACGCTAGAACGTCATTTCAGGCACCTGATCCGGTACCACCAGACGGCCGGCGGTCTTGGCGACGATCTCCTCGACGCTCACGCCAGGGGCACGCTCACGCAGGATGAAAGCACCGTCTTCTATTTCCAGCCAGGCCAGGTCCGTGAGGACCTTGCGGATGCAGCCGGCGCCGGTAAGCGGCAGATTGCAACGAGGCAGCAATTTCGACTCACCGTCCTTGGACGCATGGGTCATGGTGACGATGATGTTGTCCGCGCCAGCGACCAGGTCCATGGCGCCGCCCATACCCTTGACCAGTTTTCCAGGAATCATCCAGGAGGCGATATTCCCCTCCACATCCACCTCGAAGGCACCCAGCACGGTAAGGTCCACGTGGCCGCCACGGATCATGGCGAAGGACAGCGCCGAGTCGAAAATGGACGCGCCGATGCGGGCCGTCACCGTTTGCTTGCCGGCGTTGATCATGTCGGCATCCACGGTCGCCTCCGTGGGAAACTCGCCCATGCCGAGCAGGCCGTTCTCCGATTGAAGCATGACATCCATGCCAGGCGGGACATAGTTGGCTACCAGGGTCGGAATGCCGATGCCCAGGTTGACGTAATACCCGTCGCGCAATTCACGCGCTACACGCTGGGCCATTTGTTCGCGGGTCAGAGCCATGTTCGAGATCCTCCGGTGAGCGGCGCTCACGCCTTCAATGTGCGTTTTTCGATGCGCTTTTCAAAACTGCCCTGGATAACCCGGTCGACGAAGATCCCCGGGGTATGGATCTGGCTGGGCTCAAGGCTGCCCGGCTCGACGATTTCTTCGACCTCCACCACGGTGATCCTGCCGGCGGTTGCCGCCAGTGGATTGAAGTTCTGGGCCGTATGGCGGTACACGACATTGCCGAAATGGTCAGCCTTCCAGCCCTTCACGATCGCAAAATCTCCGGTAATGGCCTGTTCAAGGATGTAATGGCGGCCATTGAACACCCTGACCTCCTTGCCCTCTGCAATGGGAGTGCCATAGCCGGTCGCGGTATAGAATGCGGGGATGCCTGCGCCACCGGCGCGCATTTTTTCCGCCAGGGTCCCCTGGGGGGTCAGTTCCACTTCGAGTTCGCCGTCCAGCAACTGCCGCTCGAATAAGGCGTTCTCGCCAACGTAGGAGGCGATCATCTTGCGGATCTGCCGCTCCTCGAGCAGTACCCCAAGGCCGAAGCCGTCAACGCCGCAGTTGTTGGAGACCACCGTGAGCCCGCGCACACCCATGCGCTTGATCTGAGCGATAAGGTTTTCGGGGATGCCGCAGAGGCCGAACCCGCCGGCCAATACGGTCATGTTGTCGGTGAGCCCTGCGAGGGCCTCTTCATAGGTGTATACCCGCTTGTCGAGTCCGGCCATGGTGAATGCCTTTTTATCGTTATGAGGTCGCCCCCAACTGGTTGCTCGCAGGAGACAGTTGGAGCTTGGGCTTATCTTCCGCCTGAAGCAGTCATTTGATAATTTTGTTTTTTTGATGGATTGATTTGCTTTCCTTATGACCCCTCGTCAACTCCGTGCCTTCGTGACAATCGCTCAGACCTTGAATTTCGCTCAGGCTGGGGAACGCTTGCACCTGTCCCAGCCAGCCTTGAGCCTGACCATCAAGGGTCTTGAAGAAGACCTGGGCGGCCCTTTGTTGGTACGGAGCACGCGCAATGTGAGCCTCACCCCGGAGGGCGAGATTCTTCTACCGCTTGCACGCCAGTTGTTGGCCGATTGGGATAACACTGAAGAGCGTCTGCGCCAGCACTTCACTTTGCAGTTGGGCAAGGTTTCCATTGCCGCCATGCCGTCGTTTGCGGCCAACCTGCTGCCTGATGCCCTGCGCCGCTTCAAAGACCAGTATCCCAAGGTCAATGTAGCCGTTCATGACGTGATAAACGAAGAAGTGGTTGAGATGGTTCGCCAGCGTCGGGTCGAATTGGGCATCGGCTTCGAACCGGAATCCGTCCGTTCGCTCTCCTTCGAACCCTTGTTTCTTGATCGTTTCGTTGCCGTGGTGCCCCGGGAGTCATCCTGGGCCAATGCGCCCGGTATCACTTGGGCCCAATTGCTGGAAGCCGATTTCATCACCCTGCAGCGCCCGTCTGCCGTGCGCCTGTTGCTGGAAGCCGATTTACGCGAGCGGCACGGGCGCCTGGCGGTAGCCTTGGAAAGCCATCAGTTGAGCACGGTGGGCCGAATGGTAGCCTGCGGCCTGGGCGTGAGTGCCGTCCCGGCGTTGTGTCGGCAACAGATGGAGGCCTCGGGTGCCCTCTGCCTTGCCCTGGAGGAACCTCGGATCGAACGCAGGATCGGATTGATGCGGCTTGCCGACCATCAGCTCTCAAGCGCCGCCCAGGCCATGCACGACGTGTTGGTGCAGGTGCTGGCCAGGCCGCAGTCGTTGCTAACCTGATTGGGAGAAGCTGATGCGAAACGTACAACTGGCTGGCAAGACCGTGCCCCTTATCGGTCAGGGTACCTGGCGCATGGGCGAGGACAGCCAACGCCGAGAGCAGGAAATCGCCGCGCTGCGCCTGGGCCTGGAGATGGGCCTGAGCCTGATCGACACCGCCGAGATGTACGCCGAAGGAGGCGCTGAAACCCTGGTGGGCCAGGCCTTGCGCGGCGTCAGCGAGCCCTACTGCCTGGTCAGCAAGGTCTACCCTCAGCATGCCAGCCGCCAGGGTGTGGTCAGCGCCTGCGAGCGCAGCCTGCGCCGCCTCGGCGTAGACCGCCTGGACCTCTACCTGCTCCACTGGCCCGGCAGTCATCCCCTGGAGGAAACCCTCGAAGGCTTCGAAACGCTGCGAGCCAGCGGCAAGATCGGCGCCTGGGGCCTGTCGAACTTCGACCTGGGCGATCTTGCCGATGCAGACCTGAGCAACTGTGCCGCCCAGCAAGTGCTGTATAACCCGCAGGCCAGAGGAATCGAATACGACCTCCTGCCATGGGCGCAGCAGCGCCGTATGCCGATCATGGCCTACTGCCCCATCGCCCAGGGAGGCCGCTTCCTCGAGCACCCGGCGTTGCAGGCAATCGCCGTGCGTCATAGGGTAACCCCGGCCGAGGTCTGCCTGGCCTGGGTGATTCGCAGTACGGGGGTCATCGCCATACCCAAGGCGGTGGATCCGGTGCACGTGCGCCTGAACGCCCGCGCCGCCACCCTGGAGCTGGACAGTGAGGACCTGGCACGTCTCGATCAGGCCTTTCCCCCGCCGACCCGCAAGCAACGTTTGAAAATGGTGTAAGGGGCCAGCGCTCGTGTCAGTCCCGGCCCTCTTCATCCACCAGTCCCCAATCCGGCCGACCACCCGCTGCCGTGCCCGGTGTCGTCGAAACGCCGGTACGGCCTGGAGTCGGGTCTCGCTGCAATTTCAGGCGCAGCCGAAGGTTGTTGACCGAATCGGCATTTTTCAAGGCTTCCTCTTCACTGATAGCGCCTTCGATCACCAGATCGAACAGCGCCATGTCGAAGGTTTTCATGCCAAGGTTTACCGACTTTTCCATGATGCCCTTCAATTCGCCGAATTCGCCGCGGTGGATGAGATCGCGAATGGTCGCAGTGCCCAGCATGACTTCCACCGCGGCACGACGCTTGCCATCCACGGTCTTGACCAGGCGCTGAGATACGAAGGCCTGCAGATTGTTGCCCAAGTCCTGGAGCAACTGAGCGCGGCGTTCCTCTGGAAAGAAATTGATGATCCGGTCCAGGGCCTGGTTGGCGTTGTTGGCGTGAAGCGTCGAAATGGCCAGGTGCCCGGTGTCGGCGAAGGCCAGGGCATGCTCCATGGTTTCGCGGTCACGGATCTCCCCGATGAGGATCACATCCGGCGCCTGGCGCAGGGTATTCTTCAGGGCAGCGCGGAAACTGCGCGTGTCTACTCCAACTTCTCGCTGGTTGACGATGCACTTCTTGTGACGATGGATATACTCCACCGGATCCTCGATGGTAATGATGTGGCCGCTGCTGCTGCGATTGCGATGATCGATGAGCGCGGCCAGTGAGGTTGACTTGCCGGACCCGGTGGCGCCGATGAACAGTACCAGGCCATGTTTGCGCATCACTACGTCGAGCAGAACCGGCGGTAGCTTGAGGTCTTCGAACAGAGGGATATCGAGCTTGATGTTTCGTGCTACCAGGGATACTTCGTTGCGCTGTTTGAAGATGTTGACTCGAAAACGCCCGACGCCAGGCAGCGAAAGCGCCAGGTTCATTTCCAGTTCCCGGTCAAAATCGGCCCGTTGCTCCGCATCCATGATGCTGGCAGCGATCTGGGCGACCTCCCCCGGTTTCAGGGCTTCGCTGCCCAAGGGGCGCAGCACGCCATTGAACTTGGCACAAGGAGGGGCGCCAGTGGAAAGGTACAGGTCCGAACCGTCCTGTGAAGCTAGAAGTTTGAGCAGCGCCGGTAGGTCCATGTGAAATCCGCCAGTATTACGTTGGAAACGGTGACATCGATTCGCTCCATAGCTTGGCTGCTAAGGGCATGGTGAAGCAACTCAAATGGCAAGCAAGGGATACGGGATGACAGTGATAAACCCGGCGGCGGTCGAGCCCGGCATCAGTGGCGCCAGCACAGGCAGCGAGACGCCGCTGCCATGGCCCGGGGTGTTACATCAGGCTGCTCAGATGGTGAACCAGGCACCCGTGCCGATGGCCTTGTGCTGGGAAACGGGGCAGCATGCCGTTGCAAATCCCGAGTTTCTGGCCCTGTTCGGCCTGGAAAAACGGCAACAGGGCCTGGCTTTGCTCAAGTGGTTCCCGGAGCACTCGCCGCAAGCCCGGTTCGTGATCGAACAGGCGACAGCGGGCAAGCCTTGCGACCTGCAGGATTTCGACCTGGCGTTCAATCCCTCGCTGCACGGCCAGGCGTCTCGTCACCTGGCTGGACGCTTCAGACCATTGAGGGATGAACAGGGTCGCCTCCTGGGCTTTTTCCTCTCAGTGCTGCGCCAGGCGATGGAGCCTCTGGATGAGCGCACGCTCGCCTTGCGCCTGGCCGAAGAACAACGCGCCAAGGCCGCTTCCGAAGAGCGCCTGCGCCTGGCCCTGGACGCAACCCATGCCGTAGGCACCTGGGACTGGTACGTGCGCGAGGATCGCTTCATCGCCGATGCGCACTTCGCCCACATGCACAACATCGATCCTCACCAGGCCGGTCAGCGTCCGATTGGCGATTACCTGACAGCCGTCCACCCCCAGGACCGAGCCTACGTGGCTCGACGAATCAAGGCCTGCATGCACGGCACTGGGGAGTTCGCCGAGGAGTATCGGCTACGCCAGAGCGATGAAAGCTGGCGCTGGGTGTTCGCCCGGGGGCGCTGCTTCCGCGATGACCATGGGCGACCAGTGCGTTTCATTGGGTCATCCATCGATATCACCGAGCGCAAGCTGGCCGAGCAGGCCTTGCGAGAACTCAACGAAACCCTGGAGCAACGCGTCCAGGAGCGCACCCAGGCCTTGGCCGAGGCCAATCGCCGGCTACTGGCCGAGGCGCAGGAACGAGAACGCGCCGAAGAGCTGCTGCGCCATGCCCAGAAGATGGAGGCCGTAGGGCAGCTCACCGGAGGGATCGCCCACGACTTCAACAACATGCTTACCGGCATCATGGGCAGCCTGGACCTGATGAACCGTTACATCGCCAAGGGACGCAGCGCCGAAATCGGCCGCTTCGCCGAGGCTGCCTTGGGCTCGGCGCAACGGGCTGCAGCATTGACTCATCGCCTGCTGGCATTCTCCAGGCGGCAATCGCTGGACCGCCAGCGTATCGACCTCAACGCCCTGGTGACCTCGCTCGAGGATCTGCTGGGACGCACCACCGGTGAGCAGATCGACCTGCAGCTGGACCTGGCAACCGATGCCTGGCCGGTGTACACCGACCCCAACCAGCTTGAAAGCGCCCTGCTCAACCTGGTGATCAACGCCCGCGATGCCATGCCGAGCGGTGGGCAGTTGGTGATCACCACCTGCAACAGGGACCTGCCTCATGCCCAGCCGAACCCGCCCATGGAAGCAGTGCGGCCAGGGCAGTACGCGGTGCTTTGCGTGCGGGACAACGGCAGCGGCATGTCGCCCTCGACCCGTGCGAAAGCCTTCGACCCATTCTTCACTACCAAGCCTACTGGTCAGGGCACCGGGCTGGGGCTTTCAATGATCTACGGTTTCACCCAGCAGAGTGGCGGGCACGTGACCCTGGACAGCGAGCCTGGCGCGGGAACCGAAGTGAGTCTCTACCTGCCTCGCTACCTGGAGCCTGAAGGCGACGCGGTTCTGCCCCAGGCCGAATGCGAAGCTCCGCTGGCCCAACAGGGTGAATGCGTGCTGGTGGTAGAGGACGACCCTTCGGTACGCATGCTGATCATCAATGTGCTCGACGAGCTTGGCTATCGAGGTTATCCAGCAGCGGATGCCGAGGTCGCGGTACCCTTGCTCGAGGCCCCGCTGCGCATCGATCTGCTGGTAACCGACGTAGGCCTGCCTGGCATCAACGGACGCCAGTTGGCCGAAATCGCGCGGCGCCAGCGGCCCGGCCTGAAGGTCCTGTTCATGACCGGCTATATTGACAAGGCGGCTGATCGGGACTCTTACCTGGAAGAAGGCATGGACATCCTAGGCAAGCCCTTTACCCTGGAAACCCTGGCCAGCAAGATTCGCCAGATGATCGGTGATTGAAAGGGTAGGCGACAATGCGCGCAGGCAGTAACATCCCGCCCCCCCTTTCAATCCACGCAGCAGTTACGGACGTATCGACCCATGAAAGCCCAGGCTAGACACATACTGGTGCGCACGGCGCAAGAAGCTGAAGCCCTGCGCCAACGCCTGGCCAAAGGCGAGGCTTTCGACGTCCTGGCGCGCAAGTACTCCACTTGCCCCTCAGCCAAGCGTGGCGGTGACCTGGGGGAGGTGCGGCCGGGACAGATGGTGGCCGCGATCGATCAAGTGATTTTTCGCAAGCCGATCAAGCAAGTGCACGGGCCGATCAAAAGCCGATTCGGCTACCACCTGGTCCAGGTGTTCTACCGAGACTGAACTGGATCAGGTGTTCACGCATAGAAAAACCCGCGCCTGAGCGGCCGCGGGTTCTACCTGCAGAGAGATCAGAAGCCGGCGACGGCCTGCGAACGCTGCGCCATACCGCGCTGGGCGCGCTGCGCGGACAGGTCATGGCGCAGCCCAGCGATCAGATTGGATATGGCACGGCTACTGTTGAGCTGACGCGTATCGATACCACTGACCATGAAGTCTGTCTGATCGGCGTGCCCCCCGAATACCTTGACCGTCAGCGAGTGGTTCGGGCCCTGAGAGCATTGGCACCGCTGCGGCAAAAAGCTGCTTTCGATGATATTGCGCAGTTCAAGTGTGGACAGCATCGGGCATCTCCATTGGTATTGTATGTCCTGAACCTTCGCCTGATAGGGCTCCGACATGGGCCCACTACTGACAGGTGACCGACTCTTCATGATTCGGCGTTACAGAACTTTCCTATAATTAGCAGACTGCATGCCTACGCCGAAGCCGTTCGTCGGATCTTAAAAATCAAAGGGTTATGCGCTTTAACTAATCCAGATTCGCAAAGCCAGCATGCAGAATGCACGGCAATGTACCCGTCGGGGTTGCAAGGTGCACGGCGGCGGCGCAGCGGCGGTTTCGTCTGAACTTCAGGATCTGGACGCTGGTCTTTTCAGATATCTCCCCTATCAGCAGGTTCAGAGCCCATGCCCCGTGCAATTTGGAAAGGCGCTGTCAGCTTCGGCCTGGTTCATATCCCAGTGGCGCTGGTGTCAGCCACCGCCTCTAAGGGCGTCGATTTCGATTGGCTGGATAAACGCAGCATGGACCCTGTCGGCTACAAGCGCGTGAACAAGGTGACCGGCGAAGAAATGGATCGGGAAAATATCGTCAAGGGCGTGCAATACGAGAAGGGCCGCTACGTAGTGCTGAGCGAGGACGAGATCCGTACCGCTCACCCAGTGTCTACGCAGACCATCGAAATCTTTTCCTTCGTGGACAGCGCGCAGATCCCGCTGCCGAACATCGATACGCCCTACTACCTTGCACCCGACCGTCGCGGCGAGAAAGTCTACGCCCTGCTCCGGGAAACCCTGCGGCAAACGAACAAGGTGGCGCTGGCGCTGGTAGTGCTTCACACTCGTCAGTACCTGTCGGCCCTGATGCCTTTGGACGATGCCCTTGTGCTGGTCAAGCTGCGCTGGCCCGCGGAAGTTCGTGGACTGGAAACGCTTGAACTCAGTGATGAGGCCAAGACGCCAGACCTGAAAAAAGGCGAACTGGACATGGCCAAGCGCCTGGTGGAAGACATGACCGGTGCCTGGAGCCCTGAGGACTATACGGATCAGTTTGAAGCCAAGATCATGGATTTGGTACAGCGCAAAGCCAAGGAGGGCAAGATCGAAGAGGTTGAGTCGCCGGACGAAGGCGGTAAGCAGGGAGCGGACGTTATCGACCTTACCGAACTGCTCAAGCGAAGCCTCGGCGGCAAAGGAAGTGGTTCATCCTCTTCCAAGGCTTCCAAGACGCCTTCCAAGGCCGCTGAACCCCACCAATCCGGTAAATCGCGCACTCCGCGCAAGCGCAAGGTTTCTTGAGGTTACAACCGTGGCGAGCACTTGGCATGCGTTGTTATTCCAATTGTCGCCCGAATTTGCCAGACATTTCCGCCTTGCGGATGATGGCCACATGGCCAGACCCCGCTATCAGCACCTGCCAGTGACGCAATGGAGGCGTAGCACGCCATGAGCCTTGGCAAGCCCGAAGCAGCACTCAAGCGCGACCTCGAGGGAATCGCATCAGACCTGAAGTGGTCAGCGGTGGAACTCAAGCGTATCGCTCATCGCCTGGAGACTCCGGATCGCGAAGCCTTGCTTCGAATGGTCGAGACCTTTACCCAGTGCGAGGCTCGATTGAGCTATCATGCCGAAGAAGTCCGAGCAGGGCGCATCGTCTCTTCTTCCGGAGAGCCCGCCCAGGGGACCAGCGTTTCGCTGGAAGATTAACGCTGGCCGCCAGCCATCATTTCAGAGGTGCCAGGGAACCCTTTGTTTATTAACGGTCTTAGGCTTGCAGGTCCCCTGGCATTCCCCGCCTGACCGGTCCCAGAGTGCCAGCGAAACCATCCTTAGCCCCGCCGGAGCCAGAGCAGTGACGCAAGTACCGTTGTCCGCAGAGCCTACCCGCATGAAGGTGCTCATCGCCGAGGATGATGAACTGCTTCGCTGGATCGCCGAAGAGGTCGTGGAGCAGTTGAATCTGGATGTGGTGAGTTTCCAGAGTGGTGATGAAGCCTACGCCTATATGCGGGCCAATCCTGACGAGGTCAGCATGGTGGTCACCGATTACCTGATGCCTGGCGAGCTGGACGGTTGGGAGTTCGCCAAGCTGGTGTGCAAGCGTTGGCCCGAGATCCCGGTGATCCTCACCACGGGCTCGGCGGGAGAAAGCGAAGGCAATATTCGCTTCCTGCAAAAACCTTGGCAGATTGGCGAACTCAATCACCTGATCCGCACCGCGGTCGCCGCCATCGAGCGGCGGCAACCACGTTGACGTAAAACCGGGTCTAGCTTCAGTCTGCCCAAGTCGCCAGCCATTGCGGACGGGTTCGAGGTCTTGGCCGTTTTATGCCACAATAGCGGCAATGTCCTGTTTGCAATCAAATTCACATCCACTGCTTGCCTTTGGCGGGTCCATTCATGGCCTGTCAGCCGACTTTGGATGACGCTCTCCCGGCCCGGCGCAGCGGAAACCAGAACCTCGCCAGGCCACTTGCCCCACTCGCCCACCGTAAGCATCGAAGGTAAGGCCCTTGATCTCCACCGCTAACATCACCATGCAGTTCGGCCCCAAGCCGCTGTTCGAAAACGTTTCTGTCAAATTCAACAACGGCAACCGCTACGGCCTGATCGGAGCCAATGGCTGCGGCAAGTCGACCTTCATGAAGATCCTGGGTGGTGACCTCGAGCCCAGCGGTGGCCAGGTCATGCTCGAACCCAATGTCCGACTGGGCAAGCTGCGCCAGGATCAATTTGCCTATGAAGCCTTCAGCGTCATCGACACGGTGATCATGGGGCATGAGCAGCTGTGGAAGGTAAAGGCCGAGCGTGACCGCATCTACGGCTTGCCGGAGATGACCGAGGCCGACGGCATGGCAGTGGCGGAACTGGAGACAGAGTTCGCGGAAATGGACGGCTATACCGCCGAATCCCGTGCCGGCGAGCTTCTGCTTGGTCTTGGGATCCCCCTTGAGCAGCACTTCGGTCCCATGAGCGAAGTCGCTCCAGGCTGGAAGCTGCGCGTGCTGCTGGCCCAGGCATTGTTCTCCGACCCGGACGTGCTGCTGCTGGACGAACCTACCAACCACCTGGATATCAATACCATTCGCTGGCTGGAAACCATACTCACCGCCCGTAACAGCACCATGGTGATCATTTCCCACGATCGGCACTTCCTCAACAGCGTGTGCACGCATATGGCCGACCTGGACTACGGCGAGCTGCGCCTGTTCCCGGGCAACTATGATGAGTACATGACGGCCGCCACCCAGTCGCGCGAGCAACTGCTGGCAGACAACGCCAAGAAAAAGGCCCAGATCGCCGAGCTGCAGACCTTCGTCAGCCGCTTCTCGGCAAACGCTTCCAAGGCCAAGCAGGCGACCTCCCGGGCCAAGCAGATCGACAAGATCCAGCTGGCCGAGGTCAAGCCCTCGAGCCGGGTGAGCCCCTTCATCCGCTTCGAGCAGAACAAGAAGCTGCACCGCCAGGCCGTGACCGTGGAGAACCTTGCCAAGGGGTTCGAAGACAAGCAGCTGTTCGAACGCCTTGGGTTCCAGATCGAGGCGGGCGAGCGGGTGGCGATCATCGGGCCCAACGGGATCGGCAAGACCACTCTGCTGCGCCTGCTGATGAACGATCTGACGCCGGACCAGGGCACCGTGAAATGGACCGACAGCGCCGAGCTGGGTTACTACGCTCAGGATCACGCGGCGGATTTCGAGGAGGACTCGACCCTGTTCGACTGGATGGGCCAGTGGACACAAGGTGGCGAACAGCTAGTACGGGGCACCTTGGGCCGCATGCTGTTCTCCAGCGACGAAATCGGCAAGTCGGTGAAGGTAATCTCGGGGGGTGAGCAGGGCCGCATGCTGTTTGGCAAGTTGATCCTGCAGAAGCCCAATGTGCTCGTGATGGACGAGCCTACCAACCACTTGGACATGGAATCCATCGAGGCATTGAACCTGGCGCTGGAGAACTATCCAGGCACGCTGATTTTCGTCAGCCATGACCGGGAGTTCGTGTCTTCCCTGGCCACTCGCATTCTCGAGCTGAGCCCTTCGGGCATCGTCGACTTCAGTGGCACTTACGATGAGTACCTACGTAGCCAAGGCGTGATCTGAGGCGATGGGGCGAGGAAATCATTAGGCAGCTTTCAATTTTCTCGCCCGCTGGCGATCATAGGGATAGCCCACCACAGCGAGCGCCCCATGACTTCGCCATCCGCCTCCTCCCCCGCGGCTCCCGGGGGAGTCACCCTGCAGATCCTGTCCATCGTCTTCTACACATTCATTGCGTTCTTCTGCATCGGCCTGCCGATCGCGGTGATTCCGGGATACGTCCACGATGTGCTGGGCTTCAACGCAGTGCTCGCCGGCGTCGTGATTGCCGCCCAGTATTTCGCCACGCTGCTCATCCGCCCCTTGGCGGGTCGGCTTGCCGATAGCTGGGGTACCAAGCGCACCATTACCCACGGGCTTTATGCAGTCGCGGCCAGCGGCCTGCTGACGCTGATCGCCACTCTGAGCCATGAATGGCCTTCCCCCAGCCTTGCGATACTGCTGGTGGCACGCCTGCTGCTGGGCGTAGGCCAAGGGATGATCGGGGTAGGCACCAGCAGTTGGGGTATTGGCCAGGTGGGGCCGGAACACACGGCCAAGGTCATCTCCTGGAATGGGATCGCCTCATATGGAGCCATAGCCGTGGGTGCGCCCTTGGGCGTGGTCATGACCGAAGACCTGGGCTTTCACTCACTGGGCGGCGCCCTGCTGGTACTGGCCCTGTTCGCGCTCTGGCGGTTGCGCAAGCGGGAGTCCGTGCCCGTGGTGCGGGGCGAGCGCCTCCCGTTCTGGTCAGCCTTCGGGCGCGTGGCGCCTTATGGCTTGGGGCTATGCCTGGCCTCCATTGGATATGGAGCCCTGACGACCTTTATCACGCTTTACTATCTGGAACAGGGCTGGGCAGGCGCCGCCTTCTGCCTGACAGCGTTCGGTGCCTGCTTCATTCTGTCTCGCCTGCTGTTCATCAATGCCATCAATCATTACGGCGGATACACCGTTGCCTTTGCCTGTCTGAGCGTCGAGACCGTAGGCTTCCTGTTTCTGTGGCTGGCGCCCTCCCCGGTCTTCGCGTTGATCGGCGCCGCCCTGGCAGGTTTCGGCCTGTCCCTGGTGTACCCGGCTTTAGGGGTGCTGGCCATCGCGCAGGTGCCGGCCACCAGTCGCGGCGCCGGACTCGGCGCCTTTGCCGTGTTCTTTGACATTGCCCTGGCCATCGCCGGTCCGCTCATGGGCGCCCTGGCCGCCAATGCTGGCTACGCTGCCATCTTCCTCTGCGCCGCCGGCCTTTCCCTGGTGGGGCTGGGCCTGATCGGCTGGCTGTCCCGGGATGCCCAACGGCCGCTTTAGCCCAACGATTGGCAAACAGCTCAGGCATGCACCTGGCCATGACCGGCTAAGGCTGTTCTGGTTGCCCGGCCGTCTGCCAGCCAGCCCGACTAGGCTTGCCAAGGGCCTGAGCAAAGAAACGCCCGGCTTCGTCGATCAGGTTCCGATGTATGCCTGCGCGATCCACCCCCTGGGCGTCCTTGCACAGGGCTGGCATCTCACGTTCCTGTTCGGCCGTGCAGGGGGCCATGAATACGAAGTGGCCCGCCCCGGGCAGCGCGTGGTAGCGGGCCTTCGACGGCAGCTTGCGCGCCAGCGCCTCGGCGTTCTTGTCAACGGCCACCAACTGGTCGTTGTCCCCCGCGTAGATAAGGGTCGGTACCCTGACCGTGGCCAAGGCCTGCCGGCCGAACATCAGGCTCAAGGGCGCCATGAGCAGCAGCGCATGAACCCGGGCGTCGGCCTGGGGTGCCAGATCCTTGCGGTCCGCGACCAGCTCACCGTGGCGCTTGCAGGCGTCGGCGTCATGCGGCCGTTCCAGGCAGTACAACTTGAGCCGGGAAAGGTCGGGCTGGGCCCCGGATAGAATCAAGGCGGTTTCGCCGCCAGCGGAATAGCCGATTACCCCTACTTCGCTCGCGTTGAGGAAGGGCGACAGCATAGGCTCGTCAAGCGCCGCGGTGATCGCGGCTGAAATCTGCAAGGGCCTTCCATAGAGGTTGCTCAGGGTGCCCAGGCGGCTTTGGTCCAGATAGTTGTCCCCCGGGTGCAGCACCGCCACGACCACGAAACCTTTGCTGACGATGGAGGTGATCAAGTCATGAAGGGCCAAGGGCGTGCCTGTATTGCCATGGGACAGCATCAACAAGGGAAACCGCCCCATGGCGATTGGCGCATCTGCCCCGGCAGCCACTTGGTAGCCGTCCAGGCGGGTGGGCTGAATGTCAGTTTCGGCGCTCGGGTAGAAAGCGTATGCCCGCATAGGGCCGCCGTCGAGCGGGTCTTTGAAGGTCAGGCGATGCACTCCCACCGTCCACTGGGTACGGGGCGCGGCATCCAGCTGCACCGAAAACAGGCTTACCGTGAGCAGCAGCCCCATCCATGCGCACAGACGCTTCATCTACATGCCCTCGATCCTGTGGGCGCCATAGCAGGCAGCGCCCCTTGCCTCATCCAGCTGGCGGGCCGGTGCCCCGGCATAACACCCTTGCATAAGCAGGAAAAGGACCAGCATGCGGGGCCACCGATCGACGGCAGCCAAATAGGCGCCATCGACAGCTTCGACCTAGAGGTTGAAGGTGGGTTCAGCCGATGCTCAGCCCTGGGCAGTGGCCCAATCGACCCAATTCATCTGCCAGGTCAGAAGGATGAGCAAGCCGAAGGCGATGCGATACCAGGCGAACACCGCGTAGCTGTGACGGGCAATGAAATCGAGCAATGCGCGGACCGCGATGGTGGCGAACAGGAAGGATACGACGAAGCCCAGGGCGAAGATCGGCAGGTCGCCTGGCTGGAACAGGTGTCGGTACTTGTAGCCGCTGTACACCGCCGCCCCTACCATGGTCGGCATGGCCAGGAAAAACGAGAACTCGGTGGCTGCGGTGCGCGACAGGCCAAAGAGCAAGCCGCCGATGATGGTGGAGCCAGAGCGGGACGTGCCAGGGATCATGGCCAGACATTGGGCACAGCCGATCTTCAGGGCGTCGGACCAGTGCAAGTCGTCCACCCGCTCGACCCGCACTACATGCTGTCGCTTCTCCGCCCAAAGCATGACCAAGCCCCCGACGACCAGCGCTATCGCCACCGTGACTGGGTTGAACAGGTACCTATGGATCAGATCGGAGAACAGCACGCCCAGTGCCACGGCCGGCAGGAAGGCGATGAGCAGGTTGAGCGTGAAGCGCCTGGCGCCGGGCTGGCTGGCCAGCCCAGCGGTGACGTTGACGATCTTGACGCGAAACTCCCACATCACCGCAAGGATCGCACCAAGCTGAATGATGATATTGAAGGCCATGGCCCGTTCGCCGCCGAAATCCAGCAAGTCCGCCACTATGATCTGGTGCCCGGTACTGGAAATGGGCAGGAATTCCGTCAGCCCCTCCACAATACCCAGCACCATGGCCGACGCGGCCGTCCACATATCCATCCATTCCCCCCAGCGGTTCCGTTCTGCGACGGTTGTACCAAACATGTTTTGATAACGTTTTGCGAAGGTTTCTGAGTTTTTCTTGACTATTCAACGCCAGAAGCCGTCGCGCCGGGATGATGCCCCAAGCGTTGAGGCAATGCCAGCGAGCGCCTTACGATCCGCCAATGCGCAAGGTATCATCAGCGCTTTCCAGCAGCGGTCGCGGATGCGGCATCGGTAGAACCCGAGCCAGCGTAGTCAGTAGGCGTATTCATGAATGTGGTTGTGATCACCGGCCCGGAATCGGCCGGCAAAAGCGTCCTGGCCAGGACCCTGCAACAACGCTTTGGCGGAGTGCTCTGCACGGAGTACGTGCGCCGGTTCATCGACGAGCGACAACGCGACCCGGTGTATGCGGACATCGCTCTCATCGCCGAAGGCCAACTGAGTGACGAGGATGCGGCACGGGCTCGCCAACCGTCGTGGCTGTGGCTTGATACCCATCTGTTGAGCAATATGCTGTGGAGCCAGGTACTGTTCGGGCCTCCGCCAGCCTGGGTCGAGGCAGCCCTCCTGGGTCGACGCTATGACTTGCACCTCTTGCTGAGTCCTGAGGGCGTGCCGTGGGTAGCTGACGGCCAACGCTGCCAGCCGGATGCGACCGATCGTCGCGCCTTTTTCGAAGCCTGCCGAGCCTGGCTGGACACGCATCAGCAGACCTACGTCGTTCTCAACGGCAGCTGGGAGCAGCGCCTGACTCAGGCGCGAACCGCTCTGGCCCGGCATTTCACCGCCCCAGCTGGCCTATAGCTGCAGCCCGGCGGTCGGGTTCAGGGAATTCGCCTTCGTCCGGCGAGTCATACGCGCAACGAGCGCGACGCGCTAACGGTCGAGATTTTCTAGCGCGTGTTGTGACTCGGCGGTCGCGTCCGGGCATCAGTACTGTACTGCCGCCTTCGGCGCGGCTACCCCCTGATGTGCATTTGAGAGAGCAACCCTCATGGACGCAATGCTGCGTGTCAACGAAGCCCTTCTGATCGCCGGCCACGCTTTCGAACCTTTCCATTGTGTCGCCTGGACCCAGCCTGACGGCGACGGCGCCTTGAGCCTCACGGTGATCGACGATCACACCAGCCAGAACCTGTGCCGTACCCATCTGTCGGCCAGTGCCTACTCTGATCCCCGCCAGCTGGCCACCGCGCTGGAAGAAGTCCGCGCGGGCCTTTCCCGTCACGGCTATAGCCTGGAGCCTTGGACCATGCCGGCGCTGGGGCTTTGATCCGGGGTCGATGACTCTACGGGTGCCTGGCTCGGATCGCCCCTGGCCTGGTCACTGAACCGCAGTCGGCAGTCGTTCCAGATGCAGGTAGTCCGCACCAAGCCGTTGCGCAAGTCGGCGGGTGCGGCCCAGACGAATTTCGCCCAGTTCGATATCCAGGACCTGGGTGTCGCAACCCAGCGGTGCGACATTCTCCAGCCCGTTGATCCGTCCGTCGGTGACAATCAGGCAGCGCAGCGGTTGCCAAGGGCTCTTGCGTCGCTGCTTGCGCACCCAGTCCCGTGCCAGATCGATGCACTCGCGCAAAGGTGTACCACCCCCTGCGCCGAGATGTTCGAGCCAGTGCCCCAGCGCAGCCGAGGCCTTGAGACCCTGCCGCTGCCAGCTTGGACCAGTGCCGCTGGCGGTGAGCAAGGCGACACGGGCGCGCTGCCGGTAGGCCTGCTCGAACAGGGTCGCCAGGTAACCCTTGGCCCGCCCCAGCGCGCCACGGCGACGCGTTGACGCAGAGGCATCCACCACCACCAGCCAGACCGGCGGCTGATGGAGTGGGCCGTTGTGCCAGCGCAGGGCGGCCTGGCTCCGTGGCCGCCCCTGCGCCAGGGTCGGTACCCAGGCAATGCGTGTGTGGCATTTGGCGCTGGCTCTTCCTGTCCGGCCTTGTCCTAAGACTGCGCTGCGCTTGGCCCCCGACTCGCCTAGAGGGGGGCCTAGGACTTTTTTGGCCAACCCGCCAGGCCCAGGCGCGGACCTGTGGCCACCGGCTGAGGCGGCAGTGCGCCCCAGTCCCCGCCGCTCTCGGAGTCGCCCAGGGTTTCGCTACCCTTCTGGGCGGGCGGTGGTACCTGGGTGCTGCCAGTATCCGGATGGCGTCGATGGCGCAGGGCGAATTCGGCCACCGCCTCGATGTCATGCGCTTCGATGGCCAGCATTCCTCGCCAGGCGGCATGGGCGCGCGCGGCCCGTAGCCAGACCAGATCGGCTCGCAAGCCGTCCACGCCGGCCCGATAACAAGCCTGCGTGATCGCTTCGAGCGCCATGTCGTCCAGGGGGATGCCGGCCAGGGCACTCCGGGCTTGCCGGCAACGCTGGGCAAGCATGGCCTGTGCCTCGGCCCAGTGGGCAATGAAGCCCATAGGGTCAGCATCGAAAGCCAGGCGTCGAGTGATGATTTCTCTTCTCTGGGCTGGGTCCGGTCGCGAATCGAGCGCTACATTCAGGCCAAAGCGGTCGAGCAATTGAGGGCGAAGCTCCCCCTCCTCCGGGTTCATGGTGCCGATCAGCACGATACGGGCGGGATGTTCGTGCGAGACGCCGTCGCGCTCTACCCGGTTCACGCCGCTGGCAGCCACGTCCAGCAACAGGTCCACCAAGGGGTCTGGCAATAGATTGACTTCGTCTACGTAGAGCACGCCACCATCGGCCTTGGCCAGCAAGCCCGGCGCAAAGCGGACTTCCCCATGGGCCAGTACCGCGTCCAGGTTCAAGGAGCCAACCACGCGATCCTCCGACGCCCCCAGGGGCAGCGTGACGAAAGGCGCTTGCTCCAGCAGGTCGGCCAACCCGCGGGCCAAGGTGCTCTTGGCCATGCCTCGCGGGCCTTCTATGAGCACGCCGCCGATGCCGGGATCGATGGCTGCGATGCACAGCGCCAACTTCAGTCGCTCGGCGCCGACCACGGCGGCCAAAGGATAGTGGAACGCCATCTCAGCCCTCTTCTTCACTGTCGATCAATAGGTTTTCCAGGACTTGGCGATACGCGCCGGGGGCTTGCCACAGGCCTCGCTGCTGAGCCTCCAGCAGGCGCTCGGCCATGTCGCGCAAGGCATGGGGGTTGTGGGCCTTGAGGAAGGCTCGATTCTCTTCGTCCAACAGGTAGGCGTCAGCCAGCATCGCATACTGATGGTCTTGCACCAGCCCGGTGGTGGCGTCGAAGCCAAAGAGATTGTCCAGGGTAGCGGCCATTTCGAAGGCGCCTTTGTAGCCATGGCGGCGGGCGCCGGCGAGCCACTTGGGATTGACGGCGCGGGCGCGTACCACGCGGTTCAAGGCTTCCTTTAGCGTGCTGACTCGGGGCGCGTCCACCTGACTGTGATCCCCATGGTAACTGGCTGCCTCGCGGCCGGCCTGCTGGTGGACGGCTGCCAGCATGCCTCCGTGAAACTGGTAATAGTCATTGGAGTCGAGCAGGTCATGCTCGTGGTTGTCCTGGTTCTGCAATACCGCTTCCAGGCGGCCGAGACGGTCGGCCAGCTCGGCCCTGGCCGGGGCGCCATCATCGGCCCCGCCGTAGGCGTAGCCGGAATGATTGAGATAGGCCTCGGCCAGATCCTGGCGTTGTGTCCACTGCCGGCTCTCGACCACGCCTTGCACCCCGGCGCCATAAGCACCCGGCTTGGCACCGAAGATGCGCCAGCCTGCCTGGCGGCGCGCCTGTTCAGGTTCGAGCCCGTTGGCGACCAGCCTGGCCTGCTCGCTGCGCACCCGCGCTGCCAGGGGGTTGAGGTCTTCAGGTTCATCCAGGGCGGCAACCGCTTGTACCGCCGCGTCGAACAGCTTGATCAGGTTGCCGAAGGCGTCACGGAAAAAGCCCGAGACACGCAGGGTCACATCGACCCGCGGCCGATCCAGCAGGCTCAGCGGAAGGATTTCGAAATCGTCCACCCGCTGGCTGCCAGTTGCCCAGACGGGGCGTACCCCGAGCAACGCCATGGCCTGGGCGATATCGTCGCCACCGGTGCGCATGGTGGCCGTGCCCCAGACTGAAAGCCCCAGGTGGCGCAGATGGTCGCCGTGGTCCTGCAGGTGCCGCTCCAGCACCAGGTTGGCGGACGCGAAGCCCAGCCGCCACGCCGTGGGCGTGGGCAGGTTGCGTACATCCACACTATAGAAGTTACGGCCTGTAGGCAGCACGTCCAGGCGGCCACGGCTCGGAGCGCCGCTGGGGCCTGGCGGCACGAAACGGCCGCCCAGGGCAGCCAGCAGATGGTCCATTTCAGCAGGCCCACAGGCGTCCAGTGCTGGCGCCACCTGATGGAGCAAGGCATGCACAAGGTCCGCAACCGGTCGCCAGCAGGGCTCCGGTGGGCAAACCCAATGGCCGTCCAGCGCCTGCCCGATGATGGAGGCGCCGAGCCGTTCCAGCCGCTCGCGGGTGTCGCCCTGGGTCCGCCAGGGGCTATCGTCCACTGCCTTAAGGACTGCGGGACGCGGCCCGGTCCAGGGCGCGCCGAAGTTGCAATCGAGAGGGTCGAAACCCAGCTGCAGCGCGGCGGCCAAGGCCCGCGGCAGGCTGGCATCGGCGCCTTCCCCACTGCCACGGGGCGCGCGCAGCAATGCCGCCAAGGTATCCAGGCGCAGCTGGCCGGCCGGCGACTCACCGAACACATGCAGGCCGTCGCGGATCTGGGACTCCTTCAGGTCGCAGAGGTAGGTATCCAGCCGCGGCAGCCAGGTGTCGGCATCCTTGAGCGCCGTTTCCTCCAGATCGAGTTCTCGGTCCAGGGCAGTGGCGCGCACCAGGGCCAGTATCTCGTCCTGCAACGCCAGGGCCCGGCGCCGATCCAGCAGTTGTGCTTCGTAGTATTCGTCGGCGAGCCGCTCGAGGTCACGCAGTGGGCCGTAGGTTTCCGCGCGAGTCAGCGGCGGCATCAGATGGTCGATGATCACAGCCTGGGTACGCCGCTTGGCCTGGGCCCCTTCGCCGGGATCGTTCACGATGAAAGGGTAGATATGAGGCATGGGCCCGAGCAGCGCGTCGGGCCAGCAACTGGCAGACAACCCGACACCCTTGCCGGGCAGCCACTCCAGGTTCCCGTGCTTGCCGACATGAATGACCGCATGGGCGCGGTAGGCCTGTCGCAGCCAGAAGTAGAAGGCCAGGTAACCGTGAGGGGGCACCAGGTCCGGGTCGTGGTAGACCGCACTGGGGTCCAGGTGATAACCCCGGGCCGGTTGAATGCCGACGAAGGTAGCGCCGAAGCGCAGCCCGGCGACCATCATGCGTCCGCTTCGGTACATGGGGTCTTGTTCGGGCGCTCCCCAGCGCTGGGTCACGGCGTCCCGGCACGCCTCGGGCAGGGCATCGAAGGCCAGCCGATAGGCATCGAGGGCGAGGCTCTGGGCGCAAGGCCGGGCGTCGAGCTGATCCAGGTCATTGCTGACATTGCCGAGCAAGGCCTGGATCAGTGCGGTACCGGTGGCCGGAAGCCCGGACACCGGGTAACCGGCCACCGCCATGCCTTGGAGAATGTTCAACGCGGCGGCTGGCGTATCCAGGCCCACACCATTGCCGATACGTCCGTCCCGGGTCGGATAATTGGCCAGCACCAGCGCGACGCGCTTGTCGGCGGCCGGGGTGCGCGCCAGGGCGATCCAGTTGGCAGCCAGGCGCGCCACGAAGGCCATGCGCTCAGGATGGGCGCGATAGCACACCACATCGCTCTGGCTACGCTCGCTACGCCAGGCCAGGTCCTTGAAGCTGATCGGGCGGCTGATGATTCGGCCGTCCAACTCTGGTAGCGCCACGTGCATGGCCAGGTCCCTAGGACCTAGCCCCTGGGCGCTTCCCTCCCACGTGGGCTGGTTATCCTGGGCACAGATGGCCTGGATAACCGGAATATCACGGCGCAGTGGACGCTGCCGGGGGTTCTGCGGGGACGCCAGGGCGAAGCCGGTGGTGTTGAGCACCAGCGCGGCCGCGACCTCGTCCATCCAGGCCTGCAGTTGCTCCAGGCAGTCTGCCTCCTTGAGGCTGGCGACCGCCACCGGCAAGGGGTTCAAGCCGGCACTGGCCAGCTGCTCACAAAAGACATCGACGAAGCCGGTATTGGCCGCCTGCAGGTGCGAGCGATAGAACACCAGAGGCACCACCGGGGCGCCCGCCGTCCATACCGCTTGCCAGGCGCCAAGGCTGACTACGCCGTGTCCCGGGCGATAGAGGCTTACCCGCGGCAAGGCGGCCGGTGGTTCCCAAGGCAAGGGTTCGGCCAGGCGGCCAGTGAAGTAGGTCGCGGCGATATAACCGAACAGCGCCGATGCGTTGGCCATGCCGCCTTGGCGCAAATACTGCCAGACGGCCTCGCTGGCCTCTGCGGGCTCGCTGCCAAGCGCACTGAGCTCTGGATCCGGCCGGTCATCCCCGGGGACCATTATTACCCGCGTACCCTGCTCCACCAGGCGGCTCAGTTGCTCGACACCATAGCGCCAGTAGCCTACGCCCCCATGGAGCGATAGCACGATCAACCGGGCATGGCGAAGCACCTGGTCGACATAGAGATCTACCGAGGCATGATTCTGCACCTGCATGGGATTGGCCAGGCGCAGGCTTGGAAAATCCCCGGGCAAGCCCTGGGCGGCTTCGGCCAACAGGGCCAGATGCGAATCGCCACTGCAGAGGATCACCAGCTCAGCCGGGGTTTGCCCGAGGTCGGCTATGCTGTCGTCCGGAACGAAGCCTCCCGGTTGGGTACGCAGCAGATGCATTCGGCCTAGCCTTGCAGGGCGCGGGTCAGTTCGGCGGTCACCGTGGCGCCGTCGAGATCCTGTCCGATAAGCACCAGCCGGGTGAGCCGGGCTTCGTTGCCCTGCCATGGGCGGTCGAAGTGGCGATCGAAGCGGCTACCGACGCCTTGCAGCAACAGACGCATCGGCTTGCCCGGGATGGCCGCGAAGCCCTTGACCCGCAGGATGGCATGCCGTTGCACCACGGCCTGCAGCGCCGCCATCAGCGAAGCCTCGGACGCTTCGGGAAGCTCGACCCAGACGGAATCGAACGCATCGTGGTCGTGGTCTGCCTCCTCGCCCTCATGGTGCTGGTCATGGTGGGTCTGACGGCCGTCGATATGAGCCTCGGCCTCAGCGCCAAGCCCGAGCAGCACCTCCAGGGGAAGCTGGCCGGCGCGGCCTTCGACGATCTTCACCGCCGGCGGCAACTCGGCACTGACTTGGGCGCGCACCCCCTCCAGGCCCGCGTGATCGATCAGGTCGGTCTTGTTCAGCACCACCAGGTCCGCGCTGGCCAGTTGATCTTCGAACAGTTCGTGCAGCGGCGACTCGTGGTCCAGGTTCGGGTCCTGGCGTCGCTGAGCGTCCACTGCCTCCGGGTAGGCGGCGAAGGTGCCCGCGGCCACTGCCGGGGCATCCACCACCGTGACTACTGCGTCCACGGTGCAGGCATTACGTATCTCGGGCCACTGGAAGGCCTGCACCAGCGGCTTGGGCAAGGCCAGCCCGCTGGTTTCGATCAGAATGTGGTCCAGGGTGCCCCGACGCTCCACCAGCTCGCGCATCACCGGGAAGAATTCTTCCTGCACGGTGCAGCACAGGCAACCATTGGCCAGCTCGAACACCCGGCCCACGGCTTCTTCCGCGCTGCAACCGATGCTGCACTGACGCAGCAACTCGCCATCGATGCCCAGCTCGCCGAATTCATTAACGATCACGGCGATGCGACGGCCCGCAGCATTGTCGAGGATATGCCGGAGCAAGGTGGTTTTGCCGGAACCGAGAAAGCCGGTGACGATGGTAACGGGGAGCTTGCTGAGCGTTTTCATGGGTGCCCCTGGCACTATGGCGGGCAGGCGCGGTACAGCACGGGCGATACCCGTTGCGGCTTCGCACCGGATCACCCCGCCCGGTTGAATGGAACTGACTGAACGAGGCAGGTTTCCTGGCTTACGGCATCAGCATTCGCGGCTGATGGCCTGCCGCCTTCCCGCACTTGCGCGCAGTGGCCATGGCAAGCATTACCGTTCACAGTTGCGGGGGCAGCCGCGGCCTGTCACCGCGTTCCCATTTTAACTCCCGCAGGCAGTCAGCCTGGGAGCACCTCGAAGTGGCAAGCCTACGCAGTGCCGGGGCCAAGGTCAATCAAGGCGCCGCCAGATGCATTCGATGAGAGAAAGACAGGCGCCTACGGCGATCCAAAGAATCGATTCCCGGAATCACTGTGAGTGATAGTCATCTTCGAACCATTCGATTCGTCGATGGTCGCGCGTCTGGCCAGAATCCGTTCATTCCTCATAATCAAGATGGGCGGGGCGTTCTATGGAGCAGTCATTCAAACCTTTGCGTTTTCCATTGGCGCTGATGGCGCTTTCGGTGCTGGCGGCCTGTGGCCGCGCCCCGGACACAGCCCTGGCGCCCCAGGCGCCGAAGGTCAGCGTGGCCCAGGTATTGGAGCAGCCGGTGAATGAGTGGGACGAGTTCACTGGCCGCCTGGAGGCGCCGGAAACGGTGCTGGTACGGCCCCGTGTATCCGGACAGATCGATCAGGTGGCGTTCACCGAAGGCGCCCTGGTGAAGAAGGGTGACCTGCTGTTCCAGATCGACCCGCGCCCCTTCCAGGCGGAAGTCAATCGGCTGGAGGCACAGCTGCAGCAAGCGCGCGCCAATGCCGCCAACAGTGAGAACGAAGCCAGCCGTGGCGAACGGTTGCGCAGCGCCAACGCCATCTCCGCCGAGCTGGCCGACTCGCGCAACAGCGCCGCGCTGGCGGCACGGGCCGGCGTTGCCGCCATCCAGGCACAGCTGGACCTGGCGCGCCTTAACCTGAGCTTCACCCGGGTCACCTCGCCGATCAGTGGCCGCGTGGGTCGCGCTGAGATCACCGCGGGCAACCTGGTCAGCGCCGACAGCAGCCTGCTGACCCGGGTGGTCTCTACGGACAAGGTATATGCCTATTTTGACGCGGACGAGCGTGCCTTTCTCAAATACAGCCAGCTGACCCGCAGCGGTAGCGTCGGCACGGCCGCCCCTGTGTATATGGGCCTGTCCAACGAAGACGGCAACACCCACCTGGGCCAGCTCAACTTCCTCGACAACCAGGTCAACCCGCAGACCGGCACCATTCGCGGGCGGGCGGTGTTCGACAACCGCAACGGCGAATACACCCCTGGGCTGTACGCACGATTGAAACTGGTGGGCAGTGGCGTCTACGACGCTGTGCTGATCAAGGACGAGGCCGTGGGCACCGACCTGGGCAAGAAGTTCGTGCTGGTGATGGACAAGGACAACAAGGCCACGTACCGCACGGTGGAACTGGGACCCAAGCTCGAAGGACTGCGCATCGTGCGCAGCGGGCTGGCCAAGGGCGACCGGATCGTGGTCAACGGCCTGCAACGGGTACGCCCCGGCAGCACCGTCGACCCGCAGGCCGTGCCCATGGCCAGCGAACAGACCCTCGCGGCATTGGCCAGCCAGCGCCACGCCCTCGAAGCGACCAGCCAGCAGGCGGGCCGTGCTCAAAGCGCGCCAGGCCAGCCCAAGCTGGCCGGCAATTCATCGCCACGCGGCTGAAGGACCTGAGCCATGACATTTTCCGGTTTTTTCATCAAACGGCCGATTTTCGCGGCTGTATTGTCCCTGATGATCCTCATCGGCGGCGCCATTTCCCTCTTCCAGCTGCCCATCAGCGAATACCCCGAGGTGGTGCCGCCCACGGTGGTAGTGCGCGCCAACTTCCCTGGCGCCAACCCCAAGGTGATCGGCGAAACGGTGGCCGCGCCCCTGGAACAGGCCATCACCGGCGTGGAAAACATGTTGTACATGTCCTCCCAGGCCACGGCCGATGGCAAGCTGACCTTGACCATCACGTTCGCGCTGGGCACCAACCTGGATACTGCCCAAGTGCAGGTGCAGAACCGGGTGACCCGCACCGAGCCGAAGCTGCCCGAGGAGGTGACCCGCATCGGCATCACGGTGGACAAGGCCTCCCCCGACCTGACCATGGTGGTGCACCTGACCTCCCCGGACCAGCGCTATGACATGCTGTACCTGTCCAATTACGCCGTGCTCAACATCAAGGATGAGCTGGCGCGGTTGAACGGCGTGGGCGACGTGCAGTTGTTCGGGATGGGGGACTATTCCCTGCGCGTCTGGCTAGACCCCAACAAGACCGCCTCGCGCAACCTGACCGCCACCGATGTGGTCAACGCCATTCGCGAGCAGAACCGCCAGGTCGCCGCCGGCCAGCTGGGCGCCCCGCCCGCCCCCGGCGACAGCAGCTTCCAGCTGTCGATCAACACCCAGGGCCGCCTGGTGAGCGAAGAAGAGTTCCAGAACATCATCATCCGCGCCGGCGCCGATGGCCAGATCACCCGCCTGCGCGACATCGCTCGGGTAGAGCTGGGTTCCAGCCAGTATGCCCTGCGTTCGCTGTTGAACAACCAGCCTGCGGTCGCCATTCCGATCTTCCAGCGGCCGGGTTCCAATGCCATCGACATTTCCAACGAAGTGCGCGGCCGCATGGAAGAACTCAAGCAGGCGTTCCCCGAGGGCATGGACTACAGCATCGTCTACGACCCGACCATTTTCGTGCGCGGTTCCATCGAGGCCGTGGTGCATACCCTGTTCGAGGCCCTTGTGCTCGTCGTGCTGGTGGTGGTGCTGTTCCTGCAAACCTGGCGCGCCTCCATCATTCCGCTGGCCGCGGTACCGGTATCCTTGATCGGCACCTTCGCCGTGATGCATATGTTCGGTTTCTCGCTCAACGCGCTGTCGCTGTTTGGCCTGGTGCTGGCCATTGGCATCGTGGTAGACGATGCCATCGTGGTGGTGGAGAACGTAGAGCGCAATATCGAGCTGGGCCTGGAGCCCATGGCCGCCACTGAGCGAGCCATGACCGAGGTGACCGGGCCGATCATCGCCACTGCCCTGGTGCTGTGCGCCGTGTTCGTGCCCGCGGCCTTCATCTCCGGCCTCACCGGGCAGTTCTACAAACAGTTTGCCTTGACCATCGCTATCTCCACCGTGATCTCGGCCTTCAATTCCCTGACCCTGTCGCCAGCGCTCGCGGCGGTATTGCTCAAGGGCCATCACGCGCCCAAGGACGCGTTCTCGCGCCTGCTCGACCGGCTGTTCGGGGGCTGGCTGTTCCGCCCCTTCAATCGCTTGTTCGAGCGCGCCAGCCATGGTTATGTCAGCACCGTGCGTCGAGTCATCCGCGGCAGCGGGATTGCCCTCTTCCTCTATGCAGGCTTCATGGTGCTCACCTGGTTCGGCTTCGCCAACACGCCTACCGGCTTCGTGCCCCAGCAGGACAAGCAGTATCTGGTGGCCTTCGCCCAACTACCCGACGCGGCCAGCCTGGACCGTACCGAAGAGGTGATCAAGCGCATGTCCGCGATGGCCATGGAACAGCCAGGCGTGGCCAATGCCATCGCCTTCCCGGGCCTGTCGATCAACGGATTCACCAACAGCCCCAACAGCGGCATTGTCTTTGTGGCACTCAAAGACTTCGATGAACGCAAGGACCCAAGCGAATCGGCCAGCGCCATCGCGGCGGCCTTGAACGGCAAGTATGCGGGCATCCAGGAAGCCTACATGGCGATCTTCCCGCCACCGCCCGTGCAGGGCCTAGGGACCATCGGCGGTTTCCGAGTGCAGATCGAGGACCGAGGCAACCTGGGTTACGACGAACTCTACAAAGAAACGCAGAACGTCATTGCCAAGAGTCATCAGGTGCCCGAACTGGCGTCCCTGTTCACCAGCTATACCGTGAACGTGCCTCAGGTCGACGCCAATATCGACCGAGACAAGGCCAAGACCCACGGCGTGGCCATCAGTGACATCTTCGACACCCTCCAGGTGTACCTGGGCTCGCTGTACGCCAACGACTTCAACCGCTTCGGCCGGACGTACCAGGTGAACGTGCAGGCTGACCAGCGCTTCCGCCTCAACGCCGAACAGATCGGCCAACTGAAGGTGCGCAACGACCGGGGCGACATGATTCCCCTGGCCACCTTGCTCAAGGTACAGGACAGCGCTGGCCCGGACCGAGTGATGCACTACAACGGTTTCGTGACCGCCGAGATCAATGGCGCGGCCGCGCCCGGGTACAGCTCTGGCCAGGCCCAGGCAGCCATGGAAAAGCTGCTTCGCGACGAACTTCCCAATGGCATGAGCTACGAGTGGACCGAGCTGACCTATCAGCAGATCCTGGCTGGCAACACGGCGCTGTTCGTGTTCCCCTTGTGCGTGCTGCTGGCGTTCCTGGTACTGGCCGCTCAATACGAAAGCTGGAGCCTGCCTCTGGCGGTGATCCTGATCGTGCCCATGACCCTGCTCTCGGCCATCGCCGGTGTGATCATCGCGGGTAGCGACAACAACATCTTCACTCAGATCGGCCTGATCGTACTGGTCGGCCTGGCGTGCAAGAACGCCATCCTGATCGTGGAGTTCGCCAAGGACAAGCAACTCGAAGGCCTTGACCCCTTGGCGGCGGTACTCGAGGCTTGCCGTCTGCGTCTGCGCCCGATCCTGATGACGTCCTTCGCCTTCATCATGGGAGTGGTGCCGCTGGTGACCTCTACCGGCGCCGGCGCTGAAATGCGCCATGCCATGGGGGTAGCGGTGTTCTCCGGCATGCTGGGCGTGACCTTCTTCGGGCTGCTGCTCACGCCCGTGTTCTTCTATTTGATCCGCAGCTTCGTGGAGCGCCGTCAGGCTGCTCGCGCGGCGGCCCATTCTTCCGCTCAGCTGGAGGCACATCCATGACCGCCCTGCTTCGCTTCGCTCCCGCCCTGCTGACTCTGGCCCTGGCAGGCTGCGTGGTCGGCCCGGAGTACCGGCCGCCCTCGTCGGCGCCCGCCGCGCTGACCGAAGCCCAGGACGCTGGAGCCGCGCGCTATGACCGTTCCCGGTTCGAGGCGCTCTGGTGGCAGCAATTCGACGATCCGGCGCTGAACCAACTGGTGAAGCAGGCGCTGGACGGCAACCGCGACTTGCGAGTCGCCTTCGCCCGGGTCAAGGCGGCCCGCGCCATTCGCGATGACGTGGCCAACGATGACCTTCCCGTCGTCACCAGCCGGGCCAGCAGCGAAGTCGGTCGCGCCCAGGTCCCTGGACAGACCGAGCATCGGGTGAACATCGAGCGCTATGACCTGGGCCTGGACATGGCCTGGGAAGTGGACCTGTTTGGCCGTATCCAGCGCCAGCTGGAGGCAAGCGATGCGCAGCAGGAAGCGGCCCAGGCGCAGCTACAGGCTCTTCAAGTGACCATGATCGCTGAGTTGGTCGACGCCTACGGGCAGTTGCGGGGCGCTCAGCTGCGTGAACGAATCGCCGGGGACAATCTGGAAAACCAGCGCGCCAGCCGGGGAATTACCGTACAGCTGCGTGACCTGGGGGTTGGTGATGCCTTCGATGTGGTGCGTGCCGATGCCCGCCTCGCTGGGGTGGAAGCCAGCATCCCCTTGCTGCAGGCCGACCAGGTCAGGGCGCGGCACAGGATCGCCACCCTCCTCGGCCAACGTCCGGAGGCGCTGAGCGTGGACCTGTCGCCAGAACCACTGCCAGCAATCGCCAAGGCCCTGCCCATCGGCGACCCCGCCGAGCTGCTGCGCCGCAGGCCGGATATCCGCGCCGCGGAGCGCCAGCTGGCAGCCTCCACCGCCAACGTGGGCGTGGCCACGGCGGACCTGTTCCCACGAGTCAGCCTCAGTGGCTTCCTTGGCTTTACGGCCGCGCGTGGTTCGCAACTGGGGTCGGGCGCGGCACAGGCCTGGAGCCTGGGGCCGACTATCAGCTGGGCCGCTTTCGACCTGGGTAGCGTGCGGGCGCGGATCCGTGGCGCCAACGCCGATGCCGAGGGTGCCTTGGCCACCTATGAGCAGCAGGTGCTGCTCGCCCTGGAAGAGTCAGAAAATGCCTTCAGCGACTATGGCAAGCGCCAGCAGCGGCTGCTGGCACTGATCCGCCAGAGCGAAGCCAGCCGCACCGCGGCTGACCTGGCGCGGATCCGTTACCGGGAAGGCAGCGTGGATTACCTGGTACTGCTCGACGCCGAGCGAGAACGGCTGGCCGCTGAGGACGCCCAGGCCCAGGGCGAGGTCGACCTCTACCATGGCGTAGTGGCGATCTACAAGGCGCTGGGCGGTGGTTTGGGAGAGAAGGACCAGGCAGGCGCCATAGCCCTGCGCTGAAGTCCCGCCGGCTGTCCCTGTTCAGGCAGCCGGCGTGGCTCTTGGTCAGATGGGCGTTGCCTGGTTATGGTCGTCCAGCGGAGCGCCGGCCAGGCCGCCGGCGATGCGCTTGGCTTCGTCCACGGCGAACTTGAGCACATCAGCCGCTGGCCCCGGATCCTGTTCCCGAAGCTTGGGAGGCGGGCTCTTGAGCACGGTTCCATTGCCATCAGTGACGACGATGCGGCTTTCATAGCGGTCCGGCCCTAGCTGCCGGACAGTGACCTGGATATGAGTCCCATTTTTCAGGGTCTCGAGATGCTCCAGAGGCGAATGATCAGCGGGCACCCAATCTTCGTGTTCGTGTCCCATGCAAGCCCCCTATGACTTTGGGTCTGGTTGTGTTTCCTTACAGACCTTGAAATCGCCAGGATGGTTCAGGTGGGCGAGTCCGACGGAACGGGCGCAGCCAAGGCATGGCGAAGCTTGAGCGCCAGCTCTTCCTCACGGAAGGGTTTCTGCACGATAGGGAACTGGCCCTCATCCAGGCCACCGACCTGGGCATAACCGGTAATGAACACCACCGGCAACCGAGCGAAACGGCGACGGGCCTCTCGAGCCAATTCAGCGCCGTTGGCGCCTGGCATTGCGAAATCGGTTAGCAGCAGGTCGATGCTATCGTCCAGTCGTTGCAGGGCCTGGTTCGCGCCGTCAGCCTCCGTTACCTCATAACCCAAGGCATCGAGTAGCAGCGCGGTCACCTGACGCACGTTCGGATCGTCGTCTACCAGCAGTACACGGTGACGCAGGCCATCGGGAGGTGGCAGGCCGTCGTCGGACACGCGCTCGGCTATTGGCAGGCTGGGCGCACGTACCCCTGGCAAGTAAACCTTCACCGCAGTGCCTTCCCCCACCGCCGTTTCAATGGCTACGCCCCCGCCTGACTGTTTGGCAAAGCCGAATACCTGGGCCAGGCCCAACCCGGACCCCTTACCCACTTCCTTGGTGGTGAAGAAAGGTTCGAATGCCTTGGCCAGGACCTCTGCGGGCATGCCGGAACCGGAATCGCGGATAGTGAGCACTACGTAGTCACCCGGCTCCGGGTCTTCCGGCCGACTTGGCCGGGCGGTAACGGTTTCGTTGGCGGTGGTCAGGCGCAAGGTGCCGCCGTCCGGCATGGCATCCCGGGCGTTGATCGCCAGGTTGAGAATGATCATCTCGGTCTGGGTAGCGTCGACCAAGGCATTCCACAGCGCCGGGTCCTTCTCGGTTTCGATCCAGATGCTTCCGCCCAGGGTACGCTGGAGCAAGTCAAGCATGCCCGACACCGTATCGTTCAGACTGACCGGTGCCGGTTCAAGGCGCTGACGACGGGAGAAGGCCAGCAGCTGACCGGTCAGGCGGGCGCCCCGCTCCGCGGCTTCCTGGATACTGTGCAGGCGGCTGCCGAAACGGGCGAAATTGCCCTTGGCCAGGTCGCGGATCAGGAAGTTCGCGCTGGCCAGGATCACCGTCAGCAGGTTGTTGAAGTCATGGGCGACACCAGCGGTGAGCTGGCCCACGGCCTCCAGGCGCTGCATCTGCTGCAGGGCGGCCTCGATCCGTTCCCGCTCGCGGATCTGCTCGCGCAAGCGCTCATTGGTCGCCGCCAGCTCGTCGAGCACAGCGCGCTCGCTGGTGATATCCCGGGCCACCGCGTACATCATTCCTTCATCCGGGACTATGGTCCACGACAGCCAGCGGTACTCGCCGTCAGCATGACGCATGCGGTTGACGAAGCGACTGGAGACGATGCCCACCGCCACGTTCTCTACCTCCCGCTGGGTCGAGATCAGGTCATCGGGATGCACCAGGCTCCACAGTTGCATCCCGGTCAGCTTCGAGCGTGGCCAACCGAGGGTGCTCTCCCAGGCCGGGTTGAGGGCGGCGGGCGACATGTCGAAATGCAGCACCCCCAACAACTCCCGGGACAACTCCCAGGTACGATCGCGCTCGCGGGTTCGCTTTTGCACGCGGTCCCCAAGCAGGTCGTTCAGCCGCTCCAGGGCCTCGGTGGTTTCCTTCTGCTCGGTGATATCCTGCAGCACCCCACTGAAACGCACACAGCGCCCCCCGGCGAAACTGGAGCGGCCACTACTGGCGAACCAACGCTCCGAGCCGCTGGGCAAGCGCACCCGGTATTGCACCTGGTAGGAATGGTCTGTACCCGCAGCCAGGGCAGCTTCGACGCGATCCCGGACGGATGAAAGGTCTTCAGGGTGGATGGTGGAGTAGAACAGGTTCAGGTCCACTACTGCATCAGCCGGCAATTCATACATCACCCGCATGCGTTCATCCCAGCTCAGCACGCCGGTTACCGGGTTGAGCTCCCAGGTGCCCATGCGCGCGGCCTCGATGGCAATGCGCGCGCGCGACTCGGCTTCATGCAGGTTTTGCTCGGCCAGCTCACGCTGGCGTCGTTCATGTACCTCGGCCAAGGCTCGCTTGACTGCGGCGGGCAGCAGCGGCAGGCTCTGCTTGAGTACATAGTCCGTGGCGCCCTGGCGCATCATCTTGACGGCATGTTCCTCACCGAACACGCCGGAAATGAAGATAAAGGGCGTTTTTGGCGCTAACTGTCTCGCAATGGCCAGGACTTGCTCCCCTGATGAGCCGGGCAATACCACATCGCTGAGAATCAAGTCGAAGGTCTCGCCCCGCAGCATGTTTGCTACCATGCTGTGGTGATGCGCCACTTGGGCTTCGAACCGCAATCCGCTGCGTTCCAGCGCGAAAAGCGTCAGTTCGGCGTCGCGGCTGCTGTCTTCGATCAGCAACAACTTGAGTGGCGCGGTATGGGGCACGGCAGGGCTCTCGAGGGGGCGGACGGCGGGTCAGTGGGCAGTACGACGCTTCAGGCGCAGCGACCCGGGCGGTGGCTCATTGAGCACGGCCCAGAAAAGGCCCAGGTCGGAGATCGCGGACACGAACTCCTTGAATTCAACTGGCTTGACCACATACGCGTTTACGCCCAATTCGTAGGCCTGTTGCAAATCCGGTTGCTCCCGGGACGATGTCAGCATGACCGTCGGGATGCTGCGCAGGTTTTCATCCCCACGCACCGCCTTGAGCACCTCGAGGCCATCGACCTTCGGCAGTTTCAGGTCCAGCAAGAGCACGGCCGGGTTACCTTCGCTGCGGTTGGCATAGGCGCCTTTACGCAGGAGATAGTCCAGGGCCTCGGCACCGTCGCGCATGACAATGACTTCGTTGGCCAACTGGCTTCTTTCCAGCGCGACCAGGGTCAGTTCCAGGTCCCGGGGATTATCTTCCACCAGAAGGATAGGCTTAAGCATGGAAACCTCAATAAGGGTCAGGAACGCAAGTCATTGTTGATCGGGAAGCGAAAAATAGAAGGTGGCGCCCTCTCCGATCACACTTTCCGCCCAGACACGTCCCTTGTGACGCTCGATGATGCGCCGCACACTGGCCAGGCCAATACCGGTACCCTCGAATTCTTCCATGCGGTGCAGTCGTTGGAACACACCGAACAGCTTGGAGGCATAGGACATGTCGAACCCTACGCCGTTATCCTTGACGAACACCACGGTCTGGGCGAGCGGGTCGTCATGGTAGGCCCCGACCTCGATCACCGCAGGCGCGCGCTCGCGGCTGTACTTGAGCGCATTGGAAAGCAGGTTGCGCAGCGCCAGATGCAGGAACGCGGCATCGCCGATGACCACTGGCAGGCGCGCGACCTTCCACTGGACCTCCCGACCCTCGTAATCGGGAGTCATTTCTTCCTGGATCGCCTCGACCAGAGCGTTGAGGTTCACGTCCGAGTGTCGGAGCGCGGAACGGCCCATCTGCGAGAAGCTCAGCAGGTTGTCTACCAACGTGCCGGCGAAACGGGCCGAATCGGCGATGTGTTCCAAAAAGCGCATGCCACGGTCCGATAGCTTGTCGCCGTCGAAGTCGGTCAGCAGCTCGGCATAGCCGGCGATATGACGCAACGGGGCGCGCAGGTCATGCGAGACGCTATAAGAGAAGGCTTCCAACTCCTTGTTGGACTTTGTCAGCTCACCCGCCAGCGCGGCCATTTCTTCGGCCTTGCGCAGCACGATGCCCAGTACCGCGTTGCGCAACTCCTCCACCGCATCCACCACCAGGCCGTCCCAGGGTTTTGAAAATCCGCGGATTTCCTCGCGCCATTTATCGAAGCTATTGCGCGGATGCAGTGTACCTTCGGCCGCAACGTTTTTTTCTGGGCGCCCCGCCCAGTCGATGGTATGCGCGTGCTCCGGGCGGAACCAGAGCAGGTAGTGGTTATGCAGCTTCGAGATGGCGACCGCCAGCACTCCGGCGGCGTGGGCGGCGAGCCCACAGTGGGCAGGTACGTCCCGACCGACATTGTCAGTGTGGAAGACGTCACCGCCCTCCGCGCGCCCTAGCCATTGCACCAGGGCCTCGACAACCTGCGCGGGGGGCGTGTGCCCGACTGACTCGCAGCGGCCTTCGCTGACGATGCTGGCGCCCCCGGCGTCGGCGAAGCCGAGGAAGATCTCGGGTACGGAAAGCAGGCCGTCCGCCACGCTGTCCCAATCCGCCATGGCGGACAGCAGGCGCACCACGTGCTGGCGCAGGCCAAGCAGCCGCTGGGTATCGCCGTGGGCTTCGCGAGCCTCGATCTGTAGCGACAGTACGCTGCCCAATAGCTCGCAGGCGGTACGCACCTGGAAGCCCAACGGACGGGGCTCGGCATTATGGCAGGACACCAGCCCCCAGAGCCGACCGCGCACTACGATGGAAACGGACATGGAAGCCAGGGTGCCCATGTTGCGCATGTATTGCAGATGTACCGGCGACACGCTGCGCAGCGCGCAATGGCTGAGGTCCAGCGCACGCTGGGTTTTCGGGTTATCCAAAGGCACCAGACGGGCCGGCCGGTAGTTGGCATCCTGGATCAGCCGGATGCGATTGGCGCAATAGAGCGCCCGCGCCTGGGGTGGAATATCGCTGGCGGGGAAGCACATGCCAAGGTAGCTGGGATAACCCGGATCGGCTTCTTCTGCCAGAACCAGGCCATTGCCCGCGGCGTCGAAACGGTACGCCTTGACGCGACCGAAGCCGGTCAGGCGCTTTACCTCAGCCACGGCGCGCCGGCAAAGCGCCTCTACCCCCTGAATATCCTGAAGCTCGGTAACGAAGGCGCGCACCAAGGGATACAGCCGCCCGTAGACCGCGACCACATCGGTGGCCGGCTCGAACTCGGCAATCAGCACCGAATCCCAGCGGTGCAGCAGTATCGCGTAGGCGCCCTTGGCTCCAGGGCTGACGAACCGTACATCTCCAAGATGGAACGGATGCGGGTCGTCGGTGGGAGTGTCGCGGAGCCGCTGCACCAGGTGGTCAGGATCCGCCACCAAGGCACTCAGGGCCTGGCCTATCAGACTGGGCGCGTCGAGCCCCAGCCAGTGATCGACGTTCTCGCTGGCTTGAAGAATGGCGAGGTTGTCAGGGTCCAGCGCAAGCAGGAAGCCATGGGGCTGGATACTCCCTGGAATCTGAATAGGCTCGCGCGCGCATTGCTCGATCGCAGCGGCAAGGGCCTCGTCCGATTCACGTATGGTCACTGCAGGCTCCGGGGTAACGCTAATAATTGGACAATACCTTAACAGACTTGTACAGAAACCAGCAGAGCCTTGGGATGCATTTCCATTAATAGAAAGAAATGAACGCGGCTTCGACGCCTGCGCCAGAGCGTGTTCCTTGGGCATACCTGGCGCCATGCTGACGGCAAGGCTAGACTTGTCCGCGATGGGAATCGTTGGATCCGACCAGGGACCCTATGCCGGACAAGGAAGAGGCACAGCAATGGAACGCCGTAAGCAGTATATGATTCGTTACCGATACAAGGGCCAGACCCGAGCCTTCACCCAGGCGGACTCCCGCATGACCAAAGCCGACGCCTGGTATTACGCTTCGCTTCATTGCGGCGCGGTTCAGCTGTACGGTGTCACCGCGCTCGGTGGCGATACCCAGGCTCTACGCCGCCGGGCCGAAGGTTGCGGCCTGAGCGATGTGGACTTTCGAGAGCTGTCTTGACGCTCAGTGCCTACCACGCACGCTATATACCGCCCCATCGGCGAGGCAGGCTGCGCTGAGCTGGCCGCCCTTCACCGCAGCAGTATCCAGATACCAAACATTGCCTGCCTGCCGGACCCGTTTGCCAGGAGTATGCCCCACCATCAACGCCTCGAGCCCGAGAATGGGTTCGGTGGGCCGCTGGACTCGCTGGTAGACCGCTGTCTTGACCGCCGCAGGCTCACCTCGACGCAAGGCTTCCCTGAAGTCCCACCACTGGAGTCCCGCGCATCCCGAGTGCACCACGGCGGCTATTCCCCGGGCCGTGGACACCTCGATGGCCAGGGGAAGGCTAGACAGTTGCAGGACGAACTCGAACTGCTCGTACACCGGTCGGCCCAACAGCCAGGCAAAGTGCTCGCTCAAGCGCCACCATTGAGCTTCGTCCTGCGCGAAGGCTTCCACCAGGCGCTGCTCATGGTTACCGCGCACCGAGAACATCCAGGGCTCGGCCAGCCAATCGAGCACCTCGTGGGACAAGGGCCCATGGTCGATAAGGTCGCCTACACAGAACAGACGGTCATTTCGGGTATCGAAGTCGACCTTGCTCAGCAGCGCCTGCAGGCGATCGAAACATCCATGTACGTCACCGACGACAAAATCACGGCCATCGGTGTTGATGCCAAAGCTGAGTACTGCCGACATGATGCCTCCCTACAGGATCGGCTTGCCTCCGGTAACCCCGAAACGGGTGCCAGAGATATAGCTGGACTCATCCGAACCCAGCATGACGTAGATAGGCGCCACCTCCACCGGCTGGCCGGGACGTCCCAGTGGTGTCTGGGAGCCGAACTGGCTGGCTTGGTCTTCCGGCATGGTGGCCACGATCAATGGCGTCCAGATGGGCCCCGGCGCGACACTGTTGACGCGGATATTCTTCGGCCCGAGCATCTGGGCCAGCCCTGCGCTGAAGTTGGCGATGGCGCCCTTGGTGGAGGCGTAGGCAAGGAGCTGCGGCGTGGGGTTGTCAGAGTTAACCGACGAAGTATTGATGATAGAGCCGCCCGCCGGCATATACGGCACCGCGGCCTGGCAGATGCGGAACATGGCGGTGATATTGACGTTGAACGTATGCACCCACTCCTCGTCCGGGATCTCCTCGAGGCTCTGATGAGTCATCTGGAAAGCGGCGTTGTTGACCAGTACATCGATGCGACCGAAGCGGTCGACCGTCTGCCTGACCAGATCCAGACAGGTCTCGCGCTGAGCCAGGTCACCAGGAACGAGCAGGCATTCACGACCTGCTTCCTTGACCAGGCGAGCGGTATCCTGGGCGTCTTCATGCTCGTTCAAATAGCCGAGTACCAGGTCAGCCCCTTCGCGCGCATAGGCGATAGCTACCGCGCGCCCGATGCCACTATCGGCCCCCGTAATCAAGGCTACCTTGCCCGCCAGGCGGCCTGAGCCTTTATAGGAAGTTTCCCCACAGTCCGGGACGGGATCCATCTTCGCCTGGCTACCAGGCACTGGCTGCGGTTGCTTGGGGAAAGGCGGCATTGGGTACTGTTTCATGAAACGCTCCCGTATGTGAGTCAATGTAGATGCGACTCCCACGCCCAGGGCAGGTTCAGTGCGATTCGATGGCCTCTGCCGACATCTGCCGGCGTCGGTGGCCAGGCGCCTGGCCTGCCAGGGTTTTCCCTTGCCTCCGGCGGCCGAGCTGTATATATTCTCAGCCGTCGTCGATAGTGCTTTGTGTTCAAGGGCTTATGGCGCAGACACGCGACACCGCGCTACCGCCCGAATGGCGAAATTGGTAGACGCAAGGGACTTAAAATCCCTCGCCCCCTGGGCGTCCCGGTTCGACCCCGGGTTCGGGCACCATCTACCCCGCGTTGGCCCTCTGGCTGACCGCTTACGCTGCCTCCCTTCTACTGTCAGCCTTTTGTTTTCAACCCAGATCCGGGACGGCTAAGCACAGAAATGCTCGCCAAGGCGCTTCGCACCGTCCAATAGATTCATACTCGGTTGAACCGCGACTCTGAGGCATGGGTCGATGGTTTTGTAACGACTTGGAAACTTGCCATGGATTCGTTGAAAACCCTGCTTGCTCAACTAGATCCACCGCTGAAGCATCATGTCGAAATGCGCGGCGAAGACATGTTGCTCACCCTTGTCGACCCATTGATTCCAGCCAAGGCCGAACGCTCATTACAGCCCAGGCAGTACCAGAACCCAGGGCTGCTTTATGTGGTACTACTGCACGCCATCAATGAACTACGCGGCAAGGGTTCCCAAGCCCCTTTGCGGGTATTTCCGATCACAGGTCATGACGCCTCTGATCGAGCGTCTGGCTAAGGCGCCTGAACGGCAAGACCGGCACGCTCCGGCCGAGCCACCATTCGCTCAGGTCAGGCCGATATGACTGCCCCCGCTCTGGAAGCCTGCCCTTTGTTCGATCATGCTGCAGAGGACACTGAGTGACCAGGGCTTTTTCAGGAAGCAGGCGCTGGGTGGCAAAGCCTGGTCGAACTGCCGGCAATAACCACTGGTGATGATCACGGGGAGTTCAGGCCGTGCGGCGTAGACCGCAGTCGCCAGGTCCCATCCGTTCAAGGATCCGGGGGTGATCACGTCGGTAATGACCAGGTCCAGTTCATGATGATCATTGAAGGCCAACAGGCCGGCATCGGCGGTTCCAGCGGTGTAGACCACCCAGCCCATGTCATGGATCACTTCCGTCAGCAGCTCGCGCAGCACATCGTCGTCCTCTACGATCAAGGCCACGGGCTCAGAGCGGGATGGAGCAGAAGAAAGTGTCGTCATGATGACTGTGACCGCACGCTCGGCACTTTGCTCAACGCCAATTACAAATTGCCACATGACGGTCGGCCCAGCTTCGTTGCCATGCCTCACCACGACCGACCATGAAGCGATGGGTTGCCTCTCCAGCACATGCCAGCCAGGCATCATTCCACGCCAGCCTGCCGCCAGGCTTTGAGCAGTGTGCTCAGGTCGGGCCACGACAGTTGCCCGCTGTCGAACTCACCACAAGGCAGCCCTTGCAGCGCAGCCAACATGTGATCGTAGCCTTGCGCTGTTGACTGGCGCGTGCTGCGCAAGCGCCCCGAGAACATCGGCCAACGCTGCAGGTCATTGACCAGCAGGCGGGCAATGACCTGCAGCCTGCCCTCCCGCTCCTTGCCGAAGCCTGGGAAAACCGGCTTGGCGGCAGTAAGACCAACCTCTCTTGCCAGTGCCACTTGCTCTTCCAGGTCCAAGGCCTCATAGGACAGTTCGATCCGCTCCCACATGGACAGCACCCGCATGACATAGGCAAGGTCTTCGGAGCCCGCTCCGCTTGGCGGGAACAGCTCCGGGTATTTCCACTCCAGTGCCCAGCCTTGATCGCTGCTCACGGCCCTTTGTACCAGGAATGGGTCCAGCGCACCGACCACCTTCAGGTGTGCGTAGATATCGGTCAGCAAGGTAACCAGCAGTTTTTCCTTGTTGTTGAATTCCATGGAATCATTCCCTCCAGGTGCAGGCGATTGTGCCGATAGCGGCAACCTAGCAAGGAGAGGAAAAGGTCGGAATGACTGGTGTCATTAAATTCGGGCTCGTTGCCTGATTGGCTGGTCGATGACAGCGCTGGCGGCTTTCCATGAAGCCCCTTGCCCAGCCCGCGTCATGAAGATGTGGTATGGGGGCTTGATGCCCTGGCAAAACACGCTGCCAATGAAATTCGAACACAAAAGAAAAACCCCGCAGACCATTGATCTACGGGGCTTTCAAGGATGGAGGCCGAGGTCGGAATCGAACCGGCGTAGGCGGATTTGCAATCCGCAGCATAACCACTTTGCTACTCGGCCTCAAAACACATGGCAGCGAACTGCCCTGCGTTAAAACTGGAGCGGGAAACGAGACTCGAACTCGCGACCCCGACCTTGGCAAGGTCGTGCTCTACCAACTGAGCTATTCCCGCGTCGTGTTGACGGGCGCCATTCTATCTCATCAACCGAGCCCGTCAAGCCTTTGATTCAAAAATAGTTTTATTTTTTTACATCGGTGCTCAGATGGGGCAGTGCCGCCCGCAGATAATTGACCATGGACCAAAGCGTCAACGCCGCGGCGATCAGCAGCAAGGCATAGCCCACCAAGACGATGAAGGTCAGTTGTGGGGGATTGCCCAGCAAGATGATCAAGGCGACCATCTGCGCCGCTGTTTTCCATTTGCCCAGGCTCGACACCGCCACCTGCGCCCGAGCGCCGAGCTCGGCCATCCATTCGCGCAAGGCCGATACCACGATCTCACGACCGATGATGACCGCAGCGGGCAAGGTAAGCCAAAGATTGGCATGGGCCTCCACCAGCAGTACCAAGGCTACCGCTACCATGAGCTTGTCTGCCACAGGATCGAGGAAGGCACCGAAAGGGGTGCTTTGCTCCAGGCGGCGGGCCAGGTAGCCATCCAGCCAGTCGGTCGCGGCGGCGACGGCGAATACACTGCTGGCCGCCAGGTAGCTCCAGTGATACGGCAGATAGAACAGCAGGATGAAGATGGGAATCAGCGCGACGCGCAGGACTGTTAGGATATTGGGGATATTCATCGGCACGTCTGGCAGCGGGTTAGGCGGCCATTCTACTCGCTGTGCAGGTTGGCATAAATCGACTCCGCCAGCTTTTTGCTGATGCCTGGCGCCTTGGCGATTTCATCGATACTGGCGCGGGAAAGCTCCTGCAGTCCACCGAAATGCTTGAGCAGATCGCGCCGTCGTTTGGGCCCGATACCTTCGATACCCTCGAGGGTAGAGGTGCGGCGAGCCTTTCCCCGTCGCGCCCTGTGGCCGGTGATAGCGAAACGGTGGGCCTCGTCTCGAATCTGCTGGATCAGGTGCAACGCCGGGGAGTCTGCCTTTAGGGTGAACTCATTGGCGATTTCGTTCAGGTAGAGGGTTTCGAAACCCGCCTTGCGGGTTACGCCCTTGGCTACCCCGATAAGGATCAGGTCGGTGATGCCAAGCTCCTGTAGCACATCGCGGGCCATGTTCAACTGGCCCTTGCCGCCATCCACCAGCAGCACATCCGGCAGCTTGCCTTCGCCGGCCTTGATCTTGCTGAAGCGCCGGGTCAGGGCCTGATGCATCGCGGCATAGTCATCGCCAGGCGTAACGCCTTCGATGTTATAGCGTCGGTAGTCGGATTTGATCGGCCCTTCGGGACCAAATACCACGCAGGACGCCACGGTCGCTTCCCCGCTGGAGTGGCTGATGTCGTAGCATTCCAGACGCTGCGGAGGCTCATCCATCCCCAGTACATCCGCCAAGGCGTCAAAGCGCGCCGTCACATGCTGACGGTTCGCCAAGCGCGCGGCCAAGGCCTGCTCAGCGTTGGTGACCGCCAGTTGCTGCCAGCGCGCGCGGGTGCCGCGGACCCGGTGACTGACGCCCAGGTCTCGCCCGCGCAAGGTAGAGACGGCGTCCACCAGGGCCTCGATATCCTCGGGCAGGGTATTGACGATAAGCTCGCTGGGTAACTCGCGCTCAGAGCTGCCCAGATAATATTGGGACAGGAACGCGGACATCACTTCGTCGAGACTCTCCTCGATACCGACCTGGGGGAAGAAATTCTTGCTACCGAGAACCCGCCCGCCGCGTACGCTGATCAAGTGGACGCAGGCGCCGCCAGGGTTCACGAAGGCCGCGACCACATCCACGTCTCCGGTGCCCCCTTCCATGCTTTGCTGATCCTGCACGCGGCGCAGTACCGCGATCTGGTCACGCAATTCGGCCGCCTTCTCGAAATCGAGGTTCATGGCCGCCTGCTCCATGGTTTCGGACAGCTCATTGGTCAGCTGATGACTGCGGCCTTCGAGGAACATGATCGAATGGCGCACATCCTCGGCATACTCCTGCGCTTCGACCGCCCGCACGCAGGGTGCCTTGCAACGCTTGATCTGATATTGCAGACAGGGTCGCGCCCGGTTCTTGTAGTAGCTGTCTTCGCACTGGCGGACCTGGAAGGTCTTCTGCAGCAGACTCAGGCTTTCCCGAATGGCACCGGCGCTCGGGTAAGGGCCGAAATAGCGCCCCTTCCCTTTCTTTGCCCCGCGGTGAATGCTCAGCCGTGGAAACTCCCCTTCGGACAAGTACACGTAGGGGTACGACTTATCATCGCGCAGCAGGATGTTGTAGGGCGGCCGCCATTCCTTGATGAGGGTCTGCTCGAGCAGCAAGGCCTCGGTCTCGTTGGCGGTGATGGTGGTTTCCACCTGGGCGATATGGCCTACCAGCGCGGAGGTTTTCGGGGCCAGGCCGGTCTTGCGGAAATAGCTCGCCAACCGCTTCTTGAGATTGCGCGCCTTGCCCACGTAGAGCAGGCGGCCACCGCTGTCGAACATCCGGTAGACGCCAGGGCGGCCGCTGCAGGTAGCCAGGAAGGCGGCGGGGTCGAAAATCTGGGTCATTTAGGCGTTGGCATCCACCATGCCGTGCCGAACGGCGAGCAGCGTCAGCTCGACGTCACTGGTGATGGAAAGCTTCTCGAAAATGCGATACCGATAAGTATTGACCGTCTTTGGGGAAAGGCACAGACGATCGGAGATGTTCTGTACCTTCTGGCAGCCCACGATCATCAGCGCGATCTGGATCTCCCGCTCGGACAGCAGGTCGAACGGCGACGCGGTCGTCTGCGGCTGGAATGACTTCAAAGCCAACTGCTGGGCGATTTGCGGGCTGATGTAACGCTGGCCGGCGAATACCAACCGTATCGCCTGGACCATCTCGGTCAACCCGGCGCCCTTGGTCAGGTAGCCCGCAGCGCCCGCCTGGAGCAAACGGGTCGGAAACGGGTCTTCCTCGCAAACCGTGACCACCACCACTTTCACATCGGGATGGCTGCGCAGCATCTTGCGAGTGGCTTCGAGCCCCCCGATGCCGGGCATCTTGACATCCATGAGCACCACGTCCGGGCGCAGGTCCCGGGCAGCCTTCAGCGCTTCTTCCCCGGATTCGGCCTGGCCAACCACCTGCAGCCCATCGATATCGGACAGCATTCGAGTAATGCCTGTGCGTACCAGATCGTGATCATCGACCACTAGCACCCTAATCAAGCAGACACCTCTCGTTACGCTTTACATTCATGGATGTACATTAACAAAGATACACACGCCTGACCTAGGCTTTGTATGAAAACTCACTCCCCTCGTATGCGCCCCCGCTTCGCTGCGCTGCCCGTGGCGGGCAGCAAGCCCACCACCGCGTCCGTCATGCCAAGCAAGGCCTGCCGGGCAGCGGGCGGGAGCGCGCGATAGTGGCCAAGCAGGCGAACTTCCTCTTCCTGCAACTGGTCCAGGGGCGGTGCCAGACGCTGGCCGGTCAGTACATAGAGAACATCGACGCCTTCCTTGGCGACAGCTTCCAGGTAATCGGCCTTTGGCCAGCGTTCGCCGCTTTCATATTTGCCCTGGGCGTTGGGCTCTACCCCGCCGATTTCCCCGAAGGCACGCTGAGTGAGGCGCAGGCGCTCACGCTCCTCCCGGATGCGCGATCCAATTCCAGTCATTTGAATGTATAATCCTTGCTGAAACACCCGAAGCGGTGTGGATACGACCACTATTAAATCAAACGAAACGGACTTGAACTATGCACGGTATACGGACTGCCGCACAAGCAAGAGCTTGGCTGGATCGTCAGGGGAAATCTGTTCAGCAATTCGCCCGGGAGCACAATGTAGACCCCGCGACCACCTACCAGGTGCTATCCGGGCGCAAGAAAGGAAGACGGGGCGAGGCGCACAAGGTAGCGGTACTGCTGGGGATGAAGGACGGTGTCATCCCTGGCGAGTGCGCGCCAGTCGAAGCCGGCGTTCAGCCGGCTCCCAGTTGAGCCAAAAGCCGGGGCAAAGCGGCTTCACAAGGTTGCCTGACCTTGAGCGCCAGTAGCGGGTCGGCCCGGGTACGCCCCAGGTTGATCGCAAACAGCGGTTTGCCCTGGCGGGACATTTCCAGGCACAGCCGATAGCTGGAATAGGCCATCAGCGATGATCCTACCACCAGCATGGCGCCAGCCTGTTCGGCGGCTTCCCAGGCGGCGCAGGCCGTGTCCGCGGCCACGCCGTCGCCGAAGAACACAACGTCCGGCTTGAGCCTGTCTGACCCGCAGCCTGGACAGTGTGGCAAGTAGAACCGCTCGAGAAAGGCCGCGGCCAATTGAGCGTCCCCATCGGGCGCCAGCACGGCACGCACGTCCAACAGTGTCGGATTGGCTGCCTCCAGGGCAGATTGCATCTCGGCGCGGGGCAGCATTCGATGGCAGTCCAGGCAGACGACCCAGTGCAGATTGCCATGGAGCTCGATCACCCCCTGGCTGCCGGCGCGCTCGTGCAATCCATCCACGTTCTGGGTAATGACGGCCGTCACCCGTCCGGCTGCCTGCAGGCCGGCCAGCGCCAGGTGCGCGGCATTGGGCCGGGCCGCATCCACGCCTCGCCAACCCACCATGGCCCTGGCCCAGTAGCGTTTCCTCGCAGGCAGCGAATGAATGAATTCCTGGTGCATCATGGGGGCATTGCCCCGCCGCACCCCTTCGCTGTCCCGGTAGTCCGGGATGCCCGATGCGGTACTGATACCCGCGCCGGTGAGCGCAAGCACTGGCGTGTCAGCAAGCCGCTGGCACAGGCTGGCGACCGCATCGTCGACATCGGTGTCCTGCATGGCAACCTCCCATCGCTCGTTGGAGGGAGGTTAAACCAGGATCAGTCCGCCGGGCCAAAATTACGACGAACACCGTTGTCGTCCCTGACGCGGAACAGAGCGCATACGCGGCTGGCATCGAAGTGGGCGACATTCAGGCGCAGCCAGGGAAGGTCCTGCTCCGCGGCGCTGAACAATCTCCCGGGCGCGAGCAGCACTCCCTGCTGGGCCGCTGCCTGGATGAAACCATCCGTGCTTCCGAGGGACGGGTGTCGTATCCATAGGAACATGCCTTCCCTCGGCTGGTGATAGAACTCCCACCCCCAGTTTTTCAGCACCTGCTGGGCATGCGCCTGAGCTGCCTGCAAACGGCGGCGTACCCGTCGCAGATGCCGCTCGTAACTGCCATCGGCCAGCAGGGCGCCGAGAAAGCGCTCGCAGAAGCTCGGGACCGCGACGCTGGTCAGCAATTTGAGTTCGGCAAGCCTGACCATTTCCTCGGTGGGGCCCACTACATAACCTATACGTAGATTGGCGGACAGGGTCTTGGAGAAACTGCCCACGTGGATAACGCTGCTCAGGCCGTCCAGGGTAGCCAGGCACTGGCTCCTCTCGGAGCAGAACCCGCCGTAGACGTCATCCTCGATTACCCGGATGCCGTGCTCATGGCTGAGCCTGAGCAGGTCGCAGGCCGCTCGCGGGCTCAGGGTCGTGCCCGTGGGGTTGTGCAGGCGGGCATTGATGAAAAACGCCTTCACCGGGCCTTGCGATAGGTGGTCGCGCATCTGGGCAAGGTCCGGCCCCTGAGCCAGCCGCTCGATGCCAAGCACCCGCGCCCCACGTAGCCGCAGCAGCCGTACCAGGCTGCTGTTGCAGGGGTCGTCCACCATTACGCGGTCTCCTGGCTCTACCAGTATGCGAACCAGCAAGTCGAGGGCCTGGGTCGCGCCGAGGGTGGTCAGGATTTCCTGCGGTGACAACGCGACGCCCAGGCGACTGCCCAGGTGCTGACATAGCGCCTCCCTTAGTGGCAGGTAGCCAACAGGATCGCCGTACTCCACAAGCGAGCTTCGCGCGAAGCTGGCGGTGCGGCGAATTACCCGAGCCAGTGCCTGAGTATCCATCCAATCAGGCGGTAGCCAGCCGCATCCGAGCTTAAGCGCATGCCCTGGCGCATGGAACATGGACCAGAACGCGTCCATCTCCGTATTCAGGCTCAGCGCTTGCGGGTTCGTCGGCAGTGACTCCGCGGCGCTCAGGGCAAAGTAGCCACGGCCAGGGCTGGCTTCGACCAACCCCAAGGCTTCCAGTCGCTCATAGGCGCGAACCACGCCATGGAAGCTCAGCCCAGGCCTGGCGGCCCACTGCCGGATGGATGGCATCTGCTCACCCGGGCGCACGGTGCCACTGGCCAACACCTCCCGGATGGTTTCGAAGGCCCGCTGCGCGGGGCCGCTGCGACTACTTGTAGGGTCCATTCCACGTGCCGTATCGCTTGTGTGCTCTGAGACTTTACCGCCCCTGGCCCCAGGGAACACCCGTGCCAGGGCACAAAGGTCCGGTTGACCCGGTGTTAGGGCTCGCGAGCTAACAGTTAGGGTCGTTATCGGCGCTTCCGTAAGGCCCGCAGCCCGTCGTATTTCCTATGATCGCCGCTTGTAGCAGGACCTGACGCAGCGCACGAGGAGGCTGGATGCACCACATCGACGAAGCACCCTGTTGGACCGATTGGCGATGGCAGCAGCAGCATTGCGTAGCGACCCTTGAGGAGCTGGTTCAGGCCTTCCCGGGGCTTGCGGCGCGCGGGAGGCTCGACGGTCTGCGGGAAATTTTCGACCGGCGCCGCGTGTCCCTTACCCCGTACGCCGTGAGTCTGATCCAGGTCGATGGCGATCAGACCCCGCTCGAACATGACCCCATGTGGCTGCAACTGATCCCGGAGGGATCCGCCGCGGGCCCGCTCGAATATGACGGCCATACGGAAAACTGGGAGCAGCCAGGCGAGATGGTCACGAGCATCTGCCAGCATAAATACGACAATCGGGTCATCGTACGCTTGTCGAATGTCTGCCATGCCTATTGCCAGTTCTGCTACGAGGCGTTGCGCACGCTCGAGCGCCGCTCCCGCAAGGCCGTGTTGCGCAAGGACGCCTGGCAGGCAACGCTCGATTACCTGGCCGGGCATCCCGAGGTCGAGGAAGTGATCCTCAGCGGTGGAGAGCCACTGATGCTCGCCGATGCCCGCCTCGATGCGCTGCTGTCCAGTCTGCGTCGGACGCGGCCGGACATCATCATTCGCCTGCATACTCGCGCCCTCTCCTTCAACCCGTTTCGTATCACCCCTGCGTTGGTGTCGTGCCTGGCCCGGCATCAGGTCATGGCCGTTGGGCTTCACGTCGTCCATCCACGAGAGCTGACACCTGCATTTCTGGAGAGCGTCCGTGCGCTGCAACAGGCAGTGCCGCTGATCTTTGCGAACATTCCTCTGCTGGCAGGCATAAACGGCGATCTGGCTACTCTGCGTGAGCTTTGCATGGGGCTCTATCGCCACGGGGTCACGCCTCACTACCTGTACCAGTTCATGCCGTTTTCACCAGGCCATAGCCGCTATGCGACCCGAGTGAGCCAGGGCGTCACGCTATTGCGCCAGCTCAAGCGCCATGTATCCAACCTGGCGGTGCCCGAGTTCGTCATTCCCCATGTGACTGGCAAGCACACCCTCTCGCTGGAGCTGGGGAGCCAGGCCACGCGCCTGACCGTGGATGACCAAGGACACGAAACCGTCGATTTCATCAATTGGAGGGGTGAGTCATGCACCTTCCCCTACTGAAGACCCAGGCGCCCGGGCGCCTTCGCATTCTCATCCTCGACGGCCGTCGCCATCGCTATGTGGACAAGCCTGACCTGGAGCGCGCCGTCCTGGGCCCCAACGCGGAGGTGGAGCTCGCCCACGTGGATTCGGTAGCGGACCTGCCTCGTTCGGCCTTGGACTGTGACGGCCTCATCTGCTGGCACCTGGTTCCGCTGGACGCCGACGCGCTGGCTCGCTTCACCCAGTGCCGTGCCCTGGTCCGCGCCGCCATGGGCGTCGACAACATTGACCTGGCCGCCGCGAGACGGGCAGGTATTTCGGTAGCCAATGTGCCCGATTACGGTACGGAGGAAGTAGCGGACCACACCCTGGCGCTGGCATTGGCGCTGTTGCGCAGAATACCGCAAGCCAACGCCGTGGTACGTGGCGGCAGCTGGGACTGGCGGGAGCTGGGCCCGCTGCCCCGGATCGCGAACCTGACAGTAGGCCTGGTCGGGCTCGGGCGAATCGGCACGGCCGTGGCCAGGCGCTTTCAGGCGTTGGGCTGCAGGACGGTTTTTCATGATCCCTGGCTGGGAAGCGGCTGGGAAAAAAGCCTCGGCGTCACCCGCTGCGAAACACTCCGGGCCCTGCTGGAGCAGGCGGATCTGGTTAGCCTGCATGCACCCCTTACACCTGAAACGCGTTATCTGATCGGTGCTCCTGAACTTGCCTGCCTGGCGGGCAAGTATTTGCTGAACACCGCGAGGGGAGAGCTGGTCGATCCTTGTGCGCTGCGCGCGGCCATGGCGCATGCGCCCTTGGCAGGACTCGGCCTGGATGTCTACAGCGATGAGCGCAACCCTCCCCCGCCCGAGCTGAGGGGCCCGCCTGTACTCTGGTCACCACACATGGCGTTCTACTCGCGCCAGTCGCTGGAAGAGCTTCGTCACAAAGCCGCAGTCGGTTTGCAAACCTTGCTGGCTGGCCAACACCACCGGGACCGTTTATGAGCATTCATCGCCCCAAGCCAGCCAAGCCCCTGCGCAAGCGCCGGCCGAGCAATCCATTCCCAGGGATCGCCGCGCTTGAACGCCAAGGCGGCCTGACCATTGACGCACGCCTGAGCGCCAACGAAGCCCTGCCGCTATACAGCGAAAGCCTTGCCCAGCGCTATGGCCAAGGCCTGCTCGAGCAAGCCCGGTTGTACCCGGATCCGACGGCCTACGAGCTACGCCGGGCCATTGCAAGCGAACACGGGCTCACCGGCGATCAGGTACTGCTAGACGCCGGCGCCGATGCCCTGATCCATCTGTTTCTGCGTGCGTTCGCCGACCCCGGCAGCGTCGTGGTTCTTACGGCGGGCACCTACCCGACGGTGGATTACTTCGCACGCTCGCTCGGGCTTCGCGCCTGTCTCGTGGGCTACACGCTATACCCTGCGCCGACCGCTGACCTGGCCGCCCTCGCCGAGACCGCACGGCGACGCCAGGCCCGGGTCGTGTACCTGGCCAACCCGGACAACCCGACCGGAAGCGTCCACAGTGGCGCGGCTCTGCAAGCCTTCGCCCGGGAGTTGCCGGAATCCACGCTGTTGATCCTGGATGAGGCTTACGAGGCGTTCGCGCCTGCCGCTGGTAACTGGCTCATGCCCAATGTGGTGCGCCTTCGCAGCTTTTCTAAAGCCCTCGGGCTTGCCGGTTTGCGGGTAGGCTACGCCATGGCCGCGCCCGATGTGCTGGAGATAGCCCAGGCAGCGCGCCTTCACTATGCAGTGGGTACCCTTGCCCAAGCCATCGCGACCCAAGCCTGGGAAGACCACGCCCACCGGCAACTGCTCGTCGCCGCTACAGGCGCCCTGCGCAGCCGTTTCTTCGAGATGGCCACGGCCGTTGGGCTAAGGCATTACCCGAGCGCGACGAACTTCGTCACTCTCCCCTTGGCAAACGAACAGGCCGGCGAACGCTTGCGCCAGCGTTTGCTCGACCGCGGCGCCAGCATTTATCTGGGCCAGCTCAACGGCCACTTGCCGATTGCCAGGGTGACCCTGCAGCCTGAACTGTTCACCGCGCCACTGAGCGAAATCCTGTTCGACCCTGAGGAGGCTCGCAATGGCGAATGACCTGTTACTTATCCTCGGCATTGGGCCAGTGGCCCTGAAATACCTTGAGACGGCGCTGGCCGGCCATGGCCTGGAGCCCTTGGTGCTGGGCCCGAGGCAGCATTTGCCAGCGCAGACCTGGCAGACCTTTTCCCCCTCCCGCTTTCATGACGTGCCGCTCACACGCGAAGGCATCGAAGGTTTTCTTCAGCGTCACGCCCGTCTGCGCGATCGCATACGCGCCGTCACCACCTTGTTCGATGAACAATTGCCTCTGGTGGAAGCCATTGCCCGGGCCCATGGCTGGGCTTACCCAGGTCCGGCGGCCGTGCGCCTGAGCGACAAGTCGACAGCCTCGGCCTACGCTGGAGACTTTTCCGTGCCCAGCGAGACATTCAGCGCCTTTGAACCTGAACGGTTGGAGCCCTTCCTGGCAGAGCCAGGCCGTCGCTGGGTCATCAAGCCAGGCTGCTGCTCCGGCGGGCATGCCGTGGGCCACGTGGAGGGAGGCCCAGGTGCTCTGGCCCAGGTGCGAGTGCATCTGGCGCAGCATCATCTTGTGACCCCGGACAGCTGGATACTCCAGCCTTGCCTGGAAGGCCGTCTCATCAGCTTCGAGGGTTATATGCGCCAGGGGCAGCTATGTCGAGCAGGCGTGTCGCTACGCGTTCGCATCGGGCTCACCGAAGTCGCCAACCGCTTTCCTTCCACCGATGGCCTGGATCGCACGCAGCTCGAGCATGGCTGGAGCGCCCTGGAGCGACTGTTCCAGACAGCCGGTTTCAAGGATGGCTGGTTCCATAGCGAATGCATCGCCGGGCCTGCCGGTCTTCGATTGATCGACGCAAACCCGGGGCGCATCGGCGGCGCGACCGTGCTCGAGCAGGTCGCCCTGGCATGGGGTCATCTACCCACCGAGCTGCTCGCCCATGTGCTTCTGCTGCCCATTGGGGAAGCAATGTCCACGCTGGAAGCGAGGCTTGAGAGGCCCAAGCCAACTCTGGGCGTCTGGTATGGCCTTTGGACATCCGCACGGCTCAACAGCGTGACCGTACCCGCGTCCAGGGCGTGGCATACCCAGTTCGCGGCGGAAGAAAGTCACGTACCGGCCATGGGCACTTCGGACTACGCCTGGGTGGGCCTGGTCAGTGGCGAGGAACAGGCAGTACGCCAATGCCTGGCCGGGCTCGGTATAAACACGGACCTGGGGCCGGCGTCGCCCGCCTACCGGCTGGACTGACCATGGCTATCTATCTGATCCGCTTTACCACCTGGGGCAGCTGGAGCCTGCTGTTTTCCTTTTTCGCCGTATGGCTGAGCCGGGAGGCCCCCTTCAGCCCGGCCGATATCAGCCTGCTGGCCGCTACCATCGCCCTGGCCAATCGGGCCGGCGGGCTGGTATTCGTACCCTGGATCGGCCGCTGGCGTCTGCGCCGTCTGCTGGTACTGACACAGCTGACCATCATCCTCGCCGCCGCCGGGCTGCAATGGCTCTACAGCCACGGCCATTATCGCCTGGAGGCTTGGCTACCCCTGGCCGCGATGTTCGGTGTCGCGCACTCGCTGGCCTCTCTGGCGCAGCTCACCTACCTAGCGGCGGGCGGCGCGGGTCAAGACCAGGTGCGGGCGTTCTCCATGGAAAACGTAGCGCTCAACCTGAGCGCCGGAGTCACGCCTTTCCTGTCGGCGCTTGTCCTGGACGAAATTGCGCCCTGGTACCTGATGGTTCCGGTGGTTTACTGCCTGGCTACCCTGGCCTTGACCGGTTTCATCAGCGACCTGGCCCCTGCCCAGGCCAGGGCCGAACCAAGGGGAGCGACCAGCGCTACCTCAGCAAAGGCGTTGGGGATGTTCCTGCTGCTCAATGCGCTATCATTCTTCGCTTTCAGCCAGTTCTACAACGTCTTTCCCTTCTTCGCCCGCGAACAGCTCTCGGCACAGAGCATCGGCTTATGGTTCGCTCTCAGCAGCGGCATGATCGTACTGCTGCAGTTACCACTGACCCGCTTGTTGGCGGCCAGGCCCCGACGCTGGCTGGTCATTGCAGCCAATGGGGTCATGGGGGTCGGAGTGCTCGGCCTGCTCCAGGCGGCGCAGAGCGTGCCCGTGGCCTTCCTTGCCGTGCTGTGCCTGACCCTGGCCGAGATGGTGTTCGGCCCGCTGTACCAGGTCATGGTCCTGGGGCTGATGCCCGGCCGACCTGCCTTTGCCATGGGCCTTTTGACCCTTACCTGGGCCAGTGCCGAAGCCATGGCCACCGGTGTGGGCCTGTACCTGGTGGCCGAAGGGCAGGCAACCCTGGCGTTTGGCCTCGCTGCCTGCGCATGCCTTGGCGCGGTAGGCATCGGCCTGGTCTTCGGGCGCCTCCATGGCAAGGGCCCGCTGAGCCAGGCGTTGCGCGCGCCTCACTGAACAACCGCCCGCCGAGGTCGGACAGGCCTGCTACGCTGCAGCTTTTCCAGTGTAATGGAGGTTGGCATGAGCGAAGCCCATCTGCTGTCGAACCTGTTCCCGGCGATGCAGGATATACCCCAACAGTGGCTTCCCGGTGAGCCGCAGGTGCAGAAGGAATACCTGGTCGAGGGCCGCTTCGAACAATGGGAGGGCCCCCTGGCGAAAGTCATGAGTCCGCTCTGCCTGGCTACCAGCGAGGGAGACCGCCCAGTGGAACTCGGCAGCACCCCCAGGCTGGACGCCAAGGCCGCGATGACTGCGCTCGACGCCGCAGTGCGCGCCTATGACAAGGGCCGCGGCGCCTGGCCCATGATGAGGGTCGCGCAGCGGATACGGCATGTGGAGGCTTTTCTGGAGCGCATGCGTGAACAGCGGGCGCCAGTGGTCAAGTTGCTGATGTGGGAGATCGGCAAGAACCTCAAGGACGCCGAGAAGGAGTTCGACCGCACCTGTGACTACATCGTCGATACCATCGAGGCATTGAAGGAGATCGACCGCCGTTCGAGCCGGTTTGAACTCGAACAGGGCACGCTCGGGCAGATCCGGCGCGTTCCGCTTGGTGTTGCCTTGTGCATGGGCCCCTACAACTACCCGCTCAATGAAACCTTCACCACGCTGATCCCTGCGCTGATCATGGGCAATACGGTGGTGTTCAAGCCGGCAAAGTTCGGCGTGCTGCTCATTCGTCCCCTGCTGGCCGCCTTCCGTGACAGCTTCCCGGCTGGCGTCATCAATGTGATCTACGGCAGCGGGCGGGAAACCGTCAGTGCCCTGATGGCCAGTGGCAAGGTCGATCTGTTTGCCTTCATTGGCACCCACAAGGCCGCCGCCGAGCTGAAGAAGCTGCACCCTCACCCTCACCGCTTGCGTTCCGCCCTGGGGCTGGACGCCAAGAACCCGGGGATCGTGCTGGCGGATGCCGACCTGGACAACGCCGTCAAGGAATGCATCACCGGTGCGCTCTCGTTCAATGGTCAGCGCTGCACGGCCCTGAAGATCCTCTTCGTTCATAGCTCGATCGCTTCGCGGTTCCTTGCCAGGCTTGCTGAAGGCGTGGCCGCGCTCAGGCCCGGGATGCCTTGGGAGACGGGCGTAACGCTGACGCCGCTGCCTGAGCCGGGCAAGTTGGCCTACCTCTCTGCCCTGGTGGATGACGCAGTAGCCAAGGGGGCCAAGGTGGTCAATCCGGGCGGGGGAAGCGTGCGCGGCTCGTTTTTCTATCCCGCGGTACTTTACCCGGTGGGGCCCGGCATGCGCATTCACGCGGAGGAACAGTTCGGCCCGGTGGTGCCTGTGGTGCCTTATACCGATATCGAGACCGTCATCGACTATGTGCTCGAGGCCAACTACGGGCAACAACTGAGCCTTTTCGGCACCGACCCGGTCCTGCTGGGCAGGCTCGTGGATACTTTCGCCAACCAGGTGGGCAGGATAAACCTCAACACCCAGTGTCAGCGAGGGCCGGATCAGTATCCTTTCAACGGTCGCAAGGATTCGGCCGAGGGCACCCTGTCCGTACACGATGCGCTGCGTAGCTTCTCCATCCGCACCCTGGTGGCGACGCGGTTCAATGAAGCCAACAAGGCGCTGGTCAGTGACATCATTCAGGCACGCAGTTCGGGCTTCTTGAGCACCGACTATATCTTCTAGCGAACCCGCGCGCCCGGCGGCAGTTTGACTCTACCGGCATTCTGCCGGAAGCTGTCGACCCGCCTGCACGGATGTCTGCATGTTCCGCTTTTCCCGCCCATTGCTATTGACTCTTGCGGCTCTGATGGTCGCACTTGGCGTATGGCAGGCGACCCGTCCGATGGTCGCACTTGGCGTATGGCAGGCGACCCGTCCCCGGCTCCCACCCCCAACCGTACTGCCCCCGGAAAGCTACGAGCTTGCCCTGCGCGCGGCCCGCTCTGGCGAACCTGGGGCAGCAAGACTGCTTTATCAACAGCTTGGCCGCGAGGACCTGGCGGCGACGGCGCAGGCAGCCCTCTACCCTTCCCTGGTCAATTATCCCAGCACACGGGCCCTGGCCTTCGTCCAGGCGGGGCTGGGCGCGCCTGACGCTTCGGTGCGCCTCGCTGCGGTAGAGGCCGGCGCACAGCTCATTGAAGGTGAAGCTCAGGCGAAGCTGCTCGGCCCGGCACTCGCGGACGCGGACCCGGCTGTGCGTCGTTGCGCCGCGCTGGCGCTCATGAGCGCACCCCCTACGGATCTTGGCGCCTACGCCGAGGCCGCCAGCCAGGTGATAACGAGCTATCTCACGGCACTCGAGGCGCAACAGAGCGTTTATAGCGCTCAGTTGGAACTGGCTCGCCTACAGTTGGCGCGTGCGAACCCGGCGCAAGCGGCAGCGGCGGCAACCCAGGCGCTCAAGCTGGAGCCAGAGGCACTGCCTGCCAGGGTGCTGTTGGCCAAGGCGACGGAGCGGCTAGGATCGGCGGCGCAAGCACGGGCTTTACTGGCTGAGCCGCTGCGCGAACAGCCAGATAATCCCTACCTACAACATGAACTCGGTCAATGGCTGTTGGCTCACCAACAGCCTGAGTACGCGTTGCTGGCCTTGGCCAAGGCTGTGGAATTGGCCCCACAGGAAGGCGCCTTTCGCTACGATCTGGCGGTGGCCCTGTATGCCATGGACCAGCCCGAAGCCGCCCAGGCGCAACTGGACCAGCTGATCCGTCGGCAGCCTTGGAACCGTAAGGCTCGCCTGCAGCTGATCGACTACTACACGCGAAGTGGGCAGCTGCAGAACGTACAGGTGCTGCTGGCGGAGCTCGAGCAACAGAACCCTGACGATCCGACTCTCCAGCAAGGCTTGTAGACGAGCGTACCAGGTGGCTGGAACCGCGGACGGCAGGTGTGGTCCAGTCAAGTACGAGTGGAGTACCGAGCCGCAAGGCAGCAACGCACGGATGGGGACGGCAGCTTTGATGACAGCGAAGCCACAGGGCGGAGATGCCTGGCGTGAAACCCAGGGATGCTGGCCGTCCGAGGACATGTTCGACGGGGGATGCAGGGCTGGCGAAGGCGTGCTCGTATGCGCAGCGCCAGGGCCAGACCGGGACCAGCTCTGCGCCCAGTTGGCTGAGGGCCTGGCGCCTGCCTATCGGTTGATCGAACCTGCTGAACTTTACCTGGCGCTCGAGCGTGGAGCCCAGGTGTTACTCACTACCAGCGAGACACTGGCCTGCGGCGACCTGGCGCCGCTGCAGGCTTGGCTGGACAATCAACCCGAATGGTCCGATCTTCCTGTGCTGGTGCTGACAGCCGCCACCGGCGGTCGTCGCTTGCCACCCCCGCCCTCCCTGGCAGGCTTGGGTAACGTCCGCCTGTTGCAGCGCCCCTATCACCCGGCTTCCCTGGAGATCCTGCTCGACGCCAGCCTCCAGGGACGTGACCGGCAATACCGCATGCGCGCCAAGCTCATGCGCATGCAAGCCGATGACGGCGGTACCGAACCTTACATAGAGTCGCCCTCGCGCCTGGAAGCCGTGGGGCGCTTGACGGGCGGTATCGCCCAGGACTTCAACAACCTGCTGACCGGTGTCCTGGGGGGGCTGGACATGATCCGGCGCTGCCTGAACACCGGCCAATACGGTCGTCTGGACAGCCTTCTGGACTTGAGTACCCATTCAGCCCAGCGGGCCGCCCAGCTCACTCACCGTCTTCTCGCATTCGCTCGTCGTCAACGCCTCGACGCTCAGGAGCTGGACATCAATCGCCTTATTGAAAATGGGCTGGGCCTGTTCAGCCGCAGCCTCAATAGCAGCATCGCCTTGCAGTTCAGGCCGATGGACAACTTATGGCCCGTCTACCTGGACCCTAGCCAACTGGAAAGCGCGCTACTGAACCTGATCATCAACGCCGGCGACGCAATGCCGGGCGGTGGTCGGCTGCTTATCGATACCACCAACCGGACCCTGGCCACCTGCGAAACCGCAGGCAGCCTGGCGCTGCCAGCGGGTGACTATGTGGTGATCGGCGTGCAGGACGACGGCTGCGGTATGAACCGGGAAACCCTGGAACGTGCCTTCGACCCCTTTTTCACTACCAAACCGGCTGGCCTGGGTACGGGGCTGGGCCTATCGATGGTCTACGGGTTCGCACGCCAGTCCGCGGGCTATGTCACCCTACACAGCGAGCCTTCCCGCGGCAGCCGCGTCGAACTCTATTTCCCGAAAGCCTGAACCCACCTACCCCTCCCGGGTTCAGGCCAGTTCCTGACGGATCACCGCGTGCAGCGCATCCAGCGCGAAAGGCTTGGCCAGGATGGGCGCGCGGCGGGCGATAGGATGGGGACTGTCGCTGATTTCCCTAGGATAGCCGCTGATGAAGATTACCTTCAGCTCCGGGCGCAGTTTCACGGCGGGCTCGGCCACGTCGACCCCTGAAATGCCGCCGGGCAAACGAAAGTCTGTGATCATCAAATCCAGGTGCGGCTTGGTCGCGAGGATTTCGAACGCCTGGGAGCCATTCTCCGCCTCCAGCACGTGATAACCCTCACCTCGCAAGTAATCGTTCAGGATCTGCCGTATCACGGCCTCATCCTCAACGATCAATACCACGTCTTGCGCGTCTCCACTCATTGCAATGCCTATATCTTGTTGGTCGGGCTGCCCATGTGACCTTGGGCATTCGAAGAGGTTGCGTCAGCCTCGACGGACGCCTCCAGTGGCAGGCTCACGCTGAAGGTCGCGCCTTGCCCAAGGGTGCTGCGCACGCCGATATGGCCGCCATGAGCCGTCACGATCTGCTCGGAAATGAACAGCCCTAGACCGAGCCCGGCGATCCCCTGGCGGCTCGAAGCACGCTCGAACTGCTGGAAGATGCGCCGCTGATCTTGCTCGCTGATGCCTACCCCATGATCCCGGACGTGGACCCGAGCCCATCCCGCGTCGCCCTCTACCCAGACATTGACCACACCCTGAGCGCCGTAGCGCAGGGCGTTGGTCAGCAGGTTCGCCACTACCTGCTCGATACGAAACTCGTCCCAGACCCCATTCACCGGACCAGGGCATTGGTAGTCGATGGTCATGCCGGCGGCGTTGGCCTGGGGCATGAAACGATCCACTACATTGCCCACCAACAGGGACAGATCGAAAGGCGCCGGGCGAATGGACAGCTTGCCGGTGCGTATGCGCGACACGTCGAGCATGTCCTCGATCAGGCGGATCAGGCTCTGGATCTGACGCTCGTCCCGTTCGACCATGCCGCGCATCTTGTCCAGGGTGAAGGCGCTGGCGTTCCCCTTGGCCACATGCATCTTGCGCAACTGGGTTTCCAGATGCAGGCCATTGAGCGGGGTGCGTACCTCATGGCTGACCACGGACATGAAATCATCGCGCATGCGCACGGCGTGCTCCAGCTCCAGTTGCGTTGCCTGCAACTGACACAAGAGAACTTCCTGCTGCTGGCGGCTGCGCTCCAGTGCTTCGAGCTGTTCGTTGAGTGTCTTGCGCTGCCGATACAGGTCGACGAACACACTGACCTTGCTCTTTACCGCGAGGGTGTCGAGCGGCTTTTGCAGGAAGTCCACGGCGCCGGTCTCATAGCCCTTGAAGGCGTAGTTGAGCTCACGCCCGGCGGCCGATACGAACACGATGGGGATGTGCTTGGTCTTTTCCGTGCTGCGCATGAGCTCGGCGAGCTCGAAACCATTCATCCCCGGCATCTGCACATCCAGGATGGCCAGCGCGAATTCGTGTTGCAGCAACAGAGACAAGGCTTCGTCAGCGCTGAGCGCCTGATAGACCTGGCGATCCTCACGGCTGATCAAGGCCTCCAACGCCAGCAGGTTCTCCGGGAGGTCGTCGACGATCAGCAGCTTGGCGGGAGTTGAACTTAGCATGAGCCTGTTTCCAGATCGGCGATGTATTCACCGATACCGTGCAAGGTAAGAATGTGATCCGGCTGCATCAAGGCCAGCGCGGACTCGGGCATGGTGGCAACCCTCGCTTCGCGCGGGTCTTGCACCAGGGTACAGCCACCCGCCCGCTGGATCGCGAGCAGTCCGGCCGCGCCGTCCTGGCTGGCGCCGGTCATCAGAACGCCAGTCAGCCGTGGTCCATAGGCGTCCGCAGCCGACTCGAACAACAGATCGATGGAAGGTCGGGAAAAGTTCACCGGGGGTTCCTGGCTCAGGGAAAACGAAAGATCCTGTTCGATGGACAGGTGATAGCTAGGGCTGGCAACATAAATGATTCCACGTTCTATGCCGGCTTTGTCCTGTGCTTCGCGCACCGGGCGTCCGAGCCTGCGCTCGAGCACGAGCGACAGCTCGCTGGGGCGACGCTCCGGAAGATGCAGCACGGCGATCAGCGGCAGCCCGAAGCCCTGCGGCAAGTAACCGAACACGGTCAGCAGCGCTTCCACCCCACCGGCGGATGCGCCCAGCACCACCGCTTCGCACGCTTGGCTCATCGAAAACGCCTCTTCATGTTTTCCGGTAGATGCGTTCTTGCCGCGAATGAACTTCGAAGCGCCCGGCATAGCTGGAAAAATCCAGGCTTTCCTTTGCCCCGAGCATCAGGAAGCCGCGATGGCAGAGTGACTCGTGAAATAGCCCGAACGCTCGGTCCTGCAACGGCTTGTTGAAATAGATCAGGACGTTACGGCAGGTGATCATATGGGTTTCGGAAAACACGCTGTCCGTCGCCAGGCTATGATCAGCGAAAGTCACATTGTCACGCAGGCTGCTGTCGAGAATGGCGTGGTCGTAAGCCGCCGTGTAGTAATCGGAAAAGCTGCGCTGGCCTCCGGCGCGATGATAGCTCTGCGTATAGGTACGGATCGCCTCCAGGGGATAGATACCCTGCTTGGCACGCTCCAGGGAAGTGGGATTGATGTCCGTGGCGTAGATGAGCGTCCGTTCCAGCAGGCCCTCCTCCCGCAGCAGGATGGCCAGGGAGTACACCTCCTCCCCCGTGCTGCAGCCGGCCACCCACAGCTTGAGCGACGGATAGGTCTTGAGCAGCGGCACCACGTCGCGTCGCACGGCGAGGAAATGCTCCGGGTCACGGAACATTTCGCTGACCGGTATCGTCAGGTACTGCAACAGCTCAGTGAAGGCTGCCGGGTCATAAAGCACGCGCTCCTGCAGTGCTGAAATGCTCCGGCAGTCGAACTGGCGCAACGCATGCAACACCCGGCGCTTGACGGACGCGCCGGAATAGTCGCGGAAGTCGTAGCTGTACTTCAGGTAGATCGCCTCGATCAACAGCTGGATTTCAATATCCAGGGTCCGCTCGGGGCTCATGGGTAACGCGCTCGCGAGGCGAGCCGGTAAGTCTTGCGCACTCAAATCCGCTCCAATTGTGGCAACCACACCCGTATCAAAGAGAACAGCCGGTCCAGTTCGATGGGCTTGGCCAGGTAATCATTCGCCCCCGCATTCAGACAGCGCTCCTGATCGTCCTTCATCGCCTTGGCCGTGACCGCGATGATTGGAAGCTTGCGCCAGCGCGGATCCTTGCGGATTTCACGGGTAGCCTCGAAGCCATCCATCTCCGGCATCATCACATCCATCAGCACCAGGTCGATCTCCTGGACGTCGTTCAACCGCTCGATGGCTTCACGGCCATTTCGGGCGATCTCCACCACCGCGCCCTTGTGCTCCAGCGCGCTGGTCAGGGCGAAGATGTTCCGCACATCGTCATCGACCACGAGGATCTTGCGCCCCTCGAAGACCTTGTCGCGGCTGCGTGCCGTCTTCAGCATCTTCTGCCGCTCGTGGGACAACTGCGATTCCACCTTGTGAAGGAACAGCGTCACCTCATCGAGCAGGCGCTCCGGAGAGCGAGCCCCCTTGATGATGATCGAGCGTGAGTACTTGAGCAGTTCGGTTTCTTCTTCCCGGGTCAGGTTGCGCCCGGTATACACGATCACAGGCGGGAACGACCGGATCTCCTCCGTAGACATCCGCTTGAGCAAATCGTTACCGAGCATGTCAGGAAGCTTGAGGTCGATGATCATGCAGTCGTAGATGTTCTCGCGCAGCAGATCCAGCGCTTCCTGGGCGTATCCCACCGCGGTGATCTCGATATCGTCATCGCCGATAAGGCGGGCGATGCTGTCGCGCTGGAGGTCGTCGTCTTCCACCAGAAGGATATGCTTGAGTTTCTGGGTGAGTTTGGCCTCGAGCCTGGCGAAAACCGACTTGAGTTCATCCCGCGAGGTGGGCTTGACCGCATATCCGACGGCCCCCATGTGCATGGCCGCTTCGACGCGGTCTTCCACGGAAATGACGTGCACCGGGATATGCCGGGTGGCCGCTTGCTCCTTGAGCCGCTGTAGCACGGTGAGGCCGGAGTGATCTGGAAGGCGCATGTCCAGCAGGATGGCATCGGGCAGGAACTGCTCGGCCAGGTCGAAGCCTTCGTCAGCGCCATGGGCGACCAGGCAGCGATAGTTCAGCTCGTGGGCCAGGTCATAAAGGATACGAGCGAAGCTGGGCTCGTCTTCGATGACCAGGATGCAGCGCCTGTCAGAGGACCCTTGCTCCCGGTCATCGGGGAAGCTTGGCGAACGGGTCGCGATCGGCGTCGCCACTGGCGCGGGCGCCGCCACCGGGGCCGCGGCAACGACCGAAGGTGTATGGGCCACGATTCTCGGCTCGCCCTGGACGGGAATGGCGCCAGGCTCGTAATGCTCCGGCAGCACCAGGGTGAAGGTGCTGCCTTGGCCGAGAGCCGAACTGACGCTTATGCTGCCCCCCAGCAGGGCGGCCAGGTCCCTGGAGATCGAAAGCCCCAGGCCGGTGCCGCCGTAACGGCGGCTGGTGGTGCCGTCGGCCTGGCGGAAAGCCTCGAAGATGATCTGTTGCTGGTCAGGGGCGATACCGATACCTGAATCCTTCACACTGAATGCGATACCCTGCTCGCCCGCGCGGCTGACCGTGAGGCTGACCTGGCCTCGCTCAGTGAACTTCAGGGCGTTGGAAAGCAGGTTCTTTACGATCTGCTCCACACGCTGCCGGTCGGTGAACAGCGAAACCGGGGCCTGCTCGTCCACGCGGACGTGGAACTCCAGCCCCTTGTTGGCCGCCAGCGGCTGGAACATCACCCGCAGGCTATCGGCCAGACGCTGCACACTGGTGGTTTCCGGCCGTACATCCAGCTTGCCCGCCTCCACCTTGGAAATGTCCAGGATGTCATTGATGAGGTTGAGCAGGTCGTTGCCCGCGGAATAGATGGATTCGGCGAACTTGACCTGGTCAGCGGACAGGTTGCCTTCCGGATTCTCCGCCAGCAGCTTGGCCAGAATCAACGAGCTGTTGAGCGGCGTACGCAGCTCATGGGACATGTTCGCCAGGAATTCGGACTTGTAACGACTCGAACGCTGCAGCTCCTCGGCGCGCTCCTCGAGTTGAATCTGCGCCTGCTCGAGGGCATCGCGCTGGCTGGCCAGGGCTTCGGTGCGCTCGGCCAGTTGTTCGTTGGTCTGCTCCAGCTCCGCCTGCTGGGTCTCGAGATAGGCCTGGGACTCCTTCAGCACCCGTGACTGTTCTTCCAGCTCTTCGTTGGCGGTCTTCAACTCTTCCTGCTGAACCTGCAGCTCTTCGTTCAGCTGCTGGGTTTCCGCCAGCACTTCCTGCAGGCGCTGGCGATAACGGGCAGCCTCCAGGGAGGTGCCGATGTTGTCCGAGATAAGCTCCAGGAAGGCGACGTCGCGCTCGCCCAAGGGGCGCAGGAAGCCCAGCTCCAGCACGGAGTTCACCTGGCCGTCATTGAGGGCGGGCACCACCACGACACTACGGGGCAGACCCTCTCCCAGACCGGAGCTGACCTTGAAATAATCCGCCGGCACCTCATCGAGGCGGTGCAGGCGGGCCTGCTGCGCCACCTGCCCTACAATACCCTCGGCGCCACGGATAACCTGGTCCCGGCCCTCCTGCTCACGGGAGAAGCCATAGCTGGCCACCCGTCGCAGGTTGCTTTGCTCATCGCGTACATAGAGCGCGCCTACCACCGCGCCCAGGTACTGGGAAAAAAACCGCAGCACATTGTTGCCCAGCGCTTGCACGGTCAGTTGCCCCAACACCTGCTCGGCCAGCATGGTCTGACCGTTACGGAGCCAGGCCTGGGCCTCCAGACGCTCCGCGCTCTTGTTCTGCGCCTCGAGGATGTCGCCGTACTGATCGGAGAGGTTGATCAGATCGCGACGTCCACGGTACGCCAGCAGGCCGCTCAGCCCGATGATGAACACAAAGTAAAGGCTGACGGCGATCCAGGTGGTGCGAGTGACCTCTTCACTACGCTGCATGCGCAATTGCTGTTCCATCGCCACGAAAGCTTCGTATTCGGCGCGGATTTCGTCCGTCAGTCGCTTGCCTCGCCCTGACTGCACCACCGCGCGAACGTCCTGACCATTGCGACTGAGCGTGATCATCTCAGCGCCATAGCTATTCCAGGCATGCTGCAGGGAGGCCAGGCGTGTCAGCCTATCCACTTGCTGGGCGTTGTCCGACACCAAGGCCTTGAGCGCGTCCAGTTCGGCATCGATCCGCGGCTTGGCCACCTCGTAGGGGTCCAGGAATCGCTCATCCCTGGTCAACAGGAATCCGCGCACCCCGGTTTCCATGTCGATGGAGAGCTTCACGGCCGAGTTGGCGTTATTGATGACCCGGTCGGTGTGGTCGACCCAGCCGATCACCGACATCAGGTAGCTGAGCAGCCCGGCGAACACCAGAACACTGAGGACGCCCACGCCGAGCGGAAGCGAGACGTTGCGCATGAGGATTTTGCGAAATGCGGATTCATCAAGTGAGAACGGTTTGGTCATATCCCTGGCCTGACTGGAGGACAACGGCGGGTCTGCCGACGATTCGCGCTCGCTTCGCTTCCCGACCGATGCTCGGAAAGTATTTAGTGGAGCGGCGAAATTGACGTAGGATACCCGCTTGGCGTGGACGTTCCACCTGCCCATCGAAAATCTTCGATCACCTCATGACTCGCGCCTGTCGAAAGCCCGTGCCAGTGGTCGAGTTCACCTACTAACGGAATCTGTGCATGCCTGTAGTCGATACCCCCACCATTCTCGTGGTCGAGGACGATGACATCGTTCGAATGTTGCTGGTGGACATTCTCGAAGAGCTCAATTTCAAGGTATGTGAGGCCGAGTGCTGGGACACGGCCGCAAGGTTCATCGAAGAACGCGCCGACATCGCCTTGTTGATCACGGACATGAACCTGGGTGACCGCCAGGGCCGCAGCGGCGTGGACCTGGTCAATCATGCCCGGAGCCTGCGCCCCGAGGTCGCGGTGCTCATGGCCAGCGGCTACGGCGACACCCTGGAGCTACCGGAGGGCGCCGAACTGCTGAGCAAGCCATTCGCCCTCGACGCTTTGCGTGACCGTGTGCATGCGATGCTGGGGCTGCCAGGAGTTGCTCTGTAAGCCCGCAGGCCGACTACGTCCAGGGCCAGGCGCAAGCCAGGCGCGGGACGTGTCGCCAAACCGATTGAAAGGCAGGGTCGTCTCCGCGATCATGTGAGCTCAGCCCAGGACCCGGCGGCCGCATGAATCGTCCAGCGCGCATCAGCGAACCCTCCTATGAACTGATGGATGACCATGAAGGCCTGTCCATCATCTATCGCCAGCATGGCTTTCCATGCCCGCTGGTCCGCTGGCACTTTCATAAGGAATATGAACTCCATCTGATCACTGCGAGTTCAGGCAAGGTGTTCATCGGTGACTACATCGGCAACTTCAACCCCGGCAGTCTTTTCTTGACAGGGCCCAACCTGCCGCACAACTGGATCAGCCAGGTCGAAGGCTGTGAGGGTTTTCCCCAACGCGACATGCTGGTCAACTTCAGCGATGCCCTCTTCGAAAGCACGCCGTCGGTGTTCGCCGAACTGAGGTCCGTGCTGCCCCTGCTGGAGCGCGCCCGCTATGGCATCGAATTCCGTTCGCGCGCTCTGATCAGCGAAGCGACCCGGCTGATGGGCCTCATCGCCCATCACCGCGGGGCGACTCGGCTGGGGTATTTCCTGATTCTGATGGAAGCCTTGGCGGCCAGCGATGACTATTCCCTTCTTTCGGCCAGCAGCGCGGCCGACCTGGCCGACGAAACAAACGTGGATCGCACCAACAGAGCGGTGGACTATATCTTTGCCCACTATGGGCGCGACCTCTCCCTGGAGGAAGTCGCTCAGCACCTGCACATGAAGCCGACCTACTTCTCTCGCGTGTTCAAACAGTCCACCGGAAGAAGCTTCGTGGAATTCGTGAACAGGCTTCGCATCAGCAAATCCTGCGAACTGCTGGCCGATGGCAACAAGCCCGTCACCCAGGTGTGCTTCGAATCGGGCTTCAACAATATCTCCAATTTCAATCGCCGCTTCCAACAGCTCAAGGGCATGACGCCCAGTGATTACCGTCGGCTCGCGGTACAGCGCCTGACCGAGCGGAACCTGCGCCCCTAGTTGCCCGGGCCCGCTCGGCGGCCGAGCAGCTTCTACCAGGTGCGCTACGCTTTCATAGGCATCCAGCCATTTGCGCCGGGCCTCCCCGGCTGTTCGCGCCCTGTTGCAGAGGAAACGTTCATGAGCCTTGCCGAGAAACTCCACTTGCCAAAGTTTCCGGGCTTCGGCCTGGTGTCGGAAAACTATGACCGTGGGCGGCCGGGTTACCCGCCTGAGATCGAAAAATGGCTCACTTCCGAAATGCAGATCAGGAAGGGCACGCCGGTGCTCGACCTAGGCGCCGGTACGGGCAAGTTCACTCGCTTGCTGGTTGACCTGGGTGCCAAGGTGTATGCCGTGGAGCCCGAGCCCACCATGGCTGAGCGCCTGGTGCGAAACGTGCCGGGAATCACTCATTACCAAGGCGTCGCCGAGGCCATTCCCCTGGACCCGCAAAGCGTCAAGGCGGTCGTGTGCGCGCAGTCTTTCCATCTGTTCGCCAGTGATACCACCATGGAGCAGATCCATCGCGTGCTGCAACCTGGCGGCCACCTGGGTCTGTTCTGGAACGTTCGGGACACCACTGTCGATTGGGTCAAGGCTCTGGCTGAGATCGTCAATCGCCATGCGGGGGATCATCCCCGTTATTACGACTTCAAATGGCGCGAGCCGCTGGACAAGCGCTTGGCCAAGGGGTATGCCCCCTTCAAGGAAGAAACCTGGAAGCACGTGCACACCGGCACGCCTGAAGACGTCATCATCAGGCGGGTCCAGTCGATCAGCTTCATTGCAGCGGCGCCAGAGGCGCGCAAGAGCGAAATCATGGGCGAGGTGCGCGAGCTGATCGCCACCCATCCGGACCTGGCAGGGAAGGAAATCGTGAGTGTGCCCTATGAAACCCGGGCGGTACGGACAGTCAAGATACTTCCATGAAGCCCCATGGCTTGACGCAGGGCTCGGTTTACGGCTCCGCCGATTTGCGCTCGGCCCGCTCCACTAGCCGAGGCCCAAGGGCCAACACCGCCCAGGCCAGCAGCGTGCTCAGCACAGCCGTGGCCTCGCGGCCCATGCCCGCGGCGATACCGATGGCCGCGGTCATCCAGAGGCCGGCAGCCGTGGTCAAGCCCTTGACGTGGTGGGCATCCATCATGTTGCCCTTGAGGATGGTACCGGCACCCAGAAAACCGATACCGGCCACTATGCCCTGCACTACCCGGCTCATGGCATCGGCCTGGGATCCGGCCATGTGGGGAACCAGCACGAAAAGCGCGGCGCCAATGGACACCAGCATGTGGGTCCGCACACCGGCGGCCTTGCCGTTCTGCTCCCGTTCGAAACCCAGGATACCACCGAGCAAGGCAGCGATCAGCAGGCGCACCGTGACTCGAGTCAACTGCTCGACATCCGTGATGTCCGCGAACTCATTTCGCAGGGCTTCCCATACGTCCCCCCAACCGCCGTCCATAGGTACTCCCATGACCTTTACCAGGGTTCGACTCAAGCGCAACCGCAAAGTGCCGAGGTGCCAGTGGCTATTGTAATGTTCGAGGAGCAAGGGGTGGTTCGTCTGCAAATGCCAGAGCTGTTAGGCCCGGACGAGGCCAAGGAAGTCTCGGTAAGGGAAGACAGCGCTGGCATTTATGCTGAACTGGCAGGGCTTAGGGCGAGGGTCAGCCTGGAACAGGCGGAGCGCCTTATCGCCGCTGGTGCCAGGGATCACCGCACGCGTCCTTGAGGCTTCCTCCCAGAATTTCTTCCTGAGATTGATTCTCACTCTAGGCTTATGCTCAAGGCTTAGGCAGAATACCCCGTTCGTTAATCGAACGCATTTCAGGCGCCTCCCCCGGGCGTGGTTGACGCCCCTCCAAGCGGCTGATATTCATGTACCACCCGGTTAGTTTTGCCTCCAGGCATGACAACGGCCACGCGCTTGATAATAAAAACAACGGAGACAAACATGGCTAGCCATGACATCCATGCCAAAGGCTCGAACCAGACGAAGAAGGCCACCGCGAGCGGTTGGGTCGGCTCCGCGCTGGAATACTACGATTTCTTCATCTACGCCCAAGCTGCTGCGCTGATTTTCCCTCAACTGTTTTTCCCTTCCACGGATCCCAAGATCGCGATAGTGGCGTCATTGGCCACCTATGGCGTCGGCTATGTGGCCAGGCCGATCGGCGCCTTCGTACTGGGTCACCTTGGCGATACCCGCGGGCGCAAGAACGTACTGCTGATGTGCATGTTCCTTATGGGGTTCGCTACCATGGCGGTAGGCTTGCTGCCTACGTACCATCAAGTGGGCATGCTCGCCCCCGCGCTGCTGGTGGTCTTGCGGCTGATCCAGGGCTTTGCCGTCGCCGGCGAGATCTCCGGCGCCAGCTCGATGATCATGGAACACGCACCCTTCGGGCGCCGCGGCTATTACGCGAGCTATACGCTGCAGGGGGTACAGGCCGGGCAGATCTTCGCCGCCGCGATCTTCCTGCCGTTGTCCTACTTCATGCCCGAAGAAGCGTTCAATACCTGGGGCTGGCGTATTCCCTTCCTGCTCAGCGCGGTGGTGCTGATCGCCGGAGTCATCATTCGCCGCGAAGTGCACGAAACGCCTGCCTTCTCTCAGGCTGAGGCCAAGGGCGCGGTCACCCGCGCGCCGGTCAAGGAAGCCTTCCAGAAGAACTGGCAGAACATGGGGCTGGTGACCTGCATGGCCCTGATGAACGTGATCCCGGTGGTTGCCACCGTGTTCGGCGCAGCCTATGCGGTGCAACCGGCATATGGAATCGGCTTCGAGAAAAGCGTCTACCTCTGGATTCCAGTGGTGGGTAACCTGGTTGCGGTAATGGTGATCCCCTTCGTGGGCAACTGGTCCGACAAAGTCGGCCGTCGGCCCATGATCATTGGTGGTGCCCTGGGCTCAGGCCTGCTGTCCTTCGCTTATCTCTATGCCATCAGCGCTCACAACGTCCCCTTGGCTTTCGTGATGTCGCTGCTGATGTGGGGTGTGGTGTATCAGGGGTACAACGCGGTATTCCCAAGCTTCTATCCGGAGCTGTTCCAGACCCGCTACCGGGTATCGGCCATGGCCATTTCCCAGAACATCGGTACCATGATCACCGCCCTGTTACCCGCGTTGTTCGCCGCCGTCGCCCCGCCGGGCTCCGAGAACGTGCCCCTGACCGTCGGCAGCATTGCCTTGGCAGTGACCGCGATCGCCGCGCTGGCCGCGTTCAGCGCGAAGGAAACCTACCGCATTCCCATGGAGGACCTGGGCAAGCGCGACGCTACTCCGGTAGAAAAGCGTGACTATGACGCCATGCGCTCGGAGGCGGCGCCGCAAGCGCGGATATGAGCGCCTGAACCAGGAAGCCCGGGCTTGATGCCCGGGCTTTTTTTCATCCATGCGAAACTGCCCCGGATAGCCATAGGGTGCGATAGGTTTTCAATGTTCCGGCACTGAAGCCACTGCCTGCTTGCCCACGATTTCCGCCATGAAGCGCTCCGCCGGTTGCGGGCGCCCGAGCAGGTAGCCCTGCAATGAGTCACAGCCCAGCCGGGTAAGAAAGGCTTGCTGGTTATCGGTTTCCACGCCCTCGGCCACGATGCGCAGGCCCAACGCCTGTCCAAGGGCTACGATGGCCGACACGATGGCTGCATCGTCGCTATCCTGCTCCAGGTCACGAACGAAGCCACGATCGATCTTCAGCTCGTTGGCCGGCAGGCGCTTGAGGTACATGAGACTGGAATAGCCGGTGCCGAAATCATCGATGGAGATATCCACCTGCATGTCGGCCAGCCGTTGAAGCACGCTCATGCTGGCGTCGGCGTCATTCATGGCGGTACTTTCAGTGATCTCGAGCGTCAGGTTGTCTGCGCGCAGGTGATTGCGGGCCAGTGCGTCGGCCACGCTCTGCACCAGACCGCCGTGGCAGAATTGCAGGGCGGACAGGTTGACCGCGACTCGCCAATGGCCGTAGCCGGCCGCGACCCACTGGGCCATCTGCCGGCAGGCTTCGTTCAGTACCCAATCGCCGATGACGATGATCAAGCCCGTTTTTTCCGCCAGCTCTATGAATTTATCCGGCCCCAGGAGGCCCATCTGCGGGTGCTGCCAGCGCAGCAATGCTTCCGCACCGATAGGCTGGCCGGTCAATGCATCGAACTTGGGCTGATAGAAGAGGCGGAATTCTCCTCGCTGCTCAGCCAGGCGCAGGTCCTGGATCAACTGCAGTTGCTTGCGGGCATTGCTGTTCATGGACGCGTCGAAGAAGCTGTAGCCGTTCTTGCCACTGCTCTTGGCATGGTACATGGCTGCGTCGGCATTGATCAGCAGCTGGTGCTGGTCGCTGCCACAGCCTGGATAGAGGACTACGCCGACACTGGCCGAGACTTGCAACTCCTGCTCGGCGACCGAGAAAGGCCTGGCCAACAGGGCCACCTGGTGCGCTGCCACCGACACGGCATCATCGGGCCGGCGCAGGGGCACCAGCAGGACGAATTCATCCCCCCCAATGCGCGCCAGGGTGTGCTCGGCGCCCAACCCTTCGCTCAAGCGCTGGGCGACCGCCAGCAGCAACTGGTCCCCAACATGATGACCAAAAGCGTCATTGATGGGCTTGAAGCCGTCCAGGTCAATGAACATCAAGGCGAAGCAGCTTTCACTCTCCGTTGCCCGCTGCATGGCTTGAGTGATTCGGTCACCCAGGAGCATGCGATTGGGCAAGCCGGTCAGGGAGTCATGCAGGGCCAGCCGGGTAAGTTTCTTGTTGGCCGCGGTCAGGGAGCTGGCCAGGTCGGCGGTGCGCTCCTCCAGGCGAGCGTCCAGAACTGAAGTCAGCAAGGCGATGGCAAGCACGCTCAGGGTAGTCACTATGACCAGGTAGACCAGGCCGTCGCCGGTAAGGCCGGCACCGTCGAGGGCGCCACAGTAGCTTCCATCGGGAAAGCGCGCGGCCGCCATGCCGGTATAGTGCATTCCGACGATGGCAAGCCCCATGATCACGGCCGCCCCGGCACGCGCCACGCGTACGTATGGGGTATGCCTGCGCAGGCGGTACGCAATGATGAGCGCGGCCGCGGAAGCCCCTATCGCGATCAGCAGAGAAAGGATGAACAAGGCAGGGTCGTAGTCGATGCCTGGCATCATGCGCATGGCGGCCATGCCGGTGTAATGCATGGCCGCTACACCGGCCCCCAGGATGAGCGCGCCACAGGCCAGGCGCGGCCACGGCAGGCTCGGCTGGCCGACCAGCCAGAGTGCGAAACCTGAACTGCCTACGGCGATGAGCAACGAAAGCACGGTAATGCCCAGGTCATAGCCGAGCTCGATGGGCAGGCTGAACGCAAGCATGCCGATGAAATGCATGGACCAGATACCAACGCCCATCGCCAACGAGCCGCCCAGCATCCACAGGTAGGCCGAGCGCCCTGTGGCACTGGCGATCCGGCCAGCCAGGTCGAGCGCGGTATAGGAGGCCAGCATGGCAACCAGGAAGGAGGCCAGCACCAGCGCCGGTGAATAGGTACCTGTCAACATAAGCTTACCAACGAATCTGATAGGGAAGGCAGAGCTGAACTCGGAGCCAGCACCGCCGGGCATCGTGTCGATACCTGGACAATACAAGGATGGACGTCCTGAATTACGAACCCGAGCCAGTACGAACCTCATGCAAGGCTATCGGCCAGAGAGGACCGGACTGAACGCATCCCCTTGGCCACCGGTCAGTACAAGCCTAGACCATGCTCCCGGCGCTGGAGCGAGATTGTACAGGCCGCAAAAACTTGTACATGAAAAGTTTTGTATGCCCGTTATAGTAATTCGCCGCCCTGGCGTTTCAGCCCCGGCACGGCGCGCTCCATTCGCCAAAAGCACAGATCCTCTCCAACCACTGCCAGGCCCTTGCGCTTATACAAGCGCTGTGCAGGGTTATCCTTGAAGACCATCAATCGCAACCTCGGCAGGCGTCGTTGCGCCGCAATGGCTAGGGCATGGTCCAGTACCGTGGCCCCTATGCCCTGTCCGCGGGCCTGTTCCACCAGATGCAGCTCGCGGATATACAGCGCGCGGGCATCTGCGCTCAGGCTCACAAAGCCTACCGCCTCGTCCAGGACCTGCAGCAAATGGTTCTCCCGCCAGCTCCAGCCGGCATCGAAATCCGCGTCTTGCCAGAGCAGGCCATGACGCGTGTAGTAAGGCACCATGGTCTTTCGGGCCAGGTTCCTCGCAAACGGCAAGTCGGCATCGCTGGCCGACGTGAAGATGACGTCCACTGCATTCCTCGTCGTACGGACCTCAATTACGCGCGCAAAGCGGGGATTGCGACCCGCCAATGCCTCACGTAAGCTCTAGCGCTCATTGGGAGACACTAGCATGGCCCTGGCTCTTCGCACCTTTACCACACCCGCTGCCGTCGCATCGCTGTCGGCCGGCTCGGTAGCGGGCGTGATTCCGGCTTATGCACGCGCTTATTTTGGCTATTGGTTTAGCCACTGGCGCGTCTGAGTTTCCCATTCAGGCGCCCATCCACCGGGTCGCCTGCCACCGTTTTTCGAAACCCCCGGTCGGCCACCCGACCGGGGGTTTTGTTTTTTCGCACCTACGACTGGAGCTTCTGCCATGACCTACACCACCTACCGCACCTTTTATACCTATGCCTGGCGATTTAGCGCGTCCCGCTCGGTGCAACACGCCACCTCCGAACGGCCTGTCCTAGGTGGCGAAGCCCCTGTGCGCGGCTCATCGCGCTCACGAACACCATTACTCTCCCGCTTGCGTGCCTGAACGAAGCGGGCGATAAGGATCGCCCATGAATACCCTGGTTACTCCGCTCCACCCAACCTCCGTCGCTGCCCGCCACGCTTCCGCCGCCGTGTCCCAGGAAGGCGTCGGCCAGCGTCTGCCTACTGCCTACGAGCTTCGCCAGGCCCTTCCCTGCTCCGCCGGGCTGGCCGCCCAGGTCGCCTCACATCGCCAGCAGGTCGAGGCTATCCTTAGCGGCCGCGACGACCGTCTGCTCGTCATTGCCGGGCCTTGTTCTTTGCATGACCCTAAGGCCACGCTGGAATACGGCGCGCGCCTGGCCTGCCTCGCCGAGGTTTGCAAGGATCGATTGCTGCTGGTGATGCGCGCCTATGTGGAAAAGCCCCGTACCACGATCGGCTGGAAGGGTCTGCTCTACGATCCCCACCTTGATGGCAGTGACGATCTGTTGCTCGGCCTGGCCTTATCCCGGGAATTGATGCTGGGGCTACTGTCTCTAGGCCTGCCCCTGGCGGGCGAACTGCTCCAGCCGATGGCGACCGCCTATTTCGATGACCTCCTGGCATGGGGCGCCGTGGGTGCGCGCACCACCGAGTCCCAGATACACCGGGAGATGGTCAGCGGTCTGGCCCTCCCGGTAGGGTTCAAGAACGGTACGGACGGCTCCCTGGGCGTGGCTTGCGATGCCATTCGCAGCGCGGCCCATCCGCACCGCTACCTTGGCCTGGATACCCATGGCCACCCGGCCTTGCTGCGCAGTGAAGGTAACCCCCACTGCCACCTGGTGCTACGGGGAGGCCACGGTGGCCCCAACTACAGCGAAGCGCACCTCTCCAGTGCCCGGGCCCAACTGAGCAAGGCCGGGCTCAATACCCGCTTGATCGTTGACTGCAGCCATGCCAACAGTGGCAAGGATCCGTTGCGCCAGCCCCAGGTGATGAACGAGGTGCTTCGCCAGCGCGCCGAGGGAAACCGAGACCTGGTAGGGGTCATGCTCGAAAGCCATTTATTCGAAGGGGCCCAGCCCACCGGGCCGCGGCTGCGCTACGGCGTTTCCATTACCGATGCCTGCCTGGGTTGGGAATCGACCGAGGCCCTGCTGCGCTCGAGCCTGGCATCGCTCTGAGCTCTGATGGAAAGCCAGCGCGAGGCGCTGGCCTGTTCGCCCGTCGCGCGTTAGGCTGTTCCATTCAATCAATGAGGAGACACCCCCATGGCCAAAGCCACCGCACGCCACATCCTGGTATCCAGCGAGGAGAAATGTAACGAACTCAAGGCCCAGATCGAGGGCGGCGCCGACTTCGCCGAGATTGCCAAAGCCAACTCAAGCTGCCCTTCCAGTCGTCAGGGCGGCGACCTGGGCTCCTTCGGTCCGGGCCAGATGGTCAAGGAATTCGACCAGGTGGTGTTCAGCGCCCCGGTGAATACCGTACAAGGCCCGGTCAAGACGCAATTCGGCTATCACCTGCTGGAAGTCACCAGTCGCCAGGACTGATGCTCGCCCCGATTCGGCCCGTTCACGCGGGCCGTTTCGTTTCTGCGCACGGACGTGCATGATAGCGTCTAGACATCTTCCCGGGTGCGCTCAAGGCCTTCCATGCGATCGGTTTTCCTGCTTATCAGTTGCGCCCTCGCGCTGGCCGCCGCGCCGGTAGTCGCCGCGTCCCTGCATGCCCTGACGGTGTACGGCGAGGCGCCGAAATATTCCGCGCAATTTCGGCATTTCGACTACGTCAACCCGGACGCCCCCAAGGGCGGCAGCTTGCGGCGAGCGGCCATGGACATCGGCCAGTTCGACCATCTGATGCCCTATATCGACAAGGGAATCGGCGTTTCCCAGGTCGACGGCCTGGTGTATGCCCCCTTGGCGGTGCGCTCCCTGGACGAACCCTACACCGTCTATGGCCTGGTCGCCGCGGGAATGGAACTGAGCGACGACCGACTGAGCCTGCGGTTCTTCCTGAACCCCAGGGCGCGTTTCGCGGATGGCTCGCCCATCACTGGCGAAGATGTGCGCTATACCTTTGACCTGTTGATGACCCAGGGCAGCCTCCGTTACCGCGCTCAGTTCGCCGATGTGTCCCAGGTCGTGGTGGAAGACGATCGCCGGGTGCGCTTCGACTTCAAGAACCGGGACAGCCGCACCCTGCCACTGGACCTGGCGGCCCTTCCGGTATTCCCCAAACACTGGTGGCAAAGCCGGGACTTTGCCAACGGTGGCGGCTTCGAGCCGCCGCTGGGAAGCGGGCCCTACCGGGTCGGCAAGGTCGATAACGGCCGCAGCCTCACCTTCGAACGCAACCCCGACTGGTGGGGCAAGGATTTGCCAGTAGCCAAGGGCATGTTCAACTTCGATCACTTCAGCGTGGAATATTTCGCCGATATCGATGTGGCCCGGCAGGTGCTGCGCGGGGGCGGCTTCGACTACAACCGCGAGTTCTCCGCCACCGGCTATACCATCGGTTATGCCGGCCCGGCGCTGGAGGACGGCCGTTTGCAAAGGGCACAGTTGGCGCCCAAGGGATTGCAGCCAGCGCAAGGGTACGTCTTCAATCTGTCCCGCCCGGTTTTCCAGGACAGGCGGGTGCGCCAGGCGCTGGCGATGCTCTGGGATTTCGAGTGGAGCAATCGCCAGCTGATGCGCAACCTGTACATCCGCCAGCAAAGCTACTTCTCCAATAGCCCGCTGGCGGCCACCGCGCGGCCTACCCCGGCGGAACTGGCCATCCTCGAACCTTTGCGTGGCCAGGTACCGACGGAGGTTTTCGACCAGCCGTTCCAGGCGCCCAGAACCGATGGCAGCGGCTTCATCCGGGACAAGCAGCTTCAAGCGCTGCAACTACTGGCCGAGGCCGGCTGGCACCCTGTGGGTGACCACCTCGTCAATGCCAATGGCCAGGCGCTGAGCTTTTCGTTCCTTGAAGCTCAGGCTAGCCTCGAGCGCCTCCTCCTGCCTTACAAGCGGACCCTGGCGCAAATCGGCATCGACATGCAGATCCGCCGCATCGACCCTTCGCAATACCTCAACCGGCTGATGGCTCGGGACTACGACATGATCGTCACCGGTTATCCGGTGTCCGCGTCGCCGGGCCTGGAACTGTACAACTACTTCGGCTCCGCAGCGGCCACGGACACGGGGTCCGGCAACTACATGGTGCTACGCGACCCGGCGGTGGACCGCCTGATCGACGGCGTGGTCAAGGCCGACAGTTTCCAGGCCATGATGAACCATGCTCATGCGCTGGACCGTGTACTGCAGTGGAACCACTACTGGATCCCCAACTATTACCCGCCTGGCACATCCACAGTCTGGTGGAACCGCTTCGGCATCCCCAAGGTGCAGGCAGCCTATGACGAGGCCCCTGAAACCTGGTGGGAGATCAGCCCTACCCCGCTGACCACCGCGCAGATGGCCGAACGCAACGCAGGAGCGGCCCGATGACGCTCTACATTCTGCGCCGGTTATTGCTTATCCTGCCAACCTTGCTGGTGATCCTGCTGGTGAACTTCGTCATCGTTCAGGCCGCCCCCGGCGGGCCGGTGGAACAGGCCATCGCCCGTCTGCAAGGCGTTGGCAACGGCGGCAATGCTGACGTCGCCCAAGGCAGCTCCCGGGCCAGCCGCGGCCTGGACTCACAACTGATCAAGGAAATCGAGCGCCAGTACGGTTTCGACAAGCCAGCCCATGAACGGCTGTGGTTGATGCTGACGCACTACGCCCGATTCGACTTTGGGACCAGTTTCTTCCGCGGCGCTCGCGTCACCGATCTGATCCTGGACAAGATGCCGGTCACTTTATCCCTAGGGTTCTGGGCCACGCTCATCACTTACCTGGTATCCATTCCGCTGGGCATCCGCAAGGCCGTGCGCCATGGCAGCGCCTTCGATATCTGGAGCAGCAGCGCGGTGATCGTCGGCTATGCCATGCCTTCCTTCCTCTTCGCCATGCTGCTGATCGTAGTGTTCTGCGGGGGTACCGGATTGAACTGGTTCCCGGTGCGCGGGCTGGTGTCCGAAGATTTCGAGCAGCTATCCACCCTGGGCAAGCTGGCCGATTACTTCTGGCACCTGGTGCTCCCTGTGCTTTCCCTGGTCATCGGCGGGTTCGCCAGCCTGACCATCCTCACCAAGAACGCGTTCCTCAATGAGATCACTCGCCAATACGTGGTCACGGCTCGGGCCAAGGGCGTGAGCGAGCGCCGGGTGCTTTACGGACACATGTGGCGCAATGCGATGCTGGTAGTGGTGGCTGGATTGCCCCAAGCGTTCGTCAGCGTGTTCTTCGCCGGCTCGCTGCTGACGGAAGTGATCTTCTCCCTCGACGGGCTAGGCCGCATGAGCTATGAAGCGGCCGTATCCAGGGATTACCCGGTGGTGTTCGGTTCGTTGTTCATCTTTACCCTGTTCGGCCTGCTCATCAAACTGGTGGGCGACCTTTGCTACCGGCTGGTCGACCCGCGCATCGATTTTTCGAGGAATGCCTGATGCGCCTGTCTCCCCTGGCCCGCCGGCGCCTGGAGCGCTTTCGCAAGAACCGTCGTGGCTGGTGGTCCCTCTGGTTGTTCACCGGGCTGTTCGCGCTGTGCCTGTGCGCCGAACTGGTAGCCAACGACAAGCCTTTGTTGGTCAAGGTGGACGGCCATTATCATTTTCCGGTGGTGGTGCGCTACACCGAACAGGAACTGGGCGGAATGTTGCCGTTCCAGCCTGACTACCGTAGTGATTACGTGCGCAAACTGATCGCCGACCGCGATGGCTGGATGCTTTTTCCTCCCGTCCCCTTCGGCCCGGATACGCCTAACTACGAGCTGTCCCGGCCGGCCCCCAGCCCACCGAGCCCGAGTAACTGGCTGGGCACTGACGACCAGGCCCGGGATGTACTGTCGCGGGTGCTCTATGGCGCTCGTGTGTCGATCCTGTTCGCTCTGGTGTTGACCGTGCTGAGCTCGCTGATCGGCGTTGTCGCGGGCGCGCTGCAGGGATACTACGGCGGCTGGATCGATCTGCTGGGACAGCGCTTGCAAGAGGTGTGGTCCGGCCTGCCGGTGCTGTACCTGCTGATCATACTTTCCGGCTTCGTCGAGCCGGGTTTCTGGTGGTTGCTCGGGATCATGACGTTGTTCTCCTGGCTTGCCCTGGTGGACGTCGTCAGGGCCGAGTTCCTCCGTGGGCGCAGCCTGGAATACGTCAAGGCGGCGCGAGCCCTGGGGCTGCCGACCCGTACCGTGATCTGGCGGCACATCCTGCCCAACGCCATGAACGCGACCCTGAGCTACCTGCCCTTCATTCTCACGGGCGCCATCACTACCCTGAGCGCGCTGGACTTCCTCGGTTTCGGCATGCCCGCCGGCAGCGCCTCCCTGGGCGAGCTGATCAGCCAGGGCAAGCAGAACCTGCAGGCGCCCTGGCTTGGCCTGACCGCCTTCTTTTCGCTGGGCATCATCCTGTGCCTGCTGGTGTTCATCGGCGAGGCGTTGCGCGATGCCTTCGACCCCCGCGCCTGACCGGAGCCTGCCATGAGCGAGCCGTTGATCGAAATCCGTGACCTGTGGGTGGCCTTCAATGGCGAGCCGGCGGTACGCAATCTAAGCCTGGACATAGGCCCCGGTGAATGCCTGGCCCTCGTCGGGGAGTCCGGATCGGGAAAATCCGTCACCGCCAACTCGATTCTGGGTCTGTTGCCAGCCCACGCCTGCCATGTGCAGGGCAGCATCCGCTACCACGGGCAGGAACTGATCGGCGCCAGCGATCAATGCCTGCGCGAGCTGCGCGGCAACCGCATCGCCATGATCTTTCAGGAACCGATGACCTCCCTGAACCCGCTGCATACCGTTGAGCGACAGATCGGCGAAACCCTGCTGGTGCATCGTGGCCTTGCGGGCAAGGCCGCCAGGGCGCGCATCCTCGAATTGCTGGAGCTGGTCGGCATCAGTGACCCCAGGTCACGTTTGCACGCCTATCCCCATCAGTTGTCGGGCGGCCAGCGCCAGCGGGTGATGATCGCCATGGCCCTGGCGTGCGAGCCTGAACTGCTGATCGCTGACGAGCCTACCACCGCTCTGGACGTAACCGTGCAGCGCAAGATTCTGACCTTGTTGAAATCGCTGCAGCAGCGGCTCGGCATGTCTCTTCTGTTGATCAGTCATGACTTGAACCTGGTGCGCAGCATTGCCCAGCGGGTCTGTGTCATGCGGGCCGGGGAATCAGTTGAACAGGCGGACTGCGCCACGCTGTTCAGCGCCCCCCGGCATCCCTACAGCCGGCTGCTGCTGGATGCGGAGCCGGCCGGCGAGCCGTTGGATCTGCAACCTAGGGAGCCTGTATTGGCAGTGGATAGGCTCAAGGTCTGGTATGCCCTGGGTGGGGGCCTGTTCCGCCGCCCCTGGAGCCATGTCAGGGCGGTGGACGGCGTAAGCCTGTCGGTGCAGCATGGCAAAACCTTGGGCATTGTCGGCGAATCCGGCTCCGGCAAGTCCACCCTCGGTCAGGCCATCCTGCGGCTCATAGAGTCCGAGGGCGTCATCGCCTTCCAGGGCCAGCAGTTGCAACGGCTGACCCAGAAGCAGCTGCGCCCGTGGCGCAGGAAAATGCAGGTCGTTTTCCAGGACCCGTACGGCAGCCTGAGCCCGCGCATGTCGGTGGCACAGATCATTGCCGAGGGTCTTGAAATGCATCAGCAGGCCAGTGCCCGCCAATGTGAGGATGCGGTCGTTCAGGCCTTGCAGGAAGTGGGCATAGACCCCGCTACGCGGCATCGCTACCCGCACGAATTTTCCGGCGGGCAGCGGCAACGCATTGCGATCGCGCGCGCTCTGGTGCTCAAGCCCGATCTCATCCTGCTGGACGAGCCCACCTCCGCGCTGGACCGTACTGTGCAGAAGCAAGTGCTCAACCTGTTGCGCCAGTTGCAGAAACGTCATGGCCTCACCTATCTGTTCATCAGCCATGACCTGGCCGTTATCCGCGCCCTGGCCCATGACGTGATCGTGCTCAAGGACGGCCAGGTGGTGGAGCGCGGCGCCACCGAAGAACTGTTCAGTTCTCCAAGACACCCTTATACCCAGGAGCTGCTGGCAGCCTCGACAGTGATAGCGTCGACCTAGCAGGTAACCTCCCAAAAGCCGACAGCGCCCTGCGCCAATGCTATGCTTGGCGGCTTTGCAGGGCGTGCCGCCCGGTTTCGCCTGACTCTTGTGTCGAGCCTTCCCATGACCACACGCTCCCCTGACCACGCCCCGCTTACGCCCGCGCTGGTCATGCTGTTCGCCTTCTGCTGCGGCGCCATCGTCGCCAACATCTACTACAGCCAGCCGATCCTCGAATTGATCGCGCCCGCGGTGGGACTCTCGGCGCACCAGGCCAGCCTGGTGGTATCCCTGACTCAGGCCGGTTATGCCCTGGGCCTGTTCCTGCTGGTGCCGCTGGCCGACCTGTTGGAAAACCGCCGGCTTATCATCGCAACGCTCGTATTGGCAGCGGCCAGCCTGGTGGCGGCGGCGGTTACAACCCGGGCCGACGCCTTTCTTGGGATTTCCCTGCTTATCGGCTTCAGTTCCGTATCCGTGCAGATGCTGATCCCCATGGCCGCACACATGGCGCCTGAACAAAGCCGCGGGCGAGTCGTCGGCAACATCATGAGCGGCCTTATTCTGGGTATCCTGCTGGCACGTCCGTTGGCGAGCCTGATCGCCGATCATTTTGGCTGGCGGGCCGTATTCGTGGTGGCGGCCGCCGCGATGCTGGCGATCCTGGCACTGCTGGCGTTCACCCTGCCAGCGCGACAGCCGAGCCACACCGCCAGCTACGGGGCCCTGCTGCGGTCCATGCTGCAGTTGTTGCGCCAGCATCCCGCCCTGCGCGAGCGCGCCTTCTACCAAGCCCTGATGTTTGCGGCCTTCAGCCTGTTCTGGACCACCGTTCCCCTGGAGCTGTCCCGGCAACATGGCCTGAGCCAAAGCCAGATCGGCCTCTTCGCCCTGGTCGGCGCCATGGGTGCGGTCGCCGCGCCTCTGGCCGGGCGCCTGGCCGATGCCGGTCATGGCCGCGCGGCGAGCCTGTTGGCCCTGGGCCTGGCACCAGTGGCATTCGGCCTCGGGCTTTTGCCCTCCGCAGGCGTGCTCTGGCTGGCGCTGACCGGTGTGCTGCTGGACTTTGCCGTACAGATGAGCATGGTTACTGGCCAGCGCATCATCTATGACCTGGATGCCGCCAGCCGCGCCCGCCTCAACGGGCTCTACGTCACCAGCATCTTCGTAGGCGGCGCCCTTGGCTCGGCCTTCGCCAGCAGCCTGTACGAGTTTGCGGGATGGGTGGGAATCGTCGGGGCGGGCATCGCGTTGCCCGCCCTGGGGCTGCTGGTCTTCCTCAGCCGCTGGCGGCATCACTGAGTGGCCTGGCCCCGGCGGCCGCTCGCGGCTAGAGGTTCAAAGCACGTCCCGGAGCGCCTCCCGTAGAAACTCCACCAGCACCTGTACTGCGCGCACCCCTTGCCGGTGCGCCGGGTAGAGGGCTGAAACCGCCAGGGGCGCGGGGCGATAGTCGTCCAGTACTCGGCACAGCCGGCCTTCCTCCAACGCCTTTCGAACGATGAAGAGCGGCAGGTAAGTGATGCCCAGGCCGGCAATGGCGGCATCCCTGAGCACTTCCCCATTGTTGGCCCGCAAGCGCCCCCCTAGTTGAAGCTGTTGGGTCTTTCCTTCGCGCTCGAAGCGCCACTGCACTGTGCGGCCATGCCCGTAGGGCAGGCAGTCATGGGCGACCAGCGCGGCGGGCTCTTCCGGCACTCCTCGTTCGGCCAGATAACCGGGGCTGCATACCCATACCCGTTCTACCCCCCCGATGCGTCGGGCAATCAGGCTCGAATCCTCCAACTGCCCGATGCGCAGCGCCAGGTCGAAGCCTTCGGCCAAGAGGTCCACCGAGCGGTCGCTCAGGTCGAGCTCGAGGACAACCTGGGGGTAGCGTTGCATGAATGCAGGGAAGACCTGACTCAGGTGCTCCACCGCGAACGACAGCGGTGCGCTGAGGCGGATGGTACCCCGAGGCTGCCCGTGCTCCCCGGCGATGCTCTGCTCTACCTGCTCGACTTCCGCCAACAAGCGCAGGGCTGCTTCATGGTAGGCATGGCCCAGGGGCGTTACGTCCAGGCGGCGGGTCGAACGGTTGAGCAGGCGCACGCCCAGGCGCTCCTCCAGCTGCATCAACCGACGGCTGATCAGCTGCTTGGAAACGCCTAGCTGTTCCGCCGCTGCGGTAAAGCTGCCGGACTCAAGCACCTGAGCGAACAAACGCATGTCTTCGAAGGGGTTCATGAGCAGCCCATCTGTCAACATAGGCGTGACAGTATGGCCGATTCTAGGTACTTAATACAGCCATTCATGGACAGTAAACTGCACCCATCCCCACTTGAAACGAGGTGCACATCATGCTCGCTCTGCGCAAATCCACTGATCGTGGTCAGGCTAACCATGGCTGGTTGAAGTCTTTTCATACCTTCTCGTTCGCGTCCTACCGCGACCCACGCGAGCAGGGCTTCTCGGACCTGCTCGTCATCAATGACGACCGGGTGGCGCCAGCCAAGGGCTTCGGCCAGCATCCGCACCGGGACATGGAAATCTTCTCCTATGTACTGGAAGGCGCCCTCGAGCACCGTGACAGCCTGGGCACCGGCTCGGTGATCCACCCCGGCGACGTACAGCTGATGAGTGCCGGGCGCGGCGTTACCCACAGCGAGTTCAACCACTCGGCGGATGCGCCTGTCCACTTCCTCCAGATCTGGATCGTACCCTCTGTACAGGGCGCGGAGCCTCGCTACCAGCAGCAGCATTTCAGTCAGGAAGAGAAACGTGGACGCCTGCGCCTGATCATCTCCCCGGACGGGGCCCAGGGCTCTTTGTCAGTGCGCCAGGACGCCCGGGTCTACGCCGGCCTGTTCGACGGCGATGAATCGGCTCGCCTTGAACTGGGCGACAACCGTTATGCCTACGTACATGTAGCGCAAGGCAGTGTCACCCTCAACGGCCAGGTGCTTGGCGAAGGCGATGGCGTACGTGTTCGCAACGAACGCGCCCTTACCCTCGAGCACGGAAGGAATGCCGAGGTACTGGTGTTCGATCTGCGCCCCCACGAGCTGCCCGGCATGGCCTGAACCAGGCGCAGGACTCGGGCCAGGCGGTAAATCCGAGGCAACTCACCTGAAACATCGTGGTCAGCTCCATAACCAGCACGGTTACGGAGCCGGCCGCGCGCCGGTCCGCTAATCGACTTACTGTCGAATCAGGACCTCAACCATGCAAGCACCCTCCTCCCTCTCCCCTGCCGACCGCGATGCCCGCGATCGCCTGTGCACCGATACCATCCGCACCCTGAGCATGGATGCCGTGCAGAAGGCCAATTCAGGCCACCCTGGCACGCCCATGGCGTTGGCGCCAGTGGTCTACACCTTGTGGAGTCGTTTTCTGCGTTACCACCCGGACCACCCGGACTGGCCCAATCGCGACCGCTTCGTACTGTCGGCCGGGCACGCCTCGATGCTGCTCTACTCGGTGCTGCACCTGGCCGGGGTAGTGGAAATCGACGCTGATGGCAAGCCTACCGGCCAGCCGGCCGTGAGTCTGGAGGACATCCGGCAGTTTCGCCAGATGTCATCGAAAACCCCAGGCCACCCCGAATACCGCATGACCACCGGCGTGGAAACCACCACCGGCCCGCTCGGCCAAGGCTGCGCCAACAGTGTAGGCATGGCCATGGCTGGGCATTGGCTGGGAGAGCGCTTCAACCAGGTGGGCAAGCCGCTGTTCGACTACCGCGTCTTCGCCCTTTGCGGCGACGGCGACATGATGGAGGGGGTAAGCGCCGAAGCCGCCTCCCTGGCCGGTCATCTCAAACTCGGCAACCTGTGCTGGATCTACGACAACAACACCATCAGCATCGAGGGCCACACTGAGCTGGCCTTCACTGAGGATGTAATCACCCGCTTCAAGGGCTATGGCTGGGACACCCTCCACGTGACCGATGCCAACGATACCCAGGCACTTGCGCGAGCCTTCCAGGGCTTCGACGGCCACGGTCAGGCGCCCTTGCTGATCGTGGTGGACAGCGTAATCGGCTACGGTGCCCCGACCAAGCACAATACTGCCGCGGCTCATGGCGAACCCCTGGGCGACGAGGAAATCCGCCTGGCCAAGCAGGCCTATGGCTGGGACCCGGAGGGTCAGTTCGTGGTCCCTGAAGACGCCAAGGGCTGGCTCCAGGCGCTTCTGCGCGAGCGCAATCAGCCGGCCTATGATGCCTGGGAGGCAGCGCTGGCGTCCCTTGCAGCCGCGCAGCCGAAGCTGGCGGACGATCTGAAGCGCATGCGTGCCGGGCAGATGCCTGAAGATTGGGACGCCGAGATCGAAGCGTTCCCCGCCGACGCCAAGGGTGTGGCGAGCCGTCAATCCGGTGGCCAGGTGCTCAACGCCTATGCGCGGCGCATTCCCTGGCTGTTGGGTGGCTCGGCCGACCTGTCGCCATCGACCAAGACCAACCTGACCTTCGAGGGCGCCGGCAGCTTCCAGGCTGGACAATACCAGGGCCGCAACCTGCACTTCGGCGTACGCGAACATGCCATGGGGGCCATCGCCAATGGCTTGGCCTTATGCTACCTACGGCCCTATACCTCCACCTTCCTGGTGTTCAGCGACTACATGAAGCCGCCCATTCGCCTGGCCGCCATCATGGAGCTGCCGGTGGTCTTCGTCTTCACCCACGACTCCATCGGCGTGGGCGAAGACGGGCCTACCCACCAGCCCATCGAACAACTGGCACAGCTGCGCGCCACGCCAGGCGTATTGACGTTGCGGCCTGGCGATGCCAATGAAACGGCTCAGGCCTGGAAGGTAGCCCTCAAGCAGACCCACCGCCCCTCCTGCATCATCCTCAGCCGCCAGCCGCTGCCCACCCTGGACCGCGAACGTTATCGAGCCGCGGAAGGCGTGGAGCGTGGCGCCTACGTACTGGCCGACAGCGAAGCGCCGCAGGTTCTGCTGCTGGCCACGGGCAGCGAACTCAGCCTGGCCGTGGAGGCGTACGAGCAGCTCAAGAGCGAGGGTATCCCCAGCCGGGTCGTATCCATGCCTTGCTGGGAGCTGTTCGAGGAGCAGGACCAGGCCTACAAGGATGCCGTGCTGCCGCCTTCCGTCGTTGCTCGAGTAGCCATGGAACAGGCCGGTCCTCTGGGCTGGGACCGCTATGTCGGCCAGGCGGGGGCGAAAATCGTGATGAACAGCTTCGGCGCCTCGGCGCCCATCAGCAAGCTGCAGGCACAGTTCGGCTTCACGCTGGAGAATGTAGTGAAGATGGCCAAGTCACAGGTCAAGGCTTGATCCGAAGGTGGCCTACTTTGTGCCCACAAAGTAGGCCTACCATCCGCAGCTAACGCCGCGGGAGCTGGGCGGAGCCCTGGGCGAGTTCGCGAAAAAGGCAATATCGCATTTCCATTTCGGAGGCTCAGCCCTTCTCTACCTACAACGGAAGCGACGCGCTGACCACCCGCAGCGCCAAACCTTCATAGGGGTCCAGGCTGATGGTGAAATCGCCAGCTTCGGTGAGGTCGCCCTCGACTCGCTCGTTGATGATATCCACCACCGGGCCAGGCGCAATGCCGGGCAGGTGCAGGGTTTCTACCAGGGCCTCGTTGCCGAAGTTCAAGGCGGTGATCTGCGTACCCCGCCCCGCTGGTAGCTCGTGCACCATGATCAGCAACGCCGGATGCTCCGTTTCCGGCAGCATGATCTGCTTGCTTGCGGCAATATCGTAGGCCCGTCGCACCGCCAGGATCTTCTTGAGCTGGGAGGCGAACGAATCCGGGCGCTTCAACTGCTCTACCAGGGTGCCGTACAGGCTGCGGGCCTTGGGCATGCCCCCCTTGGATACTTCGGCCTCGGGATTCAGCTCGGCCAGGTCGTAGGCGCCACGGTGAATCCAGCGGGTATCGCCGTCGGCCATCAAGTGCGCCACCTGGTCGGCCGGCAGGGGCAAGGCACCGGCCAGATCCCAGCCGGACAAGGCGAATACCCCGGGCTGCATGGCGTTGAACATCACCAGCAAAAGGTGGATATGCTGGATGCGCTTGATGTCATCGTCCGTCAGCGTGTCCAGGTCACGAATGCCCAGGGCGGCGGTGATGATGCTGGCCGTGGTGCAGGCCACGCCATTGGTGACGAACTTGAGATTGTAAGGCGCATGCTCGCCGGCCAGGCGCTCGTACATTTCCTCGCGGATGTGCTCGCGCAGGATGTTGCCGGGGAAGGTCTGGCCTTGGTACATGAACTGGTCGTGGGCATGCAGCGTCCAGAAATGCACCAGCTCCAGGGTGAGCTCGTCGTGGTTCTGCAGGGCATGGATCAGCGATGCCGGGTCCACGCCGAACCGGTGCATCTCCTTCAGCATCAGGCGCAGGAATTCCGTGCGCCCGGTGAGCAAGGCGTGTTGATAGGCAGGCCGGGTGATGAAGTCGTAGGACAGATCGGCGCCACCATGGGACATGGCCGCGATATCGTCGATGGTCAGGTTCAGTTCCTGGAAGCTGAAGCCGCCAGCCTTGCGGATCGCTCCGCCGAGCAACTGGTTGCCATTGACTGACAATGGATGGCTTTCAGACCAGGCATTGCCCTCAGGTCGGCGCTCCACGCCCAGGAAGCCGTTGGCGTCCAGACGCAGGATACGCGCGCCCACCACGTCGATGGCATGCAAGGCGTCGCCGATGATCATCTGCTGCGCGGTGAAGCTGGGGTCCAGCCAGTTCAAGGAAGGTTGGCCTTCCTTGAAGTAATGCAGGTACACCCAGCGTCGCGCCTTGCCATCCACGCCAACCACGACTGGCGTAGCGCTCCAGTCGGTTTCCTTTACGCCCGGCTCGAAGAAAATCACCCGTTGCAGCTGGCCGACGATGTAGTGCTTGTCGCGCAGGCAGTCCACGGTCGCGGGCGACAGATTGATGGCGTCTCTTCCTGCTGGCACCTCAGGTAGCAAGCCCCAGTCTTCCTCGCGAATTTCCACCATATGGAACAAGCCCGGATAGTCCTCATAGGCAAGTTCGGCGAGGCGGAAGTCCGCGCCCTTGCCGGTATGGGAAGGAATCGCGTCCTCGATCACTACCGCGTTGTGAGCCGCGGCCAGGCGTGCCAAGCCTACCAGCTCGGCCTCGGTGCCTAGCGCGGGGTCGATATCGAAGCTGATGCGGTCGAAATTGCCATCGATGGTCGGCGTGTGAGTGCGGCCGCGCAGGCCACCGGAAAGCTTCAGCGGGCCATTGTGGATGCCCTGGATGCCGATTTCCGACAGGGCGTGCCACAGGGCTTCATCGCCCAAGGCCTGGAGCACCGAACCTTCTTCCCGGGTCACGATCGAGGCGGGATACGCGGTGAACCAGACCGAAGCAATGGCAGAGGCGTCGCGTGGCCGCGCCTGGGCGAAGGGCCGTTGCCACAAGCGGGCCTGGCCCGAGTAAAGCTTGGCGCGCTGCTTGGCGGCATGGAGCATCGAGCGCTCTACCAGCCATTGCACATGATCCGGATCCGGAGGGGTCATAGGCTATCTTCCATTGAAATGGGTCTTGCCTTGAGAGTCTCGGCGGCGGCGAACGTTGCATCGGTCGATGCCCCGACCAGCGAAGCGGCCTACGGTTGCAGCGCGGGACCCTGACCGTCATCATGAAGGACTTTCTCATGCTCCCTCGGCAACCTCGGTCGAATCGAGCCTGATACCGTACAGCGAGCCCCCATGCCAGACGTCCGCCCTACCAGCCCATCACGGCGAACCAGCCCGCTCACGGTAGCCCTGTTGCTGATCGGCATCGTAGTGTCCTCCCTGGTGGGCCTGGATATCTGGCAGAGCTGGACATCCCGCAACCAGGCGCTGACCGCGGCGCAAAACAACGTTTCCAACCTCGCGCGCTCCGTGGCCGAGCATGCTTCGCACACCTTCGAGGAGGCCGACACCCTGTTGGTGGGCATGGTCGAACGGGCGCAGGTGGACGGGCTGGACACAGCGGAAAAGCGGCTGCGCCTGCATCGCCTGATGAAACGCCTGACCGGCTCGGTGGAACAGTTGCATGGCTTGTTCATCTACGACCGCGACGGCGGTTGGCTGGTCAGCTCCAACGACCTAAACCCGCCCAACGCCAACAACGCCGACCGCGACTATTTCATCTACCACCGCACTCACGGTGACACTGGCTCGCACCTTGGGCCAGTGATTCGCAGCCGCTCCACGGGCGATCTGATCATCACCCTATCGCGCCGTATCAATGATAGCGAGGGACGCTTCGCCGGCGTCGCACTGGCCACCTTGAAAGTCGACTACTTCAAGCGCTTCTACAACGCCTACACACTGGACCCCAACGGGGTCATCAACCTGGTGATGGCGGACGGTACCATCCTGGTGCGCCGCCCCTTCGATGAAAATCTTATCGGTACCAGCATCGCCAAGGGCGTCGTATTTTCGCAGTTGCTGCCCAAGGCCAGCGCAGGCACCCGGATGTTGCCTTCGGTCATTGACGGGGTTGAACGCCTGTACGCCTATCGCGCGCTCGGCCACTATCCTCTGGTGGTCCTGGCGGCTGAGTCCAAGGATTTCCTGTTGAGCCAGTGGCGAAGCAACCTGCTGCGCATGGCGGCGGTAATCCTTCTGTTGCTCTGTGCTACCGGTCTGTTCGGCGCCATCCTGATCCGCCAGATCCGCCAGACTACCCAGACCGAAGCCGAACTACGCAATGCGCATGCTGCCCTTGAGTTGATGGCCATGCAGGACAGCCTGACCGGCCTGGCCAATCGGCGCCAACTGGACCAGGCCCTGCCCCAGGAAATCGGCCGCGCGCGCCGGGCCGGCCGCCCGCTGGGCATCATCATGCTGGACATCGACCATTTCAAGGCTTTCAACGATATCCATGGCCACCCCGCCGGTGACGCCTGCATTCGCGATGTCGGCCAGGCGGTGCTCGGTTGCGTGGGCCGCTCCGGTGACCTGGTGGTGCGCTACGGTGGCGAGGAACTGCTGGTGCTCCTGCCCGAGTGTGAGCTAAGTGGTGCCGTCCGCGTCGCGGAGCGCATCGTCGAAGCCGTACAAGGGTTGAACATTGCGCACAGCGGCAGCCCTTATGGCCGGGTCACCCTTAGTGCCGGCGCCCACGCCTGGCTCGAGCGAACGTTGCCGCCCCGCCCCCAGGCGTTGGTGGAAGCGGCCGATGCGGCGCTGTACCGCGCCAAGGCGCTTGGCCGCAACCAGGTGTTCCCAGGCCCACGCTCGAGCGCCAGCGCCAGCCCGGGGCCACAGCCGGGCTAGACGGGCACTACGCGAAGACGGCCAAGCTCGAGCAGGCTGAAGTAGCCCTCGCTCCAGCCAGCGGTGTCGATATGCCAGACGTTACCCAGGCGCCGGGGGCGACGCAAAGGTGTATGGCCGACCACCACGGCACGCACATCGCGCACCTCGCTCTCATCCCGCTGCTTCAAGCGGGCCCGGGACCATTGAAAGCTTTCCTCCAGCTCGACGGCGTAGGGCAAGGCGCCGGTAAGGTACTCGCGCAAGGTGGTCCAGCTGGAGAAGGGGCAATGGGCATGAACCAGCCCCACCAGGCCGAGCTGGGTTTCCACTTCCAGTGCCACGGGCAACTCGGCGAAGCGCAGAGCGTAACGTTCCTGCTCCTGGCGGCTGCTCTGCATGAACCAGGTCCCGCCGCTGCTGCGGTAATCGTCCGGGTGCAGTTGCGGGTCGCCTTCCACGTACTGGCGCGTCAGTACCTCATGGTTGCCCTGCACCGCGTGAAACCATGGCTGGGCAAGCCACTCCAGGGCGCGGGGGCTTTCCGGACCGCGATCTACCAGATCGCCGACGCTGAACAGCCGATCCCGCGCCGGGTCGAAGCGGGCGCGCCTCAAGGTCGCCTCCAGCCGAGTGAAGTGACCGTGGATATCCCCTACGGCGTAATCTCGCCCCCGAGGGTTGGGCCCAAAATGTTCAAATCGCGCCATGCCTGCTCCTATGCCGGGCCTGTCACTGTCCTGCATCCAACACCAGCGAACTGCGAATCTTTAGCACCGTCCCCTCGTTGAGCCGATAGCCCTCCGGCGTGCCGGCGTAGGACAACGCCCAGGCTTTTAGGGGGCCAGCGGCGGCGACCAGCGTCTGGGTGAGCACATGGCCGCCGTTCAGGGTAATGGTGCAGGTGGTTTCGGCCGCGGGCACCTGGTTCAGGGTGCTTGCCTTCACCCGGGTACAGGCACTTTGATAGCCGCCCTCGGAAAAGTTCTTCTGCACCGCCTTGCGCATTTCCAGAACCACCCCGGCCACATTCACCACATGGCCCTGCTCTACCGGGCTCTGGCTCAGTTCCACCACCATGGTGGGGTTGCCCTGGGCGTCCAGCTTGACCGCGCGCTGCCGCGACACATCACTACCGGCCTCTACGGGAACGGGCTCTACCTGCCAGCCGGGCGGCCAATCGATGACGGCCAGCTCGGCCTTGGCCTGGCCGTAGCCCAGCACACCGAGCATTAAGACCGCGGGGCGGATGAAGCGGTTCTGCATGGGTGTTCCTTGCGCATAAAGCGCACAGTCTCGCAGCCAGCCATGCGTTCGTACAGAGCGCTAGACTGGACAGGCCACAGCGCCTTTCGTAGGGTTAGCCCCCCATAGCGGAGACTTTTGATGTCGGAATTGCCCAAAGCTGGCGCCCTGCTGTTCGCCAAGGACCTGGAGCGCATGGCCAGCTTCTATGAACAGGTCGCCGGACTGGCGATCAAGGCCCGTGTCGAGGGGCGAATCGTGCTCGAATCGGCCCATTATTCCCTGGTTCTCAATGCGCTCCCGCAGATAGTCGCTGACAACCTCAACATCACTTCACCGCCCATGCGCCGCACCGACGTACCGGTGAAATTGATCTTCCCTGTGCCCTCCCTGGCGCTGGTCCACACCCTGAGCCCGATGCTCGGCGGAGGCGTGGACAGCGAATCGGCCGAGTGGATCGGCCCTGGCTTCCGGGCCTGCGACGGTTTCGATCCGGAAGGCAACCTGGTGCAATGGCGGGAACCTTTGGCCTGAACAAGCCCTCCCTAGGCTATCCACATTGTCACTGGCCAGAGAGGACGCCGCCATGAACCCACAGACCGAAGGTACCGAGCAACAAGGCCCAAGCGGCGTGCCCTTTGTCAACGACCCGGCCAAGCCTGCCAACAATGGACGGGTGAATGACCCGGGCAACGAGGACCCGGGCTGGGGCCTGGACGACGCCCAGGTACCCCTGATCGATGATCAGGTCGAGGATGATCAGGACTGACCCATGGCCTACATCGACCTGATTCAATGGCCCGCCATGCTGACCACCGTGATCGCCGCCTGGCTGGTCGGTTCGCAGCAGCCCCGGCGACGCATGGCCGGCTTCTGGCTGTTTCTCCTGAGCAACCTGCTCTGGGTAACCTGGGGCCTGTACAGCCACGCCTGGGCGCTGATCGTCCTGCAGGCGTGCCTGTGCGTCATGAACTGCCGTGGGCTGCGGCGCAATGCCAGTGCCCTGGCCGACCCAACCGGCACGGCCGACCTTGCCCAGGCTCCTGGAAGCCGCTGACTAGACAAGCCGGCGGAACCCTCGACAACCGCCCCGGTCGGTATCGTTTTGGACCGACCGAGGCGTACTCCATGGACCTGATCCCGGAAAACTGGCTGGATCGCATTCCATTGCCTTGGCTCAGCACGCTGATCGTGGCCGTTGCCGCCGTGCTGGTGACCCTACTCATTCGCTGGCTGGGGATCACGGTGCTCAGGCGCATAGCCCGGCGCATGCTGCTGGCCCATGAACTGATCAGCAAAGCGCAGCGCCCGTCCCTGTGGCTGATGCCCCTGCTGGCCTTGCAGTCGGTATGGACGTCCGCCCCGGACGACCTGCCGCTGATCAACAGCGTGCGCCACCTCAATGGTCTGCTGGTGGTCGGCGGGTTTACCTGGCTGGGCTTGCGCTGTGTGGCGGCGGTGGCCGATACCATCGCCATTCGCAATCCGCTGGACATTGAAGACAACCTCACCGCGCGCCGGATACAGACGCAAGTCCGGGTACTGGTTCGCTGCCTCAACGTGGTGGTGATTCTTTTTGGAAGCGGGCTGATCCTGATGAGTTTCCCGGCAGTGCGCCAGGTCGGCACCAGCCTGCTGGCTTCAGCCGGGCTGGCGGGCCTGGCGGCAGGGTTTGCCGCCAAACCGGTGCTGGGCAACCTTATCGCCGGCCTGCAGATCGCGATATCGCAACCGATTCGCCTGGACGACGTGGTCATCGTGGAAGGCGAATGGGGCCGGATCGAGGAAATCACCGGCAGCTATGTGGTGGTCAAGATCTGGGACGAGCGGCGCCTGGTGGTACCCCTCACCTATTTCATCGAAAAGCCTTTCCAGAACTGGACCCGCAGCACTTCAAGCCTGATCGGCTCGGTGTTCCTCTGGGTGGACTATTCACTGCCCCTGGATGTGCTGCGTGAACAGGTCAAGCAGATCTGTGAGGAAATTCCCCATCTATGGGATGGTCGCGTGTGCGTGCTGCAGGTCACCGACACCAGTGAAAAATCCATGCAACTGCGCATTCTGCTCAGTTCACTGGACTCCTCCCGCAGCTGGGATGCTCGCTGCCACGTGCGCGAGCGCCTGATCACCTTTATCAACCATGAGTATCCTCAATGCCTGCCACAGCTACGTGCCGAATTGCAGACGAAGACAATCCGTCCCGATGCGCATCAGGCCAGGAAGGCCGATAACATCGAGCGCCAACCACCGGTTTGAACGTTGTTCTTATAGGAAGCCCGCGATGCGGACGATGGTGCGGGAGATCAAGCTGGGTGTATCAGAGCATCTGGTCGCTGGACGCCATGGAGGCGATCACCACGGTTTTCTGTGCCTCGGTCAGGTGATCCCAGTAGTGGCTCTTGACGAAGAAGCCTAGACCGCCGGCGATGTAAAGGCTGAGCGCGACTATGGCCAGGATCGCCAATGGCGAGGTACCGGCCTGGGCTTCGTCCCGTTCAGAAGCGGTGAAGGCGTCTTGCAGACGTTTGAAGAAATGAGTCAAGTAGAGCAATACTTGGCGCCCCATGGTGATCGTCGAAACCTCTTTGATGAATAGCGTGGATGCAGGGTCTGCCAGACAACGATGCCGGTGCGTGCATTGTCGCCCCTGGCTCCGCTGATCGAAGCAGTTGTATGATAACTCAATAAGAAGTAACCAAATAGTTAGCCTGCTAGCCAGTACGACGAACTGTCGTGCGGCAATCCGCCTCACCCCCCGACCGGGAACGTCCCGGTTTCCTCCACCGGGCCTCTTGGCCCGCTTGCACACGGGAGCTTCCATGCACTATCGCGTACTGGGCAAAACCGACGTCAAGGTCAGCGCCATCGCCCTGGGCACCATGACCTGGGGAGAGCAGAACACCCAGGCCGAGGCCTTCGAACAGATTCGCCTGGCCAAGGCAGCCGGCGTGAACTTCCTCGACACCGCGGAGATGTATCCTGTGCCCCCTCGGGGCGAAACCTACACGCGCACGGAAAGCATCATCGGCGAATATTTCCGCCAGCATGGCGATCGAGCCGATTGGGTTCTCGCCAGCAAGGTCGCCGGCCCCGGCCGCATGGATCACATCCGCGACGGCAACCCCAGGCTGGACCGCAAGAACATCACCGCCGCCCTGGACGCTTCGCTCAAGCGCCTGAACACTGACTACCTGGACCTCTATCAACTGCACTGGCCCGACCGCAAGACCAACTTCTTCGGCGTATTGGGCTACCAGCATGACGACAGCGACGTCTTCACGCCTATCGAAGAAACCCTCGAAGTGCTCGACGAGGCAGTCAAGGCCGGCAAGGTGCGCCATATCGGCCTGTCCAATGAAACACCCTGGGGTACCCAACGCTTCCTGCACTTGGCCGAGACCCGGGGCTGGCCACGCGCGGTGTCGATTCAGAACCCCTATAACCTGCTCAATCGCACCTTCGAGATCGGCCTTGCCGAAATCGCGCTGCGGGAGCAGATCGGCCTTCTTGCCTACTCGCCCCTGGCGTTCGGCGTGCTCTCCGGCAAGTACCTGGATGGTGCCCGCCCAGCCCAGGGCAGACTGACGCTGTTCGAGCGTTTCCAGCGCTACAACAACCCCGAAGCCGAGGCGGCTGCCAAGGCATACGTTGCCCTGGCCAGAGAGCACGGGCTGGACCCAGCGCAAATGGCCTTGCAGTTCGTGACCGAGCAGCCCTTCGTTACCAGCAATATCATCGGTGCGACTACTCTGGAGCAATTGCGCAGCAACCTGGCCAGCATCGATGTGCGCCTCAGCGAGGAAGTGCGCGCCGGCCTTGAAGCCATCCACAAGGGCCAACCCAACCCAGCGCCCTGAATGGCCGCTGCCACTGGCGCCCTCGGGCGCCACACCGGCCCGCCAGCCGCCGAACCGAGCGAACCTTTGGCCGCTTCGCCACGTCGTAACGGAATACGACTCCCGACGAAGGCTCAGCCATGTTTCTTTCCCCGCAGGTTCGTTTCAAGCCCTATACCCATGCGGCAGGCGGCTGGGGGTCTGCCCATTCGGTCGCCAATATCCTGCTCAGGGAGAGAGCCCTGGGCAAAGGCGCCTCGGCGCTGCTCAAGCAGAACAAGCCTGATGGCTTTGCCTGCGTCAGCTGCGCCTGGGCCAAGCCGGGCCACCCGCACCCCCTCGAATTCTGCGAAAACGGCGCCAAGGCCACGGCCTGGGAACTGACCTCGCGCCGCGCTACGCCTGAGTTCTTCAGCCGACACACGCTGGCCGAGCTGCGGACCTGGCCAGACTTCGATCTCGAGCAGCAAGGCCGCCTCACTCACCCGATGCGCTACGATGCCGCGACTGACACCTACCGCCCGGTTGCCTGGGCTGACGCTTTCACAGCCATCGGCGCCTCCCTGAAGGCGTTGCCGCGAGACAGCGTGGTGTTCTATGCCTCCGGGCGTGCCTCGCTGGAAGCCTCGTTCATGTACCAACTGCTGGCCCGGGGCTATGGCAACAATCACCTACCCGACAGCAGCAACATGTGCCATGAAAGCACCTCGGTCGGCCTGCAGGAAAGCATTGGCGTACCGGTAGGCACCGTGACCCTGAACGATTTCGAGCACACGGACTGCTTCCTGTTCTTCGGCCAGAACGTGGGCAGCAATAGCCCGCGCATGCTTCACCCTCTACAGGAGGCGCGCAAGCGCGGTGCACAGATCATTACCTTCAACCCCTTGCGCGAGCGCGGGCTGGAACGCTTCGTCAACCCTCAGAACCCGGTCGAGATGCTGGGGCCGGAATCGACCCAGGTCAGCACTCAATACCATCAGGTCGCCATCGGAGGCGATCTGGCAGCCATGGCGGGGATGATCAAGGCGCTGCTCGCCCTGGATGCCGAAGCCCAGGCCAAGGGTGAAGCCGCCGTGCTCGACCATGGGTTCATTGCTGAACACACCACGGGTTTCGAAGCCCTGAGGGCGCAGATCGAGGGCTATGCCTGGGGCGCGCTCGAGCAACGCTCGGGCCTGAGCCGCAGTGCCATGGAAGCGGCGGCCAGGGTATATGCCCGCAGTGAACGCGTCATGGGCGTCTACGGCATGGGCCTTACCCAGCATCATCACGGTGTGGCGAACGTGCAGATGCTGGTCAACCTGCTGTTGCTCAGGGGCAACATCGGCAAGCCCGGCGCGGGCATCTGCCCGGTGCGCGGCCATTCCAACGTGCAAGGCCAGCGCACCGTCGGGATCACTGAAGACCCCAAGAAAGTCCCTGCCGACCTGATCGCTGAGCATCTAGGCATCGAGGTGCCCGCGGACAAAGGCTACTGCACGGTAGAAGCCTGCGAAGGCTTGCTCGACGGCCGTGTCCAGGGCTTCGTCGGACTAGGGGGCAACTTCGTACGCGCGGTACCTGACACCTCCAGGCTCGAGCCAGCCTGGCAAGGGCTTGCACTCAACGTACAGATCGCGACCAAGCTCAATCGCAGCCATTTGCTTCCCGGACAACAGATGTGGCTGTTGCCCTGCCTAGGCCGCATCGAAATCGATCGTCAGGACGGCATCGAGCAGCAGTGGACCACCGAAGACAGCACCGGCTGTATCCATGGCTGGCGGGGGCACAGCGAGCCGGCCAGTGATCAATTGCTGTCCGAGCCGGCCATTATAGCAGGCATCGCCAAGGCTACCCTCGCCACCAACCCCAAGCTGGACTGGGACGCCTGGAGGCGTGACTACCGCCTGGTGCGCGCGGCCATCGCTCGGATCTACCCGGCCATTTTCCATGAAATGGAAACACGCATGCACGAACCTGGCGGTTTCCATCGTCCGTTGGGCGCTGCCCAGCGGCAGTGGAATACCGAGAGTGGCAAGGCCCAGTTCACGCTGTTGCCAACCTTGGACCCGGATGATGACGTGGCCACGGCCAGCGCGCGTCGCGATGTGCTGCAGCTGATGACGCTGCGTAGCAATGACCAGTTCAACACCACCATCTACGGCTATGACGATCGCTTCAGAGGGGTGAAGGGCACGCGAAAGGTGTTGTTGATGAACAAGAACGACATCGCCCGCCTGGGCTTCATGGCCGGAGATTGGGTCAAGGTGGCCACGGCCGTGGAAACCGAGGTGCCCAGGGTTGTCGGCCCGCTGCAGATCCTGCCCTACGACATTCCCACTGGCTGCTGCGGTGGCTATTACCCCGAATGCAATCCGCTGGTGCCGCTGTGGCACTACGCGCAGAAGAGCAAGGTGCCGGCCGCCAAGTCCATCCCCGTAACCGTAACCCGGGCCGCTGTGGAACCCGGTGCGGTACCTATCGACCTCAAGCGGGCCTGACGCGATCTGAAGGCTGGAAGCTGTACAAATATACAGATAGACGCTTGCATCCCTGGCTGGCGGCCGCCATGCTTTGCCTAGTGTGAACAAGGGTCGATGACATGCGGCTGTATCTCTGTGAAAAACCATCCCAGGCTCGGGATATCGCCAAAGTGCTGGGTGCCCAAAGCAAGGGTGAAGGCTGCCTGCGCGGCAACGGCCTGGCGGTGAGTTGGTGCATCGGCCATTTGTTGGAAACCGCCCCGCCGGACGCCTACGACGCACGCTACAAGCAATGGCGGCTCGAACATCTGCCGATCGTGCCCGAGCAATGGCGCATGCAGGTCAAGCCCAAGACCGCCAGCCAGTTCAAAGCAGTCAAAAGCTTGTTGGCCGAGGCCAGCGAGGTAGTGATCGCAACGGACGCGGATCGTGAGGGTGAAATGATCGCCCGCGAATTGCTCGACTACTGTCGCTATCGCGGGCCCATCCAACGACTGTGGCTCTCGGCACTGGATGACGTTTCGATCCGCAAGGCCCTGGGCGCCCTGCGGCCGGGCGAGGCGACTTTCAGTCTCTACCACTGCGCTTTGGGTCGCTCCAGGGCGGACTGGTTGATCGGCATGAACCTCAGCCGTCTGTTCACCCTGCTGGGGCAACGCTCCGGGTACCAGGGGGTATTGCCGGTAGGGCGCGTGCAAACCCCGACCCTGCGACTGGTGGTGGACCGTGATCGCAGCATCGCCGCCTTCGAACCCAAGCCCTGGTGGGCCATCGAGGTGCGCCTGGAAAGCGTCGGCCAGGCGTTCACCGCCCAATGGCAGGCGCCGGCCGCCGCCTGCGACGAGGAAGGCCGTTGCGTGCGCCAGGCGCTGGCCCAGGCAGTTGCCGCGATGCTGGAGCAGGCCAGCCATGCCAGGGTTGAGCGGGTCAACACCGAGCGGGTCAAGGAAGGCGCGCCGCTGCCGTTCGACCTGGGCACCCTGCAGCAAGTGTGCTCCCGCCGGCTGGGCCTGGGCGCGCAGGAAACCCTGGACATCGCCCAGGCGCTCTATGAAACCCACAAGGCCATCACCTATCCCCGCAGCGATTGTGGCTACCTGCCGCTAAGCCAGCACAGCGAAGCCTCGGCAATCCTGGCAGCCCTGGCCCGTGCCGACCAGGGCTTGGCACCCCTGGCGGCGCACCTGTCAGCGGCCCGCCGCTCCCGAGCCTGGAACGATGCGAAAGTATCGGCGCATCACGGCATCATCCCTACGGCGGTGGCGCCGGCTCCGTCAGGGCTGCCGCCCAAGCACAGGCGCGTCTACGAACTGATTCGCGCCCGCTATCTGGCCCAGTTCCTGCCCGATCACAGCTACGACCGTACCCGTGCCATCTTCGACTGTGCCGGACATACGCTTGAGGCGGTGGGCAAACAGGTGATCGAGCCAGGCTGGAAGCGCGCAATGCCCGAGGCGCTGGCCCAGGCCCGCCCCCAACCCCAGCACCCCGGCCGAGAGCCCACGCAGGTGCTGCCTTCCCTGGCGGCCGGCATGCAGTGCCCAGTGCTGGACGTGCGGCTCAAGGACAAACCCCAGCACCCCGGCCGAGAGCCCACGCAGGTGCTGCCTTCCCTGGCGGCCGGCATGCAGTGCCCAGTGCTGGACGTGCGGCTCAAGGACAACTGGACGCAGCCGCCCAAGCCCTATACCGAAGGCGACCTGATCAGCGCTATGAAGAATGTCGCTCGCCTGGTGGCAGATCCGCAGCTCAAGCAGAAGCTCAAGGACACCACCGGCATCGGTACCGAGGCGACCCGTGCCGGCATCATCCAGGGACTGCTGGACCGAGGCTACCTGCGCAAGGAAGGAAAGGCGCTCAGCGCGACGCCGGCCGGTCATGGCCTGGTGGACGCCGTACCCCGCGCCATCAGTGATCCGGGTACCACGGCCATCTGGGAACAGGCGCTGGACATGGTCCAGGCCGGCGAGATGACCCTTGAGGAATTCACGACGCGTCAGTCAGCCTGGATGAGCAAGCTGGTGGAGCGCTGTCGAGGGCTGAGCCTGGTAATAAAGGGCCAGGCGGCGGTACCGGCTTGGCGCAAGAAGCGCAAGCCGGGCGGCCGGGGCAAGGCGGCGGGCAAGTCCGCGGGCAAAGTCCGCAAACCACGCTAGGGCGACTGAATGAAATTTCATGCCTGGCGGCAGACAACGCCCTCGGTCAGCTGTCATTACCTCAGAATACAACGAGGTAACCCACATGAGCTTCTCCAGTTTCTCACAGGCCCTGTCCAAGCACGCCGGCAGCCCCAGAGCATTCGCTACCGCCCTGGTATTGATCATACTATGGGCGCTAACCGGCCCCTGGTTTCATTACAACGATACCTGGCAGCTGATTATCAACACCTCCACGACCATCATCACTTTCCTGATGGTATTCGTGATCCAGAACACTCAGAACCGCGATAACGACGTGTTGCATATCAAGATCGACGAGCTACTGCGGGCGACCAAAGAGGCACGCATGGCCGTGGTCAACCTGGACGACCTGGACGCTCACCAGCTCAAGACCATCCGCAAGCAGTACAAGAGCATGGGCAAGGGAGAGGAAGTCGAATTGCTGCAAGAGGAGACGACCCTGACCGCCAAGGACGACAGTTACGAGCAAGCCCCTGGCCCATCCAAGCGTTGAGACTGGGGGTTCACCCTGAAAAGTGCCGGCCCCGGTACGCCCAGGGCCGGCATCGCTGTCAATGACGCCCTTTAGGCTCACCTGCACCCTCATAAGGAGGGTAGGCATCACCGCTACCGCGCTTTTCAGTGCTTCCGGCGGGGCCGCTGGGTGCTCGTGGCGGATGCGGCGGGTCTATCTGTGGATCGGCCAGGTCGGGGGAGTCTGCATCGAAGCCAGGCTCGTTCTTGCCTGCGCCTGCGCCCGCGCCTGGGCGTGGCGTGCCTGGCGCCGGGGTCAGGTCCGGTTCAATGCGCTCCGGCGCCTGCTGTGTGCCCTGCCCTTGCGCGTCGTGCTTGTCGGTAGCCATGCTCTGCTCTCCTGTTGGTCCAATATCAACATTGGAACGACGCGGCTGCGGTTGGTGCCCTTGTCGGGACCAGCGGCCGCGCTTTTCATCCCAGGCGAGTACGCATCTGTTCCTCGCTGGATTCGAGCAGTTCACTCAGTTCACGGGCCAGGCTTCCTGTGGCCACACCCTCTATGGTTTCAGCATCCGCGCGCTCGAGGCTTGCTTCAAGCTTGCCCGCGCGCACGGACAGCGCCTTGGCGCCGATATTGGCCGCGCTGCCCTTGATCGCATGGAATATGGCCCGGGCCGCGGCGCGGTCTCCGGTAGCAGCGACGCCTTCCAGACGATTGAGCAGCTCCCGGGTGTCAGTGGCGAAAATGTCCAGCACATTGCGCAGCAAGTCCAGATCGCCACCGAACCGACCAGTCACCGTGGGCCAGGCTTCGAGCAGGCTGTTGCTGTCCTGCCGCTCGGTCACGGGCAGCGGTTCCAGACGGCTGTGCCCTACCTGTTCGTTGAGGCATTTCACCAGCCCGGCCAGGTCGATCGGCTTACTGATGTGGTCGTCCATGCCTGCCGAGATGCAGGCCTGACGGTCCTCGCTAGACGCATTGGCAGTCATGGCGATGATCGGCAGGCCCTGGAAGCGCGGGTCGAGACGGATACGCCGAGTAGCCTCCAAGCCATCCATTTCCGGCATCTGCACATCCATCAGCACAGCGTCATAGGTGTTCGGTGCATTGTTCAGAGCCGCCAGTGATTCGTAGCCGTTGCCAGCCAGGGTGACATTGGCGCCTTCCATGTGTAGCAGTCCGCTGGCCACTTGCTGATTCACGGCGTTGTCTTCCACCACCAGGATATGCAGCCCGGCCAGGCGCTTGGGCTGACGCTCGGGCGGCGGCGCAGCCGCGATGGGCCGCCCTTCCACCACTCCCAGCACGCAATCGCGCAACTGGCGCGGTGTCACCGGCTTGCTCAGGGTCGTGGCGAACAAGGCCTTCTGGGACACCGGGTCGGCCTTGGATATCTGGTCTGCATAGGCTGTGACCATGACCATATGCGGCCGCTGCGCTTCCGGCAGCGCGTCCTGGATCATTCTGGCGGTGGCCACACCATCGATATCGGGCATGCGCCAGTCCATCAGTATCAGGTCATAGGGTGCCGTCGTGTTGGCCGCGCGACGTACCCGTTCCAGCGCCTCACGGCCCGACAGTGCATGCTGCGCCGTCCACCCCAGGGCCTGGATGGTGCGCGAGAGCACATCGGCGCTGGTGGCATTGTCGTCAACGACCAGCAGCCTGAGCGGCAGCCGTCGCCCGGGCAGTGGCAGAGGAACCTGGCCACCATCCTGGACCTGCAGCGGCACGTCGAACCAGAAACGGCTGCCAACCCCGACCTCGCTTTCCAGTTTCAGCTCGCCTCCCATGAGCATCACCAGGCGGTTGCTGATGACCAGGCCCAGGCCGGTCCCACCGAAGCGTCGAGAGGTGGACGCCTCAGCCTGGTTGAAGCCTTCGAAGATGCGCTCCTGCTGTTCCGGGCTGATGCCGATGCCACTGTCGCTGACGCTGAAGCGAAGCGTCACCTGGCCGTCGTGCCGTTCGATCACCTCCAGCCGAATGATGACCTCGCCATCCAGAGTGAACTTGAGCGCGTTACCCACCAGGTTCACCAGCACCTGTTTAAGGCGCAAGGCATCCCCCACCAGCAGCGATGGCACGGTCGGTTCGATATCGAACACCGCCTCGACTTCCCGGGTACCCTGGTTGCCGGCGATGATGATGGCCAGTTCCGTCAACAGCTCATCCAGTTCGAAGGCATAGCTTTCAAGCTTCAGCTTCCCGGCTTCGATCTTGGAATAGTCCAGGATGTCATTGAGCAGCTCCAGCAGCGAGCGCGCCGCTTGACGGGCCTTGGCAACGTAGTCCCGCTGCTGGGCATCCAGGGCTGTGCGCTGCACGAGCTGAAGCATGCCCAGCACGGCATTCAACGGGGTACGGATCTCGTGGCTCATGTTGGCCAGGAAGGCGGACTTGGCCGCACTGGCCTCGTCGGCACTGGCCTTGGCCTGCCGCAAGGTGTCTTCGAGTTCCTGCTGGAGGGTGATGTCTCGGTTGATACCGGTTACCCGCAGTGGTTTGCCATCGGCGTCCAGCTCCGCAAGCGCGGTAGCCTGGATATGTCGCAGGCGACCATCCGGCAGGCGGGCTCGGAATACCAGTTCATAAGGTTCCTGGTGTTGGAGCAGCGCGTGCATGGCCTGCTCGCAACGTCCGATGTCGTCCGGGTAGACGCATTGCAGCCAGTCTTCGTAGTGCAGCACTCGATCGCGACCCGGATCCAGGCCATAGAGCTCGAACATGCGCTCATTCCAGGTCAAGGCGCGATCCGCCAGGTTGAAGGCCCAGATCCCCAGCGCGGCCGCCTGGGCGGCCAGCAGCAACTGGTCCCGCGCCGCCAGCAGCTCACTGCGCTGCTTGATCTCGGTGGTGATGTCGGTCACCACACACACGAACACGCGGGACTCTGCGCTGCTTTTCAGGCCCACGGATACCCGCGCGGGGAAGACGCTACCGTCCTTGCGCAGGCCATGGATTTCCTGGCTGCGAGAAGACGGCGCCGCCTTTTCCAGGGTTCGGGCCACAAAGCGCTCGTAGGCGGACCAATGCGTGGCTGGGATCAGGCGGGTGACATGCTCGCCGATGATCTCCTCGGCCTCATAGCCGAACACTCGGCTGCTGGCCGGGTTGAAGGACAGCACGGTGCCGCTTTCATCGATGCTCAGCACCGGATCGACCACGGTGTCGAGAATGGCCTGGGTGGTGGCACGGCTGTCGTGCACCGCTTCCTGAAGGGCCTCGTTCTGCACCTGGATGCGGGCGGTCTGGGCCTTTTGCAGGGTGATATCCCGTGCCGTCACCGAAGCGCCGATGATCTGCCCATTGGGGCCATGCACCGGTGAGGGTGTAATGGACACCTGGATCAACTGGCCGTTCTTGTGCGCCCTGACAGTTTCGTAGTTCGGTATGAACTCGCCCTGGGCCACCCTGGCCAGCATCGCATTTTCCTCATCGACCCGTTCGGCCGGCACGATCAGGCGGGTAATGGGACGCCCCAGGGCTTCGTCCGTAGTGAAGCCGAACAGCAGTTCAGCGCCCCGGTTCCAGCTGCTGACGATGCCGTCGAGGGTTTTGCCGATAATGGCGTCCGACGCGCTTTCAACGATGGCGCCCAGTTCCATGCGCGCATAGAGGATTTCCCGGCGTTGCGCCCGGCTGATGGCGATGGCGCCGGCCAGGCCGGAGAGGCCGAGGCTGGCCAGGATACCCACGAACCATACCCAGGCGGGGGCGATGATGCTCTGCCGCGAAACGAAGGCTGGGGTGACGCTGAAATCGAATGCCCAGCGCCTGCCGAACATCTCGTGTTCCAGATGGGTAGGAAGAAGCCCAGCGGGCGGTGAGTTGGGCCCTTGGTTATTGAAGAAGGTAACGGGCATCGCGTCCGGGTTCGAAACGTCGGACAACTCCACGTGCAGCCATTGCGGGTCAATGCGCAACCCTTGCAGTACTTCGGACATCAACAGAGGTGCGTAGCTGAGCCCAACCAATTGCGCGCGTCGTTCCTCGAGCGTGCCGGGGGTACGCGGGCTGCGGTAGATAGGCATCAGCATCAGGAACGATTGCTGCGGCTTGGATTTCTCTTGCATCAAGGTAATCGGCTGGGTCAGGCGCACTTCACCCGTATCGATGGCCTCGCGCGCCGCTCTGCGTCTGTTGGGCTCCGAGGCGATGTCGAAGCCCAGGGCATTGCGATTGCCTCGGTTCGGCTCGATGTACTGGATGAACAGCCGATCACCGTCGTGCGGCCCGACACTGCTCAGGGCGTACTCGGGGCCCATATCCGCCCTGGCCCTGGCCAGAAACGCCGCCTCGCCTCCCATTGGCACCCGCCGAACGAAACCGAAGCCTCGCGCGCCGGGGAATTCCACCGCTACGTCCCGGGATTCCGCATAGCGATGGAACACAGCCTGGGTAAGCGCATCCTCGCCTACGCTCAGGATCGCGCCACGAATTCCGCGCAAGCCATATTGGTAAAGCTGGACACGATTGAAAATGGCATCCGTGGTGTCGTGGACAATATCGGAAACGGCCTGGCCCACCCTCGCCTCGTTGGCTCGGGCCATCAGCCAGGCGGCGCAGCCGGACAGCGCCAGGCCGATCACCAGCGTGACCAGGGCGGCTGGATAGAAACTCGAACGCGTCCGTGTGGTCATCGCGCCTCTTCCCTGTGGGCCTCTCTGTACTGCGTGCCCGTTGTTTTCAGGATAGCCTCCGCTAGCACCCGTGCTTGTCCAAGCGTAGCTCCCTTTCGAAAGCTTGCAGGCTTGCCCTGACGACAATCGCCTACCAGGATGGCACGTGACAGACACTGTTGCCGACCAGGCGGGACTCTCGAAATTAATATGCGGCGCAGATTAGAGGCCCGTCACATAACCTGCAACATTTCCTGTGGTCGTTGAAACCGCCCTCCGTCTTCGCTGTCTTCTTTGCAGAAACGCGCCACCAGGGCGCGGTATTTCGCTGGAGTCCGCGATGCCTTTACCCGCCTTGTTTCTCAATGCCGTCTTTTGTACCAGTGAGGCGCATACCACCTGTATGCCGCCGCAATTCGTATGGACCGCCGAAACCTTCGTGCGCGAGGAAAAGCGAGCCGAGCAGTGCGCCACCAAGGCCGCGCAGCTCAATGCGAAGCGCAAGGACCTCAGCATGCTGTACCGATGTGACACGGTGAAAGGCGCCTGACGGTAGTCTACGCGGCCTATACCTGAGGTAGGAGACGAGCGGAGCCGCCAGGCGAAGCTCGCGAAGGTGTTCACCGCCATAGCCGTGACAGCCCGCCCGGGAGCTTCGCCCCACGCCAACTGACGATTCAGTTCTCTGGCGCTGTCTTGGGTTTGGAGGTGCCGTACAGCCGCAGCAGCCGCAAGGTCACGCCGTTGGTCCAGCCGAAACCGTCCTGCAGCGCATACTCGCCGCCTCCGCCCCCCTTGCCCCCTTCGATGTCGTATTTCTCTACCAGCTTGTCTTCCCGATCATAAAGGCCCTGTACCTGGGTCAGGAAACGGCTGCCGATGGTCTGCGCAAGTGTATCTTGTCCGTAGCTGCGCAGCCCTTCGACCGCGATCAACTGCAAGGGCGCCCAGCCGTTGGGTTCGTCCCACTGCTGGCCGCTGCTGACAGTGGTGGTCGCCAGACCGCCCGGGCGGACTAGCCGCTGATTGACGCTGGCCGCGGTCTGCTCGGCATGGGCGCGGCTGGCAAGCCCGCTATAGAGCGGATACAGGCTGGCGGCAGTGATGCTGTCACTGAGGTGCTTCTGTTTCCAGTCATAGTCTGCATAGAAGCCGGCCGGGTTCCACAGATAGCGCTCGACCGCTTTTTGCCGCGCCTGGGCCCAACCACTGTAGCGCGCCGTGCAACTGGCCTGGCCGCTTTGCTGGCATGCCTTGGCGATGGTCTGCTCCAGATGGAAGAGCAAGGCGTTGAGGTCTGCCGGCACGATGGCGGTCGTACGAATGCTCGCCAGGGTATGGCCGTCACCCAGCCAGCGCGAAGAATAATCCCAGCCACTTTCCGCACCGGCGCGCAGGTCACGGTACACCTCGGCGGCCGGTCGATCCGGCGCCTGGGCCGCCGTGGCACGGTCCTCGGCCCAGGATTCCTGGCGCGGCGTGTCACTGGCGTCCCAGTAGCGGTTGAGCACGGCACCGTCGGCAAGCTTCACCACATGCGCGGTCGCTTCGCCCGGCTTCAGGCCCTGCGCGCCCTCCATCCAGTAAGCGTATTCCTTTTGCAACTGGGGAAGGTACCGCTGGTAGGTCGCCGGGCCATCGAGGCTGGCGAGCAAGTCCACCATGTAGGCGAAGAACGGGGGCTGCGAACGGCTCAGATAGTAGGTGCGGTTCCCGTTGGGAATATGCCCGTAGGTGTCAATCAGGTAGGCGAAGTTGTCCACCATGTCGCGCACCTGAGCGGTGCGCCCGTTCTCGGCCAGGCCGAGCATGGTGAAATAGGAGTCCCAGTAATACATTTCCCGGAAGCGGCCGCCCGGGACCACGAAGGAGCGAGGCAGGGGCAACAGGCTGCTGTAGGCCGGCACCTGTTCATAGCGGCGGGTGAGCACCGGCCAGAGGTCATTGATATGGGTATTGAGATCGGCTCCGGGCTTGGGCGGTTGAACATCGGCTGTACCTGATTCTTCGAAATGCGCGCTGACGAAGGCCTTGAGGTCGAACCCTGGCTGGTCCTTCTGGCTCAGGTAGGCGGCGCGGATGTCGGCCGGGGCCTGCCTGGGCAGCGCGTCGACGAAGTGCTTCTGGTCCGTGAACAGGCCGCTCTGCTGCACCGCCAGGAACAGTTCGGGATAAGCCTGGTCTGGAGGCACTTCGCGGCTGGCTGTGACCGCCTCCCAGCTCCAGGTGGGCAATCCAGGCTGCGGCGCCTGCTGCGCCGTGGAGCAGCCATAGATGGCTGCCAGGGTGATGGAGACGGCCAGGCTGGTCGCGCGGTGGAATGACCTCATGAAAGCTCCTTGTTCGCGATGCGGATACCTTCAAGTCGACTCGCGGGCGCCGTAGGTGGTTCGTTCGACCTGCGCGAAAAAAAGTTCAGGGTGTCTGTGGCGGCGGGCGGACCTGGCCCGCCCCCCGGCCCTTGCAGGCGGGCGACCGAGCCTGAGCGCGACCGGAACGGCTGGAGCCTGTGGCCGGGTCAGCCGCCGTTCTTCACCGTGCTCCAGACCCGCGTGCGCACGCGGTCGATGGCTTGCGGCATCGCTTCGAGGACGAACAGCTTCTGCATGAACTCCTCGGGCGGGTACACCATGGGGCTGGCGCGAATCGCCGGGTCCACCAGCGGGTCGGCGGCGGCGTTGCCGTTGGCGTAATGCACCGCGTCGCTGATCTGCGCCATTACCTTGGGTTCAAGCAGGTAGTTGAGAAACGCATAGCCGGCAGCCTCATCAGGCGCGTCGGCAGGCATGGCGACCATGTCGAACCACATGGGTGAGCCCTCCTTCGGAATCACATAAGCGATTCGTTGGCCATTGTGGGCTTCTTCGGCCCGAGCCGCAGCCTGCATCACATCGCCCGAAAAGCCGACCACCATGCAGAGGTCACCGTTGGCCAGGTCTGCGGTGTATTTGGAGCTATGGAAGTAGCTTATGTAAGGTCGCACCTTCATCAACAGGGCCTGGGCCTTGTCATAGTCCGCCTTGCTCTTGCTGTGGTGGGGAAGCCCCAGGTAGTTGAGCGCGATGGGCAGAATTTCCGGGCCGTTATCCAGGAAGGCAACGCCGCACTTGGCCAGCTTCTGCATGTTCTGCGGCTTGAAGATGACATCCCAGGAATCGACCGGCACGTCCCCCAGCGCTGCCTTGACCTTGTCCAGGTTGTAGCCGATGCCAGTGCTGCCCCACAGGTAAGGAAAGCCGTGACGGTTACCGGGGTCATTGGCCTCAAGGGCCTTGAGCAAGGCCGGATTGAGGTTGTGCCAGTTGGGCAGGCGACTGCGGTCCAGTGGCTTGAGCGCGCCGGCGGTGATCTGGTGGGCCATGAAGTGATTGGAAGGAAAGACCACGTCATAACCTGAATGCCCCGCCATCAGCTTGGCATCGAGCATCTCGTTGCTGTCATAGAGATCGTACTGAGTGGGATGGCCGGTGGCAGCGGTGAAGTCCTGCAAGGTATTGGGCGCGATATAGCTGCTCCAGTTGTAGATCTTCACCGTATCGGCCGCCTGGGCGGCGACGCTGGCCAGCAATAATGGAGCGATGAACTTCAACATCTGACACCTCGACCTTTATTCTTCGGTTCTCTGGAAGGGGCAGTTAGAAAATCAGCACATAGGTTTTGCGAACGGTTTCTTGTATATCCCAGGTGCCCGTCGTGTTCGCGGGGAACATCAACGCGTCGCCGGCCTGGATGTGCAGCGGCTCACCGCCGTCCGGGGTGAAGGTGCAGCGCCCCTGGATGAAATGGCAGAACTCTTGTTGAATGATCTGGCGTCGCCAGCGGCCTGGCGTGCATTCCCAAACTCCGGCCTCCACGCCATCGTCGCGCGTGCTGCTCTGGCTGGCGACTCGGGCCACCGGCTCGCCAAGGGGCAGGCCCACCGGGCCCGGGTCTCCGAGAGCAACGGCGGCGGTGTTCGGGAAATGGTCGATCTTCATGAGAAAGGCTCCTTGCTATGCATCAGCCGCTCCATGGCGCCGGCCAGCCCCTCGGCCATGCGGCGGCGCCAGGGCGACGTAACGGGGTTACGGAGAACGCGGTCCTCCAGGACGAAGCTGCGGATGATTGCGTTGTAGCCCAGCCATCGAAAGGGTTCGGGTTCCCAGCGAGGCAGCGAGGACAGGGGGCGGTCGCCCACTACCCAGGGTTGACGGGTCAGGGCTGTCTCACGCCCCAGAATCAGGTCGGCCAGGGTGCGACCGCCCAGGTTGCTGGCGCCGACACCTTCCCCCCCGTATCCGCCAGACAGCGCCACCTGCTGCCGGCGGTCGGCAAGCATGTGTGGGTGAAAGCGGCGGGCAACGCCTAGGTTGCCGCCCCAGGCATGGGTAAGCCGGACATTGCGCAGTGCCGGGAAAAGCTCACTGAACAGCTGCTGGCGCAAGGCGCGCTCCTGGCACGTGAGGTTGAAGTCCTGACGCAGCCGCCCGCCGAAACGATAGCCCCCGCGCGCGCCGAATATCAGGCGGTTGTCCGCGCTGCGCTGCCCATAGGTGACTTGCCTGCTGTTCTCGCTGAACGCCTGGCCATGGGCCAGGCCGATACCTGCCCAGGTAGCCTCCGACAAGGGCTCGGTGGCGACAATCAGACTCTGCGCGGCCAACTGGTGCTTGCCCAGAGGTGAAAGCTCGCTGGAATACCCTTCGACAGCCGGTACCACCCAGTCGGCTCGTACCTCTCCCGTGGCCGTAGTGACGCTGCCAGGGCCCCAGGCGACGACTGGGCTTCGCTCGAAGAGGGTCACCCCCAGCCGCTCCACCGCTCTGGCCAGGCCACGTGCCAGCTTGGCCGGCTGCACCGTCGCGCAATGGGGGGAGTAGAGCGCGCCATAGGCATTGGCTACGTTCAGTTGCGCGCTTAGCTCACTGGGCTCTAGCCAGCGATAATCAGCCTCGCCCAAGCCCAGAGCGCGGTAGCTCTCTAGGTAGCCACGCAGGCGTGACTCCTGCTCAGGATAGCGGGCGGCGCAATAGAGCACCCCGCCCTTGCGCAGGTCGCAGTCGATCCTCTCCCTCTGGCACACAGCGGCGACTTCGTCCGGGATGCCTTGCAATAGCCCAAAGCCTTCGGCCCGCGCCGAGGCAGGCAGTCCGCCAAGCAGGCGGTCCTCACCGAGCAGATTGCCCATCAGCCAACCGCCATTGCGTCCCGAAGCGCCGAACCCTGCGGTCTGGGCCTCAAGGATGACTACCTTAAGGTGGGGCGCCAGTCGCTTGAGGTAATAGGCTGTCCATAGCCCGGTATAGCCGGCTCCGATGATGGCGACGTCAGCCTGAAGCGCCCCGGACAAGGCAGGGCGGGCGGTCAGGGGCTCCCCCAGTTGATCCATCCACAAGCTCACCCCGCGCCAACCCGTCATGCCCTACCTCACTCGTCGATTCGGCAAGAGTGTAAGCAGCCGTTGCGTTGACTGTCTTATCTGCGGGTACGCGCGCAATGCGCCTTGAGCCAGGCCTTGGGAGAGGTGCCAGTACCGGCGCGAAACGCCTTGTAGAAGGCGGAGGTGGAGTTGAATCCGGCCCGGCCGGCCCATTCATCGATGGCCAGGGTTTCACCCTGCTGGGTCCATTGGCCGAGCAGGTAGGCCAGGCGCGCCTGGTTGACATAACGATAGAAGCTCTGGCCAAGCACCTGATTGAGCAGGTAGGACATCTGGTTACGGCTGTAGCCCGTGGCGCGGGCTACGGCTTGCAGGCTCAGCTCGGGGTCAAGGAAGGGCCGCTGGCGTTCGAAGTAATCATTCAGGTCCCGTGCCATGTAGCTCAGCTGGCGGGCCGAAAGCCCCAACTTGCTGATGGCAGGTGCACGCTGGCTGTCAGCCAAGGTCGACTCCGGCGCCCGGACCAGAGAAGCGTACTCATTGATGCGCCAGATCAGCCCGTCGCGAACGGTGATGGCTTCGCTGGAGCGGAACACTACCCGCTGCCCACTGCCCGCCAGCGCAGTCTGGTATTGGATGAAGGCCGTGTCGCCATCGACCCGTATGCGGTCGGTGTGCTCAAGGTAGTCTTCGGCCTGCCTTGGCAAGGTCTGGGAAACATAGTCCCGGAGTTCGCCGATGCTCAGGCAGCGGTTCTGGAAGAAATCGTTGTATTGCACCTCGGGATGATAGAGCGCGAGGATGGCCTCCAGGTCCCGGCGTTTCCAGGCCAGGTGATAGGCCAGTACAGTGGCCTGGGTGTCGGCGGAAGCAACGGTAGACATGCGCGGGCTGATCTGACTGGCGGTCAGCCCAGTATGGGCAAGGCGAGGTCGTGATGAAACCCCTCGCCCTGCGCCTCGCCCGATCGCCCGGCTGATGTCCCCCCGTTAGCGCAATGCCTGCGCCTACTCGCTACGCTTCCAGGCGCTGCCGGAAGCGGGAACCAGACAAGCGTTTCCTGTGAGCCATGCTTGATTTGCTATCATCCAGGGCACGGGTCCACCGATACGGTGTCCTACAAAGCGTCATGGCCCATCCATGGTTCCGACCCTCGCACTTATAAGGCCCGCCATGCCCGATGTGTTACCCGGCCAGATCACCCTCGCGAACTGTGAAAGTGAGCCCATCCATACCCCAGGCTCTATCCAGCCCCATGGGGCGCTGGTCGCCCTGGGTCGGAACGGGCAAGTACTGACCCGTAGCGCTAACTTCGAGCGACACCTGGGCGTGGACGCCCCGCCCGGCCAGGCCCTTCCGGTGCCTTTGCTCGCGCAATTGGGCGGGCTGGTCCAGGCGGGCTTGGCCGGTGAAGACGGCTGGAGCGACAGCGGCCGGTATACTGTGGGCGAGTACGGTTTCGATGTCATAGCTCACCGCTTCCAGCAGTTGCTTTACGTCGAGTTCGAGCCTCAGCCGCTGGCCCAGAACGCATTTTTCAGCCTGGCGGCCGACGCGCAACGGATCATCGCCCGCATCCGTCACGCTCGGGACTTGCAGATCCTGATGAGTCGCCTGACCACGGATATCCGAGAACTGACCGGCTATGACCGTGTCATGGCCTACCGTTTTCGCCCGGACGACTCCGGCGAAGTGGTCGCCGAGGCTCACCGGCCAGGGCTGGTCTCCTACCTGGGGCAACGTTATCCCGCTTCGGATATCCCGCGGCAGGCCCGCCACCTGTATATCCAGAACCCTACCCGGCTGATCGCCGACGTGGCCTACAGCCCTTCCCCCCTGGTGCCGGGCTTGCGGGAAGATGGCCAGCCGTTCGACCTGAGCCATTGTGAGCTGCGCAGCGTCTCTCCGATTCATTGCGAATACCTGAGCAACATGGGCGTCCATGCGTCCATGAGTGTCTCCATTGTGGTCGGGGGTCGGTTGTGGGGGCTGTTCTCCTGTCATCACTACCAGGCCAAGACCCTGGCCTACTCGGTCAGGCTATCGTTCTCCATGATTTCGCAAATGTGCGCGGCCCTGGTCGAGCGCCTGGAGCAATGGCAGGAAGGTGAAGCCATGAACCTGGCGCAGACCCGCATCCATGCCTTGGAAGAAGGGCTGCACGATGCCGAAGACCTGCTGGCCGCCCTTTGCCACTCGACCCCGGGTTTGGACCACTTGCTCGACTGCGAGGACGTAGCCGTGTGCCTCAAGGGCCGGGTGCAAACGCTTCGCGGAGTAGCGGACGAAGCCGCCCGTGAAATGAACGGTTACCTGTCCATGCTCGGGGACAAGGACCTCTACACGCTTGATCGCTGGCCTGGCCCGGCGCCGGTCAAAGGCTTGTGCGGTGTGATGGCGGTGCGCTTCGACCGGGTTGAAAACGGCTGGATCATGTGGTTTCGCAGCGAACAGGTCGAGCACGTTCGCTGGGGTGGAAAGCCGGAGAAGATCGTGGATACCGGGCCTTCCGGGCCGCGGCTTACGCCGCGCGGTTCGTTCGAGGCCTGGGAGGAAGTGGTACGAGGTCAGGCCACGCCCTGGTCACGAACCGACCGGGCCATTGCCGAGCGCCTGCGCCAGGCCCTGGCGGACGTCGTATTCAGTCGGGTGAGTCACACCAATGGAATGCGCCAGCTATTGATCGCCGCGCTCGGCCATGACCTGCGCACTCCCCTGCAGTCGATCACCATGGCCGCCTCTATGCTTTCCGACAGCGAGCAACGGACGGCTCGCTTGCGCCAGAGCATTGCCACATCTTCCGGACGGATGACCCGGCTGGTCAGCCATGTGATGGAGCTGAGTCGGCTACAGGCGGGCCTCGGCATGGCACTGAGCAAAACCGTGACGGACATGTCCGTCCTGCTGGAGGTCTTGGCCAGCGAGGCGGAGCTGGCCTACCCTGGCTTGCGCCTGGAACGAAGCATCAAGCCGGGCCTGCATGCCGACGTAGATCCGGATCGAGTGGCTCAGGTTGTCATCAACCTGATCGGCAACGCCTCACAGCACGGCAACGGCAACCGCGCGCGCCTGAGTCTGGATGTCGAAGATGGCGAACTGGCGCTTTCGGTCAGCAATCCCGCGCCGCCCATGGACCCGACACGCCTGGCCAATCTGTTCTCGCCTCTCAAGGGCACCACCAACCAGCAAGGCAATCGCGACGGGCTTGGCCTGGGCCTCTACATCTGCGATGCCATCGCGCGGGCCCATGGCGGCTCGATCGCGGCACGGGAGATCGATGGCGAAGTGATCTTCACTGTCAGGCTTGCCATGGCTGATCCGGCTTGCTGAAGGTCACGAGGCAACCGAAAAGACGCTAAGCTGGAGCGCGACGAACCGGATCCATGACCTGGCAGCAGTGGTCAGACGGCGTGATTTCAATTACGCGGCCTGGAATGGTGCCGCCTCGATGGAGCAATGCATGACGGACACAAGCGTGGATATTCTGGTTTGGGGGGCCCTGAACCCTAACCTGATGGCGAATCTCGAGCAGCACTATCGCATCCATAATCGGGCCGAAATCACGGACGTGACCCGTTGGGGCCAAGAGCACGGATACAAGATCAGCGCCGTGGTCACCAGCGGCGTGCTGGGGACCGAAATCGAGGTTCTGGAACAGCTGCCCAATCTGAAAGTGGTCTGCAGTTTCGGTGTAGGCTACGACGCTATCGACGTAGCCTACCTGAGCGACCGAGGCATTGCGCTGAGCAACACCCCTGATGTGCTCAACAATGCCGTGGCTGAAACCGCCATGGCGCTGATGCTGTGCCTGACCCGCCGCATCAGCGAAGCCGAGCGATTCGTGCGCGCCGGTCAGTGGCCCATCGGGAAATTCCCGCTGGGGCGCCAGCTCACCGGAAAGACCTGTGGCATCGTGGGGCTGGGGAAGATCGGCAAGACCATCGCTCGTCGCGCCGCCGCCTTCGATATGAACATTGCGTATTACCGTCGTGGCCAGGCCTATGCCGGAGTGGACTACACCCATTACGATGATTTGAAGGCCCTGGCCCGGGCCGCTGATTATCTGGTCGTGATCGTGCCCGGCGGCGCGGATACCCAGCACCTGATCGATGCCTCGGTGCTCCAGGCACTGGGCGCCGAAGGCTACCTGATCAATGTCGCCCGTGGTTCGGTGGTCGATGAGCAGGCCCTGGTCGCGGCCTTGCAAGCCGGGCAGATCGCCGGCGCGGCGCTGGACGTCTTCGAAAACGAGCCTCATGTTCCGCAGGCTTTGATGACCATGGATAACGTGGTGCTGGCACCACACATCGGCAGCGGCACCCAGGAGACTCGCCAGGCCATGGCTGACCTGGTATTCGCCAACCTGCGTCAGTTCTTCGAAGACGGCACGCTTATCACGCCGGTGCAATGACGAAGCGCCCTCGCTGTGCCAGGCTGCGGACGCCTGTCATCTGTTGACCGTACGGTCGGTAAGGGGCTTGCGGCCATGCTGCTTGCGCAGCTCCGCGCCGATGCATGGCCTGCTGGAGCACGGACTACCCAGCACGGTTCGACGATGCAGCCGATGGAATGATGGAATGATGGAATGTAACCTGGACCATCATTAATGAACGGGTAGCCTGCCGAGCCTGCGGCAGGCGCCAAAGTGTGGCGCGAAGCCCCTTCCGACACCAGCTCAATCCCCGGTGTTGACGGCTGCGCTTGAAGCGCAGTGGCGGGACCTTCCCACTGGTTTACGCCAGGAACGATCGCGCGACCATCCTAGCTTGCCGCTGTGCACGCCAAATTAAGCACAACCGGGCAAGCGGCCAGCGTCCATGCTATCGGAACATAAGGGTTTTCTAAGCGGAGAATTCTTGTGAGCGATACCCATACCCTTGACCACCGCCCTCGGTGCGCCAAGCGAAATACCCAGGCAGGTGCCGGCCTATGCAGAGCCGGGACTGCCCTCAGTGGCGCCGCGACTCGCTATGATTACCGTACCGACAGCGACTACTAGAGCCAGGCCGGTGCCCTGTTCAGGCTGATGAGCCCGGCATAGCAGCAACTGCTGATCAGCAACATCGCCAGCGCCATGCAGGGCGTGACCGAGGACAAGGTGCAGCGGCAGTTGCAGCATTTCGTCAAGGCTGATCCTGACTATGGCCAAAAGATGGCCAACGCGCTGGAAGTGCTGGTGCGCTAGGCCTCTTTTAACCGCAGCCGGCAGCGTCGAGGCTTTCGTTTTAGGGCGGCTGTCACTTTGAACCTTGATGGAGTTCACCCATGCACGCTCGCGCTTACAATGCTGTGGACACGGGTCTACTGTTCATGCGGGTGGCGGCCGCGCTACTGCTGCTGGCCGTTCACGGTTTGCCAAAGTTGATGCATTGGCAAGAGCAACTGCTCCGGATCGAAGACCCCTTTGGTCTGGGCCCCACCCTGACCTTGGGCCTGGCCGTCTTCGCGGAAGTCTTCTGCCCGCTGCTATTGATCGCTGGGTTTTATGCGCGGCTGGCCTGCCTGCCTGTCCTGGCGGTGCTTGCGATAGCCCTAGTGATCGTTCACCCGCAATGGTCACTGGAGGAAGGCCAGTTTGCCTGGCTGCTGGCGATCCTGTTCGGCGGCCTGGCCATCACCGGGCCAGGCGCCTGGGTGCTCCCCCGCCTCTGACAGTGCCGAGCGACTCTAGTCCGCGGTTCGGCCGCGGTAGGCCAGCACCGCATCCAGGCGGCCACGGCCAGCGGCAGCAACAGGCTGTGCACGCCGACGCCCGCATAGGCTAGGGCGTCGCTGATACAACCCAAGGCAAGGCCCAGCGGATTGATGGATACCTCGCCCAGTCCGCGTCTGGTCTGCGAACGCTCGTCTGCACCTACAGCCCCCCAGACCGCACAGGTCGATGGCGACCTGAGTTACGTTGCCCGTCATCAGAATGGTAGGCGGCGCGGCTTTCAGGTGCTGGCGACAAGGTGTTGAAGGTCCGTTGGTAGCCTGTTGTCGGTAGCGCGGCAGCGCAACGCTACCAACTGAATTTGAGTTCCATGCCCAGGTAGTTGCTGTCATGCCCTCCAGCGTCGCGCAGAACATGGCCGACTTCGTAGTGAACAGCTTCCACGGCGCCGGACAAGTTGCGAGTGAAGGCATAGTCCGCACGCAGCTGGTCGTAGTAGCCGGTCCAGCGCCCGCCCTGCCCCGCCGTGCCGGCCACCGGTAGATTCGGCTGGGTGTAGACCGCGTCGGTTGTGGTCTGGCGCCATAGCAGGCCTACTGCCCCCATGATCGATAGCCCTGTAGCCGGCCTGAGGGTCAGGGAAGGCTTCACATGGTAGAGGTTGCTGTAGCCGGTATAACCCGAAAGGGAGAAGTAGTAACCGTTGGGAAACAGCGGGTTGAAGGTGCCCAGGCTGCCGTCTCCGGCGTTGCGGTCACCGGAGGCCGCGTCGAGCTGCAAGCCCAGGCGCGGCGACCAGGGGACCTGCAGCCACGTGTAACCGAGGCGAGTGCCACCACCCCAGGCGCGAATGCGCTTGCTGCCCACCGTGCCGCGTTGCAGCATGCCTTCCAGATCCCAGTCGTAGCCATTCGCACTGCCGGCCAGTCGTGCGTCGAATACAGGCCGGCGCTCGTCGCCCTCGGCATCCAGGTAACCCGCGTCCTGTTCTTCATACACTCCAAAATAGGCGGAGAGCTCGTTCTTTCCTCCCACCAAGCGCTCGACACGCAGCATATGAAAAGCCTGGGCGCTGTTGGACTTGTCGTCGAAGTGGCGCTCGTCCTGATACTGCATCGGATGGCTGGCCAGGCCGATCAGGCGCCATTGAGGCGTTTCCCAGTCAGCCCAGAGTGCATCGAAAGACTGGCGAACGTTGGGCCCATCGCGACTGGAGATGAACCGCTGCAGGTCGAAGGCGAAATCTTGCCGGCCAACACGCGCCTTGAAGGTATCGTCGCCCACCCTGGCCTGGTATTCAGCGAAGGCCAGGCGCAGGTCCAGATGGTTCTGGTCCGCGCCCCCAAGGCTGCGCTTGTCGAAGGCCCTGGCATCTTCCAATTGAGTGAACAGGCGCCAGTGTTCGCCGAGGTGCAAGTCGGCATGGGCCTGCAGTCGCTGGATCAGCCAGGTATCACGCTGGCCCCGGGTGCCGAAGCCGTTGGCGTCGTTCAGCTCGTAGCGCTCGCGCAGGGTGGCGCCCAGGGAGAGGTAGGCAGCGGATCCCAGGCCCGGCAGCGGAATGTATTTGAGCCCGTCCAGCGGCGCGGTGCGCACGGCGGGGTCGGCCAGGGGTGACCAGTCTTCCTGCCAGCGGTTGGCCTTGATCGCTGGTCGTTGAGGCGCGCTCGCGGCCTCGGCGGCCCGGCCACTGGAAACTTCCAGTGAACAGAGCGTTGCCAAGGCCCACGCCAGCGTCTTGCGGGTATGGCTGGGCCGCATGGGCATCATTCCCCGGTCAAGACTTTTTCTGGAGGGTCGACTGGTGGATCTCCGCCACGTAGCCCCCCGGGAATTGCACCAGCGCGGCGCGGCGCCCGGCCTGTTCGGCTGCGGGGACCAATACCTTCACCCCTGCTCCCTGGGCCTTTATGAGGGTGGCGGCCAGGTCGTCCACCTCGTACCCCGTGTTCTCGTGACCGTAGGGGTACGGCAGGTGCCCGTCCGTGGCCAGTACTACCATCTTGCCGAAGTCCGAGTTCAGGCTGAGGCGACGGAAGCTTTTACCGGGCTGCCCGACCTGTTCGCCTGCGGCGTGCCGATCATCGCTCTCGAGCCTGCCATGGGAAAATGCCAGGAACGCCTTGACGAAAGCATCCGCCCGGTCTGCGGCCACATACACGCGGTTTTCGGGGACGTGGGCGAAGGGCGTGTAGTTCGGTGTCCTGGTGTGCCAATAGAGCTGCAGGTTGACACCACCTGGCCACTGGATGACAGCGTCGCGCCCGATCGGATCCGGGAAATCCTGCACCAGCACTGATGCTCCGCTGGCTTTCGCAGCAGCGAGCGCTTCGTCCATGTCCCGCACGAGATAGCCATTTCGCTCACTGCCAAAAGGGTAAGGCACGGGCGTGCTGAAGCCGAACAGCGAGACGGTGCCTACCGGCGTCTGCAGCAGCTGGGAAGTGGTGCTGCTAGGGACTGGCAACACGTTCACCACCACCTGCGGGGTGCTCTTGCCGCCGAAGGTGGCCAGGAAAGCCTGGACGAAACGGTCCACCTCGGCGGGCTGCACATACACATGAGTGGTGTCGTATTGCGGCGCTACCGCCACCGATGCGGGGGCTGCAAGGCTATAGCCGCTGGCAGTCAGCGCAAGTGCCAGGAGGGTGGGTTTGATGAACGTCGAAAGCATGATGAAGGGCCTTTGGCTGGGAGTGGATCTCTCGCTGCAAAGCGCGAGATAGACAGGGCCAGCCTAAAGAAAACGCTTACGCCGGGATTGTATGGCTGTGCTGTCCAGCCCCCATGACGATCACACCAGGGGCGGGTTCGATAGGCCTGCCGCCAATAGCGAAAAGCGAATGCGTCCACCGCCCTGCTCATTGTCTTCGGCCACCAGGTTGCCACCGTGCGCCCTCATGATGGTTCGGCAGATGGCCAGGCCCATGCCCAGGCCGGTGCCCTTGGTCGTGAAGAAGGCCTCGAAGATCCGTTCGCGGTTTTCGACCGCGATACCCGGGCCGTTGTCATCCACCCGGACCTGCGCCTCGTCTCCATCACGCGAGGCATGGATCTGGATGACCCGTACGCCACTGTTGAGCGAAACGGCCTCGGCCGCGTTGTTGATCAGGTTGTAGACCACCTGCTGAATCTGCACTGGGTCGGCGTTGACGCTCAGCTCCGGTTCCAGGTTGGCTTGAAGGGTAACGTTCTGGCGCTCCAGGTCCGCTGCGGTCAACCGCAAGACTTCCCGGATAAGCTCATCGAGCCTGAAAGGCTGGCGTTGCGGCGGCGTCTGCTTGGCAAGTTGGCGCAAGGCGCGCACGATGTTGGTCGCCCTGGCGCCATCGGCACGTATGTCCTCCAGCCCGCGTATGGCCTCTTCGATATCAGGCTGTTCACGGGCGAGCCACATCAGGCTGGCATCGGCATTGGAGACTATACCCAGCAGCGGCTGGCTGATTTCATGAGAGATTGACGCTGAAAGCTCCCCCATCACCGTCAGGTGCGCGCTGCGGGCCAGCGCCTCGCGGGACCGCCTCAGCTCGCTCTCCACTTGAGCTTTGAGATGGGCCTCTTCCACCAGTTTTTCATATAGCCGCGCGGTATCCAGGGAAACGGCGGCCTGGGTCGCGACTATGTCCAGCACCGATAGCCGCTGCTCGTTGAAGACCCCCGGCGACAGGCTGTTTTCCAGATACACCAGGCCCAGCACCGCCCCCTGGCGCAGCAAGGGCATGCACAGCACGGAGCGGGTATGACGCAGCACGAAGTCATCCCGGTACGCCTCCGGGCAGTCGATATGCACATCGTCCAGCACCAACGCCTTGCGGGTACGGAAGGTCGCGTTGAGCACCGAAGCGGGCACCTCGGCCTGGGAAAGGTTGTCCAGGTCGATCACTACCTCACCCTGGGCCACCCTGCCGGAAGCCGCAATATTGAGCTTGCCGGCCTGGACCACGTAGAGCACGCCCAGGTCCGCGCCAGCCTGGACCATCAGGTGGTTCATCAAGGTAACGACCAGGCGGTCCAGCAACACCTCTTCGCTCAGCGCTTTGGCCGTCTGGATGCTGACGGCAAGGTCCAGCCCAGGCTCGGCGAAGGGGCGATGCTCCACGATAGGCTCGCTGGCCAGGAAGGAGAATTTCCTTTCCAGCCAGTCCGCCTTGCCGTCCCCGCCCCACATTCTGTACCAGTCCCGCGCCACACGCATGTGGAGGGTGATGCCAGAGATCAAGCCGTTCTTGCCCGTGGCGGTTCCCAGCATCTCGTGCGCGAGAGCGTATTCATTGACGAAGCCGGCCGCCGCCGAAGCAATGGCCGATTCGTCGAAGCAACGGATAGCATGCATGTCGTCATCCTGAAGCATGGCGATCATGCCTTCGATGAACATCAGCTTGCTCTTGAAGGTGGCCGGGTTGATCGCAGCCCAGCTGGCGAAGCGCTCCCGGGTCGCTTGCAGTAAACCGAGCTTGCCAGGTAGCTCGCCCGGGGCGTCGGGGTGAGCCTTGGCCAGACTTGAATAGAGGTAGAAATCCGCCAGGTTGATATGCCCGGGTATGGCCCAGGCCAGGCGTTCGGCCGCATCGAATTCGGCGATCGCGCTGACGAAGTCGTGGTAGAAGTATGCGGTCATGCCCGCGTACAGATGCTTGAAGAACGCGGTGGTCTGCGAGGTGCCACTAGAGAGTGGGCGCAGCGGCAGGCTTCCTTCCTCGGTGCTGGCCGGCCCCGTCCTGGTGCCACGACCATGACGCATGGCTGTAACGAACTGCTTCTGCGCCAGCAGTATCTGCTCCACGTCGGCGTACTGGTACTGGCGGACCAGCGCCAGGCCCCGGGAGATCTCTTCCTCCACCTTGATCAGGCGCTCGCCCATGATGAGCAGATCCGAAGCCACGTGGTAGCAGGCGTAGCAGGCCATGCTGATGTTCTCGCCCGCCTGGCCCGCGTGTATGGCTTGCTTGGCCTTTTGCAGCGCGCTCTTGAGTGGCAGGGTCCAGGGTGACAGACGATCCATCGCCACCAGGGTCGCCGCCCGCGTATGCTCGTAGCCTCGGGCATCCACCATGCTTTGGCCTGCCTGTGCGAAGGCCAGGCCTTGGGCATAGGCACCGAAGCGGTCTGCCAGTACCACGCCGAACCAGGCCAGGCCTTGGGCCGAAGCCGGGGCCGAGCCGTGACGCAGGGTCAGTTCCACGATCTTGGCCAGGTGGGTGAAACGCAGGCCTCCTTCGATGAACAACGTGCAGAACAGCGCGCTGAGCAGGTCTACCGAGGCGATGAATACCCGGTCCGCGCAAGGCGTGAGCTGGCCCAGCTCTTCGACAGGACGGGCGCTGATCAGCTCCCTGATGACGGCGTAGGAACGATCGATTTCCGCCTCGCTGGGATGCCGGTCCAGATCCACGCCCAGCAGGCGAAGCCCAGCCAGTGCCGCGGAGATGGCGCTTTCGTAGTCCGACTGCAAGGTTTTGAGGGTGGCCTGCAGGCGATAGGCAATGGCCTGGTCATAAGGGGCGCAGGCATTGAGCAATACCGCCGAGATCAATTCCTCGGACGCCTGGAGGTGTCCCAGTTGCAGCTCGCATTCGGCATAGAGGCGGTGCGCTTCGAAACAATCTACGTACTGGAAGCCCCAGCCAGGCTCTTCTAGCAGGCCAATGGCCGTGGCCAGATAGCCGCTGGCCTGGTTCAGGGCCGCGGCGTCCTTGGCACGTTCGGCGGCGGCGATCAGCAATCGGGTGAAGGGTATGCGGTACTGCGAAGCAATGGTGTGCAGGGAGGCACGCTGGATCTGGTTGGCGATCTCGAACGCGCGGTCGCCCGGCCGTTCGCTCCAGACTTCCAGCATCGCCGCGGCGATCAGGCCATGCTGGGTTGCCTGCTGTTCCACGGGCACCATGTTGTAGGCTGCCTCCAGCAAGCGGTCGTGGGGGAAGGTGTAACTGCCTTCATCGTGGATCAGCAGCCCGGCCGAGAGTAGCGGTTCCAGGTGTCTGGAGGTCTGGGCAGGGGACTTGTCGCTGATGTGCAACAGCAGTGCCTGATCGCAACGGGTACCCACGCAACTGGCCAGGCGCATGAGCTCGCGCTGGTCTACCGGCAACCGATCCAGGCGCTCGATCATCAGGTCAACCACGTTGTCGGCATATTCATGCTTGCGCACCTGCTGCGCAGACCAGGCCCAATGCCCGGTGGCGGCGTCCACCCGCAAGATGCGATCGTCGACCATCGCCCGCACGATCTGGTGTACGAAGTAAGGGTTGCCAGCCGTCTTGGCAGCTACGATCTTGGCCAGGTGCGGGGCGTCGTCGATGGGCAACGCCAGCGAGGCGCTCATCAGTTGCGCCACGGATTCGCTGGACAGCGGCTCCAGGAACACTTCCGAAGCAGGGGTGATGTTGCGCTGGGCAGCGTGATCGAGGAACTGCCCGTGGCTACGCAACGCCTCCACTTCGTTGTCACGATACGCCACGATCAACAAGACGTTGCCTGGCGGCTCGTTGAGGAAGGCCGTGAGCAGCAGAAGCGTGGACTCATCAGCCCATTGGAGGTCATCCAGGAACAGCAGCAGCGGTTCTCCCTCGCTAGGGAACGCTGCCAACGCCCGCAGTAGCGTGCGGGTCGCCCGCCCTTGAGCCTGGCGCGCCGGCAGCTCGGTCAGCGGAGGTTGGCGGCCGATCACCGTTTCAAGCTCCGGCACCAGTTCGGTCAGTAGGCGGCCGTTGCCGTCCAGGTTCTTGAGCAGGGCCTGGCGTATCGTTTTGAGCTGTTCTTCCGAGCGTCCGAGGGCGCGGCTGGCCAAGGATTGGAACACTTGAGCCAGGGGAGCATAGGGTACCTGACGCTGCAGCAGGTCACTCTTGCCACTGGCCCACCAATGCCTGCCCTGCCCTTGGAAAAGATCGCTGACCAGTGCGGATTTTCCCGCCCCAGGCGCACCGCTGACCAATAACAATTCGGAGACGCCGGTGGTAGATACCCGGCGCAGGGCCCCCTTGAGTCGCTCGCTTTCGTACTCGCGACCAAACAGGCGCTGCGACCTGGAGAAGCCGGGCTTGAAGTCGTTTCTTCCAAGTACGAAGTCTTTGATGGAGGCCGTGGCCTCCCATTGTGCGATGCAGTGGGACAGGTCGGCGGCCAGGGCATCGGCGGTCTGATAGCGCGCCCCAGGATCCTTGGCCAGTAACCTGAGGATTATCTGGCGCACCATCTGGGGCACACGCGCCTCATCCACGGCGCCAAGCGAGACGGGAATGGCAAGGTGGGCGTGCATCCAGTGGGCCGGGTCCTTCGCTTCGAACGGCAGGTGGCCGATGAGCGCCTGGTAAAGCACCACCCCCAACCCGTAGAGATCGCTTCTGGCATCTGAAACCCTCTCTGACGGCCGGATCTGTTCCGGCGCCACATAGGGCCATTGCTCCAGGGTCGGGAGCAAATGACTGGTAGCAACGAGCGCGGTCGATTGGAAGCCGCTGAGCCGCACATGGTCGCCCTCCCCCACGAGGATATGGACAGGCCTAGGGTTGCCGTGGATGATGCCGTTGGCATGGGCGTTGGACAGCGCGCGGGCTGCCTTCTGAATGATGCTCAGCACCCGAGCCAATGGAAGCGGGCTGGTCTGCAAAATCTCCGAGAAACGCGTTTCTTCGGTTTTTGCAAAGAGCAGGAGCAAGCCATCGGTGGTCCGGATCAGCGCTTGTGGTACCTGCGCCCAGGCGGCATCCAGGGCCAGCTGGTGTTGCCGCTCCAATTGATGACAGGCGCACGGCGACTGCACCGACACTCGAACCCCCTCCCAGCATCGGTTGAAAAGCGGGTCGCGGACTTCGCAGTAGGACAGATCCCCTTCCCGACGAACCAGGCTCAGGGTACAGCGGGCCAACCAGGCCTCATCGAATTGAAGCGGCTGGGCAAGTACCCGGGAGCTGTCCAGTTGACCGATCATTGTTGAGTCCATGCAGGGCGAGCGGTGGCGAAGCGTTGATTATACCGGTGCAACCTCTGGAGAACTTTAATGCGCAGATGGCCGTATAGCGCTCTGCTTTGGCAGTCCACCGTCCTATTTTCAATTGAATCGATGCTTGACAAGTTCAGCGTGCGACGAAAAAAGGCCCTTACCTATCCCTAGGGATAATTGTCTGAAACCCTGCGTTTGCATTATTTTAAGTTCAGCCTGCCAGCCTTCGCCTGACACCTTCCCTGGACACTTGGCATTAGCGGATAGCAGCCTTTTCGCCAGGCGCGCCGCTGATCGAAGTGAACCGGCAAGCGTGCCGTCGAGTGGTACGGCCAATTTATATCGGCGACGCCGAACATGCCCGGGATTCGCCTCCAAAGGACCTGGCTTTGTATTGAACGGCATCTGTGAGCCGGGATGATCCTAATGTTGAGTGTAGGTGTGGTCGACGATGACCTCTCAGTGCGCAAGAGCTTGATGAATCTGCTGAAGGCCGCCGGTTATCGCCCGACCAGCTTTGCTTCCGGCGAGGCGCTGCTCGCCTGCCCTGACATCGACGCTTTCGACTGTATCGTGATGGACCTGCGGATGGGAGGCCTGCAAGGCACACAGGTGCAGCGTCTGCTGAATGAAGGTGGTAGTTCCCCGGCAGTGATCTGCATGTCGGCGTTCTGGGACGAACCTTCGCTGGACGAAGCCCGTACCCAGGGCGCCTACCGCTGCCTGCGCAAGCCCTTTACCGCCGAGGAACTGCTGGCGTCCATACGGGGCGCGGTCGCCGGACGGCAGCTTTCTGGCTAGACCGCGGCGGGGGCGGCCACCGGCGGTATCCTCGCTCGACCAAGGCGCTGGCCAAGATGGAACAGATCGGCCATGGAACCCAGTTCCAGTTTGCTGAATATGTTTTTCTTGTGGACCTTGATCGTCACTTCGCTCAGGTTGAGCTGCCTGGCAATGGCCTTGCTCTGCGCGCCGGACAGCAGCGCGTCGAACACTTCGATCTCGCGGACACTTAGCCTGCCGAAGCGACGGCTCGCTTCCTCCGTATGGCGCCTGGCTTCGAAACGCAGCATGGCCTGGCCGAGGGCTTCCCGTAGGCTGCCGAGCAACTGTGCGGAATCGAAGGGCTTGACGAGCAGGGTTTGCGCACCGTTCTTCATGACCCGGACCGCCATTTCGATGGTTCCGAAGCCGGTGATGAAGACAATGGGAAACGGCGCCTGGCGCCGGGCCAACTCCGCCTGGAGATCGAGGCCGCTGGCTTGCTTGAGGTTGATGTCCAGCAACAGACAGCCAGGGGTGTGGAAATCGCATCGCTCGAGGAACGCCTCGGCGCTGTCCAGGCCGAGGGCTGGCAGCCCGTGGACACGGCATTGACGTAAGAGTGCATTAAGCACGCTTGGGTCGTCGTCCACAATGTAAATAATGGGCTGTCCGCTTTGGGCGTCGTTCCAGCCCAACGCTTCGCGGCTTGGCGCATCGACCTGTGGCCCGACCGCCAGGTTCAAGCGATAGCCCCGCCTTGGTATGGTCTCGAGCTGGCTCTTGTCAGCCTTCAATAAGCGCCGAAGGTAGGATATTTGCACGTGGACATTATTTTCTTCCACATAGAGTCCGGGCCATACCGCGTCCAGTAGTGCCTGTTTGGTCACAAGTTGGTTCGGGTTATCCATGAGGATGCGAAGAATATCGAAAGCCCGGCCGCTGATGGGAACCGGGATTCCCTCAAGATACGCCTGTCGCCCCTCGACCGATATTTCAGCTTGGCCTATCCGTATCATCAAGCTGCCCTGGGAGTGGAACTTTGGTTGAATGTTTTTGTATCAATGCCGCAACGATAGCCCACGCAGGACGCTAGGACAATTCCGATTGTATTTCACACTCGGCGACTTCTTGATGACATGGGAGTGGAGCAATCGACCTGCTACCCGGTACCCGCTGTCCTGCCAGGGTTAAACGGCAGGTCAGTAGGGCTCCTTGAACTCAGGCGGAGGGCGGAAAATCGATGGTCGTCTGCGCCACGTTGTTCAGATATTGATTGCCTTCAGGCCACGGGAATAGGGTTGGCGATCAGGGACAGGTTGAACTGCTCGATCAGGGCATGCTCGTTGGCACCCTGATTGGCGCGCAGAGGCAAGACGCGGTCCACCAATACCTCGGTGGTAGCGGTTTCGAGCTTTTCCAGGGTTTCACGGATGAAGTCATCCAGAGGCATGGCCCGGGCGTCACCGCTTTTGTGGATCAGGTCGGTGTCCACCCATGGCGGCGCTATTTCCAATACCCGGACGGAGGTGTCCCGCAGCATGAAGCGCTGGGACAGCGAATAAGAATGGAGCGCGGCCTTGGTCGCCGAGTAGAGGGCGGTCACCGCCAGCGGCAGATACGCCAGCACAGAGCTGTTGTTGATGATGTAAGCCTGCGGCTGAGCCTTCAGGTGCTCAACGAAGGCTGCGCTGACCCTCACCGGCCCGAGCAGGTTGGTCTGTACCAGGCCGACGGCCTGCTCATCATTCAGGCTACCGGCACTGGCATCATCGAAAGGCATGATGCCGGCATTGTTGATCACTACATTGAGCGAGGGGTGACGACGAATCACATCGGCCGCCGCTGCCCTGACCTGCTCAGGATCGTTGATGTCCAACTGGACGGTATCCATGCCCGGATTCGCTCGGGCCACTTCATCCAGCAGTGCCTGGCGACGTCCGGCGATGATTACCTGGTTGCCCCGCTGATGAAAGGCTTCGGCCAAGGCGCGGCCGATACCGGAGGTGCCGCCGGTGATGAATATCGTGTTGTCGCTCAGTTTCATGATCGCTGTGTCCTTGGGTAGGGAAAGTCAGGCTGTTTTGTAGCGCGGTGCCAGGCGGTGATTGGAAAGGTGGTCGAACATGGCCTGACGGCTGGCTTCGAACCGCTGAAGCGGTCTCAATGGAACTGGCGTCATCATGCCCTCGAGCCTCTACGACACAAATGACGTATAAGGTATGGTTTCAGGACATCGACCCTGCCGGGAGGCCGCATGCATAGAGTGGGCTATCTACTGACCGATGGATTCCAAGTCATGTCCCTGGCGACCCAGGCTGTGTTTGAATTTGCCAACATGGTTGCCGGGGAAGCGGTCTACCGCATCCAGAACTTTTCTGTAGTGGGAGGCACGGTCAGGTCCTCGCTGGGAATGTCGGTGGACACCCTGCCCCTAGGCTCGCCAGGCTTGGCCGAGACCTGGATGGTGACAGGCACCCTTACCCCGCTCGCCCCGCTAGATGATGCAGTGCTATGGGCCGTGCGCGGGTTCGCCGAGGGCGCATGGCGCACCGCCGGAGTATGTACTGGCACCTTCGTGCTCGCCGCCGCGGGCGTGCTGGATAATCGCCGCGTCACTACCCATTGGGCCTACGCCACGGCCATGCGAGAACGATACCCCACCATCGAGGTAGAAGAAGACCGGATCTACATTGTCGATGGCCCGGTGTGGAGTTCAGCCGGCATGACCGCCGGTCTGGACATGGCGCTGGGCATGGTCGAGAAAGACCTTGGCAGTGAGCTGACACGCTCAGTGGCTCATAAGCTGGTGATGCATCAATACCGCTCCGGTGGGCAGTCCCAACACTCCGAGCTGCTCACGCTCACTCCGAGGTCCGACCGCATCCAGAGCGCGCTGAATTATGCCAGGACACACCTGGGCCGCCCCCTAAGCGTGGAGGAACTTGCCGACGTGGCGCATCTCAGCCCCCGCCAGTTCACTCGAGTATTCACGGCCGAAACCGGCCAATCCCCAGCCAAGGCCGTGGAAAGCCTGCGGCTGGAGGCGGCCCGCTTGATGATCGAGCAGAGCCGGCATAGTCTCGACACGGTGGCTAGGGAAACGGGCTTCCGGGATCGCCGCCACATGCGTGAGGTATTCATGCGCGGGTTCGGAGTGCCGCCCCAGGCTGTGCGTCGGGACGCGCGACGCCTCGGCTAACCCAGGGGGTGTCTTGGCAGGCTCCCTCGGCGCCGCTAGAGTCGCCTGCACTGATTCGTCAGGGATAGGGCATTGAATGTAGTTTTCAGGAGCAACCGATGAGTCTGTACCGGGACATCTTCGAAACAGGCAAACGCTACGACGCCTTCGTACAGGATGGGCTCGCCTCCGAGCGAACCGCCGCGAAGGCGTTCGTGGAAAAAACTGGCCAAGCGGACACTTTTTCCGGCACCAGCCTGGACAGACTCGCGAATCTGCGCGGCCACTATCATCTTTTGGTCGCGGCCGAGATCTGGTGCCCGGACTGTCAGATCAACCTGGCCGTCATGGACTTCATGCGCCAGGTACAGCCGAACATCGAACTGGCGATCGTCTCCAAGGGCCGCGCGGAAAACAACTATCGCACTGCGCTAGGGCTGGAACGCATCCCGGTACCGCTCGTGGCGATCCTCGATGAAGCCTATGAGCTTATCGGTACCTTCGTGGAACGCCCCAGCGTGGTAGCGAACGATAGCTCAGGCCAGGCGTTGATCCGCTACAAGGCCGGGGAACATATGGAAGATACGCTCAGGGATCTGCTGGAGGTGATGGAGCGTCATGAAGGGCAAGGCGGCAACCAATGCGGCCATGTCCTCGAAGCCAATGGGATCGAGGGTATTCATCCAGCCGCACGGGCAACAGCAAACTGATCGCTGCCTGCGCCTTGGCCTCTTCGTGGTAGCGGAACAGGTAGTCCCCAGCGGAACTAAGCATCTTCCCGCTCTCGCCCTCTGGCGTTGCCTACCTGCAGCCCGGCTGTTATCAGTCAAACACTCCCTGAATCTCGTCCAACGTGGGCATGGCCGCAGACGCTAATGCGAACTCACAGTCAAGCGCCTAGCACTCGCGCATAGGCCGTCATCCCCACCGTCAAGCGTCCCCTCTCGATGGCGATGACCTTCTGCCGGGTGGTACCCGCCAAAGCAGCCAGCTTGGCCTGGGTCAGGCCTCGATTCAGGCGGCGTTGCCGAATCTGCTCACCAAGGCGCCCGTGATAAGGGAGTAATCCATGTTCTGTATACGTAACAAATTAAATTGAATGTAACGTATACCTAACCCAAGAAAAAAACAAAGTGGATTCAACCGGGCCATATTGGGGCAGAAAAAGTCAGCTTGTACTTGTGCCTCACCGCTCTTCTGGCCCTCGCCAGTCACCAACATGCCAAGCGTATCCATTTCTCGAACAAGCTCCCCGGCAATGGACCAGCACCCCAGCAACACCACCCAGATGTCACCGAAGAAGACCGGCGGGCTCCGCTGAGCCACAAGAACGGCAGTATCACCAGTCACTACTCAGCGGCGGAGCTGGGAAACTGATCGATGAGGCCAACAAGATATCGGCGATGGACTGGCGAGGACCGGCGCTGACAATACTCAGGAGGTAGGCAGGATGAAAGTCCCGCAAAAGTACCTGAAACGAAAAAGGCCAGCTCATCTCTGAACTGGCCTAAGTCGTGAAGTTATATGGTCGGGACGGAGTGATTCGAACACTCGACCCCTTGCACCCCATGCAAGTGCGCTACCGGGCTGCGCTACGCCCCGACTAGGCGTTTTAAACCTGTTCTCGTTAGCAGCGAGAACGGAGAGAAAGATACCTTAACCTTTTGAATTATGGAAGCTTTTTCTCCAATTTTTTTCGCTTATTTCTTCAGCACGTAGAGGACATCTTCCAGCTCGCTGATCATCTGACGAATAAGCTGCTTGTACTGGGTAGTGTCTTCCTTGGCTTCGTCACCGGAGAGACGCAGGCGCGCCCCGCCGATGGTAAAGCCCTGGTCGTACAGCAAGGCACGGATCTGCCGGATCATCAGGACATCCTGCCGCTGATAATACCGCCGATTGCCGCGACGCTTGACCGGGTTGAGCTGGGGGAACTCCTGTTCCCAGTACCGAAGCACATGGGGTTTCACCGCGCACAAGTCGCTGACTTCACCGATGGTAAAGTAGCGCTTGCCGGGGATGGGCGGGAGCTCGTCGTTATGACTTGGTTCCAGCATAGGCTTCTACTCGGGCCTTCAGTTTCTGCCCTGGACGAAAGGTGACGACACGGCGCGCGGTGATCGGAATTTCCTCACCCGTTTTCGGGTTGCGGCCCGGCCGCTGGCGCTTGTCTCGGAGGTCGAAATTGCCGAAACCCGACAATTTCACCTGTTCGTTGTCTTCGAGCGCATGCCGGATCTCCTCGAAGAAGAGCTCGACCAATTCCTTGGCTTCGCGCTTGTTCAGGCCCAGCTCCTCATAAAGACGTTCTGCCATTTCAGCTTTCGTCAGAGCCCCCATACGTCACTTCCTTAACGTGGCGTTCAACCTGTGTTCGAGCGAGGTGAGGATTTCAGACGCGGTCGCATTCACCTCATCGTCGTTAAGAGTGCGTGATGGATGCTGCCAGGTCAAGCCAACGGCAAGGCTTTTTCTATGCGGATCAATGCCTTTACCCTGGTACACGTCAAACAGTCTCAGGTCGGTCAGCCACTCACCCGCCGTCTCGCGAATTACCGCCATCACCGCCTCGCTGGACACCACCTCATCCACCACCAGGGCGAAGTCACGGCGCACCTCGGGGAAGCGGGACAGTTCCTTGAACCTGGGCAAGCGCCCTTCAACGATCTGATCCAGCACGAGCTCGAACACATAGACCGTACGATCGAGGCCCAGTTTCTTTTGCAGTTCCGGATGCAGGGCACCTATATAGCCTACCTCCCGGCCGTCGCGCTCGATCCGTGCGGTCTGTCCAGGATGCAACGCTGGATGGCTGCCTGGCGTGAAGGTGAAAGCCCCCAGGGCACCAGCATGGCCGAGCACGGCTTCCACGTCTGCCTTGACGTCGAAGAAATCGACTTTCGCATCGCCCTGGGCCCAGCCTTCAGGCAAGCGCGTGCCACAGACGACTCCGGCCAGCATCGGCTCTTGCTGGAGCTCGCCCAACTGGCCTACGAAACGCAGGCCGCTTTCGAACAAACGCACGCGGGTTTGCTGGCGGTTGAGGTTGTGCTGCAGGGCCTGCACCAGCCCCGGCCAGAGGGAAACCCGCATCGCGGCCATGTCCGAGGAGATCGGGTTGGCCAGGGTCAGCGGCTTCACGCCAGGGCTGAACAGCTCGAACAGTTTGGGATCGATGAAGCTGTAGGTGATCGCCTCCTGGTATCCACGCGCAACCAACAGGCGACGCAGGGCCGGCAGCTCGGCCTTGGCCTCGGTACGCAATTGCGGCGCCAAACGTGCCTGGGGATAACGGACCGGCAGGCGGTTGTAGCCATACAGGCGAGCCAGCTCTTCGATCAGGTCAACTTCCAGGCTCAGGTCGAAGCGGTGGCTCGGCACGGTCACCGACCATTGCCCGGGGCCCTGCGCCGTGACGCCAAGCTCCAGCCCTCTGAGCAAGCCTTCGATGGTGGCAACGCCCAGGTCCAGGCCGAGCATCTGCTCGACGCGCTCAGCGCGCAGCGTGATGGGCGCCACCTTGGGAAGGTGCGCGTCGGCGGTGGCGTCCACGATAGGACCGGCTTCGCCACCCACGATGTCAAGCAGCAACGCGGTCGCGCGTTCGATCGCTTCCCGGGCCAGATTAAAGTCCACGCCCCGCTCGTAGCGATGGGATGCATCGGTATGCAGGCCATAGGAGCGCGCCTTGCCCGCCACCGAAACAGGCTCGAAGAAGGCGCTTTCCAGGAACAGGTCGCGAGTGGACGCAGTGTTGACGCCACTATGCTCACCACCCATGACACCGGCAATGGCCAGGGGACGCTCGTGATCGGCAATCACCAGGGTGTCACTACGCAGGGTCACTGCCTGACCGTCGAGCAACACCAGCTTTTCCCCTTCGTCGGCCATCCGTACCCGCACGCCGCCCTTGATCTGAGCCAGGTCGAAGGCATGCATCGGCTGGCCAAGTTCCAACATCACATAGTTGGTGATGTCCACAGCGGCGTCGATACTGCGCACTTCGGAACGACGCAAGCGTTCCACCATCCACAAGGGAGTCGGGCGACTCAGGTCGACGTTGCGGATCACACGACCGAGGTAACGTGGGCAGGAAGCCGGGGCCAGCACTTCAACCGGACGTACCTCGTCATGGGCTGGCGCGAGCGTAACTGCTGCAGGGCGCGTGACCGGCTCGGCATAGAGCGCCCCCACTTCACGAGCCAGGCCCGCCAGGGACAGGCAGTCGCCCCGGTTGGGGGTCAGGCCCAGTTCGATGATGACATCGTCCAGCTGCAGGTACTGGCGCACGTCCTGACCGACAGGCGCATCACCAGGCAGCTCGAACAGGCCATCATTGCCCTCTCCCACCTGCAGCTCGGCCTGGGAGCACAGCATCCCGTTGGATTCGACGCCGCGCAGCTTGGCCTTCTTGATCTTGAAGTCGCCAGGCAGCTGCGCGCCGATCATGGCGAAGGGAATTTTCAAGCCCGGCCGCACGTTGGGCGCGCCACAGACCACCTGGAAGGTTTCGCTACCGTTGCTGACCTGGCACACCCGCAACTTGTCGGCATCCGGGTGCTGCTCGGTGCTCAGCACCTCACCGACGACCACCCCGCTGAAGGCGCCGGCCACGGGGGTGACGCTATCGACTTCCAGCCCGGCCATGGAAAGGCGGGCCACCAAGTCTTCGCGGCTTACCTGCGGGCTCACCCAGCCGCGCAGCCACTGTTCACTGAATTTCATGCTGTTCTCCAGAAAATGTCGTTACGGCTAGCGGAATTGCGCGAGGAATCGCAAGTCGTTGTCGAAGAACAGGCGCAAATCGTTGACACCATAACGCAACATGGCCAGACGTTCGGCTCCCATGCCGAAGGCGAAGCCAGAGTAGGTTTCCGGATCGATTCCGGACATCCGCAGCACGTTGGGGTGAACCATGCCGCATCCCATCACTTCCAGCCAGCCGGTCTGCTTGCAGACGCGGCAGCCGCCGCCGCTGCAGATGACGCACTGGATGTCCACCTCGGCCGATGGCTCGGTGAAGGGGAAGAAGGACGGACGGAAACGTACCGCCAGCTCCTTCTCGAAGAACACTCGGAGGAACTCCTCGATGGTGCCCTTCAGGTCCGCGAAATTGATATCGCGGTCGATCAACAGCCCTTCCACCTGGTGGAACATGGGGGAATGGGTAAGGTCCGAGTCGCAGCGATAGACGCGCCCGGGGCAGACAATGCGAATCGGCGGCTGACTGGCTTCCATGGTCCTCACCTGAACCGGCGAGGTATGGGTTCGCAACAGCATGTTTGCATTGAAATAGAAGGTGTCGTGCATGGCACGAGCCGGGTGATGCCCCGGAATGTTGAGCGCCTCGAAGTTATGGTAGTCGTCTTCCACTTCGGGGCCTTCAGCGATGCCGTAGCCAATATGGGTGAAAAACTGTTCGATGCGCTCGAGGGTGCGGGTGATCGGGTGCAGCCCACCACTGGCCTGGCCGCGACCCGGCAGGGTGACATCTACTCGCTCGGCGGCGAGACGAGCGTTGAGCGCCGTCTCTTCGAAAGCCGTCATCCGAGCGTTGAGCACCTCGGTGACACGCTCCTTGGCTTCGTTGATCAGCGCCCCGACCCGGGGCCGTTCTTCAGCCGGCAGGTTGCCGAGGGTCTTCATGACCTGGGTCAGCTCGCCTTTCTTGCCAAGGTACTGAACCCGGATCTGCTCCAGGGCATTGATGTCTTGCGCATTGTGCACGGCCTCCAAAGCTTGGCTGACCAGCGCATCCAGGTTTTCCATGTAAAGGCTCCAGATACGAAATAGGGGAAGAGCGCAGGCCCTTCCCCTATTCAAAGACGTTCAACACCCTTGCCTACCAAGGCAGGCAAGGATGATTGTCGGGGATACTCAAGCCAGCGAGGCTTTAGCTTTCTCGACAATCGCAGCAAACGCCGCTTTTTCGTTCACTGCCAGATCGGCCAGAACCTTACGGTCGATCTCGATGGCTGCCTTTTTCAGGCCAGCGATCAAACGGCTGTAGGACAGGCCGTTGGTACGAGCACCAGCGTTGATACGGGCGATCCACAGAGCGCGGAACTGGCGTTTCTTCTGACGACGATCGCGGTAGGCGTATTGGCCAGCCTTGATGACGGCTTGCTTGGCAACGCGGAATACGCGCGAGCGCGCACCGTAGTAGCCTTTGGCAAGTTTCAGAATTTTCTTGTGACGCTTACGGGCAATGACGCCACGCTTAACACGAGCCATGAGTTATATCCTCTATCTTTGACCGAAAACGGAATCAACGAACGCGCAGCATGCGCTCCACTTTTGCCACGTCAGACGGATGCAGCAGGCTGCTACCGCGCAGTTGACGCTTACGCTTGGTGGACATCTTGGTCAGGATGTGGCTCTTGAAAGCGTGTTTGTGCTTGAAGCCGGAAGCGGTTTTCAGGAAACGCTTCGCGGCACCACTTTTGGTTTTCATCTTTGGCATGTTCGGATACTCCGCATTCAGTGAATAAACATAACCACAAGGCCTGCCGTGCCCTGGAGGTTACTTCTTGCGTTTGGGGGCGATGACCATCAACAGCTGGCGTCCTTCCATCTTAGGCTGCTGTTCAACGGAGCCGTATTCGGCGAGGTCGGTTTCGACTCGCTTCAACAGCTGCATGCCCAGCTCCTGGTGGGCCATCTCACGACCACGGAATCTCAGAGAGATCTTGGCCTTGTCCCCATCACTCAGGAAACGTACCAGGTTGCGCAGTTTTACCTGGTAATCCCCTTCTTCCGTCCCTGGACGAAACTTGATTTCTTTTATCTGGATCTGCTTCTGGTTCTTCTTGGCTTCGTTGGCCTGCTTCTTCTTCTCGAAGAGGTGCTTGCCGTAGTCCATGACCTTGCAAACGGGCGGCTGCGCGTCAGCGGAGATCTCCACCAGATCCAGCTTCGCTTCTTCAGCGATACGAAGCGCTTCATCAATAGAGACGATGCCAACCTGTTCACCGTCAGCACCGATTAACCGGACCTCGCGAGCCGAGATGTTCTCGTTGATCGGTGCCTTGGGCGCAGTTCGTTTATCCTGTCTCATTTCACGCTTAATAATGATTACTCCAAATCTTGGCGACCACGCCGGGAAACCGCCTGCGCAAGGTGCTGCTGGAATTGCGCGACCGGCATCGAGCCAAGGTCCGCGCCTTCACGTGTGCGCACGGCGACAGTTTGCGTCTCCACCTCGCGGTCCCCGATGACCAGCATGAAGGGCACCTTGAGCAGAGTATGCTCGCGGATTTTAAAGCCAATTTTCTCGTTTCTCAAGTCGGACTTGGCACGGAAGCCGCTTCCATTGAGAATCCCTTCCACTTCACGGGCAAAAGCCGCCTGGCTGTCGGTGATATTCATGATCACCGCCTGGGTAGGCGCCAGCCAGGCCGGGAAGGCGCCGGCATAGTGCTCGATCAGCATGCCGATGAACCGCTCGAAGGATCCGAGGATGGCGCGATGCAGCATGACCGGGCGCTTGCGGCCGTTGTCTTCGGCGATATAGCTGGCGTCCAGACGCTCCGGCAGGTTGGGGTCGTACTGCAGGGTGCCGCACTGCCAGTTGCGCCCGAGGCAGTCCTTGAGGGTGAACTCGATCTTCGGCCCATAGAACGCGCCCTCGCCAGGGAGGTATTCCCATGGCAGGCCGGAATCATCCAGTGCGTCGGCCAGGGCCTTCTCCGCGCGATCCCAGAACTCTTCCGAACCTACACGCTTGGCCGGGCGAGTAGAAAGCTTCATGGTGACGTCGTCGAAACCGAAGTCCTTGTACACCTGCATGGTCAAGTTGATGAAATCGGCCGATTCCTTCTTGACTTGATCCTCGGTGCAGAAAATATGCGCGTCGTCCTGGGTGAAGCCGCGCACGCGCATGATGCCGTGGAGCGCGCCCGACGCCTCGTTACGGTGGCATGAACCGAATTCGGCCAGCCGCAACGGCAGGTCGCGGTACGACTTCAAGCCCTGGTTGAAGATCTGCACGTGACAGGGGCAGTTCATCGGCTTGACCGCGTAGTCGCGGTTTTCCGAATGCGTGGTGAACATGTTTTCAGCGTAGTTGGACCAATGCCCGGAGCGCTCCCAGAGCACGCGATCGACCACCTGAGGTGTTTTCACCTCTACATAGCCATGTTGGCGCTGCACCTGACGCATGTGCTGTTCCAACACCTGATAGATGGTCCAGCCATTGGGATGCCAGAACACCATTCCCGGGGCTTCTTCCTGCAGGTGGAACAGGTCAAGCTGCTTGCCGATGCGCCGGTGGTCGCGCTTTTCAGCCTCTTCGATCCGCTGGATGTAGGCAGCCAGCTGCTTCTTGTCCGCCCAGGCGGTGCCGTACACACGCTGGAGCTGCTCATTCTTCGCATCGCCACGCCAGTAGGCCCCCGACAGCTTGGTCAGCTTGAACGCTTTCAGGAAGCGGGTATTGGGGACATGGGGCCCGCGGCACATGTCCACATACTCTTCGTGATAGTACAGGCCCATGGCGGTTTCATCCGGCATGTCCTCGACCAGGCGCAGCTTGTAATCCTCGCCACGGGCCTTGAACACCTCGATGACGTCGGCGCGCGGCGTCATCTTCTTGATGACGTTGTATTCGGTATCGATAAGCTCGCGCATGCGCGCCTCGATGGCCGCCATGTCATCCGGCGTGAAGGGCCGCTCGAAGGCGATGTCGTAGTAGAAGCCTTCCTCGATCACCGGGCCGATGACCATGCGCGCGGTCGGATAGAGCTGCTTGACTGCATGGCCCACCAGGTGCGCGCAGGAGTGACGAATGATTTCCAGCCCCTCCTCGTCCTTTGGGGTAATGATCTGAAGGCTCGCATCATTGCTGATGAGGTCGCAGGCATCGACCAGCTTGCCGTCCACCTTGCCGGCCACCGTTGCCTTGGCCAGGCCGGCACCGATGGAAGCAGCCACCTGGGCCACGGTCACGGGATGATCGAATGAACGCTGACTGCCGTCAGGAAGAGTGATGTTTGGCATGGCGCCTCCTCTCCTAGTGGTGACCCCTACCAAAGGTCACGTGGGTTGGGATGAGCCAGTACAGGATTCGGTGGTATGCCTGCCTCACAGTGGCAGGAGCCGAAGGCCAACCAATGACCGAACCGGAGTGACTGGAAATGAACGTTGACCCGCTCCCTTGAGCGGGACAGCCATCCTAGCACAGGACCGGCCAATGACGGCTGGGCTTTCTAGGCAATCCTGGCAGATGCGCTGAACTTGCCAGGGGCAACCGTCTCGAATGGACGTGAAGCCTCGCGAACCCTGCCCGAAGGAGCCTGTCATGCGCCTGCCTTACTCCCTGATTCGCGCCGCCTTGCCGCTGGCGATGCTTTGCCCCCTTATGGCGCACGCCGCGTGGCCCAGCGGCGCTCGCGAGCAGTACATGAGTGACTGCGTCGCCACCGCCAGGCAGCAGGTGGACGCTAGCACGGCCACGACTCACTGCGGCTGTGGTGCCGACGTGATCGAAAAGCAGTTCAGCACCGCGGAAATCCAGCAACTGATGAGCAAGGCCCCGCCACCCACGGTGGAGTTGCGTGATCGCTTGCAGAAAGAGGTCAGCGTCTGCCGGGCCAAGTAATTTTCACTGGAAGACGGGTTTTTACTGACCTGGCGCATGGAAAGCCGTCACGGGCAAAAATATTTATCCGCTTTTCCCGACGACAGGGGTTACCAACGCGCGGTTTGTGTCTATGATGGGTCAAGCTTCGCTCGACTGAGCGTCGCCCGCACCAGATAATTATGTTTCTTGGAGATACACCCCATGTCCAATCGCCAAACCGGCACCGTCAAGTGGTTCAACGATGAGAAGGGCTTCGGCTTCATTACCCCGACTGGCGGTGGTGATGACCTGTTCGTCCACTTCAAGGCGATCGAATCCGACGGTTTCAAAAGCCTGAAAGAAGGTCAGACCGTTTCTTTCGTGGCTGAGAAAGGCCAGAAAGGGATGCAGGCCGCGCAGGTTCGTGGCGAGTAAGACACCGCCGCTTACGATGCCGGAAAGCCCGTCAGGAGTACCGCATGAAGCGGCGCGCCTGGCGGGCTTTTCTTTGCCCGGCGATTGTCAGCCACAGTTGGCGCGAATGATCTTACCGGTTTCATCGGCATTGAGATTCAACCGCTCGGAGCGATAGTCCAGCGTTACCGCATCATGAGGGCCGAGGATGCGCGCCATCATCGAGCCCGACCGGGCCTTGGCCTGCTCGAGAAGCACCTTGGATGCCTGCTGACCTACTGCGAACTGTGCGGCCTGCGCATCGCACCGGCCAGCCGATGCCACTGGGGCGCCCGCCCCACCCGCCGAAGGCTGCACTCCATCCTTGGAACAACCCGCCAGTACGCCGACCAGGGCCAATGCCAGCCCGGTTTTCACCACACCCATGAAGCCTCCTCAAGAACAAAGGGTTGCTCAGCTGCGACCACACCAGGACTGGGAGGTTGCACATAGAGTGTGCCCGCCGCGCCGCGATTTTCCGCCTGAACAACGGTGACAGGATATTTCAGCAGATCGCATCAGTAGATATCCAGGTAGTCCGAGTACGGCTCAGGCCAATTGCTTTGCAAGGCGGCCTGTATCTTCGCAACCCACGCATCATCCGCTGCTGCCGCTGGACCGACACACCCGGACCCCGCCGCCCAGGTTTCCAGGCGAAAGCGCACCCCTTGCAAGGCCTGGCCCCCAACAGCCGTGCTGGATAGCCAGGCCATGCCCCTATCGCTTACACGCAACTGGCAATGCTGGCGATCATCACCCTGGGCCAGAAGCAAGCGAACCGCTTCCAGGCTGGGCTGGCCGGGCAGGTTCAGATCGATTTCCATGAGAGCGCCCTCGTTCTAGGCCTGACACCTGATCATCGGATGTTAGCCGGCGGATAATTAGCCATCGCCATGACAAGTGCGCGGCCATCTGCCCGCAAGATAAATAACACCCGGCATCGCAGCAAATAAGCGAAGCGGGTTGCCAAAAATTGGCACAGTCACTACTGTATGCGCATACAGCAACAAAAGGAAACACCTGGTGACCGCTCCCAATGCCTCTCTAGCCTCAGCAAGCCCTTATGAACGCATGGCCTTGCGCGTGCAAAAGATCATTAACGCCCCACCAGCGCAACGCACCCGCTCCGCGCTGCTCTTCAAGCAGCCGGATGAATCCCCCGAGGATTGGCGCAGGCTGCTCGACGAAATCGCTGAAAACGATAACGTGACCCTTGCATGGCGCGACGATGGCGGCATCCAGCTGTTCTGGGTGGTACAAAGCGATGATTGAACGCGGTGCAATGATAAGCCTTGCAGCCCTTTGCCTGGCCTTGGCGCTCCCGGCGCAGGCGGACGCCCCCAGAACATTCGCAGAGGCGAAGAAAGCGGGATGGCGGCTGTATGCGCCTCAGTCCACGGAGTTCTATTGCGGCTGTAAATACAGCGGAAACAAGGTAGACCTCAAGGGCTGCGGTTATGTGCCCCGCAAGAACACTGCCCGGGCGTCGCGCATCGAATGGGAGCATATCGTACCGGCCTGGCAGATCGGCCATCAGTTGCAGTGCTGGCAGCACGGAGGCCGCAAGAACTGCGCCCGCAACGATAAGCGCTACCAGCAGGCCGAGGCCGACCTGCACAACCTGGTCCCGAGCATTGGTGAAGTCAACGGCGACCGTAACAACTTCAGCTTCGGCTGGCTGCCGGAGCGCTCCGGCCAATACGGCAGTTGCCTTACCCAGGTGGATTTCAAGGCCCGCAAGGTCATGCCGCGGCCGACCATCCGGGGGATGATCGCCCGAACCTACTTCTATATGAGCAAACGCTACCATCTGAAGCTGTCACGCCAGGACGCACAGCTCTATCAAGCCTGGAACAAGACGTATCCTGTCCAGGCCTGGGAGCGACAACGCAATCAACGGGTAGCGTGTGTCATGGGCCACGGCAATGAATTCGTCGGGCCCGTTGACCTCAAGGCGTGCGGCTGATCAAGGGGCCGGGTGCGGCTCTACGCCAGACTCGATACCCTGGCTGGCCATCAACTTTTCACGCGTGGCCTCGGCCTCGGCCCGATTAACGAAGGGGCCGAGGTAGATCCGTGGCTTGCCATCCTGGTTGGCGACGCTGGCCACGAACCCATGCTCGACGAGGCGCGACATCATGTCAGTGACCGCGCCCCGGCCGTTGTCGGCGATGACCACGTCCCAACCATGAGCGGCCTCGGCAGCCGTGGCGGCGGCGCCTTCGCTTTGTGCCAGGGGTGCGCCACAAGCGGCGCGCACTACGATATTGGTGCCATCGCGATCGATGACCGCCTGATATCCGTTGTCGGTCTTGATCGCCACATAGCTTTGATAGCCGCCGTAGTTGCCCGCCGCATCCTTGCTCTTCACCTGTCCGCAGACATTGCCATTGGACGTGGTACGCACATTGGTGAATTTCGCCGAGGCTGGATTTTCCAGCTGGGCAGCCACAGCTTTGTTGCCCTCCTCCGGCGCGCTTCCACACCCTGCCAGAGCCAGAACTACAGCTACCGTCAATACTTTACGCACACCATCGTCTCCATCGTTCGAGACCGGCATTCTAACACCGCCGACGACTCTCGGCCTCGAACTCGGGCTGTGGCATCATGCCTCCCACTCTTCATTCACGGCCCGAACCCCAATGCTCAACGATGCACAACAACAACTTGCCTATGACCGCTTCCTGGCCGCCCACCCGGAGCTTGCTGAAGAAATAGGCCCGCTGGCTGCCCACGAACGCCAGCAGCAAGTGGCCTGGGCATTCGAGGACGAAGCTGAAGCGCAAGGCCTTGAGCCTTGGGAATACACCCTTGAGTTGACCGCAAGCGGTCCTGAAGAATTGGCCCAAATGAGAGAGGCTGTGCACCGGCAGGTTGCCGAAGCCTTGGGAATGCCCTGGGAAGACTATCGAACGCTCAACGAATTGTAGGACTCAGCGGAGCTGCCGATTCGGCAGATGCCCCCGTGCTTTCGCTGGCTGCACCCGCCAGCTGGGGCGACTTTTCTTACTCTTGGAGGAAATAACTCCAAACGAAAAGGGCGACCCTTACGGATCGCCCTTTTCATGCCGGACGGCAGATATGGTAGGCACAATTGGACTCGAACCAACGACCCCCACCATGTCAAGGTGGTGCTCTAACCAACTGAGCTATGTGCCTGCTGTGGATGCGCATTCTACTGAAGCGTACGCTCCTGTCAAGCCAATATTTCCGTAACCTTCTGAAATCCCGGTAAAATCTCCTATCACTGCCAACGCAGCAGCCTCCGAATGTCGCCGCTGGCGGTGATGAGTAAATTGGGGTAGCATTCACGCCGTCGTCAAGAATATTAAACAAAAGGTTGCTGAAATGGCGAACACCGCTTACCCACCTTCCTATTATGCCGCGTCGGCCAATGCCGCCCCAGCTCGCCCAGTCTTGCAGGAAACTCTCGAAACCGACGTATGCGTCGTGGGGGCTGGCTACACCGGCCTGTCCAGCGCCCTGCATCTGCTCGAACAAGGCTTCAGGGTAGTCGTTGTCGAAGCCGCCAAGGTGGGCTTCGGGGCTTCGGGTCGCAATGGCGGGCAGATCGTCAACAGCTACAGTCGCGACATCGATGTGATCGAGCGAACCGTTGGCAAGCGCCAGGCAGAGCTGCTGGGCGCCATGGCCTTCGAGGGCGGTCGCATCATCCGCGAACGCGTCGCGCGCTATAACATTGACTGCGATCTCAAGGACGGCGGTGTCTTCGCCGCGCTTACCAGCAAGCAGATGGGCCATCTGGAGTCACAGAAGCGTTTGTGGGAGCGCTACGGCCATACCCAGCTTGAATTGATGGACCAGCGGCGTATTCGCGAAGTGGTAGCTTGCGATCAATACGTTGGCGGCATGCTGGACATGAGTGGTGGGCATATCCACCCGCTCAACCTGGCGCTTGGCGAAGCGGCGGCCGTGGAATCCCTCGGCGGACGCATCTTCGAGCAAACCCCGGCCACGCGAATCGACCGAGGCCCGAACCCGGTGGTGCATACCCCGCACGGCCAGGTCAAAGCCAAGTTCGTGATCGTGGCCGGCAACGCCTACCTGGGCAATCTCGTTCCAGAATTGAGCGCCAAGTCCATGCCTTGCGGGACCCAAGTGGTCACCACCGAACCCTTGGACGACGAACTCGCGCACAGCCTGCTGCCCCAGGACTATTGCGTGGAAGACTGCAACTACCTGCTCGACTACTACCGCCTGACCAGGGACAAGCGCCTGATCTTCGGTGGTGGCGTGGTCTACGGCGCGCGCGACCCGGCCAATATCGAGGCCATTATCCGGCCGAAGATGCTCAGGGCCTTCCCTCAGCTGAAGAACGTGAAGATCGACTTCGCCTGGACCGGCAACTTCTTGCTGACGCTGTCCCGCCTGCCTCAGGTCGGGCGTATTGGCGACAGCATCTACTATTCGCAAGGTTGCAGCGGCCACGGCGTGACCTACACGCACCTGGCCGGCAAGGTGCTGGCCGAGGCGCTCCGCGGCCAGGCCGAGCGCTTCGATGCCTTCGCCGCGCTGCCGCACTACCCTTTCCCGGGCGGGCATGCCCTGCGGGTACCGCTCTCAGCCCTCGGCGCCTGGTACTACAGCCTGCGTGACAAGCTGGGCGTCTGACGCTGTGCAGCGGTGTCGCCGAGGATGGCTTCACCGCCTGCGCCGGGCTAGCGCCTGGTCAACGCTGCCAGGGCCTGCCTGGCAGCGTCCTCCTGCCCTGCCTGCCCTAGCCGGGCTGCGGCCTGCCGCCAACGAGCCTCATTCACTCGGGCGGGCAATTGCCCGGGCGGCTGTACCAGTACTGCCCAGGCGCCATCCTCTCGCCAGGCGGAAATGAAGTCCGCGAACGGCATCGGTTCACGACGCTGCTCGCCCGAGCGCAGCACTACCAGACTTTTGAAGCGATCGTAGCCCACCAGCAATGCATAGCGTGGCGAGCCCCAGAGCCGCCCACCGCTTCGGTAGCGCACCAGTATCGGGTTACCTGCCGCCACCTCGGCCAATAACGCCTGGAACTGATCCTCCATGGGGTAAACCACGAAACCATAGCGTCGAGCAGCCTCGGCGATACTTTCCCCTAGCGCGTTGCCTTGCGCCTCAAGCCCCAGGGCTGGCGCGACCATGCCAGGGGTCACACTCACTCCTCGCTGACGCAGTAGCGCCGCCAGGGCTGTCGGCGCGCCGGCATCGGCCTCGCCTCGATAGAACGGCACGGCAGTCAACTCCACGCGGTCGGGAAGCCCGCTGATTCTGGGAGCCGCGCGGTCCGCGCAGCCCGCCACGGAGGTAGCCAGCGCAATCGCCAGGAGTGCTCTGCCGTACCGGTTAAATATCTCTGACGCCATGGTGTTCCTCTCGAACGTCTCGGGAGATGGTTTCGAATTGTCGGCATGATAGGCGGTGAGAATCTTCAGGTACATCGAGGTAACCGGGCCCCTGAAAAAGCCGTACCGAGGCGGGTAGACGGGTGCCACTCGTCACAGCCAGGAAACATAGTGGCCACTAGACTGCTCTTATGACAAACGCCTGCGTTTGTTGAGCGAGAAGGAGGTACCCTGATGAGCCTGACAGTGGCGATAGTGATGATGATACTGGCGTGGCTCCTGGCAGCTGCCGCCATGCTGTGGGGCGTGCTGCGGATCGCTCGGCGCCATCATGGGCCCACCCTGGTGGCGAAGCAGCCCACAGCCCGCCGCCCAGGGCCGACGCGGCATCGAGCCGCGCACGCCCATTGAGGCCGTGGAGGTTTTCTACTCCACGGCACGCTTGCCACGGGCGCGCCGAGCCCAGAGATTGAGGCATTCGATCGCCGCCGAGAACGCCATGGCAGTGTAGATATAGCCTTTGGGCACGTGGGCGCCGAAGCCTTCGGCAATCAGGGTCATGCCGATCATGATCAGGAAACCCAGCGCCAGCATGACTACCGTCGGGTTGGCGTTAATGAAGCGTGCCAGCGGCTCAGAGGCGAAGAGCATCACCAACACCGCCACCACCACGGCAATGACCATGATCGGCAAGTGCTGGGTCATACCTACGGCCGTAATGATGCTGTCGACCGAGAAGACCAGATCGAGCAGGAGGATCTGGCCTATGGCCGCGGCAAGGCCCATGGTCACCTTGGCACTGGCCTTGTCGTCCGCCTGGGCCACCGGGTCCACGCTGTGGTGAATCTCGGTGGTGGCTTTCCACAAGAGGAACAGCCCACCCGCGATGAGGATCACGTCCTTCCACGAAAAGCCGTGACCGGCAATCTCGAAGACAGGCTGGGTCAGCGTGACGATGAAGGCCACGGTACTCAGCAAGGCGAGGCGCAGGATCAGTGCCATGCCGATACCCAATCGCCGTGCCTTGGTCTGATGTTCGACCGGCAGCTTGTTGGTCAGGATAGAGATGAAAATCAGGTTGTCGATACCCAGTACCACTTCCATGGCAATCAGCGTAGCCAATGCAGCCCAGGCGGCGGGGCTTGTGGCCAGTTCCAGCAAATACTCCATCTTGGCGCTCCAATTCAAAAGATATGGCCTTAAGTGTAGACCGCCTTATACTTCTAGAAAATTCGTATTTCCAAGCCCATTCGTTCGGATTTTCCTAATAGTTCTCCCATGCTCAATTATCGTCAGCTGCATTACTTCTGGATGGTTGCCCGTACCGGCAGCATTGCTCGGGCCTGCGAACAATTGAACCTGACCGCTCCAACCATCAGCGGTCAGCTTGCGCTGCTCGAGCAGGGCCTGGGCATGCGCCTGTTTCAACGGGTAGGGCGGCATCTTGAGCTTTCCGAGGCGGGGCGGCGAGTATTGGCGTACGCCGAACCGATGTTCGAGGCGGGCGCGGCCCTGGAAGCGATGATCCGCTCCGAGCCAGGTCAGCAACCCATGCCTTTCCGAGTTGGCGTGGCCGATGTCGTGCCCAAGTCCATTGTCTATCGCCTGCTCGCTCCCACGATGCAGCTCAACGCACCGCCGCTGCGGCTCAATTGCCGGGAAGACAAACTGGAGCGTTTGCTGGCCGACCTGGCCATTCAGCGTCTAGACCTGGTGATCTCCGACAGCCCGGTCCCTGCCCAGTTGGACATCACGAGCCGCGCCATCAAGCTTGGCGAGTGCGGGATCGCTTTCTTCGCTACCGAGTCGCTGGCCACGGCCTGCGCCGGTGCATTTCCGATGTGCCTGAACGGCGCGCCCATGCTCATTCCAGGACCGCAAAGCGTAGTCCGCGGGCGGCTGCTGCGCTGGCTGGAAGACGCCAGGGTTGCTTGCCGAATCGTTGGGGAATTCGACGACAGTGCCCTGATGCAGGCTTTTGGCCTGGCCGGCAGTGGCGTGTTTGTAGCGCCACGGGTCATCGCCGATGATCTGGTGGCGCAGGGCCAGGTGCGCCTGCTCGGGGTAACCGATGCCGTGACCGAATCCTTTTTCGCCATTTCCGTGGATAGAAGGGTCAATCATCCCGGTACAGTGGCGGTTACCGAAACCGCCCCCGAGGGGTTGTTCCCTTTTCCAGACGCAACCCGACAACCCACCCCCCCCCTTTTAAAAAAAACCCTACCATCAACCCCCACCCCCCCCTGCTGGGGGTACCCGAGGCCGTGACCGAATCTTTTTCCCCCTTTCCCGGGGAAAAAGGGTTCAACCCCCCCGGTACGGGGGCGTTTCCCGAACCCCCCGGAGGGGGTTTTTCCCATTACCCAGACGCACCCTGACAGCCTCCCCGCCTCTTTCAAAAAGAACCCTGACCATGACCGACGACCCTCTCGAGCCGCAACGACCAGACCTGAACCCGATAGACATTCGTATTCTGGGGTGCCTGGTCGAGAAGCAGGCCGCCAGCCCGGAAAGCTACCCACTGACATTGAACGCCCTGGTGCTGGCGTGCAATCAGAAAACCAGCCGCGAGCCGCTGATGCAGTTGGCGCCCGCCGACCTGGGCCAGCGCCTGCGAATCCTCGAAGCGACAGGGCTGGTACGCCTGGTCATGGGTAGCCGCGCCGATCGCTGGGAACATCGCCTGGACAAGGCTTTGGAGCTGGTCCCGGCGCAGGTCGCCCTGCTCAGCCTGTTGTTCCTCAGAGGCGCTCAAACCCTGGCCGACCTTTTTACCCGCAGCAGCCGCCTCTATGCCTTCGACGATGCGGAACAGGTGCATCATCAACTCGAGCGGCTGGTCGGGCGGGGCTATGCACAGGCGCTGCCGCGCCGTCCTGGTCAACGTGAAGGTCGTTATAGCCACGGCTGGGTCGGCCCTGCGGAAGCTGCCGAACCGGCTTTCGCCCCCGTTGGGGCAGATAGCACGGACGGCGATCGACTGGCGATGCTAGAGGCACGAGTCGCTGCGCTGGAGGAGCGACTCGCCCGACTGTCGGAAGCCCCGAGCGAGGACTAGCCCGCCGCGGCGAACGCCGTCGCTTCGGCTACAAGTTCAGGTGTGGGCCGCACGCCGGTATAGAGCGCGAACTGTTCCAGGGCCTGGAGCGCTACCACCTCTTGGCCGGTGATGCATGACTTGCCGGCTGCCTCGGCTGCAAGGATCAGGGGTGTGCGAGGAGGAAGCGCCACGACGTCGAATACCCACTGAGCCTGTTCGATCGCTACCGGATTGAACGCCAGGGTATCGGCCTCAGGGCCACCCGCCATGCCCAAGGGCGTGACGTTCACCAGCAGGTCCGCCTCCAGGCCGGCATCGTCGGCACGCCATTGGTAACCGCAACGTTCAGCCAATGGCTGGCCGGTCTGCGGATTGCGCGCGATAAGGGTACCGTGGCGGAAGCCCGCGTCGCGGAAGGCACAGGCCACTGCCTTGCCCATGCCCCCGCTACCCCGAAGGGCGAGCCTTAGGTTCCGGTCCAACCCATGTTTCTCGATGAGTTGACGAATGGCGATGTAATCGGTGTTGTAGGCCTTCAAGGCCCCGTCGTTGTTGACGATAGTATTGATAGACTCGATCGCCGCCGCTGAAGCGTCCATCTCGTCGATCAGCGGAATGCTCGCTTCCTTGAAAGGCATCGAAACGGCGCAACCCCTGACACCCAGCGCACGTATGCCGGCAATGGCAGCGGGCAGGTCCGTCGTGGTGAAGGCTTTGTAGAAGTAATCCAGATCCAGCGCCTGGTAGAGATAGTTATGGAAACGTGTACCGAAGTTACCAGGCCTCGCGGCGAGTGACATGCAAAGCTGGGTATTCTTGTTAGGGAAAATCGCCATTGTGTATCCATCAAGTAAGTGAATGGTAGCGCCGCTCACACAGTGAACTTACACAACCTTTACCGTTGCGGGCCATCAGTTCCAACTCTTTCGCTGTCATAGTGTGTACGGCAGTCCCAGGACCCATTACGGGTTACAGGCGCCCCGTCGTATTACGAGGAACCATCATGATTCGTCATCTACCCAAAATCGCCCTCCTGGTTGGCGCCCTGAGCCTGGCCGGCCAGGCATCAGCCCATGGCGGCGGCATTGGCCCAGGTGTGCTTGGCGCGGTACTGGGTGCCGCGGTCGTAGGGGCGGTCGTCGCCCGCCCCGGTCCGGTCGTGGTCCAGCAACCGGTGTACGTCGCTCCACAACCGGTGTACGTCCAGGCCCCGCCGCCGCCGGCGTACTACCAGCCGGCACCGGTCTATGTAGCGCCACCGCCCCCGCCTGGCTACTACGCGCCCCATCCTTATTATGGTCCGCCGCGCTGGTAATGTGGTCATCCCCGGTGCCAGGTTTCGGCCCGGGGGTGCGCGTCATCGCCGGCTCGCTCATTGAGCGCATTGGGTCCGCGAGGTTCCGCTCATGCTTTCATTTCGCATCATGTGTGTAGTAGGTAGCGCCGTACCGGAAGGCGTCAGGGACCTGGGTCTGCTGGTGTGCTGGTACGTGGTCAGCGAAGGTGTGGCGGTAAGCCCGCCATTGCTGTCGCGTGTAGCGGCCGAGAACTTCAGTCGAAGCCTCGCTGGCGCTGTCGCCGCCTGATAGGAAGATGTTTCGCTCCCAGCTCGCCGGTAGCCGACCACAGGCGGGATGAAGAAAGATTTAGCCTGCCGGGCAATCGACAGGCACTTGGCCATAAATTTACAATGACGGCCACTTTTCCATGGCAGGACGCCAGACTTCCTTCCTTCTTGCGAGCTCTCTTCGTGAAAAACCGTGTTTCCGTGTTGACCCTGTGTTTGCTGCTCGCGGGTAGTTGCGTCACGTCGAATGTCTCCGCCGCCGAGGCACCACCGAAGCGGGACCCTTCCCAGTTGCACCTGGCCTCTCATAGTGCTCTGCTGATAGACCTGCAAACCAATCAGGTCATGTATGAGAACAACCCGGATCAGGTAGTTCCCATCGCTTCGGTCACCAAGCTGATGACCGCCATGGTGGTATTGGACGCGAAGCAGTCCATGAACGAAGAGCTTACTGTCGACATCAGTCAGACAAAGGAAATGAAAGGCGTGTTTTCCCGGGTGAAGCTAGGAAGCACACTCAACCGCCATGACATGTTGCTCATAGCCCTGATGTCTTCGGAAAACCGCGCCGCGGCCTCGCTGGCGCATCACTACCCAGGCGGCTATGGTGCCTTCATTGCGGCCATGAACGCCAAGGCCAGGTCGCTGGGCATGGCGCACACCCGCTACGTCGAGCCTACCGGCCTATCGGAGCAGAACGTATCCACGGCGCGGGACCTGAGCAAGCTGTTGGTGGCGGCGAGGCGCTATCCGATGCTTTCGGAACTGAGCACCACCAAGGAAAAGACAGTAGCGTTCAAGAAACCTAACTATACCTTGGGCTTCCACAATACCGACCACCTGCTGAACCAGAAGAACTGGGACATCCAGATCACCAAAACCGGCTTCACTGATAAGGCGGGGCACTGTCTGGTACTGGTTACCAACATGGGCGGACGCCCGGTCGCGATGGTGATACTGGACGCGTTCGGCAAATACACTCATTTCGCCGACGCCAGCCGCCTGCGCACCTGGGTGGAAACCGGGCGCAGCGCCAAGGCCCCGGCAGTGGCCATGCAGTACAAGGCCGAGAAACATCGCCAGCTAGCGGACTGACACGGCATCCCTGCCGGGTCGCATCAGCTCACCGCGGCCGGCGACCTTAGTCAGGCCGTGGTATTGACGCTGGTTCCACTCGTGCTGCCTCCCTCCTCCACCAAGGCTTGCAGCAAGGCGGCCGTGGCGGTCTGCAGGGCGCTGTTGGTAGCGGCCATCTGCGCCTGGGCCGCGGCGACCTGCGCGGCTTTCTGTTGATCGCTGGCGTCACTGGCCATCGCTTGCTGCAGAGCCTTTTGGTCCTTGGCCAGCTGCTTTTGCAGTTCGGCTATCTGCTCCTGAAGCCTGGTCACCGTATCCGATGTGCTGCTACTGGCGTTATCGCTGGTGCCAGCGCCACCAGCAGGCGCAGCTCCATGGGCTTGCTGACTCGACGTCGCCGTCGTAGCGCTGGCTTGCGTCTCGGCAGCGGATGCCGTGGCAGGCGTGCTGGACGCGCTCGGGCTGTAGCCCTGGATGTTCAGGTGTGAAGCGATGGTGGACAGGCTTGTCATAAGCAATCCCATGGACGGTTTATTGGCCTGCTATGCATCGGCCACGGCGGCACAGCCTTTAGCACGATTTGGTAACAAGCCTGGTACCGTCATCACAGGCGGCAAAGCGGGATGTGGGGCAAGATGAAATAATCTTCAACTCGCTGTGACCGCAAACTTGGCACAATGCCACGGTCCGCTTTCGAATCTGCAGGTAGCTTCCATGACACGTGTACTGACCATCGAAGACGACGCGGTGACCGCCCGCGAAATCGTGGCTGAGCTGAGCAACCACGGCCTTGAAGTCGACTGGGTCGACAACGGTCGCGAGGGACTGGTCAAAGCCGTGAGCGGCGCCTACGACGTCATCACCCTAGATCGGATGCTGCCCGAGCTCGATGGTCTGGCCATCGTGACCACCATGCGAACCATCGGTGTATCCACGCCTGTGTTGATGATCAGCGCGCTGTCTGATGTAGATGAGCGGGTACGCGGCCTGCGCGCCGGCGGTGACGACTACCTGACCAAGCCCTTCGCGTCGGACGAAATGGCTGCGCGGGTGGAGGTGCTGCTGCGACGCAAGCAGGCCGGAGCCGCTACTCAGGACAATACCCTGAAGGTCGCTGACCTGCAGCTGGACCTGATCACCCGAGAAGCTCAACGAGGCGGTCAGGCACTGAACCTGCTGCCGACCGAATTCAAGCTGCTCGAGTTCCTGATGCGCAATGCGGGCCAGGTGCTGACGCGCATGATGATCTTCGAAGAAGTATGGGGATATCATTTCGACCCTGGCACCAACCTTATCGACGTCCATATCGGCCGCCTGCGCAAGAAGATCGACCCGGCCGGCCTGCCGCCGTTGATCAAGACGGTGCGGGGGTCTGGCTATGTCATTGCCGAACCCCTCTAAGGGTTGGCGCTCCTCCAGCAGCCGCCTGCTGGCGCTCTACAGCTTCCTGTTCGTGGCCTGGAGCAGCATCCTGCTGGGGGTGCTGTACTTCGAGGTTTCCGACTACCTGAACAGCCTGGCCAGACAATCCCTGATGCAGCGCCAGCACCTGTTCGCCCGCTTCGCCGGACGCGACCTCGAAGATGCCCTGGCCGCCAGCCAGGCGTTCGACGATCATGCCTTCGATGCCTATGGTCTGTTCGACGACGAGCTCTATCATCTGGCCGGAGAGCTGCGCCGTATCCCGCGCGGCCTTGCCCTGGACGGGGACATCTACGAGCTTGAGGATTGCATCGATTCCAACGACCCGAAGCTGCCTCAGGACAGCTGTGCCGCGGTCGCCATGCCGACCCGGGACGGACGCTGGCTGGTTCTGGTACGGGATAATGGCTCGGTGTTCGCCGTTACCCACATTATCCTGCGTGCGCTGCTCTGGGGCATTTCCCTGACCATTCTCCCCGGGGCAGCGGGTTGGCACCTGCTTCGGCAAAGGCCGTTGCGGCGCATACGGCAGATCCAGGCCAGCGCCGAAGCCATCATGGCAGGCGACCTCGCTGGTCGCCTGCCATTGTCCAACCGACGCGACGAGCTCGACATGCTGGCAGCCATCGTCAATGCCATGCTCGACCGCATCGAAAAGCTCATGTTCGAAGTCAAGGGCGTATGTGACAACATTGCCCATGACCTGCGCACGCCCCTGACCCGGCTGCGCGCACAGCTGTACCGCATCAAGCAGCAGACCGAAGATGGCTCCAGCCAGGCCCAGCAGCTGGACCAGGCCATAGCCGATACCGACATTCTAATGGCGCGTTTCCGGGGCCTGCTGCGCATTTCCGAGATCGAGGATCATAGGCGGCGCTCCGGCTTCGTTGAGCTGGCACCGCTGGAACTGCTCAATGAACTCCATGATTTCTATCTGCCGTTGGCCGAAGAGGGTGACCTGGCGCTGACCCTGGAGGCGCAGCCCGAGTTGCCGCTGGTAATCGGCGACCGCGCCTTGCTGTTCGAAGCCCTGGGTAACCTGCTCAGCAATTCGATCAAGTTCACGCCCCCTGGAGGCCAGGTGGTGCTGCGCGCGATCCGCCATCAAGGCAGCACACGCATCAGTGTCGAAGATTCAGGTCCCGGCATCCCCGAGCAGGAACGTCAGGCGATCTTCCAGCGCTTCTACCGTAGCGATGACTCGGCCCAGGGCGGTTTCGGGCTCGGGCTTTCCATTGTCGGCGCGGTGGTGAACCTCCATGGTTTCAGCCTCGAGGTTACCGACAGCGCCCTCGGCGGCGCCAGCATGGTGCTGGACTGCCGCCCCACACACGCATTGGTTGCCACATGAACCTTCTCTACATTACCGAACACCCCGACCCCGGCCTGATGCAAGTATTCGCCGACCAGGCTGGCGGGATCGTCAGCACCGCACCGGAACATGCCGACCGGCACCTGCACGGCCGGTATGGGTTCATCGTGCTGGATCTACCACAGGCGCGTCCGGAACTGCTGAGCAAGGCCATGGGCCACCGTGGCCGGGCCCGCCTGCTGGTGCTGCTCGGGCAAAGCGATTCCAGCACCCGGGCGCGGGTGTTGCAAGCGGGGGCGGACCTGTGCCTGTCGAGACCCTTGAGCCCGGAAGAAATGCGGGCTCGCATGCAGGCGCTGACCCGCGAGCATGCTGTGCCTAGCAACCCTCCAGGCCCCGGCTTGTGGTTATCCAGCAACAGATTGCTGTTAGGCAATGGCACCGCCCAGCAGAGCGTCACGGTTACCGAACAGAAGCTATTGGCGCTGCTCGCGCAACAGCAGGGCCCGCTCAGCCGGCAGGCGATCGAAGAGCACCTTTGGGCCGGTGGCGAGCCTTCCCGCGGCCCGCTTATCGAGCGACACATCTGCAACCTGCGACGCAAGCTGAGCGAGCTGGGCTCGCCCTACGCTCTGCAGACCGTCCGCGGTTTCGGCTACTGCCTGAACGAACCCTTGCGCCTGCGTACCGACTGATCCTAGCGGTGAATGAAGCCAGGCTTTCGCTTCTCGACGAAAGCCTGCATGCCTTCCTTCTGGTCCACGGTCGCGAAAGCAGCATGGAACAATCGGCGCTCGAAACGGACGCCTTCAGCCAGGCTACCCTCGAACGCCCTGGCTACGCTTTCCTTGACCATCATGCTCATAGGTAACGACTTTTCAGCGATTACCGCGGCGACCTTCAGCGTCTCGTCGAGCAGTTCCGCGGCCGGCACGATGCGCGCCACCAGCCCGGCGCGCTCCGCCTCTTGAGCATCCATCAGGCGGCCGGTCAGGCAGAGCTCCATGGCCTTGGCCTTGCCCACGGCGCGCGCCAGGCGCTGAGTGCCGCCCATGCCCGGCAGCACCCCCAGGTTGATCTCCGGCTGGCCGAAGCGCGCTGTGTCCGCGGCCAGGATGAAGTCACACATCATGGCCAGTTCGCAGCCACCGCCCAACGCATAGCCGGCAACGGCGGCGATCAAGGGTTTGCGCCGCGCCGCGATCCGATCGGCCTCGCGGAACAGGTCATCCAGGTAAATGGCAGGGTATTGCAAGCCCGCCATTTCCTTGATGTCTGCCCCGGCCGCGAAGGCCTTCTCCGAGCCGGTGATCACGATGCATCCGATATCCGCATCGCGCTCCAGAATGTCGAGCGCATCGTTGAGCTCGGCAACGACCTGCGCGTTCAATGCATTGAGGGCCTGGGGCCGGTTGAGGGTCAGCAGACCTACCCGTCCACGCCGCTCTACGATCAGGGTTTCATAGGTGACCATGAAGCACTCCTTGAGTGAGAGGTTAATCCAGACATTCCAGCGCCACGGCCGTGGCTTCGCCGCCACCGATGCAGATAGCGGCCACGCCTCGCCTGAGGCCGCGCTGGCGAAGCGCCGAGACCAAGGTTACCAGGATGCGCGCGCCCGACGCGCCGATCGGATGGCCAAGGGCGCAGGCGCCGCCGTTCACATTGAGCCTGTCATGGGCGATACCCAGCTTGCCCATGCACGCCAGGGCAACCACCGCGAAAGCTTCGTTGATCTCGAACAGGTCCACATCGGCCAATGCCCAGCCCGTTCTACTCATCAGCTTCTGGATCGCACCCACCGGCGCCACGGGAAACAAGCCCGGTTCATCGGCGAAAGCCGCATGCCCATGGATCGCCGCCAGGGGCCGTAGCCCCTTGGCCAAGGCCTCGCTCTGGCGCATCAGCACCAGGGCGGCGGCCCCATCGGAGATTGAACTGGCGTTGGCCGCCGTCACCGTGCCGTCCGGGCGAAACGCAGGCTTGAGCATCCCGATTTTCTCGGGCCTGGCCTTCGGTGGTTGCTCATCCTCGCTCACCCAACGCAACGTTTTCCCCTCCGGCGCCTGAACCGGCACGATCTCTCCCTGGAAGCGGCCACTGGCCATGGCGTCGCGTGCTCGCTCCAGGGACGCCAAGGCGTAGGCATCCTGTGCCTGACGATCGATGCCCTCACGGATGGCGCAGTCTTCGGCGTAGGTACCCATCAACCGGCCTGGCTCATAGGCATCCTCCAGGCCGTCGAGAAACATGTGGTCCAGCACCTGGCCGTGACCCATGCGATACCCGCTCCTGGCCTTGGGCAGTAGATAGGGCGCGTTGGACATGCTTTCCATGCCGCCTGCCACCACGGCTTTCAAGCTGCCGGCCATGAGCTGGTCATGGCCAAGGATCACCGCCTGCATGCCCGAGCCACACATCTTGTTCAGAGTGGTGGCGGGTGTATGCCTGTCGAGCCCCGCGGCCAAAGCAGCCTGGCGAGCCGGCGCCTGGCCAAGTCCCGCTGGCAGCACGCAACCCATGAGCACGTGATCTATTTCCTGGGCGCCAAGAGCAGCGCGCTCAATCGCCGCGGCGATGGCGGCGGCACCCAGCTGGGTCGCGTGCACGCCACCGAGGCTGCCCTGGAGCCCGCCCATGGGCGTACGGGCAATGCTTACGATGCAAACAGGATCATTCATCTTCTGTCTCCTTCAGCGCGCTGCCATGCGCAAGGCGCCATCGAGGCGGATCACCTCACCGTTGAGCATGTCGTTGGCGATGATATGCAACGCCAGGGCCGCGTACTCGGCCGGTGCCCCCAAGCGTGCCGGGAAAGGAACCGACGCTGCCAGTGAAGCGCGCACCTCCTCGCTCATGCCCGCCATCATTGGCGTTTCGAACAATCCTGGAGCGATGGTCATCACGCGAATACCGTGGCGCGCCAATTCCCGCGCCGCTGGCAAGGTGAGACTGGCAACAGCGCCTTTCGAAGCAGCGTAGGCCGCCTGGCCGATCTGGCCATCGAACGCCGCCACTGACGCGGTATTGACGATGACCCCTCGCCCGCCGTTCGCGTCCGGATCATTGTGCGTCATGGCCGACGCAGCCAGACGCAACATGTTGAAACTGCCTAGCAGGTTCACCTGGATAACCCGGGCGAAGCGCTCCAGATCATGAGGGCCGTCCCGGCCAAGAATGCGCTCACCCAGGACCACGCCCGCGCAGTTGACCAGCCCGTGAAGGCTACCCGCCTTGGCCACTGCCGTCTCCACCGCCCGCTGCGCCTGCGTCGCATCGGTGATGTCGGCCGCTACCGAGGTCATGCCAAGTTCCTGGGCGACAGCGGCAACGCCCGCCTGGTTCAGGTCCAGGAGCGTGACGCTGGCACCTGCGTCAACCAGGGCGCGTGCCGTTGCCGCGCCTAACCCGGACGCCGCGCCGGTGACGATGAAATGCTTGTTCACGGGGTCCATGGGGCCTCCTATGCCTGATGACCGTGCCCCATGCTCAAGCCAGCCTCAACCGTGCACAATGGCCGTGGCGCTCAATCTCGATGCGCGTTTTCGCCAGGGCCCATGAGCAGATGGCGGTAGTGCCCAGGATTGCATCCGAACCATTGGCGGAACGCTCGATAGAATGAGCTTTCGTCAGCGAATCCGAGGGCTTCGGCGATCTGCGCCAGGCTCAGCCGGTCCTCGGCCAGCCACCGTACCGCCCGCTCCTTGCGCACACTGGCCTTGACCCTCTGGACGCTTTGGCCTTCAGCGGCGAGCTTGCGTCTGAAGGTCGCTTCAGACATGCCATGGTCCTGAGCCAGGCTGCTCGCTTCCGGCCACGCCTTCGCTGGAGCCGCCCGCAATTGCTCGCGCAGTTGGTGCGCCAGACCGGCAGGATCCCGATATTTCACCAGCAGGTTGCCAGGCAGGCGGTCTATGAACGCCTCCAGATCGCGGGCGGTGCGCCGCACTGGCAGGTTAAGAGAGCCGCCGGGGAGGATCAGCCGGTCATGGGCCTGCCCGAAGCGCAGATGGGCGCCGAAGAAGCGTTCGTAGTCGGCCTGGTCCGCGGGGGCGGCACTGCGCAGTTCCACAGCCAGTATGGGCAGGCGGCGCCCGGCCAGCCAGCAGGCCAGACCGTAGACGATCATCCAGAACGTAAAGCAGGTGAACGGACGAGCCGGTGGGACCACGGGAGCCAGGGTGATCGCTGCGAGGTCGAAGGCGTGGTCTGGTCGCGCATCGAAGTTCCCTAGCATCAGGCGGAGAAAATCCAGCGCAAGGTCAATGCCAGCCCCGACGGTGGCCTGTGCGGTGGCCGCGCGCCAGACAAAGTCCAGGCTGCCAACGCGCAGGGGGCGCCCGCCCATGCCAAAGAACTCGTCGTCCGTAAGCGCGGCCACGGCCTGCCATAGCCGGGCATAGTGAGCAACGCTTACCCGGTCGTCCTGCGCGCCTGGGCAGCCATGGGAAAAGGCGCTGATCCCGGCGGCCGCCAACGCTTCCCTGGCAGCATCCGAGGGTACCGCTTGCAGGGCTTCGAGTACCAGTTTGGTAGAAATGCTGTCCTTGATCATGGCTGCCTGGAGTGACCGGTCCGCACCCATGTTAGAGTGGCCCGGCGGGAAAGTCAGCGAAGGCCCGCTGTTTTGCCGCGTCCAGCCCGTCTTGCCTGTCAAAGGAACCTCCCCATGCGATCGTGCATCATTGCCAGTGCCCTCCTGGCGCTGTTCACCACTTCGCTCGCCGCCGCCGAGGCGCCGGTCTACGGGCCTCAGCTCGAGGGGTTCGAATACCCCTACACACTGCAGCATTTTTCCTTCGAGTCTCAGGGGAATACCGTGGAAATGGGCTACATGGACGTGGCTGCCACCAGCAAGGCCAACGGCCATACCGTAGTGCTGATGCATGGAAAGAACTTCTGCGCGGCAACCTGGGAGTCCACGATCAAGACCCTGGCCAACGCCGGCTACCGCGTGGTGGCGCCAGACCAGATCGGCTTTTGCACGTCCAGCAAGCCTGAACACTATCAGTACAGTTTCCAGCAACTGGCTGCGAACACCCATGCGCTGCTGGAGAAACTGGGCATAAAGGAAGCGATGGTCCTCGGGCATTCCACTGGAGGCATGCTCGCCACTCGCTATGCGTTGTTGTACCCCCAGGAGACCGAGCGGCTCATGCTGGTCAACCCTATCGGGCTGGAAGACTGGAAAGCCCTCGGGGTGCCCTACCGCAGCGTGGATGAGTGGTTTACCCGGGAGGTCAAACTCAGCGCCGACAGCATTCGTGAATACGAGCGCAAGACCTATTATGGCGGTCGTTGGGAGCCAGGCTACGAACGCTGGGTCAGCATGCTCGCCGGGTTGAACCAGGGGCCCGGGCACAACCTCGTCGCCTGGAACTCCGCGCTGATCTACGACATGATTTTCACCCAGCCGGTCTACTACGAATTCAGGAACCTCAGGGTGCCTACCCTGCTGCTGGTCGGTACCGCCGATACCACGGCCATTGGCAGTGACATCGCGCCGCCGGATGTCAAGGCGCGGCTGGGGCATTATGATCGGCTCGGCAAAGAAGTCGCCGGGATGATTCCCAACGCCAAGCTGGTGGAGTTTCCCGGCCTCGGTCATGCGCCCCAGATGGAAGAGCCCGCACGGTTTCACCGGGCCCTGATCGAGTGGCTGGCTCAGCCTGCCCCTAGCGCGGCGGCACGGCCATGAGTGAATGCAGAATCGCGGTGATGGATGACTGGCAACGGGTCGCCCGGGATGTGGTGGAGTGGAACGCACTGGCGTCGGTTGGCCAGGTGGACTTCCTGCATGATTACCCGGCAGACCTTCAGGCCATGGCTCAGCGGCTCGCCCCCTACACTGTGCTCTGCGTCATGCGGGAGCGAACCCCCTTGCAGGCCGAGTTGCTTCAGCGCCTGCCGCGTCTGAAGCTCATCGTGACCGGTGGCATGCGCAACGCCGCCATCGACCTGGCCGCTGCGCAGGCCTGCGGCATCCTGGTCTGCGGGGGGCCAAGCTATCGCCAGGCAGCACCCGAACTCACCTGGGCGCTGTTGATGGCGCTTAGTCGTAACCTGGTGAATGAGGCCAACTCATTACGCAATGGCGGCTGGCAACTGGGTCTTGGCCAGGACCTGTCCGGCAAGACCCTGGGCCTGCTTGGGCTGGGCAACATCGGCAGCACGGTGGCCGGCTATGCCAAGGCCTTCGGAATGAACGTGATAGCCTGGAGCCAGAACCTCACCGAAGCGCGCGCCGAAGCGGTCGGCGCCCGGAAGGTAGAGCGCAAGGTCCTGTTCGAGCAGGCGGATATCCTGAGCATCCATTTGGTGCTCAGCGAGCGCACCCGCCACCTTGTCGACAGCCAGGCGCTGGCCTGGATGAAACGCGGCGCGCTATTGGTCAATACGTCCCGTGGCCCGATCGTGGAGGAGCGAGCCTTGCTGGCGGCGCTTGAAAGTGGGCGCCTGGGCGGGGCCGCGCTGGACGTGTTCGACCAGGAGCCCCTCCCGCTCGATCATCCGCTGCGCCATTTGCCTAACGTGCTGGCCACTCCTCACCTGGGATACGTGACAGAGAACAACTACCGAACCTTCTATTCAGCCATGATCGAAGACATCCTTGCGTGGCACGGGGGGCAGCCTATTCGGACGCTGACACCCTAGATTCAAGGGCGCCGCTGCGCCGGCTGCCTTGCCGGGGTGCCGGGCGCCGGTCTCGGAAAAGCCTGTCCGTTGCCGATGCCGCGATTCTCCAGGCTGGGCATCGGCCTCTTGGGTAAAACCTGCCAGGCATCGCGTTGAGCCGGAGCGCTCGGCACCGTGCCTTGTCGGCTGTTGGGGTTGATTCGCCGGATCGGGCTATTGAGCGGATTCACCGAGGGCTGGACCTGATGGCCGGGAAGCGGGGGCGCGGCCTGCGCGACAGCAGCCCAGAATGTCAGGCCAAGCGTGACAAGCGAAATACGCATGAAACCTCCAGAAGCGTCCAGCGACGGCAATTGCCCGTCGACGAACATAGAGAACGCGAAACTGTCGCACAGTTACCCCTGATGGAGTTCGCTATGCTTACCGATTCGCTCCGGGTCGCCCTGTTTTGCATTTTCTGCGCGCTGAACGGTTGCGCACTGTTCTCGGCCCATGACCCTCTGAACGTCCAATTGGCCGGGGTTGCGCCCGCTCCGGGAGCGGAGCTGGAATGGCGCATGAATGTAAGCCTGCGCATCCAGAATCCCAACCGCGAACCCATCGACTATTCTGGCGTCGCGTTGAAGCTGGAAATCAACGACCAGCCTCTGGCCAGCGGCGTAAGCCCGGCCCATGGGCGCCTCGAGGGCTATTCCGAAACCTTGCTGAACGTGCCGATGGCCGTGTCCGCCTTCTCGGTGGTACGTCAGGCCTTCGGTCTTGCGTCGCTGCGTACTGGCACTAGCTTGCCTTATCGACTCGAAGGCAAGCTGGACGCGCCCGGCCTGGGCAGGGCGGTGCGCTTCGTGGAGACGGGTCGCCTGGATGCTGCCACCCTGATGCCATCCGGGCTCGGCGACTGACCGGCAGCACTCTCAGCGGGCGGCCGCCATCAGCTTGTTCACCTCCGAGCGCACCAGGTTGACGTAGTCAGGGGGGCTCATCTGTTCAAGCTCCGCACGCACCCATTCGGCCCATTTGCCCTTGCGTCTCGGTTTTTCGGCGATCAGCCGCGCCGCTTCTGCCTTGGCGCGTCCCAGGTTGTTCTTCCAGTTATCGAAATGCCGCGCTTTCTCGACCTCGATGGCCTGGCGCTCGGCAAAGGACTTGTTCGCCAGATTCAAACTCATGTGCCTTACCTGCGATGGTTCGTTCAAGCAGCCCAGTTTACACCCTGCTGCAACTTTCAGGGCCACCAGCACTCCCAATCACCACAGTGGAAAACCAGGAGCCCGCCATGGCCCGTAAAAACCCTAACCCATTGATCGACGATCAGATTATGGACCAGGCCTTCAGTGAGCTCGCGGCATTGGTGGAAGAGTCAGAGGCGCTGCTCGACGGGCGTGGCACCTCGGCCGGCAGCCGGCGCAACTGCCATCAGCTGAGAGGACTGCTCCGCCGGGGCGGTGAACTGGCCGGCCAGCTCTCGCGCAGTACGGCCCCCGCCCTGGAAGGGACCCGGCAGTATGTGGCCGCGCATCCATTGAAGGCGCTTGGACTTGCCGCCGCCGCAGGCTTGCTGGCGGCCCTGCTGGTGAACCGCCGTGAATGATGGGCCCGGCTCGGCTCGCGCGCTCAAGGCTTGATACTGATAGGGCTACCGTTTGACTTTCCGGCGCATGACGCCATTGATGACGACCGCGACCACGGCTACGCCGATAGCCAGGTGCTGGAAGGTTTTCTCATCCAGGCGGCCTTGCGTCTGAAGCCAGGAAAGGCCGAGCATGATGGCGACGATAAGGACGGACAACAGAAGGGAGTATTTCAAACGCTGCATTTGGGTCATGAAGGGCTCGATGTATCGGATTGCTTACCAAGTGGACACGAACGGACGGCAACAAAGTAGCCGCGCGACCATCATAGTACCGCGCCCGCCCTCGCGGTGCGGTGTTTAATCCATGAGGAGTACCCGATGTTGCGTCGAATCACCTGGCTGATTCCAGTTCTATTGACCGCTAGCCTCAGTGGCTGCTGGTTGTTCATGCCTCCGGGCGGCCACGGCGGTGGTGGCGGTGGTGGGGGTGGCCACGGCGGGGGCCATGGCGGCGGCCCAGGTGGCGGTGGTCCAGGCTTCATGCAGCCACGGGGTGGCCACGGCGGGGGCCATGGCGGCGGCCCAGGTGGCGGTGGTCCAGGCTTCATGCAGCCACGCTGAGCGAAGCAGACAAAGGTTTGGGGGGACGATTTCACCTTCAACCGGTTCCTGCTTAACTGCCCTTGCAGGGTGCTTCAGGCTTAGGCCTTTTCTCCTGCAAGGACAGTCATGATGCGTCGCTGGTTCATCCTCGTTTCACTCGCTGTGCTCCCTGCCTTCTCCTCCGGCCTGACCCTTCAGGGCATGGAGCCCTCTCAGCTCAGGCGTTACGCGGCCATGCTGGGCGAGCATGCCGGCGCCAGCCAGTGGCAGCGCCTTTGGCAAGCGACCCGGCAGCGCGGGTACTTTGCCGCAGACGGAGAACGGCTACGTTTCGTGGTACCCATGCGCGAGCTTCCGACGGTAGCCAGGCAAACCCTGAACGCGCCTGATGATCTCGAAATCGAAGGCGCTTCGCAGATGCGTATCCGCCGTAATTTCGATCCAGTCGTAATCGGCACTATCGACGGCAAGCTTCTCCACGGGCTATGCCTCGCGGTGGACTGGAGCGATGCCCCCGCGCTCCGGCCAGGTGAAGCCTGGTCCCCCGCCGACCTGTTTCACGTGAGCCTACGCCTCGCTGAGCCCTGCGAGTGAACAGGCTGGGTACAACGTCATTCGTCAGCGGCTCTGGCGTCCCCATGCCTTCAGAAGCCTACAATCCCGGCGGAATTTTCCTTCCTCCCTCGCGCCGCCGCTACCCATGTAGTGCCTAGGAGGCCCCTGCACAATGGCTCCGCCAATCGGCGAAACGGACCATCCACTGAAGGGATTTCATCATGGACACTTGCGATCTGAGCCAGATCAATACCGCGCGGCTGCCTCATTCCCTGCGCGCACTCATCGACTGCATTGGTGTAGAGAACGCTTACCGGCTGACTCGGCTCTATGGCGGCCGTCCCCGCTATATACCCAAGAATCCGGCACGCTCAACCCTGGCCAAGCTTTTACCGCCAAGCGCCTTGCAAGCGCTGACTGCACGCTTCGCTGGCACTTCCCTGGAAATTCCCAAGCCCGACCACTTCGATCGGCAGTTGCGTGATCGCAAGATCCTGGAAGAGACCAGTCGTGGGCGGTCACGTGCCGAACTGGCCAACCGCTACGGCTTGAGCCTGCGCCAGATCGGCAACATACGCCGGACGCAGCGGCATGCCGCGGACTGAATGCCCTCTTGGCGGCGCCGCCCTTTCGCCGGAACCGCCGGCGGCGAAGGCCGCGTACTGACTCTCGGAATGGATATCCCTCATGGCTGACCTCAACAACGAACTCATCGGATCTGTCATCAACGCACTACCTCTGGACCGCCTGATCGCTGGGCCTCTGCAAGCGATGATCCAGGCCCAGACTGCCGCCAGCAAATCCTATGCAGACTTCCTCCTGGGCGTGTGCATTCAGAACGGCAAGGCGGTTGCGGTCAAATTCGACTATGACGAAACCATCACCGACGAAAACGGCGTCTTCAAGGGCACCGTTGCCAAGTCCATGCAGATTCCGCTACTGGCGGCGGTGACCCATCCCAACATCGCAATCAGCGAAGGCACCATCGACTTCGAGCTGACCATTTCCCAGGCTGCCGAACAGAGCAGCCAGACCAGTGCCGCCGCAAACCTGCAGGGGCAACTGGGCTGGGGCCCTTTCAGCTTGTCGGTCAAAGGCCAGATCAGCCATAACCGGGCCCAGACTCGCAAGACCGATACCCGAGCCAGGTATGCATTCAACACCAAAGTCATGCGTCAGGAGCCCCCCGAAGCGTTGATGAGGGTGATCGATGCCCTGACGGAGGCCGCGCTCAAGCCTGTTCGGCTGCCGGGGACTGTTATCCGGACCGATGAAGACGCTCTTGGCGCGAACGCCTTGAAAGGCCCGGGCGCGGGTGCCCCCTCTGCCTGAACCCTACCCTGCGCTGCCCTGTCCGTGGGGCGGCGCCTCGCCAAGGAGAAGCCTACGTGGGAATGTTCTCCCGCAAGAAACCGATGGTCCCCAGCGACCTTCGGGACATCACCCGCGGCCTTCATGAGGCCGCCAGCAGCGCAAACAACCTGATTGCCCAGCAGTACATCAAGCTGTTCGACCAGTTCTTCGACTATGACCCCGACGACCTGGGCACGCCAATGAAAGCCAAGATGGTGGACGTGGCCCTGGATGAACGCCACCGCATGCAGGTACCCCTTATCACCCTGGTGTCCCCCCGCGGGCTGGCCATGGATACCATGACCGTGGAACTCAGCGTGAAGGTCGCCGCCAGCCAGGCCGAAGCACTGAGCCACCCGCTGGAAAACGGCGAACATGGCTGCGCTCGCTTCCTTGTCACGGTTGGCGGCCACCCTGAACAGGAAAAGCGCGGCACCGATGAGGTACGCATCAACATGACCTTCAAGGCCTGCGAGCCCCCGGAAGCGGTGCATCGTCTCATCGAGGAATACACGCGCCTGATCGCGCCGCTGAAAGAAGAAGCCGACAGCTAGAAGTCTCTTTTATAGAAGAGGTCCAGCGAACTGGCCAGGCCGCTGGCGGCTTCCAGGAAAAGCCGCCGCGTCAGGGCATAGCGCAAGGCGACCGTATTCGCCGGTTCGAACACCCCCACTCCGTAACGCAGGGTCAAACGGTCGGTCAGGTTACCGCTGGCCACTACGCTGGTCTTGTCACCTGAGCCTTCGGTATCGAGTTGGAAGTCCTGAATACCCAGGCTCTGTGCCAGATGGCCGGCCGTCGAAGAGCCTCCCATCAGGCCGAGTCCCAATGCGGCCTGCGCCAACAGATTGGAATCTTCTCCCTCCGTGCTCAGGGGGCGTCCCAGCACCAGCCAGGACAAGGCTTGCTCCTGACTCATGGCCGGCTCAGCGAATACCTCGCTGACTGGCTGTTGAACGCTTCCGCTGAGCCTGATGCCGGCGATGACGTCGCTGGTCTGCCGAATGGCTTCCACATCAAGGTAGGGCTGGTCCACGGCACCGGCGAAGAACAGCCGCGCCCGACGCAAGGTAAGACGCTGGCCGTATGCGCGATAGCGACCATTGCGCAACTCCAGGGAGCCGCGCGTATCGAGATCATTGCCTATGTGCAGCTTTCCCGCGATATCGGATTGCAAACCGAACCCGCTGAAGGTCAGCTTTTCCTCTCCCACCTGCACATCTATGTCCATGGCAAGGTTGGAGCTGGACCGGGTCGGCCCTTCGCGTCCGACCACCACAGCGTCCTGGGACACCTTTACGGTCGAAGGCGGCAATTGCCTCACCGTGATGGCGCCCCTGGGGATCCGGACCGTACCGGCCAATGCCAGTGCCTGGTCCTGCAGGCTCAGGCGAAGATCGGCACCCGCCTCCACTTTCGCATAGGGTGGCACTTCAACAGGTAGCTTGCTGGCCTGCAAGGCGACAGCCATTTGCAAAGGCCCTGCCCAGTCCATGTCGCCGCTGACGCGCCCGCTTCCCTGTTCGCCGCTGCGCCAGCCACCCTCCAGATGAAGGCGGTTGCCATTCATCCTGGCGTCCAGGGTGGCATCGCGCACGCTGATAGGAAGACCAGGCGCCGACAAGGCACCGCCGGCAAGCGAAAAGGCACCTTCCACGCGAGGCGCCATCAAGGTTCCGCTCAGTTGGCCGCTGCCACGCAAGCGCCCGGCAACCTCCTGCGCCTGCTCCACCAAGGGCCGCAGCAGCTCAAGATCCAGCCCTTCCAGCGCGAAGTTGCCTGACAGAGGCTTGCCGGCCCCAAGAGGATCGACTATGGCACGCAGTTGCAGCCGCCCGAGCGCCCGCCCTTCGAACGCGAGGTCGCTGACCACTCGCCGTGGCGCCAGGATGCTGGTCAGGCGCAAAGTATCGTAAGGCAGGTCCAGCACGTGCGCGTCCTGCTCAACCTGCAGGGTGCCGTTGCTGAGGTCCACGCCCAGGCTTCCACGCGGCCCTGCGCCCCCAAGATCCAGTTGGAGGTCAGCGTTGGCCACGGCTTTCCATTCCATGCCCTCGGGCATCCAGGGTCGCAGGCTGGCCATGGAAAAATCCCGCAGGCGCAGACGAAGGCGGGGATCCGGGGCCAGGCGCTGGTCATCCGCGCATAGACTGGCCGCGCCAGCGCGCCAGCAATGAGCGCCCAGTTCGATCCGACCATCGGCCAGTCGCTGCAGGCTTGCCGGCGCCTGAAGCGCCCAGGCCTGTTGGCCGAGCGCAACCTGGCCACGGTTCAGTCGCCCCTTCCAGGCTCCCCTTTGCCAGGACCCCTCGGTGCTCAGTTCCAGGTGCGCCCGTGGTCCCGTCAGGTCCAGTTTGACCTGGTGGCGTCGGGCATCGCCACCTGCCTCGGCGGTAAAGGTTCCCAGCGCCGTGTCGCCCACCGCCAGCCCTGTACCTTTGGCCGACAGCTTCCCTTGCTGATGCGCGTCCAGGGCGGCCGCCAGGGATAGTGCCTGCAGTTGGTAATGTTCCCAGGCCAGGCGTTGAGCGGAGAGCTTGAACTGGCCTTGCGGCTGATCCAGTGTCCCCGCCAGGTTCAGCTCACCTTTCAAGGCGCCTGCCAGGCCCGGCCAAAGCTGGTCGAGCCGGGGCGCGTCCAAAGCCAGGCGGCCAGCGAGCCGCTGCGCACTGCTGCCCTCGGCGTTCAGATGGTTGGCGCCCAGGCTGGCGTATAGGTTTTCAGCACGCCAGTCGGTACCCTGCCCCTTCAGTTGGCCCTGCAGTCGAGCCTGCTGTCCACGCAGACGCCCGCCCAGCGAGGCATTTGCGACCATGTCGAGCTGGTCGTCTCGCCACTGACCCTGGCTGTCAAGGCGTCCAGCCAGGCTGCCGGGCAAGGCCGCTATCCAATAAGCCGGATCGAGGGCTGCAAGCTCCAGCTCCGCAGCCCAATCGATACCGTTGACGAAACCCAACCGCAGGTTTCCGTTCAAGGCACCCTTGCCAGCCCTGAGCTGCAAGCCCGGCAGCTGTACGCTTTGAAGATCGCCCTGGAAGGGTGTATCGAGGCTGAAAGGCCCCGCAGGCCCGGTGAATTCGCCCTTGAGCGTGCCCTGGTAGCCTTCATCGGCGTATCTGGCTTCCGCCTGCAGACGCTTGGCCACCACCGTCGGCACCGAGGCCTGGGGATACAGACTGGTCCATGGAAAGTCCTGCCAGTCTATCCGCGCGATCCCCTTCAAGCCTTCGCTCCAGTCGAGCGAACCCTCTAGCCTCAGTTCCCGACCCTGCGCCGCCACCAGGCTCAGCGCCTTGACTTCTGCGCCGCGGGCAGTGGCGGTGCCGTCCAGAGAAACGTCCACGGCGCCTTCGGACCCTGGCAGACGGCCCTGCCCACGCACTCTGTAACCCTGGGAAAGATCACCTTCGGCATGCAGCTCCATGGCTTCCAGGGTCATGCTCGCAGGTAGGCCCGGACTGGGCAGAAAGGCTGCGCTGGTCAGGGTAAGCCGCGCCGGCAGGTGCTCGGCCAGCGGCTGCAGTTCAGCGAGCAGGTTTGCCTCGAGATAACCCGTACTTCTTCCCTTCAGGTTCAAGGTTCCGGCCAGCGCTCCATCGAGGCTGCCCGAGAGTGACCACGCCTGCCCTTCTACCTCGGGCAACCGAGCCTTGAGATGGGCCTGCAGTGGCCAGTCACCGGCAGGCGCGAGTGTCCCCTGGATATCCAGGGCCAGGCCTGCATAGCTGAGCTGCAATCCACCAAGGCTAAGCCCGGTTTCGTCCCAGCGCGCGGCCAGGCGCAGCTCACTCAGCAAGGGCGCGCCGTCCAGGCGTACTTCATCGATGGCCACCTGCCTGAGCTCCAGGCTCAACGGCAGCCGTAGCTCGGGCAGACGGAACGGCTGGGCGTTTTCGCTCGCGGTCGAAGGCGCCGAATGAATGGCCAGCTGTCGTGCCTGCAACTGGCCCAGGCAAACGCTTAGCCTCAGCAGGCAGGAAGGCCGCCACTCCAGATGTGGAGCCCGGACAGACACCCGCAGGCCGGAGGCGTCGCTCCAGCGCAGCTCCTCGGCTTGCCATTGGCCAGCGAGCCGACCACTGAACCCGATCACTTCAAGGCCAGGCACCCGCGCAAGCACCCAGCGGCTGCCTGCCTCGGTTCCGAGCAGCCCGAGCGTGCTCCCAACCACCGCACAGAGCACCGCCAGGGGTAGCCCCAGGGCCAGTGCCCAGCGGTGCCAGCGACGGCTCACAGCTCCGGCCCCATGGAGAAATGCAAGCGCAACCCGCCGCCTTCATCCAGACCCTGGGCGAGGTCCACCCGTATCGGACCCACCGGGGACACCCAACGAAGGCCCAGGCCGACACCGGTCTTCAGGCTGGGCAATGCCAGGTCATTGAAGGCATTGCCTTGGTCGACAAAGGCCGCCATGCGCCATTTGGGCGCGAAACTGTACTGATACTCTGCGGTACCGGCGATCATGTAACGGCCGCCGATGTGGTCACCGTCGCCATTTTCAGGGGAAAGGCTCTGGTAGTCATAGCCGCGTACACTCTGATCGCCTCCGGCAAAGAAACGCAGCGAAGGCGGGATGGTCTTGTACCCATTGGTGGCGCTGCCGCCAACCTGCAGCCGCCCAAGGAAACGGTGACGCTCGAACAGGGTTGTCAGGCCGCGCAACTGCACATCGCCACGTAGCAGGTTGTTGTCCGAGAACAGGCCTTCCTTGGCGACCTGAGCGCCGAACTGCAACCGATAACCGTTGTTGGGGTCGACCCGGCTATCGCTGTGAAGGTAGCTGTAACTGATGCCAGGCATTACCAGATTGCTCAGACCTGTATCGTCACCGAGGCGATATTCCTCGCGTTGCCATTTCAGGGAGATGACCCTCTGCCAGCCACTGGACAGCTTGCTGTGCCACTCAGGCCCGAGGGTAAGCAGCTTGCTCAGGCTGTCCGTATCGGCCAACTCCTCATATTGGTAGCCGGTCGCATACCTGAGCTTGTCGGTCAAGGGCGAAGCCAGGGGCACGTCGTACCAGAGCCCTACATTCTGCCGGGGGGCCGAGAGTTCGGCTTCGGCACCGTAGCTATGGCCCTGCGGGTTTGTCCAGTGCCGGGTCCAGTTGGCCTTCAATCGCGGACCAACGTCAGTCGCGAAGCCGCCCCCGATTCCGAGCGTTCGGGGCGCCCGGGCCTGTAACTGCACAACGACCGGAATGGAGCGTCCCTCGGCGGCCTGGGGCGTGGCTTCCACGATGACGCCCTGAAAATAGCCGGTGGCCTGGAGGTCCCGGTTGAGTTGGGCGACCAGGTCCGCATTGTAGGGCGCCCCCTGGCGAAACGGTACCATTCGCTGGAGCAGCTGTGCTGAGATGATGGAATCGCCCTCGAAACGCACCGGACCGAAACTGTAACGAGGGCCGCTGAGGTAGTGAAGATCGATATCCGCTAGAGCCGTGCTCGGGTCGATCAGCAGCCGTTGGGTATCGAAACGTCCTTCGAAGAAACCGAGCCGTGACGCCTGGTTCTGGATGAGTCGCTTGGCGTCCTCATAATGGCCGTGGTTCAGGGGAGCGCCGGGTACCAGCCCCAGCGCGGGCGGTACCCGGAAATCCGACAGTGCCGCGGCGGGGCCATCGACCCGGATCGCTACCTGGCGGAGGCGGACCCGGCTCCCTGGCTGAACGCGCAGGTGCAGGGTGGGCTGATCGCCCCCGGTGACCTCGGCCTGTATCGCTGCCTGGTAATAACCCAAGGCCTCGGCCGCGCTGCGCGCCTGGGCCTGCGCCGCTCGCTGCATGTTCAGCAGCGCCGGTTCGTCGCGGTCGGCGACGCTACCGACATAGGCTACGATGTTATCGCGCAAGGCGGTGTCCGGCGGGCTTACCTCGACCTGCAGCCGCCCCTGCCCAGTGGCGCTCGTCGCCAGCAAGACCAGAATCAGCCCTGCGCCTGTTCGTCCTGAATACCTCATGGGCCGGATCTTACCACGGCCGGATGCCTGGCGGGCCGGTTACAGGTCTTCGACTGGCCTGGGCCGACCAGCTTCGGTAGCATTTCCGTTTTTTCCGTAGGTGGTCGCGTCATGAAAATGGTTTCGTTCAACATCAATGGTCTTCGTGCGCGACCGCATCAGCTCCAGGCCCTGGTCGAAAAGCATCGACCCGATGTGATCGGCCTGCAAGAGACCAAGGTAGCGGACGAACAGTTTCCCTTGGCAGCGGTTCAAGCGCTGGGCTATCACGTACACTTCCACGGGCAGAAGGGGCATTACGGCGTCGCCCTGCTTTCCCTGAAGCCGCCCCTGGCGTTGGGCAAGGGCTTCGCTGGAGATCCGGAAGATGCCCAGCGGCGGTTCATCTGGGGCAGTTACGCTGACGAAAACGGCTGTCCCGTGATTATCATGAACGGTTACTTTCCCCAGGGGGAAAGCGTGGACCATCCCACCAAGTTCCCGGCCAAGACCCGCTTCTACGCAGACCTGCAGGCCACCCTGGAGCGTGAGCACAGCCCGGACGCCCCCCTGATCGTCATGGGAGACATGAACATTTCCCCCGAGGATAGCGATATAGGTATCGGCGCCGAGAACATGAAGCGCTGGCTGCGGGCTGGCAAATGCAGCTTCCAGCCCCAAGAGCGCGAGTGGCTGGGCCGCCTGAAGCAGTGGGGACTGGTAGATACCTGGCGCCACTTCAACCCGGGCGTGTCCGATACGTTCAGCTGGTTCGACTACCGCAGCCGCGGCTTCGAGGATTCGCCCAGACGCGGGCTGCGCATTGACTTGATCATGGCTTCCATCGGACTACTACCACGCCTGAAGGCCGCCGGCATCGATCATGACATACGCGCCATGGACAAACCTTCGGACCATGCGCCGATCTGGCTGGAATTGAGCTAAGCCTGTCACATGCCGGTAACCGGACTGTCTTATCCTGCGGCCCCCAACAACGGTATTCCGTCATGCCGCGGTCCAAGCGAACGGTTGTCGTCCTTGCATGGCTTCTGGGCAGCATTCTGGCGACGGCCGCAGGCGCGGAGCCTTTGTCGGTGCTGCGGGTGCAGGGCTCGAATACCATCGGTACAAGCCTGATACCGGCTCTGATACAAGGGCTATTCCAGGCACGGGGGCTGGAAGCGGTGCGCATCATGCCCCTGCCCGCCGTCAACGAATGGCGCGTTCAAGGACGCTACCCGCTGGGCGCTGAGATCGAGGCCCGGATCGATGCACATGGCAGCGCGACGGGCTTCGCCGCCCTGGCCCGGGGCACCGCTGACCTGGCGGCAGCGTCGCGGCCGATCCATCCGGTTGAGGAAGCGGAACTGTACGGCCAGGCCAACCCTGCCTTGACCGGAGCCGAACACGTCATTGGCATCGATGGCCTGGCCGTCATCGTTCACCCGAACAACCCTTTGCGCAGCCTGGACGCCGCTCAGTTGGCGGACGTATTCGCGGGTACGTTGACTCAATGGGAACAGCTGGGTGTTCCGCTGGGCCCGATCCATCTATACGCCAGGGACAACCGCTCCGGCACCTGGGAAACCTTTCGCGACCTGGTGCTCTCTCCCCGTGGTCTGAACCTTTCCGCTACCGCCGCGCGACTGGAATCCAGCGAGGACCTTTCGGCTGCCGTCAGCCACGACCCGCAAGCGATAGGTTTCATCGGCTTACCCTATGTTCGCCAGAGCCGGGCCCTGGCCGTCGGTGATGGCGAGGCGCAGCCCTTGCACCCAAGTACCGACACGGTTGCGACCGAAGACTACCTGCTGTCTCGTCGACTTTACCTCTACGCCCCTGCTGGCGGCGCGAGCCCGTGGGCAAGTGCGCTTGCCCGCTTCGCACAAAGCGATGCCGGTCAACGACTGGTGGCCGAACAGGGGTTCGTGGCGCAACAGATTCATCCGGTCAATCCGCAACCCTCCAGCCTGATGCCCGCGGACTACCTGGCGCTGGCGCGTGCCGGCCAGCGCCTGACGGTGAATTTCCGCTTCGCCGGTTCCAGCGCCAGCCTGGACAGCAAGGCCATGGCTGACCTGGAACGCTTGGCGAGCTATCTGCGCAGCCATCCGCGAGATTCAAAAAGGCTGGTGCTGGTAGGTTTCGGCGATACGAAGAGCGACCCGGACCGTGCCGAGCTGCTTTCCCGGCTCAGGGCGATGACGGTTCGCCGGGAGTTGGCCCGGCGCGGCATCGTCGCCCAACAGGTGCTTGCCCTGGGCGCGCTGATGCCCGTCGCCAGCAATACCTATGAGAGTGGCCGCGCCCGCAATCGGCGCGTAGAAGTCTGGCTTCAGTAAGGGGCTCGGTATTGCTCCAGTTCGTACTTGGCGATGGCGGCCCGGTGCACTTCATCCGGGCCGTCGGCCAGGCGCAGTGTCCGCTGCATCGCGTACATGTAGGCAAGGGGCGTGTCCGCACTGACGCCCGCGCCTCCGTGCAACTGAATGGCACGGTCGATCACGCGCAACGCTACGTTCGGCGCTACTACCTTGATTTGCGCGATCTCGCTGCGCGCTACCTTGTTGCCCAGCCGGTCCATCATGTCGGCCGCACGCAGGGTCAATAGCCGCGCCATGTCGATTTCGATGCGGGACTCTGCGATAAGGTCCGCGTTACCGCCCAGCCTGGCCAGGGGTTTGCCGAATGCCTGGCGCGACAGCGCTCGCTGGCAGGCCAGTGACAATGCGCGTTCGGCCATTCCCAACGAGCGCATGCAATGGTGAATGCGCCCGGGCCCAAGCCGCCCCTGGGCGATTTCGAAGCCTCGCCCGGGGCCAAGAATGACGTGATCCAGGGGAACACGAACCTCGTCGAAGATTACCTCGGCATGGCCATGGGGCGCGTCGTCATACCCGAACACGGTCAGGGGCCGAACGACCTTCACCCCGGGGGTGTCGATGGGCACCAGCACCATGGAATGCTGCTGGTGACGTGGTGCCTGAGGATCGGTCAGCCCCATGAAAATGAGCACTTCACAGCGCGGGTCACAGGCGCCGGAAGTCCACCACTTGCGCCCATTGATTACCCAATGCTGGCCATCGATCACTGCGGTGGCGCGCATATTGGTCGCGTCCGAAGAAGCGACTTCCGGTTCGGTCATGGCGAACGCCGAACGGATCCTGCCTTCGAGCAGCGGTATCAGCCAGCGCTGCTTCTGCTGCTCGCTGCCATAGCGCACCAGCACTTCCATGTTCCCGGTATCCGGCGCTGAGCAGTTGAATGGCTCGGAGCCAAGCATGGACTGGCCCATCAACTCTGCCAGCGGGGCGTATTCCAGATTGGTCAGCCCGGCGCCAAATTCAGACTCAGGCAGGAACAGGTTCCACAGGCCCTCTGCCCGAGCGCGCTCCTTCAGCAGTTCCATTATCTGGGTAGGCTGCCAACGGTCGCCCTGAGCCAGTTCCTGGGCGAAGCGTTCTTCGGCGGGGAACACTTCGGCGTGCATGAATGTGGCGACCCGCGCGCGCAGCGCTTCGACGCGTGAAGAGTAGGCAAAATCCATCGGTCATTCTCGGCATGGGTCAGGGGCGTGGGCCCGATGAGTGCAAGCCTAGGGATCAGAGTACTATTTTGCGAGCCTATTATCCTGGTGTATAAACATTCATAAGCCGGATACGGCACCCTGAGCTGAGAGCGTATTGCCCATGAACCTGAGCAAAGTCGATCTGAACCTGTTCATCGTGTTCGATGCCATCTATACCGAGGCGAATCTGACACGAGCAGGGCAGATCGTCGGCATCACCCAGCCTGCCGTGTCCAATGCGCTGGCTCGCTTGCGGGAAACCTTCAACGACCCACTGTTCGTGCGCACGGCCCAAGGGATGGTACCTACGCCCATGGCACAGAACATCATCGGGCCGGTGCGCAGCGCACTGGCCCTTCTCAGGGTATCGGTCCAGGAAAGCCGTACCTTCAATCCCGCCGAGGCAGGCAAGACCTTTCGAATCAGCATGACGGACCTGATCGAGGCGGTAATGCTGCCGCCCCTGCTACGACGGTTGCGTAAACAGGCGCCTGGTGTCGTGGTGGAGAGTTTTCTATGCAAACGACGTGAAACCACCAAGGAGCTCGCGGCGGGCCGTCTGGACTTCGCGGTCGATGCCCCACTCAACACAGACCCTCAGGTTCGCCACGTGCGTTTGATGGACGACCGCTACGTATGCGCCATGCGCCGAGGTCACCCCCTGGAAGGCAGGCCGCTCACGCTCGACGCTTACCTCGCCCAGGCTCACATCCATATCTCCAGCCGGCGCAACGGACTGGGTGAGGTCGATCTGGCCCTTGGCAAGCTCGGCTTGCAACGGCGAATCGCCCTGCGCTCGCAGCATTACATGATGGCATCGCAGGTACTGCAGCACACCGACATGGTCATCACCGTGCCTGAGCGATTCGCCCGTCGCCACGATCTTCCCTGTGCGCCACTGCCTGTCTCAGGTGTAACCAGCGTGGAAACTCACCTTTACTGGCATGAAAGCACCGACCAGGACCCCGCCAACCGATGGATGCGCGAACTGTTGATCGACCTTTGCGAAGCGGTCAGCCAAAGGGAGCGCTCCCAGGCGCTCGCACAGACCACGACTTGAAGTGTTACCGAAGGCTTCAGCTGTACCGTTGAACGAGTAACCCGGAAACATAAAAACGTCACTCAAAGCCTTTAGCGTCGCCCCCGACATAGCATGTCATTGTTTTATAAGGTTTTATATGATCTGGCACGGCTTCTGCTATGTGGTTGGTACAAAAACAAGAAAAACCCAGCGACACCATAACAACAATACAAACGACTCTGACATAACAAGAACAACCGCGGCAGAGGCGAAGCCAACAGATCTTTTTGACGAAGGTGCGTTTTCAAGGGCAATGCCCACGATCGTTCAAACATAAGAACAAAACTGCCCTGAGGCAGCCAGTGAACATCGTACTCACTCGAGAATGGATCAGCGCTCAAAAAAATACGTTTGCTCTTGGCCCTGAGTGGGGGCCGCACAGCGTGCACAGGCAGGCCGACAAAAACAAAAACAGGCCGCCGCAGACCAATAACGAAAAGTGCACACGACCTTGGGGGGAGCTTCGGCTCCCCTCGCTGCATTCGCGCCCATGCCTGAGCCTATTGCAAGTCGAGCATGGCTCGAACCACGACGCCCTTGATTACCCAATCATCCTCCCAGCTCATCACCGGCCAGTTCGGATTCAAGGCCCTCAGGTAGCGACGTCCGCCCTCTATCGCCAGCTCCCGAAAGATCGCTTCCTGAACGACGACGGCTGTCACGATCACCAGGTCGCCGGGAGCGGCCTGAGCGCACGGGTCCACCAGTACCAGCGCTCCGGACGGTATGCTCCGCCCGAAAGGCGCGCTCATGCTTTCACCCTCCACCTGAAGCCAGTAGGCCGGCCCTTTGGCGTGGTAGTCCGACACGTATTCACGGCCGGTGCTGTAAGCGGATATGGAGGGTTTCGAATCAACCGCAGCCGCCCACTCAAGCACGGGGTAACTGAAGCCAGGCCTGGTGATGGCCCACTCAGGGACAGCTGCCGCAGCCTGATGACCGTATCTGCCTCGCTGCTCATTGACCCGGAGTATCTGCACCACTTCGAGATTCACTTCCCCAAGTTCGCGAAGTACATCGTTCATGGTGTCCAGGTCCGGTCGGCGGCGCCCGCTGAGCCAGTGGTTCACGGCGCCCTGGGAGCGGCCAATGCGTTCGGCGAGCTGCTCCTGCGTAAGGCGGCGCTCGCGCATTTTCTGTTTGACTAGTTCGATCCAGGTTTCCATGGGGTCGTACCTTAGCGCGCAGCGCCACGAGAGCCATACATACTCCGTAATGCTTTGCTTATCCACCTGCTACGGGCCGTAATTATACTAGGCGCTGCCACGGCTTTCTCAGTGTCATCCAAGCAAGGAGCCTTAATGACGCCCTCTCTCCCCTTCCCGCTTTCCATGCCATTTTCCCCTCGGGCCAACCTCGACCATCTTGAAGCCCTGACCCAGGCCAGCAGCCTGCTTCACTGCGCGGCGGCCGTAGCCTATGAAAACGCCGATTCGCAAAAGGGTGAAGCGCGCCACCTGGCCTTGGGCGTGGTTCACCTCCTGGGCATGGCCCATGCGCTGGTCATACATAGCCTCGACTGCGGCCTAGAGGTCGAGAAGGTCGTACACGCCGAACCGCGTGACTGATCCGTCTGTAACGTGAGCACCGACGAGCCCAGGTGTACACTCTGTTTTTATCCAACATGAAATCTGCCACATGCACCCCAGCCCAAACGCCGTCACCATCGAAGCGGGCTTCGATACTGGAAACATTCAGGTACTGGACGCCAGTGACCCTAGCAACATTCGCCTGGCCATCAGGCCCGATACCCGCAGTGGCCATTTTCAGTGGTTCCATTTCCGAGCATCCGGACTCCTGGCAGGTGAGCGCTATGAGTTCGTGATCACCAATGCCGGGCAGTCGTCCTATCCTCATGCCTGGGAGGGGTACGACGCCGTAGCCTGCGAAGACTCGGAACACTGGTTTCGGGTACCTAGCCGTTACGACGGCTCAGCTCTGAGCTTCAGCCTGGTCGCATCGGCCACGACCATCTCGTTCGCGTATTTCGAGCCATACCGCCTCGCCCGCCATGAGACCCTGATCGCCCGCGCCGACGCCCATCACGGGCTTGAACGCCTGGCCACTGGCAGGAGTTGCGAGGGACGGGAAATTCCCCTTTACCGTGCAGGCAAGGGGGAGCCGGGCAAACGGAAGCTCTGGTTCATTGCGCAGCAACATCCCGGCGAGCACATGGCCGAGTGGTTCATGGAGGGGATGATAGAAGCGCTCGAGCAAGGCGAGCCCTGGCTGCGGTCCTTGCTGGAGCAGGCTGAGCTGTATCTCATCCTCAATATGAACCCGGACGGCGCCTTCCACGGTCACTTGCGGACCAACGCGGCAGGCAAGGACCTGAACCGGACGTGGCAGGATGCGACAGCCGAGGGAGCCCCGGAAGTGCATTTCACGCTCCATCAGATGGATAGGCATGGGGTGGACCTTTTCGTCGACGCGCATGGCGACGAAGAGATCCCCCATGTCTTCACGGCCGCCTGTGAAGGCAACCCCGGATACAACCCCCGCATCGCCGGGCTGGAGGCCCGCTTCCGCGACGCACTGTGCGCGCAGACGCCGGATTTCCAGCAACGGCATGGCTATACCCGGGACCTGCCAGGCCAGGCCAACATGCGCCTGGCCTGCAATGCGGTTGGCCAGCGTTTCGACTGCCTTTCCATGACGCTGGAAATGCCGTTCAAGGACCACCTCGACGCACCGGAGCCGCGCACCGGCTGGTCAGGGGCCCGCTCGGCGCGTCTGGCCCAAAATATGCTCAAGGTGGTCGCGGGCATGGTCCCGATGCTGCGTTGAAACACTTGTCCGTTCGTCGGCCTGGACGGAATAAATCCCGTCCGTGGCCGTCTGGCCGGTTCAACCAGCGACGTGATTGCCATGAAAGACCTAGACGAGCAACTGCGAGACCTTCTGCCGCGCCTGCGCCGGTTCGCCCTGTCGTTGACCAGGGACAGCAGCAATGCGGACGACCTGGTGCAATCCACCCTTGAACGAGCGTTGGCGCGCTGGAACGGCAAACGCGACGACGGCGACCTGAGGGCATGGTTGTTCTCGATCCTCTATCGTCGCTTCGTCGATAACCACCGTAGCGCTCGCCGGTATGCCCGCATGCTTGAATTTTTCATGGGGCATGACGAAGCGTTGCCCTCCACCGAACGCGCGGTGGTGGCACAGGCCGCACTGGGTGCGTTCGACCAGCTCAAGCCGGAACAAAGGGCCTTGCTGTTCGCCGTGTCGGTCGAGGGGATGAGCTATCAGGAAGCGGCACGGATGCTGGATATTCCCATAGGTACCGTGATGTCTCGACTCTCCCGGGCGCGCAAGGCGCTGCATCAACTGACGGAGGGGGAAATCAGCCCCCCTCCTTTGCGAGTATGCAAATGACGAACCTTCCCCCTTCCGAGCATGATCTTCATGCGTACGTGGACCAGCGCCTTTCGGCTGAAGACCGCCAACGGGTGGAAAATTGGCTGGCCAACCATCCGGACACCGCGCGGGAAGTGCAGGCGTGGCAGGCCGACGCCCAGCGGTTGCGCGCCGTTTTCGGCGGGGCGCTGAACCTGCCAGCGAACCCCGGCCTGGATCCGCTGGCCATCGCCAGACAGCGTCGCGGCCGCCGCCTACGTTACTTGGCCCATGCCGCCACGCTCATCATGGCCGTGGGTCTCGGCGCCCTGGGCGGATGGCAAGCCCGCGGTCCCGATCAGCGACCCGCGCTCGCCGCCACGGCACCCATGACGGATGCCCTGGCCGCCTACCGCATGTTCGCGGCCCAGGGGATACTCCAGGCCGACTACACCGGGCAAGCGCCGGGCGACCTGCAGCGTTGGCTGGATAGATACTTCGACCGCGCGCAACGGCTGCCGGACTTGTCACCCGCGGGATTCCATCCACGCAGCGCGCGCTTGCTCAATACCGACCAAGGCCCAGCCGCAATGGTTGTGTACGAAAACGCCGTGGGTGAACGGGCCAGCTTCTATGTGCGTCCTCCCGGGCCCGGCTACCGCCTGTTGCCCCGGGGCAGCCGCCGGGATGGCGAACTGCAGGCCGATTACTGGTCGGACCCGGTCTATAATTACGCCATGGTCAGCGCAGTGGGCCTGGGCAATCGGGAGGCTCTGACGCGCGCCATGGGTAAGGACATCTAGCCCGTATATACTGGAGGCCCCAACAGCTTCAGTGGGACCTTCCCTTGGCTTCGAAACGCTCCTGGTTTTCCTTCGGCGGCGGGAATGCCCATTCCCCGGCCCCCAACAGCGCAGCCGCCGAAGCGGTCAGGCATTACTTCGATGAACGCGCCGCACAGCAGGGTTATACCCTCGGCCAGAGCCAGCGTCAGGTCATCGACCGGCTGGCGGCCCGCGTCTCCCTGCTCGTGGAGGCACAGGCTCGCTTCAATGGCCGACATAGCCTTTATCTGCATGGCAAGGTGGGCCGTGGCAAAAGCTGGCTCCTGGATCGCTTCTTCGAGGCAGTTCCGCTGGCTGGCAAGCGCAGGCTGCACTTTCACGGGTTCTTCGCGGATCTCCACGCGGGCATGTTCCGCCATCAAGGAAAGGACGACGCCCTGGAGCGCACCCTGGACGAACTGCTGAGCGATTGCCAGTTGCTGTGCTTCGATGAGTTTCACGTCCACGATATCGGCGATGCCATGCTCATACGCCGACTCTTCTCAGCGCTGTTCGCCCGCGACGTGCTACTGGTGGTTACCTCCAATTACGCCCCGGCCCAGCTGCTGCCCAACCCCCTCTACCATGAACGGTTCCTGCCAGTAATCCGCTTGATCGAAGCGCAAATGGAGGTCCTGGAGGTCGGCGGCGATCAGGACTACCGTCGCTTGCCGGGCTCGGGTACCGCACAGCGTTTCGTGACCGGAAGCTATCGTGTAAACGTCAGCGCACAGGAGCGTCGGGAACTCGGGGTCGTCCCAGGCGAAGGCGTTTCACTGCAGGTGGGTAACCGTCAACTCGCGGCACGCAGCTGGCATGAGCGACGTGTCAGCTTCACCTTCGCTGAGCTTTGCGAGGCGCCCACCGCAGTCATGGATTATCTTTTGCTTTGCGAGCGTTTCGATGAATGGGTAGTCGCCGAGCTGCCCCTGCTGGCGGAGTGCTCGATTGCCGTGCAGCAACGCTTCATCAATCTGGTGGACGTGCTCTACGACCGGGACAAGCGGCTGATCCTGCTTAGCGAACATCCGCTCGAGCAAGCGCTGGCTGCCGCGGCAGTCGACCTGATGCGCAGTCAGAGCCGTCTGAGCCAGCTCCGCCAGATCGAGGGCCGGCCATGACGACCCTTGACCAGCTGCGCGCAGGTGCCCTGGCTGGCGCCACCCGCTTGGATCTCCAGGCGGACCTGAAAGAAGTCCCTCCTGAGGTGTATGGGCTGGCCGATACCCTGGAGGTGCTCAATCTGAACGGTAACCAGCTCAAGCATCTGCCTGCGGACCTGCCGCGACTGAAGCGGCTGAAAGTGCTGTTCTGCTCCAATAATCCGTTCACTGAGCTGCCCGAAGTGCTTGGCCAGTGCCCGGCGCTGGAGATGATAGGATTCAAGGCCTGTGCCATCCGCCAGATCCCTGCCGCGTCGCTGCCGCCGGCGTTGCGCTGGCTGATATTGACCGACAACCACATCAAGACACTGCCTGAGGTTTTTGACGGCCTGCCCAGGTTGCAAAAGCTCATGCTCGCGGGTAATTGCCTCACCGGCTTGCCGGCAAGCCTGGCCCATTGCGGTGCCCTGGAGCTGATACGAATCGCCTGCAATGATCTGATCGAGCTACCGAGCTGGCTGCTGCGCCTGCCCCGGCTCGCCTGGCTCGCATTCGCGGGAAATCCAGGTTTCGCTGAGCACCAAAGGCGAGGCCGTCCCGCCATGGCCTGGACGACCTTCAGGGTTGGCCGGCCACTAGGCGAAGGGGCTTCCGGAATCGTCTACGAGGCCTGGTCGGCCACTAACGAAGCTGTAGCGCTCAAATGCTATCGGGCCGGGAGGACCAGTGACGGCACACCGACCGATGAGATCGCCGCCAGCCTGCAGGCCGGCCAACATCCCAACCTGATAGCGGCCCACGCGGAGCTCACCGGACATCCGGAAGGATTACCAGGGCTTGTCATGGAGAGGATAGGTACCGGCTATCGAAACCTGGCCGCGCCGCCAAGCCTCGAGACCTGCACACGCGACTGCTACCCTGGCGATACCTGGTTCACACTCGAACAGGCCAGCACGCTGCTTTCAGGCATTGCCAGCGCTGCCGCCCATCTGCATCGGCGGGGCATCAGCCATGGCGATCTGTACGCTCATAATGTGCTGGTCGACAGCAGTGGCCATGGCTTGCTCGGAGACTTCGGCGCGGCCAGCCGTTACACAAGGGCGGATCAGGATCAGGCCAGGGCCCTGGAAGCCATCGAAGCGCGCGCCCTGGGCATCATGCTTGAAGAGATATCACTGCGCTGCGCCCAGCCCGCAGAACACTGGGCCGGCCTCGCCAGGGCCTGTCAACAGCCGGATACCCTGGCGCGCCCATCCCTTGAAGAAGTGCGGGCGCGCCTGCTCAGCGATTAGAAAACAGGCCAAGGAACATGGCGCGGCCACGTCTGCGCCGGTTCGTGGCCGTCATTCGGTTTTAAGACCCACATAGACGTTTTGCACGTCGTCATGACCGTCAATGGCGTCCAGGAAGGCCTCCACTTCGGCAAGTGCCGCCTCATCGGTCACCGCGACCGGGTTCTTGGCCACGTAGCCGATCTTGGCGGACAACACCGTGAATCCGTGGTCGGGAAGCGCCTTCTGCACAGCATCGAGGTCGGTAATCTCGGTGAAGAACAGGGTAGCCCCCTCCTCCGCCGCCTCGAAATCCTGCGCGCCCGCTTCGATGGCCGCCAGCTCCGGATCGGCATCGGCATCGGCCGGCGCGGCTTCGATCATGCCGCAATGGTTGAAATCCCAGGACACCGAGCCCTCGGCGCCCAGTTGACCCTTGCGGAACAGTACTCGGATCTCCGCGACGGTGCGGTTCACGTTGTCAGTCAGGCACTCCACGATCAGGGGCACCCGATGCGGGGCGAAGCCCTCATATTTCACCAAGGTGTACTGCACTACATCGCCACTGAGACCAGCGCCCTTGTTGATGGCGCGTTCCAGGGTGTCGCGAGGCATGGACGCCTTCTTGGCCTGTTCCACGGCCAGGCGCAGCCGGGGATTCATGTCCGGGTCCGCCCCGGCGCGGGCGGCGATCTGAAGTTCCTTGGCCAGCTTGCCGAAAATACGCCCCTTGGCGTTGGCCGCTGCCTCTTTGTGTTTAGCTTTCCACTGTGCGCCCATGGCTACTCTCATTCTTGATGTTTCTGACGTCGGCCTGAGCGACCGCCGCGGTGGGGCAAGTCTATACGATTGCAAAGGCCGAAAAAAACAAAGGCCACCCGAAGGTGGCCTTTGTAGGAAGGGAGCCGCTTACTTCACAGCCCAACCGGTCAGCTCGGCCAGGGCCTTGCCGATGTCCGCCAGGGAGCGAACGGTCTTCACGCCAGCGTCCTGCAGGGCGGCGAACTTCTCGTCCGCGGTGCCCTTGCCGCCGGAAATGATGGCGCCCGCATGGCCCATGCGCTTGCCGGGAGGCGCGGTCACGCCAGCGATGTAGGACACCACAGGCTTGGTGACGTTGGCCTTGATGAAGGCAGCCGCTTCTTCTTCAGCCGAACCGCCGATCTCACCGATCATCACGATCGCTTCGGTCTTCGGGTCTTCCTGGAACAGCTTCAGGATGTCGATGAAGGTCGAGCCCGGGATCGGGTCACCGCCGATGCCCACGCAGGTGGACTGGCCGAAGCCGGCGTCGGTGGTCTGCTTGACCGCTTCGTAGGTCAGGGTGCCGGAGCGCGAAACGATACCGACCTTGCCTGGCAAGTGGATGTGGCCTGGCATGATGCCGATCTTGCACTCGCCTGGCGTGATCACGCCCGGGCAGTTCGGGCCGATCAGGCGCACGCCCAGCTCGTCACACTTGACCTTGGCGTCCAGCATGTCGAGGGTAGGGATACCTTCGGTGATGCAGACGATCAGCTTGATGCCACCGAAGGCGGCTTCGAGGATCGAGTCCTTGCAGAATGGCGCTGGCACGTAGATGACCGAAGCCTCTGCGCCGGTCGCTTCCACGGCTTCCTTGACGGTGTTGAACACCGGCAGGTTCAGGTGGGTGGTGCCGCCCTTGCCTGGAGTGACGCCGCCGACCATCTTGGTGCCATAGGCAATGGCCTGCTCGGAGTGGAAGGTACCCTGGGAGCCAGTGAAGCCCTGGCAGATGACTTTGGTATCTTTATTGATCAGGACGCTCATTACTTGCCCTCCGCGGCTTTGACGACTTGTTGAGCAGCGTCGGTCAGGCTGGTAGCCGCGATGATGTTCAAACCACTTTCTGCGAGAACCTTGGCACCCAGTTCGGCATTGTTGCCTTCCAGGCGAACCACTACAGGCACCTTCACACCGACTTCCTTCACCGCGCCGATGATGCCTTCGGCAATCATGTCGCAACGAACGATGCCACCGAAGATGTTCACCAGAACAGCCTGGACATTGGAGTCGGACAGGATGATCTTGAAGGCCTCGGTCACGCGCTCCTTGGTGGCGCCACCGCCCACGTCAAGGAAGTTAGCGGGCTTGCCGCCGTGCAGGTTGACGATGTCCATGGTGCCCATGGCCAGGCCGGCGCCGTTGACCATGCAGCCGATGTTGCCTTCGAGGGCGACGTAGTTCAGCTCGAACTTGGCGGCATGGGCTTCACGCGGATCGTCCTGGGACGGGTCGTGGAAGGTTTTCAGCTTGGGCTGACGGTACATGGCGTTGGCGTCGATGTTGATCTTCGCGTCCAGGCAGTGCAGGTCGCCGTCGGCCTTGATCACCAGCGGGTTGACTTCGAGCAGGGCCAGGTCGTGGTCCTGGAACAGCTTGGCCAGGCCGGTGAAGATCTTGGCGAACTGGGCGACCTGCTTGCCTTCCAGGCCAAGCTGGAAGGCCAGATCACGGCCCTGGAAAGGCTGCGCGCCGACCAGCGGGTCGATGGTCGCCTTGAGGATTTTCTCCGGAGTATCGTGAGCGATTTTCTCGATGTCCACGCCACCCTCGGTGGAGGCCATGAAGACGATACGACGGCTGGAGCGATCGACGACGGCGCCCAGGTACAGTTCCTTGGCGATGTCCGTGCAGGACTCTACCAGGATCTTGGTGACCGGCTGGCCATTGGCATCAGTTTGATAAGTGACCAGGCGCTTGCCCAGCCATTGAGCGGCGAAAGCCTTGGCATCTTCGCGGCTCTTGACCAGCTTCACACCGCCAGCCTTGCCACGGCCACCCGCGTGGACCTGTGCCTTGACGACCCACTCGGAGCCACCGATCTTGTCGCAGGCTTCCGCTGCTTCCTCGGGGGTGTCCACCGCGAAGCCCTTGGATACCGGCAGGCCGTATTCAGCGAACAGCTGCTTACCCTGATACTCGTGAAGGTTCATGCTTTTTACCGTCTTCGTTAGGTACTGCGCTCTCGGCGCTGCGCTCATCTGAGTGCCGCGCCACCTGTGACTGCAACCCGCGACCGCCCAAGGGCGGCACTGCGGGCTTGAGTCCGACCTGCGTTCCGCGGTGAGCCCGAAGGACCCACGACGGGCGGCATGTCGTGGTTTCTTGTTGTTAACGCTTCTTGCGGTTGGCGATATGAATAGCGCCGCCATTGACCGCCAGGGCCGCTTCATGCAGCGCCTCGGACAGGGTCGGGTGCGAGAACACCATCATGCCCAGGTCTTCGGCGCTGGTGCCGAACTCCATGCCGATGGCGCCCTGCTGTACCAGCTCCGCGGCGCTTGGGCCGATTACATGCACGCCCAGGACACGGTCGGTCTTGGCGTCGGCGATGACCTTGACGAAACCGCCGGTGTCATTGGCCGCCATGGCCCGGCCGCTGGCCGCGAACGGGAAGGAACCGACGTTCACTTCCACGCCTTCGGCCTTGAGAGCCTGCTCGGTCTTGCCCACCCATGCGATTTCCGGGTGAGTGTAGATCACCGACGGAATCAGGTCGTAGCTCATGGTGGCCTTGTGGCCCTTGATGCGCTCGACGACCATGATGCCCTCTTCCGACGCCTTGTGCGCCAGCATCAGGCCGCGCACCACGTCGCCGATGGCGTAGACGCCCGGCACGCTGGTGGCGCAGTAGTCATCGACGAAGATGAAACCGCGCTCGTCGATGTCCACGCCGCTGTCGGTGGCCAGCAGGTCGGTAGTGACCGGGCGACGGCCGACTGCGACGATCAGCTTGTCGAAGACGATCTTCTGCTCGCCATTGGCGTCGGTGAAGGTAACCTCGACTTCCTCGCCATTGACCTTGGAGCCAGTGACGCGCGCGCCCAGGCGAATGTTCAGGCCCTGCTTGGTGAGGGTCTTGTAGGCTTCCTTGGAGACTGCTTCGTCAGCGGCGGGCAGGAATTTGTCCAGCGCTTCGAGGACGGTGACTTCAGCGCCCAGGCGCGACCATACCGAGCCCAGCTCCAGCCCGATCACGCCAGCGCCGATGACCCCCAGACGCTTGGGCACGCTTTGGAATTCCAGCGCGCCGGTGGAATCGACGATGACCTTCTGGTCGACCGGGGCAGGCGGAATGTCGATCGGACGGGAGCCCGACGCCAGGATCACGTTCTCGGCCTCGACCACTTCGACGTTACCGTCCTTGCCGGTCACTTCCACTTTCTTGCCAGCCAGCAGCTTGCCATGGCCTTCGAGCAGAGTGACGCCGTTGGCCTTGAACAGCGTGGCGACGCCGGAGGTCAGGTTTTTCACGATCTGGGACTTGCGGCCCACCATCGCTGGAACATCCATAGTGACCCCAGCGTGGTTGATGCCGTGAGCCTTGAAGCCTTCCTCGGCTTCGTGGAATTTCCACGAACTGTCCAGCAGGGCCTTGGAGGGAATGCAACCTACGTTCAGGCAGGTACCGCCCAGGGCGGTCTTGCCTTCCTTGTCCTGGTACTTCTCGATGCAGGCGGTTTTCAGGCCAAGCTGGGCTGCCTTGATGGCAGCGACATAACCGCCAGGGCCGGCACCGATCACAACGACGTCGAATTTCTGGGTCATAAGGATTCCTTAGCTACAAGCTGCAAGTTTCAAGCTGCAAGTCGATCCGAGCAAGCCGGACGGCCGCTGGCATTCACCGCACCGCCGTCCAGCTTGCCGCTTGCCGCTGATGGCTCGAAGCCGGGTTTAAATGTCGAGGAGCAGACGAGCCGGGTCTTCCAGCAGGTTCTTGATGGTGACCAGGAAGGTTACCGCTTCCTTGCCATCGATCAAGCGGTGGTCATAGGACAACGCCAGGTACATCATCGGGCGGATCACCACCTGGCCATTGATGGCCATGGGACGCTGGATGATGTTGTGCATGCCAAGGATAGCGGCTTGCGGCGGGTTGACGATAGGTGTCGACATCATCGAACCGAAGGTCCCGCCGTTGGTGATGGTGAAGGTGCCGCCGGTCATCTCTTCGATGGACAGCTTGCCGTCACGGGCCTTCTTGCCGAAGGTGGCGATGCCGTTCTCGATCTCGGCCAGGCTCATCTGCTCGGCGTTGCGCAGTACGGGCACCACCAGGCCGCGGTCGCTGGACACTGCCACGCCGATATCGGCATAGCCGTGGTAGACGATGTCCGAACCGTCGATGGAGGCGTTCACCGCCGGGAACCGCTTGAGGGCTTCGGTGGCGGCCTTGACGAAGAAGGACATGAAGCCCAGGCGGACACCGTTGTGGGTCTTCTCGAACAGGTCCTTGTACTTCGAGCGCAGTGCCATGACTTCGGTCATGTCCACTTCGTTGAAGGTGGTCAGCATCGCCATGTTGGACTGGGCTTCGACCAGGCGCTCGGCGACCTTGGCACGCAGGCGGGTCATGGGCACACGCTTCTCGACGCGATCACCGACGGCGGTCACGGGAGCCGCGGCTGCCGCAGGCTTGGCGGCAGGCGCCTGGGCTGGTGCGTTCTTCTTCGCCTCGACGGCGGCAACTACGTCTTCCTTGGTGATACGACCGTCCTTGCCGGTGCCCTTGATGCTGCTCAGGGCAATGCCGTTCTCTTCGGCCAGCTTGCGCGCGGCAGGGCCGCCCATGGCGTCATCATCGGCGCTGGCAGGCGCGGCGGCGGCCGCGGCCACGGTGGCGGCGGCGGTAGCGGGCGCAGCGGCAGGCGCGGCAGCACCACCGGCTTCGATGGAGCCGAGCAGCTCGTCGGAAAGCACGGTATCGCCTTCGTTCTTGACGATCGCGCCCAATACGCCATCGGCGGTGGCGAGAACTTCCAGCACGACCTTATCGGTTTCGATGTCGACGATCAGCTCGTCACGCTTGACAGCGTCGCCCGGCTTCTTGTGCCAGGTAGCCACGGTACCGTCGGCAACCGATTCCGGGAAAGTAGGGGCTTTGATCTCGATAGCCATTATCAGTGGTTCCTTAATTCGGTTCAGTGCGCATTGGCGTTGACAGTGAAAGCGTCCTGGAGCAGCTTTTCCTGCTGCTCGGCGTGCATCGAGGCGTAGCCCACGGCAGGCGCGGCCGAGGCATCACGGCCGGCGTATTCTACCGTCAGCGACCGGTTGTGGTTGCCAATGACACGGCGCATATGGTGCTGGCTGCTGTACCAGGCGCCCTGGTTCATGGGCTCTTCCTGGCACCAGACGACGGTTTGCAGGTTGCTGTAGGGCGCCAGCATCTCCGCCAGGTCGGTGTCCGGGAACGGATAGAGCTGTTCCAGGCGGATGATGATGGTGTCTTCACGACCTTCGGCGCGGCGTTTTTCCAGCAGGTCGTAGTACACCTTGCCGCTGCAGAGGATCAGGCGCGTCACCTTGGCCGGGTCGAGGCTGTCGACTTCCGGGATGACTGTCTGGAAGGAACCTTCGGCCAGGTCCTCAAGGGTGGACACCGCCAGCTTGTGACGCAGCAGCGACTTGGGCGTAAGCACTACCAGGGGCTTGCGCAGCGGACGGATGACCTGACGGCGTAGCAGGTGGTAGATCTGGGCCGGCGTAGTCGGCACGCATACCTGGATGTTGTGCTCTGCGCACAGCTGCAGGTAGCGCTCAAGGCGTGCGGAAGAGTGTTCCGGCCCCTGCCCTTCGTAACCGTGTGGCAGCAGCATGGTCAGCCCGCACAGCCGGCCCCACTTGTGCTCGCCACTAGTGATGAACTGGTCGATCACTACCTGGGCGCCGTTGGCGAAGTCACCGAACTGGGCTTCCCAGATCACCAGGGAGTTTGGCGAAGTGGTGGCGTAGCCGTACTCGAAGGCCAGCACGGCTTCCTCGGAGAGGAAGGAGTCGTAGAGCTCGAAGCTCGGCTGGCCAGCGAACAGATGGCGCATCGGCACATAGGTGCTGGCGTCCTTCTGGTTATGCAGCACGGCATGGCGGTGCGAGAAGGTACCGCGACCGATGTCCTGGCCGGTCATGCGTACCGGATGGCCTTCGAACAACAGGGTGGCGTAAGCCATGGTCTCGGCGTAACCCCAGTTGATGGGGAGGCCGCCGGCCTGCATCTTCTGGCGATCTTCATAGATCTTGGCCACCTGGCGCTGAACGACGAAGCCTTCGGGCACTTCGAGCAGCTTGGCGGAGAGTTCCTGCAAAGTCTTGAGGTCGAAGCGGGTGTCGTGACGGGCGGTCCAGGCATGGCCCAGGTAGGGACGCCAGTCCACGAAGAGCTCCTTGTTGGGCTCCTTGACCAGGCTCTTGACCACGTGCAGACCGTTGTCCAGGGCGCTGCGGTATTCATCTACCTGGGCCTGGGCGATCTCGGGGGTCAGCGCGTTGGCTTGCGCCAGGCGCTCGGCGTACAGCTCGCGAGTGGTGCGCTGCTTGGCGATCTGCTGGTACATCAGCGGCTGAGTGCCGCTCGGCTCGTCGGCTTCGTTGTGGCCCCGGCGGCGATAGCAGACCAGGTCGATCACCACGTCACGCTTGTATTGCATGCGATAATCGATGGCAAGCTGTGTAACGAACAGCACTGCCTCGGGGTCGTCGCCGTTCACATGCAGGATAGGCGCCTGGATCATCTTGGCGACATCGGTGCAGTACTCGGTGGAACGAGCGTCACGGGCGTTGCTGATGGTGAAGCCGACCTGGTTGTTGATCACGATGTGCACCGTGCCGCCGGTCTTGAAACCGCGGGTCTGGGACATCTGGAAGGTCTCCAGGACAACGCCCTGGCCGGCGAAGGCCGCGTCGCCATGGATGGAAACCGGAACGACCTTGTCGCCGTTGGCATCGTTGCGGCGATCCTGACGGGCGCGCACGGAACCTTCGACCACCGGTGATACGATCTCGAGGTGGGAAGGGTTGAACGCCAGCGCCAGGTGCACTTCCCCGCCGGGCGTCATCACGTTGCTGGAGAAGCCCTGGTGGTATTTCACGTCCCCGGAACCGAGCTCGACTTTCTTCTTGCCCTCGAACTCGTCGAACAGATCCCGCGGGTTCTTGCCGAAGGTATTGACCAGCACGTTGAGGCGACCACGGTGGGCCATGCCGATGACGACTTCCTTGGTGCCGTAGGAACCGGAACGCTGGATGATCTCGTCGAGCATCGGGATGAGGCTTTCGCCACCTTCGAGACCGAAGCGCTTGGTACCCGGGTACTTGGTGCCCAGGTACTTTTCCAGGCCTTCGGCCGCGGTGACGCGTTCGAGCACATGGCTCTGCACTTCGGGCGAGTACACGGGACGACCACGAACGCTTTCGAGGCGCTGCTGGAACCAGGCGCGCTGCTCGGAATCGACGATGTGGGTGAACTCCGCGCCGATGGTGCGGCAATATGTCAGCTGTAAGGCTTCCTGGATTTCGCGTAGGCTCGCTTCTTCCTTGCCGATGAACAGGTCGCCGGTACGGAAGGTCGTATCAAGATCGGCATTGGTCAAGCCGTAATGATTGATCGACAGGTCTGCCGGAGCGGGCCGTTGCCACAAGCCCAGCGGGTCCAGCTGGGCCGCCTGGTGGCCCTGCATCCGGTACGCATGGATCATGCGCAGCACTTCAACCTGCTTCTTCTCGTGCTCACTGCTCACGCTACCGGCGGAAACCGGTTGGGCGCGGCGCTGGTTCTTCGCCAGCAGGACGAAATGATCGCGGACGGTAGAGTGCGAAACATCGGGGGCGGTGCTGCCTTCGGCGGGCAACTTCTGGAAGTAGGTGCGCCACTCTTCTGGCACAGCGTTAGGGTCGTGCAGGTAAAGCTCATAGAGCTCTTCCACGTAGGCAGCGTTTCCACCTGACAGGTAGCCGCTGTCCCACATGCGCTGCATCACGCTTTCTTGCATGCTTGGTCACCCTCGGTTAGGGGCCACCACCTGCGCGAGCCACGGCGGGCCTGAACAAGTCCGGTGCAGCGACTCGAACACAGCCACCAAGGGTCTCGCAGGTAGTCCGGGTACCAGCCCGGATGCCCCTGCTGGTCTCATTTCTTCAAAGTAAGGGCAGCGACCGGCAAGGCCGACGCCCGAGTTCTCGCCGTGGCCGGGCTGGCGGGCCTGACCACGGGGTGCTGCGGTGCAACGGATGAATCAGGTACCGCTTTGCAGCAGCATGTTACGCACGTGCCCGATGGCCTTGGTAGGGTTCAGGCCCTTGGGGCATACGTTCACGCAGTTCATGATTCCGCGGCAACGGAAGACACTGAAGGGGTCGTCCATGGCTGCCAGACGTTCGCTAGTGCGGGTATCGCGGCTGTCGGCCAGGAAGCGGTAGGCCTGCAACAGCGCGGCGGGGCCCAGGAACTTGTCCGGGTTCCACCAGAACGAGGGGCAGGACGTCGAGCAGCAGGCGCACAGGATGCACTCGTACAGGCCGTCCAGCTTTTCCCGGTCTTCCGGCGTCTGCAGGCGCTCGATGGCAGGCGCCGGCGTATCGTTCTGCAGGAAAGGCTTCACCTTCTCGTACTGCTTATAGAAGATGCTCATATCCACCACCAGGTCACGAATGACCGGTAGACCCGGCAGTGGACGCAGTACCAGCTTGTTGCCCTTGACCACGGACGACAGCGGCGTGATGCAGGCAAGGCCGTTCTTGCCGTTGATGTTCATGCCATCGGAGCCGCAGACCCCCTCGCGGCAGGAGCGACGATAGGAGAAGCCTTCGTCCTGTTCCTTGATCAGCGCGAGGACGTCCAGCACCATGAGGTCCTTGCCGCCGGTATCGACCTGGAAATCGACCATCTTGGGCGCGGCATCCTGGTCCGGGTTGTAACGATAAACACTGACTTGCAACATAGCGGTCATCACCCTTAGTAGGTCCGGACTTTAGGTTCGAAAGCTGGCACGGTTTTCGGCGCGAAGTTCACGGCACGCTTGGCGACGCGCTTTTCACCCGGGAAGTACAGGGTGTGGCACAGCCAGTTTTCGTCGTCACGGTCTTCGTAGTCTTCGCGGGCATGGGCACCGCGCGACTCCTTGCGCTCCTCGGCCGCGATCGCGGTGGCCTCGGCAACTTCCAGCAGGTTCTGCAACTCCAGCGCCTCGATGCGGGCGGTGTTGAAACCCTGGCTCTTGTCGTTGATCTTCACATTGGCGATTCGTTCACGCAGGCTCGCCAGCTGGGCAATACCCTTCTGCATGTACTCGCCGGTACGGAACACACCGAAGTAGTTCTGCATGCAGCTTTGCAGCTCGCGCCGCAGGGTGGCGACGTCTTCACCGGTGGTGCGCTCGTTCAGGCCGCTCAGACGGGCCAGGGCCACGTCCACATCGGTGGAGCTGGCATTGCGGTATTCGATGCCGTCGCTGAGTGCCTTCTCCAGGTGCAGGCCCGCGGCGCGCCCGAAGACGACCAGGTCCAGCAAGGAGTTGCCGCCCAGGCGGTTGGCGCCATGGACCGAGACGCAGGCGACTTCGCCCACCGCGAACAGGCCTGGGATGATGACATCCTTGCCTTCGCCGTCCTGGGTGATGGCCTGCCCGTGAATGTTGGTGGCCACGCCGCCCATCATGTAATGGCAGGTAGGCACCACCGGTACCGGGGCAACCACCGGGTCCACGTGGGCGAAGGTCTTGGACAGCTCGCAGATACCTGGCAGGCGGCTGTGCAGCACTTCCTCGCCGAGGTGGTCCAGCTTGAGCAGCACGTGATCGCCATTCGGACCACAGCCGTTGCCGGCGATGATTTCCTTGACCATGGAGCGGGCCACGACATCGCGACCGGCCAGGTCCTTGGCGTTGGGCGCATAACGCTCCATGAAGCGCTCGCCATGCTTGTTGATCAGGTAGCCACCTTCACCGCGGCAACCTTCGGTTACCAGTACGCCGGCGCCAGCGATGCCGGTCGGGTGGAACTGCCACATCTCGATGTCCTGGACCGGCACCCCGGCGCGCAGGGCCATGCCCACGCCATCGCCGGTGTTGATCAGGGCGTTGGTGGTGGACGCATAGATGCGGCCAGCGCCGCCGGTAGCCAGGACGGTGGCCTTGGAGCGGATGTAGACGGTTTCACCGGTTTCGATGCAGATGGCGATCACCCCGACGAAGGCACCGTCCTGGTTCTTCACCAGGTCCACGGCGTACCACTCGTTGAGGAAGGTAGTGCCGGCCTTGAGGTTGCCCTGGTAGAGGGTATGCAACAGGGCATGACCGGTACGGTCGGAGGCGGCGCAGGTACGCGCGGCCTGGCCACCCTTGCCGAAGTCCTTCGACTGGCCACCGAACGGACGCTGATAGATGCGCCCCGTTTCCGTGCGGGAGAAAGGCAGGCCCATGTGGTCCAGCTCGAAGACCGCGGCCGGGCCTTCCTGACACATGTATTCGATCGCGTCCTGGTCACCGATGTAGTCCGACCCCTTGACGGTGTCGTACATGTGCCAGCGCCAGTCGTCGTTCGGGTCGGCCGAGGCGATGGCGCAGGTGATGCCCCCCTGGGCCGATACGGTGTGCGAACGGGTCGGGAAAACCTTGGTCACCACGGCGGTCTTGTGACCCCCCTGGGCCAGTTGCAGCGCGGCGCGCATGCCGGCGCCACCACCACCGATGATGATGGCGTCGTAATTCAGCGTACGGATGTTGGACATGGATCAAATACCCCAGAGAATCTGCACACCCCAGACGAAGTAGGCGAACATTGCGACGCCACATACCGCCTGGAACAGGAAACGCACGACAGTGGCCGACTTGCCCAGCGCCATGGGCGTGAGGTAGTCGGTGGAAATGGTCCACATGCCGACCCAGGCGTGGGCGCTCAGGGCGACCAGCGACAACAGGCTGAAGATGCGCATCCAGTTATTGGAGAACAGAGCGTGCCACTGGGCGTAGTCGAGCCCCGGGTGAGCCACCAGGTATCCAATCAGGAAAATGAAATATACCGCGAGAACGACAGCTGAAACCCGCTGCGCCATCCAGTCGTAGAGGCCCGAACGGGACAGGTTAGTGACGTTGGTTACCATATCCAGACTCCCGCCAGAACGATCAACACTACGGAAACGACGATGACGATCTTGGAGCCGAGCTTGCCGCCTTCCAGCGTTTCGCCGACACCGGTGTCCATGATCAGGTGACGCACGCCGGCCACCAGATGATAAAGCAGCGCGGAGAGCAGGCCCCACATCACGAGCTTGGCCAGCGGACTGGTCAGATACGCCTTCACCTCGCCGAAGCCTTCCTCGGACCCCAGGGACTTGCCCAGCGCGTAGAGCGCCACGGCGATGCCGAGGAACAGGATGACACCGGAAATGCGATGGAGAATGGACGTGTAAGCAGTGACGGGGAGTTTGATGGTCCTTAGGTCTAGGTTTACAGGTCGTTGGCTATTCACGGCTTTTTTCACACTGAAGAGCCCCCAGCTAGCAGGGCAAAGTTGTAGGGAAGTGTACTGGTCAGGTACCCACCACCCAGGGAGTGACGACGACAGTGGAACGGGCTCGAAAGCCCCTGGCGGTCGGACGCCGAGTATAGACAGTTAGGATACTAATGACAACGTAAAGGACTGTTCCGCAATCCGCGTTGCAGCGCATTTCGAAAAGGCGTAGATGGTGTAAAAAAACTACATTTTCGGGCAGGCGAGGCGCCCATCCCAGGGCGGTTCGGCAAATTGACTTTGAGATTTATCACACTATAGTGGTGCGGGCCCTGCGTGGGGGGTCTGTCTGATGATTTGAAGCATTAATAGGAGGCCACAATGGCTGACAAAAAAGCGCAGTTGATCATCGAGGGCGCAGCCCCCGTCGAGCTGCCGATTTTAACCGGCACCGTTGGTCCCGAAGTTATCGACGTGCGCACCCTGACCGCGTCGGGCCGCTTCACCTTCGACCCGGGCTTCATGTCCACCGCCTCGTGCGAATCGAAGATTACCTACATCGACGGCGACAAGGGCATCCTTCTCCACCGCGGCTATCCCATCGAGCAGTTGGCCGAGAAGTCGGACTACCTGGAAACCTGCTACCTGTTGCTCAACGGCGAACTTCCGAACGCCGAGCAGAAGGCGCAATTCGTAAGCACCGTGAAGAATCACACCATGGTGCACGAGCAGCTCAAGACGTTCTTCAACGGCTTCCGCCGCGACGCGCACCCCATGGCGATCATGTGCGGCGTGGTCGGGGCGCTGTCCGCGTTCTACCACGATTCACTCGACATCAAGAACCCGCAGCACCGCGAGATCTCGGCGATCCGCCTGATCGCCAAGATGCCGACCCTGGCAGCCATGGTGTACAAGTATTCCATGGGCCAGCCCATGATGTATCCGCGCAACGATCTGTCGTACGCGGAGAACTTCCTGCACATGATGTTCAACACACCGTGCGAGATCAAACCGATCAGCCCGGTATTGGCCCGCGCGATGGACCGGATCTTCATCCTGCACGCGGATCACGAACAGAATGCCTCCACTTCCACCGTGCGCCTGGCCGGCTCTTCCGGGGCCAACCCCTTCGCCTGTATCGCGGCCGGCATCGCCGCGCTATGGGGCCCCGCCCATGGCGGCGCGAACGAAGCGGTACTGTCAATGCTCGATGAAATCGGCGATGTTTCCAATATCGACAAGTACATCGCGAAGGCCAAGGACAAAGACGATCCGTTCAAACTCATGGGCTTCGGCCATCGGGTTTACAAGAACTTCGACCCACGCGCCACCGTGATGAAGCAAACTTGTGACGAAGTTCTTGCCGAACTTGGCATCAAGAATGATCCGCAGTTGGAACTGGCCATGCGCCTGGATGAAATTGCACGTAACGATCCTTACTTCAAGGAACGCAATCTCTATCCGAACGTGGACTTCTATTCGGGTATCATCCTGAAAGCCATTGGCATTCCAACCAGCATGTTCACGGTAATCTTCGCCCTTGCCCGTACGGTCGGCTGGATTTCCCACTGGAAGGAAATGCTCTCGAGCCCTTACAAGATCGGCCGCCCACGCCAGCTGTATACTGGCGAAACCCAGCGAGACGTGAAGGACCTCGAAACTCGCTAGACAAGATTGTGCCAACTGAAGAGCCGCCCCAGGGGGCGGCTTTTTCTGGCCCGCTCAACGTTGCTCGGCGAGCGCCTTCAGGCTTTTAAGCGTGTTGAAAGGCGCGTCCACCACGAACTTGTTGGCGAGCCAGGAAGGAACGCTACCCCCAGGCTCGGTATGCACCTGATAGGTGACCTGGGTAGCATTCGGCCCCTTGGGCTCAAGCTTCCAGTAGCCCTCGACCTGCGCGACGCGCACAAAACCCTTTTCCTCCGGCAAATAGGTAGGCACGCCCTTGAGTTGGCGAGTGATGGAACCATCCGCCCCTTCGCTGCTGGTCACTTCCAGCACCGAGTCGCGGGGCGTCACCGGCCACGGCGTATTGAACTGGGTGTAGGTCCAGCTCTTCGCCCCTTCATGCTTGAGCAGCTTCTGCGACTTGCATTCATGGATCCAGGCGCAGGCGCCACTGGCGTCTTCCTGCAAGCCGCGCACCTTGACCAATGGAGCATTGATGGTGACTACTCCTTTATAGGTCTTGTAGTCAGACCCGGGCTGCGCGCTCAGGGAAACGGTGATGCCGTCCGCCTGCTTGGCCACCTGCCAATCCTCGGCGACGGCAATGCCACTGAGCCAGGGAAGCGCGCACACTGTGATCACTCGATACATCGCTCTCATAGGTTTTCCTTCTTGTTTACGAGACGCTAGAAGCCCCAGCCACGGTTTCGCACTCCAGCCATGCCAGGGTCGCCAGCGCCTGGGCCGTGTCCGTGCCGCAGACCTCAGGATCAGCGGTGAATGCACTGCACACCGGCGGCCGTTCAGGCTGGCCGAATATCCTGCAGCGGTTGTCGTTATCGAGCTGTACACAGCGCTCTCCGGCGCGCTTGCCCTGCGGCATGCCCGGAATGGGGGACGAGATCGATGGGGCGATGCAGCAGGCACCACAGCCGGCACGGCACAACATGGCAGCACGACTCCGTAGAGGGCGATAGGGTGAAGCAGGACGATGTTAACCGGGTAAACGCTCGTTTGAAACCGCTGTTCGGCGTATATGGCCTATTGCTTGAACTTGAAGTCCAAGGCCGCGCCATCGACTTCCCGCCGACTGTCGTTGCGTAGCTGCAGATCCATTTCGTTGGTAAGCAGCCGACCGTTGAGTTCGAAGGGCTCCCCTTCGACCTTGGGCGCGAACAGCGAGGGCAATAACGGCTTGCCGTCCACAGCCGCCTGAGCCGCCGCAGCAGGAACCCGCTCGGGCTTTCCAGGAGGCTGCAGCTGCTTGACCATATCCTTTGGTAGGCTGAGGTCGAGCTTCGCGGCGGGAATATCCGTGGCGATGACTTCGGCTTTTTTTCGTGACTTGCTTTTGGCGGCGACTTTTCCCGCTGTTGCCTTGCCTCGATTGCTGGCAATGCTCTTGGACGCCTTGCCTTTGCCAGGTTGAGCCTTAGTGACAGCGGGTTTTTTGGCGGAACCTGGCTTGACAGGATCAGCCGACAAGGCCTCGGGGGCAGCTACCGCCTTGCCCAGCCCAAACCCTTCAGGCGCGTCGACTGCAGGCGCCGCCGCCATGGCCAGGGCCGCCGCCGGCAGCGCCGAGGCGAACATGAGGAGGGAAGCGAGGCGCGTGAGCCGGTTCATGGAATGACCACCTAGCAACGGACAAGGGGCATGCTCGCTCTCACCCGCGACCTTGGCAAGGGCTGCATCGTGACATTGGACTGATCAATACCAGGCGCCGTTCCCGCTTTCCTCGCACAACTGCGTAGCCAGGACGCCAAGAGTCATCAATGCCCGCTCGGACTCGCGATTCCAGGGGATGCCGCAGTTCAGACGGATGCAATGATTGAACTGCTCGGTATTACTGAAGATAAGTCCCGGCGCAATGCTGATCCCCTGCTCCAGGGCACGTACATGCAGCTCCTGGGTGTCGACGCGGCCTGGCAAGCTCACCCAGAGAATGAATCCGCCCAGAGGGCGCGTCATCTGGGTTCCGCTGGGAAAATACTGTTGCACAGCCAACTGGTAGGCCGTGAGGTTCTTCCGATATTCCTGGCGAATGTGGCGCAGATGGCGGTCATAGCCGCCATTCTCCAGGTAGCTGGCAATGGCCATCTGGGTCACGCTGCACGCCGAATGAGTACTGAAGGTCTGCAGTCGCTGAATCTCGGCCTGATGCTTGCCCGCAATCATCCAGCCGATGCGCACGCCCGGCGATAGGGTCTTGGAAAAGCTGGAGCAGTAGATGACATGCCCCTGCCGGTCATAGGCTTTCAACGCCTTGTGGCGCCCCTGGTCAAACATCAGCTCGCCATGGATATCGTCTTCGACGATCTGTATGTTGAAATCCGCCGCCAAGCGCAGCAGCTGCTTCTGTCGTTCCTCGGGAACAATACCTCCCAGCGGGTTGCTCAGACGCGAGGTCATCATCAGCGCCTTGATCGACCATTGATTAGCGGCCAGTTGCAAGGCCTCAAGGCTGATTCCCGCGGTGGGATCGCTTGGAATCTCGATAACCTTCAGCCCTAGCAGGTCGGCCAGTTGCAGCAGCCCGTAGTAGGTAGGCGATTCGGCGGCGATGAGGTCGCCCGGTCGCGTCACCGTCCGCAATGCCATCTGTAACGCGTCGACGCACCCATGGGTGATCACCAGGTCTGCCGGGTCCACCACCACCCCTGCGTCCCGCATGCGGATAGCGATCTGCCGGCGAAGGGGCTCGTAGCCCGGGCTGAACATATAGCTGAAGGCCCTGGGGCTCTGGAACCGGGTTACCTTGGCGATCTGCTGGTGCAACGCGCGCACCGGCAGATACTCCACATGAGGCACAGCCGCTCCGAGCGCAAAGACGCCGTCACGTCTGGACTCATCGAGTACCTGCTGGATGATGCTGCTGCGGGTGACCAGGCCGGGGCGCTCGACGCGGGCGATGTCAGGCGTAGGCGCCGTCAGCGCAGGGGTCTGATGAACATAGTAGCCCGACTGCGGCCGCGCCCGGATCAGCCCCTGGTCCTCTAGATTGGCGTAGGCTTGCAGCACCGTGGCATGGCTGACGTTGAGCTGAGCGCTCATCTTGCGCACTGAAGGTACACGCTCTCCTGGCTGGTACACACCCTTGCGGATGTCTTCAGCCAGCTGTTGGGCGATGCGCTGATAGAGGAGAAGGTTGGTCATGGCGCCGCCGAACACCTGAGCACGATACAGTTGCAACTGTATGGGAACAAGGCACGAATTGCCAGAGGCCGCTCGCGCGGCCACTTGCATACCCTCAGCCGGACGGTCAGCGCTGCTGACCCAGTACGCCCTGGCGGTCAGAGATCACCACTTCCACCCGGCGGTTCAACGCCCTGCCCCGCTCCGTGGCATTGGCCTCGACCGGGTATTGATCGCCATAGCCCAGCACCTGGATGCGGCTCTCGCGCACGCCCAGGTCGACCAGCATGTCGGCGACCGCTTGCGCGCGGTCCCGTGACAGTTTCAGGTTCTCATCCGCCGAACCCGTGCTATCCGTATAGCCCTCGATGCGCACAGCCCGGCGAGGATTCATCTGCAGAAACTGCACCAGCTTGAGCAAGGTACGGTTGGCCGAGGGCTTCAGGTCTGCCTCGCCAGTGTCGAACAACACGTCGCCCAGGGTCAGGACCAGACCGCGATCAGCGTCGGTCGTGGTCAGTGCCAGCAGTTGATCCTCCAGCCACTGGCCCTGGCGCTGGACGCTCATCAGTTTCGATTCGCGCAAGGCCAGTTGGAGCCGTTCCCGTTCCAACTCCTGATGCTGGCGTCGTTCCTGGTTACCCGCCGCCTCGCTATGGGCCATGGCGATGTCGCTGTAGCGACTGCTCAGATACGCGTAGTGGCGTACGTCGCTTTCACTCCCCCAGTAGCCAGCGAGGCGCTCGGCGCGCGCCAGCGATTCGCCGGCGCGAATCACGTCTCGCGGCGCATGCCGCAGTACTTCGGTGTTATCGCGCACTGCCTGGAAACGGGTGTTGGCCTGGGCAAGCGCTTCATCCGCGTCGTGGGTGGCGCACCCGGCCACGGTACCGGCCAAGCCCAGGATCAGGCAACTGGCGGCCCGCCATGGCTTGAGGCTCATTGAACGTCCCCCAGTTGCTTGTGCAGGCGCTGGATGCGGGCATTGACCTGGGCCAACTGTTCGCGACTCTTGCGGTTCAGTTCGTTGGCTTCGGCCAGTCGCGCATCCAGCTCCGCCTGTTCCAGAGCCATGCGCGCCGCCTTGTTACGCTGGCCCGCCAATTCAGCCCGCGCCCGGGCGGTCTTGGCCAGAGCTTCGGAAAGTGGCGCGCTGTCATCGGCGGCGCCCACTGCGCGCGCCTGTTCGATGGCTTGCTCGGTCAGCCGCAGTTGTTCATCCGGCACCGGGTCCGAGGCACAGCCGGCCAACGCCAGCGCGAGCCCCAGGGAGTAAAGTCGTTTGTTCACACTGCTCATCCTATGGTTTCGCCGTTGCGCCCGCCGCTTGTTGCTGTAGCTTCCAGCGTTCGGCGTTGCGCTGCAGGATCGCCTGGATCCCGCCGGAGGCGGCCAATTCTGTCATTTTTTTTGCCAGCTGTCCGCGCAGCCAGCCGTCGTTGCAGGCAGAGTCCTGGGCGATCGCCAGGTAGATGCCAGGCCGGTCGACGGAGACCTCCGTGGGAACGAGCTGCCCGGTGAGCCCCAGCGCCTCGACCGCGGCGGCACCCGCGTAGCGAGGCGCGATGGCGTATTGCGCCTCACCCTGGGCAAGGCGCCGCAGCGCTTGCGAGAGCGATTCGGCGACTGTCAGCTTGAGATGAGTGGCCGCGAAAGCCTGGAAAGCCGGTGTCAGGCGAGCCTTGCCGGATACGATGCCCTGAGCGCCGGCAAGGTCGGCGAGGCTGCCATACGCGGGGTTGGCGCCCTGGCGAACCCAGGGCACGTACTCGTTGTAGGCCAGGGGTGGATAGACGTAGTCCAGACGAGTCAGGTCTTGCTCATTGAGTACGGCATCGGCCAGCAGGTCCACACGGCCGCTACGCGCTTCCTCCAGTGCCTGGGAGCGCCTGCCGGTATAGAGTACGTCGATTTTCACGCCCAGTTCGCCACTCACTTGCGAGAGGATGTCGATACTGGCGCCGATCAAGCGGCCAGGCTCGGCCGGATCACGCCACGCAAAGGGTGGCGCGTCCGGGCTGGCCGTGGCGACCAGTCGCTCGCAGCTGCCTCCGGCAAGGGCCAGAGAAGGGAGCAAGGCCAGACAGGCCAGGGAGCGGGCGGTCCAAGACATAGCGTCATCCGGCAGCTAAAGCCCGGCAGTTTAGCGCCAGGGGATGGCTAAGGAAACGATACCCCATCAGGGATGGCCTGGTCGCACAGACGCAAAACCCGGGCAAGCCCGGGTTTCTGGCTTCGCCGCGAAATCAGACCAGTTGTTCGAACTGGGGAATGATTTCGAACAGGTCGCCCACAAGGCCGTAGTCCGCCACCTGGAAGATAGGCGCCTCTTCATCCTTGTTGATGGCCACGATGACCTTCGAGTCCTTCATGCCAGCCAGGTGCTGGATGGCGCCCGAGATACCGACGGCAATGTACAGTTGAGGCGCGACTATCTTGCCGGTCTGGCCTACCTGCATGTCGTTGGGCACGAACCCGGCATCCACCGCGGCGCGGGATGCGCCGACGGCGGCACCAAGCTTGTCCGCCAGAGCGTAGAGATGCTTGAAGTTGTCACCGTTCTGCATGCCGCGGCCGCCAGAGACTACGATCTTGGCCGCCGTCAGCTCGGGACGGTCCGACTTTGCCAGCTCTTCGCTCACGAAAGCCGAAACGCCAGCGCTCTTCACTTCGCCGACCGCTTCGACCGAGGCCGCGCCACCTTCGGTGGCGACCGGGTCGAAACCGGTGGCGCGCACGGTGATGACCTTCACAGCTGCGCTGGACTGCACGGTGGCGATCGCGTTACCCGCGTAGATAGGCCGCTTGAAAGTATCGGCGCTTTCCACGGCGATGATCTCGGAGATCTGATCGACGTCCAGCAAGGCGGCGACCCGCGGCAGGAAGTTCTTGCCATTGGTAGTGGCCGGGGCGAGCACATGGCTATAGCCCGAGGCCAGCGAAACGATCAGTGGAGCGACGTTTTCCGGCAGTTGATGGGCATAGGCAGCGTCATCGGCGGCCAGCACCTTGGCAACGCCCGCCACCTTGGCGGCCGCCTGGGCGACCGCGTCGATCCCCTGCCCTGCGACCAGGACGTGAATGTCGCCGCCAATCTTCTGCGCGGCCGCCACGGTGTTCAGGGTAGCGCCAGCCAGTGCGCCGTTCTCGTGTTCAGCGATAACCAGGATAGCCATCAGATTACCTTCGCCTCGTTCTTCAGTTTTTCGACCAGCTCGGCGACCGACTTGACCTTCACCCCAGCGCTGCGGGTGGCTGGTGCCTCGACCTTGAGGGTCTTGGTGGTGGACGTGAGGGAAATGCCCAGGTCCTGGGCCTTGACCACTTCCAGCGGCTTTTTCTTGGCCTTCATGATATTGGGCAGCGACGCGTAGCGCGGTTCGTTCAGGCGCAGGTCGGTGGTGACGATCGCCGGCAGGTTCAGCGCGACCGTCTGCAGGCCGCCGTCGATCTCACGGGTGACGTTGACCTTGTCCCCGCTCAGCTCGACCTTCGAGGCGAAGGTGCCCTGAGCGTAGCCGGTCAGCGCGGCGAGCATCTGGCCGGTCTGGTTGTTGTCGCTGTCGATGGCCTGCTTGCCAAGGATCACCAGTTGCGGCTGCTCCTTGTCCACGACGGACTTGAGGGCCTTGGCGATGGCCAGGGAATTGAGTTCTTCGGTGGCTTCGATGAGCACGGCGCGATCGGCCCCGAGTGCCAGGGCGGTCCGCAGCTGTTCCTGGGCGGTTGCCGGGCCTACCGTGACCACGACGATCTCGCTGGCGACGCCCTTTTCCTTGAGACGGACGGCCTCTTCAACGGCGATTTCGCAGAACGGGTTCATGGACATCTTGACGTTGGCAAGATCGACCCCGGAGTTGTCCGGCTTGACCCGGACCTTGACGTTGTAATCGACCACTCGTTTGACAGCTACAAGAACCTTCATGGATTCCTCGTTACTCTCCGGTGAATAGAATGTCGCAGGGCGGGCCTTGCGATTGCTCATGGCGCGACATGCCGCCGGCCAGGAAGCTTCATGCGAAAACTGGCTGTGCCCGACGGCGCCATGCCTGTCGATCAGCAGCGTAGCAGGCCTGCGAGGCCTTGATCGCCCGCCCCGGGCCTGGGCCCGGAAGCCGCCACAGGGCGCGAAGCCGGCCGTCGCAAGCGACAGCCGGCGTGAAACCGCTCGTATCTTGACCGTATCGAAAAACCCGGTCAATACGCGGAACCCGCCGGTCACGCCGTTGCGCATGGCGTATTTACAGGCCTGGAGCGAATTCAAACAAACGTTTGATTTGGACCGGCCCAATGGTGTAGATATAATGTGCCACCCGCGGTAAAGGGCCACTTGAGCCCCCTGCCCCGAGTCTGCCGCGTGGTGCTCGTGCATCACCGCTACAGGCGTGGCCAGCGCGCCAACCTGCCCATTAGAAGAAACCGTACCCGCCTGTGTTAGGAGAGAACCTGTGGAACGCGAATACATGGAATTCGACGTGGTCATCGTCGGGGCAGGCCCCGCGGGCCTGTCTGCTGCCTGCCGTATCAAGCAGAAAGCGGCCGAAGCCGGTAAGGAAGTCAGCGTCTGCGTGGTCGAAAAGGGCTCCGAGGTCGGCGCCCACATTCTCTCCGGGGCTGTGTTCGAACCCCGCGCGCTGAACGAACTGTTTCCCGATTGGCAAGCGCTCGGCGCCCCGCTCAATACCCCCGTCAAGCGTGATGACATCTATCTGCTGAAAGATGCCGAGCGCGCGCGCAAGATTCCCGACGCCTTCGTGCCCAGGACCATGCACAACGAAGGCAACTACATCATCTCGCTGGGCAATCTCTGCCGCTGGCTTGGCCAGCAGGCGGAAAACCTGGGCGTGGAGGTGTATCCCGGATTCGCCGCGCAGGAAGCGCTGATCGACGAGCAGGGCATCGTTCGCGGCATCATCACCGGCGACATGGGTGTGGATCGCGAAGGCCAGCCCAAGGAAGGCATGTACACGCCCGGCATGGAACTGCGTGGCAAGTACACTCTGTTCGCCGAAGGCTGCCGCGGGCACATCGGCAAGCAGCTGATCGAGCGCTTCGCCCTGGACAGCGAAGCGGACCCTCAGCATTACGCCATCGGCCTCAAGGAGATCTGGGACATCGACCCGGCGCGCCACGAGCAGGGCCTGGTCGTGCACACGGCGGGCTGGCCTCTGGACGACGAGAACCCGGGAGGTTCTTTCCTTTATCACCTGGAAAACAACCAGGTGGTCGTCGGGCTCATCGTGGACCTGTCCTATAGCAACCCTTACCTGTCGCCCTTCGACGAATTCCAGCGCTACAAGCATCACCCGGTGATCAAGCAGTACCTCGAAGGCGGCAAGCGGGTCTCCTACGGTGCCCGGGCCATTGCCAAGGGCGGCTACAACGCGCTGCCGAAGATGGTGTTCCCCGGTGGCGCCCTGATCGGTTGCGACCTGGGTACCCTGAACTTCGCCAAGATCAAGGGCAGCCACACCGCCATGAAATCCGGCATGCTGGCCGCCGAGGCGGTGGTGGAAAGCCTGTTCGCCGGAAGCGAGGGCGGTGACCTGCTCAGTGCCTACCCGGAAACCTTCAAGGCGAGCTGGGTCTACGAAGAGCTGTTCCGTAGCCGCAACTTCGGCGCGGCGATCCACAAATGGGGCGCGGTCAAGGGAGGCGCCTTCAACTTCATCGACCAGAACCTGTTCGGCGGCAAGATCCCCTTTACCTTGCGCGACACTACCCCCGACTATGCCTGCCTGAAGCTGGCCGCCGATTCGAAGAAGATCGACTACCCCAAGCCAGACGGCAAACTGAGCTTCGACAAGCTCAGCTCGGTGTTCCTGTCCGGTACGAACCATGAGGAGGAACAACCCTGCCACCTCAAGCTCAAGGATCCGAGCATTCCGATCGGGAAGAACCTGCCGCTCTACGACGAGCCCGCCCAGCGCTATTGCCCGGCCGGCGTGTATGAAGTGGTGACCCAGGAAAACGGCGACAAGCGCTTCCAGATCAACGCCCAGAACTGCGTGCATTGCAAAACGTGCGATATCAAGGACCCTTCCCAGAACATCACCTGGGTAGCACCCGAAGGCTCGGGCGGCCCGACTTATCCCAACATGTAGAGGCAGGGGTTGAAGAGCTGGCGAGGCTATTGGACGTTCGCTAGCCTTCGCCCTATCTGAAGGGATCAGCCAGTAGCGATATGGCGGGGCAACGCTCTTCGATGAGCGTCGCGCAAACCGCCGGGGTCAGCCGCCCAGCTCGCGACTTACGGCTTGGGCGGCCTGCTGGACCCTTGGCCGCAGTTCGTCCATGCGCTCCAGGGGCATGTAGGGTACCGTACTGGCGACACTGATGGCGGCGACGATCTGCCCGCTGGCGTCGCGCACGGGTGCGGCCACACAGCGGATGGAGGGCTCATTGTCTTCCAGGTCGAACGCATACCCACCGGCGGCATACTCCTGCATGCGGGCCAGAAACGTCTCCCAATCCGGTTCAGCGCGGCCGGGCCACACGGCGGCGGGCTGAGGCTGCCCTTCGAACAAGCGCCGCCATTCCGCCTCGGCGGCATCGAGCAACAGTGCCTTGCCGATCCCGGTACGGGTGAGCGGCATGCGCTGGCCGACCCGGGAACGCATCTCCGGCCCGTTTCGCCCTGGGTTCTTATGCAGGTAGAGCACCTGATCGCCGTCGCGCACGGCCAGGTGCACCGTATCGCCGGTAAGCCTCGATAGCTCATCCAGCCAGGGCGTGGCCAATGCTGGCAGCGGGAGTTCGTCCCGCGCCTGGAAACCCAGCTCGATCAGCCTCGAGCCGAGGTAGTAACCCTGTGGCGTCACCCGCAGGTAGCGCGCTTCCACCAGGGCACTGGCCAGGCGATGAGTGGTGCTGCGGGTCATCCCCAGGCGCGCGGAAATCGCCTTGAGGTCGCGCGCGCCCGTGGCCACCGCCTGGATGACATTCAACCCTCGCAGCAGCGTCTGGGTGCCGGCGGGCACGGAGCAAGAGGCATCACTGGACGTCATCGACTATGACCCTGAACGGTAAAGGAGCTCATTATCGTCGGCCGCGAAGGAGCCGTCATCTCTCCTCGACCGCGATGCGTTCTACCTTCCCGACCAGGAGGATATAGCAGAGCGCGCCCACTAGCGCAGTGGCCGCTACATAGGTGATGGCTGGGGCGAACGAGTCTCCGCTTGCCAGGAAGCCGATCACCATGGGTGTGATGATGGCCGACAGGTTGCCGATGAAATTGAACATGCCGCCCGTAAGCCCCAGCAACCCGGCCGGCGCCAGGGTCGATACCAATGACCAGGTAATGGACGCCAGGCCGTTGCCGAAGAAGGCCAGGGCCAGGCAAGCGATGACCACAGCCGTGGAGTCGAACCAATTAGCGCCTATGATGCTGGTAGAGATGAGCAGCCCGCCGATGATCGGCAACTTGCGCGCCACGCCCACGCTGGCGCCGCGGCGGATAAGCCAGTCGGAAAACACCCCGGAGCAAAGCACGCCGATGAAGGCGGCCAGGAACGGGACTGCTGCCAGCAGCCCGGACTTGATGAAGTCCATGCCCCGGTATTTCACCAGGTAGGTAGGAAACCAGGTCAGGAAAAACCACAGGGTCGAGTTCAGGCAAAACTGGCCGATATAGATGCCCCACAGCTTGCGCTGGGTCAGGACGGCCTTGATTTCCCAGGCCTGGAAACCGCGCCTGGCAGCCTTGCCCTGCAGGTCCAGCAGGCCGCCGCCTTCCTGAATCAATGCCAGCTCCGCCGCGTTCGCGCCCCGGGCGGCGCGCGGCTCTCGATACAAGGCATACCACGCCAAGGCCCAGGCCACGCCTGCCAGGCCGGTGATGACAAACACCATCTGCCAGCCGAAGGCCTGTTGCAGCCAGGCCAACACCGGCGTCAGGAACGCCAGCCCGACGAACTGCCCAGAGGTGTATACCCCCACGGCGGTAGCTCGCTCACGCTCAGGGAACCAGCTGGTCACTACCCGGCTGTTGATCGGATAGGCCGGCGCTTCCAGCGCGCCCACTGCCATGCGCAGCACGAACAGCGCCACGAAGCTGCCGACGAAGCCCAGGGCCAGGGTAGCCAGTGACCATAACAGCAGCGCGGCGGTATAGAGGATGCGCGGCGGTACCCGGTCAACCAGCCAGCCGCCGGGAATCTGCATGGCGGCGTAGGTCCAGCCGAAAGCAGAGAACACGAGCCCCACGTGGGTGGGGTCCAGCCCCAGCTCACCGGTCAGGGCGGGCGCGGCGATGGACAGGTTGGCGCGATCCAGGTAGTTGATCACCACGGTGATGAACAGCAGCACCATGATGAAGAACCGTTTACGCGTAGGCGCCATCGCGACGCTGGGGGCCACTGGCGCGGCGGTAGCTGAGGTGTGCATGTCGGGTCTCTTCTGATTATTGTCCACGTGCCGAACGCGCCCTCAGGCGCCGGGCGGCCTTACCACTCTGCGAAACTGCCATCGGCGTGACGCCAGATCGGATTACGCCAGCGGTGGCCAATGGCGGCTCGCTCACGCACGTACTCTTCGTTGATCTCGATGCCCAGGCCTGGACCGCGCGGGATCTTCACGAAGCCGCTGTCGTAATCGAAGACTTCGGGCTGGCGGACATAATCGAGCAAGTCGTTGCTCTCGTTGTAGTGGATGCCCAGGCTCTGCTCCTGGATGAACGCGTTGTAGCAGGCCGCGTCCAGTTGCAGGCAGGCGGCCAGGGCGATAGGCCCCAGGGGGCAGTGCAAGGCCAGGGCCACATCGTAGGCTTCCGCCATGGCGGCGATCTTGCGTGTTTCGGTGATGCCGCCAGCATGGGACGCATCGGGCTGGATGATATCCACGTAGCCCTCGCTGAGGATGCGCTTGAAGTCCCAGCGGGAGAACAGCCGCTCGCCCAGGGCGATGGGAGTACTGGTCAGAGGCGCCAGCTCCTTCAAGGCTTCGTAGTGTTCGCTGAGTACAGGCTCCTCGATGAACATCAGCTTGAATGGGTCCAGCTCTTTCATCAGCACCTTGGCCATGGGCTTGTGCACGCGCCCATGGAAGTCAACACCAATGCCTACGTTGGGGCCTACGGCATCGCGAACGGCGGCCACGCTGGCCAGGCAGCGATCGACCTTGTCGAAACTGTCCACATACTGCATTTCTTCAGTGCCGTTCAGCTTCACCGCGCTGAAGCCACGGGCCACGGCCTCGCTCGCTGCCGTGGCGGTTTCCGAGGGTCGGTCGCCGCCGATCCAGGAATATACCTTGATGCGATCACGGACCTGCCCGCCAAGCAGATCACTGACCGACACCCCCAGGGCCTTGCCCTTGATGTCCCACAAGGCCTGGTCAATGCCGGCCAGGGCGCTCATGTGTACCGCCCCACCTCGGTAGAAACCGCCGCGGTATAGCACCTGCCAATGGTCCTCGATGTTGCGCGGGTCCTTGCCGACCAGGTAATCGGCCAGCTCCTCGACCGCCGCCGCCACGGTGTGCGCGCGCCCCTCCACCACCGGTTCGCCCCAGCCACTGATGCCTTGGTCTGTCTCGATTTTCAGGAAGCACCAGCGCGGGGGCACGATAAAGGTGGTCAAACGGGTGATTTTCATCGCTTGTCTCTCTTGTCGATGTTCTGAATTCGTAGGGGTTGCGCTTCAGCGTGCCCGCTGCCAGCCTTGTACATAGGCGTCGGCCCGCTGGCGTATGTCTTCGGTGCTCATGCCCGGCTTGTACAAGCCGGAGCCCAGGCCGAAGCCGGCGACACCGGCTTCAAGGAAGGGCGACATGTTCTCCGGCGTGATACCACCGACCGGCACCAGCGGTGTTCCCTTTGGCAGCACCGCCAGCAACGCGCGAACCACTGCAGGGGTCAGCGCCTCGGCCGGGAACAGCTTGAGCGCGTCGGCACCGGCCTCCAGCGCTGCGAACGCCTCGGTTGGGGTCACCACTCCGGGAGCCAGTTGCAAACCTGCGGACTTGGCTGCGCGCACTACTTTCAGGTCGGCATGGGGCATCACGATGAGCTCGCCGCCGGCGTCGCGCACCTCGCCCACGTCTCGCTCGCTAAGCACGGTGCCCGCGCCCACCAGGCAATCCGCTGGCAGGCCATCGCGCAGAATGCGGATACTGCGCAAGGGCTCGGGAGAATTGAGTGGCACTTCGATCACTCGCAGGCCGGCAGCATAGAGCGTCTGGCCTACGGACAATGCCTCATCGGGCCGCAGGCCCCGCAGGATCGCGATCAGGCCGTTACGCGCCATGGCGTCATTGAGCAACATGGGTGAGCTCCTTCAGGTCAGGTTGGACAAGGCCGGCCGCCGCAGCCAACGACCACAGCCCAAGCTCGGTAGCCTGATCGCTGATGCGGACATTGGCGAAACCGCAAGCGTGCAAGACACGCTGGTAGCGCTGGCAGAGGGCTGGGCTACCGATAAGGGCAATAGCGCCGGTACTCGTTGCGCCTGGCCGGGCGTTGACCAGCGCGGCTACCTCATGGCCGATCATCAAGCCGGAGAGGTAGTCGGCTTGCTCGTGGGGTGCCAATACATTGGTCAACCCCAGCGTCCTGGCACTGAACAGCGTGGCGAGCAGACCCAGGCGGCCCTCCGCCGACCGCGCCACCGCCACTCCGCGATCGAAGGCCTGCTGCTGAAAGGCTTCGCTGGGTGCCTGGGTACGCCCCAGGATGGTGTGTTGGCAAGCCACCGCGAAGAGTTCGCCGGTCATGAAGGTATCGAAGTGGCGGATGCACCCTTCCTCCACCTGTACCCATTTGCTGTGAGTGCCCGGCAGGCCGATCAGCCACGGCGTCTTGCCCTCAGCCTGAGCTAGCGTCTGGAGCAAGCCGAAGACCTGGGTCTCTTCACCCCGCATCACGTTGGGCAGCGCTCCGTCTTGCAGCACGCCAGGAATGATATGCAGGCAGCCGCCGTCTTGCAGGGGCTGGCGGACCAAGCCGGCAGCGACGCCGGCCGGGCTGGCGGGCGCCATGCAATAAGGGGCCTCACGCCAGCCCTGGGCGCTGCCGACCATGCCGCAGGCCACGACTGGCACCTGGGGAGCGAGCTCACGCCAGTCGCCGCAGGCTTCATGGAGGACCTGCTCGAAGCCACCCTTGGCGATGTTCATGATGCCCTTGGCCAATGCGCGTGTCGCCAGCACGTGGCCGTTCTCGCCCAGGCAATAGGCCCTCAGGGCGGTGGTGCCCCAATCCAGCCCGATCAATCGTACGTCCATTGCCTCACCTGCTTGTTGTTATGTCAGCGGCGAAAAGACTATAGCGCGACCTCTCGGAAAATCTCAATATATAAACTTCATTCCCATATTATGGGATTATGCTGCAGACTCACGAAATCGCGCTCAGGCGATCAGTGACCTTTAAACAGAATCTGGTTACGGAAGCGACGGGAATCCGCGACGCCCTTGCAGGCCGCCTGTATGAACGAACACCAGACGGCTGCCCTTGGGGAACAGCCCGGCACTTACCGACGTGCGTAGCGCAAACAGCGCCTTGGCGGTGTAGAGAGGCTCCAGAGCAAGTTCGCCTTGGGCTTCGGTGGTGGTCAGGAAGGTGAACAGCTCGGCATCGACCTTGCCGAAACCGCCGCGACTGGCGTCATGCCATATGACGGGCTCGGCGCCCAGCAGCGCGATGACATTGCGCTCAGCGCCTTGGCCAGGTCGCACCGCCAAGGCAGCGTGCACAGGGCGTCTGCCGTCTTCAGCCATGGCCAGGCCGGCCGCGGTAGTGCCGGTACCCGCGGCCAGCCACCAGGCATCGAAATCCTCCCAGCCAATGACACCCAGCTGCGACTGGACCAGCTCAAGCAAAGCGCTACAGCCCTGGACGCCTCGCTGACAAGCGCCGCCTTCGGGCAAGCCCAGGTAGCCTGGGTAGCGTTCGTGCCAAGGTTTCCAGAAATCAGGTTCATGCCGGGCCCGATAGCCGCCATAACCCAGCCAGTGCAGTTGCATGCCCATGGCGCGCAGGTCGGCCACGGTCGCCGTGTCTCGGGCCTCGCCTCGCAGCAGGCCGACGGTCGCCAGGCCTTCATGCGCGCCCAACGCGGCCAGTGCATGAAGATGATTGGACCAGGGGCCGCCCAGGCTGATCAGGCCGGTGGCGCCCGTCGCCCGGGCTTCGGTCAGCCAGGGAAGCAGCTTGAACAGCTTGTTGCCGCTGACCAAGGGGTGGATAAGGTCCAGCCTCAGCACCGACGCTTCCACTCCCGCTGCGTCCAGCCACGGTAGGCGCAACCGCTGCAAGGGCGCCTGGCCAGGCCCCGGCGCAATCATAGCGCCGCGGCGAGACGTGAGCCCTGGTTGATGGCGCGCTTGGCATCCAGCTCCGCAGCGACGTCCGCGCCGCCGATCAGATGCACCCGGATACCCGCGTCGCGCAGGCCGTGCTCCAACTCCCGTAGCGGATCCTGCCCGGCGCATACCACGATATTGTCCACGGCCAGGACACGCGGTTCACTGTCGCCGACGCGGATATGCAGCCCCTGTTCATCTACCTTCAGGTACTCGACCGAATTGAGCATCTGGACGCGCTTGCTCTTGAGCCCCGCGCGATGGATCCAGCCCGTAGTCTTGCCGAGACCATCGCCTACCTTGCTGGCCTTGCGCTGCAACAGCCAGACCTGCCGCGCCGGCGGACTGACTTCAGCCTGCACCCCAGCAACCCCGCCACGAGCGTCCAGGGCGGGGTCGATACCCCATTCGCGCCAGAAGGCGCCGGGGTCCAGACTGCTCACGGTGCCTTGGTGAACCAGGAATTCGCTGACGTCGAAACCGATGCCGCCCGCTCCGATCACGGCGACCCGAGCGCCGACCGGCTTGCGCCCAAGCAGAACGTCGAGGTAGGTCAGCACGCTCGGGTGATCGATGCCGGGAATCGGAGGAACCCTTGGCGTGATGCCGGTGGCGAGGATGACCTCGTCGAAGCCGCCATCGAGCAGCTCGGCCACGCCAACCCGGGCCCCCAGCCGTAGGCTGACCCCGGTCAGTTCCAGCTTGCGACGGAAGTAGCGCAGGGTTTCGTTGAACTCTTCCTTCCCGGGGATACGCCGCGCCACGTTGAACTGGCCGCCCACTTCGGTGGCGGTGTCGAACAGCGTTACCTGATGCCCGCGCTCGGCCGCCACGGTAGCGGCGGCCAATCCCGCTGGCCCGGCGCCCACCACGGCGATTCGCTTAGGCGCCATCGTCGGCAGGTACAGCAGTTCGGTCTCATGGCAGGCTCGCGGGTTGACCAGACAGCTGGTGAGCTTGCCGGCGAACGTATGGTCAAGGCACGCCTGATTGCAGGCGATGCAGGTGTTGATCTCGTCCGCGCGGCCTTCGGCGGCCTTGGCAATGAATGCCGGATCCGCCAGGAAGGGCCGGGCCATGGACACCATGTCTGCGTCGCCCTCGGCAAGGATGCGCTCGGCCACTTCCGGCGTGTTGATGCGGTTGGTGGTAATCAGCGGAACCTTGACCGCGCCGCGCAGCTTGGCGGTTACCTTCGCGAAGGCCGCGCGAGGCACCTTGGTAGCGATGGTTGGGATACGCGCCTCATGCCAGCCGATACCGGTGTTGATCAAGGTCGCCCCGGCCGTTTCAACCGCCTGGGCCAATCGCACTATTTCGTTCCAGTCGCTGCCACCTTCGATGAGGTCGAGCATGGACAGCCGGAAAATGATGATGAATTCGGCACCGACCGCGGCGCGGACCTGGCTGACGATCTCTACCGCCAGGCGCATGCGGTTCTCGTAGCTGCCGCCCCAACGATCCGTGCGATGGTTGGTCCAGGCGACCAGGAACTGGTTGATGAAGTAACCCTCGGACCCCATGATCTCCACGCCGTCGTAGCCGGCCTGCCGGGCCAGGCGCGCGCAGTTGACGAAATCGGCGATCTGCTTCTGGATACCGCCCTCATCCAGCTCATGGGGCTTGAACGGGTTGATCGGCGCCTGGATGGCGCTCGGTGCTACCAGCGCCGGGCTGTAGGCGTAGCGCCCGGCATGCAGGATCTGCAGGCAGATCTTGCCGCCTTCGGCATGTACCGCCTGGGTGACCACACGGTGACGCTCGGCTTCCTCAGCCGTGGTCAGCTTGGCGGCGCCCTTGTACACGCCCCCTTCTTCATTCGGTGCGATGCCGCCGGTCACCATCAGACCTACGCCGCCCCGGGCGCGCTCGGCGAAGTAGGCGGCCATGCGTTCGAAGCCGCCGGCCACCTCTTCGAGCCCGGTATGCATGGAGCCCATCAGGGCTCGGTTGCGCAAGGTGGTGAAGCCCAAGTCAAGCGGGGCAAGCAGGTGTGGGTAGGCGGTGTTGGTCATGGGGTAGCTCCAGCATCAGGTCCGCGGCTGCTCGGGATGGCGCCTACGTCATGGCTGCGACAGTAATGACCGGACGGGGGTACGCTCAATGATCACAAATGACAAGTCATTGATCCAAACGCACAGGCTGCTAACCTATGCTCCATTGTTCGCTTCTCTGGTTGCTCATGCGCAAGCTCTCCCTTCTGCTCTGCACAGCGCTGGTTGTATCAGCGGTAGTGGCCTATGTCGGCTGGATTGGTCAACGGCCGGTGGCGCACTACCTTTCCGACTTGCGTATCGACCTGGTGCAGGAGCAGGGCGCGCACGGCGATGCTGGCAACATCCTCGGAATACAGCCACACATGGCCCCGGCGGACTATCAGGATGCCCGGCGCCTGCGCCTGAAGTTCGAGGCCTACCTGCGCCAGGCGCAAGCCCAGGGCCTGCTCGGCCCCCATACCGTGATTGTGCTACCCGAGCACATCGGCACCTGGCTGTGGCTCAGCGGCGAAAAGGACGAGGTCTACCAGGCTGATCGCCTGGACGCCGTCAGCGGCTGGCTGACCTTCAGCAACCCTTTGGCGTTCGTCCGGGCGTGGTGGCAGGGAGAGGGCAGGCATCGCCTGAGCGAGGCGCAGTTACGCATGAAGGCCTCGCGAATGCGCGACGAGTTCCAGTGGGTGTTCGGCGGCCTGGCGCGGCAATTCAAGGTAACCCTGGTGGCCGGGTCCATCGTGCTGCCCAACCCCAGAGCCGAGGACGGGCAACTCGCGCTCGCGGCCGGCCCGCTGTACAACGTCGGCGTGATCTTCGGGCCGGACGGGCGGGTCCTGGGTCAACCGCTGCGCCAACACCAGGTACACTATCGGCGCTTTCTCAGCCCGGGCCCCTCCCCGGCCGTTGCCTTCATTCCCACCGCCGCAGGCCCGCTGGCCGTGGCCTTGGGCGACGATGCCTGGGCGCCCGAGGTACAGGCCCGGATTCGTGAGCAAGGCGCTCGCGCGCTGCTGGTCCCTGCCTTCAGCGCCCAGGCCCTGAACGAATCGCCGCCCGCGCCGCTGCCGGACCTGTCTGCCCACATCCCGGCCGGCGTGCTGGTATATCTGCGGGGTCGTTTCTGGAGCCATGTGGGCGCTGGCGCGGGTTACAGTTGGCAAGCCGGCGCGCAGGGCCGGCCCGCGCCGGCGGGTGGCGGCGCCGGGATGTTCAGCCTATGGCTATGAATGCCCGCACGGTGCGGCTGGGCGCGGTGTCCGTAGGGTTTCTCCAGGCCCTGGCCGCGGCCCTGGTCGAACACAATCGAAGCCCCACGCCGTTGCTGGAACAGTTCGGCTTCGACACGACCCGCCTGGGACAAGCGGGCGCTACCTTGTCCATCGCCCGCTACATGCGTCTGGGCCACGCTGCCATCCAACTGAGCGGCATTCCGGCCTTCGGGTTGACCATGGGCCGCTGTGCTCGCTTTGCCCACGCGGGTCTGGCCGGGGTGACCGCGGCCCAGGCGCCGAACGTGCGCGAAGCAGCGCGGACACTGATCCGCTTCGAGCCCCTCTATGGCGTCAACTATCGAGGACAGTCCAGCTTCCAGGAAGATGCCGGGGGCGCCTGGCTGAACTTTTACTCCATCAGCCCCTATAACGACTTCAACCGCTTTGTGGTGGACTCCGTGCTCAGTGGCTGGCTCGGCCAGCTCAGCCTGCTGACGGGCGAGCCACTACGCGCGGAGCAGCTACAGATCGAATTCCCTGCCCCAGGCTATGCCCAGGCCTATGAAGGCCTGAGCGAGGCCCCGGTGCAATTCGGCAGCCAGGCCAACCGGCTGCGACTGAGCCTGCGCACCCTCGCGCTACGCAATCCTGACCATTGCCCAAGCACCTGGCAGCAACTGTTGGCCTTGTGTGAGGAGGCCCTGGTTCGACAAACCCGCTCGCGCAGCCTGACCGAGCGTATCGCCGGGCTGCTCGGCCCCATGCTGGAGGGCCGTCGCGAGCCAGACTTGGGACAGGTCGCCGCCCGCCTGAAAATGCCGCCCTGGACGCTGAGACGCAAGCTTGCCGAGGAAGGCAGCGGCTTTCGCGCAATTCTCAACCAGACCCGCCGCGACCTGGCCATGGCCTATATCCGCGACACCGAACTGAGCCTGGGGGAGATCACCTACCTGCTCGGCTTCACGTCCGCCGAGGCGTTCCAGCGCGCCTTCAAGCGCTGGGCCGGTCAGCCGCCCGGTGTCTATCGCAAGAACTGGCGGCAGCCTGGAGAAGATCCGAACTGCTAGGGCGCCTCCTGGGCGCCCTCACCTGGAGTGATAGGTGGCTGCTCGGCGGGCGGAGCCAGCGGCTCGGACGTCTCGGGCAAAGCCTCGGAGGGTTCGGCTGTCGGGGCAGGCGCCGGGGCCTGGGCAGCAGGTGGCGCTGCCACAGCCGGCTCCGAAGGCAGGGGGTCTGCCGTGCGGATGGCGCCCGGGGACGGCGACGCTTCCGGCACGCCGAGATCCCCCTTGGGCCTGTCGGGAATATGCGCTGCCTCCCGCGCCTCCCTGGGCAGGAAGCTTTCTACCAGGGCAAAGTAGCGTTCGTAGAATTTACTGGCCGATACGGTTTCACTGGCCACCTTGACCATGGAATCGTCGGTGGACCCGATCGGCATGGATACCGAGCCCAGTACCCCAACCCCAAGGCTGGCCGAATTGTTGACTTTCTTCAGGGCGTAACGGTCCTGCAGGGCGTTGGCGAACATGGTCGAGGACCGGTCGCCATTGCTGTCCGGCGCGCAGACCACGTTGAAGGAGATTTCCAGATGGGTGTCACCGTTCTGCTGGAAGCTCTTGTGTCCGCTGACCAGCTTGGGGTCGTTGCTGGTGATGATGTAGCCCTGGCTGAGCAAGGCGCGACGGGCGGCCTCACAGGACGCGGTATCGCTGACCGGGTAGCTACGGGAAAAGGTGCCGGAATCATCGAAATGCTCGTGCTCGTAGATGGCCGGTTTCTGCGAGGAACAACCCGCCCCGGCCGTCACGATCAAGGCCAGCACCCACCCTTTGCGAGGGAGAGCGGCGGCAATGGAATTGAACATCGACATATCCTGGTAACGAACGGCGGGATCGGCATTGTGCATTACAACAGCGGGCCGCGCGCCATGAAATCGGTGATTAGGACCACGGATTTTACTATGCCCCGCCGCAAGTACCAACTGGCCGAATGGCAGCTGGCGTAGGCTTGCCGTATATTGCGCCGGCTTCGTTACGCCCAAGGAAACGGACATGTCCCGCCGCCTGATGCCCTCGATCGCCGCGCTGCAATGCTTCGAAGCCGCCGCGCGCCATCTGAGCTTTACCCGTGCCGCCCAGGAGTTGCACCTGACCCAGAGCGCGGTCAGCAAGCAGGTGGCGCAACTCGAGGACATGCTCCGTCATCACCTGTTCCAGCGTGTGCGGCGGCGTCTGCAACTGACGCCCGCAGGATCCCTCTACCTCGCCGAGGTGGATAAGATTCTGACCCAGATCGATATGTCCAGCCGCTATATCCTTTCCTACGGAGCCGAAACCGAAGTGCTGCGCGTGGCTACCCAGCCCACCTTCGGCGCGCGCTGGCTCATTCCTGCCCTCAAGGGCTTTGGCAAGCGCTATCCGCAGATTCATCTAGAGATCAGCAACGCGCTGGAACCCTTCGACCTGTCCCAGTCTCGGGCCGACGTAGCCTTTTTCTTTGGCCAGGGCACCTGGCCCGGCGCTACCTGCCTGCGATTGTTCGATGAAGAGGTGATTCCGGTCTGCGCCCCGGAGCTGGCGGCAGAGACACGCCTGTCCAAGGCGATGGATCTTACCGGGGTAGTGCTGCTGCAATGCACGTCTCGCCCCGAAGCCTGGCACGAATGGTTTCTGGCCCAGCAGCTGCATTCTTCGAACAGCTACCATGGCCCGCGCTTCGATACCTTCTACATGTGCATTCACGCAGCAGTGGCCGGATGCGGCGTGGCACTGCTGCCGCGCTACCTGATAGAAGACGAACTGGCCTGCGGAAAACTGGTGACGCCAGTGCCCGCGGCCATGCCCAGTAATGGCTCACACTTCATCGCTTTCTCCGAACACGCCAGCGAAGTGCCCAAGGTCCGCCGCTTCGTGGACTGGATACTCGAGCGGGTCTGAGCCCACCCCGCGCAATCCGGAAGGGCCGGCGGCCTAGACAGCCGGGCCGGTGGCGAGCGACTCCCGAAAGGCGCGCGGCGACTGGCCCGTCAGTCGACGGAAAAACCGGGCGAAATACGCAGGATCGGCAAACCCCAGCGCGTCGGCGATCTGATTGATGGTCATGCTGGTGTAGGTCAGGTTGCGCTTGGCCTCCAGCAGTACGCGCTGATGAATGATCTGCAACGGCGACTGTTGCGCCAGACGCCGGCACAGGCTGTTGAGCTGGGGCACCGATACCCCGATGGCATGGGCCAGATGCTCTACGCTGGGCTGGCGACGGAAGCAGGCCTCCACTTGTTGTTGAAAGCGCGCCAGTACTTCACGCCCCCGTTCCGGGACCTGCAACGCGGCCCGATGCTGCTGGATACGTCGGCCCAGCCACACCAGGGCTACGTTGGCCAGAGCATGCAGCATCAGTTCACGGCCCGGCTGCGGACCTGCATATTCGCGCTGAAGCGCCTGGAACAAGCGATACAGGTAACCCCGTTCTTCACCCGCCAGCAGGCACACCGGCGCCTGGAACAATTCCTGGCCCATGCCCGCCTGCGCGCGCAGCTGTTCGATCCAGGGCGCGGCCAGGGTCACTACGTAACCCTCCACGTTTTCACTGAAGCGAAAGCCGTGAACGGCCAGTGGTGGCACGAACTGCAAGGCAGCCTGACGCACCGACTGTCGATGGCCTTCGATGTCGATCTGCGCCTCTCCACGATGCAGGTATAGCAACTGATAAAGGTCGGCATGGCGGTGCGGCCCGATTTCCCATTGGAAAACCCGGCTGCGGGCACTGATGGTCTCGCAGTGCAGCAAGTCGGCGATTGGCCAGTCAAGTCCGTCGCCGTAAAGCTTGAAGGTCGGTACCTGTTCAACAGCAGGCGGATTCACGGCGCACCTCGGTTCGATAATCGAACTCTTTACTTGAAAGTACCCGTTATTTAGCCGATTTCCCCTGTTATGAACAGTGGGCGGGACGAAAAATACAGACAGCCCAAACACAATAACAATCGCGAGACATTCCATGCATACTTCAGTCGCAATCATAGGCGCGGGGCCTTCCGGCCTTCTGCTCGGTCAGTTGCTTCACCGTGCCGGCATTTCCAACGTCATTCTTGAACGTCAGACCCCGGAGTACGTACTTAGCCGCATTCGCGCGGGGGTGCTGGAACAGGGCATGGTCGACTTGCTGCGCAAGGCCGGCGTGGATCAGCGGATGAATGCTGAAGGCCTGGTGCACGATGGTTTCGAGCTGGCCCTGGATGGCCGCCGGGTGCATATCGACCTGAAGGGGCTTACCGGCGGCAAGACCGTGATGATTTATGGCCAGACCGAAGTCACCCGTGACCTGATGGCCGCGCGCCAAGCCGCTGGCGCTACCACCGTGTACCAGGCCGCCGATGTGCGTATCCACGAGCCCAAGAGCGACCGCCCCTGGCTCACCTATGAGCGGGACGGCCAGGTACATCGGCTCGAGTGCGACTATATCGCTGGCTGCGATGGGTTCCATGGCGTTTCCCGACAGAGCATCCCCGCCGAGGCCATGGAAATCTTCGAGCGGGTCTACCCCTTCGGCTGGCTGGGCATCCTGGCCGATACGCCGCCGGTGAATGAAGAGTTGGTGTATGCCGCCCACGCCAGGGGGTTTGCCCTGTGCAGCATGCGCTCACCCACCCGTACCCGCTATTACGTGCAGGTGGATGCCCAGGAGACGGTCGAGAACTGGTCTGACGAGCGTTTCTGGAATGAGCTGAAGGCACGGCTTCCACAGGACCTGGCTGAGAAACTGGTGACCGGCCCGTCCATTGAAAAGAGCATCGCCCCGTTGCGCAGCTTCGTAGTCGAGCCCATGCAATATGGCCGCATGTTCCTTGTGGGCGATGCGGCCCATATCGTCCCGCCGACCGGGGCCAAGGGCCTCAACCTGGCGGCCAGCGACGTGAGCACGCTGTTCGATATCCTCCAGAAGGTGTACCACGAAGGCCGCACGGAGCTGATCGAACGCTATTCGCAGATCTGCCTGCGGCGAGTATGGAAGGCCGAACGATTCTCTTGGTGGATGACTTCCATGCTTCACCAGTTCCCCGATGCCGATGCGTTCAGCCAGCGCATCACGGCTACCGAACTGGATTACTTTGTCAGCTCGGAAGCCGGGCGGCGCACCATCGCCGAGAACTATGTAGGCTTGCCCTACGAGCCGGTAGAACCGCAAGCGGATACCGACCTCCCGCTTCGCTCGCGCTGTGCCTGATGGGCATCGCGGGCCCATGGCAATGCCGTTGCCATTAGGCCTGCGTCACCCTTTCACAGGTAGTTTTCCCATCGCCGGCCCCGCCTGGAACTGCCCCAGCCCGGCGGCCCTGCCCTTTGCGCCACCGAAACCTTATCATGCAGCGTTTTTTACCCACGGACATCTGCTGCCATGCATAGCCTGCCCTCCTCTCCCCAGCCACGTGGCTGGTCGTTCTGGTGGAAACCCCTGTTGTTCGTACTGGTCGCCGTGCTTGGCCTGTACTACGTCAAATGGTCGCCCTATTACCTGAAGTCGTTCGTGGCCGCGCAGAATCACAGTATCGGGGCTTCGATCATCGACGATCACCAGGTGGCACCGCTGCAGGCAGCGCTGGCCTATGCCCAGGTCTATTTCCTGGCAATCTGGAAGGCCGCTGTGCTGGCGGTGATTCTCGGCTCCCTGCTGCAGGTGCTGATTCCGCGGGACTGGCTACTGCGTCTGTTCGGCAAGGCGGGCTTGGGCTCTACCGTGCGCGGCGGTCTGTTCGCCCTGCCGGGAATGATGTGCAGCTGTTGCGCTGCCCCCGTGGCCGCCGGCCTGCGCAAGCAGCAGGTTTCCGTGGGCGCGGCCCTGGCCTTCTGGATTGCCAACCCGGTGCTCAACCCGGCGACGCTGGTGTTCATGGGCTTCGTGCTTGGCTGGGGCTTCGCCGCGTTGCGGCTGGTCGGCGGCGTGATGCTGGTGCTGGGGGTGGCGCTGTTCGCTCAGCGCCTGTCCCGCCCTGATCAGGTGCCAGAGCCGGCGCTCAATGCGGTGGCGGCGGCTACGGCCGAGCCTGAAGGCAGCTTGCTGGGACGGTGGGCCGCCAGCCTGTGGCAGCTGTTCTGGAGCACCATCCCGGTGTATGTGCTGGCGGTGCTTGTGCTTGGGGCGGCTCGGGTATGGCTGTTTCCCCACGTCGACGGCAGCTTCGGCGAAGGCCTGGGCTGGCTGGTGCCCATGGCCGTGATCGGCACGCTTTTCGTGATCCCCACGGCCGCGGAGATTCCCATCGTGCAGACCCTGATGACCCTGGGCCTGGGCACAGCGCCAGCAGTGGCCCTGCTGATGACCTTGCCCAGCGTGAGCCTGCCGTCCCTGCTCATGCTTCGCCAGTCGTTCGATGCTCACGTGCTCTGGGCCGTCGCCCTGATGGTCATGGCCTTTGGCGCCCTGTGGGGACTGGTGGCCCTGGCCCTGCCGCTCTAAACGCCAGGGCGGCCCCGCTGAATCGAGTAGGCGGGTTCTGCCCTGGCCCGGTGGGAGCTTGCAAAGCAAGCGAATCCGAATCCTTGCAGCTCCGCTGGCTGCCAGCGGGTGAACCGAGCAGGCGGGTTCAGCCCTGGCTTCGGCGCTGCCTAAGGTACTCCACCACCTCGGCCCGCTGGCCAGCGAATTCGATACGCTGGCCCTTGGCATCACGCTGGAAGACATACATGGGGTCGTAATACTCGTTGAGCAGCGTTTCGATCCAGCCGCGATGACTGTCGACACGGCCGCTGGCGGCCTGGACCTGCAGCGCCTGGTCCAGGATAGCGGCCAGGCGCTGATAGCGCTCGCCCCCCAGACGCTTGGCGATGCCTGCCAGGCTCTGGCGCAGGCGCTGCGCGAACGCTGTGAAACCCGCTTCCTCGCCCTGGAGCGCGACGAACTCGGCGCAAAGGTCGACCACATAGTCGCGCAGGATGCGCGAGACCCGCGAATCGAAGCTGTCCTCCAGCCACACCAGCGGGCTTTGCTGCATGCGCCGGAACAGCGACAGCGGCAAGGCGCAACTGCCGATCATGCGGCTTTCATCCTCGACCACAAACCCTTGCTGGCCCCGTGCGCGCCGCTTGAGCAGGTCGATCGCCAGGCGATTCTCGAAGGTGATCGGTGCCGGCTGCGCAGTGGCGCGCTTGCCGAACCCCGAGCCCCGATGGTTGGCCAGGGCTTCGAGGTCCACGGCATTGTCCAGTTCGCCAAGCACTTCGGTCTTGCCGATGCCGGTCATGCCACCCAGGCATACGAAGTCACAGTGCGCCACCGCGTCCTCGGTCTGCTCGATGAGGTAGGTGCGTAGCGCCTTGTAGCCGCCGACCACGCGGGGAAAGTCCAGGCCCGTCTCGGCCTTGATCCACTGTTGGGTGATCTGTGAACGCAAGCCACCGCGGAAGCAGTACAGGAAACCCTCGGGGTTGGCCTGTACGAATCGCGTCCAGGCTTCGACCCTGGCCAGCTTTACCGAACCGGCGACCAGCCGGTGGCCAAGCTCGACAGCGGCCTGCTGGCCATGCTGCTTGTATGCCGTGCCGACCCGCTCGCGTTCGCGGTCGTCCATGAGCGGAAGATTGACCACCCCGGGAAACGCACCCTTGTTGAACTCGACCGGGGCGCGTACATCCATCATGGGCACGTCTTCCAGAAACAAACGCTGGAAGTCCGTGGTATTTTCCCTCATCGAATCACCTCGACCGCATGCGCGCCCCGGCCTGTCATCTCGCCGATGGGCGCGAGCGCCAACCCCAGTTCGGCAGCGCAGGCGAGGAAGGCTGCATCGTCCTCCGGCGCTACCGCAACCAACAGGCCGCCGCTGGTCTGTGGGTCGCACAAGAGCAGGCGATCGGCCTCACTCATGGGGCTCACCCCAGCGCCGTAACTGTCGAAATTGCGCGAGGTGCCGCCCGGGGCACAGCCCTGCGCCAGGTAATCGTCCACCCCCGCCAGGCGTGGCACCGCCGCAGCCTCGACGCGGGCAGTGAGGCCGGCGCCGTCGGCCATTTCCAGCAAGTGGCCGATCAGCCCGAAGCCCGTGACGTCCGTCATGGCCCGCACGCCGGGCAGCTTGGCAAAACGGCTGCCGGCCGCGTTGAGGGTGCACATCCAGTCCCGCGCCACATCCTGGTGCTCCGGGCGCAGCAATCCCTTCTTCTCCGCGGTGGTCAGGATGCCGATGCCCAGGGGCTTGGTCAGGTAAAGGCGGCAGCCGGCGGTGGCAGTGTCGTTGCGCTTGAGCTGCGCCTTCTCCACCAGGCCGGTGACCGCCAGGCCGAAGATGGGCTCCGGCGCATCGATGGAGTGGCCTCCGGCCAGGGGGATGCCAGCCGCGTCGCAGGCGGCCCGGCCGCCACGGATGACCTCGCGGGCAATCTCCGGCGCCAGGACGTTCACCGGCCAGCCCAGGATCGCGATGGCCATCAGCGGCGTACCGCCCATGGCATAGATGTCGCTGATGGCGTTGGTGGCAGCGATACGTCCAAAGTCGAAGGGGTCGTCCACGATGGGCATGAAGAAGTCCGTGGTGGATACCACGCCCCTTTCCCCATCGATGCCGTAGACCGCCGCATCGTCCCGCGAGGCGTTGCCTACCCACAATGCCGGGTCGAGGTTCTGCGCTCCGCTGCCCGCAAGGATCACTTCGAGCACCTTGGGAGAAATCTTGCAGCCACAGCCAGCGCCATGGCTGTACTGGGTCAGGCGAACGGTTTCGGTCATGGTCGGGCCTCTGAAGTTCAAGGCGGCCAAGTCTACCACCGCCGGCCGGGCCTTGAGGCCGTCACTTGCCCAGGGTCAAGTTGCCGCCCGACCGGCCGATAGCGTGGGCACGACCCTTCCACCAGCCTTCGGAGAGCGACCATGCCCCTTGCCTGGCTCTCGCGCACCTTCAGCGCCGCGCTCGCCGCCGTGGCGCTCTTGGCGTGCCCGGAAGGCGCCAGCGCCACGGCATTGCAGGTGGTCACCGAAGAGCTGCCACCTTACAACACCCGAGTGGGCGGCAAGGTCAGCGGCATGTGCACCGAGATCGTCGAGGCGGTGTTCCGGGATATGGGTATCGACCCTGACATCCAGATGATGCCCTGGGCCCGCGCCTACGACCTGGCGCTGCACGCGGACAACGTGATGATCTATTCCATCACCCGCACCCCTGAACGCGAGGCACTGTTCCAATGGGTCGGCCCCATTGTCAGCACGCGCTGGTTTCTCTATTCCACCCAGGCGCGGCCCGTGAACCGGAGCAGTCTCGGGCAGGCCTTGGAGCAGCGCTACCAGATCGCGACCGTCAATCAGGACGTAGGCGAGCAGTACCTGATCCGGCAGGGCTTCGCCTTGGGCCAGACACTGCAGCAGAGCAACCATTACGCCCTCAACTACGAGAAGCTCAAGCTGGGCCACGTGGCCCTGTGGATTTCGGACGAACTCAACGCCGCCTATACCGTAAGCATGGCCGGCGACGATCCGCACCAGGCATTGCGTCCCGTGCTGGAGCTGCCGGAGCTGGAAGACAGTGGCTTCAACGTCGCTTTCAGCCGCAGCACTGATCCGCAGACCGTCGCCGCCTTCCGCGCAGCCTTGGCACGCCTGCGCGACGACGGTCGCTACGATGCCATCGTTCGCCGCTGGGTGGGCCCATGAGACCGGAACACTACGAGGACCCTACGCACCCGAGCATGGGCGCGGAACGGCCCCTGGCCCATCGCCTGGTGGTGGCGACCCTGGTGTTCTGCCTGGCCTTCACCTGCGCCACGGTAAGCGTGCGGACCTGGTTCGCCTGGGGCACCGGAGTCCAAGCCATGAACGGTGAGCTGGCGTTGATCGACCAGGTGTTCCAGGGCTCGCTGTCCAAGGCAATCTGGGAGATGGACCGCGACAGCCTCGAAGCGCAACTGGATAGCGTGGTGCACGCGGCCCCAGTGGGGCGCGTGACTTTGCGCATTCCCCGTCCCGAGCGCACCGAGGAAGTATTGGTAAGGCAACGGGACGGTTTCCTCGGCACCGGCCCGGCGCCGTCCTTGCAACGCGCGTTGGCCGTGGTGCCTTACCCCGGTGCCGTGCAGGCCGTGGGCGTCCTGGTCATCGAAGGCGACCCTGCCCTGCTGCGCCAGCGGCTCTGGAAGGAAATCTGGACCATCATGCTGACGCAGGTCGTCCAGGCTCTGGCGCTGGCGGGCATCACCATGCTCATGTTCAATGGCCTGGTCACCGTGCACGTACGCCATATCGCTCGCCACCTGGAACGACTTACTCCGGAAACCCTGGGCAAGCGCCTGCGACTGGATCGCCTGGGCAGCCGCAACGACGAACTGGACCTGCTTACCCTGCGCATCAATGCGCTGCAAGACAATATGGGCCAGTACCTGCAGCGCCAGCGCGAGGCCGAACAAGCCCTGGCCGCCAGCCGCGACGACCTGGCCCTGGAAGTGGCGCAACGCACCGCCGAGCTGGTGCGCGCGAACGAGCAATTGCAGAGCCTGTCACGCCTGGACCCGCTCACAGGCCTTGCCAACCGGCGCTATTTTGACGAGCTCAAGGATGCGGAATTCAACCGCGCCTTGCGCAGCGGGCGCCCCTTGACCGTGCTGATGTGCGACGTGGATTTCTTCAAGCGCTACAACGATACCCACGGGCACGGCGGTGGCGATGTCTGCCTCAAGCAAGTGGCCGATACCATGAAGGCCTTGTTCATGCGCAGCGGCGAGGTCATCGCCCGGCTGGGCGGCGAAGAGTTCGCCGTGCTGTTGCCTGGCAGCGATGCCCGCCAGGCCCGCCAGGCCGGCGAGCGGCTGCGCGAGGCGTTGGCCGGCAAGCGGATCCCGCATGGATCCTCGCCCATTTCCCCTTATGTCACGGTGAGCATCGGCATGGCTGAGCTCGATCCGGTCGGCATGAGCGTGTTCGATCAATTATTGCATAGCGCCGATGAAGCGCTATATCGCGCCAAGAACGGAGGCCGAAACCGGGTATGCGAATGACTCCTGTAGCTCCAGCCTCTGGCTGGAGGACCTGCCTGACTCAAGGCGTCGTCGCCGCCTTGATTGCGCTGATGGCAAGCCAGGCCCTCGCTCAGCCGATCGAAGCGGTCACCGAAGAATCCTCCTACAGCTACATGGAGGACGGGAAGGTGGCTGGGCCCGCGACCTCAGTGGTGACCACCGTGCTGGAACGTGCAGGCCTGAGCGAGTATCACCTGGCCATGTATCCTTGGGCACGTGCGTACGACATCGCCCTGGGTGAACCCAACGTGCTGATTTTTCCCATTATCCGGACTCCGGAGCGGGAAGCGCATTTCAAATGGGTGGGCGAATTCGAGGAAATCCAGACAGTGCTCTACAAGCTCCGCGAAAGGAGCGACCTTGTCATTGCCCAACTGGCTGATGCGCAGGAGCACAATCTGGGGGTAGTGCGCGACGACGTGCGTCACCAATACTTGCGCAGCAACGGCTTCACCCGTCTGGTGATCTCGGCCACGCCCATGGACAATCTCCGCAAGCTCCTGGCCGGCCAGGTCGATATGGTGCCCCTGTCGCCCCGGGATGCGCGACGGTTCTGTGAAGAGCTGGCGATGCCCTTCGAAAACCTCGAGGCGGTCATGCCGTTGAGCCAGATCACTGCCCATGCGTACCTGGCCTTCAGTCTGGGTACCTCTGACGAACTGGTACGGCGCGCCGTGGAAGCCTTCCGGCAACTACAGCGTGACGGAGAGCTCAAGCGCCTGATGGCGCCTCGCTGAGGCCCCTCAGTCTTGCATCAGCGCCGGGAGGAACTCACCATGCAGGTCCTGCTCGGCCAGGCGCTGCTCGACCGCCGCACGCAGCCGCGCGACAGTGGCGTCCGCCGTGGGCATGGCCACACGCACCCACACGCGCCTGACATTCTGCTCATGGGTACCCTCGCTGAGCATGTCATGGCTGACTACCGGGCGGCCCCGCCACAGGCACAAGCCTTCACTGGGGGAGTCCGTATCCTCGGGGGCATCCAGCGGCACCAGCCATAGCTCGGTAGCGCCCCGCAGGTCCACAGTGTTGATATGCGCTTCTTCGATCGCTATGTTCATGTAGCTCTCCAGTGTGATGTCGTTGAGAGTCCGGTACATCCCGGCCGGTTCACTCGGCCTGGCTGAGCCGGCCATCGAAAAGGCCGCGACCGCGGCCACGCCCATCAAGGAACTGTCATGAAACTGTTCTACCTGCCTGGCGCCTGCTCCCTCGCTCCCCATATCGTACTGTGCGAAACCCGGACTCCCGTCACCCTGGTGAAGGTGGACCGCGCCACCAAGCAAACCGACGAGGGCGAAGACTTCCTGAATATCAACCCGAAGGGCTATGTGCCGGCCTTGCAACTCGATGATGGCCAAGTGCTGACCGAGGCTCAGGTCATACTTCAATACCTGGCCGACCAGCCTCCGGGCAGTTCACTCGCCCCCCAGGCGGGCACCATGGAGCGCTATCAGCTGCAGGAATGGCTCAGCTTCATCTCTACCGAGTTGCACAAGACAATAGGCTCCTTCTTCAACCCCAAACAGACACCGGAGTGGAAAGACGTCGCCACCGAGATTCTGCACAAGCGCCTGGCCTGGCTGGAAAACCAGCTGCAAGGCCGTGAGTTCGTCCTGGGCGACCGGTTCACTGTGGCTGACGCCTACCTGGTCACGGTGCTGAGCTGGACCGTACGGGTGAAGTTCGATCTGTCGCCATGGCCAGCGGTACAGGCCTATCACACCCGCGTGGCCCAGCGACCTTCCGTGCAGCAGGCCCTGCGTGAGGAAGGCCTGGCGTAATGATTCCTGTTCGGGGCATCACTGCCTTGCGCGCTGGGGCGCCGTGACGCGGGCCCGGGCGTTGCTGCAACTGCACCTGGCCGCCCTGCTCTATGGCCTGTCCGCGCTGTTCGGCCAGGCCTTGAGCGTGAGCCCTGAAATGATTGTCTTCGCCCGAGGGCTGTTCGCCCTGGCGGTGCTCGCCCCGCTATGCGTGCTGGCAAGGCGGCTCCCCTGGCGCTCGCTGCGCCTGCTCGATATCGGCAAGCTGATGCTGCTGGGCATTGCCCTGGCCATCCACTGGCTGCTGTTCTTCAAAGCCATTCATACTGGCGGCGTAGCGGTAGCGACCCTGGGCTTCGCCACCTTTCCGGCCTTTACCGCGCTCAGTGGCTGGCTTCTGTCAGCGCAGCGCATGAGCCGCCAGGACTGGGCCCTCATTGGCCTGGCCAGCGCCGGCCTGGTATTGATCGGCCCCATGGACGCCAGCGATGCGACATCCCTGCAGGGGCTGGCATGGGGCATTGCCAGCGGCGCGACCTACGCGGTCATCGCCATCGCCAATCAGCACCTGAAGGTCACCTCGGACAGCCTCACGTCCAGCGTTTGGCAGATGGCCAGCATTGCCTTGGCGCTCGCGCTTTTCAGCCTGGGCGAGTGGGCCCAGGTCACCGCGAGGGACTGGTGGCTGCTGGCAGGCCTGGGCGTACTGTGCACAGGCGTGGCCTATACGCTTTTCATCAGCGGACTCAGCCAGGTCAGCGCCCACGTCGCCGCTGTGGTGATAGCCATGGAGCCGGTCTACGCCATCGCCGGCGCATGGCTGCTATTCCAGCAGCGGCCGACCTGGCCCATGGCCCTTGGCGGGGCCTTGATCGTGGGGGCCGTGGCCTGGGCGGGTTGCCGTCAGAAGCCGACCGCCTAGCTTAGCGATAGTTACCGGCCATAGCTTGGCAATCAACGGAAACTAGAGCGGAAAGCCGCAGCGCCCGGGAATGAATGGCGAGGTTTCATCGCAGCGATGCCCCTCGGGAATAGCGAGCGCGGCATCCTCTATTTGCGTATTCCCTGCTGTCATCAGGCCGCGGTCCATCCGCCATCCATGCTCCAGGCCGCGCCGCGAACTTGACGAGCGGCGTCGCTACACAGGAAACACGCCAGTTCACCAAGCTGTTCGGGGGTGACGAACTCCAGCGAAGGCTGCTTTTCGGCCAGAAGTTGGCGCCGGGCCTCGTCCGCGGTCAGCCCGCCTTCAGTCTTGGCGTCGATCTGAGCCTGTACCAGGGGCGTCAGCACGAAGCCTGGACAGATGGCGTTGCAGGTAACCCCGGAGGTCGCCGTTTCCAGCGCCATCACCTTGGTCAGGCCAAGCACACCATGCTTGGCCGCCACATAGGCCGCCTTCCCCGCCGAGCCGACGAGGCCATGCGCCGAGGCAATGTTGATGATCCGCCCCCAGTCGCGCGCCTTCATTCCGGGTAGACAAAGACGGGATGCATGGAAGACGGAAGACAGGTTGATGGCAATGACGGCGTCCCAGCGGTCCACCGGGAACTCCTCTACCGGCGCCACATGCTGGATGCCAGCGTTGTTCACCAGAATATCCACTGCGCCGAAGGCCGCCTCGGTGGCCTGGACCATGGCTGCGATAGCCTGCGGGTCGCTCACATCGGCAGCGTGGTGGAAAGCCTTGACTCCCAGCGCCCTGACCTGGGCCAGGGCCGGCTCCGCGTCGCCGAAACCATTGAGCATGAGATTGGCGCCCGCCCGGCCGAGCGCCAAGGCGATGCCTAAGCCGATACCGCTGGTGGAGCCTGTGACCAGGGCGGTCTTGCCGCTCAGTTGCATGAGTGCCCCCTTGGGTTGGTTGATACTCCAACGGTAGCGGGGCATGCAGGTGGCGCCAGCCTGGGCGAAGGTTTTTTCTCCTTCAGTGCAGCGCCATCGGGCCCGCGTCTGCCTGGGCCGGCGGCGCCCCATAGCGGCGGGTAGCCCAGGCGCATAGCCCCAGCCCGACCAAGGCGAACAACCCACCGACGAAGCCCACCTGGCCAACGCCAAGGTGACTGGTCACCACGCTGCCCAGCAGCGCGCCGCCGCCAATGCCTATGTTGTAGATGCCTGAATGGAGCGCCATGGCCACGTCGGTGGCATCCGGGGCCAGATTGAGTACCCGAGCCTGCAATATCAGGCCGAAGCACATGACGAAGATGCCCCAGAGCGCGCTCTGCACAGCCAGCCCTGGCAGCCAGTCGGCGACGGGTGTCATCACCAGCAGGCAGGTGGCGAGGCCACCTAGCACCAGCAACAACAGTGCACGGGGATAACGATTGTTATAGCGGCTGAACAACAGGGAACCGAGAATGCCCGCGCCGCCGAACAACAGCAGCAGCCCTGTGGTGGTTTCCCCACGCAGCCTGGCTACTTGGGCGACGAAAGGCTCGATGTAGGTATAGGCAGTGAAATGAGCGGTGACCACCAGGGCAGTGAGGACGTATTGCAGCGTGAGCGCGGGGCGCTTGAACAGCACCGGTAGGCTGCGCAGCGAGCCCGAGTTCTGGCTGGGCAGCGCGGGCAGCGCCCTGGCCAGGACGATCAGGGTAGCGGCCGCGGCGATCCCGATGACGGCGAAGGTCACCCGCCAGCCAAAGGCTTCGCCCAAGACCCGGCCCAGCGGGATGCCCAGCACCATGGCCAGGGAGGTTCCCGTGGCCAGCAGCCCCAGGGCCTGCACCTGACGTCCTGGAGGCGCCACACGTACCGCCAGCGACGCGGTGATGGACCAGAACACTGAATGGGCGAACGCGATCCCTACCCGGCTGGCCAGCAGCATGCTGAAACTGGTGGCGAAGGCTGAAACCAGGTGGCAGAGCGCGAACACGGCGAAGATCACCATAAGTAATCTACGCCGCTCGACATTTCGGGTCAGCAGCATGATCGGCAGCGAGATCAGCGTAACGATCCAGGCGTAGACCGTCAGCATCAACCCGACCTGGGCGGAAGTCATCTCAAAGCTGCCGCCAATGGCGGCAAGCAGTCCCACCGGCACGAACTCAGTGGTATTGAAAATAAAGGCGCCCAGGGCCAGGGCTATCACGCCCAGCCAGCTGTCACGTAGGACGGGGGTAGCGGATGACGTCATCATAGGTACTCAGGTCAAGTCCACCCGGTGAGGGCGAATCAGCGAAACGGCCAGTGCCAAAGCAAAAAGGCGCGCTCACCAAGGGTAAGGGCGCCTTCTGATTGTCATTATGGAATCATTGCAAAGCATGCAGCCGGACATGCTAACGGTGACACGCTATCGGAGCAATCCGGCCAAGGCATCGAGATCGGAGCTGGCGTTGCGCTCCTGCTCCAATACCTTGACCAGTTCGCCCGCTGGCAAGCGCCGCGCCAAAGGCGCGCCCTGCCCCGCCCACTGCACGGCGAAATCCGTGCTGCCAGCGGCCGAAGCCGCCGCCGCCAAGGCTTTTTGCGCGTCATAGGCCAAGGGATAGTCGGGAATACCCGAGCAGCCGAGGCTGAAGTTGCGGTTGACCAGCCCACGGGCCGGCCGCCCCGAAATGGCTGTGGTTATCCGGGTGCACAAGCCTCGAGGCCCGACCAGCGCCTGGCGATAGCTTTCGTTGGCCGCGGATTCCGGACATCCGATAAAGGCTGTTCCCAGCTGTACGGCACTGGCGCCCAGTTCCAGGCAGGCGCGGATGCCGGCGCCATCCATGATGCCGCCGGCGGCTATCAAGGGTAGCGACACCTTCGCCGCCAATAAGCGCAACAGCGGCAGGGTTCCCAGGCAGAGATCAGCGTCGGGGTCGAAGACGCCTCGATGCCCACCCGCTTCATATCCTTGCACGACCAGCGCGTCCATGCCCGCCGCTATCGCCAGCTCGGCCTCGGCCAGCGAGGTAACGCTGCACAGCAACAGGCTGCCGGCCTTCTTCAGCGCCTGCACCGCTTCCGGCGCGGGCAGCCCGAAATGAAAACTCACCACGGCCGGGCGCACTTCCAGCAGACAGGCGAGCATGGCCTCATCAGCCACGAAGGTACGGTAGATCTCTCGCAAGGCCTGGGGAGGACGCGCGCCGAATTCCATGAACAGCGGTTCTAGGGCTTTCAGCCAGGCAGCATCGCGCTCGGGCTGGGCCTGGGCCGGCCTATGACAGAACAGGTTGAGGTTCAAGGGGCCCGCCGTCAGCGCGCGGGCCTGCTCCACCATCGCACGGGCCTGCTCGGGCGTGCTTGCCCCCAGCCCCAGAGACCCCAGTCCGCCCGCGTCAGTGACCGCGGCGGCGAGCGCCGGGGTAGACACCCCGACCATGGGTGCCTGGATGATAGGCAGGCCAATGCCCATGCGTGCCAACAATGGTGTGTTCATGATCTCGCCTCAATCGAACGTCCGGCCCACAGCCTAACGGCTTTTGGTACGGGCAGCAGCCTGTAAGTGCCTTTGGCGAAGTCAACGACCGAGGCGCCGCTGCGTTGTGACACTCATCACAAAACCGCCGCATGCCTGGGCAGCCTATCCGGAAAGCCCCAGGGCAGCGCACCTGCGCAGGGAACCGAAGCGGCAAGGCCCGGTCGGAAACGGGTCTTTGAAGTCTCGACGTTACGGCGTGGAAGGAGGGTACTGGGGTGCAAGAGGAACGCTTGGCACTGTTACTGGACATGCTCGACGAATTGGCCGCTGGCCGCTGGCAGGTGTCGCGCAAGGGGTATACAGGATTCGGCTATCGGCGCCCTTCCTTCCTGCCGGATGTATGGGTGACCGCCATGGACGACCCTCTCGGCCATGCCGCGTGCGCCATTGGCTATGCGTGCCTGGATGCCCGTTTCGAAGGGCTCTACCTCAATGGCCTGGAGCCCTGTACGCGAGCGGCCCCGAGCGCGCGGGCCCACGCTCGCCTGGCCACTGGTTGGGACGCAGTCTGTAGCTATTTCGGCCTGGACGAGGCGACGGCGCGCCGGCTGTTCAGCGCCGAACAGTCGCCTGCCTCCATCGCCTGCGTGCGCGACTGGCTGCGCGAATGGCTCTACAGCCCCGCCAAGCCAGGGGCAGGCAACCCGCGCAAATGTGGCTGAGTGCACGGGAGGTTTGCGCGCACCGCCTATACACTACCTTCTTCGCTCATGTTCACGCCGGTCGCGTTTGGCAGCCAGCACGCCGCCAGGAAGGCGATGGCGTAGGCTGTCACGGCCAAGGTGCCCATGGCGGCCGGCAGGCTTGCATGAGCGGCGGCAAAACCCACTGCCGCCGGCATGACTGAACCGAGACCGCGACCGAAGCTGGTGCAAAAGCCTGCGCCGTTGGCACGGATCCGCGTGGGATACAATTCGGAGAACGCCAGCGGCAGCCCGGAAGCCAGTCCACCCTGGAAAGCCCCGACCAGAAGGCCGAGTGCCAGGACCACCGCAAGGTTGACCGGCGCGAACATGTATACGCTGACCACCAGCGCCTGGCCCAGGAGGAACAGCATGAAAGCCCGGCGGCGGGTGATGCGGTCGCTGATGACGCCGTACAGGAAGGGCCCTAGTAGCGAGCCCAGGATGTTCACGGCGAGGTAGCCGGAAGTGGAGGCTACGGGCAACTGCAGCACGGTGCGCATATAGGTGGGCAGCCAGGTGATCATGATATAGGCGGCGCCGAAGATACCGCTGGCCAGCACGGTGCCGATCAGGGTGATGCGGCGGTGCTCGGGCGCGAAGATAACCTTGATGTTCATTGTGCGCGGTTGGGTGCTTGCCCGTGTGAATGCCTCGGATTCCGGGACCAGACGCCGTATGAACCAGATCAGCAAGGCCGGCAGCAGGCCAATGGCGAAAAAGGCGCGCCAGGCGATGTCCTCGGGAAGGAATGAAAACACCACCGGCATCATCGCCAGTGAAATGGCATACCCCACGGCATAGCCACTCTGGATCGACGCCGCAACCCGACCGCGCAGCGCCGGGTTGACCACTTCGCTGATGAGCACCGCGCCTACCACCGCTTCGCCACCATAGCCGATGCCTTGGAGAAACCGCACAGGCAGGAAGGCCCAGAAGCTACTGCATAACCCGGCCAGGGCGGTGAACACCGCCACCCAGAGGACAGTGATCTGCATCACGCGGATCCTGCCGAAGCGGTCTGCCAGCAGGCCCGCGCCCCAACCTCCGATAGCGCTGCCGATCAGCGACACCGAGCCCAGAAGCCCAGCGTCGCTTTTGCTCAAGGCCAGCACGCTCATCAGCACCGGCATCATGAGGGCGTAGATGGTCGAATCCAGGGAGTCGAGGGTAAAGCCGCCGAAGCATGCCCAATAGGTGCGTTTTTCCGTCGGTGTCAGTTGCGAGTACCAACCCAGGCGCATGGGACCTTCCTCTTTTTATGAGTAGGTCAGCAGGCTACGCCGGGCAGCCAGGCAGCCTGGGGTGCGAAATGCTGATGGGCCCAGTGGTTATGTTTATGGAAGGTATTGGCGAGCCGGCGACGGAGGGCGCAGTGCAAGCCTCAAGGGCCGGAGGGGATGTGCCGATAGCATTGACGAGCCCAGCGTAGTGGGCAGCCTGCCAGGCTGCCGTCTGGCTCTTCAGTCGCCGGAGGGCATGCAATGGAACACAATAATCAAGTCGGTTCGTATCTGACGGCTCACAAAAGCCTGATGAGCATGCTGGCCGACAGCGTCATGGCCAAACTGGCCGAACCCAGCCCGGCCGAGCCAGCCTCTGCCGAGCCCGCGCAAGCCGCTGATAGGCCTTTCGTGGACAGTTTCTACTTTCGTAGCCGCGCCAAGCGCTGCGGCTGCGCTCAATGCAAGGCCGTGCGGGCGGCCATGTAGGCCGCCCTGCTAACTTACAGTCGCTGTCAGCGCTTGGCTTCGAGGTCAGGATGCTCGGAACGGCCCAGGAACTGCTGGGTCGTTTGTGGCAGATGTTCCAGGATCCATTGGGCCATGGCTTTTTCCTGCTCCAGGATCTTCTCGCACTCGGCCGCCGTAACGGTATCACCCGCTGCCTTGGCAGCCGCGATGATCACGGTATAGGTGGCGATCTCCAGGTTCTCGAATACATAGCCGCTCATGGAACCTTTGACGACTTCATCAGGCATGGTCATGCCGGCCATGGCCTGTCCAAAGGCCATCAGCTTGCCGCCAAGGTCCTTGAGCGTGGAAGGGCTACCACCCAGACGCTGGATGGCGGCGTCGACCACACCTTGCTGCCAACGGGTCTCTTCGATGTGTTGCTGGATACGCTGCTTGAGGTCTGGATAGTGCTCAAGGCGCTCAGCCTGGGCCGTAAGCATTTTTTCGGCCTGCTGCTCCATGGCGTGGGCGTCTCTGAGCCAGTCGAGCAAGTTGTCTTGTACCGATGCCATTGCGATGTCCTCTCACGATGCTGATGGAAACAGGATGCTTGAAGGTCCGACCGAGACGGGGCCGACTTGGCTGCGCCAATTTTCGACCGGCCAGACCAGCGGTGCCGAAGCCGGGCTGCTTCAGCCTTCACTGCGTCGCGGGTCGGCGCTGCGCGGATAGGTGCGCTCCTCCTGAACGGTGCCGTCGCCTTTGTGGATTTTCACCGACGCGGTCTTGCCTTCCATGAAGGCCGCGGTAGCTTCCATCAGCGCCTCCTTGGTCGGCGCGCTCTTGGACGCACGGCTGGCGCCTTCTTTCTTCAGTTCCCAATGGTCGCCGGCTTTCGTGATGTGGTAGTTGTCCATGTCGACTCCTGATGGTTGCAGGCTATGTGCCTCGATTCAAAGCTGTAGAGGGCTAAAAACGCCATCAGTTCGAAGCAAAACGCCTGCAACCCACGGCACGCCTGAAGTACCGCGGATCAAAGCCTACCGGCGGCGGTAAGAGCCTCACCCCCTTGTTCGAGGCAACTCCCATGACTGAACACATCGTCGCCGTCCCGCTGGAAAAGGCCTACCGCTTGCTCAACCATGGTCCCACCGTTCTGGTGTCGGCCTGTCATCAGCACGTGGAGGATGTGATGGCCGCGGCCTGGGCCTGTGCCCTGGACTTCGCGCCGCCGAAGCTAACCGTGGTGCTGGACAAGAGCACCCGCACGCGCGGCCTGGTGGAACAGGCCGGCCGCTTCGTGATTCAGGTTCCGACCGCGGCCCAGGTACAGATGACTCACGACCTGGGCAATCGCTCACTGGCCGACGACCCTGACAAACTTGTTCATTGTGGCGCGGTACTGCAGCGTATAGAAGGGCGTGATCAGCCCTTTGTGGCAGGTTGCTGCGCATGGCTGGAGTGCCGGCTGATCCCGGAACCGCACAACCAGCAGGCCTACGATCTGTTCATCGCAGAGGTGGTGGGCGCCTGGGCCGATTCGAGAGTGTTTCGCGACGGACACTGGCATTTCGAAGATGCCGATCCCGGCCTGCGCAGCATTCACTACGTGGCCGGGGGACAATTCTTCGCGATTGGCGAGTCGCTGATGGCCCGGCATGCGCCGAGCCAGAGCTGAAGCCGGCAGACCAGGCGGGCTGCCGTACGCTCAGAGCGCGATGTCCGAGGCGGGCGTGTCGTCGCGGGCGGGGCTTGCCGCCTGGGTAGCCGGGGCGCCGGTCACTGGTGGCGGCGGCGTCAGTTCCAGCACCTTGGCAGTGTAGGCCCACTCCTCCGCGACCCGTGCCGGGCTATCGTTCAGACGGGTGCCGTAGCTCGGTACGATCTGGCGCAGCTTCTGCTGCCATTCAGGGGTGGCGACCTTGTCCTTGAAGACCCTTTCCAGCACGGTGAGCATGATCGGGGCCGCGGTGGAGGCGCCAGGCGAAGCGCCCAACAGGCCTGCAATGCTGCCGTCCTTGGCGCTGACCACTTCAGTGCCGAGCTTGAGCACGCCGCCCTTCTCTTCGTCACGCTTGATGATCTGCACCCGCTGACCGGCCTGCCACAGGCGCCAGTCTTCCTTGCGCGCATTAGGGAAGTATTCGCGCAGAGCGTTGAAGCGGTCGTCGTCAGACAGCATCAGTTGACCGGCCAGGTACTCCACCAACGGGTACTGGTCGATACCCACTTTGGTCATGGGCCACAGGTTGTGGGTCGTGGTGCTGGTCAGCAGGTCCAGATACGAACCGTTTTTCAGGAACTTGGTCGAGAAAGTAGCGAAGGGCCCGAACAGAATGACGCGCTTGCCATCCAGCACGCGGGTATCCAGGTGTGGCACCGACATGGGTGGCGCTCCTACCGAAGCCTTGCCGTAAGCCTTGGCCAGGTGCTGTTCAGCCACACTTGGGTTTTCGGTCACCAGGAACGAACCGCCTACCGGGAAGCCGGCGTATTCACGCGCTTCCGGAATGCCCGACTTCTGCAAAAGGTGCAGGGCGCCGCCGCCGGCACCAATGAACACGAAGCGCGCATCGGTGGCCGTGACCTGCCCATCCTTCAGGTTCTTGTACTCGACGTGCCAGCTGCCGTCGTCGTTGCGCTTGATGTCCTGGACTTCGCTGGACAGCTTGAGCGAAAAGCCCGGCTGAGCCTGCAGATGCCCCACGAACTGCCGGGTGATCTCACCGAAGTTGACGTCGGTACCGATGGGGGTCCAGGTCGCGGCTATCTTCTGCGCCGGATCACGCCCCTCCATCATCAGCGGCACCCACTGCTTGATCTGCGCGGCGTCTTCGGAATATTGCATGCCACTGAAGAGCGGGCTAGCCTTGAGCGCCTCATAGCGCTTCTTCAGGAAGGCGATGTCGTCGTCGCCCCAAACGAAGCTCATGTGCGGCGTGGAATTGATGAAGGAGCGCGGATTCTTCAATACTCCATTACGGACCTGCCAGGACCAGAACTGGCGGGAGATCTGGAAGGATTCGTTGATCTCCACAGCTTTGGAGATGTCGACCTTGCCGGTCTTGTCCTGGGGTGTGTAATTGAGTTCGGCAAGCGCGGAATGGCCAGTGCCTGCATTGTTCCAGCCGTTGGAGCTTTCCTCGGCAACAGCGTCCAGGCGCTCGACCATCTCCATGGACCATGAAGGCTCGAGCTCATTGAGCCAGATGCCCAGGGTAGAACTCATGATGCCACCGCCGATGAGCAACACATCGACGCGCTTGGCCTCGGCACCCAGGGTGGTGCCGCTACCGACGGCAACGGCCAGGGCCAGCAGCGCCCCGCTTGCTTTCTTCAACATAATCACTTCCAGATCAAAGGGTCATTCGCCTGGCGGCAGCCAGCGTGCAGCCATTGGCCGGTGCAGCGCGAACGGACGGCAGCCCGGCGGCCGGGCACGCCCTGATAAAGACGGCGCCCGACACTGGCACGATAGGCCTCAGCTTCGAGCGCTTGCGGCGTGGGCATGGGGGCCCGCGCTTGCGCGCGGCAAAGGTACGGATGAAACCTTTCAGTAACCTTTCAAGCCCACCGCAGTCCGTCCAATCCCCTGTGACCTGTATCCTCGGCTAGCTGCTTTTGTGCTTGTGGGAGACCGACAGGTTCTGAAAGATCACCCGCCCGCCTTCACTGCTATAGCCCGTATTGTCCTGGGTATAGACACCGGCCTTGAAGTACAACGGCTTGGTCTTCCATGCCGAACTCAAGGTAGTGTTCCAGCCATAGTCGGCGGCCACTACAGACAATCGGCCGCTCTTGGTCAGGGTAATCACATAAGAAAAGGCACGGTTGAGCGGCACTCTTTCGGCAATCACTATCACGGATGGATCGTCCTGGCTCGGCGAGCGCCGCAGCTTGGCCACGATATTGCCGAGCCGCTCGTTGTCCATGTACTGGTATTCGACCTTGATCAGGGGGTCATTGCTGTCGTACTGATGGATCTGGCCGATCACCACCTTCCCACTGGAAGGTACCTCCGTTACGGTCAGCTTCGCCCTGAGGTAATTGTCAGCATCAGGGTACTTCCAGTTCCGGACGGAACCGTCCGCATAGGTTTCACGAAGTTCGCTGCGGGGGTACTTCGCGCTTTCAGTGGTAGAGCCGGTGACAGGGGCCCAGAAGTAAAGCTTGCTGCCATCCTTGCGAAAGTATTTGTCCTTGTAACCCTTCACAAGGACGGGCGTGTCTATGGTTTTCGCGGATGATCCGACGGGAACGCTCAAGTTCCAGGTTGAAAGATCGATCATGAAGGGCACGGCCAGAGGTTTGAGGATGCATCCACTGCATCCCGGCAAACAAAGCGAACAGCCCGGCCCTGTCCTGGGCCAAGCGAGGCGACCGCGTTTATATAGCGAGTTTTCATCGCTGTTAATGATGGCACGCCTGATGATTGGCGCTTGTTATTTGGCAAATGCCTCCAGGCCGCATGACAGGCGGCCGAATGAACGAATACCGTTCGTCTGATTGTTTTGAGATGCGTAGAACTACCCTGGAATCATTTAATCAGGCCACGCGTGATAGCTATAAGCCACCTCATGGCCAAAGCATGCGCGGTACTCGCGTTAGTGGGTGCGCGACAACTAAAAAAATATGCCGTTCGTCGGGAATACACGAGACCACGGAACTCGAGGCAAATCCATAATGTGACGATATGTCAAATTCAAGGCGCCATTTTAATAACGCAAACCCTTGAATTCTGCTGACCAACTGGCTTTCAATATCAGGAAGCCATTAATATCACTCCAATATCATTCAGTGCTTACGACGAATTTCTGGCGAAACGCCCGAAAACACTACCCTTCAGCCTTTCCTCCGGTGGCCGAAAACCAAGTCACAGATGGTGAGCAGCGCTTACCGACCCCTTCGCTTGAATCCCCGGAGTTTTCCCATGATTGCCCTCGACACCTGGAACCTGAGCATTCCCGTCGGTAGCCCTTCCATCACTATCGACACGCCCAAGCTGGCTTCGGGCTACACCGATACCTTCTTCAAATCCGGCGATACCCTATTCTTCTGGGCGCCGGTTACCGGCACCACCACCAAAAGTGCGAAATACCCTCGCACCGAGCTGCGTGAGACCAAAGCTGACGGCAGTCTCTATAACTGGAAATACGGTGCCGCCGACAACATGCTTCGCGCCGCGGTTGCAGTGAACAAGGTGCCCTCCACGGGCAAGATCGTCATTGGCCAGATTCACTGCTACGGCAGCACCGAGCCAATGCTCAAGCTCGAGTATCAGTGGAAGGACGCTAGCCGCCTGGGCAACGTCGTGGCCAAGTTCCGTGTCACGCCGGACTCCGAACCCGCAGTGATCACCGTTGCCGAGAAGGTGCCGATGAACAAGCGCTTCACTTACACCATTCACCTGACGCCCACCGGCAACCTGACTGTGAACGCTGCCGGCTTCCAGTGGGGCAAGAAGGTCGATAACAGCTGGGCTTCAGAGTCTCTGTACTTCAAGGCCGGGGTCTACACCCAGGACAACGCCGGTTACGCCACTGAAGGCGGTGCGGCGACTTTCTACAAGCTGGCCATTGAGCACACACCCAAGAGTTGACCTGGCACCATCACGACCTAGCTTCCCTTCGGCCTGTCTTCGACAGGCCTTTTTTATGCCCGGCGAAATTTGACAGCACAGTGGAGCTGCCTTTGTTAGCGCCCGCGGACAGCGATAATCGCTGCCAGATCGATTGATCTTGTACATCGTTGTGATGATTTTTTTAAATGAACCATTAGCCTTTCTGGCTCCCTATATCCCTGTAACCAATGCAAAGCGGTTTTGGTTATTAGCGGAGATTGTTGCAAGTAGGGCACTGGAGCTATTGGTCGGAGTCGCTTCGTTTTCGTAATCGAAGAGAGTTGGCCGGTACTGCAGAACGCCCTCACAGCACCCAGCTCCTGAAAGATTTGAACCCGTGACGAAACCGAGGACGAAAGTATGTTCATACATAACAAGCGTCTCCAGTACACCGTACGTGTCGCCGCGCCGAACCCAGGCCTGGCGAATCTGATGCTGGAACAATTCGGCGGCCCGCAGGGCGAACTCGCTGCCGCGATGCGTTACTTCACCCAGGCGGTGACCGAGGAAGATGCAGGTCGCAAGGACATGCTCTACGATATCGCGACCGAAGAGCTCAGCCACCTGGAAATCATCGGCTCGATCATCGTCATGCTCAACAAGGGTGCCCGTGGCCAGCTGGCCGAGGGTGTTCAGGAACAGGGCGAGATGTACCGTGCACTCACCGGCGCGGGCAATGACTCGCATATCACCAGCCTGCTGTATGGCGGGGGCGCTGCGTTGATCAACTCCGGCGGCGTGCCATGGACTGCGGCGTACGTCGATACCATCGGTGAACCCACCGCGGATCTTCGCTCGAACATTGCCGCCGAAGCGCGTGCCAAGATCGTCTACGAACGCCTGATCAATGTCACTGACGACCCGGGCATCCGCGATGCCCTCGGCTTCCTGATGACCCGTGAAGTGGCGCACCAGATGTCCTTCGAGAAGGCGCTGCATTCGATCCAGCCGAACTTCCCGCAAGGCAAGCTGCCACCGAAGCCTGAATTCGCCTCGGTGTACTTCAACATGTCCCAGGGCGACGATATGAAGGGCCCGTGGAACCAGGGCGAGAACGCGGTAGCGGAGTGGGAAGTCCGCGAGGCTACCCCAGCCGTGGACGGCGGCGATGGCCTGGCCACTGTGGACCTGCCCCCGCAGGACCTGGAAGTGGTCGAAGCGATGAAGCTGCGGACCATGTCCAACCCTGAGGCCGAACCCCTGACCGGGGCCGACCTGGGCAAGCTGGGCGCGCCCAAGAAGCTGTAAATTGGGTGTTAGCTATACGAGGCCGCCTCCGGGCGGCCTCTTTACGTTCAGCTCATCCCATTCGCGCCAGGCGCTTCCCCTTGCAGCATGCGCTGGTGAAATTCCCGCACAGCGCTCAACGCATGGCTGGAAGCCTGACGGATCACTTCCTCACGATCACCATCGAAGCGTTCGGTACCGGAGAATAGCGCCGTACCCTGCTCCGTTGCGAACGCCCAGGCGAAGCAGACGGTGCCTGGCGGGATATCGTCCATGGGTTCAGGCCCGGCCACCCCGGTAGTGGCCACCGCCACATTGGCTTCGCTGTCATGCAAGGCGCCTGTGGCCATTTCCCGGGCCACCTCCTCGCTGGTCAGGCCGAACTCTTCGATGGTATTGGAACTAACGCCCAGCAAGCGGTGCTTCGCCTGAGGCGAATACACTACATAACCGCTTTCCATCACCTGACCACCACCGGACACAGATCCGATGGCGGCAGCGATCAGACCAGCCGTGCAAGATTCGGCGGTGGCCAGATAGAGATCATGTTCTTTCAGGTAATCCACAAAGGTTTCAACATTTTCCACAGCGGGTTGGGGAATCTTCATTGCAAAGTTCTCTAAGTCAATTCACGGGCACTACCTTCCATTAGAGAGAGCCACGAGTCGGCCGTTTCACTGGAAAGTCTGCCTGCCTGAAGCGGCGACCGCCCATCCTCGCCGGCTACCGCTCGGATAACCGCTTGAACTTGCTGCCGTCCCGCTCGCCTGAACAAAGAGGGCGGTGGAAAGGCGTGCTGTTCATGGCAGCCAGGTGATGTCCCACGTTGGCCCATCCGACCATACCCAGGAGGAAGATTCATGAAAGCGCTACGTTGGCATGGCAAGAAAGACATTCGCTGCGACGATCACCTACCGGACCCCACCATCGAAGATCCCCGGGACGCCATCATCAAGGTCAGCTCCTGCGCCATCTGCGGCTCAGACCTGCACCTTTATGACGGCTTCATGCCCGGCATGAAGCATGGCGACATCATGGGCCATGAATTCATGGGCGAAGTGGTGGAAGTCGGTTCCGCCAACAAGAAGCTCAAGATCGGTGATCGCGTCGTCGTGCCCTTCACCATTTGCTGTGGCGAGTGTGAACAGTGCAGGCGCGGCAACTTCTCCGTATGCGAGCGCAGCAACCGCAACAAGGACCTGGCGGACAAGGCCTTTGGTCATTCTACCGCTGGCCTGTTCGGCTATACCCATTTGACAGGTGGCTACCCTGGCGGCCAGGCGGAGTATGTTCGGGTACCCTTTGCCGACTTTTCCCCGGTGGTCATTCCTGATGGCCTTACCGATGAGCAGGTGCTGTTCCTTGGCGACATCTTCCCCACCGGTTGGCAAGCCGCCGCCCAGTGCGATATCCAGCCCACCGATACCGTTGCGATCTGGGGCGCCGGCCCCGTCGGGCAGTTCACCATCCGCAGCGCGGTGCTGCTCGGTGCCAAGCAAGTGGTCTGCATCGACAACGTGCCAGAGCGCCTGGCCATGGCCAAGGCCGGCGGCGCGATCACCATCAACTTCGATGAAGAAAGCGTGCTGGACCGCCTTGGCGAACTGACCGGGGGCAAAGGGCCGGAAAAATGCATCGATGCGGTGGGGATGGAATCCCACGCTACCCGTTCCTTCGACTCGGTGTACGACAGGGTCAAGCAGGCGGTGATGCTGGAGTCGGACCGGCCCCATGTACTGCGCGAGATGATGTACGTATGCCGGCCGGCCGGTACCTTGTCGATTCCAGGCGTATACGGCGGGCTGATCGACAAAGTGCCGTTTGGCGCCGCGATGAACAAGGGCCTGACCTTCAAGATGGGGCAAACCCACGTCAACCGCTGGACAGATGACCTGCTGCGGCGCATTCAGGAAGGCCAGATCGATCCGAGCTTCGTGATCACACACACCGTAAGCCTTGAAGAAGGGCCGGAAATGTACAAGACCTTCCGAGACAAGAAAGACGGTTGCGTCAAGGTGATCCTCAAGCCCTGAGTCGGCGCGCGGGTCGAGGCAGCGAACGCCGAGCGGTCGCTGCCTGCCGCGTCAGTCGATGCGGGGATGCTGTTGCACGAGCTCTTCGCGCTTGGCCTGTAGCCGGGCGATCTCCGCGTCCAGGGCTTCGACCTTGTGTTCGATGGTGTCATGATGCTCTTGCAGCAGCTCCTTGGCTTCTTCCAGGTCCGAAGCTGTGGGGGCCGCGCCGCGCAATGGCTTGTTCGCGGTTTCCTTCATGGTGATCCCGGTGATCAGCCCGATGATCGAGACGACCATCAGGTAGTAGGCCGGCATGTAGAGCTCCTGTGTGCTTTCCACCAACCATGCCGCGACCGTGGGTGTCAGCCCGGCAATCAGTACGGAAATGTTGAAGGCGCTGGCCAGGGCGCTGTAGCGGATGTGGGTCGGAAACATTGCCGGCAGGGTCGAGGCCATGACACCGATGAAGAAGTTGAGCATCACCGCAAGAATCAGCAAGCCTCCGAAAATGCGTGCCATATCGCCACTGGTGATCAGCATGAAGGCCGGTATTGCCAGGAAGAACAGGCCAACGCTGCCACAGATGATGAACGGCCGGCGCCCGAACCTGTCGCTCAAACGGCCGATGAAAGGCTGCACGAACAGCATCCCTACCATGATCGCGATGATGATGAGCACACCCCTGCTCTCGCTGTAGTGCAAGTTGTGGGAGAGATAGCTCGGCATGTAGGTCAACAGCATGTAATAGGTGACGTTGGTAGCCACCACCACGCCTACGCAGGTGATCAAGCTACGCCAGTGTCGGGTGGCGACTTCCTTGAACGATACCTGCGGGCCGGTAGCCAGGCCCTCGCGGTCCCCGTGTTCGAGCTTTTCCACGTGTTGCTGAAAGGCCGGCGTTTCCTCCAGCGCATGTCGAAGGTACAGGCCCAGCAGGCCCAGCGGCAGCGCCAGGAAGAAGGGCAGGCGCCACCCCCAGGCCTGGAACTGTTCATCCCCAAGCACGGTTGAAATGGCCACCACCACCCCGGCGCCCAACACGAAGCCGGCGATAGAACCGAAGTCCAGCCAGCTGCCCAGGAACCCTCGCTTGCGGTCCGGGGCATATTCGGCCACGAAGATGGACGCGCCGGTGTACTCCCCGCCTACGGAAAATCCCTGGGCCATCTTGGCCAGCAGCAGAAGGATTGGCGCCCAGAGGCCAATGGAGGCATAGGACGGAATCAACCCGATGGCGAAGGTGCTCAGGGACATAATGACGATGGTAGCCGCGAGCACTTTCTGTCGCCCGTAGCGGTCACCCATGGCACCGAAGAACAGTCCGCCCAGGGGCCGGATGAGGAAGGGCACGGAAAAGGTCGCCAGCGCGGCGATCATCTGTACGCTGGGGTCGGCGCTGGGGAAGAACACCTTGCCCAGTACATAGGCGACAAAGCCATAGACGCCAAAGTCGAACCATTCCATGGCGTTGCCCAGGGCCGCGGCGGTGATCGCCTTGCGCATCTTGGCGTCGTCTACGATGGTTATATCTTTCAAGCCGATGGGCTTGACGGTTTTTCTACGTGCTTTCATGCAAGTCACCTGAAGCTGGCCAGTCGTGTTCAAGCGACGCTCACCCAAGGGCTAGCGTAGCGGATGAAGCTCAGAGGCAAGGCTGGCGAAAAAATTCAGTACTGACATGGACTTGGATATCCGGACCAGTCACGGGCCCAGAGCACGGGGAGGAATTGTCGAGCAAATGGGTGGCGTGAGAGGGGGGCAGAAGCTGCCCCCCGAAGTGCTTTACTTCTGGGCGCGAGCCTGGTCGCGCAGCGCCTTGACCTTGTCATGGTTGCGCAGCACGCCTTCATACTGTTTCTGAATCACCGCGCGCACCTCTGGAGCGATATCGGCATTTTCAAGCGCCTTGGTGTAGCTCTTCTTGGCCACGTCCTCTCCTCGCTCGGCCTCATTGAGCAGGGCGGCGTCGTCCTTGCCCGTGATCGCGGCCTTGAGGTCTACCCAGCGGCGATGCAGATCACCCGCCACGCTGGTCGAGGTTTCCGGATCACCACCCAACTGGCGGACCAGGCCCTGGAGTTCGGCAGCGGCGCTGGCGGTATCGGCGGCGGCGCTGGTGAATACAGCCTTGAGTTCAGCGCTCTTGGTCTGCTCGGCCAAGTCCTTGAAACCGGCTTCGCCGTCTTTGGAGGTCTCGATCAGGTCGTTGAGCACCTTGATGGTTTCTTTGGTGATATCAGTCATGGTTCGTCTCCTTATGGACGGCCCTTCGGGCCCTTGAGGCAGCCAATGTATAGCCAGTCAATAAGTTAGGAAGGCCGCTTGGCTTAAGGTTCAGAATTTCTCGGCAGCATGCCTGTCAGGCGGCTCATCCGTCGTTGACATACTCTGAAACAGCGTCATAGGATGTCGTACAAATTTACCCGTGAGTCCTTCGCGAGTAAGGCCGCTCCGTCGGCACCGGTAGTTCGGTAATAAAAAAAACAAGGGAACAACTACGATGACAACCCAGGCTCCGCCGCAGGTTCAGCCGCACGCACGCCCAATTGCTCAGGAACAGACCCGAATCAGCAAGTACAGATGGGTTATCTGTGCCTTGCTATTCATCGCCATCGGCATCAACTATATCGACCGACAGATGATCGGCATCCTCAAGCCTACGCTTGCGGCCGAACTTCAATGGTCGGAAACCGACTACGCCAATATCGTGTTCTGGTTCCAATGCGCCTATGCCATTGGCTTCATTACCTTTGGCCGGCTCATTGACAAGGTGGGCGTCCGGGTAGGCTACGCTCTGGCGTTCACCGTATGGACTTTCGCCAGCATCGGTCACGGCCTGATCACCACGGTGACCCAGTTCGCCATTGCTCGCTTTACCCTGGGCTTCGGCGAGTCGGGAAGCTTCCCCGCCAGCCTCAAGGCTGTATCGGAATGGTTCCCTCAGAAGGAACGGGCCCAGGCTACCGGTATCTTCAACGCCGGCACCGCCATGGGCCCCATCATCACCCCTTTGCTGGTTCCAGCGATCACCCTGGCCTGGGGCTGGCGTACCGCGTTCATTTCCATCGGTCTGGTCAGTCTTCTCTGGCTGGTTGCCTGGCTGCTGATGTACCGCCGCCCTCACGAGCACACCAAGGTGAGCGCCGAGGAACTGGCCTATATCCAATCCGACGACACCCCGGTATCCGCCAAGCCCGCCGCGCCGGTGAAGATCTCCTGGTTCAAGCTGCTGCGCTTTCGTGAAACCTGGGCCTATGCCGCTGGCAAGTTCCTGACCGACCCAATCTGGTGGCTGTATCTCTTCTGGCTGCCAGACTTCCTCGGCAAGACCTACGGCTTGAACCTCAAGACCTTCGGCCCACCACTGATCGCCATCTATGTGCTGGCCGACCTAGGCTCCGTGCTGGGTGGTTGGGGTTCCTCGCGACAAATGAAAAGCGGCCTCGGCGCCAATAGAGCGCGCAAGACTACCATGCTGATCTGCGCCCTGGCCGTTATCCCGATCGTCAGCGCCCAGTTCATATCCAACCTGTGGCTTGTCGTCGCGATCATCGGTCTGGCCGCTGCGGCGCACCAGGCATGGTCGGCCAACCTGATGACCCTGCCATCGGACATGTTCCCCAAGGAAGCCGTGGCGTCGGTGATCGGTATCGGCGGCATGGCCGGGGCCATGGGCGGTATGCTGATGACCACCTACAACGGCTACATCCTGGAAGTGTTCAAGTCCTACCAGCCGATCTTCATCGTTGCCGGTAGCGCCTACCTGGTTGCCATCGTGGTCATTCACCTGCTGACGCCGCGCCTGCGCCCCGTGACGCTGGACCGCATCTCGGTCAACTGACCAGTCCGTGGAACCACCCTTGGCCGTGTCGCTCGCCGACACGGCCTTTTTTGTACCTGGCGCGCGGCGCGCACTGTATCGACCTTCCCGGCAACGGAGCGGTCCAAGCCCTGAACTCGACTACTCGGAGCCAGAGCGATGTTGTCACCGCGCGCTTTCATCGCCTTTCTTGGCCAGGGCCGACGCGCCGTCGCGCTGGTGTGGCGCACCTCCCCTGCCCTCCTACTCGGGTTGATCGCCGCCACCCTCTGCGCGGGATTGTTGCCAGCGCTCGCCGCGTGGCTCGGGCAGCGCATCGTGGATGCAGTGGTCAGCGCGATGGCTGTCCACGCCCAGGGCGGTCAGCCCCCGCTTTGGCCGGTCCTGCGCTGGCTGGTGGCCGAAGCGGGGGCACTGGCGTTGCTGGCCGGGGCGCAACGGGCACTGTCCGTTCAGCAGTCCCTGCTAAGGGTGCGCCTGGCGCAAACGGTGAACCTGTTGATACTGGAGAAAGCCCAGACCCTCCCTCTGGTGCAATTCGAGAATTCAGACTTCTACGACCGCCTGGTACGGGTCAGGCGGGATGCTTCGACGCGTCCACTGGGCCTGGTGACCAAGGCCCTTGGGCTGATCCAGAACCTGGTTGCCCTGACCAGTTTCGCGCTCCTGCTCGCGCATTTCTCCCTCTGGGCACTGGCCATCCTGGTGATCGCCGCCCTTCCCGTCTTTTTCGCCGAGACCCGTTTCTCCGGAGATGCCTTTCGCCTGTTTACCCGCCGTGCTCCGGAAACCCGCCGACAGAACTACATCGAAACCCTGCTTTCCCAAGAGGCGCATATCAAGGAAGTCCGCCTGTTCGGGCTGGCGCCATTGCTATTGCAACGCTACCGGGAAACGTTCGATCGCCTCTATGGTGAGGATCGTCGCCTGACCCTGCGGCGCGACGGCTGGGGCTTCGCGCTTGGTTTGCTCGGCACCCTGGGGTTCTATCTGGCCTATGCCTGGGTCGTGCTCGCCACCGTCTCCGGGCAGATAAGCCTTGGTCAGATGACCATGTACCTGGTGTTGTTCAAGCAGGGGCAGGCGGCGATCAGTTCCAGCCTGGGCGCCATTGGCGGGGTATATGAAGACGGCTTGTACCTAAGCAACCTGTACGACTACCTGGAGCACCCGGTGCCCGCGACCACTGGCACCGCGACCAAGGGCAGCGTGCCCAACGACGGCCTGCGCTTCGACGGGGTCGGCTACACCTACCCAGGCGCGACCCGGCCCGCGCTCACCGGGATCGACCTGCATCTGGCGCCGGGCCAAAGCCTGGCCCTGGTCGGCGAGAACGGCTCCGGCAAGACCACCCTGATCAAGCTGCTCACCCGCCTATATACCCCTACGCATGGGAAGATCCTGCTCGATGGCACAGATCTACAAGCGTGGGACCTGCAGGCGCTTCACCGACGCATCGGAGTGATTTTCCAGGATTATCTGCGCTATCAGATGATCGCTGGGGAAAACCTGGGGGTAGGCGACGTGACCGCCTTCGACGACGAGCAGCGCTGGCGTCAAGCCGCCGAACAAGGCATGGCGGCGGACTTCATCGAGCGTTTGAGCGACGGCTATCGCACCCAGCTGGGCAGATGGTTCGCCGGCGGCCAGGAGCTGTCCGGCGGCCAATGGCAGAAAATCGCTTTGTCACGGGCCTACATGCGCACCCAGGCAGACCTGCTGGTACTCGACGAACCCACCGCGGCCCTGGATGCGGCGGCCGAAGCTGCAGTGTTCGAGCGCTTCCGCGCCTACGCCCGCGGACGGATGAGCGTGCTGATCTCCCATCGGTTCTCCAGCGTTCGCAGCGCTGGACAGATTATCGTGCTGGATCAGGGCAAGATTCTGGAGCGAGGCGATCACCTCAGCCTGATGGCCCAGGGTGGACACTACGCGCGTTTGTTCGACCTGCAGGCGGAGGGGTATCGGGCCTGAGCGCCCTGTTGCCGGTAACCGCACCGGCCCCTGCCACCTTCCTATACCCATTCGTCACCAAGCCTGCCAGACTGTCGAACAAACCGTAACGGCCTGCCTGAAAACCCCGATGGCATCATCCTACATGCCCCCCTCTACCTCCATCGACCTTGCCGAGCGCCGAGCCCGGCGCATGCTGCGGCTGTTGCCGCTGTTCACCCTGAGCATCATCGGCATCATCATCGCCCTGGAAGGCCTGAGGCTGTGGCATGACTACCGCCGTATCATCGATGAAACCAACGCGAGCGCGGCCAACCTGGCCCGTGCCGCGGCGCAGAACGTGGAAGACGCCCTGCGCCAGGTCGACTCCATGAGCGGCGGTATCACCGAGCGCATCGAGGGTGACGGCCTAGCCAACCTCAGGGCGCCTCGCCTGCATGCCTTGCTCAAGCGCCAGGTCGAGCTGCTTCCCCAGCTGCATGGCCTGTTCATCTACGGAGCCGATGGCCGCTGGCTGGTCACCGACAAGGCTCAGATACCACCCAATGCCAACAATGCCGACCGGGAGTATTTCGCTTGGCATCGGACGCACGCCGACCGGCTGCTGCATGTGGGCCCGGTCATTATCAGCCGCTCCACCGGCGATCCGGTGATCCCTGTCTCGCGGCGGATCAACAACCCTGACGGCAGCTTCGCCGGGGTCTTTCTGGCAACCCTGCGCCTGGCCTATTTCCAGCGTTTCTACGCCGGTTTCCAGATCGACGACCAGGGCACCTTCGTGCTTGCCCTGGCCGACGGTACCCTGCTTTTGCGGCATCCTGCCCTGCCCGGTGTCAGCGGGCGCGACCTTGGTCAAAGCCCGTTGTTCCGTGATTACCTGCCGCGGGTAGACAGCGGCGTGGCGGAACTGGACTCTCCCCTGGACGGCATTCGGCGGATCTACGGCTTTCGCCGGGTCGACGGTTATCCCGTGGTGATCCAGGCGGGTCTTTCACGCCAGACAGCATTGCAGCCCTTGCTCCTGGACGTGATCAAGACCGCCCTGGTGCTAGGCGTACTCTGTTGCGGAATCGGCCTGTTCGGGGCGGCCTTGTCGCGGCAATTCCGCTACCGCCTGGTCATCGAGGGGGAATTGCGCGCCGCTCATGAAAGCCTCAACCAGATGGCGTACCAGGACGGGTTGACCGGGCTAGCGAACCGCCGCCGCCTGGACCTGGCACTGAACGATGAATTGAGCCGGGCCCGGCGGTTGCGTTATCCGGTAGCGCTGATCATGCTGGACCTGGACCGCTTCAAGCTGTTCAACGACCGCTACGGACATCCCGCAGGGGATCACTGTCTGGTGGCCGTGGCTAGCGCGCTCAAGGCCACGGCGGCCCGATCCAGCGACTTGGCAGTGCGCTATGGCGGCGAGGAAATGGCACTCCTGCTGCCGAACACTCCGTTCCAGGGCGCCTGCAAGGTAGCCGACGACCTTTTACAACGCATCCGTGCCCTGGCCATTGCCCACCAGGACAATGAGCGCGGCGTGGTTACCGCCAGTCTCGGAATATACGTCTGCCACCCGGCCGAGCAAGCCGTAGAGCCGGCTGACCTGATCAAGGCCACCGACGCCCTGCTCTATGCGGCCAAGCACTCGGGACGTGATCGCTGGCGTGGCGCCAGCGCCGGCATCCTGGCCCAGGGAACCGGCGGCGGCTGAGCCCCGCGAGATCGTTCAGCCGCTGGCCAGGCCCAATGCCTGAGCCAGGAACGGCGCCGTGGCGCTCTCCCTACAGGCGGCAACCGTTTCCGGGGGCCCGGCGACCACGATTCGGCCGCCCGTGGCCCCAGCGCCGGGCCCCAGGTCGATCACCCAGTCGCTATCGGCCACCACCCGCATGTCATGCTCTACCACAATCACGCTATGGCCCGCATCGACCAACCGGTTCAGCTGGGCAAGCAGGCGATCCACATCCTGAGGATGCAATCCAGTAGTTGGTTCGTCCAGCACATAGAGCGTCGCGCCGCGACCGCTGCGTTGCAGTTCGGTGGCCAGCTTGATGCGCTGGGCCTCGCCTCCGGACAATTCCGTCGCCGGCTGGCCCAGCCGCAGGTAGCCCAGGCCAATGTCCTGCAGCACCTCCAGCGAGCGCAGGACGGGAAGCTCCTGGGCGAATACTTCCAGCGCCTGCTCCACCGTGAGCTGAAGCACCTCGGCGATGCTCAGGCCCTGCCAGGTCACGGCCAGGGTCTGCGGGCTATAGCGGGCACCGCCGCATTCAGGGCAAGGGGCGTAGACGCTGGGCATGAACAACAACTCCACGCTGACGAAGCCTTCACCCTCGCAGACAGAACAACGTCCCTTGGCCACATTGAAGGAAAACTGCCCGGCATCGAACCCGCGGGCCTTGGCTTGCTCGGTGGCCGCGAACAGCTTGCGCACATGGTCGAACAGCCCGGTGTAGGTCGCCAGGTTCGAGCGCGGTGTCCGGCCGATAGGCTTCTGGTCCACTGCAACCAGGCGACGCAGCTGGTCCAGGCCATCGATAAGCCTGCCCAGGGTTGGCCCGGTGGCCACGTCCTCCAGGTCGAGCGCTTCTTCGCCAAGGCAGGGAGGTTTCTGCCCCAGGCTCGCCCCTACCAGTTCGAGCAGGGCCTGGCTCACCAGGGTGGATTTGCCGGAACCGGAGACGCCGGTCACCGCGGTCAGGCATCGCAGCGGAAAGGCTACATCCAGGCCCTGCACATTATTGCGACATACACCGGCCAGGCGAAGCCACCCCTGGGGGCTGCGAGCAGGCTGGGAATCAATGGCCGGTTGGTTGAAAAGGTAGGCGGCGGTACGCGATTCCCTGATATCCCCGAGCCCCTGGGGCGGCCCGCTGTAGAGCACCAGCCCGCCTCGTTCTCCAGCGTCGGGCCCTACATCGACCAGCCAGTCTGCGCGGCGCATGACCTCCAGGTCATGTTCCACCACGAACACGGTATTGCCCGCCCGCTGCAACCCACGCAGAGAGGCGTAGAGCGCCTCACTGTCCGCCGGGTGCAGGCCTGCCGAAGGCTCGTCGAGGACATAGATGACACCGAACAACTGGGAGTTGAGCTGGGTGGCCAGGCGCAGCCGCTGCAGTTCACCGGAAGACAGGGACGGTGTGGACCGCTCCAGGTCAAGGTACCCCAGGCCCAAGGTCTGCAACGTGCGCAAACGCTCCAGCAGTTCCTCGGCGATGCGTTGCGCGGCCAGGCGCTTTTCGATCGAGAGATTCGGCGTGCCGCGCACGTCCCGGCCGCCAGCGTGAGCGTTGACTCCGGCGGCGGCGCGCTGTTGACGAGCTTCAACCAGCTGGGCGCGACTAAGCGCTGTGTTATCTTCGCTTGGCCGTGCAGGGTAGCCAACGGCGGCGATCGGCTGCAATGCCTCGCAAAGCTCGTCCATGGGCAAGCGGCTTAGCTCGGCAATGTCCAGGCCCGCGAAGCGCACCTGCAGCGCCTCTGGCTTGAGCCGTTTCCCCTGGCAGGCCGGGCATGGGCTGGCCTGCATGAACTGGCTGACGCGCTTGCGCATCATCGCGCTCTGGCTTTGGCTGAACGTGTGCAGCACGTAGCGCCTGGCCCCGGTGAAAGTCCCCTGGTAGCTGGGCTCAAGCTTGCGCTTGAGCGCGGCCCGGGTCTGCGCTGGCGTAAGGCCCGCATAGACCGGCACCGTAGGCGTTTCCTCCGTGAACAGAATCCAGTCGCGCTGAGCCTGAGGCAGCTCCCGCCAGGGCAGGTCGACGTCATAGCCCAGGGTAACCAGGATGTCCCGTAGATTCTGCCCTTGCCAGGCCGTCGGCCAGGCTGCCACGGCACGCTGACGAATGCTCAGGGAGGGATCTGGCACCAGCGAGGCCTCGGTCACATCGAATACCCGGCCGATGCCTTGGCAATGAGGGCAGGCGCCCTGGGGCGTATTGGCGGAGAAGTCTTCGGCGTACAGCATCGGTTGCCCCGCCGGATAGCTACCGGCACGGGAGTAGAGCATGCGCAACAGGCTGGACAGGGTCGTGACGCTGCCTACCGACGAGCGCGCGCTGGGCGTGCCGCGCTGTTGTTGCAGAGCCACCGCCGGTGGCAGGCCTTCGATGGCATCGACGTCGGGCACCCCGGCCTGATCGATCAGGCGACGGGCATAGGGCGCCACGGATTCGAAGTAACGGCGCTGCGCCTCGGCATAGAGGGTGGAAAAGGCCAGGGAGGATTTGCCCGAGCCAGATACTCCAGTGAATACCACCAGGGCGTCACGTGGAATATCGACGTCGACGTTCTTGAGATTATGTTCGCGCGCCCCGCGTACCCGTACGAAACCGTGGGCCGGGGGAGCTTTCGGGGAATCGCTCATCGAAGGTCCTTGGCTGGAAGACCTTCGTTCGATTCCCTGTCGACCGGGATCGTTCAGCAGCCACGGCGAAGCGGCCTCGACATCAAGGCTTGATGGCAGGCTCAGCGGCGGTGGTCGCGAGGTGGGACCTGGCTGCCTTGCGCTCCTCACTGACCATGATCTGCGGCGTCGAGGCACAACGATACTTAACCCCGCGCGTCGTAGGCATGGTAGCCACGCTTTCCATGCACTCCGCACGCGAGGAATAGGCGGTAGGCCGCCGCTCCTCGAGGCAGCCTTCGGCCGCCGTGCACATACTCATTACAACCACGAACACACTCATCATTTGCCACCACTCCTTTGTGAGGCCAGACGGACTTCATCACGGCACGGGGCGGATTCTGTACATGGCAGCGGAGCGAAAACAATGGGCACGAGAGTGCCTGAAGACGAAAAGATGGCGATTTGCCAACCCGTTCCGCTTTGCGATTACAAGTCACTGATAAGCTGGAACTTTTCCAAAGTGCCACTAACTGAGAAAGGTTCTTCTTCGCGGGCTGCGGCCGCTTTTCCGCCGCCAGAAGATCGGCAGTTCCGGTAAGGCTTGCCGATGCCGGAAAACCGCCGAATAGCTAATGGCATTTCACTGGCTTACCCCTGTCTTTCCGACCTTGGGCGCATTGAACCCAAGCTGGGCAATATGCAGCGCAAGCGCTCTGGCCTGCGCCGCCACGTCGGTCACTGAGGTGCTTTCCCACCACAGCCCACGCAATGGCGGGCCCATCGCCAGCAACCGATCACTCACCTGGCCAGTGGCTCCGATAACGGCGCCGCTTGGGTCTGCGTCGATGCCCAGGCCGAGCGGCCCGGGACGAACGAGGCCTCGTGCCAGAAGCTGACGTGGCAGGGGCCGCTCGACCCGCCGCCAGTCATATTCGATGCCGCTGGAATCGATGAGCGCAGCGAAACGTCGAGGTTCCGCTTGCTCACGTCCGCGGGGCCGCACCGTCAGCTCCAGCCCCTCGGGTGCCGGCTCGCTGGCTATCAGGCAAGCCGCTTCCAGGGTCAGACGGCCCTCGCTCAACAGTTGAGCCAGCCAGGCCGCCCCCTGAGGCGGCGAACGATGATGATGGCTCTCCCACCACGGACGCAGATGGCGTACGAACTGGCGGCGCTGCCCTTCACTGGCCTGATGCCAGAGCCGGGCAACATGGGCACGTACGGTGTCCAGTGGGGCCTGCCAGTCCACGCCTTGGCTGACCGCCAACCGACACTGGCGGCGCAACGCGCGTGACAGTTGCAAGGGGGTCCGCAAGCTAGAGTCCAGGCAAAGGAAATCCGGCCACGCCGGGGGCTGTCGCCGTGGCTGAGGCAGTAAACCGTGGCGGGAGAATACCTGGACCGGCCCTTGGTGCCCGGCCCGCCGCAGCGATAGCAAGCCGTCGATCATGGTCAGCCCTGTGCCGACGATGGCCACGGGCGCCTCGACGGGCAAGCGCGCCATACGTCCGACATCCCAAGGGTCCAGGGCGAGCGCCGCTGTGGCTGGGCTGCCTCGACGAGGCGTGCGGGCGGCGGGGAACACTCCGGTAGCCAACACAGCTATCGGCGCCTGCCAGCGCTGCGTACCTGCCTGGACGCAAATGCCCCCAGGCACCGGCCAGGCATCTTCGGCTTCGGCACGCACATGCCGCACACTTATTCCGGGCGCCTCCGCCATCGCTTGCCCCAGGCGTTCCTGAACGTAACGTCCGAACAGGCCCCGCGGCGGGAACAGCAGCTCGATGGGTTGCCGCTGCGCGGCGCCCTGGGGCCAGCCACCCGCGGCCAGATGCTCGGTGAGCCAGTGGGTGAGATCGTCCGGCGCATCAGGATCGATGCTCATCCGAGCGGCGTTGGCGTTGAGTGTATGGTCCGGCTCCTCGGTGCTATAAGCCTCGCCTCGCCCCAGTTCCGCCCTCGGTTCGAAGACAACGATCATGCGCGCGCCACCGCGTCGGAGCAATTGCCAGGCCAGCAGCGCACCGCTGAGCCCACCCCCGATGATCAGTACATCGGCGGTGATCACGGGAGGGTGGGTGAGGCTTTCAGCGATCATGGCGAGCGGTCTCATAGCTGGCGATGGGTAATTGGCCAGCTGTTATACCCTATTCGAGGGTGGGTCGGGCTTTCAGCGATCATGGCGAGCGGTCTCATAGCTGGCGATGGGTAATTGGCCAGCTGTTATACCCTATTCCCCGCGACTGCTGTCTTCGGTGATCTCCGCCCTCCGCGAGCAGCCCTACGGAGCGCCGAACAGCATCGTCCAGTAAATCCCCGCCTCGTTGTCTGGCGCGGTCTGGTAGCCAGCACCCATCTGGGTGAATACGGGATTCATCAGGTTGGCGCAGTGGCCGGGGCTGGCGAGCCAACCCGCCACCGCCGCCGCGGGCGAGCCATGGCCCGCGGCGATGTTCTCACCGACCTGCCGACCCCGATAGCCTTCAGCGCGCGCCCGCGCGTAAGGGGTGGTTCCGTTCCGGTCCTGGTGTGAGAAGTAGCCACCTTCGGCCATGGCGCGGCTATGTCGCAGGGCAGCGGCTGCCAGGGCCGGGCTCCATGCCAGAGGCCGGGCCGCGGCGAAATGTATACGACCACATAGTCGGGGCTTGGCCCGGGCGGCATTGACCTGCGCCAACAGGGTCTGCGCGGTGGCCCGTGGGTCAGCCAGTTGTGTATCCAACAGCGGACGGGCCAGCAGCACCTGCCACTGCTCTCCTGTATGGCTGATGCCGATGTCGGTGTATTGGCTATCCAGCAAGGCCTGGCAGTAGCCGGTTCTGAGCATGACGAACGCGGCGTCCAGGGTTTGCGGGCCGGCCAACCGGATAGCCCGCACGGCGGCCGCCTGGTAACCGCTTCGCCGCAGCCCTTCGCGAAGCCCGCCTGAATAGCCAGCGGGCAATTGAAGGTTGGCTCGCAACACTAGGGATGAAGGCGCGCCGCCTGTGGTTTGGCAAGTGTCCGGGTAGGCGCGGTAGGCATTGATCCGGGCAACGAGCTCACGCTCTCCGGCCCCGCGGGCAGGCGAGACAGCCGACATGATCAGCAGGGTGGCCAGGCCACAGCGAAGCAGGAAAGCGATCGGATTCATCGGGCATGAACGGTAGGGAGATAACAGCGGGGCGCTCTGGCGAGACATGCCCTTGGCGAAGCACGCATCCGACCAGCCGCTTCGCTTTAAGTTGCAGCAAGGCAGCGATTCTCGTCGCAGACACGGTGACTAACCGGGCCGGCGCATATCCACGTGCGCAATCCCGTCTTCTAGGTAAACCTCCCCTTCCGCCCGGAAGCCGTAGCGTCCGTAATACCCTTGCAGGTGCGCCTGGGCTGAAAGGTAAAGGGATTGCCCCGGCCAGAGCCGTTTGCAGGCGATCAAGCCTTGCTCCAGCAAGGCATGGCCTAGCCCGCGGCCGCGCCCCGCCGGGGCCGTGATCACTCGACCGATCGTGGGCGCGGCGCCCGGCTCGGCCGGGGCGAGCAACCGCAGATACGCCAGCAGCACACCATCTTCGTAGCCCAGCAGGTGATGCGTATCGCCATCAAGGTCCTGGCCGTCGACGTCCTGGTACGGGCAGCGTTGTTCAACCACGAATACCTCACAGCGAAGGCGTAGCACCTGGTACAGGGCGTACTTGTCCAGGTCTCGGTGGTGCAGGCAACTCCAGCTCACAGCCATTGATCGATCCTCTTGGCAAAGCCGATATCTTCCCATGCGGTGGCCCATGGCTACAGAACCCTGACCATTAAATCCGCCGGACCGTTTATTTCGAGAATGCTTCTTGTTAACCTCTGCACCCCTTTATCGGTCGTCAGTATTCTTTGAACAGGAGTTGCAGATGGGAACAGGTAATGCTCAGCGGATGCCGGTCCGGCGTCCCATTCGTACGTTGGTTTCGGCGCTGAGCCTGCTGGCGGTAGGCCTGGCCACTGCCCATGCCGATGTACTTTTCGATACGCCCGATGCCACCTTCAATGGTCAGCTCAATGCGCAGGGGCCCGGCGGGGCGGCGATTACCGCCGGCAGCGATGCGCAGGTGCAGGGCCGGGCCTTCAAGCCGGGCCAACAGGTGACCCTGCTGCGCGGCACTACCGTACTCAATCCGGATCATCCTTATGTAGTAGACGCCCAGGGCGGTTTCAGCGCGAGCCTGAAGATCCCTGGCGATGCGGCCGTTGGTATACAGCCGATCCTGGTCGCGGTCAGCAATCCTTCGGCCGCCGCCGTCCTGCCGCTGAAGGTTTCCCCCGTTGTACCGCTGGCCGGCGCCGAGCATTACAAGCAGGTCAGCGCCAAACTGGTGCCTGGCTTGTACCAGTCGGCGGTCAGTAGCAAGAGTGGCGCGGTCTTCGTCACGTCCGCCGTCGGCCGTCCGCCGGTCAAGGCTTCGCAGTTGCTCAAGCTGAACCCGGATACGCTGGCGGTGGAAGCCAAGGTCACTCCGGCCACGGCACCCGGTGAAGAAGGCTCGGTTTATGCGGTCCACGGTGTCGGCGTCGACGATGCCAAGGGCACGGTGTGGGTGACCAACACTCGCCAGAACACGGTAGCTGTCTATAAGCAGGCGGACCTAACCCTGGTCAAACAGTTCGCGCCAGGCACGGTGGCCCACGCCCGGGATGTGGTCGTCGACAGCAGCTTGGGCCGCGCCTTCGCAGGGGCGACCGGAACGCCTGTGATCGCCATGTTCGACACCAAGCGCCTGGCCGCGCCAGAACCCATCACCATTGCCTCGGGCAAGCGCGGCGGCCAGTTCTCCGTGGCCAGCCTGTACCTGGACGCACAGGCGCACAAGCTCTACGCCGTGAGCCTTAGCACTGAAGAGGCCGCCGTGGTGGATGCCAAGACGGGCAAGGTGGAAAAGGTATTGCCCGTGGAAGGCATCAAGATGGCCATGGGCGTTGCCTATGACGCCACCACCAACCGCCTGTTCGTGGCCGCCCAGGGCAGCGACAACCTGGCGATCGTCGACCTGGCCACTGGCAAGACGCTGCACCGCGTCAGCACCGGAGCCGGCCCGCTCAACGTAGCGTTCGACCCGGTCAAGCGCCTGGCCTATGTCAGCAACCGTGCCGCGGGTACCGTCAGCGTCGTGGACCCGGACGGCAACCTGGTGGCCAACCTGGCCAACGGCACCTTCCCCAACCACGTTACCGTGGACAGCAAGGGCAATGTGTTCGCGGTGAACAAATCTAAGGGCCCGGACGACGCCGCAGGCGATCGGATCACCCGTTTCACCCACTTGTAAGCCATGCGCCCCCGTGTAGACGGGGGCGTTCATCACCCTCAGCGGCCCCGACTCATCCCGCCCAGGCGCGAGGAAATGGCCTGCATGCCTTGCCCCAGTTCGCGCAGCGCTGCTGCGTCACGCGCGCCTTCCTCGCTGGCCACGTGAATGCGCACCGCCAGTTCATTGATCTCCTGGGTCACATGGCTCTGTTGCTGGGCCGCTACTGCGATCTGCTGCGCGCGCTGCACGATGTCATCGAAACTGCCCACCGTGGTGCCGAGGGTACCGGACACTCCGCTAGCCTGCTGCACGGCTTCCCGGGTGCGCTCCGCCCCGCTCTGCATGGTGCTTACCGCTACCGTGGAGGCCTGCCGCAACTGGGTGATCATTTCCTGGATTTCATTCGCCGAGGCTTGGGTACGTCCGGCCAGGGTCCGTACTTCATCCGCGACCACAGCGAAGCCCCGCCCCTGCTCTCCAGCACGGGCCGCCTCGATGGCGGCATTCAAGGCCAGCAGGTTGGTCTGCTCGGAAATGGACTTGATCACATCCAGCACGCTACCGACCCGTTCGATGTCGCTTCCCAATCGGGTGATGGCCCCGGCGGCGCCCTGGATATCGCCAGCCAGCGCTTCGATGGACTCACTGTTGCGTTGTACGCGCTCCTGCCCTTGCTGGGCGTCATCCAAAGAGCGCCGCGCGGTTTCCGAACAGTCGGTGGTATTGCGCGCCACCTCACTGGCGCTGGCCGACATTTGGGTAATGGCCGCTGCCAGCAAGGTGTTGTCCTCGCGCTGAGCCTCGGCGCGGTCGGCCAGGCCCCGGGAAAGCTGTGCCAACTCGTTGGCCTGGGCTTCCAGCGACACGGATTCGTCGGCGATGCGCTCGAGCATGCCGCGCAGGGTGCCGGCGTAGCTGTTGACCGCGCCACGCAAGGCGCCGATTTCATCGGCACGACGTATCTCCAGCTCGGTACTGCCCTGGCCGCCTGCGCCCAGGCGCTCGATCTGCTCGGTGGTTTCTTCCAGTTGCGCGAGCAAGCGCTTGCCCGCCAACCAGGCCAGGCCCAGCAGGACGGCCAGTAGCGGCAGCAGGAACAGGGTCATCAAGGTAGTCAGTTCCCGAGCCAGGCCGACCACCCGGGCCTCGGGCGTGACCAGCCCGACCCGCCAGCCAGTACCTTCCATGGTTTCCAGTGTGACGTAGGCCGGGCCGCTCAGTCGACCGTCTCGTTCCAGGTAAAGCGTCGTCGGCTCGGCGGAAGCGCTGCCAAGCTGCGCCACGACTGGTTGCAGCCACGGCAGGTCCTTTTCCAGGCTGGCCACTGTCGGCAGGCCCTTGCTCGCCTTGGCATCCGGGAAGAAGAGCACGTTCCCGGCCCGGTCCACGGCGAAGGCATAACCGCCCGTCACGTTACCCTTGGCCTTGAGGAAATCAGCCAGGCCGTCCAGCTTCAGATCCAGGGTCGCGACACCGGCGAAGCGGCCATTGAGTTGGTAAGGCACGCTGCAGGTGGTCATGGCCACTCCGCTGACTGGGTCCTGGTAAGCATCGGACCACACACAGCGGCCAGCCGGGGCACTCTTGGCGCCGGTGTACCAGGCCTCGGCGTGGTAGGCGGCGGCCTGTTCAGCGTTGTATTCGTCAGAGTACTCCATGGCGCCCGCGCCGCTACGCGCCCAGAAAAAGCTGCGCCGCGCCACGCCTGGGGTGAAGGCATTGGGCTCGGGCCACAGGCCGCCACCAGCGATGGCGCGATCGCCCTGGCTGTCGATGATGCCAGGCAGATTCGCTTTTACCAGCGTCTCATCGTGAGGCAGAGTCTGCACCAGATGGGCCATGGCTGCCGTGGTGCCCTCGATACGGTTCAGTTGCAAGGCCAACTGGCGGGTAATGGCGCTGGCGGATTGCTCGGCCGCCTCGGTACCAGCGGCTACCAGGCGAGGCTTGCCTCCTATGGCCATCACGCCGTAGATGGCCACGGCAGTGAGCACCAGCAAGGCAAGAATGCCGAACGTCATGCGCCCGGCGATGCGGGTAGGTAAAAGGGCCATGCTCAAGCCTCGATCAAAAAGGGATTCGCCAGGCTTACGGCCAAGCGTGACATTAGTTGAGCGTAGCCGATGGCGAAGTCGTTCAAGCCGACCAGTGGCTGGGCCCAGGGCGGCGCCGATCAAGTCGTATCAAAACTCCAGCCGCTTTTCCCGCGAAGGCGAATGCCCAAAGTAAGCCGTGTAGCATTTGCTGAAGTGGCTGGGTGACACGAAGCCGCAGGCTACCGCCACGTCCACCACCGGCAGGGTAGAGTGTTGCAGCAGCCGCCGCCCCTCGGTTACCCGCAGTTCCAGGTAGTAGCGCAGCGGCGTGGTACCCAGCTGGTCCTTGAACAATCGCTCGATCTGTCGTCGGGACACGCCCACGTACTCGGCAAGCTGGTCCAGGCCAAGGGGCTCTTCGAGGTTGGCTTCCATCAGCTCGACCACCTTGCGCAACGGCGCTGCCATCTTCACGCGCAGGGTAGGATTGACGCGCCGGTAGCGAGACACTTCGAAGGCCAGAATGTCGACAATAGCGTCAACCAGCGCCGGGCCGTGGGCCTGCCCCACCCACGCCAGGACCATGTTGAAAGCGCCATTGGGACTGGCGGCGGTGTAGCGGTCACGGTCGACCATGAAACTTTCGCTGGTCACCTGGCTGTACTTGGCGGTTTCGGCCAACGCCGGACGATGCTCCGGATGGATGGCGCAGCGGTATCCATCGAGCAATCCGGCATGGCCGATGAACCAGGCGCCGTTCCACAGCCCGGCCAGGGCGACACCCTGCTCCGCAGCCCTGATCAGCAGCTTGCGCAGGGTGGCGTTACCCCTTAGGGGCGTACGCAGCCCGCCGCAGATGACCAGCAGGCGCAGCTGCTCGACCGGGTAGTCCGCTAATGCGGTATCGGGGCGGATGACAATGCCAAGGTCACTGACCACTTCCTCCCCACTGAGGGTGAAGGTATGCGGCTTGAACGCGCCAGGCTGCAGCAGGTTGGCTGTAACCAGCGTATCCAGGGCCTGGGTGAAGGCCGGCAGAGAGAAATGTTCGAGCAGCACGAAGCCCACATCGGCGCTTACGGCCTTGCTGTCATGCTCGCTCTGCAGGTAGCGCAGGTTCTTGCCTTTGATGCCACCGCTGAACGTTCGTCGTTCGATCACCCCTCACCTCGCCTCGCGCCACGTTGGACGCCGCCTTGGCGGCGGCGGGCAAGCCTGTCACGGGCTGTGCCGAGGCGTCAATCAAGTCCACCCCGCGCAATCAGGTGATGAAACCAGGTTGAAAAGTACCCCAAAAGCCGCCTAGGTGCTTCGATCTGAAGGGCATCCAGACGGAATAAACCTTCAGGGCATGTCGCTATCCGGCGTTTCGATGTCGCCAACAGGCAGGAATGAAAAGCGCCCAGGTAGACAACTCCATGTCAGCGACTCCGGCAAGGCAGGGCCGCTCAGCATAAGGGCGCCGGATGGCGCCGCCAAGCCAGCCGCGACGCGCCCCAGGTTGTACCACCCGGTACATGCACCCTATGCAAGCCGCGCCAAACGTTACACAATCGCCGCTTTTTTTATGGCCGCCCCGCTCTGAACCGCGGTTTGCGGCTGTGCCTGAAGCCTCGCTCACGGAGACCCCGAATGAATCAGCAGGCCACTGCCACTTCCACCACCCAGGCCGTTGTCGCGGCCCCCTGGGGCAAGGACGAGACCACCTGGATGCTCGGGCTGTTCGGCACCGCCATTGGTGCCGGCACCTTGTTCCTGCCCATCAACGCCGGCCTGGGCGGCTTCTGGCCGCTACTGATACTGGCCTTGCTGGCGTTCCCGATGACCTACTATGCGCACCGGGGCCTGACCCGCTTCGTGCTCTCAGGCCGTGATGGGGCGGATATCACCGGCGTGGTCGAAGAGCATTTCGGCAAGGGTGCCGGCACCCTGATCACCCTGCTCTACTTCTTCGCGATCTTTCCGATCCTGCTGATCTATAGCGTTGCCCTGACCAACACCATCGGCAGCTTCCTTGAACACCAGTTGCAGATCGAGCCTCCGCCCCGCGCTGTGCTGGCAGCGGTATTGATCGCAGGGCTGATGATCGTGGTGCGCTGCGGCGAAGCCGTGACGGTCAGGGTGATGAGCCTGCTGGTCTACCCCTTCATCGCCGCCCTGGTACTGCTCGCGCTATTCCTGGTGCCCCATTGGAACGGTGGCATCCTGGCCACAGCCAGCGACCTGCCACCGGCCAGCAGCCTAGTACATACGCTCTGGCTGGCGATACCGGTCATGGTGTTCTCCTTCAATCATTCGCCGATCATTTCCGCCTTCGCCGTGGACCGCAAGCGTGCCTGGGGCGATGCCGCCGAGCCGCGCTGCAGTCGTGTGCTGGCCCGGGCCCATGGCCTGATGGTGTTGACCGTCATGTTCTTCGTGTTCAGCTGCGTACTGGTGCTGTCGCCGCAGCAGCTGGCCGAGGCCAAGGCACAGAACCTGTCCATCCTGTCCTACCTGGCCAACCACTTCAGCAGCCCAACCATCGCCTTCGCCGCGCCCATCATCGCCGTGGTAGCCATCGCCAAGTCCTTCCTGGGTCATTACATCGGCGCCAGTGAGGGCCTGCACGGCTTGTTGGCCAAGGGCGGTTGGCAGGGTGGCAAGGGCCAGCAGCGCCTGGTCGCTTTGGCCATGGCCCTGGTGTGCTGGGCGGTCGCTACGCTCAACCCAAGCATCCTCGGCATGATAGAAACCCTGGGCGGCCCGGTGATCGCGGCGTTGCTGTTCCTCATGCCCATGTACGCCATTCGCCGCGTGCCAGCACTGCGCCGGTATGCAGGGGAGTGGTCCAACGTCTTCGTCGTGCTCGTAGGCCTGGTGTCCATTACCGCGCTGGTGTATTCGCTGGCCTGACCCCTGGCAGCTTGGCCAGGTCCGCGCCTCGCCCTGCGAAGGGCCGAGGCGTCAGGGTCAAGGACTTGGCGAGGGCGGGCACAGGCAGGCTAAGATGAGCGGCCCGCGGCCGCCTTGCCGCGTCTAACCCTGGAGCTGTTGGAAATGGATACCCCGCCTGTTCAGGTGCTACAAGCCGACTACCGCAACCCCCTCCATGCCGCGGCCCTGGTCGAGCTGCTGGATCATTACGCCCAGGACCGCATGGGTGGTGCCAAGCCTCTGTCAACCAACGCCCGCCATCACTTGGTCGCGGAGCTGGCCAGGCGCCCTCACGCTTTCAGTGTACTGGCCTTTGTGGACGGGCAGGCCGTGGGCCTGGTCAATTGCTTCGAGGGTTTCTCCACCTTTGCCTGCCAACCCCTGGTGAACGTACACGACGTGGCGGTGCGCGAAGACATGCGTGGCCGCGGCATCAGCCGCCTGATGCTGGAAAAGGTCGAGGCCATCGCCCGCGAACGGGGCTGCTGCAAGCTGACCCTCGAAGTGCTGGAAGGCAATGCGCCAGCCCAGGCCGCCTACCGCAAACTGGGCTACGGCGCCTACGAACTGGACCCGACCCTGGGCAAGGCGCTGTTCTGGCAGAAAGTCCTGGCCTGAACATCGCCCTCATTCGATAGATGGAGCCTCTCCTGATGCGCTTTCCCTACGTCTTCTCGCTAGTGGCCGCCGCGGTGTTCGCCAGCCTTCCGGTTGCCCAGGCCTCGACGCTGATCTACTGCTCCGAAGCCAGCCCGGCCGGCTTCGACCCGGCGCAGTACACCTCCGGCACCGAATTCGACGCCGCCGCCGAAACCCTGTTCAATCGCCTGGTGCAGTTCAAGCGCGGCGGTACCGAGCTCGAACCCGGGCTGGCTACTGCCTGGGAGGCCAGCGCCGACGGCAAGACCTACACCTTCCACCTGCGCCCTGGGGTCAAGTTCCATACCACTGCCTATTTCACTCCTGGTCGGGACTTCAACGCCGACGATGTGCTCTTCACCTTCGAGCGCATGCTGCACCCGGACCAGCCGTTCCGCCAGGCATACCCTACCGAATTCCCCTACTTCACCGACATGGGCCTGGACCAGAACATCGCCGCGGTGAACAAGCTCGATGACATGACGGTGGTCTTCACCCTCAAGCAGACCGACGCTGCCTTCGCCGCGAACCTGGCCATGAGCTTCGCCTCGATCCAATCCGCCGAATACGCCACCCAGTTGCTCAAGGCCGGCCACCCGGAGCAGCTCAACCAGCAGCCCATCGGCACCGGCCCCTTCGTATTCAGCCGCTATCAAAAAGACGCGGTCATCCGCTACAAGGCCAACACTGCGTATTGGAAACCAGAGGACGTGAAGCTCGACGAGCTGATCTTCGCCATCACGCCGGACGCCGCTACCCGCCTGCAGAAGCTCAAGGCAGACGAATGCCAGGTCAGCGGCTACGCCCGCCCGGCCGACCTGGTGGAGATGAAGAAAGATCCCAGGCTCCAGGTACTGGAACAGCCAGGCTTCAATGTAGGGTTCCTGGCCTATAACACCCAGCACCCTCCCCTGGACAAGCCCGAGGTGAGACGCGCCCTGGACATGGCGATCAACAAGCAAGCCATCGTCGATACCGTGTTCCAGGGCGCCGGCCAGGTGGCACAGAACGTCCTGCCGCCTACGCAGTGGTCTTACGATCCGCGGATCAAGGGCGCTGCCTATGATCCGCAGAAGGCCAGGCAGTTGCTCGCTGCCGCGAGGGTCAAGCCGGGTACGACCCTCGATCTATGGGCGATGACCGTGCAACGGGCCTCCAACCCCAACGCGCGTCTATCTGCCCAGATGATCCAGCAGGACTGGGCCAAGGTCGGCATCAAGGCCAATATTGTCAGCTACGAATGGGGCGAATACATCAAGCGCGCCAAGGCCGGCGAGCACGACGTGATGACCTATGGGTGGACAGGCGACAACGGCGATCCGGATAACTGGCTGGGCGTGCTGTTCGGCTGCTCGGCCATCGGGGGCAGCAACTACGCCCGCTGGTGCGACAAAGGGCTGGACAGCCTGCTGCAGAAGGCCAGGAGCCTGACCGACCGCGAGGCCCGCGTTCCTCTGTATCAGCAAGCGCAGCGCATCATCCATGAGCAGGTCCCGGTCAGCCCCATGGCCCACTCAGTGGTATCCCAACCCATGAGCACCCGGGTCGAAGGCTTCAAGATCAACCCCTTTGGGCTCACCGGCTTCTACGGTGTCAGCCTGCGCTAGCCGTTGGCGGATGCAGGCAGACCCGGTCGCGGCCGCCATGCTTGGCCTGGTAGAGCGCGGCATCGGCCTGGGCCAGCAGCGTTTCGGCAGTCGTCTGCGGCGCGCCGCTGGCAGCGCCCAGGCTGGCCCGGACCTGCAAAAGCCCAGCGGCCGTCTCGAAGGGTTTGTTGGCGATTCCGGCGCGCACGCGCTCGGCGATGGTGCGCAACTGCTCCACCGCGGTCACCCGCGCCACCACGGCGAACTCTTCGCCACCGAGGCGCAACAACAGATCGCTGGGACGCAAGCCGCTGGCGATGCGCCGGGCGGCCTCCACCAGCACCTGGTCGCCCACCCCATGACCGTGGCTATCGTTGACCGCCTTGAAATGATCGAGGTCTATATAAAGGATGCCGATCACTTCCTGTGCGCTACTGGCGATGGCTTGCTCTCCTGGATAAAAATGCGCCAGGGCCGCTCGGTTCCAGATCTGGGTCAAAGGATCAAGCAAGGCCTTTCGCTGCTCCCGGGTCACCGCCTCGCGTAGCTGGCGCGTGTGCTCGCTCAAGCCTTTCAAACGCAGGTAGCCCTCCACCAGTTGCGCCAGGTCGCGCAGACGGCTTTCTTCATCCGCGGCCAGCCGTCGGGCCGAAGAGCTGAGCAGGCAGAGGGTGCCCACCGGCAAACCTGAGGCCGCCACCAGCGGATGCCCGGCATAGAAGCGAATATTCGGCGCGCCGATGACCAATGGATTATCGGCGAACCGCTCGTCCTGCCGCGCATCCGGTACTACCAGGGTTTTCTGTGGATCGAGGATCGCGTGAGCACAGAAGGAGGCATCGCGGGACGTACTACAGGCTTGCAAACCGACCCGGGCCTTGAACCACTGCCGGTCGCGGTCCACGAGGCTGATCAGTACCTGTTCCACTTTGAACAGGTCCCGCGCCAGGCGCACCAGGGACTCCATGTAAGGGTCGGCTGGCGTATCCAGCACCTCGAGTTCATCCAGCGCTTGCTGGCGTTCGTTTTCCTGGGGATGAAGCGGGGCGACGAGCATATTGGCGTCCAACTCGGGTGCGCGTCCTGTGCACGGTGAAACCGCGGAACCCGGCGAACACAGGCGATCATGTAGGGTAGCGACCCCGCTTCGCTAGGCCAACGGAAGATAGCACATTGCCTCACCCCTGTGCGGGCAATCAAGCCTAGCTTTCAGCCACTTGCCTTGTTCTCCAGCAGTCGGTTACCACCGTCGATCACCAAGACTTCGCCCGTAATGTAGCTGGCCTGCGGTGACGCGAGGAACGCCACCGCGGCGGCTACTTCTTCAGGCCGACCAGGACGGCCGACCGGGGCCCGGGCACCAGCACGCAGTTCCTCCGGCGAGCTCGAAGCGGTAGCGATCCAACCCGGCGCCACACTGTTGACCGTGATGCCATCGCCCGCCACCTCCAGAGCCAACGCCATGTTCATCCCCACCATGCCTGCCTTGGCGGCGCTGTAGGCCGCTTCGCCAGGGTTGCTGCCGGTGGTTCCGGTGGTGGAACTGACCTGTACGATGCGGCCGTAACCCCGGGCCTGCATGCCAGGCAGCACCGCCCGTGTGAGCAGGAAGGCACTGGTCAGATTGCGGTCCAGCGACATGCGCCAGGCCGCCAGGTCCATGTTCGCGACCTGTGCATAGGGCTCAGGGCTGCCCTGCATGGCCATCCCTGCATTGTTCACCAGTACGTCTACCTTGCCCCAACGCTCGTAGGCCCAGGCTGCCAGCATCGCTACCTGTCGCTCATCGGTAAGGTCCGCCGCATGCCCCTCGACCTCCAGGCCGAGGGCCCGGAGCTCCAGAACGCGCTCAGCGATGCGGGCGCTGCTGGCGGTGACCAGCAGGCGGGCCCCCAACTGCCCGAGATGACGGGCGATGGCCATGCCGATGCCGTGCTCGCTGCCGGCGCCGCTGATCAATGCAACCTGGCCGGAAAAAGGGGCAATATCCATGGGCAAGCTCCTTGCGGCACGGTGGCCATGATTGTTTTTAGAGGTATCTAACTTCACCGCCCCCAGCATGCAAGTCTCAGGACAGGCCCTGGGAACATACTTGCGTACCTGGCGGAGCATGCTAAGTTGTACGATGTCCGCCAGGCGCGGCAACCATAACAACAAGGAAAACCTATGAAGACCTCTCGACTGTTACTAGGCCTTGCTTTTCTTTACACGGGCTATGTTTCGGCCGCCACACCCGAACAGGAAGTGGAACAGGCCGTTGACCGGCTCACGCAAGCCATGTGGCACAAGGACATCGGGCAGCTGAAAGCGCTGACCGCCGACAACCTCAGCTACGGCCATTCCAGCGGCAACATCCAGGACAAGGCGGCTTTCATTGCCGACATCGAGACTGGCCGCAGTGGCTTCAACGAGCTGAAAATGCTGAATCAGAAGATCACCTTGTCCGGCGATACCGCGCTGGTGCGCAACCACTTTTCAGCCCAGGCCGTGAACAGCGGAAAGCTGGTCCCCACCGAGATAGAGAACTTCCAGGTGTGGCAGAAGCAGCATGGCAAGTGGCTGTTGATCGGTCGCCAGGCGTTCCGTTTCTGAGTATAGCGTAGCGGCGAAACGAACCATTCCCATGCTCGAGCGCTCTGATTCCACACAGCGGCCGCCGCCGCCTCCGACGAGCGCTCATCATGACCACTGCCACTGCCGCGCCCGGGCTGCACCGGGTCATCACCACCCCTCTGTTGATACTGTTCATCCTGGGCGACGTTCTGGGCGCGGGCGTCTATGCCCTGGCCGGGACCATCGCTGGACGCGTCGGCGGAGCCATCTGGGCACCACTGCTCATCGCGCTGTGCTTCGCTCTGCTCACCGCAGCCTCCTACGCCGAACTCGTCACCAAGTACCCGCGCGCGGGTGGCGCGGCCGTGTTCGCCGAGCGTGCCTTCGGCAAGCCGCTGCTGTCGTTCCTGGTGGGGTTCTCCATGCTGGCCGCCGGTGTGACCAGCGCGGCCGGTCTGGCCAAGGCCTTCGCCGGGGATTACCTTGGCGCGTTCGTCCACTGGCCGCCGGAGCTGGTAGCAGCGGCCTTCCTGGTGGTGGTGGCCCTGTTGAATGCACGTGGCATCAAGGAATCCCTGAGCGCCAACCTGGTGATGACCCTGATCGAGCTCAGTGGCCTGGTGATGGTGGTCACCGCGGCAGCCTGGTATTGCGCCAGCGGCCAAGGGGTTGCGGCACGGCTCTTGGAGGTAGATGCCCAAGCACCAGCGGCGGCTTTGCTGGGCGCCTCGCTGCTGGCCTTCTATTCGTTCGTCGGCTTCGAAACTTCCGCCAACCTGGCCGAAGAGGTACAAGATGTGAGCCGGGTCTATCCCAAGGCACTCTTCGGCGCCTTGTTGATTGCCGGCGCCATGTACCTGCTGGTTGGCGCGGGCGCTGCCCTGGTGCTGCCGGTCGAGCAACTCAAGTCATCGAGCGCGCCCTTGATGCAGGTGATCGAGGCTTCCGGCCTCGGTATTGCCCCACGGTGGTTCGCTCTGATCGCATTGATCGCAGTGGCCAACGGCGCCCTGCTGACCATGATCATGGCCAGTCGGCTGACCTATGGCATGGCCCGGGAAGGCCTGCTTCCGGCCGCCCTTGGCCGCATACTGCCGCGACGCGGCACCCCGGGCCTGGCGATCCTGGCGACAACGGTGCTGGCCATCGCGCTGACCTTCACCAGCACTCTGGAAACCCTGGCCGAAACCGTGGTGCTATTGTTGCTGTTCGTATTCCTCAGCACCAACGTCGCAGTGCTGGTGCTCAAGCGAGACAAGGTGCAGGGCCAGCACTTTCGCGTGCACTGGATCTTCCCCGTGCTTGCCGTGCTCTCCTGCCTGCTGCTGCTGGCCCAGCAAGGCCCGGCGACCTGGCTGCGGGCGGGCGCCATGCTGTTGCTGGGTGCGTTGCTGTACCTGTGCAGTCGCCGGCGCGGCCAGCGTTCCTAAGGGAGCTCCACCCTCCCCCGCCCTGCCTTGATGCCGCCCCGGCGGCTCTTGGCTTCCAGTCGGCGTACCTTTGAGCCGTGGGTGGGCTTGGTCGGACGCCTGGGCTTGTCTACATGCCCCGCCGTCAGGATAAGCGCCCGGAGCCTTTGCAAGGCATCGGCGCGGTTCTGTTCCTGGGTGCGATATTGCTGGGCCTTGATGATCAACACGCCCTCGCTGGTAATACGGCTGTCCCGCAGCGCCAGCAATCCGGCCTTGTAGGCAGGCGGCAGCGAAGAGGCGCGGATGTCGAAACGCAGGTGCACCGCGCTGGCCACCTTGTTCACATTCTGTCCGCCCGCACCCTGGGCACGGATGGCGCTCAACTCCACCTCGTGATCGGCCAGGTGAAGGCGTTGGGAGATTTCCAGCATATCCCTTTCCTTTGAAAAGGTTACCTTGCCCGGTCCGCGTAGGCAGGACAAGCGCTTTAACCAGTCCTTTTCAGCGTCATCACCTAGAAACCCGTACAACCATTCGTCAGTCTTTTGACAACGCCGATACGCGTGAAACACCAGGTGAGGATTGCAATAAGCCAGTACTCACTTGCAGTTATCGCTCTGGGCGCGCGTGATTGTGTGTCGATTGCCATATTTCCGTCGCCACCCAAGCGCACGATTCCTTAGCTTCCTAAACAAAATCAAGAAACTGCTGCTATAACAAAAGCTTGGATCCTAAGGTGGAACATTCGGGACTCATCGGGCCTGACGCACCCCTTCGCTACAGCGGCCCCGCGTGTGCATAAGAACGGACCGGCAGAATCGTACGTGGACAATATCGTAGTAGCTGACAAAACCACCGCCGAACTCACCTCCCAGGTCTGGGGCGACGTGCAGCTCCCCCAGCCTGCGGTGGTCCAGATCCCTGTGGCGCCCACTCAGGTCGCTTCAGTCAGCCGCGTCGGCCAGGATGCCGTGGTTACCCTGAAGACCGGCGAGCGCGTCACCGTCAACAATTTTTTCGCCAGTACCGCCGAGGGCGTGCGTAGCGACATGGTCTTCCAGGGGGAAGACGGCGTGCTCTGGCAGGCACAGTACAGTAGCGAAGCCTTTGAAGGTTTCAGCTTCACCGAATTGTCGTCCCTTGACGAGCTGCTCGCCGGTGTTGGCGTGGTTGGCAGCGCGACGCCGGAATGGGCCATCGCAGGCCTTGGCGCCCTGGGCGCTGGCGGCGCCACGGCTGCCGCCACTGGCGGCCTGGCAGGTGGCGGCGGTGGGGGCGGAGGCGCGGTTGGCGTGGTACCGGACACTACGGCTCCAGGGGCGCCCACGGGCCTTGGTTTGAGTACCAATGGCCTAGTGCTGACCGGGCTGGGGGAAATAGGCGCCACGGTCAATGCGTTCGACCTGGCGGGCAACCTCCTCGGTAGCGGTACGGTCGCGACCGATGGGCGCTTCAGCCTGAACCTGACTGCCGCGCAACTCAATGGCCAAACCCTCTCGGTGGTGCAGATAGATGCGGCCGGCAACACCTCTCCAGCCGCGAGCCTGGTCGCGGCTGATGTCACCGCACCCGCGGCGCCCGCCAATCTGGCGTTGGACACCACCCAAGGGCTTTTCAGCGGCACCGCCGAGGCCGGCAGCACGGTAACCGTCCGGGATGCCAATGGCACCGTGCTGGGCAGCGTCGTGGCAGCGGCCGACGGTAACTTCAGCCTGTTCCTGACTCCGGTTCCCGGCGCTGGCGTCAGCCTGAGTGCCATCGCTATCGATGCCGCTGGCAACGCGTCGGCCGCGGCTCCCTTCGGGGTACCGGCGCTTCCAGCGGGGCCCGACGTCACGCCGCCCACGGTGGCGTTCGATGTAGGGATCAGCGCAGACGGCACTCTGCTCAGTGGGCGTGGCGAAGCCGGAGCCACCGTTGCCCTTTTCGATGCCGCTGGCAATGTCCTCGCCACGGCCGTGGTAGGGGCTGATGGCACTTTCAACCTGGCCTTGATTCCCAATGTGATCAGCGGGCAGTTGTTGCAGCTGACCCTGACCGATGCCGCTGGCAATGTTTCTCCCAACCTGCCGGTTCAGGCGCCTGACCTGAGCCAGCCCGCACCACCCGCCAACCTTGCGATTTCCAGTGACGGACTGACGCTTACCGGCCTGGCCAGGGGCGGCGCGCGCATTCTGGCGCGCAACGTCAGAGGACAGGTGGTCGGTGCCGGCCGCGCCAACCTCGATGGTACCTTCAGTGTGAGCCTGGACGCGGCCTACCTGAACGGGGAGCGATTCGACGTCACCGTCACCGATGGCAACGGCAACAGTTCGGCACAGGCCCTGGTAAGCGCGCCCGACAGTACCGCGCCCTCGGCAGTCACGGGCCTGCAAGCGAGTAGCGATGGGCTGGCGCTGTCTGGCGAGGGGGAACCCGGCGCCACTGTTACGGTAAGCGCCAACGGGGTGCTGCTGGCGAGCAGCAGCGTGGCCGGCAATGGGACCTTCGTGGTTGCCCTGAGCCCGGCGGCCGCCGCTGGCGCCAGCCTGGTCGTGAGGCAAGCCGACGCTGCGGGCAATCTATCGGTGGACGCGAACGTGACCGTACCGGCTGCAGCTCCGACCCCGGCATTGAATGTGGCGGTGAGCACCGACGGTAACCTGGTCAGCGGTACCGCCACGGCCGGGGCTACCATCGAAGTGCGCGGCGCTGATGGAAGCCTGTTGGGAACGGGCCTGGCAGCCCCGGATGGTACGTTCAGCGTGAGCCTGGCCAGCGCCCAGCTCAATGGCCAACTGTTGGACGTTATTGTGCTTTCGGCCAGTGGTACCTCGGTCACCGCGCTGGCCAGCGCGCCAGACATTACAGCCCCCTTGGTCGCCACCGACCTTGCGATCAACCCCAATGGCGCGCTGCTCAGCGGCCGTGGCGAACCTGGCGCCAGCGTCACCGTGCGGGCCGCCGACGGTACGGTGCTCGGCACCGCCATAGTCAATGCCGTGGGAAGCTTCGCGGTCGCGCTCACGCCCCCGCAGATCGACGGGCAGAACCTGCAGATCAACCTCAGCGACGCGCTCGGCAATAGCTCGGCCGCCACTACCCTGCAGGCCCCTGACCTGAACGGCCCCTTGCAGCCCGCAGCCCTGTCGGTGGATATCAGCGGCCTGGTACTGGTGGGGGTCAGCGAGGCCGGAGCCAGCGTCAGCGTCCGGGCGGCCGATGGAACCCTGCTGGGAACGGCAGTGGCCGACGCCGATGGCCGCTTCAGCGTCAACCTGGCCGCCGCGCAGAATAATGGCCAGGCCCTGCTGGTCAGTGCCGTCGGCACGAACGGCACCGCTTCACCCGTGGTGCCCTTCACCGCGCCTGACACCACGCCGCCAGCAGCGGCGACAGGGCTGGCCATCGATGCGTCAGGCTTGGCACTAAGCGGCAACGCCGAACCGGGCGCGAGCGTGGTCGTGCTCGATGCCAATGGGCAATCGCTGGGCACCGCACAGGTAGCGGCCAACGGTACCTTTACGGTCAGCCTTGGCAGCCCTCAACTGAGCGCTCAGGCTCTGAGCGTGAGCGTCCTCGACAGCGCCGGCAATATTGGGCCGGTGGCCGCCATTACTGCGCCCGATCGAAGCGCGCCGGCCGTGCTCAGCGACTTGGCGATTTCCGCCAATGGCAGCCTGGTCAGCGGGAACGGCGAACCCGGCGCCACTGTTACCGTGCTGGACCCGGCGGGCGCCTTCCTCGGCAGCGGGGCCGTAGGTACCAATGGCCGCTTCGAAATAAGCCTGGCCACGCCCCAGGTCAATGGCCAGGCGCTGAGCGTCAGCCAGGCCGACGCGGCGGGCAACCCGTCTCCGTCGAGCGGTTTGAGCGCCCCGGATATCCAGGCGCCGGCCGTGCCCAGCGCGCTTGTGTTTTCCGCCGACGGCACTACCCTCAGCGGCCTGGGCGAGCCCTCGGCGCTGATCCGCGTACGCAGCCTACGCGGTGTGTTGTTGGGCTCGGCCCGGGTAGCGGCCGATGGCACCTTCAGCGTGCCCCTGACTCCCGCCCAATTGAATGGCGAGGCCGTGGAGGTAGAGCAACAGGATACCGCGGGCAATCTTTCTACCTTGACTAGTGTCACCGCCCCCGACACCACGGCACCCCTGGCCGTTGACAATCTTCTGCTCAGTGGCAACGGCGCCACCCTCACCGGCACCGGCGAGGCGGGCGCGACCGTGACCGTGCGCGGCACGGCGGGCGCCGTGCTGGGTTCGTCCATCGTGGACGGCAACGGCAATTTCAGCGTCGTCCTGACCCCGGCACAACTCAACGGCCAGAGCTTGAGCGTGCAGCAGGCGGACCCACGCGGCAATGCCGCCTCGCCCGTCGCGCTGACGGCGGCCGACTTGAGCGCTCCGGCGGCACCGACCGGCCTGCTGGTCGCCGCCGGCGGCCAAGCGGTTTCCGGCACGGCGGAAGCGGGAAGCATCGTGGAGGTCCGTGCGGCTGATGGCACCTTGCTCGGCAGCACGACAGTGGCACCGAATGGTACCTTCAGCGTTAGCCTGGTTAGCCCTTTCACCAACGGCGAGGCCTTGCTGGTCACGGCGACCGATGCCACGGGCAACCTGTCCCAACCCACCGGCCTCAACGCCCCTGACATTACCGCGCCGACGTCGCTGGGCAACCTGGCAATCAGCCCGGACGGCGCAACGCTTTCGGGCACGGGCGAAGCCGGCGCCACCGTACAGGTGACGAACGCCGCCAATGCGCTGCTGGGATCCGCCACGGTAGGCCCGGACGGCGTTTTCACTCTGACGCTGACCCCTGCGGCCACCAGCACCGATGTGCTCAGCGTGGTAGAGCGCGATGCCGCGGGCAACCTGTCCCAGGCTGTCAGCCTCGCCGGCCCGACCGGCAACGAGCTAGCCACGCCGAGCAACCTGGCGCTCTCAACGGACGGCCATACCCTGACCGGCAGCGGCACTGTCGGTAGCACCGTGAACGTGATCGATGCCACGGGCACTAACCTGGGCAGCGCCCTGGTTGGCAGCGCCGGCACCTTCCGCCTGCTGCTGCGCTCGGCCCAGCTCAATGGGCAACTGCTGCATGTAAGCGCCAGCAACGGTAGCGGCAACACCTCGGCCGCCGCCACCCTGGTCGCCGCGGACAGCACGGCGCCGGACGCGCCCTTGAGCCTGACCACCGCCAACGGCGGCAGCCTGGTTACCGGACGTGGCGAGGCCGGCGCCACCGTAACCGTGAGCGATGCCAGCGCCACCGTCCTCGGCACCGGGGTGGTCGGCAGCAATGGGGCCTTCGCCGTACAGGTAACGCCGGCTCAGCTCAACGGCCAGGTGTTGACGGTGGTGCAAACGGACCTGGCTGGCAATATATCTCAGACCAACACCCTGGTGGCCGCCGACCTGCAAGGCCCGGCAGCCGCCAGCGGTCTGGCGGTGAACACTTACGGCACCGTGGTGACGGGCGTGGGCGAAGCCGGAGCGACCGCTACCGTGCGCGATGCGGCCGGAAACACCCTGGCCACCGGTACCGTGAACCAGAGCGGCGTGTTCCAGGTCACCCTGCCCCTCGCCCAGAACACCGGCGAGGCACTCACGGTTCAACTCACCGATGCCGCTGGCAACGTGTCTCCGGCCGCAACCGTGGGGACACCCGACAACACAGCGCCGGGGGGGGTGACCAGCCTGCTGATCAGCGCCGATGGCAGCAGCTTATCCGGCGTGGGCGAGCCTGGCGCCACCGTGGCCGTACGCACCGCCACTGGCACTGTGCTCGGCACCGGCGTGGTAGACACCAACGGGGTGTTCACGGTGGCGCTCAGCCCCGCCCCGCTGAACGGCGAAACCCTGGACATCATCCAGACCGACCTCAATGGCAACCCCTCGGTGGCCGCCACTCTCATTGCCCCGGACATCAGCCCGCCTGCCGCCCTCAGCGGCGTGGCAATCAATGGCGATGGCGTAACCGTCACAGGCCACGGCGAACCCGGCGCCACCGTGTACGTGCGCGCCGTGGACGGCACCGTGCTGGGCAGTGGGCTGGTGGCCAGCAATGGCGCCTTCAGCGTGACGCTGGGTAACGCGCAGCTCAACGCCCAGGTGCTCACCGTCAATCAGGAAGACCCGCCTGGTAACGAAGGCCCATCCGCTACCTTAGTGGCCCCGGACACACAGGCCCCCGCGCTGCCCAGCGACCTGGCCATCAACGCCGCCGGGCTTCAGGTCAGCGGTCGCGCCGAAGCGGGCAGTCAGGTCAGTGTGCGAGATGCCCAGGGGAATGTCCTGGGCACCACGACAGCCGCAGCCAATGGCACCTTCGTCACGGCTTTGAGCGCACCGCAGCTCAACGGCCAGGCCCTGACGGTGACTGCCTCCGACGTCGCCGGAAACCTGTCGGCGCCAGCACCGCTGCTCGCTGCGGATGTCACCGCCCCGACCGCGGTCAGTGGCCTGGCGGTTTCCGCCAGCGGCGCCACACTGACCGGGCTGGGCGAAGCCGGTTCGCTCATTACCGCCACGGCCACGGACGGTACTGTGCTGGGTACGGCCACTGTCGGCAGCGATGGCCGCTTCACACTGGCGATCACACCGCCCGCCACGGCGGGCGATACGGTCGCGGTGATCGCTTCGGATGCGACCGGCAACGCCTCGCCGAGCATTTCGGTGATCGCCCCCGGCCCGCTGGCGCCGAGCGTGGCCAGCAACCTGGCGCTGAGCGGCGACGGCCTGACCGTACAAGGCAGCGCCGACCCCGGCAGCCTGGTCAGGGTATACAGCGCGAGCGGTCAGCTGCTCGGTGTCGGGCTTGCCGGCAGCGACAGCGTTTTCAGCGCCCCCTTGACCGCTGCGCAACTCAATGGTGAAGCACTGACGGTAATCGCCACGTCCACCGACGGCATCAATGCCGCGCCGGCCAATCTGCTGGCTGCGGACGTGACCGCTCCGCCCCCGGTGGCGACTTATAACCTGGCCAGCGACGGCGCCGCCCTCACCGGCTTCGGCGAAGCCGGCGCCACCTTGCGGGTGCTCGCCCAGGGCGGGCTGATCCTGGGCACCACCACAGTGGCCGCCGACGGCACCTTCGCGATGACCCTGGTACCGGCGCAAATCGCCGGCCAACTGCTCACCTTGAGCCAAGTGGACGTAGCCGGCAACGAATCCCTGACCAGAACGTTGCTCGCACCCGACCTGACGGCCCCCAACGCGACGGGCGGCCTGGCCTTGAGTACCGATGGCGCCGTGCTCACCGGTACCGGTGAAGCGGGCGCCACGGTAAGCGTGCTCGATGCCAGCGGTGCCATACTGGGCACAGGTACCGTGCGCCTGGACGGTACGTTCCAGGTCGCCCTGGTGCCGGCCCAGGCCAACGGCCAGGTACTGTCGGTCACCCTCACTGACGCGGAGGGCAACGCCTCCTTGCCCGCCACGGTAACGGCCGTGGACTCCACCGCCCCCGGCGCGCTGACGGCCCTGGCGATCGGCGCGGACGGTGCGAGCATCACCGGCCGCGGCGAAGCCGGCGCGACCGTCACGGTGGCTGACGTTGACGGTAACGTACTGGGCAATGCGACGGTAAGCAGCACCGGCGCCTTCAGCCTGGTACTTGGCACCCCGCTGCTCAATGCGCAGGTGTTGACCTTCACCCAAACCGACGACGCGGGCAATGTGTCGCCGGTGGCCAACCTCACCACGGTCGACCTTACTCCACCGGATGTACTCACCAACGTGGCGATCAACGCTGCGGGCGCGGTAGTCAGCGGCCGGGGCGAAGCAGGCGCGACCGTTACGGTACGCGATGCCGCCGGCACGCTGCTGGGCAGCACCGTGGTATTGGCCAACGGCAGTTTCAGTGTTGCGTTGACTCCGCCGCAGACCAACGACCAGATACTTACCGTGCAGCAGGCCGACCCGCCCGGGAACATCAGCCAGCCGGTGCAGCTCAACGCGCCTGACCTCACTCCTCCCGCTCAGGCCGCCAACCTGGCGCTCAACGCCGCGGGCGATCAGCTCAGCGGCACCGGCGAGCCATTGGCCAGCGTGCGCATCACCCTGGCCAATGGCACCGTGGTGGGCACTGGCAACGTGGACGCCACGGGCAATTTCCTCATTACACTGACCAACCCGGCGGTCAACGGCGAAGCCCTGTTAGTACGACTCGGCGATGCCGCAGGCAACCTTTCTCCCATCGCAGCCTTGAACGCGCCGGACATCACCGCGCCGGCAGCCGTGGCCAACCTGGCGGTCGACGCGGCGGGCGCCGTGCTCACCGGTACGGGCGAGCCGGGGGCCAGCCTGTTCGTGAGCAACGCCAATGGGGATACCCTCGCGCTGGGCACGGTTGCCGCCGACGGTACCTTTGCCGTGGCGCTGACAACCCCGCAGCTCAACGGCCAGCGCCTGAGCGTGGTGCAACAAGACCCTACCGGCAACCCTTCCATATCCGCCGGGATAAACGCGCCCGACCTTACTCCACCCGGCGCGCCCGCTGTAACCAGCCTTTCACCCGACGGCCTTACCCTGGGTGGCAGCGGCGAAGCCGGCGCAGCGATCCGGGTGACCGCCGCCGACGGCACGGCGCTAGGCAACACTACTGTCAATAACGACGGCAGTTGGAGCCTGACCCTGGGCAGCGCCCAGCGCAACGGCGAGCTGTTGACGGTAATCCAGACCGACACCGCCAACAATGCTTCGGCCGTCCTGCTCTATCAGGCAGCGGATAACACCGCGGCCGGCGCGGTGAGCAATCTGGTGGTCAGCGCCGACGGCCTGCTGCTGACCGGCTTGGCGGAGGCCGGCGCGCTGGTGACCATCAGCAGTGCGGGCGGTTCGCTACCGGGCAGCGCCATCGCCGGTAACGACGGCCGCTTCAGCTTCACCTTGCCCACTGCTCAAGTGAACGGTGAGACCTTGAGCGTGGTACAGACAGATGCCGCCCAGAATACCTCTGCGGCCGCCAGCGTAACGGCCGGAGACATCACCGGTCCGGCGGCCCCGGCCATCATCAGCCTTACCGGTAGCGGCACGGTACTGGCCGGCACCGCCGAGGCCTTGAGCACCGTTACTGTGCTCGCCGCTGACGGCACCACGCTCGGCAGCGGCACGGCGGACGCCAATGGCCTGTACAGCATTAGTTTGAGCCCGGCCCAGGCGAACGGCGAGACGATCAGCGTGATCGCTGTGGACGTCTTCGGCAATGCGTCCTTGCCTTTGCCGTATGTGGTGCCGGACATTACCGCGCCCGCCGCGGTCAGCGACCTGGCTGTAAGCAACGACTACACCACCCTCGCCGGCCGTGGCGAGCCCAACGCAGTGGTGACCGTGACCCTCGGCGGCGTGTCGCTGGGCACGGCCACGGTCGACGCCAGCGGAGCCTTCGTAGTGGCACTGACCGGGCAGATCGCGGCGGCCGATGTATTGAGCGTGGTGCAGCGGGATGTGGCGGGCAATCCGGCAACCGCCGCCACCCTCACCGTGGCCGCCGTGCCGCCGCCACCGGCGCCAACGGCATTGGTGCTGGCCCTCGATGGCGCTAGCCTGGCCGGTACCGCGACCGCCGGAAGCCAGGTAAGAGTGTATGGCACCAACGGCACCTTGCTGGGCAACGCCACCGCTGCGAGTGACGGCACCTTCGACGTTTCGCTTTCTTCGCCCCAGATCAACGGTCAGGTGCTGGAGGTGACCGCCAGCACCCAGGCTGGCGGCGAGTCGATTCCGACTGCGATAACTGCAGCGGATACCACGGCCCCGGTCGCCCTTACAGATGTCGCCATCAATGGCGCTGGCGCTATAGTGACCGCCCGTGGCGAAGTCGGCGCCACTGTGACCGTACGCGCGGCCGATGGCACGGCGTTGGGCTCAGGTATCGTGGGCGCCACCGGGGCCGTGAGCGTGGCACTGGTTCCGATCCAGGCCAACGGCCAAGCGCTGACCGCCACACAAACCGACCTTGCGGGCAATACCTCCGCGGCGGTGGCGATCACTGCGCCGGACATTACTCCGCCCGCCCTTCCCGCCTCGCTGGTGCTCAACCCCGCAGGTCTGGCGCTTTCAGGCTTGGGCGAGGCCGGGGCTACTGTCCGCGTGCGCGACGCCAGCGGCGCCTTGCTCGGCACCGCGACCGTGGCAGCCAATGGCACTTTCACGGTCAACCTCAACAGTGCCCAGCACAATGGCCAGGCCTTGAGCGTGACCCTCACCGACGCCGCCGGCAACGTCTCGATCGCCGCGCCATTGCTGGCCGCCGATACCACCGCACCGGGCCCGCTCAGCAGCCTGCGGTTGAGCACCAACGGGCTGCAGTTGAGCGGTAATGGCGAAGCCGGCGCGTCCGTCAGCGTGACCAACGCCGCCGGCAGCGTACTGGGCACAGGCCTGGTAGGCCTCAATGGTGCCTTCAGCGTGCAGCTCAGTGCCGCCCAGCTCAACGGCCAAGTGCTTACCGTGAGCCAGACGGACCTGGCTGGTAACAGCACCAGCGGTAGCGTGACCGCCAATGACGTGACCGCGCCTACCGTGCCTGCGAGCGTGGCGGTAACCGCCGACGGCAGCGCGGTCACCGGCACAGGCGAGGCCGGGGCCATCGCCAGCGTGTATGACGCCAGTGGCAACTTGCTCAACAGCGCGACCGTGGCCAGCAATGGGGTGTTCTCAGTGGCGCTCAGCCCCGCTCAGGCCGATGGTCAGGCCTTGACCGTTCGCCTCACCGATGCCGCCGGCAATGGATCTTCGCTGGCAACCGTGACGGCGCCAGACATCACGCCACCTGCCCCGCCCGCCACGGCGGTGGTGGGCCCCGGCGGCACGGTGGTGACCGGTACGGGTCTGGCTGGGGCGCGGATCTTCGTGCGCAATGCTTTCGGGGTGCTGCTAGGCAGCGCCACGGTGGCCGCCAATGGCACCTACTCAGTGGCCTTGACCCCGGCACAGATCAACAGCCAGACATTAAGCATCACTCAGGTGGATGCGGCGGGTAACGTCTCCACGGCGGTGAGCGCGACCGCGCCAGACCTGACACCGCCCGTGGCCGCCAGCTCGCTGGTGGTCGCTGGCGACGGTAATAGCCTGACCGGCAGCGGCGAAGCCGGCAGCACTGTCACCGTGCGCAGCGCCGCGGGCGTAACCTTGGGCACCGCCACTGTGGCTGCCAACGGCACCTTCAGCGTGGCGCTGGACAGCGCGCAGATCAACGGCGAGGTGCTCACCGTTACCCTGCGCGACGCCAACGGCAACCTTTCGACCACCAGCAGCGTGACCGCGCCGGATGTAGACGTGAACCGCCCCGTGGTGGCCAGCGATAACCTCACGACGGCAACGGTCAACCTGGCGCCAGTAGCCACCACCCGCAACTACGCCGATAGCTTCACCACCGCGCTGAGCGGTTTCAACAAGGTGTTCAACTTCACGGTGGCCAGCGGCACCAGCGTGGACCCGACCCTCACCCTCACAACCGGGAGCGCCCTGGCGCTCTACAACGGCGCCACCTATACCCTTCAGGTGCAGGACGCCAACGGTAACTGGGTCACGCTGGGCAATGCCGCCAATGGCGCCCTGCTCAACGTGCTGCTACTGGCGGGCCAGGGCGTGCAGGTGGATATTGGCACGCTGCTAGGGGGTAACTACCGGCTGGTGGTGGCAAGCAACGGCATCGGCGTGCTGACCACGGTCAACACCAACCTGCAGCTGGATATCACCAGCCTGACTCAGTTCAGCGGCACGGCCGACGCGGTACTCAACGGTAACGTGGTGACCGACGTCGGCACGGACGGCACCGCCGACGTGACCGGGCCTGACAACGGGGCGGTGGTGCAGGTGTTGCGCAACGGCGCCTTCGTCAGTACCGCCGGTGGCGCCATTGTGCAAGGCCTGTATGGCACGCTTACCCTCGATGCCCAAGGCAACTACACCTACACCGCCAACGGCAGCGTGAACAGCGTGGGCAAGGTGGACGTGTTTACCTACCAGCTGGTGCACCCCAACGGCCTTGCCGACACCGCCAACCTCTATGTACGCATCGACAGCCCGCAGGCGGCAGAGGTATGGAGCAGCGGCAACCTGGCAGCGCCAGCGACCGTCGTGGATGCGACGTTCGACGTGGCCAGTACCTCGCTGACGCTGGCCAACAAGGTCACCACTACCACCAGCGCGCTGGGTAGCCTGTCGATCCTGCTTGGAGGCGGGTCGGGCAGCTATTCTTTTAGCGTGGCTGCGGACACGGTCAGCGACCTGACCATTACGCTTGCCTCGAGCAACCTGTTGTCACTACTAGGTTCGGTGGTTCTGGGACTGTACAAGCTCAACCCCGCCACTGGTCAGTACGTCCTGGTGCAGGCATGGGGCGGCGCCGGGCTGGTCGGCCTGGGCAGCGGCCTGTATGGCGTGACCGTGGACGACCAGACCGCGGGTACCTATCAGGTGCGGCTGTCCACGGGAGGCATTGGCTTGCTGGCGCAGATCAACGTGGGCCTGATCAACGTGGCCACCTACAACAACCAGTTCACCGTGGCGAGCTATACCCCGGTGACCGGCAACCTGTTCACCGATACTGCCGGCGCAGGCGCGGACGTACTGGGCTCGGCGTATACCTTCCTCAGTGTGCTCGCCGCTGGCAGCTACGTGACGCCTGGCTACACCGGCACCGTGATCACTGGGACCTACGGCACACTACTGGTGAAGGCCGACGGCAGCTACACCTATACGCTCAATGCCGGGTTGACCGAGGCGGCGGTCGGCAATCAGGACGTGTTCACCTATGCCCTTAACCACCCCAACGGCACCGTGGACACCGCCACCCTGACCGTGAGCCTGAACCGAGCCGGCGCCACCGTCGCGGCCAGCACCTTCAGCGCACTCAGCGCCGCCAGAGACGCGGATGTGCATACGGCGGCGGTTGCCAGCAGCACCGGCGATACCCTACAGGGCACCAGCGGCGACGACACCCTGGACGGCTCCCATGGCGGCGCAATCCGCCTGGCCGGCGGCGCGGGCAATGACACGCTGATCATCGTCGACCAGCACTTCACCTCGGTGGACGGTGGCAGTGGCACCGACACCCTGTTGTGGGCGGGCGGCGCCGCCAATATCGACTTGGGCAACCTGGCGGCGCGGGTGCACAACATCGAGGTGCTCGACCTCGATACCACCGCGCCGGTGAACCTGACCCTCAGCCTGGCGGACCTAGTCAGCGTGCTGTCCAGCGACCACGACACCTTGATGATCAAGGGCAACGCCCAAGATACGGTTCACATGACTGGGCAATGGGACCCCGGCGGCCTTCATCAGGCAGGCGGCGTGGAGTACGTGCAATACAGCCCACAGGAGGATCCCAGCTATCACCTCTGGGTACAGAACGGCATTCAGATGGTTTGAAACAAATGGACTGCGCCGCCCCAGCCCGGCAATCGGCAGGGCGGCCATCACAGTAAGGGACAGCGGTGATAACAGGCCTGAACACTGTCACGCGCGCACGGGCGTTGCTCGCCCTCGCCGTGCTTGCGATACACTCCCCGGCGCATGGCGCGCCGGATCACATAGACCCACAACTGTTGCGGGTAAGCCCTCACCCCAGCGGCGAACACGATGCGCAGCGGCGGCCCGCCCTGGCCCTGCGCGGCGCTATCGCCAGCGACCGCTTCGACATCAATGAAGCCGTGCGGCTGGCGGTGGAATGGCACCCCAGCATCGCCCAGGCGGTAAGCGTGCTGTACCAGCAGGGCGAAGGCATCAACACCGCCGAGGCGGGTTACTACCCGCAGCTGTCCGCTGGGATCAAGGGTGGGTTGGACAGCGGCTATAACGGCGAACGGGGCAGCCAGTCCCTTAGCCTGTCGCTCAAACAGATGCTGTACGACTTCGGCAAGGTGGATAGCGCGGTGAATGCCGCTCGGGCCAAGGCAGCCCAGGCCCAGGCGCAACTGCTGCTGACCATCGACCAGGTAGCCCGCGACACCGCCTATGCCTACATCGAAAGCCAGCGCTACCGCCAACTGATGGCCACGGCCGAAGCACAACTGCAGGGGCTGGAAAAGATCGTGGAACTGGCGCGCCAGCGCAGCGACATGGGCGCCAGCACCCGATCCGACGTGGTGCAGGCAGAATCGCGAGTGGATGGCGGACGCGCTACGCTGCAAGAGTACCGCGCCGCCTATGCCCGCTGGCAGGCGACTTTGGCTAACCTGTTGGGCCGGGCCAGCATCCCTGATGGCAGCGACGTCCCGCCACCGGGACTTGGCCAGGCCTGCGAGGCAGCGCCCCCGGTCAACGGCACCGACGCCTTGCCCGCCGTGCTGGCCGCCTTCGCCCAGCGTGACCAGGCCCAGGCCGAGCTTGCCCAGGCAAGGGCTCAGGCGTACCCCACGGTGTCGCTGGAGCCCTCGATCAACCATTACCTGGACAACAACTACAACGACGACAACCCCTACCTGGACCGCACCCAGGCCGGGATCTATATCAACGTGGAGGTACCGCTGTATCAGGGTGGCGCCACCAGCGCCCGCACCCGCGCCGCCGGATACGCCCTGAGCGCGGCGGACGCCGCCGAAGACGCCGCGCGCCTCCAGGCCAGGCAAGGATTGGCCGAGGCCCAGGTGCAGACCCTGAGCCTGAGCAATCGCCTCGAAGCCCTGCGTCGGCGCCAGGGCAATATCACCGAGGCCCGCGAGCTGTACGGCCGACAATACCTGGAACTGGGCACCCGGCCGCTGCTCGATCTGCTCAACGCCGAGCAGGAAATCCACCAAGCCCGCTTCGACCTGACCAATACGCAAACGGATATGCAGCGCCTGCAAATCGACTGCCTGTACAACAGCGGTGGCATGCGCCGCGTATTCGCCCTTGAAGGGCACAACCTTCAAGGCGTCGAGGTATTGCCATGATCGAGGCCAGTCAAGTACCTGTGACCACTGCGCCGCCAGCGGACTTTCAGCCATGGATGGACGCCATCCTGATGGTGGCTCGGCACTATCGCCTGGACGTTTCCCCGGAAAGTGTTCGCCTCGCCTCGCAGCACCAGGACGAGCCGCTGGAACAGATGGTGCGCCAGATGGCCCGTCAGGCTGGGCTTACCGCCAAATTCAGCGGGGCTGACGCACGAGTACTGAGCCGCTGGCGAATGCCGCTGGTGGTAGAGCTGATCGATGGCCAGGTTGGCGTGGCCGAAGGCCTTGGCGCGGACGGCGAACTGGGCATGGTGTTCAGCGGCGACCAAGGGCTGCAAAGTCGCATTGCCCTGGCCGAGCTCAGCGGCCAAGTGCGGCGGATTCTAGTACTGCGCCCCATCCGCCCGCTGGCTGACGCGCGCACCGATGATTACGTACCGCCCTATGACGAGCACTGGTTCCGCCGCATCGTGCTCCGGGACCTGCGCCCCTATGGTCATGTCATGGTCGCGTCCCTGGTGGCGAATCTGCTTGGCATGGCCGGAGTGCTCTTTTCCATGCAGGTCTACGACCGTGTGATACCGGCCGAGTCATTGCCTACCCTCTATGTATTGTTCGGCGGCGTCATGCTAGCGGTAGCGTTCGATTTCCTGATGCGGTTGATCCGCTTGCGCCTGACCGACCTGTTGGGAAAACGCGCGGACCTGCGCGTTTCGGATCTGGTCTATAACCACGCGCTGCGCCTGCGCAACTCGGTACGGCCGCGCTCTACGGGTTCATTCATCGCTCAGTTGCGAGAGCTTGAACCGATTCGCGACCTGATTACCTCCAGTACGGCTACCGCTCTGGCAGACGTGCCCTTCTTCCTGCTTTTCGCGTTGGTGTTCTTCCTGATAGGCGGCCCTTTGGTCGCGATCCCGCTGGTGGCCCTGCTGCTGATGCTGATCCCGGGGTTGTTGTGCCAGCGCCGCCTGGCCCGCCTGGCCAGCGCCAACCTGCGCGAAGCGGCGCTGCGCAACGCCATGCTGGTGGAAAGCATCCAGGGGCTTGACGACCTCAAGGCGCTTCAGGCCGAACAGCGCTTCGCGCAGCAATGGAACCGCTATAACGCTGCTTCGGCCCAGAGCGGCCTTGAATTGCGCACGCTTACCAATAGTCTGGTCACCTGGACCCAGAACGTACAGAACGCGGTGTTCGCCGTGGTGATCGTGATAGGCGCGCCCATGGTGATTGCGGGGGATCTTACTACCGGTAGCCTGGTAGCGCTGTCCATGCTCGCTTCACGGATGATGGCGCCCATGGCACAGCTCACTCACGTGCTGACCCGCTGGCAGCAGGCCAAGGTGGCGTTACAAGGCTTGGACCGGTTGATGCGGCTGCCGGTGGATCATCCAGAGGGCAGCAGCCGGGTGCACCTGCCGGCGATACGTGGTGACTACCAGCTGGAGCAGGCCAGCTTCAGGTACAGCCCGGAGGGCGCGCCGGCACTGACCGTTGCCCATCTGCGGATACAGCCAGGAGAGCGCGTCGCGGTGCTCGGGCGTAACGGGGCCGGCAAGTCTACCCTGCTGCAGGCCTTGGCCGGCAGCATGGACCTGGCCACCGGCCAGGTAAACTTGGACGGCATCGCCATGGCCCATATCGACCCAGCGGACCTACGGCGGGACGTTGGCCTGCTGGCGCAGCACGCCCGGCTGTTCCATGGCACGCTGCGGGAAAACCTGACCCTTGGCGCCGGGCTGGCCAGCGATCAGGAGCTGGTTGCCGCGCTGACCGCGACCGGTGCCCTGGACTTCGTACGCCAATTGCCCAAAGGGCTGGATCACCTGATGCAGGAAGGCGGGCTCGGGCTTTCCGGTGGCCAGCGGCAAAGCCTGTTGCTGGCGCGCCTGCTGGTGCGCCAGCCCCAGGTGCTGCTGCTGGACGAGCCGACCGCCGCCCTGGACGATGTTACCGAGCGAGGTCTGCTGGATAACCTGACCCACTGGAGCCAGGGCCGTACCCTGGTGGTAGCGACCCACCGCGCCAGCGTGCTGCAACTGGTAGAGCGCGTGATAGTGGTGGACAACGGGCGCATCGTGATGGACGACGCGCGGGACAGTGCCCTGGCACGCTTGCGCCAGCCTTTGGGCGAACCCACGGATGGCCAGCCATGAGAATATCGAACGACACACCGGCGGCACGTGAACCGCTCTCCTATCTCGATGGTGAAGACGATCAGGCGGTCATCCGGGCGGGACGGGTGACATGGGTCACCGCAGCCATGCTCGCGGCCTTCCTGGCCTGGGCCGCGAGCTTCGAAATCGTGGAAGTCTCCAATGGTACGGGCAAGGTGGTCCCCGGTTCCCGGGAGCAGGTGATCCAGTCCCTGGAAGGCGGCATCCTGGCTGAACTCAACGTCGCCGAAGGCGACCTGGTGCAGCGCGACGACGTGCTCGCGCAGCTGGATCCCACGAAAAGCGAGTCCACCGTGGGCGAGAGCGAAGCGCGTTACCGGGCCGCGGTCGCCAGCGTAGCCCGCCTGCAGGCCGAAGCCAGCGACCAGCCGCTGGTATTCCCGCCGGCGGTACAGGCTGCGCCCGAGCTGGTACGAAGCGAAACCCAACTGTACGACAGCCGCAGGCGCGGCCTGGATGCCACGCTCAAGGGCATCCACCAGTCGCTGGCCCTGGTACGCAGCGAGCTGGAGATCACTGAGAACCTGGCCAAGATCGGCGCTTCCAGTCGGGTGGAGGTCATTCGGCTGAACCGCCAACGTGCTGAGCTCGAGCTCAAGGCCAATGAGGCGCGCTCCGAGTACATCGTGCGCGCGCGCGAGGAACTGGCCAAGGCCAGCGCCGAGGCCGATAGCCTGGCACAGGTGATTCGGGGGCGTGCTGATTCATTGTCGCGGTTGACGTTGCGATCTCCCGTGCGGGGGGTGGTGAAGGACATCGAGGTCACCACCCTGGGTGGTGTGGTCCCTCCGAATGGGCAACTGATGCAGATCGTGCCCATGGACGACCGCCTGTTGATTGAAACCCGCATCGCGCCTCGGGACATCGCGTTCATTCATCCGGGCCAGGCGGCGAAGGTCAAGATCACTGCCTATGACTATGCCGTGTACGGGAGCCTGGATGGCACGGTAATCAACATCTCTCCCGATACCTTGCAGGACGAAGCCAAGCCGGAAGTATTCTATTAACGGGTATTCATCCGCACCGCCAACGATGCCTTGCGCAACAAGGCCGGCCAGGCCTTTCCCATAGTCCCCGGAATGATCGCCAGCGTGGATATCCGTACCGGTTCGAAGACGGTGCTGGCCTACTTGTTGAAGCCTCTGAACAAGGCCGGCGAAGCCTTGCGTGAACGTTGAAGGAAAGGCCCTTGAACCCGGGGTTGGTCAGTCGGCTTTCGCCAACCGCGTCGTTGCGCTCAGCGCCTGCTGGGCTTCGAAGCGCCTCCATTCCCGGGCGATCTCGCTGTAGGGCATGAAGATGCTGACACGGGGTTGATCGGCCAGGTCCTTGCGCTTCAATGCCTGCAGGTCGCCTCGGGTGAGATAGGCCACGTTGATGCCCACCGCGTTGCCATCGGCCGCGAAGACCGGGCCACCGGACATGCCCTTGGCCGTAGGGCCGTCGTGGGTACCGTAGAGGACGTTGTCCCGGGCATCCAGGCGAACCATGGCCGCAAGCGCCCTGCCTTGGCCCTTGATGGGGACGTACAGGGAGTTGAAGCCGACCGCCGTGAGCACTTCACCTGGCACGAACTGGCGCCACTGCGGGGCCTTTTCGGCCTTGCGACGGAAGAACTGTACGTCCCCCTTGCCTTGATGGACCGAGCCCGAAAGATAAGGCACGTGCTTGACGGTCACTGCATAGTCTTCGTTCCATTGCACCGCGCTTCCCATCAGCATCAGCGGCAATGGTCCACTGGAGTGAACCACGAAGGCTTGATCATGGACAGGATCCTGAAGATAGGCGGCGGGCATTCCGTTGCACCCGCTGAGTAGCACGCAGGCTACCAGGAGCGACTTGAAAGACATGATGGCTACTAGCTATTGTTGTTGAAGACGCCGCGAATATGTCAGTGAGCCATCACTTACGCTATAGCCGATTGTCTGGATCCAGGCGGCCAAAAGATTAGGGCTTGCAAAAGCCTAACGACTGAATTCTGGCGTCCCAGATATGCGCTGAAAGTAGCGCTCCAGAGCGATTCAACCGTTCAATGAAATTTTCACACTGGATCCGACTCGCGCGGCCTCTTGGGCGTCAAGGCGGATCCCGACAAACGGACTGTCTTTCTGCTATGTTTCTGTCGTAAGAAGGATCCTCTTCACCATGTAAGCTCGGGCTTACATGACTGTCAGTTGGTGGCCATGCTGCGTTTTGTCAATGCGGGGTATAACAAGCCTCTTCTCCCCTTCCTTCATTACCCTACTTATGTCCAGACTCGCTCGCTCGCTACTCGCTTGCGCTGCACTCGCTTCACTGACCGGCAGAGGAGCCGTAGCCTCCATGCCAGCCAGACGTCTCCTGATTGGAAACAGCCCCGAGAGTCATAGGCTCATCGGACCAACGGCAGTAAAAAAACGATGCCCTGGACCGCTGTCTGCCGGCGCAAAGCTATATTGGATCACAAGGCGCGCTCGCATCCTCTGCGCGCCGCAGGTGCCTCTACACAGGGAGACAGAGGTATGAAAAGGTCAGTGATGCTTTCGCTGGGATGTCTTGCGGCCGCCTTGGCCCAGGCAGAAGATCTGGAAGTGCGCAATGTGGCCTTGGTCCGAGCGGGGCACCTGGTGAATATCGTCGCCACGGTCCGCAATACCAGTGACCATCCGATGGAAAGCTCCCTGCTGATCTTCAGCGTAGTGGAGCAGAGCCAGGTGATCGCCAAAGAGGCGGTTCAGGTCCCCCCGCTCGAAGCAGGGCAGGCCTGGCGGGTGAACAAGCCCATCAGGTCCAGCAGCCAGGCCAAGGTCGCCCAGGCCGAGGCCCAGGCCACCGAGGGCAGGAACATCACCATCGATGCGAAGATGTTTCCCCGCATAGCTGTCCAGCACTGACGACGTAGCGAACCTGCTAGAAACGCACCTGCCCCTCGATACAGGTTACTACGTCGCCACCGAGCCAGATATCCGCGCCAACGCGTTGCACGTACACCCTGCCGGCACGCCCCATGGCCGTGCCCTGGCTGGCCACATAACGCTCGGGCGCCTGCCCGTCGCGATACAGCCACTGGGCAATACCCGCATTGAGGCTTCCGGTGACCGGATCCTCCGGAACGCCTTCACCTGCCACGAACGCGCGCACCTCGAACTGCGCTTCGTTACCGTCGAGCTCAGGATTCCAAGGCCCGAATACGCCCAGGGCCATGCCCTCCAGGGCGGGATAGTCAGGGGTGAGATCCAGCACGGCCTGCCGGTCGCGCAGGCGCAGCGCCAGCCAGCCCGGACCGTTGTCCACCCACTCTGCCGCCAGGACCTCATCCTGGGACAGGCCAAGCCCAAGGCACGCTTGCTTGAACACGTCAGCGGCCGGCGCTCCACTGCGCAGCAAAGGCGGACAGGCAAACGCCAGTCGACCATGCTCGCGACGTATGCGCACCAGCCCGACCCCGCACTCCTGTATGACCTCGGCGCCTTTTGCCGACCCGCCGGCCTCCAGCCAGGCATGACAGCTGCCCAAGGTCGGATGGCCGGCGAAAGGCAGTTCGCGCACCGGGGTGAAAATGCGCACCCGATAATCTGCGCCCGGCTGGCTTGGGGGCAACAGGAAGGTGGTTTCGCTCAGGTTGGTCCAACGGGCGAAGGCTTGCATCTGCTCGTCCGTGAGGTCGGCGGCATCGAGCACCACGGCCAGCGGATTGCCCAGCAGGGGCTGGGCGGTAAAGACATCGACTTGCTTGAAGGCTCGGACGTGATCGGACATGACTAGGGTCTCGGCAGCGGAGCGCCCGAGAATAGCCCAGGCGCGCGATCGGGGCTAATGCCTGGCAGTGGTCTAGACTGTGGGTTCCAGCCCTTGGACGGAACCCCTCGCATGTGTCAGCACCACCCGCGCAACCCGTTGTTCTGCCTGATCCCTCCCTACCTGCTTGACCAGATCGCCCGCCACGGCAACAAGGCGCAGCGTGATGCGGCGCTGCGTACCCGGGCCAAGGACACCACCTTCCGGTCTCTGCGCATGGCCGCCCAGCCTGCTCCGGTACAGGCTCGCGCGGCCTCGGCGTTCACTGGCAAGCGGCGCTCGATCTACTCCGCCGAGGGCGGTGAAACCCTGCCCGGAACCTTGATCCGCGGCGAAGGGCAGAAAGCCAGTGGCGACCCGGCCGTTGACGAAGCCTATGACGGCCTGGGCGCTACCTACGATTTCTTCTACGAAGTGTTCGACCGCAACTCCATCGATGACGCCGGCCTGGCCCTGGACGCCACTGTCCACTTCGGCCAGGGCTATAACAACGCTTTCTGGAACTCAGCGCAGATGGTCTTCGGTGATGGCGACGGCCAACTGTTCAACCGCTTTACCATTGCCCTGGACGTTATTGGCCACGAACTGGCTCACGGCGTGACCGAGGACGAGGCGCGTCTGCAGTATTTCAACCAGTCCGGCGCCTTGAACGAATCCATGTCGGATGTCTTCGGCACGCTGATCAAGCAGTACGCTCGCCAGCAACCGGTGGAGCAAGCCGACTGGCTGATTGGAGAAGGCCTGTTCACCAAGAAGATCAACGGGGTCGCCTTGCGCTCGATGAAAGCGCCAGGCACCGCCTTCGATGACAAGCTACTGGGCAAGGACCCCCAACCCGGACACATGGATGACTTCGTCCATACCTTCGATGACAATGGCGGGGTGCACATCAACTCCGGCATTCCCAACCATGCGTTCTACCAAGTGGCCACCCGCATCGGCGGCTTCGCCTGGGAAGCACCGGGGCGGATCTGGTACGACAGCCTGCGCGACCCCAAGCTGCGGCCCAACAGCGGCTTCCTGCGCTTTGCCCGCATCACTTACGAGGTGGCCGGCCGCCTGTACGGGGCCAAGAGCGCAGAGCAGAAAGCGGTCAAGCAGGGCTGGGCCGCCGTGGGCCTCAAACTCTGAATGCTGTGAGCGCGCCCTGAGGAGACAAAGCCATGCGCATTTCCTATTCTGAAAGCGGTGGGGTGGCCTTCTTTCCGGGCCTGAGCAAGCCACGCACCCTGGAAGTGGACCGCCTGCCGCCCCCTGAACAGCAGGAGCTCCGTCAACTGCTGGAGGCCTCGCGCTTCTTTGCCCTGCCGGAAAGCCGCCAACCCAAGACCAGCCCCCGCGGCGCGCAGCACTACACGCTCACCGTCAGTGAGGGCGATCGTGAACATACCGTGTGCCTGCTTGCCCCTGTCCAATCCGGGCCCTTGCAGGGCCTGGTGCAGTGTGTGCGCAAGCATGTGGACGGCTGAAAGGCGATGGCGCTAGGCGTGGTAACTGAAGCAGAGCCGTCATGCCGGGAAGTCACAGCGAATCACACGCCCCGGGTCAGGCCGGGTGACCCGGCTTCGCTGCGGCTTGCCAAAAATGCGACAACATTTGTAACGCCTGGTTGATAAGCATTATCATTTGTAACCTTCAACCAGTGCCGCCTTTTCATGAACAGTCCTGCCCTGCCCGACCGTGCACCCTTCGAAGCGCTGTATCAGACCCATCTCGGGTGGCTGCAGGGCTGGCTGCGCCAGCGTACCGGTTGCGGGCAGGACGCGGCCGACCTGGCGCAGGATACCTTCCTGCGCTTGCTCAGCAAGGAACGTGACCTGGCTCCGGTACGTGAACCACGTGCCTACCTGACCAAGGTCGCCCATGGGTTGCTGGTCAACCAGTGGCGTCGCCGGGCCATCGAGAGGGCTTATCTAGAGGCCCTGGCGGCGCTGCCACCTGCCGCCGCGCCCTCGCCGGAAGCGCGGCAACTGGTGATCGCTACCTTGCAGGAAATCGACACCTTGCTGCGGGCGCTTCCGTACAAGGTGCGCACGGCGTTCCTGCTCGCCCAGCTGGATGGCCTGGGCTACCGGGAAATCGCTGAGCGCTTGCACGTGTCCGAGCGCATGGTGAAGAAATACATGGCCCAGGCGATGCTGCATTGCCTGAGCCTGGCGCAGGATTGAACGATGCCTACGCCTCGCCCGCAACTCTCCCATCAAGTACTCGAGCAGGCCGCCCAGTGGTTCGCTGTACTTCAGGGTCAGCCTGGTCCGCAAGAGCACGCCGCCTGGCGTGCATGGCTCGAAGCGGCGCCCGAACATCGCCAGGCCTGGAACCGGGTCGAAGCCATCAGCAGTCAGTTCGCCCGCCTGCCGCAACCGGCGGCGGCCCACCGGGCCCTGCGGGAAGGTACCAAGCGTCGCCAGTTCCTCAGCATGGCTGCGCTGTTTGGCGGCGGAGCACTGCTGGCGGCAGCCGGGCGTGGCCTGCCGTGGCAGGCCTGGGCCGCCGATCGTTCGACCTCGGTAGGCGAAATCCGTCAGGTTCCCTTGGCCAGTGGCGGCCAGTTGTGGCTCAACACCCAGAGCGCGGCAGACATCCGCGGTACGCAAGTACGCCTGTACCGCGGCGAGCTGCTGCTGGAAAGCTCCATCCCCTTGCGCATAGAAACAGCCAACGGGCCACTGGCCATGTTGGGGCGACGCGTCGGCGTACGGCAGTACCCGAGTCATAGTGAAGTCATGGCCTATGAGGGGCCCGTCAGTCCGGCGGCCAGAGGTGCCACGCTTGTCGGCGGCCGACGTGGCGAGTTGCGCCAGGGCGTCCTTACCGATGTGGGCCCCGTGCGCCCGGGCGCCCAGGCATGGAGCCGGGGAATCATCCAGGCGGACAGCCTGCCCCTGGGGGATTTTCTCGGCGAATTGAGCCGTTATCTGAACGGGTACCTGCATTGCGACTCCGAGGTCGCCCGGCTGCCTCTGGTCGGGGCCTTTCCCATCGCGCAACCGGACCGCATCTTCCAGGCATTGGAAAAGGCCTTGCCGGTACGGGTCCACCGCCCGCTGCCCTGGTGGGTAAGCGTCCAGCCGCGCGAAGACGTCCGTGCATAAAAAACTCCTCGCACGGTTCCCCTTTTTGCGCCTCGCTTGGCAAAGAAGGCAGAGGGCCTGATGGCAGGCCCACCTGACCACCAAGGACGTTCCCGATGTCTCGCATCCGCCCTCGCCGCCCTGCCCTGCAACCCTTGCGCGCCGCCCTGCGCGCCAGCTTCCTTGCCGCGCCTCTGTTGCTGACACAGCCTGCCCTGGCGACATCGGCAACCGCCACCAGCGCCGCGCCCCTGGAGTACGCAATCGCAGCAGGGCCTTTGTCCAGCGCGCTCAGCAGCTTCGCGGCCCAGGCGGGCATCCTCCTGGCCGTGGACGGACAGCTGACCCAAGGCAAGCAAAGCCCTGGCCTGCGGGGCAGCTTCAGTGTGGACGCGGGCCTGGCCCGCCTGCTAGACGGGACTGGCCTGGCCGCGCAACGCGACGCCAGTGGTGGATACAGTCTGTCGCCTATCGCGGCCGAGGGGGCTGTTACCTTGGGCACGACCGCCGTGCAAGGGTTTGCCCTGGGCAACGCCCTGGGCAGCATGGAAGGCTATAACGCCACTCACAGCAGCGTCGCCACCAAGACCAGCATGCCTCTGGCCGAAACCTCGCAGACCGTCTCGGTGGTGACCCGACAGCAGATGGACGACCAAGGCTCGCGCACCGTGGCCCAGGCGGTACGCTACAGTCCAGGCGTGATGAGCACCCCTTACGGCGCGACTACACGCTATGACTACGTCGCCCTGCGCGGCATCAATGACGGCTCGGTAGACAACCTGTTCATCGATGGCCAGAAAATGCTCGGCGACAGCGGCACCTATAGCAGCCTGCAGGTGGACCCCTGGTTCATCGAGCGCATCGACATTCTCAAGGGGCCATCTTCGGTGCTGTACGGGCGCAGCCTGCCCGGCGGCCTGGTCGCACTGACCACCAAGAAGCCTGAATTCCAGAGCCATCGTCGCCTGGAGCTTTCCTATGGCAGTAACGACGAACGCCAGGCGGCCCTGGACTTGACCGGCCCGTTGAACGAGCACGTGGCCTACCGCCTCGCCGGGGTGGCGAAGAAGGCGGGCAACCAGGTCGATGGCGTGGACGAAGAGCGCTACGCCCTCATGCCGTCCCTGGCCATAGACCTGGCCGAGGAAACCCGCCTGACCCTGATGGCCATGCTGCAGCATGACCCTTCCAGCGGTTATCACGGGGGCTTGCCGGCCGCCGGCACGGTGACCTCCTATAACGGCCAGCGCATTTCCCGCAGCTTCTTCGAAGGTGATGATCGCCTGGAATGCTTCAAGCGCGATCAGCAGATGCTGGGCTATCAGCTCGAACATCGCTTCAACGACGTGGTGTCAGCGCGGCAGAACCTGATGTACGTAGACTCCAAGGTGAACTCGCGCCAGGTCTACCAATATGGCTATACCACTGCCCAGGGCGACCTGTACCGTGCCTACACCGGCGCCAACGAGGCGCTGCATGCCTGGAGCCTGGACAACCAGTTGCAGTTCGAATTCGATACCGGCTGGCTGAGCCATACGCTGGTCACCGGCCTTGACTACCAGCGGCGCTGGGCCAAGGTGGACTACGACGCCGCTGCCAATAGCCTGACCTCGAGCAACCCCTACACCGGCTACACGCCACCGGCTGGGCTCCTGACAACCCATCAGTACGATGAAAGCCGCCAGCTCAAGCAAACCGGCCTCTATGTTCAGGATCTGGTCAGCCTGGACCGCTGGCGCTTTTCACTCGGCGCTCGCCAGGACTGGGTCGACGTGGCGTTCCAGCACACCCAGGACGCTTACTACGGCGATCAGTCCGATAGCAGCAAGGACAGTCAGTTCACCGGCCGGGCCGGGGTGCTCTACGCCTTCGACAACGGCATCTCGCCCTACGTCAGCTATTCGGAATCCTTCAACCCCAATACCACCAGCGCCTACAACCAGACTGCCACTGGCTGGAACCTGGCGCTGCTCAAACCCACCAAGGGCAAGCAGTACGAAGCGGGGATCAAATACCAGCCACCCGGCACGGATGACCTTTACACCTTTTCAGTGTTCGACCTAAAGCAGTCGAACCTGGCCAGCAAGGACTCCAACGAAAGCTTCTACCGGGCGGTGGGCGAAATCACCTCCCGCGGCGCCGAACTGGAGGCGCGGCTGCGCCCCATGGACAACCTCAACCTCATCGCCAGCTACACCTACCTGGATGTGGAGTACAGCAAGGACTTCGTCGGCACCGCGGGGCTGAACAACCGTGGCAACACCCCTACCGCCGTGGCCCGCAACATGGCCTCGGCCTGGGCTGACTACCAGTTCACCGAAGGCGCGCTGGCAGGCCTGCAGCTGGGCGCAGGCGCTCGTTACTTCGGCCGCAGCTGGGCGGACGCGGAAAACACCCTGCGCATCCCCGCCTACACGCTCTACGACGCCCTGCTCGGTTATGACCTGGGCCAGGTGGGCCTGAAGGGAGTTGGAGTGAGGCTCAACCTGAACAACCTCACCGACGAGAAATACGTCGCGGCTTGCAACAGCCTTTACCAGTGCTATTACGGGGAAGGCCGCAACGTCATGGCTACCGTCAGCTACGACTTCTGAGGAAACTGAACTGAACCCTTGAGGTTGAAAATCCATTTTCACGGGCTCAGCTCAAAGCCTTTCGCTGGCTGGCGCCAGCTCCCACCGTGGGTTCCCGCGCTCCAAGGCTCCTTTGCCTGGTACTTGCACTAGATCGAAGGCTCGTCCTTCCAGCCTTCGATCACCGCCAAGAATCGCTTGAGCCAGGCGTTGGCCTGGCTGCCGTCCAATACCCTGTGGTCGATGGTCAGGGTGATGTAGGCTCGCGGCCTGGCTTGCCAGCTTTCCACTCCGTCCACTTCCCTCACTACTACCCGCTTCTCCACCGCCCCCACGCCGAGAATGGCCGACTGCGGTTGGTTGATGATGATAGGCGCGGCCAGCAGCGTACCGGATATCCCATGATTGGAAATCGTGAAGGTGCCGCCTTGCAGGTCCGCCCGTTGCAGGCGCCCAGCGCGGGCGGCTTCGGTCTGAGCCTGCAGTCGCCGGGCAATTCCGAGCAAGGACAGTTCCTGTACCCGATGGATGACTGGCACCACGAGCCCCTGGTCACCCAGGGCGGTGCCTACGCCGATATTGATATCCTCGAACAGCTCCAGCTCGTCGGCATGCCAGCGGCTGTTCACCGCAGGCGCCGCGGCCATGGCCTGGGCAGCGGCGGCCACGAAGTACGCCGTGAATGTAAGGGCGGTACCCTGCTCGGCGAAACGGGCCTTGTGCCGCTGACGGTGAGCGATGATGGCGCTGAAGTCCGCCTCCACCATGGCGGTGACATGGGGGGCGGTGCTGACCGAGCGCTGCATATGCTCGGCGATGGCCCGACGCATTGGGCTATGGGGTATGCGCGCCGCCACGCGAGGGCTGTCCTGGGCCGCGCCTGATCCTTGCTCATCGAGCTTATGCGATGCCGGCGCTGGCTGGTCGGCAGCTTGCCCGGGCTGGCCGGGGTGCTCGGCCAGGGCAGCGACCACATCGGCCCGCGTCAAGCGCCCGCCTCGCCCGGTACCTTTGCCTCGAAGCTCGGCCGGGTCCAGGTCATGGTCGGCCAATAATCGTCTTACCGCCGGAGACAGCCGCATTTCCAATTCACTCGGTCCGCGGGCATTGGCGACCGCGCCCTTCACGACAAGGGCATTAGAAGCGGTGCCGCTCGAGGCCGCATCCGCGCTGGCAGTCACCTCCCACCGCGCCTCGGCCCCATTCGCCACCGGTGACGCGCTGCTCACATGACCCAGCACAGCCCCCGGCGGCGCCGCCTGGCCTTCTCCCAAGGTGATCTGTAGCTGTCCAGCACAAGGCGCGCACACCTCCACCACCACCTTGTCGGTCTCCAGTTCAGCCACGGGCTCGTCTTGGGCGACCGAGTCGCCTGCGGCCTTCAGCCAGGTACGCAACACCGCCTGGGTGCCCTCCTGTTGCAGCGGCGCGACGATGGCTTGACGATCAAGTGTCATATCGTTCATGGCTCAAAACCCCAGCAGTTCGTCGATCTTCGCCTGGATGCCCGCGACCGACGGCAGCACCTGTTCCAGCAAGGCAGGATGATGGGGGCTGGGAATGTCAGGCATGGTGATCCGCGCCACGGGGGCGTCCAGGTCCAGGAAGGCTTGGTCGGCGACCACGGCGGCGATCTCGGCGCCAAACCCAGCGGTGCCCAAGTCCTCATGAACGATCAGGCAACGGTGGGTCTTGCGCACCGAGGCCAGCACGGCGTCCCGATCCCAGGGCATCAGGGTACGCAGGTCCAGCAGCTCGACCGGACGCCCCTGCGCCGCCGCCTCGCAACGTTCCACCATGGCCCCCCAGGTCACTACCGTGATGCCGTCGCCGTCCAGCACCCGGCGGGCCTGGCCGAACGGCAGCACGAAGTCGTCACCCGGGTAGCAACGGCGGGCCGAGGCCGCGTCGAGCATGGCCCGGTGTTCGAAGAAGATCACCGGGTCGTTGCCGCGCAAGGCGGCGCGGAGCAAGCCCACCGCATCCTCGGCGTTGGAAGGCACTGCCACCATCCAGCCTGGGGCGTGCACGAACTGAACCTCGTTGGTCTGGCTATGCCAGGGATCGCCGCATTTGAAGAAGCCACCGGCGATGCGCACCACCATGGGCGCGGCGAAGCGGTTGTGGGTGCGCCAACGCAAGGTCCCGCAGTCATTGAGCTGTTCCACCGCGGGGTCAGCGTACTTGCGGAACTGGATCTCCGGCACCGGCACCAGACCGGCCAGGGCCAGCCCTACGGCGCGGCCGATGATGCCCTCCTCCGACAGACTGGTGTCGAATACCCGTTCGGTGCCGTGCTTGTCCTGCAGGCCCAGGGTGACTGCATGCACGCCTCCCTTGGGCCCGATGTCCTCCCCGAAGAGCATTACCCGCAGATTGATCGTCAGCTCATGATCGAGGGTACGGCGAATGGCCGCCACCATGTTGACACGCTGGCCTTCCGGCTTGGGCTCGGCCTGGGCAGCCGGCGGCAGGTAGCCTTCAGCCCATTGCCCGCCCCGCTGCTGCAAGGCACCTTCGTAAAACACGTGCTCGATGACCTTTGCCGGATCGCTCAGGGGTCGGGCCTCAGCCTGTTCGCAAGCCAGGCGCACGGCTTGTTCAGCCTCGGCTTGCAGATCGTCCCACGCCTTGGCGCTCAGCTGGGCCGGCACCAGGAAATCCCGCAGCCGCGGCCATGGGTCTCGCGACCATTCTCGCTTGACCGTGGCCTCGGACTTGTACGCCTGGGTGTCCTGGAAACTGTGGCCTTCCAGACGTGGCACGGTCAGGCGCAACAGGCACGGCCCCTTGCGCGAACGCACATGCTCCACCGCTTCGGCAATCAGGCAAGCGCTCTGCTCAGGCTGAGCGCCGTCGCCCGACAATACATGCAGGCCCTGGAAGCTGGCCAGGTTACGGGCGATATCGCCACCCGGGGTCTGGAAGGTAGACGGCACCGAGATGCCGAAGCCGTTGTCTTCGATGTAGAACAGAATGGGCAACTGCTGGGTAGTGGCCAGCGTCAAGGCCGACCAGAAACCGTTGGTGGCCACCGAGCCGTCGCCACCCAACACGACGCTGATCGCCCGCTCGTAGCCCGGCTCTTTCAGCACCCGGGCGCGATATTCCAGGGCCTGGGCCCAGCCGGCGGTAGGCGTGTACTGGGCGCCGACACCGCCGCACATGGGCAACGCGGAGACCCCACCGGGGTTGGGGTAATTGAACACCACGCCGATGTCGCGGCCGTCCGAATAGCCACCGGCCCTGGCCATGGACGAGCCCAGGGCATCGGCCAGATCCACCCCCAGGGCCAACAGCAACGGCCGTGAGCGGTAGTAGCCACAGGCGGCGTCATGAGGGTCGGTCAAGTGCAGCCCGAGCAGGATCTGCGCCATGTCATGCCCACGGGCGGAGAATTGGTACAGCACCTTTTTCTGCGGTACCAGGGTGGTTTCTTCCAGGGCGTCCAGGCTGCGGGACACGTTCATCAGGTAGGCCACGCGGCGCCAATCCGGGGCTGGAGCGGCGGCAGGTTCGAGCGTGGTATTGCGCTGTAGCACCGTCATTTTGTTGTTGTCCTTGAACGGGGGTGCGGTGCAACCATGCTAAGGACGGCCCAGGAGAATAGGCTTTTTATTTTTCCCGTTTTCGGGCAGATTCGAGCATGAACCTGTTCGCTGAGCCCACTATGAATAATAAACATCAGCCAGACCCCCACTCAGCGAGAATTCTCGCCGCCCTCCAGCAAGACGGCCGCCTGTCCGTGCAAGACCTGGCCAATCGTATCGGCCTTTCAACCACACCCACCTGGAAACGCCTCAAGGCTCTGGAACAGGCCGGTATCATCCAGCGCTACACCGCCGTGGTGGACCGGGCGCAAGTGGGCCTGGCCACCTGCGTGCTGGCGGAGGTCAATCTGTCGCGCCATGTAGAGAATGTGGTCGAGGAATTCGAAACCGCGGTACGTGACTGCCCGACCATAGTCGAGTGCTACAGCACCACGGGGCAGGCCGATTACGTGCTGAAGGTAGTCACCCCGGACATCGCCCACTATGACGCCTTTCTGCACCAGGTGATCTTCAAGCTGCCTGGCGTGAACGACATCCGCTCGGCCGTGGTATTGCGGGAGGTGAAAAGCCACGGCCCACTGCCGGTCTAGGAGACTTGCCCATGCCCCATTATCCCACTACCCCCGATGGTCGCTATTTCGTCGTGCGCGGGCGCCTCTGGCGCTGCAGCAACCCGGCGCTGCCAGAAAAAGAACGACAGCGCTTGGTCAACGCCCTGATGGATGGGCGCCGTGCCGTGAAAAACGCCAAGGCGGCCAATGAGCCCGTTGCGCTGAAGGCTGCGCGGGCCCAGGTGAACGCGGCCAAGGTGGCCCTCGGCGAACGTGGGCCAGTGTGGTGGACCGATGGCGCCGAGGACTTCAATCGGCGGTTCGTGGGGAACACGCCTTATAGCGCTTGGCATGAGCAGTTGAGCCAGGCATAAGGAAAAGACGTGACAGTTAACGGACATTAGCCATCCGGTAGACAACGCCGCGATCTCGCTTACCCACCGATACCACTACAACCACAACTCGGGCTTCCTCGACTCGGTAGACCAAGCGGTAGCCTGATGCCTTCAGCTTGATCTTGTAGTGATGGGGCATATCTCGCAATGCATCAGAGGGTACACGGGGAAGCTGCAAGCGTTCCTGTAATTTCTTTTTGACTTGTTCCCGCACGGTGTGCCCGAGCTTCTCCCACTCCTTCAATGCCTGAGGCAGAAACTCAAGCCTATAAGTCATCCAGGTTTACCGGTACAGGCGTTTCATGGGCTCTTGCCTTCGCGATCTCGGCCAACTCAAGGTCCTCGAGTCGCTCCAGCATCGCCTCATAGATATCCGCAGGAACCATGTACCCCATCACCCTGTTATGGTTCAGAACCGCAACGGGCAAGCCACCTGCTCCGGCCATGATTCCAGACGGGTTTTTCTTCAGTTCAGAAACGCTGACCGCTACGTCTGCGAGAATGCTTTGCATATTAAGCCCTCAATTCAGGTCTTTATTCTGGGCCTTATGCATTCATAACTCAAGGGGGCTATGCGACCATCACTCGCTCGAACTGCCGCGCCAGCAGGGTATAGGCCGACGACACCCTGGGCGGCGACGAGCCAGAGCGCGGCGGCATTGCCCTGGCAGCCGCGGCCACCCGGTACCCTGCTCCGGTCAGGTCGTCCCCCGCCTCCCTGAGCAGGAGCCACGCCCATGCTGGACAGTAGATAGTCAGCCGACGCGATAATGACAACCCAACCTTGCCACCCTTTCTGGAAATGGCCCGCCCTTATTTCAGCGATCGAGACTCACGGGGCGAGCAGGCCCCGACATAGCAATTCGAACACAGCACGCATGTGCGCCGCATGGGCGGCACGGTCCGGCGCCGCCTCGGTGGCCAGGCGAATGAAGGCCAGGTTGGCGTATTGATTGAATACGGTGGCGGCCACCTCCACTTGCGCGTCTTCGGCAACCTGGCCCAGGCTCTGGAAGTGGGTCAACAGCGCTTTCGCTTCTTCTACCACGGCGGCGTTCCAAGGCTGAAAGATGTCCGCCAGCTCTCCGGTAAACAGGTACGGCGCCAGTTCGCGCCATAGCGAAGCGGGCAGCGCGCTCAATTGATAACGGGTCATGGACTGCTCGAGGTCGCATAGCGCCTCCACGGGGTCCCGGTAGTCCGCCAGCCTTTGCCGAAAGTCACGCACGGCTTGCTGGTCCGGCTCGCTGATCAGGGCCAGGAGAATCTGCTGCTTGGAGCCGAAGTAGTTGACCACGGTAGGAGCAGACACGCCCGCCTTGCTGGCGATTTGCTCAAGAGTAGTGTTGGCGAAGCCCTGGGCAATGAAGACCTCGCGAGCGGCGGTGGCAATCTGTTCGCGCCGCTGCTGTTTCTGGCGAGCACGTAGGCCGGTAGTCTCGGCAATGGGCATGGCATTTCCAAGTGAAACGGAGCAATGAGGATAAGGCCAATTCTTGGCAGCTAAAAATATTTTGTTTACAAAAATATTTTTAGCTGCCAAGAATTGGCGTCGCGGTCACCGCCATCACCCTGGAGCTTTCAGTGGAACATTTCGCGAAACGCAGCACGCAGGCCTACCAGGCCCTCGACGCCGCCCATCACATCCATGCCTTCGTGGACCAGAAAGCCTTGAATGAGGTCGGCCCACGGGTGATGGTCAAGGGGGACGGCCTAACCCTCTGGGACAACGACGGCAAGCGCTACCTGGACGGCATGTCTGGCCTGTGGTGCACCAACCTGGGCTATGGCCGACAGGACCTGGTCGCTGCCGCCAGCGCGCAGTTGGCGCAACTGCCCTACTACAACATGTTCTTCCATACCACTCACCCGGCCGTGGTCGAACTGTCGGAACTGCTGTTCAGCCTGTTGCCAGGGCACTATAGCCACGCCATCTACACCAACTCCGGCTCAGAGGCCAATGAAGTATTGATCCGCACCGTGCGTCGCTACTGGCAAGTGATGGGCAAGCCGGAAAAGAAAATCATGATCGGCCGCTGGAACGGCTACCACGGCTCCACCTTGGCCGCCACGGCGCTTGGGGGCATGAAGTTCATGCACGAGATGGGCGGGCTGATTCCGGACGTAGCCCATATCGACGAGCCCTATTGGTACGCCCACGGCGGCAACCTTTCTCCCGAGGCCTTCGGCCTGCAGGCGGCACGGCAGCTGGAAACCAGGATTCTGGAACTGGGCGCCGAGAACGTAGCGGCCTTCGTGGCAGAACCCTTCCAGGGCGCGGGTGGCATGATCATTCCTCCGGCGTCCTACTGGCCGGAGATCCAGCGCATCTGCCGCCAGTACGACGTTCTGCTGTGCGCCGACGAAGTGATCGGTGGCTTCGGTCGCACCGGCGAATGGTTCGCCCACCAGACCTTCGGCTTCGAGCCCGATACGTTGTCCATCGCCAAAGGCCTGACGTCCGGCTACGTCCCCATGGGCGGATTGATTCTGTCCAGGCGCATGGCGGACGCTCTGGTCGAGCGCGGCGGCGTGTTCGCCCATGGCCTCACCTATTCCGGCCACCCGGTGGCGGCAGCGGTAGCCATCGCCAATCTCAAAGCCTTGCGCGACGAGGGCATCGTCGAACGGGTTGAACGAGACACGGGGCCCTATCTCCAGCGTCGCCTGCGCGAGGCCCTTGCCGGGCACCCCAACGTTGGCGAAGTACAGGGCGTAGGCATGGTCGCCGCGCTTCAGTTCACCGAGGATAAGGCCAGCCGCAAGCGCTTCGACAACGAAAGCGACATCGCCTGGCATTGCCGGACCCTGGGCTTCGAGGAAGGCATCATCATCCGCTCTACTCTGGGAAGGATGATTCTGGCCCCGGCCCTGGTAGCCACCCATGCCGAAATCGACGAACTGGTGGACAAGACGCGGGTCGCCGTAGAGCGGACCGCCGAGCATTTCGGGCTTTAGGCAGGCTTGGGCGGGCTTGGCGCAGGCGGTCAACCCATGACCTCTCGCATCGCCAGCCCCATTAGCTTTTTCCTCCCCTCAGGCCACAAATTTACTAATTTTCCTCGGCATACCTTTAAGCCACCATCGACTCGTCCTACCGGTAAAGGCTCACCAGAAGCCGAACCCGCCACGCTTTTCGCTTCCTGCCCAGACAATTCGAACCCCTCTTCTGTCGATCTCGGGAGTGATCCATGGTCCATTCATTCGTTTCTCGTTGCGGCAAATCCCTGGCCTGCATCGGCCTGCTGGCCGCCAGCGTCGCCAGCGTCGCCAGCGCTCAGGCTGGCACGCTGTCTATCGGGCATACCACCTGGGTCGGCTACGGCACGCTCTACCTGGCCAGGGACCTTGGCTATTTCAAGGAGCAAGGCCTGACAGTGGAGCTGACAACCATCGAGGAAGCCTCCATGTACATGGCCGCCCAGGCGTCCGGAAAGCTGTCCGGCTCGGCTTCGACACTGGATGAAATCCTCAAGTACCGCCCGCAGTTCTGCTTCAAGGCCGTGGCGGCGCTGGATGAAAGCCATGGCGGTGACGGCATCGTGGTGGGCAAGGAGGTGAACAGCCTCAGCGACTTGAAGGGCAAGGCGATCGCCGTGAACGAAGGCTCGGTGTCGCAGTTCTGGCTCAGCTACCTGCTCAAGGACGCGGGCATGCAGATGAGCGACCTGAAGGTGCAGAACATGACCGCCGACGATGCGGCTACCGCCTTCATCGCCGGACGAGTGCCCGCCGCGGTGACCTGGGAACCACACCTGTCCATGGTACGCAGCAAGCAGCAAGGCAAGGTGCTGGTGGACAGCAGCACTACCCCGGGCGTGATCGTGGACGTGGTTGCCCTGAGCTGCGACGTGATCGACAAGCAGGCGGGCGACGTCAAGGCTCTGGTCAATGGCCTCTACAAGGCGGTGCAGTACACCAAGGATCATCCCGACCAGGCCTACGCCATCATGGCCAAGGGCGTTGGCGGCTACCTTGCAGACCCCAAGGAACTGGCCGCGGCCGCCAAGGGCGTGCGCTTCTATGACCAGGCGATGAGCGAGAAGCTGCTTGGCAGCGCCGGCCAGCAGGGCGATGCCGCCGGCGTGATCAAGCTTGCCAACGAAGCCGCCACTTCCCTCCAGGGCAAACCCTTCGACGTCAGTTTCGACGACCTGGTCGACAACCGCTTCGTCACGCCCAAGTAAGGAGCCTGCCATGTCCAAGCGATCCTCCTGGATCAATCGCTGCGCCACCCCCAAGACTGCCTTGCCCGCCCCGGTAGTCTGGGGTGCCAGCGCCCTGGCCTGGGCCCTAATGATCGGCCTGTGGGCCGGGCTGTCCTACGGCGGCGTGGTGCCCGCCATGTTCTTGCCCACGCCTGGCGCCGTGGTGGATGCCGCCTTGCGCCTGTCCCGGGACGGTGCTCTGGGCGAGCACGTATGGGCCAGTGTCGAAGTGGTGATGGTCGGGTTCATCCTCTCCTCGGTAGTAGCGGTCCCCCTGGGCTTGCTGATGGGCAGCTTCCGCGTGGCCCAGGCGTTCCTGGAGCCGGTGGTGAACTTCATTCGCTACCTGCCGGTGACCTCCTTCGTGCCGCTGTTCATCCTGTGGATCGGCATTGGCCTAGAGCAACGGGTCTCGGTCATCATCTTCGGCGTGTTCTTCCAGCAACTGGTGATGATCGCCGATGTATCCCGCGGCATATCCAAGGACCTGGTGGACGCCTCCTACACCCTAGGCTCCAGCCGCCGGGATGCCCTGGTGCACGTAATCGCTCCAGCCTCGGTGCCGGGCATCCTCGACACCTTGCGGGTGACCATGGGCTGGGCATGGACCTACCTGGTGGTGGCTGAGCTGGTGGCCGCGTCCAGTGGCCTTGGCTACCTGAGCCTGAAGGCCATGCGCGGTTTCCAGGTAGATGTGATCTTCCTCGCCATCGCGGTAATCGGCCTGCTCGGCCTGATCACCGACCAACTGTTCCGACTTCTTCGCTTGAGGGTAGCAGCATGGGCTCAATAACCGCCGCGACCGACCGGCTCACGTTTCCCACGCAAGCACCCGCGCCGGGTGCCACCACCTGCCTGAAGGTCGAGGGCGTCAGCTTGCGTTACCCCACCCCCGACGGCGGAGAATTTTACGCGCTGGAAAACGTCTCCCTTGAAGTGAAGGACCAGCAATTCGCCGTGCTGGTGGGGCCTTCGGGCTGTGGCAAGTCCAGCCTGCTCTACCTAACGGCGGGACTTGCCGAAGCCAGCTCCGGGCAGATCCTGGTCAACGGCCGCCCAGTGGACGGCCCGGGCCCGGACCGGGGCATGGTGTTCCAGGCCTATACCCTGTTCCCTTGGCTGACCGTACGGCAGAACATCGAATTCGGGCTCAAGCGGCGCAAGGTCGGCGCGGCTGAGCGCAAGGAGATTGTCGAGCATTACCTCGACGAGGTAGGCCTGACACGCTTTGCCGACAACTATTCCAAGCAGTTGTCCGGCGGCATGAAGCAGCGAGTGGCCATTGCCCGGGCCCTGGCCAACGACCCTCAGATACTGCTGATGGACGAGCCCTTCGGTGCGCTGGACAGCCAGACTCGGCTGCAGATGCAGCAGTTGCTGCTCAAGGTATGGGAACACAGCAAGAAAACCGTGCTGTTCGTTACCCATGATATCGATGAAGCCATTCTCCTGGGCGATCAGATCTTCGCCATGGGCGCCCGCCCTGGGCGAATAAAACAGGTACTGAATGTGCCTATCGAGCGGCCGCGCCATCTCGATATGGTGATGGACCCCAGCTTCATCGCCATGAAAAAGAACATCTTCCACTTATTGCATGATGGCGGTGCGCATTAAATCTGACTTCATGGCACAACCACAACTTACCGATACTTAGCTTAATCATATACAACGTCCAGCTTAATACTATTTTCCCTCGATGACGGCATCTCTTAGTCTGGCCTTGTCGAAATCGGCTACTGCACGGACACTTGAACATGAGCTTGGATGATACTGTCATAGATACCCTGATAGTGGGCGCGGGCCAGGCGGGCGTGGCCATGAGCGAACACCTGGGCAAATTGGGCGTGCCGCACCTGGTGCTGGAGCGCAGCCGCATCGCCGAAGCCTGGCGCACGGGGCGCTGGGATTCGCTGGTCGCCAACGGCCCGGCCTGGCACGACCGGTTTCCCGGTATGGAATTCGCTGAGGTGCACCCGGACGCCTTCGCTGGCAAGGATCAGGTGGCCGAGTACTTCGAAGCCTATGCCCGGCAAATCGAGGCGCCTGTCCGCACAGGCGTTGAAGTCAAGAGCGTGACCCGCAACCTGGGCCGCGCCGGCTTCACTGTGCACACCAGCGCCGGCACCCTGCAGGCTCAACGAGTGGTTGCCGCCACGGGGCCCTTCCAGCGGCCAGTGATTCCGGCCATCGCGCCCCTCGATGAAAAGCTGCTGCAGTTGCATTCGGCCGACTACCGCAACCCGCAACAGCTGCCCCCTGGAGCAGTGTTGGTGGTGGGCGCCGGCTCATCCGGCGTGCAGATCGCCGACGAACTGCGCGCCGCGGGCCGACAGGTGTACCTCTCCGTCGGTGCCCACGACCGGCCACCGCGCGCCTACCGCGGACGAGACTTCTGCTGGTGGCTCGGCGTGCTCGGCGAGTGGGATGCCGAGGTGCGCCAGCCGGGGCGCGAACATGTGACCATTGCGGTCAGCGGTGCCCACGGCGGCCGCACCGTGGATTTCCGCGCCCTGGCTCATCAGGGCATTACCCTGGTCGGCGTTACCCAGGCGTTCGAGCAGGGCGTGGCGCGCTTCGCCCCGGACCTGGCCGACAACCTGGCCCGTGGCGATGACAACTACCTGGCGCTGCTCGACGCCGCCGATGCCTATATTGCCCGCAACGGCCTGGATCTGCCCGAAGAGCCCGAGGCGCGGCGTCGCTACCCGGACCCGGCCTGCGTGACCCAACCGCTGTCGAGCCTGGACCTGGCCGCGGCCGGGGTCGGCACCCTCATCTGGGCTACCGGCTATGCAGTCGACTTCAGCTGGCTGCAAGGCCTTGGCCTGGACACGGCGGGCAAGCCGGTGCATCAGCGCGGCCTATCCAGCGAACCTGGCATCTACTTCGTTGGCCTGCCGTGGCTGGCGCGGCGTGGCTCGGCCTTCATCTGGGGTGTGTGGCATGACGCCCGCCACATCGGCGAACACATTGCCAAGCAGCGTAAATATGAAGCCTACCAGGGCGGCCCCCGATGCGTGGGTAGCGCCGTCCCGGACGAGGCGCCTCTCATGCCAAAACGTTCAGCCGCAGCAGGAGTGTGACCATGGCGCAGCCAACCCATACCCGGATTCGCATGTTCAACACCAAGGACACCTACCCCAACCAGACCCTGGACAATGACCTTTGCCAGGCCGTGCGAGCCGGGAATACCGTATATGTGCGTGGCCAGGTAGGGACTGACTTCGAGGGCAACCTCGTCGGTTTGGGCGACCCCCGCGCCCAGGCTGAACAAGCCATGCGCAATGTCAAGCAGCTGCTGGAGGAAGCGGGCAGCGACCTGAGCCACATCGTGAAGACCACGACCTACCTGATTGACCCACGCTACCGTGAACCGGTGTACCAGGAAGTGGGCAAATGGCTGAAAGGAGTCTTTCCCATTTCCACCGGCCTGGTGGTCTCGGCACTGGGCCAGCCCCAGTGGCTGATGGAAATCGACGTGATCGCGGTGATCCCGCAACAGATGGAGGCCAGATGACCTTTTCCATAGTCGCGCGCTGCGCTGAAACCGGCCAGCTGGGCGTTGCCATCAGCTCTTCGAGCATCGCCGTGGGCGCGCGCTGCCCTTGGCTGCGTCCGGGGGTAGGTGCGGTGGCCAGCCAGAACATCACGTTGCCGGCCCTGGGTCCTGAGGTGCTGGACCAGCTGCAGGCCGGCCTGGCGCCGACCGAAGCGGTTGATGCGGCACTCAACCGCAACGGCTACAGCCAGTACCGCCAGCTCACCGCCATCGACCATCTGGGGCGCACCGCGCACTTCAGTGGCGGACAAACCCTGGGTACCCATCATGCCGTGGCCGGGGAGCAGTGCGTAGCCGCTGGCAACATGTTGGCCAATGCCACAGTGATCGTGGCCATGGCCCAGGCGTTCGAGCAGGCCGAAGGGCAATTGGCCGACCGACTGCTGGCTGCCCTTGAAGCAGGCCAGGCCGCGGGGGGCGAAGCCGGTCCCGTCCATTCGGCCGCGCTGCTAGTGGTCGGCGAGCTGACCTGGCCCATCGTGAACCTTCGGGTCGATTGGGCCGACCAGCAGCCTATCGCCGAATTGGCCCGGCTGTGGGCGGCATATCGTCCGCAATTGCAGGACTATATCGACCGTGCCCTCGACCCCTCCGGGGCGCCAGGCTATGGCGTACCCGGAGACGATAGATGATCGCGATGCCCTTTGACAGCCGGGGCCTGCTCGAGCGATTGGTGGCCTTCGACACAACCAGCCGAGCGTCCAACCTGGCGCTGATCGATTTCATCGAGCAGTACCTGGCAGGTTTCGGGGTAACGGTACAGCGGGTATACAACGCCCAGCGCAGCAAGGCCAACCTGTTCGCTACCTTCGGCCCCGGCGATCGCCCTGGCATCGTGCTTTCCGGCCATACCGACGTAGTACCGGTGGACGGTCAGGCCTGGACGCTACCACCCTTCGAGCTCACCGAGCGCGACGGCCGCCTCTACGGACGCGGCACCGCCGACATGAAAGGCTACATCGCGTGCGTCCTGGCGTTGGTACCGAAGCTGGTCGGCGCATCCTTGCGGCTGCCTGTGCATGTCGCCTTATCGTATGACGAAGAGGTAGGCTGCCTTGGCGTACGCGACCTGCTCACCGCCTTGGCCAGCCGACCGGTGAAGCCCATGCTGTGCATCATCGGTGAGCCGACTGGGCTCACACCCGTACTGGGCCACAAGGGCAAGCTGGCCATGCGTTGCGAGGTTCGTGGCCATGCCTGCCATTCGGCCTATGCGCCCCAAGGAGTGAACGCCATCGAGTATGCTGCGCGGTTGATCACAGAGCTTGGCCGCATCGGCGTGGAACTCCAGGCAAAGCGGGACCCGCGCTTCGATCCGCCGTATACCACGGTGCAGACCGGCGTGATCAGCGGCGGCCAGGCGCTGAACATCGTGCCTGAGGATTGCCGTTTCGACTTTGAGGTGCGCGCCCTCCCCGACCAGGACCCGACCCAGGTCAGCGACCGCCTGCAGGGCTATGCCCAGTCCGAGCTGCTGCCGCGCATGCGCCAGTCAAGCAGCCAAAGCGCCATTCGCTTCACCCCTTTGTCGGCCTACCCGGGCCTGGCCACCGATCCGCATAGCCAGGCAGCGACGCTGATCGCACGGTTCTGTGGGTCCGATACGTTCGCTACCGTCGCCTTCGGCACTGAAGGCGGGCTGTTCCATGCCGCGGGAATTCCCACGGTAGTGTGCGGGCCCGGCAGCATGGAGCAAGGCCACAAGCCCGACGAATACGTCAGCCAGGACCAGCTCGATGCCTGTGACCTAATGCTGGAACGGGTGCTGGCCTATGCCTGTGAAAGCGGGGCCTGAGCGCGACTTGACTCGTCTTTTTCGCCATGGGCGTTGTTCGGCGAAGTAGGCATTCCGCCGTTGGGGTCAGCGGCAGATGAGGAACGTCGCCTTTCAGATGCCCATGCTTGAAGGGCATCGATCGAGGGCTATGGTATCTGCACTGTCTCTTGCACATGGCCCCGCCCCACTGCCAGTTCCCTCTGACAATGGTCCACGAACAGCTGCGCCGGCTTGGTCAGCGGGCTACGACGCAGCCAGGCGGCGGACAGGCCGGAGCCGGTGACGGTTTCCGCCAAGGGCACGCACACTACCCGCTTGCCATCGTAGGCGAACTCCGAGAAAGGCTTGGTCACCAGGATAGAGAAACCGAACCCTTGGGCCACCATGCCTCTGACCATTTCGATGGAGGGTGAACTGAACAGAATGTGGGGCGTGAGCCCCTGCTCCTGGAAGATGCTGACGAAGTAGTGGCGACTGGGAAGTACGTCAAGGAGGATCATCGGCTCCAGCACAAGATCACTGAGCGATACCTTGGCCTGCTGGGCGAAGCGGTGCCCTTCCGGAAGCAGCGCATGGGGCTGCTGTGGTGGCATCAACGAAACGGTTTCGATGGTAGCGTCCAGCTCGTGCTCATAGAGAATGGCCAGGTCGATGCTGCCGGCGGTGAGGGCCTGCACAAGTTCCTGTTGCTCACCGTCCCGAATGCGAATTTCGACCCCCGGCCAACGATCACGGAAGCCGGCGATCAGCCTGGGCAGGTAAAGGGGCGCCACGGTTTCGAAGCAACCAATGTCGATCTGCCCTGCTACCAGATCGTTGTCGGCCAGCGCGTTCTGCTCGAATTCATGGGCGACTCGCAACAGCTCCAATGCCTTGCGATAGAAACGGGAGCCGCTTGGCGTCAGTGACATGCCCTGGGCATGGTGACGAATGAACAATTGCACACCGAAACTTTCTTCAAGTTGCTTGATGGCGGTAGAGACCGAAGGCTGCGCGATATAGAGCTTGCGCGAGGCTTCCGCCACACTGCCGCATTCTACGGTGGCGATAAAATACTTGAGCTGGCGAAGATTATAGGCCGCCATTTCAACTCCCAGACAGGCCAACGAAAACGTATAGCGATTCTAGGCGCGCCCGCGGCCGCGTTAAAGATTTAAATTGGCTTGCGCGCATCCAGGGTCTTTTATAGTGCAGGCGCCCCCGGAAAGTGCGTACTGAAGAGCATTTTTATTGTTCTTCAATATATTTTTAATATTTTATCCGGCTCCCCCGTTGCGCCAATATTCGCTGGCGATCCAATGACTCGAGAGGATAGTGAGCCTGATGAAGCACGCAGACTGGCAACGCCTGGCCAAGAACCAGGCCTTTATCGATACTGCCCTGATTGGCGGACGTGCTCGAACTGCTGCCGATGGCCAAACCTTCGATGTGATCGATCCCGCCACTGATCGCCTGCTGGCGCGCGTGGCCGCCTGCGGTACAGCCGAAGCAGACGAAGCTGTCAGGCTGGCGCGGCGTACCTTCGAACAAGGAACCTGGGCGAACAGGCCGCCTCGCGAGCGCAAAGCCGTACTTCTCCGTCTGGCGGACCTGCTGATGGCGCACCGCGAAGAACTGGCCCTGCTCGACGCCATGAGCATGGGCAAGCCGGTCATGGATGCCTACAACCTTGACGTGCCCGGCGCGGCCGGTGTCTTCGCCTGGTACGGCGAAGCCTTGGACAAGCTTTACGATCAGGTGGCGCCCACCGCCCGCACGGCCCTGGCCACTATTACCCGAGTACCACTGGGTGTGATCGCCGCAGTGGTGCCCTGGAACTTTCCGCTGGACATGGCCGCCTGGAAACTGGCTCCGGCCCTGGCCGCGGGCAACAGCGTAGTGCTCAAGCCGGCGGAGCAGTCGCCTTTCTCTGCCCTGCGCCTTGCCCAGCTTGTCCTGGAGGCCGGCTTGCCGGAAGGCGTTCTCAATGTACTGACCGGCTTGGGAGAGCAGGCCGGCCGTGCCCTGGGGATGCACCCGGACATAGACGCCCTGGCCTTCACCGGGTCCACCGCCGTGGGCAAGCTGTTCATGCAGTACGCGGCCCAGTCCAACCTGAAGCAGGTGTGGCTCGAATGCGGTGGCAAAAGCCCTAATCTGGTCTTCGCCGACTGCCAGGATCTGGACCACGCCGCTGAAAAAGCCGCCTTTGGCATCTTCTTCAACCAGGGCCAGGTATGCTCAGCCAATTCGCGTTTGCTGGTGCAACGCGAGATCCATGATGAGTTCGTCGCGCGCCTGGTCGACAAGACACGGCAGTGGCAGCCCGGCGACCCGCTTGACCCGGCCAGCCCGATGGGCGCGATCGTCAACGCCCGGCAGACCGAACGCATCCTCGGCTACATCGCCGGAGCCAAGGCCAGCTCGGCGCGGCTGGTCATCGGCGGGGAGCAGCTGACGATCAATGGCTCGAACAACTTCATCCAGCCCACCATCTTCACCGATGTCAGTCCGCGGCAGGCATTGGCCCAGGAGGAGGTGTTCGGCCCAGTGCTGGCAGTGACCGCCTTTGACCATGAGGACGAAGCTGTGGCCCTGGCCAATGACCATATCTACGGGTTGGCCGCCTCGGTGTGGAGTGACGACCTCAATCGCGCTCACCGCGTGGCTCGGCGCCTGAATGCCGGCACGGTGTCGGTGAACACCGTGGATGCCCTGGATGTGACCGTGCCCTTCGGCGGCGGCAGGCAGTCGGGCTTCGGCCGCGACCTGTCCCTGCATTCATTCGACAAATACACCCAGCTCAAGACCACCTGGTTCCAGTTCCGCCAAGGCTGACCCCGGGTTATCCCCTGGCCCTGCCGGCCATGAGCGGCCGGCACCGATCATCCAGCAGGAGCGCCGAATGGACACATTCGACTACATCATCGTGGGCGCGGGCTCGGCCGGCTGCGTGCTGGCCAACCGCCTGAGCGCTGACCCCGGCACCCGCGTATGCCTGATCGAAGCGGGCAGCCACGACAACAACCCGCGCATTCAGACGCCGGCCGGCACCATCACGCTCTACAAGAGCAAAACCTATAGCTGGAATTTCTTTTCCGCGCCCCAGAAAGGCCTGAACGGGCGGAGCCTGCACACGCCCCGGGGTAAGATGCTCGGCGGGTCCAGTTCCATGAACAGCATGATCTACATCCGCGGCCATGCCAGTGACTATGACCGCTGGGCCGCCGCAGGCTGTCCTGGCTGGGACTGGAACAGCGTACTGCCCTACTTCAAGCGCTCCGAGTGCAATCTGCTGGGGCAGAGCCCGGAGCATCATGGCACCCAGGGCGAGCTGTGCGTCGATGCCCCCAAAGACCCGAACCCGGTGTCCCGGCTGTTCGTGAAGGCAGCCGAACAAGTCGGTATCCGGCGCAATGACGACTTCAATGGGGCCACCCTCGAAGGGTGCGGCCTTTATCACCTCACGCAGAAGGACGGCAAGCGCCTGTCCAGCTTCCGGGCCTTCGTGCAGCCCATATTGTCTCGGCCGAACCTGACGGTGCTTACGGATTGCAGGGTGCTGTCGCTTGCGCTGGAGGGCCGGCGGGTCACGGGGGTGAACCTGTTATGCGACGGCCAGGCGCAAACCCTCGGCGTGGCGCGGGAGGTCATTCTCAGCGCGGGCGCCCTGGGCAGCCCCCACTTGCTGCTGGCCTCGGGCATTGGTCCTGAAGAAGAACTCAGGGCCGCGGGTGTGACGACGCGTCACCACCTGCCCGGCGTCGGCAAGAACCTCCAGGATCACCTGGACGGCCTGGTCACGGTTCGCTCCAGAAGCCCGCTGACCCTGGGTTTTTCCTTGGGCGCGCTACCGAGCATCCTCAGCGCGCCCTGGCGCTACCTGCGCTCGCGAAAGGGCTGGCTGACCACAAACTATGTGGAGGCCGGCGGCTTCGCCCGTACCCCGCTGGCCGAAGACATACCCGACATCCAGTTCCACTTCGTTCCCGGCTACCGCAGCCATCGTGGCCGACTGTTCGAATGGGGCCATGGTTACGCCGTGCACACCTGTGTATTAAGGCCCAAGAGCATTGGCGAGCTGCGCCTGCGGAACGACGGGGACCTGGCCATCGATTTCAACTTCCTGGCCCATCCTGAGGACGCCCAGGTGCTGGTGGAAGGTTTGAAACTGGCACGCAAGGTCTTGGCCGAGCCGCTGTTCGATGGCATCCGGGGCAAGGAAATGCTCCCCGGCGAGCGGGTTCGAACCGATCAGCAATTGCTCAGTTATATCCGGGAGCATGCCGCCACTGTGTTCCACCCGGTAGGCACGTGCAAGATGGGCCAGGACCCGCTGAGCGTGGTCGGCCCCGACTTGAAAGTCCATGGCCTTGAAGGCCTGCGCGTGGCGGACGCCTCCATCATGCCGTCCCTGGTCAGCGGCAATACCAACGCGCCCTGCATCATGATCGGCGAGAAGGCTGCGGCCATGATCCTGCAGGCCGGCTAGGCCCGCGCACAGCGAGGGTCCTGCCCGCTGCGCTGCAACCCTGCGGCCACCGTACCGTCTTCCAACTTGCGCCGGGCAAAATCGCGCACATAGGCCGCCGCCGCGTCCCGCCCCTTCGGCACGGCCATGGCCTGACGGATACTGGTGAAACTGTCCTGCAGCACCCGCAGGCCGGACTGGGCAGCGGCGACCTCGGCCAGAGGCTGGCGGACGCCGGCGGCGGCATCCAGGGCTCGCTCCAGGAAAAGGTCCACGGCAGCTGCGGAGGTATCGGCGCGCTCCAGCCCCGCCTGCTGCAAGCTGCGGCTGAGGAACAGGTCGTAGGCGGCCCCTTCCCCCACGGCGATACGTACCCCCGGCTGATCCAGATCAGCGACGCGCTGGAAGGGCGCCTCCTGCCGCACCAGGTAGGTACCCTCGATGACCACGTAAGGTTCGCTGAAGCTGATCTGGGCCTCGCGCACCGGCTCAATGGCCAGAAACGCCAGGTTCCACGTTCGCTGCTCCAGGGCCGCGAACACTTTGCCGGCGGCATCGAAGGTAACCAGGTTCAAGCTCACATCCAGTTCCCCGGCCAGGGCAGTGGCCAGGTCCACGGAAACACCGGCTGGCCGGCCATCCGGGCCACGCTGGGCCAGCACAGGATTGCCGTAGTTGATGGCCGCGGTCAGCACGCCAGCTGGGGCCAACTGGTCCAATACAGTGGTAGAACGGTCGAGCATGAGAATCTCCAGGGTTGATCGAGGCGCTGTGCAGCAGCCTGCTGGCGTTTGGATGACATTCAGCGCTCATGTCCAAATGCCCATTCTTGTCATAGCTGACTTACCTGGAAAACACCATGCACACCGGGCTGCCCACGGCCTGCCGGAAGCCGGTGGCGCTCAGTGCTCCGGTATCGGGGTTTACCGCAAAGGCCACCAGGGTGTCGCTGTCCTCGTTGAGGGCGAAGAGGAAGCGGCCGTTAGGGGTCAGGGTGAAAAAACGCGGTGTCCTGCCACCGCTGGACATGAACTGGCATGGGCTCAGACGTCCGCTGGCCGGGGCGATGGCAAAGACCGCCAGGCTATCGTCGCCCCGGTTGGAGGCATACAGAAAGCGACCGCAGGGAGAGACTTCAACTTCGGCGGCGCGGCTGTTACCCGTGTAGGTATCAGGTAACGACGGCAGCACCTGCAGTGGCTCAAGCGAGCCATTGCGCGGATCGAAGCGATAAGCGGTGAGGGTCGAGTCGAGCTCGTTGATCGCATAGGCAAACCCGACCTCGGGGTGCATTGCGATATGCCGAGGCCCGGCGCCTTCCCGGCTGAGGGTGAAGGGCACCTCGGCTGGGGACAACCGGCCGCCGTCGAAGCGGAAGCTGAAAATGCGGTCAAGGCCCTTGTCCGGCACCAGGACGAAGCGGCCCGATGGGTCGAACGGGTTGAAATGAGGCTTGGCGAACCGCTGCTCCACCCGGTGCGGCCCGACAGGGCCTTCCAGGGCTACCAGCTGGACCAGCTCACCCAGGCGACCGTCCTCGGCCAGCGCCAGCACTGCGAGGGTACCGCTGATGTGGTTGGAGACCAGCAGATAGCGCTCGCTGGGGTCCAGTGCCAGATGCACAGGGTTCTTACCGTGGCAGCTCTGCCGGTTGAGCAGGCTGAGGCGGCCGCTGCCAGGCGCCACCGTGAAGGCACTGACCTCGCTCTGGTCACCGTGCACCGTGTACAGCCGCGTACCGGCACGGTTGAGAGCCAGAAACGAGGGATTCACCAGACCGTCGACCAGCTGGATCAGGTCCAGTGTGCCCTGCTCCTGATCCACGTGAAAAACGGTGATGCCGTCGCCACGGGCGTTGCGTTCGCGGGTGGTGCGTGAACCGACATAGGCGTACATGGAAAACTCTCGTGAGGGAATGGAGGAAGCCTGTAGTGCCGGCCGCTCACGCAGTAAGCGCTACCACCTTGCGCACCACATAGGGCAGTACGCCCCCGTGGCGCAGGTAATGAAGTTCCTGCTGCGAGTCGATAGGCAGCTGCAGCGCATGTTCACTGTATCGCCCAGCGTGCCGGCGCACTCTCAGCCCTACCTGGTTCAGACCTACAGTGAGCTCGTCCAGTCCGATGAAGTCCAGCTGCTCCTGCCCGGTGAGCTGGAGGTCCTCGGCGCTGGCACCCGCCGGAAACAGCAAAGGGAACACCCCCATGCCGATCAGGTTGCTACGATGGATGCGCTCGATGCTCCGGGCCACAACAGCCTTGACGCCAAGCAGCGCCTGGGCCTTGGCCGCCCAATCCCGGCTGGAGCCGGCACCGTAGTTGATCCCGGCGAACACCACCATGGGCGTGCCCGCCTGGGCATGGCTTCGCGCGGCCTCGAACAATGGCAGGCACTGGCTGTGATCGGCATTCCAGGCCCAGGCGCCCTGGCCCGGCTGGGCATCGCCCAACAGCAGGTTCTTCACCGAGCGGTTGGTGAACGCGCCACGCAGCATCACCTCATGGTTGCTGCGCCGAGTCGAGTACTGGTTCAGGTCTCGCGGATCTTCGCCCCGTTCCAGCAGCCACTGGCCGGCCAGGCTTTCGGCAGGAATGGCGCCAGCGGGCGAAATATGGTCAGTGGTCACATTGTCGCCCAGGAGCAGCAGCGGTCGAGCTCCCGAAATGGCCAGGGTGGAGGGCGCCGCCGGTGGTACCTTGACCAGATATTGCGGTCGCCGCAGGTAGGTGGATGCCGGGCTCCAGGGGAAGCGCACGCTGCCTTCGGCCGAAAGCGCCTGCCAATGATGGGTTCCGTCCCAAAGCGTGGCCAGCCGCTCCCGGAAGAACCCTGGCCGCACTACCCTGGCCAGCTCGCCTGCCACCTCGGTGTCGTCCGGCATCAGGTCGGCCAGGTACACGGCGTTGCCTTGAGGATCCTTGCCCAGTGGCTCGGTGGTCAGGTCCAGATCGATACGCCCTGCGATGGCATAGGCTACGCACAGGGCTGGGGAGGCCAGGTAGCCGGCCGGCACCTTGGGGTTGACCCGCCCTTCGAAATTGCGATTGCCTGAGAGTACTACCACGCCCTTTAGGCCCTGGTCGGCGAAGGCTTCCACGCGCGGTTCCAGCTGCCCGGAGTTACCGATGCAGGTCATGCAGCCGAAACCCGCCAGATCGAACCCTAGCGCAGCAAAATCCTCCAACAGGCCAGCGGCGCCCAGGTAATCGGCAACCACTTGCGAACCGGGCGAAAGGGAGGTCTTCACCCAGGGCTTGCGGGTCAGTCCCAGGCGACGAGCCCTGCGGGCCAGCAAGCCGGCCTGGATCATCTGCGCCGGGTTGGCCGTGTTGGTACAGCTGGTGATGGCGGAAATCACCACGGCGCCGTGAGTGATGGGCTCGGCGAAGGCCGGTTCGAAGAACTCACGGGGCGCAGGACCCGCGATCAACTGCCCACCGCCGAGCACGCCCTCCTTGAAGGAGGCCGCGGCGGCAGACAGGGGCTGCCGCTGGTGAGGCTGATGGGGCCCGGCCACGCTTGGCTCGATACTGGCCAGGTCCAGTTCGATCAATTCGTCGAAGCGTGGCTGCGGCAGGTCATCCCGACGCCACAGTGGCTGCGCACGCATATAGGCCTTGACCTTGTCGAGCAGCGCCTGGGGCCGCCCTGTCAACTCCAGGTAAGCCAGGGTTTCGTCATCGAAGGGAAAGAACACTACGGTGGCGCCATACTCCGGCGCCATGTTGGCCACGGTTCCGCGCGCGGCCCAGCTCAAGCCGGACAGGCCCGGCCCGGTGAATTCCACGAACTTCCCTACCATCGGGCGCTGCCTGAGCACCTGGGCCACGTGCAGTGACAGGTCGGTGGCGGTGACGCCGGGGCGTAGGGCGTTGGTCAGACGGATACCCACCACCTGGGGAAAACTGATCGGTACCGGCTCACCGACCATGGCTGCCTGCCCTTCCAGGCCGCCCACCCCCCAGCCCAGAACGCCGATGGCATTGATCATGGGCGTGTGGCTGTCGGTGGCTACCATGTCATCCGGATGCAGCAACGGCTCGCCTTCCGCCGTGCGCCCTTCCCATACCACCTGGGCCAGGGCTTCCATGTTCATCTGGTGGATGATCCCGGTGCCCGGAGGAATCACGCCGAAATTGGAAAGGCTCTTCTGCGCCCATTTGATGAAGCGATAGCGCTCGGCGTTGCGGCGGAAATCGATATCCAGGTTGCCCTCCACCGCGCCAGATTCAGCGTACCGCTCGACAATCACCGAGTGGTCGATGGTCAACACCGCCGGGATCATGGGGTTCATGGCCTGAGGGTCGCCGCCCAGCTCGGCGACCGCGTCACGCATTGCGGCGAAGTCGGCCAGGGCCGGCAGGCAGGTGGTGTCATGGAACATCAGGCGGTTAGGCAGGAAGGGCACCTCGCAGTCCTGCCCATGGCCTTCGGCCCGAGCCAGCACCGAGGGTAGCGCTTGTGGCGAACAGCGCGCCACGTTCTCGAGCAGGATGCGAATGGCATAGGGCAATGTCGAAAGTACCTCGGAGCGCACCAGCTTGTTCAGGTCGACATAGGCATAACGGTGACCGTCCACCTGCAAGTGGCTGATCAGGGAAGCAACAATCTGGGTCATCGGCGGGCTCGTCAGGGCTGGATGTCCGCTCGTTGGGCAAGCGGTCTTTTATGGCCGCATGGTAGAGCCAGGCTGTCTTCGTGAAAATTGATGGTTTGGCAAGCCAGCGTTCTCCAACGGAGAACGCTGATCAGGGCTCGGGCTGCAAGCTATCGATGAGCGTTTTCAGTGTTGGCGAGGCCGCGTCGTACTTACGGTATACCAGCAGCAAAGACCGATGCGCCCAGGGCTCCTGTAGCCCGAGGGTCTTCAGCTTATGGCTGCGCAGGTAGGGTGTGGCGATACTGCGCGGCATGACGGCCAGGCCCAGCCCCGCCGACACCATCCGGCACATGCAGTCGAAACTGCTGATACGCACCCGCAGGCGCAAGGGCTTATCCAGGCGCTGCGCTTCACTCGCCAGCAGGCGGTAGACCGAGCTGTCCTGATGAGCCCCTACCAGCTCATAGTCGAGGGTCTGGGCGAAGGTGACCTGACGACGCCCTTCCAAGGGATGGCCCGCCGGGATCAACACGATCAGCTCATCGCTGCGGTAAGGGGCGGTTTCCAGGCCCTGGGCTGGCGTCTGCTGCGCAATGATCCCCAGTTCGGCCCGCCCTTCGGCCACCGCCCGCACCACCGCACTGCCCACCTGTTCCTCGATATCGAACTTGATCTGGGGATACAGGCGGGCGAACCGGGCAATGTCATCGGGAAGGAATTGCGACAGTGCAGAGGTGATGGCGTGTATATGCACGTGGCCCTTGACGCCGGCAGCGTAATCCTCCAGTTCATTGGCCAGGACGTCGAGGGTTTGCCTCAGTTGACGAGCATAGAAAACCATGGACTGCCCCGCCGGAGTGAGCTCCACCCCACGGGCGTTGCGAACCAGCAAGGGCGCGCCGGCTTGCTGCTCAAGTTCGCTTACCCGCTTGCTCACGGCCGAGACCGCCAGGTGACGCAAGCGCGCGGCGCGGGTCAGGTTTCGCTCCTCGGCCACGGTCAGGAAAAGGTCAAGGCTGGTAAGGTCGTAGCGCAACGGTGACGTCCTTGTGGTCAGTAGAAGCAAGGCCGAGCAGTATACGCTTAGGCCAAGGCAGCGGCTGGACAGTGAGTGTCGCTCCGGCAGCGTTCGGCTGGAAGCCATGGGCCCCGGACCGAAAACCCGAGTACTCTGCGCCTCGATAGCGACGACCTTGCCCGCTGCCTACTACGGGCCTGCCCATGGCACGCCCCAAACGATCTGGTTTCAGACGCAGGAGGCCCTGTGAACTCTACCACGCCTCATTTCTGGCGAGACCCGCGCCTGCCGTTCATCGAGGCGCGTGCCATCGAGGATGGTCGCCAGTTGAGCTATGGCCGCCATGCCCACGCGGTGTTTTCCATCGGCGCGGTGACCGCTGGGCAGAGCTGGTACCTGCATGAGGATAAACGACTGCGTATCGCTCAGGGCACCGTGGTGCTGATGAACCCGGACGCGGTCCATGCCTGCAACCCGATCGAAGACCAGCCTTGGTCCTATGTAATGTTTTATGTGGATGCCGCCTGGTTCGGGGGGATACAGCAGGCCTGTGAAGGGCGAGGAAATAGCCGGTTCAGGCCCCTGGTTCCTGTGCTGAGCCACGAGGCTGGGCTGTTCCGGGGGCTGATTGCGCTTTATGCGGACCTGCTGGCGCCGGACCTGGACCTATTGGACAAGCACGAGGCCGCGCTGAAGTTCTTCATGCAAGTACACTACACCCTCGGCGGCGCGGCGCCACGGATGACCAAGGCTAGCCCCAGAGTAGAAAGGGCAGCGGCCTTTATAGATGCTCATTATCGAAGCAGCCTGACACTTGCCGACATCTGTCATGCGGCGAATCTCTCGGAGGGTTATCTGATTCGCGCCTTCGAACAGCGCTTCCACCTCACGCCACACGCCTACCTGGTCAACCGACGCATCCAGCACGCTCAGGCGCGGCTGCGGGAAGGCGCGGCCATCACCGATTGTGCGCAGGAAGCGGGCTTTGCCGACCAGGCGCACCTGCAGCGCGCCTTCAAACGGCACCTGGCGGTGACGCCAGGGCGGTATCGGGCGTAGCCAGCCATGCTTAACCATGCAGCAGTGACAACGCACAGCCCCCCAGCACTGCGGCCATGCAACGGTTGAACAGGCGCACCTGGCCGGGGTTGCGCAAGTGCGCGGTCAGGTAGGCGCCGGCATAGACCCAGCAGGCTACCGACAGGTAGCACACCAGGAAATAGATGGCCGCGAAGCTCCAGATCAACCACGCCTGGCCGTCGCCGACCAGGGCGCCCATGCCGGCGACGGCCGCCAGCCAGGCTTTGGGGTTGAGCCATTGGATGGCCGCGCCACGCCAGAAAGACGGGGACGGTGTAGCGGCTCCGGTGCCAAGCTGGCCATTGTCACTGGCCAGTTTCCAGGCCAGATAGAGCAGGAAGAGCACACCCGCCCAGCGCACCAGTTCGACCAGCAATGGCCACTGCGCCAGCAGTTCGCGCAAGCCGAAACCGGTGAACAGCAGTAGGCAAACGAACCCCAGGGTGGCACCCAGGACATGGCCCTGGCTACGGAGAAAACCGAAGCGGGCCCCGCTGGCCAGGGCGACGATGTTCACCGGCCCAGGTGTGATCGAAGCGGCCAAGGCAAAGGCCGCCATGGAAACCAACACATTCATCCCTGACACTCCCATTGAACGAAGAGGCCAGGCTAAGGCGGTGGCCAGCCGGGGTATTGAACGAAACACACCCATGCACGCCTTGGCACACCTCTGACGGTGGGGTTCTGTGAAGCAAGGGCGGTTGCTGCTAGGGTGGCCGACCACCAATCGAACGAGAGCCTCGATGCCCGACGGTTTCACCTCCCTACCCTCGCTCAACGCACTGCGCGTGTGCAGCGACAGAAGAGCGGCGTCATCATCAACATTTCCACCGCCTGGGCCTTCGAACCCAGCGAGTTGTTCCCCACGTCCGCGGTGTTCCGCAGTGGCCTGGCCGCCTTCGGCAAGCTCTTCGCCGACACTTATGCCAGGGACAACCTACGCATGAACAACGTACTGCCTGGGTGGATCGACAGCTTGCCGGCCACCGAAGAGCGCCGCCGGGCCGTACCCTTGCAGCGCTATGGCAAGGCTGAGGAAATCGCTGCGACCATCGCCTTCCTTGCCAGCGAGGGCGCGGGCTATATCACAGGGCAGAACCTGCGCGTCGACGGCGGCATCACCCGGGCAGTCTGACTCAACGCCAGTGAATCAAGGGCTGGCCCGCCACTGGGGAGCGGAAGCAAGGAATCCGGGTGCCCATCAGGCTTCCCAGGTAAACCGTGCGCAGGTCCGGGCCGCCGAAGGTGATACTGGCCATCCAGGGCGCCAGGCTGCCCCGGGCCGCCTGCATCACCTCGGGCGTCAGCGTCCTGGCTCGGTAGTGCGCGTTGAGCGTCGCGGTCGCCTGGGGGTCGCCGTCGTCTAGCAAGGTGAGCAGATCACCGTCCGGCGTGAGGGCGATGAGCAGGTCGCTCATGATCAAGGTTACCCAAAGGTTGCCGAAGCTGTCGAAAGCGAAGCCATCGGGGAAACCAGGCAGTTCACGGGGCCCGAAGATCTCCCGCTCGCCCAGGCTGCCGTCCGGTCGCAGCCGCAGCCGGGAGATACGCCGAGCGTTGCTTTCCACCACATACAACCACTGCTCCTTGTCATCGAAACGGATCTCATTGGTGCCGGCGAAACCTTCAGCCGCAACCCGTACGCCCTGCTCGTCCATCACCGCGATATAGCCATCCTGCACACCCGAGTTTATGGAATCGGTCCAGGGCTGCTGGGTAGTGGTGACGGTGAACCAGAGCCGGCCGTGACGATCGAGCAATGGGAAATTGGTCTTGCCCAGGGGCTTGCCGTCCAGCTGGTCACAGAGCACTTGCAGGTTCCCTTGGCGATCCAGCTGTTCGACCCGGTCCAGCCCCCAGTTGCAGATGATGAAATCACCCGCTTCGGTAAGGGCCAGCCCATTGGGCAAGGAAGCCCCCGCGGACTGCACATAGCGCTGGTTGAAGTCGGCTGCCCCCTGGGTGGCGTTCAGTGGGGCCAGCAAGCGCTGCTGACCGTTGGGAGAAATCTCCATGACCCCGCCACGCGCGTCGGCGGTGAACAAACTGCCGTCCGGCTGGGCAATGATGCACTCAGGGCGCTCCAGGTCGTGGCCAACGAAGTTGATACGCTGGCGGTCCACCTGCCAGCCGTTGAGAGGGTTGGAATTCATGAGCACGCTACCGATGCCTTGGGTGTGCGCACTCTAGCCAGGCGACTACGGGATGGAACAATGTTTTATGGCGATGGCTTGCATCGTGTTGGCCGATACTTGCGGCCTGTCAGGCAGGCCACCCGTTGAAGGCGGGTCAGCCGCGAGCGTAGCCCTCGGTGGGAGCCAGCGGCAGCTGGCGAACCGGCCTTGCCGGCAGGGCAGACACAGTGCTCCCTAGCGACGACCGCCTGCTACATCCAGGAAGGTACCGGTGATGAAGCTGGCGTCATCACCGAGCAAGTAGAGGATCGCGCTGGCTACCTCTTCGGCGGTGCCCGGCCGCCCCAAGGGCGTATGCACACCCAGGGCCCAGGCGCGGTCTGGGCGCCCACCGGAAGCGTGGATCTCAGTATCGATCAGCCCAGGGCGCACCGCGTTCACGCGCACTCCTTCCGGGCCGAGCTCTTTGGCCAGGCCAATGGTCAGGCTGTCCACCGCGCCCTTGCTCCCGGCGTAGTCTACATATTCACCGGGAGAACCAAGCACCGCGGCCATGGACGACACCAGTACCAGGGAGCCGCCCTGCCCACCACGGCTGGTCATCATCCGCCGCGCAGCTTCCCGCGCACTCAGGTAGGCCCCAAGGACGTTGACATCGAACATGCGCCGCAGACGTTCCAGGGGCATGTCCGCCAGCAGAGCGCCAGGCGCAACTATGCCGGCGTTGGCCACCACGCCCGCCAATGTGCCCCGTCGCTCGGCCTCATCAAAGACCTGCAGCACATCGGCCTCGACAGCGACATCTCCCTGCACGGCCCAAGCCTGGCCGTCAGCGGCTCGTATCTGCTCGACTACTGATTCGGCAGCGACCTGATCATGCTGGTAGTTTACCACCACCCCCCAGCCTTGCTTGGCAGCACCCAGCGCGGTAGCCCGGCCGATACCTCGGCTGGCACCGGTGATCAATACAGTTTTGGCACTCATCCTTCGCCCTCTTTATAGTTGCCTCACTCGAACTCGGCAGGCGTCCACGGTCTGCTCACGCTTGTATCACAACTGCATGCCCGGGCGCTCGTCGCGGCAGGCGGGGCTGGGGCGTCAGCCTGGCGACGCGGTCGGGGCGAAACCGGCAATTGTCACAATCCTGTGCTGCACTGACAGGTCTCACTTTCCATCGAGAGGCCGCACCGTGCCGGATTCCGTTCTGAACATCGACCTAAACCACCGCCCGCGCCTGGCCGACCTGCGCCCGCTGGTGCCAACGCCGGCCTCGGTTTCTCCCACCGCTACCCTGCTCGAGGCCGCGGCTGGACCGCGGGTAACGCCGGCAACCTCGTTGAAAGACCGCGAAGGCTACCAGGAGGATTTCCTCGGCGACTTTCAAGTGCCCTGGCCTAGCCCAAGCGAAGCCTTGGCCGGGGATGTCCTTGCCCTGGCCGATGGCGGCAGCCGGCTGGACTACACCCATTTTTCCATCACCTTGTCCCGCGCCCGCCGGCTGGCCTTGTGCGTGGGGGTGAACATTGACGGCAGCCAGGCAGTGGAAGTGCCGCGCAGCCGCGACAGCTGGGCCTATGATGGTCGGGTACCGATCGAGGCGCAGATAGGCGACTCGCTGTATGCCAACAATGGCCTGGATCGTGGGCACCTGGTTCGCCGCCAGGACCCGAACTGGGGCAAGCAGGCCACCACCGCCAACGCGGATACCTTCCATTTCACCAATTGCTCGCCACAGATGAGCGCGTTCAATCAGAAGACCTGGCTGGAGCTAGAGGACTACATTCTCGACAATACCCAGCGCTGGAAGGGCCGGGCCACGGTATTCACCGGCCCGGTATTCAGCGACAGCGACCGCGTGTACCGGGGCGTGAAGATCCCCCAGGCCTTCTGGAAGGTAGTGGCCTATCTGGGCGACGACGGCAAGCCATCGGCCAGCGCCTACATGATCGACCAGAGTCGCGAACTGGACCAGCTGGACCTGGTGTTCGGCGCCCTGCGCACCTACCGCCGCAGCGTGCTGCAGATAGAACAGCTGACCGGACTGCGCTTTGGCCAACTGGCCAGCTATGACGGCTTCAGCAACGAGGAGCTGGCCACCGGCACCCGGATCGAAACCCTGATCACTGGGCCCGAGAGCCTGCGCCTTTAGGCTTTACAACACCCGCACGCCGGGGCGTCCAGCCTCCACCTGGAAACGTTTGAGCGTGGCCAGGGTGGCGGCCGGGTCGCGACGCTCGGAGATCGCCTGGAAGCGAACATCCATGACCTGGTCATCCAAGGTGACTGACACGTAGCCCCGGGGTCGACTGTCGAAGAACTTCACCTGCGGATTGAGCGGCAGCAGCGCGTTGAACGCCTCGAAAGGCGGGCCATCCGAAGTCACCGAGCTGGTGACGAACTCGGTGGCGACCACCTTGCCGTCGCCGACCTTGTCACCGAGGTACAGGTCCGTGGCCCAGAAGGAATGAATGTCCCCGCCCCAGAACACCGGGTTGCGCGCCCGGGTGTGCTCGATGGCCGCCAGCAGCCGCTGACGGGTCGCGGCATAGCCATCCCAGCCATCCGTCCAGTGCCCCAGGCCGCCGCTTGCAGGGTCACGCTGGAGCAAGGGTGACACCAGCAGATCCTGGGCGAACACATTCCACAGCGCCGTGGATTGCGCCAAGCCCTGGTGGACCCAGGCTTCCTGTTCCCAACCCAGCATGCTGCGGGCCGGGTCCTGAAGGTCGCGACAGTCGGCGCTGGCGACATGCCCACGGTGGCTGCCACTCGCTGGGATACAGGGTTGCTCGCTGCGGTACTGGCGCCCGTCGAGCACATGGAAACGGGCCAGACGGCCGTAGTCGAGCCGGCGATAAAGCCGCATGTTCGGGCCGCGGGGTGCATGGCTTCGACGTAGCGGCATGTGCTCGTAGAACGCCTGGTAAGCGGCTGCCCGTCGGCGCAGGAATGCCTGGGGGTCGACACCGGCGTCCTGGGACCAGCGATTGGCATAGTCATTCTGCACCTCGTGATCATCCCAGGTAACCACGCAGGGGGCTGTGGAATGCAGCAGTTGCAGGTCCGGGTCCCGCTTGTACTGGGCGTAGCGGCGTCGGTAGCCGGCCAGGTCAGTGGCTTCCGGCAGGTCATGGGCGCGTAGCAACTTGGCCGACCCGGGCGCCAGGGAGTACTCGTAAATGTAGTCTCCCAGGAAGAACACCAGGTCCGGCTGCTCCGCCGCCAAGTGCCGGTAGGCGCTGAAATGGCCCAGCTCGTAGTGGGAACAGGAGACGAACCCGAATCGCGCTGGCGCCAGGCTGCGGGAGCTTGGCGCGGTATGCGCGCGGCCTACGGAGCTTAGCTCGCCAGCCGCCTCGAAACGGTACCAATAGGGGCGGCCAGGCTGTAGGCCTGCCACTTCCACGTGCACACTGTGGGCCCCGCCTGGCTCGGCAATGACCTCGCCTCGCTTGACCACCTGCCGCATGTTTTCATCGCTGGCGACCGTCCAGCGCACCGGGACGGCCGAGGGTAACGGAACCTCAAGCCCCCCTGCCCCTACCGGCGCCAGGCGGGTCCAGATCACGAAACCGTCGGGCAACGGGTCGCCGCTGGCCACGCCCAGCGAAAAGGGAGAGTCCAGGCCGCTGGCCCACGCACGGCTGCCCAGTAGCGCCAAGCCCGCCCCGGCTACCATGCCACCGAGGAATTGCCGGCGGGCCGGGTCGAAAGGCGAAGCTTTGCTGGTCATCACTGTTATCCGCTCAGTCAAATGGCCCGAGCATGGCCAGGCCGGATTGCTGCTTGATGACAACTTCAAAGGTTCACGAAAACGTCGCCAAAGCCTGCTGCAGAGCCTTTTAATCGTAAATTTCTGTTAACAAATTTTTCATGAGCCATTGCTAGTGTCCCGGCTTCATTCAGAGCAAGGGGGCCCTATGAGAGCCTGGGACGAGCCAGAAAAACGCAAGGCCCACATCGAACTGATTCCGATGATCGATGTGATGATGTTCCTGCTGGTGTTCTTCGTGCTGGTCAGCCTGAACGTGATTCCGGCCCTGGGCATGAAGACCCAGCTTCCCGCCGCCAGCAGCGCGCAACAACTCAAGCCTCAGAACAAGGCGATCCTCACCCTGGGCGTTGATGGCCAGCTTCAGCTCGACGGCCAGGCTATGACCGTGGAGGGCCTGGTGCCCGCCCTCAAGGCGCAGCAGAAGCCGGATACCAAGACCACCATCATCGTCAACAGCGACAAGGGCGTGGATGTCGATCGCCTGGTGCAGATCATGGACACCCTGCGCGCGGGTGGCTTTACCTCCGTCTCCATCGCTACTCGTAAGTCATGAGCCTTTATCTTTTCTATCGCAATCGCCAGTGGCTGGGCGCCATGCCTGCGGCCATTGCCGTGGCTGCGAGCCTGATGGTCCTGCGCACCACACCGCTGAAGATCGAACCGGTCTACGACGAATCCGCCGTACAGCTTGCCCTGGTCGAGCCCGAGCCCGTCAGCGAACCGGCGCCTCTGGAGCCCCCACCACCGGTGGCGCCGGAGCCGCCACCGCCGCCTGTGGAGGAAGAACCGGAGGCCGCCTTGCCGCCACCGCCAAAGCCGGTAGCCAAGCCAGAACCCAAGCCCAGACCCAAGCCCGAGCCGGCCAAGCCTACGGCCAAGCCCGTGCCGCCCCAGCCCAAGCCCACGGCGGTGGCCAGGTCGACACCGGTCAGTCCGGCGCCAACTGTACAGACGGCTCAGGCCACGCCCGCGCCCTCTCCGGCGCCAGCCAAGCCGGCACCCGTGGCGCCGCGGGTCGACAGCGCCGCCTTGGATGGCAGCTACATGCAGGGGCTGCGCAGTGACATCGACCGCTTCAAGCAGTACCCCACCGGCCGCCAGGCCTCCCTGGAGCGCCCGAAGGGCGACGTGGTGGTGTGGCTGCTCGTCGACCGCGCCGGCAACGTACTGGATTCAGGCATCGAAACACCCGCCTCGAGCATGCTGCTCAATCGGGCGGCGGCCGGGAGCCTCAAGCGCATCAAGCAAGTCAAGCCTTTCCCTGAGCAAGCCTTCGGTGGCCGCAACCAGCAGCGCTTTACCGCCACCTTCAACTACAGCGTGCAATGAAGCACGGACGGCATAGGAAGCATGTGATGAAGTTCAGCAAGACTACCCTGGCCCTGGTGACCGCTGGCCTGGCCCACGGCATGGTGTTCGCCGCCGATACCGAGGACGCCGATATCGGCGCCATCAAGGTCGAAGGCAAGGCTACCCAGGGCGGCGGTTACATGGTGCCAGAGGACAGCGCCAAATCCCGCTCCACGGTGACCAAGGAAGCCCTGGACAAACAGACGGCCACCGCCAATGCCATCGACAAGCTCAAGTACACGCCAGGCCTGAACATTTCCAGCGAGGATGCCACGGGCCTCTCGGGCTTTCGCTTCACCATGCGGGGGATGAACTCGGACCAGGTCGGCATGAGCGTGGACGGCATGCCCATCAACGACTCCGGCAACTACGCGCTTTATTCCAACCTGCTCGGCGACCCTGAGAACATCGACCAGATCTTCGTCACCCAGGGCGCGTCTGAAGCGGACGCGCCTCACATCGGTTCCAGCGGTGGCAACATCGGTATCGTGACCCTGCGGCCAACCAAGGATGCGGGCGTGTTCGTCAAGCAGACCGCCGGCAGTAACGCCACCTACAAGACCTTCGCTCGGGTCAATACCGGTGAGTTCAACGGGCTGAGCAACTGGCTTTCGGCGTCCCACGAGGAAGGTCAGAAGTGGCGGGGCAATGGCGCGGTACGCGCTGACAAGGTGGAATGGAACAGCTTCTTCGAAGCCGAGAACGGCAATACCGCCAACCTCATCCTCAAGTACCACAAGCAGGAAAACAACAGCTACAGCCAGCTGACCAAGGCCCAGTACACCCAGTATGGGCGCGACTACGACCCCTACCCGGCCGTGGCCACCCGCAATGCCAATGGCAAGATCACCAGCTACTACGGCCTGGCCCAGAACCCCTTCGAGACCTTCACAGCTGTACTGAACACGCATTTCAAGCTGGCCGATAACCTGTCCATGGACGTTATCCCGTATTACTACTACGGCAACGGTGGAGGCGTGGGCAGCTCCAGTTATGCGCTCAACAGCGGCTCCAGCAGCAGCGGGGTGTATGACCTGAGCAACCTCGGCTCAGCAGCCGACTACAACGCTGACGGCACCGCCAATAGCGGCGTGTATTACCGCTCCTCACGCACACAGACCTGGCGCCCGGGGGTCACGACCAAGCTGAACTGGGACCTCGGCGACCATAGCCTGCAGTTCGGCTACTGGTACGAGGATGCGCGGCAGCGGCAAACCCAGCCCTTCATCGGCATCGACAGCAGCGGCAATCCAGACAGCATCTGGCCTGATAGCGATGAGGTGACAGACGCCAACGGCAACATCGTCCAGGGCCGCAACCGCTTCACCGAAACGCCGGCGCAGAAGGTCTGGGCACAGGACACCTGGTACCTGGCATCGGACTGGACCCTCAACGCGGGCCTGTCTTTCCTGAACGTCGAGCGTAAAGGCACCAACCACGGCAGCCTCACCGAGGCGCCGGAGAAGCGGAACAAGACCTACGATAAGTTCCTGCCCAACGCCGGCTTGAAATACCAGCTCGATGACCGCAACCAACTGTTCTACAGCCTTTCGCGGAACATGCGGGTGCCGCAGAACTATGCGCTCTATGACGCCTCCGAAGACGCCATCGACCTCAAGCCGGAAATCAGCTGGAACCACGAACTGGGTTGGCGCTTCGTCGAACCGGACATGACGCTCTCGGCCAGCCTGTTCTACATGCACTTCAAGAACCGCCAGGTTTCCTCCAAGGATGTCAACGGCGACGCTACCGACATCAACGCCGGTACGGTCAACAACTACGGCCTGGAACTGGAATGGAGCGGGCTACTGCCCCACGACTTCAATTACTACACGTCCTACACCTACACGCGGGCCCGCCAGCAGGACGACCTACAGGTCTACAACAATGGAACCCTGGTCACCCTGCCTACCTCCGGCAAGCAATTCGCCAACGTGCCCGAGCATATGCTCGCCGCCAACATTGGCTGGGACAATGGCCTCTACTACGCAACCTTCGGCGGCAAGCTGACCAGCAAGATGTACGGTGACCTCACCAACGACGAAAGCATCCCCGGACGAACGGTGTTCAATCTGGGCGCTGGCATCTACCTGCCGGTGGACAAGCGCGTATTCAAAAGCGCCACCTTGCGCCTGAACGTGGACAACCTGTTCGACAAGGAATACCTGGACGGCGTGTATACGGTGAAAACCAACTCCGCCACCTATAACGGGTTCCGTGACGGCGACCCGGCGTACATAGTCGGCGTCGAGCGCACCATTACGGTCGCCCTGGAAGCCAATTTCTAGTTTTGCCTCTGGAGGCTTGAATGAATACCAACCTGCTCCATGATGTAACGTTCTACGTGATGTACGGCGCCGTCGCCATCGCGCTGTTCATCATTGTCGAACGCGGGCTCTACTTCGCCTATGTGAAGCGCCAGGCGCGTCAGCTCTATGAGCAACTGGGCCCGGCGGGCAATGACGATGCTGGCCTGAGCCCTGGGCAGCGCGGCCGACCCAGCCTGCCGCTGACCATGGTGGAAGAAGTATTGCGGCAGAAAAGCGCCGGCGGTACCAGCAAGGATCTGGACGATGTGATCGAAACCCAGTACCTGAGCTCACGGGCGCCGCTGGCCAGAAGCCTCTGGATCATCGAAACCATCGTGACAGCCGCGCCCCTGCTTGGACTGCTCGGTACCATTCTCGGCATCATCGATACCTTCAAGGCATTGGCCAGCGCCGGCGTGTCTGACCCGGGCCAGATAAGCGCGGGTATCGGTACGGCCCTGTATGCGACGGGTCTCGGTATTGCCATCGCTCTGTTCTGCGTGGTCTTTCACAACCTGTTCCAGGACCGCCTGGCCCGCATCAATGATCAACTCAAGATGCTACTGATCCGGGCCGCCATGGGGGGTGTCGACGATCAACCGGCGCAACGCCCGCTACAAGGCGCCCAGTACCGTACCGCCTGAGAGTAGGCGCCCCTGCTCGAGGGGCGCCTTGGCTACGCTTCGTACCCTCCCCTGAACAAACCGCGGCCTTTTCATGATGAAGATGCTTTATCCCCGCCTGGCGGGCTTGTTGCTGTCCTTGCTCGCCGTCGGCTGCAGTCGGACACCAAGCGAACCACCGGTGCCTGTACAAGTGAATATCGTCGCCATCAATGACCTGCACGGGTACCTGCAGGCCAATCCCTGGCGAGTCAGCGACCCGCAGGGGAATCAGCGCACCCTGAACCTGGGTGGCATCGCTACCCTGGGTGGCATGCTCGACCAGCTGCGCAGGCAGGACCCGCAACTATTGTTCATCGGCAATGGCGATCTGATCGGTGGCAGCCCGGCCATTTCCTCCATGTGGGCCGACGAGCCTACGCTGCTGGCCTTGCATGCGATGGGCTTGCGGTTGAGCAGCCTCGGCAATCACGAACTGGACGCAGGCAAGGTCGAGCTTCTACGCCAGGTCAACGGTGGCTGCCAATCTCCCCGGCCGCGCAAGGCCTGCAGTTTCCGAAAGGATTACCCAGGCAGCGGCTTTCCCTACCTGGCCGCCAACCTGATCGATACCGATACAGGCAAGCCCTTGCTACCAGCCTACCGTGTCGAGGAAAGTCATGGAGTGAAAGTCGCCTTCGTGGGCGCGGTGCTCAAGGGTGTATCGGACGTTGTCAGCGCCGCGGGCATGAAGGGGCTGCGCGCCACGGATGAAGCCGAGGCCATCAACCGCCTGGTTCCTGAGCTCAAGGCACAAGGCGTCGATGCCATAATCGCCGTGGTTCATCAGGGCGGGGGAACCCCGGAGCCCTTCGACCAGGCCGATTGCTCACAGCTCAAGGGGCCGATCGTCGAGGTGGCGCAACGACTCGACCCGGCGGTCAACGCGCTACTGAGCGCGCACTCTCATCAGGGCTACCTGTGCAAGGTGGGCCATTTGCTGGTAACCCAGGGAGGCTCCTATGGCCATCTGCTGACGCGCCTGACCCTGACCATCGACCCCAGGGCGCATCGAGTGACCGCCATCACGGCGGCTAACCTGCCGGTCGACCCGCAGCGCTATGCGCCGAACCCTGCGTTGGCCGCGCTGCAACAGGAAGTGGAAGCACGCAGCGACAAGGTCTTGAAAGCGCCCGCCGGGCGTATCGCGGTGTCCTTGGTCAGCAGCCGCGTCGAGGCCAACGGCGAGTCGCCCATGGGGGACCTGGTCAGTGATGCCCAGCTTGAACAAACGCGGCCCTGGGGCGCTCAGCTCGCCTTCATGAACCTGGGTGGCATCCGCGCGGAGTTGTCCCAGAGTCCCGGCGGGTCGCTAAGCTTCGCGCAAGCCGCCAGCGTGCAACCCTTTGGCAATACCCTCGTGCTGGCGGACTTCACCGGTGAGCAGCTCGTTGCCCTGCTCAACCAGCAATGGCAAGGCAAGGGTTTCAACCCGTTGCAGGTGTCCTCGGGCTTTACCTACCAGTGGGATGCAGCCCGCCCGCTCGGCCAGCGGGTAGTCCCGCAAAGCCTGCGCCTGGACGGCAAGCCGGTCAGTCCAAGCGGTATCTATCGGGTGGTGGCCAATGCTTTCCTGGCCGAAGGCGGTGATGGTTTCACTCTGTTCAAGGCTGGCTCCGCCCGGCAGGACACGGGCCTGGTCGACGTGGATGCCCTGGTCGGTTACCTGCGTACCAGTGCCGAACTGAACCAGTCCGTAGGGCAGACGGACAGTGCCGGTCGTATCGTGCGGCTCCATTGACTGACTGACGACCAGCCAGGGTCTGCGGCGCTGCTGATGGAGCGCTGGCAGACGCTGGCATCGGCCCAAACATTGTCATACAAATGACATATTTCCGAAGCAAAATCGTCACGCTTGCCCTAGCGCACTGCCGCATCGCTCTGGGCGCCTGACGAACCCGCACACGGAGGTGGAAATGGATACATCCCTGGCCGAGCGCCGCGCCCGCATCGAGCGCGCACAACCCGCCTTGCAACACCTGGACGTGGCCATGCAACACCTGCGCTACGACCCCGCCCTCCCCGCCAGCGTCACCGCCGCCCGTGCCCAGGTGGAACGGCTGACCCAAGAGCTGCTGGCCGATTTCCACGAGGATCCTCTCCTGGGGCAGATTGCCGCCTCGCTCAAAGCTCAGTACCTGGACAGTATCCAGCCGGCACGGGCATCGGACCGTAGCGCGGCCTGATCCTTACCTAAAAGGTATTGCTATCGCCACTCGCCGTTTCGTCGGCACACCTGCCTCACAGCGTGGTCATTACTTCGACAACGTTCCGTTTGGAGGGCATTCGATGGCATTTACCGATGACTACGTGGCAACCATCCTGCGCCTGCAGGTGACGCTATGGGGCGCGCGCGCGCGACTGCGGGAAGGTTCGGACGCCGACGCCTTGCATGACCTGCGCATTGCGGTGCGCCGCCTGCGCAGCCTGCTGGTACCCGTGCGCAAACTAACGGAAATGGCGCCCCTGCGCGAGGCCGCCGCCGAGGTGGGGCGGCTGACAACTCCCTCGCGGGACCTGGAAGTAATGGCCGGTGAACTGAACGACCGTGGCTTGGACGAAGCCGCCGCGCATCGGCTGGGCAGGCTGGAAGCGGAATATCCCCGCATCGCCGCCTCCCCTACCCTGGACGCGCTCTTCAGCGCCCTTGACCAATGGCCGGAGCGCTTTCGCGCCAGCCCGCTGGGAGACGACCCCAAGGCACTGACTCGTACTGTGGTCAAGTCCCTGGACAAGCACCTGGCCAGGCTCCGGCAGGCCGTGGAAGATCCGACGTTCGACCGCCATCAACTGCGCATCCTGGTCAAGCGCACCCGCTACCTGACCGAAGCCTTCCCTCGATTGTCTCCACTCTCGGCCAAGGGCGCCAAGGCGCTCAAGGCGGTGCAGGGGGCACTGGGCTCCTGGCACGATCACCATCAGTGGTGCCTGAAAGGGGAAAGCGAACCCGATCTGCAACCCCTGCGCCCGCTCTGGGAGCAGGCTTCCGCTGCGGAACTGGCCCAGGCTGAAGTCGCCTTGGGTGAGCTCAAGGCGTTTCTGCCCGACCCGGCAGGCTAAGAGGATGCGCGCGGATCACTCGGCCTCGACGGCAAGGGACGGCCGCCTTTCGCGCTGGACGAAACTGTGACGCGCGGCTTCGATGCGGGCCTGAAGGGTGGCCACATAGGCCTGAGCCGCATCCAGCGACGGGAACGCGATAGCCTGCTGATTCAGCCACACGGTGACGCCGCCGGTGTCGGCGTTGGTTTCAATACTGACGTCCATCGTCCAATTCCTCCCAAAAAAGTGCGCGCAGGATAGCGCAGGAAGGATCGAGGTCAAATGAAATCGCTCTAGCACGCGGGTTCCAGAAACTCTACGGCGCCTCGGCGCCTAACAGATCGGCTACCTTCAAACGCCGCATCAGGTCGCGTTTCTTGCTGTGATGGGTCCGCATGCGCCCGAGCAAATCCTGCAAGGTGGCCAGGGCCCTGAGGATGTAGGGCCCTTTGTTCAGCATCACGCATTCGGCGCGGGCACTCATGGCGGCATCGGTGATCTCGGCCCGGGTGGGCGCCCCGTTTTTCGCCTGGGTTTCCAGCACCTGGGTAGCCCAGATCACTGGTACATGGGCCGCCTCGCACAGGCAAAGGATTTCTTCCTGCAATTCAGCGGTGCGTTCGAAACCTGCTTCCACCGCCAGGTCGCCGCGCGCGATCATCACGCCGAAGCGAGGGCCGCGCATGCCGGCCAATAACAATTCAGGAAGGTGCTCGAAGCCTTGGCGCGTTTCGATTTTCAATACGACGCCCAAGCGCTGGCCGCCCAGATCCTCGATACGTTGGTACAGCGCACGCACGTCCGCGGCCCGGTTGGCGAATGACAGCTGAACGATATCCGCATGTTCCACAGCGAAGGCCAGAGCCTGGAGATCCTCTTCGCCCAGGGCATCGAGCCCCAGGTCCGTGTCCGGGAAGTTGATGCCTTTGTCGGCCCTGAGCTTGGCACCACCGGGGGCATGGGTGATCCGCACCTGGATGCTGGCAGGGGTGACCGCGAGCACCTCGCCGCCGATCTTGCCGTCGTCGAACCACACCGGCTCACCTGGCCGCACGCGCTCGAAAGCCGCCGCCAGGCTGCAGCCGATACGGGCAGCACTGGGTCGCTTGCCCGCTTCGCTCTTGCGTACAGGCACGCCAGGCTCGAGGGCACGCGTCAGTACCAGGGTATCGCCCTCTTCGAGCTTGATCCGCTCGACGCTTGCCGGTACCGCAAGGATGCTGCCCTTGATCCGGGCACTGCCGCGCTTGAGTTTCAGGCGCAACCCGGCCGTGAGGTAGGCCGTCTTTACGAGTTCCGCCCAGCAGCCCTGCTCGTCACGCTCGATCACCTGCAACGCCCTCTTGGCGCCCCGGGCGTCACGAAAGCCCAGCGTATCCCCGGCCCGCAGTTCCGCCAGGAGCGCATCGGACACTTGCACAGCCGGCCCTTGGGGCTCCGCCTGCGCGCTCAGGTACAAGCGGGCAGGCATCAGCACCGCGCCTGTCTCTCCCCGCTTGGGCTTGACCTTGAAGGCCGCGCTGCCTGCTCCGATCGGGCCCGTGCGCAGTTTCGGGCCCGGAAGATCCATGGCGACCTGGCACGGCTTGCCGAGCTTGCGGCTGGCCAGACGCAGATGCTCGATCATCCGCTGCCACTGCTGCGGACCGTCATGGGCGCAATTGATGCGCTGGCAGGTCATGCCCGCCGCCAGTAGGCCCTCGACCAGCCCTGCATCGTCAGCCGCTTCGCTGGGCATGGTCACCATGATATGCCCATGATCGCCGCGTGGCGGCAGGCCGAACAGACTTTCCAGGTGCGCTACCAGTCGCCCTTCCATGTCTCCCCAGGGTGTTTGCACTGGGCCGGCGGCCTCTGGCGAGCCGCGACCGGAGAGTGCCTCGAGCACGCTGATGAGTTGGTCTACCGCGCGCAGCACATCGCTTTCGCAATGCCCGAGGGAAGCCAGGCCCAGCTCGCTCAGGCTGGCCTGGAGCAGGCGAATGTCATGCCGCCGCAAGGCGAGGTAGCCCAGCAGGTTGGCAGCGCTGGCCCTGAAGGTCGGCGCCAGTTGCTCTAGATCGATGGCACCGGCCGCGCCCAGGATTTCCTTGCGCAGGAAGCGCAGGGACCGCAGCGTGGATTCACTACCGGCCAGGTGGGCGACAGGGCTCAGGGGGGCGGATGCTTGCAAGGTAGTCATTCAAGGTCTCCAGGCGCCGGCAGGAAACCATCGCCTGCGGCCGCTCTACGCTAGCGCCCCGGCATGACGAAATTCTTACAGCAAGCAATCCAGTCCTGTCTCCATGCTGACACAAAGCGGAAACATCGCTTCGTTATACAGATCGGCCCGATACAAGGCACGAGGCCACTTCCGCATGTCAGTCAGCCCCCAACGGTCAGCGATCGCGGCCGCCGTCGCCGTCGTCATCGCCGCGCTCGGCGCGCCAAGCACCCTGGCCGTCACCCTCAGCGGCCCCAGCACTACCTCGCAGTCGCTCAGCGGTAGCGATAGCCTCAGCATTGCCCCAAGCGGCACGCTCAGCGTCAGCGGCGACCCCGCCGTGGACCTTTCAGGCGCCACCACCGGCGCTGGGGTGACAGTGACCAATCAGGGCCTCATCACTTCGGACGATCGCGCCATTGACAGTGACGGCGCGGCTTCTGCCATCCATCGAGTGACCATCGTCAACGCCGCGGGGGCAACCATCGACAGCCTGGATGACGCTGTCCGGTTCAAGGCCAACTACGCCAGCGGCAGCCTGACCTTGACCAACAGCGGCACTCTGCGCTCCAGCGAAGGCCGCGCGCTGTCCCTGGACAAGCTGCGCTCGGCGAACTGGACCACCACCCTGACCAATACAGCCAGCGGAGTCATCGCCTCGGAACTTGAAGACGGGATGAAAACCGGCGCCAACGCCACCATCCTCAACTACGGCAACATCACCAGTGGCGCCTTCCTGGATCCGGACACCAAGCCCGACGGCATCGACATTGACTCGGCCACGGGGGTGCGCATCTATAACTACGCAAGCGGCACCATCTCAGGCGGTCGCCACGGCATTACCACCGATGAAGGGGCATACCTGTACAACGAAGGCCTGGTCATCGGCCGAAACGGCTCGGGCTTCGGTTCGGACAATGACGGCACGGTGATCAACCATGGAACCATCACCGGTGCGGTGAATGGGCTCATGGCCACCGGCGACGGCGATGGCGTGGACATCGACAAGCTCGCCAGCATCGTCAACTACGGGACCATCGAAGGTACTGGCGCCGTGGGCGATGGCAACAACAGCGAAGGCATTGCCGCTGGCGGGGGTAGCCTGTACAACGCCGCCGGTGCCTTGATCAGTGGCGCCACCAATGGCGTCCTCATCGACGATGGCAACCAGACCAGCGCCTATTACGCCACTACCCTGGAAAACCACGGTCTGATTCAAGGGGTCAGTGGGTATGGCGTGAAGATGATCGGCGAGTTCGCTGATACGGTGATCAACAGTGGCGCCATCAACGGCGGCGACGGTCTTGCCCTGGACCTCGGCGGCGGCGATGACAGCCTTGCAGTACTCAGCGGAGGGACCTTTGCCGGCACCGTAAACGGCGGCAGCGGCGTCGATAGCCTGACGCTCTCGGGTGAACCCGGCGGCAGTTTCGGCGACAGTCGCAATTTCGAGCGCCTGACGGTGGCCTCGGGTAACTGGACACTGCAGGGTAGCGGTGACTTCAGCCAAGGCGGAACTATCCTGACCGGAGCCAGCCTGGTGAACTTGAGCACGATCACCGGTGCGGTCACCGTCGCCGAGGGTGGTCGTTATACCGGCGGTGGCAGCGTCGGCGGCCTGCAGGTGGACGGCGTGCTGGAAACCGGTACAACCTGGGGCAGCGCCCAGGTGAATGGAAACCTGGCTTTTGGGAGCACCGGTTCACTGGCCTATGGCGTCAACCCGGACGGCACCAGCGCGCCCCTGATAGTCAGCGGTACGGCCACCCTGAACGGCGCCGCCCTGAACCTGGTACCCGCTGCCGGCGACTATCCTTGGAAAAACCGCTACGTCGTGCTCCGCGCCGGGGCGATAGACGGTACCTTCGCCAGCGTCACCAGCGACTACGCCTTCCTAACCCCCACCTTGAGCTATACCCCGACCCAGGTAGAGCTCCAGTACGACCGCAATGACGTGCAATTCGCCCGCTACGCACGCTCGGCCAACGCGGCAGCGGCGGCATCGGCGGTATCCCTGGCCGGCACCGGTGCCCTGTACGACGCCGTGCTCAATACCTCCAGCGGGTCCGCGGGCACTGCTCTGGAACAGCTGGCCGGCGGTAGCACAGCCAATCTGAGCGCGGCGACCCTGGCGGGTACCGCCCAGGTAGGTTCCAGCATGCTGAGCGCCATGCGGGCCCTGGGCAGCAGCGGGGGGCTGTTGGTGGGCCTGACTGACACGGAGGCGCCCTACCTGGCCGCCGTGGGTGTACCCGCTTCGGCACGAAACCTGAACGATCCCAACGCCCAAGGGCGCCTCTGGCTGCAGGGCCTTGGCAGCTATGGCAAGCTGGACGGCAGCCACGGCAGCGACGCCACCGAGCAACGTAGCGGCGGCGCCGTGCTGGGCGCCGACTGGTCGCTCAACGAACGATGGCGAGTAGGCCTGCTCAGTGGTTATTCGCATACACGCCTGAGCAGTAGCGGTGCCGAAGGTGATATCGATAGCCTGCACCTGGGTGTCTACGGCAGTCGGGTAGCCGGGCCTTGGGCAGTGCGACTGGGCGCCGCCTATAGCCTGCATGATGGCGATAGCCAGCGTTCCGTGGCCTTCTCCGGGTTCACGGACCGTCCCAAGGGCGATTACCACGCCGACAGCCAGCAGGCCTTCGCCGAACTCGCCTATGCCACCGGCAGCGGACGGCTGGAAGTCGAGCCCTTCGTTGGCCTGAACTACCAGCGCTACCAGCGGGACGGTTATCGGGAAAAAGGCGGTGCCGCCGCGCTGGCCGTCGACAGTACCCGTACCGACAACCTCAGCCACAGCCTTGGCCTGCGCATCGCCAACCTCGCTACCCTGGACTCAGGCATGAGCCTTACCCCTCGTGCCAGCCTGGCGTGGCGCCATACCTATGGTTCGCTCAGCGATAGCACGCGACAAAGCTTCCTGTCCGGGGCTAGCGCTTTCAGCGTGGAAGGCAGCGCTCTGGACCGCGACAGCTTGCTCGCTGAAGCCGGGGTCGACGTCGGCCTTGGCCCGCGCAGCACCCTGGGAGTCGGTTACAGCGGCGAATACGGTGCCAACAGCCGGTTGCATGCGCTGGTCGGGCAGTGGCAGTTGCATTTCTGACCCACTTCATCAGGGTTCATAGCGCTGTCGCTTATCGCAGTGGCTTGCGACAATCTCGAGGCAGTGGCACAGGCCAACCTGGTAAGGCTGCGCCAGGACGTTGAAATCTAGCTGCCCGCAGGCAACCGCCGATATAGCAGTTCATAATGGGTCTCCTGCGCTGCATTCCACAATCCCACGGCCGCGCTGACCCATCCACCCCTGGAGGCCCCTTGGGCAAAGAGATCGAGAACCCCTGCATTTCCGAATGCAAGATCAATGATGGCGTTTGCCGGGGCTGTGGCCGTTCAAAGGAGGAAATCAAGGCCTGGAAGAAGCTCAAGCGACCGGAACGGGCGGCGGTTGTGCAGCGCGCCCGGGAGCGCCTGAAGGGCATGGAGAAAAAGAAAGCAAAAGGCCGTTAGCCAGCCCGGCATGGCGCGCCATCGGCCGGGACGCTAGACTCTGGGCTTTCCCGCCCCGCCGAGTGTCCCATGGCTACCGATACTTCCAAACTCGACCGCATCCTTGCCGAAACCCAGCGCGAGCGCGAGCGCGGTTACCGCGACAAGGCCCTGAAAATGTACCCCCACGTGTGCGGCCGCTGTGCCCGGGAGTTTTCAGGCAAGCGTCTGAGCGAGCTGACGGTCCACCATCGTGACCATAACCATGACAACAACCCCCAGGACGGCTCTAACTGGGAGTTGCTGTGCCTGTATTGCCACGACAACGAACACGCCCGCTACACCGACCAGCAGTACTTCACCGAAGGTTCCCTGAGCAGCCCCTCCGTAGCCAAGGCGACCCACAATCCCTTCGCGGCACTGGCCGGCATGCTGAAGAAGGATTGACCCCTCCGGAATTCGCCGTGCCGTATTCAGTAGGAGCCAGCGAAGCTGGCGAACATGCCTGAGCTTCACCCCAGAGCCAGAGCCATTCGGCAGCTGCCGCTGCCTCCCACCGGCTGGTCGAGTTACATCCTTCAGTAGGTTACATCCTTCAGTAGGAGCCAGCGAAGCTGGCGAACATGCCCTGAGCTTCACTCCAGAGCCCTGAGCCATTCGGCAGCTGCCGCTGCCTCCCACTGGCTGAGTCGAGTTACATCCGAGTCACCCGCCACACGGTGTTGGCCAGGTCATCGGCGATGATCAGGGCGCCTTTCGGGTCCAGGGTCACGCCCACCGGGCGGCCGCGGGTCTTGCCATCCTCGCCGCGGAAGCCCGTGGCGAAGTCCACCGCCTCGCCGCTTGGCTTGCCATTGGCGAACGGCACGAAGACCACCTTGTAACCCACCGGATTGTCTCGGTTCCAGCTGCCGTGCTCACCCACGAATACGCCGTCGGCGAACTGCTGCCCCATCACTGGGCTGGAGAAGGTCACCCCCAGGGCCGCCACATGGGAGCCCAGGCCATAGTCCGGCTTGATGGCCGCGGCGACCATGGCCGGATTCTGAGGCTGGGCGCGGGGGTCCACGTTCTGGCCCCAGTAGCTGTAGGGCCAGCCATAGAAAGCGCCTTCCTTAACCGAGGTCAGGTAATCAGGCACCAGGTCCGGCCCGAGTTCATCCCGCTCATTGACCACTGCCCACAACTGGCCGGTACCCGGCTGGATCGCCAGGGCCGTGGGATTGCGCAGGCCGGTGGCATAGGGGCGATGGGCACCGGTCGAGGCGTCGATCTGCCAGACACGCGCGCGCTCGAGCTCCACTTCCATGCCCCGTTCGGTGACATTGCTGTTGGAGCCGATACCGACATAGAGGAAGCGCCCATCTGGACTAGCCGCCAGGGCCTTGGTCCAGTGATGATTGATCTCGGCGGGCAGGTCGGTCACCTTCACAGGCGCGCCGCTGGCCTTGGTCTGGCCGTCTACGTAGTCGAAACGCACCACCGCGTCCTGATTGGCCACATAGAGCTTGCCATTGACGTAAGCCAGGCCGTAGGGCGCATTGAGCCCCTCAGCGAACACTTCCTTGACCTCATAGGTGCCATCGCCGTCGGCATCTCGCAACAGCGTCAAGCGGTTGCCGCCCTTGACCTGGGTATTGCCCTTGGCCTTGATGTAGCCAGCGATCACATCCTTGGGCTTGAGTTTGGGCGCGCTGCCCCCTCGGCCCTCTGCCACCAGAATGTCACCGTTAGGCAGCACCAGGGTCTGCCGTGGAATCTTCAGGTCAGTGGCGATCGCGGTGATCTTGTAGCCCTCTGGCACCTTGGGCGTGCGATCGCCCCATTGCTCAGGCTCGGCGATCTTCATGCTGGGCAATAGACCGCGCTGGGCTTCGGGCAGCTTGGGATCCGGGCCAATGGCCTGGGTACTATCACCCTCCCCACCACAAGCAGTAAGCAGCAAGGCCAGGCTCAAGGCCGACAGTGTAAAGAGGGTCTTCATGCTTCAACCTCCGAGCGCAGGTTGGTCAGGCCAGTCCAGGCCGCCACCAGGGCCAGCAGCGTGACCACCACCGACAACGCCAGCCCCGCGGGCATGACTGCCCAGGCATCCTTGGCATGCTGGAAGGCATTGATCAGCCCCAGCACCCAGGCCGCCAGCGAGAGCAGCACATACACCAGCGGGCGGCCGGCCTTGTGTCGAGCGCGGGCAAGATTGGCCAGGGCGAACAGCCCGGCCAGGCCACTGAACAACAAGGCTCCGGCGATCAGCCAGGAAGCGAAGTTGCTCCATTGGATTTCATAGGTTTGGTAGTAGGCGATATCGCTGAGCAATGCACCCAGAAACAGCGCGACGCCGCCGCCCAACAGGATCGCATGCAGCGGGCCTGGGCGGCAGCGGTAGACAGCAGAGGCGGTAACGGTCACGGTGGCTCCTTGTCATGGGCATGCCCGGGCTTTCACGAAGGCGAAGGCGCCAGGACTTGCGCAGGATGCGCCATGAGAATGATCACCGTACCGCTACCTTAGTTCACGCAAATATGCGACGCGGCCCTTGTCTAGGTAAACGCGCTTCTAAGCCGCCGAGGCTCTGCTAGCCTGATCTCCTGCCCGGATCGTTCAACCTGCCTTATTCATTCACTGCGAGCGCTTCGCGGCAATGGAGATAGCCATGGCTATGCAATTGAACGTAAGGGATTTCGGCGCCCGTGGTGACGGCGTCACCGACGACACCCAGGCCATTCAGGCCGCCATGGATGCGACGGTAGCGGTCGGAGGCGGCGAGGTGGTGCTACCGAAGGGCATCTATCGCGTCAGCCCCAGCGCTGACGCCCAGGGCGGCTGCCTGTTGTTGGGCGCCAATGTGACACTGGTAGGCGCGGGCATCGGCGCGACGGTGATCCAGCTGGCCGATACCGAAGGTGATGTGGCTGGCATCGTGCGTGGCAACGGCGACAACATAGGCGCTCGCGATCTGACCCTCGATGGCCTGGGCGACCAGGTGACCGGCTCGGTGGATTGCTGGGTCAGCGCCGACAGCGACCAGGTGCGCCTGGAAGCGGTGGAGGCGTTCCGCGGGCGCGGGTATGGGTTCGACCTGCGCAGCCCGGATAACACGGTCACCCTACTGGACTGCATTGCCCACCAGAATGGGCGCGATGGCGTGATATCGGACAACTCCGGCAGCAGTGTGATCCAGGATACGGTCGCTTCCTGGAACCAGGGCTCGGGGTTCAACCTGGCGGGTTCGGTGCAGTTGCTCGACAGTGACGCCTTCCAGAACGCCATCGCCGGAATGCGGGTGACCGAAGGTGCCTCTACCGACCAGGGCGGGGTCCGCATCCGTGGCGGCAGCGTTCACGAGAATAGTCAGGACGGGGTTCACATCGAACGTACCGACACTTTCAACGTGAGCGGCCTGGACATCTACGGCAACGTCAACTTTGGCGTCCATGTAGACCTGAGCGCCAACGGTGTGCTCGAGTACAACAGCGTGCACGGCAACTCGCTGGAAGCCCCGTTGGCCGAGATCTACCTGGAAAACGTAGCTCCTGGCCTCTCGGGCGCGGTCATCGTGCGAAATAACCTGGTAGTGAGCGAACAGGCCTACAACGGCGCTATCGTGCAACCCGGGCATGCGTCCGGGGCGACCCTGGTATACGACAACATTGCCAGCTCAGACGGGGCCAATGTCATTCTGCAGCCGCCCTCCGCACAGGCGCGCAACAACACCGAGTTCGTCCGCCTTCAAGGTACCTCGGGCAACGACCTTGTCGAAGGAAGCTTGACCCGCGACATCCTGCACGGCGACGCGGGCGCCGATCAGCTATCAGGGGCCGGCAACGACGATGTGTTGATGGGAGGCACCGGCGCGGATCGCCTCAGCAGTGGTAGCGGTCGTGATGTGTTCCGCTTCGATGCACTGACCGACAGCTATCGCACCGGCAGCAGTGGCCATGCCGACCGCATCCTGGATTTCGACCTGGGGAGTGACCGCCTGGATCTCTCCGCCCTCGGATACAGCCGCTTGGGTAATGGGCATGGCGATACCCTGCGTCTGATGTACGACGCCAGCCGAGATGTCACCTACTTGAAGCACCTGGACACCGACGCCAGCGGCAACCGCTTCGAGCTGGCGCTGTCAGGCGACTACCGGGGTCTTACCGACGCTCATCTGCAAGCCCTGGTGAAAGGCAGCGGCAGCGCTGATAGCCTTCAAGGCAGCGGGACCGCCGAGACGCTGCAAGGCCTGGCCGGCCGGGACCGGCTCGACGGGGCGGGGGCAGATGACCTGCTCTGGGGCGGCGCCGGTGGCGATGAACTCCACGGCGGCGCGGGTGCCGATACCTTCGTTTACCGGCAATTGAGCGACAGCTTGCGTAACGCCAGCCTCAGTGACGACCCCGCCCGCGATACCCTGACCGACTTCAACGGCAGCGACGGCGACCTGATCGACGTCTCAGCCCTCGGCTTTACCGGGTTAGGCGACGGCCACAACGGCACACTCAAGCTGAGCTTCAACGCGGCCGGTAACCGCGCGATCCTTAAATCGCTGGACGAAGACGCCGCAGGTTACCACTTCGAACTCGCAATCACCGGCGCCCAGGTGGCTTCAGTTGGCGAGGCCAACCTGGTCTTCGCCCGATCCGCGGGCAGCGAAGTGACCAGCAGCGCCCCCAGTCGCGACCTCAAGCTTGCCGGCACGTCGGGCAGCGATGCGCTCCATGGGGGCTTAGGGCAGGACGTGCTTGAGGGGGCGGCTGGGGCCGATCGCCTCGAGGGCAACGTAGGCAGCGATCTGCTGATCGGCGGACTGGGCGCTGACCGCCTTACCGGGGGTTCGGGTGCTGACCGGTTCCGCTTCGTCAGCCTGGCGGACAGCGCGCGTACCGACGCTGAGCTATCGGTGGATACCATCACCGACTTCTCAACCGCACGGGATGTACTGGACGTTTCCCGCCTCGGCTTCATCGGCCTGGGCGATGGGCACGATGGCACGCTGCGCCTGAGCTACGACGCGGACCTGAACCGAACCTACCTCAGCAGTCTGGACAGCGGTGCCCAGGGCTTGCGCTTCCAGGTGCGGCTGGTCGGCGACCTGACCGATAGCTTCAGCGAAGACAATCTGATCCTGGCCAACTCCGCCGACGTCGAGGCGCTACAGTTGCTGGGCGCATCCATCAGCACCTAGGATCCGCGGTAGGTGCTGAACCCGAACGGGCTCAGCAACAGGGGGATGTGGTAATGCTGGTCCGTCTGGCGAACCTGGAAAATCACCGGAATTTCCGGGAAGAAACTGTCCTGGCGCAGGTTTCGGTAGTACGCGCCTGTCTTGAACACTACCCGGTATTCCCCTGGCTCGATGGCTTTGTTGGCTGGGAAGAGCTCAGCGATGCGCCCCTGCTCGTTGGTGGTGCCCTCGGCAAGGGGTTGCCAGGTGGTCCCCGCATGCCGTTCCAGGGTGACCTGCACCCCTTGGGACGGCGTGCCGGTTTGCAGATTGAGCACATGCACGCTCAATGGATTGGGCGCGGCCTGGGCAAGGCACGCCAGTGAGGCGAGGCCCAGGGCGCAGAACAGTTTGGTCAGGGTCATGGAAAACTCCTTGAAATCGAGGTTCAGGGTATGGGAAAGACTCAGGGATGCAGGCCAAGGCCCAGCTTGGCGGCCGCCTCGGCCGCGCACTGTTCGTCCTGCCGGGGGCCGCCGGCACCAGCCACGCCCAACGCGCCGACCAGCTCGCCACCTTGGTAGAGCGGCACCCCACCTCCCAGGAGCAACAGCCCAGGCACGGTCGCCAGATTGGCCGTTTCCGGGTTTTGCCCGGCACGCTCGGCCAACAGGCGCGTCGGCGTCTTGGTGGAGAGCGCGGTATAGGCCTTGAGCCGCGCCGCTTCCAGGTTATGGGGCCCGGTCAGGGCCGGGCGTTGCAGCAACAGCGGATTGCCGCCCCGGTCAAGGGCCGCCATGGCTGCGTTACAGGAGGCTGCGGCCAGCAACTGGCGGGCGGTCGCCAGGTCAAGCTCCGGGTGTTGCGGCAACGCGGCCTGGGCCTGAAGCGCCAGCAAGGTGGTGAGTGCTGCGCAAAGGGTTTTACCGATCATGGAGAGTCCTTGCAGGGGTGTTTCGAAGATGCGCTCTACCCTAACCAAGCGCCCCGGTCGAACACCGCTCACGCGGATTACAAGTTTGTAATGGGCAATACCGGCCAATGCGCTTAGCCTGTCAGCCTGCTGATGAGGTGGTGGATGCGTGTACTGCTGGTGGAAGACGAAGCCAAGACCGCGGGCTTCCTGGCCAAGGGCCTGAGCGAAGCGGGCTACGGGGTGGACGTGGCCCTGGAGGGCTTCGAGGCGCGGGACCTGATCGAACATGAGCGCTACGATCTGATCATCCTGGATGTCATGGTGCCTGGGCTGGACGGCTGGCAGTTGCTCAAGCTGGTACGCCAGCGGGCCGACACGCCGGTACTGTTTCTCACCGCCCGGGATTCAGTGGAAGACCGGGTCCAGGGCCTGGAGCGCGGCGCTGACGACTATCTGGTCAAGCCCTTCGCGTTCATCGAGCTGCTGGCCCGGGTACGCACCCTGCTCCGGCGGGGCCCACCCCGGGAACTGGACCATTACCGAGTCGCTGACCTGGAGGTGGATGTGCTGCGCCGCCGCGTCATCCGCAACGGTCAGCGGCTGACGCTCACCAACAAGGAATTTGCCCTGCTGCACCTGCTCATCAGCCGGCGCGGTGAGGTGCTTTCCCGGACGCTCATCGCTTCCCACGTGTGGAATTTCAATTTCGACAGCGATACCAATATGGTCGATGTGGCCGTACGGCGGCTTCGCGCCAAGCTGGACGACCCCTACTGGCCCAAGCTGATCCACACGATTCGCGGCGTTGGCTACCAACTGGACAGTGAAGACAACGAGACGCGTGCAGATGCCACCGACTAAGCCAGGACGACGCACCTCTATCGCCTGGCGGGCGGCGCTGGCCTTCGCGGTGGTGGCCGCCGGGGTCCTCAGCGCCGCGGGCGTCTACCTCTACGGTAGCCTGGAAGCCGAGCTGGCTTACCGGGACGACCTGGCCCTCATGGGCCGCCTGGAGCAGGTCCGCGCCCTCCTCCAGGACGCCGACAGCCTGGGTGCGCTGCAACAGCGCCCGACGCTGTACCAGAACATGCTGGGCAACCAGGACAGCCTCCTGCTCGTGGGGCGAGGCGCAGCCGATGACCTTATCGCCATCAACCCTCACGCCGACCGGCTCCCGGCGCTCGATACCCTGCCGGCGAGCCCCATGGGCGAAATGCCCACACGAGGTCAGGTAAGGGCCTGGCGGCCCGAGCAAAAGCCTGGGCTGCTGCTGCTCGCCGGCCAGGCCCGAGGGCGCAACGGCGAAGCTTTGCGGGTTACGGTGGGCAAGCGTCTGGCTGAGCGCGACGCCATGCTGGCCAGCTACCGGCTGCGGCTGTATGCCACCGTGGCCGCCGGCGCGCTCAGCGCGTTCCTGCTCGGCCTGATGCTGCTTCATCGCGCGCTCAAGCCGGTGCGGGACATTGCCATGCGAGTCGCGCAGATCGGTCCCCGAACCTTGGGGCAACGCCTGAGCCTGGGGCCAGTACCGCGGGAACTGCATGAACCGGTTCAGGCGCTCAACAGCATGCTCGAACGCCTGGACGACAGCTTTGCCCGGCTGACAGGTTTCTCGGCCGACCTGGCCCATGAAATGCGCACGCCCTTGCATACCCTGCTCACCAGTACCGGCCAGATGCTCAGCCAGCCCCGTGGCGCGGAAGAATACCGGGAGCTGTTGGCGTCGAATATCGAGGAGTTCGAGCGCCTCAACCGGATGGTCGCGAACCTGCTGTTCCTTGCCCGCGCCGACCATGGGCAGTGCCTCCTGCAGCGGGAAGGCATCGACCTGGCGCGCCTGGGGGATGAGCTGTGCGATTACTTCGAGGCCTTGGCGCAGGACCGCAACCTGAACCTGGCCCACAGCCTGGACGGGCCGCTCTGGGCCGACCCTGCGCTGGTCCAGCGGGCCCTGGCGAATGTGCTAGCCAATGCGGTACGCCACGCCAGCGAAGGCAGCACCATCACTATCCAAGGCCAGCGCGGCGCCGATGCCGTGACCCTGACCGTGCGCAATCACGGCAAAACCCTGCCTGCCGACGTAGTGCCACGGCTGTTCGAGCGCTTCTACCGGGTAGACGAACCTCGTGCCGACCCCAGCGATTCCGGCGGGCTGGGCCTGGCCATCGTGCAATCGATCATGCATCTGCACGACGGCCGCGCCAGCCTGGAGAGCGAGGCAGGAATCACAGCAGTTTCGCTGCGCTTTCCCTTGGTCACGCCAGCCTAGGCGCCGGAAGGCACTCCCGTGGTAGCCGTGGTCGGCGCCCTGGCCGCCGGCTCCTTCAACAGGGCGTAATAGGCAAAGGCCGAGCAGGCCGCCACGCCGGCGCTGATGACGAAGGCCGATGAGAACGAGCCGCTTTGTTGCACGCTGAAGCCGGTGAGGATAGGGGCGATGGACCCGGCCAGGTAGCCGCCGAAGTTCTGGATCGAGCCGAACGACGCGACCCGCTCCGAAGGCACCAGGGTATTGACGATCATCCAGGCGGTGGCGCTGGAAATGCTGATGAAGAACATCGTAAGGCACAACAGCACCACGCAGGCCACCACATTGGTGGTGAAGGCCACGATCAGAGTGAAAAGCGCGCCGCCGATCAGGCCGAGAATCACCATGAGCTTACGACTGGCCAACACCTTCATGCCCCGCGCCACGAGCCGGTCGCAGGCCTTGCCCGCCACTATGGTACCCAGGGCACCGAACAGGTAGGCCAGGGAGACCACCCAGGCGGTACGGTACAGGTCCAGGCCATGCTCGCGTTCGAAGTAGCCCGGCAGCCAGGTCAGGTTGAGCCAGATCATGTAGATCACGCCCATGAAACCCAGGAAGGCGCCCCAGGTATTGCGCTCCTTGAACAGCGCCGTCCACGACATCCGCGGCCCGGTGGTGGCGCGCTGACGAGGAGCGGGCTCGGCGCGGCCGGTCTGGGCCATGTACTGGGCCTTGCTCTTGTAGAAGGCGAACCAGCAGGCGGCCAAGACCAGGCCTATGACACCAGTGAGGATAAACATCCCGCGCCAGCCTAGGTGCACCATGAATAGCGTCAGCAAGGGCGGCGCCAGGCACGGCCCCAGGCAGGTGGACGACCATACCCAGCCGGTGGCTGTACCGCGTTCCTGGGTATCGAACCATTCGGACAACGCCTTGGCCGCCGAAGGAAATACCGGCGCTTCGCCGATGCCCAGCAACACACGAAGCCCGACCAGCTGCTGGAAGCCACTGAACAAGCCAAAGGCAGCCTGGGCCAGGGACCAGAGGATCAGCGAACCGCCAAGGGCCAGCTTGCTGCCCAGGCGGTCGATGAGGGCCCCCATGGGCAGTTGGGCGAAGGCATAGGCGATGGAAAAGGCGGACAGCATCATGCCCATTTCCAGCGGAGTGATGCCCAGGTCTTTCTGTACGGAGGTATTGGCGATGGACAATGCACTGCGGTCGAGGTAGTTGACCACGCCAATCATGAAGAGAAACCCGATGGTCATTGTCTTGTAGGCTTTTATTGTTTTCATGCGCGCCTCGGTGAGCGTTAGGGGCCTGAACCCTGCTGACTCTAGCCGCGCCACGAGGCCGCGCCCAATGACGGCTTTGGATCAAGCGATAACTACCCGTTATCGGCCGGTCTGCCATCGTGGTTGCGAGCCTGTACGTCGCTGCGCAAGGCCTGGATGAACGCCTGGGCGGCCCAGCCGGGTGTTTCCTGACGGCGAGTGATGATGCCGTAGTCGGCCAGTACCAGTGGAAACGGAAGTGCCAGCCGGGTCAGCCGCCCCGCCTGGACGTCGGGCGCCACCATGGCTTCGGCCAGCATCGCTACCATGGGTGCGGTTTGCAGCAGTTGCAGGGTGGTCTGCAGGGAGATGGTTTCCACCGTGTTCTCAGGCGTGCGCATGCCGGCCTCGGCGAAGGCCCGCTCCAGGCGCGCACGCATGGGCGTGCCAGTGGGAAAGACGATCCACGGCCAGTTGGCCAGCTCGGCCAGAGGAAGGTCATCAGCCCCCGCCAGCGGATGCTGGCTGCCAGTCACCAGGCACAACGGCTCCGGTGCCAGGGGCTGGAACTCGAACAATTGACGGTGACGATCCAGGGTGAAGCGGGCAATCACCAGATCCAGCTCTTTGTGCTCGAGCATGGCCAGCAGGCTTGCGCTGGTACCTTCCAGGACCTCCATCGTCAGTAGCGGCCAGCGGGTTTTCACCGCCACTATGGCTGCGGGTAAGGCCACCGATGTAGGCGCGAAAATGCTCCCGATCTTCAACAATCCATGGCCACCCTGACGCAGGTGGTTGACCTGCCCCACGAAGTGCCGGGCGTCATTGAGGGCGATCTGCGCGTAGCGCGCTACCTGGCTACCCAGGTCGGTCGGGGTCATGCTGCGTGGAAGCCGCCGAAACAGGTCGAAGCCCAACTGGTGCTCGATCTCACGCAGCATCTTGCTCACCGCCGGTTGGCTGATGTTCATTTCGGTCGCGGTGGCGTGCATGTTCTGAGTGCGCGCCAGCGTATCGATGAGCACCAAATGGCGGAACCGCAGCCAGTTGCTCAGCTGAGCGAAGCCCAGATCAGCCATGTGATAACCCTCGGTTATTGACCATTGAGAATATCTCATTGGCGCTTATCGAGTGCCCATTCTAGGGTAAAGCGGCGTTTCGTTAACAGAATAAGAACAAGGGGCACGCCCATGGACCAAGCAACCCTCAGCCTCGCCAATAAGCGGGTGCTCGTGACCGCCGCCGCTCAAGGCATCGGGCTGGCCTCGGTATTGGCCTTCCAGAACGCCGGCGCCGAAATCGTCGCCACAGATCTCAACCTGGAGCCGCTGCGTAAGCTCCCGGGGGTGCGAGCTCTTAGGCTGGACGTCACTGACGGGGCGGCGATCGAGGCCGCTCGCGAGCAGGTCGGCCCTGTAGACGTGCTGTTCAACTGCGCAGGCTACGTGCATGACGGCCCACTGCTGAATTGCGATGAAAAAGCCTGGCAGCTCTCCTTCGACCTGAACGTTACCGCCATGTACCGGATGATCCGCGCTTTTCTGCCGGCCATGCTGGAGGCCGGGGGCGGCAGCATCATCAACATGGCGTCGGTGGCCTCCAGCGTAAAGGGCGTGCCGAACCGCTTCGCCTATTCGGCCAGCAAAGCCGCGGTAATCGGCCTGACCAAATCCGTAGCCACCGATTACGTCAGCCAGGGCATACGTTGCAACGCCATCTGTCCCGGCACTGTGGACTCGCCTTCCCTGCGCCAGCGCATCGCCGCCCAGGCTCTGGCACAGGGGCGAAGCGAAGCGCAGGTCTATCAGGCCTTCGTGGAACGCCAGCCCATGGGCCGGCTCGGCAAGGCCGAAGAGATCGCTCAACTGGCCCTTTACCTGGCCAGCGATGCCAGCGCCTATACCACCGGCGCGGTGCATGTGATCGACGGCGGAATGAGCGTCTGAACCCTAGCCTTGTACCTTCCGAATCCTAGTTGAGGACACCCTATGAAACTGCTGCGCTTTGGCGAACCGGGGCAAGAGCGCCCTGCCCTGCTGGATTCACGTGGCGGCATCCGCGACCTTACCGGGCATATTCCGGATATTGCGGGCGCCGCCCTGGAAGCCGCCAGTCTGGAGGCCTTGGCCACGCTGAATCCGGACTCCCTGCCCTTGGTCGAAGGCAACCCCCGTATCGGCCCCTGTGTGGGCCAGGTAGGCAAATTCATCTGCATAGGCCTGAACTACGCCGACCATGCTGCCGAATCCAACATGGCCGTTCCAACCGAGCCGGTGGTATTCAACAAGTGGACCAGCGCCATCTGTGGTCCCAACGATGACGTGCAGATTCCGCGTGGGTCGCGCAAGACCGACTGGGAGGTGGAGCTCGGCGTAGTCATCGGCAGGGCCGGACGCTATATCGACGAGCGCGACGCCATGGCCCATGTAGCCGGTTACTGCGTGATCAATGACGTATCCGAGCGCGAATGGCAACTGGAGCGCGGCGGCACCTGGGACAAAGGCAAAGGCTTCGACACCTTCGGCCCCATTGGGCCCTGGCTGGTGACAAAGGAGGAAATTCCGGACCCGCATCAACTGGACCTGTGGCTGGAAGTGGACGGCCATCGCTACCAGAACGGCAACACCCGCACCCTGGTGTTCCAGATTCCCGCACTCATCGCCTACCTGAGCCGCTGCATGTCGTTGCAACCTGGCGACATCATTTCCACGGGCACGCCCCCCGGCGTAGGCCTGGGCGTCAAGCCTGAACCGGTGTTCCTGCGCGCCGGCCAGGAAATGCGCCTGGGTATCGCCGGGTTGGGCGAACAGCGCCAACGCACCGTCGACGCCGACTGAATCCGCATCCGAAAAAGGACATTCCAATGCGCATACTCATTACCGGTGGCACCGGCTTCATCGGCAAGCAGCTGGCCCAGCGCCTGCTCGACCTGCATTCGCTCGCCTTCGAAGGTCAGGCGCCTCAGGCCATCGAACGTATTGTCTTGTTCGATGCTTTCGAGGGTGAAGGCGTGCCCAAGGACGCCCGCATCGAAGTGGTGACCGGCGACATCGCCGACCCCAAGGTGGTCGCTCGGGTGGTGGATGGTGTCGACATCATCTGGCACCTTGCCGCCGTGGTCAGCTCCGCCGCGGAAGCCGACTTCGACCTGGGCATGCAGGTGAACCTGCACGGCCTGTTGAACCTGCTGGAGACTGTCCGCCGACAAGGCAACCGGCCTCGCTTCATCTATGCCAGCGGCTTCGCGGTGTTCGGGGGCACCTTGCCGCCGATGGTCGACGACGACACCGCGCTGACGCCGCAATCCTCCTACGGCATGCAGAAAGCCGTGGGCGAATTGCTGGTCGCGGACTATGCGCGCAAAGGCTTCATCGACGGCCGCGTGCTGCGCCTGCCTACCGTGGCGGTGCGCCCCGGCAAGCCGAACAGGGCGGCGTCCACCTTCTTCAGTTCGATCATCCGCGAGCCTCTGGCAGGCGAACCGGCGGTGTGCCCCGTACGGCCGGATACCCAGGTCTACCTGACCTCGCCTCGGCGAGTGCTGGAAGCCATGCTGCAGAGTGCGACCCTGGCTGCCTGGACACTGGGCGAGCAGCGGGTGATTCCCCTGCCCGGTATCACCACCACAGTGGCGGAGATGATCGCCGCCCTGGAGCGGGTCGCCGGCGCCGAGGTGACCAGGCTCATTCGCTGGGAACCGGACCCTACCATCCAGCGCATCGTCGAAAGCTGGCCGAGCCAGGTGCGAACACCGCGGGCCCGCGCTCTGGGATTCACCGCTGACCCGGATTTCGACGCCATCGTGCGCGCCCATATCGAAGATACCGCCGTCTCGCCTTGAAAACGGCGGCATTCAGGGTTCCGTACCCCTTGCCCGGTATGGAACCGCAGCTGTCCTCACAACAATAACAAGCCGAGGCCGTGCATCATGAACACCCCCCACCCCGCCGTATCCGAGCTCGAAACCCAAACCATCAGGCGCGTCACCCGCCGCCTGGTGCCCTTTCTCATCCTGCTGTTCGTGGTTGCGTTCCTGGACCGCAACAACGTCGGCTTCGCCGCCCTGCACATGAATGAGGACATCGGCATCAGTCAGACCATCTATGGCCTGGGCGCTGGCATCTTCTTCCTGGGGTATTTCCTCTTTGAAGTGCCGAGCAACGTGTTGCTGCACCGCTTCGGCGCCCGCGTGTGGCTGGCCAGGATCATGGTGACCTGGGGCATCATTGCAGGGGCCATGGGCTTTCTGCAGACGGCCGGGCACTTCATCACCCTGCGGGTACTGCTGGGGATCGCCGAGGCCGGATTTTTCCCTGGCGTGATCTATCTGCTTTCACTGTGGTTTCCCAGTCGCTACCGGGCGCGCATGATCGCGACGTTCTACCTGGGTGTGCCCATCGCGCAGATTGTCGGGGCGCCCCTCTCCGTGGGCCTGATGCAACTGGGCGACAGCCTGGGCATGGTGGGCTGGCGCCTGATGTATATCGTCGAGGCCGTACCGGCGGTGATCCTCGGGGTGGTCTGCTATTTCTACCTCACCGACCGTCCGGCCGACGCGCACTGGCTGACCGCTGAACAGCGTAAATGGCTCATGGACACTCTGGAGCAGGAAGAGCGTGCCAAGCCACTGGTAGTGGGCGTGGTGCCAAGCAAGGGGCAGATGATCCGCCGTGCCCTGGGCAATCGCCAGGTCTGGATGCTGGCCCTGGTGTATTTCGGCATTACCTCCGGTTCCAATGCGATGAACTTCTTCCTGCCCACGGTACTGGCTTCGTTCCGAGCCTCCTTCGGCCTGGAAATCGGCCTGATGCAGAACGGCCTGATCACCGCCATTCCCTATGCCGTGGCAGCCGTGGCCATGATCGCCTGGAGCCGCCGCTCGGACCGGCTGCAGGAGCGCCATCGGCACGCTGGCGGCGCAGCCTTGCTGGCCGCCGCCTCCATCGCCCTGGCCCTGCTGATCAACCAGCCGTGGATCATCGTAATCGGCTTCGTACTCCTGGCCGTGGGCGTGTACAGCGCGATCAACGTGTTCTGGGCGGTGCCAGGGCAGGTACTGACCGGCGTCGGGGCCGCGGCAGGCATCGGCCTGATCAACTCCATCGGCAACCTCAGCGGCTTCAGCGGCCCCTACCTTACCGGCTTTCTGTACAACGCTACCGGCAGCTACACGCCAGGCTTCCTGGTGATCGCCGCCCTGGTCGCCATGGGTGGGCTGATCATGCTGTTGATGCCCCGCAACCAGGCCGTCATCGTCGGCCCCGAGGCGGTTGCCACTCCAGGTATCGGAGGCAAGGCATGAGCGTCAGCGACAGCCACGTAGCCTTCATTGGCACCGGCATCATGGGCCTGCCCATGGCCGGTCATCTGCTCAAGGCCGGTTACCCGCTGCGGGTGTGGAACCGCTCCGCGGGCAAGGCCGCAAGCCTGGGCGCTGCGGGGGCTTGCCTGTGCTCAGGTCCGGCGGAGGCCGCCGAGGGCGCTCAGATTCTGGTGTGCATGCTCAGCGATGGCCCCACCTGCGACGACATCCTCTTCGGTGAACAGGGCGCGGCGCACGCCCTGGCCCCAGGTGCCCTGCTGATCGTCATGAGCTCTATCCCGGTAGCCACGGCCACCACACAGGCCCAGCGCTGCGCCAGCCTGGGGCTACGCTATCTGGACGCCCCGGTGTCCGGTGGCGAGCGCGGCGCTCGCCAGGCCAGCCTGGCCATTATGGTGGGGGGCGAGGCCGAGGCCTTCGCCGCTGGCCAGCCATTGCTATCGGCCATGGGCCGTCCGGTTCACGTGGGGCCGCCTGGCACGGGTGAGCTGGCCAAGCTGGTGAACCAGCTGATCGTGGCCAGCACCATCGCCACGGTTGCCGAAGGCCTGCTGCTGGCTGAGCGCGGCGGCGCCGACCTGGCCAGGGTCCATGAAGCGCTCATGGGCGGTTTCGTCGATTCGCCCATCTGGCGCCAGCATGGCGAACGCATGCTGCGCCAGGACTTCACCCCTGGCGGCCCGGCCAAGTGGCAGCTCAAGGACACCCATACCGCCCTGGCCCAGGCACGCGAGCTGGGGCTGGCCCTGCCGGTGGCCGAGCGGGTGGATGCCCTCTTCGCCGCCATGGTCGAGGCCGGCGACGGTGACCTCGACCATGCCGGGCTGATTCGTCAGCTACGCCGGCTCAATCACCTCTCGCCTTCTTTTTCCGGAGTCACTCCATGACCGACACCGCGCCGCGCCGCTTGCGCAGCCAGCAATGGTTCGACGACCCGAGCCATGCCGATCTCACCGCGCTCTACGTAGAGCGCTATATGAACCAGGGCCTGACACGGGCGGAATTGCAATCGGGGCGCCCCATCATCGGCATCGCCCAGACCGGCAGTGACCTGACCCCCTGCAACCGCCACCATCTGGAGCTGGCCAAGCGGGTCAGGGATGGCATTCGCGACGCCGGCGGCATTCCCATGGAATTCCCGGTGCACCCGATCGCCGAGCAATCGCGCCGGCCGACCGCCGCGCTGGACCGCAACCTGGCGTACCTGGGCCTGGTGGAGGTGCTGCATGGCTACCCCCTCGACGGGGTGGTGCTCACCACGGGCTGCGATAAGACCACGCCGGCCTGCCTCATGGCCGCGGCCACCACGGACCTTCCGGCCATCGTGCTCTCCGGCGGTCCGATGCTCGACGGCTGGCACAAAGGCCAGCGGGTAGGCTCCGGTACCGTGCTGTGGCATGCCCGCAACCTGCTCAGCGCCGGGGAGATCGACTACGAGGGGTTCATGACCCTGACCACCGCTTCCTCCCCATCGGTGGGCCACTGCAATACCATGGGCACTGCACTATCGATGAATGCCCTGGCCGAAGCCTTGGGCATGTCCCTGCCCGGGTGCGCCAGCATCCCGGCCCCTTACCGGGAGCGGGGACAGATGGCCTATGCCACCGGGCTGCGCATCGTCGACCTGGTGCGCGAGGACGTGCGCCCTTCCCAGATCATGACGAAAGCGGCGTTCGAGAACGCCATCGCCGTGGCCTCGGCCCTGGGAGCATCAAGCAACTGTCCGCCGCACCTGATCGCCATCGCCCGTCACAGCGGCATTGACCTCTCCCTGGAGGACTGGCAACGCATCGGCGAAGAGGTGCCTTTGCTGGTCAACTGCATGCCGGCCGGTGAATACCTGGGCGAAAGCTTCCACCGCGCTGGCGGCGTACCGGCGGTGATGCACGAACTGGACAAGGTCGGCCGATTGCACCGTGAATGCCGCTCGGTCAGCGGCAGGAGCATCGGCGAGATCATCGCTGGCACCGTGACCAGTGACCGCGACGTGATTCGCGACTACCAGACCCCGCTCAAGCATCGGGCAGGGTTCATCGTGCTCAGCGGCAACTTCTTCGACAGCGCGATCATGAAGATGTCGGTGGTGGGCGAAGCCTTCCGCAACACCTACCTCAGCGATCCGCAGCGGCCTAATTGCTTCGAGGCCCGCGCCATTGTGTTCGAAGGGCCGGAAGACTATCAGGCGCGCATCAACGACCCGGCCTTGGACATCGACGAGCGGTGCATCCTGGTGATTCGCGGCTGCGGCACTGTCGGTTACCCCGGCAGCGCGGAAGTAGTGAACATGGCGCCTCCGTCGGCGTTGATCAAGGCCGGCATCGACTCGCTGCCCTGCCTGGGCGACGGCCGCCAGAGTGGTACCTCGGCCAGCCCGTCGATCCTCAACATGAGCCCGGAAGCAGCGGTGGGCGGAGGCCTGTCTCTCTTGCGCAGCGGGGACCGGCTGCGCGTGGACCTGAACGCACGCCGGGTAGACCTGCTCGTCGACGAAGCCGAGCTACAGGCCCGTCGGCAAGAGCCGCTGCCCGCTCCGCCCGCCTCGCAGACGCCCTGGCAAGAGCTCTATCGCCAACTGGTAGGCCAGCTGTCCACCGGCGGCTGCCTGGAACCGGCCACCTTGTATTGGCGGGTGATCAGCGAAAACGGCCAGCCCCGACATTCCCATTAACCGAACAGGACGTATTCATGCCTGAGGTTCGATTGACCCTTGAAAACTCCCTTCCCCACGACTGGCAACGGGCGACCCTGGTGGGTCGAGTGTGGCTGCCAGGCGAAGCGGGCGGCCCGGCGGTGGTCGTGCTGCGCGATGGCCAGGTGATCGACTGCACCGCCCAATGGCCTACCTTGAGCCAACTGCTGGAGAGCCCCTCGCCCCTGAATGCGGCCAGGCAGGCCCAGGGGCGGCAGGTAGCGGACCTGTCCGCGCTGCTGGCCAATAGCGGCGAAAACCCGGACCCGAGCAGACCGCGTTTGCTCGCGCCCGCCGACCTGCAGGTGATCAAGGCCGCCGGCGTGACCTTCGCCGCCAGCATGATCGAACGGGTGATCGAGGAAAAAGCCGCCGGTAATGCGCAGCAGGCTGAGCGCATCCGCCACCTGGTCCATGAGGTGATCGGAAACAACCTGCGCGCGTTGCGCCCCGGCTCTGCCCAGGCCATGGCCTTGAAGCAGATGCTGATCGACCAGGGGATGTGGTCCCAGTATCTGGAGGTGGGGATCGGGCCAGACGCCGAGATCTTTACCAAGGCCCCGGTGCTGGCCGCGGTAGCCAGTGGCCAGGCGATCGGCATTCATCCCGGTTCGAGCTGGAACAACCCGGAGCCGGAAGTGGTGCTGGTCATGGACAGCCAGGCCCGGGTGCATGGCGCTACCCTGGGCAACGACGTGAACCTGCGGGATTTCGAGGGCCGCAGCGCCCTGCTGCTGAGCAAGGCCAAGGACAACAACGCCTCCTGCGCCCTGGGCCCGTTCGTGCGCCTGTTCGATGAAAACTTCAGCCTCGACGACGTGCGCCAGTGTGAAGTGACCCTCACCGTGGAAGGCGACGACGGCTACCGCCTGGAAGGGCGCAGCTCCATGGATCAGATCAGCCGCGACCCGCTGGACCTCGTCCATCAGGCCCTGAACGCCAACCATCAGTATCCCGATGGCTTCGTATTGTTCCTCGGCACTCTCTTCGCCCCCACCGAGGATCGGGACCAGCCTGGCCAGGGTTTCACCCACAAGGTCGGGGACCGGGTCAGCATCGCCACGCCCCTGCTCGGCGCCCTGCACAATCGCGTGGTCACCAGTGACCAGGCGCCGCCCTGGCGGTTCGGCGTAGGCGCGCTGATGGCCAACCTGGCCCGGCGAGGTGTGCTGGCACACGCGTGAGGGCGGCGAGGCCCGTTCGCCAGCCTGGCCAACAGGCTTGTCGGCTCCGGCGCTTGCACAGCCTGGATGCCATCGGTCGGCTCGCCAGGTGAAGCGCAGCTGCTGTGCTGTCCTAAAGGCTCCCTCCCATTCAAGGATTGACTCATGGCAACCTCCACTACGCACATCGTTCGCAGCGCACCGGGTCAGGTCTCGGTGGATCTGAGCGGGATGGGCGACGAGAGCAAGGCGATCACGGTACAGGCCGATGGCAAGATCCTGGTCGCCGGCTACTCGGATTACATCAGCTACAGCTACCCAGGGTCGCCGCTGGGCTACTACTCCACCCTGGAAAACTATTCGATGATCCGGCTCAATGCCGACGGCACCCTGGACACCAGCTTTGGCCAGGGCGGCGCGATCATCATTGACGGCGAGGTGGACGATGACCGTGCCTATTACCTGGCTGTGCAGCCCGATGGCAAGATCATCGCCACCTCGGACTCAGGCGTGGTGCAGCGCTTCAACATCGATGGCAGCCTGGACACCAGCTTCGGTGGCGGCACTGGCAAGGTCGCCATCAATTCCGGCTCCTATGACGGCGCCGCGGCCGTCACCCTGGCCGATGACGGTAGCCTGTACCTGACCCGAATCGTGGGTACCCAGTTGGATACCCTGGCCATCACCAAGCTCAATGCCGATGGCTCGGTCGCCACCGGCTATGGCGATCAGGGCACCTTCACCTTCGCCAATGCCAACGGCTTCGAAGGCGGCTATGCCATCAGCGCGATGCAAGCGGACGGCAGTGTGTTGTTCGGAGGCGACTGGTCGTTTTCGGACAAGTTCGCCTATCGCCTGGTGAAGCTGACCGCCACGGGCCAGTTCGACACCACCTTCGGTAACGACGGCACCCTGGTAGTGGACCATTTGGTGGATCTGTATCAATACTACAACTTTACCTTCCAGCCTGACGGCAAGATCATCATGGTCGGGCGCGATAACCGGTACGACGGCGTGATCCTGCGCCTGAACGCCGATGGCAGCCTGGACAGCAGCTTCGGCGACAACGGCCAGGTCCCCTTCGTGGCGGTGGAAGGGGCCAATGCCACCAGTGTGCCCAACGCCATTACCGTGCAGGAAGACGGCAAGATACTGGTGTCGGGCGCGGCCTCCTTCGAAGGCGGTAATTTCGCCGTTGTCCGCTATAACCCTGATGGCAGCGTGGATACCAGCTTCGGCAGCCCGGACGGCCAGCATCACCTGGATGGCTACCTGGGTAACGACAGTCTGCTCGGGAACGACGCGGCGCAGATCATTCGCGGCCTGGCCGGCGATGACGTGCTTGAGGGCGGGGGCGGCCGAGATGTGCTCTATGGCGGCAGCGGCGCGGACATCTTCCGCTTCACCAACCTGGAAGACAGCTATCGCACCGCCCAGACCAATGGCAGCGACCGCCTCCAGGATTTCGATGCCAGCGAAGACCGCATCGACCTGATTGGCCTGGGCTTCACCGGGCTGGGCAATGGCCTGAACGGCACCCTCGCGGTGCAGGTCAACGCCGAAGGCACCCGCACCTACCTCAAGAGCTACGAAACCAATGGCGACGGTGAGCGTTTCGAGCTGGCCATCGACGGCAACTGGCTGGGCCGGTTGAACGCCGACAATGTCATCTTCGCCCCGGTGACCGTCCGTGGCACCGAAGGCGCCGACCTGATCCAGGGCTCAGCCATGGCCGAGGTGTTGCAAGGGCTGGGCGGCAACGACCGGATCGACGGCGGCGCCGGTGATGACGTCATCCGAAGCGGGGCTGGCCGGGACATACTCGACGGCGGCGCGGATGCAGACACTTACCTCTATACCTCGGTGACCGACAGCTACCGCACCGCCACTGAAAGCTTTTCGGACGTGATCGTCAATTTCGATCGCAGCGAGGACAGCATCGATGTGTCGGCCCTGGGGTACACCGGCTATGGCGATGGCACCGACCATACTCTGAGCGTGAGCTACAACCCGGCGCTGGACCGCACCTATCTGAAGGATTTTACCGTCGATAGCGAAGGTCATCGTTTCGAGCTCACCCTGACTGACCGTTGGGACATCATCGCCTTGCGCGAAACGGTTATCTTCGCTGACGAACCGGCCCAGAGTGGGGAGATAGCCCTGGTTGGGGTGGATCAGCAGGCACCCGCCTAAGGCGGGCCAAACCAGGCAAACCCGTTGTTCGTCTTGCCGGCGTCCCTCAGCGGGACGTCGGCAAGCGTCGTCCAGACGATGCCTGGCATCGCGCTAGATCGGGTAATGCCGCTCTCCCTGTTGAATGGTCACCCAGCGCACCTGGGTGAAGGCATCAATGGCCGTATTACTGCCGAAACTCCCATAACCACTGGCTTTTACGCCACCGAAAGGCATTTGCGCTTCATCGTGCACGGTAGGCCCGTTGATGTGGCAGATCCCTGATTCAAGACGCTGCGCCAGGGCCAGGGCCCGAGCGGTGTCGCGGCTGAAGATGGCGGAACTGAGGCCAAACTCCGAATCGTTGGCCAGCGCCAGCAAGGCTTCGTCGCCACGGGCGCGCAGCACGACCGCCACCGGCCCGAACGATTCTTCCCGGTAAAGCTTCATCTGGGAGGTGACCCTGTCGAGCAACACAGGCTGCATCAGGCTGCCGTGGCGATCACCGCCAGCCAGCAGTACGGCTCCCTTGGCGAGGGCATCGTCCACCAGGGCCTGGATGCGTTCGCCTGACGCGGCGTCGATCAGCGAGCCCAACGGTGCCTGAGCGTCGTCAGGGTCGGCGGCTCGCAAGGTTTTTACCTTTTCCGCCAACCTGGCAACGAACGCGTCGGCCACGGTCTCGTCCACGATCAGCCGCTCGGTGGACATACACACCTGGCCTTGGTTGAAGTAAGCGCCAAAAGCCGCCGCGGCCACCGCTGCACCCAGGTCGGCGTCCTCGAGCACGAGGAACGGCGCCTTGCCACCCAGCTCCAGCACGGCGGGTTTAAGGTGACGCGCCGCCAGTTGGCCAACGATGCGCCCGACATGGGTAGACCCGGTGAAATTCACCCGCCGCACCGCCGGATGAGCGATCAGGCGCTCCACCACAGCCGGGGCATCTTCGGGGGCATTATGGATAACGTTGACCACACCCTCGCCCAAGCCCGCTTCCTGCAGCACCTGGCCGAGCAAACCGTGCACCGCGGGACAGGCTTCGGAAGCCTTCAGTACCACGGTATTGCCACAGGCCAGGGGCATGGCCAGGGCGCGGGTGGCCAGGATCACCGGCGCGTTCCAGGGGGCGATACCCAGCACCACGCCACACGGCTGGCGAAGGGCCATGGCGAAGTTGCCAGGCACATCGGATGGGATAACGCTGCCCTGAACCTGGGTGGTCATTGAGGCAGCCTCGCGCAGGATATTGGCCGCCAGGCTCACGTTGAAGCCATACCAATCTGCCTTGGCGCCGGTTTCCCGGGCCAGGGCGAAGAACTCGTCGCGACGGGCCTCCAATGCAGCGGCGGCTTTCAACAAGCGCCCGCGCCGTTCGCCAGGGCCAAGGGCGGACCAGGCGGGAAAGGCCGCCCAGGCCGCATCCACGGCTGCGTCGACGTCAGCCAGGCTGGCCGCGGCGGCTACCGACACTACCGCGCCGGATACCGGATTCTTACGCTCGAAGGTGCGGCCATCACTGGCCTGGCGGGCCAATCCGCCGATAAGCAAGGGAACCTGAACAATGGATGGCTCGGTCATGTGCGTACCTGTTTTGGGGGGAGTCTGCAGCTTGGACAACCTTTTTCAAAATTGGGCTAAAGCAAACCACGATCAGGACGATAACAATTTCGAAGGTTCTCTCGGCCACGCCTGAACAAGCCAGGGTCGGATAGCCAAGTGAACAAACGCCACCCCTGAGGAATTCATCATGTCGTTGACCGTTAATACCAACATCGCTTCCCTGACCGTTCAAAACAACCTGAACAAGGCTTCGTCCGCCACCAGCACCTCGATGACCCGTCTGTCCTCGGGCCTGAAGATCAACAGCGCCAAAGACGACGCCGCTGGCCTGCAGATCGCTACCCGTCTGACCACCCAGATCAAGGGCCTGACCGTAGCCACCAAGAACGCCAACGACGCCACCTCGATCGCCCAGACCGCTGAAGGCGCGCTGCAAGAAACCACCAGCATCCTGCAGCGTATGCGTGAACTGGCTGTCCAGTCCCGCAACGACTCCAACAGCACCGCTGACCGTACCGCTCTGCAGTCCGAATTCAGCCAGATGAGCGAAGAACTGACCCGTATCTCCACGTCGACTACCTTCGGTACCGGCATGAAGCTTCTGGACGGTTCCGCTTCCGGCCTGCAGTTCCAGGTTGGCGCCATGACCGGTGACGACCAGCACATCGACCTGGGCATCAGCCTGAACGCTTCGGCTTCCGGCCTGGGCGTGGCTTCGGTCGCCATCACTGGCGGCAGCGTAAGCGCGGCCCACACCGCGATCGACTCGGCCATCAGCGCCATCGACGCTGCACTGAACACCGTGAACACCACCCGTGCCGACCTGGGTGCCAAGCAGAACCGTCTGGAAAGCACCATCAGCAACATCAGCAACATCATCGAGAACGCTACCGCTTCTCGCTCTACCATCCAGGATGTGGACTTCGCTGCTGAAACCGCTGAGCTGACCAAGCAACAAACCCTGCAGCAGGCTTCCACCGCGATCCTGTCTCAGGCCAACCAGATCCCGTCCGCTGTTCTGAAGCTGCTTCAGTAATATCGGCCGAAGGTCAACGAACGAAAGGGTGCGCGCAAGCGCGCCCTTTTGTCGTTTCAAGCTGCCGTTTCTCGGATGGGGATCAAAGGCCACCACGGGAACACAGGCTTGCTGAAACGCTTCACCCGCGCTATACAGGGCCTATAACACTAACAAAGGCTATGCGCATGAAACCTCTCCGCCTACTGGTCGCCCTCAGTGGCCTGGCCGCGACCTCCCCCGCCCTGGCTTGGGATTACGTCCTTCTCGATAGCGATAAACCCGCCCAAGCGTTCGAGCTGACCAGCGCCGAACTAGGCATCCACCCGGATGTGCCCTTCAAGATCAGCATGCGCTTGCTCCATGGTGGTCGCCAGGAGGGGGTAAGCCTGGTGGATATCGACAACGGCACGATGAAGATGACAGTAATACCTACCCGAGGCATGAATGTCCTCCAGGCATCGGTCGGGCCGGTACGGCTGGGCTGGGATTCACCGGTCAAGGAGGTGGTCAACCCGGCCTTCATAGAGCTCAACGGCCGCGCGGGCCTGGGCTGGCTGGAAGGTTTCAACGAGCTGGTGACCCGCTGCGGCTACGAGTGGGTGGGCCATCCGGGCATCGACAACGGCGAGCTGCTCACCCTTCATGGCCGCGCCGCCAATATTCCTGCCAGCAAGGTGGTGCTGCATATCGATGAGCAGCCTCCGTACGCCATCCATCTGCGTGGCGAACTCAAGGAACAGGCGTTCAAGAAGGTGGACTTCAGCGTAGTCACCGAGCTGGTCACCCTGCCAGGCAGCACCCGCTTCGAACTCCAGGATGTGCTGACCAACCAAGGCGACTACTCCAAGGAATACCAGGCGCTCTATCACAGCAACTTCAGCACGCCCTTGCTGGAAGAAGGCGCCCGTTTCGTCGCGCCGGTGAAACAGGTGTCGCCGTTCAATGACAAGGCCAGGGCTGATCTTCCCACTTGGGACAGCTACCGGGCCCCGACCAGGGACTACGACGAGACCGTCTACAACCTGGTGCCCTATGCGGACGCCCAGGGCTATTCCCTGGCCGTACTGCACAACAAGGCAGGTAGCCTGGGTGTCGCGGTGGGCTTCGATACCCGTACGCTTCCAGTATTTTCCCTTTGGAAGAACACCGATACCCATGGCCAGGGCTACGTGACTGGCCTGGAGCCCGGGACCAGTTTCTCCTACAACCGCCGTTACCAGCGCCCGCTGAATTTGGTACCGCAAATCGGACCTGGGGAAACCCGTCGCTTCGCCATCAGCTATGAACTGCTGCGCGACAGGGCTGGCGTAGACCAGGCCTTGGCCCAGGTCAGGCAGATCCAGGCCGGACGTCCTACCGAGGTGCGAGAGACTCCGCTGGTCAAGCTCGATCAATGAAAGCGTTCGCCGCGACACCCGCGCGCCGTTGGTCACGCAAGCGGCACTCCGCCGCTGCGTAAGCCTCTGAAGTCATGTGCGTAAGATCCACGCGCGTGATCGCAAAAGGAGAACGACCATGGTGAAAGACGACAACGGTCCGGCCAACCCTTATCCAGGCCCGGCTGGCGCGGATAGCGATGATGAGCTGATGTCCGATAACGGTGCCGCTGGCGGTGCTCAATCCCAAGACGAGCAGCCGAACAACCCTTCGGTGGACGAATCCGAGGAGCCTTCGCCGGGCAGCAGCGCCTGACCCCCACCGTTCCATGGCCCCGCCAACGGCGGGGTCTTTACCTAGGTCGTCGTGTGAACTCGCTGATGCCGATAACCGATTACAGGGCCCTGTTCGCCATCGTGCCGGCCCCCATGCTGGTCATCCTTCCTGACCCACCTCGTTTCACCATAGCCTTGGCCAATGAAGCCTATCTGGCTGCCACCTTGCGAACACCCGAAGCGCTTATCGGCAAGCCCTTGTTCGAAGCCATGCCGGACAATCCCGCCGATCCCCAGGCCAGCGGAGTCGCCAATCTGCGCGCGTCGATCGAAACGGTGATCACAACGGGCCGGGCGCATGCCATGGCCGTGCAGAAGTATGACATTCCCCATCCGGCCGGTGGCTTCGAGGCCCGCTGGTGGGCGCCGGTGAACACGCCGGTCCTGGAGGAAGGCCGGGTGGTGGCGGTAATCCATCATGTGGACGATGTCACCGCGCAAGTACGGGCCGACGAAGCACTGCGTCGGCACAATGAGACGCTGGAAAACGAGATCGCAAGGCGCACGGCCGAACGTGACCGCATTTGGGAACTGTCCCCTGACCTACTACTGGTGGCCCGGCTCGACGGCACCATCCTCAACGCGAATCCAGCCTGGGGAAGAATCCTTGGTTGGTCCCCCAACTGGCTGGCCGGGCGCAAGACCGAAGAATTCAAGCACCCGAGCGAACTGGCCAATGCGGCTGCGACCCTCGCCCAGATCGCCGCTGGTGGAGCGCCCCCCACCCACTATGAGGATCGTTACCGACACCGGGACGGCAGCTGGCGCTGGATCGCCTGGACGGTCAAGCCCGAGGGCGACCTTATCTATTGCAACGGCCGCGACGTGACCGCGGAGAAAACCCAGGCCCGTGTGCTACTGGAAGCACAGGAAGCCCTGCGCCACGCGCAGAAGATGGATGCCGTGGGCCAGCTCACCGGCGGCCTGGCCCACGATTTCAACAACCTGCTCGGCGGCATTTCCGGAAGCCTTGAGCTGATGCAAACCCGGCTGCTGCCCGAGGACGGTCGGAACCTGGGCAAATACCTGGCCGCCAGCCTGGGTGCCACCCGACGCGCCGCGGCACTGACCCAACGCCTGCTGGCGTTCGCCCGGCGCCAGCAACTCGACCCTCAGCCAACCGATGTTCCTATGCTGGTAGCCGACCTGCGGGAGCTGATCCAGCGAACCGTCGGGCCGGCGATCCGGGTGCAGGCCATAGCCCCCACCGAAGCCGCGGTGGCTTCCGTGGACGCCCCTCAGCTGGAAAACGCCTTGCTCAACCTGTGCATCAATGCACGGGACGCCATGCCTGGAGGCGGCGCAATCACCATAGAAACGCGGCGTCAGAGGCTATTGGCATCCGCGGCGGACGCGATGGCTCTGCCCGCGGGTGAGTATGTGGTATTGGAGGTAACCGATACAGGCCAGGGTATGACGCCGGAGGTCGCGGCCCGGGTGTTCGAGCCGTTCTTTACCACCAAGCCCATCGGCAAAGGGACGGGGCTCGGCCTGTCCATGGTCTACGGATTCGCCCAGCAATCCGGCGGCCAGGTGCAACTGCGCTCCGAGCCAGGCCAGGGAACCACGGTCACACTTTACATACCGTCTTGCGGTACCCTGCCCGCCCAGCAGCAGCTCGAGGGCCCTCCCGGGGGGCAACCGCCTGTCTTTCACGAACTGCTCAGGGTACTGATCGTGGACGACGAGCCCAGCATACGGCTGATGGTGAGCGATCATCTCAAGGATCAGGGCCACACGGTGCTTGAAGCCGAGGATAGCGGCAAAGGCCTGGCCCTGTTGCAGTCAGCCGCCAGCATTGACGTGCTCATTACCGATCTTGGCCTGCCAGGGGGCCTGACGGGCCAACAGCTGGCGAAAATAGCGCGTATCGTTCGCCCACGATTGAAGGTGCTTTTCATCACCGGATACACTGACCAGGCGGCCCCGTCATCGGCGCCGGGCACAGACGCACCCGTGGTGTTGAGCAAGCCGTTTTCGCTTCAGGCGCTGTCCGTCGCCTTGCAGACTGTAATCGCCCGCGCCAGTTAGCCCTCAGTCTCCGGCGTCGAGCCGCACATAGTGCCGCCTTACAATCTGGGCTCGATCCGAGTGCTGGAGCGTAATGGGTTCCAGGCCTTTGGCAGATCTCGAAGGAGCTTCTGGCAGGGTGACCAGTGGCACGACCTGTTGTATTTCGAAGTACATGCTCGGCAACCCTGAGCTACCCTCCACTCAGCGCCAGGGTCGACGTGCGGGGCCGAAACAGCCCCTCTGCGGTCGGAAGCAGCGAAAAGCCGCGTCGGCCACGAGTGCGTTTTAGTGCCGCGTCCAATTGCCTATGAGGGGTGACCGATGCTCGATAAAGACCTGGCCCAGGCTCGTGGCCAGTGCCACTGCGGCGCGGTGCGCTTCGAGGTCAAGCTTCGTAACGGCTTGCACAGTGCGCGGCGCTGCACCTGTTCCTATTGTCGTATGCGCGGTGCAATCGCGGTGAGTGCGGTCCTGGCCGACATCCGTTTCATCGCCGGGCAAGACAAACTCACCCTCTATCAATTCAACACCGGCACCGCCAAACACTACTTCTGCTCGACATGCGGCATCTACACACATCATCAACGCCGCTCCAGGCCAGACGAGTACGGTATCAACGTTGCCTGCCTGGAAGGCATCAGCCCCTTCGACTTCGAAGAGGTTCCAGTGCTCGACGGGGTCGCCCATCCGGCCGACCAGGCCAAGGGAACAGGGCCGCGTCGTGTCGGCACCTTGAAGCTCATTCCCTGGACAGAATGAACGGGTAACACGGGCCCAGCTGGGCTGGCCCCGCATAAACCCAGCCTGAATTCGATGGCGCTGGGGCAGGACGGGACAGTACGCGCATGAAAAGGACGAATCGCGCCGGCATTTGCCGGCGATTCTAATCTGTAATATTTCGTTTTCGACAAACACAGATAGTAGCCAGCCCGACCTGTATCCATGGAGGCTACACAGTGTTTCCCCGAATCCTGCACGCGATGTCCGCGCTGACCCTATCCATTAGCGCAGCCCATGCCGCCGACACCTACACCCTGGACACACCACGCCTGACCGGCATCGACAACTTCCGGGACGTTGCCGGAACCACCACCGCCTATACCACCGCGATGGATGGCACCTTGCGTTCCGGGGTGTTCTATAGGTCCAACGCTATTACCCCGTCCGCCGCGGATCTGGCCACGCTCAACGGATTGGGCATCAGCGCGGTCTATGATCTGCGCACGGCCAGCGAAATCGCCGCCACGCCGGATACGTTGCTGACCGGGGCTACCTATACCAACATCGACATCATTGGTAACGCGGCGTCAGGGTCGAACCTGGCGAGCATTTCCGTCGACAGCGCGGCCAGCGCCGTGGCGATGATGCAGGAGGCGAACCGCAGCTTCGTCAGCGATGCCGGCATGCGCAGCCAATTCGCCACGCTTTTCAATGAACTGGCCACGGTCGACGGCGCCGCCATCTTTCATTGTACCGCTGGCAAGGACCGCACCGGCTGGACCGCTGCCGTGCTGCTGAGCCTCGCCGGGGTGGACAGCAGTACCATCATGGCAGACTACCTGGCTACCAATGACTATACGGCAGCCCGGATCGCCGCGACCCTCGCCGCCATGCCGGCGAGCATGGCGTCAATCTATGCCCCGTTGCTGGGGGTAGAGGCCAGCTATCTGCAGGCGGGGCTGGACCAGGTCACGGCCGAATACGGCAGCATGGACAACTACCTCAAGCAAGGCCTGGGACTTTCGCAGGAAACAATCTACGTGTTGCGAGCCAAGCTGGTGTATTACAACAGCCTGCCCGGGCAGGCCGGCCTGGCGGGCAATAGCGCGGAAGGCGCGGCGCTGCTGCAACGGCTGCAGAATACGGACCTTTCCGGTCACTACACCGCCTACAACTATTATCTGCAGTCTGCATTGGACGCCGGCAGCCTGGGCGGCGTGGAGAGCACGATAGGTGGGCAAGCCCACGCCGATGCCGCCAGCTACCTGCTGCGCCAGCCCGTGATGATCGAGCAGGCCGCGGGTGGCTATGCCAGCGGCATTGAGCTCAAGGCAGGGCAGCGGCAACTCTGGGCCACGGGCCTTGCGGGTTACCTGGGCACGGACGGCTCCAGCCACGCTGCCAGCAGCAACGAGCATACCCAGGGTTCCTTGGTGGGCCTGAGCCAACGCTTTTCTGAGCGCCTGAGCGGTTATGCGGCATTCGGCTATAGCCGAGGTAGCATTGGCGGTGCGGGCGGTGAGGTCGACACCGACCTTACCCTAGGCACCCTGGGCCTGCGCTACGCGCCGGGAGGCCTGGAGCGGGGCCTGTTCCTGGCTGCCGACGCCAGCGCCGGCTGGGTGGACTACCATAGCAAGCGGGAACTGGGCGGCGGGTTAGGCACTGCAAAAGGTGATACCCACGGCAACCTGGCCAGCGCCGGCCTGGCCCTGGGCTATCGCTTGCCCAGCGCGGGCCTGACCCTGGAGCCAAGCCTCGGCGTACGGGTGAGCCGCCTGGAGCTTGCCGACTTCGACGAAAAAGGCAGCGAGATGGCGCTGGACGTAGACAGCCTGCGGCAGGTTCGGCGCAGTGCCTTCACTCGTGTGAAGGCAAGCTTCGCCCCTACCCTGCTCAGTGGCGGCTGGCAGTTGCTGCCGGGGTTGGAGCTGGGCTATGAGCATGTGCTTGGGGAGCGCAAGGTGGATAGCCAGGGGCAACTGTTCGGCCTGAGCGTCGAACAGCGCGCGGCCTACGCCAGTGGTGACCAATTCAGCGGCGCGGCAAACCTCACCGCCCGCCTGGGGCTTTTGAGCGTGACCGGGGAGATAGGCGCCAGCGGCGGTGGCGACAGCCATGGCTTCAACGGTGGGCTGAAGGTCAGCTATCCCTTCTGACACGCTACCCGGGCCGCTTGGTCGGCCCGGGTCGTACTCTCAAGGCCGCCCCAGCCCCTTGTAGACGTCCTGGGGCCTGACACCGTAGGCGTTCTGGAAGTACTGGCTGAAGCGGCCCGGGTTGGTAAAGCCGAACCTGAGGGCCACTTCGCTCACCGAGGCCGCGCTGCCCTGGCGCAACGCCTGGTAGGCGCGCTCGAGCCGCACCTGTCGCTGATAGGCGGAAATGGAAGTCCCTGCAAAGCGTCGGAAGCCCTCTTGCAAAGCCCGCAGGCTTACACGGCTGACAGCGGCCAATTCGGCTCCGCTGACGAACGTCTCTGGATGGGCCTGTAGATAGTCCATTGCTTGCCTGACGTGCCGCGGAGCCAGCCCGGGGCCGGGTTGCCGCAGCGCCTGGGTATAGCTGTGGGGCCATAGGTCGAGCACCGCATCCACCAGCATGTCTTGCAAGCGCTCGGGCATCAGGGCGCTGGCGTTGATCAGGGTGTCTGCTTCGGCGCTGGTGGCAAAGCCGATCAGGGCCTTGAGACCGTCGAAAACGCTGCCGCTCAGGTCCACCTGGGTTTGAAAGCGGATAGGACGCATCGCTGGCCTTCCCAGCAGCAAGGCCAGGCGTTCGGCAAACAGGCTTCGGCGGATCGACGCGCCATAATGGCTATGCTGATCCACCAGGCTGATGGAGCGTACGTGAGCCTTCTCCACCGCCAAGCCCAGGCGTGGCGTGCCCACCGCCGGGCTATCCAGATCGAAGGACACGCGCCCGGCGGTGGGTAGCACGAAGCTGATTTCGTCATCCATCCCCGGACTGAGGAAGCGCAGGTTGCCGGCATAGGTCATGCGCCTGAAGCTCACACCCTGATGGCGGCCATAGACTCCTGCGATGCGAACCGGGGTATCGGTTTTGGGGAAATGAGAGTAAAGGCTGCCGAACGCCTGGGTGAACAGCTCACCGAAGTCATCGGACCCCATGTTGTCGGAACGAATGATGATGGGCATGCGCGACGCGCGCGGTGGCATGGCTGGGTCGTCCTTGGAAAGAAGTACGCTGGGGGACTCGGCGATTGCCGGGCACGCTAACACCGCGAGGTGACAGGCCGGTGACACCTGTCGCAGACCGAGCCTACAGTCGGTGGTGTTCAACCAGAAAGTCCACGAATACCCTCACTCGGGCCGGCATGGCCGCGCCCCCTGCGAAGACCGCATGAATAGGCTCGCGATCGCCGGGGTTGTACGCTTCCAGCAAGGGCACGAGCTCACCTTGGGCAATGGCCTCGTTGACCGTGAAGGCTCCGATGCGGGCAATGCCGGCCCCGAGCAGAGCGAGTTGAGCCAGCGCCTCGCCGCTGCTGCATTCGATGCTGCCCTTCACTTTCAAGGAAAACACTTCACCGTCACGACGAAACGGCCAGTCCGGGGCGGCCCGGCGGAAGTTGAAACGCAGGCAGTTGTGCCTGGCCAGGTCCTCGGGTTGGCGCGGTGTACCGTGGCGGGCCAGGTATCGGGGCGAGGCGACCACCACCTGGCCGGTGTCGCCGATGTGGCGCGCGCTCAGGGGGCTGTCGGCCAACGGACCGAAGCGCAGGGCCACGTCTGCCTGGCCGCCAAGGATGTCCACGACCTCGTCGCCCAGGGAAAGGTCCACCAGCACCTGCGGGTAGCGCTCACTGAAGGCTACCACCAATGGCAGCACGGTCAGGCGGCCATGGCCCAGCGCGGCGCTGACGCGTAGCCGCCCCCGCGGCACACCACGGTCAGCGATGCCCTGCTCGACTTCGGTCATGTCCGCCAGGATTCGACGCGCGCCACGCAGATAGGCCTGGCCCTCGGACGTCAGGGCGATGGCGCGGGTGGTGCGCAGCAGCAAGCGAGTACCGAAGCGTTGTTCGATGCGGGCGATCACCCGGCTGACCGCAGAGGGGGTAAGCCCAATGCGCGGGCGGCGGCCGAGAGGCTTCCAGCTTCGATGACCTTGACGAACACTTCCATCTCCCCGGATCTACCGCCAAGGTCCATCTGTGCCTCCAGCGCAAAGGTGATTGCCACTTACACGGGCTACCGCATTCAAACCCGGGATCGTAGCATTCGCAGCACAGATGAGGAGATTTTCCATGCGTATCAACCCACCCCTTGCCGCACTTTCGATCGGGGCCTTCGGCATTGGGGTTACCGAATTCGCCCCAATGGGTATGCTCCCCAGCATCGCAGCGGACCTGGGCGTCTCCATTCCCGCGGCGGGCTTGCTGGTCAGCGCCTATGCCCTTGGTGTGCTCATAGGCGCCCCGCTGATGACCCTGGCTACGGCCAGGGTCCAGCGCCGCCACCTGTTGATCGGCCTGATGGCCATCTTCTCGCTGGGCAACCTGCTGTCCGCTCTGGCAACCAGTTATGAAAGCTTGCTGATCGCCCGGATCGTGACCTCGCTCAACCACGGCGCGTTCTTTGGCGTCGGGTCCATAGTCGCGGCCAGCCTGGTGCCGCCGGACAAACGCGCCGGCGCCGTGGCGGCCATGTTCATGGGGTTGACGGTCGCAACCATCGGCGGCGTGCCGCTGGCGACCTGGTTCGGTGAGATGCTGGGCTGGCGAATGGCATTCTGGGGCATCGCGGGCCTGGGCATCCTGGCGATGGTCGCCCTATGGTTCGCCTTGCCTGATGTGCCTTTGCCCGAAAACGAGGGGGTGCTGGCCGAGATCCGAGTGCTCGGTCGCGGCCCGGTCCTGGCGGCATTGGCGCTGACCGTAGTAGGGTCCGCGGCCATGTTCACCGTCTTCACCTATATCGCGCCCATTCTGCATAGCCAGGCCCATGCCTCCACAGCTTTCATCACCGCGATGCTGGTGCTCTTCGGCATAGGCCTGACCCTGGGCAATCTCTGGGGTGGCAAAGCGGCGGACCGCTCCATCGACCGCACCCTTGTGGTGTCCTTGGCCTCGTTGATCGCCGTGCTGCTGGTATTCACCGTGACCATGCGTTGGCCGGTGCTGGCTGCCCCGTCCATCCTGCTCTGGGGCATCGCCAGCTTCGCTCTGGTTCCTCCGCTGCAAATGCGTGTGATGGAGGCTGCCAAGGAGGCTCCGAACCTGGCTTCGGCGGTGAACATAGGGGCCTTCAACCTGGGTAATGCCATAGGCGCTGCCCTGGGCGGCGCGGTGATCTCTGCCAACCTGGGCTACCCTGCCATTTCCCTGGCCGGCGCGCTGATGGCAGCGCTGGGTCTGCTGATGGTGCTGGGGTTCATCCGGTCGGCCCGCAACGGTACGAAGATACGCGCGGCCTGATGGCAGGCCAGAGGTGAACCGGGCCACCGCCGCGGGGTATGATGCGCCCCCTCTTTCTGCTCCAGCGTGGCCATGTTCAAGCTCAGCCTGCACCTTCGTTCCCCTTCCGACGCTCTTGCCAGCCAGGTGCAACGGCTGGCGATGGACAACCTCACCACCCTGAGCAGTGTCGCCCTGGCACCCAGCAACCCTCTATACCCGCTGTACCAGTACGTGTTCGGCCTGGAAATCCATCATTATCTACAGGGCATGGCTGGTGCCGGTGACCAGGCCGTGGAACTGATGGTCGCCATGGATGAGCAGACCCCGGAGCGGATGTTGGGCTTCGCACTTTACTTGCCCGCCCAGGGCGCGCCCCAGGCCTGCACGCTGTTGTACTTGGCGGTCAGCCCTGGCCATCGTCGCCAAGGCCTGGGCGCAGCCCTGTTGGAAGAACTGACCGCTCGCTATCCTCACGCCGAGGCTGCCTGTGCTGTTGCCAGCTTTGACTGGTTCGCCGCCCAAGGCTGGCATGCGCTCGGCGCCAGCGGGCCCCAGCTAATGATCGGCACCCGGCACGACCGGGTTCCCGGTACGGTGCAGCGGCTGGACCTCGCTCCCTTGTTCGCGACCGTGGAGGTACGGCAGATCCACGCCTACCTGCTCAAGCAGCATGGCCGCAAGGCCATGGTCCAGGCAGAGAAACAACGGGATTACCGGCTGGACCAACTGACCTGGCAGGCTTCGCAACTGCTCAGGTTGCGGCAGGGGTAGGCCCGGCAGGCCTCCGGCGCTGTCTTACCCATGCCCAGCAAGCCACTGGTAAACCGACGCCTACGCTCTGTATGCTGCCGCTAAAGGAGGTGCCTGATTGAAGAGCTTCAACAACAGTATGCTGGCCCTTGGGCTGCTGGCGCTGGCCGCCTGCAGCCACCAGCCTCAAACCCAGGGGCCCACGCCGGAACAGGTGCGCAGCGCGATCGTCAAGCTCCTGCCACCCTCGGCCAGTGACCGCCAGGGCTGGGCGCAGGATATCCAGGCAGCCTTCGATACCCAGGCATTGACACCAACTGCCGACAACCTTTGCTCAGTGATTGCAGTGATCGAGCAAGAGTCCAATTTCCAGGTGGACCCTCAGGTGCCCGGCCTAGGCCGCATCGCTCGCCAGGAAATCGACCGACGCGCCGGCAGCGCCCATGTTCCGGGTTTCCTGGTCGATGCTGCCCTGGGCATCAAGTCCCCTACCGGGCGCACCTATGCCCAGCGCATCGCCAGCGCCCGATCCGAGCGGGAGCTGAGCGAGACATTCGATGATTTCATTGGCATGGTGCCCCTGGGACAACAATTGTTCGGCAACTTCAATCCGGTCAAGACCGCCGGCCCGATGCAGGTGGCGGTAGCCTTCGCCGAAGCCAACGCACGGGGCTACCCCTACCCTTACAAGGGCTCGCTGCGCCAGCAGGTATTCACCCGTCGTGGCGGCGTGTACTACGGCACCGCGCACCTGCTCGGGTATCCAGCGCCCTACACCGAGCCCCTGTATCGCTTCGCCGATTTCAACGCTGGCCACTATGCCAGCCGTAACGCCGCTTTCCAGGCGGCCCTGAATCGCCTGGTCAAGGCGCGCCTGGCACTGGACGGAGACCTGATCAACTTCAGCAGCGCCACCCCTGGCCAGACTGAACTGGCCGTACGCTCCCTTGGCACGCGCCTGAACCTGAGCGACAGCGAGATCCGGCGCAGCTTGGAGAAGGGTGACAAGCCGGACTTCGAGCAAACCTATCTGTATCGCCGGGTATTCGACCTCGCCGATCAGGTCACCGGCCGTCCGGTACCCCGCGCCATCTTGCCGGGCATCACCCTGGAAAGCCCGAAGATTACCCGCCATCTCACCACCGCCTGGTTCGCCAAGCGCGTGGATGAGCGCAGAGCGAGGTGCGTCGGGCGAGAGTGACGCAGCCCGCGGCCCGAATGCCCTACTCGGCGCGTTGTCAGCGGTTTTGATTGAAAGGGCTATTTGGTCAACGGTTTCGCGTGAAAACAGGCTTTTGCTGACGTTTTCGTGGGGTCGTCAACGTTTTCGCGTAGAACCCTTGCTATCATCCGTTCTCTGAAGGAAAACGGCTGGGAAGCAACACGCCATCATTCCTGAGCTTTTTGACACAATCGGCAACCCTGCCTATACCTGAGGCTTCCACCTCAGCATGCAGGGTAGCCCCATGGATAGCCGCAACCCTGGTCAGCCTCGGCAGTCGACCACCCTCCCCTTTTCCAGTGCAAGCCCCAGGTTCCGTCCCTCGCGCCTGGGCCTGGCCGTGGTCGCGGCGATCGGCCTGATGGCCGCTCAACAGGCGGAAGCCGGCGGTAGCTGCAGTGGCTCGCGCACCACCATCAGCGGCCCCATCAGCCAGGGCTGTACCTTGGGCCGGAATCAGTCGGTGACCCTTACCCAGAGCGGCGCCATCGAGGTGCAGGAAGGCGCGGCCGTGACTATCCAGCATGCCGCCGTCGGCACAAACCGCGTCATCAATAACGGGACTCTCAAGGGCGAACGCGGCATCCAGGTGGTCGAGACCCTGTTCACCGGGAAGCTGCAAAACACGGCCACTGGTGTGATCGAGAGCCGCGGCGACGGCATCGGCCTTTCTGGCAGCACGCTGACCGGAGACATCATCAATGCCGGGCAGGTCAGCACCACCCAAGCCGCTGCGCTGAGCATAGTCAATAGCACAGTCCAAGGCTCCGTCCGCAACAGCGGCACCCTGGCGGCTGAACGCGATAATGCCTACGGTCAGTATGGGTTGCAAATCCACGACAGCGTCATCACCGGTGACCTGCGCAACAGCGGTGAGATCTTCAGTGGTTCGACCCAGGTCAGCCTGCGCAACAGCACCCTTGGCGGTAGTTTTATCAACTCTGGCAACATTGGCGGGGCTACAAGCCCGCTGATGATCGATCAGCTAACGATCAAAGGGGATTTCATCAACTACGGTTCCATCCATGCGTTGGACGATGGCAGCAGCATGAACCGGCTCACCCTGGAAGGACGCTGGATCAACCAAGGCAACATCAGCGCCGGTATCACTGGGCTGGCCATGGCCAACAGTGATCTGCGCGGCGGCATGGTGAACGCCGGAACCCTGTCCGGCGGCTCCAATACCATCATCCGCAACAACACTATGGCCAGCTTCGAAAACAGCGGCACCATCGACAGCTACACCGGGGCGCTGGACTTCACTGGCAACCGGATCACCGGGAATTTCCTCAACAGCGGCACTATCAAGACCAACAACACTGGCTACGCCGCGATTATTCTGAGCGGGTCCACCATCGGCGGCAGTTTCGTCAATACAGGGACTCTCTATGCCGGGCGCCACGGCGGCCGGGCATTGCTAGCTCAGGGTGGCGGCGTGGAAGGTGATTTCGTCAATGCCGGCGTCATCGAAGGCAGCAACGGGCTGGTGCTGGATGGTTTCCGTATTGGCGGCGATCTGCTGAACCACGGCTCTGTCACCACGGGTGAGTTCAACGATAACGAAGGCGACAACCTCAATCTCAACAAGGTGTCCATCGAAGGCAGCTTCATCAACACGGGCCGCCTGGAAGCGGACCGGGACGCCATGTTCATCACCCAGAGCCAGATCGGCAAGGATTGGCTCAACACCGCAAGCATCCGCGGCGAAAACGGACTTTACCTGGCCCAGAGCCATATCCATGGCAGCGTCCTCAACCAAGGCACCGTGCAAGGCCAGGACAGGGGGCTTGCCGTAGTGAGCTCGCAGATCGACGGCCGGCTGGTCAATGAAGGCAGCGTGCAAGGAGGCGTGGACTCATTGACCGTATTCGAAAGCACCCTGGGCGGCGACCTGGTCAACCGAGGTCAGATCATGGGTGGCTCTGGCATGGCCATCAGTGGTAGCAGGGTCAGAGGCAGCTTCATCAACCAGGGCAGCATCCTGAGCAATCTCTCACCCACGGGCATCTACCGCAGCACCATCGAAGGCCGTACCAGCAATTACGGCGTGATCGGCAGTCAGTACAACGGTCCATACGACTACAGCGGCCTGTCTGTCAGCGGCAGCACGCTGATCGGCGAATTCACCAATGCCGGTGAGATTTTCGGCGCAGGCACCAGTACCTCCTTGGATATTCGCGATTCCACCTTGAGCGCGCGCCTGAGCAACCGCGGCACTATTTCCGGGGAAAGCGCCCTGGTCATTCGTGATAGCCAGCTGAACACCATCGTAAATACAGGCGCGCTCAACGGCCAGGCGCAGGGACTGCGCATCGAAGGAAACAGCAGCATCAATGGTGGGCTGGTAAATGCTGGCCTTATCGCCGGTAGCCGCTACGCGCTGTACGTAGCCCCGGAAAGCCGTCTGTCTGACTTGTATCTGGCAGGCAACGACACCGCCCGCTTCGCCGGAGCCGTATACGCGCCCGCTACAACCGCCACGCTCTATAGCAATGCCACCTATACCTTGCAGGCCCAGGACAGCTGGACGCTGGACACCTTCGTGAACCGCGGCACTTTGAACCTGGCGTCCCCCAGTGCCCGCGGGGCCAGCCCGGCCACCCTGACCGGGGACTACACTCAACGCGGCGGGTCCATCCTGCGCACGGAAGTATTGGACCAGACTCACTACGGCAAGCTGGTGGTAAGCGGCACCGCCACCTTGCCCAGCGATGCCCGGATCGACGTGGACGTGGCCAACGCCAGCCAACCCTTCAAGGTCCAGCAACTGGCGGACGTGCTCAGCGCTGGCACCCTGCGCTCGGACGGAACCTTCCGGGTAAGCACCAACTCGGCGTTGTTCGACTTCGCTGCGGTGAAGGATGGCAATACCGTGGACCTCGCCCTCGCGCCCAAATCGGCCAACGGCATAAGTGCCGCGGTAGCCAGCACAGGCCTGACCCAGGCCGCGGGCGCTGCCCAGGCGCTTGACAGCGCCTTGGGCCAAGGCAGCACCAGCGCCCTGGCGCCTTATTTCGTATCCGCCACCAGTAGCAGCGAAGTGGCCAGCGCAACACTCCAGACACTTCCGCTGGGTAATGCCAGCCTGCGGGCCAGCCAGGCCGCGCTGGGCGAGATCAGCCAAGCGTTGCAGGACCGCCTGGTACCGGCCAGCCCAGAGCGCCTGACTCTCGCACCCACCGCAAGCCTTTGGGCCAAACCCTTCCGCAGCCAGGCAAGCAGCGCTTCTGGCCGCAGCGGCGGCAGCTGTCAGGTGCTAGGCCTGGATACCCGAGCCTCTGCTACTCAACGCGTAGGTTTGGCGTTTGCCTACGCGGCCGGTGACACCCAGGACAACGCCTGGGGCGGCAGCCGGGGCAGTCGCGTAGACCTGTGGCAGTTCACAGGCTACAGTGCACATACTCTGGCACCGGCTACCGAACTGTTGTTGTATGCGGGCGCGGGCCGTGGCAGCGCTACAGGCCAACGCAGCATCAGCCTGGCCGGGGCCAGCGGCAAGGCCCGGGCCGAATACGCCAGCCTGGCGGCCACCTTCGGCGCCAGCCTGGGCCACGCCTACGCCCTGGGAAGCGGCACGCGAGTGGTGCCTTCGCTGCGGCTGGACTACAGCCATCTACGTGACGAGGCCTACCGCGAGCGCGGCGGGAGTGCCGTGTCGCCCTTGTTGCTGAGTGTGGACGCGCGTGAAACGGACCAGCTCATCATCGGGCTGGACGGGCGCCTGGAACATCACTTCGCTGAGCAAGGCGGCAGATTGCAGATTGACCTGGGCCTAGGCTACGACCTGATCAACGATCCGGGCACGGTGACTGCCCGCTTCGCTGGCGCCCCGGGCCAGCCCTTCGAGACGCACGGTAGCGACGCCAGCCCATGGGTAACTCGGGTGGGGCTCGCTTGGGTGACTCCCTTGACAGCGAGCGGCGCCGAGCTGTCGGTCAACTACAGTACCCAGCGGCGCAGCGATTACGAAGATTCGGCCGCGACCGTCAAGGTAGCGATGCCCTTCTGACGGCCCAAGTGTCGGCTTTCAAGCCTGCGGCATAGCGCCGCAGGCGCCGAAACATTATCGGACCGAATCGGCATAGGCAACGTCAACAAGGGGTGGTAGATTCCCCGGCCATGATTGTTGCCCGCTCATCCCTCGCCCAGACCGCCCGCTGGCTATGCCTGCTGGTGCTGGTCAACGGCTGGGTGTGTGCCCTGGGCCATGGCCAGATGCTTGCAAGTCTGTATGGTCAAGTAGAGCCGGCAACTCATCACGGCGCTGGCCTGCACATGGAAATGGCCGCCCTGCATGACACCGTGAAGGGCGCCACGCATAGCGAAATGCACGCCATGGTCGACAACGCAGCCATGGCCGACCTGCCCGGCCCGGCGGGCTCGCCGCCCGCCTCGATGGGCACCCTGCATGGTCTGTTCAGCGAATGTTTCTTCGCCGGCTCCCTGCCACTGGCGCTATTGCTGTTCACCGTGCTCGGCTGGCTGGCGCGAGACCGTCGTCCGCGTCCACCGGCTACTCGCCAGGCCTGGCGCCAGCCGCCCCGCTCGTTCTTCCCTGCGCTCAATCCACAGGCGCCTTGATCGTCCTCAGTCGTTCCCCGAACCGCGCTCCGTTCGCCTGGCATCGCTGACCGCGAGGTCAGAAGACGCGCACGATTTGATCGGCTTGCCGCCCATTCGCGGCAGAGCAGGCCACTGCTGAGCTGAAGCTTATGACCGCTTTACGTGTTACCCCCCTATTCCCGCAGGCAAGGCGCCTGCACCGGGCTGTAGTGCTTACCCTGGGCGCGGTTGCCGCCCTTCCTGCCCTGGCGCAGGGGCAAGTCGTTGAGACCGCCGAAGGTAGAAAAGAGAAAGCCGTACTGCTCGATACCACCGTGGTGACTGCGGTGCAGCAGCGCTCCCCGCTGACCGTGGTCACCCAGCCCAAGGAGCCTCGCCAGCCGGTGCCGGCCAGCGACGGCACGGATTATCTCAAGACCATCCCGGGCTTCGCGGCCATCCGCAATGGCGGCACCAATGGCGACCCGGTATTGCGAGGCATGTTCGGCTCCCGCCTCAATATTCGCACCGATGGCGGCCTCATGCTCGGGGCCTGCCCTGCGCGGATGGATGCGCCCAGCTCCTACATCGCGCCGGAAACCTTCGACCGGCTGACGGTGATCAAAGGCCCGCAAACCGTGCTCTGGGGCCCTGGCGCGTCGGCGGGAACCGTGCTGTTCGAGCGTGAGCCGGAGCAATTCGCTGCCCTGGGGAGCCGACTCGATGGCAGCGTGTTGATAGGCTCCAACGGCCGACTCGACCGCGTGCTCGACGGGGCGCTGGGCGGACCTGAGGGCTACCTGCGCTTCGTGGGCAACAAGGCCCAGGCCGATGACTATCTTGATGGCAGCGGCACCACCGTGCCGTCGCGCTGGGCCAAATGGAATGGTGAAATGGCCGCGGGCTGGACCCCCGACGCCGATACCCTGCTCGAATTCACCGCTGGCAAGGGCGACGGCCTGGCTCGCTATGCCGGGCGCGGCATGGACGGTACCCGGTTCCAGCGTGAAAGCCTTGGCCTGCGCTTCGAGAAGCGGCACCTGGGCCAGGTGCTGGAGAAGGTCGACGCCCGTCTGTACTACAACTATGCCGATCATGTGATGGACAACTTCCGCCTGCGTACGCCTTCACCCAGCAGCATGATGCCCATGCCCATGGCCTCCGAGGTGGACCGTCGCACGATGGGCGGCCGCCTGGCGGCTACGCTGGCGTGGTCCGACTTCCAGCTGGAGACCGGCGTCGATGCCATGCGCAGCGAGCACCGCAAGCGAAGCTCCACTTACAACATGATGACTGGGCAATACACTGACACCGACGCGTTCGCCTGGGAGCGGGACGCTACCATGCACGACTACGGCGTCTTCGGCGAGTTGACCTGGTACGCCAGCGAGCAGGGGCGAGTGATCGGCGGCCTGCGGCTCGATCGTGCCGACGCCACGGACTATCGCAGCTCGGTGAAGAGAATGGGCATGAGCATGGCGAACCCTACCGATGGCGAACGGCGTAGCGACACCCTGCCCAGCGGCTTCGCCCGTTATGAGTATGACCTGGCCAATTCCCCTACTACCCTTTACGCCGGACTGGGTCACGTGCAGCGCTTTGCCGACTACTGGGAGCTGTACTCGGCCACCCGTGGGCCGACGGGCTCGACCAATGCCTTCGAAGGGCTCAAACCGGAGAAGACCACGCAGCTGGACATAGGTGCGCAATACCATGGCGATGCTCTGGAGGCCTGGGTTTCTGCCTATGCCGGGGTGGTGCAGGATTACATGCTCTTCGACTACAGCACCGCCATGGGTATGAGTACCAGCCAGGTCCGCAATGTACAGGCGCGCATTCTGGGTGGGGAGCTGGGGGGCGGCTATCAGCTGGACGATCATTGGAAAGGCACGGCCAGCCTGGCCTACGCCTGGGGCGAGAACAGCACCGACCATCGCGCCCTGCCGCAGATTCCACCGCTGGAGGCACGCTTGGGCCTGACCTACAGCCATGATCGATGGAGCGCGGGCGCGCTCTGGCGCCTGGTCAGCGCGCAGCACCGCGTGGCCGTAGGGAGTGGTAATGTGGTGGGCCAGGACTTTGGCAGCTCGACGGGGTTCGGCGTGTTCTCCTTCAAAGGGACCTACCGGTTCAACAGCCACTGGAAAGTCAGCGCCGGGGTGGACAACCTCTTCGGCAAGACTTACACCGAGCACTTGAACCTGGCCGGCGACGCCGGCTTCGGCTACCCCGGCGACAAGGCCATCAATGAGCCTGGCCGAACGCTGTGGAGCAAGCTCGACTTCAGTTTCTAACCATTTACTCACGCGCGGGCCGGCTGAAGGCCGGAGCCCGCGCTTCATTGGCGGACGGACGCCCTAGACAATGACATTTCTGACACGACGCCAACTGCTTACCGGCAGTGGTGTACTGACCCTAGGCGCCCTGGCGGGGTGCGACGCGGGCAATAGCTTGAATTTCAAGTATGGCAAGAACCTGAGCAATGAAGTGATGGGCCGCACCTTCAAGCTGCAGGACCCCCAGGGCAACCCCAAGTCCATCTCCAGTTACTGGGGCCAGATGCCCATGGTGTTCTTCGGCTTTACCCAATGCCCAGCGGTTTGCCCCACCACCCTGGCCCGGGCGGCCCAGGCCAGGCGCCTCATGGGTCGTGATGGTCCGCGCCTGCAAGTGGTGTTCATCACCCTGGATCCGGAGCGGGATACGCCCGAGGTGCTCGACCACTACGTGAAAGCCTTCGACCCCAGCTTCGAAGCGCTCACCGGTACACCGGAGCAGATCGCCGCCACGGCCAAGGAATTCAAGGTGTTCTACGAGAAGGTACCGGTAGGCGACAGCTACACCATTTCCCATACCGCCACCTGCTACGTGTATGACTCTCGCGGCAACCTGCGCCTTGGCCTGCCGGCCTCCCTTAACGCACAGGAATGCGCTGAAGACCTGCTTACTTTGATGGAGTTGTGCTGATGACCCTGTTCAAACCTGCCCGCCTGCTCGCCTTGATTGCCCTGTTGTCGGCAACCCCCGCCTTCGCTCAGACCCAGGTCAGCGATGCCTGGGTACGCGCGGCGGTATCTGGCCAACCGGCCAGCGGTGCCTTCCTCACCCTGACCGCCGATACCCCCTCCCGCTTGCTGGACGTACAGTCGCCTATCGCTCGGGAGGCACAAATCCATGAAATGCATATGGAAGGGGATGTGATGCGCATGCAACGGGTACCTTCCGTGGCGCTTCCCGCCCATCAGCCGGTGGCCTTCACGCCTGAGGGTTACCACATCATGCTCATGGGCCTGACCGGCGCGGTGAAGGTCGGCGGCAGCGTGCCCCTGACCCTTACGGTGGAAGACGACAAGGGCGTACGGCAAACGCTCACTGTCCAGGCCCCGGTAAGGCCCCTGGACGCAAGTGGCGGCATGCATTCGATGCATTGAGCGGCTAACCGCCAGGTGGGTAGCCTCCTGCCAGTGGGAGCTAGCGATAGCTAGCGAACCTCGTGGAAGCAGCGGCAGTTGTCGAATCAGCGCAATTGTTCGACAGCGGTTCCCCAGCTGGCGCTGGGTCCCACAGTGTCCCGGTTCATGGGCGCCTTTAGCATACCGGGACAAAGCAGGCTCGCCCTGGAGGCGAAGCCTCAGGGCGCTACGGTAAACCCATACTGGCCGCTATGGTGGGTATCTACTGAGACCGCCCGCCACTCGCCAGGTGGGTAGCCTCCTGCCAGTGGGAGCTAGCGATAGCTAGCGAACCTCGTGGAAGCAGCGGCAGTTGTCGAATCAGCGCAATTGTTCGACAGCGGTTCCCCAGCTGGCGCTGGGTCCCACAGTGTCCCGGTTCATGGGCGCCTTCAGCATACCGGGACAAAGCAGGCTCGCCCTGTAGGCGAAGCCTCAGGGCGCTACGGTAAACCCATACTGGCCTTCGCTATGGTGGGTATCTACTGAGACCGCCCGCCACTTTACCTGATAGCGTCCCGGTGCCAGGGGTTTGTCCGGCGTCACCACTAGTTCCGTATTGTCACCCGGCGCGGTGGCGAGGGTCTTCACCGTTACCGGTTCGCCCTCAAGGCTCAGGGTAACGGTGGTGAAGGCGGGCTCCACCCCTTCCGAAAACTTCAGGCGCAAGACGGCCGGCGTCTGGGCGGTGCTGTCCGCGGCCGGAGTTTGCCCGGTCAAGTGCGCGTGTGCCAGGGCGGTTTGGCTAGCAAGGGCCAGCGCCACGGCAGCCACGCCAACGAGGCTTTTGAGCATCGAGAAATACCTCAGGGGTCAGGATGAAAGACCAGGCAACGGGGGTTGGCCTGGATACGGTTCCGTCAGTTGGAGCCGCCAGCGGCCATAATGACTCAACCGGATTCGCGCCAAAGGCTGCACATCGATCGAGTGGAATGCCCTTGGCGGCGCGCCGAGCACATGCAGCATCGCAGCGCGGATCACCATCGGATGAGTGACCGCCACCCAATGCCCGGGCCGGTCGAAACCGTCCAGCCAATCCCCCATGCGCTGGCACAACCGTGCAATCGATTCGCCGCCATGGGGAGCGGCCTGAGCGTCGCTAAGCCAGGCCGCGAGCTCGGCGGGCGATTCTCGCTGCAACGTCTTGAGCGACTTCCCCGCCCACTGGCCCAGGTCACAATCTCTCAAGGCATTGTCCACCTCGCCCAGCAACCCCAGCCTTTCTGTCGTTTGCAGCGCTCTTCGCTCGGGCGCGCTAAGGCATGATTGGGTCAGATCGGCCACCGGCCGTACCTGGGCCGGGGCGAGCAGGCCATCCTCCTCCAGATGGAAGCGCCCGGCGCGCTGGGGGCCGGTCAGACCGTGGCTGACCAGGGTCAGATGAAAGACTGTCATGCACGGATCTGCCTGCTTGAACGGTAGGTAGCGGACAGGATCGCATCCTCGGAGACCGTGTTCCAGGTCCACGACTTCGCGAGATGCGAATACTCATACCTTGTTCCGGGGCTGGCTCCAGGGGTCGATTCGGCCTCGGCGAGCGACTACCCGCGGATCAGCGAGCTCCTGGTAGTAGAGGTAGCTCAACACCGTGTGCCTGACGTCAGCGTCGTTCAGGTCCAACCGCCCTACCGGCAAGGGCTTAAGGTCATCAAGGCCGACAGGCTTGATGGCCTCGCTTGCCCAGAGGGTCCTGTGGTGTTTCTCGATCGCTCGTTCAAACAAGCCCGTATCTCGCAAGGGAGCGTAGCCTGGTATCGACTCGAAACCCTTCTGCGCCGCTTTCACACGCTGAGCATTGCGCACCATCACACCAAAGCTATCCTGGGTGGCCGAGAGCTGGGTACCGAGCAGCTTGTACATCTGTGTGGCGTCTTCGACCTGATGGGTAGCAAAGCGCAGAACCCTTCCGCTGTTGCCATATTTCAGCTCGACAGCACTGTAGACCTGCCGGGTCGATTTAAGCTTGAGCAGGAACTTGCCAGGAAGCCGGGTCCAACTGTCACCAGAAGCATCTCGCCTATTGATCGGTTCCGCGCCGCAATACGCATAGGCGTTCAGCCCGCCTCGACCGAATGGGCTATGGACGTCCGACGAGGCGAAGCGCCCTACCAGCGGCAGGTAGGCGCGGTAGCCATTGCCCAACAGATAGAGCCCCCGCTCACGCCACTGCCCGGTATAGGCTGTTTCCGCGCAGGCTCCTGGCAGAAAGCCGAAAGCACTGTAGGTGTGGGGGCCAGAGGCTCGTCGCAGCACCGAACCCGCGCTATCCACAGCGAGCGGGACCGTTTTCAACCCAACTCCAGACATTTGATGCTCTCCACGATGCATTGGAGTGCCCATTGAAACGTGCTCCACGCCATGACGTAACTGATATGGCTGTCAGGTTCTGATCGCGGCTGCCGCAGCAGAGCCGGGCCGCGGGCCGGTGCTGCGCCGAACCGTAGCCGGTTCCTTGAATCCAAGGTCGTACCGCCCCGGTCTACCTGCTAGGGCCATGCGTTTTGACTGGTCGGAAAAGAGGTTCATATGAAACTTCAATCGTTGGGCTTAGGCGCGTTAGGCGTGTGTGCATTGCTCTTTGGCTGCTCCACCGCCACTGTGGTCACCCTCCAGGATGGCACCGAATACATTACCAAGGACTATCCGAAAACCAGAACCCAAGACGGTTTCTACGAATTCGAAGACCTCTCGGGGCGACATGTAAAGGTGCGGCCGGAAGACGTAGCCACCGTGAAGGAAGAAGACTGACCCGAGCTTGCCTGCCGTACTGGACGTGGAAAGACCGCCAATGGATGTGTTCCGAATAGCCTCTTTGAATGGCGAATGGGCTCTGCTCAAGGCGCATGGCTACAAGCCGTTACTTACTGCTGCGAACCTGGCAGCGCTACTGGAGCACGTAGAGACCTTGACCGGTGGCAAGGGCGCGGTCGTACGGTTCGAGTCCGAGCATGGGCCTCGCTAACTTCGCATTGGCACTTTCGACGAACAAGACCCTACCGCGCTGGACTGAGCCCCAGGCTGGCCACCTTCGTTCACTTGACATTCGCCCGCCGGAGCCTGCCATGATCACCCGTCCACAGAACCCACCTGCTGCCACTCTGATGTTCTCGCTCAAGGGTTCGATCATCCCGGCGGTCTGGCGCAAGGTGCTATTTACCGTGGTCGTGAGCGCTGCGGTGGCTTCGCTTCATGGCACCTTGTTCAACTTCAAGTTCGTACTCACCGCCACACCTTTTACATTGTGGGGGCTAACACTGGCGATCTTCCTTGGTTTTCGCAATACCGTGGCCTACCAGCGTTACTGGGAAGCCCGTACCCTATGGGGCGAATTGCTGATCGTCGCTCGCAACCTGACCCGCCAGACCCTCGCCCTGCTTCCGAAAGCGAGCGCAACCTCCCGACGGGCCTTGGCGCTGAGCCTGGTCGGTTTCGCCTATCTGCTCAAATCCCAGCTCAGGGGTGAAGAACCGGAGGCCGCCTCGCTCGACCGGTTCGGCGTCGGGTCCGTGGTCAGGAACAAGCGCAACCCGGCCAGCGCCCAGTTGGGCCGCCTGGGTCGGGATTACCTGGACGCCGCCCGGCAAGCAGAGGCCGGCGAGCTGGCGCAGCTGAACATGGACCAGCAACTGTCGCGGCTATCCTACGTACTTGGCGGTTGTGAGCGCATCAAGGGCACTCCCATACCCTACCCCTATATCCTGCTGCTGCACCGCACTGTCTACGTGTACTGTTTCCTGCTGCCGTTCTGCCTGGTGGACAGCATTGGCTGGTTCACTCCCCTGGCGGTGTGCATCCTCAGCTACACCTTCTTCGGCCTGGATGCACTGGGCGATCAGATTTCCGATCCTTTCGACACTCTTCCCAATGACCTTCCCCTGAACGCCATGTGCCGCAACCTGGAAATCGCCGTGCTGGAGCTGCTCGATGAACCGGCGCCTGCGCCTCTGGAGCCGGTGGACGGCGTCTTGCTCTAGGCATCGGGATTGGCTGTTTCTAGGAGGCCTATGAACCCCAGACAACAGTCCAGGGCCCAGAACAGATCGAACTCAGTCGGTGGTAGCGGCCAGTCCGGGATCAGCCAACCCGAGCCGAGCACCCGGGCGCCGGGCTGAGCTCAGCTCGAACGCTGATAGCAGCGTAGCGGGCCCCTTCGATGTTAGGCTCCGTATGAAAAGTGGGTGAGTAGGCTGGGCGAGCCTGGTTTCAACGCAGCCTGGCCTAGCGCAGCCACTTTTCGTACAGAGCCTGAGCTCGCCTGCCATTCTGCTGAGCACGACCACGGATGATCACAGTTTTCGGACGTTACTCCCGCCCCGTCAATCTCCTGCTTACCAGTTCGTTCGTACTCACCTTGGCGCGAGCGATCAGCCTGCCGTTCCTGGTGGTGTACCTGTCTTCAAGCTTCGGACTCGGCATCGCCGCCATTGGTGCCATGGTGGGCGGCGCACTGGTCGGCGGCTCGCTGCTGAGCTTGTATGGCGGTTACCTGACCGATCGCTGCTCTAACTACAGCCTCATCCTGAGCTACGCGGTCTGCTTCATCCTGGGTTTCGTCGGGATGCTGCTGACGTCGGATGTACGCTGGTTCTTCGTGTTCCTGGTTGCGTTCAACTTTGCTTATTCAGTGATGGACGTAGTGGTCAAGGCGTCGTTTGGCCGGCTGTTGCCATCGGCCGAGCAGCCGAAGGTTTTTTCGGTGCGCTACACCTTGATCAACATGGGCTACGCCATCGGGCCGTTTCTTGGCGCCTGGCTGGCGCGAGGGCACCTGAAGCTGCCATTCGTGGTGTCGGCGCTGCTCGGCTTGGGTTTCCTGCTTGCCTATGCCCGCTGGGGCGAGCGCCATACAGGCCCGGCTGCCGATCTCGCCTCGCCCTCTTTCCTGGCGGTGGGTCGAGTGCTGCTGGCAGATCGCCGGCTGGTCTGCTTCACCTTGGGAGGTTTGCTCAGCGCCGTCGTATTCGGCCAATTCACCGCCTGGCTGTCGCAATACCTGGTCAGCACAGGGAGCGCCACGGCGGCCTATCCCATCATCAGTACTCTGGTGGCGGTGAATGCGGTGGTGGTGGTCACGCTTCAATATGGGGTGGGGCGGCGTATCGACCCCCAGCGGCTGCAAGCATGGCTCACGGCGGGGTTGGCGCTTTTTCTCATCGGCATCCTTGGCTTTGCCCTGGCCGAACAGGTCTGGCAATGGGGGCTGGCCATGGCGGTATTCACCCTTGGCGAAATCATCGTCTTCCCGGCCGAGTACATGTTCATCGATCGCATCGCACCGCCCCACCTGCGTGGGATGTACTACGGTGCCCAAAACCTGGCCAACCTCGGCGCGGCCCTGGGGCCTGTCCTGTGTGGCTGGGTGCTGGCCAGCCTTGCGCCGGGGTGGATGTTCGTGATGTTGGCCGGGTTTATCTTCGCGGGCGGGCTGGCGTACTCGGTAGGGGCAAGGCTGGCTGCCAGCCCTGCCTGAGCCTGGCTGCAAGCGGCGCGCTGCTCATCCTGAAGCAACCCCTGGCCATCGATGGGGGCTTGTACGCCAAGATAAAGTCGCTGTGGGACCCAGCGCCAGCTGGGGAATCGCTGCCGAACCATCGCGATCATTCGGCCGCTACCGCTGCGTCCCACAAGCATAGGATGTGACTTACGACGGCACCGCTTGCTCGGCTTCGATGTGAGCAGGCCGATAGCGAGGGTAATCGATGAAGCCTTGCTCGTCGCCGCCATAGAGGCCGACCTGTTGCAGGGGATTGAGCGGCCAACCATTGGCGATGCGCGCGGGCAGGTCCGGGTTGGCGATGAACGGCCGGCCGAATGCGATCATATCCGCCAGCCCGGTTTCCAGCATGCGCTCGGCGCGCTCGGCGGTATACAGGCCGGCATAGAGGATACGGCCAGTGAATGCCGCCCTGACCTCGCGCCGAAACGCTTCCGGCAGTTCCGGCGCATTGGCCCAGTCAGCCTCAGCGATGGACAGATAACCCACCTGCTGGGCCTCGAGCTCACGGATGGCGGTCAAGTACGTCTCGCGCGGATCGTCTTCGACGAACCCGATATAGACACGATCCTCAGCGGTGCTGGTGAACAACGGAGCGAAGCGCACGCCCAGGCGTTGCGGCCCCACCACGGCAGCGACCGCTTGCACTACTTCGCGCAGGAAGCGCAGACGGTTTTCCAGGGAGCCGCCATACTCATCGGTGCGTTGGTTGGCGTGGCTGGAAATGAACTGGTTGATCAGGTAGCCGTTGGCTGAATGAATCTCCACGCCGTCGAAGCCGGCCGCCAGCGCGTTGCGTGCCGCCTGGGCATAGAGTTCCACCAAGGCCTTGATCTCGGGAATGCTAAGCGCTCGCGGAATCGAAGGCTGCACCAGTTCACCGGTACCCACGCCGGTTTCGATGAACGCCTTGACGTTCTTCGCCTGGAGGGCAGAAGGCGCTACCGGAGCGGCGTTCCCGGGCTGCAGCGCCTGGTGGGATACCCGACCCACGTGCCACAACTGGGCAAAAATCAGCCCGCCTTCAGCGTGCACCGCCTCGGTTACGCCACGCCATCCTTCGATCTGAGCCTGGCTGTAGATGCCCGGAGTCCAGGCATAGCCCTTGCCACGGGGCTCGATCTGGGTGCCTTCGCTGATGATCAGGCCGGCGCTGGCGCGCTGTTGGTAATAACGGGCCATGAGCGCGGTCGGTACGTCGCCCGGCTGGCCGCTGCGCTGGCGGGTAAGCGGCGGCATGACGATGCGGTTTTTCAGCGTGATGGGCCCCAGGGTCAGGGGTTGGAACAGTACGGGGTGTTGCATGGGAGTGTCCTGTATGACGGAATTGGCCAGCGACCAGGCAGAGGCCCGGCCACTGAGTAATGGGGAGTCGCTGGGGCGCTCTCTTTTGGGGCTGCTTAGACGCGGGCGGTGAGCTGGTGGATCAGCACCCGCGCGGCTTCGCTCGACGAGCCGGGGTTCTGCCCGGTGATCAACAGGCCATCGCTCACTACATAGGAAGCCCAGTCATCTCCCTTGGAGTACAGGCCACCCTTGGCCTGGAGCATATCCTCGACCAGGAAAGGCACTACATCGGTCAGGCCCACCGCGGCTTCCTCGCTGTTGGCGAAACCCGTCACCCGCCTGCCCTGCACCAGAGACTCGCCGTCGGGCCTTTTGACGTGACGCAACACACCCGGAGCATGGCAGACCAGGGCAGTAGGCTTGCCCGCCGCATGGAAGGCTTCGATCAGCTCGATGGAGGTCGTGTCTTCGGCCAGATCCCAGAGCGGGCCGTGGCCACCGGGGTAGAAGACAGCGTCGAAATCGGCCGCCGAAACGCTGTCCAGTCGCACGGTGTCAGCGAGCCGCGTGGTCGCGACAGGGTCGGTTTCGAAGCGGCGAGTAAGGTCCGTCTGGAAGGAGGGCTCGTTGCTTTTCGGGTCCAGTGGCGGCTGGCCGCCTTTCGGGGACGCCAGGACAAGCTCGGCTCCAGCCTCGAGGAAGGCATAGTAAGGCGCCGCCAGCTCTTCGAGCCAGAAGCCGGTCTTGCGCCCCGTATTGCCGAGGGTGTCATGGGAGGTCAATACCATAAGAATTTTCATTCTGTAACTCCTTGGCTGCATAGGCGATAAGGGGGAAACCATTAATTGAATAGACCGGTCGTCTAATATCGATTCGCAGCTTGAGCCTGCAACCGTGACGAATCTCGCCCAATTACAGCGGCATCGAGCAGGCCACCGCTCCTGTACCAGCTCTTGCTGTTTCAACCAAGGCTACCCTACGCTCAATTAGACCGGTCGTCTAGGAATTTTTACTTCTGCCATGAGCAACCGATGGACCACGCTTGAGCGCTAGTCCTGGCTGAAATGAATTATCTGCTGTGTGGCAGCCAGGGCGGTTTCGAAGGGCTTCATGTTGCGAGCGATCTTCACCATCACGCTCGCGCCAACCCAGAGCTGATACAGGCTTTGCGCGACTGCATAGGGGTCGCCATCGATAGTCAGGGAGCCTTCGGCGATGCCGGCTTCGATCGCCAGGGCAAGTCGATCGGTGATACCTGAGGTACCCCGCTGGAGAACGGCCCGCATGGGTTCAGAGAGGTCGGCCACTTCGACCCCCAACTTGACTGCCAGGCACTTGCCCTGGCATTCCAGGAAGGACTGATTCTGCTGCCAGGCCTTCCAGTAGTTCATCAAGCGCTGGGCCATGCTCAACCCTGGCTGAGCGAGGATCTGGTCCAGTTCTTCGAGGTAATCCTGGAAGTAATCCTCCAGCAAGGCTTCGCCAAAGGCATCCTTGGATTCGAAGTAGTGATAGAACGAGCCCTTGGGCACGTCCGCGGCCGCCAGGATTTCTTTCAGGCCCACCGCGGAATAGCCCTTGGCGGCCATGATCCGCTGGCCTACCTCCAGTATTTCCTGGCGGGTGTCGGAGGATTCGCGTGTCTTGTGAGTGCTCATGCGCCTGATCTTATACCTGGCTAGGCGGCCGGTCTACTTGAGCCCTCGGGAACCGCCGTCTTCTGACCGGTGCAAGCACGGCTCCCGGTAGAGTCGAGCATTCTGAATCAAAATCGCTCCTGCGGCCCAAGGTACCGCCACTGCCCAAGCGGCAGCTTGCCCATGGACACGCCACCCAGGCGCAACCGCCTCAGGCTGACGACCGTCAACCCGACCGCCGTGCATAACTGCGCCACCACGCCCGGGGTCGGGGCTTTCAGGGCGATGCGCAGGTGGGTTTCGTTCTGCCAGCTGGCCTTGACCGGAGGGAGCGCCTGCCCTTTGGCGGCAACGCCGCGCTTGAGCCGCTCGAGGCCGTCGGCCTGCAGGGTCCCCTGCACTTCCACCAGGTATTCCTGTTCGAGCTTGCCGAACTCGGCGGTGAGCTTGCGGGCGGTGCGCCAGTCCTGGGTGAACACCTGTAGCCCGGTGGCGCCGGGCTGCAAGGGCGCCAGGCAGCGCAGCTGACGAAAATGTCCCTTGAGCACTCGCTTGCCGATGTCGAAGGCGGCCGCCTGGCTTTGCGGGGTGATTGAAGCCAGGGCGGCCGTTTCGTCAAGGCCCGGCGCCTGATTGAGCATCAGGGTCACCGGCTCGGGCGGTTCGGCCTTGGCGCCAGGCAATAACTGCACCTGCCGGTTCTGTACCGGAAACTGCGGCAGGTCCACTACTTCACCATCGACAGTGACCCAGCCGCCTTCGATGTACAACTCCGCTTCGCGTCGGGAACAGCCGATGGCCTCGATCAGGCAGCGGGACAGGCGTTTTGCTTCAGTCATCAAGGAGAGCTCGGCATGAAAACGCCATTGTACCGGCCTGCGGGCAATGGAGGTAACACCGTATGGCTACGGGCGGCAGGCCGAAAAAATAGTTCATGATGGCTCTTTCCAAAAACCGGCCAAGAGCGCAGATTAGCCAGCGCCCATCCCCTGGCACGAAGCAGGTGAGCCTACGCAAGCGAGGCGACACCGGTGCCGGGGCCATGTGCATCAACCCATGCCGCCGTGCCGGTAACCAGCCTGCGTTTCGCCAGCCATGTCAGATACCAATTTCTGTCTCTCTTGTGGTGCCTGCTGTTCCCATTTCCGTGTGTCCTTCTACTGGGGCGAATGCGCTTCGGCAGGAGGCAGCGTACCTGATGACCTCACGGTACAGATCAGCCCCAGCCGCGTGGCCATGCTGGGCACCGAGGGTGCTCGTTGTCGCTGCACGGCCCTCATGGGCGAAGTGGGCCAAGCCGTGGCCTGTTCGATCTACGAGCAGCGCTCCTCCACCTGCCGGGAATTCGATCAAGTGTGGCCGGACGGGACGATCAACGAGCAGTGCAACAGCGCCCGGGCGGCCTTTGGCCTGCCGCCGTTGCCCGCCCTGGGCTTTGCCTTGGCAAATCCTGGCGAGTCGTTGCTTCCCATCCCTGCTGGCCTGGCTGGATAAACACCAGTGACTCGTTCACTCAGCGCTCCGCTCCAGGATGCCAGCGCCAGGTCGGCTGCCCCAGATGCTGAGCGAAGAAATCCGACAGTATCTGCACCTTACGTGGTCGACTCCTGGCCGAAGGCGTGACGAAATACAGGCCGCCCTGGGTCATGTGCCAGTCCGGCAGCACCTGCTCCAGGCGCCCATCGGCCAGGTATTCGCTGCAGATGAATTCCGGCAGCTCGGCGATGGCCAGGCCCTCGAGCAAGGGCGGTAGCAGAGCATCGGAATTGGTTACGCGCAGAGGCCCCTTGGGAATGACGTCCTCTTCGCTGCCGTCTCGATGAGTGAAGCGCCAGACCTGGCTACGGGCACGGTAGGCATAGCTCAGACAGGCGTGGGCGGCCAGTTCGCGCGGATGCCTGGGCCGGCCATGGACGTCCAGGTACCCGGGAGCTGCCACCAGGTTTTGGCTTACCGCGCACAAATGCCGGGCGACCAGCGAGGAATCCGGCAAGGCAGCGATGCGCAGCGCGGCGTCGAAGCCGTCCGCGACCAAGTCGGCGGTAGCATCGCTAAGGTGCAGGTCTACGCAAAGGTTCGGATATTGACGCATCAATTCAGGCAGCAACGGCGCCACCCAACGCAAGCCAAAGGACATGGGCACAGCCAGGCGCACCAGACCACGGGGTTGCACGCCAAGGTCCTGCGCCTCGCTTTCGGCCTCTTCAGCCTGACGGTAGATATCTGCCGCGCGAGCCGCGAGGCTGGCACCGAACTCGGTCAAGGCCAGCTGCCGCGATGTGCGATTGAACAAACGCCCACCCAAGCGTTCTTCAAGCCGCGCCACTGCCCTGGAAACGGTCGGTACCGATACGCCCATCAAGCGCGCCGCGGCCGCGAATGACCCTTCTTCAGCCACCTTGGCGAACATGGCCAAGCCTTCAAAATCCGGCAGTCTGCTCATTTCAAATCTGCAATGATGGTTTTCGAACAATTCTATTTTGATCTTTTCCAGCCGTCGATAAGCTTCTCTCATACCACGCACAACCACCTCGGGAGAGACATCATGAGCCACAAACTTCAAGGCAAGATCGCATTGGTAACCGGCGGCACCAGCGGCATCGGTCTGGCCACTGCCAAGCGTTTCGCGCAAGAAGGCGCCGTCGTATACATTACAGGTCGCCGTCAGACGGAGCTGGACGCTGCGGTCGCGCACGTTGGCCAGGCCGTTGGCCTACAGGTCGATTCCACCCGCCTTGACCAGCTCGACAGCCTCTATGAACGCATCAAGCAGGAACAAGGCCGTATCGACGTGCTCTTCGCCAATGCGGGCGGCGGTAGCATGGTGCCCTTCGGCGAAATCACCGAAGCGCATTTCGACGATACCTTCGACCGCAACGTCAAGGGCGTGCTTTTTACCGTACAGAAGGCGCTGCCGCTGCTGGCCAACGGAGCATCGGTGATCCTGACCGGCTCCACTGCGGGCAGCTCCGGCACAGCCGCCTTCAGCGTCTACGCCGCATCCAAGGCCGCCGTGCGCGCCTTCGCCCGTAATTGGATACTGGACCTGAAAGACCGCAACATCCGGGTCAACACCCTTAGCCCAGGCGCGACCCGCACCCCCGGCCTAGTAGAGCTCGCAGGTCAGGACACCGCCCAGCAGCAAGGCCTGCTGGACTACTTAAGCGCGCAAATCCCCCTGGGCCGGGTCGGCGAGCCCGTGGAGATCGCCAACGCCGCCGTGTTCTTGGCCAGTGACGATGCCAGCTTCGTCAACGGCGCCGAACTGTTCGTCGATGGCGGACAGGCGCAGGTTTGACCAGGCGTCGAGGCCACTGCCTGAGCGACCACGGGCAAGAACCGGTCAAATGCTAGGCAGATTGAGAGGCCGTGGATCTGGCGGGGAACCGTTGCCGCTTTTTCTGGCCTCGCCTCCACCGAACGCTGGCCAACAGGCACCCGGCAACGATCAGCCCGCCGCCCAACCAGCCCTGATGAGAGATGCCCTCGCCCAACCACAGCACCGCGAACAGTGCTCCGAAGACAGGCTCGCTACCCATCAGCAGCGCCACCCGGGTCGGGCTGCTGCGTTTGAGGGCGTAGTTCTGAGCGAAAAAGGCGAACAGCGTGCAGGCGCCGACGAGATAGGCCAGGTAACCCCAGAACGCCACGGGGTTGGGTATTGCCAGCAACGCCTGCAGCGGCGCGGGTACGCTCAGTATCAACAGCAGCCCGCTGCCCAGCGCCACCATGCCCGCCTGTACGGCGGTTACGCTCAGGGCTGGCAGGTCCGTGTCCTGGGTTACCCGCTTGAGCAGGCAAACCTGCAGCGACCTGACCAGGGCCGCCGCCAACATCAGCGCGTCACCGACATTGAAGGCCCAGCCCGTGCCGCCGCCAAGCAGGGCGGCACCGGCCATAGACAGCCCCACCGCCGCCCATTCCCGCCCGCTCGGTCGGCGCTTGAGCCAGACCCACTCCACCAGTGGCGTCAGTATCACCGTAAGGCTGATCAGAAACGCGGCGTTCGTAGCCGTGGTATGCAGGATGCCGTAGGTTTCGCAAATGAATACCCCCAGCAGAAGCACGCCGGAAGCCATCAGCCCCATTAGCTTGGAAGGCGGAAGCTGCCTCAGGTGCGCCAAGGCCGGGCTCAAGAGTAAAAAGGTGATGGCAAACCTCAGCGCGAGCAAACCCAATACCGGGTAGAACATCAGCGCAGCCTTGACCACCCCATAGCTGGTTCCCCACACCACGGCCACCGCCAGCAGCATCAGGTCGCTGGTCAGCATCGATTTCCTCAACCCGCTCATTGCAAGCTCCTGCCTATCCGAGGCCGACAGTCTCGGTCAATGCAAGAGCGCTGATAATGCGGCGTCGATGCACATCATTTATGCTCGTGCCGCATAAGCCAGCGACCGAGCAACCCATGGGCCCTACTGAACTGTTCGAATCCCTACCGGATATGGCGGTCTTTGCGCGGGTCGTCGAAACGGGAAACTTTTCGAGCGCGGCTCGGCAACTGTGTACCCTGCCCTCTACCGTCAGCCGTCAGATCAAGCGCCTGGAAAACAGGCTCGGCGCCCGACTGCTGGAGCGCTCGACCCGGCGCATCCGCCTCACCGAGGCCGGCATGCAGGTATATGCGCACTGCCGCGTCATGCTGGAGGCAGCCAGCAACGCCGTGGACGCGGCCGGGCATTTGGCTTCGCAGCCGCAAGGACGCGTCAATCTAAGCGCCCCCACTGCTTTCGCCAAGACCGTTCTGCATCCTCTGATGCTGGATTTTCTCAAGGCTCATCCCCGACTGGACGTGCAACTGGTGTTCAGCGATTCGGACACCGACCCCTTGGTGGAGAACCTGGACCTGGTCATACGCCTGACGAACCATCCGCCCCCAGGCCTGGCGGGCCGTTCCCTGGGCAAGGTGCGCTGGCTGCTCTGCGCTTCGCAGGCATATCTTGACCAGGCCGGCGTCCCCGCCGCTCCATTGGACCTGGCGCAGCATCAGTGCCTCTACCTGGGCGAGCAGGCTGATGACAATCGCTGGCGGTTGCGTCGCAGAGAAGGTCCGGCCCCTCACAGCGAAACCGTGACTGTACAGGGCCGCTATATCGCCAATCACGCAGGCGCACGGCTGGAAGCGGCCATCCAGGGCCTTGGTATCGCCAACCTGCCAGATTTCGCGGCCCGCCAGGCCCTGGCCCGGGGCGAGGTGGTGCAGGTCTTGCCGGACTGGGAGCTGGAAGCTGCACAGTATGTGGGCGATATCTGGCTACTCTACCCGCCCAAGCGTCACCTGCCGCCCAAGGTCCGCCTGGTGATCGACTATCTGGTTGAGCGATTCAGCCTGTAGAAGAGCGCGAAACAGTCCAACACGGCTTGCAACAGGGTCTATCGGCCAGCGGGCTCTGGCTACCGCCAGGCCCGTTGTATTTCCCCTTGTCAGAGATAGGTGAACACTCGCTCCGCGGGCAGGCGGGACTTGGGCAGGCCGGCGTTGAAGTCGCTATCGGCGCGGTAGCCCAGCGCGACCAGCACCAGGCTGCTGTAACCCTGGGCACGCAGGCCCAGCTCTTCGTCCAGCTTCTTGAAATCGAAGCCTTCCATCGGGGTCGCGTCTACGCCAAGGGAGGCCGCGCCAAGCAGCAGCGTGCCCAAGGCCAGGTAGGTCTGCTTTTCCATCCAGTGCTGAAGGTCCTTTTGATCGAACCGGTGCAAGGCCACATAGCCACGGCGGGTATTGTCCTGGCCAGCCTGGGCTTCGGCCGTGGGGAAACGGCCGTCCCGGGCTTCCTGTGCCAGCAGTGCCTGCAAATGTTCCTCGGGCATGTCGGTGCGAGTGCAGAGCACGATCACATGGGAGGCGTTGACGATCTTGCTCACGTTATAGGCAAAGCCTCCCTCGGCGCCCTTGGCGATGCGGGCCTTGCCCTGTTCCGTAGCGGCTACCACGAAGTGCCAGGGCTGGGAGTTCACCGACGATGGGCTATGCCGCAGTTGTTCGACCAGCGCATCGACGGTTTCCTGGGGAACCTTGCGGCTGGGGTCGAAGGCCTTGGTGGTGTAGCGCTGCTTGGCCAGGTCAATCAGGTGCATGGCGGTTCTCCAATAAGGGGATCAATGAGTAGGTGCAGGCGCGGCGTCGATCTTCACGCGCAGCAGGCTGTAGGGTTTGCTGCGCAGGTCATGGCCACCGTTGAAGCCAGGCGAGCGATGCAGCTGGTTGGCGGTGAAGTACAGGTAGCCATCCGGGCCGATGGCCATGGTGTCCGGCCAGAGCACCCGGGGATCGTGGACAATGGTCCGCCACTGGCCGTCGGCCTGGCGCTTGCGGATGCCGTTGTGCTCGTAGTCGGTGGCATAAACCGCGCCGTCAGCGTCCGCTTCAAGCCCGTCGGAAGCGCCTTTCTCACCTAGGTCCTGGACGGCGGCTTGCAACTGCGCCTCGCTCAGGCTCGGATCGCGCAGCAAGGCAGTAGGCACGGCGTAAAGGTGGCGGCTGGAGAGTGGGCTGAAGTAGAGGGTACCGCCGTCCGGGGACAGGGCGATGCCGTCCGAAGCCACGCCCAGCGGCTTGGTTTTGCCATCCGCGCCCTTGCTCAGAAGCGCCGGCCTGCCCTCCACCACGGGCACGAAGGCAGGATCCACGGAAGTCTGGGGCGCGCCGCTCAGGCGCCGACTGGCCTTGCCGCTGGCGATGTCCATGACGATGATCCCGCCCGGCCCGGAGACGGACGAATCGGTGACGTAGACAGTGCCTTCCCGGCCCACCCGGAAATCGAAGCGCATGTCATTGACGTAGGTGCTGGGCAGGATCACCTCGGGGGGAAACACCAGCGTCTTCACCACTCGGTTGGTTGCCAGGTCGATGGCCACCAACTTGGCACCGCCCGGGTGGGGCGCGGAAAACTCAGGCGCGGCGGTGTCCAGTACCCAGAGCAGCCCTTTGCCATCGGCCACCACGCTCTGCACGCTGATGAAGCCCTTGGCCGGGTCCGAGGCGTCCTCGACATTGATGGCGGCGTTGGGGTATGGCTGCACCTGGCCGTTTCGCAGTTCGCCCACGGTGAAGGGCACCTCGTCGCCCCAGCGAGGGAAGTTCACGAAGATGCGCCCGGTTTCGCTCACGGTGACTCCGGTGGGCATGGCGTCATGGAAGGCATGCACCAGGTCCAGTACGCCGACGGGTTTTTCCGCGGCGGCGCTGGCCGGCAATGGCTGCACCTGCACGGCGAAGGCGGCCGGGCTCAGAAGGGCCAAGGCCAGGGCGGAGCGGCGAAGCAAGGTTTCGATCAGCATGACAGGTTCTCTACATTGGCAACGAGAAGGCTGGGAAAGGCAGGTCAGAAGCCTTCGAGGACGATCTTGCCTCGGGCCTTGCCGCTTTCGATCAGGGCGTGGGCGCGCCGCAGGTTAGCCGCCTCGATACGACCGAAGTGTTCGCCCAGGGTGGTCTTGAGCACGCCGCTGTCGATCAGCCGCGCCACGCGCTCGAGCAATTCGTGCTGCTTGATCATGTCAGCCGTCTGGTACAGGGAACGGGTGAACATCAGTTCCCAGTGCAGCGCGAGCGACTTGCGCTTGAGCGGCACCACGTCCAGTACCGCCGGATCGTCGATCAGCGCCAGGTTGCCCTGGGGCCGCAGGATGTCGATCAGTTGCGGCAGATAGCTATCGGTATGGGTGAGGCTGATGACATGGTCCACCGCATCGATGCCGATCTGGCCCAGTTGCTCGGCCAGTGGCTGGCTGTGGTCGATCACGTGATGAGCACCCAGGGCGCTGACCCATTCGCGGGTTTGCGGCCTCGACGCGGTGCCAATGACGGTCAGCCCTGTGAGCTGGCGGGCCAGCTGGGTCAGGATGGAACCCACGCCGCCGCCAGCACCGAGAATCAGCAGGCTTTGCCCTACGCCACCCTTTTCGGCGATGCCGAGACGGTCGAACAACAGCTCCCAGGCGGTAATGGACGTCAGGGGCAGAGCCGCGGCGCTGGCGTCGTCGAGGCTGAGTGGCTTATGACCCACAATGCGCTCGTCCACCACGTGAAGTTCGCTGTAGCTGCCAGGTCGATCGATGGCACCGGCATAGAAAACCTCGTCACCCGGCTCGAACAGCGTGACCTCGCTGCCCACCGCCCGCACCCTGCCGACCGCGTCCCAGCCGAGCACCTTCGGCTGACCGGTGCTGCCGGAGCCGGCGCGCACCTTGGTATCGACCGGGTTCACCGCAATGGCCCGCACCTCCACCAGCAGGTCGCGGGGGCCGGGAGTGGGTGCCGGCAGCTCGCTGTCGTAAAGGGCGCGCGGGTCGTCGATGGGCAGACCGTGTTCGGTGAAGACGATAGCTTTCATGGGGGCAATCCCTGTAGATAAAAGGCGAAGCGGAATGTGGGGCCATCTTCAGCTTCCCAAGCCTTTTGAAAAAGTCGCAAAATTGGCTAACACTTTCACTCGCGGAATGAAGATGGTTCGCTTCGAAGACCTCCAGCTATTTGTGCGCACCGCCGCCCTGGGCAGCTTTTCGAACGTGGCGCGTGAGGTGGGCTTGCTGCCTGGGCAGGTTGCCGCCGCGATCAAGCGCCTGGAGCGCGACCTGGACGTACGCCTGTTCGCCCGCTCGACCCGCAGCCTGCGGTTGACCGCCGAAGGGGAGCAGTACCTGCCTTTTGCGCGGGAAGTACTGGCCACCTTGCAGGAAGGCGAGGACCGCATGCGTCGAGAAAACACCGAACTGCAGGGGCTGCTACAGGTATCGGCCCCTTCGGACCTGGGTCGTAACCTGCTACTGCCCTGGCTCTGCGAGTTCCGTCGGCAGCACCCGGCGCTGGACCTTCGCCTGCTGGTGTCCGACCAGGTGGCCGATGTGTTCAAGGACCCGGTCGACATCGCCCTGCGCTACGGAGTGTTCGACGACGCCAGCTATGTGGCGCTGCCCTTGGCCCTATGGAATCGCCGCGTGTTGGTCGCCGCGCCGGACTACCTGCGGCGCCACGGGAAACCCCGCACGCCGGAAGAGCTGCGCCAGCACCCCTGCCTGTTGTACTCGCTCAGTGGCCGCCTCTATGACCGCTGGCGGGTAGGCGATGAAACGGTGCAGGTTGCCGGCCCGCTGTTCAGCAATGACGCCGAGATCGTGCGGCGGTGGGCAATCGCCGGCGAGGGGCTGGCGTACAAATCCTGGCTGGATGTGCACCAGGATATCGAGGCGGGGCGGCTCGAGCCGGTGTTACCCGAGTACAGAGGTGAACCGACGCCGCTCAATCTCGTCTGCCCCCACCGCAAGCAATATTCTCCGGCGGTGCAGCAGCTGCATGCGCTGCTGCGGGCCCGGCTGGAGCCACTGCACGCCCGGTTGGCCGCTACAGGTGCTTGGCAACAAACGCCCGAATGACCGGGATGATGTCGCTGGCTACGGGACAAGTTCGTACGCCAGTGCGAGGCTCCGGCGGCGCTGATGCAGCCTAACCACCTGCGCAATTGAATGCCTGTCGCTAGCATCCCTGCCCTGCCCTGCCCTGCCCTGCCCTGCCGCCGCTGGCCTCCATAGGCGCGAAAGCTAGGCATCTGCCACCCGAAGGCAGCTAGATGAACCATTCAATGTCAAAATCCCTCCAACGGCATCATGTTGGAGACCCTTATGCTCCGTTTCTTCCCCCCCGATGAACTTCCCCCGCCGCCCCAAGGGCTGGTACGTTTTCTTTGGGCCTGCACCCGAGGCGCGCGGGGCTATGTACTGGCATTCGCGATACTCAGCGCCAGCGTGTCGCTCTATGAAGCCTGGCTGTTTTCCTTCCTCGGCCAGGTGGTCGACCTGCTCTCGACCTGGCAAGCCGGCGGCGAGGCGGCCGCCGGGCAGGAACGCCGAGTGCTTTGGGGGATCGGCCTGGTGCTGGTGGCCAGCGTCGGACTGGTGGCGCTGCGTACCATGGTTCAGCACCAGATCCTGGCGATCAACCTGCCGCTGCGCCTGCGTTGGGATTTCCATCGCCTGATGCTGCGGCAGAGCCTGTCGTTCTTCTCCGATGAGTTTTCCGGCAGGGTCACGACCAAGGTGATGCAAACCGCATTGGCGGTGCGCGAGGTACTGTTCACCTTGATCGAGATCGTGCCGGGCATCGGCGTCTACTTCGTCGCGATCATTGCCCTGGCCGGTGGCTTCGACCTGCGCCTGATGTTGCCCTTCGTGGCGTGGCTGGTGCTGTTCGGCCTGGCGATGGGGTACTTCGTGCCGCGATTGGGCAAGGTAGGCCAGGAACAGGCCCATGCCCGTTCGACCATGACCGGCCGCGTGTCCGACGCCTACACCAACATCACCACGGTGAAGCTGTTCTCCCACTCCAAGCGCGAGGCGCATTTCGCCCGGGCCGCCATGGAAGACTTCAAGCTCACCGGCTTTCGCCAGATGCGCCTGGTGAGTCAGTTCGAGATCGTCAACCAGGCATTGGTGGCGGGCCTGATCATGGCCGGGGGTGGCTATGCCTTGTGGCTGTGGCATGCCGGCCAGGTGGGCGCGGGCGCGGTGGCGGCGATCACCGCCATGGCCTTGCGGATCAACGGCATGTCCCACTGGATCATGTGGCAGATGACCTCGTTGTTCGAAAGCATCGGCACCGTTGAAGATGGCATGTCTACCCTCACCCATTGCCCCAAGGTCGTGGATGCGCCCAACGCCAGACAGCTGGGGACCCAGGGCGGCGCGGTGACCTTCGACCATGTGAGCTTCAATTATAATGGCGAGCGTCAGGTGCTTGACGACCTGTGCCTGTCCATTCGCGCGGGAGAGAAGATCGGTCTGGTCGGGCGTTCCGGCGCTGGCAAATCCACGCTGATCAACCTGTTGCTGCGGTTCTATGACGTGGACAGCGGCGTGATCCGGATCGATGGCCAGAACATCGCCGAGGTTACCCAGGATAGCCTGCGTAGCGCTATCGGCATGGTGACCCAGGACACCTCGCTGCTGCACCGCTCCATTCGCGACAACATCAGCTACGGCCGGCCGGATGCCACCGATGAGCAGCTCCGCGCCGCGGCGGTCAACGCACAGGCCGACGGGTTCATCCAGCAACTGAGCGACCGCCAGGGCAATACGGGCTATGACACCCTGGTCGGCGAACGCGGGATCAAGCTCTCCGGCGGCCAGCGCCAGCGCATCGCCATTGCCCGGGTGATGCTCAAGAACGCGCCCATTCTGCTGCTGGACGAAGCCACCAGTGCCCTGGATTCGGAAGTGGAAGTGGCCATCCAGGAAAGCCTCGACGAAATGATGCAGGGCAAGACGGTCATCGCCATCGCCCATCGTCTCTCGACCATCGCCGCCATGGACCGGCTGATCGTCATGGACCAGGGCCGCATCATCGAAGAAGGCACCCATGCGCAGCTGTTGGCCAGGAACGGCACCTATGCGCGACTGTGGCGGCACCAGAGCGGCGGTTTCCTCGGCGAGGACCAGGACGAAGTCGTGGCGGTAGAGTGACCTATCCAAGGCGCGGGCAGTGCTTTCCGACGAAGCACCGCCCAGCCTGGCGCCATGGGCCTAGGCTCTAGGGACCTGCCTTCCTTTGGGCCTGGAGATCGTCATGGACACTGTCACGCTCATCCCCCCTGCTACAGCGTCAACCGAACCCTCACGCCTCAGCGCCAGCGCGCCCTCTATCGTCGGGTCAGACGGTAAGGATCTGCTGGTCGGCACCGCCGCCGGCGAGACCCTCTACGGCATGGGCGGCAATGATCTCATCGACGGGGGTGGCGGCCGAGATGTACTGGTTGGCGGCGCGCGTAATGATGTGTTCCGGTTTTCCTCCCGGGAAGACAGCTACCGCACCGACAGTGAGAGCTTCAGTGACCATATCCGGGGCCTGGACCCGCTTCGCGAGTCGCTGGACCTGATCGACCTGGGGTTCGCCGGCCTGGGTGACGGTTATAACAACACCCTGGCCTTGCGGGTCGACGCGCAAGCGAACCGAACCTACCTCAAGAGCTTCGAGGCGGATGCCAACGGGCATCGTTTCGAGGTTGTGCTCGAAGGGGTGGTAGCCACCGCGCGCCTGGATCTTTACTTCATCCGCCCGGTGCTCAATGACGGCAGTTATGGCGATACCTTGATCGCTGGCAACGTTGCCGGCGAACTGCTTGGCAATCGAGGCAACGATCGTCTTCATGGCGGCCTGGCCAATGATCTGCTCGATGGCGGCGAGGGCCGAGACCGGCTGTTTGGCTCGCTGGGGTTCGATACCTACCGCTATACCTCGATACGCGACAGCTACCGCGACGACACCCAGACCTTCAGCGACCGCATCCTGGGCTTCGACCCAGGCAACGACCGCATCGACGTCTCTGCCCTGGGCTTCACTGGCCTGGGCGACGGACACGACGGCACCCTGGCAGTGTGGGTCAACGAGGCCGGCGTGACCTACCTGAAGGACTATGACGCCGATAGTCTGGGCCGACGCTTCGAGTTGACCCTCAGTGGGGACTTCAGCAATACCCTGACGGCGGACAATTTCGTATTCGCCGACCCGGCCAATGCCCAGGTACCTGTGGCCTTGCTGGGCGCGCCTGATCAGACGCTGCCCATGTGAGTCGCGCAGCGCATCTGGCGACGCAGGCCCGCCTTTGCAGTGGCCTGAGCTTATAGCGCCGGTCAGCGATCGCTACCGGCCCGGCTGGCTGAACCCTGGGCCATTCTGAAGAAACACCACATAGCCTCTAAACCAGGGGCTGCGCTCCAGCGCATCCAAGGCTTTCCATTGGCCGCCCTGGACCAGCCCAACCTTGAAGGGCAACCCAAGGCGCGCCAGGCGCGGGAGGTAGGCGCCATAGTCAGGAATGCTCTGGCGGCCCTGATAGGTCTGTACTACCACCTCGTCCACCACGCCCTTGAGCTGGGCAATGGCGTCGGGGTCGGCGTTGCTGCTCCAGTCCATCAATCCGGTAATGCTGAGCCGGTAGTGAGACGGCAGGCGCTGACGCAGGTCATTGAGAAAGGCGACGTACTCGGAGAGATAACGCGTGCGCGCATCGAAATCGATCTGGATACCCACCACAGCGTTACCGGCCGCCTGCCAGCGTTCAACCTGGCTCAATACCTTCTTGTAAACGGGCTCCGGCCAGCGCAGGGTATGTGCCCGATACACGACCCAGAGTTCGGGTTGAGGTAAACGGGACACGCCCGCGCCCTGGGCGATCAGCTCCACCCGCTGCTGGCCTCGCCGGGTGCTGACCTGGCCCTGGAGCAGGTAAAGCGTACGTGCCTGCTTCAATACCGGCTGAGCCTGCACGCCGCTCCACAACCAGAAGGCGTCATGCTCTGCCGCATCGACGCCGGCCACCGCCGGGCTGGCGAAGAGCAGGAACAACAGCCCAGCCGCCAGGTGCCTGATGGTCACCAGTAGTACCGCTGCGCCTTGGCCCAGGGGGTGCTGGCGTAGGTGCCCTTGAGCTGCTTGAACCACGCCTTGCGCACCGGCTGGTCGACCTCGCTGCCGCCGCACCCGTTGTAGCCTGAGGGGCCATAGCAGTTGATCGCCCGGTACAGGGCATAGGCTTTGTCATCGCGGTCCGCGGTCGGGTCGGCGATCACCTGCTTGTATCCCTCCAGCCGCGAATAGACGGTTCCCTTGAATGCCGGCTCGGTGCCACCGAGCTGATCCGCCTCCGGGCGCTGGTCCAGTGGCATGCCATCCAGCCCGTTACGATGGATGAACTCGCCCAGGCAATTGAGGCCCTTGGGGTCATGCTCGCGTGCCTGCAAGGCGGCGGCCGTCTCCTTCAGGCTCGGGCAGCTGTAGCCTGACGGCCCCTTCCCGCCTGCCCAATTGAACAGGGCCAAGGTCTGGGCCGGCCCATAGGCGTAGCCCAGGGCGCTGTCGAGCTTTTCCTCGGACGGGGCGGCGCCCAGGGCGGCCAGGTCGTCGGCGAAGGCCGCGTACTGGCCGCGCATCAGGTCCTTGTAGAGCAGCACGAACTGCGCCGTGGCTTTTTCCTTGGCGCTGACGCCCTGGACTGCCTGGCGCCGCAGCAGCGGCGCGTCGGCCACCTTGGCCAACAGGATCAAGCGTACCTGCTCGGCGGTGATGGGAGAGTTAGCTTCGAAGACCTTGGCCAGCTCGCCGCCACGCTCGTAGTTCATCGCCAACAGCAGCTGCAGCAGGTCGTTCTGCAAGGGCGCTGTCGCCCGAGCTATCAACTTCAGCCACAAGGCCTGCCCGGCGGCCCGATCGCCCTGGACCTCCAAAGCCAGGCCGCGCAGCACCTGCTGGCTGAACGCAAGATAGTCCAGCTGCTCCGGGATGGCCTCGGGCAGATGCTTGAGCGCCTCGCCAGGCTGGTTGTCGACGTAGAAGGCACGCGCGGCTTGCAGGTATTCGTACAGGCCGGGGTGTTGGTCGAAGGTCGCCTTCTGCGCCTGCAACTGCTCTGCGCTGAACGGGGTCTCACCCTCCGGGCGGAACAGCATCAGGTCGGCCACGGCGGCAAGCAGCGGCGCGCCCTGGGCGTCCGGGGTCGGACTGAGCAGCTTGTTGTCCAACTCCTGGATCAATGCCTCCAGCGGCACGCTGCGTTGCTCATTACTGGCTTCGGTGAGCTGCCAGGCATAGTCGGCGGCCAGGGCTTGCCTGTCGCCCGCCAGCCAGTGCACCCGCCGCACCAGCCCCTTGGCGGACGCGGCATAGCGGCCGTTCGGGTAGGCCTCCAGGTAATGGGTCAAGGCCTCGCTGACCGGGGCGAAGCTGGCGGCATCGCGCTCTTGCCTGAGCCCACCGTATTCGTCGAATACGTCCGCCTGGGCGGCGTTGAGGCGTGTGCGCGCGACCATATAGGTGCCTACTTCCTTCAGCCACGGCTGGGCTTGCCCCGTCAGCGCGGCAAATCCTGCTTCCGCTTCGCTGAAGCGGCCGCTGTAGAAATCCGCGGCTGCTTTCAGATAGGCCGCGAAGGCCTCAGCCTCGGGGGAGCCCAGGCCTTCAGGCAAGAGCGTCGCCTGCTGCTGAGGTTCCCAAGCGCAGGCTTCCAGCAGCTTGAGCCGCGCCTGCGCCAGGGCCTGACGCTCGGCGTTGGCCAGGTTCGGGCTTTTCGCAACCTGCTCGACAAATGCGGCCGCGCTGTCATCGGTGTTGCTGCGACAGCGGCTACCCTCTCCGTCCAGGAAGGCTTCCCCCGCGGTTTCAAGGCTTGCGCGCTCAACCCCCAGCTGTTGCAGTTGCTCCATCAAGCCCGCCGTAACGCTGTCATCGCTGGGTTTGCCCAACGACTCATCCTCGGCCAGGCGCGACACGGGAAACGGCACCGGGCCGTAGCCGGTGGCGCGCTCATCCTCGGCCACGCCATTGGGCGAAAGCGGCAGCACCTTTCGATCCGACAGCAACAACCGCAGGTTCACGCGGCTGTCGTTGCCAGGGCTGAGAAAGGGAAAATTGTTGCAGGATTCCAGCGAGCGCTTGGGCGGTGACCAGTCCGGATAGCAGCTGTCATCGCCGCTGGCACTCGCCTGGGCACAGGCGAAGGTGCTGATGATCAGAGCCAGAGGGGTAAGCAGGCGGGTACGCATGAACAATCCTTGTGGTGCGTTACGGGGGTACAGGTGCGCCATGGTACATGGGTGTTTCAAGGTGGACAAAATGAGCGACCTCTGGCTCATTGACCCTACACGCGGACATATCCATAAGCGTGTCAGGCTCCCAGCGCTAAACGCGCCATCAGCATTTCCAGGGCTTCCTCCACGCAAAGCGCCGCTGTGTCGAGCGTAAATGGCGCCCCTGCCCAAGGCTCGAATTCATGGGACTGAACCGAGCTCCAATCAGGCAGTGTCAGGCCAGGCACATCAGCCGTGCGGGTTTCGACCCGCCGACGATGTTCGGCGGCATCCGAGCACACCAGCTGTACATCGATCAACTGGGCCTCCACGGCGGATGCAACCCGATGCCACGCCTCGCGGCTCTCTGCCACGGGATTAACTCCATCCGCGACGACGCTATTGCCCAGTCCAAGGTTGCCCAAGGCAACTTCATTGGCGACTTCATAACCGGTCGCGCCTATCTCAGCCAGGTTGCCACGTCGCAGGATCGCCTGTTCGATGGCATCGATACGCAGATACACCCAACCCGTGCTGGCCACCAAGGCCTTGGCGAGTGTCGTTTTTCCCGTGCCAGGTAAACCGCTGAATACCACCAATATTGGGTTCATTACTGCTCCCTGCGCTTTGATCTCAAGGGGTTTATTACGCCAGCTTCGCTGCGCGATTGCGAACCTGGCAGTGCGCAGAAATCGGTGGGAGCCAGCATAGCTGGCGAAAGGGGGCCCGCGTCTTGGCCATTCGGCAGCTGGCGCTACCTCCCACAGGCCGCCAGCGCCTACACCAACCGCTTCAACCTGACCACCATCCCGACCGCGAGCACGACCATGCCTACGATCAGTGTAGGGAAGGACACCCACCAGGGCAGGCTGCCGGTCATCATGCTGAATTCGGACATACCGCCGATGCTGGCAACGAGATTCAGCGGCAGGAAGACCACGTTGATCAGGGTCAAGTTGCGCAGGGCCTGGTTCATGCTGTTGTTGGCCAGGTTGTCACGGGCGTCGATCAGGTTGTTGAACACCCGAGCGTGGATTCCTGTGGCGCGGCCAGCTTGCTCATGGCCATGGCTGCTCTGCACCCCCAGCGGCCCATCGCCCAGGGCGAGGAGATTCAAACCTGGCGCGAGGCGGCCACTGTATTCATTACCGCCCGCCACGGCGGTTGCCGCCTGGATGGGATGCGCAATTCCAATGAGAAGGCGGTAATGCGGCGGGTGGAGGCCGGCAGCGCGCTCGGGCCGCTGCATTGCTTTACGCACTGGCGTCGTAACGGCCAACAGCCCGGCCTGGTCCCCGATTCTTTTTTTTACGCAAGCTTTACGCCTGGGCGCCGTTTCGCAATCGTTCCTTTACGCCCTTCTCTCGAACAATGGTGCCATACCAGTTCGGTATCGAGGAGGGACACATGAGCATCATGCAAGGGGTTTCGCTGCTATTGGCAGTGGGGCTGTTCGTTTATCTGCTGGCCGCGCTGTTGCGCGCGGACCGGGGGTAACGGCAGCCATGCATAGCTACGACGGGTGGTTGATCGTTCTGTTTCTGGCCTTGGTGGCGGCGCCCGCGCCACTGCTGGGCCGTTTTTATTACCGGGTCATGGAAGGCCAGCGCACCTGGCTGCATCCATTGCTAGGCCCGGTGGAAGCCGGCTGTTACCGATTGGCCGGGATCGATGCCGGGCAAGAGCAAAGCTGGCAGCGGTACACCCTGGCCCTGCTCGCTTTCAACCTGGCGGGCCTGCTGTTCCTGTTCGCCGTGCTCATGGGCCAGGGCGCGCTGCCGCTCAACCCCCAGGGCTTGCCTGGGTTGAATGCTTCCCTGGCGTTCAACACCGCGGTGAGCTTCGTCACCAACACCAACTGGCAGGCCTACAGCGGCGAAGCGTCGCTGAGCTACTTCAGCCAGATGGTCGGGCTCACCGTGCAGAACTTCGTCAGCGCCGCCACCGGCCTGGCCGTGCTGGTGGCGCTGAGCCGCGGCATCGCCCGGCGCTCGGCCCGTACCCTGGGCAACTTCTGGGCGGACATGACCCGCGCCACCCTTTACGTGCTGCTGCCGTTGTGCCTGGCCTTCGCCCTCTTCCTGGTATGGCAGGGCGTGCCACAGACCTTCGCCGCCTACGTAGACGCGCATACCCTGCAGGGGGCCACCCAGAGTCTGCCACTCGGCCCAGCCGCCAGCCAGATCGCCATCAAGCAGCTGGGCACCAATGGCGGCGGCTTCTTTGGCGTGAACTCGGCGCACCCCTTCGAGAACCCTACCGCGTGGAGCAACCTGTTCGAGGTGGCGGCCATCCTGATGATCCCGGCTGCGCTGGTGTTTACCTACGGTCATTATGTGAAGGACCTACGCCAGAGCCGCGCCATCTTCGGCTCGATGCTGGCCTTGCTGCTGATCGGTGGCGCCATCGCGCTCTGGGCCGAATATCAGCCAGCGCCGGGGCTGCAGGATGCCCTGGTGCAAAGCGCCGCGCCGCTCGAAGGCAAGGAAAGCCGCTTCGGCCCGGGCGGGACGGCATTGTGGGCGGTGGTCACCACGGCAGCGTCCAACGGCTCGGTCAACGGCATGCACGATAGCCTCAACCCCATCACCGGCATGGTCGCCCTGATCAACATGATGCTCGGCGAAGTCATCTTCGGCGGCGTGGGCGCGGGTCTCTACGGCATGCTGCTGTTCGTGCTGATCGCGGTTTTCCTGGCTGGCCTGATGATCGGTCGCACCCCGGAATACCTGGGCAAGAAGCTGGTCGCCCACGACGTGAAGCTGCTGGTCGCCACCCTGCTGGTGATGCCGGTGGGGGTGTTGGTGCTCGGTGCCATTGCCGCCTGCCTGCCCAGCATCGGCTCGGCCGTGGCCAACCCCGGCCCGCACGGTTTCAGTGAACTGCTGTATGCCTATACCTCGGCCAGCGCCAACAACGGCTCGGCGTTCGGGGGCTTCGGCGCCAACACGGACTTTCACAACATCATGCTGGGCCTGGGCATGTTGATCGGCCGTTTCGGCTACATCCTGCCGGTGTTGGCTCTGGCCGGCAGCCTGGCCGCGAAGAAAGCGCTGCCGGTAGGGCCCAACAGCTTCCCTACCCACGGCCTGCTGTTCGTTGTGTTGCTCACCGCCACCATCGTTGTGGTCGGCGGCCTGACCTTCCTGCCCACCCTGGCCCTGGGCCCGATCGCCGATCAACTGAGCGCGGGCTTCTGAGGACTGATCATGAACATGCCTGTCAATAACACCCAGCCGGCCGCCACCCATCCCACGGTGAGCCAGACCGGCTTGCTCGCCCTGTGGCGCCCTGCCCTTGTGCAAGCGTTCGTCAAGCTGGACCCGCGCCAGCTCAAGCGCGCGCCGGTCATGCTGGTGGTGGAACTCACTGCCGTGCTGACCACGGTGCTGTGCTTCGTGCCGGATGCGGAAGTGCCCCTGGGCGTGGGGCTGCAGATCGCCCTGTGGCTGTGGTTCACGGTGCTCTTCGCCAACTTCGCCGAAGCCCTGGCCGAAGGCCGTGGCAAGGCGCGCGCGGATAGCCTGCGTGCCGGCAGCGCCGACCTCAAGGCCCGTCGTCGTCGCGCTGATGGCAGTTTCGAAATCGTCTCGGCCACGGCCCTGCGCCAGGGCGATGTCGTTCGGGTGCAGGCCGGCGAGATGATTCCCAGCGACGGTGAGGTGCTCGCAGGCATCGCGGCGGTGGACGAAGCGGCCATTACCGGGGAATCCGCCCCGGTGATCCGCGAATCCGGCGGCGATCGCTCAGCGGTGACCGGCAATACGAGGTTGGTGTCGGACTGGCTGCTGGTACGCATCACCGCGAACCCGGGTGAATCCACCCTGGACCGGATGATTGCCCTGGTGGAAGGCGCGCGTCGGCAGAAGACCCCGAACGAGATCGCCCTGGACATCCTGCTGATCGGCATGACCCTGATCTTCTTGGTAGTGGTGGTCACGCTCCAACCCTTCGCGGCCTTTGCCGGCGGCAATCTGCCGGTGGTCTTCCTGGCGGCGCTGCTGGTCACGCTGATCCCCACGACCATCGGCGGCTTGCTGTCGGCCATCGGCATCGCCGGCATGGATCGCCTGGTGCGCCTGAACGTGATCGCCAAGTCTGGCCGCGCCGTGGAGGCCGCCGGCGACGTGCATGTTCTGCTGCTGGACAAAACCGGCACCATTACTTTCGGCAACCGCCGCTGCACTGGGCTGTTCGCCGCCCCGGCGGTGACCAAGGCGGAAATCGCCGAGGCCGCCCTGCTCGCCTCTATGGCCGACGACACCGCCGAGGGCAAGTCAGTGGTGGAATTCGTGGCCCAGCTAGGCGCTGCCCGGGCGCCTGAACTGCCAGGGGCCCAGCCAGTCCCCTTCACCGCCGAAACCCGGTTGTCCGGCCTGGATGTCGAAGGCAGGCGCTACCGCAAAGGCGCCGTGGACGCGGTGCTGGCGTTCATTGGCCGCAGCCGTGCCGAACTGCCAGGGCAAATGGCCAGGGAAATCGAGCGCATCGCCCAGGGCGGCGGCACGCCCTTGCTGGTGGCCTGTGACGCGCGCCTGGTCGGTGCCATCGAGCTGACCGACGTAGTCAAGCCGGGCATTCGCGAGCGCTTCGATGAGCTGCGCAAGCTGGGCATCCGCACGGTGATGGTGACCGGCGACAACCCCCTCACCGCAGCGGCCATCGCCGCCCAGGCCGGCGTGGACGACGTGATCGCCGAGGCGACTCCGCAGAAGAAACTCGACCGCATCCGTCATGAGCAGGACCAGGGCCGCCTGGTGGCCATGTGTGGTGACGGCGCCAACGATGCTCCAGCCCTAGCCCAGGCTGACGTAGGCATGGCCATGAACGAAGGCACCCAGGCCGCACGCGAGGCGGCCAACATGGTGGACCTGGACAGCGACCCCACCAAGCTGCTGGACGTGGTGCAGATCGGCAAGGAACTGCTGGTGACCCGTGGGGCCTTGACCACCTTCTCGGTGGCCAACGACGTGGCCAAGTACTTCGCCATCCTGCCGGCGCTCTTCGCCGGCCTGTACCCGCAGTTGGGCCTGCTCAACATCATGGGCCTGCAAAGCCCACAGAGCGCCATTGTCTCGGCCATTGTCTTCAACGCCCTGATCATCATCGCGCTGATACCCTTGGCCCTGCGCGGCGTGCGGGTGCAGGCCAAGGACGCCGCGAGCCTACTGCGACGCAACCTATTGATCTACGGTCTGGGCGGCATCCTGGTGCCCTTCATCGGCATCAAGGCGATCGACCTGCTGCTTACTGCCCTGCATCTGGTTTGAGGAACCCCTATGAACAGTCTATTGCGCCCCGCCGTCACGCTTCTGGCCGCCATGACCCTGGTTACTGGCGTTGCCTATCCGCTGGCGGTCACGGCCATCGCCCAGGTGGCCTTCCCTACCCAGGCCGGTGGCAGCCTGGTACGTGACGACAGCGGTCAGGTTCGCGGCTCGGCCTTGATCGCCCAAGGCTTCGAAGGTGAACGCTGGTTCCAGCCGCGCCCTTCGGCCGGCGCCTTCGCTACCGTGTCCAGTTCGGCCAGCAACCTGGCCACGACCAACCCAGCCCTGGCCGAGCGCGTCAAGGCGGACGCGGCCAAGCTGGCCGGCCAGGGCGACGGGCCAGTGCCCCTGGCCTTGGTCACTACCTCCGGAAGCGGACTGGACCCGGATTTGCCGCCCCAGGCCGCGCTCTGGCAGGCCAGGCGCATCGCCGCGGCCCGGGGCATGAATGTCGAGGCAGTGGAGCAACTGGTGCAGGCTCAGGTACGCTCGCCTCTGGTCGGCCCGCCCACTGTGAATGTGCTTGCCTTGAACCTGGCGCTCGAGCAGGCCACCACCCCTTGAAGGATGCTGTAACCGATGAGTGATGCCGCCCGCGCCGATGCGCTCCTGGCCGCCCTGCCCAATGGGCGCGGCCGCCTGAAGGTCTACCTGGGCGCATCGGCCGGGGTCGGCAAGACCTGCGCCATGTTGCGCTCCGCCCAAGCGCTGCAGCGCCAGGGTGTCAAGGTACTTGCGGCCATGGTGGAAACCCACGGCCGCAGCGATACCGAAGCCTTGCTGGTGGGCCTGCCACGCCAGCCCCTGGCGCGGGTTCACTACCGCGAGCGCATCCTGGAGGAGATGGACCTGGACGGGGTGCTGGCCGCGCGACCGCAATTGGCGCTGGTGGACGAGCTGGCGCATACCAACGCACCTGGTAGCCGTCACGGCAAGCGCTGGCAGGACGTAGAGGAGTTACTGGCCGCCGGCATCGATGTGCATACCACCGTGAACGTGCAGCACTTGGAAAGCCTGAACGACCAGGTGCACGGCATCACCGGCGTACGCGTACAGGAAACCGTGCCGGACTGGGTGCTGCTCGAAGCCCAGGAACTCATTCTTATCGACCTGCCACCACGCGAGCTGCTCGAGCGCCTGCGCGACGGCAAGGTCTACATGCCGGAACAGGCCCGCGCGGCCATCGAGGCGTTTTTCATTCCCACCAACCTGGCCGCGCTGCGCGAGCTGGCCATGCAAACCGCCGCTGCCCAGGTGGACAGCGACCTCGCCCAGGGGTATCGCCAGCAGGGCCAGGCAGCGCCCAGCGTGCGCGGGCGCTTGCTGGTTGCGGTCAAGGGCGACGGCCAGGCCGAACGCCTGGTGCGCCACGCCAGCCGCATCGCCCAGCGCCGCCACCTGCCGTGGGCCCTGGTACATGTGGACACTGGCCGACAGGGTGACGAGGCTGGCCGCCAACGCCTGCTGCTGGCACAGCAACTGGCCGAACGCCTGGGCGGCGAAGTGGTGACCCTGCGCGCCAGCGAAGTCGCCGCGACCCTGCTCCAGCATGCCGCGGAACGGCGAGCCAGCGTGCTTCTTCTGGCCGCCAGCCGACGGCGGCCCGGGCCACTGCGCTGGCTGCGACCGGCTGGGGGGCTGGGCTTGGCGGGTCGCTTGCTGGGCCAGGCCAAGGGGCTCGAGGTCGCCGTCCTCGACCGCGACGCTTCGGTGGAAGCGCCTGGCCGTCCGCTGCGGCCTTCAAGCAGGCCTGGTCACTACGCCTTGGCGGTAGGCGTGTCGCTGCTGGCCGCAGCCCTGTCCTGGGGTGTTTCCCATTGGCTGGTGCTGCCTAATATCTCGCTCGTGCTATTGGCCGGTGTGCTACTGGTCGCCTTGGCCGGTGGGTTGGGCCCGGCTCTGCTCAGCGCGGGCCTGTCCTTTCTGCTCTACGACTTTCTTTTTATCGAGCCGATTTTTTCGCTGTCCGTCGACCTGCGGGAAGACTTCCTCACCCTCCTGTTCTTCCTGTTCATGGCCGCCTTGACGGGCAACCTGGCAACGGCCCAGCGCCGCCACCTGCATGCCCTGCGCGATACCCAGGCTCATACCAGTGAGCTGCTGGACCTGTCGCAGCGCCTGGCCGCCGCCAGCGAGCGGCGAGACGTAATGGACGCTGCGCAACGGCATTTCGAAGCCTGGCCGGATGTGCGAGTGACCCTGCACGAACGTGACGCCAGTGGCCGCCTGGTACTGCCTTCGGAGGCAACGGAGAGGGACCGCGCCGCGGCCGATTGGGCCTGGAAGCATGGCCAGGCGGCAGGCTGCGGCACCGGCACGCTGCCTGCCAGCCAAGGGTGGTGGTGGCCCTTGGTCAGCGAACCGGGCACCTTGGCGTTGATCGCGGTCTGGCCCAAGGCAGGCGGGAACATTCCGGACGCCCGACGTCGCCAGGTCATGGCACTGGGACAGCCTCTGGCCCAGGCGATTGCCCGGGCGCGCCTGGCGGAGGATCTGGAAGCCGCCCGTTTGAAAGGCGAAACCGAAGAGCTGCGCAGCGCCTTGCTGGCATCGGTGTCCCACGACCTGCGCACCCCCTTGACCGTCATGCGTGGCAGCATCGAAAGCCTCCAAGCCTTGGGTGATGCCCTCAGCCCGCAGGACCGGGAACAATTGCTGGAAGGCACCCGTCTGGAATGCGAACGCCTGGATCGCTATATTCAGAACCTGCTGGACATGACCCGCCTGGGCCACGGCACCCTCAGCCTGGCGCGGGACTGGATCGCCCCGGCCGATATCATCGCCTCGGCGGTGCAACGGCTACGCGGGGTGCTGGCGCCCTTGCAACTGGTAGTGGAAGCCAGCAGCACCTTGCCACTGCTCTACGCCCACCCGGCGCTGATCGAGCAGGCGCTGGTCAACGTCCTGGAAAACGCCGCCCGCTTTTCCCCCGCGAACGGCCGTGTGCGGGTGTCGGCCCGTGCGGTAGATGGCGAACTGCGGTTGGCGGTCAGCGACCAAGGCCCTGGTATTCCGGAGGACGAACGCTCCAGGATCTTCGACATGTTCTACACCGCCGCCCGGGGCGACCGCGGCGGCCAGGGCACGGGCCTGGGCTTGGCCATTTGCCAGGGCATGGTGGGCGCTCACGGTGGCCACGTCAGCGTGGCCGAGGGTGAAGACGGTGGCGGGACCTGCATCACCCTGCACCTGCCCTTGCATCCGCAGCCAGAGGACCGGGCATTGGCGGGGTGAGCCGCGGCCAGGGCTCGCCCCCAATGATCAGCTCCGGCTGGAATGGCCTGGCCAGAACCCACGACACCATTTGAACAACCGCACGATGTAGGTCCGGTTGCGCGCCTCTCCGTACAGAGCCTAGGCACAATCGGCGCCCGTGCTTGATTTACCTCAGATGCCTGCTATTGATGCAGAACTCGCCCCAGGCCGTGGACGCGGCAGAGACGGCTTCCTGATAACGATCATGCTCGGCCCAGTCCTCTTCGGACGCTGGATAGGATGTAGATTCCAGATGCTTACGATAAGCCGCGTAGGCATCAGCAAAGGTCTGCTCAAGGCGCTGAGCTTCTGATCGATAAGCTTCACTCACGGTATTTTCCTCGCAAGGATGGTTGAGGCCCACATCTGCGGACTTCGAGTGTGCAGGCGGCGAGAGGTTCGTTTGTCTTCCATGGCTGACCCTATGGCCCCTGGCCTATGCCATGCGGCATGAGGCCCTGTGCAGAGGCGTCGCGCCCTGGCCTGCCGCTTGTCGTCTAGTAACGCCGGACCCGGCTAGAAGATTGACGCCAAAGATTCTTCGGTATAGCTTGTTGATAGCACATGGCTACCATCCCTGACGCGATGACTGCCTGCAAGCTGTAGACCTCGCCCTACGCCGGCAGAACCTGCAGCCGTTACGCCTGTCTGCAATCGTTCAAGACCCAGGCAGTGATGCCGCCCTACTTCTCCACCGACCTGACAGGCTATGACGATCAAGGCGGGCACCTTCGCAAAGCGCCTCTATCTTCCCCGGATCCTCGGCTCTGCCGCCGGTTTCTGGGCTGTGGCCGCGGTCCTGACCTCCTATTCCCTGCCGGTCTGGGTCTGGGTGCTGCTGGTCTTCCACGGGTTCATATGGCCTCATGTGGCTTATCTCCTGGCGCGCACAGTACGGGTGTCCTATCACGTGGAGCGCCGGAACATGATCGTCGAGTCCGCGTTTGGCGGGCTCTGGGTCGCTGCCATGCAGTTCAATGCGCTAGGCTGCACGCTATTGATGTCCATGTTCTGCATGAACTGTATCGCGGTAGGCGGCCCTCGCCTGTTGGCCATAAGCCTGCCGGTGATGGCAACCGGCGCCCTGGCTTTCACCTGGCTGCTTGGCTCAACGTTTCTCCCCCAGACCTCGACCGCCCAGGTGTACGCCTGCCTCCCCATGCTTGCGGTCTACCCCATGGCGGTGGCCTTCGCTGCCTACCGATTGGCCGCACAGCTCGCCGAGCACAAGCGTCAGCTGAAGGAAGCCAACCGGATGGACAGCCTCACCGGTCTGCTGAACCAGGGTGCATGGAAGCGCTTTCTTGGCGAAGAATTCACAGCCGCGCAGCAGCGCCCCCTACCCACTACCCTGGCACTGATCGACATCGACCATTTCAAGGCTATCAATGACGTACACGGGCACCTCGTGGGCGATGATGTCATTCGGCTGCTGACCGTTACCCTTCGCCAACGGTGCCGCCCTACTGACGTGGCCGGTCGGATAGGTGGCGATGAGTTCGGCCTGGTACTGCGAGATACCGATGGCGAGCAGGCAGAGGCTATTCTGGCCAGGCTCAAGCACCATATGCTCCAAGCCTTCGAAGCCAGAAAGGATTTGCCACCCATGACCTTGAGTATCGGGGTTTCGGAGCATGGCGCAACCATGAACCGGGTCGAAGACTGGGTCATGGCCAGCGACAATGCTCTCTATCAGGCCAAACGGGAGGGCCGCAACCGGGTCGTCCTGGCTGAGCAAGTCAGCGCTGCACAGATATGACTCACGCCGAGCACGGCCGCCGGTAGGCAGACGGAAAACCTTCAAGAATTTGTAAGAACTCCTCCATGGCGCGAGACACAAACTTGTTCCGATGATGCACCTCATAAAAAGGCCGCGTCAGCGCTGGCAGGCCGTGACGCAACACCACCAGTTGCCCTTGGGCGATGAGATCCCCCACCACCCGACGCGACAGGCAGCTGATACCCAGCCCAGCCGCGACCATGTGCTTGATGGCTTCGGAGCTGCCCACCTCCTGGGTATGCGGCCAATGCTTGAGGTGTGGCAACAGCAGTTCGCTCACCTGCTCGGCCGTACCGGAGCCAGGTTCGCGTAATAGCCAGCGCGCGGAGGCAAGCTGGTGCAAGCTGACCTTCGCGGTTTTGGCCAGGGGATCCTCGGCCGCTGCAACTATCAGCAATTCGTCCTCGCACCAGAGCCGGGCGCTGAGATCCGCCAAGTGACACGGGCCCTCGATCAGGCCCAGGTCGATGCTGAGCTGAGCGGCGTGGCGAGCGATGTCAGCGCTGTTCCCCATGATGACGTCAACTTTTACCTTGGGAGCGCGTTTGGACAGGGCCTTCATCAGGGCGGGCATCAGGTAGTTGCCGATGGTGGTACTGCAGCCGACCCGTAGACGGCCACCGATATCGGCATGTTGAAAGCCGTCTTCGATCTGGGCGGCGGCTTCCAACAACTGTATCGCCTGGGGTAGCAAACCTTGCCCATTCACATTGAGCACGAGCCGCTTGCCTGCCCGGTCGAACAGCTGTGCGCCCAGAGCATGCTCCAACTCTTGGAGTGCGGCGCTAGTGGCTGATTGAGACAAGGACAAGACAGCACTGGCCCGGGTTGTGGAGCCGTGCTGAGCGATCGTTCGAAAGATGGCCAACTGGCGCAGGGTGAGCCTCATGATCTACCAGTTATCCAGGTAACGGATAGCGATATTAACCGTTTCATCAATTAAATTCGGCGGGTTAGCTTTAACGGACCAAACACTTGTATCGTCCGGGGCACTTTCATGGCCGTTACCCTTTTAGCCCACACCTTGCGCCTGCGGCGGCCCCTGACCCACCTGCCGAGGCCGCTGGAAGTCATTCGGCAATTCACACCCAACTGGTTCGCCGTGACCATGGGGACTGGCATCCTTTCACTCGCGCTTGGGCAATGGCCCGGCCACCCGAGGCTTCTGACTCGTATAGGGGAAGTCTTGTGGCTGCTCAACATCCTGCTCTTCGCGCTTTGTACGATGCTGTACAGCGCTCGCTGGGCATTGTTTTACCCGCAAGCCAAGCGTGTATTCGGCCACGCTACGGTCTCGATGTTCTTCGGCACCATTCCCATGGGCCTGGCCACCCTGATCAACGGCTTGGTGCAGTATGGCCTGCCTCGCTGGGGCGAGGCGGCCCTGCACTGGGCTTATGCCTTATGGTGGCTGGATGCCGCGTTGGCCCTGGTGTGCGGTGTGGCCATCCCTTTTTTCATGTTTACTCGGCAGGAGCACCGCATCGATCAGATGACGGCGGTTTGGTTGCTGCCAGTGGTGGCTGGCGAAGTGGCTGCCGCCAGCGCAGGCGCGCTAGCGCCCCATCTGGCCGATGCCACGACGCGGTTCCACCTGCTGGTGGCCAGCTACGCGCTCTGGGCCTACTCGGTGCCAGTGGCCGTGAGCATCCTGGTGATCCTCATGCTGCGCCTGGCGTTGCATAAACTGCCTCAGGCAAGCATGGCTGCATCGAGCTGGCTCGCCCTTGGCCCCCTGGGCACAGCCGCGCTGGGCATGTTGCTCCTGGGCGCGGAGGCGCCGGCCACCTTCGCCGCACAAGGCCTGGGCGATGCCGGCCAGGTGGCGGCGGGCGTCGGCCTGGTGGCCGGGCTGCTGTTCTGGGGGCTCGGATTGTGGTGGTTGCTTCTGGCCGCCCTCATCACGATTCGTTACCTCAAGGTGGGCCTGCCTTTCAATCTCGGCTGGTGGGGCTTTACCTTCCCCATCGGAGTCTATGCGCTGGCCACACTCAAGCTCGGCGCCCTGCTTCACCTGGGCTTCTTCGATTGGCTGGGCGAGGCGCTGGTCGTATCGCTGACGGGGCTATGGCTGCTTGTGGCAGGTCGTACCGCGGCGGGGGCTTACCACGGCAGCTTGTTCGTTTCGCCCTGTATCGCGCACGGCCACAACTGAACCGGCTCATGGCGTTGCAGAGTTGACCCGTGGCCCCTTGACAACCTGCGCCGTAGTTAAAAGCCTTGCCATCCGTCAAGAAACCACTATATTAACGCTTAACGTTATCCGTTAAGCGCTTCCGATGATTGTCAGCTTCAACTGTAAGGACACCGAGACGCTCTATCGTACAGGGCGTACCGTTCGGTGGTCAGGGATTGTAAAAGTGGCAACTCGCAAGCTACAAATGCTTGAGAGCGCCTCGAAACTGATTGACCTTTGTGCGCCTCCAGGTAACCGGCTGGAAGGCCTCAACGGTGACCGCGCGGGTCAGCATAGCATTCGTATAAATGAACAATGGCGGGTGTGCTTCTCATGGACGGAAAACGGTCCGGCAAACGTTGAAATCGTGGATTATCACTGAGGTTCCTATGTTCAAGAACGGCATGCGCCCTATCCATCCCGGTGAAATATTGCGGGAGGAATTCATGGTGCCGCTGGGGCTCTCTGCTTCCGCCTTGGCGCGTGCACTCCATGTTTCAGCTCCGACGGTCAACGAAGTGGTCAGGGAACGGCGTGGCGTCACGGCCGACATGGCCCTGCGGCTGTCGCACTGTTTCAGTACCACAGCAGAGTTCTGGGTCAACCTGCAGGCTAGCTATGAGCTTCGTTTGGCTGAAGCTGAGCATGGGGATGCAATTGCCCGACAGGTCGAGCCAATCGTGGCCTGTGCCTAGTCTGCCGTCCACGGCTGCTGAGTCCAACGAGAGGCTATTGCGCTCTTTCTGCGTCCAGCTTCGATGGGATCTGACCGCACATCAATCCAGCGCGCTATGTCCTTCGCCGGGCCGCTATTGCAGCCAGCCGCGACGCCTGCCTTCATTCGAGATACCTCACTCGTCGATCCGATAATGGAAGGTATTGCGCACCGCGTTCACTTCTACCGCATGGCCGCCGACCATCCGCGGTCGATAGACGAAGGTACTGGCGGCCGCCAGGGACGGGCGAATGAACATCGGATGGCAGCTGCCCACCACATGGGGATCTTGCACATGGCCACGGGTATCCACACGGTATTCGACGGTGCAATCGCCTTCGATGCCATCGTCGAGCGCGCGCGCCGGGTAGCTTGGTGCTTGCTTGCTAATGGGCAGGTATTGCTGGCTCGAGGTCTCGGCGGTGGCCGGAGCGGCTGCGACTGGCGGGCGAGCGGTGGGCCCTGCCATGGGCTCGGCAGGCGGGCTGGGTGAGCTGGGCGCAGCGGGAACTGGCGGCGCCGGGACAGGCCGTGGCGTACTCACGGGCTCAGACGCCCTGGGCGGCACAGCGGGAGCTTTGGGCCGCGCCGTCGTGCTCACCCGCTGCCGCGCCAGATCAGCCGTCTTGGTGAGGGGCCGTGCAACGGCAGGCGCTGGCGTGGATGTTGGAGCTGTTGCCGTCGGTGCGCTAGGCTCTACCCTCGGCGTCGTGGGAGGCGCGGTTACGGGCTGAGCAACCACGGGCGGCGCCGCCCCGGCCGCCAGGCTGGGCGCGGCAGGCGCCAACATCACCACCTCGGTATGCAGCACCTTCGGCGCAGGCACAGGCGGTTGCGTCAGCCCAAGCCGGTAAAGGGCCCAGCCCAGCACCAGATGCAAGGCGACCGCCAGGCCCACCGCCAGGCCTCGCCCCAACCAGAGCGTCCACGACTCGTTGGTGCAGTAGCCAGCGAGCGAACCCGCGCGCGGGGCGACCAGCGCATTCATGGCGCTGCCTCCGTCATCAGGCCCAGCTTGCGGATGCCCGCTGTCTGTAGCGCGGCCATCACCTTCACCACAGCGCCATAGTCCACGCCCTGGTCTGCGCGCAGGTACACAGGCGTGTCCTGGGCTCGCTCGAGCACACTGACGAGCTGCTCGCGCAGCGCGGGGATGTCACTAGCCAAGTGAGGCTCGGGGTCGCGGCCCTGGGTCCAGGCAAAGCCGCCTTCTGGCTTGATCGATAGGGTGACGGCCTGGGACTCATCAGGACCCAGCGCCTGGGCTGCCACCTTTGGCAAATCGATCTTTACCGCTTGGGTAAGCATGGGGGCGGTGACCATGAAGATCACCAGCAGCACCAGCATGACGTCAATGTAAGGCACCACGTTCATTTCGGCCTTGGGGCTATGCTTGCGCAGGGGGCGAGTGAGCATGGGCAGGTCCTCAGGCCGCTTTGGCCAACGCGCCGTGGCTGCCATGCCACTGGCGATGCAGGCGGGCCTGCAGTTGATTGGCCAGGTTGTAATAGCGCGCCAGCAGACGCTGGCCTCTGGCAGCGAAGCGGTTGTAGGCAATAACGGCGGGAATCGCGGCGAACAGGCCGATGGCCGTGGCGATCAACGCCTCTGCAATCCCCGGCGCCACGCTGGACAGGGTTGCCTGCTGCGCCTGGGAAAGGCCCATGAAGGCGCCCATGATGCCCCACACCGTGCCCAGCAGGCCGATGTAGGGGCTTACCGAGCCGATGGTCGCCAGCAAAGACAAGCCCCGCTCGAGCCGCAGCTCCTCTTCTACCAGCAGCACGCCCATGGCGCGCTCCGAGGCTTCCAGCGCCGCGACCGGGCCACTGCCGTCCAGGGGGCGCAGTTGCTGATAGGTGTTCAGGCCAATGGACAACAGGCGCGCCGGACCGTCGTTGGCCTGGACGCGACCCAGGGCCGCAAGGTCTTGGCTCGCCTCCAGGTCTTTCCTGGCCCCGGCCATAGCCGCCTCGGTACGTGCCAGGGTCCAGTGGCGCAGTACGATAAGGTACCAGCTGGCCAACGAGGCCAGCAGCAAGATGGCCATGATCCCTTTCACCACCGGGCTTGCGCCGACGATCAGGCTCCAGACATCCATATGCTCAAGTGACGCTTGCATGGGTAACTCCTTCCCGCTACTGCGCGGGCACTAGATAAAAGCGAAAGAATGACCGTTTGATGACCGCAGACGTCATGGCAACCCGATAGCCCGGGCCAGGTCGTCCCAAGGCACCAGCTTGAAGTTCTGCGCCTGCTCGGGCATGCGCTTGCGTCCGTCCTGCACTACCAGCAGTCCGGCCTGCCAGGGCCCGCCCAGGTTGGCGCTGGTCACGTCCAGGCCATCGGTTTCCGAGGTGCCGTCAATCCCGGCGACGGCGTTGATCCCCACCCGGAAGGCCCCGTGCAAGCGGTACGGCGGCTGCGCGTCCAATACCAGGTAGCTGTCGTTGCCCTGGCTGGAAACCACCAGGTAGCGGCGGTCACCCTTGGCATAGAGCGCCAGCCCCTCCACGTCAGCCTTCAAAGTGTCGCCAACGCCAATGACCGGCCTGGGCTCGGCAGGCGCGCTGGCGCGGGCATCCAGGGCCCAGACCCCGACGTCCTCTTCGCCAATGAACAGGCGATGCTGGGCGTCGTCAGCGACACAGCCTTCCGGCTGGCTGTGCAGAGCGAAGCCGCGCAGCCGCTGGCCTACTACCTTGCCCTGGCTGTCCTGCAGAAGGTACTGCACGAAGCGGCCATCCTTGTCATTGGCGATCGCCTGGATGCCCTGCTCGTCCTTGTAGAGGCACAGACCGTAGATAGCACCCAGTTCAGTCGGCACCTCCCCAGCCACTTCCAGATGACCATCGTCGGGCCGGATGGCGAAGATCAACAGGCTGTTGCGGTCGCGCTGGGTAGCCACGGCCAGGTCCACCGGCTTGCCAGCCAGGCGAAAGCCTCTGCGCAGGTCCACATTGTTCAGCCGGCCCACGTCCAGGCTCTGGCGCAAAAGGCCGTCCAGGCCGTAAACCAGCAAGCCCTGCTTCTTGTTGGTGCCCAGTACCAGGCTACGGCTGGCATCGGTCGGGTGAATCCACAGGGCAGGATCGTCCGCCGCGTCCCCCTGCCGGGCCACAGGTTCGGTTTGCGCCGCCGCCTGCACCTCAGGAAGGGCCGACGCAGCGGCCAAGCGCTGAGGCCGCCACGCCAACTGCCCCAGGCGCACGCCGGCATGGCCGTCACTCTGTACGACCACGTCAAGGCCACTGGGCGACGGGCGAGCCGCCAGGGTTTCCGGGTGACCGCCGCCTGGGATGCTCAGGCTACCCATCGCTTGCCATCCCTTGCCGCTGGCCTGGTACAGGTGCAGTTGGCCTGCCTTGCTGTCCAGCCCCAGTAAGCCGCCGGCTGCCCAGGCCAAGCCATCGGCCGAGCCTGCGAGCTTACCGAAGGGCTGCCGCAGGTCCACCGGGCTGCGCTCGGCCCGTGCCTCGGCTTGCGCCGGGTACAACCACCAGCCCAGGCTGGCCTCGTTCACCGCCAGCTGTTGACTGGTGTCGTCCACTCGGCAATGGCTGGCGTCCGGGGGCAAGGCCAGGGTGCGTACCTGGCGCGGGCTGTCGAGCAAGCGCTCCTGGCTGCCGATCAGCCATTGCTCGCCGTGACCGCCCTCGCCCACCAGAAAAACGAACAGGTTTCCAGCCGGGTCGCGGAACAGACAGGCACCGTTCAACGCAACCGCCATGGGGGGTAAGGCTGGTCCGATTTGCCAAGGACTCGCAGGCTCCGCGGCCGTAGCCAGCACCAGTGCCTGCCGGGTGCTGTCGACCGCAGCTACCAGGGTGCCAGTACCTGACGGGCGACTGTCCAAGCTGTGGAAAGCGCCCTCCAGGCGCGGGCCAGGCGCGCCACCGGCGCTCAACCAGGTCAGGCCCTGGGCACCCGCTATCAGGGTGCCTCCGCTGGCGGGCAGGTCCACGGCCTTGGCCGGCGGTACGTCCAGGGGCGCCTGGAGCGTCAAGCTCGGGTTCGTCTGGGCGAACGCCGCCTGCAGCCCGGCCAGCAGGCCGAGCAGGACAAAGGAATAACGCATCGAGGGTTCTCTAGGTCAGAAATGGGTGAAGGTCAGGCCGAGCTTGTAGGTGGGCCCGTACTCTTCGTACTGGTAGTTGCGCGCGCTGCTGCCGCTGTACACGAAGTAGGGTTCGTTGGTGAGGTTCTGGGCGTCGAAGCTCAGTTGCAGGTTCTTGCTCAGCTTGTAGCGAGCACTGAAATCCACGAAGGTCTGGGCGTCCACATAGGCATCATGGTCTTCGTCGTCGATACCGGAGAGCTCGAACAGGTAGCTGGACTTATAGTTGGCAGCCAGGCGCAGGCTGACCTTTTCGTTCTCCCAGCCTACGCTCAGGTTGGCGACACGCTTGGCCTGTCCGGGCAGGTCGATGGCACGCTTGCGCATGGCCCCTGCGCCACTGTCATAGCCTTCGATTTTCGCGCGGGAGTGGGTGAAGGTGGCGTTGGCGCCCAGTAGGAGGCCGTCCCAGGGAGCGGGCAGCCAATCCAGTTTCTGCGACCAGGCCAACTCCAGCCCATAGAGCCTGGCATGGTCGCCGTTGGCATAGGTGTGGGCCTCGGAGAAGTCGGCATAAGCACCGGTGCCGGCCAGGTCAGTGTTGTAGATGAAGTCCTTGATGTCCTTATAGAAGACGAAGGCGGACAGCGTGCCGGCGCGGCCCATGAAATGTTCGATGCCCAGGTCCAGGTTGCTGGATTTGAGCGGGTTCAGGTCCGGGTTGCCGAAGCTGGCTTCGTCGTCCTCGATCACGAACCCTGGTGCCATCTGGCCAAAGGTTGGCCGCACCACGGTGTTGGTCCAGGCAGCCCGTATCTGGGTGGCGCGGTCCAGTTGATAGCGCAGGTGCAGCCCTGGCAGCCAGTGGTGGTAGCTACGCTCGCTTTCAACAGTGCTGAAGGCGCCATCGGTGTAGCCGGTGCCCTTGGCTTCGGTACGGGTGCCCTCATAGCGAAGCCCGGCGATGATCCGCCAGTTGTCCACATCCACTGTGTTCATGAAATAGCCAGCGTCGATGTCTTCGCTGATGTCGAAGTCGTTGACCCGGGACTCCTGCTCGTCGTAGTACGCCGACGAATCGAGGCCGCCGATCAATCCCTTGATGGCACTGGCACTGATACCGCTGCCGTAGTTGCCAAGGCTGTAATGCACCTTGCTGCCACTGAAGTTGCTCAGGTTCAACTGCGCGTCGGTGTAGCCGGCATCATCCAGATCCTCATACACCCAGGTATCCAGGTCATTGGTCTTGTCGCGGCGGCTCACCTTGCCGCCGAACTTGAACTGGGAGGCATAACCCAGGATATCGTAGTCACGGGCCAGGTCCAGGCGCAGGTTCTTTTCGGTGTCGCGGGTGTACTGCTTCTCCCACTCGACCTTGTCCAGGCTGTAGCTGCTGGCATCGTAGGCACTCACTGGGAGCAATGCGCGGGGCTGTTCGCTGTCGTAGTAACCGGCATCGAGGCTGTCGTCCGCCTCGAACACAGCGCTGGCAACATGTCCTGGGGTGTTCTCGCTGGAGCGACTGAAACCCGCCTGGCTGCTGACCGTCCACAAGCCCAGGGTGCGCTTGCCGCCTAGCACATAGGACTGGATCAGCTGGGTTTCTTCGCGGTTCTTCAGGCGCTGACTCACCTCGGCTTCGCCGGTTTCACCTTCGGCCAGGGCGTCTTCGAATTCGATGACCCGAGCGTTTCGGGTTTCGCTGTCCTTGAAGCTGCTGTAAAGGGTACGCAGGTAGTAGTTGCTCAGGTCGTCGGGCTTGTAGTCGAAGTTCAGGCCCATGCCGCCCCGCTCCCGGCTGATGTCATAGTCCCGTTGCTCGAAGGACTGCAAAGCGTCGCCGCTCCAGTCGCCGCCTGTCTCCACGTTGTCCGAGCCGAAGTCGCGCTTCTGCCAGCTCAGGGCCGCGGCCACGCCGAAGTTGTCGACCCCATCGCCCAGACTGAAGCGGTCGCTGACGGCGCCTGAGAACTTGGGGCTGTTCTAGTGGCTATTGCCGTCGTGGCTCACCTCGGAAGTACCGGTGTAGAACAACCCCTTGTGGTCGAACGCCGAGAGGCTCTGCACCTCGACAGTACCGCCGAGGGCGTTGGCGTCCATGTCGGGGGTCAGTGTCTTGGTCACCGACAGCGACTGCACCAGCTCGGCCGGCAGCACATCCAGGGCCACGGCCCGCCGATCGCTCTCCGGCGAGGGCACCAAGGTGCCGTTGATGGTTACGCTGTTGAGGTCAGGGCTCAGGCCGCGCACGCTGACGAAACGACCTTCACCCTGGTCCCGCTCGACGCTCACGCCCGGCAAGCGCTGGGTCGCCTCGGCCACGTTCTGGTCCGGCAGCTGCGCCACCCCATCGGCATGCACCACGCTCTTGATGCTGTCTGAGGCTTTCTGCTCCTTGAGCGCCTTGTCGATGCGCGCGGCCTGGCCTACCACCTTCACATGCTCCACGGGCGGCGTCACGGCCTCATCTTCGGCCTGGGCGGCCACTGCCATCGTCATGGTGCTCAAGGTAAACCCGACCCAACCGGCGGCGCCCCATCCCTTGCTCATCCTGATATCCCCTGTCAGCCATGCCGGGCAACGGCCCGGCGATCTGGTGGGGCACGCTAGGCAGCGGTCATGACACTGGCGTGACAGCCTCGGACGGCACGCGCCAGAAACCCTGGATTGCAGGCGGTTTCAGGGCGTCCGTGGGCTGATCCGACCCCTCTCTTGGGCCATGCCGCCTGATCCATCGCCCGCGGGACCGACAGCAAGGAGTCCAGGCGAGAATTCTTTGGCACATGGCCTGGGCTGAATCGACCCCTGGGCTGTCACCAGCCTGTCACACCGCTCTGCTTAGGTGGCGCCATCGAAACCGGGAGTTACGCAGATGCACAACGGATGGCGCTCACACCTTGGCCCCCTGCTCACTCTCGCCTTGGCCGCCAACGCTGTCCTGGTGACGATGCTGATGTTCGGCCGCGTCAAGGGCACCGAAGAGTGGATCTGGATCGATATCCTGGGTGAAGGCGGCTCGGCGTTGCTCAGCCTGGTGTGGCTGGGGCTGGTGCTCAAGAGCCGGCCGGCCGGGCGCGTTACTCGCTACCTGATGCTGGGCCTTTCGATGGTGTTCATCGCTGGCTGGGCGGATTGGCTGGACGAGTTCATTCGCCTGCCCGCCGACGCGCCCCTCGGGCATCTTCTCGAGTCGAGCTGCATGCCGCTGGGGCTGCTGCTGGTGACCTGGGGCATCTATCACTGGCATCGCGAGCAACTGGCGATCAACGCGCGCATGGCCAAACGCGAACAGGGCGTGCGCGACCATGAAAGCTTCGATGCCTTGACGCCCCTGGCGACTGCCGATTACCTCAAGGCCCGCCTGCCACGGATGATGGCGACCGCGCGCCGTGCAGGCCAGCCGCTCAGCCTGGTCGCGCTGGACATTTGTGATTTCCGCCAAGTGAACGATGCTTTCGGATACGCTGAAGGCGATGCCTTGCTCAGCAGCCTCAGCCACTTGCTGCTACTGAACCTGCGTCGGCAGGACTTGCTCTGCCGCCTGGCCGGGGACCGCTTCGCCGTGGTATTGCCCGGCACGGGAGAGCAACAGGCCGGACTGATGGCCGCCGAGCTGGCCGAGGCAGTCGCCAGCCTGGCCCACCGCACCACTGCGCAAGGCGAGCGCATCCGCCTGCGAGCCCGGGTCTGCGCCGTCATGGCCCGGGACGAAACCCCCGAACAGTTGCTGCAACGGGTGAGCCTGGGGCTGGCCCGCGCCGCCAACCTCGCCCGGAGCGCCTGAGATGGCCGCCAGCGTTAGCTACGAACGCGACAGCGTTTTCATTCCGGCGCACGGCCAGCCGGCGTTGCTGATCGACCTGGTCTTGTCCCGGGGTATCCACAATCACCGCCTGCTGCGCGGTACCGGACTATTTTACGAGGACATCGCCAGCGGGCAGGCCCTGCTTGCCGCCAGCCAGTACCTGGACCTGATCGGCAATGCCCGGCGCTTGCTGGTCGCCGACGACACCAGCTTCCTGTTTGGCCATCGGCTCTGGCCCGGCCATTATGGCCCCGCCAGCGATGCGCTGCGGACCGCCGCCAATCTTGGCGAAGCCCTGGAATCACTGGTGCATTTGCAAGTACTGCTAAGCCCGCTCGCTGCCCTCCGGGTGCGCACCGACGAGCAGCAGGCTTACCTGAGCTGGCGGGACAGCTGCGGCGCCGGCGAGCAGTGGCCCTTCCTGCTCGAGGCACTCTGCGCAGGCCTGGTGAACCTCTGCGACGGCCTTGCCGGGGAGCGGCTGCCGTGGCGCTTCGACTTTCGCCATCCAACGCCCAGGCATCTTGAGCAATACTGGGTGCACCTGGGAGAACAGTGCCGCTTCGATCAACCCGTGCAGCAACTGTGCCTGCCGCTGCGCTATCTGACGCGCCCGCGTGCCGGGGTCTCGCCCCTGGCCGGCCGGGTCGCCACCGACGAAGCCCGTCGCCAGGTACAGCGCCTGGGTTTCAGCCATAGCCTGATCGACTCGCTCTATGCCATGTTGCGCGACGCCGGGCCCAGGCCACCCAACCTGGAAGCCGCCGCCAGCGGCCTGGGCATGAGCGCCACCACCTTGAAGCGCAAGCTGCAGCGCCACGGTACCGGGTTCCAGACCCTGCTGGATGAAGCGCGTCGGGACCTGGCCCTGGACCTGTATCAACTGCGCGGCTGGGACCACGAAGCGGTGGCCCGCTACCTCAATCTCCAGGACCCGGCGAACTTTCGTCGGGCCTTGAAGCGCTGGACAGGAACCACACCCAGCTTGTTGCGCAGGCTGTTGCAGGGCGGCTGAGCACTTCCCGGCAGTGTCCTCCATGCACTGAGCACGCGCCAGCCGACGGCGCTTGCAATTGAGTGCAGATATTCATACAGCTGACGCTAGCTTCGCTTACAGTGGCAAGCCATGACTTGAAGGAATCCTAATGGCCAGCACCGAGACCCGCCCGCCACTACCGCCTTTCACTAGGCAAACCGCGATACTCAAGGTCCGCTTGGCCGAAGATGGCTGGAACAGCCGCGACGCCGCCAAGGTTGCCTTGGCCTATACGCCGGATACCCAGTGGCGTAACCGCGCGGAATTCATTCACGGTCGGGCCGAGGCCCAGGCTTTCCTTGAACGCAAATGGAACAAGGAGCTGGACTACCGCTTGATCAAGGAGCTCTGGGCCTTCACGGAGCACCGCATCGCCGTGCGCTACGCCTATGAATGGCATGATGATTCCGGCCACTGGTTTCGCTCCTACGGGAACGAAAACTGGGAATTTGCCGACAGCGGCCTGATGACTCGCCGCTTCGCCTCAATCAACGACCTGCCCATCACCGAGGCCGAACGCAAATTTCGCTGGCCCCTGGGTCGCCGGCCGGACGACCATCCTGGGTTGTCAGAGCTGGGGTTGTGATCGAAGATCACGCCCCCCAGAGATGCAATGACCTCAGGCCGATCACGCTCAATCGCTACCATAGCGCGGCGACCGCGGCCCGTAGAGCAACCCTGCCGGATGCCCGGCGGACAGCAGGCGGCCGCTGGTAATACCAGCGATGGGGTAACCGGCATCGTCCACCGCGCTGGCGATGATCTGATTCACCGCCGCCACGATCAGCATGCCCACCAGGCCGCCGCCGTTGTTCTGGTTTTCCTGGCTGGACGCACTGGCAGCCCCCGTCCACAAGGTGGTGCCAGTCTTCAGGTCCACCAGGCGGGCATGGGCGGTCACGATGGTTGCGCTGCTGAGCACCATGTACTTGGTACCGTAATCGCTGACGGTGATATAGAGCCCGGCATCGGCGCCATAGATCTCACGCAGCTTGGCCGGCGGCAGTTGATGAATGTCCCCTGCAGCGGTCACGCCGTTCTGGCGGAAAGTCTCGTCCATCAGTGCCACCGGCACCACGTAGTAACCCGCCTCGGCCAACGGAACCGTCACTTGGGCCAGCATGCTGTAGGTGGCCTTGACGTCCGGCGACTCGTTCAGTGGCGGCAGCACCACGATAGAACGCGGGCGAGCCTGCTTGTAGGCCTGGTAATCGACAGTCTTCATCGGCACGCAGCCACCGGCCAGGGCCGCCAGGGCAAGCAAGGCCAGGCATTTGAGCATAGGTTTCATAGCGACGTCGCTCCTTGAGCCGAGGCCGTAGTGGCAGCTGGAGCACTGGCGGCGGGTTGCGCATTGCCCGCGGCGCGATTGCCGCCTGCGTTTTTCAACAGAAAGTCCATATAGGTGGCCGATTCAGGAAACAACGCCTTTTCCGCCTGGAACTCTGCCGCCATCCGCGCCGGCTGGCCAAGATCGGCGCAGAGCAAACCCATCTGCGCGTGATAGCCGGGCGGCACCGCGCCGTTCTTGGCCTTGATCCGCTCCAGCCCCGCTTCGAGCGCCTGCAACTGCTGTTCTTTGGATTCACCCTTGAAGTAGCTGCGGACCTGAGGCTGGTAACCTTCCCATTGGTACAGCGTTTTAGGCCCGGCGCAGCCAGCCAGCCAGCCACACACCAGCGCGGTGGCCGTGCATTTCAATACAAGCTTCATGTGTTCAGTCCTTTGATCAGTGTTGCGGTTTCCAGGCACCGCTGTCCACGGCGCTGACCAGCCGGTTCACGGCTTCACGCAGGGCCAGGTCCAGCACCTTGCCGTTAAGCGTCGAGTCATAGCTGGCGGTACCACCGAAGCCGATGATTTCGCGATTGGAAAGGGCGTACTCACCGGCGCCCTGGGTGGAATACACCACCTCGGACGTGGTGCTATCGACGATGTTCAGCGCCACCTTGGCGTAGGCGACCTGGGTTTTAGCGCGGCCGAGGATGCCGAACAACTGCTGGTCGCCCACCTCTTTGCGACCGAACTCGGTCACGTCGCCAGTCACTACGTAATCGGCGCCCTTGAGGCGCTGGGCCTGGCCTTTGAACGTAGCTTCCTGCTGGATCTCACCCAGGTTGTCACGGTCCAGCACGTTGAACCGCCCCGTCTGCTGCAGGTGAGTCACTAGAATGGTCTTGGCCTGGCTGCCGAGGCGGTCCACGCCATCGGAGAAGATCCCGCGCATGTAGCTTGAGCGGTTGTCGAACTTGCCGACCGCGATGGGCGAACGCGCGCCGCTGTAGGGCCGAGCCACGCTCTCGACTTGGGCTACTGGCAGAGCTCGGGAGGTTTCAGTGGCGGCGCAGCCGGCCAGCACAACCAAGGCGGCGACCGCCAGCACAGGCGAGACGCCCCGGGTAAACATGGGTTTCACGAACAGCTCCTTGTCAGGAATGGCATCCATTGCGGCCCGCCATCAGGCGTGCTTGGGAGCTGCAGTATAAAGGTGCCACTCAATTGCCACTAGTGGTCTTTTGAAATTTATCCATATTTATACAGGACTGCAAAGGCTCTACTACGGGCCTTGGCAGAAGGCCATCTTGGTTGTAAACCGCCTTGATGTATCAGTAATAGCCACTATCAAAGCCCGTGATTTCTGCACGGGCGTCGAGGGCCTTAGCCTGAACGCATTCCAGAACTGAAATGCGCCGAGAGGCCGGAGGGACCCATGAAAACCTTGCTGATTATGACGTCGTTGCTGCTCACCGCCGCCCTGACAGGCTGCGCCACCGATGGCCCCGAAACCCGGCCGTATACTCCAGAAGAGCGCTTCCAGCTGTCCATGGAAGCCCTGAATCGCCAGGGGCTTTCCTACGACCAGTACGTCCAGGCTCGGGCCAGGCTGATCCGCGGCCAGGACACCAACGCCGCGGGCATTGCCCAAGGCCTGCGCCCCGCCTCGCCGGGTCGCGAGAGCTAATTCCCCGGTAGCCGAGCCGGCTTGTGCTTTGAAATCCTCCTTTACGATCTCACCAGCGGCCAGGGCACCCTTTGGGTCGAGCCGCTCTGGATCACTCAGCAAGCGTGGAGCAGGGTCATTTCTGCTCGATCTCCTTCAAGGCCGACAACCACGTCTCCCAGGCTACTGCTGCCCGCTCCGGTGTTGGACTGGCACTGGTGCCCCACTACCTGGGACGCCGGGAGCCAAGCCTGAGACGCTGCCGTCTGGGCAATGAGCCACCTGCCCTGGACATCTGTTGCTGATGCGAGCGCAAGACCGGAGAGCCTCCCTGTCCGGACCGTCGCGGCTTATCTGCGGGAGGCCTTCGAGCGTGAGCAAGGGCTATTCGTGGACTGATGCGCCTGAGCCTTCAGGCGCAACCCCTTACGCTGTGAAACCGCCATCGACCATCAACTCGGCGCCGCTGACGAAACCCGCCTCGGGGCTGGCAAGATAGGCGACCGCGCTGGCCACGTCACTGCCTTGGCCATACCGGCCAAGGGCGATGTTCGGACGGACGAAGTCTGCCACCGGGCCGTCGGCGGGGTTCATGTCACTGTCGGTGGGCCCGGGATGCACCACGTTGACGGTGATGCCGCGCGGCCCCAGGTCGCGGACCAGGCCCCGGCTGAAGCCGGTCAGGGCACCCTTGGTCAGGGTGTAGGCCGACGCGGTCGCGAACGCGGCGTACTGCACCATCGAGCTGCCGATATGAATGATGCGACCGCCCTGCCCCATGTGCCGCAGGGCTGCCTGGGTGGCCACGAATACCCCGGTGACATTGACCGCCAGGATCCTTTGAAAGTCTTCGAAAGCAATGTCTTCAGGCGCGCCCAGTACGCTGATGCCCGCATTGTTCACCAGAATGTCGATCTGGCCATAGCGCTGGGCAATGCCGTCGATAGCCTCGCGTACGGCCTGCGGGTCACCGGCGTTGGCGGCCAATGAGACAGCCTGGCCACCCGCCTCGATGATCTGCCGCACTACCGCGTCGGCGCGGTCAGGCGAGGCGTTATAGGTAATGGCCACGGTCGCGCCGTCCGCGGCCAGGCGCTTGGCGATGGCTGCGCCGATGCTGCGTGAACCACCGGTAACGATAGCGACCTTGCCGGCCAGCGGAGGATTGGAGATGTTCATCGTTTTAGCCTCTGGTATGTGTGGGTTGATGAGGCTATGAGACGCTTTTCAGTCTTTCTCCAGTAGAGGGTAATCGCTAGAATCATTTTCAAGCATCACTTGAAGGTAGGCTTATGGAAACCTTGGGTAACCTGTTGTCGTTCGTACGCAGCGCCGAGGCTGGGAGCTTTTCCGCGGCGGCACGGCGACTTGGCCTCACCCCGGCCGCGGTGAGCCGTAACGTTGCTCAGCTGGAAGCGAACCTAGGGGTTCGTCTGTTTCAGCGCAGTACGCGCAAGCTGACCCTGACCGAGGCCGGCGAGCGGTTTCTTGGGAACGTGGGTGCCGGACTGGACGCCGTGCAGGCGGCAATCGAACATATGGCCAGCCATGCGGACGAGCCCTCTGGCGTTCTACGGCTTACGGCCGCGCCCGGCTTCGGTCGCGATTTCCTGTTGCCGCTCATGCCCGAATTTCTTGAGCGATACCCTAAGGTCATCCCGGAATGGACGTTCGAGAATCGCCAGGTGGACTTGGTGGCGGAGGGTTACGACGCCGCCGTCGGTGGCGGTATCGAGCTGGCTCAGGGCCTTGTGGCCCGAAGCATCGCCCCCGCTCACCTGATGCTGGTGGCATCGCCAGGCTATCTTTCGAAACAGGGCCGCATCCGGGACCTGGAGGCGTTGGCCAAGCGGGATCATCTGGCCATGCGCTCCGTGCAGACAGGCAAGGTGCGCAGCTGGATGCTTCAAGGTCCGCATGGCCAGCAAAGCCCTTTGCAGTTAACTCCCCGCTTGCTGGCCAACGATCCCCAAGCCTTGTGCCAATGCGCCCGCCTGGGCTTGGGCATCGCCCTGCTGGCCGTGCCGGATGTGATGCCCTACTTGCGAGACGGCAGCCTGGAGCGGGTACTGCCCGGGTGGTACGTGGACGCCGGACAGATCTACCTTTACTTCTCCAGCCAGAAACTGTTGCCCGCCAAGACCAGGGCCTTCGTGGATTTCGTGGTGGACAGGGCGCGCAACGCTGACTGGGCGACGGGCCTGAATGCGCGACTCAGCAATTGAGTCCATTCAAAGACAGGGCTGAGGTTGTAGAACAGCGACAAGCGGACTACGCAAAAACGCAGCTTAGCCGATACGGTAATAGCAAACTGCCGCCTATTCCCTGACCTTGAAGCCTGAACATGAACGCTCACTCCGACGCCGTAGACCTGCGAGCGCTTCTGGACTCGATCCAGGAATTCATCGTGGTCAAGGACGGCCAAGGCCGCTGGCTGTTTTGTAATGAAACGGCTTTGCAAGCCTACGGCTTGAGCGGCTTTGACTATGTAGGAATTACCGACGAAGCACTGACAGCGATTCAGCCTGCCTACGCCGAGGGGTTCCGCCGAAACATGCAAACCGACGAGCTTGCGTGGAGTAACGCCCGCCCCACCCTGATCGAAAAATCCTTCACTGGCGCGGATGGGCGGCTGAACACCTGGGAAGTGGTCAAAACCCCACATTTCGATAGCGAGGGGAAGCGTCAGCGGCTAGTTATCGTGAGCCGGAACATCACTGAGCGCAAGCTTGCGCAAGAAGCGCTCAAGGCCAGCGAAGACCGCCTACGACAGCTCGCCTTCATTGACTCGCTGACCGGCATACCCAACAGGCGCGGGATACTGGACCTGGTTTCGCTGCAGCTGTCTGCCTTGAACCCGGCCGAACCGGCCGAGCTTGGTCGGGCCCTGCTTTACCTGGACCTGGATGACTTCAAGCGCATCAACGACCGGTACGGTCATGAGGTGGGTGATGAGCTGTTGGTCGCCTTCGCCCGAAGAACGCGTCATGCCCTGCGCAAGATTGACCTCTTCGGCCGCATCGGCGGAGATGAATTCGTCATATTCCTGGGCGGCGGCGAGCGCGGCCAGGCCATCCGACTCGCGACGCGTCTCTGTGAAGCGCTCCAGCAACCTTGGGCGATCAGAGGCCAACGGATCAAAACCTCGTCTTCCATCGGCCTGGCCTTCTATCCCGAAGCCGGGCGAGATATCCATACCTTGATGCGCCGGGCCGATGAAGCGCTCTACCAGGCGAAAAGCGGCGGGCGTTCCCAGGTCAGGGTGTACGTTCCAACGGGTTCGGCACCCCAGCCTTGATCAGCGCCTGGCTCGCTGCGTCGGATCAGGCTGATCGCAGCGCGCCCAAGTCACCCGCAGGGACGCCGGCCAGAGGTTCTAGAAGCTATAGGTGAAGCCTGTTTGGACCGTGCGAGGCGCGCCGGGATAGGCGTACCAGTTGAAGGCGCCTTCTTCGTATTCCTCATTGAACAGGTTACGCACGTCCAGGTTGACCCGCAGCTTCGGGGTGACCTGATAGAAGGTAAGCAGGTCCGCCACCGTATAGCTGGCCATCTCATAGGTGCTGTTGGCGGTCAGCCCGGCCCGCTCGCTCACGTGACGAACCCCCATGCCCAAGCCAAGGCCCTTCAGGCCGCCATCCTGGAACTCGTACACGTTGAGCAGGTTGAAGCTGCGCTGGGGGATGTTGGCCAGGCGCGTGCCGGTGGCCAGCGAGGTGTCCTTGGTGACCTCGGCGTCCACGTAGGCGTAACTGCCCATCACGCGCCACTCGGGCGTAATGTTGCCGGAGACATTCAAGTCGAAACCGCGGCTGCGTACCCTGCCAGCGGCCACGCTGAAGTTGGAATCGGCCGGGTCCAGTGCCAGGACGTTGTCCTTGATGGTGTGGAAGATGGCCGCGTCGACGGCAAGCTGATCGTCCAACGCCTTCCATTTCACACCCAGTTCGTAGGACTTGCCCTCTTCGGCATCGAAGCCCGCCCCCGTGCTGGAGCGCCCCATGTTGGGCTTGAGGGATTCGGAATAGCTGCCGTAGAGCGCCACGTCCGGGGTGAGGTCGTAGACCAGGCCGTAGCGCGGCGTTACCGCATTTTCGTCCTTGTGCCAGTCCTTGCCGATCTTGTTGTCATAGTCGTGCTGGTCGCGTTCGAGGCGCACGCCCACCAGCAGCTTGAGCCGTTCAGTGAGGGCGACCTGGTCTTGCAGGAAGGCAGCGGCAGTCTTGAGCTGTTCATGGTCGTAGGTGGTGACGCGGGTCAGTGCCGGGCGCGCCTGGCCCAGCACGGGGTCGAGTATGTCGATCGGGTAAGCCCCCGTGCCGGCCGCCGAGCGAAGGATGATCGACTCGTAGTCATAGGCTTCGTACTCGACGCCCGTGAGCAGGGTATGCTCCAGCCCGCCAGCGTAAAAGGTGCCGGAGAGGTTGAGCTGGGCATCGAGGTCGTTCCATTCCAGCTTGCGCCAGTTGAGGTTGCGCCCCAGAGTGCGGCCGTCGGCCTGCAGGCCGTTGGCTTCCACGGCGTTGCCTTGCAAGCGGCCGTCCAGCCACTGCAGGCCACCGGCAAGCTGCCAGGTATCGTTGAGCAGGTGCTCGAAACGCAGCTGGCTGACATTGTTGTCGTTGTGCAGCAGATTGGCGGAGCCTTTTTCCCAGAGGTAGGTATCCCGACTGCCAGTGCCGACCTGGTTCAGATAGCGGGTGTTGCCCCGGTCCAATGGGTGGTTGTTGCGCATGTAATCACCCTCGAAGGTGATACGCGTATCCTCGGTGGCCTGCCAGGTCAGCACCGGCGCGATGTCGTACCGCTCAGTTTCCACGTGGTCCCGGAAGCTGTCCCCGCCCTCCCCCAGCAGGTTCACCCGGTAGGTGAGCGCATCGCTGTCGTCCAGCGCGCCGGTGGTGTCCAGGGTGCCGCGGTACATGCCCTGATCGTCGAACTGCCCGCCGATGGTGGTCTTGCGCTCAGCCTGGGGCTGCTTGCTCACTACGTTGAACGTACCGCCCGGGTCGCCGCGCCCATAGAGAGTAGCCGCCGGCCCCCGCAGAATGTCGATGCGCTCGATGGTGTTGGCGTCCGGGGCGTTGGGGTAGCCCCGGTTGACCGGGAAGCCATTGCGGTAGAACTCGCCGGAGGTGAAGCCACGCACGGTGTAGGTGGTCAGGCCCTGCCCGCCGAAGTTGTTCGCCCGGCCTACGCCCCCGCCATAATCCAGCGCGTCCTGCAGCCGGGTCACGTTGCTGTCTTCCAGCACCTTGGCGGTTATCACGGAAACCGACTGCGGTGTCTCATGGAGCGGTGTGTCGGTCCGAGTCGCGCTGGAGGAACGCTGTGTGCGGTAGCCTTGCGCGCCCTGCGTCGCGTCCGCGCCAGTGCCCTGCGCCTCTACATAGAGCGTGGGCAGTTCGGTCGACGAGGCTTGCGCTGGGGTTTCAGCCCAGGCAAGGGCAGGAAAGGTCTGTAGCACACACAAGGAAACAAGGGCGTAGCGCATCGAAGCGTATCTCGCGGCAGGTCAGGGGCAAAAGCGTCGGCGATCATACATTCGATGAGAGTGAGTTGCATTCACAAAACTCAGGAAAGTTAAGTTTCGTCCTAAGGAGAGGTGTTCAGAGGCGAGTCACGACACCGGGGAGTTCTGTCTGGACTTTCTCGGTTTTAGCATTGAATTCGAACATCGGTTCGAGCCTGGCTTACCGCTCTACCTGGGCATAGATCGAACAGGTTTGCGCCTGCACCTTTCTGAACATCACCGCGACGCCAGCCCTGGCGCTACCCTCTTTGTCCCCATGACGAACATCGGCCTGCTGCGGGGTGAGCTACAGGCAAAAGGCTATGGATATGGCCGGCCGGAGATCGTCGAGCAGGGTTGGGAGCGGGTCATGGAGGTGCATGACCCCTTCGGCAATCGGCTTCGGTTTTGTGAGTATTGACCCATCCTTGAAGAATCTCGCCAGCTTTTGCTGGCTCCCACCTGTGCAAGCTGCCATAGGCCGGCGCTCAGCATAGGCCGATGGGCCTATTCAGGTATAGAGGCATGCTGGACGCCGCTGACGGTTTAAAGGAACGAGTGCATGCCCATTACGCCCCCCACGATCCCCATTTAACCAATGACCGCGCTTCATCTTGACGGCATTAAAGTGGTCGGGAACCTCAGCCTTGAGCAATACAGCCGTATTCGCCAGAGCCATGTAGGCACTATCGGCATGGGCGTAGCATCGGCCTGGCAGGGCAAGGGGGTCGGTTCGCGGCTGATGCAAGCGGCCCTGGCGGTGGCCGATGACTGGATGAACCTGCGCCGGGTGGAACTGACGGTATTCGCCGATAACGAGGCCGCGGTGAAGCTCTATGCCAAGTTTGGTTTCGAGCGCGAGGGCCTGCTGCGCGATTGTGCCGTGCGTGATGGCGCCTATGTCGACGCGCTCACCATGGCGCGGCTGCGGCGATAGCGGGGGCGCCCGAACGGCGGCCACCAACGAGCCGCCGTCCGGCGAAAGCCTTGATTGCAGAACTAGGCGGGCGCCGTTGCTCGATCAGCTTGGCTGACGCCGTCGTATCCCCAATCAGAGGCTGGAACTTCGTTCACCACGATATAGGTTGCCGGATGCAGGCCCGGCAGAGCGCTGCGCAGCACAGCCATGGCTTTGGAGAGGAAGTCGCGTTTTTGCTCGCAGGAATTGGTGCCGGCGGTTACCCAGACTTCCAGATGGGCCGCCGTCAATTGCTTCGAATTACCGACCGTCCAGCGCAGGCCGCCGGGTACCTCGATGAGCACGGAGGTAAGGTCATGCCGTTTTGCGAGGGCTTCGGCGATCAGCGTGGTCAGCGCCTCGCCCAGATTTGCTTCGGTACCGGGGAGAAGACTGTGGGACAACGTCACTCGAGCGAAGGGCATGGCGATTACCTGATGGAAGGTTGAGACCACAGCTTATTCGAGCGAAGTAGAACTATAGTGTGGTTCTACACTGATCAGACTTGAGCATTTCTCATGCTTCCCGATTTGCCATCCCCCCTGCTCCGTACCTTCCTGGCCGTTGTCGATGGAGGCTCGCTCGCTGCAGCCGCCAACCGCATCGCCCGCAGCGAGTCCGCGGCCAGCCTGCAAATAGCCCGCCTGGAACGCTTGGTAGGCCAGGCGTTGTTCGACCGGGACGGTCGGGCGCTTCGGCTGAATCCGGCGGGTGGGGTGCTGCTGGCCCATGCACGTGCCATCCTTGGCCGAATTGACGCAGCCCGCGCTGAGCTGGCACCGGATCAAGCGCTGCCGGTCCGGATAGGCGTGGTCCAGGATTTCGTCGCGGAGGTGCTGCGTCCTACCCTCGCAGATATCAAGGCGGCAACGCCGAATGCGGCCTTTTCCATGATCATCAGTAATACCGCCGAGCTACTTCAAGCCTTGGGCGAAGATCGCATCGACACGGCCTTGTGCGCAGGGGAGCCTTTCGGCGGCCGGGTCGTGGCCCGCTTGCCTATGCAGTGGTTCGGCAACGCGGGCCTAGCCGAAGCGGACGTGGTCCCGCTGATAGGCATCACCCCGCCTTGCCCCTTCCTGCTCGCCGCGCAACGGGTGCTTGATGCCGTGGGGCGACCATGGCGCCTGGTACTTACGACTCCAAGCCTAGAGGGCGTGCGCGCCGCGGTAGAGGCTGGATTGGGGCTGAGCTGCCGTACCGAGGCCGGCCTGGGGCTGCCGCCGCTACAGTCGGCCTCGCTGCCAGCGTTGCCGGACATCGCGTACTCCTTGGTCGAGCGACGCCATGGGCATGTGGCGAGCCGGCTGCCCTTCGAGCGAATGGCAGCTCATCTGGCAGCGCTGCTGGCCCCTCGGTGATATCCGGCTGCCCAGGTTTACTTCAGTCGCCCCAACCGCGCCGTCAGCAGGTCGAAGAAGCCCTGTGCATCGCCGTTCTCGACCCAGAAGACATTGGGTTTCTGCTTCAGGGTGCCGTACCAGTCGGCCACCGTCTGGCCAAAGCCGAGCCCTTCACGGCTGTCGATCGCCAGGTTGATCTCCCGGCCGGAGAACAGCTCCGGCTTGAGCAGCCAGGCGATGACGCTGGCATCATGCACCGGGCCGCCGGGCAGGCCATAGTGCTCCATGTCCAGCTTCACGTACTCGTTGAGAATATCGCCCACCAGCTGGCCGGCGTGGTTGCCCAAGGCGGCGATCTGCTTGAGGCGGGCTTCGCTGGTCAGGATCTTGTGGGTCACATCCAGCGGCACATAGGTGAGCTTCACCCCGCTGGCCAGCACGATCTGCGCGGCATGCGGATCGGCGTAGAGGTTGAACTCGGCTACCGGGGTGATATTGCCGCCGTTGAAGTGCGCGCCGCCCATGACCACCACTTCCTTGATGCCTTGGGTGATTTCCGGCGCCTGCGTCAGGGCCAGGGCCAGGTTGGTCTGCGGCCCCAGCATGGCGATGGTGACGCTGTGAGGCTTGGCCTGGCTGAGGGTGCGAATCAGGTAATCCACTGCGTTCCCGGAAGCCAGGCCCTTGGCCGGCTCATGCACGGGCACGCCCGGCAGCCCTTCCTGGCCATGCACGTTCTCGGCGTAGATGGGCGTGCGTACCAGCGGCCGTGGGGCGCCAGCGTACACCGGCACCTCTTCCCGACCGGCCCATTCGCGCGCCAGGCGGGCGTTGCGCGAGGTCTTGTCCAGCCGCACATTGCCCGCCACGGTAGTTATAGCCATGACATTCAGCTCTTCAGGCGAGGCCAGGGCCAGTAGCAAGGCGACCACATCATCGGCGCCGGGGTCGGTATCGATGATCAGGTCACGCTTTTGCGCCGCCTGCACGGCTGAAACGGTAGAGATCGCCAAAAGCAGTGCGCCTCCGATCAGGTATCTGGATAGACCTTTCAACATCCCTGTAGCTCCTTTCGTAAATTAAAAGACTACGCCGGCCACCAGCGCGACATTGCTGTAGGGCTGACATTCGCCAGTGCGGACAATGGCCTTGGCCGTGCGGCTCAAGGCCTTGAGGGTCTCGTGGCTGACCCAGCGTTGTTCACCCAGCTGATTGTCAAGGTTCAGGCTTTCGAGCACCTGCAAGGCCGGAGGCTTTACGTTGATCATTTCGTTGGCCAGCACATGGCTTTCCACCTGCATTTCGCTGAGGACCACGTCCAGCACGCTGACAAAGTCCGGCACGCCGCGGGTCAGGGCCAGATCGATCAGCGGTACGCCTGCCGGTACAGGCATGCCGGCATCGACGATCATCACGATATCGCCGTGGCCCAGGGAAGCGATGACCTTGGACAGCTCAATGTTGAGCAGGGCTGTCTTTTTCATTCCAAGCGAACTCCTTGACTTCGACATAGGTGGGAATCGACGGCTGCGCGCCGGCACGGGTCACGGACAGGGCAGCCGCCGCCTGGGCAAAGCGCAGCGCATCCCCTTCACTCTGGCCGGCGGCCAAGGCCGCGGCGAACCCGCCGACGAAGGTATCTCCCGCCGCGGTGCTGTCCAGGGCTTTCACCACAGGGGCTGGCCAATGCCCACAGCCCTCTTCGCCAACCTTGAGCACCCCCCGCTCGCCCAGGGTGACGATCACATTGCGAGCCCCGGCCTCGCGCAGCATATGCGCCGCCTGTTCAGCGGCCTGCGGCGAATCTACCACGATGCCGGTAAGGGCCTGGGCTTCGGTTTCGTTGGGTACCAGATAGTCGATCAGCGGATACCAGTCCGCTGGCAGCGGGCCAACGGCCGGCGCCGGGTTGAGGATCACCGTCTTGCCGAGTTGGCGTGCCCGGGTCAGGGCATGATGCACCGTCGGCACCGGCACCTCGAGCTGGCAGATGACGATCCGCGCCGAATCGAGCACGTTGTCGAACTGCTCCAGCAGGCCGGGGGTAAGCTCGCCGTTGGCGCCAGCCACGATCAGGATGGCGTTCTGGCTTTGCTCATCGACCACGATCGACGCCACGCCAGTGGAAACGCTGGAAAGGGTTGTCACGGCCCGGCAGTCGATGGATTCCACCATCAGCCCCGCGCGCAGGCGCTCGCCATAGGCGTCGTCGCCCACGCAGCCGATCATGGCCACGGACGCGCCCAGACGCGCGGCCGCCACCGCCTGGTTGGCACCCTTGCCACCGGGTACCGTTGTGAAGGTATCGCCAGCCAGGGTTTCGCCTGGGCGCGGCATTCGTTTGGCGCGTATCACCAGGTCCATGTTGAGGCTGCCGACAATCACGATGTCTGCCTGTTGGTTGTTCATGCGTCACTCCGGGTCGGCATCTTGAGGCCAGGGGCTGCGGTGGATTCCCGTACCACGACACTGGGGGTGACCAGCAGCCGGCGCACGTCAAGGGAATTGGGAGAGATAATGCGGCGCAGCAGCATTTCGGCCGCCGTTTCGCCCAGTTGCCGGATGGACTGCCCCACCGTGGTCAGCGCGGGGTAGACATAACGGCTGATCTGAATATCGTCGAAGCCGACCACCGACAACTGACCGGGCACCGAGATGCCTCGTTCGGCCGCGGCACGTAGCACGGCGATGGCGATCACATCGTTGCCGGCGAAGATCGCCGTTGGCTTCACGTCCTCCAGGAGGTGGACGGCAGCCTGGTAGCCGGCGGGGCTGGTGAATTCACTATTGATCATCAAGCCGGGCTGGGGGGCGATACCGGCATCACGCATGGCCCGCCGGTAACCGGCCAGGCGCATGTCCGCCACGGGCGTCGCGATCGGCCCGCTGATGCAGGCAATGCGTTCATGGCCGAGCTCCAGCAGGTGCCGGGTCGCCAGCCAGGCGCCCTGTACGTGGTCGATACGTACCGTGTCAGCAGGGACGCTATCCAGTTCGCGGTCTACCACTACCAAGGGCGTACGCACTTCGGCCAGCCCTCCGGCGATTCCCACATCGCCGTCCACCGAGGATACGATCAGGCCATCGACGCGCTTCTCCAGCAGCACGCGCAGGTAATTGCGCTGTTTCTCCGGGTTGTCGTCGGAATTGCAGAGAATCACGCAGAAGCCGTTGCGCTCGCAGTGATCCTCGATTCCCCGGGCCAGCTCGGCGAAATACGGGTTGATGCCGTTGGGAATCAACATGCCAATGGTGCGGGTGCTGCGGGCCTTGAGCGACCTGGCCACGCCACTGGGCACGTAGCCCAGCTGGGCGATCGCTGCCTCGACCTTCAGCCGCACCGGCTCGCTCACCGGCCGGCTTTTGTTCACCACATGGGACACGGTGGTATAGGAGATGCCAGCCAGTGCCGCCACATCTTTGATGGTTGCCATATCAGCCCTGCCGACGTGCCCGGTGGCTGCGGTAGGTATCCAGCACCACGGCAATCACGATCACGGCGCCGGTGATGATCCGCTTGGTCGGCTCGCTGGCGCCGATCTGGGCCAATCCGGCGGCCAGCACGGAAATGATCAGCACCCCGAAGAAGGTGCTGATGATCGAACCACGTCCGCCCATCAAGCTGGTGCCACCGATCACCACCGCCGCGATGACCTGCAGTTCCAGGCCAGCGCCGGCGTTAGGGTCGGCCGCTTCCAATCGGGAGATCTGGAACAGCGCCGCCACACCGGCCAGCAGGCCCATCAGCGAGAACACCAGGATCTTGTAGGGTTTGGGGTTGATGCCCGCCAGGCGCACGGCTTCTTCGTTGGTGCCGATGCCGATCAGGTAGCGCCCGAACACAGTGCGGGTGAGCACGGCCTGGGCAATGAAGATCACCAGCAAGGCGATCAGGAACGAGGGCGAAATGCCGAAGGCCAGCGGGTTGGACAGCCAGGCGAAGGCGTCGCCGATATAGGCGGTGCGCGAGTCGGTCATCTGGTAGGCCACGCCACGGGCCATTTCCAGCACACCCAGCGAGACGATGAACGAAGGAATGCGCCAGGCCACCGTAATCGAGCCGGTGATGGTGCCCGCCAGGGTGGCGCAACCGATGCCCAGCAGCGCGGCGGGGAACACGCTCCAGCCCCAGCCAAGGATGGCCACGCTTACCGCCGAGGCTGCCAGCGCCAGTACCGAACCCACGGAAAGGTCGATGCCGCCGATGATCAGGATCAGCGTCATGCCCACCGCCAGCACCATCAGGTCCGGGATCTGGTTGGCCAGGGTGCTGAAGGTCTGATAGGAGAGGAAATGGTCGCTGAGGATGGAGAACAGCACGATCATTGCCAGGAGCGCGCCGGCCAGGCCAAGGTAGGTTCCCAGGCCAAAGTAGTTACCGCTGCGCCGGGCAGGGGTTTGCAGCGTTGCAGAGCTTATGTTTTTCATGGGGCAGTCCTGAGCGCTGGGTCATGAATGAGCGCGTCACGTTTCTGGTAGCCGGCGAAAGCGGCGGCGAGCAAGCGGTCCTGGGTCCAGTTGTCGCGGTCGAAGGTCTCGATCAGTCGCCCGGCGGAGAGCACGCCGATGCGGTCGCAGATCAGCATCAGTTCACGCAGATCGCTGGACACCACTACCAGGGCCCGGCCCTGGCGGGTCAGCTCGGCCAGCAAAGCATAGATGTCGAACTTCGCGCCTACGTCAATGCCGCGGGTGGGTTCGTCGAACAGCATCACCGGGCAGTCGCGCTCCAGCCAGCGGCCGATTACCACCTTCTGCTGGTTACCGCCGGACAATTCCGACACCAGCTGCGACGGCCCGGCGCTACGGATGCGCATGGCGTCGATCTGGCGCTGTGCCAGGGCGCGCTCGTCCTCGGCGCTGACCACTCCCCCACGGGAGATGTTGGCCATGTTGCCCAGTGCGATGTTCGCGCTGATGGATTGAGTCATCAACAGGCCTTCGCTCTTGCGGTCTTCGGTGATCAGGGCGATACCGTGCTCCACCGCGTCGGCGGGCGAGCGCAGCGTGACCGGACGCAGCGGCCGGCCTACCTCGACAGTACCGCTGTCAGCGCGGTCGGCGCCGTAGATCAGCCGCAGCAGCTCAGTGCGCCCTGCCCCGATCAGCCCGGAAATTCCGTAGATTTCCCCGGCGCGTACGTTGAAGGAAACGTCCTGCACCTTGCCTTTGCGGCTGAGCTTGTTCACGGCCAGCACCACGTCGCCGATCTGCCGTTGGCCCATGTCGATATGCTCGCCCAGCTCGCGACCGACCATCAGCGTCACCAGCTGTTCGCTGTCGTAGCGGGAAATGGGTTCGGCACACACCAGCCGGCCGTCACGCAGCACGGCGATGCGCTGGGACACGCGAGCCAGCTCTTCCAGGCGATGGGAGATGTAGATGATGGACACGCCCTCGGCCCGTAGGCGCTGGATCTGCTCGAAGAGCATCTCCACCTCACGGGAGGTAAGCATGGCGGTGGGCTCGTCCAGGATCAGAACCCTGCAATCGCCGATCAGGTTACGGGCGATCTCCACCATCTGTTGGTGACCGATACCCAGGTCGCCAACCAGGGTGTCTGGGTCGATGGCGTCCAGGCCGACTTGCGCCATGGCCTTGATCGCCTCTTCGCGCAGACGCTTGCGGTCGATCCAGCCCGCCCGCCGTGGCAGGTTGTCCAGGAACAGGTTTTCCGCCACGGTGAGTGTCGGCAGCAGGTTCAGTTCCTGCATCACCATGCGTACGCCGAGTCTCTCGGCCTCGCCACGGCTCTGGGGCGCATAGGGGCTGCCATTGAATACCATGGTCCCGGTGGTCGGAATCACCAGGCCCCCGATGATCTTGGACAAGGTACTCTTGCCGGCGCCGTTCTCGCCGGTCAGCGCCAGGACTTCCCCGCGCATCAGGCTCAGGTTGATTCCGCCCAGCACGGGCTGGGCGTAGGTCTTGCCGATATCAGAGATCGACAGGACAGGCGTCTGGGTGGACGCAGACATAGGTTTTCTCCAAACACCCGCTCCGTTGGAGCAGGTGTCCTGGTCAAGAGATCAAGGTTGGGTGACGAGTTCTACCGGGGTCTCGATCACGCCTTTGTCATTGGTCTCAACCTTCTCGCCCTTGAGCTTTTTCAGCGCCGCTTCAATGCCGAACACCGCCTGACGGGCCGCGAACTGATCCGCGGTGGCCAACACGCGGCCATCCTTGAGCATCGGCTTGATGGCGTTGATGTTGTCGTAGCCGACCACCTTTACCTGGCCAGCCTTGCCGGCCGCGCGCACGGCGGATACAGCGCCCAGCGCCATGCTGTCGTTGCCGGCCAGCAGGGCCTTGAGGTCCGGGTATTCGTTGAGCATCGCCGAGGCGACCGCGTTGCCCTTGTCGATTTCCCAGTTGCCGGACTGCACGGAAACCACGTTCATCTTGGCCGCGGCCATGGCGTCCTTGAAGCCGGCGGTGCGCTGCTGCGCATTGCTGGTGGTCGGCACGCCTTCAATGATCCCGACCTGAGCGCCCGGTTGCAGCTGCTTGGCCAGGTATTCGCCCACCAGAGCAGCGCCCTTGCGGTTGTCCGGCCCTACGAAGGGCACTTCGAGGTTCTTGCTCTTGAGCACACCGGCATCGAGCTGATTGTCGATGTTCACCACCACGATGCCTGCGTCCATGGCTTTCTTCAGTACCGGCACCAGCGCCTTGGAATCGGCCGGGGCGATCACCAGCGCATCGACCTTGGAGACGATCATCTGCTCGACGATACGGATCTGGCTGGAGGTGTCCGATTCGTCCTTGATGCCGTTGGAGATCAGGTCGAAATCGCTGGCGTGTTCTTTCTGATAGGCCTTGGCGCCGTCCTCCATGGTCAGGAAGAATTCGTTGGCCAGCGACTTCATGACCAGCGCGACCTTGGGCTTTTCAGAGGATTCGGCGTGAGCGACAGAGAATGGCAGCAGGGTGGTGGCGCTGAGCACGGCAGCGGCCAGCAGGCGGCCAGCGAAGGGCAGCTTCATGGGTGATCTCCGTTGTTGTGATTATTTTTCTAGCGAACGCTGCCGGGCCAATCTGCCATCGCGCAAACGTTTGCGAAACAGGACTATGGAAAAACTGGCTTTGATTGTCAAATCAATGTTTCGAGGCTTTACATCGGAAGCGCGTCTGAAAATGCGCCGCGGTTTTTTTGGCGCGATCGGCGTCCCAACCCTCCAAGGCCGGGGCACCGTATCAACTGACCAAGGTAGGCCGTCCTGGGAAAACGACCGCCCAGACCGGCGCCGTACCGGCCCGTTCGGCCGCGAAGGATCAGCCAGCCTGAGCCTGTTCCGCTCCCAGCAGGGCAAGCTCGGGGCTGTGATCGGCAAAAACGAAGTTCTGGTCGCTCAGGGTCTGTCGGTAGTCACCTGACAGCTGCACCTGGAAGCGATGGCCTTCGCTATCGACCTGGTTGGACGTCAGGGCGGTTCGATCGTTGGAAGCGTTGTAACTGACCTTGAGGGTGTTGTCGTTTCCGTCTCCAAGGCCGGTGAAGCCCAGGGCGGAGACATCGATGCGGTCCACCGACACCAGCAGGTCGGTAATGATGTCCGACGCCCCTCGGTAGCTGTCGCTGACGCTGTTGTAAACGAAGATATCAGCGCCGGATCCCCCCGATAGCGAGTCGGCGCCGCCGTTGCCGATCAGCACGTCATCGCCGGCCTCCCCGGACAAGTAGTCGAAGCTGTCGTCCCCCGTAACGCGTCCGGACACGAGGTCGGCATAGGTCACGTCATTAGGGTCATCAGCGTCCGGCACAGAAGGCGCGAAGATGAAGGCATCATTGAATGAACCGCCTATGGAACCGACAAAGAGGCTACCTAGGACGGTCAGCGAGAAACGGTCGCCAGCGGCATTGGCTTCCAACGACTCGAGGGTGATCAATCCCGTCGTCTTGTCATAGCTCTCAAGAAGGGTGCTGCCATGACCGTCGCCCAACCCGGTGAAGCCCAGGGCCGACACGTCGATACGGTCACCGTCGCCCTGATAAGCGTCCAGAAGCAGATCCTGCTGTCTGATGCCTGCGGCATCGTTGACATAGCTGTCGGCGAGTGTCTTGTAGACAAAGGTATCGGCGCCGGCACCGCCGCTTAGACGATCCGCTCCAGCACCCCCTTCCAGGCGATCGTTGCTGGCGCCACCCCTTAGCGTGTCGTTGCCACCTAGCCCCACAAGCAATGCTCCGCGGGGGTAGGCGTCGATGATGTCCGCGTCTGGAGTACCGACCTCGCGGCCGAAGAAGTTTGCGTCGGTCAGGCTTGTTCGGTAGTCACCGTTCAAGGCCAGCTTGAAGCGATAGCCGTCGGCATCCGCATCCAGGCTCTGCAGGTAAGTGGTGTCGTTGTCGCCCTTATAGCTGAGCAGCAAGGTGCCCTGGTAACCATTGCCCAGGCCTGTGATACGCAAAGCGGCAAGGTCCAGTTGATCATGGGCGGTATCGAAGTCCAGGATGCGGTCATGGGTGTTGCCCGCGTCGCTGGCGTAGCTATCCTGCCGGCGGCTGTAGACGAACACATCGTTCCCGACACCACCGCTGAGCCGGTCCGCGGCCTGGCCCCCGTCAAGCCTGTCATCGCCCGCCGCGCCATCGAGCTGATCCCGGCCGCGTCCGCCGACCAAGGCTTCCCCGGCCCCAGTGCCAAGGATGCGCTCGGCCTTGTCGCTACCTATCAACGTATAGGCCGGGCCACCCAGAGAGCCATAGCTGTGCGTGTAGTCGGCACCGCTGACCACCAGGCCCAGCTGGGCATGGCTGATCTGGTTGCCATACACGTTGCGGTAATAGTCAGCAGGTTGAGCGTGGCTATCATCCAGCCCATAGGTTGCGTTGTCGCCACCGACGATGGTGTTGTCGATCAGATTGAGGACAGGGTCGCTTCCGGTTGTGACGCCCTGGGCATTGGTGTATTCGCCGATGCGGATTTCCGCCGCCGGGCCGGCCTGCGCGTTGTCGTGCACATAGTTTTGGTACAGCCCCTGCCGGAAGGTACCAAGTACCGCGATGCCTTCGGCGCCATTGCCATGTACATCCACATTGCTCAGGGTGCCGCCCTCCCACCCGCGAATCTCGATGCCGGCCCTGCCATTGTTGTAGTACTGGCCGCCGACGATCCCGAACTGTTGGTACATGTCAGTGTTAGCGGGACGCTCTACCCCAGTAAGCACGAAGCCGTTGCCGGTATTGTCGTGAGACTGGTTATTGAGGAAGTATCCAGAGCTCGACACACCGGATGCGACCACCACATCGAAGCCGTCGCCACCGTTGCGGTAGGCCTGGCTATCGGTGAAGGACATCGAGTCGGCCCGAACAGCCTGGGTCTGGAACGCTGTGGCGAAGCCGTCGCCGTCGTTGTCGTGGGCCAGGCTATCGCTCACTTGCGCGCCGTCCGTGAGGGCCTGGGCACGCAGGCCATCGCCACTGAAGTTGCGCAGCTCCACCCCTGCCACGATCAGCCCGGTGGTATGGGCGGTGCCGCCCGCCCCGCTACCGGTGACGATGCCATCCACCGTCCCGCTGGTATTGGCCTTGTTGCCGTCCAGCGTCAGGTTACTGACCTTGGCATCGGTGGTGTTGACCTTGGCGGCCGTGTGGATCAGCCCATCGATGTCACCGCTCGAGCCGTCCGCAAGCTTGAGGGTCGTTTCCCCCAGGCGCTCCCCATTGAGCGTTACCTTGCTTCTGAGCGTCAGACAACCCCCATCGCTGTTGGGACCGCTGAGGATGTAGGTACCCTCCGGCATAAACACCTCGCCGCCGCCGGCCTTGAAGGCAGCATCGATAGCTTTCTGGATCGCCTGGGTGTCATCGGTAACGCCGTCACCCTTGGCGCCGAAATCGAGCACATTGAAGACTGTGGCCACGTGAACTCCTTGATGAATAAAGGCTGGTCCGCGCGACCACAAACTGTGCGGATGGATGGAGCGATTACGACCCGTAGGATGAGCTCCGGTTCAAGGATGACGGTCCCGCCTGGCAGCTTGCAAACTCATGCCTCCCATTACCAGCCAGATGCCGCAAGCGGAAACCGCCATACCGGCCGCCATCCGCCAGCTCAGCGGTTCATCGAACATGGCCCAGGCCCAGAGCATGGTGATCGGGGGGCTCAGGTAGAGCACGCTGGCCACGCGGGTGCCGTTACTGCGGCGCAGGCAAAGCCAGTACAACCCGTAACCGCCGAGCGTCGATAAGCCCACTGTCCACAGCACGCTCAGGGCGAACCCAGTAGTCGGAACAGGGGCCAGGCTGCCTTGGCTGCCCTGGATAGCGGCGAAGGCGAAGCTGGAGACAAAGCATTGCAGCCACAGGTTGGGCAACAGGCCCAGGGTTTGCGCAGCACTCAATTGCTTCTGCCACAGGGTCGCGACTGCCAGTGACAGCATGCCTGCCACCGGCAAGGCGTAGGCCCAGAACGGTGCGCTGCCCAGCTCCAGTACGCCGTGCGTCACCCAGAGCACGCCCACGAGCCCAACGATCAACCCCAGCCAAACCCGACGCGCCAACCGCTCGCCTAGAAAGGCTGCTGCCAATAGCGCCATGCCCAGGGGCAGCAAGTCCGCACAAAGGGCTGCAAGTCCGGCCGGCACACCGAGCGCGATGCCTTGGGTGACGCCAGTCAGGTATCCGGCCATGGCCAGCAGGCCGATACCGGCATTTCTCAGCAGTACAGGAAGCGGCGTGCTCAGCAGCGATCTGAATACGAAAGGTGACAGCAGAAGGCATACCAGCACGCAGCGCCAGAACACCACCAACAAGGCGGAGGCATAGTCGATGGAAAAACGCGCGCCTATGAACCCTGAACTCCAGGCCAGCAACAGCCCTGCTTCAAGCAAAGGGAGCGGCAAGATCTCACTCCATGCACAGGGTACCGTTTCGCTGCGCTGGATCACACTTGGCTTGTTCATGGTCCAGAGGCTACGGAACCGGTCTAGTCTAATAAATCAAAATATTCTGGACCAGTTGTTCAAGGAAATTGAATTATGCGAGGCATTCTCGATATCGACCTTTTGCGGACCTTCCATTCGGTGGTCCGCATTGGCAAATTCAGTGCCGCCGCCAAGCACCTGCATAAAAGCCCGGCGGCAGTGAGCGTGCATATCCAGCGCCTGGAAGCGGTAGCAGGCGCTCGACTGCTGAACCGGGACAATCAATCGGTATCCCTCACCCCACTGGGCAAACGTCTGTTAGAGTCCACGGCCGCACTGTTACGCACCCACGATCAGGCATTGGCAGACCTGCACGGCCCTGCCCTCGCCGGGCGCATCACCCTGGGGGTACCCGATGAGTATGCGGCGCACGTTATCCTGGACATTCTTCCCATCTTTACTGCCGCCTGGCCTAATGTGGTCCTGGAACTCGAGACAGGGCCCAGCTATGCGCTGCGGGAACGGGTACAGCGCGGCGAGTTGCAGGCAGCCGTGCTGGCACAACCCAAAGGCCAGGCCGGCCCTGACGCTCAGGTGATGATGACGACCATGCCCGTCTGGGTCGGCCCAATCAACACCACCGTGGCGCTCGATGACCCTCTGCCCTTGGCCGTACACGCGCTGCAATGCCCCTACCGCGAAGCCATGACCGAAGCTCTGAAGGCCTGCGGCCGACGTTCGCGTATCGTGCTCGAAAGCCAGTCCAACCAGGCGGTAAAGGCCTGCGTGGAAGCCGGACTGGCTGTCAGCCTGATCGACCTTGCCAAGGTCACCGAGCGCATGCGAATTCTGAAAGACCTGCCCGTGATTCCTGATCATGAAATCGTGTTCGTGCGCAGCGCTGCGTCACAAGGGGATGAGGCGGTGGCCCTGCTCAGGAATGCGATGCGGCAGTGGTTTCGGTTGTAGATTCCGGGCTGGAAGCGCTCAGACCACGGCAGTGGAAAGAGTGCGCGGCTATGCTGGAGCTTCGGACAAGGAGGCGCCTATGGCAGGGCCTATCAGGGAAGCTGTCTACCAAGGAAAACAAAAGGTATGCACTGCAACGATCCGCGCGGGCCTTCAAGATGGACCGCGTATTATGAACAACACCGCGCGCGCCCTGCTTCTTCACTTCTTCGCACAGCGCTTGGGCTCGCTAGCAACCCCGAGAGCATCAAGAAAGCCGTGGACCTGGGCTGTGGATCTGGCATAGAGACGCGCGCCTTGCTTCAAGCTGGCTGGGATGTGCTAGCCATCGACCGAGAGCCGGCCGCAATAGAGATGGTGCACGCTATCGGTCTGGATCACCCTGCCGTGAAGCTAGAAACAGCAACCGAACGGTTCGAAAGCCTCGAGTCCTTGCCACCCTCTTCATTGATCCATGCAGGCATGTCGCTGCCATTTTGTCATCCAGAGCGCTTCGAAAAGTTCTGGTCGGTTGTGGTATCTGCACTTCTGCCGGGCGGAATCTTCGTAGGCCAGCTGTTCGGTGACAAAGATGATTGGGCATCCGACCCGGCGAGAACCTTTCATTCCGAGTCGGAAGCCCGCGCACTATTCGAAGCGTTTTGCCTGAAGACTTTCGAAATTCAGCAATATGATGGGCCTAGTATGCGAGGCAGGAAGCATTGGCATCGCTTTGACGTTATCGCCCTGAAACCGGCCTTGAACGGGTTCGCTTGATGCTTCGGTCTTCAGCTCAACGAAGAGCGTGACGGGTGATATCAGCAGTGTCTCTGGCCAGCTTCTTAGGCAGACGCGTCAGCACCAGCCAACCCATATTTCCTTCAACTGCATCAGGAGCCGCTCCATGATTCGCAAGGCATTACCTAGCGATGCGAACGCCATAGCTCGCGTACATATCCGCAGTTGGCAAGAAGCATACCGCGAGCTAATGCCCGAATCCTACCTGCGCTCGCTGGATGCAACACTGGATAGGCGTGAGTCATCCTGGGCTCGGTCGATTGAATCGGGTGAGACCGAGGTCTTGGTCGCGGCGTTGGATACAGGGATTATTGGCTGGATAGCGGTTGGGGCAAGCCGAGACGAGGACGTCTCTGGTGGACGCGTGGGCGAGGTCATGGCCATCTACGTTTTACCGAGGTACTGGAAAGCGGGTATCGGCCTGGCCCTGTGGAAGGCCGGCGTGGGACATTTAGCAGACCAAGGCTATGAGCGGTTGACCCTTTGGGTTCTCAAGGGTAACGAACGTGCGATTCGATTCTATATCAGGGCAGGATGCCTCGCGGAAGTCGGCAGTGAACGCCATCTTTCGAGAGGTGGCGTATCTTTGCGCGAAGTAAGGTATGGGTTAGCCATGTGATGCCGACATCAGGCCGGCCATCTTGGCCATGCCCCTCCACGGAAGGAAACCAATGATGCGAAAGCGAAAGGCCGCCCGATTGCTGGTGGTCAGTCCCTCACGTAAAGTGCTGCTTTTCAGGTTCTCCCATACCCAGGATGCCTTGGCGGGGAGCAACTACTGGGCAACCCCGGGCGGCGGCCTGGAGGAAGGAGAGACATTCCACGCCGCGGCAATGCGGGAGCTGCATGAGGAAACCGGGCTCCATGTTTCAATCATGGAAGAGCCCGTAGCAGACAGAAGCCTTCCGCTGCTTCTGCCTGACGGTGAAACGGTACTCACGGTAGAACAGTATTTCCTCGTGCACACCGCGGACAAAACCCTGTCCCGCTCCGGATGGTCCGCGCATGAGATGCGGGTTATGACGGAACACTGCTGGTGGTCCATGGCAGCGTTGAAGTCCACCAAAGAAACGGTATGGCCGGAAAACCTTGTCGACATACTGACTAAGGCGGGGGTCTTCACGCTGTGAAGGCCACGAGCCGCGACCTTTTTGGCCATGAGCGGGGGCTACATATAGTGGGCTGACCGATAAACGAGGAAGCCGAGCGCTACCATCAGAGACCAGAACCGCTTCCTTTGTACTCCCCCTACAGAAATAGCCAACGACACTCAGAGGGAAGAATCGCTTCACCTCCCCTTCCAGGGCCCTCCACAACGATGATGCCGACCTGTTCCAACCAACTCGACAGCTGCGCTCAACGAGAGCGCCAATAAACCATCTTTTTAAGTTCGTTTTTTTGACTTCCCTCTTCTGTATCAACACGCTTACAAGGCAGCCGCCGCCGGTAAAATGTCGATTTCGCCCTCACACTCTGCTTTTTATCCGGTTTATTGACGTTTTCGTTAAAAAGATAGAAGTGATTATGTGAACTCTGTCATAAAACGTGCCGACCCTCCGCCGACTAATTGGCTGAAATTTTTTCCCCAGGACGGACACGAACATGATCTTCAACGTAAAGGATTTTGGTGCTGTCGGTGACGGTGTAACGGATGACACAGCGGCGATGCAGAAGGCGATCGATGCGGCTTCGGCAGCTGGCGGCGGCACTGTATTCGTGCCTAGCGGCACCTACATCGTTTCGGCTGGGGAAGAGCCTTCCGACGGTTGCCTGATGCTCAAGAGCAACGTGTACATGGAAGGCGAAGGCGCGGGCAAGACCACGGTCAAGGTGGCCGATGGCAGCGATACCAAGATCACCGGCGTGATCCGCTCGGCCTATGGCGAGGAAACCCATGACTTCGGCCTGAGCAACCTGACCATCGACGGTAACCGCGACAATACCACCGGCAAGATCGACGGCTGGTTCAATGGCTATATTCCAGGCCAGGACGGCCACGACAGCAATGTCACCCTTAGCGGAGTCGAGATCAAGGATTGTTCAGGGTACGGCTTCGACCCGCACGAGCAGACCATCAACATGCTGATCGAGAACTGTGTCTCCCACGGCAACGGCCTGGACGGCTTCGTGGCGGACTACATGATCGACACCAAGTATGTGAACAACGTGGCCTATGACAACGACCGCCACGGATTCAACATCGTCACCAGTACCCATGACTTCACCATGACCGGCAACGTGGCCTACGGCAATGGTGGCAACGGCATCGTGGTGCAACGCGGCAGCGAAAACCTTCCCTCCCCCCACGACATCGTCATCGAAGGCGGCAGCGTCTACGGCAACGGCGCCGAGGGCGTGCTGGTCAAGCTTTCCAGCGAAGTCAGCGTCAGCGGGGTGGACATTCACGACAACGGCGGCTCAGGCGTACGCATCTACGGCAGCACCGGCGTGACCGTGACCGGCAATACCCTGACGAACAATGGTCTCAATGCCCCGGTGCCGGAAGTGGTCATCCAGAGCTACGACGACACCACCGGTGTTTCCGGCAAGTTCTTCCCCGGCAGCGACAACCAGATCATCGACAACACCATCACCGGCGGCGCCAACTCCACCTATGGCGTGGCCGAGCGTAACGAAGACGGTACCGACCGCAACACTATCCTGGACAACACCATCAGCAACACGACCAAAGGGGCCACGCTCACCTATGGCGATGGCACCACGGTCGGCGAGACACCACCAACCACCACGCCGGTCGGCACGGCCGGGGATGACACCCTGACCGGCACTGTCGGAAGCGACCTTCTGAAAGGGCTGGCGGGCAACGACACGATCAACGCAGGCAACGGCAACGACACCCTAGACGGTGGCGCCGGCGTGGACATCCTGACCGGCGGCGCTGGCGCGGATACCTTCGTGGTCGCCAGCCGCCTGGACAGCTACCGCAACTACACCACGGCGGGGGCCACCAAGGTCGATACCATCACCGACTTCGAAGCAGGGCAGGACCGCATCGACCTTTCGGCGCTGGGCATCACCGGGCTGGGCGATGGCCGCAACGGCACGGTGTACATCAGCCTGAACGCCGCCGGCGACAAGACCTATGTCAAATCCCTTGAAGCAGACGCCAACGGCAACCGCCTGGAGCTGGCCCTGAGCGGCAATTTTCTTAACACGCTCAAGCCAGCGGACTTCATCTTCGCCGGCACGGCCCCGGTCAACCATGCGCCAACCGTGGCCACCGCGCTGGTTGACCAGAGCGCCAAGGAAAGCACTCCATTCAGCTACGTCATTCCGGCCGGCGCCTTCACTGACGTGGACAACGATACCCTCACCTTCACCGCCACCCTGGCCGACGGCAGTGCCTTGCCCGCCTGGCTGAAGTTCGATGCCGCCACCCGTACCTTCAGCGGCACCCCGGACCTCAACGCCGCCGGCACCTTCAACGTCAAGGTCAGCGCCGATGACGGCAAGGCCGGCAGTGTGAGCGATATCTTCGCCCTGGCCGTGCAGGACACCCCGGTCAACCAGGCGCCCACCCTGGCCGCCCCGCTGGCTGACCAGAGTGCCAAGGAAACCACCCCGTTCAGCTATGCCATTCCGGCCGGAGCCTTCACCGACGTGGACAACGATACCCTGACCTTCACCGCTACCCTGGCCGATGGCAGCGCGCTGCCCGCCTGGCTGAAGTTCGACCCAGCAACCCGTACCTTCAGCGGCACTCCGGACTCCAATGCCGCCGGGACCTTCAACGTCAAGGTCACCGCCAACGATGGCAAAGCCGGCAGTGTGAGCGATATCTTCGCCCTGGCCGTACAGGACACTCCGGTCGCAACCCCCATCAAGACCGTTACCGGTACCTCCGGCAAGGACACCCTCACCGGCACCACCGGCAACGAACAACTGGTGGGCCTTGGCGGCGCCGACGTGCTCAACGGTGCCGGCGGCGATGACATCCTGGTAGGCGGCGCCGGTGCCGACAAGCTCACCGGTGGCGCGGGGGCGGACATCTTCCGCCTCTCCGCCCGCACCGACAGCTATCGCACCTCCAGCACCAGCTACGCCGATACCATCACCGATTTCGTCGTGGGCGTGGACAAGATCGACCTCTCCGGCCTGGGCTATACCGGGCTGGGCAACGGCTACAACGGCACCCTGTACCTGCAGTACAGCTCGAGTTCCAACACCACCTACATCAAGAACTACGAAGCCGATGCAAGCGGCAAGCGCCTGGAGCTGGCGCTGACCGGGAACCTGCTCAAGACCCTCAAGGCGAGCGACTTCATCTTCAACAGCACGCCTTCGGATAACCATGCTCCGGTACTGGCCACGCCCCTGGCCGACCAGAATGCCAAGGAAGCCAGCCCCTTCAGCTACGTGATTCCAGCCACGGCTTTCAGCGACGCCGATAGCGATGCCCTGACCTTCACGGCCACCCTGGCCGACGGCAGCGCCCTGCCCGCCTGGCTGAAGTTCGACGCCGCCACCCGTACCTTCAGCGGCACGCCTGACTCGAATGCCGCCGGCGCCCTGAATATCATGGTCACCGCCAATGATGGCAAGACCGGTACCGTAAGCGACACCTTTGCCCTGGCCGTACAGGACACGCCGGTCGCAACCCCCATCAAGACCGTTACCGGTACCTCCGGCAAGGACACCCTCACCGGCACCACCGCCAACGAACAGCTGGTGGGCCTTGGCGGCGCCGACGTGCTCAACGGTGCCGGCGGCGATGACATCCTGGTAGGCGGCGCCGGTGCCGACAAGCTCACCGGTGGCGCGGGGGCGGACATCTTCCGCCTCTCCGCCCGCACCGACAGCTATCGCACCTCCAGCACCAGCTACGCCGATACCATCACCGATTTCGTCGTGGGCGTGGACAAGATCGACCTCTCCGGCCTGGGCTATACCGGGCTGGGCAACGGCTACAACGGCACCCTGTACCTGCAGTACAGCTCGAGTTCCAACACCACCTACATCAAGAACTACGAAGCCGATGCCAGCGGCAAGCGCCTGGAGCTGGCGCTGACCGGGAACCTGCTCAAGACCCTCAAGGCAACGGACTTCATCTTCAACAGCACGCCCGCAGTCAACCATGCGCCTGTACTGGCCGCGCCCCTGGCAGACCAGAGCGCCACCGAGGCCAAAGCTTTCACTTATGTGGTCCCGGCCGATGCCTTCAGCGACGCCGACAATGACACCCTGAGCTTCACCGCCACGCTCGCCGACGGCAGCGCCCTGCCCGCCTGGCTGAGCTTCGATGCCGCCAGTCGTACCTTCAGCGGAACGCCGGATGACAGCGCCGCGGGTAGCTTCAGCGTTATCGTGACCGCCAGTGATGGCAAGAACGGCGTGGCCAGCGATACCTTCACGCTTGAAGTCAAGGACGTGCCGCCAAGCAACGGCGATGTACTCACTGGTACCGCGGGCCAGGATAGGCTGGTCGGCACCAGTGCCAGTGAGCAACTGTTCGGCCTGGGCGGCGCGGACACCCTCGATGGCGCTGACGGCGACGATCTGCTGGTGGGCGGCGCCGGCGCCGACACCCTGACTGGCGGCGCGGGCGCAGACGTATACCGCTTCAACGCCGTGAGCGACAGTTACCGCACCCTGCTCAGCGCCTACAGCGACACCATCACCGATTTCGATCCCGTCAAGGACGTCATCGACCTCACCGGCCTGGGCTTCCGCGGTCTGGGGCTAGGGTTCAACGGCACCCTGCTGGCGCAGTACGACATGCTGTCGGGTACCACTACGCTGACAAGCTTGGACTACGACGCCAACGGCAACGCCTTCGAGCTCAAACTCCAAGGCTTCTACCTGACCACCCTCAATGCGACCAACCTGGTGTTCTCTTCCGGCACCCCGCCGCTGAACAATGCACCTGTGGTCACCGACCCGCTGCAAGACGTTACCGCCACAGAGAAGAGCGCCTTCAGCTACACCCTCTCTCAGACGGCCTTCAGTGACGCCGACAACGACACGCTCACCTACACCGCCACCCTCCAGGACGGCACGGCGCTGCCGTCCTGGCTGACGTTCGATCCCAAGACCCTGACCTTCAGCGGCACGCCTGGCGACACTGCCGCCGGGGTCTACAGCCTGCTGGTCACCGCCACCGACGCCCTGGGCGCTTCGGCCAGCGACGTGTTCGCCCTGACGGTCGCCGAAGCGCCGGCGAACACCATCACCGGTACCGCCGCTGGCGAAAGCCTGGCCGGTACCGCCGAGGACGACCTGATCCTGGGGCTGGATGGCGCCGACACCATCAATGGCAACGCTGGCAACGACGTGATCGAAGGCGGCGGCGGGCGTGACAGCCTTACCGGTGGCGCCGGCGCCGACAGCTTCCGCTATACCAGCCGCCTGGACAGCTACCGGGACTACGATACTGGTGGCGTCAATGCCGCCGACACCCTCAAGGACTTCACCGTCGGCGTCGACAAGATCGATGTCAAGGCACTGGGCATCGTGGGCCTGGGGGATGGCACCCATAACACGCTGTACATCACTACCAGTAGCGATGGCAGCAAGACCTACGTGAAGTCCGGGCAAACCGACGCCGATGGCAACCGCTTCGAGATTACCCTGGATGGCAACCTGTCTGGCACCCTGAGCGCCAGCGACTTCGTGTTCGCCGAGCGCGCCCAGCAAGACATTCTTTTCGTGCCGACCCTCGGCCAGTCCAATGCGCGCCTGCTGCGCATGACCGAAGACGACGACCAGTCGGGGGTTACCGAGATGGTCAACGATCTGACCAAGTACACCGGCCTGGACGTACGCAGCCAATTCAACGATGCCGACGGCAACGGTATCGACGTTGCGGTGGGCGGCAGCACGGTCAGTGGCTTGTCCACCGGCACGGAAGAAGAGCTGCGCCTGAGCTGGTGGCTGACCGATACCGACCGGCCAGGCCCGGCCCTGCTGCGGGCGGTCAGCTTGCTGCAGGAACAGCTGGCCAGCCTCAAGGCCATCGACAAGGTGACCATGGCCATTGTCTGGGGCCAGGGCGAGGAAGCCGCCCAGGAGATCGGCCGCGCCAATGACCCGGCCGCCGCGGCCGCGCTCTACAAGGCGAACACGCTCAAGGTGTTCGACTACCTGCATGAGCAACTGGGCGATTTCAAGATCTTCATGATGAAGACCGGCGACTACGACGCCGATGCCGCCCGCGTGCGTGGCTACGACGAAGACAAGATCGCATCGATCGAGAAAGGCGTGATCGCGGTGCGGCAGGCGCAGGACGCAATGATTCTGGAACGCGCGGATGTGCTGCTGGGCGCGGACTACATCGACCTGCCTCTGCGCGAGGAGGCCGACCCGGTCACCTACCCTGACGACGTCTGGCACCTTCATGAAGAGTCCGCCGAGATCGTGGGCCAGCGCCTGGCCGATGCCATTGCCAATGACCTGGGCTATCTGGGGAACTACCTCGACAATGGCACCGCCCAGGACGTCTACGACGACGTCAACAGCCAGCAAGGCGGCTACATCCAGGGTACGGACCAGGACGACACCTTGGTGGGCAGCGCCGGGAACGACACCATCGATGGCGACCGCGGCGCGGACACCATGAGCGGCGGCAACGGCAAGGACGTCTATATCGTCGACAATGCCCTGGATACCGTTACCGAGACCAACGCCAGTACGACCCAGATCGATACCGTCCAGGCGTCGGTGAGCTGGACACTGGGCGAAAATGTGGAGTACCTGGTGCTTACCGGCTATTCCGCCATCAATGGCACCGGTAACGGGCTGCGCAACTTCATCACCGGCAACGACGCGGCCAACGTTCTGGATGGCCAGGGCGGCGCCGACAGCATGACTGGTGGCAACGGCTCGGATACCTACTACGTCGACAACGTCGACGACACCACGGTGGAAAAGAGCGGCGACAGTACCGTGGGAGGTATCGATACGGTCTACACCAGCCTTGCCACCTGGACGCTGACCAGCAACGTAGAGAACCTGGTGATCAACAGCGATGGCGCCGCCAATGGCATCGGCAACGCGCTGGACAACAGCCTGGTCGCCGGCAACGGCAACAACGTACTGGACGGCCGTGACGGCAACGACACTGTCTCCTACGCGCTTGCCCAGGCCGGCGTCACCCTGGCGCTCAACACCAGCGCGCAGCAGAACACCGGTGGCTCGGGCCTGGATACGCTCAAGTACATCGAGAATGCCATCGGCAGCGCGTTCGATGACAAGATCACCGGCAGCAGCGCGGCCAACCTGCTCGACGGCGGAGCCGGCAAGGACGAGCTCTTGGGCGGAGGCGGCAACGACACGCTGGTCGGTGGCGCCGGCAACGACTCGCTCACCGGCGGCACCGGTGCCGATACCTATGTGTTCGCGGCGCTGACCGACCTTGGACTCGGTGACCTGCGTGACGTGATCTACGGCTTCAAGACCGCCGAGGCGGACAAGCTCGACCTGACCGCCCTTGACGCCAAGGTTGCCACCGAAGCGAAGGACAGCTTCACCTTCATCGGCAGCCAGGCCTTCGACGCCAAGAACGCCGCCGGGCAACTGCGCTTCGAAAACGGCATCCTGTACGGCAGCGTCAACGCCGATGCCAACGCCGAGTTCGAGATCCAGCTGGTAGGAGTGACCCAGCTTCATCAGAGTGACTTTGCGGCCTAAGAAATGGAAGGGTCGCGGCTGCCGGGCCGCGTCCCCTCAAGCTCGGCTTGGCGTCATAGCGGTGAGACCGGGAAGCAGACGCGGCCTCGTTACTGCGCAGTCTTGCGCAATGGCAGGCTTGTCGTTCGGGTCCGCCGCCTGTCATGGTCTATTCGCCGTATCGGTTTTCGCGGCGATTCCAGCACTTCTCAGGTATCTGTAGAGACCTGATCCCAGTCGACATATTCAGCGTATGTCAGCCAATTGAGAACACGGTGTTGCTCACTCACAACGTCGATATCGGCCCCGTGGCGTACCGCTCGCCCGTGGCATCGGTCTGCTCGAGCGCACCCATGTAGATCCTCTACCCGTTGCCGGGCATCGTGCAGGTCCTTGGATGGGCGCGCCCGGATACTATCAATGAATTCATGTACGGGGTCCCCCAGCATGGGAAAGTGATTGACCAACTCGCCCAGGCTTGACTGGCTTGCGGCGTCGGGCATTTGCTCTACTAAGCCTCCCGCCCAGGCGAGTATCGCAGTCACTTCGACGTACCACGTAAATTCGGTAACCGTATGATCGGACGGTTCCGGATTTTCGAGAAAGGCCGCTTCTTCAGCGCTGAACAGCCCTGCCAGGTCTTGCTGGGCTATCCAGGCAACGATTTCATCACGGAGGGAGGGCTCACAAGCCACCGCGCCGCAAAGAAACGTGGCGAGCAACCGGCCCCCTATCTCGGAGTCGGTTCTTGCAGGCAGCACTACAACGGACATATTCGACTCCTTCCCTGGTTCAGGCCCGCCACCGCCAACGGGCGGCGAATAATTCCCGCCAGCCTAGCCAAGGCTTACGGGAATTCCCCGTAGGAAAATAAGCTGTTGCGTTGCAGGGATGTAGCTGCGCAGAGCGAATGCCTGAATCAGAACGGCACTTTCATGCTTAGGGTCGCGGTCTGGTCGGTATAGTCGCTGCGGTTCTGGGCGTCCCAGTTCAGCGATAACTCACTGCCATTCGTGAAGGTACTGGCCACCCCTACTCCTCCGCGCATCAGCCACGGGCTGGCACGCTCGGGCGTAACGGTGAACGTCTGCTCGGCGGCGCCAGCGAAGGCGGCGCGCAAGCTGCCGTCGGCGTTGATCAGGTCGTAGCCGATTCCCAGGTTGGCCCGCACGCGAGTGCCAGGAGCGATCTGGTGCTCCAGACGCGTGTCGAAGCCAGCGATCAATTGCTCGGTATCGCGCGCGGCAACCTTCAGCAACAAGGGCTGCAGGCTGCTCGTGCCGCGCTCGCGGTAGCTGCCTTCATGCACATGGTTGAAGTCCAGTCTCAGCGAGGGAACGAGCGTGGTGCTGTCGCCCAGGCGATAGGTTTGTGCCAGGCTGCTGCCCACGGTGGTGACCAGGCTGTCGTAGCGGGCGTGGGCGGTACCGCTCGCGGCGCCAGTGCTCAAGGTGCGCTCAGCGTCAACGCGATTGTTGCCGGCACCGCCATAAAGCATCCATTCGGTGTTCGCATCGAGGCGGTGGGTGCTGTAACCAAGGAACTGCCAGAGGTCGAACTGATCGCGTTGCCGGCTGCCCCCCAGACTGCCCGTGCTACCGTCAGCGTAGGCGAAGGCTACCCCAAGGCGATGGGTCGAGGACAACGCAGTATCCATGCCGATCACGCTGCCGCCCGCGGAACCACTGCCATTGGCGCCGCTACCGCTGTAGCTGAAGGCTTGGCGCCACAGCCCGGCACTGGCGTTGCCGGGGCTGGCCAGGCTCATGCGCCCCTGCACGGCCTGGCCGATAGCCGAGAGCGCGGCCTGGCTTGTGCGCAGTGCGTCGTTGTCCATGGGTACGCTTTGCGCGAGGGTAGTGGCCACCTCGGCTTGACTGCTGGCGCTGACGAAATAGGGAGTGAGAGCGCTGGCCGCACCCAGCGCCAGTTGCTGGTCCAGTACCGCCGCCGCGCCCGCCGCTTGCTTGAGGCCTGCTGAGCGGGCGGCGCTGGCCACGCCGTTGGCGCTTTTGGCAGCCAGGGCCAGGTCCACTGTATTGCCATGCTTCACCGCGCTGACATCGAACAGCGCGGAGTTGCTGGTGACCTTGAAGGTGCCGTCCGATACCAGCTTCCCGGCGCTGAGCACATCAGCCAGGCTGTTTACATTGAATGGCGTGCCAGTGTTGAGCAGTTTGACGTCAATGCGCGCGTTGCTGGCCAGGGTCGCGGTGCCGCTCACCAGCAATTGACCGTAGTTCTGCGCACTGCCTACCGTGGTTTGCAGAAGCGCGCCACTGGCCTGGGTGTAGTCGCCATTCACCCGGGCCGCTTGCAGCCCAGCCTCGGGTGCGTCCAAGACCAGGGTGCCGCGGTTGTACAGGCTTTTCACTACGAAGCTGTCGCCCCCTGCCATGTGATAGCGCGCATTACTGTTGATGTAGGCTTTGGTCCGCGGTGCATAGACTTCACCCTCGAAGCGCGCCTGGGTACCCCCGATGGTCAAGGTGCCCAAGGTACTCTCGTCGTCGACGAAGAGCGCGTATTCGAAGCCGCTGAGGGTGCCATAGGCCGCCAGTTCACTGACCTGGCTGCCGCTGCCGATGGACACGGCAGTGTAGTCGCCCTGTATCAGGCCGCGGTTCTCCACGCGCTGCACGCGCGTGTTCTCCAGGCTCAAGCCGCCGCCGTCGGTTCCTATCAAGGTGCCGGTGTTGAAAATGTCCCCGGCCACCTTCACCCCGGTCAGACGCACACCGGCATCAAAGCCCTTGATCAGCCCGCTGTTGACAAGGCTGCCACCGATGTCACCACCGTTGGCCAACAGGCCCGTACCGTTGTCCTCATAGAGATCGATGGCGCCCAGCAGGCTACCGCTGTTCACCAGATCACCAAGGATATGAGCGCCGTTGAGCTCAATGGCGGTGCGGCCCTGGGCCAGGCCCTGGTTGCGCAGGTCGCCCACGATCACCGCGCCGCGGTCCAGGGACAATCCGGAGGCGAAATGGCCGCCGTCGAGGGTGCCTCGGTTGATTAGATTGCCGGCGATGGAACCGCCATAGACCGTGAGGCCGTTGAAGCCGGTACGGCCTGTGGCGATGGTACCGCGATTGATGAGGTCGCCCTTGATCAGGGTGTCGCTCAGGCTGGTATCGCCCGATCCTGATTTCAGGATGCCATTGTTGATGAAGCTGCCCAGTACACTGTTGGTGATCCCCGTGCTCGAGCCGGAGTCGATCACGCCGGTGTTCACGAAGCCGCCCTCGATGATGGTATTGCCTATCCAGAACGCGGTGATGTTGCTGCCGATGTAGCCACTGTTGACGAAGCGACCAAGGATATGGCTGTTACTGATCGAGGCACCGCCGTCATTGCTGGTGATATCACCACTGTTACGCACATCGCCCAAGACCAAGACGTCAGTGATGCCCAGGGGCGTGCTGCCGCCTTCCAGCCGACCGCTGTTGAGGAACGAGCCGAGTATCTGACCGCCACGGAAGATCAGGCCATCGGAGGCGGAATCGCCGCCGACAAGGCCGCTGTTGCGCAGGTCGCCGATGATCACCGTATCGCGCATCAGCACTGCGCCCTCCGCTCCATTCCTGGCCTCGATAGTGCCGCTGTTGTTGAAACCATCAAGGTTGGCGTCGTCGGTACGCACCGCGTAGCTGTCGGTACCCGTGGCCGCCAAGGTGCCGAGGTTGCGGACCTGCCCCATCACTTCGCTGCGTTCGATCACCAAAGCCGCGTCGCTGCCTATGATGCTGCCCTGGCGGTCGTTCAGCCATTTGCCCACGAAAGCGCCGCCGCGGATCACCATCCCCTGCTCGCCTTGAACGCTACCGGCGTTGAGGAAACCGGCCTGACGGTTGACCACCCCTTCCTGAGCGACGGCCGCCCCGCTAGCAACGCTGAGAGAGCCTTCGGTGGTCAGGGTCACTCGCTCGCCATCACCCAGTCGGCAGGCCGTGGTCACAGCTGTGCCGATTACCGTATGCCGACCGGAGCAGCTGTCCGCTGCCACCGAGCCAGCCCAAGACCCGCCCATGGCGAGGACCACCGCTACGGCAAGCCGATGCCGCCGGTGCATGGGGATCTGAATCATGGAAGTGAAGGAAGACGAAACGAACGAAGCGGCCGACTGCCAATGCTGACCTGGGTTGCTGTTGTCCATAAGGCACCCGAGGTAGAGGAGGTTGTGGCCATGGGTATAGGCAGCGTGACGCGGGGTGTCAAAGCCGTATATCGGGTAGATGAGTTTTAGTTCAGGAAGTGAAGGCTATGGTCCGCGGGCTCGGCGCCACCTGCCCGCGGCCGTAGCAAAGGAAAAAATGGATTGTGTGCGAGGACTATGGACCATACACCCGGCTAACCGTGACTTTGGCCGACAGCACCCGCTCGTTGCTTGCCTTGCCAATATCTAACGCAGCCCTACCTCCCCTGCCTCACTCACAACCCACGCCGCACGACCGGCAGCGATACACACACCACCCACCCAGCGCTCGGCCGGTCCGTGATCTAGCCAGTTCGCCTGCCCGCACAGTATCCGCTCCCCTAGCGCCGTAATGCGAACAGGGCGCTGGTACCATTGCGCGTCCGGGTGCTCGTGGACCAGTGGCTGTGGAGCGTCTATCAGGTCTCGTAGTAATGCATGGAACATCAGGTCGCCCAGGTACGGCAAAGGTTCATAATGCATCATCAAATGGCCGAACACCTTGCCGGACGCGAGCTCACCATGCTCGGCCAGCACACGTAGCACCAGGCGTTGGGTCAAGCTCAGGCCATCGGCCTGGCCCGGTAGTTCTTGCAGTTGCCTGGCCAGGGCCGGGCCAAGCAGCGGCAGCGCGGGGTGTGCTGTCGCTGCGAGCTGCGCCCAGTGGCCGGGATTGTCCGCTCTGTACGCGGCCCAGGTTTCCCTCGCCAGGGCGAGGGCGTCTTCGCCCAAGGGGCGCCGTTGAGGCCACAGCCAAGCCAGCAAGTCAGGAGCCAGTTGGCCAATACCTATAAACCGCTCTACGCCGGGGACTTGATCGATCTCGATCAATTCCAGCCTGCGCGGTAAAGCCGGCAGGCTCGCCAGTACACGAACCAGAAACAGCTGATCATAGGCGTCGGCTTCGCACCACAGCACCAGTTCGCTATCGCTACTCAGGTTGCCCAGCGCCTCTCGCTGGATGGCCTGACGCCTTTGGCTGTCACCGAAGGACAACCCGAATGCCCGCTCAGCGAAGGCCCCACGCACGGCCCAATACTGCTCCTCGGGCAAAGCCGGGACCGGACCCATGACCATGGGATCGTCGAACATCATGAACGAACCTGTAAAGCCGGCAATGCGCAGGCTGTGCTCTATGTCGTTCCCACAACGCCAATGCTGGACGGAGGCCTCGCTTGCTTCGGCAAAGCCTGGATGGCGAGCCGCGAACGCAATACGCTCTACATGGGCGATCAGCTTGGGCCAACTGGCGAAACCCGCTTCGCGAGCGACCAGCCATTGGGTGTCGGCAAGACGGTACTCAGGGCCGGCCAATCCAAGCGCGCGCAATTGCTCGCGGATGCCCTCAGCCTCGTTGTCCTTCAATGCCTTCAAGAGGCGTTTGGCGCGCTTGCGCAGGGAGGGTAGATCGGGAAGACCGTGCTGGAGCGAAGCGTTTTTGGCAGGCATGCCAACTCCTTGTAGGGCTCGGTCCGCCGGCAAGCCTGGAGTTGGAATGTAAAATCGAGCAAAGCTGCTTGGGCAACCCCTTCGCGCGGACCGCAGGCATCGCACATGCCCGAGCGCTGACTCTAGCCCGAACAACGGCGAGAAGCAAAAGAGCTGGTCATAGCGCTTTTGAGCATCGCCTTTTCAACGCCAAACATGGATGATCGCTGGGTGGAGAAAGTCGCCTACCCTGTTGGAGATTTGTGTGAAGAAAAGCGACCTGCCCACCAAAGTCTGCGTCACTTGCCAACGGCCGTTTACCTGGCGCAAGAAGTGGGAGCGCTGCTGGGAAGAGGTTCGCTATTGCTCGGAGCGATGCCGCCGGGCTCGTGGCAAGGGTAGCGTTGAGTGACACCCATGGGATGTCAGTGCCCTATGGAAATCGGACGGCGCCAATGGCCCTGGTGCCAAGTTCTTCCCCAGCTGGCGCTGGGTCCCACAGGAGCGCTGTGCCATCTTCACGCCGAAAACCTGAAGCTGGCCCCCTTGCTGTGGGAGGTAGCGAAGCTGCCGAGCATGGCGCGGCAGCCCGACGGTTTCAGCCCTGGGCAAACATGAAGTCGTCCGCCCCCAACTGCCCCTGAAGATTCCCTAGCAGCGTGATCTCGAACCGCTCGCCGCTTGCGTTGACATCGAAGTTCTTGATGTAGGTGCGGTCCAGCTCGTTGTTGTAGACCACCTTGACCGTGCCATCGGTACCGTTACCCAGCCCGGTGTATCCCAGGACGGAAAGATCCAGAACGTCCCTGGAAGCCAGGAAGTCGACGATCACATCGTTCTGCCCGCGTATGCTGTCGGCGGTGGAGCTGAACCTGAAGCGGTCGACGCCGGTGCCGCCGGTAAGCTCGTCCTTGCCAAGGCCACCGTCGAGCACATCATCGCCGCCTCCGGCATAGATCCAATCATCTCCTCCCGCTCCCGTCAGAACGGTCCGCGCGTCGAAATCAGCCAGCCAGTCATCTCCCTGCCCGCCATGGACGGGGGAAGCGGGCACGGGCAGGATAGGACCCGGGCGGAAGAACATCCCTTCGGTGATGTTGTTGCCGTAGCGGGCGAAGTCCGTCTGGTTATCCAGCAGCAACCTGAAACGGTTGCCGTCCGCATCAGCGTCCAACGACTCCAGCACAAGGCCGCCTCCGGCGCGCTCGCTGACCAACAGGGTGCTGTCATGGCCATCGCCCAGGCCGCTGAAGCCCAAGGCGGACAGGTCGATCCGGTCGACGTCGGAGCGACGGCCATAGGGATAGGGCGCGAAGTCACGGATAACGTCCACCGATGACACCCCGGTGCGGTCATTCACGAAACTGTCGGTGATCCGCTCATACACGAAGACATCTCCCGCCAGGCCGCCGTTAAGCGTATCCGCTCCGGCACCACCTACCAGGTAATTGTCCTCGGCTGAACCGGTCAGCATGTCGTTGCCAGCGTTGCCGCGAATCACGGTCGCGCCTCCGGCAGCGCTTTCATCCAGGGTGTCTGCCCCTGCGGTACCTTGACGCAGGGTGACGAAGTCGGCGCTTGATAGCTTCCCGCGCAGGTCGCCGAGCAAGGCCAGCTCGAAGCCCTGGCTCGGGCCGGTTTCCGTCAGGCTGCGCAACAGGGTCAAGTCTTCTGCGGAGTCGTAGCTGAGCGCAACGGTGCCGTCCAAGCCATTGCCGAGGCCCTGCAAGCCAAGCCCGGTCAAATCAAGCTTATCGCTGCCCACCTGGAAGTCATCGACCGTATCGAAGGTCGTGGCTGAATCCTGATAACTATCGCTGGCCTGGGTAAATACGAACACATCCGCGCCACCCCCTCCAACGAGGCGGTCACTGCCGGCACCGCCTTGAAGACGATCAGCGTAAACACCGCCCACCAGCCTGTCGCTGCCGCCTTCGCCGAAGAGCGCCACGGCGCCCAGTGGTGTGTCCAGCACGTCTGCATCTGCCGAGCCGTAGATGCGGTTGATGGCGTCTATGTTGAACAGCGCATCCCCCAGGCCGGTGGCGGCTGTCGCCAAGCCGCCAAACAAGGTGCCTGAGAAGATGTGAGGGCGCTGCCCGTCATGAGGTTCCAGGGCGATGCCGACATTCGACTTGCCACCACTGACAATGCTGCTGTTCTCAATATCCAGCCTGTCAGCCGGCCCGAGCAGGTGGCCGTCTGCGTCTACATAGCCGCTGATCTCGATCTCCGCGGCAGCGATGCCCGGAGCGGCAGCCTGCTGGTTGTTCCTGGCTTCGCTTTGCATCAGCAACACATCGTTATTGCCCTGGAAGCGGAAACCTGCGCTGTCATTGTCATGGGCCGAGACGCTGACCATGTAGGGCGTGAAGCCACGAACCACTGCTCCAGCGCCGCCGTTGTTGGCGAGGTCGGCATAGCTGAGTACAGCGTCACCCTTGAACTCCACATCGGTAGCCAGACTCTCCATCACCATGCCATTGCCGCCGTTGTCGTGGGACCTGACATTGGCAAACTCCGAGTAGTTGCCATACAGCACATCCACGCCGTCGCCGCCGTTGCGCGCGGCCTCGTTGTCCATGAACTTTATCCGGTCGCCCTTGATGCCGTTGCTTTCGGTCTCGAAGCACGTGCTGAAGCCGTCGCCGCCGTTGTCGGCTGCCAAGCTGTCGCTTACGCTCAGGCGCACGCTCAGGGCATTGGCCAGCAACCCGTTGCCACTGCAATTGACCATCGCGACAGCGCTGACTGCGAAATCGATGGCATGGGCCGGAGCGCCGGTGGCCGACCCGGTGACCACGCCATGCACGGTTGCGCTGGTATGGGCCTGATTGCCGTCCACGGTGAGGTTTTCGACGCTGGCGTTGCTGGTGTTATACCGGGCCGAGGCGCGGACGATGCCATCGATGTTCGCGCTGGAGCCGTCAATCAGCTTGAGCACGGTTTCAGCCTGGCCGAAGCCGACCAGGTGCACGTTGTTCTTTAGCGTAAGGCAGGCGCCGTCAGCGTTCGGACCACTGACGATGAAGGTGCCCGGCGGAATGCGTACCTCGCCTCCGCCGGCCTTGGCCGCCGCATTGATGGCCAGCTGAATGGCCCGGGTATCATCGGTGGCGCCATCGCCCTTGGCGCCGTAGTCCATAACATTGAAGGTCGTGGTCATGGTGGCGTACCCGCGGCAGCTCAAGGTAGGTAAATTCTAGCCCTGTGCTCGCCACGTGAAGACCGGGCCGGATCAGCGGCTAGCGAAGCCTTGAGGCAAGGTGGCCACTGGCGCGCGGGGTCTGGTCCAGGGCGCCGGCGCTCGTTTTCCCGGCCATGCACCGCGAGTTGCAACGCAACAGGGGCGCGTGGGGCACGGTTCCCGGCTCCAGCGCAGCGATTGGCCTGGCTCAATCGAGCCAGGAATACTCATGGACCGCCCCCTTCCATGTACCCGCCCGGCGTTGAGCGATCACTAGGCAGTCTCCTTTACCCGCAGCGCCGCTGATCAGGGCGCCACCCGGGGCCCAAAACGCACTCTGCCCAGCGCATGCCCACCCGCCGGATGGCCCCCCGTGATTGGCCATCAGCACACCCATGGAATACTCCCTGGCGTAGCCTTGGAGCAGCTTACTATCCACGGCGTAGCCGTTATCGCTGATCAGGACACTGGCAGCATATACAACAGCCCCTGAGCGCGCGGCCGCTTGCGCATGGCTGGCATGCGTAAACTCGGCACACACAGACAAGGCCACTGGCTCATTGGCGATTTCCAACAATGCACCGCCAGTGCCTGGGCTGAACACCGCGTCTTCGCCGGGATGCAGGTGTCGCTTCGTATAGAGCGCTTGGGTGCCGTCGCCGCCCAATACCCATGCGCCGATCATTACCGCGCCGGTGTCAGCCTGGCGCACCGGCAGGCCGACGACCGTCGTCATGCCTGACTGCTTCGCCAGATCCCGCAATGGCTGCAAAAGCGTGGTGTCCGGCGCCTGGGCCAATTCAGAGGCGAGCGTAAGTTCATACCCAGTAAGCGACAGCTCGGGGAACAGGAGAAAATCCACGCCATGCGTGGCGGCCCCCGACATGAGCGCTGCATGGCGGGCGATATTGCCCTCAAGGTCGCCCGCCACCGCACAATACTGGGCGGCGCAAAGGGTCAGGTCTTTCATGAGTCGTTATTCCCGGAAGGCTGGGCGGTAGAGCATGGATCATGATGAGGCATACGCACATGACCCTTCTGGAGGCTGACGATGCGTTGACCAACAAGACGTGCCATGGACTTTTCAAATCACCGAGACGAACTACCTTTCGCACTAGGCCGTATTCCCTATCGAAACCACTCGCCCCAGGCTTTGAGCCGTTCGACTCCCTCGCGCCGGTAAAACAGGTTCGGCCAGATCATGCTCAGGCCGCAGACGAAGAGCAAAATGGCCAGCAGCGCGACGCCAAGGCAGACAAACCAGACAGCCAGGCCCCAGAAGACCACGGTAGCCAAAACGAAAGGCCATCGCCGTTCGTTCTGGTCAGGGTAACGATCACTCATGCGGGCTAGCCAGGTTTTTGAATGTGCAGATGTTAGCCCTTTTACGCCTGGCTGGCGTGGGCGAAGTGGAAGCTTGGTCGATGTAGGGACCGACCTGGTTTGCAGGTGCCTTGCGGGAGGGCAGCAAACGCCCCATGGATGCCGTCCGTGAGGGGCAGCAACCGACCCTGAGCGGTCAGCCAAAAGCAACCAGTCGCAGGCGTCTACGAAACCAGGAACGATTCAGTGGCAACAGTTCGATAGCCATCACTCGCATACGAGTACCCTGCGGAAGGCTTATCATGGATGGTCCTTTACGCTGCAAATGGAAATTGCAATGTTCCCTAATAAGGCTTGTGCAGTCTTGCTCTCGTCTTCACTGCCGACCAAACTTCTGCTATTTCGGCACCCGTTGGCAGGGACGCAACTGGTGAAAGGCACTATCGAGGAGGGAGAGTCCCCTGGCCAGGCGGCTTTGCGTGAGTTGGCAGAGGAATCTGGTATCCATGACGCTATGGTTGAGACAGACCTAGGATGTTGGAGAGCTGACCATCTAGATCAGATATGGTCGTTTCACCTTTGCCGCTCAGGGCAAGCCTTGCCCGAGTACTGGACTCATCAGACACTGGACGATCACGGTCACGCGTTCGAGTTTTTCTGGGCTTCGCTAGAAAACCTTCCTTACAACGAATGCCATCCGGTGTTCCAGCGAGCACTGAGGTTCTTGTGCAAAAGACTCAAAGAGGCCCGGCGCTGAGTCAGCCATTGCCATCGAGCGGCCGATGACTGGCCACAATGGGTCGGTAGCAGCCGACCGCAGCAGGCGGCTACCGACCCCTAGCTGCGGATCGTGTCCCGGGAAGTGGTATAACTGAACCAGCCGAGTGAACCGCCCCTGGTACCCCAGACAGTCTCCAAGCTCGGAAAATGGCGTTTCTCATACTCTACCGGCGACAGCTGCATAGCACTGCCGTGTCGGCGTTTAGGGTTATAAAACATTTCGATGTAATCGAAAATATGACTTCGAACCTCGGCACCTGTTGCGTAGATTCTTCGTCGAATTCGCTTCCGCTTAAAAAGCTGGAAAAAGCTTTCGGCTATGGCATCGTCATGGCAGTTTCTGCGTCGGCTCAAACTGCTGATCACATTGTTGGCCTTCATTCAACGCGATGGTTCGACACTGCTAAAACAAATGGGCGCCCGGGCTAATCGTGTTCCATGGCGTTTTTCTCGTTTACGCGATTGGGGCTACCCAATCCTCAATTCTCAAACCGGGTACGCGGTCGAACTCGCGGTGCTTGTTGGTGACGACAATCAGCCCTTGAGAACGGGCATGCCCAGCGATCATCTGGTCATAGGGGCCAATCTGCTTACCAAGACGGGCCAGCTCAGCACGAAGCTGTCCAGTGTGGGCGGCAGCTTCCTGGTCATACTTGAGCACTTCCAGGCGAGCAGCGAAGCCTTCTACGTCCGCAAGATTGCGCTCGGCGTCCGAGGACTTCTCCGCACCGTAGATCAGCTCCATCAGCGTTACGGTGCTGATGCACATCTGGCCGTGGTACCGCTTGAAGACCTCCCGCACCTCTTGGGGTCGGTTCTTGATGGTGAAGATGCAAATGTTGGTGTCGAGCATGAACTTGAGCATCAGAAAGTCTCGCGCTCTTGATCGGCAGGCTGTTCACGCTCCGCCATGAAGCCGTCAGTTACGCCCTGGCTGTCGAACCAGCTATCCCAAGATTCACCAGCAGGGGTGATGATCCGGGCTCGACCAACAGCCACCACATCGACACGCTTCACGTCATCGGGAAGCGCAACAGCCTTGGGAAGCCTCACCGCCTGGCTGCGATTGCTCTGAAAAACGGCACCTTGTTCCACGGCACCCCTCGCGGGATATATCAAATGTATATCCCATGTTAATCAAGCCAATGGATATGGCAACGGGATATACGCATAAGTAACGGCTGGGCTAGATTCTTGGTCCGGCATGACCGCCAGCATCGGGTGCGCCTGGCCACGGTGCGGTCGCCCCAAGGCCAAGCCCTGCTGCCCTACCGCCCTGGCCAGGCATCGCTTACCTGCTTGCCTTGATCGCCATTTTCATTGGCCGCCCCCGAGGGGCAAATGCCGGCGTTCGTTAGCCTTGACCACCGGACGAGAGCTGCGATGCATCCTGATAACCACGCGCCACGCCCAGTAGCTCCACTTCTGGCGACGCGCTGTCCTGGGCAGCGAAAATGAATGCATCACGGGTCAACGTCTGACTCAAGTCTCCCCTGAGGCTGATCTCGAAACGCTCACCGTCCGTATTGGCATCGAAACTCTTCAGGTAGGTAGTGGTTCCGTTATCGTTCACCCTCAACGCCAGCGTGCCGTCGTGGCCGTTCCCCAGCCCGGTGAAGCCCAGCGCGGACACATCGATGCGGTCGGTGAACAGGTCGAAGTCAGCGATACGGTCACTGAAATTCTGCTCCGCGTCGCGATAGCTGTCGGTCAAAGCCGTGAACCTGTAGGTATCTGACCCTGCGGAGCCAAAGAGGATGTCGCGGCCGGCGCCGCCGTCGAGGATGTCATTGCCAAGCCCTCCGTAAAGCCGGTCATCGCCTCCCCTGCCCAGCATTTCAACAGTCAGGTTGCTGGCAGACAGGGAATCGGCGTCGTCACCGCCCTCGATCAAGGAAGGCGCGAACGACAGGTTGGACGCATCCAGTTGCCTGCCGAGGTCGCCATCGAACACCAGCTCGAAGCGATGGCCGTTCGCATCGGCTTCGAAACTTTTGAGGTAGGTACGCTGAGCTTGGGCGTCCACCCGCAGGGCCAGCGTATTCCCGTAGCCGTCGCCCAGCCCGGCATACCCCAGCGCTGCAAGGTCGACCACGTCCTGGTCTGGGTCGAAATCCGTGATGCGGTCACTGAAACCCTCGCTGGCGGTACGGTAGCTGTCTGCCAGGGAGGTAAACCGGAAGACATCGTTGCCCGCTCCACCGCTGAGCCGGTCGCGGCCGCCAGCGCCGTCCAGCAGATCATCGCCCCCCAGCCCTGCAAGGATCTCGTCAGCCTCAGTGCCTACCATCAGGTCGTCGGTGGCGTGGCCGTCGATAGGCCGCGGGCCGTCGGCCAGGTCACCGAAGCTGGTATCCAGCGTGCCGTCGGCGTTGAGCCGCACGGCGGCGAAGTCGGCATTGCCGGAAGTATTGTAGGCGGCACCGGTCAGCAAAATCTTGCCGTCTTCCAGCACGTCGATGGTTTGCGCACCATCGCGACCGCCCAGGAAGTCGAAGGTAGCCTTGCCGCCGTTGCCAAAAGTGGTGTCCAGGCTGCCGTCGACATTCAGCCGAACCACGCTGAAGTTGAGATTTCCATCGCCGACTTCAGTATCGCCATTGTCACTACTGCCGGCGATCAACAGCTTGCCGTCCGCTTGCTGCGTCACGGCCCGGGCCCTGTCGTTGCCACCGGCTACATCTACCGTCACGGTGCCATCTGTGCCGAAACTGCTGTCGAGCGTGCCGTCCGGGTTATAGCGCGTGAGGCTGAAATCCGCGGTTCCGCCGGGGTAGCGATAGCCGGCGAGCAACACATCGCCATCGGCTTGCAGAGCCAGCGACGTCTGGGGGTTGACGGGCATTCCCTCTGGCAAGACGAAGGTGACGACGCCGCTGTCGCCAAAGGTCGGATCGAGGGCACCCTGATCATTGAATCGCACCAGGCTAAGGGTGGTGTCGCTGCGGGCGCTGGCCAGGAACATGCCATCGGCCAGTGCCTGAACGCTGGAATATTCAGGCGCGGCCCCTTGTGCCGGGATGGCCACTGACAATAGCTCGGAGGGCCGCTCATTCAAGGTGCCACCGAGCGCCATGATCCTCAGGTTATAGGTGCCGTTGTCATACAGGATCTGGCTGGTGAGGATCTGCCCGGAAGGCTGCGCTGCCAGATCACTGCTGTCACTGACCGGCAGCACAGCGGGAAGGCGCTCAATGCCATCCTGGCTGTAGCTGAAGTCAAGCTGGCCGTCAGCGGTCAGGCTCACCACTGCGTAATCGGCGCGGTCGCCGTCGGAGGTCAGCCCTACCATCCGCACCGTGCCGTCGTCGGCGAGGGTGATACTGTGGCTGGAGTCATTGAGGCCTGAAACATCGACCAGGGTCATGCCGGTGCGCAGGGCGGTCGCTGCGGGGGTAAGGGAAGAGGCAGAAATCATCATAATCTCCGGATCCCGACGCAAGTGGCCGGGTGTGCCTGAAACGGTAGTTGGGAATACGCCCGTGCCGAGGGTAATTCGTCTGGTTCCGGAAGCAGCAGGCATGAGCACGACATGCTCAGCGGCACCCGCTCCGCGCCTGGCGCTGGTTACGCCAAAGGCAGGCTATGAATTGTTGTTAGTAAGACCCGCGGCCGCTCGAGGCCGCCGCGGGCGCTCGCTGCCCCTTACCCCACCAGATCCACCGAGCGGAACGTGTCAAGCCCCAGCATCCGCACCTCGAATTCGGGCGCCCCATCGGCATCCTGGCTGCCTTGCAGCACGCCATCGGCAAACCGCAGCTCGCCGGTGGCATCGGCACTGAAGGCCGCGCTGCCAATGAACTTGAAGGTGTCCACGACCGCTGTTCGGGTATTGGCATCCAGAGCGGTGAGATCCACCTTGTCACCCTCACTCGCGCTGAATTCACCGATCTGGTCACGCTCGGCGCCCACACCCAGGTCCCGCCATGCGCTGAACCTGAACACATCAGCACCGGCACCACCGATCAGGGTGTCGCTGCCGCCCTTGCCATCGAGTACGTTATTGCCGCTGTTTCCCGTCAGGGTGTTGTCCAGGGCATTGCCCGTGCCGGCCAGCGCCTTGTCACCGGCCAGGTCGAGCTCTTCCACATTGCTGCCCAACGTCCAGCTCACCGAGCTTTGCACCGTATCGATATGAGCCGTGTTGGCATCGGTTTCGGTAACGGTATCCCCCAGGTCATCGACGATGTACAGGGTGCTGCCCGTGCCTTGGTCGATCAGGGTATCGGCGCCCAGGTCACCGTTGAGCACCTGGCTTTGCGAACCCGCCGCCACCAGGGTGTCGGCGACATCGGTGCCCTGTACTCGCCCATTCTGATTCGAGGTGGAAGCGGTAATGTCGCCGGGGTCGTTGTTGTCGCTGGGGTCACCTTTGTAGCCCAGATCGTTGGCGATGTAATCGGCCAGGCGTTGGCCGACGATCTCTGCCGACTCTTCGTGCAGGTGCCAGACGTCATCGGGGTAGGTTACCGGGTCGGCCTCCTGGCGCAGCGGCAGGTCGGTGTAGTCGACGGCGAGCTGAACGTCTGCGCGCTCGGCGGCCATGGCCTCCTGGGCGTGGCGTACATGCACGGTGCCGTCAACGATGCTGGCGATCTTGCTTTCGGAGTAGCCACGGTAGCGAGCGCCGTCCTCGGCGTAGTGGCCGGTTTCCATCAAATAGATGGTGAAGTCTCCCAGCTGTGCATGCAGGTAGTCGAAGACCTTCAAGGTCGAGGCTTTGTAGAGCGCCTCGGCGGCGGCCTTGTCGCTGGCCCTGGCAATGGCCTGGGCGCCCTCCTCGCCCTGCCCCCAGATGATGTCAAGGTTCACCGGGCCGCTTTTGCTCAGGGTCGCGATCTGGCTCTTGAGCAGGTCCACCGCCCGAGTAAGCACAGGCCCTGGTTTATTGGTGTCGGTGAACCACCAGCTCAGGTTCTTTTCCTCGGTCGTGGCGGTGGAAAGCCCGGTGACGGTCGTGCCGCCAATGGCGACGTCGATGGGGTTGCCATTGGCATCATCGAACTGGCTGCGCACATCCAGAGAGGTGTAACGCGCCAGGTCCTTGACCAATTCGGTGATACCGGACTGGTTGTCGTCTTCGGTCACGCGCATCAGGCGAGCATTGGACTGGCCCAGGGTGGGCAGGAACTCGATGCCCGCCGTGGTGCGTGGAGTGAACACAAAGTCGCTGGCGGTCAGGGCCAGGTTGCCGCTCAGGGCGATTTCGAAGCGATTGCCGTCAGCATCGGCGTCGGCGTTCTTGACGTAGGTCTTGTCGGCGGAGGCGCTGTAGGTGGTGTACAGCGTCCGCCCGTTGCCGCTGCCAAGCGCGGAAAAGCCCAGGGCGCTGACGTCGATCTTGTCTTGGCCGCGGACGAAATCGAAGATCGTATCGGTGACAGTCGCGCCGCCCGAGTCATAGTCGCGGTAGCTGTCCAGCAGTTCGCTGAAGCGGAAGGTATCGGCGCCGGCCTGCCCGTAGAGCGAATCCTTGCCCGCGCCGCCGTCAAGGGTGTCATTGCCATCGCCGCCCTTGAGCGTATCGTTGCCGCCAAGGCCCAGCAGCGTCTCGCCGTTGGCGGTGCCCACCAGGCTGTCGCTGCCGCTGGTACCGGTCAGCGTCGTGCTGGCGGTTCCGGCGAAGATGAACCTGTTGGCCGCCAGGTTGGCCACCTGGTTGCCCTGCAACGAAATCTCCAGGCGCTCCCCGGCCGCGTCCGCTACGTAGGACTTGATATAGGTCTTGCTGCCATCGCTGCTGGTGGTCACGCTGACGGTGGTGCCCTTGCCGTCTCCCAGGCCGGTGATCCCCAGGGCGGACAGGTCGATACGGTCGGTGCTGAAGTCCTTGATCAGGTCGCTGGCCACCGTGCCGCTGGTGCTACGGAAGCTGTCGCTGACCGCGGTGTAGACAAAGGTGTCGGTACCGGTCCCACCGGTGAGGGTGTCGACACCCGCGCCACCGGTCAGCCGATCGTTGCCGCCCATCCCATCGATGCTGTCCTTGCCCGCCAGGCCATTGATGATATTGGCGGGGCCGTCGCCTATCAAAGTATCGTCGCCCGCCGTCCCATTGAGCGGGTTGGCCACGGCAGCCGCCGCCACCGCGGCCTCTGGGGCCGAGGTATCGAGCGGGGCGGTGGGTGCCTTGGCAAAGATGAAACTGGACGCCTTGAGGCTGCTCAGGTAATTGCCGCTAAGGCCCAGCTCGAAGCGCGCGCCGTTGGCGTCGGCGTCATAATCCTTGAGGTAGGTCAGTTTACTGGTTGCGTCATAGGAAACCTGCAGGGTGTTGCCATGGCCGTTGCCCAGGCCGGTGAATCCCAGGGCCGCCACATCGATCTTGTCGCCGCTGGTGCTGAAGTCGGTCAGGGTATCCTTGGCCTTTACACTGGCTGTGCGATAGCTGTCACTGGCGGCAGTGAAGCGAAAGGTATCGCTACCCGTGCCACCGGTGAGTTTGTCCGCGCCCGCCCCGCCCACGAGTACGTCGTTCCCTCCGGCGCCGTTGATCACGTCCTTTCCGGCATAGCCCATCAGGGTTTCGTTGGCGCCAGTACCCAACAAGTTATCGTCGCCGCCCGTGCCGAGCAGCGGACCCTGGCTGCCACTGACCGTGCTGCCGTCGCCGTATAGCGCTGTCGCTCCCCGGGAGACGTGGCTGATGGCATTGTTGATCAGGGTGTTGTGGTCAGTGCCTTTCTCGTCCACTTCGGCGACGCCGTAGGTGGACCGGTCGCTGCCGACGATAGTGTTATCGCGGATCAGATTATTGCTGCCGTTGAAATAGTCACCGGACGCGCCCCGGGTGTCATCAAACGACTGGATCACGACTTCCGGCGAGGTTACCGCCAGGGAGTTGTTCTGGATATCGTTGTCCAGGAGTTCGATACCGGTGCTGCCGTACAGCCGTACGCCGGAGCGGGCATTATCATGGATATCCACTCCGCTGACGGTCACGTCATGGACCATCTTGAGCAACACCCCTTCGGCCTTGTTGCCATACACGCTCCCGCCAGTGATGGTAATGTCGTTCGGCGCGGGAATATCTTCATCACCACGCTGAAGCACGATGCCGGTACTGCCGTTGTTGTAGGCCTTATTGTCGCGCATCGTGAAATCATTGGTGCTGGTCACCACGTTGAACCCGTGGCGGTCATTATCGTAGCTGGTATTGTTCACGAACGAACTGTTCACCAGAAAATCGGCGACAAAGCCATCCAGGCCGTTTCCGTGCGCCACGCTGTTCTTGATGACCATGTTCCAGGTCTGCTCATGAGGATCGAAACCATAGCCCGAGCAGTTCTTGATTTCGACACTGTCGATGGTGACATTGGAATCGTGTCCGGCCTTTCCCGGGATATAACCGTTGAACCAGCCGTCGATCTTGCCGCTGGTGTTGTCGCGATTACCGTCGATGGTCAGGTCGCTGATCCCGAAATCGTGATTCTGCTCCCCGTAGGCTGAGCGAATCACCCCGGTGATCTTGCTATCTGAGCCATCGGCCACCTTGATGATAGTCTTGCCCATTCCGGCGCCGTACAGCTGGACGTTATCGCGCAGCATCAAACAGCCGTCGCCGGGTTCGTCTCCGGCCGAAACCACATAGGTACCGGCGGGGACATACACCTGCCCACCTCCCGCCTTTGCCGCCGCCTCGATGGCGCGCTGGATCGCCTGGGTGTCGTCGGTAATGCCATTACCTTTGGCCGAATAATCTTTTACGTTATAGATCATGCCGTTAATCTCCATTTAGGGCGGCATCGACAAATGATCTGCATGCGAATTTACATGGCACGCAATCGTTTACCGCTGATGCCTTTCTGGCATTAAAAGCTGAATAACGCCGTGCTGTGACTTTTACTGGCGTCAAGATTCAGGAAACTTCCCGCGCCGCTCATCGATTTGATTTCTAGATAACCAGCTCCTTCTACTGGCTCTCTCACACCAGATAGTAATTGGAGATCATTCCGATACCGGAACAGTCCCCCTATTCAACTCTACAAAAACGCCAGTCTTTTCAGCGAGTAACCTATAGTCAGCAGGCAAATTGCCCACGAAGCGCAAAGAAAACTGCGATCAGAAACTGGCCTAGGCGACAAGACATACCAGATGGTTGTGCGTACTTCGATACTGCAGCGCCGGGGGGTACCATAGTCGCAACTTCGAGGGATAGCCAATAATCGCAACCGATCAACTGCACCGATACAGCCCCGCCCCGCCTCTTCTCTCTGTAGCATTATGTCTTCACTCGATGGCAAAGCGTTGACGGCTGGCCATGAGTGGGCGTTCAAGTATCGCTTGGTATGAACAGGAGGCTACCGAGCAGGCCAATCTGGACTACCTTTGTATCCACCCCATACGCCAGGCCGGCGATGCATGGGTACCCAGGTAGCTGCCTGCTGCCCCTAGGAGCCCCAATGACTACTATCTACTACAACGTCCGCGACTACGGCGCGGTCGGCGATGGCGTCACCGACGATACCCAGGCGATCCAGGCGGCCATCGATGCCGCCAGGGCGGCCATCGATTCGGCCGACGAGATAGTCGACGCCGAGGTATACCTGCCTGAAGGCACTTACATCGTCAGTGGTGATCCCGATCAAAGCGCCAGCAGCTGCCTGCGGCTTTACAGCCGTGTGACCCTGGGCGGGGACGGTGCCGATGCGACTCGCATCAAGCTTGCCGACGGCTGGGACAAGGCCGTGACCGGGATCGTGCGAACGGCCGGCGAAACGCAGCACGTGGGCGCCCATGACCTGACCCTCGACGGCAACCGCGCAAACACCAGCGGCCGCGTGGATGGCTTTACCAGCGGCGGCGAGAACCTGCTCGACAACCCGGACACGAACGTCACCCTCAGTGGCGTGGCGTTGGTCAATTGCAGCGGCAATGGGCTCAATGCCCAGGAGAACACCTACGGCCTGAGCGTCACCGACAGCGTGGCCAGCGGCAACGGCCTCGATGGTTTCTATGCTCATCTGGTTGGCGCGTTCAGCCCGTACGTAGATGGCGGCGGCTTTCAGGACAACCGCAGCGAGAACAATGGCCGCAACGGCTTCACCCTGCTGCTGGACAACTACCGCACCACCTTGGCGGACAACGACGCCGCCAACAACGGGGGGCGCGGTATCCTCGTCCAGGGCCCGCAGGACGAAGCCCTTGATGATCGAGTGCAGATCACCGGTGGTGAGTTGTATGGCAATGCAGAGGAAGGCCTGCTGCTCAAGCTCACCGACTTCAGCCGCGTAAGCGGCGTCACCGTGCATGATAATGGCGGCGCTGGCATAGGCCTGTTCGGCAGCTCCGCCAACACCATTGCCGGCAATACCCTCTACAACGATGCCACGGACCACGGTAACGCGGAAGTCATCATCCAGGCCTCGGACGACACCGACGTCGCCGCCATAGGCTCCGCCGGGGGCAACGTGGTGTACAACAACATCATCAGCGGTGGCAACGCCAGCTACGCCGTGACCGAGCGCAACGAAGACCTGGTGGGTTTCAATACCGCATCCGATAACTACTTCAGCCGCCTGGGCGACCCTGCCACGCTCTTTTATGGTACCGACAGCGGCGCCTTCAGTAATCACCGCGGGCTGGTGATCACCGGCACGTCCAGCAGCAACACACTGACCGCTGTTGATCCCGCCGATACCCTCCTCTACGGCGGCGGCGGTAATGATCGCCTGACCGGCGGCGCCTATGATGACCTGCTATACGGTGGCGTCGGCAGCGACAGGCTGACTGGCGGCGCGGGCGCGGACAGCTTCCGCTACACCAACATCAATGACAGCGTGCGCGGCGCCAGCGACCTGATCATGGACTTCAAGCCCGGCGAGGACCAGCTCGACGTAGCCAGCCTTGGCTATTCTGGCCTGGGCGATGGCCACGACGGCACCCTGCGGGTCATCTACAACGCCAGCCTGAACCGCACCTACCTGCAGAGCCTGGATGCCGACGCCAACGGTCACTATTTCCAGCTTGCGTTGGCCGGCAACTACGTCGGCCTGTTGAGCGCCACTGATTTCCAGACGCTGCTCCAGGGCACCAGCAGCAGGAACACCCTGAGCGGCACCGATGGCAACGAAACGCTTGCCGGCTTGGCCGGACGCGATACCTTGAACGCCGCCGGCGGCAGCGATTACCTGATTGGAGGCGCTGGGGCTGACCAGCTCGCTGGCGGCGCCGGCGCGGATACTTTCGTGATCACCGCATTGCGCGACAGCTATGGCAACGATATACGGGGCGTGGATTACAGCGACACCCTCACGGATTTCGACTATCGGGAGGACGTGCTGGACTTGTCCGCCCTTGGCTTCACTTCCTTGGGAAACGGGCATGATGGCACCCTCCAGGCGATACAGGTAGACGCCACCGGCAACATGCTGCTGCAGTCGCTGGACCCGGACGCCAATGGCAACTATTTCAAGCTGCTACTGGAAGACGTCAATTACATCAATAACGCGGCGATCCGCTTCGGCGACCCCATCGCCACGCAGTTCAACGAACAGCCTGCCAGTTACGATGACTATTACCTCGACTCGCCGACCACTGGGGACGATATCATCGTCGGCTATTTCAGCGACGACCGCATCAACGGCCTGGGAGGCAACGACAGCCTGCGTGGCCAGGCGGGTGACGATACCCTGGCAGGCGGTGCTGGTCTTGATACCCTTGACGGTGGCAGCGGCAACGACACTTTGGCCGGCGGTACCGGCAATGACCTGCTCAGCGGCGGTGCCGGGGACGACCGGCTGACGGGCGGCGCCGGAGCGGACCAGCTCAGCGGCGGCTCGGGCGCCGATACCTTCCGCTTTACAAGCAGCACCGACAGCCTGAGCGACGCCAGCGACCTGATCACCGATTTCTCAGCCGGCCGCGACCTGATCGACGTCTCTGCCCTCGGCTACAGCGGCCTGGGCAACGGCAACGACGGCACGCTGAAGATCAGCTACAACGCCGAGCTCGACCGCACTTATGTCCAGAACTTCACCGCCACCAATAGTGGCCAACATTTCGAGGTCGCCTTGAGCGGAGACCAGGACCTGGATGCGGGGCAGTTCATATTTGCCGAAGCGAGTTCTGAGCTGACGTTGTTGGGGGTGTAGGGCACGGTACGTCTCCTGATGCGTTTATGCCGACCAGCACAAGGTTGTGCAAGCGGTAAACGCATCGAGGCGATAGGTGAACTGGCCGTCTACGATCTTTCCGGTCAAATCCAAAGATCGTTCTCAGCGGTCCGTTCACCGCCTTCATGTCCGGTGTTCAAAACCCCACGCGGCTCAATCATCATTACCTTCGCTTCACCCTTGGCCGCTGTTCTGTGCGCAATGCCCCGTGGGACAACATAAAGCTCCCCGGCCTGCACATGGACGCAGCTATCCAGAAGATCGATGCGCAGCGTACCCTCCAACACGAGGAAAGCTTCATCCGTTTCTGGATGGGAATGCCAGATAAACTCACCTTCGATTCGCACCACCTTGAACTGGTAATCGTTCATTTCCGCGACCATCCTGGGGCTCCAGGGTTGATCGATGAGCGTGGCTTTCTGCATCAGATTCACAGGCGCCGATGCATCTGGGGATTGGGAGATTGACATGGTCGATCCTCTTGAATGGAGCTGTCAGCCTATCGGCACAACCTGCACGGCTCTTGTACGATCCTGCACATCAGCGGGCCTGATTCAAGCGTTCCAGCCAGCGCCATGGCGGTACCCCGAAGCAGCGGGTGAAGTGCCGGGTCATGTGGCTTTGATCGTGAAAGCCAGCAGCGAGCGCGGCATCCACCAGTGTCAAGCCATCCAGGATCAAGCCGCGAAAGCAGTCCAGGCGCCGGAGCGTGACAAAGCGATAAGGGCTGGTGCCATAGAGGGCTCTGAAATCCCGTGACAGGCTCCAGCGCTCTCGCCCGGTGACGTGCTCCAGCATCTCAAGGGTGATGCCCGAGTGAAGATGTTCAAGGATGAACGACCTGGCGCGTTCAGCGCAGCGGTAATCCAAACGCTTGCGGCCGCGGGGCTTGCCTGCGACATCACGCAGCGCGATCGCCAGGTCATACAGCGCATCCTGCTCCTCGAGCGCCTCCAATGGATGCTCCACCGCCTGCACAAAGACCTCGCTGGCGCGGTACAGACGCGGATCGTTCGAAAGCCCACCGGCGATAAACGGCAGCGGCTGTCCACCAAGCACGTTCTGTATGAGCGCGGGGTCGATATAGGCCATGCGATATCGGAAACCCGCGTCGGTGCCGGCCATTCCATCGTGCACCTCGTCAGGGTGAAGAATGAGCGTATTACCGGGTACGCCATGGCGTAGCGAACCTTTGTAGTGAAAGCTCTGTACGCCAGCCAGGGTACGGCCGATCGAGTAGGTGTCGTGCCGGTGCGGGTCGTAGCCATGGCCGCCGAACCAGGCTTCGATGCGCTCGATGCTGCCAGGCTGCCTGCTGCGTACGACCCAGTCCGAGGTGGACGGCCCCTTGGTGTAGCCGGGTGTCATTTCCATACTCCACATCCTTGAACGCCGTAGGTGAACCTCCGAGCTCATTGTATGGATATCTGAACGGCAGTGCTCCGCAGCCACGCATCCGGGCCGGTAGCTTGTTGGCCTTGGCGTGCTGGAAGCAGGTGTGAAAAGACTGGTCTTGCCGCTTGGTGGCTGGGTATTCCCTACTGGGCCGCGCTGGGGACAGATCCCGGTCTGCTCGTCGATCGAATGGCCGCTAGGGGTCCAGGCTGTGTGCACACAGCCTGGGTCGCCTGCGGTCGGTAGTGGTAAGGCAGCAAGTGACTCATTGCGGTCACTCACGGTCTGTCCATATTCGCCTAGGCAGCGCGTTTTGAGGCGAGGTCTTTCCAAACGTGTCTGATGAACAGGCACCAAAGGAAGAGAAGCACCTCTGCTTTTACCGCTCGTAGCTCTAGGTTGGCCAATGCAACAACAAAATCGGCCAAAAAAACACACAGGACAAAAATACAAGCGAAACGTGTGTCCGTATCCCGTATTTTCAGCTTCATTTCTAAACCCCTGTTCCCTGCGACTCGCTGCATTCCGGCTACCATAGGTTAACAGAAGCGCTGCCTGTGCTTAGTGAGGTAGGTGAGATAGGCCGATTCTGCTTGTAGCAAATCTGGCCTTAGGTGAAAGCAGCTATGCATCAGTAGCTGATGGGTGCGGTAGGCAGAAACTGGCAGCAGACGACCCTTAGCGGCCGTTCGCCAACGACAACCTTGGAACGGCAGCCGGCAGTAAGGAACGACTACTGACGGCTACCTCAAGCGCCTCTCACCTAAGCAGCATTGATGTCACTAGGCGCAACACCTACTAGTTCAATAGGCGCATCGGGGACATGTTCAGTTGCTGAAACGGAGCTTGCAACGACCAGGTTGTCTGCAGTGAAGGTTCGGGTGTAACCACCTTCGAAGCCGATTTCGAACCGCTGACCCTCGGCATTCAGGTCGTAGTCCTTGAGGTAGGTGCGATGTAGGTTTGTGTCGTAGATAAGCTTCAAGGTGCCGTTGTGGCCATTGCCAAGGCCGGTATAGCCGAGCGCCGCCACGTCGATCTTGTCCTGGATCACATCGAAGTCCTTGATCAGGTCAGCGGCACCATGAACGCTGTCGCTGCTATCCAAATAGCGGAAGGTATCGACTCCAGTATTGCCTCTCAGCAAATCGCCCGCTCCTCCGCCGATCAGAATACCACCGTCTCGTGACGTATATAGTGTATCCCATGTGGGTTTCCCTGTTAGGGTCTGGTCGGCTTCATTACTACCACCAGCAAAAATGAAACCATCCGCATCTTGAATAGGAATGTTACCATTACGGTAGTACTGGTCAATATACACTTTGAAGCGGTTGCCTTGAGCATCTTCCTCGAAAGACTGCACCACCATGTGACCCACGGTTTTGTCATAAGTGTAATTCAGTGTATCGTTGTAACCATCGCCTAAGCCAGTGAAGCCAAGCGCGGAAACATCCAATACATCGCCAGTGAACAAGTTAAAATTACTGATAAGATCAACACTAGACACACCCAAGGCGTCGTTAACATAACTATCGCTGATCTGGTGATAGAGATAAGTTTCGATACCGACACCGGCGATATTACCGATCATGTGGTCAGCACCCGCACCGCCGTCGAGTAGACTCTCTCTTTTCCCGGCAGTCAGCGTATCGTCGCCGTCCAGGCCATTGAGCACGTATCGCTTGGTGCTGAAGCTGTAGTCCAAGGTATCGTTGCCGACTGTGCCGTCATGGCGCAGTACGAAGTTGGCCGTGCTTAGCTGACCTTGAAAATCGCCCGCCAGGCGTACCTCGAAGAATCTGCCATCGGCATCTTTGTCCAGCGAACGCACGTAGGTAATGTCCCTGGCCGCATCATAGCTGACGGCCAAATCACCATTATGGCCGTTACCGATCCGCTCCAGACCAAGGGCGTTCAGATCCAATACGTCGTATGGCCTGAAATCTATAATAAGATCGGAGTGAGAGCCTTGCGCATCGGCATAACTATCAGCGAGCGACGTGAAAACGTATTTCACCCCTGATCTAAGCTGATCTCCGGCAGTGAGGGTATCCACCCCTGTGCCGCCTACTAATACAGTGTTGATGCCATTTCCGATCAGGGTATCGTTTCCGGCACCACCATATAGATGATCTACCCAAGTGCCACCGGTAATTACGTCACCATCTGAAGTACCGGTATAAGTATCATAGAACGGTCCATCATGCATGGTGACTTGCTCATTGAGCGCGGCTTGCAGGACAGTTTTGGAGGCTGTAGGCACAGTATTGATCCTGAGTGGGTTGAATTGCTGGGCTTGGGTCGGCAATTCAGGCAGCAGCCCACCGGGCTTGACCTGCACGACTGTGGCTTTCATGTAGTAGATGAATTGCATAGGCTCGTCAACGTGCTCCAGCTCCATCAGACAGCTTATCAGCGCGGCTGATCACCAGGTCTGGCACCTTGGAGAGTCAATGTCCGCTATGGGTCGATTCTGTTGAAAAAGTCGGATTTCAGTTCGCTTGAACTCAGGCACGGCCACCACCGGAGAACCTACTCACCACATTGAGTGGTTTCTCGGCCCTTCGTTGACCTTTACTGCTCGGTTATTGGGTTAGTTTGAGGTTTTTTGCTTCGTGCAGGCGCACCTATCCCGTAACTGGCGGACCTTGAGATTTAAGTTTGGCCAGCCGTCGCAGGTTCTGCACCGCAGCGGCCAGCGTGAACTCATCGGTCGCGCCACTCATGCCACGTAGTCGCAAGCGATCCAATTTCAGGATGCGCTTGAGGTGGGCAAACAACATTTCGACCTTCTTACGTTCGTGGCGAGAGCGCACGTACTCCGGCGTCGCTGCGATGCGCCGAGCCACATCACGCGCGGCTTCATGGACGCTGCGGGCAATCTTGCGAATCGAAGTGTTCGGGCAGCACTTGGCTTTCATCGGACAGGCCGCGCAGTCGGTCTGCCTGGATCGGAAGATGATGGTGTTGGCTTTGGTGACGTGCGAACGCCCGTTCTTGAAGGCACGCCATTCGCTGCGTAATACGTTGCCGGCCGGGCAGCGGTATTCCTCAGTCTCTTCATTCCAGTGGAAATCGTTGCTCGAGAAACTGTCGTTCTTGCGCTCGGTTTTGTCCCATACCGGCACATGCGGCTCGATGTCTTTTTCCTCCACCATCCAGGCCAGCATCGGCGCGGTACCGTAAGCGGTGTCGCCAATGAGGCGTTCCGGCTTGATGTCGAACTGCGCTTCGACCCGATCGATCATCGTCTTGGTGCTCTCGACTTCTGCGGTTCGATGAGCCGGTGTGGGTTCCACATCCATGATCACGCCGTGCTCGGTATCGATCAGATAATTCGTAGAGTAAGCGTAGAAAGCTGGGCCGCCCGGTGCAGCCGTCCAGCGGGCTTGAGGATCCGTCAGCGATAGGCGTTTCGGTAGCGTTTCGGCCAGGGCCTCCTCATCGAGGGCTTCAAGGTACTCACGCACGGCGCGGGTGCTCAGGGACGGATCGCTCCAGTTGACCGGTTCATCACCCGGTACGCCGCGCTGCCGACTCGCATCTGCTTTGATGATGCTGGCGTCCACGGCAAAGCCTTCGCCCTTGACCAGGCCTGCGTCCATGCAGCGACGCAGCACTTCATTGAACAACCAGCGAAACAGATCGCTGTCCCGGAAACGGCCATGTCGATTTTTGGAAAACGTCGAGTGATTGGGTACTTCATCTTCAAGGCTCAACCGGCAGAACCAGCGATACGCCAGGTTCAAATGGGCCTCTTCGCACAACCGCCGCTCTGAGCGAATGCCGTAGCAATAGCCCACGATCAGCATGCGGATCATCAGTTCAGGATCAATCGACGGGCGCCCAATCGGGCTATAGAAATCGGCGAGGTAATGGCGCAGATCGCTCAGATCGAGACACTGATCAATGCTGCGCAGAAGGTGATTGGCTGGGATGTGATCTTCAAGGTTGAACGAGTAAAACAGTCGCTCCTGCCCACTCGATAACTGTCCCATCATGTTGCGTGCTTCCCTGCTGGCCAATGCAGATATTTTGCCGCAGGCCAGACAGGGGAGCTACTTTTTCAACAGAATCGGTCGGATAGCGACAGTCGTACCTCGACTGTCGCCCCGCGTGTCAGACCTCCGTCTGCTCTGCCATTTCCAAAGCATCATCGACCTCAACGCCTAGGTATCGCACCGTACTCTAAAGCTTCGTATGGCCGAGCAAGAGCTGAACCGCTCTCAGGTTCTTCGTCCTTCGATAGATTAACGATGCCTTTGTGCGTCTCATTGTGTGAGTACCATAAGGGCTGGATCAAGGCCAATAGCCTTAATCCACGCCTTGACGATTCTGGCGTATTGCCGGGTGGAAAAACGCTGGGAGGCGTGCAGCCGACTTGGAAAAAGGCAGTCCTCACTGTGGAGATGGGCTTGATGTATCCATGCCTCCAGGGCAATCCGTGTTTGCTCCGTAATCTCAAATTGCACAGGTCGCTGGTTTTCTGCTGCATCACTATTGCTCGCGATGACACATGCTGCCCATGAACCACGTCTCGTACACGAAGCTTGGTCAGATCGCAGGCTCGTAGCTTGCTGTCAATGGCTAGATCGAAAAGAGCCAAATCACGAGCTTCCTCCGCGATTTGGAGCCATACGCGAATGGCCCAGATATCCTTGAGTCGGAGCGGGGCTTTCTGGCCGACCAATTTTCCTTTGTTCCAAGGTTCCTGGGAGTGGGTCGTAATGGTTTTCATAGCTTGTCCTCCTCTTTGGGAAAGACAAGGATGGTCATCGCGAGCCACGGGCGCTAACCGACCAAGAGCGGACAACAGCTACTACTTTAACTGACCCGCATCTATCCCACCACGTCCATGGGATGGAAAGTTATCATTTGCGGGAGATGCCTACTATATCGCCCCTCGGGCTGACAGAAAGCGCGTCGGATACCGAGACCATTACCTAGCTGTTTTTCCTCGGTGCCACTCATAATAATGAGAGCTGGCCGCCCAGTTTGCAACGACCAGCCCTTCAATGCTTGTGATCATTTCACTAAGACGCGGTGTTGCAGTTTTTGCATCGGTGGATATAACTCTTCCAGCCTCGACTGATATATACCCGCGCTCATAAAGATCGTCACAGCCTGTTTTACACATTAGAGCGGCGACATTGTCGATGTCCTTACGTTCAGCCTTGTTACAGGCTGATCGCATTTTAAGGTGAGCAGCTACAAGCATGTCTACCGGAAAAATGTGATGACAAATGACGCATTTCCCTGTGAAAGATCCTCTTAACAGATGGGCTCTTAGGAAGGCTTGCTCCTTCCTCGCCTTAGAAATGCAGTCGCGATCCAAATCCACTTGGTCGATTATGCTGGGTAACAGCTCGGCGGGAGTGATCACCGCACCATCCTCAGTGAAATGGATATTTTTACTAACGATGAGAGATGGAGGATTGGGGATTTCAGGATTTGACATGCGGGCGGCGTAACCAGACCGAACCAAGACCTCAAGCTCATCAAGCTCATCTACTCGGATGTAGTCGATCTCAAAACGAGTAGGACTGGCGACGTATTTTCCATCCTTGTGCAAATGAGGATAAAGCGGTTTTCCTTTATGGTCACCTATGGATACTTTTGCTTGGAATTCGCTCATTGCGTAGTAGTCCATTGCCTGGCTGAAAGTAAAAATCAGTGTCCTGTGCTACCGACAATGTTAGCACCGCTTTTGGGTAAACCGTGTATCGCGAAAAGGCTGCTTTTGGCCGCTTTCTGCCCTTCGTGAGCGGCGGCTTCGGGTCGATTGCGGCAGACCGCATCCGACCGATTCTGTTGAAAAAGTCGGATTTCAGTTCGCTTGAACTCAGGCACGGCCACCACCGGAGAACCTACTCACCACATTGAGTGGTTTCTCGGCCCTTCGTTGACCTTTACTGCTCGGTTATTGGGTTAGTTTGAGGTTTTTTGCTTCGTGCAGGCGCACCTATCCCGTAACTGGCGGACCTTGAGATTTAAGTTTGGCCAGCCGTCGCAGGTTCTGCACCGCAGCGGCCAGCGTGAACTCATCGGTCGCGCCACTCATGCCACGTAGTCGCAAGCGATCCAATTTCAGGATGCGCTTGAGGTGGGCAAACAACATTTCGACCTTCTTACGTTCGTGGCGAGAGCGCACGTACTCCGGCGTCGCTGCGATGCGCCGAGCCACATCACGCGCGGCTTCATGGACGCTGCGGGCAATCTTGCGAATCGAAGTGTTCGGGCAGCACTTGGCTTTCATCGGACAGGCCGCGCAGTCGGTCTGCCTGGATCGGAAGATGATGGTGTTGGCTTTGGTGACGTGCGAACGCCCGTTCTTGAAGGCACGCCATTCGCTGCGTAATACGTTGCCGGCCGGGCAGCGGTATTCCTCAGTCTCTTCATTCCAGTGGAAATCGTTGCTCGAGAAACTGTCGTTCTTGCGCTCGGTTTTGTCCCATACCGGCACATGCGGCTCGATGTCTTTTTCCTCCACCATCCAGGCCAGCATCGGCGCGGTACCGTAAGCGGTGTCGCCAATGAGGCGTTCCGGCTTGATGTCGAACTGCGCTTCGACCCGATCGATCATCGTCTTGGTGCTCTCGACTTCTGCGGTTCGATGAGCCGGTGTGGGTTCCACATCCATGATCACGCCGTGCTCGGTATCGATCAGATAATTCGTAGAGTAAGCGTAGAAAGCTGGGCCGCCCGGTGCAGCCGTCCAGCGGGCTTGAGGATCCGTCAGCGATAGGCGTTTCGGTAGCGTTTCGGCCAGGGCCTCCTCATCGAGGGCTTCAAGGTACTCACGCACGGCGCGGGTGCTCAGGGACGGATCGCTCCAGTTGACCGGTTCATCACCCGGTACGCCGCGCTGCCGACTCGCATCTGCTTTGATGATGCTGGCGTCCACGGCAAAGCCTTCGCCCTTGACCAGGCCTGCGTCCATGCAGCGACGCAGCACTTCATTGAACAACCAGCGAAACAGATCGCTGTCCCGGAAACGGCCATGTCGATTTTTGGAAAACGTCGAGTGATTGGGTACTTCATCTTCAAGGCTCAACCGGCAGAACCAGCGATACGCCAGGTTCAAATGGGCCTCTTCGCACAACCGCCGCTCTGAGCGAATGCCGTAGCAATAGCCCACGATCAGCATGCGGATCATCAGTTCAGGATCAATCGACGGGCGCCCAATCGGGCTATAGAAATCGGCGAGGTAATGGCGCAGATCGCTCAGATCGAGACACTGATCAATGCTGCGCAGAAGGTGATTGGCTGGGATGTGATCTTCAAGGTTGAACGAGTAAAACAGTCGCTCCTGCCCACTCGATAACTGTCCCATCATGTTGCGTGCTTCCCTGCTGGCCAATGCAGATATTTTGCCGCAGGCCAGACAGGGGAGCTACTTTTTCAACAGAATCGACCCATAGCGGCCACCTCTCGACTGATGCAACGACTGAGTCTTAACCGTCGCCAAGCCATTCGCTGCGAGTTATCTCCCATATCTCAACCCGCATAGGTCCACAGACAAAATGCCCATCTTGCATTCCTACCAGGCGCATGCCCTCAGACTCTGAGACTTTGCGGGAAGCGTGGTTGGCAACCGCTTTTGGTACCCGCATGACTGGGCGTGCCAATGTCTCGAACCAGTATGCGTTGATAGCTCTGCAGGCTTCACGCATGTAGCCTTTTCCCCACCACTGCGGGGCAAGCCAGAAGCCCCTGTTGTTACCTTGCTGCTCATACAGGCTGATGCTTCCAATAACACGTTCGGGTTCGCTGCTCAGGCGGATCATCCAGTGCCATTCACGTCCCGCCACCATGGCAGGCAGGGCAATATCTCGCACATAAGCCAACGCTCCGTCTTCGGGGTATGGCCATGGCACACGACGGTCAAGGTAGCGGACTACCTCCCATTGAGGAAATAGCTCTTGGATTGCAGGTGCGTCCTCTAGGTTGAGAGGCATGAGGACAAGACGGTCTGTAGCAAGCTTTAAGGGGCAATCCATGGCACTGGCTCCTGCATCCTTTGGGAGATTCGGATAGTCTGCGATTGATCCGCTAGTGTCGAGCGCCTTCGCTGATCGGTAGCGGCCTGTTCCCAGAGTCAGCAACCGACCGTTTGTGTTGAAAAAGTCGACCCGGCCTGAGCATCCATGTATTGATGCGGTGTAAACGCCCTTTTTTCACGCTGCTACGTCAAATCGGAGCCCTGAACCTTCTGCGCCGAACACAGATTTCAATCTCAGACGCGTAATTTTCTGCCATGGAAACCGACGCCGACTTTTTCAACAGAATCGGACCCATAGCAGCCGTTCACGGCTGACCGCGATCGGCCAATAGCGCTCACTTCGGACTGCTCAGAGATGCCTCTAGCAAGTCGAGGAAAACACGCACACGATGCGGCACCTGTTGCCGGGTTGGAAGCACAGCCGTGATAAAGAGTTTCTCGGGAGTAGCGCCCTCCAGCTCCACCAGTCGCAAGCTGTTCTCTTCAAGATCATCACGAACATCCCAATAGGTGAGCATTGCTAACCCCAGCCCCTGTTTGCTCGCGGTGCGTACTGCTTCGACGCTATTCGCAGAGAATACGCTTTCACCTTTGAAGCCGACCGTTTCACCCTCCTGCACGAAAGGCCAATGCGGCATACCATGAAGCGCTATGCAGCGATGGCGGCGCAGGTCGTCGAGCTTACAAGGCACGCCGTGCTGCTCTAGGTAAGCGGGGCTTGCGCACAGCACGCGAGGGTTGGGAGCCAGCGAGCGTGCAACCAAGGCGGAATCGCGCAGGGTCGCAATACGAATGGCGACATCGATTCCCAGGCTGACAATATCCACGATGCTGTCCGAGAGATGCAGCTCGACTCGCAGTGCAGGATGCTCAGCCAGCAATGACGGGATAAGCGGCATGATGACGGTCTGCCCAAACACCGTCGGCGCAGTCACCTTCAACGCGCCGCTGGCCGTTCCTGCGTTTGCCTTCAGGGTGACTTTCGCCGCCTCGCTCGCGTTGAGAAGCGTCGTGGAAAATGGCAGGAAAACTTCCCCTTCAGGCGTGAGAGAAACCGAGCGAGTGGTGCGGTGCACCAATCGGACCCCCAGCTCTTGTTCAAGAGAAGCTAGCCGCCGCGACACTGCCATGGGAGACAGCCCAAGTCGCCGAGCGGCACCAGAAAGACTGCCGCTTTCAACAATAGCCGCAAACACTTCAACGTCTAAAATCTGCATGTTGTATCGCTTTCTGTTAAAGCGCCTTATCCGGTTCGCCCGATTCTCATCGCCATCGTCAATGCCTAACCTTGGCACATTGCCTTGATCGGCAGAAAGCACAGAGAGGATATGATGACGCTCGATTCACAGATTCTAACTCCATATGATATCGCTGGCTGCTCGCTGAAGAACCGGCTGGCGGTAGCTCCAATGACGCGCGTCAGCGCTACCGAGACGGGGCACGTAATCCAGGAAATGGCTCGGTATTACGAGCGTTTTGCCAAAGGAGGCTTTGGCCTGGTCATCACCGAAGGCATCTATACCGATCAAAAGCACTCGCAGGGTTACCCCTTCCAGCCCGGCATTACCGATGCGCAGCAGGCACAGGCTTGGCGAGCAGTTACCGACAGTATCCACGCTCACCAGGGTTCAGTCTTCGCGCAGATCATGCACGCAGGCGCACTTAGCCAGGGCAACCGCTTCGTCGATGTTCCGGCTGCACCCTCGGCACTGCGCCCAAAGGGGGAACAGATGAAGTTCTACTACGGTGAGGGTCGGTACCCGGTACCCCGCGCCATGACCGAAGAAGATATTGCCGACGCCATCGAGGGCTTTGCTCAGGCCGCAACCCTGGCCATCGAATTCGCAAATTTCGATGGCATTGAAATTCACGGCGCGAACGGATACCTGCTTGATCAGTTCCTTACTGACTACACAAATCAGCGTAACGATCGTTGGGGTGGCTCCGTACAGGCTCGAATTTCCCTGACCCTGGAAGTCGTAAAAGCGGTAAGGAAGGCGGTAGGCATGGTGCCTTTGGGTGTTCGAATCTCGCAGAGCAAGGTCAATGACTACGAGCACAAATGGGCCGAGGGAGAGCACGCTGCCGAGGTGATCTTCGGCTCACTCAACGATGCTGGACTCGGCTTCATTCACGTCACAGAGTTCGAAGCCTGGAAACCAGCATTCCCTGCTGGCCGGAACAGCCTCGTTGCCCTTGCTCGTCACTACGCGCCGCAGGTGGCGTTGATTGCAAATGGTGGTTTGCATACGCCAGAGCATGCGTCATCCGTAATGAAGGATGGTGCCGACATCATTGCAATCGGAAAGGCTGCGCTGGCAAATCCGGATCTGCCTCAGCGGCTAGCCAGCAAAGAAATGCTAGATGAGTTTGACCCTTCGATCTTGGGGCCTATCGCCAACATCAAGAGTAGCGAGCTGACTTTGGCTTAATAACAACGCCAGAAGCAGGTGAAAATGTCCGCTTCTGGCCGAATCCTGCCTTCGATGAAGGGCAGCCTGGGTCGCTTGCTACCGTTAGCAACGAATAGCAAACAGGCTTAGCTCGCCCAGGCCAGCTGTCACAACCCCGTGTCTGCGCTCTCTCCTGCCAACCAGTCCATGAACGCCCGGATATGCGCTTGCCGTTCTCGCCCCGGCACACAGGCCGCCACATAACGCGGACCGGGGAGGCTTACCTCTGGGCGATAAGCTACCAGCTCACCTCGCGCCAGGCTGTGCGCCACAAGCACATTACTGGCCAGGACTACACCCTGCCCCGCAATGGCGGCACTGAGCGCGTAATGCTCGTCGTCGAACTCCCGCATGCGCGCCGTCTGCAGCCAATCGGCATGGCCCGCCGCGGCGCACCAGCTTTCCCAGCTCACGGGATACACACCCGGTATCTGAAGGGTCAGGTCAATGAGCTCAATGCGAGAAGTCTTTGATAATCCAATCAGACCCGGCGCCGCGTACGCACCGAATCGCTCGACCATCAGCTCTTCGCAATACAGATTCGGGTCGTCGCGGCTGACGGTGCGAATTGCCAGATCGATACTCGAGTCCCTCAGTAAATCCACCAGTTCGTTGCGGGTATCGACGCGCACGTTGAATTGCGGAAACGCCTGATAGAAACCACCCAGCCGTGGAATCAACCACGACGCCGCGAGGCCAGGCGTGGTGGAAAGCGTGAGTGTTTGCAACTCCCTCTGCGGGCGAAACCGCTCCAGTGCGCTACTGATGTCCAGCAATGCCCGATGGATGTGGCGATTTAACTGCTCACCCTCTTCGGTCAGTTTGACGCCCTGTCCGGAACGCTCGAACAGCATCGAGCCGAGGCAAGCTTCGAGGGTCTTCACTTGATGGGAAATCGCAGCCGGGGTAACCGAAAGCTCCTCGGCCGCAGCCTTGAAACTACCACGCCGTGCCGCCGCTTCAAAAGTGCGTAAGGCATTGAGCGGAATATTGGAAAACACAGGCGGCTCCCAGCATTAGTTGAATTCAGGCGGGGTTAATTTATCTCATTTTCCTCGGTGGATACGTCTGTGTAGCGTAACCGGTATCCCTTACGAAACCTGGAGATACCTATGCAAGGTCCCGTGCGCAAGCTGTTTCAAGCAGTGCTCTATGAGGCGATCGCGGTCGCGGTGCTTTCCCCCGTGATCGCGGCTATCTACGATGACGGCCTTGCACATGCCGGAGCGCTGTCTCTGATGCTTTCGGCCAGCGCTCTGTTGTGGAACCTCGTCTACAACCATGCCTTTGAACACTGGGAGGCGAAACAGGCGCAACGTACGCGTACCTTCCGGCGCAGATTGCTGCATTCGCTGGGCTTCGAAGGTGGTCTGGTATTGCTTTTAGTGCCGCTGGTAGCGTGGTGGCTAGACATTTCCTGGTGGACGGCCCTGGTTACGGATCTCGGTCTGTTCGTGTTTTTCTGGCTCTATGCCTTCGTGTTTCAGTGGGGGTTCGACTGGGTCTTCGGTGTGCCGGCATCAGCACTGCTGGCACAACGCTGACGAGGGTTCGACGCCAGTCGACGGCAACATTTCGGCTGGGCGGTAGGTTGGTTGCTGCCAAATAGGGCCCAGGAACAGAAAACCGAGGACAGAACCAGCACAGGTAGGCAAATCGACTAACCTGTCAGCGAACCGATACCGCTTCCGGTACGAAATCCGCGGCTGTTATCTATAGCCTCCGCCCTACCCCCGCATCCAAGGACAGATCATGGCTACAACCAGCGATAAGATAGCGACCATCCACACCGTCAGAACCAGCCCAGGCAGTATCTCCGTGGACATCACTGGCGACAGCGATTCGGCTCAGGCCGTGACCGTACTGCCCGATGGCAAGCTCTTGGTCGGCGGCTTCAGCTTCTACCCTATCGCGGGCTATTCGGGCTCTCCCGGGGATGAAAGCTGGGCCGTCCGCGCCGATTATTCATTGGTCAGGCTCAATGCCGACGGCAGTCTCGACACGACCTTCAGGCAAGAAGGCGCAGACCTGGTTCCCGCCCGCATCGACCTGGAAGACGACGTGGGCCTGGTGATGGCGGTCCAGGCTGATGGCAAGGTCGTGGCGGCGCAGTCGGGGCGCGGTGGCCTGGTCGTGCAGCGTTTCAACACCGACGGCAGCCTGGACACCAGCTTCGGTGAGGCCGGTGCCGTCACGCTTGAAACGCCGGATTACTATGGAGACGGTGTTTCTCTTTCCATCGATGCGGACGGCAACTTTCACATTGGCTTGCGCGGTGAAACCGAGGCCACGCTTACCAAGCTCGACAGTAACGGCGAGCCGGTCGCAAGCTTCGGTGAAAACGGTCAGCTGTCCCTGAACCCCACGGGCGATTATTACAATGGCAGCATCAGCACCGGCCTGCAGCCGGATGGCAGCGTGTTGCTGGGCAGTTGGCTCTATGTCGGCGGCTACGACATACCGGGGGGCGGCCATGTGACGGGCGACCCGGTATATGCCGTCCAGCGCCTGACAGCGGATGGCAGCCTGGACACTCGCTTCGGGGACAACGGCGTGGTGTATTTCGATGAAGCGCTGATCCCGGACTATCATTCCGAACTTACCGTCCAGCCTGACGGCAAGTTTCTACTGGTAGGGTCGAGCGGTTCCATCATTCGCTTGAATGCCGATGGCAGCTTCGATACCAGCTTCGGTATCGATGGCGTCGTTGACTTCGACGTGCAATCCGGGGAGTCCGAAAGGCCTACTTCGCTGGTCGTTCAGGCCGATGGCAAGATCGTGGTCGTGGGTGCCAGCTCTTCCCTTGGCAGCCTGTCGGACTTCGCCATGGTGCGCCTGAATGCCGATGGCAGCCTGGATACCACTTTCGGCAGCCCGGACGGCAAGCTGCACGTGGACGGTTCCGCCGCCCAGGACACGCTGCTGGGCATAGACGCCGCGGAAATCATCCAAGGCTTGGCGGGCGATGATCTGCTGCAAGGCAATGGTGGCCGTGACCTGCTGGTCGGTGGCGCGGGCGCGGATATCTTCCGCTTCACGGACATCAGCGACAGCTACCGCACCTCTACCCAGGCGCAAAGCGATCGCATCCTGGACTTCAACGCCGCCGAAGACCGTATCGACCTGCTCGCACTTGGCTTCAGCGGCATCGGTGATGGCCATGATGGAACCCTGGCGATACAGGCAAACGCGGAGGGCACACGAACCTATCTTAAAAGCTTCGAGGCGGACGCTTCAGGGCAGCGGTTCGAGCTCGTGCTGGAGGGCAACCTGGTTGGGCAACTGAACGACACCAACCTGGTGTTCACCCCGCCTACGGTGGAAGGCACGTCGGCAAGGGACCTGATCACTGGGAGCGCCCTGCCTGAAATCATCCTGGGCGGCGCGGGCAATGATCGCATCAATGGCGGCACGGGCGCGGACATCATCATTGGCGGCGAAGGCGCTGATCAGCTCAATGGCGGGGATGCCGTAGACGACAACGCTTATGACCCTCGTATGCAGAATGAGGATACCTTCGTCTATACCTCGCTCGATGACAGCTACCGTACCGCTAGCCAGAGTTTCAGCGACCTTATCGTCAACTTTGCCGACCGCAGTGACAAGATCGACGTTTCGGCGCTGGGTTACACCGGCTTTGGGGACGGCACCGGCTCGACGCTCAAACTGGTCTACAGCGGGGAAACGGACCGTACCTATCTCAAGGATGTGGAAGCCGATGCCCAGGGACACCGCTTCGAGATCGCCTTGACCGGTTATTGGCTGGACGACCTGAGTGACAGCGACATGGTATTCGCGCCGGAGGCCGAAGTGGTTCTGCTGGGGGTAGCGGAGGGGGCGCAGGAGCATATCGCAGTCTGAGTCTCCTACCTCTTCATGCAACAAGAGCACCGGGTAGCAGCGCCACCCGGTCATCGTCCTTGTCGCTTCGGCACTATCAGTGGCTGATCATCCAGGGCCTTGCGCCTGGCTTGCCCTTGACCGCCTCCCGCGTAGTCGCTGCGGGGGGGTTGGCCGGGGAACAGCAGCCGCAGCCATTGCCATGCCGGCGGCTCTCCTTGGGCGCGTGTCGGCTGCGCTCGTTGATCTCCATCGCCTTGCGTCTATCGCTGGCCACCAACGCCAGGCGCGGTGCGCTGAGCACTACCCGCGGGCTGGATTCCGTACAGCGTGGGCAGGGACAGGGGGCCGCGCTGCTGGCCATGGCGCCTAGCTCCGTGAAAGGCCCGCAGGCGGGGCACTGGTAGTCATAGATAGGCATGGGCCGGCTCCTACTGGTCAGGGGCGATGGGCAGGTCGATACTGCCGTCCAGATGCTTGGTGGGGCCGCTGGCGCTGGGGTTGATGTCGAATTCAAAGATATCGGTCGGCAGCCACAGGGTCGCACAGGCGTTAGGAATATCCACGATCCCGCTGATATGGCCCTGTACAGGCGCCGAACCCAGCAGGGCATAACCCTGGGCGCGGCTGTAGCCGAACTTGGTCAGGTATTCGATGGCGTTGAGGCAGGCCTGGCGATAGGCGACATTCACATCCAGGTAGTGCTGCTGGCCTTGTTCATCGACCGAGATGCCTTCGAAGATCAGGAAATTATTGTAGTTGGGCACGATGGGGCTGGGCTTGAACACAGGGTTCTTGATGCCGTACTTGGCCATGCCGCCCTTTATCAATTGCACCCGCATGTGTACCCAGCCGGCCATCTCGATCGCGCCGCAGAAGGTGATCTCCCCGTCGCCCTGACTGAAGTGCAGATCGCCCACGGACAACCCGGCGCCGTCTACGTAGACCGGGAAGTAGATCTTCGATCCGCGCGAGAGGTCCTTGATGTCGCAATTGCCGCCATGCTCGCGCGGCGGCACGGTACGCGCGCCCGCGGCGGCGGCACGGTCGCGGGCCTCACCCTTGAGCTTGCCCATGTGAGCGGTGGCGGCGAAGGGAGGATTGGCCAGTGGTGGTACTCGACCCGGGTCGGTATCGATCAGCGCTTGTTCACGGCGGTTCCAGTCTTCCAGCAGCTTGTGGTCCGGCAGGCAGCCAATGAGCCCAGGATGGATCAGCCCGGCGAATTCGACTCCGGGGATGTGCCGCGAGCGCGTATAGAGGCCGTTGAAATCCCAGATGGCTTTCTGTGCAGAGGGAAAATGGTCGGTCAGGAAGCCGCCGCCGTTGGTCTTGGAGAAAAAGCCATTGAAGCCCCACAGCGAATCGGCGCGGGCCCCGATATCCAGGAGGTCGACCACCAGCAGGTCACCCGGCTCCGCGCCCTGTACCCCTACTGGCCCCGAAAGATAGTGCACGGTCGAGAGGTCAACATCTCGCACATCGCTGGCGTCGTCGTCATTCTTGATCGCCCCGGCGGTCCAGTCGTAGGTTTCCAGGATGAAGTCTTCACCCGGCTTGACCCAGCAGGCCATGGGAATGTCCGGGTGCCAGCGATTGTGAACCTGCTCGTTTTCGCTGGCAGGCTGGTTCAGGTCAACTTTGATCAGGGTGTCGGTCATTACAGGCTCCTTGGGTTAAACGGACAAATAGCGGGCGATGCTGGCTTCGTCGACGTTGCCGCGGGACTCTTCGACGACGAAGCGCCCTTTCTCTATCACCAGGAATCGATCAGCGATTTCCAGGGTGAAGCTCAACACTTGCTCGCTGACCACGATGGTCAGGTCACGCAAGTGGCGGATGTCCTTGAGGGTGCGGGCGATGTCCTTGATGATCGAGGGCTGGATACCCTCGGTAGGCTCGTCGAGCAGCAGCACCTTGGGCTCGGTGGCCAGCGCCCGGGCGATGGCCAGCTGTTGCTGCTGGCCGCCGGAAAGGTTGCCGCCCTTGCGCCCGCGCATGTCATGGAGCACGGGAAACAACGCATACAGGTCCTCGGGCACTTGTCCGCCGGCGCTTGCCGGAAGCCCGGTCTGGATGTTCTCCAGCACTGTCATGTGAGAGAAAATCATGCGCCCCTGAGGTACATAGGCCAGCCCTCCCATCACCCGTCGATGGGTCGGCAAGCCAGACAGGTCGGCACCATCGACGCTGAGCTGGCCGCGCCATTGCGGCAGGATGCCCATGAGGCTCTTGAACAGCGTGGTCTTGCCCATGCCGTTGCGGCCCATCACCGCGACTATCTCGCGCTGGGCGACATTCAGGTCGAGGTCATGCAGGATCTGGCTCTGGCCGTAGCCAGACGCCCATTGGTTAACGCTGAACATGGCGGCTTCCTTCAGTGGCCCAGATACACTTCGATGACTTTCGGGTTGCTCTGCACGGCGTCCATGCTGCCTTCGGCCAGCACCCTGCCCTGATGCAGCACGGTCACCTTGTGGGCGATGCTCTTCACGAAGTCCATGTCGTGCTCGATCACCAGTACCGAACGGTTCCGGCTGATGCGCTTGAGCAGCTCGGCGGTTTGCCCGCGCTCACTGACGCTCATGCCCGCCACCGGCTCGTCGAGCATCAGCAGCTCAGGGTCTTGCATGAGCAACATGCCGATTTCCAGCCATTGCTTCTGGCCATGGGAAAGCAGCCCGGCCTCGCTGTGCAGGCGTTCGGCAAGGAAGATCTCAGCCGCCACCTGCTCGACCCGGGCGATGACCTCGGCGCTGCGCTTGAACAGCAACGCGCCCAGCACCTTGCGCCCGGCGGGGTAGCTCATCTCCAGGTTTTCGAATACTGTCAGGGCTTCATAGATGGACGGGGTCTGGAACTTGCGCCCTACCCCAGCGCGCACGATCTGGTATTCGGCCTTGCGGGTCAGCTCCTGCCCTTTGAAACGGATGCTGCCGGCGGTGGCCCGGGTCTTGCCGCAGATGAGGTCCAGCAAGGTGGTCTTTCCCGCGCCGTTGGGCCCGATCACCACCCGCACCTCGTTGCGGTCCAGATAGAGATTCAGGTCGTCGACTGCCTTGAAGCCGTCGAATGACACCGTCAGCCCCTCGACCGCCAACACCGGCTTGTTCATTTCGAAACCGATTGCCTTCGCGCTCATGGCTGGCCCTCCAGCGCAACGTCTTTCACAGGGTGGGCGGCGCGCCGGGCGAGCAGGCGCCGGCGGGAGCTGGCCCAGAGCCCGGCCAGGCCGTTGGGCAGGTACATCACCACAACGATGAACAAACCGCCCATCAGGTACAGCCACAGCTCCGGGTAGCTTTCGGAGAAATAGGTCTTGCCGAAGTTGACCAGCAGCGCGCCATACACCGCGCCGAGCAGCGACAGCCGACCGCCAACAGCGGCGAAGATGACCATTTCGATGGAGGGAACGATGCCGACGAACGAGGGCGACATGAACCCCACCTGCAAGGTGAACATGGCCCCGCCGATAGCGGAGAAGGCAGCGGCCATGCAGAACACGAAGATCTTGAAGCTCGATACGTCGTAGCCACTGAAACGCACCCGCTCTTCCTTGTCGCGCATTGCCATCAACAAGCGGCCCAGCTTGGAAGCCAGCACCAGCTTGGCCAGCACCACACACCCCAGGAGCAGGCCAGCGTTCACGAAATACAACACCGTCTTGGCGGTATCGGTGCGGATGTCCCAGCCCAGCAGGGTCTTGAGGTCGGTGATGCCGTTGACGCCCCCGGTCAAGCCCTGCTGGCCCACGATCAGCACGGTCAGGATGAGCGCGATGGCCTGGGTCACGATGGAGAAATACACGTCCCCTACCCTGCGCTTGAACAGCGCCAGGCCGATGACCAGGGCCAGCAGCACCGGGACGGCCACCACTGCCAGTACGGTGAAAGCGAAGCTGTGGAACGGCTGCCACATGGCCGGCAGCTCGGTCAGCTGGTTCCAGTCCATGAAATCAGGAATGCCCGGCGTGGTCTGGATCTTGGTACTGACGGGGTCGGAGGCTTCCAGCTTCAGGAACATGGCCATGCAGTAGCCGCCCAGGCCGAAAAACACGCCCTGGCCCAGGCTGAGGATGCCACCGTACCCCCAGCACAGCACCAGGCCTACCGCGACGAAGGCGTAGGTCAGGTACTTGCCGACCATGTTCAGGCGAAAGCCATCCAGGGCCAGTGGGAACACCACCAGGATCAGCAGGGCCAGCACCAGCAGGCCCAGCGTTCCTTGGCGGCCACCGAGAAATTTGTCCAGGGTTTTCATCAAAAAGGGCCTCACTTGCGCACTTTGCTGGCGAACAACCCTTGCGGGCGCAGCATCAGGATGAAAATCACCGCCGACAGGGTCAGCACCTTGGCCATCGAGCCACTCATGAAGAACTCCGAGATCGACTGGGTCTGGGCTATGGCAAAGGCCGAGGCGATGGTGCCGAGCAGGCTGGCCGCGCCGCCGAACACGACGGTGAGGAAGGTATCGACGATGTACAGCGAGCCGGCGGTAGGCCCGGTGGAACCTATGGTGGTGAAGACTGCCCCCGCGACGCCGGCCACGCCGCAGCCCAGGGCGAAGGTCATGCGGTCCACGCGCTTGGTATCGATGCCCACCGCCCGGCTCATTACCCGGTTCTGCACGGTAGCGCGCATCTGCAAGCCCCAGCGCGAGCGGTACAGCATCAGGAACAGGCCGGCGGTCAGCAGCAGCGTGAGCGCAACCGTGAACAGGCCGTTGCGCGGAATATCCAGCGCATCACCGAGACTGACCGAGCCCATCAACCACTCGGGGAGTTCGGCGCTCACTTCACGCGCGCCAAAGATCGAGCGCAGCGCCTGCTGCATCATCAATGACAGCCCCCAGGTGGCCAGGAGGGTATCCAGGGGGCGGTGGTAGAGGCGGCTGATCATCGCCCACTCCACCAGCCAGCCGATGGCCCCGGCCACACAGAAGGCGACGATGATCGCGAGGAAAAAGTAGTACGGCTGCAGCGCCGGGGCGTAGTGCAGGGTCAAGCCTGAGAGTACATAGGTGGTGTAGGCACCTACGGTGAGAAATTCGCCATGGGCCATGTTGATCACACCCATCTGGCCAAAGATGATCGCAAGGCCCAGGGCCATGAGCAGCAGCACGCAGAACACGGACAACCCGTTGAACGCCTGCATGGCCGCGATAGCGCCGAACTCCGATAGCCATTCCATAAGGGGCCTCCCGTGGTTCCAGGAAAGGGGCCGGTGAAGGCCCCGCCAGAGGTGATTACTGGTAGCCTTTGGGGAAGGGATTGGGCTCGATCAGCTCACTTTCCTCGATCACCTTGAACTGGCCATCAGCCTGCGCTTCGCCAATGCGTGTCCTGCTCCACAGGTGGTGGTTTTCATGCACTTTCACGTAGCCTTCGGGCGCGGTCTTGAGCTCGATGCCGGGCGAGGCCGCGACTACCTTGTCCACATCGAAGCTACCGGCCTTCTCTACCGCGGCTTTCCACAACCAGGGGCCGAGGTAAGCTGCCTGGGTGACGTCACCGATCACGGCGTTGGCGCCATATCGGGCCTTGAAGGCTTCGACGAAAGCCTTGTTATTGGGGTTGTCCAGGCTCTGGAAGTACTTCATGGAAGCGAAGAAGCCGGCCATGTTTTCGCCGCCAATGCCCAGCAGCTCGTCCTCGGTAACGGAAATGGTCAGCAGGTTCTGCTTCGCGGCGGTCACCCCCGCGGCCTTGAGCTGTTTGTAGAACGCTACGTTCGAGCCCCCGACCACGGCAGCGAACACGGCGTCCGGTTTCTTCAGCTTGACCTTGTTGATCAGGGAGCCGAACTGGGTATTGCCCAGTGGGTAGTAGTCTTCGCCCACCACTTCGCCGTGCAGTACGTTCTCGATATGCTTGCGCGCGATCTTCATGGCCGTGCGTGGCCAGATGTAATCCGAGCCGATCAGGTAGAAGCTTTTGGCGCCCTTGGTCTTGGCGATCCAGTCCAGGCTGGCGAGGATCTGCTGGGTGGCTTCCTGGCCGGTGTAGATGACGTTCTTCGACTGTTCCAGGCCTTCGTAGAAGGTGGGGTAGTAGAGCAATCCGTTCTGCTGTTCGAACACTGGCAGGACCGCCTTGCGCGAAGCGCTGGTCCAACAGCCGAACACGGTGGCCACCTTGTCATTGACCAACAGCTTGCGAGCTTTCTCGGCGAAGGTGGGCCAGTCCGAAGCGCCGTCTTCCTGGATGATCTTGATCTGCCGGCCGAGCACCCCGCCCTGCGCGTTGATCTGCTCGATGGCCAGGCGCTCGGCCTGGATCGAGCCGGTTTCGGAAATGGCCATGGTACCGGTGGCCGAGTGCAGCTGCCCGACCGTCACTTCGCTGGACGTGATCGCCAGTCCGGTCGTGTTGGCATCGTCCGCCCATACCCGCGGCGAACCGATGCCCATGGCCAGCATCGACATCACCGCTGCCGCCAGCACGAAGCGACCTGTGCTCCCCCTGTTATTCGAATGCATGTTCCCCGCTCCTGTGCCCTGAGTGCGCCGCGACCCACTTCGCGGCAGCTGCGGCACAGGATGGCCGCAGCCCAGCCTGGGGCGTTATAAGGCGCATGACGTAGGCGGTACGTCATTTGACTGACCGGCGAGATACGTCAAATGACGTACCCGCCGAACCCTTCCGGGCCGACAGAATCGGTACGAAGGGCATGCAAATTGCTCGCTTCGGGGAAACTACAGGAGCGTCGCCGTGGCCAAACTGGGCACCCAACGCATCGTAAAGATCCGCCGTGACTACAATCGCTGGGTGGCAGACGACGCCATGGAGGACTACGCACTCAGGTTCACGCCCCTCAGCGCGCGCAAATGGTCCGAGTTCCGGATCGCCAATACGGCGCTGTCCGCCGTCTCTTTCCTGGCGCTGGAAGCCGTGGGCGGTACGCTGGTGATGAGCTACGGCTTTACCAACACGCTCTGGGCCGTGGCAACGGTAGCGCTGTTGATATTCCTGACCGGGTTGCCGATCAGCTATTACTCGGCGCGCTACGGTGTCGACATGGACCTGCTCACCCGAGGCGCAGGCTTCGGCTATATCGGCTCTACCATCACTTCGCTGATCTATGCGTCCTTCACCTTTCTGTTCTTCGCCCTCGAAGCGGCGATCATGGCACTGGCGCTGGAAATGTACCTGCCCATCCCGCTGGGGCTGGCCTATGTGCTGTGCTCGGTGCTGGTCATACCCCTGGTGGCCTACGGCATTGGGCTGATCAACCGCCTGCAGATATGGACACAGCCGCTATGGCTCGGCTTGCTCGTGGTGCCCTACGTGTTCGTGCTTGCCAAGCAACCCGACGCGCTCGGGCAATGGATGACCTTCAATGGCCGGCTGGGAGACAGCGGCGAGTTCAACCTGCTCTACTTTGGCGCCGCCGCCAGCGTGGTGCTCTCGCTTGTGACCCAAATCGGGGAGCAAGTGGATTATCTGCGTTTTCTGCCCGAGAAGACCCAGGCCAACCGCAAGCGCTGGTGGGCCGCCGTGGTGCTCGCCGGGCCAGGCTGGATCATTCCAGGCGCCCTCAAGATCCTGGGCGGCGCTTTCCTGGCGTTCCTGGCGCTGCAGCACGAGGTGCCGCTGGAACGTACCAGCGAACCGACCCAGATGTACCTGGTCGCGTTTGGCCATGTGACCGCTTCGCCGCAATGGGCACTGGCCTTGATGGTGCTGTTCGTCATCGTCTCGCAGGTCAAGATCAATGTCACCAACGCCTATGCCGGCTCCCTCGCCTGGTCGAACTTCTTCGCCAGGGTCACCCACAGCCACCCGGGGCGGGTGGTGTGGCTGGTATTCAACGTAGTGATCGCACTGACCCTGATGGAGCTCGGGGTACTGCAAGCCATCGAGCGGGTGCTGGGGCTCTATGCCAACGTCGCGATTGCCTGGATTGGCGCCTTGGTTGCGGACCTTGTGATCAACAAGCCTCTGGGCTGGTCGCCCCGGCATATCGAATTCAAGCGCGCCCATTTATATGACATCAACCCGGTGGGGGTAGGCGCGATGCTGATCGCCTCCGTGCTGTCGCTCCTGGCATGGTTTGGCGTGCTGGGACCGTTCGCCCAGGCAGCGCCGCCGCTCGTGGCATTCAGCGCGGCGGTGCTGCTGGCCCCCTTGATCGCCTGGCTGACCAGAGGGCGCTACTACATGGCTCGGGCCAACGACGAGGCCTTGATCTACCCGTCGGGAACCGTGCCGGGCCCCCGTTTGTGCGGCCTTTGCAACAACACCTTCGAGCTGCCAGACATGGCCAGCTGCCCCGCCTATGGCTGCGCCATCTGTTCCCTGTGCTGCTCGCTGGAAGCGCGCTGCCTGGATCAATGCAAGCCTCGCGCACGGCTATCGGAACAGTTCGAGGCACTACTGCTCAAGGTGATGCCAGGGCTGCGCCAGGCATATCTGCATACGCGGCTGGCCCACTACCTGGCATTGCTGGGGGTACTCATGCTGATGCTCAGCGGTGCCCTGGCCCTTGTCTATACCCAGGTGGCGCCTGGGCTGGCCAGCCAACCGCAAGCACAAGGGGCCTTGCAATTGGCACTCGTCAAAGCCTTTCTGACCTTGACGTTATTTGCCGGGGTGCTCGCCTGGTGGGTGGTGCTCACCCGGGAAAGCCGCCAGGTGGCACAGGAGGAGTCCAACCGCCAGACCGCCTTGCTGATCCAGGAAATCGATGCTCACCACAAGACTGACCAGGCGCTGCAGGCGGCCAAGGAGGCCGCCGAGGCAGCCAATGCCGCCAAGAGCCGCTACGTCACGGGCCTTTCCCATGAATTGCGTACCCCCCTGAACAGCATCATGGGCTTTACCCAGGTGCTGCAACGCGACACCGATCTGCGCGCGCAGCATCAGGAGGCGCTGGCCATCATCAACCGCAGCAGCTCCCACCTGCTATCACTGATCGAGGGCCTGCTGGATGTTGCCCGTATCGAGGCCGGCAAGCTGAGGCTTGAGCCTTCAGAGGTGCTGTTCCCTCAATTCGTTGCGGACGTCGGGAAGATGGTCGCGCCCCTGGCGCGAGCCAAGGGCCTGGAGTTCGTGCTGCAATGCCAGGCGCGCCTGCCCGCGGTGGTACGCGCTGATGAGAAGCGGGTGCGGCAGATCCTGATCAACCTGCTCGGCAATGCCGTGAATTTCACCGACGTGGGCCAGGTACGCTTGCATGTAAGCTACCTGCGAGAAACCGCCACCTTTGAAATCATCGACACCGGCATCGGTATCGCGCCTGCGCAGCTGGACGCGATCTTCCAGCCCTTCGAGCGGGCGGCGCCATCGCGCAGGGACGACGGCGTCGGGCTGGGCCTTACCATCACCCGCCTGCTCACTTCGCTGATGGGCGGGGAACTGACAGTGCACAGTGAACCGGGTGCAGGTACCCGTTTTCAATTGCGGCTGTTCCTGTCACAGGTGCGGGTACCCCAGGCAGTCATCCACCGTGATCATGACGTCATCGGATATCAGGGGCGCCCTCGCCATATCCTGGTGGTCGATGACAACCCGGCCCACCGCATGGTGATCCAGCAAATGCTGACGCCTTTGGGTTTCCTGATGCATGAAGCCGCCAATGGGCAGGATGCCATCCGCCAGGTGGCCCTGGGCACGCCCGACCTGGTACTGCTGGACCTGGCCATGCCAGGCATGGGCGGCCTGGAATGCGCCCGGCTGATCCGTCGCAATACCGGTTTTACCGCCCCTATCATCGTGCTGTCGGCCAACGTCACCCCACTGGCCGACGATATCAGCGAACACGGCAGTCCATTGTGCAACGAGCACCTGGCCAAGCCCTTCGACCTGCCCGTATTGCTCGGTGCGCTCCAACGCCATCTGGACATTGAGTGGCGCCGGCAACCGAGCCTGCCGCCCGCCCTCACCCAACCCGCAGCCCGGGAACCGTTGATGCCCGAGGAACTGGCCCCCATCATCGAGCTGTGCGCCCAGGGCTACGTTCGTGGCATCGAGCGCGCGCTCGAACACCTTCGCAACCGCCATCCGGCCAGTGCCGAATTGATCGCACAGTGGCGCGACCTGGCCCGTGGCTTCGAACTCGACCAACTGGCGCAAGCCCTTAGCGAGGCACTGGATGAACACCACGGCTGATACGCAGGATATCGGAACGGTATTGATCGTCGACGATGAACCCCAGAACCTGGCCTTGCTGCATGGCGCGCTCGACGATGCGGGCTACCGGGTGCTGGTGGCGATGGATGGCGCTGGCGCCCTTCAACGCCTGGAAAAGCGCCACCCTGACCTTATTCTGCTCGACGCGCTGATGCCCGGCCTCGATGGCTTCCAGACCTGCCGGGCCATCAAGGCCGACGATGCCTTCGCCGACATTCCCGTGCTGTTCATGACCGCGCTTACCGAAAGCAATCATGTGATCGAAGGCTTTTCCGCCGGGGCCGTGGATTATGTGACCAAACCGATCGACTGCCAGGAGCTTCTCGCGCGCGTCGCGGCGCATCTACGCACCGCTCGCAGACTCCGGGCTGCTCATTCGATACCCAGGCACACTGCCCCTAACCTGCAGAGCCTGGAAGGCAAGCATCACCTGGCAAAGCGCTTCTCGCTCACAGAGCGCGAGCTGGAAGTGTTGCATTGGGTGACCTGTGGCAAGACAAACAAGGACATCGCCGACATTCTGGGTCTCAGCGCCAGGACTGTGAACAAGCACCTGGAGCATATCTTCGTGAAACTGGGCGTGGAAACCCGCACGGCCGCCACTTCCATAGCGCTTCTGCAAGCGTCGTAGCGGCTCGAGATCACGGCCGGCCGGCGCGGTCAGATCACTCCCTGTGCGCCAGGACCGTTCACACGGCTCATGGCGTCCTCACCGTTTGATTCATAAGCACAGGATCAGCCCAGCATCAATCGCAGTGTATTGCAAGATGTAACATCGCCGCACACTTCTGCTACCATTCGTCAAACAGCGTAGCTTCCTATCGATTTCGATACCGCCCTTCCTGGGCACTCCTTATAAAAGCAAAAACAATCTCCCTCGCTGATTCACCGCTTGCAGCAACCACCGTGATCCACCCCCCGAGGGAGATGCCTTGATGGCGACCAATGATAAACCTGGCCACTCAGACGCCAGGCGAGACTTTCTGCGCAAATCCTTGACCCTGATTCCCGTCGTCTCGCTGGCGGGCAGCGGTGTCGGCAGCCAGGTGCTCGCCGCCACACCTGCCCCTGTTCCGGCCCCGCCGAGAGAATCCGGCGAGGTCGCGGACTATCACCCCACCTTCTTCACTCAGGAGGAGTGGGCTTTCCTGCAGGCAGCGGTCGCCCACTTGATACCCAGCGACGAGCGCGGCCCTGGGGCTGTGGAAGCCGGGGTGCCCGAGTTCATCGATCGCCAGATGAACACCACCTACGGCAGCGGTGGCCTGTGGTACATGCAGGGCCCCTTCCATCCCGACGCGCCCGCGGAGCTGGGTTATCAACTCAAGCTGTCCCCTCAGGAAATCTACCGGCTGGGTATCCTGGAAACCGATGCCTACTGCCGCAAAACCTACGGCAAGCCCTTCGTTGCGCTGAGCAACGAGCAGCAGGAGCAGGTGCTGCACGCCCTGGACGACAACAAGGCAAGCTTCGACGCGCTGCCAGCCGGGACCTTCTTCAGTATGCTCTGGAGCAATACCAAGGAAGGCTTTTTCTGCGACCCGATCCACGGCGGCAATAAGCACCTGGTGGGCTGGAAGCTGATCAACTTCCCTGGCGCCCGCGCCGACTTCATGGATTGGGTGGAGCGTGATGAGCGCTATGCCTTCCCGCCTGTTTCCATCAACGGCGCGCGGAGCTGAGCATGGCCAAGGTACTGGACAAGAAAACCGTAGTGATCGTGGGCTTCGGCTGGACAGGCGCGATCATGGCCAAGGAACTCACCGAGGCCGGCCTGGATGTAGTCGCCCTCGAGCGCGGCCCGATGCGCGACACCTATCCGGACGGCGTCTACCCACAGACCATGGACGAGCTGACGTTCAACTCGCGCAAAAAGCTGTTCATGGACATTTCCAAGGAAACCGTCACCCTGCGCCATAGCGTGAATGATGTAGCGGTGCCTTACCGCCAGTTCGGCGCCTTTCTGCCAGGCACTGGCGTGGGCGGCGCGGGGCTGCATTGGTCCGGGGTGCACTTTCGGGTAGACCCGATGGAGCTGCGCATGCGCAGCCATTATGAAGAACGCTATGGCAAGAAATTCATCCCCGAAGGCATGACCATTCAGGACTTCGGCGTGAGCTACGAGGAACTGGAACCCTTCTTCGATTTCGCCGAGAAGGTGTTCGGCACCTCGGGCACGGCCTGGTCGGTCAAGGGAGAGATCGTCGGCCAGGGCAAGGGCGGCAACTACTTCGCCCCCGACCGTTCCAACCCCTTCCCGCTGCCCGCCCAGAAAAATACGGTGTCTGCCCAGGTGTTCGGGCAAGCGGCCGCTTCACTGGGCTATCACCCCTACAACCTGCCCTCGGCGAATACCTCTGGCCCCTACACCAATCCCTATGGCGCGCAGATGGGCCCTTGCAATTTCTGCGGCTATTGCAGTGGCTACGCCTGCTACATGTATTCGAAGGCATCGCCCAACGTGAACATCCTTCCGGCGCTGCGCCAGGAGCCGCTGTTCGAATTGCGTACCGGCGCCCATGTGCTGCGGGTGAACCTCACCCCGGACAAGACGCTGGCCACAGGCGTGACCTATGTGGATGCCCAGGGCCGGGAGTTCGAACAGCCTGCGGACATCGTGATCATCGGCGCCTTCCAGTTCAACAACGTGCGCCTGATGCTGCTGTCAGGAATCGGCAAGCCGTACGACCCCAAGACCGGCGAAGGGGTGGTGGGACGTAACTTCGCCTACCAGAACGAAGCCGGCGTCAAGGCGTTCTTCGACAAGGACCAGCACCACACCAACCCCTTCATCGGGGCCGGCGGCAACGGCGTCGCCATCGACGACTTCAACGCCGACAACTTCGACCACGGCCCTCATGGCTTCGTGGGCGGCTCCCCCTTCTGGTGCAACCAGGCCGGCACCAAGCCCATCGCCGGGGTGACCACGCCTCCGGGTACGCCCAAATGGGGCAGCAAATGGAAGGCCGCCACGGCGGACTACTATACCCACCACATGTCGATGAATTCCCATGGAGCGCATCAGTCCTACCGCGACAACTACCTGGACCTGGACCCGGTGTACACCGATGCCTATGGCCAGCCATTGCTGCGCATGACCTTCGACTGGAAAGAGAACGACATCAAGATGACCCGATTCATGGTCGACAAGCTGGCGGAAATCGCCAAGGCCATGAACCCCAAGGCCATCTTCGCCCACAAGCGCGAGTTCAACAGCCACTTCGACGCTACTACCTATCAGACGACGCACCTCAATGGCGGGGCCATCATGGGGACCGATCCCAGGACCAGTGCCCTGAACCGCTACCTGCAAAGCTGGGACGTGCATAACGTGTTCGTGCCGGGGGCATCGGCTTTCCCGCAGGGCCTGGGCTACAACCCCACCGGGCTGGTCGCCGCGCTCACCTATTGGTCAGCGCGGGCCATCCGCGAGCAATACCTCAAGAACCCCGGCCCGCTGGTGCAGGCATAAGGAGCGATGACCATGAAAACAATGTTCATCGCCTCCCTGGCCTTGGCCAGCCTGCCCCTATGGGCCGCGGAAAACAGCCCCGATGCCCTGGTGAAAAAGGGGGAATACCTGGCGCGCGCTGGTGACTGCGTCGCCTGCCATACCGCCAAGGGCGGCAAGCCCTTCGCCGGCGGGCTGCCCATGGAAACCCCCATCGGCACCATTTATTCCACCAATATCACCCCGGACAGCACCGGCATCGGCGGTTATTCGTTCGAAGACTTCGACCAGGCCGTACGGCACGGCATCGGCAAGAGCGGCAGCACGCTCTACCCCGCCATGCCCTATCCCTCCTACGCCCGGGTCAGCGACCAGGACATGCAGGCGCTGTACGCCTACTTCATGCACGGTGTGCAGCCCGTGGCGCAGGACAACAAGCTCGTGGACATTCCCTGGCCACTGAGCATGCGCTGGCCCTTGTCCATCTGGCGCGCCACGTTCGCTCCCAAGGTAGAGCCGTTCCAGGCCGCTGGCGCGGACGCCGTGATAGACCGCGGCGCCTACCTGGTCGAGGGCCTAGGCCACTGTGGCGCCTGCCATACACCGCGGGCCATCACCATGCAAGAGAAAGCCCTGAGCGCCTCCGACGGCAGCGACTTCCTGGCGGGCTCTGCGCCCTTGGAGGGCTGGATCGCCAAGAGCCTGCGCGGCGACCATCGAGACGGCCTGGGCAGCTGGAGCGAAGCTGACCTGGTGGCGTTCCTCAAGACCGGCCGCAGCGACCGCGCGGCAGTGTTCGGCGGTATGAGCGACGTAGTCGAGCACAGCATGCAGTACATGAACGACGCGGACCTCACCGCCATTGCCCGCTACCTGAAAACCCTGCCGCCGGTGAACCCGAACGACAGCCCCCAGGCGTATGACCGCACCGTGGGCGATGCCTTGTGGAAGGGGGACGACAGCAAGCCGGGAGCATCAGTCTACGTAGACAATTGCGCTGCCTGCCACCGCACCGACGGCAAGGGCTATACCCGGGTGTTCCCGGCGCTGGCCGGCAACCCGGTGGTCCAGACCGAGGACGCCACCTCGTTGGTACATATCGTGCTGCGCGGCGGCATCCTGATCCCGACCCATACCGCGCCGTCCAGCTTCACCATGCCCGGCTACGCCTGGCGCCTGTCGGACCAGCAAGTGGCTGATGTGGTGAACTTCATTCGCACCAGCTGGGGCAACCAGGGCTCGGCCGTCACGCCTGCCCAGGTAAGGGACCTGCGCGAAAGCGATATGAAGGGCACCTCCGCGGACGACCTGGGCCAGGTATCTTCCAAGTGAGGTGACGGGCCCGCAACCCCATGCAGGAGGTAGCGAAGCTGCCGAATACCGGGCTCCCCCCAGAGCCCATTCCCCAGCTGGCGCTGGGTCCCACTGTGGTAGGCCCAGCCTTCGGTAGGAGGTAGCGAAGCTGCCGAATACCAGGCTCCCCCCAGCGCCCATTCCCCAGCTGGCGCTGGGTCCCACTGTGGTAGGCCCAGCCTTCGGTAGGAGGTAGCGAAGCTGCCGAATACCAGGCTCCCCCCGGCACCCATTCCCCAGCTGGCGCTGGGTCCCACCGTGGTAGGCCCAGCCTTCGGTAGGAGGTAGCGAAGCTGCCGAATACCAGGCTCCCCCCAGCGCCCACTCCCCAGCTGGCGCTGGGTCCCACCGTGGTAGGCCCAGCCTTCGGTAGGAGGTAGCGAAGCTGCCGAATACCGGGCTCCCCCCAGCGCCCATTCCCCAGCTGGCGCTGGGTCCCATTGTGGTAGGCCCAGCCTTCGGTAGGAGGTAGCGAAGCTGCCGAATACCAGGCTCCCCTGGCGCCCATCCCCAGCTGTAACTGCGGCATAGCCCCTGGCGATGATCGCCAGGGTGCCTTAAGGTACCAACCGACAATCATGGGTACTGAAACCTCTCCCGCCTGATCACTACCACCGGAGCGAAGCATGCGTACCATTGGCCTTATCGGCGGTATGAGCTGGGAGTCGACCGCCGAATATTATCGGCTGATCAATCGACAGGTTCGCGACCAACTGGGGCCACTGCGCTCAGCCCGATTGCTGCTGTACAGCGTGGATTTTGGGCCCATCGAACGCGCTCAGCACGCCGGGCGTTGGGACGATGCCGCGGCAATACTCGCCGATGCCGCGTGCCGGCTCGAGGCGGGCGGCGCCGAATGCATCCTGCTGTGTACCAACACCATGCACAAGGTTGCCCCGGCGATCGAGGCGGCGGTGGGCATTCCATTTGTACACATCGCCGACCCCACCAGCCAGGCCGCCCTGGAGAGTGGAACGCTGAAGGTGGGCTTGCTGGGCACTGCGTTCACCATGGAACAGGCCTTTCTCAAAGACCGCCTCACGGCCATGGGCCTGACCGTACTGGTGCCCGACGCACAGGAACGCCGAGAGGTACATCGGATCATCTTCGAAGAGCTCTGCGTCGGGGTGATAAGCGATGAGTCGCGCAAAGTTTATCAGCACGTAATAGCCTCGCTGGCTGCTCGGGGCGCTGAGTCCATCATCCTCGGGTGCACCGAGATAGGCCTGCTGATCAAGCCTGAGCACAGCGCCCTCCCCCTGCTCGACACCACGCTGCTCCATGCACAGGCGGCGGTGGCATTCGCGCTGGATGGATCGGCTTACGGAGAACGATAGCGCAGCAGTCGCCTGTGACGGCAATAGAGGCAGCCGGTAGTGAGCATCAGCAGCATTCTGCTCGTGTCCGGAGCACCCTCACGCCTTATGTGCCGTATGCATCAGGAACCCCAGGCACATGTCGCCCAGATCCTGTTTGAGGGCTTCCCAGTCCCCCTCACCCGCGGCATCGGCGGCCGAGCCTAGGCCAAAGAAGCGTGCGAAGGCGGCATAGGCGATGGTGAAACAACTGGCGACTGCATGTTCCGGCCGTGGGTGATGGATCTCTTCGCGGGCCTGCAACAGCAGCGTGATAAAGCTTTCCGACGTCAGCCTGAAAGACGCTTTGCCTCGGCGTGCCACATGTTCGTCATGGGCATGAGCCATGAAAGGCCGCAGCATGGCCGCGTGACGATGCAGATGGTCACCGAGCAGGCCAACCGCTGCTGGCACCAGGGCCTGCAGCCTCAATTCCTGCTTGCCCAATCGCTCGATGTGCTGCGCCCATTCTTCGTCGATTTCTTCGAGCACCAGGGCCATGACCGCGCGGAACAACTCATCCTTGCCTTTGAAACGGGCATAGATAGAGCCCGTCGAAACCCCCGAGCGCTTGCTGATGCCGGCGATGGTCAGATGTTCGAAGGTGCCGTCGTGGAGGATTTCCCGCGTGGCGGTCATCAGCCGCTCCAACGAGGCGCGGCTGCGATCCTGCTTGGGCATCTTGTCGCATGTCGCTTCAGTCATCAGTCGCACAAGCCTTTTGTTCTGATCGGGCCGCAGCAGTCTAGCTTAGGGTGACGGTCCGGGAACAGGGACAGCCGCGCCCGGAAAATATCATCGCTGATCAGGTTGACGCCTCTTGCGCGCATGACTATATTCGAAAACACGAATCAGTATTCTAGTTCTAGTAAAGACAAGAGTCTGTGACGCTCCATTCCAATAAAACAACAAGGAGTCTGCGCCATGCGCTTTTCCACGTTCCTGGTCGGACGCTCAAGCGGCCCTCATGAAGACAAGTACGTTATGGATGCCCTCGCCGACCATGCACGCCTGGCTGAGGATCTGGGTTTTGACGCAGTCTTCATGCCTGACCACCATTTCACCGGCTACGCCCCCATGTGCAGCGACCCCTTCATGTTTGCCGCCTACCTGGCAGGCACACTGAAGCGCATCCACTTCGGTATGTCAGTTACCACCGTGCCGCTGCACCATCCGGTGCGCTTTGCCGAACGTATCAACCTGCTCGACCAGCTGACCGAAGGCCGCCTGCTGGTTGGGATCGGCAGTGGCACGACGCCCGAGGAAATGATTGGTTTTGGGGTCAACTATAAGCAGGCCTCGGCCATGCTTCAGGAAAACCTCGATATCGTCAGCCAGCTCTGGACCAAGAAGATCGAGGACGAGCCTATCAGCTTCGAGACGGCTCATTACAAAGGTGCCATGGTGCAGCGGATCGTGCCCGGCGCATACCGGAACAAGCCGTTCAACCGAATCATGCCCGTAGCGTTGCGTGAAACCAGCATGCAACGCGCCGCCGACAATGGCTGGCCTGCTTTCATCCCGGCCTTTACCCCGCCAGTACCTGCAACCACCGAGCCCTTCGGGCACCTGAGCCGCTATTTCACCCGCTATCGCGATGCATTGCTGGCCGCCGGCCACAGCGATGAGGTGGTCGAGCATGCGCTGTCCTGGACCACTCACACTTACCAATGCGTGCATGTCGCCCCGACCGACGAACAGGCGGAAGACGAGCTGCATCAGATCCTCACCGCCTACAAAACGTCCATCGAGCGTGAATACAGCTTCAACAAACGTGCTGAAAGACTCAGTGGCGTGGAGCTGCATCCGCACCCGGACTGCTTCAGCGAAGGCTGGATCAAGACCTGGTGTCTACACGGCAGTCCGGACACCGTAGCGGCTGAACTGCAACAGCACCGTGAGCTTGGCATCGGCAATGTACTGATGGGGTTCACCAACGGTCCGTTGACGGCCGAGCGGCTTCGCCTGGGCAACCAGTCGATGGCCCTCATGGCCCGTGACGTCATGCCTCGACTGCGCTGAAACAGGAGCTAGCCATGTCTGAAGTGCTCGCAAAAAGCCGAATCGGCGACCATCGCCCGCTGCTGGTCGGCATCGGCGGCACCACCCGCCCCGGTTCCAGCACCGAGAACGCCCTGCGTACCGCCCTGGACCATGCGCGCTCGAAGGGTGCCCGCACCCTGCTGTTCGGAGGCGCTGAGCTGGCTGCCCTGCCCGCCTACTCCCCGGAGTGCCAGGCCCGCACCGAAGGCCAGACCGCGCTGGTGGAAGCCGTTCGCCAGGCCGATGGAATATTGCTGGCTTCCCCTGGGTATCACGGGGGCGTGTCAGGCCTGGTGAAAAACGCCATTGACCTGCTCGAAGACCTGCGCGCCGATACCCGCGTCTACCTTGACGGTCGCGCCACGGGTTGCATCGTCACCGCCGCGGGCTGGCAAGGCTGCAACAGCACGCTGGGCGCCCTGCGCTCGATCGTGCACGCGCTGCGCGGCTGGCCAACGCCGCTGGGAGTCACCTTGAACACTGCGGGTACCCGGTTATTCGGCAGCGAAGGCGAATGCACCGACGCCTCGGTCCACCAGTCCTTGCAGTTGCTTGCCGAGCAGGTCTTGGACTTCGCCCATGCGAAGCGCCTGGCCAGGAGCCTTTGAATGAATGCCCCCGGGACCGGCTTGACCCTTGAAGAAAAGCTCAGCCTTACCGCTGGCCGGGACATGTGGTCGACCTCGCCGATGCCTCACGCGGGGATCACCTCAGTGCGCTTCGCCGATGGGCCTATGGGTATCACCGGCGGCCGCGTGGATGAACGCGATCTGGCGTTGCTCACGCCATGCGGCGTCGCGCTTGGCGCTACCTGGGACCGAGGCCTGGTGAGGCGCATCGGTGAACTTGTAGGTGACGAAGCCATTCGAAGCGGTGTGCAGGCTGTGCTCGGGCCCAACCTCAATCTGCCCCGCAGTCCGCTCGCCGGTCGCGCTTTCGAACTCTTCAGTGAAGATCCGCAGCTTACGGCTGAATTGGGTAGCCAATGGATTGCCGGTGTGCAGGGTCGCGGCGTGGCGGCAGTTGCCAAGCATGTGGTGTGCAATGACTCGGAAACCGATCGGCGCGGTATGAATTCGGTGGTAGATGAGGCCACCGTTCGCGAAGTTTACCTATGGCCCTTCGAATACGCCGCGCGCAACGGCGTATGGGCGATGCTGACTGCCTACAACCGGCTCAACGGCACGCCCTGCGCCGAGCATGCCCAGGTGCTGCGTGCCTGGCTCAAGAATGAGCTGCGCTGGGACGGCCTGATCACCTCCGACTGGTTCGGCACCCGGAATGGCATGGCCAGCTTGCAAGCCGGACTTGACCTGGAAATGCCGGGGCCTGCCCGGCATCTGGGAACGCAGTTGACCAGGCTTTTCTCGATGGCCCCCAACGACACCGCCGCCCTCGACGAAGCGAATGAACGCTTGCGCAGACTGTCGCAACGGGTCGCCCATCCGGTTCCATACGCCGCGGATGAGCAGACAGTGGCAGCTCGCCTGGCCGTGCTCGAAGAGGCGGCCGCGGCCGGCTTCGTCTTGTTGCGCAACGAGGACGGGCTATTGCCGTTGAACCTCGCATCTCAGGGGCGTCTGGCTGTCATCGGCCCCAACGCGACCGCACCCTGCTATCAAGGTGGTACGTTCGCCAAGGTGGCGATCACCCCCCAGGCCCTGTCCCCACTAGAGGCCATCAGGGCGCATTTCAATGCCCTTGGGTGGCAGGTCGATCATGCCGAAGGCGTACCTCCGGCGTACCGGCTGCCTCCATTGAGCGCCATCGAACCCCGCAGCGCGAAGGGCCAGCCGGGTCTGGACGTCGCCTTTTTCACCAGTGCGAGCGCCAGCGAGGCGGCATTGCGCGAAGTGCGCAACACCACTTCCATGGTGTGGTTCAAGGAGATGCCGGGCATCGGCAGCCTACTTGAATTGAGCGGTGATGCACGCGTGGAAGCCAGCACCGTATTTACCCCACGGCAGAGTGGCAGCTACCGCTTCTGCATCGGCGGCACCGGTCTGGCCACGCTACAGCTCAATGACCACGAGTGTCTGACCTACGACGGCCAGGCGGTATCGGGTGATGTCATGGGCAAGCTGATGCAGAGCGAGTTCGCCTACGTCGATCACCCGCTGGTGGCAGGCGAAACCGTGACCCTGAAGTTCACTCTGCGATTCGGGGCCAGCATTGCCCATGGCCTGTGGTTCGGTTGCCAACCACCCGCGGCCGATAACCTTTTGGGACAAGCCGTAGAAATGGCGAGCGCAGCTGACCACGTTGTGCTGCTGGTGGGCGAAACCGCCGACGCCGGACTGGAAAGCGTGGATCGCGACACCACCCGATTGCCCGAAGCTCAACTGGAATTGATCCGGCGGGTGTGCGCGGTAAATCCGAACACCGTCGTCGTTATCAATGCGGCCCACGCCATCGATACTTGCGACATGGTGTGCGCCAGGGCGCTGATGATGGCGTGGTATCCCGGTCAGCAATTCGCCTCGGCGCTGGCTCAGGTGCTCAGTGGAGCGCGCGAGCCGGGTGGGCGGTTGCCCGTCACTTTCGCACGGGAAGAAGCCGATTATCCGGCCTGGTCGCTAGCACCGGATGCCACGGGCGACCTGCTATATAGAGAAGGCAGCGACATCGGCTATCGCCACTTTGCCGCCCAAGGCAAGACGCCTGCCTTTTGCTTCGGTCACGGCCTCGGCTATGCGGAATTCTACTACGACAAGTGGGTGCTGGCGGGCACTCAGGTGGACGACCTCTGCGTCGAAGTCACTCTCGGCAATCGCGCGTCTCGCGCTGGCAAGGAAATCATCCAGGTTTACCTCAAAGACCCTTCGGGACAGACCCGGCTCGCCGGCTTCAGCAGCGTCTGGTTGGATGCGCAAGAAACCCGCACAGTGAAGGTGAACATCCCCCGCCATGGGTTCGAGCGCTGGAGCGATGGCGGCTGGGCGTTGGTGAGCGGTGAATACCAGATGCAGCTAGGTCGTTCCCTAGAAGACACCCGGGGACGAATTCTTCTCACCGTGAACCCGGGAGGTGAACTGCATAGACCCTCTTGATATCCGCCTGCGTACCTACGAAGAACGACCCTTGAATACAAAAACAATAGGGTGCCGCACCCCGGTGCCAAAGGAGAAGAACATGGAGCCAACCGCGCTGCAAAGCCCGGGTAGTGATGCACCGAGCCAAAAACAGGCGCAAGCGCAACCCCGCTCGATGGATCGAGGTATACGACGCGAAGCCGGCGCTCTTCAGGCAATTATCCTGGTGTTCACCACCCAGCTGCCGATCATGGGGATCATCTCCATCGTGCCGATCATCCCACTGTTGATGAAGCATTTCGCTAGCCATCCACAGGTGGCACTGCTCATCCCCTTGCTCATCGCTGCCCCCAGCCTGTGCATCGCGGTGCTGTCACCCTTGGCAGGCTATCTTGCCGACCGGCTGGGCCGGAGGCGACTGCTGCTCGTCTCGGTGTGTTCGTTCGCGCTGCTCGGCTTCATGCCGTTTCTGCTGGACAATCTGGTGGCGATCATTGCCAGCCGCTTTGGCCTGGGGGTGTGTGAAGCGTTCATCATGACCATTGCCAATACGTTGATGGGCGATCTCTTCCAAGGCCAGCCACGCAAGAAATGGCTGGCGGTACAGAGCGCCGTGGGCTCGGTGTCGGCTACCACACTGTTGTTCGTGTCAGGCATGCTCGGCAACTTCGGCTGGCAGGGGCCATTCGCGCTTTACCTTCTGGCGCTGCCTGTATTTCTCTGTCTGTCGTTGTTCACCTGGGAGCCCGCCCCGCAAGTCGCGGAGCAGGCAACCACGCCCTACCATCGGTTTCCCGTAGCGGCGATGGTGGGCATCGGTGCGGTCACCCTGTTCTGCGCGGTGCTGTATTACGTCGAAGTGCTGCAGATCAGTTCGGTGCTAAGCGCCGCTGGCTTGGATTCCCCTACCCGCATTGGCTTCGCCAGTGGTATCGCCGGCATTGGCGTACCGGTAGGTGCACTGCTGTTCTCGTTAATGTCACGCCGTTCGATTCGCCTGCACCTCCTGTTCACGTTCAGCCTCTTTGCCGCCGGGCTCTACGGCATGGGGGCTTTGCCCGGTATCGCCTGGGTGGTGGCCGCCGCGTTCGTAGCCCAAGTAGCATGCGGCGTATTGATTCCGGCGCTACTGACCTGGTGCCTGGGTAGCCTCGAATATCAGCATCGAGGCAAGGGCATGGGCTTCTGGCACACCGCATTCTTCCTTGGCCAGTTCGTCAGCCCCTTCATCATCTCGTTGCTCGGCTTTCAAGTGCCCGGGGGCTTGCGCGGTGCCGTCTCGGCGCTAGGCATTGTGGCGCTGATAGCAGCACTGCTCACCGCCGTAACGAGCGTTCGTCGCGCCACTCGCCACCCCGCTTTCTGATCCTCAAGGCTTCCTGCGTCGCCCAGCTTGCTGGAGCGACCGGGGAAGCGTGCGCCTATCACCTGCTCAACCAGACAATAACAATACAGAGGTAGCCATGCGTCCGTTGAACCCTTTGATGTGTGCAGTGATGACCCTTGCAAGTGCGTCGGTACTGGCCGCTCCGCAAAGCAACACCCTTGAAGTTACCCCGACCCAGTCGTCAGTCACGCCGCCCACCTGTGAAGCCTATGCCCAATATGTCACCCGGGCCGAGGCGGTGCTCAAGGAAACCGCGCCGTGCGACACGGTGTCCCCAGAGCTCGGCGGCGTGCGCGCGGCCCTGGCCGAGCATGGCTTCGGAATCTACGGCAGCTACAGCCCCAACTTCCGCTACGACGTCTTGGGCCATAACGATCGCCCGCAGCTGTACAACGGCCAGAATCCCACGTGGCGGCAGTCGGAAAGTATCGGGCTCACCTACGACCTGACCCGGGTGGGTTTCGGCGGGAAGGCTCAACTGACCATGGCCTTGGGGTCTGAAAACGGCAGCTACAAATCCAGTAACCCGAATTTTCTGACGATGTCGATCTTCGCCATCAACCAGCGCTTCTTCGATGACCGGCTCGAGGTTCAGTACGGTTACTTCCCAATGATCCGGCAGTTCTACGGGATGGTGCTGGGAGGGAACTCATCGGCTGCCGCACTGGGCCCGATCAGTGTGATTCCGGTGCAATTGGGCCTCTCGCTTTTCAGCCCGAGCCCGGCGCTTACCATTCAGGTGAAGGACGAAAGCAAGCGCTGGTACAACCGGCTGGGCATCGCGCGCAGCGCCAGCCCCAATCGCTTCCAATATGACTTGGACGAGAACCCGACCGGGTTCAAGCTCAAGGTCGAGGGTTCCAACCCGTTGGTCGTCGACGAGCTCGGTTACAAGGTCGAATCCGCACCCGGCGAACATGCACGATGGTTCCGCGCCGGGGCCATCTACAACACTAGCCACTATAGCGACTACCGCCACGGAGGCATGACGGATGACAACTATGGCGGCTACCTAGCAGCGACCTATCAGCTTACGCAGCCAGATGGGCGCAGCCCCCGCGGCCTGTATGCCGATGTGAAAGTTAATTACGCCCCCGAGGACCGCAACCTGTACGGCAAGGACTTCCAGATCACAGCCTTCTATCTCGGCCCGCTGGACAACCGGCCTCGCGACATGGCCTCGCTCGGGTTCACCAAGAGCTATTTCAGCAAATACGTCCATGACGCGGTTGAAAGCAGTGGCACCGACGCGGAGCGCTCCTCCACTGCCCTGTCGCTTTCCTACGCGGCGCGCCTGACCCGCGGCATCTACTGGGTGAACGGCCTTACCTACCAGCAAGGGCCGTCATTCGCACCCGCCGCCGATGATGCCCTGCTGTTCCAGACGGGCTTGAACTTCGCTTTCTAACCTCACCCTACGCCCGCTGCACGCGCAGCGGGCCCTCGCATAAAAGGCCCACCTTTCATGAGCTACTGGTTGATCGTATTGTTGGCAGGGCTTGGCATGATCGGTTCCCTGGGCATCGATACCTATCTGCCAGCCTTCCCCACCTTGATCGATCATTTCCACGCCGCCCCGCTGATCCTTCAGCAAAGCCTGACGGGGTATTTGCTGGGCATGGCGCTGATGATGCTGTTCTACGGAACCCTCTCCGATTGCTTCGGGCGACGACGGGTCATCCTGTGTTCCCTTGCCGTGTTCGCCGGAGGAAGTTTCGCCGCAGCTGCCAGCCACAGCATTGATGCATTCATTGCCTGGAGAACCCTGCAGGGGCTAGCCGCCGGCGCAGGCTCGGTAGTAGGTCGGGCGATCATCCAGGACCGCAGCGAAGGCGCCGCTGCCCTCAAGGCCATGTCCCAGGTCATCATGGCTTTCGCGCTTGCTCCAGCCCTGGCCCCGCTAGTGGGAGCATGGCTGCTGTCCTGGGCTGGATGGCGCTCGATCTTCATTTTTCTCGGTGTGTTTTCCGCGCTTCTATGGCTGGCGTGCTGGATCTGGTTAACGGAAAGTCTACCTCCGTCCCGTCGCCAGAGCCTCTCTGTCCGACCTCTGCTGCGTCGGTACACCACGGTCATGGCCGACCCGCAGTTTCTGCTGCTGACCATAGCCGCAGGCTTGGGCTTTTCAGTATTTTCCCTCTATATAGGCGCGGCCGCCCCATTCGTCACCGAAACACTCAAGCGTGGCAGTGATGGTTTCGGCTGGTTGTTCGTGCTACTGGTGAGCGGGATGATCAGTGGGTCCTGGTTGGGTGCCCGCTTGGCTCACCACATCGATGGAACTGGTCTGATCGCGTTGGGTTATACGATTCAGACGGCAAGCACGGTTGCCGCCGTGTTGTATTTCAACTTGACCGAGGCCCAGCTTCCCTGGGCCGTGTTGCCACTTGGCGCTGCCACCTTTGGACTGGCGCTTATCAATCCGGGTTTGGCCTTGGCTGCCATGGGGCGTTTCCCAAATCACAGAGGCTTGGCCTCTTCCTTGAACGGCTTTATCAACACGCTGTTCTTCGCCGCCTTCGCGGGGATCATCGCGCCCCTACTGTCAGGCGACCCACGGCGACTTGCCGCGGCTTGCTTGCTCAGCGTACTGGTCAGCGCGCTGTGCTGGCAGATTAGCAAGCACTCGCGATCTGCTCCTGATGAGGGGAGCGCTTGAGAAACGATTGAAACCTGCGCCAGGCAGTGCGCCAGCCAAACGGAATCCATAGCCTATTCTCTGGTCGATCCAAGCGCTGTGCACGATCTTCCAAACACCAAGGAACGACCCGATGGCGAACACTTTCAATGTCCCTGGCATATGGTGGTGCTGCGCGAGATACGCTGATCGGTGGCGCTGGGGCGGACCCGATGTCGGGCTACCGGGACCGCCCCGCACGTCAGGGCTGGCGCAAGGGCCCGGGCATGGCAATCAGGCCGTAAGCGGATGCTCGCTCACCGGCGCAACGCCTACCAGCGCTACCTCCACCGCCTCCGCTCCAGCGCCACCGATGTCGCTGGCGGCCGTTGCCTGGGGCGTACTGCTGGCGAACACGAAGTTGCGATGAGCCAGGCCGGTGAGGTCGCCTTCCAGCGCCACCTCGAACCTGTGCCCTTCCCCATCGGTTTCCAGGCTTCGCACATAGGTACGGTCCAGGTTCTCGTTGTAAATCACTTTAAGCGTGCCATCGGTGCCATCGCCCAGGCGTGTGTAGCCGAGGGCAGCAACATCGAGCTTGTCCTTGCTCAGCTCGAAGTCGCTGATCAGGTCAGCCTGTCCGCGGTAGCTGTCGCTGGCGGTTTCAAAGCGGAAGCTGTCCTTGGCGCTGCTGCCAATCAGCGCGTCCGCACCGCCACTGCCCACAAAAATGGTGTTTTCGCCGGGGTTGTAAAGCACGTCATAAGCCTGGCTGCCGGTCAGTGTGTTATAGGCCGTGCCGGTACCCGGCCCCTGGGCGAAGATGAACTGGTCCGCGTCGCTGCCGCTACCTGCTTTCAGCGCGCGGGCGTAGTCCAGTTCGAGCACGAAGCGATCACCGTAAAGGCCGCCGTCGAACGACTGCACCAACACATGACCCGTGCTGGCGTCGTAGCCATAATGCAACGTGTTGTGGTAGCCATCCCCAAGCCCGGTGAAGCCCAGCGCCGAGACATCGATCAAGTCCCCCTGGCCGTAGGCGAAGTGACTGATCAGGTCAACGGCGCTAACGTTGTCCCGGGCATTTAGGAAACTGTCGCGCACGCCGTTGTAAAGGTAGGTATCCGCGCCGCTGATCCCATGCAGCTGGTCCGCGCCGAGGCCGCCGATGAATACATTGCCGGCCGCCTGGCTGCCGTAGAGCTGGTCATTCCCGTAACCACCGTCGAGTACGTACTGGGCCTCGGAGGTTCGCTGGTCGAAGGTATCTTCCAGGTAGGTGCCCTTCTGCATCAGCACGAAATTGCGCGTGCCAAGGCTGTCTCTCGCATCCCCCTGGATGCGCACCTCGAAGTAATAGCTGGAGGGGTAGTTATCCAGCGAGCGCACGTAGGTCAGGTTCTCGCCTGCGTCGTAGCTCACCGCGACATCACCGTTATAGCCGTCGCCGACCCGTTGCAAGCCTAGGGCTGTGAGGTCCAGGCGCGAGGCGGCATTCCAGTCTGTGATGAGGTCGGAATGTGAGATACCGCCCAGGCCATAACTGTCGTACAAGGACTTGAATACATAGGTATCGCCCGAGCTGCCGCCACCGGTCAAGGTGTCAACGCCGGTGCCGCCTTCGAGCACGTCCCGGCCTGTACCCCCGCGCAGCACATCGTTGCCGGCATCGCCGTAGAGGTAGTTCGAAGCCTTGTTCTCGGCCGTAATGACGTTGGCGGCAGCGGTGCCTTCCCAATAAGCTTGCCCGCGAGGCCCAGCCTGGGCACTGATCGGTGGATTGGCCGCCGCGGTAATCAGGTTGGCGTTGCTCAGGCTGGTCGCCAGGCTCCCCTGGAGCGCCAGTTCGAAACGGCTGCCGTCGCGTTGCAATTCATCATTGCGCAACAGCGTCCGATCCTGCGCTGGATCATAGATCAGCTTGAGCGTGCCGTTGCTGCCGCTCCCCAGGCCTGTGAAGCCGGCGGCGGATACATCCAGCTTGTCCTGGCTGACGTCGAAACCGAAGATTGTGTCTTCTTCAGCGGAGATTCTCTCCAACTGATCGGAAGACACAGGCTCACCCTGAATGCTGTCGTGACGGCTCAGGTAAACGAAGGTGTCGGCACCGGCACCGGCAATGAGGTCATCGCCACCGTCGTTGCCGGTCAGAATGGCCCCTTCGCGGTTGGCTCGAAGTTCTTCGCCGGCAGTGTCTGAGCCGGTGACCGTGTTGTACTCATTAGCGGTAGAGGTATTGCCTGCGAAATAGAACAGGCCCTTGTCGACTTCCGTATCCGGCACACCGTCTCGGAACCAATCGTCAAGGTGAAAATTCAGCACAAAGCGATTGCCCTGAGCATCGGTTTCCAGGGACTGCGCCACATAGTAGTCATGCACCCGGTCGTAGCTGAACTTGAGGGTGCCGTTGTAGCCATCGCCCAGGGCGGTAAAGCCTAGGGCCGAGACGTCGATCACGTCCCGCCCGCTGAGCACGGACCAGATCTGATCCACCGCGGCCGCTCCGGTCTTGTCATTGACGAAACTGTCCGATATCGCCGTGTAGAGGAAGGTGTTCTGGGCTCCGTCGTCCCAGCGCGCCACGGTGAGGATAGTGTCGCCGCCGGCGCCGCCATGGAAGGTACTGGTACTGTCCTGGCCTACACCGTCGGTTAGCCTGTCGTTGCCCGCCCCGCCATTGATGACGACAGAGCGCTCTTCAGGCCGCAACTCGAGACGATCGTCGCCCGAGGTCCCATCCACACGGAGTACGAAATTGTCCTTGGTCAGGGGCTGGGCTAGCTTGCCCTGCAGCCGGACCTCGAAGTAATTCCCGGCGCTGTTGGCCTCTGTGGCTCGCACGAAGGTGAGATCACGCGCTGCATCATAGCTGACAGTCAGGTCAGCGAAGTCCAGCCCAAGTCCGGTGAGGTCAAGGCGGTCCGTGGCGCTCCAATCGGTGATCAGGTCCGAATGGGAGCCCTGAACGTTGCCATAGCTGTCGCTGAGCCTGCTGAAGACGAAACTGTCCCTGCCAATCCCGCCGCTCAGTTTGTCTACCCCGGCACCGCCTATCAGCACATCGTAATTGCTGCTCGCCACCAGGGTGTCCGCCCCGGCGCCTCCCTGGAGGTACAAGGCGGCGGTGCCGCCGATGGCCAGGTTGTCGCCGGCGCTGGTGCCTTCATAGGCGGTATAGAAACCACGACTTTTTACAACGATGTCGTTCGGCAAGGCGGTTACAGCATCCTTGTTGACGCTCATGGGCGGTCCTCGTCTGGGCTGGGGGCAGGCACCGACGACGGACTGGGCCTATGGATTCAGCGGATCAGACCATGCTCGGTCCGCCCCGTTCGCACCCCTGTCAAGGCAAGTTGAGGCAACCTGCACGAGCTCGCGCAGGTCAGGACGTCAGAGAAAAGCCGAAGATCTGCTTCGCGAAGCCTGGGGCTCTTGACCACGCGAGGTACTGATATGGACTATCTGATCAGTGTGCGACCAGAGAATCAGGATACGGCACTACGTCCGCGGTGACGGCGACCTGTGGGTCACGGGCGTGTACGGCCATGGTCAGTTTGGTACCACTGTGCTGCACCGGTTGCCAGATACGCCAGGCCTGGCCTGCCTCGAGGTCAGGAACCTGCACCGTCTCTCGAGCGACGACTTCGCCTTTGCGGGTCAGTTCAAAGTTCAGGTAGCCCCCCTGAACCAGATGATCCGAAGTATTGGCCACGGTGCCGACGATGCTGGTGATGTGGCCTGCATCCACAAGCTGGACATTACGCAGCTTGAGGTCGTCAGCCGAGGCAAACGAATGGGCCAACATGCCGAAGACCAACCCTGCGATGGCTTTCCTTTTCACACTTCCCTCCATGGGACTAACGAGATGGCGCGATGATAGCAGCGACCGAAGCGTCAAGAAAAGGGCTTAATTCATGCCTTTCTAAAAAGTTCACTTTTATTGCCAAGAATTTGACAAGCGCTATGCCAGGGGAATGTAGGCTTCCAAACGCGTCGACCACGCCGAATCGTTCGTCAGCCAGGTCAGCTTTCCTCGCTTTCGGGAGATGGCGAAATCATGGGGACGGGACATTCCGGAGGGCCTATCCCAGCTGACGCTGGGCGCGACCAAGGTCCATCGGATGGGCGCGGTCTACTCGCAGCAAAGGCAAGGAGGCGAGCGCCGTGCCGGGCACGTTGCCACACGGCAGCGAAGCCAGGCTCTGCTGCCTGCTCAAGAATGCAGTATCAGGACGGAGGCGGAAAATAGGCCCGCCACTGAGCAGTGGTAGAGGGCCAGACCATTTTGCCTGGGATCCGGCGGCCAGCTCAGTGCAGTTGGGCCAGCGCGCGGTTGTACATGCGTGTGCGCCTATGCTTGGCGTCGTACCCGCCAGCGGCAGCCACAGTGCCGGCCTGGACATGATCCAGGTAGCGGAACAGCCGCCCCGGTGACACCAGCGAGATGTCGTAGCCCAGTTCCACCATACGGTCTTGCAGTGTGTAGCCGGGCACACGGTCATCCATGCAGAAATGCAGGCCGTGCTGCTTCATGGCCTGGGCGTTCCATAGGGTGCAGAAGCTTTTCAAATGTTGTTCTTTCCAAGGCTTTGGCGCGCGTCCCGGCAGGCCCAACGCGCGTAGGCCACGACGGAAGTAATGCTTGCAGTAGCGCGAGCTGTGCCGCCAAACCGTACGCAGCATGCCTCGGTTCAATTGTTCCAGGCAGCCTGCCGCGGCGACCTTTGGATGAGCCGTGCAACGATCAAGCAGAAGTTGAAATACTTGCGGGTCGTAGATGAAAGTATCGGTATGCAATAACAGCACGAACTCGGTATCGATGCGTTCCAGGATCATATCCAGGGCCTTGCCATGGGCAATATGTCCCTGCTCACGACCTGGCGAGGCGCGTTCGATGAGATTGATCCAGTCCAGGCTACGCAAGTATTCGGTGCTTTCATCAGCCGAATCGTTATCCACTACCCATACGGGAATCCCTTGGGCGCTAGCGGTTTCACGCAGCAATTCCAGGCAGTTCCTGGTCAGGTCGTGGGTTTTGAAGTTAACGAGGGCGATGCTGAATCTGGATGGGCCGGCCGCAATTTCTGTCATCTGATGCTCGACTTCCAATGGCTGAGCCAATATTGGCTAGCGTTAATGTTTCAGCGGCGACACGCGCAAGACACTATGCATCCAGACTGAGCAACTGCAGCAACCCGCTGATAAGAACTTTGAGCCGGAGGTTATTAAGGTTGGTGTGAAAATTTTGTTGCGGGCTCGTTGCCAAAATATTGCCCCGACACGACAGCTTGTAACTGGATGTTGCAAACAGATCCTGCTTCCTGACGGGAACTGTCATGGCCCAAATCGTTGGGCTCGCCTGACAGACGCCGTGAGGCCAGTAAAAACCGCCGATAAGCGCATCAGGCAGGTCCTGCCGTCGTCATTTTGCAATACATCGTTCATGAAGCTGTGACCTGCCACTGCCAATGTCCCGGCCATCAGTGCATACGCGCGGCAAGCCCAGGGACTGGTGAATGAACGTGACGGTATTCGGAACAGGTTACGTAGGCCTTGTCCAAGCGGCCTGCCTCGCCCAGGTGGGCCACTCGGTGTGCTGCGTGGACGTGGATGCCTCCCGGGTAGCCTCGCTGAATCGTGGCCATTGCCCATTGTTCGAACCTGGCCTGGAAGCCCTGCTCGACCGAAACCTTGCCAGTGGTCAATTGCGTTTTACCACCGACGCCGCCCAAGCCACGGCCTACGCAGAGATCATCTTCATCGCGGTCGGTACGCCCGCCCTGGCCGATGGCAGCGCGGACCTGCGTCAGGTTTTGGCGGTGATCGACAGCGTCGTCCGCCATGCCACGGGGCCACGCCTGGTGGTAAACAAATCCACCGCCCCCGTGGGCACCGTGGACAGGCTACGCCAACGGGTGGCCGAATCGGGCGGGGCGACCGCGGATATCCATGTGGTCAGCAACCCGGAGTTCCTCAAGGAAGGCTCGGCCGTGGATGACTGCATGCGCCCGGAGCGCATCATCATCGGCGGAGCACGCCCGCAAGATCTCGCCCTGTTGCGCGAGCTGTACCTACCTTTCAGCCGCAACCGCGACAAGCTGATGGTGATGGATGCCCGCAGCGCCGAGATGACCAAGTACGCGGCCAACTGCATGCTGGCCACGCGCATTTCCTTCATCAACGAAATGGCCAACCTGGCCGAGCATCTGGGCGCGGACATCGAGATGGTCCGCCGCGGCATCGGTTCGGATTCGCGCATCGGCTACGACTTCATCTACCCCGGGTGCGGCTTTGGCGGTTCCTGTTTCCCGAAAGACCTGCAAGCCTTGCGTAACGCCGCGGAGGCGTCCGGCTTCGACGCTCAGTTGCTGAGCGCGGTGGCGGCCGTGAACCAGCGCCAGAAACATCGGTTGTTCGACAAGATCCGCGAGCATTACCAGGGTTCCCTGAGCGGCAAGACCTTCGCCCTCTGGGGCCTGGCGTTCAAGCCCAATACCGACGACATCCGCGAGGCCTCCAGCCGGGTATTGCTTGAGTCACTCTGGCAGGCCGGCGCCCAGGTTCGAGCCCACGACCCCCAGGCCATGGGCGAAATCTTCCGCCTCTACGGCGAACGCACGGATCTGAAACTGGTGGCCAGCAAGGTCGATGCCTTGTGCGGAGCCGACGCCCTGGTGATTGTCACCGAGTGGGAGGATTACCGCGTGCTCGAGCTTAACCAACTGAGCGAACACCTGACGGACCGGGTAGTGTTCGATGGCCGCAACCTGTTCGAGCCTGACCATTTGCAGGCAGCCGGGCTTGCCTATTACGGCATCGGCCGCGGCCAGGTCGCCCAGGCATGACGGTACTGGTCACCGGCGCCGCCGGCTTCATAGGCTTCCATGTGGCGCAGCGTTTGTGCCACCTGGGCGTGCCGGTGGTCGGCGTGGACAACCTTAACGCCTATTACAGCGTGAAACTCAAGCGGGCTCGACTGGAAAAGCTCGAGGCACTCCCCCGGTTCGCCTTCGCGCCCCTGGACATCGTGGACAAGGCCGATCTGCTGGCGCTGTTCCAGGAATATGCCTTCACCGAAGTCATCCACCTGGCCGCCCAGGCCGGGGTGCGGTATTCACTGGAAGCGCCGGATACCTATGCCCAGGCCAACCTGGTCGGCTTTCTCAATGTGCTGGAAGCCTGCCGCCAGCATCCGGTGCGGCACCTGATCTACGCTTCCAGCAGTTCGGTATATGGCGCCAACAGCAAGCTGCCCTTCTCGGTGCAGGATCCGGTCGAGCAACCCGTATCGCTCTATGCCGCCAGCAAGCGCGCCAATGAACTCATGGCGCACAGCTACGCGCACTTGTTCGGCGTTGCAGCCACGGGCCTACGCTTTTTTACCGTCTACGGCCCCTGGGGCCGGCCGGACATGGCCCTGTACCGCTTCACCCGCGCCATGCTGGCCGGGGAGCCTATCGCTGTCTACAACCAAGGCGATATGGCGCGGGACTTCACCTACATCGACGACATCGTCGAAAGCCTGGTACGGCTACGCCTGCGCCCGCCAGTGCCCGTTCCCGGCTGCCCGCCCTGCCAACTGTTCAACATCGGCCGCGGCGCGCCTGTCCCGCTCACTGCCTTCATTGAGTGCCTGGAGCAGGCGCTGGGGGTGAAAGCCGTGCGTAACCACCTGCCCATGCAGCCTGGCGACGTACCGAGCACCTGGGCGGACATCGGTGCCCTGGCCGAGTGGATCGGCTACTCGCCCAAGGTAACGATCGAGCAAGGCGTGGCTGCCTTCGTGGCTTGGTACAAGGAGTTTCATCGACTATGAACCCCGTCAATGTAGTACCTCTTCATCCCGCTCCGGCGCTCGGGCGGGTTTACCTCTCGGTGCTGATCCCGGCCAAGAACGAAGAAGACAACCTCCCCGGTTTGCTGACAGAGGTCCGCGCGGCCCTGGCTGACGAAGACTACGAAGTGCTGGTGATCGACGACGGCAGCACGGATCATACCCTGGCCGCCCTGCAGTACTTGAAAGCCCAGGGTTTCCCGCAACTGCGGGTGCTGCGTCACCCGCGCTCGCTGGGGCAAAGTACCGCCATCTGGCATGGCGCCCAGGCTGCCCAGGGCGCCTGGCTGGTAACCCTGGACGGCGACGGCCAGAACGACCCGGCCGACATCCCTGGCATGCTCGAGCGGGTACGTGGCAGCGAAGGACTGGCCGGAGGGCTGAAGCTGGTGGCCGGGCACCGGATCAACCGGCGCGACAGCCTGAGCAAGCGCTGGGCCTCGCGCTTCGCCAATGGACTGCGCGGTCGCTTGCTCAAGGATGGCACCCCGGACACCGGCTGCGGCCTGAAGCTGATCGAACGGGCCACCTTCCTGCGCCTGCCCTACTTCGACCACATGCATCGGTTCATTCCCGCCCTGGTGCGTCGCCACCACGCGCTGATGTGCGTGCATCCAGTCAATCACCGGCCGCGCCAGGCGGGCGTCTCCAACTATGGCAACCTGGATCGGGCCCTGGTGGGCCTGCTGGACCTGGTCGGCGTGTGGTGGCTGATACGCCGCACCCGCCTGGACGGAGCGCCCCAGGAAATCGCCTCATGACGCTGACCCGGGAAACCCTATGGCTGTGCATCGGCTTCGCGGGCCAGGCCGTGTTCACCGGCAGGTTCGTCTTGCAGTGGCTGTACAGTGAGTTCAAGAAACGTAGCGTGATCCCGGTCGGCTTCTGGTACCTGAGCATGCTGGGCAGCGCGCTGTTGCTGATCTACGCCATCTACCGCCAGGACCCGGTATTCATCATCGGCCAGGCCTTCGGCTTTCTGGTGTACCTGCGCAACCTGCAGCTGATTGCCCGGCACAAGACGGCGGAGCACTGAAAGGTGCCGCAACTGAAGTCTGCCGCTCTGGAACGCCTGGCTCTGGCAGGCCTTGCCCTGCTGCTGGTAGGCGCGGGCCTGGGCTGGCGCCAGCCGCTGAACGTGGATGAGGAACGCTTTCTCGGGGTTGCCCTGGAGATGCTGCAAAGCGGCACCTGGTTCATTCCCCACCGCGCTGGGGAAATCTACGGCGACAAGCCGCCGTTGTTCATGTGGACGGTAGCCTTCTTCAGCTGGTTGACCGGCTCGCCCAGGGTCGCCCTCTACCTGCCCGGCCTGCTTTCCGCGGCGGTGACCACGGCGGTTCTGCATGACCTTGGTCAGCGCCTGTGGAACAGACGCATCGGCCGCATCGCCGCGCTTCTGTTCCTGGGCACCTATCAGACCTACAGCATCCTGCGGGTTGGCCAGATCGACAGCTTTCTCTGCCTCTGGGTCGCCCTCGGCCTCTACGGGCTGGTACGCCACCTGCTGCAGGGGCCGGCCTGGGGGTGGTTCTACCTGGGCTGCGCCGCCATGGGCCTGGGGATCATCAGCAAGGGCGTCGGCTTCGTGCCGGCGTTGATGCTGCTGCCTTATGCCTACGCGGTACGCCGAGGCTGGCCTGGGGTCGTCAGCCTGCCGGGGCAAGCGCGCCGCTGGTGGCTGGGCGCCTGTATCACCCTCGCCGCCTGCGCCCTCTGGCTACTGCCGTTGCTGGTGGCCATCGCCCAGCGAGGCGGGGCGGCCGAACTGGCCTATCTGCAGGATATCCTCCTGCGCCAGACCGCCAGCCGATACACCGATGCCTGGGATCACCGCGAGCCCTTCTGGTACTTCTTCGTCAAGGTCATTCCCCAGTACTGGCTGCCCCTGGTGCTCGCCTTGCCGTGGCTGGTACCGGCCTGGTATCGACAATTGCGCAAGGGCGACGCGCGGGTGCTGCTGCTATTGGGCTGGGCCTGCCTGGTAGTGCTGTTCTTCTGCCTCAGCACTGGCAAGCGCAAGATCTATATCTACCCAGCGCTGCCTGCCCTGGCGCTGGTAGCCGCCCCGCTCGTTCCATGGCTGCTGGGCCGTTGGTTCAGCGGTCGCCCTCGTGGTCGGCAAGCCTTCATTGCCCTCTCTGTGCTGTGGTTCGGCCTCTGGTTCGTCCGGGGTTTTGTCGAGCCGCTTCGCGAAGGCTCCAATCCTCATGCCGCCCTGATGAGCGAAGCCGCCGAAGCCAGCGCCGGCGCCGACCTGGTGCTGGTGGACTGGCGTGAGGGGCACTGGCTATTCGCCCGCCAGCCCATCGTTCACTTCGGCTTCAGCCGGGGTTCGTCCGTGGAAAACGCGGCCAGCTGGCTGCAAACCCACCCCACGGCCTTCGCCCTGGTGCCGAAGGCCAGCCTGAACCGCTGTTTCCACGCCGATCAGGCCAGGCTCCTGGGGCAGACCTCACGGGCCAGCTGGTACCTGGTCAACGGCACGGCGGACAACGGCCGCTGCCGCTCGACACCGCCCAGCACCGTGTACCGCTTCCATTGGACGGCGCCCACCGGGTAGCCGGCGCCACCCTTTCCTTCCCTTGAGTCGCACCCTGGAGACAACGCCATGACCACTCAGACCCTGACGCAGGACCGCTTGCGTGCCCATCCACGACAGAGGCGCCGGCTGCGCGTTCGCCTGCGCAGCCTCGGCCCACTGGCATTGCTCGCTCTGGTTGCCGGGCTCTGCGTGCAAGCCTATCGCCTGTGCCTGGTCGAACAACTGCAGGCGCATTGGCAGAACTATCGGACAGGCGACACCGCGCCGGGCCGCAACGTCTGGCTGCCTGGCTACCGGGTGACCATCGATGCCAAGCCCATAGCGCCGGGCCTGCGCAACCTCTCGGGGATTACCTATGACTACGACCACGATCGGCTGCTGGCCATCACCAATATGCCCATGGAGCTGCTGGTGATGAATAAGGAGGGGGACCTGGAGGCTCGCTATCCTCTTGTGGGTTTCGAAGATACGGAAGGCCTCACCTACCTGGGGGGCAATCGGGTGGCCATCGCCGACGAAGACCAGCAGCGGCTGGATGTGATCACCTTGCCGCCGCGAGAGCAGGCCATTCTGGCGAGCAGTGCCCAATCAATAACCCTCGCCCTGGGCCTGAGCCACAACAACAAAGGTTTCGAGGGGGTGACCTACGACACACGCAATGACCGCCTGTTCGCCATCAAGGAACGGGACCCTCAACAACTGTATTCGGTATCCGGCATGCTGCGATCGATCCAAGGCCCGCTGAACCTCACCGTGACCGACCTTACCGCCTGGGTGGAACGCGGACGCTACGGGCGCGACCTCTCGGACGGCTATTACGACCCGCGCACCGGCCACCTGCTGCTGCTCAGCGACCAGTCGATGAACATTACCGAACTCGACGAACAGGGACGTTTCGTCAGTATCCGCTCGCTGCGATCCAACCTGGGCGGCCTGCAGCAGGACGCCCCCCAGGCTGAAGGCTTGACCATGGACAAGGACGGCAACCTTTACGTGGTCAGCGAACCCAACCTCTTCTACCAGTTTCAGAAACGCTGATCCGTCCCCGCTGCACCAGTCCCCGCTCGCTCCGTGCGGGGGCTCCCTGCTGTTGAGCTTGCCGCGCCTTGCAGCCTGAGCAAGTCTTCATATGAAACCCTTCTGTGCGAAGCAGATTGAAAGCTCCTTGAAAGCCTGGCGGGTCTACCGTAGTGAGTTTGCAACAATTTGTTGCACCGGTATTCACACCAATAACAAAGGAGTACCCCCGTGGACCTGACCCCAGTGGCCTGGCTGGCCCATGACACCCGCCTGCTGGCCTGTTGTGCACTGGCCATCGCCAGCATCGTTGTGTTGATCAGTGGGTTGCGCCTGCCGCCGTTCCTGTCCATCCTGGTGGGCACCTTCATCGCTGGCATCGGCGCTGGCCTGGCTCCGGAAGAAGTCGCCAAGGCCTTCAGCAAGGGCGCCGGAGGCTTGCTCGGCGAAGCGGGCATCATCATCGCCCTGGGCGCCATGCTGGGCGCGCTCATGGCCGAATCCGGCGCGGCGGACCGAATCGCCAGCACCTTGCTGGGACTGGGCAAGGGCCGCAGCCTGCCGTGGGTCATGGCGCTGGTAGCGATGATCATCGGCCTTCCATTGTTCTTCGAGGTTGGCCTGGTGATGATGGTCCCGATCATCTTCGTGATGGCGCGCCAATCCGGCCAACCGTTGCTGAAAATCGCGATTCCCGCCCTGGCCGGCATGACCACCCTGCACGCGCTGATGCCTCCGCATCCGGGACCGCTCATTGCGGTAGGCGCCCTCCACGCTGATCTGGGCCTGACCATGCTACTGGGGCTGATCCTGGCAGTGCCGGCTGTTATCCTTGCCGGACCTTTGTACGGGCGATGGCTGTCGCGGCGCCTCGACGTGGCTATTCCCGCCGAGCTGGGTGAGCTGTTCAGCGCCCGCCCTGAGGCCGAGCGGCGGCCCAGCTTCCTCGCTTCCCTGGCGATCATTCTCCTGCCTGTGGCGCTGATGCTCGGCAGCACCTTGGCCAAGGTAGGCCTGCCTGTGGACAGCACCCTGGGCGTGGTGCTCAAGTTCCTTGGCGAGCCCCTGGTCGCGCTGGGCCTGGCCGTACTGGCCGCGGTCGCCCTGCTCGGCTGGGCCAACGGCATGGCCCGCGAGCGGGTGGGGCAGACGCTGCGCAAAAGCCTGGCCCCCATCGCGGCGTTGTTGTTGACCATCGGCGCTGGCGGCGGGCTGAAGCAGACCCTGCTCGAAGCGGGGGTCAGCCAGACCATCAGCAAGGCGGCCGAAAGCGCCCACTTGCCCTACCTGCTGCTAGCCTGGCTGATCGCCGTGGCCCTGCGCCAGGCCACCGGCTCGGCCACGGTAGCCACCACCACTACAGCGGGCATCCTGGCGCCCATGATGGCTGGCCTGGCGGCTACCCAAAGCTCACTGGTGGCATTGGCCATAGGTGCGGGCTCGGTGTTCTTCTGCCATGTGAACGACGCCGGCTTCTGGATGGTCCGTGAGTACTTTGGCCTGCAACTCAAGCAAACCCTCTGGGTGTGGTCCGTATTGCAGACCATCGTTTCAGTGGTGGGCCTGGTCGGCACGTCGTTGCTCTGGTGGTATCTGGCCTAGCGCGCCCGTCGGTCAATGCGGCTTGCCCAGCCAGCGCCGCATGATGGCTTCATAGGTACCGTTGCTCTTGATCGTCTGCAAGCCACGCCGGAACCGCTCCAGCAGCTCCGGTGAGGTGCCTCGACTGAAGGCCATGCTCAGGCCGTCAGGGCTGCTCAGCTCCGGCAAGGGCAAGGACTTTACCAGCACCTTGGCCGGGTCCTCACCGTTGCGCCGGGTCAGGTAGATCGCGTTGAGCTCGTTGGAAATCCACAACTCCACATGCTCGACCTTGAGCATGTGGAAATTGTTTTCATAGCGGTTGGTCGACTGCAGCTCCGAGTTCATCTTGAAGCCCTTGCCAAGCAGATACTGCTGGCCCACATCCATGTTGACCGTGGCGATCTGCCGCCCCCGGGCGTCTTCCAGGCTGTCGAGCTTCACCGGCCGTTCGGAGAGGCTGTACAGGTACCAGTTGGTCGGCCCGATGGGGCCGATCCACTGGAACAGGGGCTCGCGCTCGGGGGTACGGGCGATGGAGTAGATCAACACGTTAGGCACCGACAAGGCACGGTCATAGGCACGGGCCCAGGGCATCACCTGGATGGGCGCCTCGACGCCGGTTTCCTTCATCACCGCCTGGACGATCTCGGTACTGAAGCCGCTGATCTTGCCGCCTACCGTCATGTTGTACGGCGGCAGTTCTTCAGTGACCACCTCGATCTCACCGGCAGCCCAGGCCAACCCGCTCGGAATCGTGGCGGCGAGGACAAACAGTAGCAAGGCACGCAGCATGGTTCTTGTCATTGGGAAACCTGCAGGGATTCACACGCTGGACTATAGCTGGATTGAGGCACATCCTGCTCGCTCCCCGCCGCGCTCGTTAGCTGTTCCTGATGTTGTTCATGCAGGAGCGCGATCAGCGCCTGGGGTGTCATCGGCCGTCCCAGCAGATAGCCTTGTGCCTGATCGCACCCCAAGGCCGCCAAGGCTCCCAACTGCTCGGCCGTTTCCACGCCTTCGGCCGTCACCGCCATGCCCAGGCTCTTGCCCATGGCGATGACCGCGCTGACGATGGCTTCATTGTTGGCCTTGGGGTCGGTCAGGTTCATCACGAAACTGCGGTCGATCTTGATGCCATCGAAGGGGTAGCAACTAAGGTAACCCAGGGACGAATAGCCGGTTCCGAAGTCATCCATGGACAGCTTTACGCCCAGCGTCTTCAACTGTGTCATCAGGGCCAGGGCACGCTCAGCATTGTCGATCATCACGCTCTCGGTAACCTCGATTTCCAGTTGGCACGGCGGCAGGCCCGAAACCGCCAGGGCCTGTTCGACTCGGTTGACCAGGTCGGCGCGCATGAACTCTATGCACGAGAGGTTCACCGATACGAAGATCGGCTCCGGCATGTTGGCCACCAGCTCACAGGCACGGCGCAGCACGATGTCGCTCAGCCCGACGATCAAGCCGGTTTCCTCGGCCAGGGGAATGAACACCCCCGGGCTGAGCAGGCCCTTCTCCGGGTGCTGCCAGCGCACCAGCGCCTCGGCCCCCAGGATGCGCCGGCCGTCGATCCCGAAGCGGGGCTGGAACACCACAATGAATTCATCCTGCTGCACCGCACGCTTGAGATCCTGCTCCAGGCTACGGCGCTCCAGGATCCGGGTTTTCATCTCGGCGTTGTAAAGCTGCCAGCAATGCTGACCGTGGGCCTTGGCTTCATAGAGGGCGATGTCCGCCAGGCGCAACAGCTCCTCGCCATCGGTGCTATCCATGGGCGCCTGGGCGATACCGATGCACAGGCCAAGGCGCAGCTCGTGTTCAGCGGTGACCAGGGGCGGGTCGAAGTTCCGCAGCAGCGATTGACAAAGGATTTTCAAATGCTCCGGGCAGACTTGCGGCGTGATGACCAGGAACTCGTCCCCACCGAGGCGTGCCAGGAAATCCCCGTGACCAAGGGCGCCTTGCAGCCGACGAGCCACGTTGGTCAGCACCTGGTCACCGGCGATGTGGCCGAGGCAATCGTTGATCTGCTTGAAGCCACTGAGGTCGATGTACAGCACCGCGAAGGCACCGCCCTGGGCGACCCCTGCCAAGCGCTCCTGCAATACCTGGTAGGCGTGGCTGCGGTTGGGCAGGCCGGTGAGCGAATCGTGGCGCGACAGGTAGGCGACGTGGGCCTGGGCAATGCAGCCATGGTCCACCTGCTCCGCGGCCCGGATAGACCGGCGCAGCAACAGCCAGGCGCCGATGCCGAACAGCAGCGTGGCCATTACCAGCAATGGCAACATCATCGCCAAGAAGGTCGCCCCGGGGCGAGCCACGTCCCAGGTCAGGTAAAGCGGCGGCTGTTCGGATAAAGCCAGGCCGACCGTCGCCTCTGCCGGCGCCTCACGCAGGCCGGGCAAGCCGAACAGCTCGCCCATGCGCGCCAGGCTGCCGGGGCCGATGATGTCTACGAATACCAGACAGGCCAGTTCCGAGACCGGCGCCTTGGAATGGTACGACAGCGGTCTGATGGCCGCCGCGGCCACCATCGCCGGGCGCCCCTCTACGGTGAAGTACCTTTTGACGGCAATTCGCTCACCGGCGCGGTTCCTCGCCTCCGCGAGCAGGCCTGCAAGGTCACCGTCGATCCATTCATTGGCATGGCGGGTATTGAATTGCCCCTTGGCGAAGGCGTAGCGGGTTTCATTTTGAGCGTCCAGGATGAACACGCCGTTCAGGCCGTATTGGGCCAAGAGTGACCGTCCCATGCCCACCTGCTGAGCCGCCCAGGCTTCGTCGACGTTCCCGAGGGTATGCTCGTAGGCCTCGTCCCAATGGGCGAAATCCAGCAAGGGGTAGGTAATGCCGTTCAGCCAGGCCTCGCTGGCTCTGCTGGCCAAGGCCTGGCTGCGCAGGTTTTCCTCTTCATTGAGCTTTGAGGCGACCTGGCTCAGTACCCCGCTGGCGCCGAGAAACAGGCACAACAGGATCGTGGCTACCAGCCAGGCGGCACGTCGGGCAACCCGAGAATGGCTGCCGCTGCCAGGCATCGTGGGAGGTGAAGGCGCATGTGACAACGGCATGCTGGATTCCGGGAAGATGGCACAGTGATAGTTTTCTTATCGGCCAAGGCCTGAGGCCACTTCAGCGCTGCACGCTGCTCTTCGACGGACGGCAAGCCACGCGCTATGCTCACCCGGCTTGCCTGGAATGGATCGCTTATGAAAACCCAAGCCTTTGCGCTGCTCGTGGTTTTGCTGCTCCCCTGTGTCGGCCAGGCCGACCAGACCTTTCGTTGCGACAGTGCCCTGGTTTCGGTGAACGACAGCACCGCCATGGTACTGCGCAAGTGCGGCGAACCAGCCAGCCGCGCCGCGATCAGCTACGTTCGGGTCATCGATGCGGCTGGCCGTATGACAAGCCTGCCAGCAGAACAGTGGACCTACGGGCCTCGCGGCGGCATGTACCATTATCTGCGCTTCGAAGGTGATCGGCTGGTCGACGTCAGAGGTGAGCGGGGATGAGACGCGGGCCAGAGAAGCGCCGTGGCCAATGTCTCAAAGCCCGCATCGAGGGTGGTGAGTGACCTCGCAGGCCTTTAGGCTTAACCGAGGCCATGCCACTGGGCGGGGCGGCGGAATCGGGTTGCGCTCGTACAGGTCTACCACTCACTGCCCCATTCCTATTTCATCTGAGGAGATGGCAATGGCCACCACATTCAAGAAAGGCGACAACGTTGCCTGGAATTCCCAGGCAGGCGAGACACACGGCAAGGTCGTGAAGGTGCATACCAGCGACCTGGACTTTATGGGGAAGCACCGCACGGCGTCCAAGGACGAGCCCCAGTACGAGGTGGAAAGCGCGAAGTCCGGCCACCGGGCGCTGCATCATGGGGATGCGCTGAAGAAAGCCTGAGCGTGGGAAAGCGGTCCAAAGGTATCCAGAGAGGACGCCATCGGTCCTTGCTGCCTAGCCCTCAGGCCCGTGCTTTTTGCTACCAGCTTCATGGGCGGCTTCTCCGGGCAGTTCCTGGCGGCAAGCATCGTCGCCGGCCAGTCCCAGCCGCCCGGCTCCCTATTGGTCGCCGCGACTGAACCGGACGAAGGGCTGACCGGTCCGCGTTATACCACTGTCATCATTTCCCAGTGTGAGAACGCCCATGACTGACCAGCCCTCCCAACTCAACCGCCGCACGCTCTGCAAGCTGGTCGGCGCCTGCGCCACGGCCGCCGTGGTCGCACCGCGGGCCATGGCTGAGCGATTCACCGCGCCTACCCCTGTAGACACTGGCCAGGTGGAAGCCGGCGCAGTGAAATTCCCGGCCTGGCGCGGCCCGCAGGACACCCCTTCAGCACCGCCGCCCAAGCCGCTGCCCCCGGAGCAACGGGTCGGCTTCGCTATCGTTGGCCTGGGCCGCCTGGCCCTGGAGGAAATCCTGCCGGCCTTCGGCAAATCCTTGAAAGCCAAGCCCGTGGCGCTGGTGTCGGGCAGCCCGGACAAGCTCAAGACCGTGGCTAGCCAATATGGCATCCCACCCGAGGCCTGCTACAGCTACGAGAATTTCGACCAGATCCGCGACAACCCGCAGGTGAAGGTCGTCTACATCGTGCTTCCGAACGCCATGCACCGGGAATATTGCGAGCGGGCCGCCGCTGCGGGCAAGCATGTGCTTACGGAAAAGCCGATGTCGGTATCCAGCGAAGACGCCCAGGCCATGGTGCAAGCCTGCCAGCGGGCAAAGGTGAAGCTGATGGTCGCCTACCGTATTCAATACGAGCCCTATAACCGCCGCGCCCGGGAACTGGTACAAGACAAGGGGCTGGGCCGCCTGGTCGCCTACCATGGCGTCAACACCCAGACAGTCGCCGAGGATGGCGCACGGCAATGGCGCCACAAACACGCCATGGCCGGTGGCGGCTCGCTGGTGGACATTGGCCTGTACTGCCTCAATACCGCCCGTTTCATCACTGGCGAGGAGCCGGTGGAGGTCTATGCCACCACCTACTCGCCCCCGGGTGACCCTCGCTTCGCCGATGTGGAGGAAACCGTACAGTTCACGCTGCGCTTCCCCTCCAATACCGTCGCCAACTGCCTTACCAGCTACGGGGCTCGCGATGACAAGTATCAACGGTTGAACCTCGAGCGGGCCAGCCTGGACATGCCCAACGCCTTCCTGTACCAGGGCCAGCGTTTGTCCGTTATCGACCGCGACGGTGATGCCACCCGCAATGCCGAGCTCACCCTGCAGCCGAAGAACCAGTTCGCCCAGGAGCTGGACCATATGGCCGAGTGTGTGCTCAGTGACCGCACCCCCTTCACGCCCGGAGAAGAAGGGGTACAGGACCATCGATTGATGGAAGCCATCTACGAGAGCGCGCGCACCGGCCAGCCGGTGCGCCTGAAGCCGGTAGAGGGGCTGGACAGCTTCCGTGGCCCGCCCTTCGAGCCCGCCTGAGCAGCGGCAGCGCGGGCGGGGCCCTCAGCCGTGCTGTCGAAACACCAGCGCCAGCCCCAGCAGGATCAGCCCCATGCCCAGCAGGCTCAACCGGCTCAGTACGTTGCCCAGCACCAGGTAGTCCAGCAACACAGTGACCACGGGCACCAGGTAGAACAGGCTGGTGACCTTGACCAGGTTGCCGGTCTGGATAAGTCGATAGAGCAGTAACTGAGCCACGACCGAAACCACCAGGCCAAGCCAGAGCACAGGCACCAGCAGTCCAACCTCCCACCGGGCCGTTACCGGCTGGAAGGGTGCCAGGGCCAGGCACAGCAGCAGGCTCACCATATACTGCAACGGCAGCACCTGAGCCGGATGTTGGCTGACCTGCCGCTGCAGCAAGGCTCCGAAGGTCATGAACGCCAGGGCCAGCAAGGCGAAGACGCAACCTGACACGGATACCCGGGCCGCCACCAGGCTCTGGTAGACCACCAGCACCAGTCCACTCAAGGCCAGCAGCAGGCCGGCGAGCCGGACCAGCGACACCCGGCGCTCCAGTATCAACAACGTCAGGATGGGCTGCACCCCCAGCAGGGTGGCAATCAGCCCCGGCGTCATCCCATGGGCCATGGCCTGGAAGTAACACACCGAATAACCGCCGATCAGCAAGAAGCCGGTGGTGGCGACGCGTTTGCCGGTACCCGGGTCGGGAAGCCAGCGCTGACGCCATCCGCCGATAAGCGCCAGGGCCAACAGCGCCAGGCCGAATCGCAGAATCAGAAGGGCGATGGGCGAACCGTGGTCCAGCCCCCACCGAGTAAAGATGGCGGCGCTGCCCCACAGCAGCACGAACAACGCCATGGCAGCGGTCGCTGCCCAGGAGGATCGGGAAATAACCATGCAAGCATTACCTGTCGAAGAGGAAGCAGGCTCCAGTGCGCCAGCGCCTAGAGGCAAGCAAGACTGGAGCGTGAAAGGCGACCGTTCAGGCCAGCGCCACCACGGCGGGCAGCGCTACCGCTACAGCCACGGCAGCCACCATCACTGCAACGACAGGAGGAGATACCGGCTGGGCACACCGCCGCGGGCCTGGGGCAGGCTGCGCGATTGAAGCGGTGTGCAGAAATACCGGCATGGGATGTGTCCGAATGTGAACAGAGCTGAACATAGCAAAGGCTTCGCCATCCTGCAAAGCCCCGTGGCTTATCGCTTCATTGGGCCCAGGCGCTATAGGTCACGTCCTTGCCCACGTAGATGCGCATCAGGTCAGACCCTACTACCACCTTGCCCTGGGGCCAGACCTGCTGGGCGCGCTGCAACAGCATGGCGTCGGTGTTGGTCTCGTCCTGGGGGCCAGGTCGGGAGATATGGGAGAACACCGCCAGCCTGGGCTGAGCCTGGGCGAACACCCTGCCCGCCTCTTCCGGGGAGGTGTGGTGCTCGCGGATGGGCTTGGCCCAGGCTTCGTCCTGATGATGGGTGGAGATTACATTCACCTCGTGCACCAGCACATCGGCGCCCTTCGCATTCTCGATCACCCGGGGGTCATAGCGGGTATCCCCCGACAGCGTCACCGTATGGCCTTTGTACTGGACCTTGTAGCCATAACTGGGCTTGATGGCCGCCCCATGGTTGACCGGGAAGGCAGTGACCTTCACCCCCTTTTCATCGAATACCACGCCCGGCCGGTGGAAGCTATGCACCTCGATGCGCTGCGCCTCGGCAGTGGACTCGTTGTCATTCTGGCGGATGATCAAGTCCGCCGTCATGGTCATGCGCAAGCCTTCGGCCACGATCTGGGTGCCCTGGGGCCCATAGAGCTGGAACGCGCTGGTCCTGCGATTCTGCGGGCTGGGCAAGTAACTGGTGGCCCAGAGGTCGGCCAGGCCATTGATGTGGTCCGAATGGAAGTGCGTAAGAAAGGTGGCGTTCACCGCGCCCAGGGGTACGCCGAGCTGGGCCAGGCGAATGGTACTGCCACGACCGGCGTCGAACATCAGATTCAGGCCATTGGCCTGCACCAGTGTGGAGGGGCCGAAGCGTTCAGGGCTCAGGCTTGGGGAGCCGGTGCCGAGCAGGGTCACCACCATGTCGGCGTGTTCGGCCTCCGCGGCCGAAGCTACAGAAGGCACGGCAGCCTGGGCGGCCCCCCAGACCATGACGCAAGCAAACGAGGCGAACAAAGCAACGGCTTTCATGGGCGTCCTTTCGAGGAAGATGGCAGTCAAGCTGCCTAAGCTATCCCTTTCCTGACGCTTTGACTGCATGGTTTTTCTTCAGCCGCTTCGCTTTTTTCTACCGCTTCGCCAGGGCGCTATTCAGCAGGGCCCCACATGCCCGGGGCGGGGATAACCGACGCCTTCCAGCGAGTGCTCCCCGGAACATCAGGCGACGGTCACTCGGAATCGCTTGCTGGCTTGCGCCAATCGGCTGGTTGCCTGATTCAAGTGCTCCGACTCACCTTCGAGCACACCCGCCTGGATCGCATTGTCCTGAGCCACACCTTGCAACGCTCCAAGGTCGTCCTTTACCTGAGTGCTCGCCGCCGACTGCGACTGAGTGCTGGCGGCGATCTGCAGACTCATGGCACTGATCGAGTCAATGTCGTTGGCGACCGTGCCCAACAAGGTCGCGGCCTGGTCGACACCCTGGACGCAACGCTTTGCCCCTTCCCGACTCTCATCCATGGCCTGGGTCGCCTGGACGGTGCTTTGCTGGAGCCGCTGGATCAGCGTCCTCACTTCCACGGTGGAACTGGCCGTACGCTGGGCCAGGTTGCGAACCTCATCGGCCACCACCGCGAACCCCCTGCCCTGCTCCCCGGCCCGGGCCGCTTCGATGGCAGCATTGAGCGCCAAGAGATTGGTCTGATCAGCAATGCCACGGATGACGTCCAGCACCGTCCCGATTTCCTCGGAAGCCTCGGCCAGCGCGAGCACGTCCCGCCCTGTGGTTTCGATATTACCCGCCAGGGCCTGAATCTCTTTGCGTATGTGTTCGACCGCGGCGGTGCTCTGCCGAGAATGTCCATTGATGGCCACCGCGACGCTCGATGCCTGGCCAGCGCAGGCAGCCACTTCCTCGATCGAACCCGCCAGGGCACGAAGCGCCGCGTCCATCCGGTCGGCTGCGTCTTGCTGCTGGTCGACGCCACCGCGAATGCCGGTAGTGGCGCCGCTCAGTTTTTGCGCCGTGGCGCCGAGTCGATCCGCCTCGTCGATGACCTCGCCGACCATGCGTTGGAGCTGGTCCAGGAACTGGTGGAAACGCAATACCACGGGGCTGTGCACGTCGCTGCGATAGCCCAGGTCCACTCGGGTATCGTCGGCGCCGAGACGATTGGCGATATCCAGCAGGGCTTGCCCTTCCACGGCCTCGGCCTGGCTACGCTTGGCCATGTACACCAGGATGACGCTTTCAACGACCACGTAGAGCGCGTGCAGCAGCACGACCCAGATGTTGTGTTCCTGCACCACATGCACGGCGCTGAAGTGCTCCTGGATGAAAAAGAACGCCAGGTGATGGACCGCGATGACACCGGCGGCCACGACTATGGGCAGCCAGTCGCGGTAATACACAAGGCAGGCCAGCAGCACGAAAATACCGAAGTGCAGTTCAGTGAAGCCGCGGCCCAGGTTGATATGGAGCGCGGCCATTACCATCAGGCCGGTGCCCATGGCGCAACGAAGCAGCCGGGAGCCTGGGGCGATTCGCTGCAAGAGGGTAAGAACGATAGCGCAGCCCCCGCCGACCAGCCCGGCCTGGGCCCAGGTATCCGACCACGCGGCAATCCCCAGGGCAGCCAGGAACATGAACCAGACTATGCCCAGCATGACGCGGTCGGCTCGCAGGTAATGCTCTTTAAGTTGATCGTGTGATGCACGCATGGTGAAACTGCCTGTGAATGATCGAGTGGCTGACAACCGGATGTGGCTTGACCCGGTTATCGGCCATATCGCACGTAACCTGAACCATTGCAGTGAGCACCACGGCCATCCGCCAGGACACTGTCATGCAAAGCTGCTCGATGCTCCCGCAGCGCTCGGCCTAGGCTTTGCCGGAAGGATCGATACTCGCTGAGGCGGCTTCGAGTCCCCGCGGCGGCTAGGTTTTTCCGAAGTGCAGCCACAATGAAAACATTCCCAGCACCACCCAGAACCCGGTGAAGATCCAGGGGGTACGCATGGAAAACAGCAATGACTGGCGAAACCCCTTCTCCTGGGCTTCATACTTGCTGAACAGCGGCGAGTCGTCATAGGCCGCGCCCATGGTCGGCTCGGCGCGCAGCAACTGGTACTGCTTGAAATGCCAATGATCGATGATCTCGTAAGCCGCGCGTATGCCCGGCCAGGCATGCAGGGAACTGACGATTCCCAGCAGGGCGAGGATAGGGGGCACCACCAGGGTGAAGAGCTTGCCCCAGTCCGGGTTCAGGTTGGCCATGGAGGAGGCGAAGGCGATGACCAGGAACGATTGCGCGGACAGGTAGGCGTTGGTGCGGTTGGACAGCAGCGAGGTTTCGTACTGGATTTCGTTGCGGTAGAAGTCCAGCCGCGCCTTGGGCGTGCCGAACATGGCATTGTCGCTGGTCTCCTGGGCCTTGCTGGCCATGTCCCGCGGTTCAGTGATGATCTTGCTCATGGGCCTCCGGTGGAGCGAGGCCGGCCCCAAGGCGGGCCGGCTTTCGCGCGTTTCAATTTTTCATGTTCAGTTTCTTGCGCATGGTCGCGGTGATGGTCTGGCGCACCTTGGCGTAGCCTTCCCAAGGGTCATTGCCCTCCATCTCTGCGAGCCGCTCGTGAATATTATGAATGTTCCACTGGTTGCCGCCCTTGAGCCCGGCCACTTCTTCGCGCGACACCGGCACCGACACCGGCAGGCCTTCGCGGGTACGAGCCGCGAAGGCGCAAATGGTGGTAGCCCCCTGTGAATTGCGCAGGTAATCCACGAAAATCTTGCCCACTCGGTTCTTGGGCCCAGCCACCTCGGAAAAGCGATCCGGCAATAGCCTGGCCAGGTGGCTGACGATGGCATGGGAAAACGCCTTGACGCTTTCCCAGTCGTCCTTGGGCTTGAGCGGCACTACGATATGCATCCCTTTGCCGCCGCTGGTCTTGAGAAACGACTTGAGCCCCAACTCATCGAGCACCGTGAGGGTCAGTTGGGTAGCTTCCACCATGGCCTTCCAGGGCAGGGCCGGGTCCGGATCGAGGTCCAGCACGAAACGATCCGGATGCTGGCCGTCCTTGCTGGTGGCGTTCCAGGTATGGAACTCCACAGTGCTCATCTGTACCGCCCCCAGCAGTGCCTGGGGGTTGTCCACCACCATCACCGGCTGGCCGGAAAATGCCGACCCCAAGGTAGAGATGCCAGGGATCTTCAACCGTTCGGCATGCTTCTGGAAGAACAGCTCCCCGGCTATCCCTTCCGGCGCTCGCACCAACGCCACCGGACGCCGCTCGAGGTGGGGCAGTATCCAGGCCGCCACCTGGGCATAGTACTGAGCCAGCTGTAGCTTGGTGGTGCCGCTGGTGGCATCGATCACACGGTCAGGGTGGGTGATGCGGATCTCTCCGGCCGGGGCTTCGTGTTTGCCAACCCTGCTGGCCTTGAGCGGTGCCGGCTTGGCTTCGCCGGCACCCCTGGCCCCTGTTCTGGCTGATGCAGCCTTGGCAGTTGTTTTGGTCGAGGCCTTCTCGGCCTTGAGCTTGGCCGTATCCATGGGCGTCTCCTGGATGATTTCAGTGGCGGGCTTGTCCTGGCGCAAGCCGTGGAACACCGCATGGCGCACCGAACCCTCCCGGGTCATTTCGGCATAGGCCACCTCGGCCAGTTGCGTCGGCTTCAGCCAGTGAACGCCACGTGCCTCGGCGCCCTTGGGTGGGTTGGCCAAGGCCGGCTTCTTCACCTCCAGGGGCTGCAGTCGCGCATGGATAGTCTTCAAGGTGTGTTCGTTGAAACCCGTGCCTACCTTGCCGGCGTAACGCAACTCCCCGCTGTCGGCATCGTGCAGCCCCAGCAGAAGCGCGCCGAAAGCGCTACGGCTGCCGCGGGGTTCGGTATAGCCGACCACCACGAACTCCTGGCGATGCTTGCACTTGAGCTTGATCCAGTCATTGCTGCGACGGCTGACATAGGGGCTGCCCAGGCGCTTGCCGATCAGCCCTTCCATCTTCAGGGAGCAGGCACTGTCGAGCAGTGACGTGGCCGCTTCGTCGAAGCTGGCGGAAAACCGCAGGCCGCCATCCTGGTTGGCCTGCAGCAGTTTGTCCAAGGCCGCGCGTCGTTGTTCCAGAGGCGCCTGGGACAGGTCCATGCCATTGAGGTAAACCAGGTCGAACAGGTAATAGACGATAGCCTGGGCCTGATCGCTTTCGAAGGCGTTTTGCAGCGATTGGAAGGCCGGTACGCCTTCATCATTGTTGACAATCACTTCGCCATCCAGCCAGGCGGATTCCAACCCCAGGGCCTTTAGTGCCTGGGCCTGGCGCGGTAGCCGAGCGGTCCAGTCATGGCCGTTGCGGGTAAACAGACGAACCTCGCCCTGGTCGATTCGGGCCAGGATGCGATACCCGTCAAACTTGATTTCGTAGGTCCATTCCCCGGCCGGTGCGGACTCGACCAGGGTCGCCAGTTCCGGAGTGAGCGTCTCTGGCAGCGGTGCCGCCACCGCGCCTTCCAGCGCGCCACGCTTCTTGCTGGAAGCTGGTGGCCTCCCGACGGACGTAGCGGGCTTGGTGTCAGCCGAGCGGGACCTTGACGGCGTTTTCGCTGGCATCCTGGTCGAGGCTGCCTTGCCCCTGGCCCTCGGCACCAGGGTACGATCGCTGATCACGCTGTCTGGGGCGGCTTCGAGCACGTCGTACTGATCATGGTCCCGGGCCGCCTCGTCATGAGACTTGATCAGAAACCACTGTTGCTTGCTTCCGCTCATGCCGGTGCGCACCAGGTTCCAGACACCGCTGAGCTTTTCCCCTTGCAGGCGAAACTTCAGCCTGCCTTTTTCGAACGCCTTGTGTGGCTCTTCCTCCGGCTGCCAGACCCCCCGGTCCCAGACGATCACATCGCCGGCGCCATAATGGCCCTCGGGGATATGGCCCTCGAAGCTGGCGTAGTCGATGGGATGGTCCTCCACCTGGATGGCCAGGCGGCGGTCCCGGGGGTCCAGCGAGGGCCCCTTGGGCACGGCCCAGCTCTTCAGGGTGCCGTCCAGCTCCAGGCGAAAATCGTAGTGCAGATGGCTGGCATCGTGCTTCTGGATGCAGAACTGCAGCGCGTGCTCGGCGTCTTGGACCTTGCCCGGGCGGGCCTTGCCGGAGGGCTCCGGCGTGGCTTCGAAATCACGCTTGCGGTTGTACTCCTGCAGGGCGTCGCTCATGGCGCTGGGCCTCCTGTGCTCGCGGATGCTTGCCCGCCAGGTTCCAGGCCTGGCGAGCCGACGTTTCATGAAGCGCTTGAACGTCCGAAGCGATACGGGGGCAAGAGTTCCGCCGGCCGGCCGAGCGGCGGGCGGCTGGGCTCAGGCGAAGTGCAGCTCCACGCCCAGCCCACGTAGTGCATCCCAGTAGGCCGGGTAGGTCTTGGCCACGCAGGCCGGGTCCTGGATACGGATGCCACTGACCTTGAGCCCGGCCAGGGCGAAGCACATGGCCATGCGATGATCGGAATGGGTATCAATGATTGCCTCGCTGTGACTGCCAGCCAGCCCCAGATCGGCCGCTACCAGCAGGTCGTCCCCCTCCACGGTGGCCAGGCCGGGCCGGATGGCGTTCAGGCCATCGTACAAAGCCTGTACCCGGTCGCACTCCTTGACGCGCAGGTTAGCCAGCTGGGTGAAGCGCACCGGGTTGCGGTTGAACGCGGCCAGCACCGCCAGGGTCGGGATGGCGTCCTGCATCTGGGAGCCGTCGATCACCGGCGCCATGTCGGGGAAGCGGGCGATATGGGCCTGTGCCTGGGCGTCGGGCTGGGTGAAGGCATCGCCGGCCACGCCCAGGTCGATGGCGCCGCCAGTCAAGGCTTCGGCGGCCCAAAGGTAGGTAGCGGCGGAGGCGTCCGGCTCGATCAGGTAATCATGGGCCTGGTAGCCACCAGGAGCGACACGCCAGGTGGCATCGTCGAGCATGTCCACCTGGGCGCCAAAAGCGCGCATGCAGGCCAGGGTCAGGTCCACATAGCCACGCGCACCGATGTCCTTGCCGGTGAGCGCCACCTCGATGGGCGCTTCGCCCAGGGCCGCCAGCATCAGCAGCGCGGAAACGTACTGGCTGGACAGGCCGCCGTCGATCTCGAGCCGGCTGGCCTTGAGCGCGCCGCCGCGAACCGTGACCGGTGGGCAGCCCGTGGGGCTATGGGCATCAATACCTACTGCCCGCAGTGCGTCCAGCAGCGGGCCAATGGGGCGTTTTTGCATATAGGCGTCGCCGTCGAGCACCACCGTGCCCGGCACGGTCGCCACCGCCGCGGTGAGGAAGCGCACCGCGGTGCCAGCGTTGCCCAGGAACAGCGGCCCCGCGGGGACACGCAGGCCACCGTTGCCGGTGACGATGAAGGTGGTGGCGTCCGGCTCTTGGATGGCGACGCCCATCTGCCGCAGGGCTTCAGACATGTGGCGGGTGTCATCGCTCTTGAGCGCGCCGCTCAGGCGGCTGGTGCCCTTGGCCAGCGCCGCCAGCAGCAGCGCGCGGTTGGTGATGGACTTGGACCCTGGCGGCGCCACCCGCCCCTGCAAGGGTTTGCCAGGGGGAACGACGGTGACGGTGGGCAGGCTCATGGGCTTCTCCAGGGCGAACAGGGAAAAGCGCCGATGATGCCATAAAAGCCAGGGTCCGGCAGGTTTGCGCCTTCAGCGGCTGGGGGTAGCCCGCCCGGCAGCACGCCCGCTGAACAGACGCGGCCCGAACACATTGATCAACAGGCCCACCATCACCAGCGCGCCACCGGCCCATTGCAGCGGGCCTAGGCGTTCACCCAGCAGCCAGGCCGAAGAACTGAGCCCCACCACCGGCACCAGCAACGAAAAGGGTGCTACCTTGCCGGCCGGGTAACGGGACAACAGCGTGCTCCACAGGCCATAACCGAGCATGGTCGCGATGAAGGCCAGGTACGCCAGGCTCAGCAGCGAGCTCAAGTGAATGTTGAGCAAGGAATCGACGATACGCGCCTGCCCCTCAAGCCACCAGGACAGTGCAAGAAACGGCAAAGGTGGCACCAACGCCCCCCAGACGACCAGGGCGACCAAGTCCACGTTGCCGAAGCGCCGGGTGATGATGTTGCCCATGGCCCACATGGCGCCGGCGCACAGGGTCAGCAGCAGGGCCAGCATGGGCGTGACGTGATCCCCTTCCAGGCCGATCATTGCCAGGCCACCAGCGGCCACCAGCAACCCGAGCACGCTGGCCGGGCGCAGCCGCTCACGCAGGAAGAGCGCGGCGAAGAACAGGGTGAAGAACGCCTGGCTCTGCAGCACCAGAGAAGCCAGCCCCGGCGGCATCCCGTGGGCCATGGCCTCGAACAGGAAGGCGAACTGCCCCAAAGAAATGGTGGCGCCATAGGCCAGCAGCCAGCGCCATGGCAGCTTCGGTCGCCTGATGAAAAGCGCCGCGGGGAAGGCGACCAGGGCGAAGCGCAACGCCCCCAGCAGCATGGGCGGCAAACCGTCCAGGCCGACCTTGATCACGACGAAATTCAGGCCCCAGGCGACGATCACGACCAGCGCCAGCAATAAATCCTTTGGTGACATGCTTACTCCTGAGTGTCGCGGGCGACATTGGTCGGTGGGAAGAAACCTTTGCAGCCATGGCCGAGTCGACTAGTGAAGCGGGACGGCGTCCATCGTGCGCCTCGGACGCGGGGCTTGCTTTCTGAGGCGCCTCACGGCCGAAGGGATGCGCTGGCATCTTAATGCCAAGCCTGGCGACTCGCTACCAACTGCCTGGTTTTATGTTTCGGGAGCTCTCGAATGACCACCACACCCTCCTCCCCCCCTGGCCATGTCGCCAGCGGCCCCGCCTCTGCGGGCCTGCATGTGATCACTCTGGTCCATGGGCGCAGCGGCCACTTGCACAATCTTCTACAGGGGCTGGAGCATTCCACCGTTCTGCCCCTGGGGCTTTGGGTGGTGCATATGAACGAGCCAGCCGCCGCGTTGCACAGCGATCGCTTTCCCGTGCATGAACAGGTACTCGAAGGGGTAGACGGCCTGCCCCTGGCCCGTGCGCGCAATGCAATACTCGGCCTGCCGGTGGAGGGCCCCTGGATCTTCCTCGACGTGGACTGCATCCCCTCCGAGACCTTGGTGGAGCACTACCTGGCCGCCCTGCGCGCCTATCCCCATGACCTGCACCTTGGCGCGGTGCGCTACCTTCCCGAGGGGGCTAACGCACCGGGCTGGAACGAAGCCAGCCTGCGCGCCCAGAGCGTGGCTCACCCCCTGAGCGTCTACCGCGGCGAGCCGGGGGATGAACTGGAACACGCGCTGTTCTGGTCACTGAATTTCGCCTGTACCCGCCCGGTGTTCGAACGCATCGGCGGGTTCGACGAGGGCTATACCGGCTATGGCGCCGAAGACACTGACTTCGCCTTCCGTGCCCAGGCGCGCCAAGTGCCGCTGCGAGTAGCCGAAGCCCTGGCCTACCATCAGTACCACCCGACCTACAGTCCGCCGTTGAATCACTTCCAGGACATCATCACCAACGCCCTGCGCTTTCATCAGCGCTGGAAGGTCTGGCCCATGGAAGGCTGGCTGCGCAGTTTCGCCGAACGTGGCCTGGTGCATTGGGAAGGCGACACCCTGCAGGTGCTGCGCACGCCTGACGCCGCCGAGGTGGAAAGCTGCTTCAATACCGCTCGCCAAGGCTTTTGAAGACGGCCTCAGCCTGCTCCTGGATAATGGCCGCCGCCCGGGCACTGGCGGCGATGTCCGCCCAGCGGCGCCAGCGCAGGCCATCGAGGGCACCGGCTTTATCCAGTACCGAAGGCCATTGGACCGGAGCGGGCCAGGCCTCCAGGCCTAGGGCAAGGCCCGCCGCCTCCAGGCGTCGCGCCTGATGCAACTGCTCATCGAATGGACGTGCCTCGGCCACTGCCACGAAGCGGCAACCCAGGGACGCCGCTTCGGACACCAGGCTATCGCTGGCGCTGCCCATGACCACCCATGCCCGGCGCATTTCTTCCAAAGGATCGGCCAGGTGCCCCAACGGAACCAGGTTCGCCGGGGCCTTGCTGAAGGCATCGTCCGGCAGCCCGGCCACGCGTAGCTCAATGCTTGGGCAAGCCACGGCGGCCGCCTCCAGCAAAGGGGCGCTCAGCCCGCTGCCGCCCCGCCCGCAGATCACCAGGACTCGTCCCGGCTCAGGTTCGGCCGCCGGCTGCTCGGCAAAGCGGGACAACCAGCCACTGTAGGCCGTCTTGGCCCGCCAACGCTCCGGCAGCGCTGGATCTTCCAGCTCTTGGGGATAGGGCGCGAGCAAGGCGTTGGCCGCTTCGTAGGCCAGCTGGTGAGGCAGGTCGTCCCGCTGACCATGCTGGCGCATATAAATTACCGGAACGGAACACAGCCGCGCGAAGAGCGCCACTTCTACCGAAACGTCTACCACCAGCAGGCAAGGCCAATGGCTTTCGAACCACTGGGCCAGACGCGCCATGCGCGAGCGCAGCCCCGGCACACCCAGCGGCGCGTAATGCAGCCCGGTCAGCGCTGGCTCCTCCACCCCTTCGGCGGTGTCCGGCGGCAACTCCAAGCGGTGGATATGCGAGGCCAGTGGTCCCTGCGGCAGCGCGCTGCCGATCAAGGTCACCGGATGCCCCAGTTGCTCGGCAATCGTCAGGGCCCGCACGCCGTGTCCAGCGCCGTGATGGTGAACGTAATAACCGATGTTGAATTCATGCATGGCCAGCAGCGACCTCGGCCAGCAGTCGCTCGTATCGGCTCAGCATCAGGTCGAAACCCCAGTTCTGCTCGGCCAGGGCACGGCAGGCCTGGCGGGACTTGCCTGCCGCGATCGGCATGGCTGCCGCCAGGGCTTCGACATCATTGGCTGGGACCACCACGCCGGTGTCCTCGGTCACCAGGTCGGCGATGGCGCCCCGGTCGAAGCCTGCCACCGGCGTACCGCAGGCCATGGCCTCGGCCACTACCAGGCCGAAGGGCTCGTCCCAGCAGGGAGTGACCAGGGCGACCTTGGCTTGGGCGAGCGCCATAACCAACTGTTCCCGGGAGAGATGCCCCAGATGGTGTACCCGTGGCCCCAGCAGGGGCTCGATGTACTGGCGGAAATAGTCATCATCGGCCATGTTCCCGGCCAGGTGGATTTCCATGCCCGCCTTGCGCGCCGCTTCGATGGCCAGGTGCGCGCCTTTTTCGGGGACAAGGCGTCCGAACCACAGGGCATGGTCGCCCGGTGGCGTGGCCGAAGGCATCCAGGCCTGAAGGTCGATACCGTTGGGAATGACCTCGCACTCGGGCAACAGGTGCTGCCAACTCCGGGCATTGGCGGCCGAGACCGTACAGAACCTGCCAGCGGCGCGGCCGTCGCCGTAGGCGTTGATCAATTCGAAGAAGGGCGGCGTATGCAGCACCGTCAGCATTGGCGTGCGCAGCAGGCTGGCCATGGTCGCCGGCACATAGTGCAAGGCGTTGTTGAAGATCACATCCAGGCCCAGGCTGTCGATGCGCTGCATCAGGCCCAGGTAGGCATGGTGCTCGGCCATATAGCCTTCGCTCAGGCTGATCGGCAGGCAACGGTGCTCGATGATAGGGTCGACCCGCAGCGTTTCAGCGCTCCCGTCCCGGGCGAACAGGATCACCTCATGGCCACGGGCGCGTAGGCCCAGCACGATGTCGTGGGTAAAGGCTTCCAGCCCGCCCGCGAAGGGTTGCCGGATGGGAAACTGGATATGCGCGATGACCCCGATACGCAATGGTCGGGACGGGGCCCGAGACTTCTGGGGGGCGGGGCTGTGGGAGGTGGTCGGCATCGGGTCTTCCAATGACACAGGCCACCCCCGATACGCAATGGTCGGGACGGGGCCCGAGACTTCTGGGGGGCGGGGCTGTGGGAGGTGGTCGGCATCGGGTCTTCCAATGACAAAGGCCACCCGCCGCGCTCCCGGCTCAGGGCCATGGGTCCCGGACCGGAGCGCTCGAGTGGCCATGGGGAGGGTCAGGCGGCCTTGCGAGTCAGCTCTTTCTTCAGTTGCTGCTTGAGCTGTTCCATCTGGGCGCCGATTTCATCCAGCTTGTCGCCCAGCAATTCCTGGGCCTTGGGGAACATTTCCTCTTCTTCTTCTTCGATGTGATGCTCGAGCATTTCCTTGCACACCTTGGCCCGACCGGCGAAGGCCGGGGTGGCCGGGTCGGTGGCCTTCAGGTCAGGCAGCACCAGGGCTTCCACCGCACGGTGCTCTTCCTTGGCCTCGTAGTACATCACGTCCTCTTCCTTGCTTCCGGCTTCCTTGAAAGCCGGGTACAGGATGTCTTCCTCGATATGAGTGTGCAGAGTCAGTTCAAGCTCGATCTTGCCGAGCAGCTCGGCCCGTTTCTTGACGCCGCGCTCGGTGGTCTTGGTCAGCTCTTCGAACAGCCCCTTGAGACGTTCGTGGTCCTGCTTCAGCAATTCGATGGCGTTCATGGTGTGGTCCTCAGGCTAGGCTCGACGGTCATTTTTCTGGCCCAGCATGCCGTCGGTTCGTGCTGGCCCTGTTTGGCACTTCGAGTGAGTGGTCTCCCTTATGCTGAGCGAGACGGCAGGCCATTGGTTCCATCGACTCAAGCGACCGCGGATAAGCGGAAGGCGAGCCGGTTCAGGCAGAACCCTGCAAGCGCAGCCGCTTCGAACGAACGCGCCTACCGGGCATCGAAAGCGATGTATCCCCGGCTGGCGCCCCTGACCGAGCCGGGCCGTCGAAAGCGTTTTGGAGGCTTGAATGAACAACGAAGAAAACCGCCGGCAACCCAATGCCCCAGTGACCGACAGCGAAGGCAAGCCCGTGGATGTAGTGGAACGCGACATCGAACAGCCTGACTCGGATACCGACGATGTGGACAAGCTGATCACGCCTACCTCCATCAAGCGCAAGGAACAGGACGTCGAGACCCTGGAACGCGCCAATCGCGAGGTAGAGCGGCGGCTTTGACGCCCCTGATTCGATAACCTGGGACTGCCGGGGCGCATTCGCCAGCTTCGCTGGCTCCAACAAGGTGATTGCAAGCTATGCTGGGTCGAGCGCCGCACTCGCGCGGCGCCCCAGACACCCGATGGAGCGAGTGACCTGTGATCACCCCGACCCCGCCCTACAGCACCCGGCCCGGCGCCGTGCTCTGGCTGACCGGCCTTTCCGGCGCCGGTAAGACAACCCTCGCCGAGGGGCTCGCGGCGCGCTTGCAGCCGTTGGGCTACCCTTGCTTCGTGCTCGACGGGGATCGGCTGCGAACAGGCCTGAACCAGGACCTCGGCTTCAGCCCCGCGGACCGCGCCGAAAACGTCAGGCGCACTGCCCAGGTCGCGGCGCTCTTTGCCGAAGCAGGCCTTTTGTGCATCGTTTCTTTGATCTCCCCCTACCGGGCCGACCGCGAGCGGGCCAGGGAAATCATTCCAGCGTTCCATGAAATTCACGTGGCGGCTGACCTGGCCACCTGTGAAGCGCGAGACACCAAGGGTCTGTACCGCCGGGCCCGCGCCGGGCAGTTGCCCGGCTTCACCGGGGTGGACGCGCCCTATGAGTCTCCGCTCGCGCCCCAGCTACGCCTGGATACCCACCGGCAGAGCCTGGCGCAAAGCCTGGAAGCCCTCGCCCGCTACGTTCAGCAGGCACTGCCTTGGCAAGCGGCCCAGACGGCGCCCCTCGAAGTTCGCCACCAGCAGGCGTTGCACCTGTACCGCAATGGTGAAGTCAAGGAAGCCCTGCAGGCCATGGCCCGGCTGGTCGAAGAGGCACCCAACGCTCCGCTGCTGCATAGCAACCTGGCTGAGATGCTTCGTCAGCAGGGGCAGGCGCGTCCCGCGGTAGCTCATGGCGAGCGCGCGGTCGCGCTGGCACCAGCCGCCGCCTCGGCCCATAGCAACCTTGGTCTGGCCTGGTTCGACCTGGGCGAGCTGGAGCGCGCCGAGGCCTGCCATCACCAGGCGCTTCAATTGCAGCCTGGCATGGTGCCATCCTTGAACAATCTGGCGAGCATTGCCCACGCCCGGCACGATCTCGAAGGGGCCATCTCCGGTTATCGGCAGGCCCTGGTGGCCCGGCCAGACTACCCTGAAGCGCTCTCCAACCTGGGTGCCGTGCTCATGGAAGCCGAGCGTCTGCACGAGGCCGCCGAGGCGCTGGAGCAGGCGGTCGAGCTGGCACCCGATTCACCGGATGCGCTGTGTAACCTGGGCCTGGTGCGGTTGCGCCAGGCGCGCCCCCGGGAAGCCCGGCATCTGTTGGCCCAGGCGCTGCAACAGCGCCCAGGTCATATCAAGGCCTGCATCGGCATGGCGCGCTGCCTGGCCGAGCTGGACCAGCGCGAGCAGGGAGTGCAGCTGCTTCAGGCCGCGGTGGCGCGCAGCCCGGAGCATGCCGATGCCTGGTGCCAACTGGGTACAATGCACGCCGAAGAAGGTGACAGTGCCCTGGCCGAAGAAGCCCTGCAACGCGCCCTGGCCCTGCGTCCCGACTTCGCCGACGCGTCGGTGGGCCTGGCCAGCCTGGCCCTGGAGCGAGGTCGTCAGGCCGAAGCGGTGACCTTGCTCGAACAGACCCTGGCCGCGCAGCCCGACCATCATGGGGCCCGCTATCACTTGGCCCAGGCACGCAAGGCACGCCCGGGCGAACCTAACCTGGCGCGCATGGAGCAAATGCTGGCCGCCAGCAGCCAGGCGAGCCCGGGCCGACGTATCGCGCTGCATTACGCCCTGGGCAAGGGCTATGACGAGCTGGGCCAGTACAAACAGGCCTTCAGTCATTTCTCCCAGGGCGCGCGACTCAAGCGCGCTACCCTGGACTACAGCAGCGAAGCGGACGAAGCGCGCCTGCGGGCGATCATCGCCGAATTCGACGGGCCCCGGCTGCGCGGCCTGGAGGGCCAGGGCGACCCCAGCGAGCTGCCCGTCTTCGTGTTAGGCATGCCACGCTCCGGCAGCACGCTCACGGAGCAAATACTGGCCAGCCATCCGAGCGTGGCAGCCGCCGGAGAACTTCACGAACTGCTACGCCTGTTGCAATTGCCGCTACCTGGCCATGGGCCGGCGCCCTACCCTGCGAACCTTCGCCAGGCCGATGCCGGGCACCTGAGCGCCCTGGGCCGGGAATATGTCCGACGGCTGCGTCGACATGGCCCTGACGCCTTGCGCATCACCGACAAGCTACCCGCGAACTACATGGCGGCCGGGCTTATCCCGGCCATGCTGCCCAACGCCCGGATCATCCATGTCAGCCGCGACCCGGTGGACACCTGCCTGTCCTGCTACACCCGCCTGTTCAGCGAGCATCAGGAAGCCACCTACGACCTGGCCGAACTGGGCGCTCACTATCGTCACTACGCGGGGCTGATGGCCCATTGGCGCCAGGTGCTACCGGCCGGGCGCCTGCTGGAAGTCCGCTATGAAGACCTGGTGGCAGACCTGCCCGGCCAGGCGGCGCGCCTGTTGGAGTTCTGCGGCCTGCCCTGGAACGATGCCTGCCTGGCCTTCCACCGCACCGAACGCAGTATCCGCACTGCCAGCCTGACTCAGGTGCGAGAGCCCCTGTACAGCAGTTCGGTGCAGCGCTGGCGCAATTACGAGGCGCACCTTGGTCCCCTGCTCGAAGCGCTGGGGTCGTGCCGATGAGGTGCTTTGCTCTGGTAGGGTGGGAAGTTGCCTGAGTTCCCTCGCCCGCCTTCCCTGGCGGGCGCCCAGCTTCGCCATGCCTCCACTCGGCCGAGCCGAGGCGCATTCCGCGTCGTCTGTGCCATCCGCACAAGCTTCGCCAGCTGGCACTGGCTCTAACCAGGTGTGCGCCGAGCCGAAAGGCCTGAAAGCACAATCACCGCCAATCATCACAGATCCACACCTGGGGCTGGTCATAGCCTCCACTGCCCCGATGCATGGTCACACCAAGGATCTGAATGGCGAAACCCGCGCTCAGCAGATACTGGTAGGCGCTACGGCGCCCGGTATTCACCCCCAGCATGAGTCGGGTCTGACCGTGAGCGAGGGCAAGGTCGTTGCAGGCGATCAACAACCGTTCCATCCGCGCGCTGGCCTCGTCCCCACCGCTAACCATGGCGAACTTGACGTAGCACACGCCCTCGCCGGCTTCGCTGCGGGGGCCGAAGTGGCAGGCGGCGAAGGCTTCGAGTTCGCCATCGGCTCCATGCAATAGCAGGTTCGCTCCCAGCCCGAGGCGTTCCACGGCGTCGAGCTCGCCGGTAGGGTCGAGCCCGGCCGCCGCCTCATTGGCCAAGGCGGCGCAGGCCTGGCGTTGGGCCTGGCTCAGGGCCGCGCACACAGGGGCCGAGCCGCTGGCCTGGCCTTCGACAGCCCGAGCCATGACCGCGGTCAAGGCCTGGGGCCAGAAGCCGAAACCTTGATAGAGCCCTAGGTGCCGCGGGCTGTCAGGAAAGGTGAACAACCCCGCGTGATCAATCCCCCAGGCATCGAGCTGGCCGCTGACTGCCGCCATCAGCGCCTTGGCCAACTTGCGCTCCCAGTAGGCCGGGCGCACCGCTACCGGCCCTACGACCGCGTGGCTACCCCAGCGCGCGACACCCGCGACCCCGGCCATCTGTCCGTTGATGTCTACCTTGAACCAGGCCGTATGCTCGGCACGCCAGCGACCCTCCACATAATCGCGATCATTCCAGAACTCCCCCGGTGCGGCTGCGCCCATGAAGGTCGCAAAGGCTTCACGTACCACCTCGCGGGCTTCGCTCAGGTCGCTCTCGCGCAAAGGTTGAATCACAAAGTCGTCCATTCCGGCCCCCTGGCTGTGAGCACTTGAGACCCTTGCGTCTGTGCGTGGTTCTTCATCACCCTCGCGACCACCTGCCCCACAACCACGATGGCCTTTCCAACAGGCGGGTTGAAAAAAAGCCGACCACCGGCCAGAACCTTTTCAGCGCGCACGTCTCTACTTTAATCATGACAGGGAGGTGGCATATGGCCGCAATCCAATCCAGCTTCGCCCGGCTTGACCTCGCAATGGATGCAATCACCGCATGGGAAACCCATTGGTCCCTGCGCGGCGATCGCTTGACCTGCAGGCATTGCGGGTCGAGCCAGGGCCGCTGGCAGAGCCGGCAGCCCTTCCAGCACAGGCGTAGCTGTGAAGTCGCCGTCTTTGCCGACCCCATGCCGTGGGTCGCGGTGCCCGGCTGGCAAGGCTGAGTACTCATGCGGGTACAGCCCTGGCTTCGCGGGACAATGCCTGAGGGTTCGGGCGTTCCGGGAGGGATTCCGTACCCCGACGACCCGTATCAGCAGCCTTGGTCCAGACCTAAGGCCAGTCTTGCATAGCCATTGTGGCCACCGTGGGGAACAGCCGTTCCCATCTCCCTACGCACTGCGTGATACCCTGGCCAGCCCTACTGTCACGATCTGTGAGCGTCCATGCTGGCACCCGAGCTCAAGGCTTTCTACACGGTGGCTCGCCTTGGCAGCATCACCCAGGCGGCGAAAAAACTCGGCCTGAGCCAGCCCACGGTCACTACCCAGATTCGCGCCTTGGAGGCGCGCTACGGTATAGAACTGTTCTACCGAGGCGGGCGCCGCCTGGTGGTCAGCGAGGAAGGGGCCAACCTGTTGCCGTTGGTGCAAACCTGGTTACGCCAGGAGGCGGACATCGAGTTTCACCTGCGTAACGCCAGCCAGATGCAAGGGAGCTTGCGCCTGGGTGCCACCGCTCCCTACTACGTGCTGGACCTGGTCAAGCGGCTACGGGCTCGCTTCCCCCAGGTCCAGGTAAGCCTGGAGATCGGCAACTCGCAGCAGGTGATCGAAGCCCTGGAAGAACACCGGGTGGACCTGGCGGCGTCCTCCCAGCTGGAGGACGACAGTCGATTCGTGCGTCTGGTGCTCGGCCAGGACCCGCTAGTGCTGGCGGTACACGGTAGCCACCCTCTCGCCGCCCATGCCTGCCTGCCGCCCCAGGCCTTGACCGGTCAGTGCCTGTTGATGCGAGAGGCAGGTTCTACCACCCGGCTGCTGACCGAGCAGATGCTGCAGGCCGCGGGTGTGATCCCGGGGGCACTGCTGGAAATCGGCAGCCGCGAATCCATTCGCGAAGCAGTGTTGCGCAACCTGGGCGTGAGCGTGATCGCTCGCCATGAAGTGCCCCATGACCCGGCGCTGCGGGTGATTGCCCTGGAGGGCGCGCCCCTGATCGCCGAATACCTCTACTGCCTGAAGGACCGCCGCCAGGCAAGGCTACCGGCAGCATTGCTGGCGCTGGCCCGCGAAGCGCAATGAGCGCATGACAAAAAAACCGATAGCAGTATCACTGCTTTTCGATCCGGTGCCATCAAGCGTTAGCAGGCCAAGCGCAGCATAAGCCTCGTTTCCCCCCAACGAGGTACGAGCATGGGCGCGGTCGGTCTGCATATCAATGGTTTGCACAAAGCCTTCGGCGGCTTCAAGGCTTTGGATGGGGTCAGCCTGACCGTCAACCCAGGCGAGCTGGTATGCCTGCTCGGCCCTTCCGGCTGCGGCAAGACCACCCTGCTACGCTGCCTGGCCGGCCTGGAACGCCAAGACCAGGGGCAAATCCATTTCGGCGAGCGCGACGTCTCGACCCTCCCACCCCAGGCGCGTGACTATGGCATCGTCTTCCAGTCCTACGCGCTTTTTCCCAACCTCAGCGTGGCGGCCAATGTGGCCTACGGGCTGGCCGGGCAAGGACGCAAGGCGACACGTGAACGGGTAGCGCACATGCTGGAGCTGGTGGGCCTGGCCGGAAGTGAAGCCAAGTATCCCGGTCAGCTTTCCGGCGGCCAGCAGCAACGCGTGGCCCTGGCCCGCGCGCTGGCGCCCAACCCTACAGTCCTGCTCTTGGACGAGCCCATGTCAGCCCTGGATGCTCAGGTACGTGAGCGCTTGTGCGGCGAGCTACGGCAGCTGCAGCGTCAATTGGGCATTACCACCTTGATGGTCACTCACCATCAGGACGAAGCCATGCTCATGGCCGACCGCATCGCGGTCATCCATCAGGGCCGGGTGGAACAATACGGCGCCGCCGAGCAGCTGTACCGCCAGCCCGCCAGCGCCTTCGTGGCCGGCTTCCTCGGCCAGGGCAACTGGCTGCCGTTCGAACGCGACGGCACACAGGCTCGGGTAGGAGGGCTGAGCCTGACCCTGGCCGCCCCCCCGGCCCATGCCCGGGGGCAGCTGTTCTGTCGCCCAGAAACGGTTGCGGTCAACCCGCCGGTACACGAAGCCAACCTGTGCAGCGCCAGGCCCAAGGGCCTGACTTTCCTGGGCAACCGCTGCCGGCTGGCGTTCGAGCTGGACAACCTTCCCGGGCATACCTTGCATGCCGAGCTATCCGCCGAAGCGACCCGTCGACTGGGCGAAGGGCCGCTGTGGGTCGCCCTGCCACCACACCACTTGCAGGTATTCGCCTGATGAGCCGGGTCATGGCGTGGCGTGCAGCCTCGAGCACGACTTCTTCGCGGCCCGCTGACCTGGCCGATGGGCTACTGGTCGGCGGCGGGCTCACTGTGCTCCTGGCATGGCTATCGCTCGCCCTGCTCTGCCCCCTGCTGGCCATGCTCTGGCGAGGCCTGAGCGATGCCCCGGGGCAAGGCGGAGGCCTGGCGGCGGCCGCGGCACTGTTCGGCAGCGCGCATTTTCGCTGGTTGCTGGGTAACAGCCTAGCGACCGCGGCCACGGTGGTCGGCATTGTGGTGCCATTGGCCTACAGCCTGGCCTATGGGCTGCAGCGCAGCTGTATGCCGTTCAAAGGGTTGTGGCGGGGCCTGTCGCTGCTTCCGCTACTGGCACCCTCGATGCTGCCCGGGATCGCGCTCATCTACCTGTTCGGCAACCAGGGACTCTTGCGGCCCTGGCTGGACGGTAATCTCTACGGCTTCTGGGGAATCGTCCTGGGGCAGGCGATCTACTGCTTCCCGCACGCCCTGATGGTGTGCCTGTCCACCCTGGCCATGGCGGACAGCCGCCTGTTCGATGCCGCCGCTAGCCTCGGTGCTTCCCCATGGCGGGCCTTTCGCACCATTACCTGGCCGGCCAGCCGTCGCGGCCTGTTTGCCGCAACCTGCCTGGTATTCACCCTGTGCGTTACGGATTTCGGTGTGCCAGTGGTGGTCGGCGGGGATTATCAGACCCTGGCCCTGGAAGCCTACAAGGCGGTGGTCGGCCAGCAGCAGTTCGGCCGCGGTGCGCTTATCGGCCTGGTACTGCTAGGGCCTGCGCTGCTCAGCTTCGCGGTGGACCGCTGGCTCGGCCGGCACCAGCGCGACACCCTGGGTGGGCGCGCCCAGCCGCTGCGACCACAGCCAAGCCCAGGCCGCGACCGCGCCTACCTGGCCCTGGCGACCCTGATCGGCTTGCTGTTACTCAGTGTGTTCGCAATGGCGGTGTTCGCTTCCCTGGCGCGTTTCTGGCCGTACAACCTTGCCCCTTCCTTGGAACACTACGCCTTTTCGGATCTGCCCGGCGGCTGGCAGGTGTACCGCAACAGTCTGGCCATGGCCCTGGGTACCGCCGCTGGCGGGGTGGTTTTGGTATTCCTGGCGGCCTGCCTGGTGGAAAAGACCCGCCCCAGCGTACTGACCCGGACCATCGCGTTCTTGAGTTTCATCCCCATGGCGGTGCCCGGACTGGTACTGGGGCTGGGCTACGTCTTTTTCTTCAACCTGCCCGGCAACCCGTTGCATGGCCTCTATGGGAGCCTTGGCTTGCTCAGCCTGTGCACCCTCGCCCATTTCCTCACGACCGCTCAGCTCACGGCCAACGAGGCCGTGCGCCGGCTCGATGGCGAGTTCGAAGCGGTGGCGCTGTCGCTGAAAGTGCCCCTGGCCTGTCATTTCCGCCGCGTCACGCTGCCGCTGGCGCTGCCTGCCATGCTCGACGTGTTCCGTTACCTGTTCGTCTCGGCCATGACGACGGTGTCGGCGGTGATCTTCCTCTACAGCCCGGATAGCCTGCTGGCCGCCATCGCCGTGCTGAACATGGACGATGCCGGAAACGTCGGCGGCGCGGCGGCCATGGGGTCGCTGATCATGTTCACCAGCGCGGCAGCCTCCGTGGCCCTGGCGCTGCTGTCCCGCGCAGCGCTGCGCCGAGCCCAGGCCTGGCGCGGCCAGGCCAACTGATTTTCATACTCTCGCCCACCCGGAGCATTCCATGACCTACCAACGCCCCACTCACTTGCAGGCCGCCATTCTCGACTGGGCAGGCACCGTGGTGGATTTCGGCTCCTTCGCCCCCACCCATATCTTCGTGGAAGCCTTCGCCAGCTTCGACCTGGCCCTGAGCCTGGAAGAAGCCCGCGGCCCCATGGGCATGGGCAAGTGGGACCACATCCGCGCGCTCTGCGATCAGCCCGCGGTGGCCGCACGCTTTGCGCGCCGCTTCGGCCACGCACCTACGGACGCAGATGTGACGGCCCTGTACGAGCGCTTCATGCCCCTGCAGATCGAAAAGGTCGCTGAACATTCAGCGCTGATACCCGGCGCCCTGGAGGCTGTTGCCGCGTTGCGTGAGCGGGGGCTGAAGATTGGCAGCTGCTCCGGGTACCCCCGGGCAGTGATGAACAAGGTCCAGGCGCTTGCGACCGCGGCGGGCTACCGCCCAGACCATGTGGTGGCCAGTGACGAAGTACCCTGCGGGCGCCCGTACCCGGCCCAGGCCCTGGCCAATGTCATCGCCCTGGGGCTGGAGGATGTCGCCGCCTGTGTGAAAGTCGACGATACCGCGCCGGGGCTGCTGGAGGGGCGGCGCGCCGGGATGTGGACAGTCGCGTTGCGCTTCTCCGGGAACTGCCTCGGGCTGAGCCTGGAGCAGTTCCAGGCGCTCTCCGGCCAGGAACGGGCTGCCCATCGCCATCGCATCGATGCCGAACTGGCACCCTGCCGGCCGCATTATCTGATCGATACCCTGGCCGACCTGCCGCCGATCATCGATGCCATCAATGCACGCCTGGCCCGCCGTGAACATCCGGGTTCGGACTGAGCCATCCCGAACTGTCCAGACAAAACCGTCCGCCTCACCCCCACTGGAGCCTTCTTATGTTCAAGCCCGCCGCGCTGGCCGTTTCCCTGTGCCTGGCCCTGGCCTCACACGCCCAGGCCGACACCGAACTCACCGTTTATACCGCCCTGGAGGTGGAACAACTCAAGCCTTACCAGGCCGCCTTCGAGCAGCAGCATCCGGATATCAGGATCAAGTGGGGACGCGACTCCACGGGCATCGTCACCGCCAAGCTGCTGGCCGAAAAGGACCGCCCCCAGGCGGACGTTGTCTGGGGCCTGGCGGGCTCGAGCCTGGCCATCCTTGACCACCAGGGCCTGCTGCTGCCATACGCGCCGGCCAACCTGGCGCAGATCGGCCCGCGTTATCGAGACCCGGCCAATCCGCCCGCCTGGGTAGGCATGGACGTCTGGGCCGCCACGCTCTGCTTCAACACCGTGGAGGCGCAGAAGCAGGGCCTGCCCAGGCCCACCAGTTGGGCCGACCTGACCAAGCCGATATACCGAGGCAAGATCGTGATGCCCAACCCAGCCTCCTCCGGCACTGGCTACCTGGATGTAAGCGCGTGGTTGCAGACCTTCGGTGAAGCCCAGGGCTGGGCCTACATGGACCAGCTTCACCAGAACATCGGCCAGTACACCCATTCCGGCTCCAAGCCATGCAAGCAGGCCGCCGCCGGTGAATTTCCCATCGGCATCTCCTTCGAATACCCGGCCGTGCAACTCAAGCGCAAAGGCGCGCCACTGGAAATCATCCTGCCAAGCGAAGGCCTGGGCTGGGAGATCGAGGCTAGCGCCATCATCAAGGGCACCGCCAAGCTGGACGCGGCACGCAAGCTGGCGGACTTCGCCTCCAGCCCAACGGCCATGGCGTTGTACCGGAACAACTTCGCGGTGCTGGCACAGCCGGGCCTGGCAGCCCGTTTCGAAGACTTGCCGGCCGACTATGAGCAGCGCCTGGTCAAGAACGATTTCGCCTGGGCCTCGCAAAACCGTGACCGCATCCTGGCCGAATGGCGCAAGCGCTACGACGGCAAATCCGAACCCGTAGCCCAATGAGCCGGCAGGAGCCCATCATGACTGAAAAAACCACAGACCTGATCGTAGTCGGTGCCGGCATCCTGGGCCTTGCCCATGCCTGGGCTGCCGCGCGTCGTGGATTGAACGTGCGGGTGTTCGAGCGTAGTCATACCCCCCTGGGCGCCTCGGTGCGCAACTTCGGCCAGGCCCTGGTCAGCGGCCAGGCCCCTGGCCGGATGCTGGACCTTGCCCGCAAGGCACGCGGCCTGTGGGCCGAACTGGCCGGGCACGCGGGGCTGCATCTGCGCCAGCAAGGCTCTTTGCTGTTCGCCCGCAGCGAAGCCGAGGAAGCCCTGCTCGAAGCCTTCCAGGCCGGCCGCGGCAAGGCCCTGGGCTACCGCAGCGAGCTACTGCGAGGCCCGGCCCTGGCGCAGCTGTACCAAGGGCGCTTCGCTCACCACCGGGCCGCGCTCCATGGCCTGGATGATCAGCAGCTGTACTCCCGCCAGGCACTGCCCCAGATCATTGCCTACTTGGCCAAGGAGCTGGGTGTGCGTTTTCATTTTTCGGCCCTGGTTCGCGACCTGGCGCCGGGCAGCGTGGTCACCACCGAGGGCGTGTTCCGTGCACCCCGGGTGGTCGTATGCTCAGGTCACGACTACCAGACGCTGTTGGCCGAGCAGATGGCCGCGCTCAAGCCTCAGGTGTGCGCCTTGCAGATGCTCCGCGCTCGCCCCAGGCACCCTCTGGACCTGCGCCATGCCCTGCTGACCGGCCTGAGCTGTGTGCACTACGGGGCCTACGCGGACCTGCCCGAAGCCGAGGCGATCCGCCAGGCCATACGCCGTGACCAGCCCGCCCTCGAAGCCCATGGCATCCACCTGCTGATCAGCCCTACGCCCCACGGCGACCTGATCATTGGTGATTCCCATGCCTACGGCAGCGATGCTTCGCCCTTCAACGCCGAAGCGGTGGACCGGCTGTTGCTGGAGCTGGCCGAACATACTCTCGGTGGTGAGTTGGAGGTCGTAGAACGCTGGCAAGGCGTGTATGGCTGCCGCGGGCCCGGCCCGTTCAGCGTTACCCACGTGGGCGACGGCATCAGCGCGGTGCTGATGCATACTGGGCTGGGAATGAGCGTGGGGCTGGCATTGGGGGAACAGGTGATCGGGGACCTGTATGGTCCCAGGGGCGAGTAGACCTTGTCCGGAGGAGACGGGCGAAGCCGCAGGCGGAGCTCGCGAAGGCCGTTACCCCATTCGAGAGGTTCGCCCCGCTCCGATGTGGGCTAGCCTGTAAACCTTTCAGATAGGATTTCAAGGTGAGCGCGCTGTCGGCTCATTCAGTAATGAAATCGGCACGCGATCACAGTCAAGGTGCCGGCGCCGTAGTGATACACGAACCGGTGCTCTTTCGTTATGCGCCGGGACCAGTAGCCCGATAAATCGCCTTTGAGCGGTTCGGGCTTGCCCACCCCCTCGAAGGGTGTACGCATGCATTCGCCGACCAACCGGCAGACGCCCGCGTGGATCTTCGCGTCATGAGCGCGCCAGTACTCAAAGTCTTCCCAGCCTATGGCAGTGAAGGATACCTGGACACTTTCAGTGGCTGCCTTTTTATTCTGCTGCTTTTTCTTCTGGGACATCGATCGGAATATCCTTCGTGAACGCTGTCCCGGCTTTGTGCTGGGCAATGGACTCCCGAAGTCTCGAGGCATTCGACGCCGTACCGAGGAGGTACATCGTTTCGTTCATCGAGTTGAAATCTTCCAGCGATAGCAGCACAACGTGATCGCCGCGTTGGCGAGTGATGACCGTGGGCTCATGGTCCCGGCATACGTCATCCATGACTCGCTTCAAGCCTGCTCTGGCTTCGCTGAATGTAAGTACCTGCATGTCTCGTTCCTTCCTCTGACGCCAGAGGATTGCTGCAACCCTTGGGGGGAGGAGCCTGCTGATGTGTTGGCCTTGAAAAACCGTCAGCTTTCAAAGCATCCGGACAGAGTTGCTCCAGTCATCGGGACGACGCCTGCCAGCGGCATCATGGTACAACACCTTGTACGAAACTCAATGCATGCCGAGTCCATTGACCGTAGGTTGGCATACCGACCGTCTATGCCAACGGTAGCTCCTGCAACCAGACCCGATTCTTGCCACTGTGCTTGGCCCGGTACAGCGCCTGGTCGGCCGCGTGCAACCAGTCGCGCTCGCTGGCATAACGGCGCGAATAAGGCACCAGGCCGATGCTCAGGCTGGCTTGGGCGGGTGAAACGCCGTCGGTCCATTCGGCGAAGCGCTTGCGGATATCGTTAAGCTGCTCGCAGGCCTGGCTGACGGTGACCCCGAGCAGGATCACGCAGAATTCGTCTCCTCCGTAGCGCCCTGGCACGGCCTTGGGGCCAAGCCCGGCGCGCAGCAGATTCGCCAGGCGGCCGATCATGGCGTCGCCCACCAGATGGCCATGACTGTCGTTCACCGACTTGAAATCGTCGATATCCAAGAGGGCCAGTATGGCCCCCTGCTCACCCGCGCGGCACTGTTCGAAGGTTTCGCCCAGCCTGGTCATCCAGGCCGCTTGATGCGGCAGGTGGGTCATGCCATCCAGCGTGCTGATGAGCTTGAACGCCTTCTTGTGCTCGGCCAGCTGTACGGCCAGGCGGTAGCTGGCGCTACCCACGGTCACTGGATAGACCCCGAGCATGGGCACGCAGCTGATCATCTGCAGTTGAGTGGTTTCCGGGGCTATGCGCAGGCCCGCCGCGGCCAGACCCAGCATTACCCCCACTGCTTGCAGCCCAAGGGTGGCGCGCAACATGGACGCGCCCCCGGCAGCCACGCCGTTCATGGCGACCATGGCCAGGAGCAACGCGGAGGGCAGAAGGTTCAGCGCCATCTGCCCCACCCAGAACCCGGCGAACAGGCCATCGAGCAGCAGATTGCGCTTCTCGGCGGCATAGGGGTCCGCGCTGGCTCGGCCAAGGCGGTAGGCCAGGGTCGGCCAGCAGAAGGCATTGAGGGCCATCAGCGCCCAGACCCACACTGGCGTATGCCCGCCCTGATAGGCCACGGTGCCGATGAATAGCGCGCTGAGCGCGCAGCCCAGCGCGCGTGGGCCATAGATGCGGCGGGTAAAATCCCGGCCCAGTTCGCGACGGCTGCGTGGCATTGCTCGATCTTTCCTCAATGATCCGAGAGGCTGGCCATGGCGTCGATGGCTCTGCAATGGCCATGGCAGCCAAGCATAGATGCTCGGCGGTCGGATCATGTCACTTTGATATGGAGTGGACAATGGGCCGGCTCGCGCATTCGTCGGCCAGCACTTCGAAGCCGGGCGCTGTCCAAGCCCTGACAGCATCGCGCGGTCCGCGCCCTAGCACCGTCTGCCGAAGGCCATCCTTTAACCGTGCCGCCCGGCGGCGAATCTCTTACACTTGCGCGCCGCAACAGGTCGCGGGGAGCCACGAAGTACCATGGGCAGCTGTATGAAGAGCGAAAGCGACACCCCTTCCACGCCAAGCTTTCTTTTTGGCGGGGGCGAGATGGGCGAACGTATCCGGGCCTTTGCCTGGACGCAGACGCCGCTGGGCGCGCCGGGCACCTGGCCACAGTCACTGCAATCGGCCCTGAGCATCTGCCTCAACTCCAGCTTTCCCACGGCCATCTACTGGGGCGAAGAGCTGCGCCTGCTTTACAACGATGCCTGGGCGCACGTTCCGGCCGAGCGTCATCCCCAGGCCCTAGCCCAGCCAGCCGCCCAGTTATGGCATGACATCTGGTCGGTGGTCGGTCCGCAGATGCGCCAGGTGCTCGACGCGGGTGAAGGCGTGACCGTCTTTGACCAGATGCTGCCCATGCTGCGTGACGGCGTGGTCACTGAAACCTACTGGAACTACAGCCTGACGCCCATACGCGGCGAAGCAGGCGAGGTAGTAGGCATTTTCAACCAGGGGCACGAAACCACTGACAGGGTGCTTCATGAACGCACGCGCGAAGCCCATACGGCCCGTCAGCGCCGAATGTTCGAGCAGGCCCCCGGGTTCATTACCATTCTTCACGGTCCCGAGCATGTGTTCGAGTTCGTCAACAGCGCCTACCTGCGCCTGTTCGGTCATCGGGATTTCATCGGCAAGCCCATCCGCGAAGTGTTTCCCGAACTGGCCGGCCAGGGGTTCTACGAATGGCTCGACCAGGTGTACCGCACTGGCGAGCGTTTCGTGGCACGGCGTACCCCGATTCAGCTTGCCTTCGAAGGCGCTCCTTCCGAGCAGCGCTACCTGGATTTCATCTATGAACCGCTGACCGATGAAGCTGATCGTGTCATTGGTATCTTCTGCGAAGGCTTCGATGTCACCGAGGCACATGTGGCCGAAGCAGCCCTGGCTGCGAGCGAGGAGCGCTTCCGTTCGGCGCTGGAAATCGACACCGTCGGTGCTGTGTTCAGCGATGACCAGGGCGTGGTCGTCGATACCAATGAGGCGTTCCTGCGCATGAGCGGCTACCACCGCGATGACGTGCGCGCTGGTCGTCTGACTTGGCAAGGCCTGACCCCCGAGCCCGGGTGGGACGAGGTACGCCACGCCTTCCTGGAACTCAAGGCTACCGGGGCCAGTACCCCCTACGAGCGCGAATACCTGCGCGAGGACAGCAGTCGCTGGTGGGGCCTGGTGGCGGCGAAGCGCCTGCCGGATGGCACCTGTTTCGAACTGGTCGTCGACATCAGCGACCGGGTACGCGCCGAGACGGCCCTGCGCGAGCAAACCCGCACCATGGAAACCCTGGACCGGATCAACAAGCTGCTGGCCGGCGACCTGGATCTTGAACGGGTAGTGCAAACCGTCACCGATGCCGGAGTGGCGCTGACGGGCGCGAAGTTCGGTGCATTCTTTCACAACGTGCCGGATGAAAGCGGCGAACGCCTGGCCCTGTTTACCCTTTCCGGGGCGGACCGGGAGCAGTTCAAGCCTTTCGGCGGTCCTCGCGCGACGGCCGTGTTCGGGCCGACTTTCCGTGACGAGGGGGTGGTGCGCTCCGACGATATCCTGGCTGACCCGCGCTATGGCCGTAACGCCCCCCATCATGGCATGCCCAGGGGGCACCTGCCGGTGCGCAGCTACCTGGCCGTGTCGGTGGTGTCGCGCCAGGGCGGCGTGCTGGGCGGGCTGTTCTTCGGCCACCCGGAGCGGGGACGCTTCAGCGAACGGCATGAACAGGTGATGGTTGCCCTGGCGGCCCAGGCCGCGATCGCCATCGATAACGCCCGTCTGTTCCAACAGGTGCAAACCGCCAACGAAACGCTCGAACAGCGGGTCGCCCAACGGACCGAAGAACTGACCCAGGCCCATGAGGCCTTGCGGCAGGCCCAGAAAATGGAAGCCGTCGGTCAGCTCACGGGAGGTATCGCCCACGATTTCAACAATTTGCTGGCTGGCATCATCGGCAGCCTGGAAATTGTCGAGCAGCGCCTCAAGAGCGGCCGCCTGGACAAACTGGAGCGCTTCTTCCAGGGAGCCCAGACCTCAGCGCAACGGGCAGCCGCGTTGACCCAGCGCCTGCTGGCCTTCTCCCGACGACAGACCCTGGCGCCTCGCCCAACGGACGTGAACCGCTTGATGAGCGGCATGGAGGAGTTGATCCGGCGGACCGTGGGCCCTGCTATCACTGTGGTGGTGCGGGATACGCCTGACTTGTGGTCAGCGCGGATCGATGCCGTGCAGTTGGAGAGCACGCTGCTGAACCTGGCGATCAATGCCCGGGACGCAATGCCTGAGGGGGGAATGCTCCGCCTGGGGGCCGACAATCTATGGCTCGGTGGCGATTGCGCGACGGCGCTGGACCTGGCCCCCGGGGAATACTTGGCTATCGAAGTGGCGGATACAGGTACCGGTATCCCCACCAATATCGTCGAACGTATCTTCGATCCCTTCTTCACCACCAAGCCCATCGGCCAGGGCACTGGGCTGGGGTTGTCCATGGTCCACGGTTTCGTCCGTCAATCCGGCGGCCAGGTACGGGTCACCTCGAACGTAGGCCAGGGCACCACCTTCACGCTTTACCTGCCTCGTTACACCGGCGAAGTCGTACTGGACACCACGGCCCAACCGGCCCGGCCGATCGAAGCCGGCAGCGGCGGTACTGTCCTGGTGATCGACGACGAGGCCACCGTTCGCATGCTCATGGCCCAGGCGCTGGAAGATGCGGGCTATCGCACCCTGCAAGCCGACAATGGCCCTGCCGGGCTGGAGTTGCTGCAAGGGGCCGGGCGCATCGATCTGCTGCTGACCGACGTCGGCCTGCCAGGCGGCATGAACGGCCGCCAGGTGGCCGATGCGGCCCGGGTGGTACGGCCCGGGCTCAAGGTGCTGTTCGTGACTGGTTTCGCAGAGCACGCGGTACTTGGAAACAACGACCTTGAACCCGGCATGGCGGTACTGACCAAACCGTTCCCCATGGCCAGCCTGGCGGCGAAGGTGAGCACCCTGCTTGCAGATTGAGATCCGGCGCGCCGCGCGTCGGCCAAGCGCCCGCTACGCTTTAGTTTGACCGGGGATCGCCGATGCTTAGAACCACCGGCGGGCCTGGCCCGCACGTAACTTCGACGGCTACGGAAAGGGCTCGATCACTATGGGTTTTATCAATAACGCCAAGCTTGCCACCAAGCTGCTCAGCGCCTTCGCGCTGTGCGCGCTGCTTACCTTGCTGGTAGGTATCATCGGCGGTCGTGGCATCAATCAGGTTGGCGACAGCCTCGATAGCGTGTTCTCCAACAACGTGGTATCCATCCTCAACGTCAACAAGGTTCGCTCGGCGGTCATCGCTCAAAACCGCGATCTCTATCGCTACCTGTCGCTGGTGGCGGCCAAGGCGCCCGAAGCCGCGCGCGCCGAGTTGCTTGGTGTCATGAACGCCAACCGCGACGAAGCCTGGAAAGACTTTACTGCTTATCGCCAAACTCCTCTGGCCGACGATGAACGCGCTGCTGGCGATGCCCTGGAACGCGCTGATTGGAGAGCCCTGCAGGATGCTATCGATCAGGCTGTAACCGTCATTAATCAGGGCAATATCGAAGCGGCTCGGCAGGCCCTTAACGGCACCGTGCTGGAAAGCTACAAGCGCGTGCTCGACGACATCACCGTGATCCGGGACTCCAATACCCGGCAGATCAAAGAGGCTGCTGTTCAGGCCGATGCCACGGCCCAGCATGCTACCTACTGGCTGGTGGGCGTGATCGTTTTCGCCTTTGTGCTCGCCATCCTGCTTGGCCTGATCATCACCCGCGCCATCGCCCGCCCCATTGCCCTGGCAGTGGAATCAGCCCGGCGCGTAGCCGCGGGCGACCTGACGGTTTCCATCCAGGCCGACCGCACCGATGAGACCGGTCAGTTGCTGACGGCCCTGGGCGGCATGCAGAGCAACCTGAAGACTACCATCGAGGAGATTGCCAAGGCGTCCGAGCAACTGGCGTCAGCCGCCGAAGAACTGAGCGCGGTGACCGAGGAAAGCACCCGTGGGCTGACCCGTCAGAATGACGAAATCCAGCAGGCGGCGACGGCGGTGACCGAGATGACCAGCGCTGTGGAAGAAGTGGCCCGCAACGCGGTTTCCACCTCTGAAGCCTCACGCAGCACCAGCCAGGAAGCCGAAACCGGACGTACCCAGGTGCAGCAGGCAGTGGACGCGATCAACGGCATGGCCCGCGAGCTCAATGGCTCAACCGAAACCGTGCACACCCTGGCGGACCAGGTACGCAACATCGGCAACGTGGTGGATGTGATCCGTGGCATTGCCGAGCAGACCAACCTGCTGGCCCTCAATGCCGCCATCGAAGCGGCCCGGGCGGGCGAGCAAGGCCGCGGCTTCGCCGTGGTGGCCGACGAGGTGCGTGCCCTGGCGGCGCGGACCCAGACCTCCACTGGCGAGATCGAGACCATGATCGCCACCGTGCAGGCCACCGCCGATCAGGCTGTACGTGCCATGGGCAACAGCCAGTCTCTGGCCCAGAACACCCAGCACCTGGCTGTCGCTGCCGACCAGGCCCTGGAACGCATCACCCATGCTGTCGCCGGTATCAACGAACGCAACCTGGTAATCGCCAGCGCCGCCGAGGAGCAGGCCCAGGTTGCCCGCGAAGTGGACCGCAACCTGGTCAACATCCAGGACCTGTCGAGCCAGACTGCCGCCGGCGCCAACCAGACCAACGCCTCCAGTCAGGACCTTTCCCGCCTGGCTACCGCCTTCAACCGCATGGTGGCTCGGTTCAAGCTGTAAGCGCGGCGATTGCTCAGGCGGTCGGGGCCGCGGTCAGAAGTCCAGGCTCAGCGCCAGGTTCACCCCTTGCTGAGTGCTCTGACCGCTTCCTCGCCATTGGTAGGCCGCATTCAGCGCCAGGCCGGGCCTCAGTTGGTGGCGCAAGCCCAGGCTGGCCCGGTCATGGTTACGCGCCGGGCTATAGCCCTGAAGCTTGAAACCATTGGCCGGCAGGCTGCGCAGTGAGAGGTCCAGGTACTGGACGTCGTCGTTCAGCTCGCGCTCATGTGCCAGCTCACCGAATACCACGGTGGCAGGCGTCAATTGGCGGCTGAGGTGCAAGCCAAGGCCAAGTCGCCTGGAATCTTGACGCTGGTCGCCCACGGTCAGGGCCGTGGCCCGGGTGCTCTTCTCTGAATACCCATCCACCTCGACGCTGGCGTAGTCGGCGCTGATAAAGGGCGATACTTGCCAGGGGCCGGCTGGTGCCATCAGGTTGTAGCCCAGGCGCCCGCTCAGCGCCCACAGCGCACCCTGGCTGTCGCCTTTTTCCGAGCGTTCGCCCACGCCCAGATCGAAGGTACGCTTGAGCTGGTCATAGTCCAGCTTGCCCGCGGTCGCGGCCAGGTCAGCCCAGAACCGGCCTTGCCGGTATTGCGCGAACGCCGTGCCGAGGTAGCTGCTCAGGCTATAGTCGGAATCCGCCGCGCCGGCTTCCACTCGCTGGCGCTGGTACCCGCCCGCCAATCCCAGCCGCCAGGCCGTGTTCAGCCGGTAACTGCCGCCCACCATCAGGTTCAAGCCATGGCCGTTGGCCTTGGCGCCGCCGCGGTGATCATCCATGTCCAGGGATTGCCCAGCGGTGTCGAGCATGGCCTGCCACTGCCCTACGGCTTGCCAGGGTTGGTTCCACTGCGCTCGCAGGCTGTCCTGATGGCTACGCAGGCTGCCGTGGGCCAGTTCCGGCAGCAATGTCAGCTCCCATGGCGCCGATAGCAGCGAGTAGGCGTAGTCGGCGATCAGCTTCTGCCCAGCGCTGGTGGGATGCACGCTGTCGTTGAACAACAGCTTGCTCGGGTCGGCGTTGCCGCTGTTCAGGCCATAGGCCGCATTCTCAGTGCAGCCATTGCCGCTGAAACAGGTGCCCAGCAGATTCTGGTCCGTGGCCAGGCCATAACGACCGGGCTCGGCCACCACTTCCGAGAGCAGCAGGGGCACGTTGAGCGGGATTATCTCGGCGTCGATCTGTGCCAGTTGAGACACAAGCGTCTGGTTGAATACCGCGCTCAATGCCGATGTCCCAGCCTGGTTGGCGGTACCGTAGAGGTAGGGCGTAAGTCCCAGGTCAGGCAGCAGCCATACCATGATGTAGCGCGCACCGGCCTGCTGCAGTGCGGCTACGCTACTGGCCAGGCGGCCGGCCGCGGCGCTGGCCGTGGCCACCGAGGTCACTTGCCCCTGGAGGAAATCATTGCCGCCTCCGCTCAGGTAGTAGAGCGCGTTGGGGTCGGCCCGGTTGCCGTTGGCCAGGTAGCCTGGGCGGCTGCGCAGGAGCAGGCCAGCGATTTCCACCCGGGACTCACCGGTAATGGAATCGTAGATCTGGTCGGTTCGGTAGCCACCCGTGGCCCAGTTGTTTCCATCCGGTAGTCCCACGGCCTGGTTTATCGCCGAGGTGGAAGCGCCCAGCGCCAGCGAGTCGATGCCCAATCGCGTCCCTAATTGAGTGGAAGACACGGCGCCATAGATTTCTCCGCTGCCATCCTTATAGCTTGGGCCGGTGCGGTTGGTGAAACGAGTACTGGCGCCCAATGGGCCGGTCAGGTCTGGAAACTGCCCGGCATCGCTGAGGCTGTCGCCGAACACGATCATGGTGGAGTATGGCGAAGGGTTGGCCGAGGCAGGCGTGGCACCCAAAACAAGGCCAAGCGCAACGGCGGTAGCAAGCGCGGTTTTTTTCATCATGCTGGTATCGTCCTTGTATTTTTATTGTTACAGGATCGGACGATAGTACTAATGGAACGTCATGAATACCGAGTTAGGTGACTTTTCCCTCTTTCCTACACGGGATTAGGTAGTCACCTACAAGACAGACGCTCAAGTCAGCGACCAGTGTCGGAGCGGCGAGTATTGGCCTTTATGCGATTCGAACAGCGTGAACCGGCTGGCGCTCAACCACAGCTCAGGCGGCATCACGGCTTCGGGGGCCTGGCCTTGAAAGTCTCGGGCAAGGGTCAGGTGAGGCCGGTAATCACGACTCTCCTTGAGCAGGCCGAGCGGCAGCAGGGCTTGCTGCAAGTCATACGCCAGGCGGAGTAGGGCCTTGGGGGGCGACTGCGGCGCCAGCACCAGTACACCGGAGCGATGCCAGGCCTCGAGACGGTCCAGCGGCACCCGCAAAGCGCCGCCAGGGGGACGCACGGAACCAGCGGCCGCGAGTACCGAGGGCAGGCGCTCGAGACTGACCTCGCCAAGAAACAGCAGGGTCAGGTGAAAGTGTTCCGAGGGCACCTTACGGCCCTGCCCCAAGGGCAGCGTCTTGCGCCAGCGCGCGATGACCTGGCGCTGCTCGGCAGTGCAATCCAGCGCGAAGAACAAGCGTTTGAAGGGCTCGCCGGTAGCGCGTGGCTGGGAGATCATTGGCTCTGCTCCTGTGGCAAGAAACGGCCCTGCGGGTCGCTGCACAATAGAGACACGGGCGGCGGGTTCGTTCAAGCTAAGCCGGCCAGTAGCAGCTACCGAAGCCCAGGTTCATTGCCGCGGGGCAGACAAGCGAAGGCAGGAAACCCGTGTAAATACCGGTGCTATCGACTGAATGCTTTACAATCAAGCCGCGGGTTCGTGGCTGGATTTGGCAACGACCCCTAGCCACTCTCTGAGGTGAACCTCTGAGAGCGGTTCGCTGAATAGATAGCCCTGCGCCATGGGACAACCTGCTTCACCTAGCCACTGCGCTTGTCCACGGGTCTCCACTCCTTCGGCCAGCGCGGGCAAGCCTAAGCCTTCGCTCAGGTGAATGACTGCTCGAACGATACGGGCGTTCTTTTCGCTCTGAAGCACCGTATCGATGAATGTCCGATCTATCTTCAGCTTGTCGAAATTGAAATGGCTCAACTGTGCCAAGCTTGAGTAGCCCGTGCCGAAATCGTCCATGGCGATGCGTATCCCCATCTTTTGCAAGGCGTGTATTTGCTTGCTGGCCATGGCTACGTCGTTCACCACCGCGGTTTCGGTTACCTCCAACTCCAGGCGGTTCGCCGGAAAGCCGCTTCGCTGCAGTGCGGTGTGCACCCGTTCGACGAGGCCTTCATCCCGAAGGTCCAGGGCGCTGAGGTTGAATGCCAGCCAAAGGTGGTCGGGCCAACTCGCAGCTTCCCGACAGGCCCGCTCCAGTAGCAGTGTGGTCAAATCCCGCATCAGCCCGGATCGCTCAGCGGCCCGGATGAAAGACGTGGGTGGAATCTGTCCATGCACGGGGTGATCCAACCGAGCCAAGGCCTCAAAACCGATAATCTCCTCCCCCTGCAAGGAAACGATTGGCTGATAGGCTAGGCTCAGATAGCCATTATCGAGCGCCTCGCGCAGCAGCTGCGCCACTTGCGACTGCTGCTCAAGATGCGAATCGCGCAGGGGATCGAAAAAGCGAATCGTATTCTTGCCATCATGCTTGCCTTGATACAGCGCCAGGTCGGCGCGGCGAAGCAGGCTGCTGAGGTCTGCCCCATCTCTAGGGTATTGAGCAACACCATAGGTGCCCGCCGCGCTCAGGCGCACAGAGCCAAATACCGCAGGGCTGGAAATCAGCGAAGCCAGTTGATCGAGCAAAAGGCGAGCAGCCTCCGCGGTTTTGGCAGAGCGGATGATCAGCGCGAATTCATCTCCACCCAAACGGCATGCAAAATCACCTTGCGGCAAGGATTTGCGTAGACGCTCCGCCAGCTCCTTGAGCAACCGGTCACCGAAGGCATGACCATAAACATCATTGACGGATTTGAAGCCATCCAAGTCAAAGACCACCAGGAAGAATGGATCATCGGGGCGTAGTCTGCGGGAATGGAACTCCAGCTCCAGGCCTCGCCGGTTGGACAACCGAGTCAAACTGTCATGGAGAGCCATGTCGATTGCGGCTCTTTCAGCGAGTTGGCGACTGCGGACTTCTTTGTGAAGTTCGTAAACCCTACGAATACCGAAGGCGAAGCCACACCAGCCCATAACTACAAAGCCAAGGAACAGTTCATCTGCTTGCCAACTCTCGTGCTGGGCGCTGAATTGGGTGAGTTCTTCGAAAAGATCCAAATGAATGCCGAGCCAAAGCACTGACAAACCCAAGCAAGCGATCACGATAGAATCCCACCAGGCCTGATGGAGGCGAAAGGATCGGCGCGATATGCGGTTTGCCATAGGAAAGTCGTCGGTGGGATCTTGATCTTCAGCTATCGACCCGTATGGAACATCCTTGAACCCATCGGTCAGTTCCTCGCCCTGTACCATGGGGCACGGGCTGGTCATATTCGCGGTGGAACACACCGGCGGATGGTTGGGTGCCCTGTTGGAGTTTGAATGATTTCGCCCTGAGGAGATTTTTTCGCGTGACAACACGAACCGAAACCAGTGCCTGGATACCTGGCCTATGCCTTGCCTTGGCCATGGTGAACGCGGCCCAGGCGGATGACGCTCCGGCCTTGGTGAGCGCGCTTAACGAATACCGCGGTCAACCGCAACGCTGCGGCGATCTGGCATCGCTGCCGCTCCCGCCCCTGACGCCGGACACGCGGCTGGCGGCGGCCGCCGGGGATCCGGGAGATTTGACCCAAGCGCTGGCGCGGGCGAACTATCCCATGGTCAACGTCCGGGCCATCAGCCTGTCCGGCCCCAGGGACGCTGCCGCGGCCATGGCTGCCATGGCCGTGCCCTATTGCCAGGTCATCCTGGACCCTCAGTTCGTGGATGTGGCCGTTACCCAGCAAGGACGTGACTGGCGCATCCTGTTGGCGCGCCCATTGCTGACCGCCAGGCTGGGTACGGCCCAGGCCGAAGGCAAGAACCTGCTCGAAGCGGTCAATCGGGCCCGCGCCCAGGCTCGCCAATGCGGTGGCCAAGCCTTCACTGCCAGCCCTCCCCTGGTCTGGGACGACATCCTGGGCAGCGTCGCTGAAGCCCATAGCCGGGACATGGCCAACCGTAACTACTTCGATCATCTTGATCGCGACGGGCGACTGCCGGGAGACCGTGCCGAACTGGCCGGATACAGCGGCACCCAGGTGGCCGAAACCATCGCGGCAGGCCAGGACAGTGGCGCCAAGGTGGTGGAGGGGTGGCTGGCCAGCCCTGGTCACTGCGCGGCCCTGATGAGCCCACACCTGCAAGCCATGGGCGCCGCCTATGCCACCGCCCCCAAGAGCGACGCTGGCATTTACTGGACGGCCATGTTCGGCGCCCTCTGACGCCTGAGCTCAGGCTCCCATGGCGAAGGTTTCCGGGTCCGGGCCCAGGCGTTGCTGGCGATCCAGTGCCTGGATCGACTGCCGATCCTCCTCAGTGAGGCTGAAGTCGAACACTTCGAAGTTGATGCGGATGCGTTCAGGCGTTACGGACTTGGGAATCACGATGGTGCCATTGTCCAGATGCCAGCGCAGGGCGACCTGGGCCGGGCTCTTGCCATACTTGGCGGCGATGGCCTGCAACTGCGGGTCTTCGGCGACCTTGCCCTGGGCCAAGGGGCTCCAAGCTTCGGTATGGATTCCATGTTCCTGGTGGAAGGCACGCAGGTCGGCTCGCTGGAAATACGGATGGGCTTCGACCTGGTTGACCGCCGGAACGACTCCGGTTTCGTCGATCAGACGCTGCAGGTGGCTGGGGTTGAAATTGGATACGCCGATGGACAGCGCGCGGCCTTCGTCACGCAAGGCGATCAGGGCTTTCCAAGTGTCCAGATAGCGCTCGGCCATGGGCAGCGGCCAATGGATCAGCAACAGGTCCACATAATCCAGGCCCAGTCGTTCCAGACTGCGCAGGGCCGCCTCCCGTGCCTGGTCAAAGCCCTGGTCGGCATTCCACACCTTGGTGGTCACGAAGTACGACTCACGCGGCAGGCCGGCATCCTGCAGGCCCAGGCCCACTCCGCCCTCATTCTCGTAGATGGACGCGGTATCGATGGAGCGATAGCCCACTTCGAAGGCCTCGCGCACCGCCTGGCGGGCTTGGTCCTCACTGGCTTTCCAGACCCCAAGGCCTAGTTGCGGCATCATCTTGTCGTCGTTAAGCGTGACGTAGGGAACCGATTTGCTCATGGAGCCTCCTCTCGAAAATGAATGACGCCTGGTTTACCGACACCGTCGTCCTCCGTGGGTTCGCAGGCTGGATGGGAACCGCCGACGCGGTTGCGCCCGGCCGGCTTTGAAACCAGAATGAAAGCACCCTTTGTCCTTCGGCGGCCTCTGAATGACCGAGCACCAGTTCGACGAAAGCCTGATGAAAATCCGTAAGCTGTTCCCTACTCCCTTGGTGAGTTGCCAGCTGCCGGAGCATGCGCGCCTCAATGAGCAACTGAGCGCCGCCATTTTCGCGGAGGAAGCCCGGTCTCGGGGCGTGCAGCACAGCAACCAGGGTGGCTGGCAGTCGGAAGCGGACTTCGCCGATTGGTCGGGCGAGGCCGGTGCCACCCTGCTCCAGTTCGCCCAGGACATGGCGCGCAGCCTTACGGCGGTACACACCGCGGACAACGGCCTGGTTCACGCCACCTTCCAATGGCATTACAACGCCTGGGCCAACATCAACCGTGCTGGTGACAGCAATGGCGTGCATGGCCATGCCGGGGCCTTCTGGTCGGCGGTCTACTGGGTGGACGACGGCGGTCGCGCCCAGGACCCGAGCATTGGCGGCGACCTGGAATTCCTCGACCCCCGTGGTCTGGTGGCCTCGGCCTACCGCCCTGAGCTACGCATGCGTATCGAGGAGTGCGTCAGCGCCGGCTGCGCTACCACGGAAGCCGCCCGCAGCGGAACCCTGATGATGTTTCCCTCCTGGCTGCTGCACAGCGTCCGGCCATTCAAGGGCAGCCGTCCACGCATCTCCATCGCGTTCAATTTCGGCCTGTAACCGAGCCCGCACGAGCAGGCGTTCCGAGGTCACGCCTGCTGAAGTTCTCTGGCACCGTGGACTTTTGACCCGCCCGGCCCGCCGATTCCATGGGCAGGCCACGCCTGGCCAAGTGATCAGGCCGCCTGACGCAGCGGGATATAGGTCAGGTTGTGCTGCTCCAGTGCAGCCGCGATCAGGGCCCCGGTCTCTTCCAGACGCGCGATCAGGTCTTCGCTCGGAGCAAGCAATGACCAGGCCTGCTCATGGGCGAAGCGGGCCAATCGCAACGCCTCTACCCGCTCCGCCGCCTGACGGAAGTGCGTCATATCCGGCATGAAGGCGGCGAACCCCTCCCCCTTCAGGGCCATGCTCCGGATACCCAGCAAATGGCAAATGGCAGCCTTTGCGGCGATGTCATCGCGGTCGGCCTGACGAGAGCGCTCGATCAACTGTCGCAGGTCGGCGTCTACGGCCTGGCCCCCGTGAATCAGCCGGGGCCCCTGTTCCCACGCTTGGGGCGGGCAATCCTTGTTCTCGGCGCGCAGCGGAATGTGCGGGTTGATCTCCATGGGATAGATGCGGCACACCAGCGGGCGGCGCTCGTAGATGCGGCACATCTTGTTTTCATCGAGGTTGCGGCAGGCCCCCTGGTTGAAAGCGGCGAAGGTAATGGCCACATAGGCATGCACGCTTCCACTGGGCACCCGCAGCGAGCGGCGACGGGCATGCTGCAAGGCGGGGTCCAGGTCCAGCCAGGCGTCTTCCAGAAAGCCTTCGGTGAGCACGATCAATTGCCCGCCATCGTCGGCCCACTGCACTGCCTCGGCCAGGGTCAGGGGAACGTGATGATCGTTACAGCACTTGCCACAGCCCACACAGGAAAACCGCATGCCCATACCTCAGCCGATGGACCCGGCGCCGAAAAACAGGCGCCGGAAGAAGGAGTACGAGGGAGGTAGCAGACTGTGTGCCAACTGGTACAAAAGCCAACAGGGAAGTCCAGTTAATATCGATACCCATACCGAATTATGACTCTCGGACCTCCCACAAAGCTGTCATCCGAGTCATAGGACATGTCCGAATCAGGACTGGGTGGGCGGAGCGCCTCAGATTGTCGCCTCGGGCTCGACCGTCGCGCAACGCCTCGTACCCTTGGCGCCTCGTGCAGATTCAATAGAGGCAACGCTGGTTCGATTCTTCCGTTCGTCGCGCGATAGCTCGAGTTCAGGGCGCGGCTAGAGGCCGAAGCAGGAGCAGCCTCTACGCCAGTGGCGCTTATCACCGGTTCCGGCGCCGGCCGTTCAATGGGATGTGTCCGGGTAAAGGCCCGGGATCCGCGCCCTGTATTGGCAGGGATTGCGCGAACGCCTCGCACTCGAGCAACCGAGGCCATTGGCCGACCCACGCCTGTGATTGGTCCGGAAGGTAAGATGATCGGGCGAGGACGCACCAACTGCCGAATCTCGGCTTGTTGCACCACCCACTTCCACCATACCGGTGCACGACCATCCGGATCATGCTTGTTGATCGGGTCGCTATTGCAATAGGCATACCCGTTGATGCCCCCAGGGCCAAAGGGGCTCAGGCTATCGTACCTTCCAAAGCGATGCAGTAATGGGAGATAGGGTCGGTAGCCATTTCCAAAGGCAATGAAGCGTCCAGGTTCGAGAAGCAAACCGTTATAGCCGCTACGTTGTCGGTGCGGCGAGCTCATCCCGAATGGCGTATAGGCAAAGCTCCGTTCTTTTCCTGCCAGTAGCACGGAGCGAGTACTATCCGTGGCGAGCACAAGGGAAGTGATCATACGGCTATTCCTGTCTACTCACTTTCAAGACATTTCACAGCAGCTGGAAAAAAATGGCAGCTAGTCATCCTGCCAGCCAAGAGCGAGTGCGCCGCTGAACCGTTGTCGGATAGTGAGGATGGTTGCGACAAGCTAGGCGCTGAACCACCCTGCGTTTCCCTCAGCCGAGTCCTTCTGTAGACAGCCTACAGCGGAAACGGCAGGTGATAGGACAGCGTCCGGAACCTGTTCAATACCCCGCCTCAGGATCCGCCTCATTGAGCAAAGGCTGGCCGGCCTGCAACCGTCGCACATTCTCGACCACCTGCCGAGCGATACTGCCCGGTGAGGCCGAGGACGCCATGTGCGGCGTAATCACCACGCCGGGGGTTTGCCATAATGGGTCATCCGCAGGCAAAGGCTCTTGCTCGAACACGTCGAGCACCGCGCCGCGTAGACGACCGCTGTCCAGCGCGGCCAGCAGGTCCGGGACGACCAGATGCTCACCCCGACCGCAGTTGACCAGTACCGCGCCCGGCGCCAGGCGAGCAAAAACCCGAGCATCGAGCAGGCCACGGGTCTGCTCGGTCAACGGCAGCAGACAGATGAGCATATCCAGCCCGTCGAGAAAAGGCTGCAGTTCCGCCGCCCCGGCGTAGCTGCGAACGCCGGGCAAGGCCTTGACCGAGCGGGCCCAGCCGCGCACCGAGAAGCCCAGGCTGGCCAGCGCGCTGGCGGCATGAGCGCCCAGTGCGCCCAGCCCCAGCACCCCTACCTGACATAACGCCGCGGAGCGTTGGCCCGGTTCGACCCAACGAGCTTCGGCCTGGTTGGCCAGGACCTGGTCCATACGGCGATGGTGATGCAGCACAGCCCAAAGGACGTATTCGGTCATCCCCTGGCGGTGATCGGCATCGACGATCCGGCACACCGGCACGCCGGGCGGACGGCTGCCATCGCGCAACACGTGATCGATGCCGGCGGCAATGGATTGCACCAGGCGCAACCGGGGATACGCGCCCAGACTGCCCGGCGCCGGGCACCAACAGGCTGCTACCTGCGCCTGCTCCGCCGCCGGCTCGCCGTGAAGATAGACTGGCAGCTCCGGTGCCAGTGCCTGGATCGCCAGGCGCAAGGTGCTGAGGTCATCGCTCGCGCTGATCAATACCACGCCGGTCATGAGCAGTAATCCTCACGCTGGTCGGCGATGAGCTTGAGGGCTGCCTCCCAGGCCAATTGCATCAGCGCAAGCCCCGCTTCGTCATCGGTGAACTGGCTGGCGGTCAGCCGGCATACGGCTTCGGAGGGGTAGATCAGTTCACTACCCCCGGTCAGGGCCTGGACCTGCGCCTGGCAGGCCCGCTCCAGGAAATGGATTTCATGGAAAGCCTCGGCTACCGTGCGCCCTCCGGCGAGCAGACCATGGTTACGTAGAATCATGGCGCGATGCGGGCCAAGGTCGCGTACCAGCCGCTCACGCTCCTCGAGATGCAAGGCAACCCCTTCGTAGGTGTGGTAAGCCAGCTTGCCGTAGAACTTCAGCGCATGCTGGGTAATCGGCAACAAGCCATGGGCCTGGGCCGACACCGCCATGCCCGCGGCCGTGTGGGTGTGGATCACGCAGTTCATGTCTTCCCGAGCCAGGTGGATGGCCGAATGAATCACAAAGCCGGCTTCATTGACGTTGTGAGCTTCATAGGCGGGATCCACCCGCCGGCCTTCCTTATCGATAAGCACCAGATCGCTGGCGCGCATGTGATCGAACAACACGCCATAGCGGTTTATCAGGAAGTGATGCTCCGGCCCCGGCACTCGTAGGCTGATATGGGTGTCGATCAGGTCGGTCATGCGAAAATGCGCCACCAGCCGATAGAGCGCGGCCAGTTCGCAACGTAGCTGCCATTCGGTGGGGGAACAGTGAGGGGTAACGCTCATCGGGGGCTCCGGCTAGTCAGGCATTGCCGCAACCCTGCAAGGCCTGCGCCAGGCCATATAGCCCGAATCGCGCATCTGCCGGGCCTGCCCTGCGCGAACATGGTGCCCGTGGAGGCGACTGTGCCTCATGACCGATCGTGAAAGCGTGGGCTGTATCCAAGAAACAGAGGCCAAAAAAAAAACGACCCCTAAGGATCGTTTTTTTGCTCACGGGTGTTCAGTGGGCCCATGAGCGAAGATGGCGCAGCGGACGGGACTCGAACCCGCGACCCCCGGCGTGACAGGCCGGTATTCTAACCGACTGAACTACCGCTGCGCGATACACAGAGCGAGTGGTGGGTGATGACGGGATCGAACCGCCGACCCTCTGCTTGTAAGGCAGATGCTCTCCCGGCTGAGCTAATCACCCTTTGTCTCTCGGTGTGGCGCGCATTCTACGGAGGGCATTTCCTGCTGGCAAGCACTTTTTCAAAAAATTTTTCGAGCCCTTCCAAAGACTTAGCCCAGGGTTGGCCTTGGCGCTAACAGAGAGAATAATGCCCGGCTTCTGTACCTAATGAGACACCCGCCAATGTGGTTCAAAAACCTGCTCGTCTATCGCCTCACCCAGGAAGTGCCGTTCGAACCCGAGGCCCTCGAAGCCGCGCTCGCCAGCAAGCCGGCCCGCCCCTGCGCCAGCCAGGAATTGGCGACCTATGGTTTCGTCGCACCCTTCGGCAAGGGTGAAGACGCTCCGCTGCTGCACCTGAGCCAGGACTTCCTGCTCATCGCCGCGCGCAAGGAAGAGCGCATCCTCCCAAGCAGCGTCGTGCGTGACGCTGTACAGGAGAAGATTGAGGAAATCGAAACCGAGCAGATGCGCAAGGTCTACAAGAAGGAGCGCGAGCAGATCAAGGACGAGATCATCCAGGCCTTCCTGCCCCGCGCCTTTATCCGTCGCTCCAGCACCTTCGCCGCCATCGCACCCAAGCAGGGCCTGATCCTGGTGAACTCGGCCAGCGCCAAGCGCGCTGAAGACCTGCTTTCTACCTTGCGCGAGGTCATGGGCTCCCTGCCAGTGCGCCCGCTGACCGTGAAAATCGCCCCTACCGCCACCATGACCGACTGGGTGAAAACCCAGCAGCCGGCTGCGGATTTCTACGTACTGGACGAATGCGAACTGCGCGACACTGGCGAAGACGGTGGCATCGTGCGCTGCAAGCGCCAGGACCTGGCCAGCGAGGAAATCCAGCTGCACCTGAACACCGGCAAGCAGGTTACCCAGCTCGCGCTCGCCTGGCAGGACAAACTTTCCTTCCTGCTGGACGACAAGATGGTCATCAAGCGGCTGAAGTTCGAAGAGCTGCTGCAGGATCAGGCCGAGGAAGACGGCGGCGAGGAAGCCCTCAGTCAACTGGACGCCAGCTTCACCCTGATGATGCTGACCTTCGGTGACTTCCTGCCCGCCCTGTTCGAAGCCCTGGGCGGCGAAGACATGCCGCAAGGTATCTGACCAACCACGCATAACAATAAAGGAAAAGCACATGCGCGCCCTGGCCGCTTTCAGCCGTTTCGTGGGCAATACCTTCGCCATCTGGGTGCTGGTGTTTGCCGTTCTGGCGTTCCTGCAACCGGCCTGGTTCATCGGGCTGAAGGGTTACATCGTTCCCTTGTTGGGGCTCGTGATGTTCGGCATGGGGCTGACCCTCAGGCTGGACGACTTCGCGGAGGTGCTGCGCCACCCCTGGCGGGTGGGCCTGGGCGTGGTCGCTCACTTCGTGATCATGCCCGGCGTGGCCTGGGTGCTCTGCCAGGTGTTTCACCTGCCGCCGGAAATCGCTGTGGGGGTCATCCTCGTCGGCTGCTGCCCCAGCGGCACGTCCTCGAACGTCATGACCTGGCTGGCCAAGGGCGACCTGGCGCTTTCGGTGGCCATCGCCGCGGTCACCACCCTGCTCGCGCCCCTGCTGACTCCCGCGCTTATCTGGTTGCTGGCCTCGGCCTGGATGCCGGTGTCCTTCTGGGACATGTTCTGGTCGATCCTGCAGTTCGTGATGCTGCCGATCGTGCTGGGCGTGATTGCCCAGCGCTTGCTCGGCAAGGCAGTGGCCATAGCCGTGGAGGTGCTGCCACTGGTCTCGGTGGTGAGCATCGTGATGATCGTCTGCGCGGTGGTGGCGGCCAGCCAGGCCAGGATCGCCGAGTCCGGCCTGCTGATCATGGCGGTGGTGATGCTGCATAACGGCTTCGGCTATCTGCTGGGGTATTTCACCGGCCGCTTGTGCGGACTGCCCCTGGCCCAGCGCAAGTCGCTGGCGCTGGAGGTGGGCATGCAGAACTCAGGCCTTGGCGCCGCCCTGGCCGCGGCGCATATCTCCCCGATCGCCGCGGTGCCGAGCGCGCTGTTCAGCGTGTGGCACAACATCTCCGGCGCCCTTCTTTCTACCTTCTTCCGGCGGATGAAGGGAACGGAATAAGGCGCGCAGGTTCGTTCGCCAGCTGCCGCCGGCTCCCACCGGAGGGAGCACCCTGGTGGGAGCTAGCGGCAGCTAGCGAACGAATCTGAAACCTGCCCGTCAACGCCAATCCCCCCGCAACGCCTGCACCCTCTCCCGCAATACCCCCGGAGTATGCTCATCTGGCCCTACCGAGGGGCCGGCGGCGACCTCAACCCTGGACCAGAACCGCTTGAACAGCCCCTTGTGTGGCGCGCGGCTGAAGAAGCTTCCCCACAACCCGCGCAGGGCCATGGGAATCACCGGCACCGGGGTTTGCTGGAGAATGGTGGTAATACCGCTCTTGAAAGCGTCGATCTCGCCATCCCGGGTGAGCTTGCCTTCCGGGAACACACACACCAGCTCGCCCACGGCCAGGTAACCGGCGATATCACGGAACGCCCGTTCGTAGATCAGCAGGTCCTCGCTACGCCCGGCGATCGGAATGGCGCCGACGGTGCGGAAGAAGAAGTTGAGCACCGGCAGGTTGTAGATCCGGTAATACATGACGAAGCGCACCGGCCGGCGAATGGCGCCTGCCAGGATCAGCGCGTCCACGAAGGAGACATGGTTGCACATCAGCAGCCCAGGCCCTTCCTCCGGGATATGCTCCAGCCCGCGGTGGCGGACCCGGTACATCGAGTGGCTGAGCAGCCACACCAGGAAGCGAACGCTGAACTCAGGCACGATCTTGAAGATGTAGGCGTTCACCGCCACGTTCATCAGGGAAACCACCAGGAACAGCTGAGGAATGCTCAGCCCCGCCCCGCTGAGCAGGCCCACCGCCACCACCGCCGAGATGACCATGAAGAGCGCATTAAGGATATTGTTGGCGGCGATTACCTGGGCGCGTTCATGTGCAGGTGTGCGGGCCTGAATGAGTGCATACAGGGGCACGATGTAGAAGCCCCCGAAAATGCCCAGGCCAAGAATATCCACCAGCACCGGCCATACGCCGGGCTGGCCCAGCAACTCCAGCCAGCCATAACCGGCCTCGACCGGGGTCGCTACCTGCCCCGAATGCCACCACCAGAGCAGCCCGAACAGGGTCAGGCCAAAGGAACCGAAGGGTACCAGGCCGATTTCCACCTGCCGGCCCGACAACCGCTCGCAAAGCACGGAACCCAGCGCTATGCCAACGGAAAAGGTCGTGAGCACCAGGGTGACCGCGGTTTCGTCACCGTGCAGCCAGGTCTTGGCATAGCTAGGGATCTGGGTGAGGTAGATGGCGCCGACGAACCAGAACCAGGAATTGCCCAGCAACGAGCGGGACACCGCCTTCGGCTGGCCCAGGCCCAGACGCAAGGTATGCAGCGTCTGCGCGGGAATGTTCCAGCGGATCCTTGTATGAGGCGCCGCGGCCGGGGCCGGCGGAATGAAGCGGCTGGCCAGGTAGCCGAGCACCGCTACTGTCACCATGGCCACTGCCACCGAAGGCGCATACAGGGTTTCAGCCATCAGCATGCCCGCGCCTATGGTACCGCCAAGAATTGCCAGGAAGGTGCCCATTTCCACCAAGCCATTGCCGCCAAGAAGCTCCTGGCGCTGCAGGGCCTGGGGCAGGATGGAGTACTTGACTGGCCCGAACACGGCCGAATGGGTACCCATGGCGAACAAGGCGACCAGTAGTACGGGCAGATGGCTGGTAAGAAAGCCCGCCGCGGCGACGCCCATGATCAGAATCTCGGCCAGCTTTACCGCGCGAATCAGCCGGTGCTTGTCGAACCGCTCCCCTAATTGCCCGGCCAGGGCCGAGAACAGGAAGAACGGCAGGATGAACAGCAGTGCGCAGAGGTTGATCCAGAAGGTGCGATCCCCTTCGATGCTCAACTTGTAGAGTATGGCCAGGATCAGCGACTGCTTGAAGACATTGTCGTTGAACGCCCCAAGCGCCTGGGTAATGAAGAACGGCAGAAAGCGGCGGGTGCGCAACAGCTTGAACTGGGAACTCATCGTCCTGGAACTCCTGATCCATCGGCCTGATTGACATGGGACGCCCGCGGCGGCCAAAAGCCACACCCCAGGGTAGACATTGGTCGCGACTGACGCCGCCTGGCGAGCGTGCGACACTGGCAACGCCCCAGGAGTCCAAGCCTCTGCCCTTGGCCGTCACCGCCAGCGACCCGCCAAGGCCAATACGTTCAGAAGGAAGCCCCAATGTCGCTTTCCAGCGGGCTGATCGCCGCGGTAGCCCTGGCCTACATGACCATCATGTTTGCCATAGCCTATTGGGGTGACCGTCGCCGCACTTCCCTGCCCCCGCGCCTGCGGGCCTGGGTCTACAGTCTGTCCCTGGCGGTGTATTGCACCAGCTGGACCTTCTTCGGCGCCGTTGGCCAGGCGGCCGAGCAGCTCTGGGCCTTCCTGCCCATCTACCTGGGCCCGGCTCTGCTGCTGCTTCTGGCACCGCAGGTGCTGCAGAAGATGGTGCTGATCAGCAAGCAGGAAAACATCACGTCGATCGCGGATTTCATCGCCGCCCGGTACGGTAAGTCTCAGCCCCTGGCGATCGTGGTGGCGCTGATCTGCCTGATCGGCATGCTTCCCTACATTGCCTTGCAGCTCAAAGGCATCGTGCTTGGGGTAAACCTGCTGATTGGCGCCAGCGCCGACGCCACCGGCCCCCGGGTACAGGACACCGCCATGGTGGTGTCGCTGGTGCTGGCGCTGTTCACCATCGTGTTCGGTACCCGTAGCCTGGATGTTACCGAGCACCATCGCGGCATGGTCCTGGCCATCGCCTTCGAGGCGCTGGTGAAACTGTTCGCCTTCCTGGCCGTGGGGGCCTTCATCACCTTTGGCCTGTTCAAGGGTTTCGGCGATCTGCTGGGGCAGGCGCGGCAGGCTCCAGCCCTGGGCGCCTACTGGAAAGAGACCATCAACTGGCCGTCGATGATGGTACAGACGGGGGTAGCCATGATGGCGATGATCTGCCTGCCGAGGCAGTTCCAGGTCACGGTAGTAGAGAACCTCGAACCGCGGGACCTGCGGCTGGCGCGCTGGGTGTTCCCCGGCTACCTGCTGCTGGCGGCCCTGTTCGTGGTGCCCATTGCCCTGGCCGGTCAGATGCTGCTGCCAGGTGCGGTGGTGCGGGATTCCTTCGTGATCAGCCTGCCCCTGGCCGAGGCCCACCCCGCTTTGGCGCTGCTCGCCTTCCTCGGCGGGGCCTCGGCTGCCACCGGCATGGTGATCGTCGAAAGCGTGGCCCTGTCCACCATGGTCTCCAATGACATTCTGCTGCCCTGGCTGCTACGCCGCCAGCGTGCCGAGCGACCGTTCGAAGCCTTCCGCCACTGGATGCTCTCGGCCCGACGGGTAAGCATCCTGGTGATCCTGCTGTTGGCCTATGTGAGTTATCGTTTGCTGGGGTCCACCGCCAGCCTGGCCACCATTGGCCAGATCGCCTTCGCCGCCGTCGCCCAGCTCACCCCTGCCATGGTCGGCGCGCTCTACTGGAAGCAGGCCAATCGCCGGGGTGTGTTCGCCGGGCTGGCGGCAGGCAGCTTCCTGTGGTTCTACGCCCTGGTCTTGCCCATCGCCGCCCATAGCCTGGGTTGGCCTATCGATGCCTTCCCTGCGCTCAGCTGGCTGCATGGCAATCCACTGCACTTGCCGATCTCGGCCCTGACTCAGGGCGTAGTGCTGTCCCTGGCAGGCAATTTCGTCCTGTTCGTATGGGTGTCGGTGCTGTCACGCACCCGCGTGTCCGAACACTGGCAAGCCGGACGCTTCGTTGGCCACTACTACAGCCTTCGGCCCAACGCCAAGGGCTTGCTGGCGGTGCAGCTCGACGACCTGCTCAAGCTCGCCAGCCGATTCGTGGGCGAAGAGCGCGCCCGGGAAAGTTTCAGCCGCTTCGCCTATCGCCAGGGCAAGGGCTTCAATCCCAGCCAGACCGCGGACAGCGAATGGATCGCCCATACCGAGCGACTGCTGGCCGGCACCCTTGGCAGCTCGTCGACTCGGGCAGTGGTCAAGGCGGCCATCGAAGGCCGCGACATGCAGCTTGAAGACGTGGTGCGTATCGCTGACGAAGCCTCGGAGGTCTTACAGTTCAACCGTGCCTTGCTTCAAGGCGCCATCGAAAACATTACCCAGGGTATCAGCGTGGTGGACCAGCATCTGCGCCTGGTGGCCTGGAACCGCCGCTACCTGGAGCTGTTCAACTATCCGGAAGGCCTTATCGCGGTCGGCAGGCCTATTGCGGACCTTATCCGCTTCAACGCCGAGCGGGGGTTCTGCGGCCCAGGGGAAGCCCAGGTCCACGTAGCCCGGCGCCTGGACTACATGCGCCAGGGGCGGGCGCACACTTCCGAACGAGTATTTCCCAATGGGCAGGTGATCGAACTCATCGGGAACCCCATGCCAGGCGGTGGTTTCGTCATGAGCTTCACGGACATCACTGCCTATCGCGAAGCCGAGCGGGCACTCAAGGACGCCAACGAAAGCCTGGAGCGGCGGGTCGCCGAGCGTACCGCCGAGCTGTCGGCGCTCAACCAGGCGCTTTCCGCCGCCAAGGCGCACGCTGATACCGCCAACCGCTCCAAGAGCCGTTTCCTGGCAGCCGTGGGCCATGACCTGATGCAGCCCATGAACGCCGCGCGTCTGTTCTGCGCGGCGCTCGGGCACCAGGAAAAGGAGCTGCCCACCGACGCTCGCCCATTGGTCGCGCACATGGACAGCGCCCTGCGCTCGGCCGAAGACCTGATCAGCGACCTGTTGGATATCTCACGCCTGGAGAACGGTCGCGTCACACCGAACCGAGCAGCGTTCGCCCTCGACGAGCTCTACATTGCCTTGGGCACTGAATTCTCGGCGCTTGCCCAGGAGCAAGGGCTTAGTTTGAGAGTGCGTGGCAGCGCCCAGCGCATCGACAGCGATATTCGCCTGCTACGCCGCATCCTGCAGAACTTTCTTACCAATGCCTTCCGTTATGGTAGCGGCCCGGTACTGCTGGGGGTACGTCGTACACACGGGCATCTGCGCCTGGAAGTGTGGGACCGTGGCCCAGGCATTCCGGCAGACAAGCTGGGAGTTATCTTCGAAGAATTCCAACGCCTGGACAGTCACCAGACCCGTGCCGAAAAGGGGCTCGGCCTGGGCCTGGCCATTGCTGACGGCCTTTGCCGGCTCCTCGGCCACCGCATCGAGGTGCGCTCGTGGCCGGGGCGCGGCAGTGTCTTCAGCGTACAGGTGCCGTTGGCCGCGGCGGCTCCCACGGTAGTGCCAGCGTCGGTGCCCGCCGCGCTGCCCCTGGGCGGCTTGAAGGTACTGTGCGTGGACAACGAAACCAGCATCCTCACTGGCATGACCAGTCTGCTGACACGCTGGGGCTGCACTGTATGGACAGCCACGGGTCGTGATCGATGCGCCGCGCTCCTGGCCGAAGGTGCGCAGCCTCAGTTGCTGCTGGTGGATTTCCACCTTGACCAGGGCGACACCGGCCCAGCGCTGGTTGCCTGGCTGCGCACCTGCCTGGGCGCGCCTGTTCCGGGCGTGGTGATCAGTGCCGATGGTCGCGCCGAAACCATCGCCCAGGTCCATGCCGCCGGGCTGGACTACTTGCCCAAGCCACTCAAGCCGGCGGCCCTGCGTGCCCTATTGAATCGGCACTTCGCCCGGCGCGAGCTGACGCAGGCTTGAGTCCGCGTCCATTGGCCCGAAGAGATCATCCCCGCCAGCCACGGCGGCCTTGTCCAGCAGCTCCGGGGGCAGGCGCTTGCTGGCGCGGGCGCCCAGCAACTTGAGCTGCTCGCTGCGGCTGACCAGATTCCCGCGCCCTTCGGTAAGTTTGTTCCGAGCGCTGGCGTAGGCCTTGTCCAACTGCTGCAGACGGGTGCCTACCTCGTCCAGGTCCTGGATGAAAAGTACGAACTTGTCGTAGAGCCAGCCCGCGCGCTCCGCAATCTCCCGCGCGTTCTGGCTTTGCCGTTCCTGCTTCCAGAGGCTGTCCACCACTTTGAGGGTCGCCAGCAGGGTAGTAGGGCTGACCACGACGATCTGCTTGTCGAAAGCCTCTTGGAACAACCCCGGCTCATGTTGCAGCGCGGCGGAAAAGGCTGCTTCGATGGGCACGAACAAGAGCACGAAGTCCAGGCTGTGCAGGCCCTCCAGGCGACTGTAGTCTTTTCCGGCCAGACCTTTGATATGCGCTCTCAGGCTGTTGACGTGTTGCTTGAGCGCGCCCTGGGCCAGGTCGGCTTCCGAAGCGCCGACGTATTGCTGCCAGGCCACCAGGCTGACCTTGGCATCGACCACAACTTGTTTTTCACCGGGCAGCGTGACCAGTACGTCGGGTTGGAAGCGCTCGCCGTCCGCACTCTTGAGGCTGACCTGGGTCTGGTATTCCCGCCCCTTCTGCAGCCCGGCATGTTCCAGTACCCGCTCAAGCACCAACTCGCCCCAATTGCCCTGGGTTTTCTGGCCTTTCAACGCCTGGGTAAGATTGGTGGCTTCGTCGCTCAGGCGCAGGTTCAATTGCTGCAGCCGCTCCAGTTCCTTGGCAAGGGAAAATCGCTCACGCGCTTCCTGGGCATAACTGTCTTCCACGCGCTTTTCGAAGGCCTGGATCCGCTCACGCAGCGGGTCAAGCAGCTGACCCAGGCGCTGTTGGCTGTTCTCCGAAAAGCGTTGTTCCCGCTCTTCAAAGATCTTTCCCGCCAACTCGGCGAACTGAGCCCTGAGTTCGTCCCGAGCGCCCTGGACATCGGCCAGGCGTTGCGCGTGGCCCTCCTGCTGCTCTCTAAGCTCCGCGGTCAAGGCAGCGCAGCGCGCTTCCAATTGACGCAACTCCCCTTCACGCTGTCGACGCTCATGATCCCAGGCGTGAGCGGCATCACGGCCGTTGTCCACCTCCAAGCGCAACAACTCCAGCTCACGGGCGGCGGCGGCCAGTTCCGCTTGAACCAAGGCATGGCTGCGGCCCAGGTCAGCCAGTTCATGAGCACGCGCGGCCCCTTCCTGGCGAGCAGCTTCTTCACTGGCCTGAGCGAGTCGTAGCCGCTCCTGCAGCAAGGGAATGTCCGTGCGGGCCGCTGCCGCGGCGCGGTAGAAATGCCAGGCCAGGGCAACACAAGGCAGCGCACCGAGCAGGGCGCTGAAGACTAAACGGAGGACATCGTCGGGCATGGGGGGGTACCGGTGGAAGTGCTGGATGGCGAAGCGGGGAGTTGGCAGGTCAGTCTACCCACTACCTCGGTTATGCCGAAAAAATTACATGCTTCAACTTGACAGCGCAGCGGCTATGGACATCGATAATAGCGGCTCTAGAGCGCAATGGCCGCCGTAGAGCAATCAACGGTCACAATCCACAGAACCTGTGGATAACACAGTGGACAACACCCCTCTACCCTTCGCAAACCCTGATGGGACGGGGCCTCCAGACAAACTGTCCATTTTTTCACCAGCTCAAAAAAGTGTTTTTTTTCATTGACTTGAAAATCGGGAGCATGCTGCTCGAGGGCTGCATCACCGCTCCGCTGGAATGTGACAGTTTCGCACACTGGTGTGCACAACCCCTTGGGTTATGCAAGCCTTTAAACGCCAGGCTCGGTAGAGAACAACAGAAAAGGCGCAGCCTGTGGCACGAACGAGCATCCCTCTGAAGACCTATAGAAGCCGGTTTCCAGCGATCAGGCCCAACTACCGTTTATCGCCTCTCTCCCTGGAGGCTTGCCATGACTGCCTTTTATCTATAGGGTTCTCCGCAGTTCGTACATAAGCTGAAAGCAAATTTCGGCCGCTCAAGTCCCTCCAGCAACACCGTCGATGCCTAGCATCGAGTCTCGCTGTTCAATCGGACCCTCTCGGCCTTCAGGCCAGCGCCAAGCGTCTCTACCATTACGCCCCGCTGTCTCGCTTCCCAGGCTTGCCTCTCGCTGTCATGACCTCAGCCGGGCTGCCCCTCGTCTTGCGTACCGACCGCCGCCTGCATCACGTTCATCTATACGTCACAGGCGAGCTGTACTGTTCTGGCAGGTCTGCGTTATCTATCAAGCGCGCCGGAACAAATTCAATGCCGCACGGCTCTGATCCGTGTCAATCGCAGGAACACCCACAATGACCTTCAATACTCAAACCCAGGTTGCCATCCATACCTTGTCCCAAGCTTTCGCTCCGCTGCGTTGCGTCATCCTCGCGGCACGTAACGATAGCTTCAGCTTCTCCGTGGTCAACGAGCATGGCGTAGCGCGTCATACCGAACGCCTCTACCCGGAGCAATATGCTGCTCCAGCTCCATTGCAGGCAGTCATCGAGCGCGCTCGCCAGTCGCTGGTTGCCTGAGAGGCGCCCTCGACCTCTTGTCCTCAGGGTCGAATAGCTCCGACGAACGTACATTTGCGTCCCGAAGTTAAAGCTATGCTTTAACTTGAGCGATACGCCAGCGGCGTGTCGTTCCAGGCGAGCCCCGTTCGATCAATCGCTGCCACGCGTGGGGCTCGCCTTCTTACCCTTTCCTGTTACAAAAAAGTGCCTAGCTATCGGGCCTCCAGGTGTGAGGCCTGCTTCCGCTCGCTTCCCTATCAGTGACAAGTTCCCGGCCCTCAATCGAATTTCGTCAAAATGCCATCGCTGGGTTATAGCGCCCAATCCAGAAGGGTTAGCGGTCCCTGTAGCGAAACGCATTAGGGCTACCGTCAACTATATGACGTCGAAAACAGGAACCACGACTCGATTCTATTGCGTATGAGGGCTCTTTTAGTTGGATTGTCCGACAAAACTGCTCTAGCTTAGGTGATACAGAGGTGTAGCGCAGTTGCAGGTTTATTGGTACTTTGCCTCGGAGATCACCCTCGGAGTAACAACAACAATGAAAAAAGTCATGATCAGATCGAGCCTCGGCCTCGCAGTCACGCTTGCCTCCACTCAACTTTTCGCCAGCGGCTTCGCCATCAACGAGCAAAGCATCAGCGGCATGGGCGTGGGCTTCGCGGGTCGGTCATCATCGGCGGAAGACGCCAGCACCGTGGCGGGGAACCCGGCGGGCATGGCGCGTCTCAAGCAGGAACAATTCACCGTCGGCGCCGCTGGGATCTATGCCGACTCTGAAATCGATCACGCCCGCTCCACCCTGGGTGGCAGCAACGAAGGCGACATGGTTCCCCTAGTGGGCGTGCCCATGGGCTACTATGTAAAGCCCCTGGATGACCAGTGGGCCGTGGGCTTCGGAGTCTACGTGCCCTTCGGCCTGGCTACCGACTACGAAAGCGGCTATGCCGGCCGCTACTGGGCGGACAAGAGTGTGGTCAAGGTGATCACCTTCCAGCCCACCGTCAGCTATGCCTTCAACGACAAGGTGTCCATCGGCTTCGGCCCGACCATCAACCGCATCGAGGGTGAGCTGACCTCTCGCACCATCAACGCCGCCAACCCCATTTCAGGAGGCGACGGCCAGGTGAAGATCAAGGGTGACGACACCGCCCTGGGCTTCAACGTCGGTATCCTGGTTCAGGCCACCGACAAGACTCGCCTTGGCCTGACCTACCACTCCAAGGTGGACTACAAGCTGGACGGTGACACCAAGGTGCGAAACCTGCGTGCGAGGGCAGCCCTGCCAGCGTTCAACTTCAAGTCCGATGCTTCCCTCGACCTGACCACCCCGGAATCGGTGGACTTCTCCTTCACCCATGAGCTGGATGACCGCTGGACTATCTACGGTGGTAGCACCTGGACCCGCTGGAGCCGCCTGAAGGACATCACCGTGGAAAACTCCGGCAGCGCTACCGCAACCGCGCTCGGCCTGGGAACCATTACCGAAGAGCAGAACTGGCACGACACCTGGGCCCACGCCATCGGTGCGTCCTACAAGCTGAACAAGCAATGGACACTGCGCACGGGGTTCAGCGTGGACCAGTCGCCCACCAACAACCACGACCGTTCACCGCGCATCCCTTCGGGTGACCGCCGGATCTTCAGCGTCGGCGCCGGCTACAGCCCGACCGACAACATCACCCTGGACTTCGCCTACTCCTACCTCAAGGAAGAAAGCGTGGATGTGAACCTGCCTAGCTCAGGAAGTACTACCAACAAAGGTGCCTACAGCGCGACCTACAAAAACAGCGCCCACGGCTTCGGCAGCTCGCTTACCTACAGGTTCTAAGCCAGCCGATGCTCAACGAACCCCCGCCCTGCGGGGGTTCGTCATTTCAGGGGTGATCCAGGGTAGGCTGCCCTACCCCAGCGCCAGGCTCACCAGCATCACCACCTCCAAGCATTCCAGCAGCGCGCCAGCGGTATCCCCGGTGGTACCGCCCAGGCGGCGCAGCATCAAGCGTCGCAGAAGCCAGAACGTCAGGACCCCGGCCAGCGCGGCCGCCGGGGCCTCCCAAAGGGCCAGAGCGATACAGAATGAAAGTATCCAGGCAGCTTTCGCCCTCGGCAGGTACTCGGCCAGTGCCTGTCCAAGCCCCCCAGGCCGTACATAGGGCGTACTCAGGAACAAGCCCAACAGTGCCGCGCGGCCGAATATCGGCACCAGCCACCAGTGCGCTGAGCCCGGCGCGTCTATCAAGGCCAGCAGGGCCGCGAACTTGATCAAGAGCAGTAGCACGAGAGTGACCACAGCCATGGGCCCGCTGCGCGGATCTTTCATGATCGCCAAGGTACGCGCCCGGTCGCCATAGCCGCCCACCCAGGCGTCGGCGGTATCGGCGAGGCCATCCAGGTGAAGCCCGCCGGTCAACATCACCCAGGCCAGCAGCAGCAGGGCCGCGTGCAATAGCTTCGGGCTGTCGGCCAGAAGCCAGTCCAGGACCCAGAGCAGCATGCCGAAGAGCAGCCCGACCATCGGGTAGAACAGCAGGGAACGGCCGTTCTCCGCCGGGCTGGGCATACGGGCAAGGCGCACCGGCAGACAACTGAGAAACTGCAGGGCTATCCACCAGGCCATCATGTCAGTTCCCGCCATTGCCCTGGGCCGTCAAGGACCAGACGGTGCAAGGCCCCATGGGCGACTTCTATCTCCAGCAACCCCACGGCAGGCCGCCCTCGGGCCCGGGCGAGCAGCAAGCGGATCACGCCGGCATGGCCCACCAGCAGCAACCGTTGGCCAGGATGGCGGGTCCGCAGTATTTCCACGGCGGCCTCGACCCGATGGATAAAGTCCCTCAGGGGCTCGCCGCCAGGCGGCGGATGGGTGAACGGATCCTGCCAGAAGCGACCCAGCGCCTGCGCCTGGCCTTCCATCAGTTGCGCGGCGGTCTTGCCCTCCCATTCGCCGAAGTGCAGCTCCTTCAAGCCTGGCACGATCGACATAGGCACCCCAAGGGCGGCCGAAAGGTGTTCGGCGAAAGCGGCGCAGCGGCGCAGGGGTGAGCTGACGATGACATCCCAGGGCCCCTGCCCACCGACCGCAGCCTCGAGGGTCGCCCAGCCCTGGGGCGTCAGGTTGTCGTCCAGGCTGCCGCGAAAGCCACCGCCCCGTTCGGTTTCACCATGCCGCAGTAGGTCCAGGCGCAGGCTCACGCCGGACGATCCGCGACCGCCGCCTCGGCGAAGGTCGCCATGTTGCCGTGCAGTTCACAGGCCAGCCGCATCAGCGGCACCGCCAGGGCCGCCCCGCTACCCTCCCCCAGGCGCAAGCCCAGGGCCAGCAGCGGCTGCGCCTGCAACGCCTGGAGCACGGCCCGATGTCCGGGCTCGGCGCCTTGATGGGCGAAAAACAGCCATGGCGCGCACTCAGGGTTCAAGCGCACTGCGATCAGCGCGGCTACGCTGCAGATAAAGCCATCCACCAGCGCCGCCACGCCGGCCTGGGCGGCGCCCAGGTAGCTGCCAACCAGGGCGGCGATCTCGAAGCCACCGAAGCAGGCCAGGGCCTCAAGAGGGCCTGCGCAGGACGGGCCGTGGACGCGCAATGCCGCCTCTATTACCTGGGCCTTGTGATTGACGCCAGCGGCATCCAGGCCTGTCCCGGGGCCTACCAGATCCGCCGCCGGGCAATTCAGCAGCCAGGCCGCCAAGGCGCTGGCGGACGTGGTGTTGCCAATCCCCATCTCGCCCCCGATGAACAGCTCTGCGCCTTGGGCAGCGGCGAACTGGGCGGTTTCTCGGCCCACTTGCAGCGCCCCGGCGCATTGCCCAGGCGTCATGGCCGCCGCCTGGGCGAAGTTACGGGTGCCGGCGCCCAGCCGCGCCTGACGCACCCCTGGCAAGTCCAGGGGCGTTACCGTGCCCAGGTCCACTACCGTCATCTGTGCCCCGAGATTGCGCGCCAGGACGCTGATCGCGGCGCCACCGTTGATGAAGTTGCGCAGCATCTGGCCAGTGACCGCCTGAGGATAGGGCGATACCCCTTCGGCGACCACGCCATGATCGGCGGCGAACAGCCCGATATGTACATTGGCCAGGCGCGGTCGCGGACTGCCTTGAAGCGCCGCCAGGCGCACCGCAATGGTTTCCAGCTGGCCCAGCGATCCCGCCGGCTTGGTCAGCTGGCGCTGGCGCTCCTGGGCGATATCCAGGAAGGCGCCATCGACGGGCGCGCAGGGTTGGCACCACCAGGCTAGGGTCATGGTGTGGGTCCTTTGAGAGTAAGAGGTAGGCCAGCGACCGTGAGCACTACTTGCTGGCAGCATTCGGCGATTGACTGATGCAGGCTGCCGGCTTCGTCCACATAACGGCGAGTCAGCTCACCCAAGGGAACGATGCCCAGCCCGGTCTCATTGCTGACCAGAATGATCTCGCCCGGCAGATTCGGCAGCGTATCCAGAAGGGCCGCCCGCTCCGCCGACAGTCGCGCCGCGTCTTCCAGCATCAACAGGTTAGTCAGCCAGAGCGTGAGGCAGTCCACCAGCAGGCAGCGGCCTGGCGCCGCATGGATTTGCAATGCCTGCGCCAGGGCCAGGGGTTCTTCCACCAATCCCCAGTGCGGCGGGCGCCGGGCCTGGTGCAGCCTGACCCGGGCGTCGAGCTCGGCGTCCCTGGGCTCACTGGTTGCGATATAGGTCACCGGCAGCGCGCTGGCCTCGGCCAGCCGTTCGGCCAGGCGGCTCTTGCCGGAGCGAGCGCCCCCAAGGATCAGCCTGAGCATGTCAGCGGCCTCCCGCGCACAGGGCGCGCAACCGGGCGGTGTCCAGATGCGCTTCGACCAGGTCGGCCAGGCGGTCGATCTCACGCTCGCGCAGCCCTTCATAGTCGTGCTCGGCAGCTCGTTCCAGACCCGCCCAGCGGAGCAAGGCGGCACAGGCGGCCGGCTGCTCGAACAGCCCGTGAACGTAGGTGCCCATCACCTGACCATCGTCGCTGATGGCCCCGTCGGGGCGCTGGTTGTCGAGCCAGAGCGCAGGCCGCGCCAAGGCTGCGCCGGTACTGACGCCGGCGTGGATTTCATAGCCGCGGACAAAGGCACCGCCATCGGCCAACTGGCCGCTGACATTGCGCAATTGCTTGTGGGCCGCCAGGGTGGTTTCCAGCTCCAGCCAGCCCAGGCCCTGGCAATCACCCGCCGGCCCCTCCAGGCCGAGAGGGTCGTGGATACGCTCGCCGAGCATCTGTAGCCCACCACAAATGCCCAACAGCTTGCCGCCATAGCGCAAGTGTCGGCGTATCGCCCCCTCCCAACCCGCGTCCCGCAGCCGCTCAAGGTCGGCGCGCACGCTCTTGGAGCCTGGCAAGATAATCAGGTCAGCCGGTGGCAGGCTATCGCCAGGCCTGACAAAGCTGAGCGATACCTGCGGGTGCAACCGCAGCGGGTCGAAGTCGGTGTGGTTGCTTAGCCTGGGAAGCACCGGTACCACCACACGGAGCAGCGTGCCCGTCTTGCTGGGCTGGCGGCTGTCGAGGGCATCCTCGGCTTCCAGGTGGAAGTCGGTCAGGTAAGGCAATACGCCAAGCACGGGCTTGCCGGTGTGGGCCTCCAGCCAATCCAGCCCGGGCTGGAGGAGCTTGAGGTCGCCCCGAAAGCGGTTGATCACGAAGCCCTGTATCCGGACCTGTTCGCTTTCGGAAAGCAAGGCCAGAGTACCGACCAGATGGGCGAAGACGCCGCCCCGGTTGATGTCGGCGACCAGGATGACCGGGCAATCCACCGCTTCGGCGAAGCCCATGTTGGCGATGTCGCCTTCGCGCAGGTTGATCTCCGCCGGCGAGCCCGCGCCCTCTACCACTACCGCCTGATGGGCAGCCTCCAGGCGTTGGTGGGACTCGAGCACCGCGCGCATGGCGGTGGCCTTGTAGCCGTGATAGCGCATGGCATTCATGTTGCCCACCGCCTGGCCGTGGATGATGACCTGGGCCCCCGTATCGCTGTTTGGCTTGAGCAGTACCGGGTTCATGTCGGTATGTGGCGCCAGGCCGCAGGCTTGCGCCTGTACCGCCTGGGCACGACCGATCTCGCCACCGTCGGCCGTTACCGCGCTGTTGAGCGCCATGTTCTGCGGCTTGAACGGCGCTACGCTGAGGCCTTCTCGACGCAGCCAGCGACAGAGCGCGGTCACCAACGTGCTTTTACCCGCATCGGATGTGGTGCCCTGCACCATGAGCGTGGCCATCAATTGTTCCCAGCGATGGCGGCCAATGCCTGGGCCAGCCGTTGAAAGTGTGCCTCTTCAGCCGGCAAGCCGAAGCGCAGGCTTTGAGTATGGCGGAACAGGCGCACCAGAATGCCCCGCTCGGCCAGTGCCAGGTACCAGCTTTCGGCTTCGGCCAGGCGTACCCATTGGAACAGCCCGCAACCTCCTGTCGGGGCCAAGCCATATTCAGCGAGCAGGGCCGCCAGGCGCTGGCTGGCCGACTGGCAGCGCTCGATCTGCCGACGATGACCGGCCCGATCACGCAGGCAGTCCATGCCGAGGATCCGAGTCGGGCCGCTGACCGCCCAAGGCCCCAATTGCTCGTCCAGCGCGGCCAGCAGTCTGGGCGCAGCCAGGACGAAGCCCAGGCGAACGCCGGCCAGGCCAAAGAACTTGCCGAACGAGCGCAATACAATCAGCCCCGGCCTGCCAGCTTCCGCCGCCAGGCTGTGGCAAGGGGTCAGGTCCATGAACGCTTCGTCCACCACCAGCCATCCTCCGCGCGCCGCCAGGCGGGCCTCCCAGGCCAATAGCCGGTCACGGTCGAGCAGTCGCCCGGTGGGGTTGTTCGGGTTGACTACCACCAGCACGTCGAGCCCGTCGAGATAGTCGTCGACCTCGCCTTCGGCCAGTTCCCGCACCACGTGGCCGCCACGGCGCCAGGCCTCGGCATGCTCGGCGTAGGTGGGCCCGAGCACACCTACCTTGCCGCCGCGCCTGAGCCGGGGAAGCATCTGGATCGCGGCCTGGGAGCCGGCCACGGGCAAGGCCTGTTCCGCGCCGTAATACTGGCAGGCGACCACTTCGAGGCCATCGTCCGCCTCAGGCAAGCGGGCCCAGGCCTGGGCCGGGATCGAGGGCACCGCCCAGGGCCAGGGAGCGATCCCCGTGGACAGGTCCAGCCAGGCCCCTTCCTCGATACCGAAAGTCTTGGCGGCGGCGCGCAGCCGCCCTCCGTGTTCAAGCATACAGACTCGCCCCTGCGCAGATCAGCAACAACCATAGCCAAACGCCTCGCTGAACCAAAGCCCAGGCGCGCTCGATGCTTTCAGCGGTGGGCTGCGGCCCCTCGCCCAGGCGCGGCCGCTCATGCAACTCGCCGTGATAGGTGGCCGGGCCGCCCAGTTCCACACCCAGGGCGCCCGCGCCGGCGGCCATCACAGGGCCAGCGTTGGGGCTGTCCCAGGCACCGGCCTGGCGCCGCCAGCAGCGCAGCGCGCCAGCGGTACGCCCCAGCAGGGCGTAAGTCAGCGCGCACAAGCGGGCCGGGATCAGGTTGAGCAGGTCGTCGATCCGCGCCGCCGCCCAGCCGAAGCGCTCGAAACGTTCATTGCGATAGCCCCACATGGCGTCCAGAGTGTTGGCCAGACGATAGAGCACCACACCCGGGACACCGGCGACCATGAACCAGAACAGCGCGGCGAACACCGCGTCGCTGCCGTTCTCCAAGGCCGACTCGGTAGCCGCCTTGGCTACGTCAGTGGCGTCCAGGGCGTCGGTTTGCCGGCTGACCAGGCGCCCGACGCAGTGCCGCGCGCGCTCCAGGTCACCGCCACGCAGCGCCTGGGCCACGGGCTGCAAGTGCTCTCCCAGACTGCGCAACCCCAGGGCCCAGTACAGCGCCAGCACTTCCACCAGCCCGCCAATGATCGGCAGCCAGGAAAGGAACGTCAGGACCAGCACCGGCGGCAGCACAGCCAGCAACCAGGCAGTGACCCCATGGCTACGCCAGCCGTGGCCGGCAAAATTGAAGCGTTGCTCCAGACGCTGGGCAAGCCGGCCGAAGCCCACCAGCGGGTGCCAGCGCCGCGGCTCGCCGAGCAGCGCATCCAGTGCCACGCCCAGCACACAGGCCAGGGCCAGACTCACGGCGTGCCTCCCCAGCGGTCTTCGAATACCAGCTCATCCAACGGCCGCGCCTTGGCCCAGCCCTCCAAGGAGAGCATCGGCTCGCTGTAGAAATCGGTCACCGGCCCCAGGCACAGCACGGCCACGGGCCGGGCGCCGGGGGGAACCGCGAGCAATTGCCCGAGGCGATCGGGGTCGAACAGCGAAACCCAGCCCATGCCAAGGCCTTCCCCACGAGCGGCCAGCCAGAGGTTCTGCACCGCGCAGGCCAGAGACGCGAGGTCCATCTCCGGAAGGGTGCGGCGGCCGAACACATGAGCATCACGACCCTCCATCAGCGAAACCACCAGCAGTTCGGCGCATTCCAGCACGCCCTCGACCTTGAGCTTCATGAACGTATCGGAGCGTTCGCCCAGGGCCTGCGCGGTACGCACGCGCTCTTCCTCGACCAGACGATGGATGTCCTGGCGTAGCGCCGGGGAGCGCACCCGGATAAAGCGCCACGGCTGCATCAGGCCGACGCTTGGCGCCTGGTGCGCGGCGGCCAGCAGCCGTTGCAAGGTCTGCGGATCGACTTCTCCACCGCTGAAATGACGCATGTCGCGGCGTTCGGCGATGGCGCGGTAGATGGCGGCTCGCTCGGCCTCGGCATAAGCGTGTTCGGTGACCACTAAGTACCCTCGGGCTTGAACAGAGCCGCGGTGGCGGCCAGGTTGGACGGAAAATAGAAATGTACATAGGACGCGGTGAGCCGGCCGCTCTGGTAGACCGCTTCGGCGCCCCGGCCGCCATTGGGGCTATGGCCGCGGGCCACCGGCACCCATGGCGTGTCGGTGAGCGAATGGTGATAGGTGTGGCCGCGCAAGCAGCCATGGCCCAGGTCCACCTCCTGCAACGCCAGGGCCGCCAGCCTTTTTTGCAAGCGGGCCTCGCCAGGCATCAACCCTAGCAGCGGGGCGCGTTCCCCGGCCACGTCAGTGAGGCCGTCGAGCAGATACAGCATGCCCCCGCATTCGGCCAATAGTGGCTTGCCCGCCTGGTGGTGAGCGCGGATGGCCGCCAGCATCGGCTGGTTCGCCGCAAGCTGGCGATGGTGAAGCTCGGGGTAGCCTCCGGGTAGGTAGAGACTGTCGCAGGCGGGCAGCGCGGCGTCAGCCAGCGGGGAGAAGAAGTGAAGCTCGGCGCCCATGGCCCGCAGGGCATCCAGATTGCCGTTATAAAGGAAGGCGAAGGCCTCGTCCCGGGCCACCGCGATACGCACCCCGGCCAGGGTGGGCTCGCTCAGGCTCGGCTGCGGCGCCTCGAAGCTGACAGGAAGCGGTAGCGCCTCGGCCTCGGCGCCCAGCACGCCAGCCAGTGCCTCGGCTGCCGCGTCCAGGCGTCGATCCAGGTCGTCCAGTTCGCTGGCCTGCACCAGGCCAAGATGCCGACTGGGTAGGTTGATGGCCTGCTCGCGCGGCAAGCCGCCGAACCAGCGCAAGCCTTCGGTCAGGCTGTCGCGCAGCAGTTGACCATGCCGTGGGCTGCCCACGCGGTTGGCGATCACACCGGCAAAGGGCAATTCCGGGCGGTAACGCGCCAGGCCGAAGGCCAGGGCGCCGAACGTCTGCGCCATGGCGGTACCGTCGATCACCGCCAGCACCGGCACACCCAGGGCAATGGCCAGGTCAGCGCTGGACGGGGTGCCGTCGAACAGCCCCATCACCCCTTCCACCAGGATCAGGTCCGCGCTTTCGGCAGCGTCCCACAGCAACCGCCGGCTCTCCTGGGCACCGACCATCCACAGGTCCAGCTGGTAGACGGGGGCGCCGCTGGCCCGCTCCAGGATCATCGGGTCGAGAAAGTCCGGCCCGCACTTGAACACCCGCACGCGGCGACCAAGGTTGCGGTGCAGGCGCGCCATGGCGGCAGTGACCGTGGTCTTGCCTTGACCGGAAGCGGGGGCGGCGATCAGCACCGCCGGGCATCGCCGTGCCTGGCTCACCACTCGATCCCTTTCTGCGCCTTGATGCCCGCCTGGAAGGCATGCTTGACCAAGCCCAACTCACTTACCGTATCGGCTATTTCCAACAGCTCCGGCCGCGCGGCACGGCCGGTCACTATCACATGCTGCAGGGAGGGTCGATCGTTCAGGTCCGCCAGTACCATGGGCAGGTCAAGGTAACCGTGCTTGAGGGCGATGTTGAGTTCGTCCAGCAGCACAAAATCCAGAGCCGGGTCCCGCAGCATGGCTCGCGCCACGTCCCAGGCAGCGACCGCAGCGGCGATGTCACGCTGGCGGTCCTGGGTTTCCCAGGTAAAGCCCTCGCCCATGACATGAAAGCTGACCTCTTCGGGGAAGCGGCGGAAAAACAGCTCTTCCCCAGTGGCCTGGCGACCCTTGATGAACTGCACCACCCCGCAACGCATGCCATGACCCAGCGCGCGGGCCAGCATGCCGAAGCCGGAGCTGCTCTTGCCCTTGCCATTGCCGGTAAGCACCAGCAGCACGCCTCGCTCGTCCGGCGAGGCGGCGATACGGGCATCGATCACGGCTTTCTTGCGCACCATGCGCGCCTGGTGGCGCTCGTCGCGCCCGGTGGTATCCTTCATCGCTGCTCTCCGCTCGCTCGCGGGGGCGCACCAACGCCGCGCCTGCGCCGGGGTCGGCGGGCACGCGAACGTCGATGCCGCTCTCACCCGCGCGGCGATCTCGTATGACAGGCGCAGGTCACGCCCATGGGTTTCAGGCCGGTCTCCGGGCTCATGAGCGGGCGCTGCCCAGCTTCAGCGCCTTCCCGGTTCCCCAGTGGCTTGTGCTCAAGCGTGACTCATCTACCGTTGCGGGGGCAGCGCCGGGTTTGCACCGGCTTCCCTGTTTCACCCGAGCGCCTGCGGCACGTCGGACACCTGAAACGATCGGCGAAGGGTAAGGGGTTGGCCCCACAGCGTCAATGCGGCATGTTGAACCTCCGCCGGCTCGCTGCCTCTACGGTACATACCGCTCGCCAGGAAGCTGATGCCATGCCCAAGTCCAGTCTCGCTCTCATCGCTCTGTTGGCCACCAGCATGGCCGCCTGTGGGGAAAGCGCCAAGCTGCAGGTATCCGACGGCACTGGCCCGTCGCCGAAACTGCCCGCGCCCAACAAGACGCTCGTACCCACCGTCAACATCGCGCCCGCCGTGGGCTGGCCCGTCGGCGTCACGCCCAAGGCGGCGCCGGGCACCCAGGTGAAAGCGTTCGCCGAGGGTCTGGAACATCCTCGCTGGCTTTATGTACTGCCCAACGGCGATGTACTGGTGGCGGAAACCAACTCCCCCACCAAGCCGGACGACAGCAAGGGCATACGCGGCTGGGTGGCGGAAAAGGTCATGAGCCGGGCAGGCGCCGGCGTGCAGAGCCCCAATCGCATCACCCTGCTACGCGACCAGGACGGCGACGGGGTAGCGGAAACCCGGGAAACCTTCATCAAGAACCTGAACTCACCCTTCGGCATGACGCTGGTAGGCCAGGATTTCTACGTGGCCGATACTGACAAGCTCCTGCGCTTCAAGTACCAGCCGGGCGCCACCCACCTCAGCGGCGACGGCGAAACGGTCACCGACCTCCCCGCCGGCAGCCTGAACCACCACTGGACCAAGAATGTGATCGCCAGCCCCGACGGCAAGAAGCTATACGTGACCGTGGGCTCCAACAGCAACGTGGGCGAGAACGGCATGGCCGCCGAAGAGGGTCGCGCCGCCATCTGGGAAGTGGATGCCGCCAGCGGCCAGAAGCGCCTGTTCGCCACTGGTCTGCGCAACCCCAACGGCCTGGCCTGGGAACCGAAGACTGGCAAGCTGTGGACAGCTGTCAACGAGCGGGACGAGATCGGCAGTGACCTGGTGCCCGATTACATCACCTCGGTGAAGGATGGCGGCTTCTATGGCTGGCCCTACAGCTACTATGGCCAGCATGTGGACGTTCGGGTCGAGCCCGGCAATCCTGAGCTGGTACAGAAGGCCATCACCCCGGATTACGCGGTCGGGCCACACACCGCCTCCCTGGGCCTGGCCTTCGCCCAACCCAAGCAACTGCCCGCCCCCTTCGACCAAGGGGTGTTCATCGGCCAGCACGGCTCCTGGAACCGCGAGCCCCATAGCGGCTACAAGGTGATCTTCGTGCCCTTCGAGAACGGGATGCCCAAGGGGCAACCGCTGGACCTGCTGTCCGGCTTCCTCAATGACAAGGGCGAAGCCATGGGGCGCCCGGTCGGCGTGGTGGGCGATGACAAGGGCGGGGTGCTGGTGGCCGATGATGTAGGCAACAAAATCTGGCGGGTGACTCGCCAGTAGTGAACCGTGGCCCGGCGCGTGCCTCAAGCGCGCCGGCAGTTGTTCCCACTCGCTGGATTCAAGGCGCCGTTTGCGCCAGCCGTTCTGGCTGGATGACGCGCTTGGCGTCCAGATAGGCCTTTTGCCAATAAGGCTTGTCCAGGTAGTCCAGGCGCACCGTACCCCCGGTGGACGGCGCGTGCACGAAGCGCCCCTCCCCCACGTAGATTCCGGCGTGACTCACCTGCCCGCCACCCTGGGTGGAAAAGAACACCAGGTCCCCGGAACGAAGCGCCGCGCGATCCACGCTGGGTGCATGCATGGCGATCAACTCTGCGGTGGTACGCGGCAAGGCTATACCCGCCGCGTCTCGGTACACGAAGCCAATCAGGCCACTGCAATCGAAGCCTGCCGCAGGGGTGTTGCCGCCCCAACGATAGGGCGTACCCACCAGGCCGATGGCCCGGAACAGCACGTCATCGGCCTTGATCGAAGAATAATCGCTCGGGTCGACCATCAGCGGACGGGGCGCCGCGGCGACAGGGGCGGACGCGGGCGGCGGCGGGGTTGCACAACCGGCAAGCGCCACCAGCGGCAGCACTGCGAGCACGCGAAGGAAGAAAAAGGCCATGGACAGGGGTTCCGAGTTCGACTGCCGATGAAGATTAGCGTTTAACCCGCTGTTTTCCATAAAAAAGGGCAGCGAAAGCGTGACCGCTCGTCGCTGCCCTTGTCAGGCGTTGCGCTGGTTTACTTGCGAGCCATTTCGCTGACGGGCGCCATGGCCAACATGCGCTTGGCTTCGATATAGGTTTTGCTCCAGTAGCGGTCGCCCAGACTGTCGACCCGTACGCCACCGCTGCGGCGGCTGCTGGAGTGGATGAACTGATCGCCGCCCAGGTAGATACCGGCGTGGCTGACCCGGCCCTTGCGCCCCGAGGTGCCGAAGAACAGCACATCACCCGGCTTGAGGTTGTTACGGGCAACCAGCGGCGCCTTGACGTTGATCATTTCGCGGCTGGAGCGCGGCAGGGTCATGCCCGCCTCTTCGCGGAACAGGAAGTTGATGAAGCCTGTGCAATCGAAGCCGCTTTCAGTGGTGCCGCCAAACTGGTAGCGGGTACCGATCAAAGATTTGCCGCGTTCGAGGATGCTATCGGCCAGCAACGGCAGGCGATACGGCGCCTTGCTGGAAAACGCGGCCAAGTCGTCCTTGTCGTCGGCTTCGTCAGCCTCATCGAACACGGAAACCTGGGCAATGGATGGGTGGCGAAGCTGGGTTGGCGCCTGAGGGGCGCGTTCGGCGGTAACGGGGGCGGACACCTGCTGTTGCGAGACCGGTGACTGGGCTGCGCAGCCGACCAGCAGGGTAACGAGTGCAAGGGGCACGAGGGGTGCGAAGCGCTTGAGCATGGGCACGACCGTGTCGGTTGGTTGAAGAAGAGTGGAATATGCCCTCTATCGGCATCATTTGCAAATTTTATAGAACATTTTGTGACTCTCGTTGTTCAGGCTGACATCTAACGCGCAAATTGCTGGTCTAGAGCACTTGGACCTGAAGGGCCCTGACTCCAAGCCCATGATCTTGTTGCGTTATCCACGATGCCCGCGTTACGAAACATTCCAAGGAAGCAACGCCTAGGCGGATCCGCTTCGCTTAGCTAACGATGAGTGATATAGGAAAGCTATCAGTAGCGAAACGACTACTGCGCCAGTCAAGTGGCGGTCGGATCAGTGAAGCAAGGGTCATGCCAGGCAAGCCCAGGCCATTCGCCAGCTGCGCTGCTGTGCAGGCATGACGGCGCTGTTACCAGCCCAGGGTTTCCTTGAGGAAAGGGATAGTGAGCTTGCGCTGAGCTTGAAGCGAGGCCTGATCGAGGCGTTCGAGCAGGTCGAACAGCGAGCTCATGCTGCGACTTCCGCGGGTAAGGATGAAATGCCCCACCTCATCGGTCAGGTGCAGGCCCCGGCGCGAAGCCCTCAGCTGAAGCGCTCGCAGCTTGTCTTCGTCGGAAAGCGGCCGCATCTGGAAAACCAGGGCCAGGGTAAGGCGGGACTTGAGGTCTGCCAGCTTTACCGGCAATTCCCGTGGGGAATGTGACGCGGCGATCAGTAGGCGGCGCCCACTGTCACGCAGGCGATTGAACAGGTGGAACAAGGCCTCTTCCCAGTCTGCCTTGCCGGCGATGACCTGGAGATCGTCCAGGCATACGAGTTCATATTGGGCCAGGTAATCCAGAATGCCAACACCCCGGTCCAGCAGCTGGGCCAGAGGCAGGTACACCGCTGGCTGCCCCTGCTGCTCCATGCGCAAGCATGCCGCCTGCATCAGATGAGTGCGCCCTACCCCCGGCTTGCCCCAGAGGTAGATCAGGCTCTCCGTCCAGCCGGCATCCGCATCGCACAACCGCTCGACGTAGCCAAGCGCCGCGGCGTTGGCTCCGGGATAGTAGTTGACGAAGGTGGCGTCATCACGCAGGCGCACACCCAGCGGGAGTTGGATCGGCTCTTTCATGCGCCTGGGGTTACGCCTCAACTCAAAAGGTGCCAGATTCTAGCGGCTTGGCTGGAAGCTGCAAGCTTGACGCGCGCCAGGCCCGCCGGCAAGGGCTGATCGCGCGCCCGCCGGCCAGCCAGGGGTAATTACAACTGTGGATCCTCGCCACCGCCGTAGAGGTCCGATTGCTTGTAGAGCACGTGCATATGCCGCACCAGCACCATGATGACGGCGGCGACCGGCAGGGCCAACAGCACCCCGGTGAAGCCGAACAGCTCACCACCCGCCAGGATGGCGAAGATCACCGCCACTGGATGCAGGCCGATGCGATCACCCACCAGCAACGGGGTCAGCACCATGCCTTCGAGCATCTGGCCGATGGCGAATACCGCGCCGATGGCCGCAAGATGCCATGGGTCCAGGCCGAACTGGAACAGCCCCGCGGCGAGCGCGGCGCTGATACCGGTGATAAAGCCCATGTAGGGCACTATCGAGGCCAACCCGGCCAGCACCCCGACCAGCAGGCCCAACTCCAGGCCGGTGAGCATCAGGCCCACCGAATAGATGCCGCCCAGGGCGAGCATGACCATTAGCTGGCCGCGCACGAAAGCGCCGAGCACCTCATGGCACTCGCGAGCCAGCGTAACGATTTGCCCTTCCCGATGCCGAGGCAGCAGGCCACGGATCTTGGCCATCATCAGGTCCCAGTCTCGCAGCAGGTAGAAACCCACTACGGGAATCAGCACCAGATTGGCCAGCCAGCCGATCAGGGCCAGGCCCGAGGCGGTTGCCCTGGCCAGCACCAGGCCAACGATATCGGTGGTCTGCCCCATGTGGGCGGAAATAGCCTCCTTGATCTTGTCGAACTTCCAGAAGCCTTCTGCCAGCCCCAGCCGCGACTGAACCCACGGCAGCGCCACCTGCTGCAGCCAATCCAGAAACTGTGGGGTCAGTTCGTACAGCCGTACCACCTGCTTGGCCAGCATGGGAATCACCACCACCAGCGCCAGGAGCACGATCAGGGTGAAGAGCGCGAACACCACGACCACGGCAAGGGTACGGGACAAGCGCAGACGCTCGAGCCGGTCTACCAGCGGGTCGCCCAGGTACGCGATCAGCATGCCGACCAGGAAGGGCGAGAGGATAGGATGCAATTCGAAGATCAGGGCGACGGCGACCAACGCCGCGCCCAGCCAGAACCAACGCTTCTTGTCTGTCATGACCGCCCCTTACCAGTGGAACCGCAGAGGTTCGAGCGTGGGCGCCGCGCCCGGCGTGGCGGGGATTGACGCATCGGCGGGCGTCGCCGGCATCTCCTGCAAACGGGCCAGGCTCAGTTGCGCTCGCAACTGGTCGGCGCTGGCGGTCACCTGATAGAGAACGCGGTCACCCTGCACGCTCAACAGGCGGCCGCCCAGGGTATCGAGCACGCGCCCCAGTTCAGCGTAGTGGTCCAGGGTCATGCCCTGCACTTCGACCGTCAGGTCGCCACTGGCGCCCGGCTTGACCGTATAGCGGGGCGCAAGCCGTTGCGCCACGGCCAGCATCACCGCATCGGCCAGGCCTGCCTGGTCGGCCGCTTCCACGCTGCCCTGTTCTTTTTGCCCGCCCAGCCAAAGCCGCCACTTCGCCTGCCAACGCTCCCCACTGGGAACGGCATGCACGGCCAGCAACGCGTCGGCGCCATAGCGTTGGGATACACCTTGCAAAGGGGCCGGGTCGGCGGCTTCCAGGTTCTTGGCGGTGGCCGCCAGCTGCTCCGGCAGGTCGGCCATGGGCAGCTTGAGGGGCAGGCCACGGTGCCTGGCGGCCTGGCGCAGCGGGGCGGCGCTGGGCTGGGCATCGCCGGCCAGGATAGCCCCGGCGGGACTATCGTTCAGCCACCAGGCAAGGATGGAAGGGCGATTGGCGCCCCAGGTCGCCAGCCCGGCCTGACGCAGGGCCTTGTCTGTACTGACCGGGTCGAAATCCACCTGCAGGACCTGGGGCGGCCCGGCCTGGTAGCCGTATTGGCTGATGATCTGTTGCGGGTCCTTGCGAACGCTCGCCAGGGCGCCACCACCATAGGCCTTGGCGTCGCCGGTCAGGCGCAGCACCAGGGTTTCCAGGGCACGCTGGGTGGCCTGGTCCCGCTCTTCCGGTGCCTGGCTGGCGACCGGCTCGCTGACCTCGTACAGGTTGGCGACGGTTTCGCCCCAGGCTGCCAGATGAACTAGACCGAACAATGAAGCGAGCAGAACGGAGCGCAGGCGCATGGGCTGATTTCCAAAAGAACGTGTACTAAGAGAAGTGGGACCCACTTTCCCTGAAAACATTCGCCCTGCCAACCACGGCGCGGATTCGAGGGCTCGCCGGCCTGGCCGCGTTCTGGCCTGAACAGACCAACCCTGATAAAATCGCGCGCCTTCGCAGACCCCCGTGGTCGTTTCCTGTATCGCCCCTCTTCAAAGGCCTGGATCATGAGCAAGCAACCCTCCCTGAGCTACAAGGACGCCGGTGTGGACATCGACGCCGGTGAAGCGCTGGTCGAACGCATCAAGGGCGTGGCCAAGCGTACCGCGCGGCCTGAAGTGATGGGCGGCCTGGGAGGCTTCGGCGCGCTGTGCGAGATCCCGGCCGGCTACAGGCAGCCCGTGCTGGTCTCCGGCACCGATGGCGTGGGCACCAAGCTGCGCCTGGCCTTGAACCTGAACAAGCACGACAGCATCGGCATCGACCTGGTGGCCATGTGCGTCAACGATCTGGTGGTCTGCGGCGCCGAGCCGCTGTTCTTCCTTGACTACTATGCCACCGGCAAGCTGAACGTCGACGTGGCGGCCACCGTGGTCACCGGTATCGGCGAAGGGTGCGAACAGGCCGGCTGCTCTCTGGTGGGCGGCGAAACCGCCGAAATGCCGGGCATGTACGAAGGCGAGGACTACGACCTGGCCGGCTTCTGCGTCGGTGTCGTGGAGAAGTCGGACATCATCGACGGCTCCCGGGTGGCTACCGGTGACGCCCTCATTGCCCTGCCCTCCTCGGGCCCGCACTCCAACGGCTACTCGCTGATCCGCAAGATTATCGAGGTTTCCGGGGCGGACCTCGCCACCGAGCAGCTCGACGGCAAGCCCCTGGCGGACCTGCTGATGGCGCCGACCCGCATCTACGTCAAGCCCCTGCTCAAGCTGATCGCCGAAACCGGTGCCGTGAAAGCCATGGCCCACATCACCGGCGGCGGCCTGCTCGACAACATCCCGCGCGTGCTGCCAGCTGGCGCCCAGGCCGTGGTCGATGTGGCCAGCTGGGAGCGCCCGGCCGTATTCGACTGGCTGCAGCAGCAGGGCAACGTCGACGAAACCGAGATGCATCGCGTACTGAACTGCGGCGTGGGGATGGTGATCTGCGTGGCTCAGGCTGACGTCGCCCGCGCACTCGAGGTTCTGCGTGCCGAAGGCGAACAGCCTTGGGTGATCGGGGAAATCGCCACCGCGGCCGACGGCGCCGCCCAGGTCGAGCTGAAAAACCTCAAGGCCCACTGATGCCCGCGCCTTGCAACCTGGTGGTCTTGCTGTCGGGCACCGGCAGCAACCTCCAGGCAATGATCGACCAGTTCCGCCACGCCGACAGCCTCGTGCGCATTCGCGCGGTGATTTCCAACCGCGCCGATGCCCCGGGCCTGGTTCGCGCGGCGAACGCCGGCATCGAAACCCGCGTGCTGGAGCATGCCGGTTACCAGGGCCGTGGAGCCTTCGACGAGGCTCTGATGGCCCTGATCGACGGCTTCGAGCCCAGCCTGGTGGCCTTGGCGGGCTTCATGCGCATCCTCAGCCCCGGCTTCGTTCGCCACTACCATGGCCGTCTGCTGAACATCCATCCTTCGCTATTGCCCCGGTACAAAGGGCTGCATACCCATCGCCGCGCCCTGGAAGCCGGGGACGCGGAGCACGGTTGCAGCGTACACTTCGTCACCGAGGAACTCGACGGGGGCCCCTTGGTCGTACAGGCTGCCGTCGCGATAGCGGCCGAAGACACACCGGACACCCTCGCCCAGCGGGTTCACGCCCAGGAACACCGGATCTACCCCCTGGCCATCGACTGGTTTGCCCAAGGCAGGCTTGGCCTGACGCCCACCGGCGTTGTGCTCGATGGCCACCCGCTGCCAGCCAGTGGCCATTTGATTCGCCCATAGGAGACCATATGCGTCGTGCCCTGTTATTCGCGCTCGCCCTGCTCGCCCTACCCAGCGCACAGGCCGCAGACCTGAAACCCTTCTCGGCCAGCTACACGGCCGACTGGAAACAACTGCCCATGAGCGGTACCGCCGAACGCAGCCTCAGCAAAGGCGCCGATGGTGATTGGACGCTCAACTTCAAGGCATCGATGGTGATCGCCAGCCTTACCGAAAGCAGCACGCTGCGCATGGACAAGGAAACGTTGCTTCCGCAGAAATATCACTTCGAGCGTGGCGGCCTGGGCAAGGCCAAGACGGTGGACCTGGACTTCGACTGGTCCGCCAAGAAAGTCACCGGCACCGACCGCGGAGACGCCATCACCCTGCCGCTCAACCGGGGCGTACTGGACAAGTCCAGCTACCAGCTGGCGCTTCAGCATGACGTGGCGGCCGGCAAGAAGAGCATGAGCTACCAGGTGGTGGACGGCGACGAAATCGACACCTACGACTTCCGCGTTCTGGGTGAAGAGAAAGTACAAACCAAGGCCGGTAGCATTGACGCCATCAAGGTCGAACGCGTCCGTGACCCCACCCAGAGCAAGCGGGTGACCGTGCTCTGGTTCGCCAAGAGCTGGGACTACCTCTTGGTCCAGCTTCAGCAGGTCGAAACTGACGGCAAGGAATACACCATCATGCTGCAGGACGGCACGGTGGATGGCCGAAAAGTCCAAGGCAGCTAACCGCCTGCCGGCGTGACCGAGGTCCCTCGGTCACGTTTTTCCCTCCTTAAAACATTCTTCACGCAGCTTCATCTGCCGCGACAATTTGCCGCAGGCCGCGCCACGCCTGGCCTGAGCCGTTTTTCTTGAAAAACGCAACAGTCCGTTGCGCTGGCGCCGCGTTCCCATTCTCCCGCCAGGCTCCTATAACGGAAGCACGTCCCTTGCGACGGCTACCCAGAGGAGTGTCAACATGACTGTGAAAGTAAGCGAACGTGACGATGCCCATATGTCCCATGAAGGCCTTGCCGCCGGCGTGCGTATCTGGGACGTGTACCAACAGGACCTGCTGGTAGGCATGTTCCACAATGAACACGATGCGCTGGCCTACCAGCATGAGCTGGAGGCACAGGAGGCCGTTAGGGCTGAGATCCATCACGGCGCCATGTCCGAGTCAGGGAAGCTGGCGAACCTGGCCTGACGATGAACAGGCCCGCTGAACTGAACCCCATTTATCAGACAGCGAGGTAACCACAGTGGGAGCTAGCGCCAGCTAGCGAAAAAGCTGTCCCGTTGAACACGATTCGTCAGCTCCGCTGACTCCCACCGGCTGAACTGAACCCCATTTATCAAACAGCGAGGTAACCACAGTGGGAGCTAGCGCCAGCTAGCGAAAAAGCTGTCCCGTTGAACACGATTCGTCAGCTCCGCTAACTCCCAACGGCCATGTGGAACGGGCGCAGCTCCCGAATGCAAGGTGCAAGCTAGCGAATCTTCACCACATCAGATCATCGGGAATCTTGTAGGCGGCGTACGGATCATCGCCATCAGGCTCTTCCGTGGGGGTATTGAGCAGCACGATGCGGCGAGGCTCCCGCTCCTGCACCTTCACGGCCGCTTCACGAGGAATGACCTCGTAGCCGCCTCCGTGGTGAACGATGGCCAGGCTGCCGTTCGACAGCTTGCTACGCATCAGGCTGTTCACGGACAAGCGCTTGACCTTCTTGTCGTCGACGAAGTTGTAATAGTCTTCGGTGGTCAGCTTGGGCAAGCGGGTCGCTTCGATAAGCTGCTTGACCTGGGCCGCCTTGGCCTTGGCTTCGGCCTTGGCTTGCTGTTGGCGGTTGAGCTCCTGGTCCTTGCGCAGCTTCTCGGCGGCGGCCTCCTGGGCCAGGCGCTTCTGGGTGTCGTCCGCCTCGGCCTGGCCCTTTTGCACCAGCCGCTTGTGCTTCTGCTGCTCCTTGCTCACCTGCTTGACTTGTTTCTGGTTGACCAACCCTGCCTTGAGCAGTTGGTCACGAAGGGAAAGGCTCATGGTGCTCACTCGCTCTTGCTCAGCCGCAGCTGGGCGTTTTCTGTTCCTGACGTTTCGCTTCACCCCAGAGGGCATCGAGCGCCTCGAGGTCGCAATCTTCGATGACTTGGCCCCGCTCGCGCAACACCTGTTCGAGGTAGCGGAACCGCCGCTCGAATCTGCCGTTGGCACCTCGCAGCGCCTGCTCCGGGTCCACCTTCAGCTTGCGCGCCAGGTTGGCCACGGTGAAGAGCAGGTCGCCGAGTTCGTGCTCCACTGCCGAGGCGTCGTTGCCCGCCATGGCTTCGAGCAGTTCGTCCAGTTCCTCCCGTACCTTGTCCACCACCGGCAGCGCTGCCGGCCAGTCGAAGCCTACCGAGGCGGCGCGCTTTTGCAGCTTCACCGCGCGCGGCAGGCCCGGCAGGGCCACCGGCACATCGTCCAGCAATGAAAGCTGTTCGGGCGCATCGCTACGCTCAGCGCGCTCTTCAGCCTTGATCGCCTCCCAGCGATTCTTTACCTGCGCTTCGTCCAGGCGCGGGCTGTCCAGGGGCGCATAGAGGTCACCGGTGGCGAACACATGGGGATGCCGCCGCACCAGCTTGCGGGTGATCCCATCCACGACCTGGGCGAAGTCGAAGCGGCCCTCTTCCCGGCCCAGCTGGGCGTAATACACCACCTGGAACAGCAGGTCGCCCAGCTCCCCAGGTAAGTGGACGAAGTCCTCGCGCTCGATGGCGTCGGCGACTTCGTAGGCCTCCTCCAGGGTATAGGGCACGATGCTGGCGTAGGTCTGCTTCTGATCCCAGGGGCAGCCGTTTTGCGGGTCCCGCAGGCGCGCCATCAGGTAAAGCAGGTCTTCCAGTGTGTAGGCTTTCTCTGGCTGGCTCATGGGGTACGGTTACGCCGCGCTTCAATGATGTTGGGCAACTGGGATATTCGCCCCAGCAACCGTCCGAGCGCGTCCAGCCCCGGGATCTCGATGGTCAGGGACATCTGCGCGGTATTGTCTTCCTTGTTGGAGCGGGTATTGACCGCCAGCACGTTGATCCGCTCGTTGAGCAACACTTGGGATACGTCGCGAAGCAGGCCGGAACGGTCATAGGCGCGGATCAGGATGTCCACCGGGTAGGTAAGCACCGGCACCGGCCCCCAGCTGACCTGGATGATGCGCTCGGGCTCCTTGGCGCTGAGCTGCAGCACCGAGGCGCAATCCTGGCGGTGGATGCTCACGCCACGACCCTGGGTGATGTAGCCGACGATGGCATCGCCCGGTAGCGGCTGGCAGCAGCCCGCCATCTGGGTCAGCAGGTTGCCCACCCCCTGGATCTGGATATCCCCGCGCTTGCCCGGCTTGTAGCCGCTGGACGACTTGCGCGGAATCAGGTCGAGGGTATCGAGATGCCCACGGTCGGGCTCGGCCAGCTGCTGGGCAGCGTTCACCAAGGGGGCCAGGCGCAGGTCACCGGCGCCCAGCGCGGCGAACAGGTCCTCGGCGGTCTTGACGTTGGCTTTTTCCGCCAGGCGCTCGAAGTCTACCTGCGGCAGGCCCAGCCGGCTGAGTTCGCGTTCCAGCAGGCTGCGCCCGGCGGCCACGTTCTGGTCCCGGGCTTGCAGCTTGAACCAGTGGACGATCTTGGCCCGCGCCCGGGAGGTGGTGACATAGCCCAGGTTGGAGTTGAGCCAGTCCCGGCTGGGGCTGCCCTGCTTGCTGGTGATGATCTCGACCTGCTCACCGGTTTGCAGGCTGTAGTTCAGCGGCACGATGCGGCCGTTGATCTTGGCGCCCCGGCAGTTGTGTCCGATCTCGGTATGCACCCGGTAGGCGAAGTCCAGGGGCGTGGCCCCCTTGGGCAGGTCGATGGCGTGGCCGTCGGGCGTGAATACGTAGACCCGGTCCGGCTCGATGTCGACCCGCAACTGCTCGGCCAGCCCACCGATGTCGCCCAGTTCCTCGTGCCATTCCAGCACTTGGCGCAGCCAGGAGATCTTCTCTTCGTAATGGTTGGAGCTGGGCTTGACGTCGGTGCCCTTGTAGCGCCAGTGGGCGCATACCCCGAGCTCGGCTTCCTCGTGCATGGCATGGGTGCGGATCTGCACTTCCAGCACCTTGCCTTCGGGGCCTATCACCGCGGTGTGCAAGGAGCGATAGCCATTCTCCTTGGGGTTGGCGATGTAGTCGTCGAATTCCTTGGGGATATGCCGCCACAGGGTGTGCACGATGCCCAGCGCGGTGTAGCAGTCGCGCACCTCCGGCACCAGCACCCGCACCGCCCGGACGTCGTAGATCTGGCTGAACTGCAGGCCCTTGCGCTGCATCTTGCGCCAGATCGAATAGATATGTTTCGCCCGCCCGCTGATGTCGGGCTTGACCCCGGTTTCGGTGAGTTCACGTTCGAGCTGGTGCATCACGTCGGCAATGAAGCGCTCGCGGTCCAGGCGCCGCTCATGCAGCAGCTTGGCGATCTGCTTGTATTGCTCAGGCTCCAGGTAGCGGAAGGAAATGTCTTCCAGCTCCCACTTGATATGGCCGATACCGAGGCGATGGGCCAGGGGCGCATAGATATCGAAGACTTCCCGGGCCACCCGCTGGCGTTTTTCCTCGGGCGCGTTCTTCACCGCGCGAATGGCGCAGGTGCGCTCAGCCAGCTTGATCAGCGCCACTCGTACATCGTCGACCATGGCGACCAGCATCTTGCGCAGGTTGTCCACCTGCACCTGGGTGCCGAGCACCAGCGACTGCCGGGGGCTGAGGCTGGCGCTGATGGCCGCCATGCGCAGCACACCATCGATCAGCTTGGCGACCACCGGGCCGAAGCGCTCGCCCACCTCAGCCAGCCCCACCTTGCCCTCGCGCACCGAGCGGTAGATCACCGCCGCCACGAGCGAATCCTGATCTAGCTTGAGGTCGGCCAGGATCTCGGCGATTTCCAGGCCAGCCTGGTAGCTGGACGTGCCATCGGCCCAGGAATCCTTGGCGTTGACGTTAGCCACGTCCAGCGCAAGGGCGAACTCGCACGCCTGCTTCAACGCTTCCCGGTCGAGCGCCAGGTCCACGCTGACGATATGATCGAGCCACGCATCGAGGTTGATGCTGCCGTCCGTATTGACCGGCTGCTGCGCTCTCACCTGTACCATCTTTACCTTCCCTATGACGCACTACGGGTGCGCCAACATTCGCTGGCTCAGGCTCCCACCCGGCGCATCCGCGCCTCGGGCTGATCTGTGGAGCCGGGACCGCCGCCACTCGCGGGGTCGCCAGTCACATTGCCTGGTCGTCCTGACCTTTTTCAAATAACGCCATCGCCTCGACATGGGAGGTTTGCGGGAACATGTCGAGAACGCCGGCACGTTTCAAACGGTAACCCTGTTGCTGCAACGCCACGGTGTCACGGGCCAGGGTCGCGGGATTGCACGATACATACACAATGCGGCGCGGCCCCAGCGAGGATATATGGCGAACTGTTTCAAAAGCCCCATCACGAGGCGGATCCAATAGTACCGCAGAAAAGCCTTTCTTCGCCCAGGGCGCGCCTTGCAGGGGTTGTGACAGATCGGCCTGGTAAAAGGTCGCGTTGGCCAGACCGTTATCGATCGCGTTGGTCGCCGCGCGGTCGACCATGCCTTGCACACCTTCCACGCCGACCACTTCCCCGGCCAGGCGCGCCAGGGGCAAGGCGAAGTTGCCCAGGCCGCAGAACAGGTCCAGCACCCGATCTTGGGTGCCTGGCGCCAACCAGGCCAGGGCCTGCTCGACCATGGCCTGGTTCACGGCCTCGTTGACCTGCACGAAATCCCCGGGCCGGTAACCCAGCCGCAGATCCCATGGCGTCAAGGCGTATGCGAGGGTGCCGGCGGGATCGTCAGGATGCGGCTCGCCTGTACCCTGCCACCAGAGTTGAGCGCCCTGCCCCGCACAAAATGCGCGCAACCGCGCCTGGTCGGCGTCCTCCAGGGGAGCGGTATGGCGCACGAGCACGGCGGACTGGGTGCCATGGAACAACTCGATGTGGCCGATGGCGCGGGGACGGTTCAACTGACGCAGGACTCCAGGTAGTGCCTGGAAAATCGACTGCAAAGGTTGTACCAGCACCAGGCATTGGTCGATGTCCACGATCTGCTGGCTGGCCGCCGCGCGAAAACCCACTTCCAGGCGCTGCTTGGCCTGATCCCAGCGCACCGCGACACGGGCCCTGCGCCGATAACCGAATTCCGGGCTCACCAGGGGCTTCGCCCAGGCGTCCGGCGCCACGCCACCTACCTTGGCCAACTGCTCGGCCAATTGCCGCTGCTTGAGGGCCAGCTGGTCATCATGGCTGATGTGCTGCACGCTGCAGCCGCCACAGCGGTCCACATAGGGGCATGGCGCTTGCCGCCGCAGGGCCGCCGCTTCAATTATCCGCTCGGCCCGGGCCTGCACCACCTTGCCCTGTGCGCTGAGCACCCGGGCGTCCACCGTCTCGCCAGCCAAGGCGCCGCTGACGAACCAGGTGCGCCCATCCTCGAAGCCGATGCCACGACCGTCGGCGGCCAGGCGCTCGATGCGCAAGCGTAGCTTCTTGCCCGCTGGGACCGCCGCAGCCCGCTGACCGCCACTGGGCTGGAAGCGCAGCCCGCCATTCTTGCGTGCCATCAGTTGGGCGCGTCGAACAGGCCGCTGGACAGATAGCGGTCGCCGCGGTCGCAGATGATCGCCACCAGTACCGCATGCTCCACTTCCCGGCTGATCCGCAACATGCCGGCCACCGCGCCGCCGGAAGATACGCCGCAGAAAATGCCTTCCTCCCGCGCCAGGCGGCGAGTGATATCCTCAGCCTCGGCCTGGGCCATGTCGACGATACGGTCGACCCGTTCGGCCTGGTAGATCTTCGGCAGGTAGGCCTCAGGCCAGCGGCGGATGCCCGGAATCGCCGAGCCCTCCATCGGCTGCAGGCCCACGATCTGCACGGCCGGGTTCTGTTCCTTCAGGTAACGAGAGGTGCCCATGATGGTACCGGTGGTACCCATGGAGCTGATGAAGTGGGTAATGCTGCCGCCGGTCTGCTGCCAGATTTCCGGGCCCGTGCTTTGATAATGCGCCTCGGGGTTGTCGCCGTTGGCGAACTGGTCCAGCACCTTGCCCCGCCCTTCTGCCTGCAGGCGCTCGGCCAGGTCGCGCGCGCCTTCCATGCCTTCCTCACGGCTGACCAGGATCAGCTCGGCGCCGTAGGCGGTCATGGCGGCCTTGCGCTCAGCGGTGGAGTTGTCGGGCATGATCAGGATCATCCGGTAGCCCTTGATGGCCGCGGCCATGGCCAGGGCGATGCCGGTGTTGCCAGAGGTGGCCTCGATCAGAGTGTCGCCAGGCTGGATCTGCCCGCGCAGTTCGGCCCGGCTGATCATCGACAGCGCCGGCCGGTCCTTCACTGAACCGGCCGGGTTGTTGCCTTCCAGCTTCAGCAGCAGGGTATTGCTGGTGGCACCGCCCAGGCGCTGCAGGCGAACCAGCGGGGTATTGCCGACGCAGTCGGCGATGGTGGGGTAATGCACGGTCATGGGCTTTTCGTAATCTGAACGGCGGGGGGCGCTATGATACGCGCATTCGCCGCCGCCCCATATCACGCAAAAGCTGATCGTTATTCAAACGAGTTATAACCAGGATGCTTACGGGCTGCTGTCTATCCTTATGCCATGACTGCTCCATGACCACCGCATCCTCCCGGCAAAGATTTGACAGGTTCACACGGTACCGCGCGTTCAGCCCATCAGCGCCCGCCAGGCCTGTAGATGCGCATCCCGGGCGGCTTCCGCCATGACCGGCCGGAGCCGCAATTGCTGCCCAGGCGTGGCCTGCGCCAGCCGGGCCATCGACAAGGGCGTAAGCGCGCCGAGCCGAGGGTAACCTCCGATGGTCTGGCGATCGTTGCCCAACACAATGGGCTGGCCGTCGGGTGGTACCTGAACGGCGCCCAGTGGGATGCCCTCTGATACCAGCCCAGGGCCTTGATACGCCAGCACCGGACCGAGCAGGCGCATGCCCATGCGGTCGGCGCGGGTATCCAGGGTCCAGGGCTGATTGAACGCGTCGAACAGGGTCTGCCCGGAAAACTGCCCCACCTGGGCGCCCAGCACCAGGTCCAGCGGCCGTGCCAGGCTCAGGTCCGGGGGACGCGCCGTGGCCGTTTCGCGCCCGAGGCCTGGCGCCCCAAGAAAGCCCAGGCAGTCGCCTACCGCCAAGGGCTCGCCGTCACCGTGCAAGCCACCCAGGCTGTCCCGCGCCACCGTGGCCAGGCTGCCCAGGGCGGCGGGCGCGCTGAAACCGCCCGGCGCGGCCAGGTAGGCGCGCAACCCCTCACGAGGGCTGCCGAACACCAATCGCTGGCCTTGGCGCAGGTTGAAGCTGCGCCAAGGCAGCAGCGCCGCGCCGTCCACGGTCGCCTGTAGGTCGGCGCCGGCCAGCGCCAGCAGGCAATCCGTTTGCGCCAGGAGGGCAAAGCCGCCCAGGGGGATCTCCAGCACGCTGGCCGAGGGCGCGTTGCCCAACAGCAGGTTCGCATGGCTCACGGACAGCCAGTCCGCCGCGCCGCCCTGGGTGATGCCTAGGTGGCGCACACCGAAGCGGCCGGCATCCTGCAGCTGGCACAGCGGGTGGGTTTTTTCGATCAACAGGCTCACGGCTGGTTGCCCTCCAGTGGCATCGGGTCCCCGCCCAATTCGATAAAACGCTCACGGCTGATGGCCTCGAAGCGTACGCTGTCGCCTGGGTTGAACAGGCTCTGGCCCGCGACGTACAGTTGCACCGGCGTGCGCCCCAGCAGGTTCCAGCCGCCTGGCGAGTCGCTGGGGTAGATGGCGGTCTGGCGTTCGCCGATGCCGACGCTCCCGGCCGCGATACGCTGACGTGGCGTGGTGAGCCGTGGCGCCGCCAGCGCGGGCTCCACCAGCCCCATGAAGGCGAAGCCCGGGGTGAAGCCAAGGGCGAACACGCGGTAGGCCTTGGCGCAGTGTCGGCGCACCACCTCATCGACCGTCAAGCCGCTGAGTTCAGCCAGGCGGGCGAGGTCCGGCCCCACCGTGGGGTGGTACCACACTGGCACTCGGTGCTCGCGGCCCTGGGCGCTTGCCGCCGGGGCCAGGCCGAGAGCCGCCTGGCGCACCCGCGCCCGGGCCTGGTCCATGTCCAGGGCGAGCACATCGTAATGCACCAGCACAGTGGTATAGGACGGCACCAGGTCGACCAGGTGATCGCCGAAGGTGCCGCGCAGGCGTTCGACCAGGGCCAGCAACCAGCCGACGTTGGCTTCGTCGATGGTGTCGAACAGGCGGATCATCAAGGCGTCCAGCCCTACGGTTTCCATGGTCCCGATTCGGTCATTCCCGAAACTGAAGCGGTGCCCGCTCATGACCGTGCCGCCTCGAGGGCCTGCCGGATGCGGCGCACCGCGGCCACCGAAGCGGCGTTGTCTCCATGCACGCACAGGGTATCGCTGTGCAGCTGCAAGGGGCTGCCATCACGGGCCACCAAGGCTTGGCCCCTGGCAAGGGCCAGTGCCTGAGCCACCACGGCATCGGTGCTTTCATGCACGGCCCCGGGCACACGCCGGGATACCAACTGGCCATCGGCCTCGTATGCCCGGTCGGCGAAGCTTTCGAACCATAGGCTCACCCCGAACTCAGCCGCCAGGGCGCGCTGAGCGCTGTTGTCACGCATGGCCAACAGCACCAGGGGCACCTTGTGGGCCGCCACGGCACGCATCACCGAAGCCAGTAGCGCCGGCTGGGTCATCATGTCGTTGTACAGTGCGCCGTGGGGCTTGACGTACGCTACCTGGGTCCCTTCCAGGGCGCAGAACGCCTGCAGGGCGCCTATCTGGTAATGCAGCAGGCTTTCCACCTCCTCCGCCGAGCAGGCCATGGAGCGGCGACCGAAGCCGACCAGGTCCGGATAGGCCGGATGCGCCCCGATGCGCACCCCGTGACGCGCTGCCAGGGCCACGGTGCGGCGCATGGTCGGCGGGTCGCCGGCATGGTAGCCACAGGCGATGTTGGCGCAGTCGATCAAGGGCATGATCTCAGCGTCCAGGCCCATGGTCCAGGCACCGTAGCTTTCGCCGATGTCGCAGTTGAGAAGAATCATGGGCCGCTCCAGCCGACAGGACATCTGGCCAAGGTAGAAGCCTGCGTGGCGGCCGGTCAACTCAGAAAAAGCCGCTGGGGGCGATAAGAAAAGCTTAAGCGCCCTCTTCGGCGATCAGCGCCTGGGCCATGCTGGTGGTCAACACGCTGCTGCTGTACGCGTTGATGTAGCGGCGCAAGCGAGGGATGCGCAGGTTACGTCGGCAAGGTATGGTGCGCCAGATCATACAGATGGGCCTAGGGCATTCGAGGGGCGGGCGTGTTGAGGAAACTGGGAATCAAAGGGCGGGTGATTCTGCTGACCATGCTGCCGGCCAGCTTGCTGGCGCTGCTGTTGGGCGGCTATTTCACCTGGGTGCAGCAGAACGAACTGCGTGGCCAGTTGCTCGACCGTGGGGAAATGCTGTCGGGCCAGCTGGCCCTGCTGGTGGCGCCGGCCCTGGCCGAGCGTGATACCGAGCGGCTGGAGCGGGCCGCGGCACAGGCACTGGAACAACCGGACGTGCGCAGCGTGAGCCTGCTCGACGCCGAGCGTGGAATGCTGGCCCACGCTGGCCCCAGCATGCTCAACCCGGTACCGAGCACCAAGGCCGACAAACTGACCCAGCGTAGCGGCAGCGATGCCACACGCTACCTACAGCCGGTCTTCGGTCGCGACCGCGATCTTGTGGGCCAGCCAGTGCCGACCGAGGGCGATCGCCTGCTGGGCTGGGTGGAAATCGAGCTGTCCCATGCCAATACCTTGCTGCGTGGCTACCGCATGCTGTTCGCCAGTCTGGTGCTCATCGCTGCAGGCCTGGTGGTTACGCTCTTCCTGGCCATGCAACTGGGCCGCGGCATCAGCGCGCCCCTGGGCCATATCAAGCTCGCCGTGGCCCGGATCAAGGAAGGCCGCCTGGATTACCGCCTGCCCACCCTGGGCAACCATGAACTGGACGAGCTGGCGGCCGGGATCAACCGCATGGCGCAATCCCTGGAAGAAGCCCACGAGGAGCTCCAGCACAGCATCGACCAGGCCACCGAGGACGTTCGGCAAAACCTGGAGACCATCGAGATTCAGAACATCGAGCTGGACCTGGCGCGCAAGGAGGCCCTGGAAGCCAGCCGGATCAAGTCCGAGTTCCTTGCCAACATGAGCCATGAGATCCGCACTCCGCTCAATGGCATCCTGGGCTTCACCCACCTGCTGCAGAAAAGCGAGCTCACGCCGCGACAGCTCGATTACCTGGGCACCATCGAAAAGTCGGCGGACAACCTGCTGGCGATCATCAACGAGATCCTGGATTTCTCCAAGATCGAAGCGGGCAAGCTGGTGCTCGACAGCATTCCCTTCAACCTGCGCGACCTGCTGCAAGACACCCTCACCATTCTCGCCCCCGCGGCCCACGCCAAGGACCTGGAGCTGGTCAGCCTGGTCTATCGAGATACCCCGGTGGCCCTAGTGGGCGACCCACTTCGGCTCAAGCAGATCCTCACCAACCTGGTGAGCAATGCGATCAAGTTCACCCGGGACGGCACCATAGTCGCGCGGGCCATGCTGGAGGAGGACGACGAAGACGAAGAGAAGGCGCAGCTACGGATCAGCGTGCAGGACACGGGGATCGGGCTGTCAAACGAAGACGTGCGTGCGCTGTTCCAGGCGTTCAGCCAGGCGGACAACTCCCTGTCCCGGCAACCTGGCGGTACCGGCCTGGGGCTGGTGATTTCCAAGCGCCTGGTGGAGCAGATGGGCGGGGAAATCGGCGTGGACAGCACGCCGGGCGAAGGCAGCACGTTCTGGATCAGCCTTACCCTGCCCCGCGCCCGCGACGACATCGAAGATCATCCCGCGCCGCCCCTGCTGGGCCGGCCTGTGGCCTTGCTGGAGCAGCACGAGCTGGCCCGGCAGGCCCTGGATCATCAACTGCAGGATCTGGGCCTCAGGGTGCTGCCCTTTGCCTCGCTTGAACGCCTCACCGAAGCGGTGGCGGCCTCTCGCCTCGCCGGGCAGCCCATCGAACTGGCGGTGCTGGGCCTGACGCTGCAACAGATCGCCCCGGAAAGGCTTGGCCCGCGCTTGCGCGAGCTACAGCAACAGGGTTGTCATCCGGTGGTGCTCTGCCCTACCACCGAGCAGACGGCCTATCACGACGTAGTGCCGAACCCGCACAACCAGCTCCAGGCCAAGCCGGCCTGCAACCGCACCCTGCGCCGGGTGCTGAGCGAGCTGATCAGCCCGCAGCGTGGGCTGCCCGCGCCCGATGAAGCGCCCTCGGTGCGCTCGCCGCGCATCCTCTGCGTGGATGACAACCCCGCCAACCTCTTGCTGGTACAGACCCTGCTCGAGGACATGGGCGCCACGGTGGAAGCCGTGGACAGTGGCGAGGCTGCCCTGCAGGCGGTACGCGAGCAAGCGCTGGATCTGGTACTGATGGACGTGCAGATGCCGGGCATGGATGGCCGCGAAACCACCGAGCGGCTGCGTGCCTGGGAAGCCGGGCGCCCCGGGGCGCCCTTGCCGGTGGTGGCCCTCACTGCCCACGCCATGGCCAACGAAAAGCGCGCCCTGCTTCACAGTGGCATGGACGATTACCTGACCAAACCGATCAGCGAACGCCAGTTGGCCCAGGTAGTGCTCAAGTGGACCGGGCTGACCCTGGGTGGCCCCCCGGCTGAGCGCGCCAGCGAATGGGTGAGCGGCGAGAGCGGCGAGCAGGTGCTGGACCTTGAAGAAGGCCTGCGCCTGGCCGCCGGCAAGCAGGACCTGGCCACCGACATGCTCGCCATGCTCCTGGCCGGCCTGGATGAAGACCGCCAGGCCATCCAGGCGGCCCGCGAAGCCGAGGATAGCGAGGCCCTGATAGAGCGCATCCACCGGCTGCATGGCGCGACCCGATACTGCGGTGTACCCCAGTTGCGCGGGGCCTGTCAGCGCAGCGAAACCCTGCTCAAGCAAGGCGACCCGGCAAGCCAGGCCGCCCTGGACGAGTTGGACCAGGCGATCGTTCGCTTGGCCGAGCAGGCGCGACTCAGCGCCTAGGCAGGCGATTGACGGCGCCGCCGGGCAGCTGCGCGGGCGTGCTATCATGCGCGCCCTTTTCCGGAGGCCCTATGGTCGAACACGATTTCCGCTACAGCCTGCTCACGCCCCAGCACACCCTGATCGAGTGCAAGGCCCTTTCGCCTGGGCGCTATCAAGTGACGGGCAATGGCGGCGCCATCCGCGCCGACGACGTGCTGCTGGTGACCCTCAAGGGCAGCCAGACCCTGAGCATGCGCCTGACCGTGGAAAAGGTTCGTCACCTGATCAACCCCATCGGCCAATGGACCGCCGTGGCGCGTGGCCCGGTGTTCAAGGAACTGGCCATCCATCGTTGGGACGTCACCTGCGACCAGTGCGGCAAGGCCATGAACTTCGAGTTCGCGGTGGACGCCAGCCTGGGCGAAGCCGCCCTGCAACCAGCCGCCTCGGCGCGTATCGCCGAACTGGGCTGGGGCGCCAAGGGTGACGGGCATCGCTGCCCGGCATGCGTGGCATAAGCGTAGGAAGTAGCGCAGCTGCCGAAGGCTGGGGTGCAGCTCAGAAGCGCCTTCCCCAGTTGGTGCTGAATCCCACCGTGGGAGGTAGCGCAGCTGCCGAATCCCGGGTGCAGCTCACAAGCTTCTTCCCCAGCTGACGCTGGGTCCCACGGTGGAGGTAGCTCTACAGCGCACCCAACCCCTGGAGACGCTCCCTGAGGCTGGCCGCGGTCTGTTCACCGAGCAGGGTTGCCTTCACCTCGTGCCTGGGGTCAAGGATGAAGGTGACCGGCAAGCCTTCCGCCGAAGGCAAGCCCAGGGTTTCGGCCGGGTCCTGGTCCAGCACCCGGTAGCTGATGCCCATGCTGTCTACCGCTTGTACCAGCTCAACCCCGTGCAGTTGGTCGAAGTTGACGCCGAGCACCTGCACGCCCCGGCTGGTCATGTCCCTGGCCAGGCCATTGAGCTCTGGAATTTCGCGGCGGCAAGGGCCGCACCAGGTGGCCCAGTAGTTGAGCACCAGCCACTGCCCGTCCAACCCCTTGGCGGTGACCGGCTGGCCCCGGTGGTCCACCCCCAGGTCTTGGCCACAGCCACCGAGGGCCAAGGCCAACAGGCCAGCCCAGAGCGCTCTCTTGCCATATCGAAGCATTGCCGTCCTCGTCATCCGCGGTGAGGCGGGTAGAATAGCCGCCACTCGATAGCACAGGCGACCCCCATGAGCGACCTTATCCTGTATCACAACCCGCGCTGCTCCAAATCCCGTGGTGCCCTCGAATGGCTGCAGGGCCAGGGGCTGGAGCCTACCGTGGTGCGCTACCTGGACACGCCCCTAAACAAGGCGGCCCTGAGCGACCTCCTCCGTCGGCTGGGCCTGGGCGCCCGCGGGCTGTTGCGTACCGGTGAAGAAGCCTACAAAACGCTGAACCTGGCGGACCCGAGCCTTAGTGAAGAGGCGCTTATCGATGCCATGGTCCGCGAGCCGCGCCTGATCGAACGGCCGATCCTGGTGCGTGGTGAACGAGCGGCGATCGGCCGTCCCCTGGAAAACCTCAAGGAGCTGCTGTCATGAGCCAACCCTACGTGCTGGTCCTGTATTACAGCCGCCATGGCGCCACCCGCCAGATGGCCATGCAGGTGGCTCGAGGCGTGGAACGCGCCGGGCTTGAAGCGCGGATCCGCACCGTGCCAGCGGTATCGACCGAATGCGAGGCAGTGGCGCCTTCGGTGCCCGAGGAAGGCGCCGTGTACGCTACCACCGAGGAACTGGCCGGCTGCGCCGGACTGGCGCTGGGTAGCCCTACCCGCTTCGGCAACATGGCCGCACCGCTCAAGTACTTCCTCGACGGCACCAGCAGCTTGTGGCTGAGTGGAGCGCTGGCGGGCAAGCCGGCGGCGGTCTTCACCTCCACCGCCAGCCTCCACGGCGGCCAGGAAACCACACTGCTCTCGATGATGCTGCCGCTGCTGCACCACGGCATGCTGATCACCGGCCTGCCCTACAGCGAATCCGCCCTGCTGGAAACCCGTGGTGGCGGCACGCCCTACGGCGCCAGTCACCACGCCGGCGGCGATGGCAAGCGCCCGCTGGACGAACACGAAACCGCCCTGTGCCGAGCCCTCGGCCTGCGTCTGGCCCAGGCCGCGCAACGGCTGGCCCGACCTCTGGAGGGCGCGGCCTGAATGCGTGATTACCAATGGTTGCATGAGCATTGCCTGAACCGCTTCGGCTCCGCCGCCGCGCTGGAGGCGCGCCTGCCACAACCGCAAAGCCCCCAGGCCCTCGAAGCCCTGGCAGACGACCGCTACCTGTCGCTGCTGGCGTTGCGCATCTTCCGCGCCGGGCTCAAGCACAGCCTGGTCGACGCCAAGTGGCCCGCGTTCGAAGCGGTGTTCTTCGGGTTCGTTCCGGAAAAGGTGGTGCTGATGGGCGGCGAGCATCTGGAGCGGCTGATGCAGGACACCCGCATCATTCGCCATCTGGGCAAGCTGCGCAGCGTGCCCATCAACGCCCAGATGCTCCTGGACGTGGCCCAGGAGCATGGCAGCTTCGGGCATTTCATCGCCCATTGGCCCGTGGAGAACATCACCGGGCTATGGCGCTACCTCACCCGCCACGGCAACCAGCTCGGCGGGCTGTCCGCGCCTCGCTTCCTGCGGATGGTCGGCAAGGACACCTTCATCCCCACTCAGGACGTAGTAGCCGCGCTCAACGCGCAGAAGATCGTGGACCGCGTGCCCACCAGCCAGCGAGACCTGACGGCGGTACAGGAAGCGTTCAACACCTGGCGCGCCCAGAGCGGGCGGCCGCTGTGTCAGCTTTCGGTGATGCTGGCGCATACGGCGAATCATTGAGCCCCGGCGGTGATCCACGCCGTGGCATGATCAGGGATACCCCAGCACCTCCTTGAGCCGCGGCAGATTGCGTTCGACCCAGCCACGGTCGATCGCGCCCCAATCCCGAATCCGGTAGCAACCGATATGGTTACGCTCGCCCTCGGCCTGTTCGAACTCGCACAGGATATCCAGCTCTGCCAGCGCGGCCAGGGTGTCCTGGGCGGTGCGCCTTGGCATGCCGGTCAGCTCGGTCAAGGCAGGAATGCTGCCGGCCAGGCCGCTGTCGATCAGGTAGGCCACGTATAGGCGCCGGTAGAAACTGCTGCGGGTCTTGCTGACATCCATGGGGTGATTTCCGGTCAGGCGGCGAGGTCGCGCCAGGTGAGGTAGACCCGCAGGTCGAATTCCAGCTGGTGGTAGCCGGGCTGCATATGCTCGCAGAGCTGGTAGAACGCTTTGTTGTGATCGGTTTCCTTCAGGTGCGCCAACTCGTGCACCACGATCATCCGCAGAAACTGCGGCGCGGCTTCCTTGAACAACGAAGCGACGCGAATCTCTTTCTTGGCCTTGAGCTTCCCGCCCTGGACGCGGGAAATGGCGGTGTTCAGCCCAAGCGCGCGGTGGGTAAGGTCGAGCCGGTTGTCGAACAGCACCTTGTCGGGGCTGGGTGCGTTGCGCAGATATTCCTGCTTGATGTCCAGCACATAGCCATACAGCGCCTTGTCGCTTTGCACCGCGTGCCGCTCCAGGTAGCGCTGCTGCAGATAGTCGCCCAGGCGCTGCTGCTCGATCATCTGGCGCACCCGGGTTTGCAGGTCGGCGGGATAGGCTTGCAGGTATTTGAGTGGGGGCATGGCGACAGCATGTTTGAGGAGGCAGCCCGAGTGTATCTCATGTGTCCGGGCTGCCCCAGTCCAAGCCCCGGCTGTACTGCGCCTGGCCGCGCCGATTCTGCTCCCCTCGTCGACGTCCAATGAATCCACGCCACCCAGGCCTTGAAGCTGGCTTGCCAGACGATTCTGCCTTTGGCGTCGCTCAATTTCAGCCGGGTACTGATCGGGTCGGTGTGGAAGTAGTAAGACTCTTGCTCTTCACTTTCCATTTTGTCAACTCGATCCAAATCCACCACCCACTTTATCAGATTGCCACGTGATAAATCATTCAGACAATTATACAAAGTGCCATTATTGCAGCATCGCCTCTCCCATGCAGAGAAGTAGACTCAGCCCCATCTTTCATCTATATATGGAGTAAATCCCTCTACAACCAAGAATCTTGATTCGCAATCCAACTTAAAGTTACAATTTTCGATATTTAAAACTGATTTTTCAGAACAGGTGCTCAGGCGCGGAGCACAAACAAAGCCTATTTCGCCGCCTTGTATATTCAAGGAATATATATTGATCATACTAAAGGTCAAGCTTATCGCGTTATACCTTTGCCGCCTCCACTTATCGGGCACTACACCCGGAATATTTTTGCACAAAAATTGTAACCGCAAGTCTTTTGAACCATGAAAAGTCAAGCTCTCGAGCTGGACATCTTCCAATGGAAAATTACCAGCAAACATATGATCTATTTTCTCTCTTCCGATAGCGTCTTTAAACCACATGTTTCAATTCTCAAAATTATAGTGACCATGCGTTCCGGACAGAGAACTATTATTCAGGACTTCGCCGTTATTTTGTCCAATGCTCGAACATTGAAATGAGGGTCGGCGCCATGCTTGGATACAGCTTTTACATGACCAAGGCTGTGTTCCTGTATGTAAATGAGTCCCTTCTCAGCATGCATGTATTCGTACTCTCTTGTTTGTATTGGGCGTGCTTTTTTATCCAGGATTTTTTTACGATTCCCATCCAGCAATAATGGCCGCCTTATGCTCCTTGGGTGTTGGTATTAGGTATCCCTGCATCTCTCTTAGCTTGCCTGAACGCATCACGTCGGCTAACGCCTTCATAGCTAGTTTTTCTATCAGGCCCGTAGCCGGCCCACCCACACGGATCCACCCACCCCACCGGGCTCGGCGCATACTGCTGGTACAGATTATCCCCACCCAGCAATCCAATCGGATCCTGCGTAGTAAACCGCCCCACCCCCGGATCGTAATACCTGAAGGTATTGTAGTGCAGCCCCGATTCCTGATCGAAGTACTGGCCCTGGAAGCGCAGGTTCTGCTCGACCTCGTCGACCTCCAGTGAGTCCAGCCCACCCCAGGCCTTGAAGGTGGCTTGCCAGACGATTCTGCCTTCGGCGTCGGTCATTTCCAGCGGGGTGCCGATCGGGTCGGTGTGGAAGTAATAGGTCTTTTCTCCTCGCCTTCCAGGTTGTGGACTCGGGCATGGGGGCGTAGCTCTCGGATTCGTAGAAGTACAATTGCTGGCCTTGCGGGGTCTGTTCCAAGCTGTCGTCCGTCGGCCGGCGTCAGGGTAGTCAGGTTGTTTAGCGGGTCGCTGTCAACCGGCGAGCAAAACTATTGCAAAAGGCCTCCCGATTAACTATCAAGATATATTTCGCATCGCTGAAATATAAAGTACTCAAACTCCAACTCCAAGCTCCATGACTTCGCGCACTGACTTAATATCCGGCTTTCACCATAATCAGTTAGGTTGATGTCCGCATAAGTCGCATTCTGGATGTTGGTCACAGTGCACCTAGTCACATTTGAACTACTTAGTTTTATGACGATGGTATCATAGTCTTCACCCCATACCCCCCATTTTGCAACAGAAATCGCGGGCTTTTGTCTGATATGCACGTTGATAGTGGTATATCCAAATGAATTGATATCGACTTGCGGCACTACCACCTTTTCAATCAGCCCATTAGGAAATAGCTTTTCAAGGAAGTGCTTTCCATCAACAAAATCTAAAAGATTCAACGCTTGATACCTGGAAAGTTATAATGTCCATTAGTTTTTGAAACATGGCCAGTTCGCGGATTTTCCACTGGGCGAACGTTAAAATGCGGCTCCGCACCGTTCAAGGGTGTAGCTTTAACATGTCCCATACTATGCTCCTGAATAATAATCTCTTTACCATCTCGATTTATATAATGGTACTGACGGGTTTGAATTCGCGCTCCTCCTCTTGCTAATACCGCTTTTCCATAGCCATCTTCCAAAACCTCCCTGCGGACGGTAGGGTGTTGAGTTTGTTCAATGCCAGCGTCTCGTTTCGCTTGCCTGAACGCATCTCTGCGACTCACCCCCTCATAACTTGTCTTCTTATTTGGACCGCATACCCAGCCAAGAGGATCCACCCACCCCACCGGGCTCGGCGCATACTGGTACAGGTTATTCCCACCCAGCAACCCAATCGGGTCCTGCGTAATAAACCGCCCCACCCCCGGATCGTAATACCTGAAGGTATTGTAGTGCAGCCCCGATTCCAGATCGAAGTACTGGCCCTGAAAGCGCAGGTTCTGCTCGACCTTGTCGACCTCCAGTGAGTCCAGCCCACCCCAGGCCTTGAAGGTGGCTTGCCAGACGATTCTCCCCTCGGCGTCGGTCATTTCCAGCGGGATGCCGATGGGGTCGGTGTGGAAATAGTAGGTTTTCTGGTCCTGGCCTTCCAGGTTGTCGACCCGGGCCAAGGGGGCGTAGCTGTCGGGTTCGTAGACGTACAGCCGCTGGCCTTGCGGGGTTTGTTCCTTGAGCAGGCGCAGGCCTTGCCATTGGAAGGTCTTTTCGCTCGGGGTGGGGCTGTCGGGCGTCAGGGCCTTCTTCCTGATGCGCCGGCCGAGGCTGTCGTATTGGTACCAGCCTTCGCTGACCCGTTTGCCCTCTTTCCAATGCTGGGTATGCACCAGGCGGTTTTCGCTGTCGTATTCGAAGGTCTGGACATCGATCCCGAACGGCCCGGTGCGCTTGGTAACGAGGTTGCCCCAGGGATCGTAGTCGAAGGCCTGGTTGTCCAGTTTCTTCAGGCGGTTGTCCGCCACCTTGTCCAGTTTGCGCGCGCCCTGGTCCAGCCGGTTGGCGGCGGGGTCGTAGCGAAAGTGTTCGCTGTCGATGAAGCGGCCGGTGTTGCGGGTGAGCAGCTGGCCGTTCGGCGCGTACTCGTACGTGATCTCGCCGCGCAGTTTGTCTAGGGTCCTGGCCAGCTCCCCGGCCGGGTCGTAGCTGTAGCGGCGTTCGGTGGGGCTGCGGCTGTCGTCCAGCAGGAAGGTGGGCGGAAACTGAGGACTGTGGAGGCTGGAGAGCTTTTTCGCGTCCACGAACGAGGCGTACTGCCAGGCGCGGCGGCCCATGGCGTCGTAGCCGAAGCGGCTGGTGAGCGCGCCCTGGGTGCGGTAGATCTCACGGTGAAGGTCATCGCGTTCGATGTCGCAGATGACCTGGCCATCGAGGTTGAGCTGATGCAGGTGGCCGCTGCCGTAGTACAGGTGGTTGAGCTGGCGGCCGTCGGAGAGTGTGAGGGCGGCCAGGTTGTGCAGCGGGTCGTAGTCGTAGCCCAGGGCGCCCTGGGGGGTGGTTTCCTTGATCAAGCGGCCCAGGGGGTCGTATTTGAACTCAAGCGTCTCGGCACTCACGCCAAGCTTGCGGCCGCTGTCGGTGGGGGTACGCTGGATTTTCAGCAGACGATCGGCGATGTCGTATGCGTAGTCATGGCGGGCATCGCCATTGACCTTGGCGGTCAGCCGGCCGATGGGGTCGCGCTCGAACTCGGTGATCCGTTGCGGCTGTTCTCCCTGTTCGCCGTAGCCGATTTCCTGCAGGCGGGTGAGATGGCCGCCGCTGTCGTAGCTGAAGCGCCGGATGAGATTGTCCACCCGCACCTCTTCGATCAGCCGGTCCGAGGCGTCGTAGTGAAAGTCATAGCGCTTGAAGTTTTCATTGACCAGGGCCGTCAGGCGCAGGGCCTTGTCGTACTCGTAGTGCAGCAGCCCGCCCTTGGCGTCGGTTCGCAGGCGCGGCAAGCCCCGTTCGTTTCGCAACAGGCGCGTGCTGTGGCCTTTGCCGTTCGTATGCGTCAGCACCTGCCCCAGGGGATTGTAGGTAAAGGCATCCTGGGTGCCGTCGGGATGCCTGATGCGCAGGATCTCGCCCGCGGGCTGGCGCTCGAACTCGGTGGTGTTGCCCAGCGCATCGGTGACCGCGGCCAGGTGGTGCCTTTCGTCATAGCGGTAGGTGGTGACCTTGCCCGAGCAGTCCTGAAACCTCTCGAGCTGGCCCAGGGCGTTCCACCACAGGTGTTTGGACTTTTCCGTGGCATCCACCACCGTGTGCGGCAGGCCGTCCTCGCCGTGGAAGTATTCGGTGCGCTGGCCCAGCGCATCGTATTCGGCCAGTAGCGTACCCTTGTCGTCGTAGCGGGCCTTCCAGGTGGCGCCGTCGGGGTAGCTCACTTGGGTGATTTGGGTCGTATCCTGGTGGTACTGGTACCTGAAGGTGCGCCCCAGAGGGTCGGTTTCCTCGGTCAAGCGACCCAAGGCATCGTACTGCAGGGCTATACGGTTACCGTCGGGCAGCGTCAGGCCCGTCATGTTGCCGTGCTCGTCGAGTTCGAACCGGTAATGCTCGCCGCCGAAGTCCTGGCTGGCCGTGACGCGGTGGTCCTTGTTGAACTCAAACCGTGCCTGGCGGTTCAGGGCATCGGTGACCTGGGTGATACCGGCCTGGAAATCATAGGTGTAATGGTAGTGCTCGCCATCGCTGGTCCAGTGCTCCACCACGCGGGGCTGGCCGTCTAGGGTTTGCCAGCGGTATTCGCAGGCCAGGCCCAAGGCGTTGCTGTGCCGGGTCATCACGCCATCGGTGTAGGAAAAGTAACGCGTGGTGTCGCCGTTGCGATTGACCACCTGGCTGAGCTGGCCGTTCGGGTCGTAGCGGTAGGTCACCAGGGTTTCCACGGCCCGGTCGCCGACGATGCGCTTGACCTCGGTCAGGCGACCGAGCGGGTGGTCGTAGTGCAAATGAACCCGGGTGCCGCCGGTGGCGGTGATGTCGGTTAACTGCCCCTCGGCCGTGCGCGTGAAATGCAGGAAATGGCCATGAGCGTTTTCGATACGCTGCAGCGGCACCGGGGTATTGTCTTCAGGGATTTCACCGAAGTAGAAAAACAGGTTGTCCAGCGTCTGCAACAGGTAGTGGCCACCCTGGGAGCGGACCAGGTACAGTTGCTCATGCGGGTTGTAGATGCGCTCCCCTGGCTGCAGGCTGACGAAAGGGACGCTGCGGCCCTGGGTGTCGGTCAGGTACAGGCGCTTGCCGGTGCAGCGCAAGCTCTGCTCCCAAGGCAATACCCAGCCCTGGCCCAGCACGCTGTCGACGGTGAGGTCGCTGGCGTAGAAGCGTGCCCATTCGATGGGCATCAGGCCTGGAAGGCTGAAGTCGGTTTCGTGGGTGTCCAGCAACAGCTTGCGGCCCGTGGTGCCGTCCACCGGGTTACCCGTGAGCGCCGCGGCGACCCGGTTGATGGCTGGGCCGACGACCGCACGACTGGCCACCTCCCCCATCACGAAACCGGCGGTGAACTTCAGGGCGCAAGGCAGCGCCGCCTTCAGGCCTGCCTGGGTACCGATCTTGAGTACTTGGGCGATACCGCCCGCCACGCCTGCCACGGCCATGAGCGCGCCCACGGTGGTGCGTAGCCACTGGGGCACCTCATCGTCCACCGGCAGGTATCGGTAGGTGCCGCCGCCGATGACCACGTTGCCCGAACCACTGGAAATGGTGGCGCCGCAGGTCAGCTTATCCCCCTTGCGCGCGGCGGGCTTGCCGTTGATGAAGACGTTGGTGGACCCCTCCGCCACCTTCACCGGGCCGGCGTGCTTGTCACAGGCGCCCAGGCTACCTTCGACGAACGCGGCGGGGCGGCCATTGATGAACACGTTGGGCGAGGCCGTGGTGATCACCCCGGCGGGCGAACTGAACAGGCTGCCCATGGCTTCGCCGGCGGCGGTGAGCAGGCTACCTCCCAAGCCTGCCAGGATACCCGCCAGCAACGCGGCGCCAAAGCCGCAGGTGAAGGTGGTGATCGCCACCGCGGCGACCAGCGCGATACCCAGCGCAGCGCCAACCAGGAAACCACCCAATGCGCTGGTATGGCTGATTTCGTCATGCAGGCGAGCCGCTTCATACATGCGCTCTACTCCTCGGCGGCGCCTGGCGCTGGCTGGCGCGGCGTGAAGCTGTCGAGCATGTCTTGCCAACTGGCGGTCTGCTCAGCGGTGAATTGGCTCTGGCTGGTGGTGGAAAACACCAAGGCCCGCTCGGGTGCGATCAGAAAGGCGGCCTGGCGCTGGTAGTAAGGGCGCCCGTCGCTCAGGTAATAGGCGTCCACCTGAATCCCAGCGATGGGCAAGGCTTTCGAGAGGCTGGCTGCGTTCTGGCCCAATACCCTGTAACCGCGCAGTTTCGAGGCCAGCAGTTTCAGCTGACGCTCGACATAAGGAGCCAGGGCTTCACCGGGCAGCAGGTCATCTCGCGAGACGGTGATACTGAGCGGAGCAGGCATGCTCTTGCCCAATACGAACATGTTGACGGTGCGGTCCTGGTAGCCCTCGGGGAGTGCGAGGCTTCCTTCCTGTAGTTGGTAGTCCATAGGGTCAATCGCCGTGAAGAATAAGGAATGAATAGCGATGCTCAGGCATCCGCGACCGCGGCAAGCATGTCGTCGAAATGGATAAGCCAAGTCGCCAACCCGGGCTGGGAGGCATCCATGACGGACAAGACACTTAGCCACTGACGTTGGTCAGCGCCCAGCAACGGCACTACTGCGCCAACCAATCGACCATGGCGGTTCTGTGCGCCAGCCATGAAACTGAAGTCGACCGCCTTGGCTTCGCTGCCGCCGAACAGGCAGTCGTATCGACGGATAATCCGCAGGTCCGCGTATGACTGGCACGCCGCATCGACCTCGGCATCGAACAGTGGCGCGAGTTCGTCAGTCCCACTCAGTTCGCGGCGCTTGATTTTCAGCGTGACGGGTTGCCCATCGCATTCGACGCCCATATCGACGTCACGAAACGCAAAGCCAGCAGGCAGTTCGAAGCTAAAGCCTCCCAGGCAGATGCGGCTGGGCTGCGACGTCATCTCAATAACAGGAACTGGCTGGGGCGCCAGGGCAAGCGCAGCGGCTTCAGTGGCGGCTTTGGCAGCCGCCTCGGCCTGGTCATGCGCCCGCGCCTTCTGAGCGCGGTAATGCTCCTCATAGAGCTGCAGGATGCTTTTCTTTCTCAAGGTCATGGCAGCGTCAACTCAGTCATTGATTTGAACGGCCTTACCAGTAATGGTCGTTTGGCCCGTACTAGTGGTGACGATGATCTCGCCTTGAAGCTTGATGGCTTCAGGGGTGAGCGCGATGCTGCTGTTACCGACCTTGAGAAGGATGTATTGACTGGCGCTGATCTGAATGAATCGCTGGTCTACCTCAAGCGTGAACGAGCCCTCCTCAACCCTCACTGCTGCATCTTGCTTGATCACTTCCGTGTGCGTTCCGCCCACCGCGATCCTGCGGTTGTTCCCCACTGTGTGCGCCTCATCCACTTCGATCTCGGTGTCCATGTTTCGCTCGGCGTGAAGGCTGAGCTGTTCCTGGCCGGGCTTGTCCTCGAAGCGGAGGAAATTCGCCGTACCGCCATCGCCCTTCAACGACCGCGTCAGGAATCCGCTCTGGGTCTTGTTCGCCGGCAACGGCCAGGGCGGGGTGTTCATGCTGTTGTACAGGCTGCCGGTAACCAGGGGCCGGTCCGGGTTGCCGTCCATGAATGACACCACTACTTCATCACCGACGCGCGGGAGTTGAATGGCACCGAAGCCGCCGCTGGCGCCGGCCTGCACCACCCGTACCCAGCAGGAGCTCTTATCATTGAAGTCGCCCTGGCGGTCCCAGTGGAACTGCACCTTCACCCGGCCCAATTCGTCGGTGTAGATTTCCTCGCCCGGCGGGCCAACCACAATGGCCGTCTGCGGGCCGATGATCTGAGGCCTAGGAGTTGCCAGCCGCGGCCGATATGGAACTTTCTGCCTGATACAACGAATATTGTTGTGGTAGCTCGCTACCTGACCGCGGTAGTTGTTATGGCCCTCGTGCTCCACCCTAACAATCAGGAACCGGCGATCCTCCAGGCAGTCACTGTCGTGAAGATAATGCTGGGTCAAGGTAAATGCATAGCCTGGGCGCAGGACGCGGCAGTTACTGGCGCCTATGAACACCTTCGCGTCCACGTTAAGCGCTTCGAAGTGACGACGGATAAAGGCATCACCTTCCTCGTAGTTCCCATAGGTGTACTGGCCGGCGTAGTCATAGACCTCATATGCAGGTGCCTCGCCTTGATCGATAAGGCCGGACATGCTGACGGGCAACCGATTGGCAGGCTGCCGATAATCGAAAGTCTGCATGGATACTCTGCCGGGAAGAAAGCTACGTTCGCCAGCCCAAAGAAATATGCTGTCGGCCCACTCAGTCACCCCGGTTCGGTGGAAGCGAATGACGGGTTGCTCGGGTAGCTGAAGCAAACGAGTAGAATCATCCGTGATAATCATCACATGGGTATCAGGGGTATGTTCGAAGTAATAAAAGAGGCCCTCTTCTTCGAGAATACGTTTTACGAATTCATTATCACTTTCCCTATACTGGGTCAGGTAGCTACGAGGCTTGAGGGGGGTCGTGAGCCTGAATTCGTAGTTCGCTAGAGACGCATGCAGCGAGAACACCTGGCGTACCACATCCTCAATTGTCTGATCTTGAAAAATCCGCGTATCGACGCGACGCTCGAGCAGACTGAACCAAGGGCCAAGCACGGCAGCATAGCGACACCTGTGCCCGTCGCTTCCAGTGTTGGCAAACCCCAGCACATGCCCATGGATGAAACGGCTACCGCCGTCTGCGAGTGCGATTTCAATCCGTGCGGCTTGCGTCATCGCGGCCTTGAGCTCAATGTCGGAAACATCGCTAATCAGGGCGAGCTTGAACTGGAAATCTTCGCAAAGCCCTTCTGCACCTGAAAACGCATCCAGCAACAAGTCGCCAGCTCCCTGTACAGGCAGCGTGAGCTTGAACAATCTTTGGTGCTGAGACCTTAGCGGCGAAGATATTTCTACGGGCATGACAGCTCCCTTCCCTAATCTGAGAAAGTTCTATTTTTTTGAAACAGCGAATGCAACTAACGCGACTACGAAAAAATAAGATACGCCCATTGACTATCGAAACCAGCGAGCAAACCTGACGACATACGAGCCACGACGCGCGGCACGGATTTCATCTATCCAATAAAATGTATAGGTTATCTCCAAGTCACGACTAGTCCTTGCCAGATGACGCAAACCACGAAGACTTTCTCTACATATAAAAACGATACTTACCAAAACAAAGGTCCCAAGCGCAACAATGATAGCCTCAGCTATCAACCCGTCTAACTTTCCCGTTATCATGGAGCCTGTAGACACTGATGCCCCTCCTATGAAAAAGGGAGACGTTTTCGTGGGAGCCTGTGCGTCCTTTTGAGTCAAGCTTTGTATTCGGTTACCCGGCACTATCAAGGGCATATCTCTTGGCTCGCTGCTAATTACATATAACAAAAGGAAGCCCACACTAAATATAGGGGTAACAGCCAGTACCTTCCGAGTTATCTGTTCGCCGGTCCCATCCTCGGCCATGGCAAAAGCGGGAAGAGAGCAAGCGAGAAGCAGGAGGGAAATCATAGTCACAGCAAACACAATTGAAACGTAACGAACATAATTCTCACAGAAATAAACTAAATAAATAAAAATCCAAGCCAGCGCGATGAACAGCACCACACTGAATAGTTGCCAGTGGGGCATCGCGAAACCGCTTAGAACAAAGGTCACCATCACATAGAAAAACAGCAACCCACCAAAAGCGGCTCTTCGCATCACAGTGAAGTTGATATGCATTCAACCACCCCAAACATAGTCACCCACCCTATGATTAAGGCCGGTCTTATCCAAACCGTACTGTGCAAATTGCCCGGCCATTGCCCCTATGGCCAAAATGACAACGAAAGGAAGGGTTCCTCCCGTCAAAACAGAGGCAATACCCACCACTATCGTCGGCACCAACCAAGACGCTGCCAAGGCTGCAACGTTTACTGGCTGGGTGTAGGTAGATCTACGGAGAAAATCACGGGCGTCTTTGGCATTCGTGTAATCCGCTATTGCCTGCGGAACTACAGCCAGAACTGTGCCGACAATCGTACTTGAGGCGATCCTCAAGCCTCCCCTCGCGCCGTTCGCCTTTAGCACCGCTCGTTGCATGAGAGCGGCGCGCGTTGAACTCGCGGGAATCAATGCGCTGGATGCGGGCATCTTACCGCCAATCAAATAACGGCTGGCCATTGTCGTCACCGGCACATCCAGGTAGTGTTTGCCGGCAAGAGTTACGAACTTCACTCCTCCTTGGGCCAATTTTCTAGCGGCCTTAGCACGTGTCTTGCCTTTGGCGCGAGACCATTGAGAGAGGGCTTTTTTGCGCGCGTTCGTCAGGTCCAGCAACTGATGCATAGGTTTGGTCGCCGACGCGGCGGCGACTAGGGTACCGGCGGTGACCATGGTGCCGGGCAGGCTGGTGGGGGAAAACAACAACGGGCCAATTTCAGGGATACTTTCGGCCGCTTTCTGGAGGACGGACAGTTGTTCCAGAGTAGCACGCCCGCCGCGCTGGACCTTTTGCATCAGATCATGCAGCAGGTTCGCTTTTTCCAAGGCCTCATCAGGCTCCATGACGATGTCCGGGTCCCCGAGTTCGTAGGCAAGGAACAGGGCCGCGTGGTAATCATCGATCGAGTAATACCCACCGATACTTGGGCCGCCGCGGAACTCACCTACGGAGTTTTCCGGGAAGGCTGTGTAACTGCGGCCGAGCATTCCGGGGTCGGGCCAAATGCCCTGACGGTTTTCGGCAGTGCAGAGGTAATTTGACTTACGCATCAACGCACACTCCAGAACATTCTGCAGGTACCCTGTAGGCGTAATAGGTCCGATGACATTTGGGCATGGGTCTCCTAGACAATGCAAACGCCAGAAAGCGGGCGGCACTTCGGCATCCAGCCATAGCGAACTGTCCGACGCGGGTTCGGGCTCAGGTTTAGTGCGGAGAAACGATACCGCCACCAGATTTCAGGTCAATCTTGCGCGATATTTTGTTTGGCGTTATACGCGCGTATAGGCGCGCGCCAATGACGGCCGAGTGTGATAGCGACGAAAGCCACGGATTAGAGGCGCCCAGCGGGAGCGGCATTACTTCAAGCCGAAATCAGCCAAATTGTAACAAACGGCATTTCCTGTAGTTCGTACTTGAGGATCGCCTCAACGTCCGCAGCGGCTGTCGAGAGATCAATGTCCCGACACTATCTGATACATATGTGAATCTAAGGGCAACGCAGGGAAGCTCACTGACAGTGCGAAGGAAAGGCATTGCGCCGTTCCTACTTTCCTTGAGCGAAGTTGAAATATTGATCCAGGTCATACATTTGGCTTAGTTACAATTTCGTCTGCAGCGCTAACACTTCCCTGCAGCCCCCTAATTAGACGGCTTGAAGCCTTTGGAGGATGACCGAAAGAGCAAAAAAGGCAAAACGCTATCAGTAGGCAAGATCATTTAAATCGATAAATATTTGCGGCGCCTTGGAATTTTCAGGCGCTCGCGCTGTCACGGAGCACCCGCTCCATCGTCTCGCTACGCCTATTTCAAACTGCCATCGAACGATGGCCTGGGCTGGCAATGATTGCCAGGCCCACCGTAACCATTGGCTCCAGCTCGCCTCCGAAACGACTCAGTACCGGTGGCAGATATTTCTCTAGGACGAGGGCGGTAATGATCCAGGCGTTTGACGTTGATGCATTGATCCGACTACAGGCGCAAGCCTGTGCCATTTCGGATGCGCTCAACGCCCAGGCAGCGGGCTACCTCAACACCCTCCCGCAACTGATCCGTCCGCGGAGAAGAACCCAAGGCCTGAACCGCGCGCTGAAGGGCCTGCGTTTTCCAGTGACCTTCGAACGCTTGAAAGCCCGCTGCAACCCGGCGTTGTGCCTGGTCGGCTCGCCAGTCAGCGCCAGCCTGCCCAATGAATCGGTGATCCGCAGTGGCACGCAGGGCGCCGGCAGCCATGGTTTCGAGCAACTGGTGGGGCGAGAAAGCGTAGCGGGCATCGAAGCTGCCATTCGTCAGCGCCCGTTGCTGACCTTCGACGGACTGTAACCAGCGCGCCCTTCCCAGGGCGCGGCAAACGAACTGCAGCGAGGCACTCGCTCAAGGAGAGATCACCATGGCGAAGACGGAAAGTACCCAGCACAAGCTTGACCGTGTTCGCTCCCCACGGGTGCACATCACCTACGACGTGGACATCGGCGACGCACAGGAAAAGAAGGAGCTGCCCTTCGTGGTCGGCGTGCTGGGGGACTTCTCCGGCCACCCGCTGGAGCCGCTGCCCAAGCTCAAGGATCGCAAGTTCGTGTTCATCGACCGCGACAACTTCAACGGCGTGCTCAAGGGTATCAAGCCGCGCCTGGCCTACCGGGTGGACAACACCCTGGCCAAGGACGGCACCCAGTTGGGGGTGGAGCTGAACTTCAACAGCATGGAAGACTTCGAGCCGCAAAACGTGGTCAAGCAGGTCGAGCCCCTGCGCAAGCTGCTGGAGGTGCGCAACAAGCTGGCGGACCTACGCAACAAGATGGGCGGCAACGACAAGCTCGAGGAACTGCTGATGGACGTATTGCAGAACACTGAGAAGCTGAAAACCCTGGGCAAGGAATTCGGCCGCGAAGCAGCCGTGCCTGCCGACACCAAGAACTGATCCGGGAGCCCGACGATGAACCACAAGCAAACGGCGCCGGAACTGGACAGCACCCTGGTCGAAGTGGAGAACTTCGCGCCCCAGGCTTCGCTGCTCGACAGCATCATTTCCGAAAGCCGCGTGGCCCGGTCCGAAACCGAGCGCACCCGCACCCGTGACCTGATCGGCGAGCTGGTCGGCCAGGTGCTCGAAGGCGAGATGACCCCCAGCAAAGACCTGATCGCCGTGCTCGACGCGCGCATCGCCGAAATCGACGCGATGCTGTCCGAGCAGATGAACGAGATCATGCATGTCCGCGAATTCCAGCAGCTGGAAGCCTCTTGGCGCGGGCTCAAGTACCAGGTGGACCAGACCGAAACCAGCACGCACCTGAAGATCCAGCTGCTCAACGCCTCGAAGAAGGATCTGCTGCGCGACCTGAAGGCTGCTTCGGAATTCGACCAAAGCGCGCTGTTCAAGAAGATCTATGAGGAAGAGTACGGCACCTTTGGCGGCGCCCCTTTCGGCATGCTGCTGGGCGACTACGAGTTCACCCGCAGCCCCGAGGACATGTACCTGCTCGAAGAAGTGTCCCATGTGGCCGCCGCCGCCCACGCGCCATTCATTTCCTCGGCCTCGCCCGAGTTGTTCGGCTGGGACTCCTTCACCGACATGTCCGGCCCCCGCGACCTGGCGAAAATCTTCGACACCGTGGAATATGCCAAGTGGAAATCCTTGCGCAGCTCTGAAGATTCCCGCTACGTAGGCCTGACCCTGCCCCACGTGCTCGGTCGCCTACCCTATGGCCCGGATACCGCGCCGGTGGAAGAATTCAACTTCGTCGAAAGGGTCGACGGTCGCGACCACCACAAGTACCTGTGGATGAACGCCGCCTACGCGCTGGGCACCCGGGTGACCGATGCGTTTTCGCGCTACGGCTGGTGCGTGGCCATTCGCGGCGTGGAAGGCGGAGGCCTGGTGGAAGGCCTGCCCACCCATACCTTTCGCACCGACGACGGTGAAGTCGCGCTCAAGTGCCCGACCGAGATCGCCATCACCGATCGCCGTGAGAAAGAGCTCTCCGACCTGGGGTTCATTCCGCTGGTGCACTGCAAGGGCACCGACTACGCCGCCTTCTTCGGCACCCAGTCGGTGCAGAAGCAGAAGCAGTACAACACCGACCTCGCCAATGCCAACGCACGGCTGTCTGCCCAATTGCAGTACATCTTCGCGACGTCGCGCATCGCCCACTATATGAAGGCGATCATGCGGGACAAGATCGGCAGCTTCGCTTCGCGCAAGGACGTGGAGCTATTCCTGAACAAGTGGCTGGCCAACTACGTGTTGCTGGACGATACCGCCAGCCAGGAAGCCAAGGCCAAGTTCCCGCTGCGCGAGGCCCGTGCCGAAGTGGTCGAGGTGCCCGGCAAGCCAGGCGTATACAAGGCCGTGACCTTCCTGCGACCTCACTACCAACTGGACGAACTGACCGCGTCGCTGCGCCTGGTGGCTGAATTGCCTCAGGCCACCCGCGGATAGGTTTGCGATAGGTTGCGGTAGCCCGTGGTAATGCCAAGGAGGCATGCATTGAGCAGTTCCTACAAGCTGGTGCCATCGCTGCTCGACCGCCTGCTGGACGATCGTCCGCAGGTGTCGGTCGAACCGGCGTCACAACGCTTGAGCTCGCTGGCCGATTACAAGGCCAGCATCGTGCGTGACCTCGAAACCTTGGTGAACACTCGCCAGTGCCTGGCGGCCGATGAGCTGCGAAGTGACCGCTTCAAGGGTTTGCGCGGCACCATCCTCACCTACGGCATGCCGGATTTCACCAGCAAGGGCATGCTCAACCCTGAGGATCGCTCGCTGATCCAACGCCAGCTCGAAACTGCCATCGCCACGGGCGACCGCCGTTTCAGGTCGGTAAGCGTACAGCTACTGGCCCAGCACACCGGGCAACGGATGTTGACGTTTCGCGTCGAGGCCGTTCTGCGCCTGCATGACGTGAGTCAGCAGGTGTCCTTCGACGCGGTGTTGCAGGTCAACACCCAGGAATACAAAGTAAAGAACCTGATCTGATGCTCGACGACCTGCTGCCCTACTACGAGAAGGAACTGTCGCACCTGCGCTTTCTAGGCCAGGAGTTCGCGCAGCAGTACCCGAAAATCGCTTCGCGCCTGCTGATCGAAGGCGATAACTGCGAAGATCCGCACACTGAGCGGCTCATAGAGGCGTTTTCCTTCCTGGCGGCACGCGTGCACAAGAAGCTCGACGACGAGTTTCCAGAGATCGTAGAAGCCTTCCTCGAGGTGTTGTACCCCCACTACCTGCGCCCTACCCCGTCGCGGCGGGCTGGCCAAGGTGACCGAGGGTTACCTGGTGGCGCGCCACACCGAACTGCATTCCACACCTGTAGAGGGCGTGGTGTGCAAGTTCCGTACGTGCTACCCCGTGGAGCTGTGGCCGGTGGAAGTGAGCGCCGCATCGTTCGTGGAGTTGGAGCGCTCGGTGTTCAACGGCCATAGCGCCGACCTGGTGGCGCGGTTGCGTCTGACACTGGTCGCCACCACGGCGCAGGACAGCCTCGGCGAGGCAGGCATGGACAGCCTGCGGTTTTTCCTCGACGGCGAAAGCAGCTTGATGCTCCAGCTGTACGAATTGATCTTCAACAACCTGGCCAAGGTTACCCTTGCGTTCGAACACGAAGGCCGGGCCCGTGAAGTGGCGCTACCCTCCGACGCCATCAAGGCCGTGGGCTTCGACCACGACGAAGGCCTGGTGGACTATTCGGAGCGTTCCTTCCTGGGCTATCGCCTGCTGCATGAATACTTCACCTTTCCTGACAAGTTCATGTTCTTCGACCTGCGCGGCCTGGAACGCCAGCTCAAAGGCAAGGGCCTGAAAAGCGTCGAGGTGAATCTCTATTTCAGCCACTATGACCTGGGCGACCGCCTTTCCCGACTGGCGCAGACCCTGGGTCGGGGCAACTTCAAGCTTAACTGCGTACCGGTGATCAACCTGTTCCAGCAGCAGGCCGAGCCTATCCTGCTGACCCATACCCAGCATGAGTATCAGGTCATTCCCAAGGTCGGCCAGCAGCGGCAACTGGAAGTCATCTCCATCGACACGGTAAAGCGCGTCGATGGCGCGGACCAGGTCACACCCTGCCGTGCGTTCTTCGACCCGCGGGGGACCTCCACCGAGGACGAAGCCTGCTACTGGATCGCTCGGCGCCGCCAGGTCAGCGCGCAACGGGACAACGCCACTCATATGTTCATCCGCGTGGTGGACCGTGACCTGGAACTGGTGGATTCGGTGAACGGCAAGCTCAGCCTCACCGTCACCTGCAGTAATCGCGACCTTCCCCTGCAACTGCCATTCGGTGGCGAGCGCAGCGAATTCATCCTGCCTTCGCAAACGGTGATCAGCAGCATTCGCTGCCTGCGCAAGCCCACGGCAGCGGCCCGCGTGCCATTGACCGGAGGGCTGCTGTGGCGGCTGGTGTCGCACCTCACGCTCAATCACCTTTCGCTGGTGGCCAACGGCCGTGATGTGCTGCTCGAGCTGCTGTCGCTCTACAACTATCGCAACACCCTGGCCTTACGCAAACAGATCAACGGCATCACCGCCATCAAGAGCGAGCCCACGGTGGCGCGCATCGGCCACCCGCGGCCCAACTTCGTACGCGGCGTGGGCATCACCCTGGAGGTGGACGAAAACCAGTTCACCGGCAGCGGTGTGTTCCTGTTCGCAATGGTGCTCGACCACTTTTTCGGCCAGTACTGCAGCGTCAACAGCTTCACCCAACTTAGCCTTCGCAGCCTTCAACGCGAACAGAGAATAGTCCAATGGCCAGCACGCTCCGGCGCACTACCCCTGGTCTGATCGACCAGGCCAGGGCAGAGCCATACCGATTCGAATTCTTTCAATTGGTACGGTTGCTGCGCCTGCACTACAGCAGGGCCGGCCGCATGGATCCGGAAACCCGGCCACACGAGGACCCGCTGCGTTTCCGTTCCCAGCTGTCGCTGAACTTCCCCGCCAGCGAAGTCAGCGAGTTGCAGTTCGAGCGCCCGGGCCGGCTATCCAACAGTGGCTCGCCGCTGACGGAAGTGCAGGTGACTTTCATGGGCCTGGTAGGGCCGTCGGGTGTCCTGCCGCGTCCGTACACCGAGCTGCTGCTGGACCGCCATATCCAGCATCGCGACGATGCCGCGCACGCATTCCTCGACCTGTTCGCGCACCGCATGACATCGCTGTTCTATGAGGCCTGGCAAAAGTACCGCTTCTATATAGAGCACGAGCGCAAGGGCAGCTCGCGCTTCGACGGTTACCTGCTGAGCCTGGTGGGCTTCGGCCCCCAGGCGCGCAAGGCAGCGTTCGATCGACCCGCTGCCAGCGTGCGCGCCGAGCTGTTCAGTTATTTCGCCGGGATGTTCGCACAGAAACCGCGTAACGCCATCAACCTGCAGCGCATGCTGTGCTTCACCTTCGGCCTGCCCTTCGTGGTCAAGCCCTTCGCGGGTCGCTGGCTGAAGCTGGCCGGCGAACAGCGCAGCCAGCTGGGGCGCAGGAACCACGTGCTGGGCCAGAGCGCCGTGCTGGCAGACCGTGTGTGGGACTATCAATCGTGCGTACGCATTGAAATCGGCCCGCTGGAGCTGACCGATTACGAACGCTTCCTCCCTGGTACCCGGGACTACCGCCAGCTGGTGGAAACCCTGCGGTTCTACCTGGGCGCCGAGCTGGACTACCAGATCGCCCCGCTGCTAAAGCGTGAGGCGGTGGCACGGCCTTGCCTGGGCCGTCAGCGCAACCTCTCCCTCGGCCGCAAAGGTTGGCTCAAGCGCCCGCAGCGCAGGGTCGAGCCCGAGCGCTGCGCGCTTTTCCATATACCTTTTGATGGGGTTTCCCTGTGAACCTGAAGTCCCTGTTCGCGAAGTTGAACGACGCCTGCCGTACCGCCACTGAAAGCGCCGCCGGGCTATGTGTGTCCGAGCAGCATGGGGTCGTGCAGGTGGAGCATCTGCTGCTGCAACTGCTGGAGAACACCCACGGTGATCTGCTGGCGATTCTGCGCCACTACCAGATCGTGCCGGAGCGTTTCCAGGCACAACTGTTGAACGCACTGGCGGCCTTCAGGAAGGGCAATCCCGGCACGCCATCGCTGTCTTCGGATATCACCCGGCTCATCGAAAGGGCCTGGGTACTGGCATCCATCGAGTACAACCAGGGCCTGATCCGCAGCGGTTTTCTGCTGCAGGCACTGCTGGACGATGACGGTTTGTACCGAGCCGTGGCGTCCGGCGCGACGGAGCTGGACAAAATCAACCCCGACGACTTGCGCATCCACTTGCCGACCCTCCTGGCGCATACGGCCGAAGAGCCGCAGCCACGGCCTCTGGACAGCACCGCGACCACCGTGCCCAAGGCCGCGCAGGGCCAGGGCAAGACGCCAGGCCTGGACCAGTACACCGTCAACCTTACCCAGAGCGCCCGCGAAGGCCGTATCGACCCGGTACTGGGCCGGGAATTCGAAGTACGGCAGATGGTGGACATTCTTACCCGACGCCGCCAGAACAACCCGATTCTGACCGGCGAGGCCGGCGTGGGGAAAACCGCCGTGGTCGAGGGCCTGGCGCTGCGCATCGTCAAGGGCGACGTACCGGCGGTGCTCAAGGATGTAGCGATCCACACCCTCGACCTGGGCCTGCTACAAGCCGGCGCCGGCGTGAAAGGGGAATTCGAGAACCGTCTGAAATCGGTCATCGAGGAAACCAAGCGCAGCCTGCACCCAATCATCCTGTTCATCGACGAAGCCCATAACTTGATCGGTTCCGGGGGCCAGGCGGGGCAGAACGATGCTGCCAATCTGCTCAAGCCGGCCCTTGCCCGTGGCGAACTGCGCACCATCGCCGCCACTACCTGGGCCGAATACAAGAAGTACTTCGAAAAGGACGCTGCCCTCGCTCGCCGCTTTCAGATGGTGAAGGTCGAGGAGCCTGACGAAGAGCAAGCCATTCACATGCTGCGTGGCCTGCTCGGCAAGATGCAGGAGCACCACAAGGTGGCCGTGCTCGACGAGGCACTCACCCAGGCCGTGCGCTTGTCGAACCGCTATATCACCGGACGCCAGCTGCCGGACAAGGCCGTGAGCGTGCTGGATACCGCCTGCGCCCGCGTCGCCCTGGCGCAGAACGCTCAGCCCGGGCCACTGGAGGATGCGGAACGGCAGATGGACAACATCAAGGCCGAAATCGTCGTGCTGGACGAGGAAGCCGCCAACGGCGGGGATCACCAGCGCCGCCTGGCAGCCCTGGCTTGTGAGCTCGAGGCTGCCTTGGCTTGCCGCGATACCCTGAAGGCCCAGTGGCTGACCGAGCTAGAAATGGTGAAGGCGATCGCTGACCTCAGCCAGTACAGCCCGGCAGCTATCTCGAAAGACGGCGCCACGGCCAAGGACCTTGCCGCCCTGCGCGAGGAACTGGCCCGAGTGCAAGGTGAGAGGCCCTTGGTACATGCCCTGGTGGACGCAGGCACCATTGGCGAGGTGATTTCCGGCTGGACCGGCATACCGCTGGGCAAGATGCTGCGCAATGAGATCGATACCGTGCAGCGGCTGCCGGCCTTGCTCGCAGAGCGGGTACTGGGGCAGGACCACGCGCTGGAAGAGATCGGCAAACGGATCAAGGTTTCCCGCGCGCGCATGGAAGATCCGGACAAGCCCATCGGCGTGTTCCTGTTGCTGGGCCCCAGCGGCGTCGGCAAGACCGAAACCGCCCTGGCTCTGGCCGACGCCCTGTACGGCGGCGAGCGTAATCTGATCACCATCAACATGTCCGAGTACCAGGAGGCCCATACGGTTTCCAGCCTCAAGGGCTCGCCGCCCGGTTACGTCGGCTACGGCGAAGGCGGTGTGCTGACCGAAGCCGTACGGCGCAAGCCCTACAGCGTAGTGCTGCTCGATGAGGTGGAGAAGGCCCACCCGGACGTGCTCGAACTGTTCTTCCAGGTGTTCGACAAGGGTGTGCTGGATGACGGTGAAGGCCGCGAGATCAACTTCCGCAACACGGTGATCATCCTCACGTCCAACACCGGTACCGACCGCATCATGCAGTGGTGCCTGGGTAGCGAACAGCCACCGGCGCCAGCGGAAATCGTCGAAGGCCTGCGCGCCGAACTCAACCAGGTGTTCAAGCCCGCTTTCCTGGGGCGCCTGAGCATCGTGCCCTATTACCCGGTTCAGGACGCGGTGCTGGAACGCATAGTCGCGCTGAAGCTGGAGCGCATCCGGCAACGTTTCTTGCGCAACCACCAGGCAGAGCTCAAGTACGACGCCGAACTCGTAAAAGCCATAGCCGCGCGCTGCACCGAAGTCGACAGCGGGGCCCGCAACATCGACAACATTCTCTCGGGCAGCTTGATGCCAGAGCTGGCCCAGCGCGTGCTGGCACGCATGGCTCAGGGCAAGGCGATCCAAAGTCTGAGTATCAAACTGGGCAGCGATGGCGATTTCGCCTATCGCCAGCGCTGAGCGAATCATCAAAGGTGAAACATGAGTAGTACACCCTTGCGCACCCTCCACCTGCCTGGCGCCGCCTGCCTGGCATTGTTGACCAGCATCGGCCTGGGCATGGCCGGTTGCGGCGTAACCGAACGCGTAGGCAAACGGGTCGACGACACCTGGGCCGGCGACATGCTGTTCAAGAGCGATGACAGACTGGTGCTCACCACCGACGCTGGCAACAACCTCAACCCCGACGCTACCGGTACGCCCCTGTCGGTGGTCGTGCGGGTGTATCAGCTCAGGTCACTGGAGCGTTTCGCCGTCGCCGACGTCGACAGCCTGTGGGACAACCCCAGGCAAGCCTTGGGCAATACCCTGCTCGACAGCCAGGAAGTGGTGATGCTGCCCGGCTTCGGCCAGGTCAATCGCTGGCCGCTTACCCCCGCGGCAGGGTTTGTAGGGGTAGCGGCATTCTTCCGCGACACCGCCCGCGACAGCCACTGGAAGGCAGCCTTCACGGCCGACTCCTGGCGCAAGGACGGCATCTGGTTTTCCACCAAGGGTTCACGTCTGCTGATCGACCACAATCAGATCATCGCCGTTGGCGGCGGTGATCTGCTGCGCCGGGCGGACGTGCCCCAGCATCTGCATACGGGTAACAGCATGCCCTCGACGAGCGCACGCGAGCTGCAGGCCGCTGCCCTCGAGGCGGCCGAAGACACCGCCAGGGACTCGGCCCGACAGTCGATCGACAGCAAAGCAACCGCATTGGTAGACAGCCTCAATGAGTAAGCAAAGCCGCGTGATGTGGTCCGAGGGCATGTTCCTGATGCCTCAGCATTTCCAGTACCAGGACGAATTCCATCAACACCAGCTGGCCCAAAGCACGCTGCGCGCCACGCCCTTCCATTGGGGCGTTCAACTGCTGGAAATCGACGAGCAGGCGCTGTCGGAGGGCACTCTGCAGCTCAAGTGTCTGAAGATGGTATTTCCGGATGGAAGCCTGTTCGACGCGCCCCAGCACGACCCGCTGCCCGCCGCCCGGGATCTGCGCGAACTCGGCAAACACCAGGATTTCAAGGTGTACGCGGCGCTCAAGCTGCACGAGCCCTTCGGCGTGAACTACGTCGAAGACGGCGCCCAGGCCAATGGGGCCCGGCGCTATCGCAAGCAGTTCGACACCCTGCCGGATCTCAACGAAGGCGACCTGGAAAACGAGATCGCCAGCCTGCGCCTGAACGTGGTCATGCTGATCGACGGCGACATCCTCGATGGCTACAGCTACTGCCCCATCGCCCGGCTGATGCGCAACAACATCGGCGGTTTCAACCTGGACGGCCATTTCGTGCACCCGGCCTTGCACATTGGCGCCCATGAAGCCCTTCTGGGCATCGCTCAACGCCTGCTCGGCGCTCTGCACGCCAAGAGTTCGGCCCTTTCGAGCCGCCGCCGCGAACGGGCGGACCAGACCGCCGAGTTCGGCTCGAGTGACGTCAGCCTGTTCTGGCTACTCAACACGGTGAACCGCGCCTACCCGACACTGGCGCACCTGCTGGCACACCCACGCTTGCATCCGGAGCGCCTGTATCTGTTCCTGGCCAAGCTGGCGGGCGAGCTGATGACGTTTTCGCTCAACACGCAACTGAGCGACCTGCCCGCCTACGACCACCACAACCCCGCCTTGGCACTGGTTAAGCTGGACGAAATGATCCGCGTGATGCTGGAGAACGTGGTTCCGAACCAGTGTATCCGTATCGACCTGACGCGCACCAAGCCGTCCTACTGGCAGGGCAGGCTCAACGACCCGCGCCTGGCCGAAGCCGATTTCTACCTGTGCGTCCATGCCGACATGCCCGGTGCCAGCCTGATCGAAATGGTGCCACGCACTTTCAAGGTCGGCTCCCCGGAAGACATCGAAGTCGTGGTCAACAGCGCCATGCCCGGCGCAACCATCAACCACGCCACGCGCTTGCCCAACGCCATTCCCACACGCCTGGACAACCACTATTTCGCCATCGAACCCCACGGCCGCGTGTACGAGCGGATGATGGCCGCGCAAACCCTGACCTTCTATGCGCCAAGCGCATTCAGCAATCTTGAGCTTGAACTGATGGCGGTGCTGAAATGACCGACGTGTTGTGGCAAGACCCTGGCTTGACCGAGAGCGACGGGCCAACCCTCAAAGACCTGGTCAAGGACTTCATCTCCATGGCACTGGTCATTCGCCGCGGTCGCGAAGTGACGTCCGTGGACAGCTTCATCGCCAAGGTCGATGCGTTTCTGGATGACCTTGAACGCCGAGGCCGTGCCGCCAATTACAGTGTCGAGCAGATCCGCGATACCCAGTATGCGCTTTGTGCCTTCCTCGACGAGAGCGTGTTGCGCGCCAATGGCACTTCCCTGCGCGACGCTTTCGAAACCAAGCCCATGCAGTTCCGCCGTTTCGGCGTTCACCTGGCGGGCGAAGGTTTCTTCGACAAGATCGAAGCACTCAGGGCCGACGTCAAAGCCAATCTCGACGTGCTGGAGGTGTACCACCTGTGCCTGGCGCTGGGCTTCGAGGGCAAGTACAGCCTGGGACAGTTCGAGGAATTGCGTTACCTAGCCAACAACCTGGGCCACGACATCGCGCGCTACCGCAAGGCACCTGCCGCCGAGACGATGGATTGGGCATTGCCTGATCCTGTATCCCACAGGCTGCGCTACGAAGTGCCGGTATGGATATACCTGGTGTTGATCGCGTTGCTGTGCGTGACCGTCTACGGCGTTCTCGACTGGCTGTTGGACCAGCAGGTGGCGGCCTTGGCCGCGCAAATCAGCCAGTTGTTCAGCGCCTGATGACAGAACCGCGCCGCCGGTCAGGAAGACATGAAAACAGTATTCGCATTTTTGAAAACCCATCACTTCTGGCTCGGCGTCATGCTGTGTTGGCCCTTGGCTCTGCTGCTCGCCTGGCTGTGCGCCGGTCATTATGGCTGGAGCCGGGAACAGGGCTGGCAGGCCATGGCGCTGGTATCGGCCGGCATGTTGCTGGTGATCGTGCTGCGCCAGTATCGACGTATCCGTCAGGAAAAAAGCATTGAAAACCTGGTGCAGATCGAAGTCGATCAGCGCAACACCGGCCACGCCGACCAGCGTGAACTGAGCGAACGCCTCAGGCACGCCATCGCCCTGCTGCGTAGTGACAAGGCTGCGGGTGGCGCGGGTAGCGCGGCCTTGTCGGACTTGCCCTGGTATCTGGTGATGGGCATGTCGGCCTCGGGCAAAACCTCGCTGCTGAGCCGTTCCGGCCTGGCGGCGAGCATGGCTGCCAACGCTAACGGCACCGAAAGCGATGCTCGACACTGCGACTGGTATTTCAGCCCGGAAGCGGTACTGGTGGATACGGCCGGGCGCTACCTGGTGGACGAGGAATCCGCTGCGCACTTCAGTGGTTTCCTGCGCAATCTGCAAAAGCAGCGGCCCCAGGCGGCGATCAACGGGCTGGTGCTGGTGGTGAGCCTGCCCGAACTGATCAGCGGCAGCGCCCAGGACCGCGCCGCCCTGGCCGGGCGGATGGTCGAGCGCATTCGCCAATACGGCGAAAGCCTGGGTGGCACCCCCCCGATCTACCTGATGCTGAGCAAAGTCGATCTACTACCGGGCTTTGTCGACGCCTTCGATGGCCTGGATCTGGCCGCCCGCCAGCGTCCACTGGGTATGACCTTCAGCCTGGCGGAGCTTGACGGCAAAAGCCAGTGCCAACTGGTGATCGCCAAGTTCGCGAACCTTCAGGCGCAGGTGCGCGAACGTGTGCAAACCCGCATCCACACCCTAGGTATCGCGGCCACCAGCGAACTGCTGAACTTCCCTGACTATTTCAGCGGGCTGCCTCTGTTGCTGGGGCAGTTCCTGGAGCACTTCGAAGCCGTGGGGCCAAGCCAGGAACGATTGCTGGTGCGTGGCCTGTACTTCACCAGTGCGCTGCAGGATGGCACTGAGCTGAACAATGTGCTCGAAGCGCAATTGGCCGATGAGTTCGCTATGGCCTTGACCAGCGGCGAAGCCCTGCCGGACGGTACGCTGGGCCACCGGCCCGCGCGTAGCTTCTTCATCACCGATACCTTCCGCCAGGTGATATTCCCTGACCGCAGGCTGGCAGCGCATCAGCAACGCAGCGCCCGTCGGGGCCCGCTCAGGCCCGCGATGCTGACCGTCGGAACGGTACTAGGCCTGGCCTACCTGGGCTGGGCGGCAGCGGCCTTCCACAACAATGACCGCTGGCTGCAGAACACGCGCGAGCAGCTGCAAACCCTGGCCCAGGCTAATGACCACGAGCAGCAGCTTGCCTCTGGCCAGGCGCTGGAAATGCTGCGCGGGCACCTGACCCGCATCGACCACTATTGCGCTGGGGGCGTACCGCTGCGGATGAGCGCCGGCCTGTATCACGGTGATGACCTCTATGCCGCCATTCAGGCCGCCTATCTGGAGCAATTGCGTACCCAGGCGCTGGAACCGATCGTCAAGCACTTGCAGCGGCAACTGCGTGGTTTCAACGACTTCGCCCAAGAGGTCGGTACGCAGGCACGCAAGGGGACTCCGCTCAAGGCAGGCCCGCGAACGAGTACCTTGGCCCTGCGGGCACACCTGGACGAGCAGCAAGTCGCATCCGTCGTCGAGGCCTATAACCGCCTCAAGCTCTACCTGATCCTTACCCAACCCAGCGCCGACCCGGATACCGAGTTCGTGGCCAGCGCCCTGCCCGCCGCCTGGGCCGACGCGGTGAGCCCGGCAGCGGGTAACCTCAGCGCGATCGTCGGCCGCAACATGCCGCTGTACCTGGCCATGATCCAGCAAGGCGCCGCGCCCGTGCTGCCGCGCAACGACCGGTTGATCGAAGACACCCGGCAAAGTCTGAAGTCCTTCATGATTTCCAGTTCTCTTGCCGACCGCGAGTACCTGCGCCTGCAATTGGAGTCGGACCGTCAGTTCCCGCCCCTGGCGCTGGCCGACCTGGTGCCGGAGCCGGGCCGCCAGTTGATCTACGGCAGCGAAGCCGTGCCAGCCATCTACACCCGTCAGGTATGGGAAAGCTTCGTGCAGCCACAACTGCTCAAGGCCATGTCTGGCGACCTGCGTGTGGAAAGCGACTGGGTGCTCGATGGGGGCGGCGGTGATGGCCTGGAGCAAAAGGCGAGTTTCGTTCGCGACTTCATGGACCGTTATAAACGTGACTACGTCCAGGCCTGGTCGACCTTCGTCGCCAGCGTCGGCGTTCGGCACTTCACCGACATGGCCAATGCAACACAGCGCCTGACCCTCTTGAGCGACGTCCAGAACTCGCCCATCAAGCACCTGCTGCTGGCGGTCAACGAGAATACTCAATGGGATGTGCCGGCCAGGCTCGATAACCCGCCATCGGCTGGCATACCCAGCAGCAGTTGGCTCAAAGCCCTGAAAGCCCTGGGGCCCAAAACCGATGAGGACAGGGTTGCCCTCGGCAATGCCCTCCCCGCGTTCGACGATGGCTTGGTGGCGGCGCGCTTCGAGCCCGTTGCGAGGCTGTTCTCGGCACAGAATGCCGAAGGCGCTGACAGTACCGTGATGGACCGTTACCTGGCCGCGCTGCGTAAGTTGAAGGTACGGATGACCAACATTCAGCGTTCCCAGGACGTGGGCAAGGGCAGCAAGCAGTTGATCAGCGAAACCCTGGCTGGCCAGCCAACCGAAGTCACCAACGTGCGCAACTATGTGGAAACCAGTATCGACACCAGCCAGGATGCCTTGGCCCGCTCGCTGCAAGGGCTTTTCGTTGCGCCTATCCAATACAGTTGGGATACCCTGCGCGACCCGGCTGGCCAGCAGATAGCCAAGGCCTGGGCACAGCAGGTAGCCAAGCCGTGGGAACGGATAATGGCGCATCGCTACCCGATCGTGGCTGGCAGCGCCAACGAAGCCTCGGTTAAGGACCTGCAGCGCTTCGTCGACCCCGAGTCCGGCTTGCTGCCGAACTTCAAGCGCAACGAGATCGGCAATCTGGCCGGCGGCGAAGGCCTGGGCATGGGTGGCAACGGCAAGGCCGCTCCCTTGGTGAACCAGGGCATGGTCAACAGCATCGACAAAGCCAGTTCCCTGGGCCAGGTGATCGCCAGCCTGTCGGACAGAGACAATGGCTTCGAGATCATGCTGGAGCCGGCGCCCAACCTCACCGACATCATCTTCACCCTCGATGGCCAGGTTCAGCACTACCGCAATGGCAAGACCAGCTGGAGCCGCTTCACCTGGCCGGGAACCACTTCGGCGCCCGGGGCGCGCCTGGACGTGGTCAACCTGAGCGGTGAACGCATCACGGTCTTCGACTTCAGCGGTCGCTGGGGCCTGCTGAAGATGAGCGACAGCGCCCGGGTGACTGACCTGGATGGCATTCAGCAGCGCTTCAGCTGGTCGGCTGGCGGAGCGCCCGTAAGCCTGGTGGTGCGCAACTACGGCGGCGTGAAGCTGACCGACCTGGCCAACGTCAGAAGCCTGAGCGCACTCAATGACCTGACCAAGGCACGCTGACCCATGACCCTCTACTGCTCCCATGACGTCACCCACCGGTTTGGCGAAACGCCGGATGTAACAGTCGTATGAACAAGATCAAGTATTACTTTCTTCGTTATCAGCCTTATGTCCTGGCCGTGGCCTTCTTTCTCATGCTGTTCCTGGTGTGGGCCAGTGGCGTCGCGCTGGGGTTCGGCTCGCTGAACAGCCTGCTGGCTGGCATCGGCGTGTTCGTGCTGCTGGCCGCCGGTTATGTGTTGCTGCTGTACCGCGGCGCGGCGCAGCACCAGAATCTGGAAGCCTTGCTGCGCGACGACGGTGAAGAAGCGGTTCTCAACGCAGCCCCTCAGGATCGGGCGGAAGTGAGCCTGCTGCGTGAGTGCTTGCTGCTAAGCATCGAACGGCTGTGTGGCGATAAAGGTCGGCGGCAAGGCAGGAGTGCCCTCTACGAACTGCCGTGGTATCTGGTGATCGGCCCCCCGGCCGCGGGCAAGACAACCTTGCTGGGGCAGTCTGGGCTCAGCTTTCCCTATGTCGAGCGCGAAGGTGTCCGTGTGTCAGGGCTGGGTGGTACAGACAACTGCGACTGGTTCTTCAGCTCCGAAGCCGTGTTGCTCGATACCCCCGGGCGCTATATGAGCACCGAGAAGGAGGCCGGCAAATGGCGGGGCCTTCTTGCCCTGCTGCGCCAACATCGCCAACGACGCCCACTCAACGGCCTTGTCTTGGTCGTGGGCATCGTTGACCTCATCAACGCCCCGGCGGAGGAGCTGGAGCGGCTGGCCAAACGCTTGCGCGAGCGCATCCAGGAGGCCCATGCCTTGCTCGAGGCACGGCTGCCTATTTATCTGGTTTTCAGCAAATGCGATCTGATTCCCGGCTTCACTCGGTTCAACGCTCAACTGGCGCCAGAACAGCGCGGCGAAGTGCTGGGCAAGACCTTCCCCCATAGCGGGTTCGAGCGGGCCGACGGGGCGCAGCAATTTGCCGCCGCCATGGGTGAACTGTCGCGCCATTGGCAAGCGGTCGGCCGCCAGCAGCTGCTCAACCAGGATATTCGGATCACCCGTCAGGAGACCGCGACCTACCGTTTTCCCCTGGAGCTAGAGGCGCTCGCTCCACGGCTGGGGACATTCGTCGATCTGTTGCTGCGGGCCAACCCCTATCAGAGCGCGGCACTGCTGCGCGGCTTCTATTTCACCAGCGCCCTGGATGCCGGTCAGCCGCAAGCCGGTAGTCATGAATTGAAGGTATGCGAAGCGTTCGCACTCGACGCGGCCAAGGCACCCGGCGCAGGGACGGGCGTGGCACGGCCTTTGTTCATTGCGGGCCTGTTCCAGCAAGTGATCGTTCCGGACCAGCACCTCGTGGCGCTCTACACCAGCAACCGCCGCGAGCGTCGCCGCAAGGCTGCCTGGGTAGGCGCCGCGGGATGCACGGCCCTGATACTGTGCAGCCTATGGGGCTGGTCATACTGGAACAACCTGGGCGCCCTGCGCACTTTGAGCGGCCAGTTGCAAACCGCGGTAACACAGGATTCCCAGGCTGGCGATCAGTACACCCAATGGCAAACCCTGGACCAGCTGCGCCGCTGGACGGCCTACTATCATGAGGCCCACCACCAGGGCAGCGTGCCGCTCGACATGCGCCTCGGCTTGTACAAGGGGCATGAAGTGGAAACCCTGCTGCGCGGTCGCTATTTCTCGCGATTGGAAGGCGTGATGCTCAAGCCGACGGCTGACAACCTTACCCGGTCGCTTTACCTGTTGACGACTATCAAGGTGTACCAGCGCAACGCCAAGAGCGTTATGCCGGTCACGGGCATCGACAGCGTGGAGCCACGCGCGCTACCCGACGACAACCGCGCGCAATCGATCGCCCTCTTTGGCGAAGCCACGCTGCGTACTTACCTGATGCTGTCCCGGGCCCGGCGTGAGACCGCCGATGCGGCCTACCTCAAGGCCAGGATCCCGGACTACTGGTACCCCGCCATCGCCCAGCGCACCGCCAGCGCTCCAGCGGCGATCACCGGCAACTCGCGTAACGGCGCGGACTACGAGTTCGCCAGCCGACAGATCGAGTTCTACAGCGACCAGATCCGAGAACCGGACGTACCGCGCATCGTCGACAACGCCTTCCTGGCGTCCAGCTCGCGCAACTATATCGACAGCCTCCTTTCCCAGTCGCTGCGTTCCATCGAGACCATCACCCTGGAATCGGACACGCTCTTCGCCTTCGGCCGCGCGGACTTCCAGAGCCTGCAGGCGGAGGGCCAACGCCAGCTCAGCGCGATCGCGGGCAAACTGTTGAGCACGCCCAACATCGGCAAGATCGTGATTTCAGGGCACGCCGACCAGCTGGGCGATTCTAGGAGCAACCTGCGCGTCTCCCAACAGCGCGCCCACACCATCAAGACCTACCTCATCGGCAAGGGGGTACCCGCACGGCTGTTGGAAGCCGTAGGCGAAGGCAGCAGCAAGCCGTTGGTCAAGTGCGACCCGCAGCTGGCCCGCGCCGACCTGATCCAGTGCCTGGAACCCAACCGCCGCGTGGAAATCGAGGTGCGTGCACAGAATTGACAGCATCCGGCCGCCTGCGCCTGATGGCCGCGGGTGGCGGTCAGCCACTGTTCCAACCCGTGTTGGAGCGGTTCAACCCTGGGGCAACGATCCGGTGAAGGATCGATGGAAAGCCCTGATCCACCCAAAGGAGAAGGTAAACATGGCATTTGATGCATATATCCAGATCGACGGCATCCCTGGCGAGGCTCTGGACGAAAGACACAAGGACTGGATCGAAGTACTGGGCTTCCAGTACGGAGCCGTCCAAGCCACGTCGGCAACCGCCAGCTCCTCTGGCGGTGCTTCGTCCGAACGCGTCGCGCTGAGCGACTTCACCATCCGCAAACCCGTGGACAAAGCGTCGGCCAAGCTGTTCGAAGCTTGCTGCAAAGGCACTCACATCAGCAAGGTGAAGCTGAACGTCAACCGCGCTGGCGGCGACAAAGTCACTTACCTGGTCATCGACCTGGAAGAAGTGGTGGTGTCGTCGGTGAACTTCATCGCCGGCGGCGCCCAAGCGGCCGATGACAAAGAAGTCAGCGACCTGCCGACCGAAGAAATCAAGTTCAACTTCGCTCGTATCAAGACCACCTACACCCAACAGAACCGCACCGACGGCCAGGGTGGCGGTAACGTCGTCGGCGGCTGGGACCGTACCGCGAACAAGACCTTCGCTTGATCGCAGCCTAGCTCAACGGGCGGTGCCCTAGGGCGCCTCCGCTGACAACGCGTCGCCAGCCTCGCTGGCGACGCGTTTCTTCTGACCCGGGTAGGTTTGTATGTCCGAATACCTCGACCATCTGTACCTGAGCCAACTCTGCGCGCCTATCCACGGCGGTAGCGGCGAAGACCTAAGCTTTTCCAGCCTGTTCGATCAGATCAAGGAGGCCAGGCGCGCCGACCCCGACTACCTGACCCAGGGAGATTGGCAGACCGATCTGAAGGTGGCCGACTGGGACCTCACCATCGACCTCGCCAGCCAAGGCCTGGCCGAGCACAGCAAGGACTTGATGCTTGCAGCCTGGCTGGCTGAAGGGTTGGCGCACAAGTATCAGTTCAACGGCGTGGCCTTCGGCTTGCGGCTAGCCGAAAGGCTGGCGAACGCATTCTGGCCCCTGCTCTACCCTTCCCTGGAGGAAGGCATGGAACTGCGCGGCTCTCGCCTGGCATGGCTCAATTCCACCCTGGCGGATGTGGTGGGCGGCTTGCCGATCACCCAAGGTCAAGGCTACGGCCTGGCACGTTATGAAGAATCCAGGCACGTCGAAAACCAGGCTCTGCAGAATCAGGCGTCAATGGCAGTCGCCTTGAAGGAAGGCAAGATCAACGCAGAGATTTTCCAGCGCTCGGCGATCCTGACCGAGACCGGGCACCTGCAAGCGCGCTGGGGTGAAATCAGCGATTGCCTGGCCGCCTGCCGCGCCCTGCAAGCCACCTTGCAAGCCCTGATGGGGCAAGACGCTCCCAGCTTCAATAGCCTGGAAGACGTTCTGGTCCGGGCCGGCCAATTGGTCGAGCGATTGCTCAAGGATCGCGGCCTCGAACTGCCGGCTACTGCCATGGCCGAAGCCTGCGCTGATACCACCGCGCCGGTCATCGCCGAGCCGGCGATCAGCGCCGCGGTAAACACCGGAAAGCCCGCCGACCCCGCGCCGATGCAGGAAGCCCTGCGCACCACCCCGCTGACTCGCGAAGAAGCCTTTACCCTGCTTACCGGCATCGCGCAGTTCATCAAACAGACCGAGCCCCATAGCCCCGTTCCCTATTTGCTGGAACGTGCGATCAAGTGGGGAAACATGCCATTGGAAAGCTGGCTGGCCGATGTGATCAAGGACGGCAACGTGGTGGAAGGCATCAAGGATGTACTGGGCACCAAGAACGCTTGATGCACCTCTGGGTAACAGGCTTGTGCGGCCGTTTTCTGAACGATCGACAGCCGCCAGCAGGCCGCTCGCTTAGAGGTTCATCAGGTCCACGAACCGAGGCGTGGCGCTTTCGTCGATGCGCAGATCGGTGAAATTGAACAGGTCGCGGTCGGCCAACTGGGACGGCACCACATTCTGCAAGCCACGGAAAATATTCTCGGTGCGGCCCGGGTGCTTGCGCTCCCACTCCACGAGCATGTCCTTGACCACCTGCCGCTGGAGATTCTCCTGGGAGCCGCAGAGGTTGCAGGGAATGATCGGGAACTGCTTCATGTCCGAGTAGGCCTGGATGTCCTTCTCGGCGCAGTACGCCAGAGGGCGGATCACCACGTTGCGGCCGTCGTCGGCCAGCAGCTTGGGCGGCATGGCCTTGAGCGAGCCGTTGAAGAACATGTTCAGGAAGAAGGTTTCGACGATGTCGTCGCGATGGTGCCCGAGGGCCATCTTGGTGGCACCGATTTCGTCGGCGAAGGTATAGAGGGTGCCGCGACGCAGGCGCGAGCACAGCGAGCAGGTGGTCTTGCCTTCCGGGATCAGCGCCTTGACCACCGAATAGGTGTCCTTCTCGAGGATGTGGTACTCGACACCTAGTTCCTTGAGGTAGGCCGGTAGCACGTGCTCGGGGAAGCCAGGCTGCTTCTGGTCCATGTTCACCGCCACCAGCTCGAAGCGGATCGGCGCAACCTTCTGCAGGTGCAGGAGCACGTCCAGCATGGTGTAGCTGTCTTTGCCGCCTGACAGGCACACCATCACCTTGTCGCCGTCCTCGATCATGTTGAAGTCGGCCACGGCCTCCCCCGCCAGGCGGCGAAGACGTTTCTGCAGTTTGTTCTGGTTGACCGAGAGGGTGCCCATGATGGAGAAATCCTGATACGTGCCGACAGCGGAATGCGAAGGCGCGCATTCTACCTCCAATTGGCCGCCAGGCGTAGGCCATTGCCAGCGGCCGGGGCCGAGCCAAGCGACCGATGGCCAAGCCACCGGCTCGGCAAGTGCCAGCCTGAACGGGCATAATCGGCCCCCTTCGGAGCCGAGCCTATGCCAGACCAGCTGTTATCCCGCGTGGAAGCCTGTTACACCCAGGCCGAAGCCTTCTTCAAACGCCCCTTCAAGCGCCCTGTCGTGAGCCTCAAGTTGCGAGGTCAGAAAGCCGGCGTGGCCCACCTGCACGAGAACAAGCTGCGCTTTAACGAAGCCCTGTACCGTGAAAACACCGAGGACTTCCTCCGCCAGACGGTTGCCCACGAGGTGGCGCATCTGGTCGCGCACCAGCTGTTCGGGGACCGCATACAGCCCCATGGGGAAGAGTGGCAGTTGATCATGCGCGGCGTGTACGAGCTACCGCCGTTGCGCTGCCATAACTACGAAGTGAAACGGCGCCAGGTGAAGCGGTACATCTACCGCTGCCCCTGCGCCGACGGAGTGTTCCCCTTCACCGCACAGCGCCATGGCCTGGTGCGCCAGGGTCGGCGCTACCTGTGCCGGCGATGCCGCCAGGCATTGGTGTTCAGTGGAGAAACCCGGGTGGAGTGAGGGCTGTCGCCGGTTGGCGAAAACACAGGAGCCCAACACTGCGGGAGCCAGCGCCAGCTGGCGAATTTCGCCAGCTCCCACAGCGCATTCTTCACTTACAGGCGCGAGCCTTCGGCAACCTTCAGGTCGTCTTCAGGCTGGGTCAGTTCCAGGGGAGCGCCACCGGAAGCGAGTTCGCTTTGCAGGGTTTTCTCATCCAGCTGGCCTACCCACTTGGCTACCACGACCGTGGCCACGGCGTTGCCGATCAGGTTGGTCAGGGCACGGGCTTCGGACATGAAGCGGTCGATGCCCAGGATCAGCGCCAGGCCTGCCACCGGCAGGTGACCCACCGCGGAGAGGGTGGCTGCCAGCACGATGAAGCCGCTGCCGGTGACACCCGCGGCGCCCTTGGAGGACAGCAGCAAGACTGCCAGCAGGGTCAACTGGTGGAACAGGTCCATGTGAGTGTCGGTGGCCTGGGCAATGAACACCGCGGCCATGGTCAGGTAGATCGAGGTACCGTCCAGGTTGAACGAATAGCCGGTCGGGATGACCAGGCCGACCACGGATTTCTGCGCGCCCAGGCGTTCCATCTTGGCCAGCATGCGGGGCAAGGCCGATTCGGAGGAGGACGTGCCCAGTACGATCAGCAGCTCTTCACGGATGTAACGCACCAGCTTCAGCACGCTGAAGCCATGGGCCCGGGCGATGGCGCCCAGCACCAGCACCACGAACAGCACGCAGGTGATGTAGAAGCACAGCATCAGCTGGCCCAGTTGCACCAGCGAGCCCACCCCATAGTTGCCGATGGTGAACGCCATGGCACCCAGCGCGCCCAGGGGAGCCAGCTTCATGATCATGTTAATGACGTTGAACATGGCATGGGCGAAGCGGTCGATCAGCTCCAGCAGTGGACGGCCGTAGCTGCCCAGGCGATTCAGGGCGAAGCCGAAGATCACCGAGAACATCAGCACCTGAAGAATATCGCCAGTGGCGAAGGCACCGACGATGGTGCTCGGAATCACGTTGAGCAGGAAGCCCACCACGCTCTGGCCTTCACCCTGGGTCACATAGGTGGCGATCTTGGAAGCATCCAGGGTGGCCGGATCGATGTGCATGCCCGCGCCAGGCTGGACGATGTTGACCACGACCAGGCCGATGATCAGCGAAATGGTGGAAACGATCTCGAAATAGAGCAAGGCATAGCCGCCGGTCTTGCCTACCGCCTTCATGTTTTGCATGCCAGCGATGCCGCTGACCACTGTGCAGAAAATGATGGGCGCGATGACCATCTTGATCAGCTTGATGAAGCCATCACCGAGGGGCTTGAGCATCTGCCCGGTCTGCGGATAGTAGTGGCCTAGCAATACGCCGATGATGATCGCGACGATCACCTGGAAATACAGGGATTTGTAAATGGGCTGACGAGTCGTCATAGCAGTTTCCTCAAGCGTGCCCGCGGCGCCTTCCACGGACAACGACACATGAAGCGGTAACCCTCCTGACCCGGAGGGATTTGTTCTGGGCCTCGCTGCGCCAGGCCTTGCCGTCTACAAGGCAAGCGCCATGCCAGCTTGCTTGAAAAGCCGAAACGGCCATGATCCAACGGCGCAAGCAAAGTATAGGCAGCGCCTTGTTACTCTCGCGTGGCGGATTTTCGCCACCCTTCGGGAGGCGCCGACGCCCCATGGCGGATATCCGCCATCAGTGGCGTGGAAAGCTGATCCGGAACCGCGCCCCGCCCAGGGGAGAGTCTTCGATGGCCAGAGTGCCGTGATAGCCGCGAATGATGTCATGGGCAACGGCCAGGCCGATCCCCTGCCCCGGGTGCTGGCGATCGAGCCGCTCGCCCCGTTCGAGGATGCGGCTGCGCTGGGCGACAGGAATGCCAGGGCCATCGTCTTCCAGGAGCAGCTCCAGACGCTGACCGATCACGCTCAGGCTCACGCTGACGTCGCCCAGGCAAAGCCGCCAGGCGTTCTCCAGCAGATTACCCAGCAGTTCGAGCAGCGCGCCTTCCTCCAAGGGCAACAAGCCAGGGTCCGCCAACGCGATGTGCAGTTGCACCGGCTTGTCGGGATAGACCTTGCGCAGGCTACTGGCCAGGTTATCCAGCACCGGTCGCACGGCCACCTGCCGACGCACCAGGCCACTGTTGCGCACATTGGCTCGCTGCAACTGGTAGTCGATCTGCTGGCTCATGCGGGCTACCTGGGCGCGCAGCACGGCGCCTTGCTGCCCGGCCTCACTCGCAGGGTTACCGCTGGCCAGGCCCTCGCCGATACCCTGAAGAACGCTCAGCGGGGTTTTCAGGCTATGGGCCAGGTCGCCGAGGGAATCCCGGTAGCGTTGCCGTTGCTCGCCTTCGCTGGCCAACAGGCGGTTCAGGGAGCGGGTCAGGCGCAGCAGCTCGCTGGGGTGACGCTCGCTTAGCCCCTGGCGCTGACCCGCTTCGATCTCGTCGAGCTCAACGCTGAGCCGGCGCAAGGAGCGCAGGCTCCAGGTCATGCCTGCCCAGAACAGCAACAGCAGCGCCACCAGCGCCGCGCCGAACCCGAGGTAAAGGCGCTCGCGCAGGGCATCGAGGGTGCGCTGGTAAGGGGCTACCGATTGCATGGCCACGAAGCTGAAGGCCGCGCTTTCGCCACCCAGCAGGCGCACCTCCACATCGTAGGCCCAGTATTCCTGCCCGTCGGAGGCGGCGAAGCGGGAAAATCGGCTGCCCTGGCCGTCGTAGCGCGGGCCATAGCTAGGCGCTGGCGCTCCCTGGCTGCTCCAGGCCAGTCGGCCGCGCTGGTCGAAGATATAGCCCAGCAAACGTTCATCGGGTACGTCGAGGCGTTCGTCCCGCACCGGTATCGGCTCAGGCATGCGTAGCCGCCCGGCTTCCAGGCGCGCGGCCGAGATCAGCCGGGTTACTTCCGTGGCCAGCCGTTCCTCCACCGAATCGCGCAAGGAAAGGCTGAAGGCACCCTGTAACGCTGGCAGCAAGCCCAGCATGAACAACACCGCGAGCAGGACCCCCGCCAGCATCAGGCGAAAGCGCAGGGAGCGGATCACCGGCAGCGCTCGGTGAACAGGTAGCCCAGCCCGCGTACGGTTTCGATGGGGCGAAAGCCATCGGCCGCCTCGAGCTTGCGCCGGATGCGCCCCACCAGCACTTCGATGACATTGGGGTCGTGCTCGCCTTCATCGGGATATAGCTGGGCCATCAATTGCTGTTTGGCCACTACCTGCTGGTGGTGCCGCACCAGGTACTCCAGTATGCGGTATTCGAACGCCGTCAGGCCCAGCGGCTCGCCTTGCAGAGAGGCCTGCTTGCGGTTGAGGTCCAGGCTCAGGGGGCCGGCCACTATGGTGGGCTGGATGAACCCGCTGGCGCGACGCAGCAGCGCACCCAGGCGGGCCTCGACCTCTTCGAACTGGAAAGGCTTGACCATGTAGTCGTCCGCACCGGCCGCCAGGCCTTCGACCTTGTCTTGCCAGCTTCCCCGGGCCGTCAGGATCAGGATGGGCATGGCCAGGCCTCGGCCACGCCATTGGCGGATCAGCTCCAGCCCGGACAGCCCCGGCAGGCCCAGGTCCACAATGGCCAGGTCGAAGGCCGTTTCGGCGGTTTCCGCCAAGGCGGCGCGGGCATCGGCCACGGCGGCCACCACGTGCCCGCTCTCGCCAAGGCGGGTCTGCAAGTGATGGCGCAAGAGCGCTTCGTCTTCAACCAGCAATAACTTCATTGCACGCCACCACACCCTGGCCCATGGAATCGGCGGCAAGGTTAACCCGCCAACCCCGCCCCTCGCTATCGGCCACCTTGCGCTTCAGCCGGCGGCCAAGGCTCGACCCAGGTGCCACAAGCCTTCGTCGATGTGGTTCAGTCCGGGCGCGGCGAAGGATAGCCGCAGGCTGGCCGGGTCCGCCTGTTCATCGTCGAAGGCGTGCCACGGCACGCTCATCACGTCTTGCTAGAGCAAATAAACGAGCTTTGGGCAGAACATCATGCCTTGCCGGCATGACCTTAGCTTTGACAATTACGCGGCCTTGGCGATACTGGCGCTGTCATACGACAACAGATAACGACAATAACGGAGGCTTCATGACCGCATCGAGCACCGCCGCCCCTTCATCCCGGCGGCTTCTTCTTACCGGCGCCGCCGGGGGGCTGGGGAAAGTTCTGCGACAAACCCTCAAACCTCACGCTTCGCTGCTGCGCCTGTCGGATATCGTGGAACCGCAAGCGCCACAGGAAAACGAGGAAGTGGTGGTCTGTGACCTGGCCGACAAAGCGGCCGTGGACCAGCTGGTCAAGGGCGTGGACGCCATCCTGCACTTCGGTGGCGTATCGGTGGAACGGCCGTTCGAAGAGATCCTCGGCCCCAACATCTCTGGCACCTATCATATCTACGAGGCTGCCCGCCGCCATGGCGTGAAGAAAGTCATCTTCGCCAGCAGCAACCATGTGGTCGGCTTCTACAAGCAGAGCGAAACCATCGACGCCCTGGCGCCACGTCGGCCGGATGGTTACTACGGGCTGTCGAAGTCCTACGGTGAAGACCTGGCGACCTTCTACTTCGACCGCTACGGCATCGAAACCCTGAGCATTCGTATCGGCTCATCGTTCCCCGAGCCGCAGAACCGCCGCATGCTCTGCACCTGGCTCAGCTATGACGACCTCACCCAATTGATCGTCAAGGGCCTGGAAACGCCCAACCTTGGACACACCATCGTGTACGGCATGTCGGATAACCCGACCGTATGGTGGGACAACCGCCTGGCCGCGCATCTGGGGTACGAACCGAAGGACGGTTCGGCCCGCTTCGTCGACAAGGTGGAAGCCCAGCCGCCAGTGGCCGCCGACGATCCGGCAGCGCTCTACCACGGCGGCGCTTTCACGGCACAGGGGCCCTTCGAAGAGGCCTGAGCGCTCCACGAGCCCAGCACCGCTGGCGAAGCGGTCATGGATGACCATCCGCCAGCCAGCTCAGCTGCAACCTATCGAATGGGACCCAGCGCCAGCTGGGGAAGGAGCCGGCAGCGGTGTTGGGCCACCGGCTGAAGCGTTCACGCGGGCTTGAATACTGCCCGCAGGCATTGGTCGCCCTTCTCCTTGAACAACCGGTACCCTTCCGCTCCGTCTTCCAGATCCATGGGGTGAGTGAGCAGCCAGGAAGGGTCCAGTTCACCGGCCTGGATGTGCTCGAACAATCGTGTGGCGTAGCGCTGCCCCGGTTGTTGCCCGGCGCGTAGGGTCAGGCCCTTGTTCACCACCGCGCCCATGGGGAACTTGTCCAGCAGCCCGCCATACACACCCACTACCGAGACCGTGCCGCCCTTGCGACAGGCGCGGATGGCCTGGCGCAGCACGGTGCCACGCTCGGTGTGCAGGCGCAGCAGCTGCTTGGCCTTGTCATAGACGAAATCCACCTCGGTGCCGTGGGCCTCCATGCCCACGCAGTCGATGCAGCGGTCTGGCCCGCGACCACCGGTGAGCTCGAGCAATGCCTGGTGGATATTGGTGGTCTGGTAGTCCAGGGGAATGGCGCCGAGCTTGTTCTCCGCCAGGGTCAGGCGGTCGCTCAGGCGGTCGATGGCGATTACCCGTTCGGCGCCGAGCAGATAGGCGCTGGCGATCGCCATCAGGCCCACCGCGCCGCAGCCCCATACGGCCACGGTGTCGCCTGGCTGAATGCCGGCGTTATCGGCGGCAAAATAGCCCGTGGGCGCGGCATCGGAAACGAACACTGCCTGCTCGTCAGTGACGCCGTCGGGCACCTTGAACAGGTTCACGTCGGCATAGGGCACGCGGATGTAGGTGGCGTGGCTGCCGGCATAGCCACCGAAGGCATGGCTGTAGCCAATGATGCCGCTGCAGGGTTGCCCGTAGGCCATCTCGGTGACGCAGGGATTGGGGTTGGAGTTGTCGCAGCAGGAGAAATCTTGCCGCCGGCAGTGCTCGCATTCGCCACAACCAATGATGGATACGGTAATCACCCGATCGCCCTTGCGTACCGATTTCACCCGCGCCCCGACCTCCACCACTTCGCCCAGGAATTCATGGCCCAGGATATCTCCGGCGTGCATGGTCGGCACGTAGCCGCCGAGCAGGTGCAGGTCAGAGCCGCACACCGAGGACAGGGTGACCTTGATGATCGCATCCTGGGGGTTGATCAGCTTGGGATCAGCAACGGTTTCCACTTGCAGGCGGTTAGGCCCTTGCCAGGTCAGCGCGCGCATCAGTGTATACCTCCTTCCAGGGTCTCGCCGGCCACTGGCGATTCAGCTTGCCCGCGATGATCGGGGTGAATGAACAGGAAATCGCGTTCGCCATTGCGTCCTCGGCTGGTGGCGATCTCGCCGGTTTCCATCTGCTGCTTCAAGGCGCGCAGTAGGTACAGCAGGGCTTTATGGGTGAAGCGACTGATCAACGACGCCAAGGCGTATCCCGGCGCGCCCTTGGGCGGCTCGGTGGCCAGCACCAGGCGGATCTCCGTGCCTTGTCCCTGCGGCGCCGGGCTGAAGCGTGCATCGGCCTCATGCTGCCAGACCCCTTCGCCCGGCGTGTTCCAGCGCAGCGCGCGCCCCGCCTCCGGCTCGCTCTGGACCAGCGTCCAGCCAAAGGTCCGCTCGCCCGGCCCGCGCACGCTCCAGCGGTAGGTATCGGGCCCGGTCTGTTCGATGCTATCGACCCAGGGAATCAGCGGACCGATATTGGCCGGGTCCCGACACCAGGCAATCACCTCTTCCACGGGCTTGTTCACGGTAATGCTGCGGCTGACCACCTTGCTGCTGGCCCAGCCGGTTTCAGCTTCCCACTCTTGTTCCATGGGGGTATGAGCCACCGCCGCCTTCAGCTCGCAACGGCCCTTGTAGCCGCGCCAAAGGGTCCAGCCGCCCAATGCCAATTGCAGGCCGCCCTTGAGGCCGCCAGCACGCAAGCCGTTCAGCAGCAGCGCGCCGCCTCCGGCCATGGAGAGCATCCGCTCGGGCTGGCTGAGGTTCGGGCCGCGCTGGTCGGCCTTGCTGGAGGCCAGGGTAGGTCGAGTCGCCATGGGCATTTCCTTCTTCGCTGGGCTTTTTCGAGAGATCGACGCCAGGGCCCGGCGTTCAATCCGGCTTTGGCATTCCGGACGAAGCGATGCGCTGGAAACTGCGACAGTCTCACGGACACGATTCAGCCATGAAGGAAACAGCAAGCCCGCCGCTGCGGTCCTATTGAAGACAGCCGTACAAGAACGGCGTCTGAAGAGGCCAGTATCGTGAAAATCGCGTGTCTTGGATGGGGCTCTCTGATCTGGAAGCCGGGAGACCTGCCTGTGGCAGGCCAGTGGCACCATGATGGGCCCGCGTTGCCAATCGAGTTTTCCCGGGTGGGCGACAGCCAGGAATTGGCTACCGCCCTCTGCGCCGATGCCCGCTCCATTCCAGTGTTGTGGGCATGGCTGGCTTGCGACGACCTGGCCCAGGCCTGCATGGCGCTGAAGGCCCGGGAAGGCATCCCGCCTGAACGTCACGATGGCGTGGGCAGCCTGGTCGTTACCCCGTCCGGGGGCCCTCTGCGCGCCTGGGCAGCAGAGCGCGGAATCGACGCCTTGGTCTGGACGGCGCTTCCGCCGCGCATCCATGGCATCGAGGGCCGTCTGTTGTCGATCGAAGACGCCCTCGCCTACCTCGGTAGCCTGCGAGGGGAAGCGCAGAAGCACGCTCGCGCCTACCTTGCCCAGGTGCCTCGGCAAATCGATACGCCGATTCGCCGTGCGGTGCGAGAACAGCTAGGCTGGGGCGAAATCTGAACACTTGGAGGAATTCGCATGAAAGCCGTCATCGTCAGTGGCCCCGGTGGCTTCGACCAGCTCAAGCAGGTTGACCTCCCCGACCCTGGCCAGCCGGGACCCGGTGAAATTCGGGTAGCGGTGCGGGCCACTTCGTTCAATTACCACGACCTGCTGGTCGCCAACGGCAGCATTCCCACGCCGGGGGATCGCATTCCCATGGCCGACGGCGCCGGTACCGTCGAAGCCGTGGGCCCCGGGGTGACCGAATTCAAGGTCGGCGATGCCGTGGTATCTACCTTCTTTCCCCAATGGCCGGCCGGCCCTGCCTTCGCAGAGGTCGGCAACTTCGCGCTTACGCCCGGGGATGGCGTGCAAGGCTTCGCTTGTGAATACGTGGTACGGCCAGCCAGCGCCTTCACCCTCGCGCCTCGAGGCTGGTCCCATGCCGAGGCGGCCACCATCACCACCGCGGGGCTGACGGCCTGGCGCGCGCTGGTGGGCGATGGCCAGCTCAAGGCCGGGGATAGCCTGCTGACGCTGGGCACCGGCGGAGTGTCGATCCTTGGCTTGCAACTGGCCAAGGCCATGGGCGCGCGGGTGATCGTCACCTCCTCCTCCGATGAGAAACTCGAACGCGCCCTGGCCCTGGGTGCGGACGAAGGCATCAACTACCGCCAGCAGGCAGAATGGGGCAAGGCCGTCCTCGAACTGACAGGGGGCCGCGGGGTGGACCATGTACTCGAGCTGGGCGGCCCCGGCACATTGGCGCAGTCCATCACGGCGGTGCGCGTGGGGGGGCATATTTCCCTGATCGGGGTGCTGACCGGGCGCCAGGGCGATGTACCCACCAGTCTGCTCATGGCCAAGCAGGCACGCCTGCAAGGGTTGATCGTGGGTAGCCGTCGCCAGCAGCAAGAGTATGTCGCCGCTCTCGAACAGACTGGCATCCGGCCAGTGATCGACCGCAGCTTTGCCCTCGGCGAGCTGGCCGACGCCTTCCGCTACCAGGAGGCGGGCAGCCACTTCGGGAAGGTGGTGGCGCAGTGGTGACGGAAGATCGCGCCTGGGCATAAGCTCAGGCGCTTTGGTGCTTTCGAGGGCTCCATGGGTTGGTTATAGTCGCGGTGCCCGAATCCCCATAGCTCCTAAGGACAGCCTCATGCGTAAACTGCTTGCAGCCTCGCTCTTCAGTGCGGGGGCGCTGCTGGCCAGCGCCGCCAGCGCGGCCCCTACCTTGCTGAATGTTTCCTACGACGTGATGCGCGACTTCTACAAGGACTATAACGCCGCGTTCCAGAAGCATTGGCAGGCCGAGCACGATGAGGCCGTTGCGGTGCAAATGTCCTTCGGCGGTTCGAGCAAGCAGGCACGGGCGGTGATCGACGGCCTGCCCGCCGATGTGATCACCATGAACATGGCCACCGACATCAATGCCCTGGCGGACAACGGCAAGCTGGTGCCCGACAATTGGGTAACCCTGCTGCCGAACAACAGCGCGCCCTTCACCTCGGCCACGGTATTCATCGTGCGCAAGGGCAACCCCAAGCAGTTGAAGGACTGGCCAGACCTGCTCAAGGACGGCGTGCAGGTGGTGGTGCCCAACCCCAAGACCTCCGGCAACGGCCGCTACACCTACCTTTCCGCCTGGGCTTACGTGCTCAAGAACGGCGGCGACGACGCCAAGGCCAAAGCCTTCGTTGGCAAGCTGTTCAAGCAGGCGCCTGTGCTGGACACCGGCGGCCGGGCCGCGACCACCACGTTCATGACCAATCAGATTGGCGACGTGCTGGTAACCTTCGAGAACGAAGCGGAGATGATCGCCCGGGAGTTCGGTCGCGACCAGTTCGAGGTGGTATACCCCAGTGTGTCGGCTGAAGCCGAGCCACCGGTAGCGGTGGTGCGGACGGTGGTCGACAAGAAAGGCACCGGTGCCCTGGCCACGGACTACCTGAAATACCTGTGGTCCAGCGAAGGGCAGACCATCGCTGCCAACAATTACCTGCGTCCACGTGACCCGGCCATCCTTGCCCAGTATGCCGACCGTTTCCCCAAGGTGGATTTTCTCTCCGTGGAGAAAACCTTTGGCGACTGGCGCAGCGTGCAGAAAACCCACTTCGCCGACGGCGGCGTGTTCGACCAGATCTATCAGCAGTAACCGCGCGGCCCGCTTGAATTCCCGCTCCGCGCCCATTAAGTTGTAAATCATCCCTTGCGCGTCGTTGCCCAAGGCCTCTTGCCGAGGCCTTGCGGTAGCGCGCGCGCCTTGCCGACCCTTTTCGGGGCCTCCCCATGACACTCGCGCACTCACCCGCTGTGCCTTACCGGCCAGAGGTCGATGGCCTACGCGCCCTCGCCGTCCTTCCGGTCATTCTCTATCACGCTGGCGTCCCCCTCCTGAGCGGCGGCTTCGTCGGCGTGGATGTTTTCTTCGTCATCTCGGGCTATCTCATCACCGGCATCCTGCTGGCGGAATTGAGCCGCGGGGAATTCTCCCTGCTGCGCTTCTATGAGCGTCGTGCCAGGCGCATCCTGCCAGCGCTGAGCGTCATGATGCTGGCTTGCCTGCCCATGGCCTGGCTCTGGCTGGACCCGCTGGACATGAAGGGCTTCGCCAAAAGCCTGGTAGCGGTACCACTGTTTTCCTCGAACCTGCTGTTCTGGCTGGAAAGCGGTTACTTCGATGGGGAAGCGGACCTCAAGCCCCTTGTCCATACCTGGACCTTGGGCGTAGAGGAACAGTACTACCTGCTGATTCCACTATGGCTGTTGCTGACCTGGCGCCTCGGTACCGGCATGCGCTGGCTGAGCCTGGCCGCGATAGCTTTGCTTAGCCTGGCTTGGGCTGAGCTCGGGGCCCGGGAGGCCAGCACCGCGGCCTTTTTCCTGCTGCCTGCACGGGCCTGGGAGCTGTTGCTGGGTTCGCTGCTGGCCCTGTATGCCCGCAGCCGGCCTGGCCACGCCCAGGGCACTGGCGTTCGGCAACAAGCCCTGGCCGCGCTGGGCTTGGGATTGCTCACGGCGGCGATTTTCACCTTTGACCGAAGCACCCCCTTTCCCGGCCTGCATGCGGCGGTACCTGCCCTGGGCGCTGCCTTGCTGATCCTGTTCGCCGGGCCAGGGACCCTGGTCGGCAGGCTGCTCGCCACTCGGCCGTTGGTGGGCATCGGGCTGATCAGCTACAGCGCCTATCTTTGGCACCAGCCTTTGCTGGCCTTCGCTCGCCATCGCAGCCTGCTGCCCCCTTCGCTCGAGCAGATGCTGGCGGTAGCCGCGCTTTCACTGGTGGTGGCCTGGGCCAGCTGGCGCTTTGTGGAGCGCCCCTTTCGGCAGCCCGGCCGCTTCGCACAGCGCCAGGTATTCACCGGCGCGGCCCTGGCTTCAGCGCTGTTCATGGCGCTGGGCCTCAGCGGCTTTCTCACTCAGGGGTTCGCCCGTCCAGGTGAGGACGCCGAACTGCTGCATGCCTTCGAAGACCCTACCGTGCGTGCCACCTGTGACCGGGATTATCGTGGCGACGGCTGGGGGATCGGACCCTGCCATTTCGGCGCGCCTGCTCTAGCCGAACACACGGACGTGGCGGTGTTCGGCGATAGCCATTCCGAAGCCATGCTACCGGCCTTTGACGAAGCCGGCAGGCGCGCGGGGCTGAGCATCGCCCACCTGGGCGTGGGCGGCTGCCCTCCCCTGCTGGGCGTGGACGTAGCCGTGGGCAACTACGGGCCCGGAGCATGTGCCGCCTTGGCCGAGCGGCAGCTGGCGTATGTACGGGAGCATGGGGTCAGGCATGTCATCCTGATCGCTCGTTGGTCGCTTTATACCAGCGGCGGCTATGGCCAGGATCGCATGACTCGATATTTCCTGGTCACACCTCAACAGCCAGGCCATAGCCAGGCCCTTTCCCGCCAATCCTTCAGCGCGGCCCTGTCTCGCACCCTGGCCGCATACCACGAACTGGGTGTCAGGGTGGATGTCGTGGCGCAGGCGCCGCAACAACTGGCCAACCCCAAGTACCTGTATTACCGGCTCGCTCATGAAGCAGGGGCCAGCGCCGAAGCCAAACGACAAGCCATACGCACCCTATCCATCCCGCTGGCCGAGCACGAACGGTTGCAAGGGTTCACGCGCAGCCTGTTCCAACAGCAACAGGCCCAAGGCAACCTGCGATTGCTCAGCCTGGATAGTCGCCTCTGCGACCGGCAGGCGTGCCTGATCGGTGACGACCGGTCCTATTACAAAGATGTCGACCACCTTAACGGCCACGGCGTCGCGCTCTTTACCGAGGATGTGCTCGGGTGGTTGTCTGGCGGATCCTAGGGGCAGGCCCCAACTCTATGCGCCTGCCCGGCAGCAATTCGGAGCCGCCTATGGATGCTGCCGCCCCAATCCGGGCGGTACGCCGCTGCTATCGGTGGCTTCCCACGGGCCGGCGGGGCTGGTGGCCCAGCTCCAGCCATTGTTCCAGCGATAGTAGGTACGCTGCCGGTAATACACACCAGGCTGGTTATCCAATACATAGACCCCCAGGCCTTGATCCCAATGGCTGGGCCCGCTCGGTGGCGGGGCGAAGCTGGCGGACGTGCGGGGCGCCGGGCGTTGGGCTGGCGCCGGTGGCGTCGGCTTGCTGGCCGGCGGTTTGCTAGCCGGCGGTTTGCTGGCTGGGGCCGTCTGGATAGGCGGCAAGGGCTCCGGCACAGGTTCACTGACGGGCCGCTGGACCGTACAGGCGCCCAGGCCCAATGCCAGGGTCAGCAGCATCAGGCGGGAAGTGACGGTCAGGGAGTGGGGCATGCTCAAGGTTCCGCGGTATCGATGATCAAGGTATAGGCGTTCGGTGCGCCAGGCACGGGCGCGCCGACGCCGGACCATTCGCCTTGGGTAGCCTGGCCGGAACGACTGACGCGTGCCATCACTTGGACATCCCTGAAGCTGGATAGTTTCAACCCGGGCTGCATGGCATCCGCGTCGCTGAGGGTAAGGCGCGCGGGCAAGTCCGCCGCGCGAAGGCGCCTGACCGCCAAGGGTATCGGTGGGCCAGAGGCGGCCCGGGCGAATACGAACACCGTGTCATTTGGCGCTACCCGGGTCGCGACCGTCGGGGCCAGGGCGACTTGAACATCCACCCCTGAAGCCGACGCCTCCTTGCCACCGGCGGTGAGTAACTCCGCCCGGGCCCGGTCAATGCCCGTCTGTAGTGCGGCGCGGGCCGGATCCGCAGGCCCCAGGGAGGCCTGGAGGCGTTGCCAGTAGCCGATGGCCGCCGCCCAATGCTTGCCTTCGAACGCGGCGATGCCCAACAGACCGAGGCTGGTACCTTCGGCGGGGTTGCGCTGCAGTGCTTCATCCACCAGCGCCTGGATCTGGCCGGACCACTGGCGTCCGGCGGCGAAATACATTGCCTGTGCCCATTGCCCCAGCAACTCTGGCGGTCGCCCGGCCAACTCGGCCGCTCGGGCGAACAAGGGCACGGCCTCAGCGGCTCGGTTCTGGTTCATGTAGGTCCGGGCCAAGAGGTACAGGCCATCCGGCGCATCGGGCTGGACCTGCACGACGCGCTCCAGGCGCGTCAGTTGCTCGGCCGGCGAAGCCGCGGGGGTGGCGAGCTCACGGCTGAGGCCGAGCCGCTCCAGGGCGCCGAAGTGCAGATATAACCCAAAGGCCACCAGCGGCACCGCCAGGGCAACACCCCAGATCGCCCACCGCCCTGTCCTGACGCCCGGCTGCCGTGGGTGTGGCTCGGTATGGGCTTCGGCCAGCAGAGCCCTGGCCATCTCTGCCTGGGCCGACTCCCAATCGGCCTGGCTCAGGCGCCCCGCCTCGCGTTCGGCGTCCAACAGGGCCAGGCGCTCGTGGTAAAGGCGCACGTTGACCCGGGCGCGAGTATCACAGCCCTGCCCCGGCGGCCGCCGCAGAGGCAGCAGCAGGAAGGCTGCGGCGATCGAAGCCAAGACCAGGGCGCTGATCCAAAAATCAAGCATCCTCATCACCCTTGAGCAGTTGGTTCAGCCGCGCTTTCTCATTCTCGCTGAGCGCGACCGGTGCCTGGCTGGAGGAACGCTGGCGCAGAAGCGCCCAGGCCAGCCCTCCCGCGGCAAGCAAGAAGCCCACCGGCCCTAGCCATAACAGCCAGGTGCGAGCCTCGAACCGCGGCTTGTAGCGCACATATTCCCCATAGCGCGCTACCAGGTAGTCGACGATCTGGGCGTCCGACTGGCCTTGCAGGAGGAGCCGGTGGATCTCCCGGCGCAGGTCCGCGGCAATGGGCGCATTGGAATCGGCGAGGTCCTGGTTCTGGCATTTGGGGCAGCGCAGCTCCTGGGTCAGGACGCTAAAGCGCGCCCTCTGCGCTTCGTCGGCGAAGCCATAGGTGTCGATGGCCGCCTCGGCCAGGCCAGGGCTCAGCAGAGCGGCCCACAGGGCCCAGACGCCCAGCCTCATGGTCGCTCTCCCGTCAGCAGTGCCTGGTAGCGCGGCGCCAGTTCATCGCGCCACACCTGCTCGTCGAGGATCCCCACATGCTTGTAACGGATCACGCCCCGGGCATCGATCAGAAAGGTTTCCGGCGCGCCATACACGCCAAGGTCCAGGCCGAGGGAGCCTTGGGGATCACTGATATTCGTCCGGTAAGGGTTACCCAGGCTGCGCAGCCAAGCCTTGGCCGCCGCGCCATCGTCCTTGTAGTCGATGCCATGAATGACCACGCCAGCGACCGCCAGCCGGATCAGGGTGGGGTGTTCCTCCCGGCACGCCACGCACCAGGTACCCCAGACATTGACCAAGGCCGGCCTGCCGAGCAAGGCGTCGCGGCGCAGGGGGCGGTCGTCCTCCACGCTGCTCAGCTGGAAGGCCGGGAAAGGCTGGCCGATCAGCGCCGACGGCAAAGTGGTCGGGTCCAGATAGAGGCCGCGATAGAGGACCATGCCCAGGCCCAGGAACAACAACAGCGGGAGAGCGAGCCAGACACGTTTCATGAAGCCTCCCGCGCGGCCTTGCCGAGCGTTGACCCGCTACGCTCGCGCGGGCGGCTACGGTAGCGCCTATCACTGGCGGCCAGAAGCCCGCCCAGCGCCGTAAGCAGCCCCCCAAGCCAGATCCAGCGAACGAAGGGCTTGACCTGCAAGCGCACGGCCCAGGCGCCGTCGGGAAGGGGTTCGCCCAGGGCTACATAGAGATCGGCGAAGAACCCGGGGTCGATGGCCGCTTCGGTCATCACCGAGCCCTGGGCGCTGTACAGGCGCTTTTCCGGATGCAGCACCCTCTCGGTGTGCCCGTTGCGGCTCACCTCCACGATGGCACGGTCGCCCTTGTAGTTGGGCCCGCGCATGGTCTGGGTACCACGGAAGATAAAGGTGTAGCCTCCCACCTCAGCGCTATCGTTGGGCGCCATGCGCAGATCCCGGGCGGCGTTGAGCTGGGTGGCGAACACCACTCCCACCGCCGCCACCGCCAGGCCCAGATGGGCCAGTTGCATGCCCCAGTAACTTCGACGCAACCGCCATAGCCCTGACACACCCTGGTGACGCAGCTTGTCGGCCAGGTCCCGCAAACCGGTGAATACTACCCAGACCGCCAGCCCGGTAGCCGTTGCCAGGGGCCAGCCCTGATACCCGCCAAAGATGGCGAAGAGCAGGCACAGCACCACGCTGGCGAGGGCCACAGGGGCGAGCATGCGCAGCAGCCAGGCGCCGGGCGTCGCTTTCCAGCGCATAAGCACGCCGGCGCCCAGGGTCAGCAGCAGCAGCCCCATGAGCGGCACGAACAGCATGTTGAAATAGGGCGGCCCCACAGACAGACGCGCTCCGGTCAATGCGTCCAGTAGCAAGGGATAGAGAGTGCCCAGCAGGATGGTAGCGGCCGCGGTGACCAGAAGAAGGTTATTGGCCAGCAGCAGTGCCTCCCGGGATGCCCAGGACCAGCCGACCTGGCTGCGCACCACGGGAGCGCGCAAGGCGAACAGGGTCAGCGACCCCCCTATGACCAGCAGCAGGAACGCCAGGATGAATACTCCACGCGTCGGGTCGGAGGCAAACGCATGGACTGACGTCAGTACGCCGGAGCGAACCAGGAAGGTACCCAGCAGGCTCAGGGAAAACGCTGCGATGGCCAGCAGTACCGTCCAGCTTTTGAACACGCCTCGCTGCTCGGTCACCGACAGCGAATGCAATAGCGCTGTGCCTACCAGCCAGGGCATGAAGGAGGCGTTTTCGACCGGGTCCCAGAACCACCAACCACCCCAGCCCAGCTCATAGTACGCCCACCAGGAGCCCAGGCTGATGCCGATGCCAAGGAAGCTCCAGGCCACCAGGGTCCAGGGCCGCGACCAACGCGCCCAGGCGGCATCCAGGCGTCCGCCCAGCAAGGCGGCGATGGCGAACGCAAAGGCCACGGAGAAGCCAACGTACCCCATGTAGAGCATGGGCGGATGGACAATCAGGCCAAAGTCCTGGAGCAAGGGATTCAGGTCGCGCCCTTCCAGGGGCACTTGCGGCAGAATGCGGGCGAAGGGGTTCGAGGTCGCCAGCAGGAACAACAGGAAGCCGCTGCTGATCAGCCCCATCACGCCCAATACCCGGGCCAGTACGTCGGCCGGCAGTTGCCGCGAACACATCGATACCGCAAAGGTCCAGCCTGCCAATATCAGTGCCCAGAGCAGCAGCGAGCCCTCATGAGCGCCCCAGACCGCGCTGAACTTGTAGTACCAGGGCAAGGCGGTATTGGAATTCTGGGCCACGTAGGCCACGGAAAAATCATTATGCAGAAACGCCTGGGCAAGGCAGGCGAAGGCGAACGACAGGAAGGCGAACTGCCCCCAGGCCGCCGGCCGCGCCAGAGCCATCCAGCCGGGCACCGCTCGCCAGGCCCCAAGCAGAGGCAGGGTGCCCTGGACCAGCGCCAGGCAGAAAGCCAGCGCCAGGGCCAGCTGGCCCAATTCGGGAGTCATGGGTTGGCTCCCAGGCGACCGCTCGCTTTCAAGGCTTTGTTCACTTCTGGTGGCATGTAGGTTTCATCGTGCTTGGCCAGGACCTCATCAGCCCGGACCACTCCCTGACCGTCGAGCACGCCCAGGGCGACTATGCCCTGTCCTTCCCTAAACAGGTCTGGCAAGATGCCATGATACTGGATAGTCACCGAGCGATTGAAGTCGGTAACCACGAAACTTACCTCCAGGCTGTCCTGGCTGCGACGCAGCGAGCCGCGCTCCACCATGCCACCGGCCCGGATGCGCGCACCCTGAGGCGCCTCGCCGCTGGCGATCTGGGTGGGTGTGTAGAACAGGTTGATATTCTGCCGCAGCGCGCTCAGTGCCAAGGCGGCAGCGACGCCCAGGCCGGCCAGCAATGCCAGCACCAGCAGCAGGCGTTTTTTGCGTACCTTGTTCATGCCTGCTCCCGGCGCGCTCGACGAGCGGCATCGAGGAGCAGGCGACGGCGTGCCCGCCAGGGCGCGATCAGGTTCCACGCCAACATGACAAGGCACACGCCATAGGCTGACCACACATAGGCGCCGTGACGCCCCATGGCGAGAAAATCGCCCAGACTGCTGAAACTCACCGCGCGTCCTCCCTGGCCATGGCCGTTTGCAGCGCGGCCCGGGCCCACTGACTGCGGCCTTCGCGAGCCAGCAGCTCGTAGCGCATCCGCAGCAGCAACACGAAGCCGAAGAAGCAATAGAAACCTGGCACCGTCAGCGCCAGCGGCGCCCACATTTCAGCCGGCATGGCCGGACGCGCGCCCAGGGTAAAGGTGGCGCCCTGGTGAAGGGTGCTCCACCAGACCACGGAATACTTGATGATCGGCAGATTTACCACGCCGACCACCGCCAGCACGGCACAGGCCTTGGCGGCGCTTTCCCGGTTATTGAGGGCCTGCCCCAACGCGATGACGCCCGCGTAGAGAAACAGCAGGATCAGCATCGAGGTCAGGCGCGCATCCCAAACCCACCATGTCCCCCAGGTAGGCTTGCCCCAGATGGAACCGGTAATCAGCGCCAGGGCTGTCATCGAGGCGCCTATGGGCGCAGCGCAGTGCAGGGCCAGATCCGCCAGCTTGAGCTTCCAGACCAGCGAGACGACCCCAGCCACGGCCAGCAGCAGGTAGCAGGACTGGGCCAGCATGGCCGCGGGCACATGGATGTACAGAATCCGAACGCTATCGCCTTGCTGGTAGTCCGGCGGGGCGAAGGCCAGGCCCCAGACAATGCCAACCAGCAACAACAGCGCCGCCAGGCCGCCCAGCCAGGGCAGGCAACGACCCGCCAGGGCAAAGAAGCGTGGCGGTGATGCCAGCCGATGAAACCAGGCCCAGCTCATACGCGATTCACTCTCATGCTTGATCATTCGTTCAGGCTGATACGCAGCCCAGCCACTACGGCCAAGGGTCCCAGGCTGAGGGTCGCCGCCGCCAGGCTGCCCAGCCACAGCAGGAACCCGGCCACCGGCAACCCTTCCAGAGCAGCGCGCAAGGCGCCGCTGCCCAGGATGAGCACCGGAATATATAAAGGCAGCACCAGCAAGGCCAGCAGCAGGCCACCGCGGCGCAGGCTGACCGTCAGGGCCGCGCCGATCGCGCCGAGCAGGGTAAGCACGGGCGTACCGAGCAGCAGGCTGACCACGAGGGTAGGCAGGCTGTACGAAGGTAGCCCAAGCATCAGGCCGAGCAGCGGCGCCAGCACGACCAGGGCCAGCCCGGACAATGCCCAGTGGGCGAAGAGCTTGGCCAGCACCGCGGGAAGCATGCCGTGGCGGCTCAGGGACCACTGTTCCAGGGAGCCGTCTTCGAAATCCTCGCGAAAAACACCCTCGAGGGACAACAGCACTGCCAGTACCGCCGCTACCCACACCAGCCCGGGTGCCATCTGCCGCAGCAGCGCCGGGTCCGCGCCCAGCGCCAATGGGAAGAGCGTGGCGACCACGGCGAAGAACACCAGAGGATGCGCCAGCGCCGATGGGCGTCTGGCCAGCAGTTGCCCTTCCCTGCGCAAGAGGCGGGCAAAGACCATGAGGCCGATAGCTTTCATCAGCGCGATTGCATCCAGCAGGAGCAGCGGCGGCCTAGAGCCAGGCCTGTTGATCGGAGCGTCACGAGGCACCTTCGAAACGGCGGCCGGCGATTATACACGGCGGCGGCCCAATCATTCATGAAGCCGACGCCTCAACGCCCAGGCGCAGCTCACGATAACGGGCCGGCATACGGCTCAACTCGTGGTGAGAGGTCAGCACCACCGCCCCGCCTTCTTCGCAGTGGCGCTGAAGGTGCGCCTCCAGGGCAGCCACCGAGGCGGCGTCCAGTGCGGTAAAAGGCTCGTCCAGCAGCCACAGCGGCGCTGGCGCCAGATACAGTCGGGCCAGCGCCACGCGCCGGCGCTGGCCGGCCGATAGCCGCTGGCAGGGTTGATCTTCATAACCGGCCAGCCCTACGGTGGCAAGGGCGGCGTGGATGGCAATCCGGTTCGCCGGCGCACCCAGGGCGCACAGCCAACTCAGATTCTCCAAGGGCGTGAGGCTCAGCTTCAACGCCGGCGCGTGCCCCAGCCACAGCAGATGGCGGGCCAGGTCCGGTAGCGCTCGTGGCAAGGGCTGACCATTGAAGCGTACCTCACCGGCAGTGGGCGTCATCAGGCCGACCAGCACTCGCAGCAACGACGTCTTACCCGCGCCGTTGGCTCCCGTGATCTTGAGCATTTCACCGCTGCGGACACTCAGGTTTAGGCCGTCGAAGAGCATTCGCTCATCACGCTCGCACACTAGGGCGTGGCCTTGCAGATGTACCGACACCTTGTGTTCTCCGTGGGCTAGCCGCTCGGTTCAAGTCTCCCCTGCCAAAGCCGATAGCGATAGCAATCACGACCTCGCTACCGCTGCCCGGGTGGCCGGGAATTATACACAGGGAGGCCCGGTAAAGACCGTGCCGCCTTTGGCACCTTGAGCGCGAGCCTAATGACCAACGAAATCAGCGCCGTGGCCGCGGCCGCCAACCTCGCTGCCGCCACCCGCTCCGCCGCGGCCAGCGCCGAGCTGCTCAAATTGTTGCAGTCAGTGGATGGCTTGCTCGAACCAGGGCAAAGCGCCAAGGCCGAGGTACTGTCCATCAAGCAGCTGCCGGGCCAGTTCCAGATGCTGCTGCAGGTCACCCTGGACAGCGGTCGCCAGGCAACGGTGCAGGTGGGCGGCACGCAGCCGCTGGCCATCGGCACCCCTTTGCTGGTCACCCGAATGCTGTCCGAGCAACTGTCGGTAAGCCTGGCCGGAGCACCGCGCACGGGCCTGACCACGCTGGACACCCAGCGACTGCCCGTAGGTACCCTGGTGCAAGGCAAGGTCGTCACCTCCGTGCCGCTAAGCAGCGACAACGGAGGTGGTTACCGCGCCATGGTTACCTTGCTCAATACCGCCCTGGCCGGGCAGACGCTGACCATCGACAGCCCGCAGCCACTGCGGCTGGGAAGCCTGCTCAGCGCCCAGGTGCAGGGCAGCCAGGCCCTGGGGCTGGTGCAATTGGGCGGCCAGCTGGACCAACTGGCCATCGCGCAACAGATCACTACCCAGGCGAGCCGTCAGGCATCGCTGCAGAGCCTGTTGAGCCTGATCCAGGCCAATCAAGGCGCCACCAGCCTGCCACCGGCCGTGCGGGAGGCCGCCTCGACGCTGCTCGCCCTGGCGCCTGGCATCACCGAGCTGGACAGCCCCGAGGCCGTGGCCCGGGTACTCAACCATAGCGGCGTGTTTCTGGAATCGGGGCTGCTGACCGGTAGTCTGGAAACGCCCGAGCTGGACCTCAAGGGTGCGCTGCTGCGCCTGGTGGCAACTATCTTGCCGAACCTGCCCAGCCAAGGAGCCGGCAATACGCCCAACCCCGCGACCGTGGCCACCATGCTAGCCACGGCGCCCGGCTTCGTTCGCAACGCCCTGGGCGTACTAGGCCAGATAGGGCCGCGTTCACAGGAAGCGCCCGGCTTTCCCCTGAGCGATCGTGCCTTGACCAAGGGCGCTCAAGAGGACGACCTGCAATCGCTGCTGCGCCTGGCCTCGGCCGCACTGTCACGAGTGCAGACCCATCAGCTCGCAGCCCTCGAGCAGAATTCGGGACATGCCCAGGGCACCCCGGTCCATAACTGGCAAATGGAAATCCCGCTGCGGGTGCTCAACGATATCGTGCCGCTGCAAGTGCGCATGCAGGCCCAGGACGCGCCCGAAGAGCGTGAAGCGGAGGTGGAGCGGGACGCCGACGGCAACCGCCTGCCTCCACGCAAGCTGTGGCGCCTGGACCTGGCCTTCGACCTTCCACGCCTGGGCCCACTGCATGTGCAGGCGCAGCTGTTCAACAGCAACCTCTCCAGCCAGGTTTGGGCGGAACAGCCTGCGACCGTGGCCGTGGTGCGCCGCGAGCTGCCCTGGTTCCGCGAGCGCCTGCTGGCGGCGGGCCTCAACGTAGGGGAACTGGACTGTCACAGCGGTCGCCCTCCCCAAGGCAACCGTACTCGTCTTCAGCAACGTTGGGTGGATGAAACCGCATGAGCCAACGCTACCCCCGCCAGGCCATCGCCCTGAGCTACGACGGCGTCCAGGCCCCTACCCTTTCCGGCAAGGGCGACGACGAACTGGCCGACGCCATCATCGCCATCGCCAAGGCCCATGAAGTACCCATCTATGAAAACGCCGAGCTTGTGAAGATGCTCGGCCAACTGGAACTGGGCGACAGTATTCCCCGGGAGCTGTACTTGACGATCGCCGAGATCATTGCTTTTGCCTGGTACCTGCAGGGAAAGATTCCGGTGGGAGTAGATATCAATCCGCCAGGGGAGCGGGATATAAGTCCTCATATGCCGATACCCGCCTTACACAGCGAGACTGGCGAAACAGAGTACTGATATCCGTGTACTATTTTCAGTTAGCCCAGGATGAGTTGCGATTTGGTATGTCATCAAGACCTGGCAGTTCGTGAGCTTTTCACGAAAGAATTTCAGGTATTGAATGGCGTCACCGTCACTTCTTCGAGTTAACGTAATGACCTCAGGGACTCACATCGTATCCACGCCCAGACTTCTAGCTTGCCAGATACCAGGCTCGCCTCTGTTGCGGCTTCTCAGTACCGAACTTACACGAGTGAGCTATACCCCTTTCGGAACTACTACGGATGCCGGGCGCTTGGGGTTCACCGGCAAGATTCGCGAGCCGCAGGGAACGCTGTATCTACTCGGCAACGGCTATCGCGCCTACCTACCGAACATCATGAAATTCGCGGCGGCCGATGAATTGAGCCCATTTGGTAAAGGGGGGCTCAATGCCTACACCTATTGTCGGAATCAACCAGTCACCCAACATGACCCCGCTGGAAGATTTCCGATAATGGCAGTTTTAGCCGGCTTCTTGGGAATAGCTGGCGTCGCGACGACTGTTGCAGGGGTTTCAGTGCGTGCTAATGAAGATTCTCCCTTGGCAATGGGCTTGATCATCATTGGCAGTATTGCTGCAGCAATAGGTACTGCCGGGCTCTTCCGGTCCGGTCTGAAGGTCGCTCGTCAACGTTCGAACGAACGAAGTCTAGTCATGACAACCAAGCGTCACGGTAACCCTGAAACTCTGACCATTTCCCGCGACCGGCGTAGTTGGCTTGATCCTTCCCAGCCTAACCGACATACGGATGAACTGAACGAATTTTTTACCAATCAAGTGAATGCGCGAGGAAGCAGACGCAATCTAGAACGGGACTGGCAAGGCGGCATGGCAGATCGCTTCGACCGAGCCTATGGCCGGTAGTTCGACGACCGCACTGTATGCTCGATATAAAGCCTAAGAGGCCTATGGCATTTCACCGCTCGGTCAGGACCCGACTACTGGCCACTGATCTCGCTGGCTCGGCGCTGGCGGCGAAAGCGTCTGGCCCTCGCTGTTCTGGCCATTACACGCCTTTCGGTCATTGCGCTCCAGGCCAGCAGGCGATGGGTTTTTGCGGAGTCTTCCGGGAGCGCTACGGTTTGTACCAGCTTGGACACGGCTACCGGGTGTATGCGCCGTCGCTCCTGCGCTTCAACCGGCCGGACGCATCAAGCCCCCACGGCGAGGGCGGTTTGAACGCCTACAGCTACTGTGCGGCAGAACCCATCAATCGGCAGGACCCCAGCGGTCGAAGCTTTTTCAGCAACTTGCTGGGGCGTGTGAAAGGGCTTTACCGCAGTAGGCGGTCTTTTCGAACTGGAAGAAAATACGGTGATCTTTATTCATTAGGGGGCGGTGTATTCGCCTTTGAGCATAAGCCTAGGGTAGTGACCATTCTCGCTCACGGGAATGTTGGAATTATTGGACTGAACGGGAAGCCTACAGGCGCGAAGCAAGCGTATGCATGGTTGAAGGAATCCGCCGTTCTCCAACAATCCGGTTTGCTTGATGATCCCAAGGCATTCAGGATAATGTCATGCCTGTCAGCCGTGCCCGATGAGCACGGCATGTCATTTGCGCAGGGGTTTGCAAAGGAAAGCGGAAACCCGACGAAGGGCTATCCCTATAAGGCGTTCGTTCGCCATGAATTCACCGGCATATTCGAACATGCCAAGTTGCCCGGGACCTTTTATGGAGCCCTACCTATGATGAGGGGGGATGCTCATGAAAGGTTTTACGCTTCTAAAACGTTTAAGCCATGATCCGGTAATGGTTTGGCCTGGGGCATCACCGCTGCCATAGCCAAATAAGCTTCGCGCCCATGTTCCTCTATGGGGTTCAACCAATGTTCACCCGCCATGCAACTTGCTCATCAACTCCGCCTCGGCCTGCGTCAACCCGCAGGCCTGGGTGAGTTCGTCGATGCTGGCGCCCATGTGCACCAGCTTGGCGGCCTGGGCAAACGAAAGCGTCTCCGGGTCTCGCTGCTCGAGCTGGAGCAGCTTGTCCGGCAGAGGCGCGACCACCGCGCGCAGTTCGTGGATGGCCTCGCCCATGCGCACGGTGCCGTTCTGGTAGTCGTCCAGGCGTTTGGCGAGCTCGCGGATGCGCTGGTCGCGCACCGCGTCGCCAGCAGCCTGTTCGGCGGCGATACGCTGCTGATTGCGGGTATAGGAAATGAACAGCGCCACCGACCCGGCCCACAGGATGGCCAGGACGATGACGGCGGCTTCGAGGATCAACTCAGATATTCTCCAGCTCAGACCACTCTTCTTCGGACATCATCTTGTCCAATTCAACCAGAATGAGCAACTCGCCGTTCTTGTTGCACACGCCCTGGATGAACTTGGCCGATTCCTCGTTCCCCACGTTGGGCGCGGTTTCCACTTCGGATTGGCGCAGGTAGACCACCTCGGCCACGCTGTCCACCAGAATACCGACCACCTGCTTGTCAGCCTCGATGATCACGATCCGCGTATTGTCGGTGACATCGCTGGACGCCAGCCCGAAGCGCTGGCGAGTGTCGATCACCGTCACCACATTACCGCGCAGGTTGATGATCCCCAGCACGTAGGCCGGCGCACCGGGCACCGGGGCGATTTCCGTGTAGCGCAGCACTTCCTGAACCTGCATCACATTGATGCCGTAGGTTTCGTTATCCAGGCGGAAGGTGACCCATTGCAGGATCGGATCCTCGGAACCCTGACCGGACGTTTTCTTCATACCTTCACCCCTCGCTCCCGCCGCTGCGGTCTATTGTACCTACCCTGGGCCATTGCCCCGGGACCTATCGTTTATGTCCAGGCCTGGTCTTGGTCCTGGCTTGGGATTGCGCCTTCGCTTCAGCCGCGGCTTTGGCCCGGGCCTCGGCTTCCTGTCGTTTGACCGCGCCGCTGGCAATCATTTCAGCCAATTGCGCTACATCCAGCAGCGCGCACATGTGCTCGATCACCGTGCCCGCCAGCCAGGGGCGCTGCCCCCGCTGCACCCGCCATTTGATTTCCCCCGGGTCAAGGCGCAGGGAACGGCTCACCGAGTGCACTGCCAACCCCCATTCATAGCCTTGCACCGAGATAACGTATTGCAGCCCTTGCTGGAAATCGTCCCGATAGCGATCAGGCATGACCCAGCGGGCGGTATCCAGTACCTTGAGGTTGCCACTGTGGCTGGGCAGCAGGCCCAGGAACCACTCGGGCTGGCCGAACAAGGGCGTCAGTTCCTGCCCGGCCAAGGGGTAGATCGACCCCAGACACACCAGAGGTACCGCCAGGGTCAGGCCAGCCACATCGAACAGCAGACACTCGAAGGGCTCGTCGGCCCAGGCGGGAAGGCCCTCCTCCACTGGCGTGCCCGGGCCTCCGGCCATGCCCGCGTAATCACTCCGGGGCAGCTGAACAGGCTCAGCGGGGACAACCGCCGGCGGCGCGGCCTCAGCCTCAGCCTGCGGCTGTTCCGGCATTTCCAAGGGCGCAGGTGGCACAGGCTCCGCTGGCACGGCTACCGGTACGGGTGCCAGCGCCTCGGCCAGGACGGCGACCGAGACCTGCGGCAAAAGCGAGGGGCCAGCCCAGCGACTGGGCTCATCGAACCGAGGCAGAGCCTCTACCTCGGCCACGGGCCGCGTGGCACGGCGAGGCTCCAGGGGCGCCGCGCTGGTTGGCGCAGCTAAGGGCCGCCGGGCGTCACGAATCTGCTCCTCGAGCACCGCTGCTTCGAATTCATTCAGGACAGGCAGCTCGGGCTCTGGCTGCGGCGCCTCCGACGCAAGCGCGGGCGCGGACGGGAGGATCACCTCCGGCTCAGCGGCGATTTCATCGGTGGCCTCCTGCAACAGCCCGTCCAGATAGGACTGCAAGGCCTGCCGCGGGCGCCGGGGAATGTCCACGGGACGGCTCATGTCAGGCCACCTGGGTGAGAAGTTGTTGCCCAAGCAGATGCTTGAGCAAGGCGCGGTAGGCGATCACCCCCCGGCTCTTGGAATCGAAGCGCGAGGGCGTCAGCCCAGCCCGGCTGGCATCGCGCAGACGGGTATCGACCGGGATGTAGCCTTCCCACACGCTGGTCTGCCAGCGATCGCGAAGTACCTTGAGAGTCCCCAATGACGCCTGGGTCCGACGGTCGAACAGGGTCGGCACGATGCTGTAGGGCAAGGGTTGCTTGCGCGAGCGGTTGATCATGGTCAGGGTATTGACCATGCGCTCCAGGCCATTGACCGCCAGGTGCTCGGTTTGCACAGGCACTACCAGCTGCTGGCTTGCCGCCAGGGCATTGACCATGAGCACGCCTAGCAGCGGTGGGCTGTCGATAAGCGCGTAGTCGAAATCCTGCCAGAGTTGCGCCAGCGCTTTGGCCACGACCAAGCCAAGACCGCTCTGGCCAGGCGATTGACGCTCCAGGGTCGCCAGCGCCGTGCTGGACGGCAATAGCGAGATTCGCTCTTCGTTGGTCGGTAGCAGCAATTGGCCGGGCAGCCCTTCAGGCACATGGCCCTTATGCAGGAACAGGTCGAAACAGCTGTGTTCCTGGCCGTCAGGGTCGTTGCCGAGATAGCTGGTCAAAGAGCCATGCGGGTCCAGGTCCACCACTACCACTCGCTTGCCCGCATCAGCCAAAAGGCCGGCAAGTGCGACTGTGGTGGTGGTTTTTCCGACACCACCTTTTTGGTTGGCGATTGCCCAGACTCTCATGCGCGGGGTTTCCGATAACTGAATTACAAGGCCGGCGACGGACTTTTGACTCCGGAGTCCAGGCCTGACGATACTGCCCCGGACGGTGCACTTTGTGTGCCAGCCCGCTTGAGCGCCGCATCGGGCGTGGCGTTGGCAGTACCCGACCCGGTCAGGCTGCGACGCACCTCCAGGTTTCGCGAAATCACCAGCACCACCCGCCGGTTGCGCGCACGACCGTCAGCGCTGTCATTGCTCGCCACCGGTTGGTATTCACCATAGCCTACCGCTGCCATGCGTCCGGGATCGATACCATCCATGGCTAGCATCCGCACGATGCTGGAGGCCCGCGCCGACGACAATTCCCAGTTGGTAGGGTACTGGGCGGTGCGAATCGGCTGGTTGTCAGTGAAGCCTTCCACATGAACCGGATTGGCGAAGGGCTGCAAGATACCAGCGACTTTTTCGATGATGGCAAAGGCGCGGTCACTGGGAATAGCGTCGCCGCTTCCGAAGAGCAGCCCGGATTTCAATTCGATCTCGATCCATAGCTCATTGCCACGGACCGTCAATTGGTCGGCGGCGATCAGGTCGCCGAAAGCATTGCGCACGTCATCAGCGATGGTTTGCAAGGCCTGCGCCTGGCCAACGGCGGCTTCGGGTTCTTCGTTCTCGGTATTCAACGGCGCGGCTGGCTGCGTGGTGCGAGGCCGCTCTTCACCGATGGGAATGGGCTTGAGGCTGCGCTGCTGTTCATTGAAGACGCCCACCAAGGCATCAGACAGCACTTTGTATTTGCCTTCGTTGATCGATGAGATGGAGTACATCACCACGAAAAAGGCGAACAGCAAGGTGATGAAATCCGCGTAGGACACCAGCCACCGCTCATGATTCTCATGTTCTTCAACCACCCGCCGACGACGCATCTGTCACTCCATGAAGCCCTGCAGCTTCAGTTCGATGGACCGGGGGTTTTCGCCTTCCGCGATAGAGAGCAGCCCTTCCAGGAGCATTTCCCGATAGCGAGACTGACGCTGCGCCAAGGCCTTGAGCTTGTTGGCCACTGGCAGCAGCACCAGGTTGGCTGACGCCACACCGTAGATGGTGGCGACGAAAGCAACAGCTATGCCACTTCCCAATTGGGAAGGGTCGGCAAGGTTGCCCATCACGTGGATGAGCCCCATCACCGCGCCTATGATACCGATGGTGGGCGCGTAGCCGCCCATGCATTCATAGAGTTTGGAAGCCTGGATATCACGGCTTTCCTGGGTGAAGAAATCCAGCTCCAGGACGCTGCGCACCGCTTCCGGCTCGGCCCCGTCTACCAGCAACTGCAGGCCTTTGCGGGCATAATTGTCCGGCTCGCTGTCAGCCACGCTTTCCAGGCCGAGCAGGCCCTCCTTGCGTGCCACCAGGCTCCAGCCCACCACCTTGTCCACGCCACCGGCCATGTCCACCCGGGGCGGGAATACGATCCACGGAAGGATCTGCAAGGCACGCTTGAAAGCGCTCATGGGCGTCTGCAGCAAGGCCGCCGCCAGGGTTCCGCCCAGTACGATCAGGGCGGCAGGCCCGTTGACCAAGGACGGCAGATGACCGCCTTCGAGAAAATTGCCGCCGACAATGGCGACGAAGGCCAGAATGATGCCAATCAGGCTCAGTACATCCATTACTGGCAACCCTCCGCCAAGTAACGCCCGATGTCGTCCAGGCTATAGACGGCATCGGCCAGGCCAGCCTTGGCCACGGCCATGGGCATGCCATAGATCACACAGCTGGCTTCATCCTGGGCCCAGACCTGACTACCTGCCTGCTTGAGCAAGCGCGCGCCTTCCCGGCCATCGGCACCCATGCCGGTGAGCACCACGGCCAGCACCCTGTCTGCGTAGGCCTTGGCCGCCGAGCCGAAGGTGATGTCCACGCAGGGTTTGTAGTTCAGGCGCTCATCGCCAGGAAGGATCTTCACCGTGCCGCGCGCATCCACCATCATCTGCTTGCCACCCGGCGCCAGAAGGGCAAGCCCCGGGCGCAACTGATCGCCATCCTCGGCCTCTTTCACGCTGATCTTGCACAGCTTGTCGAGACGCTCGGCGAAGGCACGGGTGAACGCCGCCGGCATATGCTGGATCAACACCAGGGGCGACGGAAAGTTGGCAGGCAGCTGGGTCAATACTCGCTGCAAGGCTACCGGCCCGCCCGTGGAAGTGCCAATGGCTACCAACTTGTAGGCTTTGCGCTTGGGCGGCGGGCTGTTGCCGGTAGCGACAGGCGCGGGGGTACCGGCCCGGCCGAGGGGCGCCGTCGAAGCCGCACCCAGTGGGCGCGCAGGGGCGCGGCTGCCCAGAGGTTCCCGGGGCACTGGTGTAACGGCGGCAGCGCTGGTCGAGCCATGGCCTGGCACGGGGGAAGAGAAGCGACGATTGCTACGGGCGATGGAGTTGACCTTCTCGCACAGCAATTGCCGCACCTTGTCGGGGTTGCGCGAGATGTCCTCGAAATTCTTCGGGAGGTAATCCACCGCTCCAGCATCCAGGGCATCCAGGGTGACTCGGGCGCCCTCATGGGTCAGCGAGGAAAACATCAACACAGGCGTGGGACACCGCTGCATGATGTGACGGACCGCGGTAATGCCATCCATCATCGGCATTTCGTAGTCCATGGTGATGACGTCAGGCTTGAGGCTCAGCGCCTGGTCGATGGCTTCGCGGCCATTGCTGGCGGTGCCGACGACCTTTATGTTGCTGTCTTGCGAAAGGATTTCCGTGAGACGGCGGCGGAAAAACCCCGAATCGTCCACCACCAGCACTGTGAGTGACATAGTTACTCCGTTACGGGCCGCCGACCCCGGAAAGCCGGCGGCCGCGGTATCAGATACGCCGGGCGGCGTAGCGCTTGAGCATGCTCGGCACATCGAGGATCAAGGCGATGCGACCATCACCGGTGATGGTAGCCCCGGACATCCCAGGCGTGCCCTGGAGCATCTTGCCCAACGGCTTGATGACCACCTCTTCCTGGCCCACCAGCTGGTCAACGACGAAGCCGATACGCTGGGTGCCCACCGAGAGAATGACCACGTGGCCCTCGCGCTGCTCGCTGTCCTGGGCGCCAGGCACCAGCCAGCGCTTGAGATAGAACAGGGGCAATGCCTTGTCCCGGACCACCACCACCTCCTGACCGTCGACCACGTTGGTGCGGGACAGGTCCAGATGGAAGATTTCGTTCACGCTGACCAGCGGGAAAGCAAAGGCCTGGTTGCCCAGCATGACCATCAGGGTAGGCATGATCGCCAAGGTAAGCGGCACCTTGATGACGATCTTCGAGCCCTGCCCCTTGGCCGAGTAGATATTGATCGAGCCGTTGAGCTGGGAAATCTTGGTCTTCACCACGTCCATGCCTACACCACGGCCAGACACGTCGGAGATTTCGGTCTTGGTGGAGAAGCCGGGGGCGAAAATCAGGTTGTAGCAATCGGACTCGGACAGCCGGTCCGCGGCGTCCTTGTCCATCAGGCCCTTTTCCACGGCCTTGGCGCGCAGTACCGCGGGGTCCATGCCCTTGCCGTCGTCGGAAATGGACAGGAGAATGTGGTCACCTTCCTGCTCCGCCGACAGCACGACCTTGCCGGAACGCGGCTTGCCCGCGGCCTCGCGCTCTTCCGGCATCTCCACCCCATGGTCCACGGCATTGCGCACCAAGTGCACCAGCGGGTCGGCCAGGGCTTCTACCAGGTTCTTGTCCAGGTCGGTTTCTTCACCCACCAGCTCCAGGTTGATTTCCTTCTTGAGCTGGCGCGCCAGGTCGCGAACCAGGCGCGGGAAGCGGCCGAACACCTTCTTGATAGGCTGCATGCGGGTCTTCATGACCGACGTCTGCAGATCCGCCGTGACCACATCCAGGTTGGAGACGGCCTTGGACATGGCTTCGTCGCCGCTGTTAAGGCCAAGCCGCACCAGACGGTTGCGCACCAGCACCAGCTCACCCACCATGTTCATGATTTCGTCCAGCCGCGCGGTGTCGACCCGCACGGTGGTTTCCGCCTCGCTGGCAACGGGCTTTTCCCCGCCGGCCGCCGGGCGCGCTGCCGCCGGGGCCGCCGCTGGCGCCGGCGTGGCCGGGCGAACGGGCTCGGCCTTGGGTACGGGCGCGGGGGCCGGAGCTGCCGCGGCAGGCTTGCTCAGGGGAGCGGCGGGCGCTTCGACCACCGCGGCTTCGGCGTTGAACTTTCCTTTGCCATGAAGCTGGTCGAGCAGCGCTTCGAATTCGTTATCGGTAATCAGTTCACCACCGCCTACTGGCGCGGCGGGAGCCGCCGGTGCGGCCGAGGCCGCTTCCGGAAGGTTGTCGGCGGCGAAGCTGCCTTTGCCATGCAACTGATCGAGCAGCGCTTCGAATTCCGCATCGGTGATTTCGTCGCTGGCAGAGGCACTCGCCGCGGGAACCGTGACAGGCGCCACGGCTTCGGGAGCGAACTGCCCCTTGCCATGCAACTGGTCCAGCAGCGACTCGAACTCCGCGTCGCTGATTTCGTCATCACCCACGGGAGCGTCGACGACCGGGCTGGGTGCTGGCGCGACCGCAGGCGCGGCCATCACTGGCGCCGGTGCCGGGGCTGGCGTCTCTACGGGCGTTGGCGCCGCACCGGCCGGCTCGGCCAGGCGAGAGAGCGCCGCGAGCAGCTCGGGAGTAGCGGGCGTCAATGGCGAACGTTCGCGTACCTGACCGAACATGCTGTTGACGGTATCGAGTGCTTCAAGCACCACGTCCATGAGCTCGGAATCCACGCGGCGTTCGCCCTTGCGCAGAATGTCGAACACGTTTTCAGCAATGTGGCAGCACTCCACCAGCTCGTTGAGCTGGAGGAAGCCGGCGCCGCCTTTGACAGTGTGGAAACCACGAAAAATCGCATTGAGCAGATCCGCATCGTCGGGCCGGCTTTCCAGCTCCACCAACTGTTCGGACAACTGCTCGAGGATCTCGCCGGCCTCTACCAGGAAGTCCTGGAGGATTTCTTCATCGGCGCCGAAGCTCATTTGGGTGCTCCCTGGAAATCGGTAATTGGCATCCGGCTCGGATAGCGCCCTTGGGCGCCTGTACGATGAGCCCACCCTTCAGGGGTTAGAACCCCAGGCTGGAAAGCAGGTCATCCACATCGTCCTGGCCGGATACGACGTCTTCACGCTTATCGGCATGAATCTGCGGACCTTCACCCCGGGAGGCATCTTTTTGTGGATTTTTTTCGCTCTGCAGGCTTTGCGGGTCATGCTGAATGCCGGCGAAACGGTCCACCTGGCTGGCCATCAGCACCAGCTTGAGCAGGTTCGATTCCACATCCGTCACCAAGGCGGTGACGCGCTTGATCACCTGGCCGGTGAGGTCCTGGTAATCCTGGGCGAGGAGAATGTCGTTCAGGCTTGAGGATAGCCGCTCGGCATCGCTTTCACTGCGCGCCAGGAAAGCATCGACGCGCTTGACCAGGTCACGGAAGGTATCGGCATCCACCTCCCGACGCATGAAGCGCTGCCAGTCCACCCGCAATGCGCGGGCTTCTTCGCCCAGGTCATGGACCAGGGGCGTGGCCTGTTCCACCAGGTCCATGGTGCGGTTGGCGGCGTTTTCCGTCAGGCGCACCACATAGTCGAGACGCTCGGTGGCATCCGTGATCTGCGACACCTCCTCGGCCTGCGGTGAGCGAGGGTCGATCTGGAAATTGACGATGGCGCTGTGCAGCTCGCGTGTCAGCTTGCCCACTTCCTGGTACAGGCCACGATCGCGCGTCTGGTTCAACTGATGAATCAGCTGCACCGCGTCGCCGAACTGGCCCTTCTCCAGGCTGTCGACCAACTGGCGGGCATGGGTTTTCAGGGTCGACTCGAAGTCACCCAACGACAGATTACTGGACTCCATGGCGCCCCCTATGCGGCCTCAGCTGTTGACACGCTCGAAGATCTTCTCGATCTTTTCTTTCAGCACCTGGGCCGTGAAAGGCTTGACCACATAGCCGTTGACGCCGGCCTGGGCCGCCTCGATGATCTGCTCGCGCTTGGCCTCGGCGGTCACCATCAGCACCGGCAGATGCTTGAGACGCTCGTCGGCGCGCACCTGGCGCAACAACTCGATACCGGTCATGCCCGGCATGTTCCAGTCCGTGACCAGGAAATCGAAACCGCCGCTCTGGAGCATTGGTAAGGCCGTATTCCCGTCGTCGGCCTCTGAGGTATTGGTGAAACCCAGGTCGCGCAACAGGTTCTTGATGATCCGCCTCATTGTCGAAAAATCGTCGACGATAAGGATTTTCATGTTCTTGTCCAAGTAAACCTCCAAGCAGTCTCAAACACGCCCGCTCCGGGACGTGCAGTCAATCGAATCCGGTTTTGCACACTTACACGACTGCCTGAGCAGGCGTGGCGGGCGGTGATATCACACAGCCGGCACACCGTTCCAGCATTCTCTTTCATTTTTGCCGCCAAGCGCCCTTTCGCGCACCGACGGCACCCCAAATCCTGTTGCGCCGCCGCGCCTCAACGCGCGCTGCGCCACTCACCCAGGCGGCTACGCAAGCGCGCCGCGCACTGGCTGTGCAGCTGGCTGACACGGGATTCGCTCACGCCCAAGACTTCGCCGATTTCCTTGAGGTTGAGCTCCTCGTCGTAGTACAGCGACAGCACCAGACGCTCGCGCTCCGGGAGGTTGGCGATGGCATCGGCCAGGGCCCGCTGGAAACGCTCGTCCTCCAGCCCCCTGGCCGGCTCGCCGCTACCACTGGCGCCGTCCTCGTGCAGCCCTTCGTGCTCGCCGTCCTGCAATAGGTCGTCGAAGCTGAACAAGCGACTGCCCAGGGTATCGTTGAGGATGGCGTAGTAATCCTCCAGCTTCATGTTGAGTTCGGCAGCTACCTCATGATCTTTAGCATCACGACCGGTTCGTGCTTCGATCCGGCGGATGGCTTCGCTCACGGTGCGGGTGTTGCGATGCACCGAGCGAGGTGCCCAGTCCCCCTTGCGCACCTCGTCGAGCATGGCGCCGCGAATGCGGATACCGGCGTAGGTCTCGAAGCTCGCGCCCTTGGTGGAGTCGTACTTGTTCGCCACCTCGAGCAGGCCGATCATGCCTGCCTGGATCAGGTCCTCGACCTGTACGCTGGCCGGCAGTCTCGCCAGCAGATGGTAGGCAATGCGCTTGACCAAGGGGGCATAGCGCTCGATCAGCTCGTGCTGCTGTGACTGACGAGAGGCATTGTTGTACATCCGGTATCCACTGGCGCTCATGAGACAGGCCCCGCACTGGTTTGCTGTACCAAACGTTCGACGAAGAATTCGAGATGCCCCCGCGGGTTGGCCGGCAACGGCCAGGTGTCCACTTTCTGCGCGATGGCCTTGAACGCCAGGGCGCATTTGGACCGCGGGAAGGCTTCGTAGACGGCGCGCTGCTTCTGCACAGCCTTGCGCACGGTCTCGTCATAGGGCACCGCGCCCACGTACTGGAGGGCGACGTCCAGGAAGCGGTCGGTGACCTTGGTGAGCTTGGCGAACAGGTTGCGCCCTTCCTGCGGGCTCTGGGCCATGTTCGCCAGTACTCGGAAGCGGTTCATGCCGTAGTCGCGGTTGAGCAGCTTGATCAGAGCATAGGCATCGGTGATCGAGGTGGGCTCGTCGCACACTACCAGCAATACTTCCTGGGCGGCGCGCACGAAACTGACCACCGATTCACCGATGCCCGCGGCGGTGTCGATCACCAGCACGTCGAGGTTGTCGCCGATCTCGCTGAACGCCTGGATCAGCCCCGCGTGCTGTGCCGGACTGAGATGGACCATGGTCTGGGTACCCGAGGCGGCCGGCACGATGCGGATCCCGCCCGGCCCCTGCAAGAGCACGTCGCGCAGGTCGCAACGCCCTTCGATGACGTCGGCCAGGGTGCGCTTGGGGGTCAGCCCCAGCAGGACGTCGACATTGGCCAGGCCGAGGTCAGCGTCCAGCAACATCACCCGCCGGCCGAGCTCGGCCAGTGCCAGCGATAGGTTCACTGACACGTTTGTCTTGCCGACGCCGCCCTTGCCGCCGGTCACCGCGATCACCTGTACGGGATGCATGCTGCCCATTCGTTCTTTACCCTGTCACTAAGCCGCTGGCTACACCACGGCCCGCTCGCCCCTGGGGCGAACCGGCACTGCGCGCGGTGCAGGTAGGTTCCAAGCCAAGCAGCACGCCCTGGGGCGTACTGTCGCGCAACCACTTGCGCATGCATTTCATCTTCGTCACCTCAGCCCGCGCGCTTGCTCGGGCTGTGGTAGAGGTCCGCGAACATATCGGCCATGGCCTCTTCGCTGGGCTCCTCTTGCATCTGCACGCTTACCGCCCGGCTCACCAGCTGGTGCTTGCGCGGCAGATGCAGGTCGTCCGGAATACGCGGGCCATCGGTCAGGTAGGCCACCGGCAGATCATGACTGATCGCCAGGCTGAGCACCTCGCCAAGGCTCGCCGTTTCGTCGAGCTTGGTGAGGATACAGCCTGCGAGGCCACAACGCTTGTAACTATGGTAAGCAGCCGTCAACACTTGCTTCTGGCTGGTCGTGGCCAGCACCAGGTAATTGCGCGAGCGGATGCCGCGTCCCGCCAGGCTTTCGAGCTGCAATTTCAGGGCCGGATCACTGGCCTGCAGGCCGGCGGTATCGATCAGCACCACGCGCTTGCGTAGCAGTGGTTCCAGCGCCTGGGCCAGGGACTGGCCGGGATCGACGTGGGTCACCGGCACATTGAGGATGCGACCGAGCGTCTTGAGCTGCTCCTGGGCGCCAATACGGAAACTGTCCATGCTCACCAGGGCAATGTTCTGCGCGCCGTATTTGAGTACATATCGCGCCGCCAGCTTGGCCAGGGTGGTGGTCTTGCCCATGCCGGCCGGGCCGACCATGGCAATGACCCCGCCCTCTTCCAAAGGCTCGGTCTGGGGCGTGGCAATCATCCGGGCCAGGTGGGCCAGCAACATGCGCCAGGCCTGACGCGGCTCGGCGATGCCTTCCACCTGAGCCAGCAGGTCACGCGCCAGAGGCCCTGACAGGCCGATGCGCTGCAGCTTGCGCCAGAGGGTCGCCTGCTCCGGGCGGCTGCCTTGCAACTGGGTCCAGGCCAGGGAGCCAAGCTGGACTTCCAGCAGCTCGCGCAGGCCGGACAGTTCGGAGCGCATGGAATCGAACAGGCGTTGGTCCACCGCCGCCGGAGCAGGCGTGGCCGGGGCGGCCGGACGGGGCGCTTCGTTGAGGGTAGGCTCGATCAGCGGCTCGGGCGCGGTCAGGGGCAAGCCGGCGAACAATTGACGGTTGGTCACGCCGTCGCTGGCGCTGCGGGTATCCAATTCCGCCTGGGCCGACACGATGCGCGACTGCGTCTTGCGCAGCTCGTCCTCGAGCTCCATGTTCGGTACGCGCGGCGCCAGGGCCGACAGCTTGTAGTCCAGCGCGGCGGTGAGCTCGACGCCACCGGCGATCCGGCGGTTACCGATGATCGCGGCGTCAGCGCCCAGCTCGTCACGTACCAGTTTCATGGCTTGACGCATATCCGCGGCGAAAAAACGCTTCACTTGCATATCCCGCTACCTCAGCCGTTGGGCCCTACTGTCGCAACGATCGTCACTTGTTTGTTATCCGGTATTTCCTGGTAGGCCAACACATGCAGGTTCGGAACCGCCAATCGCCCGAACCTCGACAACATCGTGCGAATCGGCCCGGCCACCAGCAGTATCGCCGGCTGCCCTTGCATTTCCTGACGCTGGGCCGCTTCGATCAGGGATCGTTGCAACCGCTCCGCCATGCTCGGCTCCAGCAAAACGCCTTCTTCCTGACCCTGACCAGCCTTGTGAATACTATTGAGCAATATCTGTTCCAACTTCGGCTCGAGAGTAATGACCGGGAGCTGAGACTCAGTGCCTACAATGCTTTGCACGATAGCGCGAGACAAACCGGCTCGAACCGCAGCCACAAGCGCGGCGGTATCTTGACTCCGAATACCGCTGTTGGCGATGGCTTCGGCGATGCTGCGAATGTCCCTCACCGGCACTTGCTCGGCCAGCAAGGCCTGCAGCACTTTCAGTAAAGCAGACAGGCTGATGACACCGGGCACCAATTCTTCGGCCAGTTTCGGTGACCCCTTGGCCAGCACCTGAAGCAACTGCTGTACTTCCTCATGTCCGATCAACTCGTGGGCGTGCTTTTGCAGGATCTGGTTCAGGTGAGTGGCAACCACCGTACTGGCATCCACCACGGTGTAGCCCAGGGATTGAGCCTGACTGCGAGCACTGACTTCGATCCATACCGCTTCCAGGCCAAAGGCCGGGTCGCGCGCCTGAATACCGTTGAGCGAGCCGAAGACCTGGCCGGGGTTGATGGCCAGCTCACGGTCGGGGTAGATCTCGGCTTCCGCCAGGATGACCCCCATGAGCGTCAATCGGTAGGCACTGGGCGCCAGGTCGAGGTTATCGCGGATATGCACCGTTGGCATAAGGAACCCCAGGTCCTGGGAAAGCTTCTTGCGCACGCCCTTGATCCGTGCCAGCAATTGCCCACCCTGGTTGCGGTCCACCAGCGGAATCAGGCGATAGCCCACTTCCAGGCCGATCATGTCGATGGGGGTGACATCATCCCAGCCCAGTTCCTTGGTTTCCTGGGACCGTTGTGGCGAAGGCAGCAGTTCCTGCTGGCGCTGGATTTCGGCGGCCGCTTCGAGCTTGACCTGGTTCTTTTTCTTCCAGAGCAGATAGGCGCCGCCACCCGCAACGGCGGCCAGGGACAGGAATGCCAGGTGAGGCATGCCCGGCACCAGCCCCATGACGGCCATCAGGCCGGCCGACACGGCCAGGGCCTTGGGCGAGTCGAACATTTGACGGCTGATCTGCTTGCCCATTTCTTCCGACCCCGAGGCGCGGGTCACCATGATGGCTGCGGCACAGGACAGCAGCAGCGAAGGCAACTGCGCCACCAGGCCGTCACCGATGGTCAACAGAGCATAGGTGGTACCGGCGTCGGCGAAGGTGAGGCCATGCTGGAGAATACCGATGGCCATGCCACCGATCAGGTTGATGAAAAGAATGAGCAGGCCTGCGATAGCGTCGCCGCGGACGAACTTGCTGGCACCATCCATGGAGCCATAGAACTCGGCCTCTTGGGCGACCTCGGCGCGACGTGCCTTGGCCGCGGCCTGATCGATCAGCCCCGCATTGAGGTCGGCGTCAATGGCCATCTGCTTACCCGGCATGGCATCGAGAGTGAAACGCGCGCTCACTTCCGAAATCCGTCCCGCGCCCTTGGTCACTACCACGAAGTTGATGATCATGAGGATGGCGAACACCACGCCGCCGACCACGTAGTTACCGCCGATCACGACCTCGCCAAACGCCTGGATCACCTTCCCCGCCGCCTCATGTCCTTCATGGCCATGGAGCATCACCACCCGCGTGGAGGCCACGTTCAGGGCCAGACGCAACAGCGTGGCCACCAGCAAAATCGTGGGAAATACCGCGAAGTCCAATGGACGCATGGCATAGACGCACACCAACAACACCACGATGGACAAGGCGATGTTGAACGTGAAGAACACGTCCAGCAAGAACGGAGGTATCGGCAATGTCATCATTGCCAACAGGATCAGCAGCAACAAGGGAACCCCAAGATTGCCCTGGCTCAGGCTCCGCGCGCTGCTCAGTAATTGTGTGCGATCAACCGCCATCTCTTGTTCCCCACAAACTTTTGACGCCTATGCGTTCTGACGGGGGGTAGTGCAAGAAGCTCTCCAGTTTTGGCACTTGCTGCCGAGGAGCGTTCAATGCTGGGGATGACGGTTCGTCGGTGACCTTGAAATATGCGCGGCCGGCAGGGGCTGCCGACTGCTGATGTCGGACACGACTGACCACCGAAATGTCCAAAAAATGGGGTTCGGTTCACCCGGTGGGAGTCAGCGCAGCTGACGAATTGGCTCGGTCACAAAGCCCTTTCGCTAGCTGGCGCTAGCTCCTACCGTGATTGCCTCGCTGTTCAATGAATAGGGTTCGGTTCACCCGGTGGGGGTCAGCAGCTGACGAATTGGGCTCGGTCACAAAGCCCTTTCGCTAGCCGGCGCTAGCTCCCACCGTGATTGCCTCGCTGTTCAATGAATAGGGTTCGGTTCAGGAACAGGTCCTAGCCGGCGCTTCCTGGCGAGGGCTTGGGCGCTTCGCCGCGTTCGTCGCGCTGGAGGTCCGCCGGAATCGGCATATCCTTGGGTGGCTCGGGGCGGCGGCCGGTGCCGGGGCGGTATTGGCGGATCTGGTACACATACGCCAGCACCTGGGCCACCGCCAGGTAAAGCCCGGCGGGAATCTGCTGGTCTAGTTCCGTGGAGTAATAGATCGAGCGAGCCAGGGCCGGCGATTCGAGGACCTGCACCTCGTGGGCCACGCCTATCTCACGGATCTTCAGCGCGACCATGTCCACCCCCTTGGCCAGCAGCATGGGCGCCCCGCCACTGTCGGCGTCGTACTTGAGCGCGACCGCGAAATGCGTGGGGTTGGTAATGATCACGTCAGCTCGGGGAATATTGGCCATCATCCGCCGCTGGGACATTTCACGCTGCATCTGGCGAATGCGGCCCTTCACTTCAGGCCGCCCTTCGGCGTCCTTGTGCTCGTCCTTGACCTCCTGCTTGGTCATCTTCAGCTTTTCCTTGCCCTGGTACAGTTGCAAGGGAACGTCGATAGCGGCAATGATCAACAGGCCAAGGGCCATGTACAGCGAGCTCCAGCCCACTACGTGGATGGCATGGGCCATGGCCTGCTCCAGGGGCTCATGGGCCAGCGCCAACAATTCAGGCTGGTCGCGCTTGAGCACCCATACGGCCACCGCCATGGTCACGCCGAACTTGCCCAAGGCTTTGAGCAGCTCGGTGACCGCGTGCTTGGAAAACATGCGCTTGAGCCCGCTGGCCGGGTTCATCCGGCTGAACTTGGGCGCCAGTGACCCCGCGGCGAACAGCCAGCCGCCCAGGCAGATCGGGCCGATGATCGCCGCCAGCAGCAAAACGATCAGAATCGGCTGCGTACCAGCCAAAGCCATGCGACCCGAGTTGAACAGGAAGAAGGCCATCTGGTTGGTGTCCATCAATACGTCACGGCGCAGGCTGAAGTTGTACTTCATGATGCCCATCAAGGTCTCGGCCAAGGCGCTACCGAAGGCTAACAGCGCGCACACGCCCGCCAGCATGACCACGAAGGTATTGAGCTCCTTGGAGCGGGTTATCTCACCCTTCTCCCGAGAGTCTTTCTTGCGTTTCTCCGTGGGGTCTTCTGTTTTGTCCGCGCCGCTTTCGCTCTCGGCCATGGCCTCACCTCGCTTGGGTCAGTTCACGCAGCCAGCACAAGGCCTCGGTTGCCAAGGGCTGATACTGACTGAGAATGTCGGCCATGTTGATCCACAGGATCACCATGCCCAGCACCAGTGTCATGGGCATGCCCACCGAGAAGATATTGAGCTGGGGCGCGGCCCGGGTCATTACGCCCAGGGCGATGTTCACCACCAGCAGCGCGGTGATCGCGGGCAGCACCAGCAGGATCGAAGCTCCCAGCACCCAGCCAATGCGGGTAACCAGGTCCCAGTACTGCGCGGTGAACAGAGCATTGCCCACCGGCAACGTACGGAAACTGTCGGTGAGCACCTCGAATACCACCAAGTGCCCATTCATGCTCAAGAACAGCAGAGTCACCAGCATGTTGAAGAACTGGCTCACCACGGCCACGTTTACCCCGTTGGCCGGGTCGATCATCGAGGCGAACGCCATGCCCATCTGGATAGCGACGATCTGGCCCGCGATGACGAAAGCCTGGAACAACAGATGAATCGACAGGCCCATGAGCGCGCCCACGATGATCTGCTCCGCCACCAGCAGCAGGCCGCTGAGGTCCAGGGCCTGGACCTGTGGCATGGGCGGCAGGCCGGGAACGATCACCAGGGTAATGGCCACGGCCAGATATAGCCGGATCCGCGTCGACACCATGTTGCCGCCAAACAACGGCATGGTCATCAGCAAGCCGGCAACCCGAAACAGCGGCAGAATGAAGCTTGCCACCCAAGTGCCGATCTGAACGTCAGTCAGTTGCAGCATGGTCAGCCGATCAAGCCCGGAATGCTGTTGTACAGGCCGGTCATGTACTCCATGAACTCTCGCACAATCCATGGCCCAAGCACGATCAGCGTTATCAGCATCACCACCATACGGGGAAGGAAGCTCAGGGTCTGTTCGTTGATCTGGGTCGCCGCCTGGAACATGGCTACCACCAGGCCCACCAGCAACCCAGGCAGCACCAGGATGGCGACCATCAGCGTGGTAAGCCAGAGCGCCTCACGAAATATATCTGTCGCGACTTCAGGGGTCATGGCTGCCTCCTGGGATCAAACACCGCCGAAACTGCCGGCCAGGGTACCGATGATCAACGCCCAGCCGTCCACCAGCACGAACAGCATGATCTTGAAGGGCAGGGAAATGATCAGCGGTGAAAGCATCATCATCCCCATGGCCATCAGCACACTGGCCACCACCAGGTCGATGATCAGGAACGGGATGAAGATCATGAAGCCAATCTGGAAAGCCGTCTTGAGTTCCGAAGTGACGAAGGCCGGTACCAGAATGCTGAGCGGTGCCTGGTCGGGACTGGCGATGTCCGTCCGACGCGACAGGCGCATGAACAGATCCAGGTCACTCTGGCGGGTTTGCGCCAGCATGAAGTCCTTGACCGGCACCTCGGCCCGGGCCAAGGCATCCTGAGCACTCATGCGTTCAGCCAGGTAGGGTTGCAAGGCGTCGTTGTTCACCCGGTCGAACACGGGCGCCATGATGAACATGGTCAGGAACAGCGCCATGCCCGTCAGCAACTGGTTGGACGGCGTCTGCTGCAGGCCCAGCGCCTGGCGCAGGATGGAAAACACGATGATGATCCGGGTGAAGCTGGTCATCAGCATGACGAACGCCGGGATGAAGCTCAGCGCGGTCATGATCGCCAGGATCTGCAGGCTTACCGAGTATTCCTGCTGCCCGTTGGCTCCGGTGGTCATGGTGATCGCCGGTAAGGACAGCGGATCGGCGGCCAGCACGGAGGGCGCGATCAGCGCCCCGCAAAGGGGAATCAGCCAGCGCAAGGTGCGCATCACTTCCTATCCTTATGATCCTTGCCAAGCAGTTCCATGAGCCGCTGGGCGAATTCTGGCGCCACGGGTTCACCGGGCGTGGTTGTTTCAACAGGGTGCTGCAGCACGTGCAAGGGGGTGATGCGGCCTGGCGAAAGGCCCAGCAGGATCTGCTCCCGGCCCACCTGGACCAGCACCAGCCGGTCCCGCGGGCCGAGGGAGCGTGCGCCCAGCAGTTCGATCACCTGCCCGCCACGAGGGCTGACCTGCTGCATCCGCCGCAATAGCCAGGCCAGGCCCAGGATGACCGCGACCACGGCCAGCAGCCCCAGGGCCGTCTGCCCCAACTGTGCTGCCATGCCACTGCCCAGTCCCGTTGCCGGGGCGGTCGCGCCTGCCACGGTGGCGGGCGCGGATTCGGCTGCGGCCAGGCCCAGCGAGACGGTGCTCAGGACGCCTGCCAACAGAGCCCTCATCAACGCAGCTTCTTGATGCGTTCGGCCGGGCTGATCACATCGGTCAGGCGGATGCCGAACTTCTCGTTGACCACGACCACCTCGCCATGGGCGACCAGCGTACCGTTGACCAGAACGTCCAGCGGCTCGCCCGCCAGCCGGTCCAGCTCGATTACCGAGCCCTGGTTCAACTGCAGCAGGTTGCGAATGTTGATTTCGGTACTGCCCACTTCCATGGAGATGGTCACCGGAATGTCCAGAATCACATCCAGGTTGGGACCTTCCATGCCATGGATATCGGAAGGCTTGGGGGAAGAGCCGAACTCTTCCATGGGCAGGCGGGTGCCGGCCGGCCGCGCCGCGGCATCGGCCTGCAGCAGGGCGTCGATATCGTTCTGGCCTGCCTCGCCGGACTCGCTCAAGGCTGCGGCCCACTCATCGGCCAGTGCCTGATCGTCGGCGGAGGTGTCTTTATCGTCAGCCATCGTTATCCCTCAATGTGCATGAATGTCGACGCGCCGACTCAACGGCGCTCGATAGGTGTAGTGATCTGCAGCGCCAGGTTGCCCTTGTGCGAGCCCAGCCGCGCCCGGAACGAAGGTACGCCATTGGCGCGCATGACCAGTTCCTCAGGCAGTTCCACCGGGATCACGTCGCCGGGCTGCATGTGCAGGATGTCCCTGAGCTTAAGTTGTCGGCGGGCCACGGTGGCGCTCAACGGCACCGACACATCCAGCACGTCTTCGCGCAGAGCCTTTATCCAGCGCTCATCCTGGTCGTCCAGGTCGGACTGGAACCCGGCATCGAGCATTTCGCGGATAGGCTCGACCATGGAGTACGGCATCGCCACATGCAGGTCGCCACCGCCTCCGTCCATCTCCACATGGAAGGTCGACACCACAACCGCCTCGCTGGGGCCGACGATGTTGGCCATGGCGGGATTCACTTCGGAGTTGATGAATTCGAAATTCACTTCCAGCACCGCTTGCCAGGCTTCCTTCAGGTCAATGAAGGCCTGGTCCAGCACCATGCGCACCACACGCAGCTCGGTTGGCGTGAATTCACGCCCCTCGATCTTGGCATGACGCCCGTCGCCTCCGAAGAAATTGTCCACCAGCTTGAACACCAGCCGGGCGTCCAGAATGAACAGGGCCGTGCCGCGCAGCGGCTTGACCTTTACCAGGTTCAGGCTGGTCGGTACGTAAAGCGAATGGATGTATTCGCCGAACTTCATCACCTGTACGCCACCGACCGCCACGTCCGCGGAACGCCGGAGCAGGTTGAACATGCTTACCCGGGTGTAGCGCGCGAAACGCTCGTTGATCATTTCCAGGGTCGGCATGCGTCCGCGAACGATGCGGTCCTGGCTGGTCAGGTCATAGGTTTTGACGCTGCCCGGCTCGACCGGAGATTCGGTCTGTACCAGGCCATCGTCTACGCCGTGCAGCAGCGCGTCGATCTCGTCCTGTGATAACAGATCCTGCATGGCCATAGGTCTTCCTATTGCAATACGAAATTGGTGAACAACACTTGGTCCACGCCCAGCTTGCCAACCTCTTTCTGCGCCACGTCCTGAACGCTGGCGGTCACCTTCTGCCGCAACATCTCGATGCCCACCGGGCTGGCCAGGGTGGAGAAGTCCTGACCTGACAGGAGCATGACCAGATTGTTACGAATCACCGGCAGATGAACTTTAAGCGCGTCAAGCGCTGCCTGGTCGTGGGTCATCAGGGTCATGCTCACTTGCAGGTAACGTTGCTTGCCATTCTGCGTCAGGTTCACCACAAAGGCCGGGTCCAGGGCCATGTAGATCGCCGGAGCCTTTACAGGCGCCGCGGCGGCGTCAGGCGCTTTCTCTTCCTTTTGTTGGGACTTGTTCATGAAGTACCAGGTTCCGCCTACGGACGCGCCGACCGCAAGTAACAACCCAATGACGATGATCAGGATGAACTTGAGCTTGCCTTTTTTCTGAGGAGCGGCGCCTGCGTCTTCTTCTTTCTTAGCCATGCCAATAATCCGTCGCGATAAGGGGTACTCGAACACTTGCAGGCAAGCCAGCAAGTGTTATGCCAGATCTTCCTGCACGGGCTGGCGCTGCGTTATGCACCACCGGACCGATCCGGCGCCGCGGCAGGCTCCGCCTTTTCGACGAGGATGCGGTGATGGTACAGGATGCGCGCACTCATCAATGGGCCCAGTTACTGGATGTGAGCCAGCGCTGGTTCGACGACTACCCAGATCTGACCAGAGCGGCTAGGAACGAAGGCCGGTACTTGCTGGATCTGTTTGGCTTATCTGAGCTAGACCCGGACGAAATTCACTGGCATCGCTTCACCGAGGCAGTGTCCACCCCCAGGGCCTACAGCGGCTGGGCACATGAGGGTCCGCCTGCGCAAAGCTGCAGCTTTACCGAGCTGATCATCCAGCGCTTTCCAGCGGCTGATCAGGACAGCCTTGACGTGCTCGATCAATTGAGCGGTTTTTATACCGTCGCGCAATCGCCCCGGTTCGATGAACACTGCGAAGTCAGGCTGCTTCCCAGTCAACTGAGCGCCGTATTCTGGAAGCGCGACTTCGCTACTCGATACCGCACCCGCCTGGCAGATTTCTGGCGCGTACGTACGGATGACTACATCACGCTGAATCGAGCCATGGCCCTGGCGCGTCTTGGTCATGCCCGCGCGCAAGGCGAACTCGATGCCAATGGCCTGCGGCAACTGCGCGGCGCACTGGCGCCAGGAACAGGCCAGGTGTTCGGCCCCACTACCCTGGCCCGCCGCCAAATGCCTGACGACGGGCTGCGGATTTCGATGCTTGCCATCGACAAGGCCGTGAGCCGGAATGTGCTCTGTATCGAGACACCTTCCGCCGGACTATTCCTGTACAACCTCAGCCACTCCCCAGTGGTACGGCACTTTACGAGCCATGCCGCGCTACACCTCTGGCTCATGGAGCAGGGGCGCCGCGGCAGCGCCATGATGAAAGCGGAGCAATACTTCAATTTCGATGATGGTCCCATGACCAGCGCACTTGCCCGCCTTGCTCAAGGTCAGCTAGGCCCGGCATCGGTTTCCGGTGTGCCCCTGCCCCCCGGGCTTGACCCCTTCGAGTGGCTGGCCGAACGCGCCCACGCCGAAATGCAGCGCAACGCCGACCATGCCTTGACCAGTGACAGCCGATTGCGCAAGGCGCAGGCCGTTGCCTTTCTTTCCACACTGTCGAGGCTGACCGCCGATTTTGCTCCCATCGGCTGGCCCATGGCGCTGGCCAGCGTCGCCGCCGCCATGACCGGCATGGGCCTGTACATCGATCAGGCAGTAGAGGCACGCTCCAGCTCAGAACGCAACCAGGCCATCCTGGGGGCCGTGGGCCAAGGGTTGCTGGCGCTGTTCACCCTGCCCTTCCTGGCCACGGCTGAACCGGCAGACTGGCCGTGGGAAACCGATGAAGACGCGTCACCTCCACCTACGCCGGCGCTTCCTCGATCACCCGTTTCCAGAGAGCCGCTGAATGCTCGCGGCATGATCGAGAGCACCGACCTGGACATGCTTTTCGCCGTTCAAGAGGCTGGCCGAGCGCAACCGGTCACGACCTTTCTGGAAAACGGGTTGCCTCCGACTGGAGAGTTCGCTCGATTGCCCCCCATGCTTGACGGGGCGGCCTTGCGAACCTTCGGTAGCGCCGAAGGTGCCCTGGCATTCGCCAAGGCCAACTTCGATGGCCCCTTTCATCTATTTCGCATTCAAGCCCGGGGGCTACGGGTGGCCTCGCTACGCCTGAACCTGCGTTTGAATCGAGCCAATACCCTGGCTCATCTGGGCCAGCGGGATAGAGCCTTGACCCCGGCGGAGCTGGAAGGCCTGGCAGACGGCGCCTGGCTGGAGAACGAATGCCACCTGGCCCACACACAAATGAGCCCGGCTCGGCTGCGGCTGCTCTCTCCCTTAGAGCCCAGGCCCTGGCACCTGCCCAGCGCTCGGGTACTGCGAGGCGTGCGACGCCAGCCGCTGAGCAGCGTGCTCGCACCGAGCTACCTGATCGAAGTCGAAGACAGTCTACGGCTCGTACGTTTCGATCCCTTCAGCGAAAGCTGGCGAACCGTCCTCGGGTCGGCCTTTCGCTACAACGATCGCATAGGTCGGTTCGAACCCTTCGATATTGCGCGCGCGACCTCTCCCGGAACCTCCGAAATCGAGGCGGCCACGGCTGAGCTGGGCATTCCCGCGCACTATCCCTGGATCATCCCGGAAACGGCCGAGGCCGAGCGGCTCCCCATCCCAAGGGAGATCCATAGCGTCTGGCTAGGCAGGCGCATGCCGCGCCAGCTGGCCGACAACGTGCTGCGCAACGCCCGCGAGGCCGGCAAGGGCAAGCGACCCTTCACCTACCATTTATACCTGGACGTACCCGATCCGCTGGACCGAAGCCTGATGCTGGCCGATCTGGCCGAGGCGCCGGACAACCTGCGCATCCATGAGCTGCGCCAGACTCCGTTCTTCGATGATTTCAGCAATACGCCTTATCACGCTCAATTTGAGGCAGCCACACAGGCGACCGGAATCAATTACGCGAGCGCGGTCGATGTGCTGCGCTATCGCCTGCTGCAGTTCCATGGAGGGGTCTATATGGACGTGGATGACTACATCTATGGCAGCACCCTTGAAAACGAAGGCTTCAGCAGTTACGACTGGACAGTGTCGCCAGGGCGTCTGCTGCTGAACAATCTGGTCAGTGAGCCGCGGCTTGGCTTGCATTGCGGCTTCAATACCAGCAATTTCGCGACCCTGGCCGACAACCCGTTGCTGGAAAACGTATCACGGGAAAGCTACAACCGCTTTCTGTCCAACCGCGACCTGTACTATCAGCGCCCCTATGAGGGCGTTGGCGACGCCGAGAGCGTGACCACCTACGCCAGGCGGATCAGCCAGGTCACCGGCCCTGGTGTCTTCAATGACGTGTTGCTGGATAGGTTGCCGGACGTTCGCCAGTTCCGGGCCCTTTGCCGCATCGCCAACGAGCTTTATGTACCAGCAAGGGAAGCTGGCGCCTTGTATCGGGAGATACGCCGGCATACCCACCGCTATTGCCCGCTGGGGTGGAGGATCCGTATCGGTGCCACTTCCAGTTGGCTGCACACGCGTTGATACCCTTCGCTACCCGCAAGCCGCTCGCGCGGCCCGGGGGTGGGGAATCCAGCGCTCGCAGTCGACAGCGCAGCTGAGCGTCGTAGCGAGCCACGAACGTGGAGGCAAGGCCCACACGCCCGCTTCGCTGGCAACGCCCAGTGGCTCAGGCGTAGTAATCCACCAGGCTGCTACCGACCACCGACTGGGTCGCGGCGGCTTGGGCTACAGCCGAAACCTCCGCATCCTCGCCATCGCTACCCGCGATATCCCCGCTACGACCGCCGCGATGGGCTGCCTGGGCGTTAGCCTGCTGCTGTTGCTGCTGTTGGGATTGCCGCGACTGGTCGGACACGCTCACGTCCACCTGGCTCAAACCCTGCTGCGCCAGCATGTCACGCAAGCGGCCTTGCTGGCTTTCCAGGGCTTCCCTCACACCCAGGTGCGCGCTGTGAAAACTGATCTGGGTCTGCTGGTCAGCGGTAACGTCAACGCGAATGTCCAGGCGTCCCAGCTCCAGTGGGTTCAACTGGATATCCGCTGACTTCAGGTTCTGGCTCGACAGGTACATGACCCGGTTGACCAGGCCTTCGCTCCAGCCGTTCTGCTGCATGTTCAAGGGTTGTGCCAAGGGCGTGGCCGCGGCTGCGCCCTTGCTACCTACCGCCTGGCTTAGTTGGCTCAGCGAGCCGCCCAGGTCACTGACCCGGTTGCCACTTTCGCCCAGGCCGCCCTCGAGCTCGCCTATCGCCCCGATGCCGCCTTCCTCGGTGGCACCGCTAGCGCCATCGGTGAGCTTTTGCTGCTCGCCAACGAGCCCAAGGCTCTCGGCAAACGTAGACGTACTGGCCGGATCGCTCGCCGCTTGGGTTTGAGCGTCCTGGGCCTGAGCGTGAACCGAAGTCGTCCCCTGGGCCTTGGCGCTTTGCTCCAAGGCCATGCGCACCATGGGGAGGTCTGCCAGAGGATCGGCGGCCGGATCGAAATCCTCGGCGGCGTCGGTTGCCCCGGGGGTAGCCACGGCCTGTAGCTGTGCCGGATCAAGCACCCCCTGCAGCTGCTGGCCCGGGTCCAGGGGCGCGTCGGTGGAAGCAGTGGGTAGCTGGGGATCGGCCATACCCGGAGCGGCCAAGGCCGGTTCAGTCATGGTCGCGGTAGCCGCTTCATCGGCGGGATCGGCATCCTTGACGTTCGCTTCATCGTTTGCAGCGACTTCGTCAGCCGGGGCGCTGTCGTTTTCCTTATCCGTCTTGCCGACGCGATCCGTCTTATCCGTTTTATCGGTTTTATCCGTTTTATCGGCCCGACTTGCCTTGTCGGCTTTCGAAACCGGCGAAGCGTTGCCGCTGGCGGCAACCGACGGTTTATCGTCTTTAGCCTTGCCTGCCACCGCTGACTTTTTGTCGCCCTGCGTCAGATGGTCATTTGGCCGCGTGCTTGCCTTGGACAAGGCTTTCTGCGGCTGCGCCTGATGCTCCTTGGCATAGACCTCGGCAAAGCTGGAAGTCGCGTCCTTGGCGGTATCAGCGGCTTTGTTCACCGAGCTGACCGCGGTGACTTGAGTTTTGCCAGAAGCTCCGTTCAGGCTTCCAATTTGCAAGAGTGGGTTTGAAGCGACCGCCATGACAAGGACCCCGCACAGTGGGTAAATGAACTGTTGCAGGGATCAAAGCAAAAGGCGGGCCATAAATTCAGTGATACTCAAGGCTCCCGCCGCATGGCGAGGAAAGCGGCACGAACGTCGGCATAGAGCATAGCGATCTGTGTACGCAGGAGGGCGATTGTCGCGGCAGGCGCCTCCAGGGGTTGTTTCTCAAGGTCGCCACAGAGCCGCGCCAGGCTCAGCGCGCCCATGTTGCTGCTGCTGCCCTTGAAACTATGGGCTGCCTCCCGCACGACCTGAGGGTCGGTGGCGCTCATCAACTGGCCCAGGCGGTGCTCCGAATCCTTCAGGTATGTTTCCACCAACAGGGGGAAATCCTCGCCCATGAGTTCTTCCAGCTTGGCCAACACTTCTGCATCCAGCGGTGGTGTGGTCACGTCGTTCTCCTTGGCGGCGGATTATGCCTGACCCTCCCAGGTGAATTCCACGCGCGCGCTACGCCCGTCATCGGACCAATCAGCGGCCTGGCTCAAGGCCCGCACAAGCCTCATGCCCCGGCCGGAATAGCCAAGCCCTTCTCCGGCCTGCTTCAGCGTACCGGAGACATCGAAGCCGTCACCGCTGTCTTCGATGAAGATCACCAACCGACCGCCGTCTTCCCCTTGCGGCGAAACCGTGAGCTGGACCTTGACGTAGCCCTCCTGCAACTGACGCAGGCGCTCCTCGCGAAGTTGGTAATAACGGGTGAAACCCTCGGCGTCGCGCTTGAGCGAGGACTCCAGCCCCAGCACGCCATGCTCCAGAGCATTGGAATACAACTCGGTCAGCACTGTATAGAGTGCGCCGCTCTGGTCACGCAGGCCACGCACCTCCTGCAAAAGCTGGAGCAGGAACGGCAACGGGTTGTAACGCTTGAGGGTCTCGGCACGGAATTCGAACGAAACGGTCCAGTCCGTAGGGGTCGGTTGCCCACGATCCGGTGACAAGGCTGCCGGCGGCAGGCTGGCCGAATCCACCGCCGCCACCTGTACCATGCTGACGTCGTCACGGGTTTCTCCGTGGAACGCCTGCAGGGCCTGGCGAATGTCCTCGAACAGGCGGTCTCGGTCCTGATTGCTCGCCAGCACGGCCTCCAGACGCTCCACCCCAAACAGCATCTCGCGATCGTTGGTGGTTTCGATCACCCCATCGGAGAGCAGGAAGATGCGATCCCCCTGTTCAATGGGGAATGCCTGGGTCTTGGGGTCGAAGCGCTCCGGCGCAAGAATCCCCAAGGGCAGCGCCTTGGACGACAGTAACACCCGCTCGCCGTTGTTTCGCAGCAAGTAGCCGTCGGGCATGCCGCCATTCCAGACCTCAACCATGCGCCGATTGACGCTTAGACTGATCAGGGTGGCGCAGCAGAACATGTCCGGCGGGAGTATGCGCTTGAGCTTGGCGTTCATCTCCCGCAGGGTTTCGGTCAGGCCGTAGCCCTTGGCGGTCATGCCGTAGAACACGTCGGCCAAGGGCATCGCGCCTACCGCGGCCGGCAGGCCATGGCCTGTGAAGTCGCCGAGCAGCACGTGCAGGTCTCCGCCCGGGCTGGAGGCCGCCAGCAACAGATCGCCGTTGAACAGGGCATAAGGTGACTGCAGATAACGGATATTGGGCGCGCCAAGGCATCCGGAATGCGCTACCTGGTCGAACACGGCCTTGGCGACCCGTTGCTCGTTGAGCAGGTGGCCATGGTGGCGGGCCAGCTCGTCACGCTGCTTGAGCACAGTGGCCTGCAGGCGGCGCATGCGCTCCATGGCATGGATCTTCGCCGCCAGGATGATCTGGTTATAGGGCTTGGGAAGAAAATCATCGCCGCCAGCCTCGAGACAACGCACCAGCGCTTCGTCTTCCGACATCGACGTGAGGAAGATCACTGGCACCAAGGCTTCGCCGGCCAATGCCTTGATACGCCGCGCGGCCTCGAAACCGTCCATCACCGGCATCATGACATCGAGCAGGACGATCTGCGGCCGCATCTGCTCGAACACCCGTACCGCCTCGTCGCCGTTACCTGCCTGGAGCACATGGTGCCCCTGACGCCGGACGATGCTTGACAGCAGCATCCGGTCCGTCATGTTGTCGTCGGCGATCAGCACCGAGACCGAGGGGCTGTCCGGGAGCATCAGTCGACCGAGAACAGCTGGGTGAAGTTGGAAATCCCCAGGATCTTCTTCACGTCGCTCGAAGCGTTGATCAGGCGGATATCGGCCTTTTCGCCTCCGGCGTGATCCCGGAGCAGCAACAGCATGCCCAGCGCCGAACTGTCCAGGTAACTGGTGCTGCCCAGATCCACCACGACCTTGATGTCCTTGGCTGGCAGGTAGCGCTCGAACGCCTCGCGAAATTGTTGATGGCAACCGAAGTCGAACCGACCGTCGATGCGGATGACGAGCTCCCGGGTTTCCTCTGACAGCGTTGCTGTGATTACTGCCATATGGCGTTCCTTCTATAGGCGATTAACGGAAACTGGCTAGGCCGGGCCTGCGACGCCGAAGACGACGGCCAGTGCCTTGGCGAGCGCACGCCCGGCTGCTGCTCACAAATGTTCAATGCCGCGTGGCTATTAGTGCGTCAGTATGAATCAGACCGCGGCAGGCGCTGGGAAAGTTCATCCAGCAATCGTTGTTCGCGCTTGTCTTCCAGCGTGCGCGCCTCGGTCATGTAGCGCATGACCAGTTTGCGCAGCCCTTCTACCCGAGCATAGGCCTTCTGCCAAGTATCGCGGGCGTTGTTGAGGTTGTTCTGATGCCAGGCCAGGCTCTTGCGCTGTTGCCCCACCGCCGTTTCCAGCTGGCTGAGAAAGCGCTGGTAGTTCATCAGCCATTGACCCGATACACCGTGGGTGCCATTGGCGATCCACTGCTGCTGATAGTTCATCCGGAACTGCTCCAGCTCCTGCAACTTGGCTTCCGCCAGGCGCACCTGGCCCTGGAAGTGGCCCAGACGCTGGGCTGCCGTGCGTTCGGCCTTTTCCGCCATTTCCACAACCGGCGCCAAGCGCGCCGCGCGACTGGTAGCCATGATCGATCAACCCGGCGCCAGCGGACGGAAAACCGTCGCCAGGCGCTCAGAACTGGCCTGCAGGCTCTCGTTGTCGTGCAGGCCCTGGCGCAGATAGTGGACCAGCTGCGGGTGCAAGCTGATAGCCATGTCCGTTTCCCGGTCCCCGCCGGCGACGTAGGCGCCAACGCTGATCAGGTCGCGACTCTGCTGGTAGCGAGACCACAGCTGCTTGAACTGCTGGGCCTGGGAAAGGTGCTGTGGCGTGACCACCGAGGGCATCACCCGGCTGATGGACGCTTCGATGTCGATGGCCGGGTAATGTCCCTCTTCGGCCAGGCGGCGAGAGAGCACGATATGACCATCCAGTACGCCGCGGGCCGAGTCAGCGATCGGGTCCTGCTGGTCATCCCCCTCCGAGAGTACGGTGTAGAACGCAGTGATCGATCCACCCCCGGCTTCGGCATTGCCGGCGCGCTCTACCAGCTTGGGCAGCTTGGCGAAAACCGACGGCGGGTAGCCCTTGGTCGCCGGCGGCTCGCCAATGGCCAGAGCGATCTCCCGCTGAGCCTGGGCATAACGGGTAAGCGAATCCATCAGCAGAAGAACGTTCTTGCCCTTGTCACGGAAGTATTCAGCGATACGGGTGCAATACATGGCCGCGCGCAGGCGCATCAGCGGCGCATCGTCCGCCGGGGCCGCCACTACCACCGACCGCTTCAGGCCCTCGGGCCCGAGAATATGCTCGATGAATTCCTTCACTTCGCGGCCCCGTTCACCGATCAGCCCCACCACGATGATCTCCGCCTCGGTGAAGCGCGTCATCATGCCCAACAGGACGCTCTTGCCCACCCCGGTGCCTGCGAACAGGCCCAGGCGCTGACCACGGCCCACGGTCAACAACCCGTTGATGCAGCGAATCCCCACGTCCAGCGGCTGGCTGATGGGGTCACGATTCAAGGGGTTGATGGTGGGGCCGTCCAGGGGCACCCAGTCTTCAGCACGCATCCGCCCCTTGCCATCCAGCGCGCGGCCGGCCCCGTCGAGAATCCGGCCCAGCATGCTCATGCCCATGGGCAGGCGGCCGGTGTCGGCCAGAGGCACTACCCGCGCGCCAGGCGCAATACCGGCAGCGCTGCCGACAGGCATCAGAAACACCTTGCTACCGGCGAACCCCATGACTTCGGCTTCTACCTGGGAGGCATGGTAGCTATCGTCGTTGATCACCACGCAGCGGGTACCCATGGCCGCGCGCAAGCCCTCGGCTTCCAGGGTCAGCCCTACCATGCGCAACAGGCGGCCCTCCACCACCGCCTGACGTGGCAGATCCACCGCCGCGGGATAGGTGCTGAGCCGCTTGGCGAAGCTGGTACGGTCAAGTCGCATCGCTGGTCTCCAGTTCAAGGCGCAGGTCGGCTTCGGCCGGGTGCATGCCCTGCTCGTGCAACTGGTCGAACAATTGCGCCAGGGCCTGGGTGATGCGCGTCTCGACACTGGCGTCGATCCGGCTGTGTTCACTTTCCACGCGGCAACCGCCGGGCAGCAAGGCCGGATCTTCGAGGATTTTCCACTTCTCCTCGTGTCGCTCACGCAGGGCCTTGATCTGCTCGAAATCCTGGGGATGGATGAAAATCCGAATATTATTGGCCCCCATCGGCAACAGCTTGAGCGCTTCCTGGGTCACCCGTTCGATCTGGGAAGATTCGATACGCAATTCGCGCTGGATCACCTCACGGGCGATATGGCTCACCAGCTCCACCAATGAACGTTCGATCTGGGTATCCTGCTCGGCGATGGGAGCCAGCAGGTTGCCCATCAGGGTTTCCAACGTAGCCAGCCGCGCTTGCAAGGCAACCTCGGCCTCCTGCCGCACTTTAAGCTGGGCCGCATGGAAACCATCGCGCTCGCCCGTGACGAAACCTTCGTTATAGGCCTCCTGCCGAATCGCCTCCAGCTCCTCCAGGGTCAGGGGCTGCACCTCTTCAAGGGGCACCTCTTCGATTTCAGCGACCTCTTCGGGCTCCGGCTCCGGAGGGGGTGACTCGGGGTCGAAACTCGGCAGCCGCCAAACATCCACGCCCTGCAGATCCTTGGCGCGAATCAATTCGCTGACCGGTTCCTTGCTCGACTGGCTCATCAATGATTTTTCCTGGAAAACGCTTCGGCGAGCGACGCGGCATGGCTAGGCTGTGGGCGAAAGCGGCGACCTGGCATCGGGTTGCCCTGCCCCTACCCCTGCCGCCAGCGGTAGGCGGACTTGCAGGTAGCGACCCAGCACCCGACGAAGCCGTCTTGCACACAGTCTAGCGGCACGCCGCGGCGTGCATAAGATAGGACAGCTGGAACCTTAGATCATTTCCTCGCCGCCTTTGCCACCCAATACAATTTCCCCCGCCTCGGCCATTCGACGGGCAATGGTGAGGATTTCCTTCTGCGCCGTTTCCACGTCGCTGACGCGTACCGGCCCCTTGGAGTCCAGGTCGTCGCGCAGCAGCTCGGAGGCTCGCTTGGACATGTTCTTGAAGATCTTTTCCTTGATGCCATCGTCGGCACCCTTGAGGGCGACCACCAGCACTTCCGAGGACACCTCGCGCAGCAGCGCCTGGATGCCACGGTCGTCCACGTCCTTGAGGTTGTTGAACACGAACATCAGGTCTTCGATCTGGCCGGACAGCTCGGCATCGATCTCGCGGATCGAATCCATGAGCTGGCCTTCGACCGAGCTGTCGAGGAAGTTCATGATGTCGGCGGCACGCTTGATACCGCCCAGGGTAGTACGGGCCGTAGTGGAGTTGCCCGCGAACTGCTTCTCCAGAATGGTGTTGAGTTCCTTCAAGGCCGCCGGCTGCACCGTGTTCAACGAAGACACGCGCAATACGATGTCCAGGCGCGCCTTATGGTCGAAGTGGCCAAGCACTTCGCCAGCCTGGTCCGGGTCCAGGTAAGCCACCACGATGGCCTGGATCTGCGGATGCTCGTAGCGAATCACGTCGGCCACGGCCCGCGGCTCCATCCACTTGAGGCTGTCCAGGCCACTGGTGTTGCCGCCCAACAGGATGCGGTCGATCAGCCCGTTGGCCTTGTCTTCGCCCAAGGCCTGGGTCAGCATCTTGCGGATATACCCGTCCGAGCCTACGCCCAGGCTCGTCTGGTCGCCCACGCTGGCCACGAACTCGGTCATCACTTCCTCGACCTGCTCACGGTGCACGTTGCGCATCTGCGCCATCGCCACGCCGACCCGCTGGACCTCCTTCGGCCCCATGTGCCGCAGCACCTGGGCCGCGTCGGTCTCGCCCAGGGACAGCAGGAGGATCGCGGCCTTGTCGACCTTGGTAAGCTTGGGTACGGCAACTGCCTGATTGCTACTCATCTGCGTTGATCCACTCTTTCACGACCTGCGCGACACGGCCCGGGTCTTCGGCCACAAGACTCTTGATTGCATTCAACTGGGCGTCATAGCCCTCCGTGGGGCTCGGCAGCATGATGCTCTGCGGCCCGCCCAGGCTGACCCGGTCCTCGGCCAGCTCCCCATTCATCCCGGTGAAGCCCCCAGCGCCGCCGGCGATACCGCCCGCGCCAGGTACACCCTCGCCATCCACCGCCAGCTGCTTGGACTTGCCGCCGCCCGTGATGTTGTTGAGTACCGGGCGCAGCACCCCGAACACCAGGAACAGGATGAACAGCACGCCCATCGCCTGCTTGACCACGTCCCAGAACCAGGGCTGCTGATAGAAGGCCGGCTCGGCGATCACCTCGCCCTGATCCGGGCTGAACGGCGCGTTGATCACCGTCACGCTGTCTCCCCGGCTGGCATCGAAGCCCACCGCGTCCTGCACCAGGCGCTGGAAGCGCGCCAGGTCTGCGGCGCCCCATGGCGTATGGGTGATCTCGCCATTGGCCGGGTTGAGCTTGGCCTGATCGTCGACCACCACCGCAACGGAGAGCCGGGTCAGCCGACCTTGCTGTTGCCGGGTATGACTGATGGAGCGGTCCAGCTCGAAATTCTTCGTCGACTGTTGCCGTTTGTCCGCCGGGTAAGGCGCAAGCATCGGCTGCCCGGTGGCCGGATCCATGATCTGCTGGCCATTGGCGTCGAGCAAAGGCTGGCCTGGCTGGATGGCCTGGGGCGCCGCTGCGCCGCCACCGCCCCGGGTGGTCTGCGGCGCGGAGGCCGGGCCTGGTGGCTGGTTGCTGAGGGCGCCTGGCACCCCTTGCGGGCCGCTGCTGCTGGAGCGTTGCTCGCTCACCGATTGCTCGCTGCGCAATGCCGGCTGGTCCGGGTTGAACTGTTCAGACGTCGACTCCACGGCGCTGAAATCCACCATGGCCGAGACCTCGGCCTTGAAGCGCTCATTACCCAGCACTGGTTGCAGAATGCTCTGTACCCGCTGGGTAAGCATGCTTTCCATGCGTCGGGTATAGTCGAACTGCTTGCCAGCCATGCTCAGTTCGGAGTTTTCAGCCTGGTCCGACAGCAGGTTGCCTTTCTGGTCCACCACTGTGACCCCGGCGCGCTCCATTTCAGGCACGCTGGTCGCCACGAGGTTGACGATAGCCATCACCTGGCCGGGGTCCAGGGTACGGCCGCCATACATTTCAACCAGCACCGAAGCCGTCGGTTTGCGCTCATCGCGTACGAATACCGAGCTTTTCGGAATCGCCAGATGTACACGGGCGCCCTTGACCCCGTTCAGGGCCGAGATGGTCCGTGCCAGCTCCCCTTCCAGGCCACGACGGTAGCGTGTCGCCTCCATGAACTGGCTCGTGCCCAGGCCCTGGTCCTTGTCGAGAATTTCGTAGCCGACATTGCCGTCGCTTTGCACTACACCGGCAGACGCCAACTTCAGACGCGCTCGGCCGATGTCTTCCGACTTGACCAGCAGCGCGCCAGTGTTCGGTTCCACGGTATAAGGGATGTCCGACGCCGCCAGGGTATCGGTCACCTGCTTGGCGTCCATTCCCTGCAGGCTGGTCAGCAGCGGCCGGTAATCAGGCTGCTGAGACCAGAGCACCACGGCAAAGCCGATGGCCACGCTGGCGGCCAGGCCGACCAGCAAGCCCACCTGCCGCAGCACTGGCATCTTCGAAAGGTTATCGAGAAAGGCCATGCCCGGCATCGACTTGCCGCTTGCCACCGGGCTCTTCGCCGGTACGTTGTCCGTAGTTGCTTCCGCCATGACCTAACCTGCCCTCAAACCGGCATTTGCATGATGTCTTGGTAGGCCTGCACCAGCTTGTTACGAACCTGGGTCAGCGCCTGGAAAGACACGCTCGCTTTTTGTGAGGAAATCATTACATCCGTCAGATCGACGCCGCTCTTGCCGATCTCGAACGCGTTGGCCAACTGACTGGCCGCCTGCTGGGTGTCGCTGACCTTGTTCACCGCGCTGCCGAGCAAGTCGGCGAAGCTGCTGCCACCGCTGGCGCTCACAGCCGAAGCCGCGCTGGCCTTGGACGCGCCCATGGCTTCGAGCTGCATGGAACGCATGTCCATCATCAAGCGATTGAATTCAACACCTTGGGTCATGGCACTGCTCTCCTGGCCTGCAAGTTTTTTGACGGTGAAACCGTCGTCTACCTAGGGATTAGCAAGAGCAGTGCCAACGGCAACAAGGGCGATACATCAGCTGGCGAACAGGTACGTCTCGACATCCATGCCGGCGTCTCTCATTTGAGCCAGCTTATAGCGCAAGGTTCGCGGGCTGATGCCCAACCGCTCGGCGGCTTCCTTGCGCCGACCCCGCTCGGTTCGCAGGGTATCGAGGATCAACTCGAACTCACGACGGCGCAGGTCATCACCCAGGCCGCTGGGTGGACGTTCGCTGGCCGCTTCGCGGTAATTCACCGCTGGCGCGGTTCGCAGCGCAATGGCGGCATCGCCGAGACAGAAATCCTCAGGCGCAACCAGACCGTTCTGCTGCAGGATCAGCGCCCGCTGCACGGCGTTGTCCAGCTCGCGGACATTGCCCGGCCAGGGATAAGCCAGCAGCGTTGCCTGGGCGCTATCCGACAGCCGGACAGTTCCCAGACGCATCTTCGACGCATGTTGAGCGAGCAAGCGTTCGGCCAGGGGCAGGATGTCCCCCGGGCGGTCGCGCAGGGGCAACCAGGCCAGGGGGAATACTGACAAGCGATAGAACAGGTCTTCACGGAAGCGCCCCGCGGCGACTTCCTCCTGCAATTGGCGGTTGGTGGTGGCCAGGATGCGCAGATCCAGGGGGATGGGGCGACGCCCGCCTACCCGTTCCACTTCCCGTTCCTGCAGGACGCGGAGCAGCTTGGCCTGCAAGCCCAGAGGCATTTCCGAGATCTCGTCCAGCAGCAAGGTGCCGCCATTGGCCTGCTCGAACTTACCAGACTGGGCCGCCACCGCTCCGGTAAAGGCACCTTTCTCGTGGCCGAACAGGGTTGCTTCGAGCATATTATCGGGAATGGCCGCGCAGTTGATCGCTACGAAGGGTTGGTCCGCCCGCGCTGAATGCCGATGGATATAACGCGCCAACACCTCTTTACCCGTGCCGGACTCGCCGGAGATCAGCACGGTCGAGTCACTACGAGCCACCTTCGCCGCCAAGGCCAGCAGGCGCAGGCTGGCCGGCTCGCGCGCCACCGCCGGGTCGCTGTCCGCTGCCGGGAGTTGCCCCAAGGCGTGACGCTCGACCAATTGCAGCAAGGCCTTGGCCTCGAAGGGCTTGACCAGGTAATCGACCGCGCCCTCGCGCATCGCATCCACCGCCTGGCTGACACTGCCATGGGCAGTCATCAGCAAGACCGGCAACTGCGGCCAACCGGCGCGCAACTGGCGTAGCAGACCATGGCCGCCCATGCCTGGCATGTTCACATCGCTGATCACCAGACTGAATGCGCCGACGGCTACTCGCTCCAGGGCCTGCTCGGCCGAGCACACCGCCACATGATCATGACCCGCCAGCGACAAAGTATCGGCCAGGGCCTCGCGCAGGGCGCGATCATCCTCTACCAGGAGAATGCGGATGCTCATCGGACGGCCTCCTGCTCCAGCAACGGCAAGGTCAGCAGCGCACAGGTGCCACGACCCGGCCGGGACCTGAAGCGCAGCTGGCCACCGTGCGCCCGAGCGATCGCCACCGCTACCGCCACGCCCAGACCGGTTCCGTTGGATCGGGTAGTGAAGAAAGGTTCTCCAAGCCGCGCCAGGGTGGTCTCGTCGATACCCGGCCCGGCGTCGCTCACGCATAACCGCAGCTCTGTGCCCCGGCTGTACAGGTGGACCTTGAGCCTAGGCGCAGCTGTGCTGGCCTGCAGAGCGTTCTCGAGCAGATTGAGCACCGCGCCGATCAGGGTGTCCCGGTTGCAGTGCAGTGTTCCGTGGTAGACATCACACTGCCAGCGCAGCACAACCCCTTCAGTACGGGCGAGAGCTGCCTCTCGCAACGCGGAAAATAGCTCGGCGGGTGCCAGGCGATCGTTCAGGGGAAGCTCACCGCGGGCGAATACCAGCATGTCGCGCACCTGATGCTCAAGTTCGTACAAACGATCCTTGAGACGACTGGCGAAACGCTGGCGGGTCTCGGCGGGGAGTACGCCTTCCTGCAGATGGCCTGCATAAAGCATGGCCGCGGAAAGAGGCGTGCGAATCTGATGAGCCAGCGAAGCGACCATGCGGCCGAGGGCCGACAGCCGCTCGTGCCGGGCCAGTTGCTCCTGCAGGTGTCGGGTTTCCGTCAGGTCGGTAAGCAGGACCAACTGGCCGGGCTCGGTGCCGAGGGAACGGGTGGAGATGGACAAGCGACGGCCATTCTTGAGCGAAACCTCATGACCGTCATCGCGGCGGGGGGCGAAGCAGCGGCCGATCACTTCACGCCATTGCTGCCCAACCAGTGGCGGGCCGGGAAGCGCCACCCCCCCCGGGTTGGCTTCAGCCACCACCCCCCGGCCCTCCATGACGATCACACCCCCCGGCAGTACCTCCCACAAGGGTTCCGGGGGATCCTGCAGGTGTCGGGTTTCCGTCAGGTCGGTAAGCAGGACCAACTGGCCGGGCTCGGTGCCGAGGGAACGGGTGGAGATGGACAAGCGACGGCCATTCTTGAGCGAAACCTCATGACCGTCATCGCGGCGGGGGGCGAAGCAGCGGCCGATCACTTCACGCCATTGCTGCCCAACCAGTGGCGGGCCGAGAAGCGCCACCGCCGCTGGATTGGCTTCAGCCACCACTCCCTGGCCATCGATGACGATCACACCGCCAGGCAGTACCTCCAACAGGTGTTCGAGGCGATTGGCCAGACGTTCTTTCTCCGCCAACTGCCGCAGGCGTTCCTCGCTCACCTGCGCCAATTCTCCTTTTAACTCGCTGACCCGGCTTTCCAGAAGCCGATAAGACTCATTGAGCTGAGCCGATACCTGGTTGAACAAGGCAAAGGCCTGGTCCACGTCGTGGGGAGCACGGGCAGGGTAGGACTGGGAGTCGAGCAGCGGGGCGGCCTTGGACATCATCGATTCTCGTGGCTCACCGTCAGAAAACGGTCTGGATCAGCCAGAACTGCAATTGATGTGCCTGTTGCGCTGCGTTCGCGAGCTACGCCTGCGGCTCCGCCCGCTTCCTACCTTATCAGCGCAGCCTGGTATTGTAGGAAGCGGACGCCGTGTAGCGGACGCTGGGGGGTGGTCAATCGTCGACGGCTTCGTCGCCGTCGCGTCGGCTCATGCCGTATTTACGCATCTTCTCCACCAACGTGGTACGACGAATGCGCAGACGTTCGGCGGCTCGAGCAACGATGCCATTTGCGTCGTCCAGAGCTTGCTGGATCAGCCCCTGCTCGAGCCCGCCCAGGTAATCCTTGAGGTCCAGTCCCTCGGGTGGCAGCAAGGCACTGGAGCTGAAGTCCGGCGTATGGCCGTTGATGGCGACGCGCTCTTCCAGGTCGCTGCGCAGGCTGTCCACCAGTTGCTCGTCTTCGTCATCCACATAGCGGAATTTCTTCGGCAGCTCGGATACCCCGATCACCCCATAGGGATGCATGATCGCCATGCGCTCCACCAGGTTGGCCAGCTCACGCACGTTGCCTGGCCAGGCGTGCCTGCACAACGACATGATGGCCGCGGAGTTGAAACGGATGGACCCGCGCTTCTCATGCTCCATGCGCGAGATCAGCTCGTTCATGAGCAGCGGAATATCCTCCACCCGCTCGCGCAGAGGGGCCATCTCGATGGGGAAGACATTGAGGCGGTAATAAAGGTCTTCGCGGAAGCTGCCCGTCTCGATCATGCTCTCGAGGTTCTTGTGGGTGGCCGCGATGATGCGTACGTCGATGCTCTGCGTCTTGTTGCTGCCTACTCGCTCGAAGGTGCGCTCCTGCAGCACGCGCAGCAACTTGACCTGCATGGGCAGGGGCATGTCACCGATTTCGTCGAGGAACAGCGTACCGCCGTTCGCCAACTCGAAGCGGCCTGCGCGGCTGGTGATGGCACCCGTGAAGGCGCCTTTCTCGTGACCGAAGAGTTCGCTTTCCAGCAACTCGGCGGGAATGGCGCCGCAGTTGACCGGAACGAAGGGTGCGTCGCGTCGCTTGGAGTGATAGTGCAGGTTGCGCGCGACCACTTCCTTGCCCGTGCCCGACTCGCCCAGGATCAGCACGCTGGCGTCGGTATCGGCCACCTGCTGCATCATCTGGCGCACATGCTGGATGGCGCGGCTGGTGCCGACCAGGCTGCGGAACAGGTTGGGTTCGCGCTGACGGCCCCGTTCGCGGGCCTGGTCATACATTTCGCGATAGACCTGGGCCCGATGCAGCGAGTCCAGCAGCTTGCTGTAGCTGGGTGGCATCTCCAGGCTGGAAAGCACGCGCCGGCGCTGGTCCTCGGCCAGTTCCACATGGGAGCTGTCGCCCAGCAGCAGCACCGGCAGGAATTCATCCCAGGCGGCGATGGTCTTTAGCAGGGCCGGCAGGTTCGCCGGCGCGCTCAGGGTGCCGACCAGCACGCAAAGCACTTCGCGACTGGAGGGCAGGCCCTCGACCGTTCTTTCCCAGTCACCACTGCCGCATGGCAGGTTGTCTTCACCGAGGAAACTGAGGATCACCGCCATGTCGCGGCGGCGAACGCTATCGTCATCGATCAGCAGAATTTTCGTTTCACGCCACATGCAATAGCAACTTCCCTAGTCAATACCCGCTACGGCCGGATGCCCGCTACGGCGATGTGCCACCCTCATGGCTCTGAACCTTGAGACGCCGGAACCTGTTGAACAGGCACTAGTAAAGTCAAAAAAGCCGGCACAGTCAAATTTATGGCGCGTTGATGGCGCGAGTCGCGAGAGCGCCTGGCTCTCGCTTACCGGAACAGCTGGTACACCTTGCTGGCATTCTGGCCCTGGCGGACCTGCTGAAGCTCCTCGACCACCGACTGGCGCTCGCCGCGGCTGGCGTCCACCAGCTGACGATACAGGTGCAGCAGGGATTCCAGATTATGGCGGATCACCGCCGGGTCTACCGAGACGCCATCGAACAGGCCATCGAGGCAGGCGCGGATCTGCAGATCGAGCTTGCCGATCGCCGCCCAGTCTTTCACCGCCAATGCTTCGCTGAGCGCCACGCGGGTGTATTCGATACGTTCAAGGGCACTCATGGTCGAGTCCTCGCGATTAATCCTGAGCTGCATGACCGATCGCATCCCAGCCAGCCTTGACGGTGATCATCAGGCGAGCGACCTCGTCGACGATGTTCGGGTCGTTCTTGCGGTTCGCCTGGATCAGTTGCTTCATCATGTAGGCGTACAGCTGGTCGAGCCTAGCGATACCCTTCTTGTCGTCGGTCTTCTCTGGGTCCAGCCCCTCACGCAGGCCACCGATGATCTCGATAGCCTTGCCCAGCATCACGCCCTTCTCCGCCACTTGATCACGCGCCATGGCGCCTTTGGCCTGGGCCAGGCGATCCAGGCAGCCCTGCATCAGCATCTGCACCAGGCGATGAGGGCTGGCCTCGGACGCCTGGGCGTGGGAATTCACTTTCTGGTATTGGCGGAGCGCCTTCATGGGATGCATCGGAAATGGCCTCTTGGAAAAAGGACGAAATCGGCGGGACCGGAAGGTCCCCATGCTCAGTTTATCGACGTGGAACGGGCGAACTTTAACGCGACGCTGAAATGAAAAAGCCCGATGAGCCACTTGGACTCATCGGGCAAACACAGCCAGGCAGCCGCTCAATCGTCGGAGCTGTTCATGGCTTCAAGCGTGTTCAACACACTGGTGCTGGTCGCGTTGAGTTGCGCCACCAGGGTATCCATGGCCGTGTACTTGGCGGTCAGAATGGCGGTCAAGGACTCGGTGCGTCGATCCAGCGCGTCCTGCTGCTCGTCCAGGTCGCTCAGCTTGGCATTGAGCGACTTCTGGCGGGTTTCCAGTACGCCACCGGTTTGCGTGTACCCTTCGATGATGTCGTCCATCCGGGTAATGAGGCCATCTTCACCGGTGAACAGGGTGGCCACGTTGCCATACTGGGTCTTCATGGCCGTGTTCCACTTGGTGTCGTCCAGGGACAGCAGGCCGGTGGAAGAGTTGGTGCCTACCCCAAGCTGGGACAGAACGCTCAGCGAGCCGCTGGTCGTGCTGACTTCAGTCAGGGCGCCGCGAATCTGCGACACCAGCTTGCGCACCATGGCATCGCCAGTGAGCGCGCCAGCAGAGGTGGTAGCCGAATCGCTGGTACTGCTGGTGGCGCCCGTAGAGGTGACCTTGGTCTGGTTGTTGATGACCGTCATCATGGTGTTGTAGGCATCCACGAACGACTGCACCGAGGTTTTCAGCGTGTCACTGTCGGACGCTACGGTCACCGTCGAGGTACCCGTGCCCGTGAGCGTCAGGCTCAGACCGCTCACTGCCTTATCGACAGTATTGCTGCTGCTGGTCATGGACAAGCCGTCGATGGTATACGCCGCATCGACCGGCCGAGCGGTGATGTAGCCCGCGCTGGTGTTATCCCCGGTATTGAGTTGCGTCGTACCGTCGATGGTCAGTTCGGAGATCCCGCTGGTAGAGATGTCCGACCCGGCGCCCGTGGTGGTGGACGTCAATACCAGGCGAGACCCGTTCGAGTCCGTCACGATGTTGGCGCTGATACCACTGGACGATAGCGATGAGTTGATCGAGTCACGCACACTGCTCAGGGTCGCGCCGGAACCGACGGTAACCGAATAGCTTTTGTCGCCCTGGGTGATAGACAAGGTCCCGGAACTGATGGCCGTGCTCGAGCCGCTGGTGAACAGCTTGCTGGCCACTTTGGAGGCGGTAGCCAGCTGCGTGACGTTGACCGAATAGCTACCCGGGGACGCCGTATTGTCCGAGGTTGCCTTGACCACCGTCTCCAAGGACGAAGACGCCGTCAACCCCATAAAGGTGTTGGTATTGTTCAGCGCGGCCGCGGCCGTCTGGAACGCTTCCAGCGCACTCTTGAGGCTACCGATGCCCGACAGCGTGGTATTGGTGGCGGTTTCCGCCTTGGTAATCTGGGTCTGCTTGGGGCTGGTGGACGCGTTCACCAAGGCACTGACGATCGATGATGTATCGATGCCGGAGCCGATGCCGCTGACCGAGATCCCGCCGCTCGTACTGACCGATGTAGTGGATGTTGTCGAAGCCATTGATCCTCTCCTGTAGGTCAGCCGCCGAGAAACCGGCGGGCTGCCTTGTTCACCGGAACACTACAAGTTCCGTGCCCACCTCAGGCCTGCTCGTCGAACAACAGGCTGTGGGGATCTTTCAGGCGCTGCGCCATCTTCAAGGCTTCCTCGGAAGGGAGCTGCCGAATCACCTCGCCACTTTGGGTCGCGACTATCTTCACCACGACGTCACCGGTGGTTTCGTCGATGGAAAAATTAAGATTGCGCTGGTTGGCATCCACAAACGCCTGGATGTCCTCCACGGCCTTCTCAACCTGATCGCGCTCGACCTTGCCTGTGGGCGCCACGCTGTTACTGGCAGCCGACGGGTCGTTGGCCGAAGCAGGCGTCGCGGCACCGATGGCGGCGGTCGGCGTTATGGGCTTGCTGACTTCAAGCGCCTTTACTGCATTGACACTCATGTCCATAACCATTTACCTCAGGGTGAAAACAACAAAAGGGCGCGCTCGGCGCACCCTCTCGTCATTGACCATCGACCGATATTACTGAAGCAGCTTCAGAACAGCGGACGGGATCTGGTTGGCCTGGGACAGGATCGCGGTGGAAGCCTGCTGCAGGGTTTGTTGCTTGGTCAGCTCAGCGGTTTCAGCAGCGAAGTCCACATCCTGGATGGTGGAGCGAGAAGCGGTAGCGTTCTCGATGATGTTGCTGATGTTGCTGATGGTGCTTTCCAGACGGTTCTGCTTGGCACCCAGGTCGGCACGGGTGGTGTTCACAGTGTTCAGTGCAGCGTCGATGGCGCTGATGGCCGAGTCGATCGCGACGTGGGCACCGCTTGTATCAGTACCGGTGATCACGGAGCCACTCAGGCCCAGACCGGCAGCCGAAGCGTTCAAGCTGATGCCCAGGTCGATGTGCTGGTCGTCACCGGTCATGGCGCCAACCTGGAACTGCAGGCCGGAAGCGGAACCGTCGAGAAGCTTCATGCCGGTACCGAAGGTGGTCGACGTGGAGATACGGGTCAGTTCTTCACTCATCTGGCTGAATTCGGACTGCAGAGCGGTACGGTCAGCGGTGCTGTTGGAGTCGTTGCGGGACTGGACAGCCAGTTCACGCATACGCTGCAGGATGCTGGTGGTTTCTTGCAGCGCGCCTTCAGCGGTCTGGGCGATCGAGGTGGCGTCGTTGGCGTTCTTGGTGGCTACGGTCAGGCCCTTGATCTGGGTGGTCAGACGGGTAGCGATCTGCAGGCCAGCGGCGTCGTCTTTGGCGCTGTTGATCTTCAGGCCCGAGGACAGACGGGTCATCGAGGTGCTGGTGGCGGACGAAGCCTTGTTCAGGTTGTTTTGAACGGTCAGGGAAGCGATGTTGGTATTAACGGTCAACGACATGACGAAATCCTCAACGGGAATGATGTACTTTTGGCTACCGGCCCTGGCTGGCCGGAAGTGGCCTAGAGAACCTACGTACTAGTTATCGTCGTGTTGGTCGCTGTCTTGAGGGGCGATTTGCAGATTTTTTCGCACCTCTTTATTTTTCTCTTCACTTTCAACAGGTTAAGACGTTAAGCGCAACCCGGCGAAGATGAAAAACTGTGACTCTCTTGGCAATCGCCCCGACCTGTAACTTGCCATGCCGGGTGTTTCGAACTTGCCAGGAAAGGCTCGCGGCCGGGCGATGTTTCAAGCCTGCCCGGCCGTGATGAGCGTCACCAACTCGTACTGCAGGGCATCGGCTACACCTAGCCAATCCTGAAGCTGTTGACGCGAAAAAATGTCGTTGACCAGCAAACCCCAGGCTCGCTGTTCTTCTGCCCCGGCCTGGGCCAGGCGCGGCGCCAGGGTGTCGAACAGGTCTACCATTCGCAACGCCGCCTCGACATCACGGCCCAGGCGAAACAGCCCAGCGCACACCAGGCAGGCGTCGATCAACTCATCCGGTTCAGTCACGCGCAAGGTTCTCGTCGAACGAGGTGCCCGCGATCAGCGCGCCGCCCCGGCTGGTATTGAAGAAAGCGACCTCTGGATGCTGGGCGATATAGCGCTCCAGTTCGGTGAGGTAGCTGCGGAAATTGAGCTGGGTACGTACCCGACCGCCGTGGCCATCCAGCACCCAGTGACGGGCATGGGTCAACTGCGGGCCCAGATCGCCGTCCTGCCAGCCCGCGTGGGTCTTGTCATTGGGAAAGGCGAAATCCGCCCCGAACAGCGTCACCCGCGCCGCCCCCATGCGCACGGCCAGGTCGACCGCAGGGTGGATCACGCTGCCACCTCCATGCAACTGGGCCTTGGGCCAACGTCGCCGGGCCTCGGCATAGACAGGGCTGGCCGAATAGGTAGCCAGGCGACGGCCTCGCCACGGGTTCAATACGTCCGCCGCCAGCAGGGGCATGTAGACCAGTGTACTGGCGTGGGAACGTTCAGGGGGCAGGTGACGGGGCGAGATACGCTGGTCAATACTGACCACGATATCCGCCACTACCCCCCGCTCGAGCAAAGGCCGGTAGGCGGTGTCCACGCAGATCAGCAGGGGCCCTCCGGGACGTCGGGCCTGGCGCAAATGTTCGTAGTGCAGTTCCAGGCTGGGCCCCGTCGCTACTACATAGACGTCCGCGCCCTCGATGGTGCCGAACAGCTCGGCGACGTCGCCATCGCTCGACAGCAGCGGCGCGTTGTCTTGCAGCCGGGCCACCAGCTCCGGATCCTGTGCAGTGAAGGCGCGATTGTTGAACGCCAGATGGGTTTCACTTACCAGGCGGTCCCGGATCTTGGCAGCCGCGTCCTCGGCCAATACCAGCTCGGAAGGGAGTGCAAAGAAGGGCAGCTGGATTTCCCCGGCATCGCCCGCATGGGCCAGGCTTACCCGAGGATCACTGAGCCAGTCAGTGTGGTCGGTAACCTGCAGTACCAGGCCAAGCAGGGCGCCATTGAGGATATGTACCTGCAATCGCTCCAGCCGCGGCTTCGCCAGCAGCACTCGCTGCAGGTCACCCAGGCCGAAGCCGTACAAATGAACCACCGGGGCGCCTTCGGGCAAGCTGGCGGCCTGCAGTTGCGCTTCGGCGAGCCGACCATGACGGCTGGTCAGCTGAATCCCGTCGATGCTCAGGGTTTGCTCGTTCCCCTCCACCAGTTCGACCGCCAGGCCGTCCACGGACTGACCTTCGGTGCGAGCCGCCAGCTCGGGCCAGCGCTGGCGGAGCACCGCCAGGTTTTCACTCAGAGTGTCCGTCATTACCCGTTGCGCCCGCGAAACCTATTCGCGGTAAAGGATAGCCGAACCCCACGACAGACCGACACCGAAACCGCTGATGGCTACACGTTTCCAGCTGGAATCCATCAAGTGCTTCTCCAGGAGCAGAGCAATGCTCGACGATACTGTATTGCCGGTCTCGACCATGTCCTTGACGAATTTCTCGGGCTTGTCTTCCTCGAAACGGCGCGCCACGGCGTCGACGATGGCCGCGCTGCCCTGGTGGATGCAGTAGGCGTCGATATCGTCAGCGCTGAGTCCCGAGGCTTCCAGCAAGGCAGCCAGGTGCTGTGGCACCTTTAGCAAGGCAAAGTTGAAGACCTGACGGCCGTTCATATAGAACACGCCATCGTTCACCTTAAGGTGCTCGGCCCCTGCCCCGTCGGTACCGAACATGGATTTGCCCAGCTGCCAGACCGCATCCTCGCCCATCCAGGTCGCGGTGGCAGCGTCGCCGAAGAGCATGGTGGTGTTGCGATCTTCCGGGTCGACGATCTTGGAATAGGGGTCGGCGGTGACCAGCAGGCCATTCTTCAACCCGGCGGCTTCCATGAAGCCCTTGAGGGCATACAGCCCGTACACATATCCAGAGCAACCCAAGGAAATATCGAAGGCCGCCACCGTGGTGGTCAGGCCCAGCTTATGCTGCACAATGGCCGCGGTATGCGGCAGCCCTTCGGCATCACCGTTCTGGGTCACGACGATCAGAGCGTCGATGGCGTCCCTGTGCAAGGTGGGATTGTTGGCGAACAACGTATTCACGGCCTCCACGCAGAGGTCGGAGGTTTCCTGCTCCGGCGCCTTGCGTGGCAGAAACGCCGAACCAATCTTGCCCAGGATGAAGTCTTCATCCTTGCCGAATTTCGCACCTTGCGCGTAATTGTCCAGGCCGGCGGCCGGTACGTAACTCGCTATGCTTTTGATGCCAATCATTCTGGCTTCCCAAAAAGAAGAATCGCTGGAACAACGCGCCGCCACCCCGACGTAGCGCTGACGGAGACCTGAGCGGGCAAGCCGAGGGCGATGGAAGGCCGCCCGGGCGCCTAGACGTGTCAGGTTACAATATTGTGGAGATGCGCAAAATGACTGGCAGGTCACGTGACAGGCTTGTCATTTGCGTTGCGGCCGGGCTTCTCGAGCAGGTCTGTGGACCTGCGCCGCTCTGGGAGCAACGTTCACCAGCTTCGCTGGTTCCCACCCAGCCCCCGTTTGCAGCCGGGTCTCTGGGTAGGACCCAGCGCCAGCTGGGAACGGATTTCACCCGCTTCGCTGGTTGCTACCTAGCCCCGTTTGCAGCCGGGCCTCTGGGTGGGACCCAGCGCCAGCTGGGGAACGGATTTCACCCGCTTCGCTGGTTGCTACCCAGCCCCGTTTGCAGCCGGGCCTCTGGGTGGGACCTAGCGCCAGCTGGGGAACGGATTGCACCCGCTTCGCGGGTTGCTACCTAGCCGCGTTTGCAGCCGGGCCTCTGGGTGGGACCCAGCGCCAGCTGGGGAACCGGCGGGGGTCAATCCACCAAGGGCCAAGCCAGGGGCGTACCGCGCTTGATGGGTTGACGGGCCTTGCGTCCCAGGATCGCCTCCAGGTGACGTGGCGGCAGCCCGAGGCCGGGGCGGATGGCCCGCACGTTTTCACTGGAGAATACCTCGCCCGCGACCAGATCCCGGGTGACATAGAGCGAGCGGCGAAACACCATGGACTTGCGTTCGGCGACCGTTGGCCCATAGCGCACCTGCCCCAACGCTTGCCAGGCTCGCTCGGTCTCGGTGACCAGGCTGGCCAGTTCGGTCGGCTCCAGGGAAAAGCTGGCGTCCACGCCGCCTTCAGCGCGGCTCAAGGTAAAGTGCTTTTCTACCACGGTAGCCCCTAAAGCCACGGCCGCCACCGCCGCTCCCACACCCATGGTGTGGTCCGACAGCCCCACCTCACAGCCAAACAGCTCGCGCAGATGGGGAATGGTGCGCAGGTGCGTGTTCTGTGGCGTGGCGGGGTAGGTGCTGGTGCATTTGAGCAGGATCAGGTCACGACAGCCCGCTTCCCGCGCCGTGCTCACGGAAAGCTCCAGCTCGGCCAGGCTCGCCATGCCGGTGGAAATGATCAGCGGCTTGCCCGTGGCCGCGGCGCGGCGGATCAGTGGCAGGTCGGTGTTTTCGAAGCTGGCGATCTTGTAGGCCGGCACATCGAGGGTTTCGAGGAAGTCGATAGCGGTCTCGTCGAAGGGTGACGAAAATGCAAGCATACCCCTGGCCCTGGCTCGCTCGAAAATGGGCCCGTGCCATTCCCAGGGCGTATGCGCCTGCTGATAGAGGGCATACAACGAGGTGTCCGCCCAGAGGCTATCCGGGTCGCTGATATGGAACTCGCCTTCGTCCAGGTCCAGGGTCATGGTGTCAGCGGTGTAGGTCTGCAACTTCAACGCATGAGCCCCGGCCTGGGCGGCGGCGTCGACGATGGCCAGCGCACGGTCCAGGGATTGATTATGGTTGCCGCTCATCTCCGCGATCACCAAGGGCGCGCTATCTGCACCCACCTGTCTATGACCGATCTTGATCATCTCGATGCTCCAATGCTTGGGTGAATTCACACGCCTGCTGACTGAACCCGGCGAGGCGGAACAGCTGCAACGAAGCCTTGTTGTGAGGCAGTACCGTCGCGTCGACACGGATGACATCCGGCCAATGCCGGATCAGCCAGGCCTCCCCTGCCCGCAACAGCCACCGCCCCCAGCCTTGCCCCAGCCAGGCCTCGAACAGATAAAGGGACACTTCGGCGCGCCCCGGCTCGCTGGGATGGCGGTCGTAGCGCAGCATGCCGATTGCCTGCCCCCCAACCTCGGCAATGAACAGTGCCCGACGCTTATCGGCCAGGGTGCCGTACAGCCAGGCCAGATGCAGTGGCCAGTCCAGCGGCCGGGTATCATGGGAGGCCAGGCGCACCGCCTCGGCGTTTCGCCCGTCGAACAGCCGCTGAGCGTCGTCCGCCGTGGCGGCCCGCAAGCTCAGCAGCGGCCCCAGCAAAGCCGTGGCCATACGCTGTGCGCCGCGGCCGTCCACTAGCTGGCGGGCCCGCTCGGCCAGGCTCTGGCGCAGCGGGGCATTGGCGATTAATAAGGCTATGGCGCCACGCAAGGCGTCCTGGGTCAGGTCTCGGGCCAAACCCAGATAGAGGTGACCCCCGGCCCGGGCCAGCGCCTCGGCATTGCCCACCTGGTTCGCGGCCACTGCCACACACAGGCTGGGCAAGCCCAGGGCAGCGCGCTCCCAGGTGGTGCCGCCGCCAGCCCCGATGAACAGGTCGGCCTCGCCCATCAGCTCGGCCATCTGGGCGCTGTAGCCAAGCAATCGCCATCCTGGGTGGGCTGCTACCTTGCTCTGCAATTCAGCCCAGCGCGGATGACCGTGGCCCGCCAATAGCGTCACCTCCAATTCCGGCCAGGCGCTTAAAGCCTGCAAGGCCATCAGCGCCATGCCGGCTACATCGAAGCCGCCGAAACTGACCAATACGCGGCGAACCCGCGCCGATGCCGGTCGCGCATTGCCTTGGAAGGCGGTGCCCAGCAACGCATGGCGCGGGCCCAGCAGCCGCTGGCAGGTCGAAGGCAACAGGGGTTGGTAAAGCTCCCGGGAGGCGGTCAGGTTCTGGTCCAGCAACAGGTCGGCATCATGCGGTCGGTCAGCGAGATCGTCGATCACCGCGATGCGTTCGGCGATGGCGCGTGCCCGCTTTTCCCAATGAGCGTCCAGTTGGTAATGGTCCACCACCAGCCAATCGAAGCGCTGCCCATCCAGGGCCGCCAAGTCATCCCCGTCGATCGGAAGGCGGATAAGCGCGAACCCCTGAGCTTGCACCATGGCCGGGTCAAAGCCCGGCAGCTCACGGCAAGCGAAACTCGCCTGGACACCTCGTCGACGCAGCTCGAGCGCCAACGTCAGGCAACGGGCCAGGTGCCCTACCCCGATGTGGCTGGACGCATCGGCGCGAAAGAGCACATTCACAATTCAAGCTCTCCCGCCGCGCTCAACGCCTGGTGCATGAATTCCGCGCGTCGCCAGTCTTCCTCGGTATCGATGTCCTGCACTAGGTAACGTGGCAACTGCACCGGCAGGCTGCAGGGCGAGAAGAGCGGATCGCCGCGCAGCCAGGCCTCCCGCCTTCCCCAATAGAACTGCCCAGCGTCCTGATAGGCCGTCGGCAAATCCTGTGACCGGGTAGTGCGGTACTCGGGGTAGAGCGCGGTCAAGGCGCCTTCAGGCTCGAGCACCAAGGCACGTTGTACCGGGAACGGGAAGGTGCATACGGAAAACGCATAGCTTTTATCCGGGCGCGCCTCCAGCAGTGCCAGTCCTTCGCGCAGGTGACGCGCCTGGACCAGCGGCGCGGTGGCGTACAGACAACAGGCCAGGCTCGCCTGGGGCAACTGCTCGAGGGCATGAGCCACCACGGGCAGCGTGCCGGTGTGGTCGTCGGCCAACAGGGCCGGGCGCAGGAAAGGCACTTCGGCACCTTCGGCCAGGGCGAGCTCGGCGATGGCTGGATCGTCCGTACTGACCACGATCCGGTCGAAACACCCTGCGCGCCGCGCGGCGCGGATGGACCAGGCGATCATGGGCAGGCCGTTGAACGGCCGCAGGTTCTTGCCAGGCAGGCGCTTGCTGCCCCCTCGCGCCGGGATGATGGCGACCTTGCTCATGCCAGCGCCCCCGTCAGGGTATCGACGATATAACGCTGTTCGGTGGCCGTCAGGCCTGGGTACAGGGGCAGGCTCAGGGCTTCACGGTAATAGGCTTCCGCCTCGGGGAAGTCGCCCGGGCCGAAGCCCAGTTGCCGATAGTAGGGCTGCAGGTGCACCGGAATGTAATGCACGTTCACACCGATACCCGCGGCGCGCAGGGCGGCGAACACCTCATCCCTGCGCTGCGGCACCCGCACCACATACAGATGCCAGGCCGATTCGGCGCCAGGCTGGCGCGCGGGCAGGCGCAGCGGCAACCTGGCCAGGGCCTGGTCGTAGGCGGTGGCCAGGGCGCGGCGGCGCTCCAGGAAGCCATCCAGGCGCGCCAGCTGGGATACGCCCAGCGCCGCCTGTAGGTCAGTGGCCCGGTAGTTGAAGCCCAGCTCAAGCTGCTGGTAATACCAGGGTCCATGGCTGGGCTCGGTCATCAGGGCCGGGTCGCGGGTCATGCCGTGGCTGCGCAGGCGTCGCAGGCGCTCGGCCAGCCCGGCATGGCGAGTGACCACCAGCCCACCCTCCCCGGTGGTGATGATCTTCACCGGATGAAAGCTGAACACCGTCATGTCCGCGTACTGGCCGCTGCCCACGGGTTGCCCTTGGTAGGACGCACCCACCGCGTGGGACGCATCCTCGATCAGGGTGAAGCCGTACTGGCGCGCCAAGTCGGCAAAGGTAGCCATGTCGCAGCTTTGACCAGCGAAAGCCACCGCCACCACCACCTTGGGCAAACGCCCTTCCCTCTTAGCCACCGCCAGCTTGGCCGCCAGGGCCTGGGCGCTGATGTTCCAGGTGAAGGGATCGATGTCGACGAAGTCCACCTGGGCGCCACAGTACAGGCCACAATTGGCCGATGCCAGAAAGGTATTGGGGCTGGTCCACAACCACTCTCCCGGGCCGAGCCCGGCGGCCAGGCAAGCCAGGTGCAAGGCGGCGGTCGCGTTGCTCACCATCACCCCGTGGTCGGTGCCGCAGCGGCTGGCCATGGCCGCTTCGAATCGCTCGATTGCCGGCCCCTGGGTCAGCCAGTCCGAACGCAGCACTTGCACCACTGCGTCGATGTCCGCTTCATCGACGCTTTGCCGACCGTACGGAATCATGACTCCAACCCGGCATGCAGTCGGGCGATGGCTGCCACGTCGAGAAACTCGGGATTCGTGTCGGAGCTGTACTCGAAGGCCTCATCCACGGCGGCGCCCCGTTCGCCACGAGCATCCAGGGCGAAGTCCAGGTCTACGCTAGTGAAGCGCACCGACGGCTGAATAGTGAAATGGTCGGCGAACTCCAGGGTCATGCGCGCGTCATCCTGGGGGACCATCAGTTCGTGCAGCTTCTCGCCGGGGCGAATCCCCACCGTGCGCTGAGGCAGCGAGGGCGCCAGGGCCGTGGCCAGATCAACGATGCGGATGGAAGGAATCTTCGGCACAAAGATTTCGCCGCCGTGCATACGGGCAAAGCTGTCCATGACGAACTGCACGCCCTGGTCCAGGGTAATCCAGAAGCGCGTCATGCGCGGGTCGGTGATCGGCAGCTCGGCGGCGCCCTCGGCCAGCAGCTTGCGGAAGAACGGCACCACCGACCCGCGCGACCCCGCCACGTTGCCGTAGCGAACCACGGCGAAGCGCGTGGCCTGTTCCCCAGCGATGTTGTTGGCCGCCACGAACAATTTGTCTGACAGCAGCTTGGTGGCGCCATAGAGGTTGATGGGGCTGGCGGCCTTGTCCGTGGACAAGGCCACGACCTTCGCCACATGGTTTTCGATGGCCGCGGCGATCACGTTCTCGGCGCCCGTCACGTTGGTGCGGATGCACTCGCCCGGATTGTATTCCGCCGCCGGCACCTGCTTGAGGGCGGCGGCATGTATCACGTAGTCCACCCCGCGCATGGCGGTACGCAGACGCTCGGCGTCACGCACATCACCAAGGAAATAGCGCATGCAGGGCGCGTTGAACACCTGCTGCATCTCGTACTGCTTGAGCTCGTCACGGGAGAACACCACCACGCGCCGCGGCTGGTACCGCTCCAGCAGACGACGAATGAAGTGGCGCCCGAACGAACCGGTGCCGCCGGTGATGAGCAGGGATTTTCCGTCGAACATAGCGATGCCTACTTTTCCGGGACCAGATGAGGGACAGTCGGTTTTTTGACCGCGGCCCTGTTGCGGGAGTTTTGAGCAATATGCAGGCCAAGCGGCGGGTCGTGGCTTTTTAACACCCGAGGTAGAGAACCGTATTGCTGACCCGGGCCTCATCCTATCTAAGGGTGTTCCCACGCTACCGCACCTTGGGAAGTCACGGACCTCGCGAGGTACTCGGTCCCGGCTTGGCAGAGTATTTGCTGAACCACAATCGATGCCACTCCGTGATCGTTTTCTTGACGGTCAGACCCAAATGAGGGTGGCCTGACTCGTGGAGTGGTACGCTCATGTCAAAAGTCATCCCGGTTACCAGCCCCTTGCTTCCACCGCTGGAGGAATTCATTCCCTATCTGGAGCAGATGTGGGAAAGCCGTCGATTGACCAACGGGGGCCCCTTCCACGAGCAGCTTGAGCTGGCCTTGGCAGACTACCTGGGCGTGGACCATCTATGTCTGTTCGCCAACGGGACGCTGGCGCTGGTCACGGCGTTGCAAGCCTTGCGTATTACTGGCGAGGTAATCACTACGCCATATTCGTTCGTTGCAACCGCGCATTCGCTTCTATGGAACGACTTGACTCCTGTGTTCGTCGATATCGACCCAGTGACATGCAATCTGGATCCCTCCAGCATCGAGAAGGCGATCACCCCCAAGACCAGCGCTATCCTTCCGGTCCATTGCTACGGCACGCCTTGCGATGTAGAACGCATTCAAGGGATTGCGGATAACTATGGGTTGAAGGTGATCTACGACGCGGCCCATACATTCGGTGTTCGACACAATGGCAGCAGCGTTTTACGCCACGGCGACCTTTCCATACTCAGCTTCCACGCCACCAAGGTTTTCAATACCTTCGAAGGCGGCGCCATCGTTTGTCCCGATGCCAAGACAAAAAAACGCATCGACTACCTGAAAAATTTCGGCTTCGCTGACGAGGTCACTGTCGTTGCCCCAGGCATCAATGGGAAGATGAGCGAAATCAACGCAGCGTTCGGCCTGCTTCAATTACGTCATATCGATCGAGCGCTGAGCATGCGCCAGCGTATTGACCAGCGTTACCGCGCCGCAATAGGCCGCATCGCTGGATTGGAGCTGTTCGAGCAGCGCTCGGGACATGAACCCAATTACTCTTACTTTCCGATCCTTGTGACGGAACGCTACGGCCTGAGCCGTGACCAGGTCTATGAGCTCATGCGTCAGCACGATATCCTGGCGCGCCGCTATTTCTACCCCTTGATTTCCGAGTTCCCCATGTATCGCGGATTGCCTTCAGCAGATTTGGGTAAGCTCCCGGTCGCGAAGCGTATATCGTCACAAATCCTCTGCCTGCCAATCTATCCGGATCTTCCAGACGAAATCGTGGATACCGTGTGCCGGCTGCTTGATCAAGGTGCCGCCAAATGAGGGCTCGCAACGTTCTCGTATTTCCCGCAGGCACCGAAGTCGGTCTGGAAATCCACAATGCTTTGCGAAGCTGCAAGGACATCAATGTGTTCGGCGCGGGACAGCCTGTGAGCAATCCTGCTCGATTTGTATTCGACGAATATCACGAAGTTGCCAACATACATCAGCCGCAATGGCTCGGTGAACTGGTCGAGCTATGTGCGCGACTTTCGATAGACTACATTTACCCCGCTTATGACGATGTGATCGTCGCTTTGCAGGATGCCGCGGAAAAATTGCCCTGCCCCGTCATTTCAGCGAGCGCGGACGTATGTCGTCTCACGCGAAGCAAGTCCCTGACTTACGAGGCCTTGGAAAGGGTCGTCAAGGTACCGAAAGTGTATGGCCTGCCAGATGACGTAAGCCACTTTCCAGTGTTCGTGAAACCCGACCGCGGTCAAGGCAGCCAAGGGGCGGTTCGGGTAAATAATCGAGCCGAGCTGGTACAGGCTTTGAATACCGTGAAAGCGCCCTTGATATGCGAATATCTGCCAGGCGAAGAATACACCGTAGACTGCTTCTCCGACCGAGAGCGGGGCTTGCTGTTTGCAGGTAGCCGGCGTCGCGTGCGGATGCGCAACGGTATCGCCGTCAATAGCGAAGGGGTTGAGTTACCGGAAGCTCATAAGATGGCGAAGCTGATCGGAGACCGGCTACAAATGCGCGGCCCATGGTTTTTCCAAGTCAAGCGGGCGAGCGACGGAGAGCTGGCGCTCCTCGAGGTGGCACCGCGCATCGCAGGATCCATGGCCTTGAACCGAGTACGTGGCATCAATTTTCCGTTGCTTGGAATTTATGAACATGAACGCCTGCCTCTAGGCTTGCTTACCTATGAGGGGCCACTCGAAATCGACCGCGCCCTGGCCAACCGCTACAAGCACGGCATACGATTTTCAATTGCGTACATTGATTTGGATGACACACTCATCCTGAGAACGAAGGTCAACCTTGACCTCATCGCGTTCATCTTCCAGTGCCATAACCGAAATATCACGGTCAAATTGATCACTCGTCACCGCTTCGATGTTGAGGCGACATTACGACAATATCGACTCACCGGCTTGTTCGATGATGTGATTCACATCACTGATGGCCGTCCGAAGTCTGCCTTCATCAAGGAGCCCGAAGCCATTCTTGTGGACGATAGCTTTGCCGAGCGCCGTGACGTCGCAGAAACATGTGGCATTCCCACGTTCGATTGCAGCATGATCGAAATGCTGCTCGAAGGCGTACCCGTTTGAACTCCCTAGTTGCTTTACGCCTAAGGAAGTACAAACGTCTACGAGCTTATGGCTCGTTGCTGGCCCGGCTGGCGCTGCCGCCTGCGAAGTGATGGCTCAGTCAACGTTCAGGCGACAATACCTGGGCAGGGCGGACAACCGGGCAGCTACAGGAGCAAGCAGGGGACCGATTCCACGCGCTAGCGTGCCTAGGTCAAGATGCAAGCTGATGCTAAATAGCTAGCTTGCGTCTATCACGCTGTCAGGTTTTCGGTAGCCCTTCCAGCGGCCGCCAGGCTGCAAGCCAACACCGCGCGCTTTCCCCTTGGAGCAGCCCTTCGCTGGACACCGCTACCTGCAGTCGCTCCGCGCTGACCCGGGCTTCATTGCGATTGTCCAGCCACTGCCGCAGCCCTAGGCGGAATGCTTCCACTGTGTGTTCCACCTTTAGCGCTGGCCATTCGCTTTGGCTGCTGGTGATGACGGCACTCCCGCATGCGCCGTGCTCGAGTACACGCTGCTCCGACCTGGCCGAAGCGCTGAACGTTTGAGCTACTGCGACAATAGCGATCTCTATTCCCAATCCTGCCAAGTGGCTCGGATAACGGATGGGGTCGACGGCCGGATGAAACTCGTGCACTGACTCACGCAGAGGCTCTGGTAACTGGCCGTAAACCACCCATGTCACTTCACCTGCAACATCCTCCATCAAGCGGCCAAGAAGCTCCAGATCCAGCTCCTGTGGCTGATCACATACCAGGCCAATCCGAACTTTGGAACCCGTTTGCGTGGAAACAGACAGGTTCGCCCAAAGATCAGGGGGTAACAGGGTAGGTATGACCTCGATATTGGAGTGTGTGCCGGACAATCGCTCCGCCTGCTCGCTGGTAGCGACAAGTACCCTGTCAAAGCGTCCCAAGGTGAGTTCAAGCGCTTTTGAAGCAATGAGCGCTTCGTCTGCATGCGCAAGATCGCAGACTCGGCACGGGGCGAACTCGACCTTTACAACGTCGAGCAGGTCGACCTGATGCAAGGCGCTGGCCGGAACCACGACGGTGCCCGGCATCAAACGAAGCCACTCACTAGGTAAAGGCGTGTGGTCAATGAGGCCGCCCTCGACAAGACCAGCGTAACGCATGGTTTCCAGCGGCTTACCGATTCGATAGTCCAAAGCGCCAGGCTGCCCGCTTCCAACTATGACAGGCAAGCCCGCGAAGCTTAAGGGCCGCCACAGGATTTGCGGATCCCTATCAAATTCAAAACCGGTGCCACGTAGCTGATAGAGATGGCTGGCGGTGGGATCGCGGCCCAGTGATCCGCCCCATGCCGCATACATTGCCTGGGTGTCCGTCGCGGACGCTGATTGGGCTCGGCGGACCGGCTCAGTCAAGGCTACCCACGCCCGTGGCGTCCAAAGATTCAAATAACCCGCCCAATGTAGCTTCAGTGACAGATCAACATCGGCCCAACGTGTTGCAAATCGCTCTTCGTCGAACCCTCCAACCTGCTTGAATTTAGCCTTGGCGATCATGAAGCAATCACTAGATATTCCGATCACGTTACGTTGAACCTGGCCGAATTCAAGTGGAGCCGGAACCTGGTGGAACAAAGCTGTCTCTGCCGGTCCTTCCAGGCCAAGCCGGACTCCAGCGTCTTTCAGACGCTCCCCACGCTCTACCCGGCGAGGGGAAACCGCAGCGATTTCCGGCCGCATCGCCTGGTCAATCAATAGCGTCAACCATTGCCCATCCGCGATGATGCAGTCGGGATCGAGAAATACCACGTAATCCTGTTCGACCGCGTCCACCGCGCCGTTGAGGGCTGCGTTCAGCTTTAACTTTTCATCGCTGCGCAAGGTCAGAACCTTTCCGTGCGCATCAGAGGCTAATTCTTCCATCCATTGCTGAACATCCAACGAGGTTTGTTCGGTTTCGACCAGCACGGTCTGGAATGATGCATACTGAGTGTTCATCAGAACGCTGGTGACGCACCGTCTCATCCTATCCAAAGAACCGCTTGCCGAAATCAAAACAGCGATGGATGGAGCAGCACTATTGTTGTAGTCGATTTCATAATGACGGGGCAACCCCTCCCCTACCCGTGCATTTGAATAACCACGACGACTCAGGTGGTCAAGCAAGGCTCGTGATTCATCAGGATTGCTATGCAGATCTTCAACCGGACGGATAACCAGCGGTTCACTGATATGACCGAAGCCTTGCTGACCGCTTTCGATAAGCCTGAGGATCAAATCCAATTCCAACGCTTCAGGATAATTACCATCGAAACCATCGACAGCTATCAATGCATCTCGCTGGAACAGCCAGTGACTGGCCGTACCCAAGGGAAGGCTCAAGAGCTGGTCAAAGTTGAAGCTGCTTCTGAGCAACGGCCACAAGCTGCCCCGACGGTCAGCGTAGATTTCGTCACAGAAAATGGCCGGGCATGCTGGCTTCCCTAACAGTTCGATCAAGGTCAGGTTGAGTGCTTCCTGGCTCAGGCGGACTCCCGCCTGCAAGTGAAGGAACCAATCAAACGACACTTCCGAGACCAACTGGTTAAGGTGTCCGGCACGCTGTTCCAGGTCACTACTTACCCAGTATAACCCCTCCTCCACTTTTCCAGACCCTACACCGGGACGAGTCGAGAGAACCACAACGGTTGTCCTGCTCAGCAGCGGAGCCCTGCGATCAAGACTGGTCAAGGTCTGCAGCATGCTGGCTTCATCATTGGCAAGATCACTGATAACGATAAGCACCGCGGGACCGCCGCCTTGAGCAACTGCATGGTTATCAAGCAGCACCTGCCTCGATGGCCCGAGGTTGCGCCTTAGCAACCAATGTTTGAAATCCGGTTGGGCGAAGCCAGGCAGTACCTCATGTAGCCAGGCCGCCAAATCATAAGGCTTTGTTGGCTCGCTTGAATTGGCATTGGCCAGGGGGCAGGTGTTGACATGGGTGTTATCCGCTGAAGCCCTCACCCAGCCTGACTCGAGCAAGAGTCTTCGAAACAGCTTGTGAAAGGCTTGCGGGCCGCTGTAATCATCCCGCCCCCCTTGGCTGAATTGATAAGAAGAAACCCTATAGCTCGTCAATGTTTCATTCAACATGGCGATATCGCCCTGTCGCATCAATTTGGCGTAGATTGCCAAATCGCCGAGCCAATCAATATGCTGGCCCATGAGTCCGAATATGCTATCGCCGAAATCCAGCAGATCCGCGCGGCGACAGAGCACCGAAGTCGGCTCACCTATGAAGTTGAAGGTATATTCACCGATAAAGGAGGTCAGCTCCCAGCCACGAACCACCGTACTCTCTTGAAAAGGAAAACGTGTCGCGTAGGTGTCAGGTAGCTGACGGTCATTCTCGTCTATCAGCTGCCTGCGAGCTGTAACCAGGCTAAGCCCAGGGTAGGCTTCGAAGGTTTCGACCTGGCGTCGGACACAGTTAGGCTCGAGCAGATCATCATCGTACAAAAACTTGATGTATTGCCCAGAGGCGCGCCGCACGCAATCGGTAACATTAGGCGCTTCCTTGAGTTGAACATCATTGCGCTTGTACTTGATGGGCCAGGGGCTTTCAGGTTCCAGCTGCTCGACGATAGATTTGATTGCAGTCGTAGGGCAGTCATCGCCGATGACGATCTCGATGGACGGATAGTCTTGAGCAAAGGCGCTGCGAAGCGCTGCCTCGAAGAACTTGGCCTTGTAGGCAGGTATTACGATACTGACCAGCGCTGAAGGTCCCATTACGACTCCTGCAAAAAAATGGACTGAATGCTTGGAATTGACACTAGCCCGGTGTCCAGGCTTCCAGCCAGCGCCCAAGCGCGGGACCGTGCAGCATGAAGTCCCGGTGGATCGCCTCACGCAACGCCAGGCCTTGGGCGGCGCTGGCCTCAGGATCAGCCAGGTGCGAACGAATCGCGGCTATCCACTCCTCGGTGCCGTTGCTGCTGACCAGCGTTACCGGCAGGCTGCCGCGGTAGCTACGGGTTTCGGTACACACCACCGGGAAGCCGCAAGCACCGTATTCCAGCAAACGCAGGTTGCTCTTGCAGTCGTTGAAAATGTGCTGTTCCAAGGGAGCGATGGCCAGGTCCAGGTCCAGGCTGGCCAGCTTGGCCGGGTAGTCCTCCAAGGGCACTGAGCCATGGTATTCATGCACATAAGGGCGCAACTCTTCCGGGCACATGCCGAAGAACACCCAGTGCACCTCATTGGCCAATGCCTTGACTACGTCCTTGATCAGCAACAGGTCGCCGGTATGGCTGGTGCCCCCGCCCCAGCCGACCCGCGGCTTGACTTCGCCTCGTCGCTTACCTTGCAGGTGCGCCCAGCGCTGCGGCGGCAGCATGTTAGGTACCACGCGAATATCGTCGATCATGTCCGCCATCACCTCGGCAAGGGTCTGGGTGGACACTACCAAACGGTCGCACAGGCCGACGCTGTAACGTAGCGACGACTGGATATCCTTGGCCAGGAAACGCTTGTGCTCGTTGGCGCCCGGTACATCGAGCAGGTAGTCGTCCAGCTCGTACACCCTGAACGCCGGGCTGTAGCGCTTGAACGACTCGATTCCTTCGGCCGCCCGCAGGCTATAACGGCCTTGGAAGATGACCGAATCCGGTTGGATGCGGCCCACTTCGGCCAATGACGGCACCCCGTGGTACACCAGGCCCGTTGCCAGGCCGGCGCGCTCGACTTCATGAAACGGCTGGATCAGCCGGTAATGACCCACCGCCCCGGGGTTGATCGGCAAGCACAGCAAATGTGGGCGCAGCCGCGATTCGAATGGCTGCCAGGCGCCGTGCAGGCCCGCCTCCAGGCCGAAGCTCGAGCCGCCCAGGGTCAGGTTCGGGTTGTAGGCCGGGTCCTTGACCAAGCGGGGCATCCACCGGCGATAGGCTTCGGCCATGGCACGGTCGTAGCCGGGTCGCAGCTGCGCCGTATTGTCTGGAGCCGACCGATAGCCCAGCACGGCATCAGGCGTCCAGACGGTCAAGGTGCCAACGTCGGCGGCACGCAGACAGAACTCGATATGCGGGCAGTGCTCGCCTAGCACGTCCGTTGTCAGCCCGCCCAATTGTTCGAACAAACTACGCCGGATCAGCATGCAATGCTGGCTGACCGCACTGTAATTCTGTGGCACGACCAGACGCTGCAGATAGCCGCGCGCCGTGGGGGCCTCGCCCAGAAATGGCGAGCCGGCAATGCCACGCAAGCCTAGGATCAGCCCGGCATGCTCTATACGGCCGTCTGGCCCCAGCAGCTTGGCACCGGTAATGCCTACCTCCGGCCGCTGGCCGATGGCCAGGAGTTCATCGAGCCAGGCACCCTCGATGATGCGACAGTCGGCGCTGAGCGTGAGCAGGTATTCGCCTCGCGCCTGCCGGGCCAGGCCATTGTAGCGCTCGCCGCGCACTTGCCCATCGGCCTGCTCGACCACGCGAATCCTGCCTTGAGCGATGCCCTGCAAGGCGTGCAGCCAGTGCTGTGTGGCCTGGGGAGCCGAGGCTTCCACCCCGATCAGCACCTCATAATGTTCGTACTGGGTTTTTTCCAGCAGGCTGTCGAGGCAGGCCTGCAGCCTGGCCGTGTCGTCCGATGCCAGGATCAGGATGCTTACCAGAGGCCGGGTTTCGTGCACGTAGCGCACGCGGAGGAAGTCGCCTACCTGCGCGGCCCGCCATTCGAAGGCCTGGCCAAGACGGGCCAGGTGGCCGGCCAGTGAATAGTTATGCCCTTCAGCGACGCTGCCAAGGGCCAGCCACCCGGCATAGGGCAAGGCTTTCGCATGCAGCAGCACGTCTGGCAAATGCTGGATCGAGCCCAGTCCGTATTGCTCGGCCATGCGCAATACCAGGTCCGCCGCCGCCGCTTCGCCAGCCCCGCCATCCAGGCCGCCGGCGTCGGCGAAGCCCTGTCGGGAGAAGGCAATCGCTCGCCCCATGTAGGGGTAGGCACGAGCCAGATCCAGGTTGAAATCGGGCTTGAAGACAGGCTCAGGTTGCGGCCGATCCGCGCCACGGTCTTCGTCACTGTAACAGGCCTGGATACCCTCCTTCGTAGCGATACGCTCAGCCAGTTGCAATAGAGCGTGGGGGGCCAAGGTGTCGCCGGCTTCGAGCAGATAGAACCAGTCAAACCCCTCGAGCTGCACCAGCAATTCGTTCAATTGACTGGCCCAGTCCGCCTGCAAGGGAGCGTAGACGTGGGCGCCCTTCTGTTCCAGCTCAGCCTGAGCGGTGGACAACACCAGGCAGCCACAGGCGCCGTAACTCTGTGCCTCGATGCTGGCCAAGGTAGCGTCCAGCTCCGCCTGATCGCCTCTGGCAAACACCACCGGCATGATCTGCGGCTGGAACGGCCAACTGGCGACACGCTCGGGCAACAGCGCACGCCCGCCTTCGTTGAAGTCGCGGCTGGCCAGCCATTGCTGGTACATCTCGGAAAACGTGCGGGCGCTACTGCCGATCCGGGCATTCTGGGTCAGGGTCTGGATGTGCAGCAGACGAGTAAGCGGCAGCTCCGTGTAGTCACGCTCGGCTTCCGGGGTGGGGGGTGTAGTCAGGCTCCATACCCTGACCGACCCCGGCCAGGGTGCCCGCTCGCCACTGAGTTGGCCGATCAACCGGACCACCACCGCCTGTTCCAGCCCATGCCGTGCGGCGACGTCTACCCCTCGGTAGCGCAGAGGCTCCAGGCGCTCGGCGCAGAGCGTCTGAGCGATCACTGCGAGATGGCCGTGGCGCAGCACACTGACATAGAGCGCCAGGTCGAAATCGACCTGCAATTCGCTTTCGGCATCGACCAGGGCAGGTACTACGCGCTTGAGGTAATTTCGACGCAGCAGTGTCGCGCTCAAGCTACCAATGAAGTTGATGGGCCAGGCTTCAAAGAAGGCCAGCAGGTCACCGCCCTTGAGCAAGGAGTCATCGGTGATCAATGAGAAGTTTTCTACCCGCACGGGTAGCAACACGCCGTCGGGGTCTGCGAACCAGCGTTGCGCCGAGCACATGCCGGCGTCCGGATAGGCGTCGAGCACCTGGGCCTGACGCGCCACCAGGGTCGGCAACAGCCAGTCCTCGCTGTGCAGGAATTTGACATAGACACCTTTGGCCTGTTCAAGCGCCCATTGCACATCGGCGGGATAGCGCAAGGGTTTGGCATGCGCGTGGTAACGCAGCGAAACCGTCGATGAGGCCTGGGCCTCCTTCACCAGCCGGGCCACCTCCGGGTCGCCCGAGCTGTCACTGACGATCACCTCGAGGGCCGGGTAGTTCTGCCCAAGGGCACTGTGAAGCGCGCGGTAGAAATGGGTAGCGTCCTGGACCAGGACGGCGATGGAAACCAGCGGTGTCGATGTCATGTAGAAACTCGCCTGGTGGCCGCTTCAGCCTGCGGGCGGCCAGAAAAATGACGGCAACGATGTACTGAGCAGAGCAGTGCAAAAGGAGTGCCGGAAAACCGCCGAAAACGACAAAGCCGCCAGCACCGTCCTATCAAGCATAGGCAGTGCTGGCGGCTTTGCAGCCTTCAGCCAGCGATGCTGACGTCCAGGCCGGTGTTACAGGCGATCGAACAGGTTCAGCTGCGAGATCTTGGAGAAGGACAACTGCGCTGCCTGCAGCATGGTCTGCTGAAGGGTGAGCTGGGTGGTCGCTTCGGCCAGGTCCGTATCGCCGATCTGCGACTGGGTGGTGGCGTTGGCGGTTTGCAGACTGATGATCTGCTCGCTCTGGATCTCCAGGGCGTTTTCCCGGGCACCGATGGAGCCGCGGGTGACGTCGATGCGGTTGTTGGCCGATTGCAGGTTGCCCAGGGCCGACTCGAGCGAGTTGCGCAGCTTCAGCTGAGCCGCCGAGTCGTTGACGGTAGGCGTGTTCAGGGCCACTTCCAGCTGGTTCAGGGTATCGAGAACGTTCTGGGTGCTATGGGTATTCGCGCTCACCGTGAACTGATCGCTGGCCGACGGCGTACCGCTGACGTTGAAGGTCACTCCGGCGGTGGTCAGCGAGCCGCTGCCATCATACGTACCGCTGGTGACCGGCTTGCTGCTGTCGGTCAACGGCTGGGCGTACACCTGGTAGTCGGTGGCGCTGGTGAACTTGATCACCGCCCCGTTGGTTGGGAAACCGGCGGTGTAGGCAGCCGAGTCCGTCACCGCGCCCGCGGTCATCTGAGCGGTGGAAGCGTTGCTGGCCAGGCGGTTGGCCGTCACCGTGTCCGGGCTGGTGGTCAGGCTGAAGGTACGGCCCGCCAGCACGGTGTCGGCGTTCTCGCCCTTGGCCACGTTGGTGTTCACGCTGAAGGTCACGCCATACAGGCTGATGCTGTCGCCGCCTTCCTTGTCGAAGTCGTAGCTGCCCTTGCCCGCGGTCTGCGCGGTCACGTCGTTGCCATTGGCATCGGTGACGGTGTACTGGCTGGAGCTGGCGAAGGTCAGCGTGAACGGCTGGCCCGGAGCGAAGCTCTTGTTGTAGTCGGTCAACGAGCTCATCTGCCCATTGGATACCGACAGCTTGCCGTCCGCCGTGGCCGGCAAGGTCTGGGTCGTGGTGGTACGGCTGGTGTTGGTGGCCAGGTCGAAGATGCTGAAGCCGGTGTCATTGGTAGCCACCGTCAGGGTATCGGACACCTGCAGGCTGAGCTGGGTCTCGTCGCCCTGATAGGTATAGGTGCCGTCGCTGTTGAGCGTGTACGGCTGGGTCGTGGTCTTCGAGCCCGAGAACAGGTACTGGCCGTTGGCGTCCTTGGTATTGAGCAGGCCGTAGACGGTTTCCTTGATCTGGCCGATTTCGCTGGCGATGGATTTGCGGTCGTCATCGGTCAGCGCGCCGTTACCGGCTTCGGTGGCCAGTTCCTGGGCGCGCTGCAACGCGGTCGTGATATTGGCCAGCACGCTTTCCTCAGAAGAGAGCGAGTTGGTGGCGCTGGTGATGTTGCCCTTGTACTGCTCGAGCACAGCGCTCTGCTGACGCAATTGCAGCAGCTTGGAAGCCCCCACAGGGTCGTCCGACGCGGTCTGGATGCGCTCGCCGGAACTGATCTGGTCCTGGGTCTTGGCGGTGGCCGCGAAGTTCTTAGTGTAGGCGCTGGTGCTGTTGGCGAAATACTGTCCGGTGGAGATACGCATGTCGTGGCCTCCTTACAGGGCGTTGAGCAGGGTAGAGAAAACTTCCTGCGCAGTCTTGATGATCTGCGAGGACGCCGTGTAGTACTGCTGGAACTTGACCAGGTCGGCGGCTTCTTCGTCGAGGTTCACCCCGGCGACCGAGTCCCGGCTGGCGGTGGCCGAGGTCAGTACGGCCGCCGTGGCGGTGGCGTCGCTGCTGGCCTGGGCGGCCTTGGCGCCGACATCTTCCACAAGCTTGGCGTAGGCGCCGGTCATGCTGACCCCGCCGCCGGACGAAGCGCCTACGGTACGGGTGTTCTGCAAGTTCACCACCGCGGTGGCGTTGCGGTTGTCCGAGGCGCCGTTGCTGTTGAAGGCCACGGTATAGCTATCGCTGGCCGCCGGCGAACCGCTGACGTTCATCTGGAAGCTGGCGGTCATGGCATTGCCGTCGGCATCGAGCATGGCGTTGCCGTTATCGTCGAGCATGGGCACGGTCACGCTCAGGGTGTTGGTCTGGTTGGGCACGATGGTGCCCGTACCGATGCTGGCACCGCTGGCATTGTAGACGGTATAGCCCTGGCTGCCGTTGCTCGCGCTGCCGAACACCAGCTTCACCGGCAGGCCGTTTTCAATGCCGCTCTGGGCCTTGGCCAGGGCGGCGCTGTCATAGACGTCCAGCTTGGTCGTCAGCGTCGGCTGGGTGACGCTGCCGGTGCCGCTGTTGCCCGAGCTGCTGGTGGCGGCGAGCGGGCCGGCGAAGGCCAGCTTGGACACATCCGTCATGACGGTCGTGATCTGGCTGGCGCCGTTGCGGGTCGGCGTCACGGTGAAGCTGTCACCGGCGCTCAGGCTGTTGCCATTGAGGGCCAGGGTGAAACCGTCGATGCTCGGCGCCGGGTCTTCGTCCAGGGTATGGCTACCCATGGCGGTGCCGTCCGAGCGAGTGACGGTGTAGGTATTGGCGTCAGTGAACTTCACCGCGTAGTTGTACGCCGTCAGCGCGCTGCTGTCGGTGATGGTGACGTCCAGGTTGCCCGAGCCGGCGCTGTTGCTGGCGCTGGCCTGGCTGCGGTTGCTGACGGCGGCGGTGCTGTTGATGCTGGAGAACAGGCTGCTGCCGAAGTCGCCATTGGCATCCAGGCCCTGGCCGAGCTGCTGGTTGATCGAATCGCTGACCACCATGGCCAGGCGGCCTAATTCGTTCTGGGCCGGCTGCAATACTTCGCTGCGATAGCGCAGCAGGCCCCCGATCTGGCCGCCACTGACCACCGAAGTCACCTCGGTGCTATAGCTGGCATAGTTGACGGTCAGGCCGTAGGTGGTCGGATCGCTGGCGCTGGGCTGGGCGGTCAGGGTGTTGGACGAGGTGCCGGACACCAGCGCCTGGCCACTGCCCAGGTACACGTCGTACTGGCCGTCGCGCTGTTGCACGGTCACGCCCACCAGTTCGTTGAGCTGGCGCACGGCTTCGTCGCGGGCATCCATGAGGCTGTTCGGGGTGCCATTGCCGGCCATCGAGACAATCTGCTGGTTGAGCGATGCGATGGACTTGCTCAGGGTGTTGACCTGCTCCGAGAGCGTAGTCAGCTGGCTGTTCACGTCGGTATTGGACGACGAAATCTGCGATGCGATGGTGTTGAAGCGATTGCTCAGGGTCGAGGCAGCGGTCACCAGCAACTGGCGCGAAGCGGTGTCGCTGGGCGACGCCGCCGCGGTTTGCAGCGAGGTGAAGAAATCCGACAACACCGAGGTAACTCCGGTGGCCTTGTCCGACAGCAGGGAGTCCAGCGTGGCGGCGTTGGTCGACAGGGTGCTGGCTTCGGCGTCCAGGGCGGTACTGCTCGAAACCTGGTTCTGCAGGTAGGAGCTGTAGATCCGACGAACTTCGGCCAGGGTCGTGCCCGTGCCCACGTAGCCGGCGCCACCGATGCTTTGCAGCGCGCCCGCGCTGGACACCGTGGACTGCCGAGAGTAACCGGCAGTAGCCACGTTGGAGATGTTGTTACTGGTCGTGGTCAGCGCGGCCTGGCTGGTGGACAGCCCCGACAGACCGATGTTGATCAGATTCGCCATGGTTCAAACCTTATAAAGTCGTGGAAGAGCCGTTCGACGCGTAGTTCCCGTAGCTCTCGAGCTGCTTGGCGATGCCTGCGATCTTGCTCGCGTAACGCGGGTCGGTCGCATAACCTGCCTTCTGCAGCTCTTTGACAAACTGTGCCGGGTTATCGGCAGACTTCACCACTTCTTGATAGCGGTCGTTGTTCTGCAGCAGATTGATCAGGTCGTGGAAGCTGTCGGCGAAGGAATCGTAGGCGCGGAACTGCGCCGACTCCTTGACCACCTGGCCGTTCTCGTATTCGGCGGTGACCGCGCGAGCGGTCTCCCCTTTCCAGCTTGAACCGGCCTTGATGTTGAACAGGTTGTAGCTGGTGCTGCCATCACCCTGGCGCAGCACCGATTTGCCCCAGCCGGTTTCCAGCGCGGCCTGGGCCACCAGGACCTTGGGGTCTACCCCAATGCGTGCCGCGGCCTCTTCAGCCATGGGCAGCATGGTAGCCACGAACTCTTCACGCGACGCGAAGGCGGCCTTGCCCGGGGCCAGCGGCACCTGGGTCAAGGTACGGGCAGCGACCGGGGTCGCCTTGGTGGCGCTGGCGTAGTCGGTGGTCCAGTCGCCATAGGCACCCGCGGCCTCGCCCTTGCCAACCTGGGCAGCATTGGCGCTGGCCACGGCGGAAGCGACGCCGCTCGGCGCGGTGGCCGGTACGTTGATACGGTTGTTGGCGACCGGCGGGTGCAGCAGGTTCGCCTGAGGCGCCTGACCACGGACCAGGGTGTTGCGGTCGGTCGCTTCGGTCGCGCCCGGCACGATGCCTGCCAGCAGCCGGTCGACGGACTTGCTCGGCAAGGCCAGGCGACGCTGGTTGAGCATTGCCATGTCATTGTGGGCAGAAGCCGTGGCCGACTGCGCATCGGCGCTGCCGTTGCGCACGGCGCCCAGGGCGTGCTGATTGCCTTCAGGGCGGGCGAAAGGGTTGCCGCCCGGGCGGGCGACGTCCTTGCTCTTGGACAGCTGACGCATGAGCACGTCCTGCAGGCCGATGCCGTTACCCTGGTGAGACAGGCTCACCGCCAGCTGCTGGTCGTACATCTCCTGATACTGTTTGACCGAATCGGAATTCATGAGGCTGTCCTTGCTCAGGGACTGGTTGGCCGAGCGCATGGACTTGAGCATTTCCCCCACGAACACCGATTCGAACTCCTGGGCGACCTTGCGCAGGTTGGCCTCGCTGTCGCGATTGCCAACCTTGAGCGCGTTCAAGCGGTTCAGGTCGGTGTAGGCGCCGGAATCAGCGCCTTTCGAAACTCCACCAGAAGGCATGTCCATGCTGCGTCACCTCAGATTACGATCAGGTCGGCTTGCAAGGCACCGGCCTGCTTCAAGGCTTCAAGGATCGCCATCAGGTCACTGGGCGCGGCGCCAACCTGGTTGACGGCACGCACGATCTCATCAAGCGTGGTTCCGGGGCCGAACTTGAACATGGGCTTGGCTTCCTGTTCGGCATTGACCTTCGAGCGTGGAACGACGGCGGTCTGGCCATTGGACAAGGGTCCGGGCTGGCTGACGATCGGGTCTTCGGTGATCGTCACTGTCAAACTGCCGTGAGTCACTGCCGCTGGCGTTACCTTGACGTTCTGACCGATCACGATGGTGCCGGTCCGCGAATTGATGATCACCTTGGCCATGGCCTGGCCCGGGTCTATTTCAAGGTTTTCCAGTACTGACAGGTAGTCCACACGCTGGTTGGGATCAAGCGGCGCGGTCACCCGAACCGATCCCCCGTCCACTGCATTTGCAACTCCCGCGCCAAGTAGCTCGTTGATCTTGTCGACGATGTGCTTGGCGGTGGTAAAGTCCGGCCGATTAAGGTTCAGGGTCAGGAAATTGCCCTGGTCGAAGCCGCTCGGCACCGAACGCTCTACCGTTGCGCCGCCAGGAATCCGACCTGCCGACGGCACGTTCACGGTGATTTTCGAACCGTCCTTGCCTTCAGCGTCAAAACCACCCACCACCAGGTTGCCCTGGGCGATGGCGTAGACGTTGCCGTCGATACCCTTGAGCGGAGTCATCAGCAGGCTGCCGCCACGCAGGCTCTTGGAGTTACCGATGGACGACACCGTAATGTCGATGGTCTGGCCGGGCTTGGCGAAGGCTGGCAGATCCGCATGGATGGACACCGCCGCCACGTTTTTCAGCTGTGCCGAACTCGTGCCCGCAGGCACCTTGATGCCGAACTGGGCGAGCATGTTGTTGAACGTCTGGATGGTGAACGGCGTCTGGGTGGTCTGGTCACCGGTGCCGCTCAGACCCACCACCAGGCCGTAGCCGATCAGCTGGTTGCTACGAACGCCCTGAATACTGGCGATGTCCTTGAGACGTTCGGCATGAGCGCCGAACGCGGTCAGGAACAACAGGGATGCCGCCACCAACTGCTTGAAGTTCAACATGGTCATACGCACTCAGAAAGGAAAGTACGGGCTAGAGAAGAACCGATCCAACCACCCGGGCTGGCTGGCCTCGGCAAAGGAGCCGGTGCCTGAGTAGGTGATGCGCGCGTCGGCCACTCGGGTCGACGACACTGTATTGTCGGTCGCTATGTCATCTGCACGAATCAGGCCAGCTATGCGTACCAGCTCCTGGCCGGTGTTGAGGGTCAGCCACTTCTCGCCACGGACCGAAATGATCCCGTTGGGCAGCACATCGGCCACGGTCACGGTGATCGAGCCGGTGAGGCTGTTGCCCTGGGCCGCCTTGGCGTCGCCGTTGGTGGTACGGTCGCCGCTGTAGCCGGCATCCAGGCTCAGGTCGCCGCCACCCAGCGGATTGTTGGTGGTGCCGCTACCGCCGAACAGCGAGGTCAGGCCAATGCTGTTGCTGCTGCTCTTGGTCACCTTGGAGTTGGCGCTCTTGCTCGCCGAGGTTTTCTCGGCCAGGGTGATGGTGATGATGTCGCCCACCCGGAACGCCTTGCGGTCGGTGTACAGGTTCTGGTCGAAACCGGCCTGGTAGATCGAGCCGTTGTTGGCCGCCGCCGGCAGCGGCGTGCGTGGCAGCACCGGGGCGTAGTACGGATCGTTCGGCTTCGGGGGTGGCGCCATGCAGCCACCCAGGAACGCGGCTCCGGTCAACAACAGCACAGCAGACAGACGACGATTCATGACTCCAACCTCACGGTGTAACTGATCCTTCAGGCGTATGAGCAAGCGATTAGGGGTGCGGCGTTCAGCGATTACAGGTTCTGGGTCAGGTTCTGCAGCATCTGGTCCGCGGTGGAGATCACCTTGGAGTTCATCTCGTACGCACGCTGGGTGGTGATCATGTTCACCAGTTCTTCCACAGTGCTGACGTTGGAGTTTTCCAGGGTGTTCTGCAGCACGGTACCGAAGCCGTTCAGGCCAGGCGTACCCACGTTGGGCGCACCGCTGGCAGCGGTTTCCAGGTACAGGTTGCCACCGATGGACTGCAGGCCGGCCGGGTTGATGAAGTCCGCGGTCTGGATGTTGCCGATCACCTGGGCGGTGGCGCTGCCGGTGGTGGTGATGGAAACGGTACCGTCGGTGCCCACGGTGAAGGTCTGCGCTTCGGCCGGCACGGTGATAGCCGGTTGCACTGCCAGGCCGTTGGCGGTGACGATCTGACCGTCCGAGTTCAGGTGGAAGGTGCCGTCACGGGTGTACGAGATGGTGCCGTCCGGCTGCATCACCTGGAAGAAACCACGGCCGTTGATCGCCATGTCCAGAGGCTGGTCAGTGGTCTGCAAGCTACCGGCGGTGAAGTTCTTCTGGGTACCGACAATGCGCACACCGGTACCGACCTGCAGGCCCGAGGGCAGCTCGCTGTCCTGGGTCGACGCCGCGCCTGGCTGACGTTTTACCTGGTACAGCAGGTCCTGGAACTCGGCACGGTCTTTCTTGAAGCCGGTGGTGGAAACGTTGGCCAGGTTGTTGGAAATGGTGGTCAGGTTGGTGTCCTGAGCAGCCAGGCCGGTTTTACTGACATAAAGTGCTGGAAGCATGGTGTTCTCCTTAGGGTGCCGACGGCGCGGTGCCTGTAGTGTCAATAAAGGTGTGGGTTACCATTACATTTGCAGGACGCGTGCCATCGCCTCATCGGCTTCCTTGGCGGTCGTCATCATTTTGATGTGCATCTCGAACTGCTTGGAAAGAGCCATCACTTGGGTCATTTCCTCCACGGCATTCACGTTGCTGCCCTGCAGGAAACCCGAGGTCAGCTGCACGGCGCCATCGACCGCGGCGGGCTCGCCGCTCTTGGTATGGATCAGGCCATCGGTGCCCTTGGTAAGGTCGGCGGCCTTGGGGTTTACCGTCTTGATGCGGTCCACGGTAGCCATGACCGAAGGGGCCTGGCCGAGGGAGCGGATGCTGATGGTCCCGTCCTGGCCGATCTCGATCTGCTCCTGCGGCGGCACGGCGATCGGCCCGCCATTGCCCAGCACGGCCATGCCGGTGCTGGTGCGCAGCACGCCCAGGGCGTCCACGTTCAGGCTGGCGCTTTTGGTATAAGCCTCGGAGCCATCCGGCGCCTGCACGGCAATCCAGCCCTCACCGCCTACGGCTACATCCAGGTCGCGACCGGTCTGCACCATAGGGCCGGCGCTCAGATCAGTAGCCGGACGCTCGGTCATGGCGTAGGCGCGTGAGGGGTGGGTATCGCCAAACACCGGCATGGAACGCGCCTGTTCCAGGTCTCGCTGGAAACCGTTGGTAGATACGTTCGCAAGGTTGTTGGCGTGAGCCTTCTGTGCCAAGGCGTTCTGGCTGGCACCGGTCATGGCCACATAAAGCATTTTATCCATGGTCGTCTCCTTGGCGGCCTGCGCCGCTGAATCGCTGAGTACCAGGGATATAGCAAAGCCCGGGCCAAGTTTTACAAACCTGACAAAAAGGCTCTAGGACGGGCATTTCAGAGACGTGCCGGGATTCCGACAGACAGGGTGCGCCGAGATTTCGGCGGCCCCTTGCCGGTAACGGCAAGGGAGCGACCTGTATTTGTTGACGGCGAAGCGGCAAAACAGACGTTCAAGCAGCGGGAGCTGCTGTCAGATGGCGACAAACCACGCCGTCATCACGGATTCGGTAGCTTCGCTACCTCCCGCGCCGACAGCCGAAAGCCGCCGTGGACTGAGCCTAGGGACGGCAACCTGCATTGTGGAATGGCCCGGCGAAGCGCTGGAAGGCCTCGCCAGGGTCGTTCTGCACACAAACGAACTGACCGGTTTTCAGGCTCTGATACTTGTACCATGGAGCCGGTGCGCCTTCGGCGAGCCCGCCGGTGGCAGTCAAGAAAATCATCAACAGATGTACAACCTTTTTCATGGCGGCTCCAGGGCCAGGGCGGCGACTCCTTGCGCCGCCCCGGATGCATCAGGTCATTTGGATGATGGTTTGCATGATGGTGCTTTCGGTGGAAATGGTCTTGGCGTTCGCCTGGTAGTTGCTCTGCGCCTTGATCAAGTTCACCAGTTCGCTGGTCAGGTCCACGTTGGAATCCTCCAGCGAGCCTGCCGTCAGGGTTCCCATGGTGCCGCTGTTGGGCGCGCCTACCACCGGCACACCGGAAGCGGACGACTCGCGCCAGCCAGTGCTGCCGTTAGGGGTAAGGCCCTGGACGTTGGCGAAGTTGGCCAAGGCCACCTGGCCGACCGTCTTGGACTGGCCGTTGCTGTAGGTGCCGAAGATGTTGCCTTCACTGTCGATGGACAGGGCCGACAGGTTACCCGTGGCGTAGCCGTCTTGAGACTTGGCAGTCACCGCCGACGTGGTGTTGTAAGACGTGGTGTTCGCCATGTTCAAGGTCACGCCACCGGTAGCCGCGGTCGAACCGTTGCTGGCCATGACGCCACTGGCGTTCTCGGCTGCCGGGGTCCAGTTGGTCAGGGTCAGCTTGCCGGTCGAATCAACGGTGAAGTCGCTGCTGGTGGTGCTGGCCAGGCTGCCATCAGAGTTGAAAGTGAAATCGGCACTGTACGGCGTCGTCGACGTCGGGTCGTTCGGGTTCACGCCATCGATGGTGGCGTACATGGTCCAGTCATTGGTGTCGTTCTTCACGAAGTACTGGGTCATGGTATGGGAGTTACCCTGACTGTCGTAGATGTCGGTACTCCAGGTGTAGTTGTAGCTGTTGGTGTCCGTGGCATCGAACGGGGTCACCGTGGGTACGCTGTCGCTGGAGTTGACGTTCATGGTTTCGGTGACGGTCTCGGTGGCCTTCGGAGCCAGCGAGGAGGTGTCCACCTTGAGGGTGGTCAGCACGCCGTCGATGACATTGCCATCGGAGTCGGTACCGTAGCCCATCAGCTTGTTGCCGCTGGCATCCACGATGTTGCCCGCGTTGTCAGTACCGAAGGCGCCGGCACGGGTGTAGACCTTGTTGCCGTTGTCGCTGACCACGAAGAAACCATTGCCATTGATGGCCATGTCGAGGCTGGCGCCGGTGCTGCTGATGGTGCCCTGGGTGAACTGCTGGGAAACGGCGGCAGTGGCAACGCCGGAACCTACGCCGTTCTTGGAGCTGCCCAGGAACAGCGAGTTGGCGTAGACGTCGCCGAACTCGGCGCGCGACTTCTTGAAGCCGGTAGTAGCAACGTTGGCGATGTTGTTGCCGGTAACGTTAAGTGCAGTGTTGGCCGCGTTGAGACCGCTCAGGCCGGTATTGAACGACATAATCTACTCCAGTGCCGATAAGCCGGCTTACGATCCGATGGTTTTGACTTTCGACAGCGCTACACTCGAGCCGTCGGCTAACTTAAGGGTCATGTCACCCGTTGTACTGCCTACCGTCACACTTGTGACGGTCGCTGGCAGATACGTCGTTTGTGCAACTTCGCTGCCATCTACCGTGGCACTGGCCACAAATTTATAAGTGCCCGACGAAAGGACTGTGCCTTCATTATCGGTACCATCCCACGAGAAGCTTACGGTGCCCGCGGCCTGGGACCCCAGGTCGATGTTCTTCACCAAGTTGCCACTGGCGTCATACACCTTCACGGTAGCGTCGGTGCTGGCCGAGGCCAGGTCGAACTGCCCGGTGATGCCGCTGGTGGTGTTCACCACCGCGCTGCCGGTCTGGGCAAGCACCGAGTGCCCGACCAAGGCCGAAGCCTGCAGCGCCTGGCTCGAGGTGTAGTTGCCGGCCAGGGTGGTAACCGTATCGTTGAGGTTATTGATGCCCTCGACGCTACTGAACTGGGCCAGCTGCGCCACGAACTCGGAGTTGTCCTGCGGGTCCAGCGGGTTCTGGTTCTTCATCTGCGTTACGAGCAACTGCAGGAAGGTGTCCTTGCCCATGGTTTCCGTGCTCGAAGTCGAACTCGAGCTGCTGGAGGAAGTTGTCTTGCTCGCATTCGAAACCGCATATTGCGAAAGTATCGACGAGCTGGTGCTATCAGTAGTGGTAGTCATGGTTTATCCCTTGGCTTACTGACCCAGCGTCAGTACTTTCTGCATCATGGTCTTGGCGGTGTTCATGATTTCCGCGTTCACCTGGAACGAGCGGCTCGCTGAAATCATGTCTGCCATTTCCTCCACGACGTTCACATTGGGGTAGTACACGTACCCGTCCTGGTTCGCCGCGGGGTTGTTCGGTTCGTAACGCGCTTCAAGGTTGCTCTGGTCTTCGACGATGCCGGTCACCTGCACCCCCTGCCCCGCCACGCCCTGATCTTCGAACAGCGAACCGCCCGAGGCGCCGGTCTGGTCGGCCAGCACGGTGGCGAACACTGGGTGACGCGCGCGGTAGGTCTGGTCGATGCTGGACGATACGGTTTCGGCGTTGGCGATGTTGCTGGCGGTGCTGTTGAGGCGAGTGGTCTGCGCGCTCATGCCAGTACCGGCGATGTTGAATACGCTGGACAGAGACATGGATTACTCTCCTTTGATGGCCGTGACCAGGCCCTTGAATTTGTTGTTCAGCAAGGTGAAGCTGGCCTGGAAGTCCACACCGTTCTTGGCGTAGTTCGCCTGCTCGATCTGAGCGTCCACAGTGTTCTGGTCCAGGGACGGCTGGCTCGGGATCCGGTACTGCAAGGTACCGTCGTCATTGCTCAAGCCCTGGGCATCGATATGCATGGTGTTGGTCCGTTCCAACCCGAAAATGCCGTTCTGGCCTTTGTCGGCCTGAGCGGCGAGGACTGAAGAGAAGTCCAGGTCACGCGCCTTGTAGTTAGGGGTGTCGGCATTGGCGAGGTTGTTAGCCAGTACCTCGGCGCGCTGGGCACGGAAGTGCAGTGCCTGCTCGTGAATGCCGAGTGCCTTGTCAAAACTGATGCCCATGAGCGATACCTCCGCGACGAAACATGATGTGCTGACCTAGATATAGCAACTGCTGTGCCAACTTCATAAACCCTTGATTTGAAAGGGTCTTGACTTCAGACCCGGAAACCGTCGCCAGAAAAGCGGCAATCTGTTTCCTCGAGCAAGCGGCAAAGCGGCAAAGACGGCGCCAGAAAAATTGCCGTCGGGGGGAGTGGTGCAAGAGTGGGGCCAAAGGCTGAAATAATTTGTGCCAGATTGATGAGCTCAAGGCTTGCCTTAGCGGAGACGGAAGGCCCAAAGTTGCCGAAAAAAACCAATTAGGTTAATTTCGCTGCAATGGAGAAGCACATCCCGCATTGCAAGCTACCACGGCTACAGGCCTTGGTTGGCTCGGGTCATGTCAGGGCAACGCAGACAGCCCTGGCTGGCGCAGCAGCTCTGGAAATGGACTATAGCGCTATGCTCGAGATCGTGATGAGCCTGAGGCCCTGCGATTTCTATAAAAGCATGACCACCCATGGGAACCATAGGATCTGGCAAGATGTTTATCGTCATCGCTGCGCGCGGGGCGACGTGTACCTCAAATTAACCGTCATCGATGATGTACTGATAATTTCGTTCAAGGAGTTATGACCATGCTGTGCCCAAATTGCGGCGCCGCCGAACTGATTCATGACACCAGGGATCTGCCGTATGCCTATAAAGGCGCCTCGACCATGATCATGCAGGTCGAAGGAAATTTCTGTCCCGAATGTGGAGAAGCAGTGCTTGGCGCCGCAGAATCCGCAACCGTTAGCGCTTCCATGCTGGCTTTCAACAAGGAGGTCAACGCTTCTATCGTTGATCCGGGCTTCATTGCCAAGGTGCGCAAGAAACTGTCGCTCGATCAACGTGAGGCTGGCGAGATCTTCGGAGGCGGCGTCAATGCGTTTTCCCGCTACGAAAACGGTAAGACCAAGCCACCACTGGCACTGGTAAAGCTTCTCAAGCTGCTTGACCGCCACCCTGAACTGCTCAATGAAGTCAGGATGACGTAGCATTATCTTGAATACAGGTGCCCTGCGCCGCTGGAATTCCGGCGGCGCAGCGGCAATCAGATCGCCTGGTAGATGATGCCGGGGCTGCACTGGACCATCTTGTACTTGTCCGGCAACCCATTGAGGGCCTCCGAGGCACCAAGGAACAGGTAACCGCCTGGCTTGAGGGTGCCATGAATGCGGGACAGGATGTCCTTCTTCACGTCCGCCGAGAAATAGATCAGCACATTGCGGCAGAACACGACGTCGAACTTGCCCAGGGACATGTAGCTTTCAAGCAGGTTGATCGGGCGGAACTCCACCCTGCTGCGAATGGGCGCCTTTACCGCCCAGCGGTTGCCGGGCTTGGTGTCGAAGTAGCGCTGCAGGCGTTCGGGTGACAGGCCACGGCCGATGGCCAGGCTGTCATACTCTCCGCCCTTGCACGCCGCCAGCATCGAAGGCGACAGGTCGGTGGCCACGATCTGTACCCCGCCCTTGAGCTGCCCCGGATTGGCCTGAGTGAACTCTTCCACCGTCATCGACAGCGAATAGGGTTCCTGCCCGGACGAACAGGCCGCCGACCAGATCCGCAGCCGCTGGCCGGGGCTGGCCTTGATCATTTCCGGGAGTACCTTGTTCTTCATCACTTCGAACGGGTAGGTATCCCGGAACCACAGGGTTTCGTTGGTGGTCATCGCATCCACCACCTGCTCGCGCAGGCCGCCGCGGGGCTGGCTCTGGATGCGCTGCACCAGCTCACCCAGGCTCTTGATGCCCTGCTGCTCCATGAGCTTGTTGAGGCGGCTGGACACCAGGTACTGCTTGTTCTCGCCCAGCACGATGCCACAGGCCTTTTCCAGGAATGCCCTGAACTGTTCAAAATCGGAATTTGCCGTAGCCAAGGGTGCCGCCTCTTCTGTTGTTGAAACTTCGCCGGGCCGCAGCCCGATCAACCTTTTGCATTGATACGTTCGACCACCCGGGATGCGAGATCGTCCGGACGGAATTTGGCCAAGAAGTCGTCAGCGCCGACCTTCTTCACCATAGCCTGGTTGAACACCCCTGACAGGGACGTGTGCAACACGATATGCAGCTTCTGCAGTCGAGGATCGCTACGGATTTCCGCGGTAAGCGTATAGCCATCCATTTCAGGCATTTCGATATCCGAGATTAGCATCAGGAATTCTTCGTTAGGGTCCTTGCCCTCGGCGACCATCGCCTGAAGATATTCCAACGCTTGCCGCCCATCATTGAGCGCCACCACTTCCACGCCTACGGTTTCCAGGCAACGGCTGACCTGCTTGCGCGCCACGGAAGAGTCATCCACGGTAAGCACCCGCAAGGCCGTGGCCTTCTGTTGCACGGCTTCGTCGATCACCCCGGAGCTGATGGTTTCAGAAACCGGCGACACTTCGGCCAGGATCTTCTCCACGTCGATGATTTCCACCAACTGGTTGTCCACTCGCGTCACCGCCGTCAGGTAGTGATCGCGACCGGTACCCTTGGGTGGCGGATGAATCGCCTCCCAGTTCATGTTGACAATGCGCTCGACCGAATGAACCAGAAAACCCTGAATCTTGGTGTTGTATTCCGTGATGATCACGAAAGTATCTTGCACGGCTTCCAAAGACTGCGAGCCTGTCGCCATGGACAGGTCCAGGATCGGGATGGTCGCGCCACGGATATTGGCGACCCCCCGCACCACCGGGCTGGACTTGGGCATCAAGGTCAGCTTGGGACATTGCAGCACTTCGCGAACCTTGAAGACATTGATGCCGTACAACTGTTTGCCGTTCAAACGGAACAACAACAGTTCAAGGCGGTTCTGCCCTACCAGTTGCGTGCGCTGGTTTACCGAATCCATCACACCAGCCATGTTTAACCTCCACCTTGTACTGTCGGCGCCGATTCAGCCCTGCTTGGGTGCCGCCGCATTTGGCACGTCACTTGCTCAAGCATAGCCATGAACGAGAAAACGCCATATTCACGACATCTGATCGCGCCCCTCTATGGGTTGTTCGCCACCTTGTGTCTGTTCGTTTCGGGACGCCTGCTTGCCGACGAGGTGACAGCGCCCGAACAGCTTATCGGTGTGACCCAAGGGTTTCTTGAGTTCACTGTTGAAGATTATTTGGCGACCAGCCAGACGCAAGGCCGCTATGACATTGAAGTCGCCAATCTTGATCCTCGCCTGCGCATGCCTCAGTGCGACCAGCAACTGAGCGCCCGCCTGGAGAGCCCGGCTGTTCCCTTGGGCCGAGTGACCGTACGGGTGCGCTGTGAGGGCAGCTCACCCTGGACAGTGTTCGTGCCGGCCACGGTGAAGCTCTACCGGGAAGTGGTAGTGACCACTCGTCCGTTGAAGCGTGACAGCGTGATCGCCGAAGGTGACGTGGCTATTCGCGAACGGGATGTAGGCCAGTTGAACCAGGGCTTCCTGCCCAGCCTCGACCAAGCCATCGGCCAGCGGGTCGTACGCCCGACCACCATGGACCAGGTACTGGCACCGGTGCAGATCGAGCAGCCGGAAGTCATACGCAAGGGGGACCAGGTAGTGATCACCGCGCGCAGCGGCACCCTTGCCGTGAAAATGCCGGGAGAAGCTTTGAGCGATGGGGGTATGAACGAGCAGATCAGGGTCCGCAACCTGAATTCTCAGCGAGTGGTCAAGGCGCGTGTCACAGGCCCCGCCCAGGTGGAAGTGTCTATGTAGAGACGAGCCGCTCTGGCGGCCGGAGCCCAATTTTCCTACACTTGGCCAGTGAACCTTGCCGTTGGGGTGATTTCGAAAAATTACCCTAAAGTTTCTCCGCAATGGGTCGAAAACAAGGCAAGCTTCCAAATACCAAGGGGTTTTTATCATGGTCATCGATTTCCGGAGCGTTACCGGCTCCACTCAGGTTTCCAGCACTACGCGTACTTCCGGCACCAAGTCGGTCGGCGCCGTGGATGATGTCAAAAGCGTCGAGGGAACCAAGCAGGCGGGCGAATCCGTGCAACTGAGCGACGTGGCTCAGCACCTGCAGAAAGTCACCGACAGCCTGGGCACTGACGCGCCGGTCAATGCCAGCCGCGTTGCCGAGCTCAAGCAGCAGATCGCCGACGGTACCTACAAGGTCGACAGCGATCGCGTTGCCAGCAAGATGCTGTCCTTCGAAGCCTGAGTGTTTTTCGCTCAACGTTAACCGGGCGCAGTGAACACCGAGACCCGCCATGCACGACACCACCTTGTTGCAGTTGATTGAGAACGACATCGCACCCGCCGAACAGCTCCAGGCCCTGCTGCGCGAGGAGTACACCGCGCTGCGAGGCCGTGACATGCAGTTGCTGGAGAACATCCTGGCGCAGAAGCAGTCGTTGATCGTGCAATTGGGTCAGCATGGCCGTCGGCGCAGCGAGCTGCTGGCCGCCCTGGGATTGTCTCCGGATGCCGAGGGCCTGGCCCAGCTGGCGCAACGCTCGGTGATTGGCAAGACCCTGGTCGAGCGGGGTGAGCAACTGGCGGCGCTGCTTGCTGATTGCCAGGCAATCAACGAGCAGAATGGCCGTGCGATCCAATTGCAGCAGTTCGCTACTGCCAACCAGCTGCGAATACTGAGTGGCGGGGAAACCCCCTCGCTTTATACCGCTCGAGGGGCGACTGCGCGATTGGCCACGGTGAGGGCGTTCAGCCAGGCGTGACAGGCAGAGCATTCGGTCACTATTTTCATTGCCGAAAGATTTTCTGTAGTCGAGTATCGCCGGGTATACAGTGATGGCACAATGCCTTATTGCCCGTTACGCTTCTAGCTTGGAGAACCGAGTACCGTGTTCAACGCCTCGAGTGCGGATGATGCGCCGCAGCCGCCAAAAGTCCTCACTACACCGCTGGAAATCCTGGCCAACATCAAGTCGCTGATGGACAGCCATGACCCGCTGATCGTGACCTTCACCGAGCGTCAACAACGCTTTCAGAGCTTCGTAGTGGCTGTGGATCGTGATCGTGGCACCTTGTCCCTGGATGAGCTGATTCCTCGCGACGGCGAACGCTTCATGAGCAACGGTGAGGCGTTTCGCGTCGAGGGCTTTCATGACGGCGTGCGCATCGCCTGGGAAAGCAATGGCGCCTATAGCATCCTGGATACCGCTCACGGGCGCAGCTATGTCGGCGCCTTGCCGGCCGAGGTGGTCTATCACCAGCGTCGCAACGCATTCCGGGCAGCCTTGAAGCTGAGTTCACTGGTGGACGTGGAATTGGCGGGTGACAAGCTGGCCAAGGGCATTCGCGGCAAGCTGCTGGATGTTTCCGCCACCGGCTGCAAGTTGCGTTTCGAAGGTGATATCACCGAGCAACTGCAGTTGGGCCAGGTCTATGACAAGTTTGCCGCCGCCCTCCCCTTTGGCGCCATCACCACTCCAGTGGAGCTGCGCTACCTGCATTTCGAAGAACGGCTGGATACCAGCTTTGCCGGCGTGCGCTTTCATAACATGGGTGGATTGGTCCAGCGCAACGTAGAGCGCTTCGTCTACCAGCTGCAGCGGGAAACCCGCCGGTTCGACAAAGACGATTTCTGACGTTTCAGCGCTGGCGCTGCGGGTTGCCGTGGCCTCAGTGCTCCTTCATCTGATCGTCCACCACCTGCTCGTCTACCCGCGGGTCAAGCGCCGCGACCAGGGGCGAGCTGGTCATGTTGTCAGGCATGGCCACATGGTGGAGCGGTGCATCCTGAACCTGATGCAGGTTGGTGACGGCCTTGGGACGGATCCGCCAGACCAGCACAAGGGCGAAGAACGAGAAGAATCCATACAACGCCTCGCTGCCATACCACTTCATGAGCACGCCAGCGGCCAGTGGCCCGATGCTCGCCCCGATGCCGTAGGTCACCAGCAGCATCGCCGTCAGAGACACCCGGCGGTCGCCTTCAACATGATCGTTGGAAAAGGCCACCGCCAAGGGGTACAGGCAGAACTGCAGTAGCGAAACCACAAAGCCGCCGACGAATATGAAGGTCATGGGCATGCTGAAGAACCTGGGCAGCACCGCCATGATCAACGTCAGTACAGATAACACCAGGGCGATGCTTCTGATCAAGAGCGCTCGGTCATAGCGATCCGACAGCCACCCCAAGGGCCATTGCACGACCAGCCCGGCGAATACACAGCACCCCATGAACAGCCCTACCGCCTCGGTGCTCAGGCCTTGCCCCGCCGCGTACAACGGCGCCAGGCCATAGAACGAACCGATGATAAGGCCAGCGCCCAGCACCGTGGTCAACGATTGCGGAACACGCTGTATGAAAAAGCGCGGGTCCATGGGCACAGGGTGCAGGGCGGCGGGATGAATGCGTCGGGTCAGCGCCACCGGCACCAGGCACAGGGCAAAGCACAACGCGACCATCATCAGCAGCTCCAGGCCCAGTTCCGGATGAAGTACCAGAATCAGCTGGCCCAGTACCAGGCCCAGGTAGGAGGCGATCATGTAGCCGCTGAACACCAGGCCTCGCTGGCTGGCTTCGGCCTGCTCGTTAAGCCAGCTTTCGATCACCATGTATTGGCACATCATGCCGAGCCCGACTACCAAGCGTAGCCCCAGCCAGGCCGGCAGGAAAGCCGTGAGGCCATGGCCGAGCACAGCGGCGGTCACGATGCCGGCGCAAGCGGTATAGGCGCGAATGTGCCCGACCCGGGCAATCAGCCGGTGACCCAGTTTGCCCCCTAGCACCAGGCCGAAATAATAGGCCGCCATCAGGGCCCCTACCCATAGCCCGTCGACATGATCGGCTCCCAGGCGCAAGGCCAGGTAAGTGCTGAGCAAGCCTGAACCGATGAGCATCATCAGCGAGGCGAAATAAAGACCGCGAAAGTTTTTCCAGATTTGACGCATCGACGATCCACAACTCCGATCAAGTAGGTGCAGTTGATGCCCTGGCGCAGAGTCCGCGGCCCGAAAGCCGCCGGGTCAGGCCTGGGTAGCGAGAACGCGGCGCTCCCAGGGGGTGATTTCGTCCATGAAGCTGGTCAACTCCATCGTCTTGGTCGCGATGTACCCTTCGATGAACTCCCGTCCGAACAGTTCAACGGCCAGGGCGCTGGCTCGCAGCCGGGCAAGGGCGCCGTCCAGTGTCCGGGCAAGTGCGAGATGTTCAGGCACGTCGAATTCCCCCTGGATGGGTGGGGAAGGTTCCAGGCCCTGCTCGATGCCGTGCAGGCCCGCCGCCAGGCTGGCGGCAATGGCCAGGTAAGGATTGGCATCGGCGCCGGGCAGGCGATTTTCCACTCGGCGCGCCTCGGGCCCGCTGGCGGGTATACGCAAGCCTGCCGCCCGATTGTCCTCCGACCAGCACGCATTGTTAGGCGATGCGTAGGGATGGAAGAGGCGCTGGTAGGCGTTCACATTAGGCGCGAAGAATGCCGTGAAATCGCCCAGGGCCGCCTGCTGCCCGCCAATGAAGTGACGAAAGGCCGCGGTCGGCCCGCCCTGATCGTCACTGAACACGTTCGCGCCGGTATCAGCCCGCACCACGCTCTGGTGAATATGCATCGAGCTGCCAGGCACCTTGGCCAGTGGTTTGGCCATGCACACTGCCAGCAAGCCATGCTTGAGCGCGACTTCCTTGAGCAGGTGCTTGAACAGGAAGGTCTGGTCGGCCAGCACCAAGGGGTCGCCATGCAACAGGTTGATCTCGAACTGGCTGACGCCCATTTCATGCATGAAGGTGTCCCGAGGCAGGCCCAGCGCGCCCATGCAGCGGTAGACCTCATCCCAGAACGGACGCAAGCCGTTGTTGGACGAAACGCTGAAGGCGCTGAAACCTTCCTCGCGGCGACCATCACCACCTGTCGGTGGCAAGAAAGGCTGCGCCGGATCCGGGTTGGGCGCGAACACATAGAACTCAAGCTCCGTGGCCACCACAGGCGCCAGGCCATGCTCGGCGTAGCGGGCCAGAACCTGTTTGAGCAGCGCACGCGTGGAGAGCCCGCTTGGGTTGCCAGCGAGTTCACGAGCATCGCAGATAGCCAGCGCCCGAGGCCGTTCGCTCCAGGGTAGGCGATAGACATTGGCCAAGTCAGGCACCAGCACCAGATCACCGTCGTCACTGCCATAGAAACGCGCAGGCGGATAACCGCCCATGATGGCCTGCAGCAGAACGCCGCGCGCGAGCTGGAGCCTTCGGCCCTCGCTGAAGCCAGCGGCGGTCATGACCTTGCCGCGAGGCACGCCGTTGAGGTCTGGCGTCACGCACTCGATTTCATCCACACCCACCAAGGGGCCTTCGGTCAACATGGCGTCTATCCTTGTAGTCATGGTGATGTTACCTGGGTGTCGGGACACGTTGTCACTGGCCGCTGCGAATAGCAAGCCGAGCCGAGCCAGCCGTCTTTTCCAGGCGTTCGCCATAGCAGGGAATTGCCGAAGCTCAACAGGAGTTCCGATGCCTGGACACCCGCCGCTTACCCGTCCCGAGTTCGCACCCTACGCTTTGAGGGAAAGAGCGGACCGTCCGGCCAGGGCTTTTCGCCTCACCCTGGCGTTCATGGTGCTGGTAATCCTCACCTTTGTCGCCGTGGAAGGCTGGCGTACCTGGCGCGATTACCAACGGGCTTACGCCACTGCTCGCGATTCGGTCGCCAACCTGGCAAGAGCCACGGCCCAGCACGCGGAAGACGCTGTAAGACAGGTAGACATCCTGACGACCGAGTTACGCGAGCGGGTGGAAGGAGACGGCCTGGCGAACATCGACATCGCCCGTATCCATGCTCTGATGGTGGAACAGTCGTCCCTGATGCCACAACTGCACGGCCTATTTATCTATGGCCCCTCGGGTGAGTGGATCGTCACGGACAAGAACCGCCCGCCCGACCAGGCCAACAACAGTGACAGGGATTATTTCATCTACCACCGTACGAACCCCGACCGAGGCGTGCGAATCGGCGAAGTAGTGCGTAGCCGGTCTACCGGGGAATTGGTCGTCCCCATTTCGCGTCGGCTCGATGCGCCGGACGGCAGCTTCGCCGGGGTGCTGCTTGGAACCATCAAGGTGGCTTACTTCGTGGAGTACTACGGTGCCTTCCGGATCGATGATCGCGGTGCCATCGTCCTCGCCCTGCGGGATGGGACAATCCTGGTGCGCAGGCCTTTCAACCCCGCCGTGATTGGCCAGAGCCTCACTGAAAGCGAGATTTTCAAGCATTACCTGCCGCTCGCCAATGAAGGCGTGGCAGAGGTCAAGGCCGTAGTGGATGGCACCTATCGCCTCTATGGCTACCGGGCGCTGACCAGCTACCCCTTGGTGGTGGAAGCCGGACTGTCGCGCCAGTCATTCGTGGCGCCCTGGCGTGAAGACCTCGTCAAGACCGGACTGGTGTTGTTAATGCTCATCGCCGGACTGACCGGCTTTGGTGCGATGGTGCTAGGGCAGCTCAGGCAACGCATGCGTGCGGAGGAAGAGATCGGCCGGGCCCACCAGGCCATGCGCGACATGGCGCTGAGCGATGGCCTTACCGGTATCGCCAACCGCCGACGCCTGGACCAGGCCTTGCCTGAAGAAATAAGGCGCGCCCGACGCAAAGGAAGCACCCTGGCCTTGGTGATGGTGGACGTGGACCATTTCAAGCGCTACAACGATACCTATGGCCACGCCGCAGGTGACGAATGCCTGCGCCAGGTAGCCGCGGCCATCCAGGGCAATTTGAAGCGACCCGCTGATCTGGCGGTGCGCTATGGAGGGGAAGAGTTCACCCTATTGTTGCCAGACACCGACCTTAGCGGCGCTTGCAAGCTTACCGATGAGATTCTGCAGGCTATTCGGGACCTGCGGGTGCCTCACAGCGGCCATGACGCCGGTGTGGTTACCGCCAGCGCCGGAGTCATTCTTGGGACCCCGTCCTGGCAGGCATGCACGCCCGAGGGAATGATCGAGGCTGCGGACAGACTGCTTTATGAAGCAAAGCGCGAAGGTCGAAACCGGTTGGCGTACCGAATGACAGAGGAAGATCGAGCCCCGGAGGCTCAATAGGGAGCAGCGCGCTGAATGTATGGCGCCGCGTGAAAGCGTGGTGTCCCCGGCAGGAATCGAACCTGCATCTGAGCCTTAGGAGGGCCCCGTTCTATCCGTTGAACTACAAGGACAGCTCATTACAATCTGCGTCCAAGGGACTGGCCCCTGGCGAAAGCGGCTGCAAATCTACCATTGACGCCCTGCCGGTGCAAACCAGTAATAAAGCCAGGTTAGGCTGTCTTCGACGGAAAACCGTCGCGGTTAACTAAATGCATCGAGATAGCGGCCTTTTGCCTGGTGAGTACTGGACACCCAGCGGGGATTTCGTGCAATCTGCACGGCGAAACGCGTCAAACAATGCACAATGCATGCAAGCAATTCTAGGCTGTTCGGTTAAGTTGTTGATTTAAAACGGATTTTAAGAGAAGAGGCATTTGGCATGCAGTGTGCTACTACCGTAGTGGCATCTGTGAATGGTCAGCCTGCGATAACACATTGGAGACATGGATGAACGCCGCCCTTTACCTGTTGAATGCTTTGGCCATGGTTGCAGTGGTTTCGTTTCATTTTTTTGCAGGGGCCCCGGATGTCAGCGTCAATATCGACGTCGACCACTGGGTGAAGCGCCCTATTGCCCAGAGAGCAGGCATGCATGAACACCAGCTGGGTACCTTGGCATCCAGCCACTCCGGGCAGGATATGGTCGAGGGGCCGTCCCAACGCCTCGACCGGTATACCTTCTGAGGCCTTTTCCATGTCCAGATCCGCAGTGTTTTTCCTGACCAGCGCTCTGCTTTCATTCATTGCCGCCGCGGCAGTACCCTACCCGGCCAGCCTGCTCAGTGCTCTCCTGCTCATGACCAGCCTGGGATGCAGCGTGCTGTTCGTACTGGCCCTGGTGCGAGGCAAGCGCATCAGGTTCAATCCTCAACTGCGCTGAGTTGCTCGTCGATCAACCCCAGCAGCGCCTGTGCCGCATCACCCAGGAAGCCGGAGTTGTCCAGCAGGAGAATGCCTGACGCATCCCCTTTCCAGCCAATGGATTGATGGAGCTGAGCATTGCGTGCCAGGCGGGCGTCGATCTGTGCAGGCGTCTCACGCCCGCGAGCCTCCAGGCGCTCTCTGAGCACCTGGTTCTCGACGGTGACCAGTACGGCCAGAAGGCTTGGGTATTTCACCAAGGCCTGCGGTAGATATCCCCGCGACCCATTGACCAGTACCCAGCGCCCCGCTTTCAAGGAGTGGTCGATTTCGACAGGTATGCCGTAACAGAGATCATTGGCTCGCCAACTGAGCGCGAAGCGGCCCTCCCGAAGCATCGCTTCGAAGGTTTCATGACTGACGCCCAAGGCCTGTTCGCCCAAGGCTTCGGCAGACCGGGTAATGACCCGCCGGGCGACGTCGATGCCTTTCTCGGCGAGCCCCGGCCTGGCGGCATCGATGACGCTGTCCTTTCCGGCACCGGAGGCACCCACCAGGTAGATCAACCGCCCTTGCTGCATTTCATCCGCCTTTTCTACACATGCTCGCGAATAGTCTGATTGCCACTATGCTGTGAATGAAAGTATGCCCAGCCCAGCGGCGAAGAAAAAGTCGTTTGCCAAAGGGCGCTGGCTTGCCACGGACAGGACTGGGACAATAGAACCCCTTGTGGGCTGGCTATGTGCCATTTAATCCGAACCAGTCCACATTTCGGATTTTCGGGAGTGGCAATGCGCTGTGGTTGCATTCAGAATTTGTCACAGAATTGGCGCCAAGGTACTGGCGTATGGCAGGCATAATGTTCACTCAAACGACAAATCTGATGGAACATTCGGCGAAAGTGACTGTCGTACCCACATCCCGCGGCCCGCTCCGAGGAACCGCTTTCCTGAACTCAACCGGTTAACTATATGCGCCCAATGAAACAGGCAGTCTATTCCAGCCGCACCGCAGACAAGTTCGTCGTGCGCCTTCCCGACGGCATGCGCGAGCGTATCGCCGAGGTCGCTCGCACCCATCATCGCAGCATGAACTCAGAGATCATCGCGCGCCTGGAGCAGAGCCTCATTCAAGAAGGTGCGCTTGGCGAAGAACTGAGCATGCGCCTGGACAGCCCCGAGCTCTCGCTGCACGAACGGGAACTGCTGCAACGTTTCCGCCAGCTCTCTCACCGTCAGCAGAATGCGCTGGTTGCACTGATCGCGCATGATGTGGAGATGGCCGCTGAAGCTGACGCTTCATAAGCTTTACCAGGCCGCGGTGCATGTAATGTGCACCTATAGAAAAGGCCAGCGCAATGCTGGCCTTTTTAGTTTGACCTGGGCTACATCAGAAACAGCGTAGCCAACCCCAGAAATATGAAGAAACCGCCGCTGTCCGTCATGGCGGTAATCATCACGCTGGCACCCATGGCAGGGTCCTTCCCGAGCTTCGCCAACGACATCGGGATTATAACCCCCATGAAAGCGGCCAACAGCAGATTGAGCGTCATGGCAGCTGTCATGACCAGGCCCAATGACCAACTGTGATAGAGCATCCAGGCCACGACACCGATTACGCCGCCCCAGATCAGACCATTGAGCACCGCCACCGACAGCTCTTTCTTGAGCAGACGCCGGGTATTTCCCGTGCTTACCTGGTCCAGTGCCATGGCGCGAACAATCATGGTGATGGTCTGGTTGCCCGAGTTGCCGCCAATGCCGGCCACGATGGGCATGAGCGCAGCCAACGCCACCAGGCGCTCGATGGAGTCCTCGAACAGGCCGATCACCCGCGAAGCGACGAAGGCCGTGATCAAGTTGATCGCCAGCCAGGACCAGCGGTTGCGCAACGAACGCCAGACCGAGGCGAAGATATCCTCTTCCTCGCGCAAGCCTGCCATGCTGAGGACTTCGCTTTCGCTCTCCTCGCGGATGAGGTCGACCATTTCATCGATGGTAAGGCGGCCGATGAGGCGACCGTTCTTGTCCACCACCGGCGCCGAGACCAGGTCGTAGCGCTCGAAGGCTTGCGCGGCCTCATAGGCATCGGCGTCAGGATGAAAAGTCACCGGGTCACTGGCCATGACCTCCGCCACGCGCTTGTCCGGGTCGTTGACCAGCAGGCGCTTGATCGGAAGCACCCCCTTGAGCACGCCCTGCTGGTCAATCACGAAGACCTTGTCGGTGTGCCCGGGCAATTCACGCAGGCGCCGCAGATAGCGCAACACGACTTCCAGGGTGACATCCTCACGGATGGTCACCATCTCGAAGTCCATGAGCGCACCGACCTGATCCTCCTCGTAGCTCAACGCCGAGCGCACACGCTCGCGCTGCTGGGCATCGAGGCTTTCCATCAGCTCATGAACTACATCGCGAGGAAGCTCTGGCGCCAGGTCAGCCAGCTCGTCGGCGTCCATCTCCTTGGCCGCGGCCAGCAGCTCATGGTCGTCCATGTCAGCGATAAGGGTTTCCCGCACCGCGTCAGACACTTCCAGGAGGATATCGCCATCACGCTCGGCCTTGACCAGCTGCCATACCGTCAAGCGGTCGTCCAGCGGCAAGGCCTCGAGGATATAGGCGATGTCGGCCGAGTGCAGGTCATCGAGCTTGCGTTGCAGCTCAACCAGGTTCTGCCGGTGGACCAGGTTCTCTACGAGGGCTTGATGCTGCCCTTCCTGGCGGTGAGTGAGATCTTCGACCACCCGCTGCTTGTGCAGCAGCTCGACCACTTGGCCCAGGCGGTCCTGCAGGCTCTCACGCAGGTCTTTGACTTCGACTTCGGACATAGGTGTACTCCACTCCCAGTAGTGGACCACACCGGGAGATCAAACTTTCAATGCTATAGGGGCCAACAGCGTGGTGGAGCTTCTACTGGGTAAGTCCATGAAAGGCGTTCCAATGCCCCGGCGGGGCAGACGGCGGCAATGATACTCGCTCATACGCCTTTTTGGTTACTAAATTCTGGATTTACAAATGCTTGGCTACGGTTGCTGATTGGGTATAGCAGCTTTATATGACGAAGCATCCTGCAACAAGCCAAGGCCCGCCGCCACCTTCTCCACCGCTAACCTGCAACCTCAGAACCCCCATGGACAAGGAGGCGATCATGATCCGGAAGCAGAGCTTGCCCGTCCTCACCCTTTTACTCGCTCAAGTCGGCGTGGCCAGCGCTACGACTGTGCAACACTGTACCGGCGAGCAGGGCGAACCCAGCTACACCTTCAGTAGTTGTGCCAATGGCGAGGCAGGCCAGCCCCTGCGAGCATGGAACCCTCCGCCAGGAAGCGTGACGCCCGCCCCTGTGCCCTCGCCCTCGCCAGAAGTCACGGCCGACAACCCGCCCGCAAAGCGACCGGCTCACGAACCTACCCTTGCCAGCATGCCAATGCCAAGGCACAGCGAAGCCCGGCAAGCAACTGGGCCGGCTCGAGAAACAAAGTCCAGGGCGCCAACGCAGAAGAAGGCCAGGAAAAAGCCCGCGCGCTATGTCCCCTGGCGCTGAGCGCGTCAGAGGTTCATGCAGGCAAAAAAAAACCGCATCCAAGGATGCGGTTTTCCAAATGGTGCACTCAGGAGGATTCGAACCTCCGACCGCTCGGTTCGTAGCCGAGTACTCTATCCAGCTGAGCTATGAGTGCGGATGGGCGTTTGTTAAACCAGTCAACCCCTGGTACTAGACTCACGGATGATTCCGGCAAGCCTGATATGGTGCACTCAGGAGGATTCGAACCTCCGACCGCTCGGTTCGTAGCCGAGTACTCTATCCAGCTGAGCTATGAGTGCAGATGGGCGTTTGATGAACCAGTTACCCCTGGTATAAGACTTCGAGGAGAACCTCGCAATCCTAGTATGGTGCACTCAGGAGGATTCGAACCTCCGACCGCTCGGTTCGTAGCCGAGTACTCTATCCAGCTGAGCTATGAGTGCATTTACTGCTCTAGCAGCCCGCCCTGCGACGGACTGCTTGAATATGGCGGAGAAGGGGGGATTCGAACCCCCGACACCCTTTTGAGGTGTACTCCCTTAGCAGGGGAGCGCCTTCGGCCACTCGGCCACCTCTCCGTAACACGGGGCGTATATTAACCACGTTCTTTCCCGTTTGCAAACAAAAAAATCGAAGAAAATTAAAGGCTTGGTTCTTCGTCTTTCTCCTTGCGGATTCGCTGGTAGATTTCTTCACGGTGAACCGCCACTTCCTTGGGCGCATCGACGCCCAGACGGACCTGATTGCCTTTGATGCCCAGCACGGTCACGGTGATTTCGCCATCGCCAATGACCAGGCTTTCCGTGCAGCGGCGCGTCAAGATGAGCATGAGGATCTCCTAAAGGGGTTTCGAGGGAAGGTCTGCAAAAAAGGGCGTCACGACCGGCCTGGCCGGCCGCTTGCCAAAAAGCGTGGACATTGGCCCGCGCAAAAAGAAAAAGGGCGCGGACCAGGCCGCGCCCCAGGTGGACGCCTCACTCGCCCTGACGGGCGCCGGCATCCAGGTCGAACGCCGTATGCAGGGCGCGTACGGCCAGTTCCAGGTACTTCTCCTCGATCACCACCGAAACCTTGATTTCCGAAGTGGAGATCATCTGGATATTGATGCTCTCCTTGGCCAGGGCTTCGAACATGCGACTGGCGACCCCGGCGTGGGAGCGCATCCCTACCCCAACGATGGACACCTTGGCGATCCGGGTATCCCCCACCACTTCCCTGGCACCGATTTCCGCCGCGGTGGCCTGGAGCACCCCCAGGGCCTTCTGGTAATCGTTGCGGTGTACGGTAAAGGTGAAATCGGTGGTGTTATCGTGCGAGACATTCTGCACGATCATGTCGACCTCGATATTGGCCGCGCTGATCGGCCCGAGGATCTTGAAGGCCACACCCGGGGTGTCGGGCACACCACGGATGGTCAGCTTGGCTTCGTCGCGGTTGAAGGCGATGCCGGAGATGATCGGCTGTTCCATGGTTTCCTCTTCGTCGATTGTGATCAGGGTCCCTGGACCCTCTTGGAAGCTGTGCAATACGCGCAGCGGAACGTTGTATTTGCCAGCGAACTCCACAGCGCGGATCTGCAGCACCTTGGAACCGAGGCTGGCCATTTCCAGCATTTCCTCGAAGGTGATCTTGTCCAGCCGCTGGGCCTGCGCGACCACCCGAGGGTCAGTGGTGTACACACCGTCCACGTCGGTGTAGATCTGGCACTCGTCCGCCTTCAGCGCCGCCGCGAGGGCTACACCGGTGGTGTCGGAACCGCCGCGGCCCAGGGTGGTGATGTTGCCGTTCTGGTCAACGCCCTGGAAACCGGCGACCACGACCACCCGCCCGGCTTTCAGGTCTTCACGCAGCCGCTGGTCGTCGATCTGCAGGATACGCGCCTTGTTATAGGCGTCGTCCGTAAGGATCCTTACCTGGTTGCCGGTATAGGACACCGCTGGCACACCGCGCTTGATCAGCGCCATGGCCAGCAAGCCGATGGTCACCTGCTCGCCGGTCGATACCACTACGTCAAGTTCACGCGGCTCCGGCTGGTCGCTGATCTGCCTGGCCAGATCGATCAGCCGGTTGGTTTCCCCGCTCATCGCTGAAAGCACGACCACCAGGTCATGCCCCTGCTCGCGGAATTTCTTGACCTTGTCGGCCACTTGCTCGATTCGCTCGATCGAGCCCACCGAGGTGCCGCCAAACTTCTGTACGATCAAAGCCATTTCAACGCCGCCTCAAGCCCAACAGGGCCCCCATTAATCGTCCCCCCGCCACGCCACGGCACGAACCGTGGCGCCCGGCGGCCTTACAATCCTTGCTCAGCGAAAGGCAGCGCCAGCGCCAGCGCCTGGTCCAGCGCGGCGGCATCGACACCACCACCCTGAGCCATGTCTGGCCGGCCGCCACCCTTGCCGCCTACAACCGCCGCGGCCTGCTTCATCAGGTCCCCAGCCTTCAGGCGAGCCGAAAGGGCCTTGGTGACGCCAGCCACCAGCACGACCTTTTCGTCCTGCACGCCACCAAGGAGAATAAGGCCCTCGCCCAGCTTGTTCTTCAACTGATCGACCAGGGCCAGCAGCCCCTTGCCATCGACGCCATCAAGACGAGCGCTCAGTACCTTCACGCCCTTGACGTCCACGGCCTGGGCAGCCAGATCGTCGCCAGCGGCGCTGGCGGCCTTGGCTTGCAACTGCTCCAGCTGCTTTTCCAACTGCCGATTGCGCTCGAGAACGGCCTGCAGCTTGTCCAGAACGTTATCCCGGCTGCCCTTGAGCAGGGTCGCGGCTTCCTTGACCTGTTCTTCCGCGGCGTTGAGCAGGCTCAGGGCCGTGGCGCCGGTGACCGCCTCGATGCGCCGCACGCCGGAGGCCACGCCGCTTTCGCTGGTGATCTTGAACAGCGCGATATCGCCGGTGCGCTTGGCGTGGATACCGCCGCACAACTCCACGGAGAAGCCCTCGCCCATGGTCAGTACTCGGACGCGGTCGCCGTACTTCTCGCCGAACAGGGCCATGGCACCCTTGCGCTTGGCGCTCTCGATGTCCATTTCTTCGATCTGCACCGAAGTATTGCGGCGGATCTCGCGGTTGACGATATCCTCGAGGGCCTTGATCTGCTCAGGCTTGATCGGCTCGAAGTGGCTGAAGTCGAAGCGCAGGCGCTGGCTGTCCACCAGGGAGCCCTTCTGCTGCACATGGTCGCCGAGGATTTCGCGCAGGGCGGCATGCAGCAGGTGCGTAGCGGAGTGGTTCAGGGAGGTGGCCTGTTGCAGGTCGCCTTCGACCTGCGCCTGCACCTGCTCGCCCACCTTGAGCGCGCCCAGGGCAACGATGCCATGGTGCAGGAAGGCACCACCGGACTTGGTGGTATCCGCTACCTGGAAGCGTGCATTGCCCCCTTGCAGGTAACCACGGTCGCCTACCTGGCCGCCGGATTCGGCATAGAACGGCGTCTGATCAAGGATGACCACGCCTTCGTCGCCTTCGGCCAGGGTATCCACCGCCTGGCCATCCTTGTACAGGGCAACGATCCGCCCCTCACCGATATGGGCGGTGTAGCCGAGGAACCGGGTGTCTTCTTCCACCTTGACCAGGCTGTTGTAGTCCAGGCCGAAGGCGCTGGCGGAACGGGCACGCTCGCGCTGGGCGTTCATTTCCCGCTCGAAACCGGCTTCGTCCAGGGTGAGGTTGCGCTCCCGGGCGATGTCCCCGGTCAGGTCCATGGGGAAGCCGTAGGTGTCGTACAGCTTGAAGATCACATCGCCCGGCACCACGCTGCCTTCGAGCTCGGCCAGGTCCTGCTCGAGGATCTTCAGGCCCTGCTCCAGGGTCTTGGCGAACTGCTCTTCCTCGCCCTTGAGCACGCGCTCGATGTGAGCCTGCTGGCTCTTGAGCTCCGGGAAGGCTTCGCCCATCTCGGTCACCAGGGCAGCGACGATCCGGTGGAAGAAGGCACCGGTGGCGCCCAGCTTGTTGCCGTGTCGGCAGGCACGGCGAATGATCCGCCGCAGCACGTAGCCACGACCCTCGTTGGACGGCAGTACCCCATCGGCGATGAGGAAGCCGCACGAACGGATATGGTCGGCGACGACCTTCAGTGACGGCTGGCCGTCGTTGCCGCAACCTATGGCCTGGGCAGAGGCTTGCAGCAGGTGCTGGAAGAGGTCGATCTCATAGTTCGAATGCACATGCTGGAGCACGGCGCTGATGCGCTCCAGGCCCATGCCGGTGTCCACCGAAGGGGCCGGCAACGGGTGCAGCACGCCATCCGCGGTACGGTTGAACTGCATGAAGACGTTGTTCCAGATCTCGATGTAGCGGTCACCGTCTTCTTCCGGCGAGCCGGGCGGGCCGCCCCAGATGTCGGCGCCGTGGTCATAGAAGATCTCGGTGCAGGGGCCGCAGGGGCCCGTGTCACCCATGGTCCAGAAGTTGTCCGACGCATAGGGCGCGCCCTTGTTGTCGCCGATGCGCACCATGCGCTCGGCCGGCACCCCGACCTCCTTGGTCCAGATGTCGTAAGCCTCGTCATCGGTGGCGTACACGGTGACCCAGAGCTTTTCCTTGGGCAGGTTCAGCCACTTCTCGGAGGTCAGGAAGGTCCAGGCGAAGGTGATGGCGTCACGCTTGAAGTAATCGCCGAAGCTGAAATTGCCCAGCATTTCGAAGAAGGTGTGATGGCGCGCGGTATAGCCGACGTTTTCGAGGTCGTTGTGCTTGCCGCCGGCGCGCACGCATTTCTGGCTGCTGACCGCGCGGGTATAGGCGCGTTTTTCCTGGCCGAGGAAACAATCCTTGAATTGGTTCATCCCGGCATTGGTGAACAGCAAGGTGGGATCGTTGGCGGGGATCAGAGAGCTCGAGGCGACACGGGTGTGGCCTTGCTCTTCGAAGAAGCGGAGGAAGGCTTCACGGATTTCTGCGCTTTTCATAGGTTCTTCCACGGAGACAGCGGCCAGGGGCTAAGCTTGCGTCGAATCGACGGCAAAGGGCCGCATTATATCGGCCCTGCCGCGTGGGTACAGTGTGTTTGTACGATTGAGTCCATCAATTGGACGATTCCAGGGCGCTGCGGCCCGGGAAGCGAGCGAACACCTCGATCACCCGCTCGATCTGGGTCGGGCTGACATCCAGGTGGGTAACCAGGCGCAGGCGCGGATTGGCGGTCAGCCAGACCCCTTCCCCCTTGGCATGACGCGCCAGGTCGGCGGCGCGCCCACCAAGGTTCAGGTAGACCATGTTCGTCTGCACCGGCTCTACTGCATAACCGAGAGCCTGCAACCCGGCGGCCAGGCGCTCGGCATTGCCATGGTCTTCAGCCAGGCGGGCTACCTGATGATCCAGAGCGTAGAGGCCCGCGGCCGCCAGAATGCCGGCTTGGCGCATCCCGCCGCCTACCACCTTGCGCCAACGCCGGGCCTTGTCGATGAACGGCTGGCTGCCGCAGAGCACTGACCCCACGGGTGCGCCCAGCCCCTTGGACAGGCAGACCGACACCGAGTCGAAGTGAGCGCTGATCGCCCCGGGGGCGACACCGAGCGCCACCGCGGCGTTGTACAGGCGCGCGCCGTCCAGGTGTAGGCCCAGCCCGCGCTCGTCGCAAAGGGCACGGGCCGCCGCCAGGTAGCCCAAGGGCAGCACCTTGCCTTGCATGGTGTTTTCCAGGGCCAAGAGGCGGGTGCGGGCGAAATGGAAATCCTTCGGCTTGATGGCCGCGGCGACCTGGGCAAGATCCAGGGAACCGTCGGGCTGGTGCTCCAAGGGCTGGGGCTGGATCGACCCGAGCACCGCGGCTCCGCCGCCCTCATACTTATAGGTATGGGCCTGCTGCCCCACGATGTACTCGTCGCCGCGCTCGCAGTGAGCCATCAGGCCGAGCAGATTGCTCATGGTACCGCTGGGTACGAACAGCCCCGCCTGCAGGCCAAGCTCGTCGGCCAGTCGCGCTTCCAGCTGGCGTACGGTGGGGTCCTCGCCATAGACGTCGTCGCCGGTGTCGGCACGCATCATGGCGGCAAGCATGCCGGGCGTGGGGCGGGTTACGGTGTCGCTGCGCAGGTCGATGGGCGTCATCGGGCGATTCCTCGAACGTCGGACGCCCAAATCTAGCACGAGGCATGGGCCAGGATTCCCGCCTGCGACCATCTGTGCTAATAATGCGGCGCCGTGCTAGCACGGTAACGTTCTCAGGGCGGGGTGAAAGTCCCCACCGGCGGTAATGGCCTGGCCTAGCCCGCGAGCGCTCGCCTCGGCGAGGTCAGCAGACCCGGTGCGATTCCGGGGCCGACGGTATAGTCCGGATGAAGAGAGAGCGGATACCCATTCACGCCATCCGGCGAGGCTGGCTCCCCTCGTGTGCCCTGTTTGTGACTCATGAACAGGAGAATCCCATGCAATCCCCTTCCGAATCGCGTATCGCGTTCATCCAGGCCAGTTGGCACAAGGATATCGTCGACCAGAGCCGGCTTGGCTTCCTCGACACGCTCGCCGGGCTAGGCATCGATGCCAGCCGGGTCGACTGCTTCGAAGTCCCGGGTGCCTACGAAATCCCCTTGCACGCCAAGCTGCTGGCGCGCACGGGTCGCTATGCCGGCATCGTCGGTGCGGGCCTGGTGGTCGATGGCGGCATCTATCGCCATGACTTCGTCGCCCAGGCAGTTATCGACGGCCTGATGCGGGTCCAGCTGGACACTGAAGTGCCAGTGTTTTCCGTGGTCCTGACCCCTCATCACTTCCACGAGGGCAAGGAACACCACGATTACTTCTTCCGTCACTTCCGGCTCAAGGGCGCCGAGGCCGCGCGGGCCTGCATGGATACCCTGGCCAAGGTCAGGGACCTCAAGGGGCTGCTGGCCTGACCATCGAGCCGTGGAGCCCCGAGCCTCGCTGACCCGGGGCTCCACGGTCGCATTCAGGCCAGGGGTTGCCCCCGGTACGGCACGATCAGGATACCGGCACGCAGGCCGTTCCTGACCTTGGGGTTGGGAAAGATGATCCGCGCGTCCTGCTCCTCCACCACCCAGCGACTATGCTCGTCCTCGGCCAGCAGATACCCGGGTGGCAACGGCGAGAAGTTTTTCACATCGGCATCCAGGTGCAAGGCGAAGGCATCGCTGGCCTTGATGACCTCACGGGACACGCTGAACAGTTCAAGCCCTTGTAGGTCCGCTCCATCGAGCTCACCGCCCTGCCCTTCGATCAGCCCGCGCAGGCATCGATCCAGACGGGACAGGTCGACTTCGGCGTTCTGGCCGAAAGGCCGAGCCTTGCCCAGCTCCAGGGTGAAGGCTTCGGCGCCGAGCCGCTCGTAGGAATAGGCGCTGAAGGTAATGGCCGGACGGTTCTGCAGCAACACGGCCTGCATGCCGGCCTGGCGCAGCCGGGCCAACTCCCGGCGGGAGTGCGCCCTGCCCTCTTTCCACGGATAGAGCGCGAACTGCTCGATTTCCGAACCACGGATCGCGGTATGCAGGTCGTAGTGCAGGCGCTGCCGCCCTGCTCGGCTGAAGAAACCCGCCGCCAGGCGCTCCAGTTCGAACGCGCGCATGGCCTCGAAACCGCTGGAGGCCTCGTGACGGCCATTGAAGAGACGGTTGATGTCCTGCTCGATGTAGCGCTCTCCACGGCGGATCGCCTCGGGATTGCCGAACAGGAACAGCAACCGGGCCCGGGGCTGCAGTTCGCCCCGGGCAATGGCATGGATCAGTTCGTCGAGCAGCTCGATCGGGGCGGTTTCATTGCCATGGACGCCCGCGGAAAGGAGCAGATCCAGGCCGCTGTCGCGCTCGTCGGGTGGCTGCACTTCCAGCGCGCCCGGGGCCAGCCAGCGCAAGCAGGTGCCCCCGGTGGTCATCTGGATCTTCTGTGCCGGCTCCCGGTCGGCGAGGGTCAGTTCAAGCAGTTTGCCAAGCGACAGCATGGGCCAGGTTCCTCGCCGAGATCAGTGATGATGGCCGCAATCGGGGCCATGGACATGACCTGCCTCGTCATCACCCTGCTCCGCCGGCTCCATCTCCAGCTGCAGGCTGACCAGGTTGGTGGCCATGGGGCGCAGCAGCAGGTTGGCGTACTCGGTGTCGCCATCTTCTACATCCACGCCAATGAGCAACTGATCGTTGCCGCCCTGCTGAATCCAGATCTCCTTACCTTGCCAGACCACCGCCAGGCGGGTACAGGCGGTTTCCAGCTGGGTACCGTCGTCATCTTCAAGAATCAGCCGCAGCACATCGGACATAGTGGTATTCCCGGTCAATTGAGTTGGAAGGGATAAACCGAGCCGAGCCGCAACAGGCCGGTCAGTTCATCCAGCGCCGTACGACATTCCAGCAGCAGTTGCGGGTCGGCCAGGTCGGCCTCGCCAAGGCGATCCCGATAGTGACGGTCTACCCACTCAAGCAGCTGCCCATACAAGGCGTCGGTCATGATAACCCCTTGGTTCACGGCTGCCAGTTCTTGTTCGTTCAGCGCCACGCGCAAGCGCAGACACGCCGGCCCGCCACCGTTGCGCATGCTCTGCTTGAGATCGAATACCCGCACCTCGGTGATCGGGCCGTCGCTGCCAAGCAGGCCATCGAGGTAAGCCCACACCCGTGGATTGCCACGACATTCCTCAGGCACTACCAACACCATGCGACCGTCCGGTCGGGTCAGCAGCTGGCTGTTGAACAGGTAAGAACGCACGGCGTCCTCCACACTGACCTGATCCCTCGGCACAGCGATGGCCTGGAATCGGCCGCCGCGGGCGGCGAGCTTGGCATCAAGTTCGCCAAGTACCTGGTCGGTATCGAGAAATGCGTCCTGATGATGAAACAGCACCTCGCCGTTGCCCACAGCGATCACATCGTTGTGGAACACGCCCTGGTCGATCACCGCCGGGTTCTGCTGGGCGAACACCGTGCCGGCCTCGCTCAGCCCATGCAGGCGAGCCACGGCCTGGGACGCCTCCAAGGTCTGCCGGGCAGGATAGCGCTGGGGCGCCGGGCGGCGGCTGTCGAACGCGGCGCGGCCGTAAACGAAGAACTCAACGCCCGGCTCGCCATAGGCGCGGCACAGGCGAGTATGGTTGGCCGCACCCTCGTCGCCGAACTGCGCCACCGCCGGCAGTGCCGCATGGTGCGCGAAATGCGTGCTGTCGGCGAACATGGCCGCCAGCACCCGGCTGGTGGTGGGGTGCTCGATACTGCGGTGGTACTTGCAGTTAAGGTTGGCCGCGGTGAAATGCACGCGCCTGTCCGCGGTATCGGCGCTCGGGCTGACCGTGGCGGCGTTGGCCACCCACATGCTCGAGGCCGAGCAACTGGCTGCGAGGATGGGCATCGCATCGCGCGCCGCGCTGGCGATGACCTGCGCATCGGTACCGCCGAAGCCCAGGCGGCGCAGGCCAGCGATGTCCGGGCGCTCCTGGGGAGCGAGCACCCCCTGCACGAAGCCCAGGTCGGACAGCGCCTTCATCTTGGCCAGCCCTTGGCGCGCGGCTTCCTTGGGGTTGGACTGCGCCTGGCTGTTGCTCTGGGAAGCAACGTTGCCGTAGGACAGGCCACCGTAGTTGTGGGTCGGGCCCACCAGCCCGTCGAAATTGACTTCAAACGCTTTCATCGGCTCGGCTCCAGCAAATTCGTTACAGGGTCACGCCGGGCGTGAGCGTGGGCGGCAGGCTGACCCGTTCGGCCTCCAGGGAGGCCACCGGGAAGGCGCAGTAGTCTGCGGCGTAATAGGCGCTGGCACGGTGGTTGCCCGAAGCGCCAATGCCGCCGAAGGGCGCGCTGCTGGCAGCTCCGGTCAGTTGTTTGTTCCAGTTCACGATGCCGGCGCGGCTGTGCAACCAGAAGTGCTGGTAGCGCTCGGCCGAATCCGACAGCAGGCCGGCTGCCAGGCCGTAGCGCGTGGCGTTGGCCTCGGCGATGGCCTGGTCGAAGCCTTGGTAACGTACTACTTGCAACAGCGGGCCGAACAACTCTTCGTCAGACTTTTCGGCGATCGCGGTCACGTCCACTACCCCGGGGGTAAGCAAAGCGGCGTCGGGGCTTGGCTGAGTCATGGCCAGCAAGGCCCGGCCGCCCTGGGCCAGTAACACGGCCTGCGCCTCCATCAAGGCTTTGGCGGCCGCCAGGGAAACTACCGCGCCCATGAAGGGTGCGGGCTGCTCATCGAAGGCGCCTACCCGCAGGTTACGCGCAACCTCCACCAGGCGATCAAGCAGGCGGTCACCCCATTCGCCGGCCGGTACCAACAGGCGGCGGGCGCAGGTGCAACGCTGGCCGGCGGAGATGAATGCTGACTGCACAATGGTATAGACGGCAGCATCCAGGTCTTCCACCTCATCCACCACCAGCGGGTTGTTTCCGCCCATTTCCAGGGCCAGGATCTTGTCCGGGCGGCCGGCGAACTGCTGATGCAGGTGGTTACCGGTACGGCTCGATCCAGTGAAGAACAGCCCGTCGATGTCCGCCGCGGCCAGGGCGACCCCGGTCTCCCGGGCGCCCTGCACCAGGTTCAGCACACCGGCGGGCAGGCCCGCCTGCTCCCAGCACGCCACCGTCAGGGCCGCCACGGCCGGCGTCAGTTCGCTGGGCTTAAACACCACGGTATTGCCGGCCAGCAAGGCCGGCACGATATGCCCATTGGGCAGATGACCCGGGAAGTTGTACGGCCCGAAGACGGCCACCACTCCGTGAGGCTTGTGGCGTAGCACCGCATTGGCATCGCCGAGCACGCTTTGCTTCTCGCCCGTACGCTCGCGATAGGCCTGCACCGAGATCGCCACCTTGTTGATCATGCTGGTGACTTCGGTGGCCGCTTCCCATAGCGGCTTGCCGGTTTCCTCGCCGATGCAACGCGCCAGGTCATCCGCGCGAGTCTTCAGTCGCTCGGCGAAGGCTTGCAGGTGAGCGATGCGGGCATCCAGTGGCAGCGATGCCCAAGCAGGAAAGGCCTGGCGAGCGGCGGCCACGGCTGTGTCAACCTGGGCCGCCGACGCCCCCTGGCCCTGCCACAGTACCCGCTGGCCCACGGGATCGAGGGACTGGAAGACCTCGCCTTCGCCTGCGAGCCATTGCCCGCCAATGAACAGGGTAGTCATGCCTGGCCCTCCAGAGCCGTAGTGGGTGACAGGGGCACCGCGCGCACCTGGTCGCCGGCGTGAAGGCGCAGGCGCCGAGCGGTAAGTGGGTCCACCACCAGGGTGCCGGCGGCCAGCCGCGCCGGTGCCGCGGTAATACGGCACTGCTCGAGCTGACGGTTGTGGATCAGATACACCGGTGCGTCATCGCCCGGTGTACCCACGGCCAGTATCAGGGTCTTGCTTTCCTGAACGGCGCGGATCTTGGCGACTTCGCACTCCACCGCGGGACCGGCATCGAAGATGTCCACATAGCCCTGGTAGTTGAAGCCTTCGGCACGGAGCATGGAAAGCGCCGGCTCGGTATCAGGGTGGACCTTGCCGATCACCCCGCGCGCGGCCTCCGACAGGAAGCAGGTATAAAGCGGGAACTTGGGCATCAGCTCGGCGATGAACGCGCGGTTGCCGACGCCGGTGAGGTAGTCCGCCTGACTGAACTCCATCTTGAAGAAATAACGCCCCAGGCTTTCCCAGAAAGGCGAGCGTCCCTGGTCGTCGGAGATGCCGCGTAGCTCGGCGATCACCTTCTTGCCGAACAGGGCGGTGTATTCGGCCATGAACAGCAGCCGCGCCTTGGCCAGCAAGCGGCCGTTGAGGCCATTGCGCATGTCGTCCCGCAGGAACAGCGAGCACAGCTCTGAATTGCCGGTCAGGTCGTTAGCCAGGAAGAGCGTGGGAATCTCGCGGTAGATGTTCAGTTCTTTGGATGCACTGACAGTCAGGCCTACCCGGTAGTTGTACCAAGGCTCGCGCTGCCCCACCGCCCCGGCGATGGCCGAAGTGCCCACCACGGTGCCGTCGTCGGTTTCCAGTACGAACAGGTAGTCGGTATCCCCGCGCTCGGCTTCGCCACGGAAGCTTTTCTGCGCCCACTCCACGCGCTGGCCAAGGCGCTCTTCATTGGCCGGCAAGGTAGTCAGGCCCGGGCCGGTGCCACGGGCCAGGTCGATCAGCGCGTTAAGGTCGCTGCTGCGTACAGGACGAACAATCATGCTTTCTCCTCGGGCGGCCCAGCTGAGGGGCCGCGATCGTCCGCCTGGCCAGCGCCAGGCGGTGCACCTTGCTGTTACACCGCCACCAGGCGCACGCTGGCGCCTTCACCGACACCCAGGCGCTCGGCCACCGCGGCGGGCAAGCCCACCGGCTTGCCGGGTGCCCAGTCCAGCTCCAGCAGGGCAGCGCGGTAGTCCTGCAACTGACAATTGGCGACCAGGTACGGCCGCCCGCCCTTGCCGGTTTCCTCGATTCGCACCGGCACCACCCGGCTAGTGGCGATCGAACGGATATTGGCGACCCGGGCATGCAGGGTCGGCCCGCCGTCGAAGATGTCGATGTAATGTTCGGTTTCAAAGCCTTCGCGCATCAGGATGTCGAAGGTGATCTGTGCCCTGGGATGTACTTGGCCCATGGCTTCCTGGGCGGCATCCGGCAACAGCGGAACATAAATGGGGTAATGGGGCATCAGCTCGGCCAGGAAGGTCCGGCTTTTCAACCCACAAAGCCGCTCGGCCGCCGCGTAGTTGATATCGAAGAAGTTACGCCCGATCGCGTCCCAGAACGGGGAATCCCCTGCCTCGTCGCTGTATCCGACGATTTCGGTCACCACCGAGTCGGCGAAACGCTCGGGATGGTTGGCCATGAACAGCAGCCTGGCCCGGGAATTGAGCTCAGCCCAGGGCGTGCTGACCAGCTCTGGCAAGACATAGAAACTGGTCAGCAGGCTGTTACCGGTCAGGTCGTGGCACTGGGAGAGTACATGGATCTTGTTGTGGATCTTCAGTTCACGGGAGGCATGAACGAAGGTCTCGTTGCGAAAGCTATAGAACGGCTCCGAATAGCCGGCCGACGCCACGATGGCCGAGCAACCGACGAGCCGCCCTTGGGCGGTGTCTTCCAGCACGAAGAAATAGCTTTCTTCGCCGTTGAAGCTCACCTCGGCGGCGAAGGAGGCCTCGGACGCCACGATCTTGTCGCGCAGGCGCTCGAGATCGTCGGGAAGGGACGTGACACCGATGGGGCTGTCCGCGGCGAGCCGTTGCACCTCGTCCAGGTCAGCCATTTGCGCCGGGCGCATCACGAGCATGGTGCCACTCCTTGAATCAGAAAGAAGAAGCGGGGCGCCAGGCACCCCGCCAGTCACTGCGACCAGCCGGCCTCACCGGCCAGTCAGGCACGGCCAGTCAGGCTTGGGTCAACTGGGCAACGGCGCGTTCGAAGCGGTCCAGGCCATCGTCGATGTCAGCCTCCTCGATGACCAGGCTCGGGGCGAAGCGGACCACGTCCGGGCCGGCCTGGAGGATCATCAGGTCCTGACGCTCGGCGGCATTGAAGAACTCCTTGGCCTTGCCTTTCCAGGGGTCGCTTAGCACGCAGCCGATCAACAGGCCCATGCCGCGTACCTGGGTGAACACACCATAGCGCTCGCCAATGGCGCGCAAGCGGGTAGCGAAAAGCTCATGCCGAGCCTGCACTCCGGCCAGTACCTGCGGCGTATTGACCACGTCGACCACGGCCTCGGCCACCGCGCAGGCCAATGGATTGCCGCCGTAGGTGGTGCCGTGCACGCCTACGCTCAGGTGCTTGGCGAGCTTCTCGGTGGTCAGCATGGCCCCGATAGGGAAACCACCTCCCAGGCTCTTGGCGCTGGAGAGCACATCGGGAGTCACGCCGTAATGCATGTAGGCGAACAGCTTGCCGCTACGGCCCATGCCGCTCTGCACCTCATCGAACACCAGCAGGGCATTGTGCTGGTCGCACAGGGCGCGGGCGCCTTCGAGGTAGGCCTTGTCCGCCGGCAATACGCCGCCCTCGCCCTGGATAGGCTCCAGCACCACGGCGCAGGTCCTGTCCGAGATCGCGGCCTTGAGAGCGTCAAGGTCGTTATAGGGCACATGGGTGATGCCTTCGATCTTCGGCCCGAAGCCATCGGAGTACTTGGGCTGACCGCCCACGCTCACGGTGAAAAGGGTGCGGCCATGGAAGCTGTTGACCGCCGCGATGATCTCGCACTTCTCGGGACCGAAGTTATCGTGGGCCACGCGACGTGCCAGCTTGAAGCAGGCTTCGTTGGCCTCGGCACCGGAGTTGCAGAAGAACACGCGCTCGGCGAAGGTGGCCGCCACCAGCTTCTTGGCCAGGCGCAGGGTAGGCTCGTTGGTGAACACGTTGGACACGTGCCACAGCTTGTTGGCCTGCTCGGTCAGCGCCTTGACCAGGGCCGGATGGGCATGGCCCAGGACGTTCACCGCGATGCCGCCGGAGAAATCGATGAGTTCACGGCCAGCCTGGTCCCAGACACGAGACCCGGCGCCACGCACAGGGATGAACCCGGCCGGAGCATAATTGGGGACCATGACCTGGTCGAAATCGGCGCGTTGCACCTGAGCGTGATCAGCGGACATCAGCGTCTCCTGAAGCGAAGCGTCGGCCCGAGAGTGGCCGACGATGGGGGGATTGTAAGGAGTGGTCGGGCCGGGACCTTGCCGCCAAGCGACAACTTGTTACAGCCGCACACCTTGGAAACAGGGGGTTTTCAGCAATGCGACATATAGGGTCACAAAGGCGTAAGTTTAAAGGAGGTCAAACCGAGGGGGCCAGTGAAGTAGCAATCTGTAGGTCAAAGCGAATCAACGGTTGGCTGATCAGACTTTGCCAGCTTCCCGGTTTTTGGACATCAGGGGGGCGGGGGCGGTGATGAAGAGTAAATCCCGATTGCGCATGCGCCTCAAGTAAGGTTTCGCCTTTACGGCGACCCCCTTTGTTTCGGCAAAGGGGGGAAACCATTCGCGCTGTTCGTTCGGCCCCCGCCAAGGCGGGGGTTCCCTCCTTCCGGCATGGCTCGGGCTTGGGACGCGTCGACAGGGCATCCCTGCCCTGGCGCCGCTCGCCCGCCTTCCCTGGCGGGCGCCCAGCTTCGCCATGCCTCCACTCGGCCGAGCCGAGGCGCATTCCGCGGCGCCTGTGCCATTTGTGCAAGTCTCGCTAGTACCGGCCCGAGCTCACCCTCGCTCAGCCGACACCGGCGCCAGCTCGAAAGGGCTGCCGGCGCGACGCTGGTTCCGGTCTTCCCGGGGCGTAGCCCCAAAGAAATTCCGATAGGCGCTGGAAAAATGCGGCCCCGAGGAAAACCCGCACGACAGCCCGATCTGGATGATTGACTTGCTCGTCTGCATCAGCATCTGGCGCGCCTTGTTCAGGCGCAGTTCCAGGTAATACTGGCTGGGCACCCGGTTGAGGTACTGCTTGAAGATGCGTTCCAGCTGTCGTCGCGAGACGCACACGTGCTGGGCGATCTCATCCGTGGTCAGCGGCTCCTCGATGTTGGCTTCCATCAAGAGCACCGCCTGGGTCAGCTTCGGATGGCTCGACCCCAGCCGGTTCTGCAATGGAATGCGCTGGCGCTCGGCCCCTTCGCGAATCCGCTCGACCACCAACTCTTCGGACACCGCGCCGGCCAGCTCGGCGCCATGGTCGCGGGTCAGCAGCGCCAGCATGAGGTCAAGCACGGCCAAGCCACCGCAGGCGGTGAGGCGGTCACGGTCACAGTCGAACAGGTGACTGGTGGCGATCACCTTCGGAAAGCGCTCACTGAAATCGTCCTGCCAGCGCCAATGCACCGAGGCGCGGTAGCCGTCGAGCAGGCCCAATTGGGCCAAGGGATAGATACCCGCGGACAAGCCGCCAATCAGGCAGCCGCCGCGTACCTGCTGCTTGAGCGCGCTGGCTAGGGCCGCAGGCATGGTCGTCGGCGGTTCGTCCGCTACCAGGAATAATTTCTGGCATCCTTCCAGCCGCCCCGCCCAGGGCTCGCCAGGCAACTGCCAACCCCCGACGCTCAAGGCCTCGGCATGCAGGAACACCGGTTCATAAAGGACCTCGGGATGAACCCGGCTGGCAACACTCAAGGCTTCCTCGGCCAGTGCCAGGGTCAGCGCCCTGGTGCCGGGCCAGATGAGAAAACCGATACGCTGGGCAGTCATTGAGACACTCACGCAAAAGAAGGCGAACGAGGGGCGAGCGGCGAGCTTGGCCTGCTTATTTAAGACTACCGGAGAGGAACTGGCGCAGGCGCTCGGACTGAGGGTTCGCCAGGACTTCCCGGGGGTTGCCCTGCTCTTCCACCAGCCCCTGGTGCAGGAAGATGACCTGATTGGACACTTCCCGCGCAAAGCCCATCTCGTGGGTGACCACCACCATGGTCCGCCCTTCCTGGGCGAGAGACTGCATGACCTTGAGCACATCGCCCACCAGCTCCGGGTCCAGCGCGGAGGTGGGCTCGTCGAACAACATCACCTCCGGCTCCATGGCCAGGGCGCGGGCGATCGCCACGCGCTGCTGCTCGCCGCCAGACATATGGCCAGGATAGGCATCCTTACGGTGGGTCACCCCTACCTTCGCCAGGTAATACTCCGCTTTTTCCAAGGCCTCCTTCTTGCTTACCCCCAGTACATGCACCGGGGCCTCGATCACATTCTGCAAGGCGGTCATGTGCGACCACAGGTTGAAATGCTGGAACACCATGGCCAGTCGCGAACGCAGACGCTGGAGCTGCTTGGGATCACCGGCCTTGAGCCCGCCGGCCTTGTTGGGCACCAGCTTCAGGGCTTCGTTGTTGAGCAGGATGTTTCCCGACCAGGGCTGCTCGAGCAGGTTGATGCAACGCAGGAAGGTGCTTTTGCCCGAACCGCTGGAGCCGATGATGCTGATCACGTCGCCGGCCCTGGCTTGAAGGCTGACGCCCTTGAGCACTTCGTGGCTGCCATAGCGCTTGTGCAGGTCCTGGACTTCGAGTTTGTTCATGGAGTCGGTCTCTGAAATAAGGCCAGGCGGCGCGACGCCGCCCGGGAACGCGTCAGCCCTTGCGTGGCGCCAGGTAGCCGAGCCAGCGCCGCTCGGCCAGCTTGAACAGCCGCACCAGGATGAAGGTCAGGGCCAGGTAGATGGCCCCCGCAGTGATGTAGGCCTCGAACGGCAGGTAATACTGGGCGTTCACGGCCCGGGCGGCGCCGGTGATGTCCATCAGGGTGACGATGGAAGCCAGGCTGGTAGTCTGCAGCATCATGATCACTTCGTTGCTGTATTGCGGCAGCGCGCGGCGCATGGCTGAAGGCAGCAGGATGCGTCGATACATCAGGGCACGGGACATGCCCATGGCGCGGGCCGCCTCGATCTCGCCATGAGGCGTGGCCCGCAGGCTGCCGGCGATGATTTCGGCGGTATAGGCGCTGGTATTAATGGCGAATGCCAGGCAGGCACAGAAGGTGGCGCTGGACAACCACGGCCAGAATACACTTTCCCGCACGGCCTCGAACTGCGCCAGGCCGTAGTAGATCAGGAACAACTGCACCAGCATGGGCGTGCCGCGAATGATGTAGGTGTATGTCCAGGCCAGGGCGTTGACCCACGGTCTGCGCGAAACCCGCATCAATGCCAGCGGGAAGGCCACCAACAATCCTGCAACCAGGGAAATGGCCAGCAGCTTGAGGGTTTCGAGTAGCCCTTGCAGGTACAGCGGCAGACTGGCCTGGATCACGGTGTAGTCGAAAATCATAGTTCAGCCGTCCTTACGCCCGCCGAGTAACGTCGCTCGAGCCATTTGAGCAGCAGCAGCGAGACACTGGTGATGATCAGGTAGAGCCCGGCGACGGCCAGGTAGAAGGTGAAGGGCTCTCGGGTCGCGTCGGCCGCCTGTTTGGCCTTGAACATCATGTCCTGCAGACCGACAACGGAAATGAGCGCGGTGGCCTTGGTCAGCACCAGCCAGTTGTTGGTGAAGCCGGGGATGGCCAGGCGGATCATCTGCGGCACCAGCACGCGGAAGAAGATCTGCAGGCTGCTCATGCCATAGGCCATGCCCGCCTCGGCCTGGCCTTTGGGGATACCCATGAAGGCGCCCCGAAAGGTCTCGGACAGGTAGGCACCGAAAATGAAGCCCAAGGTGAAGACGCCGGTGAGCAGCGGGTCCAGGTCGATGTAGTCGTCGTAGCCCAGCAGGGGCGCCACTCGGTTCACCACATCCTGGCCGCCGTAGAAAATCAGCAGGATCAGCACAAGGTCCGGGATGCCGCGAATCACCGTGGAATACAGCTCACCCAGCCATGCCAGTACCCGCACCGGGGAGAGGCGAAACGCAGCGCCCACCAGGCCCAGCACGATCGCCAGCGCCATGGACGAGAGCGCCAATTGCAGGGTCAGGCCGACCCCCTCGAGGATGACCTCGCCGTAGCCTTTCAACATGCTCGCAAGCCTTCAGAGTGAGCGTCACGCGCTCAGGGCGGAAAAACGAAGCGGGGCCGCGCACGGCCCCTGCTCGCGGAGGGGATGACGCTATTTGCCGTAGATATCGAAGTCGAAGTACTTGTCCTGGATCTGCTTGTACGTACCGTTGGCACGAATGGCAGCGATAGCCGCATTGAGCCGCTCCAGGTTGGCGCTGTCGCCTTTGCGCACGGCGATGCCTACGCCGTCACCGAAGTACTTGACGTCGGTGAAGGCCGGCCCGGCGAAGGCGAAGCCCTTGCCCGCGTCCGTTTTCAGGAAACCATCCTGCAGCAGCGTGGCATCGGCCAGGGTGCCATCCAGGCGGCCAGCGGCGAGGTCCAGGTAGACCTCGTTCTGGGAGGCGTAGGGCTTGACGTTCACACCCTTGGGCGCGAGTACTTCATTGGCGAAGCGTTCGTGGATGGAGCCACGCTGCACGCCGATGTTCTTGCCGCTCAGGCCACCCAGGCTGTCGTCCACGCTGGTGCCGGCCTTCATGACCAGGCGTGCCGGAGTGTTGTAGTACTTGCTGGTGAAGTCCACCGACTTCTTGCGGTCGTCGGTGATGGACATCGAGGAAAGAATGGCGTCGATCTTGCGCACCTTCAGCGAGGGGATCAGGCCGTCGAACTCCTGCTCGACCCAGACGCACCTGACCTTCATCTCGGCGCACAGCGCGTTGCCGATGTCATAGTCGAAGCCCACGATGCTGCCGTCCGGTGCCTTGGAGGCGAACGGCGGGTAGGCCGCTTCGATACCGATCTTCAACGGCTTGTCTTCGGCCGCGGCGGTAAACGAAAGCACGGACAGCGCCAGGGCACCAAGCAGTGCGAGCTTCTTCATGGGAGTACTCCATCGGATGGCGGCGCTGGCAAGGCCAGGCGCGGAGCCAGGATAAATCGCGCCACCGAAGCGGAGGCGAGTGCTGGGCATTTTAACGGCGAGTCAAAGTCGGAAATTTCTGCAATGCGACAACATATTACAGAAGGCTGGCTCGACTGAACCGCCCACCTTGACAGGCAAGCGAACCAGTGATCTAAGGGCTTGGAACCAACCAACAGCTACTGCAAATTTCAAGCCTACCGATCTAACCCCTGTACTAGAGGCATTGGCGGGGCATCTTCCAACGCTTCGCGCCGTCGATCTGTTTCGATCAGTTTCACGGTGGCATTATCCGGTAACACGGTACCTGTTTCCATAAAACAAAAGCCCCGCCGAAGCGGGGCTCGATAAGCGGCAATGGATCAGGCGGCCGCCATCTGCCGATGCGTATCGATCAGGTGCTGGACCACGCCAGGGTCGGCCAGGGTGGAAATGTCCCCCAGGGCACCATATTCGGCGGTAGCGATCTTGCGCAGGATACGGCGCATGATCTTCCCTGACCGCGTCTTGGGCAGGCCCGGGGCCCACTGAATGACGTCGGGCGAAGCGATTGGGCCGATCTCCTTGCGCACCCAGTTCTTGAGCTCCTGACGCAAGGCCTCGCTTGGCTCTTCCCCGGCATTGAGGGTCACATAAACATAGATCCCCTGCCCCTTGATGTCATGGGGCACGCCCACCACTGCGGCTTCGGCCACTTTCGGGTGGGCCACCATGGCGCTTTCGATCTCGGCGGTACCCATGCGGTGGCCGCTCACGTTGAGCACATCATCCACCCGGCCGGTGATCCAGTAATAGCCATCCTCATCCCGCCTGGCGCCGTCACCCGTGAAGTACATGCCGCGGAACGTCTTGAAGTAGGTATCGACGAAACGGTCGTGGTCTCCATACAGCGACCGTGCCTGCCCGGGCCAGGAGTCCAGAATCACCAGGTTGCCCTCGGCCGCCCCTTCGATGATGTTGCCCAGGTTGTCCACCAGGGCGGGAATGACGCCAAAGAACGGCTTGGTAGCCGAGCCTGGCTTCAGCCCGATGGCGCCCGGCAACGGACTGATCAGCACGCCGCCGGTTTCAGTCTGCCACCAGGTGTCGACGATCGGGCAACGTTCCTTCCCCACGGTCTTGTAATACCAGTTCCAGGCTTCGGGGTTGATGGGTTCGCCCACCGAGCCGAGCAGGCGCAGGCTGGAGCCATCCGCCCCGGCCACTGCCGCGGTGCCTTCGGCCATCATGGCGCGAATGGCCGTGGGCGCCGTATAGAGAATGTTCACCTTGTGCTTGTCGATGATCTTCGATACGCGGGTGATGTCCGGGTAGTTGGGCACCCCTTCGAAAAGAAGCGTGGTAGCGCCGTTGGCCAGGGGCCCGTAGACGATATAGCTGTGCCCGGTGACCCAGCCTACGTCGGCCGTGCACCAGTAGACCTCACCCGGACGGTAGTCAAAGACACGTTCATGGGTAAGGGCCGCATAGAGCAGGTAGCCTGCGCTGGTATGCAGCACGCCCTTGGGCTTGCCCGTGGAGCCTGAGGTGTAGAGGATGAACAGCGCCTCCTCGGCGCCCATTTCCTTGGGCGCGCAGGTGCTGGAAGCCACTTCCAGCAAAGCGTGGTACCAGATGTCGCGGTGACGGTTCCATTCGATCTCGCCGCCGGTGCGCTTGCAGACGATCACTTTCTGCACGCTGCTGGTTTCCGGGTTGGTCAAGGCGCGATCGACGTTCGCTTTCAACGGCGTCTTCTTGCCGCCCCGCAGCCCTTCGTCCGCGGTGATCACCACCTTGGAGCGGCAGTCGATGATGCGGCCAGCCAGTGCTTCCGGGGAAAAGCCGCCGAACACCACCGAGTGGATGGCGCCGATCCGGGCGCAGGCCAGCATGGCTACCACCGCCTGCGGAATCATCGGCATGTAGATGGTCACCACATCGCCGCGATGCACGTCCTGGCCACGCAAGGCGTTGGCGAACTTGCACACTTCTTCGTGCAGCTCGCGGTAGGTGATGGTGCGGCTTTCGGAGGGGTCGTCCCCCTCCCAGATGATGGCGGGCTGATCGCCACGCGCTTCCAGATGCCGATCCAGGCAGTTGTAGGCCACATTCAGGGTGCCGTCGGCGAACCACTTGATGTCAACGCGATGGTCGTCGAAGGAAGTCTGCTTCACCTTGTCGAACGGCTTGATCCAGTCCAGGCGCTTGGCCTGCTCGCGCCAGAAACCGTCGGGGTTGACCACGGACTGCTGGTACATGGCCTTGTAGGTCGCCTCGTCGGTCAGGGTATTGGCCTTCACGTCAGGGCGTACGGGGTACAGGGAAGCCGCGGTCATCTTTTCGGTCCTCGAAGAGCATCGTTGTTCTTGTAGGCTTGCGTTGTACGTGACGCAAGCCTGCTACAACCATTCGACGATGGTAGTAAAGGCGAACGCCGCGTGCCGTAGGGCGAAATTATTGCCTCTTTCGTTAACACTGTTTATCAAAAGCCAGCCTGTAAGCGGCGTCAAGCTCGCGCCTAGAATGCGCATCGCCAGCAATGGCAACGACTGAACAGCCCCCACGAAGGCCTGCTCCCGACCCGAACCGAACGCCCGCGACCTGCAAAAGGGTCGCGCGGCCTCGCTCGACCCCCAGAAGGTAAAACCCGATGAAACGCTCTCTGTTCGCCCTGACCGCCTCGGCCTGCCTGCTGGCCGCTGGCGGCCTGCAACCGGCCTTCGCTGCCCAGCCGAAGGTGGAACACTATGAATATGGCGCCCATCTGGACATCGCCAAGGTGATTTCCATGGAGCCGGTGCCCACGGTGTGCAAGGTAGTGCCGCTGCACATGCTGTACCAGGACAGTCACGGCCAGCAGCACATGCTCGAGTACGAAGCGATGGGCAACGGCTGCATGGATTGAGGCCGGCCGGGCCAAGCGCCTGCGCCCCGGGCGCCCCGCCTTCAGAGCGGCTCATCCCCATGCCGGGGCGCCGCCAGGCTGCGGCGGTACAGGTGCAGGCTCAGCAACAGCCCGCCAGCCGCTGCGATCGCCGCCACCAGGAAGATGGAGGCAAAACCAAAGCCGGAGGCTACGGCACCGGCTACTGGCCCGGTGAGCCCAAGGGACATGTCCACGAATAGCGAGTAGGCCCCCACCGCGGCGCCTCGACTGGAGGCCGGCACCAGGTTCACGGCCTCCACGCCAAGGGCCGGGAACACCAGCGAGAAACCGAATCCGCTCAAGGCAGCGCCGGCCATGGCCCATTCCAGGCTCGGCGCTGCCCATAAAAGCAACAGCCCCAGCGACTCCACGCCGAGACAGGCGATGGCTACTCTGAAGCCTCCCAGGCGGTTGATCATCCCGCCGAAGAGCAGGCGCGCGCAGATGAAGCAGGCGCCGAACACGCTCAGGCAGAGTGCCGCATTGCCCCACTGCCGGGAGGCGTAGTAGAGCGTGATGAAGGTGGCGATGGTGCCGAAACCGATTCCCCCGAGCGCCAGGCCGCAGCCATGCGGGAATACCCGGCCGAGCACATGCAGGAAGGGCAGGCGTTCTCCAGCGACTATGGGCGCGGCGAGCTTGGGCCATGCCAAGGCCACGCCCAGGGCGGACAACAGCACCACCGCCAGGCCCATGCTCCACAGCCCCAGATGCTGGACCAGCCATACACCGCTAGGCGCGCCAACGGCCAGGGCCCCGTAGCTGGCGATACCGTTCCAGGAAATCACCTTGGCGGTGTTGGCCGGGCCCACGCGACCGATGCCCCAGCCGATGGCACCGGACCCTACAAGGCTTTCAGCAGCACCCAGCACCACGCGCCCCACCAGCAGGCAGGCCAGGCTGATTCCAGGCCAGCTTTGCAGCGCCGCCGCCAGCAGCATGAACACACCGCTGGCCCCGCACCCCGCCAGCCCGTAGATCACGGCCCGTTTGCTGCCGCGAGTGTCGATGAAACGACTTGCCGTGGGCCGGCTTAGCAGGGTGGCCAGATACTGGACGCTGATCACCAGCCCCGCCAGGACCGCACCAAAGCCCAGGTCGGTGTGCACGAACCCCGGCAATACCGCCAGCGGAATACCGATGTTCAGGTAACCAATGAAAGTGAACAGTACGATGGAAACGACTTGCAGGGTGACCGCCAGGGGGTGCGGTGTGGAAGACATGGGAAGCGCCATGGAGACCGTGAATGACGCATTCTAGCAGGGCTAGCTAAAAGCTTTCAGCTTGCGCCGAGCGCAATAAGCGGCGCATCGTCGAACACGCCGCCTTGCCTTGGAGGTATCAGTCCGCGCCCTGCCCCACACCTACCGGAGCGACCCCGGGCGTGGTCTTCTTCAACCGGTACAGGCCCAGGGACACCAGTAGCCACACCGGGATGGCCATCACCGGAACCTGCATCCCGGTGAACCACATCACGCCAAGGATAAGCGCGACGAAGGCCAGGCATAGGTAATTGCCCACGGGAAACCAGAACGCCTTGAAGCGTGGAACCACCCCTTGCCGGGTCAGATGCTGGCGGAAGCGCAGGTGCGACCAGCTGATCATCGCCCAGTTGATGACGAGGGTCGCCACTACCAGCGCCATCAGCAATTCCAGGGCGTCATGAGGCATGAGGTAGTTGAGCAACACGGTAACTGCGGTAACCACGGCCGAGGCCAGCACGGCTAGTACAGGGACGCCGCGACCATCTACCCGCCCCAGGATCGCTGGCGCGTCCCCCTGTTCGGCCATGCCGACCAGCATGCGGCCATTGCAATAGGCGCCACTGTTGTACACCGATACCGCGGCGGTGAGCACCACGAAGTTGAGCACATGGGCCGCGGTGCCGCTGCCCAGCATGGCGAATACCTGAACGAAGGGGCTGCCGCTGTAGGCATCTCCCGCCGCACCCAGGTTCTCCAGCAGGCTGTTCCAGGGGATCAGCGACAGCAGAACAACCAGTGCGCCCACGTAGAAGATCAGGATGCGCCAGATGACCTGGTTGACTGCCTTGGGGATTACCCGCCGCGGCTCGTCGGCTTCCGCGGCGGTAAACCCGAGCATTTCCAGGCCGCCAAAGGAAAACATGATCAGCGCCAACGCCATGACCAGCCCCTGGACGCCGTTGGGAAAGAAGCCGCCGTTCTGCCACAGGTTGGCCAAGGACGCCTGCGGCCCGCCGTGCCCGGACACCAGCAGGTAAGCACCCAGGGCAATCATGCCCACCACCGCCAGGACCTTGATGATGGCGAAAGAGAACTCGGCTTCGCCAAATACCCGTACGTTGGTCAGATTGATCAGGGTCACCAGGGTGAAGAAACCGGCGGCCGAAGCCCAGGTCGGGATTTCCGGCCACCAGAACTGGATGTACTTGCCCACCGCGGTCAGCTCGGACATCCCCACCAGGGTGTAGAGCAGCCAGCAGTTCCAGCCGGAGAGGAAGCCGGCGAACCCGCCCCAGTAACGATGGGCGAAATGGCTGAAGGAGCCGGCCACCGGCTCCTCGACGATCATCTCGCCTAGCTGGCGCATGATCAGGAACGCGATGAAACCGCACAGGGCATAACCGAGGATCATCGACGGCCCGGCGGACTTGAGCACGCCGGCCGAGCCGAGAAACAGTCCGGTGCCAATGGCGCCGCCGAGGGCAATCAACTGGATATGGCGGTTCTTCAAGCCACGCTTGAAGCCGCCGCTGGAGGTGGGCCGAAGGCTCATCGCATACATTCCTTGTTCTTGTTGGCTGTACAGCCCGGCGCGCGGGAAGCGCGTCGGGTCGAAGAGGTGAAGGCCGTCCACAGGGGACGGCCGTCGGCAAGCGAAGGAGTGTACATAGCGAACCACGGACTCGGCATAGCGGGAATACGAGCAACGGACAAGCAGGAATCCCTTGCTCAGCGCTTGGGCGAGCCGTCGGGCCTGCCCTTGGGCGCGCGCGGCTTGCCACGCACCTCGCTCGGGCGTTCGGCGACCACGGAGCCGCGGCCAGGCGCCGAACGTGGCCGGCCTTCCTCGCGACCCTTGCGCGGCGCTCGCTCATCGCCGCCTTCCAGCGCCGGACGTACCTGACGCACGCGCTCGTTGCGGCCCAGCGGCCTGGCGGACTTGCGCTGCATGCGCTCGAGCTTTTCCTTGGCTTTGGCGGTCTGCGCGGGCAAGGCCACCGGGGTCAGGCCGACCTCGGCACTGAGAATGTCTACCTCGTTCTGACTCAGTTCACGCCAGCGCCCCATGGGCAGGTCGGAATTGAGGAAGACCGGGCCGAAGCGCACGCGCTTCAGGCGGCTGACCACGAGGCCCTGGGATTCCCACAACCGACGCACTTCACGGTTGCGCCCTTCCATCACCACGCAGTGGTACCAGTGGTTGAAGCCTTCGCCGCCGGGTGCTTCCTGGATATCGGTGAACTTGGCCGGGCCGTCTTCCAGAACCACGCCCGCTTTGAGCCGCGCAATCATGTCCTCGTCGACTTCGCCGCGTACCCGCACCGCGTATTCCCGGTCCATTTCATAGGACGGGTGCATCAGGCGGTTGGCCAGTTCGCCATCGGTGGTGAACAACAGCAGGCCCGTGGTGTTGATGTCCAGGCGACCGACGTTGATCCAGCGGCCTTCGCGGGGACGTGGCAGCCGGTCGAACACGGTAGGGCGGCCTTCCGGGTCGTCGCGGGTGCAGATCTCGCCGTCGGGCTTGTTGTAGATGATGACCCGGCGCACCGTTTCGGCGGCCTCTTCGCGGCGGATGAGCTTGCCATCGACACTGATGGCATCGTGCAGGTCGACGCGCTGGCCCAGGGTGGCAACCACCCCGTTGACCTTGATGCGACCTTCGCCTATCCAGGCTTCGACATCACGGCGCGAGCCGACGCCGATGCGGGCCAGGACTTTCTGCAGCTTCTCGCCGGCGGGCGGTACTGGCGGCTGGGGGGATTCGAGTTCGTGGTCATTCATGGTTGGCACCTCCCGGTGGGTTGACGACACGGCGGCTTTCGCCGAAGGGGCGCGCATCATACGCGTATTGAGCCCCGCACGCACGGGGCCCGGATGAAGTATTCGACCGGCGTATCAGCGGCCGATGTCCGGAGCGGTGTGGGCGCCGTTTTCGTCGACGTCCGCCGCCTCGCCCTGGGCCTGCGAGTCCTCGCGCAGGTCGTCGAAGTCGGTCTTGAGCCCCGCCTCCATGCTGTCGAGCTCCAGCAGCAGGCTGCGGAAGCTCGTTTCCTCGGCCGGCGGGGCGGGCTCGGCGCCCTCTTCCATGGCGCTGGCATCGGCCAGGGCCTGCAGGTGTGCCGGCACCGGTATCTCGTCGTCGTCCAGCGGCGCCTGGGGCTCCAGCTCTCGCAGGTCGGCCAGGGGCGGCAGTTCGTCCAGGCTCTTGAGGTTGAAATGATCCAGAAACGCCTTGGTGGTAGCGAACATGGCGGGACGCCCCGGGACCTCCCGGTGCCCTACCACGCGAACCCATTCCCGTTCCAGGAGCGTCTTGACGATGTTGCTGTTCACCGCCACGCCACGCACGTCTTCGATTTCTCCCCGGGTGATGGGCTGGCGGTAGGCGATCAGGGCCAGGGTTTCCAGCAACGCGCGGGAGTAACGCTGGGGCCGCTCCTCCCACAGTCGGCCGACCCAGGGCGCGTAACGCTCGCGGATCTGCAAGCGATAGCCGGAAGCCACCTCCACCAGCTCGAAGGCCCGGTTGTCACAGGACTTGCGCAAATGCTCCAGGGCCTTGCGAAAGACCGTGGGGCCAGGGCGCTCGGGCTCGTCGAACAGGGCGTAGAAATTGTCCAGGCTCTGGGGCTTGCCCGAAGCCAGCAGGAAGGCCTCAAGCAAGGAGGCCAGCTCGCGGGGTTCGTTGAGGTTCATGGATGCTCGGTCGGTGCGTTCAGTCTGCGCGCATCCGGACATGGATGGCGGCAAAGGGCTCATTTTGCACCAGCTCGATCAAAGATTCCTTCACAAGTTCGAGGATGGCCATGAAGGTGACCACCACGCCAAGCTTGCCTTCGTCCAGGGCGAACAGCTCGATGAACGGCACGAAACCGCCACCCCTGAGCCTTTCCAGTACCTCGCTCATACGCTCCCGGGTAGACAAGGCCTCGCGGGTCACCTGATGGCTTTCGAACAGGTCGTTGCGCCGCATTACCTCGGCCATGGCGAGCAACACTTCCTCCAGGGCCACGTCCGGCAACAGGCGCCGCGCCTTGGCCTGGGGTGCGTCCAACTGCGGCACCACGATCTCCCGGCCGACCCGCGGCAGCCCATCGATACCCTCGGCCGCGGCCTTGAAGCGCTCGTACTCCTGAAGACGGCGTATAAGCTCGGCCCGGGGATCGCCCTCTTCCTCCTCGACCTGGGTCGAGCGGGGAAGCAGCATCCGTGACTTGATCTCCGCCAGCATGGCGGCCATCACCAGGTACTCGGCGGCGAGTTCAAGGCGCACGCTTTTCATCAATTCCACATACGCCATGTATTGGCGAGTGATCTCGGCGACAGGAATCTCCAGCACGTCGATGTTCTGCTTGCGAATCAGGTACAGGAGCAGGTCCAAGGGCCCTTCGAAAGCCTCGAGGAATACCTCCAGCGCATCCGGCGGGATATAAAGGTCCTGGGGCAGCTCAGTGAAGGCCGCGCCGTAGACCAGTGCCAGTTGCATCTGCTCGCCGGATCCGGCCTCGGCCGGCGCCGCGCTGCCGCGAGAGGCCTCGCTCACGCGTCGGCCATGAAGGGCGCCGGGTCTCCGCAGCCCACGCGCACCACCTGCGGATCGGCCTCGGTCAGGTCCACCACCGTGGAGGCGACAGCGCCGCCCTGCCCGCCGTCGATGATCAGGTCCACGTGGTGTTCCAGCCGCTCGCGCATGTCGTAGGGGTCGCTCAAGGGTTCAGTGTCCCCGGGCAGGATCAGGCTCACGCTCATCAAGGGCTCGCCCAGGGCCTGGAGCAGTGCCTGGGCGATGGGATGGGCCGGCACCCGCAAGCCAATGGTGCGCCGCTTGGGGTGCAGCAGCAGCCGCGGCACTTCCCGCGTGGCGTTAAGGAGGAAGGTATAGGGCCCCGGCGTCTGCGCCTTGAGCAGGCGAAAAGCCGCCGTGTCTACCTTGGCGAACAGGCCCAGTTGCGACAGGTCGCTGCACAGGAGGGTGAAGTTGTGCCGGTCGTCCAGTTGACGCAGGCGACGCACGCGCTCGATGGCGGATTTCTCGCCCATTCGGCAGCCCACCGCATAGGACGAATCGGTGGGATACACCACCACGCCCCCGGCGCGGATGATATCCGCGGCCTGTTTGATCAGGCGCGGCTGCGGGGATTGCGGGTGAATCTGGAAAAACTGGCTCACTTCATATCCTTGCTGATAGGCGTGAACGGTCATGACCAAAACGCTCCCACAACAGTGGCAGGTCTTCCGGCACCGGACGGTAACTGCCGATTTCACCCCAGTTGCCCGGCCCGTGGAAGTCGCTGCCGGCGCTGACCAGCAGGCCGAACTCCCGGGCCAGGATGGCCAGAGTACCTGTTTGCTCGTCCGCCTGCAGGCCGTTGACCACTTCCAGCGCGTGACCTCCCGCTTGAAGATAGTCGGCCACGAGGCGACGGCGCTTGCTCCGATTGAAATCATAGTGCATCGGGTGGGCCAGGCTGACCCAGGCGCCCGCCGCGCGCAGGGTGCCGACCGTTTGCTCGAGGGTAGGCCAGTGCTGTTTCACATCACCGATCTTGCCCGCGCCCAGCCAGCGGCGAAATGCTGTGGCTCGGTCCGGTACATGCCCTGCCTGCACCAGGAAGTCCGCGAAGTGCGGCCGCGCCGGCGCATTACGGCTGTCTCCCAGGGCGGCCTGGATCGCCCTGGCGCCTTCCAGGGCACCAGGCATCCCCTTGGCGGCGAGCCTGCGGTCGATCTCCTGGGCCCGTAACCAGCGCCCGGCGTGCAGTGCTTCCAGCGCCTCGCCCAGGGCGGGTGCGTCCAGGGCGAAGCCGTAGCCGAGCACATGGATGGTCGCGCCACCCCAGGTACAGGACATTTCCACACCGCTGACCCAGGCCATGCCCAGTACCTCGGCAGCGTCCTGTGCCTCGGCCAGGCCATCCACGGTGTCGTGATCGGTCAGCGCCAGCAGCCGCACCCCCTGCCCATGGGCGCGGGCCACTACGCTGGCCGGGGCCAGGGCGCCATCGGAGGCTGTGCTGTGGCAATGCAGGTCAACATTCATGGCGGCGCTTTCGAGTTCAAGAAGGTTTGCTATTATGCCGCCACATCCCGCGCCTGGCTGCCATTGTGAAACAACTGATCGACTTCATCCCGCTGCTGCTGTTCTTCATCGTCTACAAAACCGAACCCCGCACCCTCGACCTGGCGGGCCACAGCATCGATTTCGGCGGTATCTTCAGTGCGACCGCGGTGCTCATCGGCAGTTCGCTGATCGTCTACGGGCTGATGTTCCTGCGTCAACGTCGGCTGGAAAAAGGCCAGTGGCTCACCTTGCTGGCCTGCCTCGTGTTCGGCGGCATGACCCTGGCCTTCCATAGCGAAACCTTCCTGAAATGGAAGGCGCCAGTGGTCAACTGGCTGTTCGCCCTGGCCTTCCTGGGCAGCCATTTCATCGGCGACCGCGTGCTCATACAGCGCATCATGGGCCACGCCCTGAACCTGCCCGATGCGGTCTGGACACGCCTGAACATCGCCTGGATCGTCTTCTTCCTGGTGTGCGGCGCGGCCAACCTGATCGTGGCCTTCACCTTCGAACGCTTCTGGGTAGACTTCAAGGTGTTCGGCAGCCTGGGCATGACCCTGCTTTTCCTGCTCGGGCAAGGCGTGTACCTCTCTCGCCACCTGCAGGACACCGCGCCTACCACCAAGACCGAGGACTGACATGCTCTACGCAATCATCGCCACTGACGCCGAGGGTTCCCTGGCGGCCCGTCTGGCAGCCCGTCCCGCCCACCTTGCGCGCCTGCAGGCGCTGCAGGACGATGGCCGCCTGGTACTGGCCGGCCCTCATCCGGCCATCGACAGCAACGACCCGGGCACAGCGGGCTTCAGCGGTAGCCTGATCGTGGCCGAGTTCGCCTCGCTTGAAGCCGCTACCGGCTGGGCCGAGGCCGATCCCTATCGCGCCGCGGGGGTCTATACCCAAGTGGTGGTGAAGCCGTTCAAGCAAGTCTTCCCAAGCGCCTGATCGACCATGAGCGAGCTGCTGCTGATAGACGACGACGTGGAGCTGTGCGAGCTGCTGAGCAGTTGGCTCGTCCACGAGGGCTTCCAGGTACGCGCCTGCCATGATGGCCAGAGCGCCCGCAAGGCGCTGGCCGAGGCCGCTCCGGCAGCCGTGGTGCTGGATGTGATGCTGCCCGACGGCAGCGGCCTGGAACTGCTCAAGCAATTGCGTAGCGAGCATGCCGAGCTGCCGGTAGTCATGCTTTCAGCCAGGGGCGAACCGCTGGACCGCATCCTTGGCCTGGAGCTGGGCGCGGATGATTACCTGGCCAAGCCCTGCGACCCTCGGGAACTCACGGCGCGCTTGCGGGCAGTGCTGCGGCGCAGCCACCCTGCGGCCAGCGCCACCCAGATGGAGATAGGCGACCTGAACTTCAGCCCGGTGCGCGGAGTGGTCAGCGTGGACAGCCATGACATCTCCCTGACGCTTTCGGAAAGCCGTATCCTCGAGGCCTTGCTTAGACAGCCCGGCGAGCCCCTGGACAAGCAGGAGCTTGCGCAGTTGGCCCTGGGGCGCAAGCTGACCCTGTACGACCGCAGCCTGGACATGCATGTGAGCAACCTGCGCAAGAAGATTGGCCCTCACCCTGACGGCCGGCCACGGATCGTCGCCCTGCGTAGCCGCGGTTACTATTACTCCGCCTGACACGAGCCTGGGTTTACCAAGTCTTTACTCTCGCCTGACCGCGCCTGACGCTGCCCTCCGTAGACTGAACTCATCCGGTAAACGACCGGCGATCAGACAAGGAGATCCACCATGCGCAAGACCCTCACCGCCCTGCTGTTCGCGGCCACCCTGCCGACCTTGGCGATGGCCGCGCCCCAGGGCCCGGCCCATGGTCCCGACGAGCCGCCTTTCCAGGGCCCGGCCATGATGCACCACCGCGGCCCCGGCATGCTCGAGTCCCTGGACCTGAACCGCGACCAGCGCCGTCAGGTTGGCCGGCTGATGGGCGAGCAGATGCAGCAACGGCACAAGATCACCGAAAGCTACCTGGCAAAACTGCCGGAAGCGGAAAAGAAAGCCATGCATGACGCCCTGGCCACCAGTGAAGCCAAGAGCCGCGCAGACATCCGTGCCCTGCTGACGCCCGATCAGCAGAAGCAGTTCGACGACATCGTCAAGAAGCAGGACGAGCGCCGCGCCGAATGGGCCGAGTTCATGGCCTGGAAAGCGCAGAAGGAAAAGAAGGCCCAATAACCCTGCAGTTGGGTAACCTGTAGCCCCCTGATTGCCCGGTCGGTTCTTGGCCGGGCTTTGCCATTTGCCTGGAGAGGTGCTTTCGTTGCGTTCATTGTTCTGGAGGATCCTGGCCAGTTTCTGGCTGGCGATTACCCTGGTCGCAGGCCTCTCCGTTCTCATGGGCCATGTGTTGAACCAGGACACCTGGATCCTGAGCCGTCATCCGGCGCTCAAGCACTTTTCGCAGAAATGGACCGAGCGCTATGAACAGGATGGCGCAGACGCGGCCGAAACCCTGCTCGAGGAACACAAGCGCCGCTACCATGTGGATACCCAGGTGCTGAACGAAGCGGGCGAAGCCGTGGTGCCGGGCACCGTCCCGCGTCGCGCCCTGGCCTTCGAGGCACGCCAGACCGAGGAGGATCGCCGGCTGCCATGGCGCCGCCTGACGACCGAATACACCAGCCCCAAGACCGGCGACACCTACCTGTTCATCTACCGTATTCCGCACCCGGAAGTCGACGCCTGGCATCGCCAGAGCCTGTTCTGGCCACTGGGCGCGCTGGCCATCGCCCTGGTAGTGCTGACCCTTTTCAGTCTGCTGGTGACCCTCTCCATTACCCGACCCTTGCAGCGCCTGCGCGGCGCGGTCCATGACCTGGGCCAGGCCGCCTACCAGCAGCACAGCCTGGCGCGGCTGGCAGCCCGCCGCGATGAGTTCGGGGTACTGGCCACTGACTTCAATCGCATGGGCGCGCGCTTGCAAAGCCTGATTGGCAGCCAGCGGCAATTATTGCGCGACGTCTCTCATGAACTGCGCTCGCCCTTGGCGCGCCTGCGCATTGCCCTGGCCCTGGCCGAACGCGCCGAGCCGGCTGAGCGCGAGCGCCTATGGCCTCGGCTGACACTGGAATGCGATCGCCTGGAAGCGCTGATCAGCGAGATTCTCGAGCTGGCCAGGGTAGACGCCGAGCAGGTCAGCGCCGAAGCCGTGCCGCTTGAACCCTTGCTGGCCGGGATTGCCCGGGACGCGCGGCTCAGCGCCCCGGAACAGGCGGTAGACGTCCGGGTTTCACCTCATCTGGCGCTACGAGGCTGGCCAACCCTGCTCGAGCGGGCCACGGACAACCTGCTACGCAATGCCCTGCGGTTCAACCCGGTCGGTGCCCCGATCGAGCTGACCGCCGTCCCGAGCGACTCGGGCGTTACCATCTGTGTACGCGACCACGGCCCCGGCTGCGCCGAGGAGCACCTGGCGCAATTGGGCGAGCCCTTCTACCGCGCTCCTGGCCAGACGGCCCAGGGCCATGGCCTCGGCCTGGCCATCGCTCGCCGCGCCGCGGAGCGCCATGGCGGCAGCCTGGTGCTGGGCAACCACCCTGATGGCGGATTCGTAGCGCGGCTGGAGCTCCCCCTGGACCCGCCCTCGGCGGCCTGAGGGACCTTTCAGCACAAGGTGTCCGCATTCCCCAGCTTCGCTGGGTCCCATTGGTAGGAGCTTGCGAAGCAAGCGAACCCGCCTCAGCCACGCGGATCACCCCATTCCCCAGCTTCGCTGGGTCCCACCGGTGGGAGCTTGCGAAGCAAGCGAACTCGCCTCAGCCACGCGGCTCATCCCATTCCCCAGCTTCGCTGGGTCCCACCGGGGGGAGCTTGCGAAGCGAGCGAACCCGCCTCAGCTACGCGGATCACCCCATTCCCCAGCTTCGCTGGGTCCCACCGGTGGGAGCTCGCGAAGCAAGCGAACCCGCCTCAGCTACGCGGATCACCCCATTCCCCAGCTTCGCTGGGTCCCACCGGTGGGAGCTTGCGAAGCAAGCGAACCCGCCTCAGCCACGCCCCGTCCAGGTGCTGACGAAAGCGTCGGCCGAAGCGCCGGGGGCCGGGCGTACCTCCTGTGCCGGGGTACCCAGGTAGATGAAGCCTATGATCTGTTCATTGGCCGCCAGGCCCAGCCCCGCGGCGACCGAGGGCGCGAAGGACAATTCCCCGGTGCGCCACATGGCCCCTACGCCCTGGGCATAGGCGGCCAGCAAGAGCGCATGGACCGCGCAGCCGGCAGTGAGTACCTGTTCAGAGGCAGGCACTTTCGGACGCGGCGTGACCGAGGCCACGGCAACCACCACCAAGGGCGCGCGCAAAGGACCTTTGCGCGCCTTCTCAATGGCCGCTTCCCTGCCCTCGCCGCCCGTGACCGCCGCAGCCTCGGCAAGCAGGTCACCCAAGGCCAGGCGGGCATCTCCTTCCACCGTCAGGAAACGCCACGGCCGCAACTGCCCATGGTCCGGCGCCCGCAAGGCGGCCTCGAACATCAGCCGACGTTGCTCGTCCGTGGGCGCCGGGTCGACCAGGCGGCTCACCGAAACGCGTTCCAACAGGGCTTGCAGCGCTTCCATCGTTCACTCCCATCGCTATGATGGCCCCAGTCTAGCGTTTACACCCCTGACCCCGCAGGTAAAATGTGCGGCTTCTTTCTGCCAGCGTGGGCGCCATGTCCCTGTCGACCCTTCGAGTCATTGGTTTCATCATCGGCATCTTTCTGATCACTTTGGCAGTGAGCATGGCGGTGCCCATGGCGACCCTGGTGCTGTTCCAGCGCACCGACGACCTCCAGGGCTTCCTTTGGGCCAGCCTGCTCACCTTCCTGTGCGGGCTGGCCCTGGTTATCCGCGGCCGACCGGAACAGAGCAACCTGCGGCCCCGGGACATGTACCTGCTCACCGTCAGCAGCTGGGTGGTCGTGGCGGTGTTCGCCGCCCTGCCCCTGCGCTTCAGTGCGGACATCAGCTACACGGACGCGTTTTTCGAAAGCATGTCCGGCATTACCGCCACGGGCTCTACGGTGCTCAGTGGCCTGGACACCCTTTCCCCAGGCCTGCTGATGTGGCGCTCGCTCCTGCACTGGCTTGGCGGCATCGGCTTCATCGCCATGGCCGTGGCGATCCTCCCGCTGCTGCGTATCGGGGGCATGCGCCTGTTCCAGACAGAATCCTCCGACCGCTCAGAAAAACTCATGCCACGTTCCCATATGGTCGCCAAGTCCATTGTGCTGGTGTATGTGGGTATCACAGCCGCGGGCACCCTGGCGCTATGGCTGGCCGGCATGAACGCCTTTGACGCTGTCAACCACGCCATGTCGGCCATTTCCACCGGCGGCTTCTCCACGTCGGACCTGTCCCTGGCCAAATGGCAACAGCCGGCGGTGCATTGGGTGGCCATTGTCTTGATGATCCTGGGCAGCCTCCCCTTTACCCTCTATGTGGCGGCCGCGCGCGGAAACCTGCGGGCGTTGTTCGGGGATGCCCAAGTGCGAGGCTTCCTCGGCCTGCTTTTGCTGTGCTGGCTGGTCATGGGCAGCTGGTACTGGCTGGGCACGGGGCTGCCTTGGTATGAAGCCCTGCGCCATGTGGCCTTCAACGTGACCTCGGTGGTAACCACCACTGGCTTCGCTCTGGGCGACTACAGCCTCTGGGGCAACTTTGCCCTGATGTTCTTTTTCTACCTGGGGTTCATCGGAGGCTGCTCCGGCTCCACCGCCGGGGGCATCAAGATCTTCCGCTTCCAGGTCGCCTATATCCTTCTCAAGGCCAGCCTGAACCAGCTGATTCATCCGCGCGCGGTAATCAGCCAGAAGTACAACCGCCACCGCCTGGACGAGGACATCGTGCGGTCGATCCTGACCTTCTCGTTCTTCTTTGGCGCGACCATCGGCCTGATTGCCCTGGCCCTTGGCTTGATGGGGCTGGACTGGATGACCGCATTGACCGGTGCCGCCAGCACCGTGTCCGGTGTAGGGCCTGGACTGGGAGACACCATTGGCCCCGCCGGCAACTTCAAACCTCTGCCAGACGCGGCCAAATGGTTGCTCTCCGTGGGGATGCTGCTTGGCCGCCTGGAAATCATTACCGTGCTGGTGCTTTGCGTTCCCGCCTTCTGGCGTCATTGAGGCCAGGCTCGGCATTGGCTATGCTCCGGCCATACAAAGGCCCGTTCCAGCGGAGGCGCCAATGGACACTGAACGCGGTTTCGCCAGCTTCGCCGAGTTCTATCCCTACTACCTGGCCGAGCACAGCAATAGCACCAGCCGACGACTGCACTTCGTAGGCACCAGCCTGGTCATTGCCTTGCTGACCTACGCCTTCGCCACCTTCAACTTTGCCCTGCTGCTGGGCGTACCGGTGGCAGGCTACGGCTTTGCCTGGGCCGGGCACTACTTTTTCGAGCTCAACCGCCCGGCCACCTTCCGCCACCCGTTCTACAGCCTGTTGGGTGACTTCGTCATGTTCCGGGACCTCATTACCGGCAAACTGGCTTTCTGAAAACCTGGGTAGGCACCCCGTTCGGCTCAAAGTCCCGCCAGCAGCTTGCGCGCGGCGTCCCGGGTTGCTTCGTCTGCGTCCTGCAACAGTTCATGGAGCAGCCAGCTCGCCTGCTGGGGCTCGCCCTGATCCAATAGCGCCCGGGCTTCGTCCAGGCGATCAGCCGCCTGGGCCTGGTGTTCAATGTCATCGAAGTCGATGCTCAGCTCACCCAGGTCTGGCAGCTCGCTCTCGCCCAGATCCAGTGCCGCATCGCTGGACGTACTCACCGGTTCCAGCGCCGACAGCAGGGCAGGCTCGTCGGCGAACGCATCGAGGAAGGCAGCATCCAGGTCATCGCCCTGATGCTGGAGGGGTTCGATTGGCTCCAGTGGATCGTCCGCGAAGCCACTGAGGAACTCGTCTTCCTGCAGCTCCATGACTTCGGGCAGCTCTCGCAGGTTGGAAAAAAACAGGGCCTCGTCCGCTGAAGGCGCAGGCGTGGATGGGGTGGGATCGAGCCGAGGCGCAGGCGCGGGCGGCTGGTCGAAGGGGTCGACCGACGACCAGTCGGCGTCCAGGGAAAGGTCATCGAGGTTGAGCTGGAATTCTCCGGGCGAAGCCTCTCCGGGCTCGGCCGCCAGGCTTGGGAAATCGTCCGGGGCGCCCAGATCGCCAAGGGCGTCGAAATCGATGTCCAGGTCCGAATTCACCGGCTCCGCCGCGGCCGGCACGTACGCTGGTTCAGACAAGGCAGCGTTGTCCCGGCTCTCGCGGGTCGATTCGGGCTGTGGCGCGGCGACGCCTTGGGTAGCGGCAATGCTCGCAGCCGCCCCGGCCGCCAGCGCCACCGCCGCCGGTGCCAGCTTGGGAAAGCGCGAGCGGGTCTGTTGCAGCACCGCATCGTCTTCACCGTTGGCCCGCAGCGCTGCTTCCTCCTCGGCATAAGCGTGGGCGTTGCCTTGCAAACCGAGCACCTCGAGAATGCGCAGGCGCAGATCACGCCGCTCGGGCTGCCGCTGTAGCCCTTCGCGCAGAACCGCCAAGGCTTCGTTGAAGCGGCCATAGGCGATATAGATGCTGGCGGCGTCGAGTGCGTCGGTGGCGGCGCCTTGTTCCCGGCGAGAAGCGGCTGTTGCCGCGCTGGTATCGCTGAGTGTAGGCGCGAGGGATTCCGGTGCTGCCGCCTCGGCCTGAGGGAAGGTGCGCGCAAGCTCCGGCTCAGGCGCAGCCGGAGTTCGCTGACGGCGCCGCTGCAGCCACCAGGCAGCAATCAACAACAGCAAGGCCAGGAGCGCGCCCAGTTGCAGCAGCCAGGTGAGGTCGTCGTTTTCCGGCTCTACCACCAGCGGAGCGGGTGCCGCCGGACTCGGCGCCTGGGCCGACGTAGCGGCGGGAGACGGAGCGGGCATGGGCTTTGATGCCACATCGGGGGCGACAACGGTGCCCGTCGCGACCGCAGGCGAAGCGGCAGCTTGCTCTGGTGCGTCGCTGGTCGGGGCCGGTGCGCCATTGGCCTGGGCGGCGGAAGGCGCCTGGCTCGCGTTGTGGGCCGGCGCGGCCGCGGCCCGGGCGGCGGCCAGGGCCTGGGCTTCGTTCAGTCGCGCCTGCAGGTCGGCGAGCTGCTGATCTCTGCTCGCTCGCTCTTCTTCCAGGGTCGCCAGGCGCGCCTGCAGGTCGTCCACGGACTGCTGCAGCTGGCGATTCTGCGCCGCGGTCGCGGTCAATTGCTCGCCGGTGGCCGATTCTCTTGGCGTGCTTTCCCTGGCTTTCTGACGAGGCGCGGCGGGTGGTGGCGTATCCGGCGCGGCCTGGGTCGGCATGGGAGCGACGCTGGACACCGGCTCCGGGCGGGCATTGGTAGCGACCAGCGGAGGCGCGAGGGCAACGCTGCCCGGCGGGTCGATCAGCAGGGTATAGGCACGCAGAAGCTGCCCGGTTGGCTGGGTTACCTGCACGATGAAGCTCAGGGAAGGCTCGACAACCGCCTTGCTGGAGCTGACGTGAATCACCTGCCGACCGTTGCGCAACAGCGGCGTGAAACGAAGATCGGTGAGGAAGAATGACCGGTCCATCCCGGCCCTGGCGAACTCGTCCGAGGTGCCCAGGCTCACACTGATGTCGCTTTCGTCCAGGCCGCCGGCATCGGTGAGGGTAATGTCCGCGTTCAGCGGCTGGTTCAGCGACGAGTGCAGGCTGATCTCGCCCAGGCCAAGCGCGCCAGCCAGGCTCGACCATGCCAGGATGAAGCCGCCCAGCAGCGTGCGAAGGCCCAGGCGAGAGCCCCCTACAGGCGTGGACCAGACAGTTCGGGTAAAACGCTTGCGCATGAGCATCCCTTTGGAGCGACTTCCACAGCCTTCCTTATAGCGTGCGACCCGGGGAAACTCAAAGCGCAACGCCGGTTATAGCCTTAACTGCGTTTTTCCAGGTTGGCCAGTACCTTCGCGTGCACGGCCATGGCAGTGGCCAGCTCCTGCTCGCTGACCCCCGTGAACAACTCGGCACGCAAGGCATTGGCGATGGTCTCGATCTGCTCGATCAGGGGAAGCGCCGATTCGCTGAGGCTGATCTGCTTGGCCCGGCGATCCTCCACGACCGCATGGCGGCGCACCAGGCCCTGGCTTTCCAGGCTATCGAGCAGACGCGCCAGGGTCGGCCCTTCCACGCCGACGCTTTTGGCCAATTCACGTTGGGTGGGGGGCGTTTCGAAGCGGGCCAGATGCAGCAATACCAGCCAGCGCGCCTGGGACAGGCCAAGCCCGGCCAGACGACGGTCCAGTTCAGCGCGCCAGCCACGGGACAGATGCGCCAGCTGCATGCCGAAGCGGTGTTGGTCAGTCAAAGGCATAGGCTACTCTAATCAATTGCAACTATTAGCGAGCTAAGCATGTGTCACGGTCAATTGGCAAGGCCCTGGCCACTTGCAACCATCCGCTGGTTCATAGCTCGAACTCCGACTGCAACGCGGCGCGTACGCAGTAGAGCACTCCTTCGGGGACACGCCCCTTGAACTGCTCCGCGATCTCGCTGACCGGCGGCAGCTCGCCCTCGCCATCCAGGAAACTGTCCTGAATCTCGCTGAGCAGCTCGAACGGCAAGTCCAATGCCTGTTCAAGCGACAGCTGCTGAGCGGCAATGGCTTCGGCGAGCAGCGTATAGACATTCTTCTCGGAGCAATTGAGCTGCCCGGCCATCTGCGCGGGGGTCATGCCGGCCCGAGCCAGGCTCACCAGCTCATGACGCAGATCCGCTACGGGCGCGCGGGCTGGCGCACCCTCGCCACCGGCGAGAACTTCCAGGAAGGCGGCACCATACCGTTCCAGCTTGCGCGCGCCGACGCCACTGACGCGTGCCATTTCGGCGAGGCTCGTGGGTTGGCTGCGCAGCATTTCCAGCAGGGTAGAATCCGGGAAGATCACATAGGGCGGCACACCGTGCTCTTCGGCCAAGCGCCGGCGCAAGGCACGCAAGGCTTCCCAACGCTCGCGCTCCTCGCCACGCACCAGCTGGCTGGCCGGGCTGGCACCGCCACGGGCGACTGCCTGGGGCTTGAGATCACGGCGCAATTCCAGACTGACTTCGCCACGCAACAAGGGACGACAGGCATCGGTCAGGCGTAGCCCGCCATAGCCCTCCAGGTCGATATCGGCCAGGCCGCGGGCCACCAGCTGGCGATACAGAGAGCGCCACTCGCCTTCGGCGCGGTCTTTGCCAACACCGAACACGGCCAGGCGTTCATGCCCGGCGCCGCGCACCTTTTCATTGTCACGGCCGAGCAGCACGTCCACCAGATGGCCCACGCCATAGCGCTGCCCAGTGCGATAGACGGCGGACAGCGCCTGGCGAGCGGGCTCGGTGGCGTCCCAGGTCTGCACACCGTCCACGCAGTTGTCGCAGTGCCCGCAGGGCTGGGGAAGGACTTCGTCGAAATAGGCCAGAAGCGCCTGGCGGCGGCAGCGGGTTTCCTCGCACAAAGCCAGCATGGCATCGAGCTTGTGTTGTTCGACCCGCTTGTGACGCTCATCGCCCTCGGAGTTCTGCATCATCTGCTTGAGCATGAGCACGTCCTGAAGGCCGTAGGCCATCCAGGCATCGGCGGGCAGGCCATCGCGACCCGCCCGGCCGGTTTCCTGGTAGTAGGCTTCCAGGGACTTGGGCAGGTCCAGGTGGGCCACGTAGCGTACGTTGGGCTTGTCGATGCCCATGCCGAACGCGATGGTGGCGACCATGATCAGGCCTTCCTCATTGAGAAAACGCTTTTGGTGGAAGGCGCGCAGCTCCGCCGGCAGACCGGCGTGATAAGGCAAGGCCGGGAACCCCTGGCCGACCAGGTAGGCGCAGACTTCATCCACCTTCTTGCGTGACAGGCAATAGACAATGCCGGCATCCCCCTTGCGCTCGGTGAGGAAGGCCAGCAGCTGCTTGCGTGGCTGCTCCTTGGGAACGATCCGATAGAAGATGTTCGGCCGGTCGAAGCTGGAGAGGAAGCGTTCAGCGTCATGCAGTTCCAGGCGGTTGACGATTTCTTCCCGAGTTCGCTTGTCCGCGGTGGCGGTGAGCGCGATGCGCGGCACATCCGGGAACAACTGGGCGAGCTGGCCCAACTGCAGGTATTCCGGCCGGAAATCGTGGCCCCACTGGGATACGCAGTGCGCCTCGTCGATGGCGAACAGTGCAATGTTCAACTGCTGCAGGAAACTGAGCATGCGCGGCTGCACCAGCCGCTCCGGGGCCAGGTACAACAGCTTGATCTCGCCTTGGCGCAGCCGCACCGCCAGTGCGCGCTGCTGCTCGGCATCGAGCGTGGAGTTCAGGGCAGCTGCGGGCACGCCGAGTTCATCCAGGGTCGCTACCTGGTCTTCCATCAGGGCGATGAGCGGAGACACGACGATGGCCAGGCCGTCACGCAACAGCGCCGGCACCTGGTAGCACAATGACTTGCCGCCGCCGGTGGGCATCAGCACCAGTGCATCCCCGCCCCGCGCCACCCGCTCGATGATCGCGCCCTGGCGGCCGCGAAAGCTGTCGTAGCCGAAGACGTCCTTGAGGACACGTTGTGCCTGTTCCAGCATGCATGACTCCCGGAAAGCGCGAAACACCGACCACGGGTCGCAAAAATGGCAGGCAGTATATCAAACCGCCTGGCCGGACGCTTTTACCCGCCTTGCGGTGGCGCTAGACCGGGTTGAGGGCCTAGAATTCACCCTTGTCATTTCCCCAAGGTAGCCCTACATGTCCTTCGCCGAGCAACTCACCCGCCTGCAAGTCTTCCTGGACGCCGACGAGCTCCACGAAGAAGCGCTGGATTTCGTAGCGGCGCATGGCTTCTTGACCGCGCTGTCCATTTCCACCGAAACGGTGCCGGAGCGCGAATGGATTGACGCGCTCTTCGCCGAGGAGCCGCGCTACGCTGATGCCGCGGAGCGCGAAGCGATCGAGAGTACCCTGGTGCAGCTCAAGGCACACATCGCCCGGCAGTTGGCCAGCGATGACGAGTTCGAGCTGCCATGCGACCTGGACCTGGGCGACGACCCGGACGACTCGGAACTGCGCGGCTGGTGCATCGGCTTCATGGAAGGCGTGTTCCTGCGCGAAGCGGCTTGGTTCGAAACGGCCGAGGATGAAGTGAGCGAACTGTTGCTGCCGATCATGGTGGCGTCCGGGCTGTTCGATGAGCAGCCGGAATTCGCCGACATCGCCGCCAGCCCGGAACTGCAGGCGGAAATGGTCGAGCAGATCCCGGAAATCCTCACTGGCTTGTACCTGCTCAGCCACGCCCCGGACGAAAAACCCGCGCTGCTCAAGCCGCGTACTCACTGATTCGTCGAAGGCAAGCCTTTCCCCAGCTGGCGCTGGGTCCTACCAAGGCCATGCAAGGTTCAAGGCTTTTCGGGCTGAGTGAACACTCACGGTAGGAGGCAGCGCCAGCTGCCGAACGCCCCGATGAAACGGCACTCACCTGCTCTGCCGACTCCTGCCGGGATCCCGGGAAGCCCCTCGAACGGGGCTTCCCAGATTCCCAAGCCCCGCTTACACCGTGCTGTCCACCTTCAGGGAATGGTCGCCCAGCAGGCCATTGATGATGGCCGAGTTGTTCTGCAACCCCACTACCATCCCATTGGCATCGGTGCTCACGTTATAGGCCTGGGCCAGGTTCACATGTTGCAGCTCGATGCTCTGGACAGCAGCGCCCCCGGCGGTGGCGCTGATGTCGATGGTCGAGACCAGGCTGTCGCCGCTGCCGCTTACCTTGAAGCTGAGCAAGCCTTCCAGGTCGCTGTGGCTGGCGTCCCCCAGCAGGGCAGCGAGGTCAAGGGTATCGGTACCTAGCTGGAAGTCAGTGACCGTGTCCGTACCGCTGTCGCCCGCCTGCCAGACGAAGGTATCTGCTCCAGCCCCACCGCTGAGCGTGTCGTTGCCGCTCCCCCCGATCAGCGTATCGGCCCCGGCACCGCCGTACAGTTGGTCATTTCCCTTGCCGCCTTCCAGGATGGTGGCGCTATCGCCGGCGTGGAAGATGTCGTCGTAATCCGACCCGATCAGATGCTCGATGCTGTTCAGGGTCTGCCCGCTGGCCCAGCCCCCCGTGCTGCCATCGCGCAAGTCCACGGTCACGGCGCTGGTGGCCGCGGCGTAGCTGGCGGTATCCGTGCCCTCACCGCCGTCGAGCAGCACGGTGTGGGCGCCAGCGATCAACAGGTCGTCGCCCGCGCCACCGTGCAGCTCCTGGGCGTCGGTATCATTGGCTACCAGCGTATCGTCCGCCTCGGTTCCGTTGACCACGGCAACGCTCGCCGCCTGCGTTTCGACCAAGGCGCTGCTGTGCGCGTTTGTCTCGGCCTGGGCGGTGTCGGTGGTGCTGGCCGTCGCGGTCGATGCCTGGGCCTGGCTGTAGTCTAGCGTCAGGTTCAGGTCATACGCCTCGGTGCCGGTGGCCGCGTCGGTGTTGGTCAGGGTGATATGGTAGGTGCCCGCGGTGCTCGCGGTAATGCTGTTGTCGCTGACCGCCACGGCGCTGCCATCGTCCAGGGTGTAGGTGGCCGTCACTGCCCCCGTGTTGATCGCAGCGGAGTCCAGCACCAGGGTTTCGCCCTGACGCAGGGATACGCTGATCGTGTCACTGGCAGTGGCCGACTGAGCGACGCCCAGGGTACCCGTGATCAACAGTGCCGCGGTCAGCGCGACGGTATTGGCGTAGAACTGCGCTCGCTGCACGTCCAGGCTGGTGCCGCTCACTGCCAGGGTAGCGACACTGGTAGCGGTGAAATCCGCCGCCAGGCTGGCGGACGCCTCGCTGCTCTGCGCGCTGGCAATCGCACTGGCCGCAGCCTGCGGGTTCACGTTCACAGTGAGGGTAGAGCTGGCGCGGTCACCGTCATTGTCGACCAGGGTATAGCCGAACTGCTCGGTGTAGCTGTTGCTGTTGTTCGCGGCAACGTACTGGTACTGGCCGGTTTGCAGGTTGATGACGAAGGTGCCGCCCTGGCTGGTTTCCACCGTCAGCGCGCCGCTGGTGCTGTCGAAGCTCCAGGTGCTGCCGGCGCTGCTGGCGCTGACCGCGCTGGCGCCGTCGAAGGTGTAGGTCACGCCGTCCACACTGACGGACAGCACATGGCCGCCGTCCACGCCGAACTCGGCAACACTGGTCAGGGTGCCACTGGCTGAACCACCGGTCACTGTTCCGCTGAGCACGGCTGACAGTTGCGAGAGATCGCTGACCACCACCGGTGCCGTGTCCGTGCCCGTGGTGCCATCGTAGGCGATCGGGTCCAGGTAGACAGCCTTGGCGCTTGGTCCAAGGCCGATGGCATAGGACTGGATCTGGTTGGCATCCAGGAAACTCTGCCAGGCCGCCTGCTCCGTGCTGTCGATGCCGTCGCCCAAGGCGGTATCGGTCTTGTTGCCGGATTGGCCATTGCCGGTCTTCGGACGGTCGTCCGACAGCGTCGGGTTGCCGTCGGAGAGGAAGTAACTGACGTTCTGTGCCCCGGTCAGCTTGCCAGCGGTGGCCCAGGCCTGTTCAGCGCCGGCCAGGGCGTAATCGTAGTTGGTGCCGCCACCATTGGTCAGGGCATCGCTGTTGATCAGCGCCTTGGCTTCGGCCACCGTCATCCACTGGGTGCTGAGCACGTTCTCATGGTTGTTGAAGGTCACCACCTGCACCCGCACATCGCCCAGATTGTCGTACTGGGTCAGTAGCTCGGTGATCGCCTGCTTGGCCAGGTCCAGACGGCTGAGCCCATTGACCTTCGAATCGTTGCCCATGCTGTTGGAGATATCCAGCACCACCAGTACGTTGGTATCGACAGTGGACGAGGCCACGCTTTCGGTAATGGGCGCGGCGACAGGGTTGTCGTCCTCGATGCGGACGTTGAGCCAGGCGGTGCCAGAGTCGCCATCGCAATCGGTGGCCACCAGCTTGAAATCTTCGGACAGCTCGCTCTCCCCGACATTGTGCTGCTGCGCCTCGGACAGGGTATAGCTGTAGCTCACTACGCCGGTGCTGGCATCGTAGCCAGTGATGGTCAGGGCGTTACCCAACTGACCTGTGATGGTCACCGGCAGGCCGGTGGAACTGCCACCGATGACGTCCACTCCATCGATGGTCAAGGTAGCCAGGCCATCCCTGGTATCGAGGGTAAAGGTGCCGGTACGGGTCAGCTCGGTAGCGTCGGGGTCGCTGCCGCCTGGCAGGTTGGCCTCGTAGACGCGCTGCTCGCCGCCGTCCACGCCCAGCCCGATGAAGGTCACCGGATCATCGGGGTTGGTGACGTTGACGGTCAGGGTCGTGGTTGCCGTATCGCCATCGCTGTCGATCACCGAATAGCTGAAGACATCGGTGCCGTTGCCGACGGTCGCATTGCCGGCGAGCAGGTCCCGGTAGGCCTGGCTGGTGGTGTCGAGGGTGTAGGTATAACTGCCGTCCGCCGCCAGCACCAGGGTGCCATAGGTGCCAACGTAGGTGCCGGCATTGATGACCGGGCTGGCGATGGCATCGGCGCCCAGGGCGTCGTTCCCAAGCACGTTGCCACTGACCACCGAGGTGGTGTCGTTCACGTCGGCGGTGTCAGCGACGGCAACAGGGTTATCGTCCTCGATGCGCACGTTGAGCCAGGCAGTGCCACTGTCGCCGTCGCGATCCGTAGCGACCACCTGGAAGTCTTCAGATAGCTCGCTTTGCCCCTGGTTGTGCTCCTGGGCAACGGAAAGGGTATAGCTGTAGCTGACCACACCCGTGGCGGCGTCATAGCCAGTGATGGTCAGCGCATTGCCCAACTGGCCGGTAATGGTCACCGGCAGGCCCGTGGCAGTGCCGCCGATGACATCCACGCCGTCGATGGTCAGGGTGGCCAGACCATCCCGGGCGTCCAGGGTAAAGGTACCGGTACGGGTCAAGGCGGCTGCGTCCGGATCGCTGCCGGTACTGAGGTTGGCCTCCAGTACGCGCTGCTCGCCTCCGTTCTGCCCAAGGTTGCGGATGATCACCGGGTCATCCAGGTTGGTCAGGTTCAGCGTCAGGGTCGCGGTACTGCTGTCGCCGTCGGAATCGCTCAGGGTATAGGTGAAGGTATCGCTGGCCGAGCGCCCGCCATAGAGGGCATCGAAGGCGGCCCCGGCGGCATTCAGGGTATAGGTGTAGCTGCCGTCTGCTGCCAGCACCAAGGTGCCATAGGTACCCACGTAGGTGCCAGCGGCTACACCGCCTCCGGCGACCGCGTCCGCGCCCTGGGTATCGTTGGCCAATACGTTTCCACTGACGCTGGTCAGTTGCTCGGTGGCCGTCACTGCCTGGGCATCACCCACGGCGGTTGGCACGTCGTCCTGGATCACAACGTCCAGGCTGCCCGTGGCGGTCGTACCGTTGCTGTCCACCGCAGTGACGGTGAGGCTTTCGCCCAGGGTGTTGGTACCGTCCCCGGCTGGATGCTGCTGATTGCCGACAAGGGTATAGGTGTAGGTCAATACTCCGGTGGTGGTGTCGAAACCCGTAACCGTGAAGAGGTTGCCGTCGGCGGTGGTGAAGGACTGCCCTATTCCCACGACCTGGCCGGCGCGTATCACCTCCAGGGTTCCGATGAGCAGGCTCGTCAGGCCATCGGCCGCCGTCACCGTGAAGCTGCCGCTCTGGGTCAGCGCGGCCGCGTCCGGGTTCGACCCCGTGGCCAGGTTCGCCTCGTTCACGCCCACCTCGCCCCCGGCGACATCCAGGCCGCCCAGCACGACTAGGTTATCGGGAGGCAGTACCGGAGCCGCTGCAGCCAATGTCACCAGAGGCGGCAGGTCCGGATCGGGAAATTCAGGCGTGGCGGCCAGGCCAGCGGTAGGAAAGCCGACCGTCGGCGCAACAGCGCCGCCTACCTCGGTCAGCAATACGAAGCTATGCCCCCCGCCGCCACTCGGAACCCCGGTAGCGCCCGTACCTGTCGGGCCGGCCGCGGTCGGCTCGGAGGCCAGGGTAGGGTCGACGCCTGCGGCGATGGCCTGCTGCAAGGCATTGACGTCGTCCAGGGCGGTGTCGGCGATACGGTCGCCCTCGACCTGGATGTCCGGGGCCTGATGGTCCAGCAGCCCTTCGTTCAGAACCAGCGCGCTGCCACGGCCCAGGGCCAGCTCCTGGCCGTTCTGCAGATGCACGGACACGGCACCGCCAACGCCGGTATCCAGTTGCTCGCCCGCATAGAGACGATCACCTTCCACCAGAATGCGACGGGTGCCATCACCGGCGACTGCGAATACCTGCCCAATAACTTTACTGACGACACCGATCAAGGTTGCCATTGCCCACTCCTCCATTGCTTCTCAGCACCAGGCCGTTGCGCAAAGGAGACAGGAGATGTGCCCCGGAGTTCATGACCGGCTGGCGAATTGCTAGCTCTGACCATGGCAAAGCGCCATTTTTTTGCGTAGGGTACTGAACAAACGCAGTAAAGTTACGCTCTGAGACGCTTTGTATCGAACATGAGAGCGGAAAACCGCCCTGCGGACTGCGGTGACAGAAAACCGCCACCCTCACATTTGCCCAAATTCCTTCTGGAGTACGACCCGCCGATCCCTTTTCACGCCTCTCGACTACTACCGGCAATCTATCCGGAGGCCGCCCCATGCGGCGCTTCCAGCGTTTCCGGCGTAGCTAAGATGAACCCAAAGGCACGGCGCTTCATAAGTTTATTTGGCGATAAGTGTTATGAAAAAAAGTTCTTAACGATCCAGAATTTTCTTTGTATCTCCAGTGTTAGGATCCGTGCACGGAATTATAAGAAAATTCGCCAAAAAAATGGCGACTGCCAATATTCAGGGACAGGGAGAAGTACATCGATGCGCATTTTAACCCCCATCTGCAGCGCGGTATTGTTGGCGATCGGGGCCTCCCAAGCCCACGCCATGACGCTCCAGGAGGCGATCCAGAGCACGGTGGACACCCACCCTGAATTGCAATCGAACATCAACAGCCGGCTAGCCGCTGATGAGGACATCAAGGTTGCCCGGGGCGCTTACCTTCCCAGCGTCGACTTTGTCGGCGGCTATGGCCGCGAAAGGTCGGACACGCCCACTACCCGCGCCCAGGGTGGGCATCACAAGGAGCTGCTGACCTACACCACCTCCGAACTGCGCCTGCGCCAGATGCTGTTCGATGGCTCCAGCGCCACTCGCGAAGTGTCTCGCACCCAGGCGGTGTCCACTTCGCGCGCGTTCTATGTCCAAGGCGTGGCCCAGGACCTGGCCCTGCGTGCCGTGGAGGTTTACCTGGAGGTGCTCAAGCGGCGCGAGCTGGTAGACTTGGCCAAGAACAATCTGCAGGCCCATTTGCGGGTCAACGACCAGATCGGCCTGCGCACCGAGCGCGGCGTGGGTAGCACCGCCGACAGTGATCAGTCCCGCGCCCGTCGCGCCCTGGCCGAGAACAACTACCAGACCGCCCTGGTCGACCTGGCGGACGCCGAAGCCAATTTCTTCAGCGCCACCGGCCGCATGCCCGATGAACTGGAGGCCCCGGCATCCATCCGTGGCGAGCTGCCGGCCGATATCACCGAAGCACGCCAGACGATGATCGATGCCAACCCCTACCTCAAGTCCGCGCAGGCTGATGTACAAGCCGCCGAGCAGCAGTACGAGGGAGCCAAGTCGCAGTTCTACCCACGGGTGGATGCCGAGGTGGCGGTAGGCGCCAATAACAACATCTCCGGCGAGGAAGGCCACGCCAACGACTGGCGCGCCGGTGTCGCCGTCAGCTACAACCTGTTCCGCGGCGGTAGCGACAAGGCTCGCCTGCAAGGCGACGCGCATCGCATCAACCAGGCGATGGACATTCGTAACAATGCCCTGCGCAGCCTGAACGAAAACCTGTCCCTGGCCTGGAACGCCATGCTCAACGCCCGCCAGCAGGCACCGAGCGCCCGCGAATACGCTGAGACGACCACCAAGGTACGCGCGGCCTATCAGAACCAGTTCGGCCTGGGCCAGCGTACCCTGCTGGACCTGCTCGACAGTGAAAACGAACTCTACAACGCCAACCGCCGCTATACCGAAGTGCGCTATACCGAGGAGTATTCGATGTACCGGGTATTGGCGAACATGGGTGAGTTGCTGCCAAAGTCCAGGATCGTGCTGCCGGCAGAGGCCGTGGCCAAGACTGATGTGAAGAGCGAAGCGCGGTTGCCTGAAATGCGTTAAGCCAGACCGGCGCCAGGGTTCGCCCGCTGGCGCTGGCCCCTACCGGAAACCAGGGCAAACCGAAGACCGGCAGGGGTAGCGGCAAATGACGAATGCGGCGTAAGGGCATACCCGCATTCGCCAGCCTTTGCGGGTCAACCCACCAAGGATGGATCGATCACCAGCACCACCTTGCCGGTGATCTGGTTGCTGGCCAGTTCGGCGAAGGCTTCCTCGGCTTCGCCGATTGGGAAGGTCCGGGCAATCTGAGGGTTGAGACGTTTTTCCGTGAACAATGGCAGCACTTCCTGGCCCAGCTCGCGAAGGAGTTCGGCCTTGAAGCTGTCGTCACGGCTGCGCAGGGTGGAGCCGATCAGCTGTATGCGCTTGCCCAGCATCAGCCCCATATCCAGCTGGGCCTGGCGTCCGCCCATCACACCGATCAACACCCAACGGGCGTCCTGTGCCGCTACTTGAAGGTTGAGTTCTGCGTAGCTGGCGCCGACCGGGTCGAGGATGACATCGAAGGGCCCCAGGTCCTTGAGCCCGTCCAGGCCGTTGTCGCGCACCACCCCACCCTGGGCGCCGAGCTGTTCGCAGTAGGCCAGGCGCTCAGCCGAGCCGACCGTCACCCAGGTAGGGTTGCCGAAAGCCTTGCACAGCTGGATCGCCGCCGAGCCGATGCCACTGGCGCCGGCATGCAGCAGAACCTTCTGGCCGGGCTGCAGGGCGGCCAGCTGGAAGAGGTTCAACCAGACCGTGCCATAGACTTCCAGGATAGCCGCGGCCTCGATCAGCGTCAGGCCTTCCGGCACCGGCAACACATGGCGGGCATCCACCACCACTTCCTCGGCCATGCCGCCGCCGGCCAGCAAGGTGCAGACCCGGTCTCCGATGTTGAGGGACACCCCCGCCCCCACTTCGGTGATGATCCCGGCGCATTCAAGCCCTAGGACTTCGCTCGCGCCGGGCGGTGGCGGGTAATGCCCGGCCCGCTGCAGCAGGTCGGCCCGATTGAGCCCGGCGGCCGCCACGCGTATGCGCACCTGCCCCACATCGCACGTCAAGTCCGGGTACTCGGCCCATTCCACATGCCCTTCCACGCCTTGCAATGCCTTCACGCTGCCTCCATAGTTCACTCAGACTGAGCCCCGCGCACTGGCGCGGGGTTTTTTGCATAATGTGACCCAAATACCGGGCTACCGCATGAACAGGATTTAATGTAGTAGCCCTGGAACCGGTCCATTCAAAGACGGCCTAATATGCGTGATCAATTGTCCCCTCGTCGAATGAGCATGAAGCAACTATTCCCCGGTACCGCCCTGGCGTTAGGCATCAGCCTCAGCCTGCTGTCAGCCCCAGGCTTTGCGGCCAACAGCTGGAACAGCCTTCAGCCTGACCGCGACGAGGTGATCGCCAGCCTCAACGTCGTCGAATTGCTAAAGCGTCATCACTACAGCAAGCCACCGTTGAACGACGCCCGTTCGGTCATCATCTACGACAGCTATATCAAACTGCTCGATCCTTCGCGCAGTTATTTCCTCGCCAGTGACATTGCCGAATTCGACAAGTGGAAGACCCAGTTCGACGACTTCCTCAAGAACGGTAATCTCGACCCTGGCTTCACCATCTACAAGCGCTACCTGGACAGGGTCAAGGCTCGCCTGGACTACGCGCTGGACCTTCTGGACGAAGGCGTGGACAAGCTCGACTTCAGCAGCAACGACACGCTCGAAGTAGAGCGCAAGGATGCTCCGTGGCTTACCAGCAATGCCGAGCTCGACGATCTGTGGCGCAAGCGTGTCATGGACGAGGTGCTGCGCATGAAGCTGGCGGGCAAGGATTCCAAGCAGATTCAGGAAACCCTTACCAAGCGCTACAAGAATCAGCTGGCCCGCCTGGACCAGACCCGCGCCGAAGACATCTTCCAGGCGTACATCAATACCTTTGCCCAGTCCTACGACCCGCACACCAACTATCTGTCGCCGGATAACGCCGAGAACTTCGACATCAACATGAGCCTGTCCCTGGAAGGCATCGGGGCGGTGTTGCAGAGCGACAATGACCAGGTAAAGATTGTACGCCTGGTACCGGCCGGCCCCGCCGACAAGACCAAGCAGGTAGCCCCTTCCGACAAGATCATCGGCGTGGCCCAGGGCGACAAGGAAATGGTCGATGTCGTCGGCTGGCGCCTGGACGAAGTGGTCAAGCTCATTCGCGGGCCCAAGGGTTCGGTGGTGCGTCTGGAAGTGATCCCGCACACCAACGCCCCCAACGACCAGACCAGCAAGATCGTCTCCATCACCCGCGAAGCGGTGAAGCTCGAGGAGCAGGCGGCGAAGAAGTCGGTATTGCACCTGAATCAGGACGGCCGTGACTACAAGCTGGGGGTTATCGAGATCCCGGCCTTCTACCTGGACTTCAAGGCCTTCCGCGCCGGGGACCCGGACTACAAGTCCACCACCCGTGACGTGAAGAAGCTGCTCAGTGAGCTGCAGAAGGAAAAGGTCGACGGGGTGGTCATCGACCTGCGCAACAACGGTGGCGGCTCCTTGCAGGAGGCGACCGAGCTGACCAGCCTGTTCATCGAGAAAGGGCCGACCGTGCTGGTGCGCAACAGCGACGGCAAGGTAGACGTACTCGAAGACGAAAACCCGGGCGCCTTCTACAAAGGCCCCTTGGCGCTGCTGGTCAACCGCCTCTCGGCCTCGGCTTCGGAAATCTTTGCCGGCGCCATGCAGGACTACCACCGTGCCTTGATCATCGGCGGCCAGACCTTCGGCAAGGGCACGGTACAGACCATCCAGCCCCTGAACCATGGCGAGCTGAAACTGACCCTGGCCAAGTTCTATCGCGTTTCCGGGCAAAGCACCCAGCACCAGGGCGTGCTACCGGACATCGCCTACCCATCCATCATCGACACCAAGGAGATCGGCGAGAGCGCGCTGCCTGAAGCCATGCCGTGGGACACCATCAAGCCTGCGGTCAAGCCTGAAAGCGACCCGTTCAAGCCGTTCCTGGCCCAGCTGAAGGCCTTGCACGACAAGCGCACCCAGGACGACGCCGAGTTCGCCTACATCCGCGACCGTCTTGCCCTGAGCCAGAAGTTGGCGGAGCAGAAAACGGTGAGCCTGAACGAGGCCCAGCGCCGGGCCGAGCACACCAGTATCGAGGCCCAGCAACTGGCGCTGGAAAACGCGCGTCGCAAGGCCAAGGGCCAGGAGCCGCTCAAGGAGCTGAAGAAGGAGGAAGAAGACCCGCTCGCCGGGGCACCTGACGACAGCAAGCCGGAAGAAGACGCCTACCTGGCCGAGACCGGGCGCATCCTTATCGACTACCTGCGCCTCAACACCCAGGTAGCGAAACATTGATAAGCCCGAACGTTAAAGCCGGATGAATGATGGCTTTTAGTCATCATTCTGTCATGCAACTGTCGTGAAATACCAAGCCGGGCTCAGGCCCGGCTTTTTCTTTTGCGGCATCGGGGCTCGCATGACCATCACCGAACAGCTCGGCGCCCTGGAGGCCATCCTGGCCCAGGGCAGCGTCCATACCCTCTTCCAGCCCATCGTGTCCTTGGCCGAGCGTCGCCTGCTCGGCTACGAAGCCTTGACCCGGGGCCCCTCCAACAGCCCGCTGCACTCACCGCTGAATCTGTTCGCCGTGGCCCGGCAAACCGAGCACCTCAGCGAGCTCGAAGTGCTGTGCCGGCAGACCGCATGCCGTTGTTTCAGCGAGCAGCGCTTGCAGGGCAAGCTGTTCCTCAACGTTTCGCCGGAATCGCTGCTCGAACCCGTGCATCCCTCCGGGCTGACCCTGCAATTGCTGCAACGCTATGGCCTGTCGCCGAGCCAGGTGGTGATCGAGCTGACCGAGCAGACGCCCACCGATGACTTTCAGTTGCTGTCACGGGCACTGCACCACTACCGCGCCATGGGCTTCACCATCGCCCTGGATGACCTTGGCGCCGGCTATTCGAGTCTGCGCCTGTGGTCCGAATTGCGTCCGGACTACGTCAAGATCGACCGGCATTTCATCGAGGGCATTCATCAGGACGCCCTCAAGCGCGAGTTCGTCGGGTCTATCCTGCAGATCGCTCGCCGCTCCCGTGCTCAGGTGATCGCGGAAGGCATCGAGCAGGTGGAAGAACTCACAGTGCTCAGCGAGATGGGCGTGGACCTGGTTCAGGGTTACCTGATCGCACGCCCTCAGGATCGCCCCGTGCGTGATGCCAGCGCCCTACTGCCTCGGGTTGAAACGGCACCCATACTCGCCGAGGAAGGCCGCGACCTGCGCGACCTGTTGTTATCCCAGGCCGCGGTGCGCGCCGATGTCCCCATCGCCAAGGTGCTGGAGGCCTTCCGCCTGCAAGCCAACCTCAATTCCATGGCGGTGCTCGATGAGCAAAGCCGGCCATGCGGCATCGTGCATCGTCACTCGCTGTCCGATGCCTTGCTCAAACCATTCGCCACCGATCTGCTCGCCCGCAAGCCCATCAGCCGCCTGATGGGTGAAGACTTCCTCGCCGTGGAGATGGGTCAGTCGTTGCAGCAAGTGAGCCGATTGCTTACCAGTCGCGCGCGCCAGCGCATCGAGGAAGATTTCATCATCACCGAGGGCGGGACCTACCAGGGCATGGGTCGGGTCATCGACGTACTAAAGCTCATCACGGAATTGAAGATCGAACAGGCTCGCTATGCCAACCCCCTCACCCTGTTGCCGGGCAATGTACCCATCCGCCAGTGCCTGGAACGGGCACTGTCCCAAGGGCGGGAGGTTGCCGTGTGCTACATCGACATCGACAGCTTCAAACCCTTCAATGACCTTTATGGCTATAGCCGCGGAGATGAGGTGTTGCTGGCCCTGGCTCACTGCCTGAACGAGCGGGTGGACCCGAGCCGGGACTTCCTGGGGCATATCGGTGGCGACGACTTCATGCTGGTACTGGGCTCGGGGGACTGGCAGCCGCGGCTGGACCGGCTGATCGAAGACTTCACCCAGCAATGCCGCCGGTTCTATCGCAGCGAGCACCTGGCCGAGGGCAATTTCGTTTCCCACAACCGTCAGGGGGTGCGTCAGACCTTCCCGCTGCTGTCCCTGTCCATCGGCGTGGTTCATGTAAGGGCCGAAGATTGCCATGCCCTGAATGCCGAAGACCTGGCAGCGAAAGCCTCCGAGGCCAAGCACAGGGCCAAGGAGATAGAGGGTTCGGCGGTGTTCATGCAGCCGGCAAATGGGGCGGGTATCACACCGTAGCAGCCGGCCTTGGCCGCGACCGGGTCTGACACCAAGCCATGCCCCGCCGCCACCGGCCGCGGTGGGGTCTCAATCAAACCCGGAAACAAATGATCTGTGAGCGCGTCGGCGTTCAGGCAATACCCTTTCTGTACATCCGCCAGGAAGGCTCACAATGGCTTATCGCACTCATACGCTCAGGCACGGTCGTTTTTCTGAGATTGGCCGTGCGTATCTGATTACCATCACCACGGACAAGCGCCTCGCGCGCTTCATGGACTGGTTTCAGGCCAGGCCTGTGATCGAAGCTCTCAGGGCCGCCGATCAGGAGATCGGACGTCGCCACCTACGCCTGGGTGGTCATGCCTGACCATCTGCACTGGTTGTTCTCCCTACGAAACCGCGATCTTGGTAGTGTCGTGGGTCGATTCAAATCGCGTTCCACCCAAGGCTACGACCGAGGCGTGGGGCGCACGGGGAAGCTGTGGCAAAAGGGTTACACGATAGCGCGTTGCGTTCAGAACACGCCCTACGCCAGGCGGCTCGCTATATCGTCGCCAACCCGTTACGCGCCGGCCTGGTACGCCGGGTCGGCGATTATCCAATGTGGGATGGGTGCTGGCTGGCCCTGTAGCCCGCTCTTGGCGGCGACGGAGCATGCTGGTCGTCCAGGACACGCGCCGCCAAGCTACGAGGGGTCGGCGTGGTAGGCCCCTGGATAGCTGTACTCGAATACCCGCGCCACTTCGGAGGCATGCCAGGACGCGGCGGCCACGCCATCCACCGGGCCGGAAAACCGGCCCAGGCGCTCCACGCACTCGAAAAAACCGGTACGTGGCAGGCGGCTGGCGCCCTGGCTGATCACCAGGGAGCTGCGCAAGGGCTGTTCGGCCCGAGCATCGAGCATGGCCAGATGTTCCAGGGCAGCGGTAAGTGTCTGCATGGCGGGGGTGGGCAGTTGCAACCGCTCCAGTAGCGCGCGATAGGTAAGCAAGTGCCGCTGGCGGCGCGCCACGTCCAGTTCGCTGAGTAGCTCATCCCAGTGCTGTCGGCTGATCCTCACCGGCATCCTTCGCCCTCCACGCCAAGGATGGCGCATAGCGCGACGACGCGCAGCGCGCGTTCCGGTTGAGCGACCTGCGCTTGACCTGGGAATGTCATTGAAACCCTCCTGGAAACCGGCCAGCGGCCCGATGACGACAGAAGGGACATCTTAACAGCGCCGGCGCTGGCGAGGAGCACCACGCAGCGCCGGGCCGACATACGTGACTGTCGCCCCCTCAGGAACGGCCCAGGTACTCCCCTTCCAGGGGCGCGACCTGCTCGGGTACGCGCTCGGCCACATTCAGCGCTTCCGGAGTTTGCCGGGAGCGCCAGGTGCGGAAATGTTCCAATTCCGCCTGGACCACGCGCATCACGAAGCCCAACACGGCGATGTCGTCGAGCATGCCCACGCCTAGCAGCCAGTCCGGCACCGCGTCGATCGGGCTGACGAAATACAGCAGGCCGGCAACGATGGAGAACACGGCCTTGGTGCTGACGGCTCGGTATTCTCCGCGCCAGTAGGCCAGGCACAGGGCTTGCAGCAAGGCTATATCCTCTTTCACCTGGCCCAGGCGTTTGCCACGCATCTTGCGGGTCACGGCAATGGCCAGGGCCGGGAGCCGACCACGGGCAACCAGGCGCTCGGCCAAGGGAAGAAAGCGGGTGAAGCCAAAGGGTGCCTTCATGAAGCCTCCGGGCAGGTCTGAAGGATATCCACAGTTTTTGTGGATAACCATGTGAACAGTGGCGCTGGATCGGGCTACAGGCCCCAGCGCTCAAGGGTCAGGGTCGAATCGGCGTTTTTTCGTTCACATCTCGTTGTAAACGAACGCCTATAACAGGGCCGTGAAACGGATACAACCCCTCTGGATTCTGACTTGCCGCCAGGCTGAGGGTTCGCTTCCATACGCCGCCAACGCATGCCAGGCCCTTGAAACGACAACGCCCCGGCAGGCGGGGCGTGGTCGACAGCGAACGGCTTACTGCTTCTTGGCAGCGGCGTCGTCTTCAGGCGCCTGCTCGGCGTCCTCGTTCGCGGCCGCCTTGGCCGGATCCTTGATACCGATCAGTTCCAGGTCGAATACCAGCACCGAGTTGGCCGGGATGGTCGGGCTTGGGCTCTGCGCGCCGTAGGCCAGGTCGCTCGGGATGAACAGCTTCATCTTCTCGCCCACGTGCATCAGCTGCAGGCCTTCCACCCAACCGGGAATCACACCGCTGACCGGCAGGTCGATGGGGCTGCCGCGTTCCACGGAGCTGTCGAATACCTTGCCGTCGATCAGCTTGCCAGTGTAGTGGACGGTCACCACGTCGGTGGGCTTGGGCTGCGGGCCGTCGCCTTTCTGCACGACCTGGTACTGCAGGCCGGAGGCCGTGGTTACCACGCCGTCCTTCTTGCCGTTTTCTTCCAGGAACTTCTTGCCGGCGGCCAGGGACTCCTCGCTCATCTTGGTCATCCGCTCCTCCGCGCGCTTCTGCAGCGCAGCGAAGGCCTCGACCAGCTCCTCGTCCTTGAGTTTCTGCTCTTTCTTGCCCACCGCGTCTTCGATGCCCAGGGCTACTGCCTTGGAGTCCAGGTCATCCATGCCTTCCTGGGCCAGGCTCTTGCCCATGTTCAGGCCGATCCCGTAGGACGCCTTCTGGGCAGGGGTTTTCAGCTCGACGCTGCTGGTTTGCTTGTCGCAACCGGCGAGAACCAAACCTACCAGGGCGATCGCAGCCGCCAACCGATGCTGTTTCATGCTGTTTCCTTGTGTGGGGCGCCATACGAAGGGCGGTCGAGTAAAGCCGCGAGCTTAGCAGGCGGGCCAGACCAAAGGCTATGCCATAGGAGAGGCAAAGGTCCGATAAGTTCAAGCTACCAAAGGATTTTCCCTTTGGCAGCTGAAATTTTGTTTACCTCTCAGGCACGGTTTTCCTCGCCGTCCCGATAGCTCGCCGCTACCTCGCGAACTGCGTCGCAGAGCCATTGCCCTGGTAAGGACAACGGCAAGGCCGCATTGCTGCAGATGCCCACGGAGCCACCAGGTTCGCGTACCCCCAAGCGCAGCTCGCACAGCTCGCCTTGCTGGACGTCGCTGAGCACTGCATCCCGCGGAGCCACCCAGATGGCATCGCTGGCCAAGACATAACGACGGCTCAAGGTCGGCGAGAGGGTCTCCAGGCGCTGGGCAGACGGCGCAATGCCGCACTGCACGAACAGGCTGTCGGCATGCTTGCGGATGGTGGTGCCCGCGAGCGGCAGCACCAGAGGGAACGCGGGTATCCGAGCGACGTCCGTGGCGTCCCCCTGCCGGAGCGGATGGCCCGGTCGCACGACCAGGGTCATGGCCTCGCTGTACAGATGCTCGAAGGTCAGCCCCTGGATCTGCGGATTGTCGGCCACGCGGCCGATCACCACATCCAGTTCCCCCACGTGCAACTGCCCCAGCAGATAAGCCCCCGGCCCGGTGGCCACGCTCACCACCAGGGAGGCATGACGCTCGTGCAACAGACTGAGCACCTGGGCCATGAACTGGCTCTCTACCGTCGAAAGGACGCCCACCCGTACCAGTGGCGGTTCATGGGCGCTGTCTCGCAAGGTACTGACGCCATCGCGCAGTGCCTGCACACAAGGCCCGGCGTAGCGCATGAAACGCACGCCGGCGGGCGTCAGGGCCACGCCTCCTTTGCTGCGCTCGAACAGACGCGCCTGCAGGAGCTCCTCGAGCTCCTTGAGGGTCTTGGAAATGGCCGGCTGGCTGATGGAAACCGCGTCGGCCGCCTTGGCGAAGCTGCCATGACGGGCGATTTCCAGGAAGCACAGCAGGTGACGAAATTTGATTCGGGTATCGAGATTCATGGCGCCGATTCTACTCGGATCGCCATGCCTGGCGTCGAAACCTTATCTGGGGCCTAGCTGGCGATCTCCACCCGTCCCTGACGCAACCTCACCGGCCAGGTACTCAGCATCTGGGCCGGATCTTCCAGACAACGCCCGTCGCGCAAGCTGAAATGCTGCTTGTACAAAGGCGCGGCGACCACGGGTTCGCCACTCAGGTCGCCGATCAGGCCACGACCGATCACCTGGGCGCCTGAGCGCGGGTCGCGGTTGTCCACGGCGTAGAGCTCGGTCGACTGCCCCGGCAGGTAGAAGAGCGCGACCTGGCGACCCTGGTGCCAGGCCACCACCCCTGAAAACGGCACCAGGTCCCCTTCCTGGCACAGGGTGATCCATTCGGGTTCGGCGGATTGGATACGGTTCACGGCGCTCATCCCAGCACCTCCTCGGCAACCTGGACAGGGATCAATGTGACTTCATCCGCACGGGCCGGCCGACGCTGGCCGCGCTCGCGCACGAAGCGCAGGCTCGGGTCGTCGCGATGCTCGTTGACGAAGGTGCGGAAGCGCTTGAGCTTTTCCGGGTCTTTCAGGGCATTGGCCCATTCGCATTCATAGCGATCCACCACCAGTTGCATTTGTGCTTCCAGTTCATCCCCCAGCCCGAGGCTGTCGTCGATGATCACGGCCTTGAGGTAGTCCAGCCCGCCTTCGAGGCTTTCGCGCCAGACGGAGGTCCGCTGCAGCTTGTCCGCCGTGCGGATGTACAGCATCAGGAAGCGATCGATGTAACGGATGAGGGTCTGGTCATCCAGGTCAGTGGCGAACAGCTCGGCATGCCGCGGGCGCATACCGCCGTTGCCGCACAGGTAAAGGTTCCAGCCGTTTTCCGTGGCGATCACGCCTACGTCCTTGCTCTGGGCCTCGGCGCATTCCCGGGTGCAGCCGGATACGGCGAACTTGAGCTTGTGGGGCGAGCGCAGGCCCTTGTAGCGATCCTCGATGAGCAGCGCCATGGCGACGCTGTCCTGTACGCCGTAGCGGCACCAGGTGCTGCCTACGCAGGATTTGACGGTGCGCGTGGACTTGCCGTAGGCATGCCCAGTTTCGAAGCCAGCGTCGATCAGCTCTGCCCAGATGTCAGGCAGTTCGTGAAGCTGGGCGCCGAAGAGGTCGATGCGCTGCCCCCCGGTGATCTTGGTATAGAGATCGTATTTCTTGGCCACCGCGCCGATGGCGATAAGCTTGTCCGGGGTAATCTCGCCACCAGGAATACGGGGCACCACTGAATAGGTACCGTTCTTCTGCATATTGGCCATGAAGGTGTCGTTGGTGTCCTGCAGCGGTACCAGCGAAGGCTCCATGATCGGCCGGTTCCAGCAGGAGGCCAGGATAGAGCCCACCGTGGGCTTGCACACATCACACCCGAGGCTGCCGCGGCCATGGCGGGCATGCAGCGCCTCGAAACTCTCGATACCTTCTACCCGCACCATGGCGTAAAGCTCCTGGCGGGTGTAAGGGAAGTGCTCGCACAGGCTCTTGTCCACGGCGACCCCGCGGGCGCTGAGTTCATGCTCGAACACCTGCTTGAGCAAGCCGGCGCAACCGCCGCAGCCAGTGCCTGCCTTGGTCTGGCACTTGAGCGCGCCAAGGTCGCCACAACCCCCGTCGATGGCAGCGCAAATGGCGCCCTTGCTCACGTTGTGACACGAGCATACGGTCGCGGTGGCAGGCAAGGCATCGGCACCCAGCAGCGGTGCCGCTTCGCCCCGGGGCAGGATCAGGCTGGCAGGGTCCGCCGGCAATGGCAGGCCATTCTGGGCATACTGCAGCAAGGTGTCGTAATAGCTGTTGTCGCCGACCAATACGGCGCCGAGCACCTTTGTGCCGCTGGCATCCACTACCAGACGACGATAGCTGGCGGTGGCCTCGTCGATGAAGCGGTAGCTGCGGGCCCCTGGGGTAGCTGCGTGTGCGTCGCCGATGGAGCCCACGTCGACCCCCAGCAGCTTGAGCTTGGTGGACATGTCCGCGCCGCTGAAGCTGCCGCTTGCGGTTTCGGTCAACAGGCCGGCCAGGTTGCGCGCCATGGTGTAGCCAGGGGCGACCAGGCCGAACACCATGCCGCCCCAGGCGGCGCACTCGCCGATGGCGAAGATGGCTGGATCACTGGTGCGGCAGTCATTGTCGATCACGACCCCGCCCCGTGGCCCGATCTCCAGGCCGCACGCACGCGCCAAGGTGTCCTGAGGCCGGATACCGGCGGAAAATACGATCAGGTCGGTTTCCAGGCATTCGCCGCCGTCGAAGTTCATCCGGTAGCGATAAGTCTCCCCGGCTTCCACGCACTGAGTAGCGCGAGACAGGTGTACGCCTACCCCGAGGGCTTCGATCCGCGCGCGCAAGGCAGCTCCGCCTTCGGCATCCAGCTGCACCGGCATCAGCCGCGGCGCGAACTCCACCACATGCGCTTCGAGCCCGAGTGACTTCAATGCATTGGCCGCCTCCAGCCCCAACAGTCCACCCCCAACCACCACGCCTCGCCGCGCGCTGCTGGCGGCCGCGCGGATGCGGTCGAGGTCACCCAAGGTACGGTACACCAGACGGGCGTCGCCCTCGCAGCCGGCAATGGGCGGCACAAAGGGGTAAGAGCCCGTGGCCAGCACCAGGCGGTCATAGTGGTACCGGCCCTTGTCAGTGACCACGGCACGATGGACCCGGTCGATCTCAAGCACCGTCTCGCCGTGGTGGGCCTGGATGCTGTTGTCCCGGTAAAAGCTCTCGCCATTCATGGCCAGGGTTTCGGCATCCTTGCCGGTGAAGTATTCGGACAGGTGCACCCGGTCGTAGGCGCGCTGAGGCTCTTCACCAAAGACATGGACGTCGAAGCGCGCGGTGGCGCCATGCTGTACCAACTGTTCAAGCAGATGGTGGCCAACCATGCCGTTTCCGACGACGATCAGCTGTTCACGCGGCGTGTGGGTCAAGATCGAGTTCATAGGCTGCCTCGCTTGGCTAAAAACAGAAAGGCGCCTGGAGCCCAAGAGAGCTCCAGGCGCCTTTGCCTGGTATTCACGGTATGTGTTGTAAGGGAGCCGCGTTGCTCACCACCGCCATGCCGGTCGGCTTTGACCGCATGACACCCGGGCGCTGCGCCGGGTTTGTTGATACCTACTTTGCAACGCCTGTGCCAATCCGTAACCGGTTGATTTTTCTGAGCTTCTGTCAATCTGCAGAAGCTCTGGATGACCCAGGGCGGTGCATGGCCATTCAACAGTCCCGGTTATGGGGCATCAATAAACGTCTCGCAGATAGCGATGTTCACGCCCCAGCGCGTCCAGGTAATCGTTGGCCTGGGTGGCGCTCAAGCCACCGAATCGCTGAATGACCTCCAGCAACGCCCCCTGTACGTCTCTGGCCATGCGCTGGGCATCCCCACACACATAGAAGCTGGCGCCCTCCTCCAGCCACTGCCACAGGCGCGCGCCCTGCTCCAGTAAGCGGTGTTGCACATACACTTTCTCGTCCTGGTCGCGGGAAAACGCGGTATCCAGATGAGTCAGGTGCCCGCTGCGCAGCCAGCCTTCCAGTTCTTCCCGGTAGTAGAAATCGGTGGCGCGGTACTGCTCGCCGAACACCAGCCAGTTACGGCCCCTGGCCCCTTGGGCCTCACGCTCGTGGAGAAAACCGCGGAAAGGGGCCACGCCAGTGCCAGGCCCTACCATGATCACTGGGGTGTCAGGATTTTCGGGGATATGAAAGCGCGCCGACGGCTGAATGAACAGCCGCACCTGGCTGGCGCTGGCGCGGTCCGCCAGGTAGCCCGAGGCAACCCCATGGCGGCCCTGCTGGCCATACCGGTAGCGCACCGTGGACACAGTGATCTGGACTTCGTCCGGGGTATGCGCGGCGCTGGAACTGATGGAGTAGAGCCGTGGCTGCAGGGGCTTGAGCAGCGACCGCAGTTCGTCCAGGGAGGGGCGCAGGCTGTAGGCCTGGAGTAGGTCCACTAACTGACGGCCCCACAGCCAGCCCTGCAGTTCGGTCTTGTTCTCGGGCGCCAGTAGCCGTTGCAGCTCCGAATCCCCACTGGCGCAGGCCACCCAGGCCAGCCATTGCGGGGTGACCCGGCTGATATCCAGGTGCAAGCGCAACGCCTCGGCCAGGGGCAGCGAACCCTGCTCCAGGTCCCAGCTCGCCTGGCCATCCAGCCCTAGGCTGATGAGGAACTCCTCCACCAGCGCGGGGCAATTCTCCGGCCAGATGCCGAGGGCATCCCCGGCTTTATAGGTGAGGCCCGAGCCACTGAGGTCGAACACCAGTTGCCGGGTTTCCTTGGTTGCCCCTGGGCCGCTGAGCAGCCGGTTGTGCAACAGGCGCGTGCTCAAGGGGTTACAACGGTCATAGCCTGCTTGTCGGGCTTGCTCGGCGATCGGCACGGGCACCGCCAGGGGCGACTCCAAGGCCAGGGCCTGGCATAGCTGGCGCAGCCACTGCCCCGACCTGGCGCTATCGCCGCCATGGCAGTCCTGCCGGGGCACCAGCGCGGTGGCACCCAAGGCTTGCAGTTGTTCGTCCAGGCGTCGTCCAAAGCCACAAAAGGCGTCGTAACTGGGATCACCCAAGGCCAGCACGGCATAACGCAGGTTGGCCAGCGCTTCTTCGTTTTGCAGCGCGGCCCAGAAGTTCGCGGCGTTATCCGGCGCCTCGCCGTCGCCGAAGGTGCTGGTCACCAGCAGGGCGAGGCTGGCCTGGCGCAGATGCGCCGGGGTCACCTCATGCAATCCTTTGAGCTGCAAAGGCAGGCCTTGTTGCGTCAGTTGAGCACCGAGGCGCTCGGCCAGCGCCTGTGCCGTGCCCGTCTGAGAACCCCACAGCAGCAAGGGTTGACCTTCAACAGGCGCCACCTCCGCTTCGTCCACCCGTTGTGCCGGGGGCCCCACACGCTCCAGGCGCACCGCCGCGAACTTGAACGCCGGTTGCAGCGAGTCCGCGTCCACAGCGTCCTGGGTCAGGGCATTGACAGCCAGGCCTTCGCCATGGACATCGCTCCAGTGGAAGGGCGCGAAACAGTTGCCCGGACGTACTCGGTCAGAGACCAGGGCCGGTAGCTCGGCCTGGCCGCGGCGGGTCGACAGACGCACACGGTCGCCCTGCGCGATGCCTAGAGCCACCGCGTCCTCGGGATGGATTTCAACGAAGGGCCCGGGGTTGAGGCGATTCAGGGCCGGGACCTTGCCGGTCTTCGTCAGGGTGTGCCATTGATGCTGCAGGCGCCCGGTGTTGAGTACCCAGGGAAACGCTTGGTCAGGGCGCTCCACGGATGGCAAATGTGGCCGCGCCAGGAAACAGGCCCGCCCGGTGGGCGTTGGGAAGCGCAGGCCTTCTGGCCCCAGATAACGGATAGGGTTGCGCCGGGTGTCGGTTGACTGTATCGGCCATTGCACAGGGCCCTGGCGCAACTGCTCATAGTCAGTACGCCCCAGGTCGTAGCCGGTCTGCGGGTTGGCGAAGCCGCGGATTTCCTCGAACACTTCAGCGGCGTTGGTGTAGCTGAAGTGAGCGCCATAGCCCATGGCGCACGCCACCCGGGCGATCAGCTGCCAGTCCGCCAGGGCGTCGCCGGGAGCCGTTACCGCCTGCGTCGCCAGGGTAAGGTTGCGCTCGGAGTTCACCATCACCCCGTCGGCCTCGGCCCAGAGCGCGCCAGGCAGCAGGATATCGGCATAGGCGTTGGTTTCGGTATCCAGGAAGGCGTCCTGGCTGATGACCAGCTCAGCGGCCTTGAGGCCTTCGATCACCCGATTACGGTTGGCGACACTGGCCACAGGGTTGGTACAGATGATCCAGCAGGCCTTCACCTCGCCCTGGGCCATCGCCTCGAACAGGCCAACCGTGCCTTCGCCGCTCTCGGTACGCAGGTGACCGCTCGGCAGCCCCCACCGGGCTTCGCTGAAGGCGCGATCCGCGGCGACCAGGGCTGAGCGCTGGCCTGGCAGGCCGGGCCCCATGTAACCCATCTCGCGGCCACCCATGGCGTTGGGCTGACCGGTGAGGGAAAACGGCCCGGCGCCTGGCCGGCAGATCGCCCCCGTGGCCAGGTGGAGGTTGCAGAGAGCGTTGGTATGCCAGGTACCCTGCACGCTTTGGTTCAACCCCATGGTCCAGCAGCTCATCCAGTTGGGATTTTCGCCGATCCAGCGCGCCGCCAGGCGCAGGTCTGCTTCCGCCACTCCGGTGATGGCGGCTACTCGCGCTGGGGGATAGTCCGCGAGGAATTCGGGCATGGCTTCCCAGCCTTCGCAGTGTTGGGCGATGAATGCCTGGTCGATGCGGCCTTCTTCCTGAAGCAGGAACAGCAAGCCATTGAGCAGGGCCAGGTCAGTGCCTGGCCGAAGCTGGAGGAAGAGGTCGGCTTTTTCCGCCGTAGCGGTCCGCCGCGGGTCCACCACAATCAGCTTTGCCCCGGCTTTGCGCCTGTCGAGCAGGCGCAGGAACAGGATCGGATGACAGTCGGCCATGTTCGCCCCGCTGACGAAGAAAAGGTCGGCATGGTCGAAGTCATCGTAGGCGCCTGGCGGGCCATCCGCGCCCAGGGACTGCTTGTAGCCCGTGCTGGCGCTGGCCATGCACAGCCGGGAATTGGATTCGATATGGCGGGTACGGATGAACCCCTTGGCGAGCTTGTTGGCCAGGTACTGGGCCTCGAGGGACATCTGCCCGGATACATAGAGCGCCACGGCATCCGGGCCATGGGTATCAATGATGGCGCGCAGGCGTTGGGCGCACTGCTCGATGGCAGTCTCCAGCGCCACGGCGGTCGCGGGTGATGCCCGGTCCGGCCGGGCCCATGCCTTGTCCAGGCGCCCGGGGCTGACCACCGGCAGGTGGGCCGTCATGCCTTTGGTACAGAGCCGGCCCCTGTTACTCGGGTGTGCCTTGTCGCCACTGACGGCGATGATGCGATCATCTTCTACGGTCATCACCAGCCCGCAGCCAACCCCACAATAGGGGCAAACGCTGCGTACGGTTGCCTGGGCCATTGCCGTGTCTCCTTCGCCTGAACGCAAAAAGGCGCCGGTTGCCCTCGCCTTTCAGCGGAGCAACACGGCGCCTTTGTCGTGACTGCAGCCTGCGTTGGCTGCGTTTGCGAAGGAGGAATGCAGGTTTTGGGCCAGGGCTGCTGGCGGTGCGAACCAGCCCAGCTAGCGGATAGCTATAGCAGCGCCGGATTCGACAGCTCCGCTGGCTAACCAGTGGAAGCGTCAGCGCGGGTGAAGCATTGCGCCTGATCACAGAGCCCTTTCGCTAGCTCCCACCATGATGACCTTGCTGTCCAACGAAACTTGAAGTTTCGCGAGTGACTGGAGCAAGGCTGGTCTGGCACGCACGCAAATGGCGCAAGACAGGCCTAACCGCACGACTTCGGTTCAGCCAGCGGAAACGAAAAAAGCGACCCTAAGGTCGCTTCTCCAATGCTGGAAACGGTTCAGGCGTTTCCAACGAGATATGGCGCAGCGGACGGGACTCGAACCCGCGACCCCCGGCGTGACAGGCCGGTATTCTAACCGACTGAACTACCGCTGCGTGATGAATCAGGCTTTCGCCCAGGGTGCAACGACTGACCGAGGCGGGGTGTGCTTCGATCTCAAGCTTGTAGGCAACCAAACCTGGAGTAAAAATGGCGCAGCGGACGGGACTCGAACCCGCGACCCCCGGCGTGACAGGCCGGTATTCTAACCGACTGAACTACCGCTGCGCGTCGGTGGACTTTCGTCCGCTCTAGAATCAGAGCACTTCGAAGTGGTGGGTGATGACGGGATCGAACCGCCGACCCTCTGCTTGTAAGGCAGATGCTCTCCCAGCTGAGCTAATCACCCGTGTACTGCGTCGAAGTGGTGCGCATTTTGGACAGGAGGCGCATGTAAGTCAATACCCTGCTTGAAGTTTTTTTCAAAACCTTCAAACGTAGATCATCTTGCGCGTCATCCCGCCGTCGACGACCCACTCCTGCCCTGTAATGAAGCCAGCGTTCACCGACAGCAGCCAGGACACAGCGGCAGCAATATCCTCCACCGTGCCGACGCGCCCGACCGGATGCTGGGCATGATCCTGCTCGTCCAATGGCGCAGCCCGACGCTCGCCGAGGTCTCGCGCATCGACCCATCCGGGGGAAATGGCATTGACCCGGATTTCCGGGCCGAGACTTACAGCCAGAGCATGGGTCAAGGCCAGTACGCCGCCCTTGCTGGCGGCATAGGCCTCACTATCGGGCTCGGACTGATGGGCCCGGGTCGAACAGAGATTGACAATGGCACCATTGCGCGCCCGCAGGTAAGGTGCGCAATGACGCGCCAACAGCATGGTGCCTGTCAGATTCACGTCCAGCACCCGACGCCACCGAGCCAGCGAAAGACTTTCCAGCGGGCCGTTATGAGCCGTGGCCACGGCGGCGTTGCAGACCAGGGCATCGAGGCGACCGAAACGCGCCAGAGCCTCGGCGACACCGGCCACCACCTGCTTTTCCTCGGCCACGTCCATGCCGACGAAGGTAGCGCCCTCTCCGAGGGAATCCGCCACCAGACGGCCGCGCTCCACATCGATGTCACTGAGCACCACTTTCCAGCCTTCCACCAGCAACCAGGCCGCGATGCCCAGGCCTATCCCGCGCGCGGCGCCGGTCACCAGTGCCACCTTGGCGTCCCTGAAGCCGCTCCCGACAATTTCCATGGGTATCACAGCGCCGCGAGGCCTCGAGCCATGTCGGCCTTAAGGTCAGCCAAGTCTTCCAGCCCCACCGCCACCCGGATCAGGCTGTCACTGATGCCCGCGGCTTCACGCTCCTGGGGTGACAACCGGCCGTGGGAGGTAGTGGCCGGGTGCGTGATGGTCGTCTTGCTGTCGCCCAGGTTGGCAGTGATGGATACCAGTCGAGTCGCGTCGATGAAAGCCCAGGCACCGGCCTTGCCGCCCTTGACCTCGAAACTGACCACACCGCCGAAACCGCCGCGCATCTGCTGCCGTGCCAAGGCATGCTGGGGATGACTCTCCAGGCCTGCATAGTGCACCCGCTCCACGCCCGGCTGGCGTTCCAGCCATTCGGCCAGGGCCTGGGCATTGGCGCAGTGGGCGCGCATGCGCAGGCTCAAGGTTTCCAGCCCCTTGAGAAAAACCCAGGCATTGAACGGGCTGAGGGAAAAGCCTGCGGTACGAACCACGCCGACCATTTCCTTCAAGTGTTCCGCGCGTCCAGCCACCACACCGCCCATGCAGCGCCCCTGGCCGTCGATGAACTTGGTCGCCGAATGCACCACGATGTCGGCGCCAAGCTTGAGCGGCTGTTGCAAGGCCGGCGTGCTGAAACAGTTGTCCACCACCAGCAGCGCGCCCCTGGCATGGGCCACCTCGGCCAGCGCGGCGATATCCACCAGTTCCGCCAGGGGGTTGGAGGGGGATTCCACGAACAGCAGGCGGGTATTGGGTTTGATCGCCCGCTCCCAATCGCCTACATCGGCCAGCGGTACGTAGTCCACCTCGATACCGAAGCGCTTGAAGTATTTGTCGAACAGGCTGATGGTCGAACCGAACACGCTCTGGGATATCAGCACATGATCTCCCGCGCTGCACAGCCCCATGGCCACGCCGGTGATGGCCGCCATGCCGGTGGCGAATGCCACCGCCTGCTCCGCCCCTTCCATGGCCGCGATGCGCTCCTCGAACGAGCGCACGGTGGGGTTGGTGTAGCGCGAATAAACGTTGCCAGGTACCTCTCCGGCAAAACGGGCCGCCGCGTCGGCGGCGGTGCGGAACACGTAGCTGGACGTGAAAAACAGCGGGTCGCTGTGTTCGCCCTCCGGCGTCCGATGCTGGCCGGCGCGCACCGCCAGGGTGTCGAAGCCCACGCCGTCGAGATCACTGTCAAGGCGTCCTGCGTCCCAGTCCTGGCTCATGGCCTGCTCCTTCAGTTGTTATAGAGGTCGATGATGGCGCTCACAGCCTGTGTCTTCACCTTGGCCATGTCATTGCGAGCCGTGTCGATCTTGCTCAGGTAGGCTTCGTCCACGTCGCCGGTGACATACTTGCCGTCGAACACCGCGCAATCGAAATGATCGATCTTCACCTTGCCGCCACCCACCGCGTCGATGAGGTCCGGCAGGTCCTGGTAGATCAGCCAGTCGGCGCCGATCAGGTCCGCCACTTCCTGAGTACTGCGGTTGTGGGCGATCAGCTCATGGGCACTGGGCATGTCGATGCCATAGACGTTCGGGTAACGGACCGCCGGCGCGGCGGAGCAGAAGTACACCTTCTTGGCCCCGGCTTCGCGGGCCATCTGGATGATCTGCTTGCAGGTGGTACCGCGCACGATGGAGTCGTCCACCAGCATGACATTCTTGCCGCGGAACTCCAGCTCGATGGCGTTCAGCTTCTGCCGGACCGACTTCTTGCGGGCCGCCTGGCCCGGCATGATGAAGGTGCGACCAATGTAGCGGTTCTTCACGAAGCCTTCGCGGAACTTCACCCCAAGCTGGTTGGCCAGCTCAAGGGCGGAGGTGCGGCTGGTATCAGGAATCGGGATGACCACGTCGATATCGTGTTCGGGGCGCTCGCGCTGAATCTTCTCGGCGAGCTTCTCACCCATGCGCAGGCGAGCCTTGTAGACGGAAATACCGTCGATGATCGAGTCCGGCCGCGCCAGGTAGACATGTTCGAAAATGCAGGGCGCGTAGTGCGGATTGGGGGCGCACTGGCGGGTATGCAGCTTGCCATCCTCGGTGATGTACACGGCTTCGCCCGGCGCCAGGTCGCGGATCAGGGTGAAGCCCAGCACGTCGAGGGCCACGCTCTCTGAGGCGATCATGTACTCCACACCTTCATCGGTGTGGCGCTGGCCGAACACGATGGGGCGGATGGCGTTCGGGTCACGGAAGCCGACGATGCCATAGCCGGTGATCATGGCCACTACCGCGTAGCCACCCCGGCAGCGCTTGTGAGTATCCTTTACCGCCGCGAACACATCCTCCTCGGTGGGCTGAAGCTTGCCGCGCACCGCCAGCTCGTGGGCGAACACGTTGAGCAGCACTTCGGAGTCCGAACTCGTATTCACGTGGCGCAGGTCCGAGGCGTAGATCTCCTTGGCCAGCTGCTCCACATTGGTGAGGTTGCCATTGTGGGCCAGCGTGATCCCGTAGGGGGAGTTCACGTAGAACGGCTGCGCCTCGGCCGAGGTGGAGCTGCCCGCCGTGGGGTAGCGCACATGGCCGATCCCCATGTGGCCCACGAGGCGCTGCATGTGCCGCTGCTGGAACACATCGCGCACAAGGCCGTTGTCCTTGCGCAGGAATAACCGGCCATCGTGGCTGGTCACAATACCGGCAGCGTCCTGGCCGCGATGCTGCAAGACGGTTAACGCGTCATACAGCGCCTGATTGACGTTCGACTTACCGACGATACCGACGATGCCACACATGCGACACAACCCCTACTTAGTGAACCTGAACGGACCCTTGCTGCGCCGCTTTCGGCGTCGGCAGAAGGTGCTCCTTGAACGGAATCTCGACCGGCGAGGTAACCCCGGCCGCCAACCACTGACTGCTCATCCCCAGAACGAGATTTTTCGACCAATCGGCGACAAGAAGAAAACGAGGCAACAGCTGCGATTGTTGCCACCAAGGGTCCTGCTGGACCGGCCCCAGGCTCATCAGCCCCGCGGCGATCACTACCAGCAGCCCGCCTCGGGCAGCGCCGAAGACCATGCCCAGGAAACGGTCGGTTCCCGAAAGACCGGTGACACGGATCAACTCGCTGATCAGGAAATTCACCATGGCCCCGACCAGCAGGGTAGCCACGAAAAGAATGGCGCAACTGGCGATGACACGGGCCGAGGGGGTCTGGATGTAATTCTCCAGGTACGGGGCCAGGCCGCCGCCGAACATCCAGGCCACGGCGCCCGCCACTATCCAGGTAAGCAGCGAGAGGGCTTCCTTGACGAAGCCGCGCTTCAAGCTGATCAACGCGGAGATGGCGACGACCGCGATGATCGCCCAATCGACCCAGGTGAATGCCACTTTTCGGCCTACAGACAGATAAGGCCGCGCATTTTAGCAGAGAGGAAGGTTCCGGTTAAGCGGCATTCACCATGACAGGCATCGCCCTATCGCCACTGACCGCCGGGCCTGGTCTAGCCCGGCACCCACGTTCAGGCGCGTTCAGGCTCGAAGCGAACCACGAAGCCCTTGAGGTTCTGCTGCCGATTGATGACGTCGCGCACGCGCTCGGCCTCGGCGCGCTCTATCAACGGGCCCACGAATACCCGGTTCTTGCCCTCGGAAGACCGCACATAGGCGTTGTATCCCTGGGCGCGCAGGGTTTTCTGCAGCGCATCGGCACCGGCCCGGTTGGACAGGCTGGCCAATTGAACCGACCAGCTGACCGGGACGCCATTGCCGTCGAGCTTGTTGGCTGTATCGGTCTTGGCCACCGCAGCCGGAGCTGGCGTCGCGGGGGCCGCGGCTGGGGGGCCTGGGCCGAGGCCCGGGCCGTGACGTGAACAGGCGGTTGGGCGGGCGGCATGGCCACGGGCGCCTGGGCAGGGGGCTCACTGGCCACTGCCGCTGTCGGGGCGTCCGGAACGGCGGCCGGCTGCACCTTCACATCCGGCACCACCGGAGCGGCAGGCGCCGCGGGCGCGTCCACACGCACCTCGCGCAACTCGTCAGGGCGACTGAAGAGCATCGGCAGGAACACCACCGCCAGTGCGATCAACACCAGGGCTCCAACCATGCGCTGCTTGAAGACGTTATCCAGCAAAGCCATCGACGGCTACCTCCAGGCCGTGTCGCTCGAGCCACTGCAGGGCATCGGCGACACAATAGAAAGATCCGAACACCAGTATCTCGTCGTGGGCGCCCGCCTGCTCGCACTGGTAGGCCAGGGCATCCTCGACACTGCCATGTGACGTTACCCGAGCGCCAAGGTTCGCCAATGCGCTGTCCAGTTCGCTGGCAGGCCGGCTTCGCGGCGAGGGCAGCGGCGCCACCGCCCAGTCACCGAGGCAGGGCAGCAGCGGCTCGACCACGCCGGGCAGGTCCTTGTCGGCGAGCAAGCCGAACACAGCGTGCCGATTGGCCGGAGCGGCTCCGCCAGCCAGACGCCGGCTCAGGTATTGGGCGGCATGGGGGTTGTGGCCAACGTCGAGCAGCAACCTCAAGGGCTTGCCGCGCCAGTCGATGCAGCGACGATCCAGGCGGCCGGTGACCCGGGTGGCGAGCAGGGCCTGGACGATCTCGGCCTGCCGCCAGGGCAGCGCCAGCAGGGCAAAGGCCTGCAACGCCAGCGCGGCGTTCTCCATGGGCAGGTCAAGCAATGGTAGATCGCTCAACGCCAACGCTTGTCCGTCAGTGCCCTGCCCTCGCCACTGCCAGGCGGCATCGCCCATGGTCAGATCGAAGGCGACCCCGCGTACGAGCAACGGGCAACCCTTGGCCTGGGCGACGTCCACCAAGGGCTGTGGTGGTGAGGGATCGCCACAAAGCGCTGGGCGACCGGGCCGAAGAATGCCTGCCTTCTCGAAGGCAACCGATTCCCGGGTATCCCCCAGCCATTCGGCATGATCGATGCCGATGCTGGTCACCAGCGCCAGATCGGCGTCGATCAGGTTTACCGTATCAAGACGCCCCCCCAGGCCAACCTCAAGTACCACCGCGTCGAGGTTCGCCGAAGCGAAGAGCCAGAAGGCCGCCAGGGTGCCCATTTCGAAATAGGTAAGCGTGGTGTCGCCACGGGCGGCCTCGACGACCTCGAAGGCGGCGCACAGCTGCGCATCGCTGGCTTCACGACCATCGAGCCGCACCCGCTCGTTGTAGCGTATAAGGTGCGGCGAACTGTATACGCCTACTCGCAAGCCTTGCCGTGCCAACAGGCTGGCCAGGAACGCACAGGTGGAACCCTTGCCATTGGTGCCAGTGACCGTGATGACCCGAGCTGCCAGTGGGCCCAGTTGCAGCCGGTCGAGCACCTTCCGGGAGCGCTCCAGGCCCATGTCGATCGCCACGGGGTGAAGCTGCTCCAGGTAGGTCAGCCAGTCGGCCAGGCTACGAGGCTTCATACCTCGACAGGCGCGGGCTCTGCCGACGGAGCGGCGATCACGGCCTGGCCGGGGGTTGGCACGTTCATCATCTGGGCCAGCAGGCGGGCCAGGCGCGGGCGCAACTCCTGGCGGTCGATGATCAGATCGATGGCGCCATGCTCCAGGAGGAATTCGCTGCGCTGGAAGCCTTCGGGCAGCTTTTCACGCACGGTCTGCTCGATGACCCGTGGACCGGCGAAGCCGATCAGCGCCTTGGGCTCGCCCACGATCACGTCGCCGAGCATCGCCAGGCTGGCGGATACGCCGCCGTAGACAGGATCGGTGAGCACCGAGATGAAGGGCAGGCCTTCTTCGCGCAGCCGGGCCAGTACGGCCGAAGTCTTGGCCATCTGCATCAGGGAAATCAGGGCTTCCTGCATGCGTGCCCCGCCGGAAGCGGCAAAGCAGATCATCGGGCAACGGTTCTCGAGGGCATGATTGGCCGCGCGCACGAAGCGCTCGCCGACGATGGCGCCCATGGAACCTCCCATGAAGCTGAACTCGAAGGCGCTGGCCACCACCGGCATGCCCATCAGGGTACCGCTCATGGAGATGAGCGCATCCTTTTCGCCAGTCTGCTTCTGCGCGGCGGTGAGGCGATCCTTGTACTTCTTGCCGTCGCGGAATTTCAGGCGGTCGACCGGCTCCAGGTCCGCCCCCAGCTCCTCGCGACCGTCGGCATCCAGGAAAATGTTGAGCCGCGCGCGGGCACCGATGCGCATGTGGTGGTTGCACTTGGGGCAAACGTCGAGGGTTTTCTCCAATTCCGGGCGGTACAGCACCGCCTCGCAATTCGGGCATTTGTGCCAGAGCCCCTCGGGCACCGAACTCTTCTTCACCTCGGAACGCATGATCGAAGGGATCAGTTTGTCTACCAACCAGTTGCTCATGCCTGTTTCTCCAGTAACTGGGCGACCCGATCGCGGGCCGGGCCGGGGACCAAGGGGCCGCCACGGTCATTCAAAACCAGGGGAGCGCCGGCGCGCCTCACCCTCTCGAAAAATACGCAAGCGCGCTCGGGGACCACCCAGGCGCGCTGAAGAATTACGACGGCGGCTCCGCCGCCGCCGTCACATTGCCATCCAGGGCGGTTCAATCCCGGGAACGCACGGCCTTGACGAAGGCCTCGACACGATCGGCATCCTTGATGCCCTTGCTCGCTTCAACCCCGCCACTGACGTCGACTGCATAGGGCCGCACGCGCTCGATGGCTTCGCCGACGTTTTCCGGCGTGAGACCGCCGGCCAGGATGATAGGCTTCGGCAGCCCGGCGGGCACCAGGTTCCAATCGAATGCCAGGCCCGTTCCGCCAGGCACGCCTTCGACATAGGCGTCGAGGAGCAAGCCGCTGGCGTGACGGTAATGCTCACAGGCCGCGGCGATGTCATCCCCGGGCTTCACGCGCAGGGCCTTGATATACGGACGCTCGTAGCGCTGGCACTGCTCGGGGGTTTCGTCGCCGTGAAACTGGAGCAGGTCGAGGTGAACCGCGTCCAGGGTTTCGTTGACCTCGCAGGACGATGCATTGACGAACAGCCCTACCACCGTCACGAACGGCGGCAGCGCGGCGATGATCTCCCGTGCCTGGCGTACATTCACCGCGCGCGGGCTTCGTGGATAGAACACCAGGCCTATGGCGTCGGCCCCGGCGCGGGCCGCGGCCAGGGCGTCCTCGACGCGGGTAATGCCACAGATTTTGCTGCGAACGGCGGCCATGACGCTACTACCTCCAGCTGTTCGAAAAGTCGGGGGATGGTAGCAGAGGTGCCGGCCCGCGTCAGCTTGGCAGGTCGGCGAAGCCGGTAAGGAAGTGTGGCCCGATATAACGATCAGGCAACGCATAGGCCTGGGGATACTCCACGCTAACCAGGTACAGTCCATAGGGATGAGCGGTGACTCCACCCTGGCGCCGCTCTCGGCCTTCGAGCACTTCCCTGGCCCAGCTCACCGGTTTGTCGCCACTGCCGATGGCCATGAGCACACCTGCCAGGTTACGCACCATATGGTGAAGGAAGGCATTGGCGCGAACGTCGATGACGATCATCTGGCCATGACGGGTTACCCGTAGATGGTGCAACTGCTTGATCGGCGACTTGGCCTGGCACTGACTGGCGCGGAAGGCACTGAAGTCGTGGGTGCCGAGCAGCGGCGCGGCCGCCTCGGCCATGCGCGCGACGTCCAGGGGCCGGTGATTCCAGGTCACTTCTTCACCCAGGTGCGCGGGACGTATCGGGTCGTTGTAGATGACATAGCGATAGCGACGGGCTACTGCCTTGAAACGCGCATGGAAGTCCGCCGGCATCGGCCTTGCCCAGGTGACACTGATGTCATGGGGCAGCTCGGCATTGGCCCCCATTACCCAGGCGCGCTCTGGGCGAACCGCCTGGGTATCGAAATGCACCACCTGCCCGCAGGCGTGCACGCCGGCGTCGGTGCGTCCGGCGCAGAGTACCGAGACCGGGCTGGCCGCTACCCTGGATAAGGCCTTTTCCAGGGTTTCCTGCACGCTGCGCACGCCGTCGGCCTGGCGCTGCCAGCCTTTGTAGCGCGAGCCCTTGTATTCCACCCCGAGGGCAATGCGGCTGTAGCCCGCCGCGGCCACTTCATCGACCGCGCTTTCGTAGATATCCACCAACTCAACAACCCATCTTAGGAAACGACGACGGCAGCCCGGGAGGCTGCCGTCAACGGAATTGCACTTGAAACTAGCTCAGGGCGGCGAGCATCTGCCGCGCCTCCTTCTGTTGAGCCACCGTGCCTTCCTTGAGCACTTCGTCGAGGATGTCCCGCGCGCCCTCGGCATCGGCCATCTCGATATAGGCGCGGGCCAGGTCCAGCTTGGTGGTAACTTCATCGGAGTCAGCCAGGAAGTCGAATTCGTCGAGCCCGCCGGAAGCGCCACTGCCATTATGCAGGCCGTTGCTGGCTGACGCCTCGCTCAGGCTGCGAGACAGCTGGTCGAGCTGGGAATTGACGTCGCTCACATCCGAGGCGAAGCGGTCCTGATCATCCTGCTGCTCGTCCGAGAGAGACAGATCGAAGTCATCCAGTGGATCGCGCTCTTCCTCCGCCTCCGCCGGGGCGGCAGACTCGGGAAGTTCCTGCTCGGTCAATGCTTCAGCCTGGACCGACTCCAGTTCTGGAGCGGGCTCGCTGGCGCGTTCGGCCGCGCTCTCTCGAAGCAAGGTGTCGAAGTCTGGCGTATCGGTGGCCGCCGCCAGGCTTTCCGGCGTGGCGGCCTCCGCTGGCTCACGCACGGGGGCCGGCGTTTCCGGCGCGGTTTCGATGCCGTCCAGGCTCAGGTCGAAATCCGTATCGAACACATCGCCGATAGGTTCAGGCGCACCGGCATCGTCCTGCAGCAGGTCCTTGACGTATTGGGCGTCAAGCTCTGCGGCAACGGCCGCCGCGCTCAGCCCGGCGGCGAGCCCGGCCATGGCCGGGAAGCGTGACTTGAGCTCTTCGACGCGCGCCTGGTTGGCCCCGTCGGCCATCAGGCGACGCTCCTGGGCCACGAAACCATCACGGTCACCTTGGTGAGCGTAGGCCTCCATCAGTTTCAAACGCAAATCGCTGCGCTCGGGCTCGGCTTCGCTGGCAACTTCAAGTATGTCGGCGGCTCGCGTGTACCGCCCATGAGCCATGTGCTCCTCGGCCTGGGCCAAAGGGTCATCCTCGGCCGGCGACACCACCAGGGAGGCGACCGAAGGTACATCGCTCACCGGGGCCGGGCGGCTGGGACGTTCATAAACGGGCGGCGCGGCCGCGGCCGCGGCGGCAGCCGCCGAGGCCGCGACCATTGCCGGCGACAGGCGCACCGAGGGCGCGGCGGTGCCAAGCCCTTCGAAGCTGGTGGCGGGCAAATCGAAGTCTTCAGCGCGCATGTCCTGGCTCTCGGCCAGCTCTCGTGCCATGCGCGCGTGCCGCTCCGACTCTTGTTGGGCCTTTCGTCGGCGGGCCAGCAGCCAGGCGGCCAGCAGCAGCGCGGCCACGGCCACGCCGGCGGCAGCGCCTACCAGCCAGGGATTGCCCTCGTCTTCCTGGGTACCGTCTGGCGCAAGCGCCGGGGCTGCCGCGGTCGGGTCCGGCGACGGGGTTGGCGTCACCTGCGCCGCGTCGCCAGGGGCCGTTGCACTTTCCGGGGTCGCGGGAACGCTTGGCGGTGGTGTCAGCTCGGCATTGATAGCTGGCGCCGGTTCAGGCGCCGCGGCGTTGTCGGATGGCTGGACCGTAGTAGCGTCGGGCGACCCGGCGAGCCCTTGCAGGCGGGCCAACTGATCGCTCTTGAGTTGCAGCAGCCGCTGGGCCTTGTCCAGCTGGCTTTGCAGATCGGCCAGTCGGCTTTGTAGCTCGCCGTTTTCGCGACGGGTGCTGTCCAGGCTTTCCTGGGTCACCGCCAGCTTGTCCGCCAAGGCCTTGCTGTTATCAGACGCTGGGCCATTGCCGCGTCCCTGTGCGTTTTCACCGGAAACCAGGCGCAGGTTATCCTGCTGAGCCGGGGCCGGGGCCGTGCCGGAGCCGTTGCGCTGGGTAGCGTCAAGTTGCTGAGCTCGCGGCCCCAATCGGCGACCCTCGCGCCAGGCGGCGTTCTGCCGCGCCACCTCGGCCACGGCCTGGGCCTGTGGCAATGCGGTGGCGTCGCTGGCATCCGGCAGGCGCAGCACCTGGCCGGAGCGCAGACGGTTGATGTTGGCGTCCTGGAAGGCGTCCGGGTTCAAGGCCTGAATGGCGAGCATGGTCTGCTGAACCGAAGCTTGCTGGCGGTAGCGGGCAGCGATTTCCCAGAGCGTGTCACGGTTGCCGGTCTTGTATTCGCGGGCCGCTGGGCCAGGCGCGCTTACCGCTGGGGTGGGCGCGGGGGTCACCGCTGCCTGAGCGGCCTGGGGCGAGAACCGGGAAGGGTCGACCAGCACGTTGTAGTCACGCAGCAAGCGGCCACTGGGGTAGATCACCTGAACCAGAAACTTGACCAAGGGCTCGGGCAAGGGCGCCGCCGAGGTCACCTGGATGACACTGCGACCGCTGGGGTTGATCACAGGTGTGAAGCTGAGCTGGTTCAGAAAAGCCTGGCGGTCCAGCCCGGCGCGAGCGAACTCCTCGGGGGAAGCGAGGCTGGGCACGATTTCCGGCGCGGTCAGCGCGGCGACGTCGCGTAATTCGATTTCCGCCACCAGGGGCTGGTTGGCGGCCGACTTCAAAGTCAACTCACCCAGTTCCAAGGCTTGCGCCAGCCCGGAAGACAGCGTTGTTGCCGCGGCTATCGCCAAGACCAGTTTGCGAACTTGAACCATGGCCAGATCCTTTTGTGCGTGCCGGACGAGCGTCGTCGTTCGTGAAAACTTTTACAAAGTATGCCCAAGTATCTTTTACGAAAGGCCTTTTATCAACAATTCCGCCAGTTGTACCGCGTTGAGGGCCGCGCCCTTGCGAGCATTGTCCAGGGTAAGCCAGAGGCTGAGCTCGCACGGGGCGTCGATGCCCGAGCGTACCCGGCCTATATACAAAACGTCCTGACCTACCGCATCGCCCACCGCGGTGGGGTAGTCCTGCGCCCCGGTCCACTCCACTCCGGGCGCTCGCTCCAATGCCTGGCATACCGCCTGCAGGTCGACGGGCTCGGCGGTGCGTACTGTCACGCTCAGACTATCGCCGAAAAACACGGGTGCCTGGATGCAGCTCACCGCCACATTGAGTAAAGGCATTCGTAGCAGTTCGCGCAATTCACGGTGAGCACGTTTTTCCAGTGCCAGGTGACCCGCCGCATCCGGAGTGCCAACCTGGCCCAACAGGTTGAAGGCTACCTGCCGGTCGAATAGCTGGGGTTCCAAGGGGCGCGCATTGAGCAGTTCGGTGGTTTGCCGAGCGAGTTCCCTGACCGCCTCGCGACCTTGGGCAGACATGGGCAGGCAGGCGGTCACCGTCAGGTGCTCGAGCGTCAGCAGATGGCTCAGGGGCGATAACGCCAAGGCCACCGCCGTGGCGATACTCCCTGGGGTGCCCAGCCGTTGCGGCCAGGGCGCTTCGCCCAGCTCGTGGCCGTTGATTTCCGGTACCACCACGGGCACGCCACCGGCCGCGGCTAGGTCGATCACCGTGCAACCAGCCTTCGCGGCCATCTGCGCGCAAGCCTCGCTCACCGCTTCAGTGGCGCAGAAAAACGCCAGGCCTACCTGGGCAAAATCGAAACCGTCCAGTGCCTTCACCCGCAGGTTACGACCCTGGAAAGGCACGGACTGCGCCACCGAGGCCTGGCTCGCCAACAGATGAAGCTGGCCTACCGGGAAATTACGCTCCTCGAGTACCTGTACAAGGGTTTCGCCTACGGTGCCGGTGGCGCCAACAATGGCGATATCCAGGGTATCGGGCATGAATCGTTCTCCAGAACAAGGGTGTCATTGTCCGGGCCCGGAAATGAAAAACGCGGCTGACGGCGACCTTCCCATGGAAAGCCACCAGCAGCCGCGCCGGCCCGGCGGGTACAAGCGCTTCATATGCGCCAACGGCTGGAGGAGCCCGCGGATCGAGCTCGCCGCGCCGGCCGTGGCCCTGGAAGCCGCGATCAGCGTTCCAGCAGGATGCGCAACATGCGCCGCAACGGCTCGGCCGCGCCCCACAGCAACTGGTCGCCGACGGTGAAGGCGCCCAGGTACTGCGAACCCATGTTCAGTTTACGCAGGCGCCCAACCGGGATGTTCAGGGTACCGGTCACCTGGGTGGGGGTCAGTTCCTGGATGCTGGCCTCACGGTGGTTCGGCACCAGTTTCACCCAAGGGTTGTGCTGGCTGATCATGCCTTCGATATCGGCCAGGGGTACGTCCTTGTTCAGCTTGATGGTCAGCGCCTGGCTATGGCAACGCATGGCACCGATGCGCACGCAGATACCGTCCACCGGCACCGGGTTCTTGAAGCGGCCGAGAATCTTGTTGGTCTCGGCCTGGCCCTTCCACTCTTCACGGCTCTGGCCGTTGGGCAATTCCTTGTCGATCCAGGGAATCAGGCTGCCGGCCAGGGGTACGCCGAACTGCTCGGTAGGGAAGGCCTCGCCACGCATGGCGGCCGCCACCTTGCGGTCGATGTCGAGGATGGCGCTGGCCGGATTGGCCAGGTCATCGGCCACGGCCGCCTGGGTGGCGCCCATCTGGCGAATGAGTTCGCGCATGTTCTGAGCACCGGCACCGGAGGCGGCCTGGTAGGTCATGGCGCTCATCCACTCCACCAGGCCGGCTTCGAACAGGCCACCGAGCCCCATGAGCATCAGGCTCACGGTGCAGTTGCCGCCGATGTAGTTGAGGGTGCCGGCGTCCAGTTGCTGGTCGATCACCTTGCGGTTGACCGGGTCCAGCACGATGACCGCGTCATCCTGCATGCGCAGGGTGGACGCCGCGTCGATCCAGTAACCCTTCCAGCCCGCCTCGCGCAGCTTGGGGAAGACTTCGCTGGTGTAGTCGCCACCCTGGCAAGTCAGGATCACGTCCAGGCTTTTCAGTTCGTCGATGCTGTAGGCATCCTTGAGGGGCGCGACATCCTTGCCCACGGCGGGGCCCTCGCCACCTACGTTGGAGGTGGTGAAAAACACCGGTTCGATCAGGTCGAAGTCCTGCTCCTCCAGCATCCGCTGCATGAGCACGGAACCGACCATGCCGCGCCAACCGATCAGACCTACACGTTTCATCGCAACTACACCCTTGAAAAAAGTGGGCCGCCGCCCTTGCCGAATCGCGGCGGGCCCGAGAGATTACAGATTTCGCAGGGCCGCGACTACTGCGTCGCCCATTTCCTGCGTACCGACCTTGACGCAACCGGCCGACCAGATGTCTCCAGTGCGCAGGCCCTGGTCCAGTACCTTGCCCACCGCCGCCTCGATGGCCTCGGCCGCTTCGACCTGGTTGAAGCTGTAGCGCAACATCATGGAGACCGAAAGAATGGTCGCCAGGGGGTTGGCGATACCCTGCCCGGCGATGTCCGGCGCCGAACCATGGCAAGGCTCGTACATGCCCTTGTTGTTCGCATCGAGGGACGCCGAGGGCAGCATGCCGATGGAACCGGTAAGCATGGAGGCTTCGTCGGAAAGGATGTCGCCGAACATGTTGTCGGTGACCATCACGTCGAACTGCTTGGGGGCCCGCACCAGTTGCATGGCGGCGTTGTCCACGTACATGTGGCTCAACTCGACTTCAGGATAATCCTTCGCGAGGTCTTCCACCACTTCCCGCCACAGCTGACTGGATGCCAGCACGTTGGCCTTGTCCACCGAGCAGAGTTTCTTGCCGCGCACCTGGGCCATCTCGAAGCCCACCCGGGCAATGCGGCGGATCTCGCTTTCGCTGTACGGCAAAGTGTCATAGGCCTGGCGTTCGCCATTATCCAGCTCGCGCATGCCGCGTGGCGCGCCGAAATAGATGCCCCCGGTGAGCTCGCGCACGATCAGGATATCCAGGCCAGCGACGATCTCCGGCTTGAGCGACGAGGCGTCCGCCAACTGGGGATAGAGGATGGCCGGACGCAGGTTGGCGAACAGACCCAGCTGGGAGCGGATCTTGAGCAAGCCACGTTCCGGGCGGATGTCACGCTCGATCCGGTCCCACTTGGGGCCGCCCACTGCGCCGAGAAGGACCGCGTCGGCGGCGCGAGCGCGTGCCAGGGTTTCGTCTGCCAGAGGAACGCCATGGCGGTCGATGGCGGCGCCGCCGATCACGTCCTCGAACAGGGTCAGGCCCAGGTCGTAGCGTTCGTTGGCCAGGGTCAGCACCTTGACGGCCTCGGCCATGATTTCCGGGCCAATGCCGTCGCCAGGGAGAATCAGGATCTGCTTGCTCATGCGTGTTCTCATTCAAATGTTCAATGGCGCCATGGATTCATTCGCAACCTGGCGTTTGTCTGTTGGGCCCGGTCGCGCGCAAGCGCGGCTGCTGCCAGGACGGTTATTGACGGAACAACCAGGGCTGCGCGGCCCTGTGCCTGCTTTCGAAAGCACGGATGGCGTCGGCGTCCTGCAGGGTCAGGCCGATGTCATCCAGGCCGTGAAGCAGGCAGTGCTTGCGGAATTCGTCGATCTCGAAGCTGTAGGCCTTGCCGTCGGGACGGGTCACGGTCTGCGCGGCCAGGTCAACGGTCAGCTGGTAGCCCGGCTCGACCTCGACCTGCCGGAACAGCTTGTCCACCTCCGCGGCGCTGAGAATGATCGGTAACAAACCGTTCTTGAAGCTGTTGTTGAAGAAAATATCGGCGAAGCTGGGCGCAATCACACAGCGGAAGCCGTATTCGTCCAGGGCCCAGGGTGCATGTTCGCGGCTGGAACCGCAGCCGAAGTTTTCCCGGGCCAGCAGGATGCTCGCGCCCTGGTAGCGTGGCTGGTTGAGCACGAACTCCGGGTTCAGTGGCCGCTTGGAGTTGTCCTGGTAAGGCTGGCCCACGTCCAGGTAACGCCACTCGTCGAACAGGTTGGGCCCGAAACCGGTGCGCTTGATGGACTTGAGGAATTGCTTGGGGATGATCTGGTCCGTGTCTACGTTGGCGCGATCCAGGGGGGCGGCAAGGCCGGTGATACGGGTAAAGGCTTTCATGCTGCGCGCTCCTCGGACAATTCACGGACATCGACGAAGTGGCCGGTCACCGCGGCGGCCGCGGCCATGGCCGGGCTCACCAGGTGAGTGCGACCGCCCGCGCCCTGACGGCCCTCGAAGTTGCGGTTCGAAGTGGACGCGCAGTGTTCCCCGGCCTCCAGGCGATCCGGATTCATGGCCAGGCACATGGAGCAGCCCGGCTCACGCCATTCGAAGCCCGCCTCGATGAAGATACGGTCGAGCCCTTCACGCTCGGCCTGGGCCTTGACCAGGCCCGAGCCTGGTACCACGATGGCCTGCTTGATGGTGGAAGCTACCTTACGCCCTTTGGCCACGTCCGCCGCGGCACGAAGGTCTTCGATCCGCGAGTTGGTGCATGAGCCGATGAAGACGCGGTCCAGGCGGATGTCGGTGATCGGCTGGTTCGGCCGCAGGCCCATGTACTTGAGCGCGCGCTCTATGGAGCCACGCTTGACCAAGTCCGCCTCGGCGGCCGGGTCCGGCACATTCTGATCCACCGCCAGCACCATCTCCGGCGAGGTCCCCCAGCTGACCTGAGGCTTGATCTGGGCGGCGTCCAGGCGCACCACGGTGTCGAAATGGGCGTCGTCATCGGACTTGAGGCCTTGCCAGGCCGCAACGGCCTTGTCCCAATCCGCGCCGCTCGGAGCGAAGGGGCGCCCCTTCACGTAGGCAATGGTCTTCTCGTCGCAAGCTACCAGGCCAACCCGGGCCCCTGCTTCGATGGACATGTTGCAAATGGTCATGCGGCCTTCCACAGAGAGGTCGCGAATGGCGCTACCGGCGAACTCGATGGCATGACCGTTGCCGCCAGCGGTGCCGATCTTGCCGATGACCGCCAGCACGATGTCTTTGGCGGTCACGCCAAAGGGCAAGGCGCCTTCGACCAGAACCAGCATGTTTTTCATCTTCTTGGCGACCAGGCACTGGGTAGCCAGTACATGCTCCACCTCCGAGGTACCGATGCCGTGGGCCAGCGCGCCGAAGGCGCCATGGGTGGACGTGTGGGAATCACCACAGACCACGGTCATGCCGGGCAGGGTCGCACCCTGCTCCGGGCCGATCACGTGCACGATGCCCTGACGCTCGTCATTCATCTTGAATTCGGTGATGCCGTATTCATCGCAGTTGTCGTCGAGCGTCTGCACCTGCAGGCGCGACACCTGGTCGGCGATGGCCTCGATGCCGCCCTTGCGTTCCGGGGTGGTGGGCACGTTGTGGTCCGGCGTGGCAACGATGCTGTCGACGCGCCAGGGCGCGCGACCGGCCAGGCGTAGTCCTTCGAAAGCCTGGGGCGAAGTCACCTCGTGAACGATATGACGATCGATATAGATCAGCGCGGAACCATCGTCCCGCTGCTTGACCAGGTGGGAATCCCAGAGCTTGTCATAAAGGGTTTTACCGGCCATCGAAACAACTCCTCGTCAGGCATGACTTTGCACAGGGGGCGGCGGCGTTTTGTCGCGGCTCAAATAAAAACCCCAGGCTTGTGATAGACATGCTATGGCGTTAGATTCAATAACTCAAATTCATATTTTTTATATTCTGGATAACAACAAGGAATTCGAGTCCGTGGATCTGGCCAACCTTACTGCCTTTATCAGCGTCGCTGAAACCGGGAGTTTTTCCAATGCCGGCGAGCGCCTGCATCTTACCCAGCCGGCCATCAGCAAGCGCATCGCCGGCCTCGAAACCCAGCTCGACACACGGCTGTTCGACCGGCTGGGCCGTGAAGTAAGCCTCACCGAGGCGGGTCGCGCCCTGCTTCCCCGGGCCTACCAGATCCTCAATGTGCTCGAGGACACACGCCGCGCACTGAGCAACCTCAATGGCGAAGTCACCGGCCGCCTGACCCTGGCGACCAGCCACCACATTGGCTTGCACCGGTTGCCGCCCTTACTGCGGGCCTTCACCCGCCGTTACCCCAACGTGGCACTGGATATTCAGTTCCTCGATTCCGAAGTCGCCTATGAGGAAATTCTCCATGGCCGCGCGGAACTGGCCGTCATTACCCTGGCGCCGGAGCCTTACGGCCTGATCAAGGCCGTGCATATCTGGGACGACCCATTGGACCTGGTAGCGGCACCCGAGCATGCCTTGGCCCGGCAAGCCGAGGTATCGGTGGAGGACATCGCTCGCCACCCCGCCGTGTTCCCTGGAGGCAATACCTTCACCCATCACATCGTGCGGCATCTGTTCCAGGCGCGGGGGCTGACGCCAAATATCGCCATGAGCACCAACTACCTGGAAACCATCAAGATGATGGTATCCATCGGACTGGCCTGGAGTGTGCTGCCGCGCACCATGCTGGACGAGCAGGTGACTCGGCTTTCACTGCCAGGCGTACAGCTGAGTCGCCAGCTAGGCTACATCGTACATACGGAACGTACGCTTTCTAATGCCGCCCGCGCGTTCATGGCATTACTGGAAGCGGAGACTGTCCCTTCTTGAAAGCACCAGGCAATTGCCCGATCAAGGAAGCCCGGCCCCATGCCCAAGAGCCTCAACCCACGCGCTCGCTTGCCCCGCATCCAGGCAGTGGACCCCAAGGAAGCGGAAGCCGCCTGGGAGAACGCCTCACAACTGCTCGCCGCGCTCAATGGCGCGCGCCTGGGCGCCTGGTATTGGGATATCGAGCGCGGGCTGATCAATTGGTCCAGGGGCACCCAGGCCTTGTTCGGCTTCGACCCCAATGAACGCCTGGCGGCCGACATCGACTACCTGGATCTGCTGCCGGAGGAAGACCGCGGCCGTACCGTACTGGCCTTCGAAGCGGTGCTGCGAGGCGAGCCCCAGGATCATCCGATGCGCCATCGCATTCGCTGGCCCGACGGCAGCCTCCACTGGATCGAGATCAGTGGCAGCCTGGTAACGGGGCGGGACGGCCGGCCACACATGGTCGGTGTCGTCCGTGAGATCACCCTCCAGCGGGAGCGGGAAACCGCCCTCATGGCTTCGGAGCAACGTTTCGCCACACTCTTCCATCTGAGCCCTAACGTGGTCATGGTGACCCGCCGCAACGACGGCATGATCTACGAGGTCAACCATCACTTCGAGAAGGTGCTGGGCTGGCCCGTTGCCCAGGCGGTAAACCGCACCACCGAAGAACTCGAGTTGTGGGCCGACCCGCCCCGACGCCTGGAGTGGGTACAGGCCACGCTGGCCAACAATGAGCCAGTCACCCGGGAAGTGAGGCTGCGCACGGCGGCCGGACACTTGCGCGAGGGCATTCTGTGCAGCCAGAACATCGAGCTGGACGGCTACCCGTTCCTGCTCAGTACCTTCGTTGACACCACCGAACGCCTGCGCGCCGAGCAACTGCTCAAGGACAGCCAGGAGCGGCTGGACCTGGCCATTGAGTCGGCGCGGCTGGGGACCTGGGACTGGCACCTGCCCAGCGGCATGCTCTATGCCTCGCCCCGGGCCGCGGCGCTGCACAATTTGCCGGAGCAAGCCCTGCACGCGCCGTTCCGGGCATTTTTCGGGCGGCTGGCGCGCAAGGAGCGCGAAGCCTTGATCGAGCACTTCCGCGAGGTACTCAGCGGTGCCAGCCCTCATTACCAGGCCACCTACTGCGTACAACTGAACGACGGCAGCCATCGCTACCTGGAAACCCGGGCGCGTCTGTATCGCGACGGACAGGGGATCCCGACCCGGATGGCCGGCACCCTGATCGACATCTCTGACCAGGTGGGCCGGGAACACCGCCTGCAGAATTCCGAAGACAAGTTCATCCGCCTGTTCCAGGCCAGCCCCTATCCGGTGTGCGTGAGCGAGCAGGCCAGCGGTCGTTTCGTTGAGGTGAACTCGTCGTTCTGCGAAACCTTCGGCTGGACCGCCCGCGAGGTAATCGGCCGCACCGCCGAGGAATTGGAGCTGTGGTCCGATGACCATCAGCGCGATGCCCTACAAGACCAACTCAAGCGCTTCGGTCGAGTTCGACACCGAGAAGTCATTGGCCGACGCAAGACCGGTGAGCCGTTGATCCTGGAGATCACCCTGGAGCCGATTGCCCTGGAGCAGGGGCCGTGCCTGTTGATGACCGCCAGGGACATGAGCCAGTTGAAGAACGCTCAGGCGCAGATCCAGCACCTGGCCTACCACGACCCCCTCACCAACCTGCCCAACCGCGCCCTGTTGATGGAACGCATCAGCCAGCAAATCACCGTGCTCAAGCGCCATAACCAGCGCGGCGCCCTGCTCTTCCTGGACCTGGACCACTTCAAGCATATCAATGACTCCCTCGGCCACCCCGTGGGCGATACTGTGCTCAAGGTGATCACGGCGCGGCTGGAAGCCAGCGTACGCCTGGAAGATACCGTGGCCCGCCTGGGTGGCGACGAATTCGTGATACTCATCGGTGGGCTGGAGGGCAGCCGTAGCGAGGTGACCGAAGAAGTGCGCGCCCTGGCCGACACCCTGCGCGAACTGCTCGCGGAACCCATGTCGCTGGACGGTCATCGGCTACGGGTCACGCCCAGCATCGGCATGGCACTGATACCCGACCACGGCACCACGCCGGCGGACTTGCTCAAGCGCGCCGATATAGCCCTCTACCGCGCCAAGGATTCGGGGCGCAATACCGCGCAGATGTTCCATAGCGCCATGCAGAAGATAGCCAGCGAACGCCTACGCATGGAGAACGACCTGCGCCTGGCCATTGCCCGAGGCGAGCTGCATTTGTATTTCCAGCCCCAGCTCGACGCCCGGGCCGAACGGATCATAGGCGCGGAGGTGCTGTTGCGCTGGCTGCATCCTCAGCTAGGTCAGCAATCTCCTGCCCAATTCATTCAGGTGCTGGAAGAAAGCGGAATGATTCTGGATGTCGGCAACTGGATTCTCGATCAAGCCTGCGGCGCTTGCGCGCGCTTGCTGCAGGCCGGCCTGATCGATGTCGACGGCTTCAGCCTGTGCGTGAACATCAGCCCGCGGCAATTCCGGCAGGCGGATTTCGTCGACCGTATCGAGCGCAGCCTGCGTGACAATCAGTTGCCCTGCAGTCTGCTCAAGCTGGAAATCACCGAAGGCATCGTCATCCAGAACCTGGACGACACCATCAACAAGATGCGCGCGCTCAAGCGCATGGGGGTGACCTTCGCCATGGATGACTTCGGCACCGGTTATTCCTCCCTGACCTATCTGAAGCGCTTGCCCGTAGACACCTTGAAGATCGACCAGTCTTTCGTGCGAGATTGCACCCATGATCCCAACGATGCGGAAATCATCCGCGCGATTGTGGCGATGGCGCGCAGCCTGAACCTTACGGTAATTGCCGAAGGTGTCGAACTCAGCGAGCAATTGGAGTTTCTAGACCGCCTGGGCTGCCACCTGTACCAAGGCTACCTGTACAGCCGGGCCGTGCCCTTCGAGGAATTCCAGGCCATGTTGATCGGGGCATGAAAGGCCCCTCGATGGCCGAATGCAAAAAAAAGGGGGCGCCCCACCAGGCGCCCCCTTTTCACTTCTCGCGTCGAGCGATCAATGTTCCAGCACAGGCTGCTGCGTACCACCGATCGGGATGCGTTTTGGCTTGGCCTCTTCCGGCACGACGCGCAGCAGGTCGATGTTCAGCAAGCCGTTCTGCAAGGCCGCGGCCTTGACCTCGATGTGGTCGGCCAGACGGAACGACAGCTTGAAGGCCCGCTGGGCAATGCCCTGGTGCAGGTAGGTGACGCTGCTGGTGTCACCTTCGCGGTTCTTGCCGCCGGTGACGGTCAGCACACCTTTCTCGACCTGCAGGTCGAGGTCCTGCTCCTGGAAGCCTGCAGCGGCCACGACGATACGATATTCGTTATCGCCATGCTTCTCGACGTTGTAGGGTGGATAGCTGCTACCCGACTCATTGCGCAACGCCGACTCGAACAGATCGTTGAAACGATCGAAGCCAACGGAATGACGGAACAGTGGTGCCAAGGAAAATGCAGTGCTCATGACGATCTCCTGAGAGTTCAGCGAGTAGTTGAATCCGCGACCCGACTGCGGCATCGCGTACTAAACAGATATGGACTCGCCAAACACTTTCAAGACCGTTCGTCAGCTTTTTTCAAGCCAGGGCAGGTTCAGTCAGCCCCAGCAGGGCATCGATGCGCGCGCAATCGGTTTCCTTTCTGAGGGCCGAGAACAGCGCCACTGCTCTAGGGTAAGTGCGCGTCAACATCGCGACCCACTGCTTGAGGCGGCCGGGTGCATAGCGCGGTGACAGCTTCGCCGTGGCCTGGCCCCAGAAATCTTGCAGCATGGGCACTACCTGCTCCCATTCCATCGGCGTGATGGCCTGGCCCTGAGCTGCCGCGGCAATCTGCAGGGCCAGGTCCGGACGCGATACCAGCCCTCGGCCCAGCATGAAATGCGCCGCTCCGCTGATTTCACGGCAGCGCTGCCAGTCTTCCACTGTCCAGATCTCACCATTGGCATAGACCGGAACCTTCACCACGTCCTGCACCCGCGCCACCCATTCCCAGTGCGCGGGTGGCTTATAACCGTCGAGCTTGGTACGCGCGTGGACGACAATGCGCTCGGCGCCACCCTCGGCCAGCGCCCGGGCGCAGTCCATGGCACTGGAGGGGCTGGCATAGCCCAGACGCATCTTCGCGGTGACGGGAACATGGGACGGGGTATCCCGACGCACCTGGCTGACAATGGCATGCAGCAGTTCCGGCTCGTTGAGCAACACCGCGCCCCCTCGGGAGCGGTTGACTGTCTTGGCCGGGCACCCGAAATTCAGGTCGATCACAGGCGCGCCCAGCTCGCAGGCCACCGCCGCGCTATCGCCCAGAAGGTTGGGTTCAGACCCTAGCAACTGCACATGCAAGGGCGTACCCGAGCGGGTCTGGCTGCCATTGGCCAGTTCCGGCGCCAGCTTGAGAAAGCTCGAGGGTGGCAGGGCACGGTCCGAGACGCGGATGAATTCAGTGACGCACCAGTCGATGCCGCCGACCCGAGTCAGTACATCGCGCAGAATATTGTCGACCAGCCCCTCCATGGGGGCCAAGGCAAGTTGCATGGTTCAGGATCCGGGCGTAGGCAGAACGGCACAGCCGTAGCCATCGATGAATTCGCTGGGCATTCGCTTGGGCCGGCCACTGGAGAGCTCAATGCATACGAAGGTGGTCCGGGCGCGCAACAAGGTGGCGCCATCGCTGGGGCGTATCAACTGGAAACGGCGGTTCATTTTCAAACGCTGGTCCCAGTCGATGATCCAGGTCCCCAGGATAAGCTCGTCCCCTTCATGAGCGCTGGCCAGGTAATCGATTTCATGGCGCAGCACGGCCATGGCCCGGTCCAGCCGGTGGTACTCCGCCAGGTCCAGGCCCAGGTAGCTGGAATGACGCCAGGCGCAGCGTTCCAGCCAGGTGACGTAGACAGCATTGTTGGCATGGCCAAGGCCGTCGATATCGTCGACGGTGACGCGCAGATCGAGGGTGAAAGGTAACGGCAGATCCCAGTTCATATGCTCTCCTGCGCGCAACGTATACCGTAGGGCCGAAAAAACAAAAGGCCCATTCAATAATCGAATGAGCCTTGATTCCCGGAGATCGGGGTAAACGTGGCGTCCCCTAGGGGACTCGAACCCCTGTTACCGCCGTGAAAGGGCGGTGTCCTAGGCCACTAGACGAAGGGGACGCAAACCTTCGAGCAGGCCCGCCGTAGCGAACCCTGGCAAATTGGTGGAGCTAGACGGGATCGAACCGTCGACCTCTTGCATGCCATGCAAGCGCTCTCCCAGCTGAGCTATAGCCCCAAATTTAACGCCTGGCGGCGTGTACCACCCAAGGGTGATACAGGTAAAGTGGCGTCCCCTAGGGGACTCGAACCCCTGTTACCGCCGTGAAAGGGCGGTGTCCTAGGCCACTAGACGAAGGGGACAGACCTTCTTTCCGACCGGCCTGGTGACCGGCTTGCCCTAGATCTACAACAGCACCTCGGGCGAGGAATTTGGTGGAGCTAGACGGGATCGAACCGTCGACCTCTTGCATGCCATGCAAGCGCTCTCCCAGCTGAGCTATAGCCCCACAGCGCGGCGCTTTGTTTCAGCACCATGTCGTGGACGGGGCGCATATTAAGACGCTCCCCCTACCCTGTCAAACTAATTTTAAGAAATTCATGAAAAATTTCTCCCGGCATTCAAAGGCTTAGGGAAGCGGCCTGGTCCTGCAGGGGCTGGAGGCCAGGCCGGACGGCGCCGGGCCGGCCTCCATGCTCAGGTAAAGGGATCAGCCCAGCTCAGCCAACAGCTTTTCCCACTCCTTGTTTTCCTTCTTCGAAACGCCACCGAGCAGGTCCAGTGCCTGGCGCAAGCGATAGCGGGTCAGGTCCGGCCCGAGGATTTCCATGGCATCGAGCACCGAGACGGAACTTGCCTGTCCGGTAATGCCGGCGAACATCAGCGGCATGGCGTCACGCAACTTGAGGCCAAGCCCATCGACCACAGCTTGGATGCAGGCGGTGATGCGATCCTTCTCCCACTGCCGCAGGGCCTCCAGTTTCCACAGGATCAACTGGATGACCTGGCGCACCTGATCGGGGCTCAGCTTCTTCGACACGAACAGCGACGGATCCAGGCGCACGCCACCTTCGAAGAAGAAACCACCGAGTGGCGCGATCTGGCTGAAGGTTTCGACCCGACCCTGCACCAGGGGGGCGATCTTGAGCAGGTACTCCGGTTTGAACGCCCACTTCTGCACGCGAGCGGCGAACTCCTCAACGGGCAGCTCGCGCAACCATTGCCCGTTCAGCCAGGACAGCTTCTCGATGTCGAAGATGGGCCCGCCCAGCGAAACCCGCGAAAGGTCGAAGTGCTCCACCATTTCCTCCAGGGAGAACTTCTCGCGCTCGTCCGGCATGGACCAGCCCATGCGGCCGAGGTAGTTGAGCATCGCCTCGGGCATGAAGCCCATGCGCTCGTAGAAGGTCACCGAGGTGGGGTTCTTTCGCTTGGACAACTTGGACTTGTCCGGGTTACGCAGCAGGGGCATGTAGCACAGCTGCGGCTGCTCCCAGCCGAAGTACTCGTACAACTTCATCAGCTTGGGTGCCGAGGGCAGCCATTCCTCGCCGCGCAGCACGTGGGTGATGCCCATCAGGTGGTCATCCACCACGTTGGCCAGGAAGTAGGTAGGCAGGCCATCGGTCTTGATCAGCACCTGCATGTCCATGCGATCCCACGGGATCTCCACGTCGCCCCGCAGCATGTCCGGCACCACGCAGATGCCCTCGCTGGGCACCTTCATGCGGATCACGTGGGGCTCCCCCGCAGCCAGGCGCCGCTGCACTTCCTCTGGGGAAAGCAAGAGCGCGCGGCCGTCGTAGCGTGGTGTTTCGCCGCGGGCGATCTGCTCGGCGCGCATCTGGTCCAGCTCCTCGGCCGTGCAGAAGCACGGGAAGGCATGGCCGGCATCGACCAGTTGCTGGGCGTAGCGACGGTAGATGTCGCCGCGCTCGCTCTGCCGATAAGGGCCGTGTGGGCCGCCTACGTCCGGGCCTTCGCTCCATTCGATGCCCAGCCAGCGCAAGGCGTCGAAGATCTGCTGCTCGGATTCACGGGTCGACCGCAGCTGGTCCGTGTCCTCGATACGCAGAATGAATTCACCACCGTGCTTTTTGGCGAAGCAGTAGTTGAACAGGGCGATATAGGCCGTGCCAACGTGGGGGTCGCCGGTGGGCGACGGCGCGATTCGGGTGCGAACAGTGCTCATGAGAGGTCTCGGACAGGATAGTACAAAACAGCAGATCTTAGCAGGCCGGGCCGACTAGGCCCAAGGGGTGCGCGATTCACGTTTCCGCGTGGGAGGCAGCGCTAGCTGCCGAACGATCTCGGCCCAGCCGCCTGAACATTCGCCAGCTTCGCTGGCTCCCCCCCCTCAAACAGCGCGCACTATCCAGTGGGAGGCAGCGCTAGCTGCCGAACGATCTCGGCCCAGCCGCCTGAACATTCGCCAGCTTCGCTGGCTCCCACCAGCGATCCACGGGACGCTCGTCTCAAACCGCCAACAGCCGCTCCCGCAACTTGGCGATCTCGTCGCGGGTCTGGGCGGCAGCTTCGAACTCCAGGTCGCGGGCCAGTTGCAGCATCTTTTCTTCCAGCTGGCGGATGCGCTTGTTGATCTCGCTGGGGCTGCGCAGCTCGGCTTCGTACTTGGCACTTTCCTCGGCGGCCTTGGCCATGCCCTTGCGTTTCTTGCTCTTGCCGCCAGGGATGTTGGCGCCTTCAAGAATGTCCGCGATGTCCCGGACCACGCCCTTGGGCACTATGCCATTGGCTTCGTTGAACGCGATCTGCTTCTCGCGGCGCCGCTCGGTTTCGTTGATGGCGCGTTCCATGGAGCCGGTCATGGCGTCGGCGTACAGGATCGCCCGCCCATTGAGGTTTCGGGCCGCGCGTCCGATGGTCTGGATCAGCGAGCGCTCGGACCGCAGAAAGCCTTCCTTGTCAGCATCCAGAATGGCTACCAGGGCTACCTCAGGCATGTCCAGGCCTTCGCGGAGCAGGTTAATGCCCACCAGGACGTCGAAATTGCCCAGGCGCAGGTCGCGGATGATTTCCACTCGCTCCACGGTGTCGATGTCCGAGTGCAGGTAACGCACGCGTACGTCATGATCGGCCAGGTAATCGGTAAGATCCTCGGACATGCGCTTGGTCAGGGTAGTCACCAGTACCCGTTGATCGAGCGCCACCTGCTTGCGGATTTCCGAGAGCAGGTCGTCCACCTGGGTGGAGGCCGGGCGTATCTCGATCTGTGGGTCCACCAGGCCGGTGGGGCGCACCACCTGCTCCACCACCCGGCCGGCATGCTCCTGCTCGTAGGGCCCAGGGGTGGCGGAAACGAAAATGGTCTGCGGCATCACCGCTTCCCACTCATCGAAGCGCATGGGCCGGTTGTCCAGGGCCGAGGGCAGGCGGAAGCCGTATTCCACCAGGGTTTCCTTGCGCGAGCGGTCACCCTTGTACATGGCACCCACCTGGGGAACGCTCACGTGGGATTCGTCGATCACCAACAGGGCTTCGGGTGGCAGGTAATCGTACAAGGTGGGCGGCGCCGCGCCCGCGGGCCGGCCCGAGAGGTAGCGCGAGTAGTTCTCGATGCCGTTGCAGTAGCCCAGCTCCAGCATCATCTCCAGGTCGAAGCGGGTACGCTGCTCAAGCCGCTGCGCCTCGACGAGCTTGTTCGCCTTACGCAGGTAATCCAGTCGTTCTTCCAGCTCCACCTTGATGTTCTCGATGGCGGAAACGATGGTTTCCCGAGGCGTCACGTAGTGAGTCTTCGGGTAGAGCGTATAGCGGGGCAGGCGCTGGATGACCTCGCCCGTCAGCGGATCGAAGGACGAGATGTTTTCGATCTCGTCGTCGAACAGCTCGATCCGAATGGCTTCCAGGTCCGATTCGGCGGGGAACACATCGATCACATCACCGCGCACACGGAAGGTCGCGCGGGCAAAATCGATCTCGTTACGGGTGTATTGCAGCTCGGCCAGCCGGCGCAACAGCTCGCGCTGGTCGAAGCGGTCGCCCCGGTCCAGGTGCAGCACCATGCGCAGGTAGGTTTCCGGACTGCCCAGGCCGTAGATGCAGGAAACCGTGGTCACGATGATCGCGTCCTTGCGCTCGAGCAAGGCCTTGGTCGCCGACAATCGCATCTGCTCGATGTGGTCGTTGATGGACGCATCCTTTTCGATGAAGGTGTCCGACGACGGCACATAGGCTTCCGGTTGGTAATAATCGTAGTAGGAGACGAAGTACTCCACGGCATTGTTGGGAAAGAACGCCTTGAACTCACCGTAGAGCTGGGCCGCCAGCGTCTTGTTCGGCGCCAGGACCAAAGTAGGCCGCTTCACCTGGGCAATGACGTTGGCAACGCTGAAGGTCTTGCCGGAGCCGGTCACCCCCAGCAATGTCTGGTGGGCCAGGCCGGCATCGATGCCTTCCACCAGCTGACGGATCGCCTCCGGTTGATCTCCGGCGGGCCGATATTGGGTAACGAGCTGGAATTCCGACATGACTGACCTCGTGAACCCTTGCGGGCTGTATCCATGAACAGTACTTCGGGCCTGACGAAGCCGTCAAATCACGACACAAGCGCCACGACCCCGTACCGGTGTTTCAGGGTGTAAAAAAAATCGAACAAGCTGTCGCCTAGCCTCGGCTTGCCCTCTATACTCAACGACCGTTGGCGCACCGCAAAGGTGCGGACTTCTCATCCTCCACTTACAGAGCCACGGTCCATAATGAGCCTGTTTTCCGCTGTCGAATTGGCGCCCCGCGATCCCATCCTCGGCCTCAACGAAGCCTTCAATGCCGATACCCGCCCTGACAAGGTCAACCTGGGTGTAGGCGTTTACTACAACGAAGAAGGCAAAATCCCGCTCATGCGCGCGGTGATCGAGGCTGAACAGGCGCGGGTCGCCCAGCAGGCGGCTCGTGGCTACCTGCCCATCGACGGTATCGCCGCCTACGACAAGGCCGTGCAGACCCTGCTCTTCGGTGCCGATTCAGCGCTGTTGGTCGAGGGCCGCGTGGTCACTGTACAGGCCGTTGGTGGCACGGGCGCGCTCAAGCTGGGCGCGGATTTCATCAAGCGGCTGCGCCCCGAGGCCGTGGTCGCCATCAGCGACCCGAGCTGGGAAAACCACCGCGCGCTCTTCGAAACCGCCGGCTTCCCGGTCCGTGACTACCGTTACTATGATGCGACCAGCCATGGGGTGAACCGTTCCGGCTTGCTGGAAGACCTCAACGCCCTGCCCTCCGGGTCGGTGGTGGTGCTGCATGCCTGCTGTCACAACCCCACCGGCGTGGACCTGAGCCGCGACGACTGGCAGCAGGTGCTGGACGTAGTGCGCGCCAAGGCACATATCCCCTTCCTGGACATCGCCTACCAGGGCTTCGGCGACGGCATCGCCGAGGACGCCGAGGCTGTGCGACTGTTCGCGCAGGCAGGGCTGACCTTCTTTGTGTCCAGTTCCTTCTCCAAGTCCTTCTCGCTCTATGGCGAACGGGTAGGGGCGCTGTCCATCGTCACCGCCTCCAGGGACGAAAGCGCCCGGGTACTGTCCCAGGTGAAGCGCGTGATCCGCACCAACTACTCCAACCCGCCCACTCACGGCGCCATGATCGTGGCTACGGTGCTGAATACGCCGGAACTGCGTGCTCTGTGGGAAGGCGAACTGGCGCAGATGCGCGGTCGCATCCGCGAGATGCGTCTGGAAATGGTCGATCGCCTCGACAAGCTGGGCGCGGCTCAGGACTTCAGCTTCATCAAGCAACAGCGGGGCATGTTCTCCTACTCCGGCCTGACCACCGCTCAGGTGCATCGCCTGAGAGACGAATTCGGAATCTACGCCCTGGATACCGGCCGTATCTGCGCCGCCGCCCTCAACGCCCATAACCTGGGACCTGTGACCGAAGCCATAGTCAAGGTGCTATAAGAGCGCTTCCCTCGCCGGCCTGTGCACCGTGGCAGCTGGCGAAAAAGGGTTAGCGGATAATGCCCATTGGCCAGCTTTCGCCGATGCCCGCAGCGTTGACTTTACGAGGGTTATCAGTAAGATACCCCTCGTTGTTCCGCGATAGCTCAGTCGGTAGAGCAAATGACTGTTAATCATTGGGTCCCTGGTTCGAGTCCAGGTCGCGGAGCCAACCTCCCCTCGCTATCCTTCCTTTTTTCCTGACTTTCAGCCAAGCCCACACCAAGCGGATACCGCTGTCGGTACCAATCCCGGCCGCTCATCTGAATCGCTCAGGGCGCTTCCCCCAGTTCGAAGAACAGGCCATCACTCCATACACCCAGCAGTGACTGCCCGTTGGCCACCCGAACGACGGCCAGGTCTACCAACTGGTAAAACACGTTGCGATGGATCAGCGCATCGAGCTGATCCCGTACACGAACATAAGGGGACGGCTCGCCCGTGACCGGGTCGGTATCCACTCGCAATGGATGCTCAGCGCCGGCGACGAAACGGTTCTCCACGTTGTCAGTGAAATGCAGTCGCTGCGCTTCGCCCTGCCCTTCGACTTCCAGGGCTACCGCAACGAAGGGCGCATCCTCGACCCGAATGCCGACCTTCTCCACAGGGGTAACCAGGAACCACAGATCCTTCTCCCGCTTCAGGACGGTGGAAAACAGGCGCACCATCGGCTGCCGAGTAATGGGGGTTCCCTGGTAGTACCAGGTGCCGTCTCGGGCGATGCGCATGTCGATGTCCCCGCAGAAGGGCGGGTTCCACCGATGCACCGGCGGCAACCCGGCGGCCTTGGGGATCTGGCCAAGCAATGAGTCTGCTTTCACCGGGTCACTCATGGTCCTGCTCCTCACTCGCTCATGCCCAACAAGCGCTGAGCGTAGTCCTCCATGGGCGGGCCAAGCAAATCTTCCGGCTTATTGTCATGGAACGTCAGCAAGCCCCCGCGACTGCGGATGGTGGCGGTGTCGATGAGATAGCGGGTGCTGGTTTCGATCAGCATCATCTGTACCACACCGCTGTCGATGCCCAAGCGGTCGATGGCCTCCTGGTCGGACCATTCATCCAGGTTGCCGATGCGGTCGTCGGCCCGTGCGAAACGGGTATAGAGCACATAGTGTGCCCCTACGCCTCGCGCTTCGCTCAAGGCCTGTTCCAGGCCTTCAGGCTGAGCGGCGCGACGAACCATGGGGAAATACTCGACGAAGCCGCGAAAGGCTTCCTCCGCGACCACGTTCGGTCGTGGATAGGCGCCGCCTGGCGGCATGAAGGCGCCCTGGGCGATGTAGATGAACGAGTCGGGCTGCAAACGGAAGTTGGTGGAACGGCGGGTCTGGCTGTGATCCAGCACGCCGGCATCACTGAGTTGATCCTTGGCGACCATCCCCATGTCGCTGACGCTCATGCAGCCGCCCAGCATCGACAGCACCATTACCCCTACTGCTGCTCGCACCCTACGCATCATTCTCTCCAAAGCCGTGACGGAAACCCGGCGAATGCCAGCCTGGATGCAGCTTTTGCGCCAATCCGCCGCAGCCATCAAGGGCGCGGCAATGCCTTGCGCATCGATTGCACATGGAAAATGCCAAGAAGCAGGATTTGCACGCGGTCCAGCCAGGGATGAGAACGGTGCCGCAGCAGGGCGCTAACGGCGAGCAGTTCAAGGATATGCAGCCCCAGCAGGCCGATACCGGCCAGCAGCATCCAGGCCGAAAACGGTTTTGGGAAGGCATTGAGCAGGTTGACCAGGAACAACCACCAGAACACCAGGGTAAGAGCCTTGGCCACCCCGGTCGCCAACCTTGGAAGATTTATCATTGAAGCGGCCTCGCGACACGATCATAAAGGCGTACCTTACTGAAAATGCCGCGAGGCGTCTGCTCAACGGTTCAGGTGCAGCTCGACCCGGCGGTTCTGGGCGCGGCCGGCATCGGTCTCATTGTCAGCCACAGGCTGGCTTTCGCCGAAGCCTTCGCTGCTGAGCTTGGCCTGCGGTACACCCTGTTGGACCAGGAAGTTCACCACGCTGGCGGCACGACGCTCTGACAAGCCCTGGTTATAGCCATCGCTGCCTACGCTGTCGGTATGCCCGTCGACCTTCACGCTCACCACATCGGCAGCGGTTAAACGACCCAGCAAGGCGGTCAGCTGGCTTTGCGCCTCGGCGGTCAGATCAGATTTGTCGAACTCGAACAGCACATTGCCCGCGTCATTGAGCGTAATGACTTCTTCCTTGGGCGCGGGCGCTGGCGGTGGCTCGGCGGCGACTGGCGGTGCCGGTATCACGGGAAGTGGGCAACCGTTATGGGACACAGGCGTGCGTGCCGGTGTATCCGGGCAGCGGTCGCGACGGTCGAATACGCCGTCTCCGTCGGCGTCGCCATCCTGGGCAAAACAGATCAAGCCACCGGCCACCGCGCCGGCGAGCCCTCCCCCGGCGGCCCAGGCGCTGCTTTCCAGCGCGCCCAGACCTGCGCCCGCAACGCCCCCCAAGGCACTGCAAATAGGCCAGTTCCCCTGGTTGAGCGGCGCGGTTCCATCACTGCGCGAGGCACAACCAGTCAGAACACTGCTGACCAGAAGAACGGGCAACAGCGCCCGCACGATCATTCTCATCGTCGAAACTCCTGTGTCGCCGGCCGATGCCGGTATGAGGATTAAAGCGCAAGGCAGATCAGTCTGCCGAAATACAGGCAAATTGATTGCGCACTAGGCGCGAAGTTTCGTGAGCGCTAGTCTTTGTTTTCGTAATACAAGGAATGCCTCATGAGCAGTTCAACCCAAACGCCCCAGCAAGCCATCGCGGCCCTGCTCCAGGAACAACAGCCGACGCGCTTGCTGGTGCTCTCGGCCAGCGGTTTTCCGGCCCTGGACGCCTTCATGGACGCTTACCCGGACACGGCCCTGGGGCTGGCCGGCCCCGGTCGACTACCGGCGGAACTGGCGGGCCGCCGTTTCGACCTGGCCTTGGTGGTAGATTGCCTGGAACATCTGAGCCTACGGGAAGGCCAGGAATTGCTCGGCGGTGTCCGCAATCTCAACAGTGGTCGCCTGGCGGTGCTGGCTGACCTGCAGGCCAGCCCGTGGAAGGAAACGGATTTCTACGCCCTTGCCCTGCAGAAGATGGCCACCTTCGTCCGGGACGAGCAAACCCTTGGCCTGTTCACTTATGACGTTCGTCAATACAAGCAAGCGCCGGACTGGCTGAACGCTCGCTTCTGGGCCAACCCTCAGCACTTTGGCAAATATTGGTGGTAAGCATGACAGTAGCCGTATGCCCCTGCGGCAGTGGTAACCAACTTGAACTGTGTTGTGGCCGGTTTCACCTGGGCCAGCCCGCCCCGGATGCCCAGCACCTGATGAGATCCCGCTACAGCGCCTATGTGCTTGGGCTGGTGGACTACCTGGTAGCGACCACCCTACCCGCCCAGCAAGCCCGGCTGGATCGCCAGGCCATGGCTGCCTGGAGCGCGGAAGCGACCTGGCTGGGATTGCAGGTGGAAGCCGCCGAGGTCATCGGCGGCAAGCCGGAACACGCCTTCGTGACCTTCGTGGCCCGCTGGCACGACCAGGGTGGAGAGCACAGCCACCGGGAACGCTCGGCCTTTGTCCAGCACGACGGGCGCTGGTATTTCATCGACCCCACCGTGCCACTGGCTGCCGGGCGCAATGATCCCTGCCCCTGTGGCGGCGGGCAGAAATTCAAGAAGTGCTGCGCTGGGTATCTTTCCAATGCCGCGTAGGCGTCGGGGGGTGGCAGTGGGAGCCAGCGAAGCTGGCGATTCGTACCCGTAATGAGGGCTGTTCGGCAACATTGCTACCCTCAGGGTGAGCCGAGCCCTCTGGGTCACGCCAGCTTGAGGTGAGACGTATCCGGAGGCGGCGGCGCGGCAGTAGCAGGCCGGCTACCGAGTTCCGCGCCCACGGGTGCCAGGCTCAGCCCGGAGAGATCGACCCTAGGCGCAGGGGCCGGGGCAGCATCGGGTTGCATCAAGGCACCCGGCTCGGCAATTTCGTAGGCCGGGGCATCGACTTCAGCGAAGGCAGCCATGTAGTTGTCCCTGGGCACCACCTTGGCACGGGCCGTCGGGGCCACTGCGGGAGGCGCTGCCAGTTCGATGGCTTCAACCTCGGCCGTGGGCGCGGTCGCGGGCATGGCCTCCACCTGGGCCCAGGCGCCTACCTTGGCCATAGCCTGGCGAAAGCGTTCGGCCGCCGCCAGCTCAAGGTGCGCCTTGAGCACGAGGCGGCGCCCTGAGAACAGCAACTCGGTGCGCTCGGCGTCCGCGCGGAACAGACGGCCCACGTCGGCCTTGACGGTGTCGGGATCATGGCCCGGCAGGCATTCACCGCGAAAGGCTATTTCGTACAAGGGCATGCTATGGTCTCCTGCAATGGGCTGGATGCGAGCGGACATGAAAGCATACCCGCCCAGCCAGCCAAGGGAGACGGTAGATGCGATTGGCGCGATCCATGGTACAGCTCGTCGGCCTGGCAGTTCTGCTTGGGCTGGGCGGCTGCGCCACCTGGCTTACCGGCAATTATGACGACCCAGAGGTACACCTCAAGCGCGTCGAGGTGGTAAAGGCCCGACTGCTTGAACAGCGTTTTCGCCTGCGCTTCGAGATTCGTAACCCCAACGACCAGGCCTTGCCTGTGCGCGGGCTGACCTACAAGGTTACCTTGGAGGGCATTCCCCTGGCCGAAGGCGAGGACGACAGCTGGTTCAGCGTGCCGGCCAACGAACGGGCGGTACACGTGGTGGAAGTGCGCACCAATCTCTGGGAGCACCTCAAGCCCCTGGCCAGGCTGCTGCGCCATCCCGACCGTCCGCTGCACTATCAGCTGGAGGGAGAGCTGCGCACCGGGGTATTATTCGGCCACAACCTTACCCTGCGGCGAACCGGTGAAGTCACCCCCGCAGGCTTGCTTCCGGAGTAGTAATCAATGTCGCAGCAACCACACGTGCATGGGCCCGATTGTAATCACGACCATGATCATGGCCATCACGACCACGGCCATGTGCATGGCCCGCACTGCAACCATGGCCCCCAGGAGCCTGTACGCAACGCCTTGAAGGACGTCGGCCGCAACGACCCCTGCCCTTGCGGCAGCGACAAGAAATTCAAGAAGTGCCACGGGGCCTGATTCTTTCCTGACGCACAACGAAGAAGCCCTGGCGACGCCAGGGCTTTTTTGTCACTCCGTTTTGCTCTGCACCGCGCCGGCGGTGTTGTCCATCAGGCTCTTGGTGGCCGTCTGGATGAACGCGTCAAGCTTGTTGCGAAGCGCGGGTGCGTCCGCCGTCTCCGGGATCAGCTCCGCCTTGGGCTCGCGACCCAGGGTATAGCGGTAGAGCTTGGGTTCCATGTCCCGGGACTCGATCAGGATGCGGTCGCCGGTAACGATGGCCACGCTCTGCTCGCTTCCGGAAGGCTTGATGACACCGAAGCCCTGGTCACCCTGCTGCAGGTTGAGCAGATCGCGGCCCCAGCACTGGTGCTGCGCTTCCCCGCCCAGCCGTCCCATGATGGTGGGCACGATGTCGATCTGGGTGCCCACGGTGTGATTCACCGCGCCGAACTTGTCCTGAATGCCCGGGGCGATCAACAGCAACGGTACGTTGAAGCGGCTCAGGTCCATTTCAGTCAGTTGCCGCTCGTTGCCGAAACCGTGGTCACCGACGATCACGAACAGGGTTTCCTTGTAGTACGGCGACTGCTTGGCCTTCTTGAAGAACTGGCCCAGAGCCCAGTCCGAGTAGCGCATGGCGGTCAGGTGCTGGTCCAGGCTGCCACGGCCGGTGACCGGCTCCACCGGGAGATCCTTCGGCAAGGCGTAGGGCGTATGGTTGGAGAGGGTTTGCAGCAGGGCATAGAAGGGCTTGCCCTGGGCGGACAGCTTGTCCAGTTCCTCGTTGCCGCGGCTGAACATGTCCTGGTCGGAAACGCCCCAAGTCGGGTCCGAGAACACCGGATTGACGAAGTCGTTGCGGCCGATGAAGGTGGTCATGCCCTGGTTGCTGAAGAAGCCGGACTGGTTGTCCCAGGCGAAGTCACCGTTGTAGACGTACACGTCATTGTAGTCGCGCGGGCTGAGCATCGCCGGCAGGCCGGAGAGCTTGTGGCTGCCTTCGGGGGTCTGCATCAGGTACTCGAAGCCTGGCAAGTTCGGGAAGCACCCCATGGTGGCGAACATGCCCTGGTGAGTATGGGTGCCGTTGGAGAAGAAGTGGTCGAACAACAGCCCCTCCTTGGCGAGTTTGTCGAAGTACGGAGTGATGCCGGCCTGGTCGCCAAGCGCGCCCACCGAATGGCCAGCGAAGCTTTCCATCAGGATGACCACCACGTTGCGGATCGGCAGGGTATTGCCCACGGGCGGCGTGAATACCCGACGCACCGCGGCGGTGTCGGCATCGACCAGGCGCTCGTTGCTGGTCAGCAGCATGTCGCGCACGGTGCGGGTGGCCTGCGCCTGGGGCAGCGTGGCGTGCCAGATGTTGTCGCGGTCTTCGGACATCCGGCTCTTGGCGGCGCTGATCAGGGTGAGGATGCCGTTGAGGCCCAGCTGGTTGGCGAAATTGGAGTCCGTGGTGTAGGCATCACCCCAGCGCAGGGGCGGGCCCTGGCGCAGGGTGCCACGGGCGGCGACCACCGCGATCAGCAGCAGCACCACGAACACGCCGACACGGGCGTACCAAGGGGCGACGCGGCCACCTGCCCGGGTATCGACCGATGGGCGGGTGGCCCGGCCAATGCCCTTGAATACCAGACTCAGCAGCCAGGTCACCAGGGCCCACGCCAGCAGGTAGCGCACCACCGGGTAGCCGTACCAGATCATGCTGAGAACGGTTTTCGGATCTTCCTTTACATACTGGAACACCAGGCCATTGAGCCGCTGGTGGAACTCCCGGTAGAAGTCCATTTCCAGCAGGCCGGCGAACAGCGCCAGGCTGGAGGTAATGGTCAGCCAGGCGCGAAACAGGCCACGGCTGGCCATGGCCCGGGCGCTGAGCACGGCCAGCAGCAAGGGAATGAGCAGGTATACCGTCAGGCGCAGGTCGAAGCGCAGCCCGTTGGTGAAGGCTTCGACCAAGGCCGAGGTGCTGGCATCGCCGGCCGAGTCGAGGTTGTAGGCCAGCAAGGCCACGCGCAGGCCGCTGAGCAGGACCATGATGGCAAGCCCGCTGAGCAGGAGATAACCCAGGTGGGCTTTGAGCGAAGGCTGCAACGAGCGCTTGGATGTGCGGTCAGCGCGGGGGACTTCCAGGGTAGCCATGTGTCGTCGGGTATCCGTAGAGGGTGGGCGGGAGGTCGCGGAGCGGGCCGGAATTCTGCAGCCTGACGGATGAAAAATTCGTGGCCCGCGCCGCGGCCGGCTTAGTCGTTGCTGGGCTTGCCGATGGCCTGGAGCACATACTGCGGCAAGGCGAACGCCCCCAGGTGGATTTCCGGGTTGTAGTAGCGGGTCACGATGCCGCTGCCGGCATAGCGTGCCCGGAGCACGTCCAGCGACAGCTTGCGGTAGTCGGGCCGGGTCGCGCCCCAGGCGAAGGTCATGGCGCCGCCGATGTAGGTGGGCACGGCGGCGTGGTAGAAATGCCAGTCGGCGAATAGCCCACGCAGGCGGCTGGCAGTGGTTTGTACGCCTTCGCGCTGCATGAAGGGCGTACCGTTCTGGGTTACCAGGATGCCGCCCTCGTTCAGACAGCGGTGGCACGCCTGGTAGAAGTTCTCGGTGAACAGCACCTCTCCCGGGCCGATCGGGTCGGTGGAGTCGGAGATGATGACGTCGTAGCGTTCCTGGGTGGTGGAGACGAAACGCATGCCGTCGTCGATCACCAGGTTCAGGCGCGGGTCGTCGAAGGCGCCATTGGAATGGTTGGGCAGGAACTCCTTGCACATATCCACCACGGTGGCGTCGATTTCCACCATGGTGATGTGCTCGACGCCCGGGTGACGCGCCACTTCACGCAGCATGCCGCCGTCGCCGCCACCGATGATCAGTACCCGCCGCGCTGCGCCATGGGCCAGGATCGGCACGTGGGTGAGCATTTCGTGGTAGATGAATTCATCCGCCTCGGTGGTCTGGATGACCCCGTCCAGGGCCATCACCCGCCCCATCACCGGGTTCTGGAAGATCACCAGGTGCTGGTGGTCGGTACGCACTTCATGGAGCAGCTTCTCCATGCGAAAGCGCTGGCCGTAGCCTTCGTAGAGAGTTTCCTGGTATTCGCTCATGTATGTGCCCCCTGACTGTCCACGGCAGCCGATGGCCGCTCGGGTGAGAAAGGGGCGCATTCTACGACGTCGCCCGCGCTCTGGCGAACACGACGCATGAAACTTGGTTAGGGAAGATTGCCCCGGGCGCCGTTAGGGTAATTTTTCTAACGGCAGGCGGCCCTGGGACCAAGGATGGCCCAGATGATCAACCCCAATATCGGCACGATGGCGATCAGCAGGATCCACAGCACCCGGATGCCGACCTCTTCTCCACTGCGCAGCACGTGGACGATCGCCCACAGGTCCAAGGCCAGTACCACCAGGCTGAACAGGCTATTGAAAGTGGCGCCCATGCCGCGCTCCTTGACGACGCAATTTATTTCCAGCGAACCAGGCCAGGCCTCGAGCTGCTCAACCGGCAGCCGCCTCGGCCCGGGCCGCTTCCAGCGCCGGCGCGGCGTAGATGCTCAGCGCCTCGCACAGGCCGCGGACCCGCTCCAGGTCGTTGCCATACACCAGCACCGCCTGCAATTCAGTATCCAGCACTCGGCTGAAGTTGAGCAGCACATAGCCCCCGGCTTCCCGGTTCATGCTGGAAAGCTGGATCTGCAACCGATTCAGGGCGGTGACCGCGTCTGCCTTCTGTAGCTGGCGCGGCTTGAGGTTGAACGGCACCTGCGGGCCGAAAGACCCCATGATCTGCTCCAGCAGCTCGGGGTAGGTGTCAGCCTGGAACAGCACGGTATCCGGCAGGCTGCCGACCACCACCCATTCGCCCAGGGGGATGGGGAAGCTGTCGTCATAGTTGACGTCGGGATTCGCGGCCAGGAAAGCGTCCGGATCCGCGTAGGCATCGGCTGCCTCCGCGGCGATTCGAGCGATGTCTTCCTCCTTCATGCAGCCGGAGCTGATACAGGTAAGGAGTTCGGTCAACTGGCTTTGCATGGCGGCTTATCGGCTAACAATGGGGAGGCGCAGGATAGCAGAACCTCACCCTTAGGGCTTCCAGGCGACGCTCAGTCGGCCACCAGGGCTTGCAACTGCGCCTGGGTATCCAGTGCACCCATGGCCCGCGCCGCGCCCAAGGCATCGACGCCGGCCAGGTCACGGGCGCTCAGGTCAGCCCCGGCCTCGAGGAACAGCTTCACCAGCTCTGTGCGGTTGAACATCGCGGCCATCATCAGGGCGGTACGGCCGTCGGCGGCACTGCCGTTGACCTTCGCGCCACCGGCCAGCAGCCGACGCGCCATCTCCAGGTTGCCCTTGAACGCCGCGCCAGCGAGTGGCAGTTGGTTCTTGCCGTTGGGAATATCAGGATGAGCACCGGCCTTCAATAGCACATCGACCGCCTCGAGGTGGCCATGGTAGCTGGCAAGCATGAGCAAGGTATCGCCGTTCTGATTCCGCAGATCCGCCGGCAGCCCCTTTTCAAGCAGTTGCCGCAGGGTAACTGCGTCGCCCTCACGGGCAAGGTCGAATACCTGCGCGGCGAGTTCGCCAAGCTGGTCATCGCTCACGGCTGGGGTCGGGATGGAATTTGCCATGGAGAGCTCCGGCTGAATGAATAGGTAGCCAGTGTTCTGGAGACTGGGACCGTCGGTCAACAGCGTGGCTCAATGCTGCCAGTTAAGGGAACTAATGGGCAAAATGATGTCATACCTGTATCCCTTCATACGCTCCCCTCACCGCCTCTGCAAATGTGATGTCCATCACGCAAAATGCATCCTTGACCGCTGCGTATCTTGCAAGATGCACGATGGAGTAAAAATCCTCATTCCCTCAACCACCTGATTTTACTGGGGTTTCCTGAGTCTTCGCAGTTGGCACGGTGGCTGCAATACCCTATGCATAGCCTGCCCATTGATGCTTAGGAGTCGCCAGATGGATTTCCTTCAAGAAAAATTCGCTAGCCTGTTTTCCGAATACGACGTGGTGACCCAGCCACGCCCGGATGGCGCCGTCCTGCTGACCCTGCGCGATGGTGAAGGCCGCCAGATGCGCCGCTCGATCTCGTACTCGCAGCTCAACACTCCAGAGCAACTGTCCTGGGTCATCAGCGCCATTCGCCGTGATCTGGCCGGTGAGGTCAGCCAGCTGCCGGACATCCATCTGCTGCAAAGCCAGAACCGCTTTGCCCTGCCGACCTATCATTCGGTCTGAAGCTGGAGCGGACCGCAAGGCCATCACGGTGGGAGCTAGCGCCAGCTAGCGAAATGGCTTCCCTGAAAGAGCGCCATTCGCCAGCTTCACTGGCTCCCGCAGCGTATTCAGAAGTGGCCTGGGTCGATCGCCGCGAAGCTGTCGACGATTGGATGATTGGCCTGCAAAGAGGTTCCTCGCGCCAGGCCACAAGTTTTCATGCCGGCCAACCGTGCCGCATCCAGTTCCGCGGCGACATCCGATAGAAACAGAATTTGCTCCGGTGCCAGGTCGATCGCGGCCGCGATACGGCCATAGGAGTGCGCCTCACGCTTGGGTCCGCTGGTAGTGTCGAAATAACCAGAGAAGAGCCCGCTCAGGTCCCCAGCTTCGGAACAACCGAAGATCAGCTTCTGCGCCTGGATAGACCCGGACGAATACACATATAACCCATAGCCACTCCGATGCCAGCGCTCCAGAGCGGCCACTGCGTCCGGGTAGACATGCCCCTTGAGTTCGCCCTGGGCATAGCCTTGCTGCCATACCTGGCCTTGCAGAGCCTTCAGCGGCGTGACCTTGCGATCTTCTTTCATCCAGCCCAGCAGCAGTTCGAGGGTGCGTTCCAGGTCGGCGCCAGGCTCGCCGGCTTCTTCGCGCGCGGCCGCCAGCGCCTGGGCGACCTCAGGCTCGGCCTCATGCTCGTGCACAAAGGCCGGCAGCCGGGCGGCCGCATAGGGAAAGAGCACGTCATAGACGAAGCTGACCGCGCTGGTGGTGCCTTCGATGTCGGTAAGAATGGCCTTGATGGGCATGCGGGGTCCTTGTCAGTCTTCCAGGCGCGGGAAGCGCTGGGCAATGGGCTCGCCAGTGAAGCGGGCCACCCAGCCCTCGGCGTTGTTGAACAGGCGAATGGCAACGAAATGCGGATGCTCGCCCATGTCGAACCAATGGGGGGTGCCGGCGGGCACGGAAATCAGGTCGTTCTTCTCGCACAATACGGCGTAGACGTATTCGCCCAGGTGCAAGGTGAACAGCCCGCGGCCGGCGACGAAGAACCGTACCTCATCCTCACCATGGCGATGCTCTTCCAGGAACTTGGCCCGCAGCGCGGCCTTATCCGGATGGTCGCTGGCCAGGCTGATGACATCCACAGTCTGGTAGCCGCACTCGGTTACCAGGCGGTCGATCTCGTCACGATAGGCGGCGATCACCTCCTCCTCGCTAGCGCCGGGCGCGATCGGAGCATTGGCCTGCCAGCGTTCGAAGCGCACGCCCTGCTCCGCCAGGGTAGCGGCGATGTCCTCGCCATGGGTGAGCACCTTCTCGGGCAAATCCGGGGTGCTTTCGTGGTAAACGGTCAAGCGACTCATCAGGCACTCCTTGGGTCAGCGTACCGCCCGTAGTTTCAATTCACAGTCGAAGAGGAATTCGAACGCCTCGACCTGGCGCAGCGCATCGGTCATGGTCGCGCCCCAGGTATACAAGCCATGGCCGCGGATCAGGTAGCCCACGCAGTCGGGATGAGCCTCCAGCCAGGGCTGCACCTCGCCAGCCAGGCGGGCAATGTCCTGGTCGTTGTCGAACACGGGCACCACTACCCGGCTTTCATGGGTCACCACGCCGGCGAAGGCTTTTTGCAGCTCGTAGTCTTCGAACACCAGTTCGTTGCCCTCGGTGACACGGGACAACACCGTGGCGTTCACCGAATGGGTATGCAACACGGCGTTGATGCCTGGCTGCCAGCGGTAGAGCTGGGTATGCAACAAAGTCTCTGCCGATGGCCGCTTGCTAGGCTCCAGGCTGTTGCCGCTCATGTCGGTGGCGAGCACGTCGTTCGGGGTGAGCTGGCCCTTGTGCTTGCCGGATACCGTCAGCAGCGCCTGGGTTGGCGAAAGGCGGGCAGAATAGTTGCTGCTGGTCGCCGGAGACCAGCCCCGGGCATAGAGGAATTGCCCCGCCTCGACGATCTGCCGGGCCAGGGTGTCACGGTCCGGGGTCATACCGGCTCCTTCTTGTCGAAAACCACGATCATAACCGTTGCGGCCGCCGCGGCCAGGCTGGCCAGCGCGAAGGTGCCGAACGGCCCCAGCGCCTGCCAGCTGTACCCGGCATATACCGCGCCCAAGGCGCCTCCGATGCCAGCCAAGGCTGCATAGAGCGCCTGGCCCTGGCCCTGGTAGCGCAGGCCGAAGGTCTGCCGAACCTGCTGGATAGCCGCGGCATGGAAGCTACCGAAGGTGGCCGAGTGCAGGACCTGCGCCAGCACCAGAACGGTTGCGTTCTGCGCCAGGCTGCCAAGCAGCAACCAGCGAACCGCTGCCAGGGCGAAGCTCACCGTCAGTACCTGGCGCACACTGAAGCGCGCCAGCAGCCAGGCCATGGCCAGAAACATCAGGATTTCAGCCACCACGCCCAAGGCCCAGCACAGGCCGATCACCACCGCGCTGTAGCCGAGTTCGCCAAGGTAGATACTGAAAAAGGTGTAATAGGGGCCGTGACTGAGCTGCATCAAGCCCACACAGGCATAGAACGCCAGCACTGCCGGCTGGCCCAGGCGGGCGAGGAAGCCGTCGCCAGGGGCCACCTGGCTGGTTTCGTCTTCACCCCGGATCGGGGCCGGCACCCAGGCGCTGGCCAGCAGGATGCCCATCATGATGACGGCAACGGTATAGGGATAGCTACTCAGGCTCTGGTATTCGAACCAGCGCCCCAACGCCACCACCGCCAGGATGAAACCGATGGAGCCCCAGAGCCGCACCTGCCCATAGCGAGTTGGCTGCTGGCGCAGATGAGCCAGGGTGATGACTTCGAATTGCGGCAGTACTGCATGCCAGAAGAAGGCATGCAGTGCCATGACCATGGCCAGCCAGGCGTAACTTTGCCCCAGGAAGACCAGGGAAAAAGTGGCCAGAGTGGCGGCGGCGCCCAAGCGTACGATGCGCAGGCGCTGGCCTGTGCGGTCACCCAGCCAGCCCCACAGATGCGGGGCCACGCAACGCATGAGCATGGGAATGGCCACGAGCTCGCCGATGCGCGCCGGCGCGAACCCCAGGTAAGCGAACCAGGGCGCCAGGAAGGGCGCGGTGGCGCCCAGCAAGGCGAAGTAGAACAGGTAGAAGCCGGACAGCCGCCAGTAGGGAACCGCCACGCCCGTCAGACCCCGGGCGCGGCCGAAGCCAGGATCAAGACTGCAGCCCCAGTACTGGCGTGCTTACCCGCACATCGGCGTTCTGGCCGCGATGACGCAGCAGGTGATCCAGTAGCACGATGGCCATCATGGCTTCGGCGATAGGGGTGGCACGGATGCCCACGCAAGGGTCGTGACGGCCTTTGGTGATCATGTCTACCGGCTGCCCGGCCACGTCGATGGATTGCCCCGGCGTGGTGATGCTGGAGGTCGGCTTGAGCGCCAGGTGCGCCACGATCGGCTGCCCGGACGAAATGCCGCCGAGGATGCCGCCGGCGTTGTTGCCGACGAAGCCCGTTGGGGTCAGGGCATCGCGATGCTCGCTGCCACGCTGGGCCACGCTGGCGAAACCGGCGCCGATCTCCACGCCCTTGACGGCATTGATGCTCATCAGGGCGTGGGCCAGGTCCGCATCCAGGCGGTCGAAGATCGGCTCGCCCAGGCCGGGCATCACGCCCTCGGCCACCACGGTGATGCGCGCGCCTATGGAATCCTGGTCCCGTCGCAGCTGGTCCATATAGGCCTCGAGCTCCGGCACCCTGGACGGATCCGGGCAGAAGAACGCGTTCTGCTCCACCCCGTCCCAACTGACGAAGGGAATCTCGATGGGGCCCAGCTGGCTCATGTAGCCGCGCACCTGGATGCCCAGGGTCGCCAGGTATTTCTTGGCGATGGCCCCGGCAGCCACGCGCATCGCTGTTTCCCGGGCGGAGCTGCGACCGCCGCCACGGTAGTCGCGCAGGCCGTACTTGTGATGGTAGGTGTAGTCCGCGTGGGCAGGGCGGAAAATGTCCTTGATCGCCGAGTAGTCCTTGGACTTCTGGTCCGTATTGCGGATCAGCAAGCCGATCGGGGTGCCGGTGGTCCGGCCTTCGAACACACCGGAAAGGATCTCGACCTCGTCGGCCTCCTGGCGCTGGGTGGTATGCCGGCTGGTGCCGGGCTTGCGCCGGTCCAGGTCCCGCTGCAGGTCGGCGACGTCCAGCGCCAGGCCGGGCGGGCAGCCATCGACGATGGCAAGCAACCCAGGGCCATGGCTTTCGCCAGCGGTGGTGACGGTGAACAGCTTGCCGAAGGTGTTGCCAGACATGCGAGAGGCTCCGCGAGATGAATCCTGATGAAACTTGAGGCAGCGCAGTATACGCAGGCTGGCACCTCAGTTCACCCTTGGCGAACCGGGCACCGCCGCTTCGGTCCAACGTACCCCTTCTGTGAACTGGTTAAAGATGCTGCGCCTATTCCTACTGTTGAGCCTCTGCCTGGCTTCCCTGGCCCAGGCGGCTGCCCCCGCTACCGTACCTGCCGCCGCGCAGGCTCCTGCGCCCGCTTCCATCCTGCAGCGCCCCATCAGCCTGGACACCGGCAGCGGCATCCTGCAAGGCAGCCTGCTGTTGCCCCGCTCGAACCACCCGGTGCCGGTAGCGCTGATCATCTCCGGCTCTGGTGCCACGGACCGAGACGGCAACAACCCTGACGCCGGACGTACCGACAGCCTGAAGAAGCTGGCCTGGGCCCTGGCCCGTGCCGGTATCGCCAGCGTGCGCTATGACAAGCGAGGCGTGGCCAGCGGCCTGCCGTTGGCACCGGATGAACGCCAGCTGAGCGTGGAAGCCTACGTCGCCGACGCCGTCGCCTGGACCCGCAAGCTGGCGGCAGACCCGCGCTTTGGCCCGTTGACCCTGATCGGCCACAGCGAAGGCGCCCTGATCGCCAGCCTGGCGGCCCCGCAAACCAGTGCGACCGGTGTGGTCGCCCTGGCCGGTAGCGGTCGGCCCATCGATCAGGTGCTGCGCGAACAGCTGCGCGAGCGCCTGCCGCCGGCCCTCTACGCGCGCAGCGAACAACTGTTGGATGAACTCAAGGCCGGCCAGCAGGACGAGCAAGTCCCGCAGCCCTTGCAGGTGGTATTTCGACCCAGCGTGCAGCCGTATCTGATTTCCCTGTTCCGCCAGAACCCGGCGCAGGCCTTCGCGGCCCTGCTGGTGCCCGCCTTGGTGGTGCAGGGCGAGCATGACATCCAGGTGGGCGTGGAGGATGCCGATGCCTTGGTAGCGGCCAATTCCCGGGCAAGGAAGGTGCTGATCCCGGGCATGAACCATGTGTTGCGTATCGTGCCCCTGGACATGAAGCAGCAGGTCGCTTCGTACAACAACCCGAACCTGCCGTTGGCGGCGGGCCTCGCCGACGCGCTGGCCCGGTTCATCAAGGGCAACGAACCCTAGCCCTCAAGAATCGTCAGGGCTGGCCGATACCCTCTTCCAGAGAGAGGATCGCCCTTATGCCCTACATTCCCATGCACGACGCGGCGCCCGCGAACGCCGAGGCGGAGCCGGTGGCTGCTGCGGAGCTACCTGCCCTCCCCTGGGGTGAAGTGACGCCGGAACATCATGAACTGCTTCGCCTGGCCGCCTTGCCCAGCGACCGAACCAGCGGCCCCCGCCCGTTGCGCTTTGCCCAGTTCGGTTGGGCGGAGCGCCATAGCGAGCGCTACAGCCTGCTGCGGCTGGTCATCGACTTGCCAGGCCAGCGGGTGCGCAAGGAGCAGAACTGCCTGGACCTGTGGGCCGATCACGCTGAAGGGCGGGTCTGGAGCCAGCCGGAAACCCTGAGCCTGGAGCCTGCCAACCGCGGCCTGGGCCGCTACCTGCTGAACCAGGCGGTTGCCTGGGCGCAAGCCCGTTGGCCGGGGTATCGATTCGATGGGATCGTGTTGCCCAATCGAGACGCCCTGGTGGAAGACACCCGCCTGCGCCGTGATCACGTTTTGCGCAGCCACGGCTTCGACGTGCATTACGAAGACGCCCAGCACCTCAAGGGCAGCGTCAAGCAGACCCTGGTCAGCGCATTGCTGCCCAACTGGAATGCCGAGAAAGTGCAGCGGGTGAATACGCTGGAAAGCGCCAGCATGCTGCAGGCGGCGGACAGAAGCTTGCAGGAAATGGAGGCCCAGCTGCGTCAGCGGGACGAGCGCATCGGCAAATACCGACGCGAAGACGGCAGCCTGCGCTTCACCATCGGCTGCCTGATCGCCTTCGCGCTGTTCCAGGCCGCGCTCTTGATTTACATCGCCACCCACCGCTGAATGGCATGGCCGGGGCCGCTACCCCGGCTGTTACCTGGCTTACAGACGCGAGGCAAACAGCGCCTGATGGTCCCGGCACTGGCGGGCAGTCAGGGCGAAGACACCGTGGCCGCCGTGCTCGAAGTCGAACCAGGTGAAATCCACTTCCGGGTACAGGGCCTCGACGTGCACCTGGCTATTGCCCACTTCGACCACCAGCAGGCCGTGCTCGGTCAGGTGGTCGGCCGCCTCGGCAAGCATGCGTCGCACCAGGTCCAGGCCATCTTCGCCACAGGCCAGGCCCAGCGCCGGTTCATGATGGTATTCCTCCGGCATGTCGGCGAAATCTTCCGCATCAACGTAGGGCGGGTTGGAAACGATCAAGTCGAAGCGCTGGTTCGGCAAGCCGGCGAAGCCGTCGCCCTGCACCGTATACACCCGCTCTTCCAGCTCATGCCGCTCGATGTTCTGGTTGGCCACTTCCAACGCATCGAAGGACAGGTCCGCCAGCACCACTTCGGCCTCCGGGAACGCCCGGGCGCAGGCGATCCCGATGCAACCCGAACCGGTGCACAGGTCGAGGATGCGCGTTGGGGTTTCGGCCAGCCAGGGGGCGAAACGCTGGCCGATCAGCTCGGCAATGGGTGAGCGCGGCACCAGTACCCGGTTATCGACCACGAAGGGCAGGCCGCAGAACCAGGCCTCACCGATCAGGTAAGCGGCCGGGATGCGCTCCTTGATGCGCCGGCGCAGCAGGTGCTGCACATGGCTGAGCTCATCGTCTTCCAGGCGGCAATCCAGGTAGCTGTCGCTGATATCCCAGGGCAGATGCAGGGCGCCCAACACCAGCTGCCGCGCTTCGTCCCAAGCGTTGTCGTTGCCGTGGCCGAAGTACAGCCCTTCGGCATGGAAGCGGCTGACGGCCCAGCGGATATGGTCGCGCAGGGTGCGCAAGCGAGTAGTGATCACGGCAAGCTCCTTGGAATAGACAGGCGATTCTACCAGCCCAGGCCACGGCCGACGCGGCTTCGCATCGCGGTGATTCCCATATCGGCCCCGGCAGTGGAGAATATGGCAAAAGCCCTCTTCAAAGGAGCCCCTGATGCCCGATGTCAAGACGATGTTCCAACTCAGTGGTCGCGGCTACCCGCCGTTCACCCTGAGCAATGCCACGTTGATCATTATCGACGCGCAGAAGGAGTACCTGAGCGGGCCTCTGGCGCTGTCCGGCATTGAGGACGCCGTCGAGCATATCGCCCAGCTGTTGCGCGCGGCGCGCGAGGCGAACCGGCCAGTGGTGCATGTGAAGCACCTGGGCATTCCGGGCGGCCTGTTCGACCCCCAGGGCGAGCGCGGCCAGTTCATCGACAAGGCGGCCCCGATCGACGGCGAGCACATCGTCGAGAAGCGCATGCCCAATGCCTTCAACAATACCGACCTGCACGAAACCCTGCAGAACCTCGGCCACGTGAACCTGATCGTGTGTGGCTTCATGACCCACTCAAGCATCAGCACCACGGTGCGCGCGGCCAAGGACTACGGCTACCGCTGCACCCTGGTCGAAGATGCCTGCGCCACCCGTGACCTGCCCTACAAGGGCGGCGTGCTGAGCGCCGAGCAGGTCAAGCAGGTGGGCATGGCCACCATGGCGGACAACTTCGCCGCCGTGGCTTGCACTACGGATGTGATCTGACCCGGCGCCGTTCGTCGCGGCGCTGCCGGCGCGCTCGAGGATTATGGCGAGTACAGGAACCCGACCGCCGCCTGGGGGTCGAAGGGCCGATATTCACCCTGAAGGAAATCCCTGATGAAGCTATCCGACGACGGTTTTAACGCCCGCAGGCTGCGGCCCCGCGGACCGAACCGGTGGCGGATGCGAATCGGCGCCGCCCTGGCGGCGGTACTGGCGGCCTTCGGCATCCTGCTGGGCATGGCCGGCATCGCCAGCCTGCTGGGGCGCCCGCCAGCGATCGATGGCCTGGACACCAGCACCACCGGTGCGGCCATCCTGACAGTGTTCGGGGTGCTTTTCCTGTACCTGGGAATCTTCGTCTGGCGTCGCTGCCGCCGGCGCATGCGCCGCACCCAGGACCTGAACCTGGCACCGCACCTGATGAAAAGACACGACTGACTCTTGTAGACTGGCACCCTGCTTGGAGGCCACATGCAAGACGATGATTTTTCCCTGTTCCAATCCGAAGTCCGGGGTGTGAAGCCGATTCGTCACGACCGCGCCGACACCGGCAAGCCGCGGGCGGACCGCCAGCGCGTGCAGGCGCTGCGCCAGGCGGCCACGGTGCGCCAGGACGTAAAGACCGTAGATGGCCTGTCGGACCAGTTCGTCATCGACGTAGGCGCCGAGGACGAACTGCACTGGGCCCGTGATGGCGTGCAGGAAGCCCAGATGCGCAAGCTCAAGCTGGGGCAGATCCCCTTCGAAGGCAGCCTGGACCTGCACGGGATGGCCGTGGAGAAAGCCCGGGAAACCCTCTGGGAATTCCTTGCCGAGGCCGCTCGCCTGGAGATCCGCTGCGTGCGCGTCACCCACGGCAAGGCCGCCCGCCTCGATGGCAAGCGGCCGATGATCAAGAGCCACGTCAACACCTGGCTGCGCCAGCATGCACAGGTGCTGGGCTTCACATCCTGCCAGCCCCGCCATGGCGGAACAGGCGCGCTCTACGTGATGCTCAAGCGCACCATGCTCGAAGGGCGCGACGAATAGCCCGCCCTTCCCCGCCCAGCTCGCACTTGCGGCGCTCCGGCGCGGGCCTTAACCTACGCGCCTGCTTAAAATTCTCCTACAGGTAAACCCATGTCCCTGGAACAGCAATACAGCGCCATTCTCGGCGAGATCGGCGAGGACATTTCCCGCGAGGGCTTGCTCGACACGCCAAAGCGGGCCGCCAAGGCCATGAAGTACCTTTGCCGCGGCTACGAGCAAACCTTGGAAGAGGTGACCAACGGCGCACTGTTCAGCTCGGACAACAGCGAAATGGTGCTGGTCAAGGACATCGAGCTCTACTCTCTCTGCGAACACCACATGCTGCCCTTCATCGGCAAGGCGCACGTGGCCTACCTGCCTAACGGCAAGGTACTGGGGCTGTCGAAAGTCGCCCGCATCGTGGACATGTACGCACGCCGCCTGCAGATTCAGGAAAACCTCAGCCGCGAGATCGCCGAGGCCATCCTCAAGGTCACCGGCGCCGCCGGCGTGGCCGTGGTGGTGGAAGCCAAGCACATGTGCATGATGATGCGCGGCGTGGAAAAGCAGAATTCCAGCATGATCACCTCCGTGATGCTCGGTGAGTTCCGCGACAATCCGGCTACGCGTAGTGAGTTTCTTAGCCTGATCCGCTGAGCCAACGCACTGTGGGAGGTAGCGAAGCTACCGAATGCGGTCTACAGGCATTGCGCTAGCTCACCGACTGTATCGCCCATTGATCCGCCCGCTGTACCGTCCAAACCCGCCTGTACGGCGGTACCCTGCATGCACCCCATGCAAGGACCGCCCGCCATGCTCAGCGCTGCCCCGCCCCGCCTCCGCCCTTTGGCCGACAGCTCCCCTTCCGCCGTAGTGGCGGGCTTCCTCGCCCCGATGAACCGGCCCACCCCCTCGCCCCTCCCGCTGTACCACGCCGCGGCGGGGGGGGGGCCGAGCGCGGGGCAGGGCGCCCCCCATCGGGGAGGGGCGCAACCCCCCAAAGTGGGTTACAACGTCGTGTCCCGCCCCCCCCGCTTGTCCCCCCTTTTCCCCCCCCCTCGTTCCCCCACAACCCCGCCTGTACGGCGGTCCCCTGCATGCCCCCCATGCAAGGACCGCCCGCCATGCTCAGCGCTGCCCCGCCCCGCCTCCGCCCTTTGGCCGACAGCTCCCCTTCCGCCGTAGTGGCGGGCTTCATCGCCATGATGACCGGCTACACCAGTTCGCTCATCCTGATGTACCAGGCCGGGCAGGCGGCTGGCCTGAGCGCGGCGCAGATCGCCTCATGGATCTGGGCATTGTCTATCGGCATGGCCCTGTGCAGCATCGGCTTGTCGCTGCGCTACCGCACACCGGTCACCGTGGCCTGGTCCACGCCTGGCGCGGCCCTGCTGATTACCAGCCTTGGCGGGGTCAGCTATCCCGAGGCCATCGGTGCCTACCTCACCTGTGCCTTTCTGGTCACGGTGTGCGGCCTGACCGGCACCTTCGAGCGGCTCGTCAAACGGCTGCCCGCTTCCCTTGCGGCGGCGCTGCTCGCGGGCATCCTGTTTCGTATCGGCAGCGAAATCTTTATCGCCGCCCAGCATCAAACCGTGCTGGTGCTGGGCATGTTCTTCGGCTATCTGCTGTGCAAGCGCCTATCGCCTCGCTATGCCGTGTTGGGGGCCTTGCTGATCGGGCTGGCATTGGCGGCCATGCTAGGGCTGCTGGACTTCAGCGGCGTTCGCCTGCAACTGGCCGTACCGGTATGGACGACGCCCACTTTTTCCCTGGCGGCCACCGTTAGCATCGCCATTCCGCTGCTCGTGGTGTGCATGACTTCGCAAAACATGCCCGGCATGGCCGTGCTCAGGGCAGACGGCTATCAGGTGCGGGCCTCCCCTTTGATTTCCGTCACCGGCATCGCCTCCTTCCTGCTGGCGCCGTTCGGCTCCCATGGCATCAATCTGGCGGCGATCAGCGCGGCCATCTGCACCGGCCCCCAGGCCCATGAAGACCCTGGCAAGCGCTACACGGCGGCGGTGTGGTGCGGCCTGTTCTATGGCATCGCCGGCACCTTCGGCGCTACCCTGGCAGCCCTGTTCGCCGCGTTCCCCCGGGAACTCGTGCTGTCCATCGCCGCCCTGGCGCTGTTCGGTTCCATCGTCAACGGCCTGACCCAGGCCATGGCCGAGCCACGCGAACGGGAACCGGCCCTGATCACCTTCATGGTCACCGCCTCAGGCATGACGCTCTTCGGCATAGGCTCGGCTTTCTGGGGAATCGTGGGGGGCGTGATTACCTTGCTGGTGTTGAACCTACGCAAGGCGTAGCGCTAGGGATTGGAAGGAACCCCGCCCGGCCGCGACCCTCAGAAAAAGGACCATTCATTCCCGAGGGCCTTCCATGTCCAGATTCACCGATAAAGTGGTTATCGTCACCGGCGCCGGCTCCGGCATAGGCGCGGCCACCGCCAGGCGCTTCGCCGCCGAGGGGGCCCGGGTGACCCTAGTAGGGCGTGACCGCGCCAAACTAGAAAAGGTGGCCGCCTCGCTACCCCAGGGCCAGTACCTGGTACACCCGGCAGATGTGTCCAACTGGGATGAAGTACAGGGGCTGGTCGCCCAGACGGTGCAACACTTCGGTCGGCTCGATGTGCTGGTGAACAACGCCGGTGTCGCGCCCACCGGGTCGCTGACCGACACCCCCATGGAGGACTGGCATCAGGTAATGGCCATCGACGTGAACGGCGTGTTCTACGGCTGCCGCGCCGCCATGCCATACCTGATCGCCAGCCAGGGCTCGGTGATCAACCTGTCTTCAGTGTCCGGCCTGGGCGGGGACTGGGGGATGAGCTTCTATAACGCCGCCAAGGGCGCGGTCAGCAACTTCACCCGCTCGCTGGCATTGGAATACGGCCGCCAGGGCGTGCGCGTGAACGCGGTATGCCCGGCCCTGACCTGGAGCGACCTGACCGCCGACATGAAGAACGATGACGCCCTGATGGCCAAGTTCAAGGAACGCATCCCCATGGGCCGCGCCGCCGAACCGGAGGAAGTGGCCGACGTGATCGCCTTCCTCGCCAGCCATGACGCACGCTTCGTCAACGGCGTCAACCTGCCGGTGGATGGCGGTTTGCATGCGTCCAATGGGCAGCCGCCGCAGGCGTGAAACCTGTAACTTGAAGGCCTCTGTAAAGGCTCGCCAGGCGCTCGCCGGCGAGCCATTTTCTGGCTTATGCGCCTGGTCGGATGGTCAAGCCCGCCCGGGGCTCGTTCACTGTCCTGCCAATGGTCAAGGAAGGACGCCGACGAGCCGTGTCTATGTCAGCCTTGGTAAATAGCCAGACCGAATCCGGACTGACCATAGCCGTTGCCGTTATAAAGCATGTAAAACGCCCCGTCATGCTGGAAAACAAACGGATACTCGATCATCTCAGAGTCCCAGCCTGTGGACGATATATCGATACCTGATTCGTCCAGGGCCAACTGCCAGATCTTGCCGTCCAGGGAGTTTGCTTGTCCTATACGGTAGGTTTCGCCTGAACCACTGCGGTAAGAGAACCACATGCGTCTGCTACCGTCCGGAAGTGTCATTACCGTCGGCCTGGAAAACGCCTGGGCTACCCCGACAATGTGGGGGACTGCCTGGCCAGTCTTGATCCACGCCTGCCCGTCCGTTGAGTGGGCATGGTTCAAGACATGGATCATCTCGCCGTTCCCTGCGTCCCATGTCGTCGTAGAGCCATACCACATTTCGAATCCGTGGACAGTTTGCTCGACCCATGGGTAAGAAAGACTGATGCGGTCCACGTCGCTACAACCAATGAGGGGCTCGTGCGAGTCGAGAGAGAGACTCAGGTCTGAACCTACCAAGAGCCGACCGATATCACCGCGCCAGTGCCCATCTGCAGGATTTTGCCATCCCATGAACATCATGTAGGTCGACCCCTGCGTCGAATAGCAGTTTCCGATACTCACCCCATGTTCATAGAAGCTTCCGGCGGGCCCATGCTGGAAGACTGGACGATCGTGAACGTAGACCACCTCCCTCTTTCCAAGATCGAAGTCAACGTAGCCAATTGACGATCTCTTGGAAGCATCCCTTCCACTATAAAATATCCGATATACGTCATCGCGAAGGTAAACTGGCAGCGGATTTGCAGCATGACTCAAGAGCTTCTCGTGAAGGGGTGTCGGCGTATAGATATTCCCAAGCTTTTCCCATGTCATTCTGACACCCTTTAAACTGTAGCGACTGGAACTGCGCTTCACAGATGCTCGGTTTTAAATACGAAAAGGAAGATATCAGTTTGATATCCTAATCCCTCAAGAATCATTACAGCCTCCTTGCACAGTGGCCAGCTAGCCAATCGGCGCGCCTGCCCCAGACTGCGGGGAAAGCGTGGTAAACTCAGGCTACAGCATGCTCGATTCGAGAACGGAGACGACCCTTTCCTGCTGCTCCTGAGTCAAACCGACCCAGAGCGGCAACCTGATCAAACGTGCTGCCTGGCGGTTGGTTACGTCAAGACTGTCCATAGCCCGGCCGTAACGCAAACCGGCTGGCGAAGAGTGCAACGGAACATAATGAAATACCGAGTTTATGTTAGCGGCTTTTAGAGTATCCAGGACCAATTGGCGATCGAAGCGCTCCGAAATGATGACATAATACATATGTGCATTATGCTGACACTCCGGTGGGATAACTGGGCGTCGAAGTATGCCCTGCGCTTCCAAGGGCTCCAATAGTTGATGGTAGAAATTCCAACTGGACATGCGTCTTTCAGTGATACGATCCGCCTCTTCCAGTTGGGCCCACAGGAAAGCTGCGATCAGCTCCCCTGGCAGGAAAGACGAGCCAACTTCCTGCCAGGTGTATTTGTCTACCTCACCTCGAAAGAACCGGCTACGATCGGTGCCTTTCTCGCGCATGATTTCAGCGCGCAGCGTCATCCCGGGATCGTTGACAAGCAGCGCCCCACCTTCACCTGAAATTACATTCTTTGTTTCATGGAAACTGTAAGCACCGAAATCGCCAATACCACCCAGTGCGCGACCTTTGTAGGTTGCCATCACCCCTTGAGCGGCGTCTTCCACGACCTTCAAACCATGACGCGCAGCAATGGCCATGATCGTGTCCATTTCGCAGGCAACACCCGCATAGTGAACTGCCACGATTGCCTTGGTACGAGGCGTGATAGCAGCTTCTATCAAACGCTCATCCAGATTCAAGGTGTCTTCCCGGATGTCGACGAAGACCGGTATTCCTCCCCGGAGCACAAAGGCATTAGCCGTGGACACGAAGGTATAGGATGGCATGATGATTTCATCGCCTGGCTGCGTGTCGAGCAGCAACGCGGCCAGCTCAAGTGCCGCCGTACACGAGTGAGTCAAAAGGGCTTTTGGGCAACCTAAGCGCTCCTCGATCCATTGGTGACACCTCCTGGTGTAGGGGCCGTCGCCGGCCAGACTGCCATTGAAATGCGCTTCGGCGATATACGATAGCTCCTTGCCGGTCATATAGGGCCAATTGAACGGAATGCGATTGTCCATGTTTCTTCACTCCTGGAACCGGATGGCTATCACCGTAGGCGCAACTTGTCAGCCGCGGGCTGCGACTATGGTACCAACGACGATCATCCCGATCCCGAAAATCTTCTGAGCGCTGATGGGCTCGTGGAACAACCAGCCACTGAACAGAATGACGATCACAAAATTCAGGCTCATGAACGGGTAGGCATGGCTGAGCTCGAACTTGCTCATGGCAGCCATCCACGTCAGGGAAGCCAGGTAAGCTGCGGCGAAACCGGAAAAAATGGCAGGATCGAACGGTAACAATACCAGAAACTTGATCTTTGCCATGCCAGACGCGGGAAGCGGCCCGAGCTGCTCTATACGCCACTTCAAGATCAACTGTCCATAGACAGTGAAGAGTACTGTAGCGAGGATATAAAGATAGTCCAAGGCACGCGCCATCAAACTCCTCCTTCCAGCGCGCCCAAACCAATAGCGCTTTGCACTCGCTTCGCAGGTCCGCTCATAGACTTCTCAACCTATGGCTGGGCACTCTGGAGCGCGGAGTAACTGCCCCTATGTAGACCCCCTCCGCCTCTGTATCGTCCAATATGAGGGCACCGGCGCCAATGACGCATCGCTCGCCGACCCTGATGTGATCACGAAGCGTGGCATTCACGCCAATGAAACACTGCTGGCCGATGGTTACCCCACCCGAGACCACCACGTGCGAAGCCAGGAAGACGTGATCATCAAGTATCGAATGATGACCAATATGATTGCCGCTCCAAAGAGTGACATTATTGCCTATAGTAACGAAGGGTTGCAGGGTATTGTCTTCAAGAATGAAGCAATTCTCTCCGATACGCCCATCGTTCAGCACTGTGGCCCGGGAGCTTACATAAGTGGCAATGGGATACCCGAGCGCCTTGGCTGCAAGGTACTTTTCCTTCCTTATGCCATTCAGCCTGGAATAACCAAGGGCGATGAAAACACTGTACTCTTCACGATCGTAGGTTTCTGAAAGGGTCTCAAACGGGACCACAGGCAGGCCACAGAAATTCGGATCCTTCAGAAACTCCCTATCTACGGAGAAAGCAACCACATCGTAGCAGGAGTCATTGGAAAAGTAGTAATGCGCCACCTCTGCGATCTCACCGGTTCCAAATATGATCAGCTTCCGCTTCATGTATTCTTCCTCACCACAATCGTGAACTCGTATAAACCGTAGTCATGCAATAGGGCCACCTGTTTTGAATACCGGCGTTTGCATAGATCGAACAGGACACAGGGGTTTGCATAGTAGAGGTCAGGACGCATTTTTTCAGGATCGGAATATGAGGTCAGGCAGTTAAAAGCGAACCCTCGTTTACTCGTGGAATCCAGAATTTCCAGGATATCTTCCAAGTATGCAACCCACTCAGTATCCGTACGGCCCAATCTGACGTTGAGAATCCCACTGGCCACCCCGAAATCCGCTACGCTATCAGGCCTATCAGAGGTGATGAACCGAGCTTCGGCTGCACCGTCATATTGTTGCCGTGCAGCCGATACCATTTCTTCCGAAACATCGACACCTAGGTAGCCAGCCGCAGGGCGATTTTCTCGAAGAAAACCAAGCAAGGCGCCATACCCACAGCCCAGATCGTTCAGCGTGAACGGCTGATTTTCAGGCAAGAGGGACAGAAACTGTTCGAAGCGCAGGTGCTGCCCGGAGGCCCCATTCCAATCTACGCCAAGCGGGGTCGCTCCATGCTGGGCAAGCTTTTTAGCGTAATAGGAGGCTACATCGCCCAAGAGTTCAGTCTTTGCGTTTTTCATAGACCTGCCTCACGATCGTATAGGGCCGCTGTTTGGTTTCTGAATAGATTTTCGATAAGTAGATGCCGACCACGCCAATAAAGGAAATTATCATTCCGCCCAATAGCCAGATGGACGCCATCACTGACGTCCAGCCACTCAAAGTCTGTGCCCTATATAGCCAGAGCAGAATCAGATACAGGCAATACACTGATGCGAGCCCGGAAATACTCAAGCCAATATAGAAGATACCAATAAGTGGCGCATTACTGAAGGAAGTCACGGAATTGACTAGCACCGCCATCTTGCGCCGGAAGGTATAGGAAGTCTGGCTCGTGCTATGCTTCGTCACCATATGCGGCTGCTGCGTGAAGCCGGTGGTGTACCACAGCCCCGCGATAAACACCTCTCGCTCGGTATGCATAAGCAGGGCGTTTACGTAACGCCGAGTCATCAAGCGTGCCGTCACTATGTTCTTTGGCAACGCCAGCCCTGTCAGCGCTTCGAACATGCGGTAGAATCCCTGGCCGCTCCAACGTTCAAACCAGCCGCCCTTCCGCTGCTGCTGCACGCCATAGACAACATCGCAACCCTGACTAAGCAATTGCTCGGCAAATGGATTCAGGTATTCAGGCTCTTCTTCAAGATCGCTATCTATAAGAAAAATGAAATCGCCCTGAGCGTGTTGCAGGCCGGTCATCATGGCCTTGTGATGACCAAAGTTCCGTGAGAGGTCGACCACCTTCACGTGGTAATCTGCCATGGCGATGTCGATAGCCTTTTCGAGGCTGTCGTCCGGGGAGCCATCATTGACTAGAACAATTTCGAAATCGTCCTGCGCCCACTGTCGGGCCACGGAAACACACCGCTGATAGAATTCAATGAGATGGGGAGCGCTTTGATAAAGAGTCGACACGATCGAAAGCTTCATCAGCGAACGTACCTCATGTACCCTGGTGCCTCCGGGCCACAGTTGAAAAGCAGATCGAGAATGGTCACGGCATGAATGAAGCCATCCCATAGCTGAGGGTATTCGGGGTAACCCGCGTAATCGAACCACTGTAGTTCGATACCCTGGGACGTGAATACCGAAGCGTCGATGTAACTCCTCGCAGCCGGCCCGGAGACATAGATGTCTCCCCCCGCTTGCCGGCAGAGGTCCGCCAATCTCTCGGTCTTTCCTTCGATCAAGGTATAATCGCTGGAAAGCGTAATGCGGGTGCCAATCTGAAGGTAGCTACAGACGGCTTCGATCAAGCGCCGATTCAATGCCGCCAGATGGCTATGTTGTTGCTCGCGATAAATAGGCTCAAGCCACTGTGCAATGTCGTTGAAATAGGGTGAACGCCTATAGTTTTGGCATAAGGCCTTCCAATGTGCCTCTGCCCATTGGGCTCCCTCGATCTCTGTCTCGTTGATGGTCTGAAAATATCTACCTTTCACACGCACCGGCACGGTCAACCACTGGGCTCCCTGGGGTGTTTTTATCTGATTACGATTACGCCAATCGCGTCGAGTGTACTGCATGTCATCATAGAGCACGAACTCATCAACCCTCGCGATCAGATCGAAATAACCTTTCCAAGGGATGTAGTTGGACTGAAGTATTGCAACCGCTTTCATTGCACAGCCACCTTATTGAACACCCGATAGCGCCCCAAGCGCGGACCTTCCATATAATCGCACGCCTTCAACAAACCGATCACATCGCTGACCGGTGGCCGGTCGGCCCGAAGCACGACATATGATGGCCCTCGCGAAGATGCCAAAAGGATTTGAGCGGCGTTGCGAGCATCAACGTCTTGCGGGTTTTCATATAGGAAGCGAGCGGTTTTCTGTCTTAGCGAAAGCTCTCCGTCCAGGTGCAAATTTTCCAGAACGTAACCCAGATAGTCCTCACGGTAATTGTATTGAGGAAACTTGGCCGTCACTAGAACGACACTGCTGGCTATCTCGATCGGGGCAAACATGCTGCCTTCAGAAAGGTCTTTCCTCATGGCCTCGGCGACGGAGAGAAGTTCGGGGCCGACTTTTTTCGAAAAAATTTCCCAGCGAGCGCTATTTTCCGCGCGGAGCACTGATGTCGGACCACACAACCCTAGACCGATCAGCACCAATAGGAATCCGCATTGCGCCAGGCGCGCCCGGGGGCTTTCACGATAGAGACACAAGGCTGCGATTGGCACTATCAGCGGGAATGGCAGCAGGTAGAAGAATCGCCAGTAGATGTTCTCAGTGGTGACGTATTTGATCACCGCTGGCGCCACCCATGGATTCAGCATGAAAACGATCGGTATTATCAACCATGCCAGGAAAAGCCGACGATAGGGCGATAAAAGCGCTACAATCATGGAACAGATGCAAAACAATGTCGGTGTGACTGGCAGCGCTGGGTTTATCAGGTAACCCAACTGCCCTTGGAAGCTTGATGAAAATACCGCGTTCACGGAGCTTCCAGCGGCTACATACTGGCGTGCTTCCAGGCTGAACACGACGCCCCAAGCTATCACCGGTACCAGCGTGGCGCAGTAAAGCACTCCTGAACGAAAGCTCCTTAGGCTAATTATCTGCCCATGCTGAATATTGTAGCTTGCCCACAGTACTGCCGACAGCACGGGCAGGAAAACCAACGCTGTGGTTGTCAGCCCGACCATACCTATTCCGCCGATCAGTAGTAAAAGCCAGTCTACTCTCTTCGGCCGCGACAAGTAGCGCAACGAAATGTACACCCAAGCGAACACTCCGAACTGAACGAATACAAACTTTCCCTGAAATGCGCGTGCTATGCTCAAATTGCCAAAGGCTCTGTGTGTTTCACCCAGACACAATAAAACACCGACAAAAAGCAGGGTGGCCCACAAACATGCCCAAGGCCTGGGCTCGAACAAGGATACTGTGAGGAAAACCACCAGAAACATCAAGGCACCTACCACAAACGGAAAAGCTATGTGGTAAAGCGAGAGGAACTCACTGTGAGTAGTCCAGGCCAATGCGGCCTGAGCAGTTTCGTAGTATTGAAAAACAATCGAATGCGGTTCTTCAGCCAACCCAGCCAGCCAGGTTACGCCTTGATCCAGCCGCCGGTCAGGATGCTCGGTGTAATAGACTGGTTTAGGCGCATACACGGAATCATCTATATCTGGGCGTTGAATAGAGGATGCCAGAACGCCGCTCAGGACAGCTGCCAGTACCGCTACCATAATGGGACCGGTGATTGAGGCGCCTCCTCGCCGTACCAGCCTGATAGTTTTGATGCCCCACCAGATGAGGATTGCAACAGCGACCGCTGAAATCAGCTTGGCCGCGAGAGCAAAAGAGAAGGAAAGCAACAGACCCGAAATAAGTACAATCGTGGAGATTCCCAAGAAAAGCAGAAAAGCTACCACTGGGAGTTGCAATAATGTGTATTCGCCCAGATTGAAATCGGCGGCGCGGACGTTCCTTTTGCTGATACTCATCTACCCTTCCATTGATCATGATTCGCCAGCGCCTACTATCGGATTGTCGCTGACCCTCCAGCGGATCCGATACCGGGCTCGCTCTTTGCGAAGAGGTTACCACCGAAGCTTGTGCGCCAGGACCTTGCTTCTGAAATCAGCTGCCAAGCTCCGCCACCACCCGCGCCAAGGCCCCGGCTGGGTCCGCCGCCTGGCTGATGGGCCGGCCGATGACCAGGTAATCGGAACCGGCATCCAGAGCCTGGCGCGGGGTAAGGATGCGGCGCTGGTCGTCCTGGGCGCTGCCCGCCGGACGAATACCGGGGGTCACCAACTGCAGTCCAGGGTGAGCGGCCTTGAGCGCAGGCGCCTCCAGGGCGGAACACACCAGCCCGTCCATTCCAGCCTTCTCGGCCAGCGCCGCCAAGCGCAGCACCTGCTCCTGGGGGTCTACATCCAGCCCGATACCTGCCAGGTCTTCGCGCTCCATGCTGGTCAATACCGTCACGCCAATCAGTAGGGGCTTTGGCCCGCCGCGCTGCTCCAGCACTTCCCGGCAGGCACTCATCATGCGCAGGCCGCCAGAGCAATGGACATTGACCATCCAGACGCCCATGTCCGCGGCGGCCTTGACGGCCATGGCGGTGGTGTTGGGAATGTCGTGGAATTTCAGGTCCAGGAACACTTCGAAACCGCGATCATTGAGGGCCTGAACGATGCCAGCCGCGCTACTGGTGAACAGCTCCTTGCCCACTTTCACTCGGCATTGAGTAGGGTCCAGACGATCAGCCAGCGTCAGGGCGGCTTCGCGAGTGGAAAAATCCAGGGCGACAATGACAGGCGACTGGCAGGTGGGCATGGGACTCTCTCGACCATAGAACTTGAACGGCGCGCATTGTAGCGGATTCAACGCGGCCAAGGGCTGGCGTTTCGACTAACACCCACCAACGCCTTACACTTGAACCATAGTCGTTGATGGCGACTCGAAGCGGTAAAGGAGACGGTTATGCCCTGGTATGCGTGGTTGATCCTCTTGGTTGCCCTTGGCTCCATCGTAGGGGGCTTGATGTTGCTGCGGCAAAGCGCCCAAAAGTTGCCGCTTACGGAAGAACAGCTCAAGCGCGTCCGTCAGCGCAATGCGGAGATGGACGCGAAGGAAGCACGGGACCGCTGAGCCGTTCTCACGCCCGCAGGTCATGCCCTTCCCCAGGTGATAGAATGTCATCCGACATTTGATCAGCCTGGGGGTGCCATGCGTTATTCACAGGAGCATAAGGCTCAGACTTATCGCCGTATCGTCAAGGAAGCCAGCGCGCGTTTTCGTCGCGACGGCGTGGCAGCGACGGGCCTGCAACCCTTGATGAAAGCCCTTGGGCTCACCCATGGCGGCTTCTATGCCCACTTCGAATCCAAGCAGGCGCTGGTCGAAACCGCGTTGCAGGACGCCACGGCGGAAATGCAGGAGGTGTTCGCCGCCGCCACGGCTACGCCCAAGCCCATCGAGTCGCTGCTCGAACGCTACCTGAGCGAAGCCCACCGTGACCACCCTGAACGGGGCTGCCCTTTGACCACCATTGCCGCGGAGTTAGGCCAGCGAGGCGAACCCAGCGAATCCGTGGACGCCGCCGTGCTCAACCGCCTCGCCATTATTGCGAGCCACCTGAGTGGTGAGAACCGAGAAGCCAGGGCGGTCTCCATGCTGTCCGCCATGGTTGGGGCATTGATCCTTTCTCGCAGCGTCAAGGACTCGGCTTTGTCCAACCGAATCCTGCAAGACGCCAAGCGTCGCCTGGCGCTGGAGTCTGAGCACGGAGGCGGTTATCCCGAAAAGCCGTGAGCCGAACTGTGGAAAACCTGGGGGGCATCCTCTACAGCCCACGCCGCGCGAGGGCTTGCGGGCATTGATCATTTATTGACCTACGGCTTGGCTTTTTCACAATCTCGGTGGACCTTCATGTGGATAACCCTTGAACAAGCCTTTGGAGAGCCCAGCGCAAGCGGGCCTGCATGAATTGATCAATTAATGATCAATTGCGCCATTCACTGCTTTCAGCCTCCTTGCGGTGATAGTTCACCTGACCCGAAGACTTATCCCTGATAAAGCTGCACATCGCTGTGCATAAGCTGGGGGGAATCGGCTGCAGGCCAGGGACCGCAAGGCCTGCAGAGACCCGATCAAAAAACGACCGGCCGCTTTCACTCCTTCCAACGCTTGAACAGGACGCTGGCGTTCACCCCACCAAAGCCGAAACCGTTAGACATGGCGTAGCAGGTGGCAAGGCGTTGCCCTGCCGGCCCGACGATATTCAACTCATCCGCCGAGTCATCCGCCTGCTGGAAGTTGAGGGTGGGTGGCGCCCATTGCTCGGCAAGCGCAAGCAGCGTGTAGATAGCCTCCAGCCCGCCCGCGGCACCGAGCAGGTGACCCGTGGCCGACTTGGTTGCCGAAATGGCAAGGTCCGCGCCTGGCCCAAACACCGCCCGAATCGCTGCCAGTTCTGCGCTGTCACCCACCGGGGTCGAGGTGGCGTGGGCGTTGAGATGGCCAACCTCGCCTGGCTCCACCCCAGCTTGGGCCAACGCCAGCCTCATCGCTTGTTGAGCCCCATGACCGTCTTCCGGGGCCGCAGTGAGGTGATAAGCATCGGCGCTCGTGCCATACCCCACCAGCTCAGCCAATGGCTGCGCCCCGCGCGCCAGCGCATGTTCGAGGCGTTCGATCACCAGCAAACCGGCGCCCTCCCCCATCACGAAACCGTCGCGGTCTCGGTCGAACGGGCGTGAGGCCTGATCCGGGACAGGGTTCAAGGAAAGCGCACGGGCCGCGGCGAAGCCTGCCAGGCTGACACGGTCGATGGCAGCCTCGGTGCCTCCGCACAGGGCGATATCCGCTTCGCCAGCGCGGATCAACCGTGCCGCATCACCGATGGCTTGCACACCGGCCGCGCAGGCGGTTACAGGGGCACCCAGGGGCCCTTGGAAACCATGTCGGATGGACACCTGCCCGGCGGCAAGATTGACCAGGAAGGACGGTATGGTGAACGGCGATAGCCGCTTGGGACCACGCTGATCGGTGGTTCTCACAGCATCGGCGATGGTGCCGAAACCCCCTACGCCCGAGCCTATGATAGTGGCGGTTCTGGCGCGGGCGAACTCATCATCAGGACGCCAACCCGCCTGCTCCAAGGCTTCCTGTGCCGCTGCCATGGCATACAGGATGAAAGGGGCCATCTTCTTCTGGTCCTTGGCGGGTACGAACCGATCCGGGTCCAGGCCGGCCTCGGCATCCTCAACCAGGCTCGGCACTCGGCCGGCTACCTGAACCTGAAGGCCATCGACGGTAGCCGGGTCCAACAAGCGTATACCGGACCTACCCGAGCGAAGTCGCTGCCAGTTCGTGGCCACGCCCACGCCAAGCGGCGAGACCGCGCCCATGCCAGTCACAACGATACGGGGCTGGTTCATGCCTGTACTCCCCTCGTGGTCATACCCAGCGCCTGACGTGTTACCAATGAGTTCATAGCACAGATCCATCCTTTACATGTCGACTGTAATTCAAAGAGCTTGCGATACCGAGCTATTGAATGTCAACCGACATGCAAAGAAGATCACTGTTATGAGCAGAGGCGAATAACGAGGCTAGTTGACGGCAAGCCGGTCCCGATTGCGATCGACCAACGCTTTGCCAATGCCTTGCACTTCCAGCAGCTCATCCACCGAAGTGAACGCGCCATTTTCCTCTCGGAAAGCGACGATAGCCTTGGCCTTGGCCATACCGATGCCGGCGAGCTCCTTCTGCAAAGTAGCCGCGTCTGCCGTGTTGAGGTTGACCTTGCCTTCGCTCACCGCCATCGCAGCGGGTGCGGGGGCGGCACTGGTCGCGTTGGCCTGCATCGACAGAGGCACGAAGGCCAAGGCGGTGATGAACAGAGAAGAGAGGATGGTCTTGCGCATGGGATGCTCCTTGACAGGTAAGCACGGCACCTCATGTACCGTGCGATTACCTTAGCGGAGCCCAAGGAAGCAATGCCAGGGCGGAGCTGTTAACGGAGTTTTCAGCGCTGCGGCAGCACTTCGATCCAGAGCGCCCCATCGCCCGACGGCGCCTCGCTCACCCGGGTCAATTCACCACTCGCCTCGATCCGATAGCTGCCGACGACAGGGCTTAGTTCGCCACAAGCCAGCAACCAGCGACCGTCCGGCGAAATGGCGATGTTCCGAGGCTGCTTCTCTACCAGTTTGTGGTTGCCCGCGAACGCAAGCCGCCCCTCGGCAGATACATCGAAGACGCTGACTGAGCTGGTAGTGCGCTCAGTGATGTACAGCCGCCTGCCTCCAGGAACCAGACGAATATCAGCGCACCATATACGCGGCGTAGGGTCGTCGCTCAGGTTGTTATTACGGCTATCACGCACTAGGCCCTGTTCCAGGTTCATCCCGGGGGTAATGCCGCTTTGCTCGTGAACCGGTGTCAAGGCACCGGTTTGCGGGTCGATGCTGAAAGACAGCACGGTGCCGCTCATTTCACCTACCACGAACACAAGGCGCCCATCTTCGGAAAACGCCAAATGACGCGGGCCAACATTTTCCGCAACCGACACAAAGCCTTCACCGATGGGCTCCAGCGCGGCAGAGGCTTCATCCAGGCGGAATTGCAGGATCCGGTCCACCCCCAATACACAAGCGTAAACGAAGCGGTTGCTCGGGTCTGGCCGCACCGAATGGGCATGCATGCCACTGGCGTATTTGCGGATATTTTCCTGCACCTGCATTTCGTCATCGATGGACTGCAGCGTGACCACGTCTTCGCCATAGGAGGCGCCGAACAGGAAACGTCCCTGGCGATCCGTGGCCAGGTAGGACATGCCGGCTCCCAAAGGCGCCCGAGCACGGCGTAGCAGCTTGCCGCTCCCGGCATCCACGCTGAAGCTGACCACCTCGGAAGGCTGACCGCGCAGCGCGCCATAGAGCGTGCTTCCATCGGGCGTCAGGGCAAGGGCATTGACCTTCTCGCCCGCCTTCACCTGCTCCACCAGCGTAAGCGCACCGGTGTCGTCGTCCAGGTGGTAATGAGAAACGAGCCCATCATTCGGGCTGGAAATGTAGACAAAGCTCACGGCGGTCCCTCGGCAGGCATCGGAATTAGGCAGTCATCCTATGACCACAGCCCCAGGGACTCAAGCCTGGCGAGCACACGCCCAACCACGCAACAGCTGGTCACGCTTTGATTGCACCTCTGCCGCGCGACCTGTCTAAAGTGAAGGAGAGAGCTGACTGATATCGAGATATGGCCTAGGCAGACGCGCTGATACACGGAGAATTACCCATGAACAATGACATCTACCTGCTGATCGAACATGGCCGGGAATTCGGCGAAGCCTACGTGCTGGGCTGGTTCGAGAACGAAGCCACCGCCAGGGAGGCGGCGTTGAAGCTTGAATGGGATGCCTATCGCGCCGAACTCAAGCGCCCGTCCGGGTGGTTCAATGAGAAGCCGGTACCGCCGGGCGAGGCGGATTACAAGCGGTATTGGGTGAAGCCTTTGAGCAAGTTTGCGTATGCGCCGGTGGAAGCCACCGCCGTTCACTAGGCAGATGCTTATCTATGACTTCGGGCCTTGGCCGTTTGCCTAGTCAGCGTCGAGCCGATGCTGGACGTGGAACCAGTCAACAATTTCCTGCTGAGGCTCATAACCTGCAACGGCATACCGGAGCAACACCCTGACCTGACTGAGATCCTCAGCCCTCAGGGCAGCCTGAAGCTTTTCAAGCAGGAGCTTGAACTCAGCCCATTCAAACGCCTCCTCATTGGCACACATGATCATAGGGTGCCTAGTTGGGGAAACATTGTCCCCTATCAGCAGCTCCTCGTATAATTTTTCTCCAGGCCGAAGCCCGGTATATTCGATGGCGATATCCCCATAAGGATTACGTTCGGAACGAACGCTGAGGCCCGACAGCTTGATCATTTTTTCAGCAAGCTCAGCGATCAAGACTGGCTCACCCATGTCCAGTACAAAGACCTCACCGCCCTTCCCCAGCGAGCCCGCCTGAATTACCAACTGGGCTGCCTCAGGAATGGTCATGAAGTAACGAGTTATCTTGGGATGCGTGACGGTCAGCGGGCCGCCCGCCCTAATCTGCTTATGGAAAAGAGGAATCACCGAGCCAGACGAGCCCAATACGTTTCCGAACCGCACCATGCTGAACCGCGTTTTATTTACATGAGCTACATTTGACGACTGATCGAAAAGTCTTGGCGCTACTTCGGCACTCAAGGCCTGAAGAATGAGTTCGGCCATCCGCTTCGTACTTCCCATTACATTGGTAGGTCGAACCGCTTTATCAGTGGAAATGAGGACAAAGTTTGGAACGCCAGCACGAAGCGCGGCTTGCGCGGAGTAAAGAGTTCCAAATACATTATTTAGCACGCCTTCAGCTATATTATGCTCCACTATAGGCACATGCTTGTAGGCCGCAGCGTGATAAACCGTTTCCACTTTCCAGGTGCGCATTGTCTGCTCGAGCTTGACCTCATCCTTGACAGTACCAAGTATAGGTAGAATCTCGACGTTAAAAGAGTGTCGACGCAGTAGTTTTTGCAACTCTTCGTTTATACAATAAAGATTGTATTCGCCATGATCGAATATGATTAGCCGAGAGGGCTTCAGACAGATGATCTGTCGGCATAACTCTGCGCCTATGGACCCCCCTGCGCCGGTCACCATCACTACCTGCGCTTCTATGCATTTTTCCAGAAGATCATCCATTGGCGGAACCGCGTCGCGGCCAAGAAGGTCGGCGATATCGATTTCCTGAATATCCTCCACCTTTACCCTGCCACTGGCAAGATCCGAAAGATTCGGAACGCTTCTAACATGAAGCGGAAAACTTTCCAGGAACTCGAGTATTTCGCGCCGCCGAGCCCTACTCGACGAAGGAAGCGCAAGCAAAATTTCGGTAGCGCCAGTTTCTTCGATCATCCTCTCGATATGTCGAGGCTTATATACTTGCAGGCCGGCGATGACACGCCGAGAGAGAGAGGGATCGTCGTCTATGAAAGCCACGGGACGCATTAGCCTTCCCATGCGTAGGCCCGCTACCAACTGATTACCCGCGACACCCGCGCCATAAACAGCGACTCGAGTAAGACCTTCATCGCGACTTGAAGCAGAAGTCAAATGCTGGCCGGCGAACCAGTCACCAAGGAAAAACTGTCGCATCGCCAAGCGTAATCCACCCAGGATTACCAGACTAAGCCACCAATAGTTGAAGATGACCGACCGGGGAACCATGGCCTTGTGATTGCTGTACCAGAATATTGCCAACGCCAGTATCAAGGCGGCCAGAGTCACCGCTTTGGCGATGGTCAGCAGTGCGTCGTTTCCAAAGTAGCGAAGAACCGCCCGGTACATGCCGAGCCGGATGAATAGTGGAATGGAGATAACCGGGGCCGCAATGAACAACCACATATAGTCGCCCAGGGGGCTGATCAAGTCCTCGATGCCTAGCCGTACCACGAACGCCAACCAAAGCGCCAACCAGACCAGCAAGATGTCGACTACCACCTGAAGTAGGCGCTTTTGCCTCCTCGGCAGGGCGAGCATGTACAGACGCAAAGCGTTCACTCAAGCCCCTTCCGTATGGTATGCCACGAATCGCGGCGGCTCAACAATTGATATCTTTTAGCCATCAGCCTCTCAATTCGCTGGTGAATTCGTATTCTGGTATCGTCGGCAACGACGGCGCCAGGGTTGAAGCGTATGTCAAAAACGTTTGGCTGGGAACGTTATCCTCGTGGTCAATCCGGCAAATTCGGAACGTAGGCGCAATTCAGGAGATTTCATGCACAAGCCCTCCCTTACCGTAGCAAGTGAAGTCACACCGGGGCACAGCCGGTGGTGAACGAGGTAGCAGTTCTTCTTTGTACGTATAATGGCGAGGCCTTTCTACAGGAGCAGCTTGAATCCATAGTCAGCCAACGTTACCAGCACTGGCGGCTGTACGTATCCGACGACGGTTCGACCGATTCAACGCTGCAGATCCTTAGAAGCTGCCAGCGACAGCTTGGTGACCGCATGTCCATCCTTGAGGGTCCGCGGCGCGGGTTCGCGAGAAACTTCTTTTCATTGCTCCAACACCATGGCCTTGCAGCCGACTATTACGCCTTTTGCGACCAGGATGATATCTGGTACGACGACAAGCTGGAGCGCAGCGTAAAGGCAATTGAAAGCTTCCGTGGCGAGCCAGCCCTTTATTGTAGTCGCACTCGCCTGATCGACGAGCAAGGCCGGTGCATGGGGCATTCTCCATTGTTCAAGCGCCCCGCCTGTTTCCGCAATGCGCTGGTACAGAGCGTGGCCGGCGCCAATACGATGCTTATCAACAAAGTAGCGCGTGAGCTTTTACTTCAGGTTGACAGTGACGTCCGGATCGTCGCCCATGATTGGCTGGCGTATCTGGTGGTGAGCGCGGCCGCGGGCCAAGTCATATATGACCCTGTTCCAACATTGGACTATCGACAGCACGCAGCCAATCTGATAGGAGGGAATACCACACTTCGAAGCCGTATACATAGGCTACGCTTCCTGTGGGATGGCCGCTTTGCGCAATGGAACGATGCGAACATCGAAGCCCTTGCGCCTTTCTATGAAAAAATGCCTTCCTCCAACAAAAGCTGCTTCAATCTTTTTCAACGCGCCCGTAGCGCTTCCATATTTGGGCGAATTCACCATCTCCGACAGTCAGGCGTCTATCGTCAAACCAGCCTTGGAAACCTCAGCCTGCTCCTGGGCAATATCATAGGTCGCATCTAGGCGGCCCGAGACAAGCCAGGCTGCGGAATGCTGCCGATAGGCTTACCTACGGCTGTAGCGCAAGGAACAAAAACCTAACTTGATCGTCATATCGGTCTGATTCAAGTCAGGGCTCGACGTCGTCCGCCGAGCTAATCTGAAAATATTTTGTGTCAAAGCCCACCGGCTTCCCTCCCTTCGTTTCAGGGAACGGCGGTACACTACTGGCTCTGAGCGGTTACCTTCCACTGGATTGACCTAATGCAGAATCTTACAAAACACGCTTTTACGGTCACTGCGCAGACACGGGCGCAACAAAAGCACCAACAGCCCATGGTTGTCTGGCTTACCGGACTGAGCGGTTCCGGAAAATCAACAGTGGCAAGCGCCCTTGAACAGAGACTAGTGGCGCAGGGCAGGCACACCTACCTGCTGGATGGAGACAGCGTACGCTTGGGATTATGCTCCGATCTTGGGTTCTCGGACGACGACAGGCAGGAAAACATTCGCAGGGTTTCCGAAGTTGCCAAGCTGTTCGTTGAAGCGGGGCTAATAGTCATCACAGCGTTCATTTCACCCTTTCACCGGGATCGAGCGCTGGCCAAGAGGGTGATTGGTGCTGATCGTTTCGTAGAAGTATATATAAGCACTCCGCTGGAAGAATGCGAGCGTCGCGACCCCAAGGGCTTATACAAGAAAGCCCGTGAAGGGCATATCAAGCATTTCACTGGTATCGATTCCCCGTATGAAACGCCGAATTCCCCGCAGGTGCGGGTAGAAACTCTTGACCGAAGTGTGGATGAATGCGTAACTCAAATCCTCAACCACCTCGAACGGTAAGTTTCAATGAGCACCGTGGCCATCGTCGGGGGCGGATTCAGCGGTATCGTCACCGCGATCAGGTATCTGAATGAGGCAGGGCCAGATGATCGCTTGTTGATCATCGATCGCGCTCTAGGGCCGCCGGGTGGACTCGCCTATGGACTCTGTGATGAACATCATCTACTCAATGTGCCCGCCGGCGGTATGTCGGCATTCGATGAAGCGCCCAACTCCTTCGTCGACTATGGAAGAACACGCGGCTGGGACATCCACGCAAGCACCTACGCATCCAGGCAGTGTTATGGGGAATACCTGAGGTATCAGTTGGAGGTGGCTGTAGCCTCGTCGCAGGGGCGCTACACATTCATTGCCGGTGAAGCCGTGGCGGTTAATCCTCACTCGTCCGGAGCAAAGATCATCATAGAGGGTCAACCGCCCTTATTTGCCGACCACGTAGTGCTGGCGCTCGGTAATTTCCCGCCCGCCTCAATATCTTCGCTTGCACAGATGAGAAGATCCGAACGATATGTAGCCGACCCCTGGAACGGCCGTTTTGCCTTGCGGCCATCAGGCGATGCGACCGTCCTATTGATAGGTTCAGGCTTAACCGCAGCCGATTTGGCACTTAGTATCCTGGGCAGTGCACCAAATGCGCGAGTGATCATGCTTTCCCGGCGGGGTCGAGTGCCTCGGGAACACATTGTCGGTGCACGGATGACCGTGTCGTTCCAACAAATGGTTGATGAAATGCTCAAGGCGCAGCCGTCCGCTAGAGCTTACGTCCGCACTCTGAGGCACCACTTGGCATCCAGGCCCGATCATTGGCGGGAAGCCTTCGCTGCGCTGCGCCCTATAACATGTGAATTATGGGAGCGCATCCCTCTTGTAGAGCGACGTCGATTTCTTCGGCACGTTAAACCGTTATGGGATACACATCGCCATCGCGTACCGCCGGACATGCAGCTAAAACTGCAAGGCGCGTTTTTAAGCGGCAAGCTGTCTTATCTAGCCGGCCGCCTCACGGAGGTCACCGAGCGAGAGAGCCGACTCGAAGTGAAAGTATCCCCGCGTGGCCAAGAGCGTGCCTGTGTTCTCGAATGTGACCTGATAGTGAACTATACCGGGCCATCCATGCGCCTGTGGGAAATAGACTCTCGGCTGGTACAACATCTGCTGGCCCGAGGCTTTATCACTCCCGACGAGCTCGGCCTTGGTTTACACGTCCAGGGCGATGGGGCTGTTATCGAATCAGACGGCACGACTAGCACGTGGCTTAGCTATATCGGGCCAATGCTAAAGGCAATGCACTGGGAGGCGACTGCCGTACCTGAGCTGCGACGCCATGCTCACCGCTTGGCTAGAAGACTCGTACATCAGACAATTGGTACTTAGACCAGCTGAAGATAATACTCAAAGTGCTTGCATCCTTTTAGGCTATTGCCATGCCAATAGCCAGCCAAACCGGGCGGGCGACTGCCCGCCCGGTATAATGAGGTCAGTCTGCAGGAAGCTGGCGGATGATCGTCCAGTCAGTGTCAGGATTTCCGTTGTTATCAACGACTACCTTATAGTTTGGCCCTGGCGACGTATCTAGTACTATCGAGATTGGACGCCCAAGCGTCACCACTTCGCGCTCATGGTAGCGAGTACCACCTCTGGTGACCTCAATGCCAACGCTTGCCGCCCCTCGGGCTACAGCATCCGAAGGCACATTGTCCGAAATGGACACCACCAGCGTAGCTGTGGGCATGTGTGATTTCGTAAGGGCGGTAGGCGAAAGCTCGAAGCTACTCGGCGTCTTTTCTCCAGGGTGGACAAAGATTGCCCCCCCTTTCCCCGCAGCGCGGATCACTCCAAAGTTATCACCCAGCTGAGGCGCGAGCGCTTGCTTGATCAACGGCGTATCGAGCGCGCCGCAGCTGTCATCGCCACTGCAGGCCTTCAATCTTTCGTCCTTGTCAGTCACTTTATTCAGAACGTCATTCCGAACGTGAACGCCAAAGGCGAAATCTATTCCCTCCTGACGGGCGCTCGCAAACACCTTGACCAAGGTATAGTCATCTGATTCACGGTTCGTTCGAGCAACGATAATCTCGGGTCGATATTTCGCCACCATGTTTTCTTTTTCATAAGGGCGATTCAGGAAAGAGGCATCGTAGACGTAACGTTGAGAATAAAAAGCCGGCCCCCCGAAGTAGGTATATACTCGAAAATCCTTTGGCGTATGTTCGTCAACCCATTTGCCGGCTTGCATTCGATCTTTTTCGAGATAAAGATATTGTTTTATCGCAGCTGACAGGAATTCACCATGCTCCTTGACATGAAAAATGAGATAAAGAGACGCCACCAAGAAAAGTAACGCCGCAGTATAGCCATGGGTTCTACACTTCTCCCATAGCGCCTGCGCGCCCACCGCAGCAACCACCAGCAACCCATATATCGACGGCATTGCATACCAGTTATAGGGTTCCAGCGGATGCTTCAGGGTATAGGCTACAAGGTGAGTAATTATCAATCCAAGCAAGTAGATATGCACCGGAGCGGCCACTCGCCGCTTGAGCAGGATCGAAACCAGCGCCAGACCGGACAAGACTATGTGATAGTTTTCATAAAGTACGAACCTGCCAAACCAACGCCAGTCGATGATTGCAGGCTGGTTCTGGAAAAGGCTTTTGGTTATGAACGAATTGGGAATAGGAAGACCAAACCAGCACCATGCGAAGCCATACCATACAACGGAGATTGCCGCCGCTATTCCCACTGCCCGGTATTGAATCCTACCCGCCTTGAAGCTGAAGGCGCACAGCAACCAGAACGCAACGGGAATCTGGTCGATCTTATCAATCGCCAAAAGCCCGGCCGCAATGCCGACATACCAGGCGTTATTGTTCGCCGACAGCGCGAACAGGCCAGCCGTCAAAAAGGCAATCGTCAACGGTGACTCAAGCCCCGCAGTGCTCAGAAACCAGATGAAATGGCTGTCACAAACGGCGAATGCTACGAATAAAATGCCAGCGATGTATCCGAAACGTCTTACCAGCAAGCCACTGGTAGCGCTCAGTGCCAGCGCGCCCAGGGCGCTCCCTCCAGATACGATAGCGTCTAGAGGCGTGAATCCTAGCTTTATTATGGCCGCGATATAAAGTGGATACAACGGCGCTGAAGCCCCCCATACTGGCGCCTCCCCTGGATTCCAGATCCAGAAATAGCCGTTGGCCATATTCTGCGCGTACTTTAGGAAAAACGCGCCATCATCAGCGATAGCGCCATACCAGGCGCCGTGCATCTTGACGAGAAAAAGGAGCAGACTAAAAAGTGAAAAACATACTGCCGCCATATGAGAGCGAGGCAGACCTTTGAACAACGTCGTGATGCCTGCGGGCGTGCTTGCTTCCAGCATTGGAACTCCGCTAAATGTCTCAATCAAAAAAAGAAGCCGACCATAGAACTACGTAGCTGGCACAGCACACTTCATAAGTGTGTAACCAGGCCAGCATTCTATACATCCGAATGTCATGCAGCCACTGGCGGCCTAATACCGCCGACAACTATCCTCCTTCAACAAGCGCAGCTACCTGACCCGAAAATTTCTTGCCTTCCGCCTCCCAGCTAGTCGAGGCAACGAGTGCCAAGCCGTTTTGTCTCAGGCGCAGCGCTGTCTCAGCTCCGCCCAGGACCTCCTCTAGGGCATTGGCCAAGCCATCGACAGTGGGCTCGGCGAGCATTGCCACGTCGTCGTTGAGCAGCCACTCTGTGAACTCCGCACGATTGCTGACCACAGGCACGCCGCACGCCATGATTTCCAGCGGTAGAAGCGAGACATTGGTGAACGATAGAACCAGGGCAGCGTCACAGGATTGATAAAGGGCACGCAGCCTCTCCTGATTCATTAGCCCGGCGTGTTCGCACGTGAAAGGAAACGCGTAGTGGCTTACATCCCATCCGGCCATGACAACCGTGAATCCGGACAAGCGCCTGCCAAGTTCAGCGAACACCAATACCCCGAGATCAAACGCGCGCCTGGCAGTAGGCGGACGTACATAGAAGAATATTCGCGGCTTCTCATTTCTGAGCGGTGGGTCCACCGGCCCGTAAAGATCTCGATCATAGGAAAAGCCTAAGGGGGTGGTAACCATAGAAAATTCATCAGCCAAACGACGTGCTAACCAATCGCCTGCTGTAAAACCGTGGAAACCAAACCGATAGGTCTGCTCGGCAAGTGCATACTCGGTACCGGCCGGGAAGAACCATGGCTCATAATCCTGGACGAAATAACATTTATGCGTTTGTGCACGGAGATTGTGAACAGCATATGCAGTCTGCCACGACGTGGCTATGCTAACCGCCGCGCTAGGCACAATATCGTTAATGTAGAATACTTCCGCACCAGGCAAATCGAACCAGTCACGAATCTGTTTTTGAACTTGTCTGATCGATAGATGGCTTTCATCGTCTACAATGATCACCCGGTTGGAGAAGCCCTGATCACCCAGGTACCTTAGGAAGCGAAAGATGTTCAGATGCCCGCCTGACCCCTTTCCTATCGGAGGAATGTACCAGTTTACGGAACGCTCGCGCCGAGTCATGGCGTGATCGGGCTGCTGCACACTTGGGGTCCATTCAAGAAAACGATAGGCATGCACTACATCCGGCTTCGTCAGCAGTGCACGCGAACTTCTCAAACGTCTGGATACAATCTTTAGCAATGATCCCAGCCCCTCGCGTCGGATATGGTCGAGTGCCTTCTTCAATTGCGAACGGAATAAATGAATATTCAATATCAAGCCTTAACGCGTTTCAGCTTCTGATCTCTGGAGCAAAGCGCTACCAGGCAGGGTGTGTGTAGATCCGTACGACTGCCAAGCCATCCTCCCGCGACTCGCATGAGGTTATCTATCGGCATCTTCAGTACATCAAGCATCCGAATGCCTTTTCCCTTCGCTCGAGCGATACGCAGGGTTCGGATATCTCGCAGCGTCAATCCCAACCACCGTCGCAACAGGACAGTCACGCCTTTGGCATCGTTGTACCTGAACAAAGCTTCCAGCGCTCGACTTTCATCGAAGCTACGCTGGAAACGCTCGAAAAGGCCGTAATTATGGGAGTGGTAGACTACCGAACCTTGAGCGTAGGCCTTTTTGAATCCCGCCTCGATTATAGACCTTGCCCATGCCTGGTCTTCCGAAAAATCGATTTCCGGGTAAGGGTATTGTTCCCAGATAGAACGCCGGATCAAAGCATTGTTATTAGAGAAGAAATAGAGTTTCTGGCGGTAACCAGGGTCCCTTTCGTATCTGGTACAGTCCTGCAACCAAACAACCGGTTCAGATTCGAAATTCAAGAAATGATGGTCGATTTCCTGCCTGGTAAATACCGAAGCGTCCGTATGCGCTATATGTCTGCCAAACACCCCAGCAATCTCGGGGGTTTGCTCGATTGCATCGACCAACCCTGCCAGCCATAGATCGTCATAGGGCAGCGCATCCTGCGTAATCACAGCGATGTACTCCCCCTTCGCATGTGCAATAGCAAGGTTTCTCGTCCGCCCGTGTTGAAACTCCTCAGCTGAAATCCGGATCAGCTTGACTTCCGGAAAACTTTCAATGATCGGTACGGTTTCATCCTTGGAGCCCGAGTCAACGACAATGACCTCATAAGGCCAGTTCGTTTCCTGAGCGAGGACCGAAGTCAGAACTTTCCGAAAAAGGCTCCCGCCATTCTTGGTCGGTATCACCACCGACACCTTCGGACGCCTGGGCGACGCGGAAATCATTTTGCCAGCGATCCCCGCATCCATGCGGTCGTCAATTTCAACCCTTCTTCAAGGCCCACCCTAGGCGTCCAGCCAAGCTCGCGACTTGCCAGGCTATTATCCAACACACTCACCGGGACATCGTAAGGCCGTCCAGGCAGGTATTCCTTTCGTATGGATTCACCTGTTGCGTTTTCAATATGCCCTACCAACTCATTGATATCAACGCCGATGCCGGAACTGATATTGAATACGCTGTGAGCTCCGTTGTATTCAATGGCGGCGGCGAAAGCATCCGCTACGTCAGATACATAGATATAGTCACGGGTGACGCTACCATCACCCCATATTTGAATCGGCTGATGCTGCAAGGCCTTGCTTAGGAACACTCCGACAGCGCCCTGCGCAGTTTCGACCCGCTGGCGCTCACCGTATGGGTTGGCAACACGCATGATGGTTGCGCGGATACCATGAAGCTGCTGATACATTAGCAGAAACTTCTCAATAGCTAGCTTCGTGATCCCATAGGACACCAAGGGCTCCGTGGGATGAGATTCCATTATAGGCGTGGAAACGGGCTTGCCGTAAACTGTCCCGCCTGAAGAAATGAACATCACGCGAGAGATTTTTCTCTCGACCATTGCGTTCAACATATGCAACGTGCCTACCAGATTGCTCTGGACGTCGTAGATAGGGTCATCATTCGATGTCTTGGGTAATGTCGTTGACACGAGATGTAGAACCACGTCCATTCCGTCGAGCGCCGCGGTGACATCATGGTTGCTGGTCAAGTCGCCAGCAACCCAGTCCACCGATTCGGTTGCGAGGAAGTCGCGATACGGTTGCACACGAGGGCGCTCGAAGATGCGAAGCGCATGGCCATCCTTGAGCAGCCTGTCGGCGATTGCCGAACCAATGAAGCCGCCTCCGCCAAAAATCAGAATATTCATTTTATCTCGTAATGTTCTGCACGTTGGTGGAAGAAATAGTGTAGCCCTTGGCGACAGCAACCATCGGCATCAGACGCTCCAGGGCATGCAGCATGGTACCGTCGAACGGCAAAGGCTCGGTAGGGTAGTCATCCCAGCAAAGGCCCAGCTCCAACAGAGGCCGCATGCATTCAGCGCGCGCCCAGAACATGGTTCCCACGGGAAAGACAATGTCGTTCGGCAAGTGATCGAGACCGAGCTTTGCCATGAACGGTCGGGCGAATGCCATGTTGGAGTCCCACCCTACCAGGTTGGGGTCATCCGGAAAGACCATGCCGAGCTGCTTGTTCTCAATTAGCCTGGATACGATGATATCAGCCATGGGCGCGGACTTACCGAGCAGGTTGGCAAGCAGGAACTCGTACCATATCCGGCCGACCATAGGGTCTTTGTAGTCTTTGGTCTTCTTGGTATGGAGATGACCGACTATTTCATAGTCCAGCAAATGGCGCTGTTCGAAGCCACTTAGGAACGGACCTATGTCGCGCCCCACATTAGGCACGACTTCGATTGCCTTTACAGTACCTTTATAGCGCTGGCATGCGATGGTCGCAGCTTGCTTGATGGCTTCGTCAGGCACGCTGAGGAACAGGTCCGGCTGTAGGGTATTGCCTTCAAGCCCCTCGAGGATGTCTTCGAATAGGTCAACATAGTAAACGTGCACATGCAGAGCTATCCGAAGGCCCGCCGGTATAACGGCCGCAGGCGTATCGGGCGTTATGACGTCCCACGCCCATACCCCAGCCGGGCGCCCATTCTGCAGGTAGCTGGCCAGTGGATCCTGGCCCGGTCGATAATCGGCGCACTGTTGTGCATACATGCCGGGATGAAAGCCGGGGAAGAGCTTTCGTTTTTCCACGCCGCTGGCCCAGGCCCGTACATAGGTGCGCAAGGTATCGAAGTCGGTTTTGCATACCAAGTGGCGAGCAATGTAATCCTGCCGATATACCTTGGCGGCGGTAATCAGGTCGAAATCAGCCTTTTCCTGCCGTGTACGTACAGCTGCCGCATTACCGATGTCCTCCAGCCCCTGAATATAGTTATCCATGGAAAATACATCCAAGGCGCTCGCTCTGAGTGTGGCGCCAAGTGCTAGCCGCGCGTGATCGTCCCTGGCAAGTCCAATGACTTTGTCCGCAAGCTCCGGGACATGAAGATACCGAGCGACACATGCGTGTTGTACGCCGCAACGCTCCAGAAAATCGGTCAAGCCGGTGGTGCGCTCGAAGCACAGCACCGGCACCCCGAAGCACATTGCGTCGATTGCTACATTTGGCAAAGGGTCGAGCCTGGAAGTGATCAGGACCATTGCCGATTGTTCATAAGCTACCTCGATCGCTGAGGTCTCCGGTATGAAGGTGACATGGTCTTCGAGCCCGGCTCTCAGTATTTGGTCGTACAAGTAGGCCGAGTACTGGATATCACGCTCAGGATCATAACCCTTCCCTACCCAAACGAAATGCAGGTCATCCATTCCTCCACGTTCGTATACCCGCAGCGCGCAGTCGATGAACAGTTCCACGCCCTTGCGAAGCTGGACGAGGCCGGCGCCTAGAACGATCTGTTTGCCTTCTTGCTTGAGTGCCTTGAAGCGTGCCTCGAGGCGTTCGGCTTCTGTCGAGTCCGTGGGCTCGTCCTCTGGTACGAAGGATAGATCGCATCGTCCTTGGGGGAGGATATGTACAGGACGATCAGCGAGTACAGGTAGCTCCTTTACCGCACTTTGATGAATTACCGTCGAAGAAAACACGACCTCTGTGGACCAATACAATACCTCCAGAAAGGCGGTCTTCGGTCGAATGTAGGCTGGAAATTCATGAATCAGGCTGACCGTCGGGACAAAGTTGGAAGCCAGCCCCGGTAGCACTACTCTTGATTCGACACTATTGATGTAGGCGAGCTTGATAGGCTTCAATGCGCAGACTTTGTCCATGAATAGACGCGCGTGGTCAGCGCTGGCGCGTAGCCCATAAGCGTTGACCACGGCTACGCCCGGCTGGGCGAATGCCTCGCTGAGTTCTCCTGGGCCAAGCAACACCGCAATAACGTTGTACCTGGCCTTGAGGCGCATGACCAGATTCAGGCTCAGGACAGGCGCGCCGGTGCGCGACGCCTCGTGACTGACCACCATCACGGTCTCCCGTGAAGGGTTCAATGCCGCGATCCGATCTCCATTCTCGACCGTCGGGGATTGGCCTACCCGGCCTTCCCGGCGACCATGAAACACGTAATGTCGATAAGGATCTACTCGTGATGCAGCGATATCGGGGTATTGAGCCAGATAGAAGTCGGGGTCGAACCGGATCTTGTCCTGGTTAAGCGAAACGTACGCGCGGGCGTACAGGTTCTTCAACAATCTAGCCGCAAGTTGCTTGAGCCGAGCGCCTGTATTGCTTGAAACATATTGCCGGGGTGAGGTCATGGGGTCGCTTGACTCGCTTTAATAGGTGATGCCGGCGACAACTGTCGTCGCCGCTGCCTTGCCAGCGCTCTCTGCCGCATGCACGAGCAAACGCGCAAGGAGGCGCTCCTGCTGCACGCTGCTCAAGCGAGCGTGCTTGAACACTGAGGCCCACACTTCTTCTTGGGATAGCAGCGTGCGTAATAGCGAAGGTGCGCACAGGAAGGCGCCGTTCAACGGGAAGGGTGTATTCTGGGCGCCTGGGCTGGCATAGCCCAACCTGTCGCACAATTTAGTCAGCAGCGGCATATCCTCCGGATAGACATGCACATTCGGGTCGTCCGGGTAGATAAGACCGATGTCTGAGCTACCCGTAGGTTCCGCCAGCACATTTACCAAGTTTTGCCAGGTCTTCTGGTGGCCTCCAATCAGATTCTCGATCAGGAAGGTACGGTAGGCGTCCATACTGCTGAAATCGATATCGACAGGCGCGCCAGCCAGGTCGAGATGGCCGACGACGGCATAATCCAAGGTCTCGGAGGCGCGGATGTAATCATACATAGCCGCAAGTGGTTGCTCTGTGCATACGATTATGCGCAGGGGGGCCCGCAACTCCTCCGCCAACTGGCGGCGTATGTTCAAGGCGATCAGCTCGTTGCCTACCAGCACTACCAGTTCTGGTGCGGCAGCCTGCGTTTCCAAGGCGGTAGTCAGTAACTGGAGTGTCTCATAGCCGTCCACGGTGACGAACAACAAAGCGGTCGGGGAATGTGCCGCATCAATTTCAGCTTTCCATTCAACCTGGCGCGTACGCCACGAGCCATGAGGTCGCCCGGCCTTCAGATAGTGCACTAGCGGGTCTTCATGCCCGACCTGATCCTGGTTCAACTCTTTATAGAGAGCTGGTTCAAACCCAGGGAATGCCTTGCGCCGCAATACCCCTCGGGCCCACGAGCGTACATAGCGCCTGATTGCTTCATGGGGTTCATGGAAAGTCATGGCTGCCGGCGTGTAGTAATCGAGATCAAGAACGCTGGCCTGATGCAGGTAATGCGCCGCAGCTGCTTCTCGCTCAGCAGAAATGCCATTGTCCTTGGCGAAACCGATCAGTTGCTGCACATAGGTTTGCATGTTGAATTCGCGGGCAGCCACTGCCTGAGCATGCCGACCTACTCGGGCGCGCTCCGTTTCTGAGGCAGCAAGACGACATAGCAGGCCTGCCATATATCCTGTATCAAGGTATGGGGCCACACAATCCGCTTCGAGGTCGTTACGCTTGAGAATATCGGCGACACCCGTCGTTCGATCGAAGCACAGCACCGGAAGACCCTGCACCATTGCATCGATTGCAACATTGGGCAACGGATCGAGGCGCGACGTCAGCAGAAGCATATCGCTCAAGCGATACACATGTTCGATAGCCGCCGTTTCTTTGATAACCGTGAACCGATCCTCGATACCTGCCCGTTGTATCTGATCGTGCAGATACACTGAGTAAAGGGTGTCATGTTCGGGATCATAGTTATTCCCGATCCATACGAAACGACACTTAGCCCCCAAGGGAGACTTGAGTACGCGGGTGGCACACTCAATGAACAAATCGACGCCCTTACGGATTTGCACCCAACCCGCGCCGAGTATGACTACTGTGCCATCGTCGAGTCCATTCGGACGCATGAGCTGTTCGATCGCTCGTTTCTCCGCTTCGAGACGTTCGTTATCTTCAGCCTCCCCCGGTACTACGCTCTTGCCCTGGGCCAACACTGGAAGGCCACACGCCCGGAGCTCCGGAAGCACGCAGGTAGCGCTATCCAAGGTAACGTCAGCGGAAAATACGGTTTCGCTTGCCCACAGCAAAGCGTTCTGGATAGCTGTCTTAGGGCGTGTATATACCGCGAATTCGTGAATGAGGCTCACCGTGGGAATATAACGATCAGCCAGGGGCTTGAGGGCTACATAGGATTCCAGACTGTTGACGATCGCAAACTCGAAATCGTACTGATCAAGAAACTGATTAAGCACCCAGTGAGCGTCGATTGGACGATGCTTGAGCGCCACCGGTCCCGCGACCACCGCGCCCGCATCAATGAATGCTTGCTCCAGAGGCCCACCGCCGAAAATCATTGCCACCACGTCATAGTGGGTGGTCAGCTGCTGAACGATATTAAGGCTTAGAATAGGCGCGCCGGTTCGTGACGCCTCATGGCTGATCAGCAGAATGCGCGACTTGCCGGGCGATGGTGGGCTTATGCCCTGACTCAGCGGAATCTTCGGGACCGCACCCAGGCGCCCCTCGAATCGGCCATGGTTGCGATAATGCTGCTCGGGGTTGATACCAGCCTTGGCGATATCAGGATAGATAGCTAGATAGAACTGGGCATCGAAGGGCTCGTCGTTCTCTGCCGAAACAGCTGTAGGCCTAACGTGCTCCATTACAGGTTGCGCGATGGACTCGCAAGCCGACAGGAGGCTTACTTGGGTATCCGACGCCGACAAGTCAGCCGAATCAAGCATCACCAGGGCTGGCGCCGTTTCAGGCTGAGGATGCGCTTCCCTGCCTTCAGCGAGACCATGGCTCAGATAATGAGCCTTCGGCTCAAAGCCTGCTGCTTTGACATCTGGATATCGGGCCAGATAGAACGCTGCGTCGAATGTCCGGCCGCCCGGCAGCTCAAGGGGAGGAAGGTCCTTGTGTCCTGACAACTTGCGGAACAGCCGCCACGCCCTTGAACTGAACAGCGCGCCCCAGGCCTGGCTGAGAATCTTCACCTGCTCCTGTAGCCTTGCGCTCCGCTGTTCATGGGCAGACAACATGCCAGCCTGCAATTGAGCCATTTCCCCTGTCCGGGCGACAAGGTTCCGCTCTTCCTCTTGAGACACTCGAAGTCTTTCATTGGCCTCGCCCAAGGCAGATCCCAGCTGTGCCGATTGCTGCCTGGCCAGCTCCTCCGCGGCTGTAGCAGCGGCAAGCTTTACACGAAGCGCCTGGTGACGGGCGCCCAGCTCTGTGAGCTCCATCCGCAATTCCTGCACATCGGCCCTGAGCTTTTCGAGCTGCGATCTATTGGCATTCTCGGATTTGGACACTCCCTGTATGGAGAGTGCCTTACGCAGGGAAGCAATGTCTGCTTCTTTCTCAAGCAGCAGTACCTGATAACTTTGCTCGGATTTGTCAGCCTCGAAGCGAAGCGACGCTACCAGAGCTTCAAGACCTTTTATTTCAGCAAGCAGCCCGGTATTTACCGACTGTTCACTCTCTCCCGGCGGCGACTGATGATCACTCAAGGCTGTCACCTTCGCCTGCAAGGCGATATTTTCCAGGCTCGATTCGTGTAGCGCCTTTTGAGAAGTTTTCAGTTGCTCGCCTAACCCGTGAAGGGCTACGTTCAGCTTCTGAATGGTCTCAGCAGCCTCGCCGCGTTCTTTTTCCGCAACAGCTATCAATTCGCTGATTGGAGCAGATCGCCGCATCATGCTGAGCTTGGGTGCAAGACGTTGCTCGAATGCGCTGCTGTTGATGGCCAACCGGTCATGCGCGCACTCGCTAAGCAAGCCATAAGTGTCTGCCAACGCATAGGGCTCTATTTTGCCGCTGTAAAGCTCGGCATCGGTGCGCGAGTCGTGGCGCAACCCTGGATCAAGGAATTCATCCATGTACAGCGCGACTTCCCTATCGTCCGGAAGGGGCAAACCCAGCGCATTCGCCACTCGGTTCAGCTCATGCCGGGCGTTACTCAGCAACAGGTCATACGCCACGACCAGTCGCTTTTCCCCCTTCGTATACAGAGCGGCCTGAAGCATGTGCTCAAGCCACAGCAGGTAGGACTTCGTGGGGGGGAATCCATTCCGGTGCGCAAGCGAGTCGGCTACGCTAAGCGGATTACGCAGCGCAATAACGTAAGCGGCTTCAGCGCCGATTTCATTGATCGCGCGTTGCCAGAAGGGAAGCAGGCGAGGTAGTCGGGGATCTTTCATGCCCCAAAGCTCAAATCGTCCAAGCTTGTCGAGAAGCAAAGATCTGGCTTCTTCACCAAGGGAATCGATGACTGGATCGGAATCGAACGCAGCGTCTATCAGGCCGACACGGTCGTAGGCCGAGCCTAGATGGCGCAATAACCGGTCATTGATGGCAATGACGTCACTGTCTTCCCAGAAGCCGGTGGGATTATCAATACCGGCCGGGTGCAGGTTCTCACCAAGCGCGACCCCCAGCGTCCTGAGCCCCCTCGTGAGCGCGCTGGTGCCGCTGCGGTGCATACCCAGCACGATGATTATTTTCTTCGTAGTCATAAGTTAATGGCCTTGGGAAAGGGACACCGAGGGCGTACAGGAAAAATCGACCACACTGGTGGCGAGGCACCGACTATCGGCCATCACTCTGAACGCCGCGAGATCCAGCGCGCGGTGCAAGAAGGTTTCAGTATCGTCAACCATGCCAGTGACCCCTGCATTCAGAAAATAGACGCCGGGCGTCAGGCTGCAGGTAAACTCGAATCCGACACTGGCAGTTGAGCCTGCGGAAATATCGGGGATCGCTTCCAGAAGCGAAATGGCCGACATGGCGCCGCCCAGCTCCGCTCCGCTGGTGGTCTTGATCAACATGCTGAACCGTACGCAATCACGGCCACTTTCGAAGTCCACCTCATAGCGATAGCGGTACCGGCGCCCCCGAACCAGATTGTTGACCCGTGCGCCGGACAGGGTATAGATCCCCGCATCACGAATACGCGCGCCCTTGGCTTCGTATTCGATGGTACTGTCAGGCCGCAGACCAGGGTCGTAGCTTTCTTCAATAGGCGCTTCGACTGAGCCGGGCAGCGCCTGGGAGGGACCAGGGTTCGAACCAGGCCCCCCGAGCCGACCGGCGATGATCTGGTCTCTGATCGCAGCTCTACGATCAGCCGGGGCATACAACATCTTCTGGTAGCTGCCCACGACCTGCTTGGGCGCGCCTTCAGTCAGCAATTGGCCACTGTCCAGCAGGATCGCCCGGTCGCAGAGTTCGACGACCGCGCTACCGGCGTGCGAGACAAAGAGAATAGTGGCGCCTTTCTGGCGAATGGCTTCGATGCGGGAAAAGCATTTGCGCTGGAACAGCTCATCACCGACGGACAAGGCCTCATCCACGATGAGTATTTCAGGGTCGGCATTGATGGCTACCGCAAACGCCAGGCGCACGGCCATACCGCTGGAATATGACTTGACCTGCTGATCGATGAATTCTCCGATATCGGCAAAGGCTTCGATTTCGGCGAAGCGCTGGTCGATTTCCTGACGGCTCAAACCAAGGATCGTACCATTGAGGTAGACATTTTCACGTCCGGTGAAATCCGGGTTGAACCCGGACCCCAACTCGAGCAGGGCTGCGACTCGTCCATTGACTTCCACCGAGCCCTGCGTGGCCGACAACGTGCCACAGATCACCTGAAGAAGAGTGGACTTCCCAGATCCATTTTTCCCGATCACCCCTACGGTCTCGCCCTTCCCTACTTCGAAGGAAACGTTATCGAGCGCCCAGAACTCTCTGTAATACTTTGCCTCGGTACCGCTCAGGCGACTCTTCAACGGGGCGAGAAACAGTTGTTGCAGGCGCTGGCGAGGCTTTTCATAAATGTGGAAGCACTTGCTCAGGGCCTGAACTCGGATAGCCACCTCGGATGAGCCACCAATGCCGGGGGCTACCGTATCGCTAGACTGCTTTTCAGAGGACATCGGCGAACCCCGCACGTGTTTTCTGGAACCAGGCATAACCCGCCGCGGCGAATAACAGTGAAATTGCCAGGTAGACACCCAGCCCGGCGAAGTCAGGCAAACGCCCCCAGACCAGAACGTCGCGCATCTGCTCGATGATGAAGGTCAAGGGATTTAGAAGTATGAGAGATTGGTACTGGGCCGGGAGCGAGTGCATTGGAAAGAAAACGGGTGACATGAAAAGCAGGATGGTTGTGGCGATTCCGGTTGTCTGGGCGACGTCCTGAAGGTAAACGCCCAGAGAGGTGAGAAACCAGGCGAGCCCCAGGGTCAGGATCAGAAGAGGAAGTATAACCACGGGAGCCAGGAGGACGGTCAGGTGTGGGAGGCCTTGGAAGACTGTATAAGCCATCAGTAGCACACAAAAACTGATCAGCATATGAAAAAGCGCCGCGCCCAGCGTGATGACCGGGAGAATCTCCAGCGGGAAAACCACTTTTTTAACATAGTTTACATTATTGACTACTATGCCCGGTGCGCGGTTTATCACCTCGGCGAAAACGGCATGTACGATCAATCCTGTAAAAAGCATGATCGCGAACATGGTTTTGCTTTCTTCCGTGCCCGGTGGAGATATACCCCAGCGCGACTTGAAGACGACTGAAAAAACGAAGGTGTAAACACTAAGCATCAATAGCGGATTCAGGAACGACCATAGCAGGCCCAATACCGAACCCCGATACCGGCCGATCACTTCCCTGCGCGTCATCTGGAAGATTAGCTGACGATGAGCCCATGCACTTTTAGCCAACTCGAAGAGCGAGCAGCTATTTCTGAAAGCAGTCATCAAGGTTCCTGATGTGAAGGTATCAATGGACTTTGGCCGTGGCTAAGGCGGCGTGCGTCGCTCCAGCAACATTCGGGCTGAGCAGGATGGCAAGGAGGCGCGGCGTGAGGATGCCCCTGGGGTCGATCTGTCTCGGCTCGGCAATAGGAAGGCTGCTCTCTCGGACATTGCATGCCCGCTCCGCCTGATGACTGCGTGGCGCGTCGGCCCTCTGGACGTACAGCCTGCAGGCCTGGGATCGCTGTAGCGACATGAATTGAAAGCCCTTTCATGAGTGATATAGCGATTCCGATCGCTCTACGAAGCCGCCGATGGTAACGCCTCTGGGACAAAGTTCCAACACTGCCACCGAACAGAGGGTTCCCGCCCGCAGCCCGTGCCACTCCAAGGCATACACCAGATTTGTCGAGGCTGCCGCAGGGTACGGTCGCCAGACAGTCCATGCGTAAATGGACAGCGCAAGGCAATCGCTGCTTCAACCGTCAGCGCCTGACCTGATCGATGTAGTGGCCCGCTTTGAACGCTGACAGCGATATGCTAGTTCGCGGCAGCCTGCCGGTAGTAATGCTCATGACTTGAAGGTGAAATGGCGATGCCCTAGGTAGCTTGAAAACACAGGCACTATGATTCCTACAGCATGGGAAAGCTCACGCTGAAATATCTCTATGCCTAAGGCGGGCACTACATAGCGGTACATAAGCATGCTCACTGCCCAAGTTTGCATTATCGCAACAGCATTGACAAGAGCGAACCATAGCGCTGACTGATGAAGAGGCGTAGTACTTCTTTTAAATACGAACAACCTGAAAAGCACAAAGGCAGTGACCATCCCGCATAAATAAGCCAAGACGATCGCTATTGAAAATCCGAACCACTGACTAATAAGTATTCGCGACAAAAAGTTCACCGCAGCGGCTATGCCGCCGGTTGCGATGAAAATCAAGAATTCCCGGCTCAGCAAGGCTTGCACAAATAAGATCCTTTGACAGTTACCTGACTGGCTGCAAATACCTTCACAGATTAAGTCGTTTGAATATGAACCCCGGGATCGTCCGGATGACCAGCATGATGAGGCTCCAGAAAGCGGGCGTATAAATGACGTCCTTGCGAGTGTCAATGGCCTTGAGAATGGCGGAAGCGACAGCGTCGGGCTGGGCGACCAATGCTTGCGGAAGGGCCAGTCCTTGCGTCATCGGCGTATTTACGAAGCCCGGCTTTATCGTCAAAACATGCACGCCCAGCTTGTACATGCGGGAGCGCAATCCTTCAGCGAAGGTAGACACTGCTGCTTTGGCCGCGCCATATAGATAGTTCGTAGGCCTGCCCCGCTCGCCAGCCACCGAGGAAATCACCGCCAGGGTCCCACAACGCTGCTGCTCGAACCGGTTGGCCAGCAAGCCGAGCAAGGCAATGGTGCAGGTCGCATTGACATTGAATTCGTGGAATGCGGTATCAGCCTGCACTTCGCAGACGGCCTGGTCAGGCAAGGTGCCATGTGCGATCAAGGCAATATCGATTTGGTGAAACGCCGTCCAGCATTGCTGAACCATCGCTTTTTGTTCCTCGATATTCTGTACGTCGAGGTTGAACGTTTCCACGCGACCGGCGCCTCTTCCTACGAGATCGGCTGCATTGCTGGTCAGTCGTTCATTATCGCGGGCTACTAGATAGAGCGCATGGCCAGCCCCTGCCCATTGGCGGGCGCAGGCATGAGCGATGGCGGACGTTGCGCCCACGATCAGAATTCGTTTCATTGAGTCACTCTTTTCCAGAAAACAGAAGACAGCCCCGGGTCGCGCAAGCGTTCCAGAGTCTCCCAAGCCGGATACGCCGCTTGGAAATCCGTGGCAAGCATGTGCGCATCCTTGGCAGGATATAACCGACCACCCGTTTCACGAACGATGTCATCGAGCCGAACGAACAATTGCGTCAACGAGGGAGATTGAGGGAAATCCAAAGCAAGGGAAACCCCAGCCATCGGGAAGGACAACAGCCCCGGCGACGGTAACTCCCCACACCGCTTTAGCACAGCCAGGAAAGATCCCTGCCCGGTATCGGCAATGGCTTTGAGAATGTCCGCGATCGCCTGTTGCCCATCGCTCGGAGGTATCACACACTGATACTGCTGAAACCCTTTACGGCCGTAAATCCGGTTCCAGTGACTCAAGGCATCCAGCGGGTAGAAGAACGGCTCATAACCTACCCTGGCTTGAGTAAGCTTCGCGGGGTGTTTACGCCAGTAGACCTCATTGAAGGCCCTGAGCGAGAACGGGTTCACCAACGATACAGGAGGCGTCAACGCCACGGAGCGTTTGGTTCGGCAAGGCAGGATACGATCCCCGTATGACGCATGATCACCGACGATGAAAACGCCTCGGCCCGCATTTTTCCCCTTGGCCACGCAGTCGACCCATGCCACGCTGTATTCGTGCTGGTGATCGAGTTCTCGCGAAAGATCGAAGAACTCCGCCAGTCCACCAAAGCGTACTGTTCGCGTGTCAATCTGGGCAGTAGCTACCTGCATCAGTTGAACATGCGCCCAGGTAATGATACCGGTCAGGCCAAGCCCACCAATAGTGGCCGAATACAGTGACGTGTGCTCGGAAGGGCTGCAGATCAGCTCAGTACCTTCGCGGTACAAGCCAAAACCCAAAACATGACGGCCAAATGTGCCTCTGACATGGTGATTCTTGCCATGCACGTCGTTGGCGATCGCTCCTCCCAGGGTGGCGTATTGCGTACCTGGCGTGACCGGAAGAAACCAACCGTGGGACAGAGCAATGCGCTGTATCTCGCCCAGGCTTATCCCGGCCTCGGCCTTGAAGGTGCCTCGTTCCCAGTCTACATCCATGACCCTATCCAGACCTGTCATGGCTAGTACATGGCCGCTCTCGGCCAAGGGGCTGTCTCCATAGCTCCGTCCGGCACCATAAGCCAAAATACTGCCATGGCTGGCTACCAGGCCCTGCGCCAATGAACGAAGGTCGTGACGCCACGCCGCATAGTGGCCAGTCTGCGGGAGATCAGGATACAACCCCCAGGAGCGCAGTTGGCCGGTCATGATGCTACCCAGAAAACGATACCAAATGCCGCGCCCGTCAGCAGGCTGAGCTTGTCTTTAGCTGCGAACATGACCGGGTCATCGTGCATCTGGCCCCGGTGGGTGAGCATCCACACGCGGGTGATCCAGAACAGCAATACGGGGCAAGCCAACCATATCACTTGCGGATGACTATAAAGCCTGGCGGTCGCCGGGTCATGGATGTACATGGCCAGTACCATGACTGCCAAGTAGCCCGAGGCAGCGCCCATGGCGGAAATCATTTCCAGGTCTGCCGGGTAATAGCCTCGCCCGCGGGTTTTACCTTCGCTCCCCTTCTTGCGCGCATCATGCAGTTCCGCGTAACGCTTGACCAAGGCAAGGCTTAGGAATATGAACATGGAGAAGGCCAGCAACCAGAACGTCAATTCCAGCGAAAAAGCCATCGCGCCCGCTATGATCCGGAGCGTATACAGCAGGGCTAGCGCGATTACGTCCAAGGCCATCTGGCGCTTGAGCCAGAACGAGTAGGCAACCGTCAGTAGGTAGTAACAGGCCAGCGTTATTGTAAATGCCCAAGGCAGTAGCAGCGAAGCGCCTACGAAGGCGGCTACCAGCAATACCGGGCAAGCCAGCATTCCGTGCAATATCGGAATGCGTCCCGCTGCGAACGGACGCAAGCGCTTGGATCGATGGTGGCGGTCATCAGCCAGGTCGACTAGATCGTTGAGCAAGTAGACACTCGACGCGCACAGCCCGAACAAGATGAACGCCAAGACCGCCAATGCAAGTGCTCCGCCCTGCCAGAGCTGATGGGCGGTTATCAAGGGCACTACGATAAGAATGTTCTTGAGCCACTGGTGGATTCGCAATGCCTTCAGCCATGCATGCGAACGGCTATCGCAGGTCACCAGTACCTGCTCGACATTGCCCAGGCCAACCGCACGCTTGCGTACTCCCCACTCGGGATCGACTACATAAGCCCGATGGGCAGAGCTCCACACTTCTAGGTCATCCTTGGAATTACCCACATAGTCGAAGCCTTTTTCGCCATAGGTTCGCACCAGCAACTCACGCTTGCGATGTGACGACAGATTTACGCCATCCTGGGTAGCGAATACTTGGTCGAATACATTCAGATGCTCGGCGATACGTTTGGCCACGCAAATGTGACTCGCAGTAGCCAGCACAATCATCCTGCCTTTCTCGCGCTCGGTATGTATCAGTTGCAGAACGGCAGGATTATAGGGCAGTACGGCGACGTCTATGTCGCTTGCCTGCGCTAGCCCCTCCTTCAGGCGTGCCTTCCCCGAGGTCAACCAGGCGAAGGGTCGCAAGCAACCCGTCAGCGATTGCCGAACATAGGCTAGGCCTGTTTCCAGCAACATGTCCGATTTGAGCAGGGTGCCGTCGAGGTCCACGACCAGCGGCCGCGATAGGGTGCCCTCAGGACTTTCTCTATTGCCATTTTTGCCTGGACCAGCTTCCTGCACAACATTGCCTCCGACCGAAGCGAAGTAAGCCTCTGGCCATGAATCGGTGAAAATTGGACTTATTTCAGCACAAAAGTCTTGTTTCAAGCCAAAGATTTACGGGGTTCCAGCGTCGGCGCTCGTGAGCATATGTCTTGCTTGCTGGAACGCCAGATACTTTCAGCGCCCCATGATTTCCAGCCACATTTCTCATTTGTCCAGTCTTCCTTTCGACAACCCCGCGCCAGACCTCCATGCCAGCCACAGGATGGGCGAGAGTGCAATGGGGACACCAACAGCTATAGGTAAACCACCATCGGCTATTACCCACCCCATGGGTAGCAGCCACCCCAGATTGAGCACCGCAACTGTCGCTGTCACCCTTCCATGTCCCCACCTCTGCGCCGCATGCTGATACCCATGGCTACGGTGGGCCTGGTAGAGCTTTTCGCCGCGGCGTAACCTGACCACCAACGTCCAGGTCGCATCGACCACGAATACTCCCATCAGCACCAGCCCAGGCCAGAACACCTGCGGTGCATGCGAAGCGATTTTTAGCCACAGCAAGCCGATCACCAACCCGAGAAAGCCACTGCCGGCATCGCCCATGAATATCTTCGCCGGTGGCAGATTCCAGCACAGAAAACCCGCGGCGGCGGCAACCAGCATCAATGCCAGGGCTACGTCCGCGGGCGTGGCATACAGGTAGCCGAGCCATGCCAGCGACAGGCATACAGTCACCGCCTGCACGCCTGCGATCCCGTCGATACCATCCATGAAGTTATACAGGTTGAGCAGCCATACCAATCCGAATACCAAAGGAATGGACACCCACAGGCCAGCCAGGCAAACATGCTGATAAAGCGGCACGACCGGCCATTTGTCGAGGAGGGCCAGGCCTGCCGCTGCAGCAATGAAATGCCCCAGCAAACGCCAGCGAGCGGCGATATGGCCATGGTCGTCCGCAAACCCGAGCACCGCGACTCCCAGTCCTGGGAGCGCCAGCAGGCTGGCATCTGCCGCGGTAAGCAGCCCCAAGTAGACCGCTGCCGGCAGGCCGAGCACTAGCGCACCGACGATCCCGACCCCGCCTCCACGCGGAGTCGGCACAGTATGGGAGCTACGACTATTGGGAACGTCCATCAGTTGCTTGCGCAGTGCGTAACCCCGCATGCCCCATGTGAGCGATACAGCCAGCGTGAAAACGGCAAGGCCGATGACAATGATCACTTCGGCTCCTTCTGGTACGCCCGCGCGGCCAGGCGCAGACCCTCGCTCTGGGCCATCGGAGGCGTCCAGCCCAAACGCGCCATGGTCGATCGCAAGTCGACCTCCAAGGGGTCGCATAGCCGACTGACCACCGCCCCCTTGCCCAAGGCCCCGCCGACAAGGCGCAGCCAGTAGCTCGGCACGGGTAATAATCGCGGGGATCGGCCCAGGGCGCGAGCGAGCGCGACCATTATCTCGGTAGTGGTGGGCTGTTCAGTGTCCCGTGCCAAGAACAGGCCCTGGGCGGAAGTCGCCTTCGCGCAATGAACGGCCAGGTCTGCCAGGTTCTGTACGGCGATCATGCTTCTACGGTTGTGAAGCGCGCCCAAGGGTAATGGAAGCCCTTGGTCCAAGGCTTTCATCATGGATCGAAAATTCGCCTTCACACCAGGCCCATACACCAGTGGTGGCCGTATGATCGCGACTTCCAAAGCCTTTTCCTTCGCCAATTTGCCAAGGGCCAGCTCCGCTTCGAGCTTGGATCGGCCATAGGCGTCCTGTGGCGAGGGCTCGTCTTCGGAAGTAAAAGGGCCACGCCCCTGAGTGTTCTCGCCGTTCACCTTGATAGTGCTCAAGAACACGAAGCGGCGAACCCCGCTAGCCGCCGCATGGGCAGCCAGCCTGGCGGTCGCGTCGGCATTGGCTCTACGGTAAGCCTGGAATGAGTGCTCAGGATCTTCGCTCATCACATGCACGCGGGCGGCACAATGAATGATCGCGTCAACGCCGCCTAGCTCCGGCAGGCGTTCCGCCAGGAGATCATAGTCCACTGCCCTTCCCGGTCCTTTCCACCGTGCTGAATCCCTTACCGCAGCGATTGGCGATACATCGGACGCTTGTGCCAAGCGGGCCATCACGGCAGCGCCGACGAATCCAGTAGCGCCTGTCACCAAAACAGACCGGATCATGGGCGTCCGCCTCGGCTGATCGCCTGAAGCACGCACAAGACTGCAAAATAGACTTGGTCTCGGGTCCGGCGGCGGCAGTGCCGAGCATGCACTGCAAGCCATATCAGGCCCACGCGCCCATTAAAGAGCTGGTCCCGAAGCGGCGACGGGCAACCAACCAGCCGAGCAATCAACCGTATCTGCGCGAACCACCAGCCCTCATGGATACGCCGAAGCCGGGCAAGCGACTGCCGAATACCTACGTTGGCACCTACCAGGTTGTTGACATGCTGGCGATAGCGCATGCCGGGTTCAGGATCGATGAACCATGCTCGACCGCTAGCGCGTACCAACGCGTACAGGTACCAGTCTTGTAATGCAACGGCGGCCAAGACTTCAGCCTGCTCCGTGACTTTGGCTTTTATCAGGTTGGCCAGCGCCTGGGTGAAGACGTAAGTACAGCCCGGCCCCGCCGCTTCGAAGAAATGGTCATAAGCGACTTGTGGTTGTGCCTTGTGCAAAAGACGAGTGCGACCATCTGACCAAAAAGCGATCACATTCGAGGAATACGCCTCGCTGCCTTGGGCTTGGAGTTGATGTGCTGCACGCTGAAGCTTGTCAGGCAGCCATAAATCATCCTGATCGCTTAGAGCTACCAGATCGAATTCTTCAAAGGGGACCGTTGCCAGCAGATGAAAAAAATTCGCAGACGCACTACCGAACTTGCGGGACTGAGGCAGCACGTGAACGCGTTGGTCTGAACTGGCACGTTGATAACATCGTGCCAAGGTGTCATCAGTGCTCTGGTCCACGCTGATGAACAGTTCGACGGTAACGCCTCGTTGCGCCAAGATTGTATCGATTTGTTCGTCAATCCATTGGCTGCCATTAAAGGCTGCCAAAAGCACGGCAATACGCTTACTGCCCACACACTGCTCCGATAGCGAGCATTATCGCGCGCCTTCGTCAGCAATCTTCAACAAGTATTGACCGTAACCCGTTTTAGCCAGTCGCCGCCCCTGCTCCAATAGCGCACCACAGGATATCCAACCTTGGTGGAAAGCAATCTCCTCGAGGCAAGCCACCTTCAACCCCTGCCGATGCTCGATGGTATGCACGAAATGGCTGGCTTCAAGCAGGGACTCATGGGTCCCGGTATCTAGCCACGCAAAACCACGCCCAAGCAGCTGAACATTAAGCGTACCCTGTTCCAGGTACACTCGGTTAAGGTCGGTAATTTCCAGCTCACCGCGCGCCGAGGGCTTGATGGACTTGGCGATTTCCACCGCATGATTGTCGTAGAAATACAACCCAGTCACCGCGTAGTTGGATTTTGGCGCGGCGGGTTTTTCCTCGATGCTCAGGGCTCGGCCCTCTGCGTCGAACTCCACTACGCCAAAACGCTCAGGGTCAGCGACGTGGTAACCGAACACCGTAGCGCCACTTTCTTGGGCACTGGCAGCGGTGAGGTTATCCAGGAAATGCTGGCCGTAGAAAATGTTGTCTCCAAGAATCAGGCAGCTCGGGGCGCCTGCCAGGAATTCCTCACCAATGATGAATGCCTGTGCCAAGCCGTCCGGGCTGGGTTGAGCCGCGTACTCCAGCTCAATGCCTAGTTGACTGCCATCGCCCAGCAGCTTGCGAAACGCTGGCAAGTCATCGGGCGTGGAAATGATCAGAATCTGCCTGATGCCCGCCAGCATCAATACCGAAAGCGGGTAGTAAATCATCGGTTTGTCGTAGACGGGGAGCAACTGCTTGGACGTACCCAACGTCAAGGGATGCAAGCGAGTACCGGAGCCGCCCGCCAGGATGATGCCCTTACGAGGAGTCGCCATGTTACAGATTCCTTTTGCTGTGCACTGCCGGCTTCGGCAGGCGTTCCATGTATGCCTGACAAGCCAGGCTTGCAGGCGTGAACGGGATACGAATGCTCACGGCGAGTGAGCAGCGGAGCGTGGAAACGATACCAAAAACAATCAGATAATGGGTGAAACAATGCCTGCTACCAATGCGGCCGCATGTTACCAAGCCGTCAGGTCTCTATGGATTTTCTCACCTCAAGCGAATTGCAACGGCCCGTTACTGACCCTGAGCACGTCCGTATCTGCACGTTTCAGCACAGGTGCGGCTTTCAATTGGTCCAGTAACAACGCCGGATTCTCAATGGCCAGCTCGCCCAAAGCATCCAGCTCATACTCCCACCACCGACTCTGCAGCAGCGCCTCCCGCGTCGCCTCATCAAAACGGTACCGCACCACCCTCGCCGGCGAGCCCGCGACAATGGCGTAAGGCGGTACATCCTTGTTCACCAAGGATTGCGCGCCCACCACGGCACCGGTTCCGATCTTGACGCCCTTCATGATGATCACATCCCGTCCTACCCATACGTCATGCCCGATGGTAGTGGGAAAATCCAGGCCCTGATCTTCCGCACCCTGGGCGTCGGGCTGCTGGTCGAGGCGCGCCTTGAGCACGGCATGGCTGGTGGACAGCCAGTCCAGCGGATGGGAACGGCGATCCTGGCCAATGACCACCCGCGCGGCGATGGAGCAATAACGACCTATCTCGCTCACGTGGTGAAGCTCGCAGCCGCTGACGATATCGGTATAGGCGCCTATACGCAGCTGGCCTGTAAAAATCTTGATGTCATGCAGCTTTACCCCTCGTTCAAGAGTCAGCTCCACCGGGCCACGGAAGCCGCGGATACCGCTGTCCAGTCGGCAAAGGTGACGGGCAAGCCCGCGCTTGAGTTTGGCGTCTAGCCACATGCGCGTGAACACGTTCATTACGGGGAGAACTTTCCTACCTGGCGAGGCGTAGAGCCTGATGGGCTGCCGGAGATGGCGGCGGTCTTCGAAGGTGCCGATTATAAGGAATTCACCGACACAATCCCGCTTATTTCATGCCCTGCTGCCCTACCCCCCTATGCCAAGGCGCCCGAACCCCAGATCGGGTAGTTGCCCTCCGTGCTAGCGACTGTTCTATTCAGACCTCGATCCGGGTAGTCGGACAGGCCAGACGTAGAGCGCTGGCCAGCACTGCCTTCGCGCTGCGCTCGCCATGCACCAACCGGATGGTCCGTGGCGGCTGGGCCATGCCGGTAACGAAGGCTACCAACCCCGTCTGATCCGCATGGGCGGAATACCCTTGCAAGGTCGCCACGCCGGCGCGAATGTCATAGCGCTCGCCGTCCAGATCCATGGCGACGAAGCCCTCGGCGCCTTCGGCAGCCTGAAGTACCGCACCGGGCGTGCCCGGCGCCTGGTAGCCGGAGAACAGCACGTTATGCCGCGGATGGCGCAGCATGGCCTTGAGGTAGTTGACGATGCGGCCGCCCGAGCACATGCCATTGCCGGCGATCACGATAGCGGGGCGCAGGGTACTGGCCAGGTAGTTGACGACCCGGTGATGCTGATCATGATCATCGATAGTGATCAGTTGAGGAAAGGCCAACGGTGATTGACGCGCTTCCGCCCGGGCCTGGGCTTCGGCATTCCAATAGGGCTGAAGCTCTCGGTAGGCCTGGGTGATGCGGCTGGCCAAGGGCGAATCGAGAATGATCGGAAGCCGCGGCCAGTCCACCGGTCCATTAGGGGCCGGATTTGGCCCAGTGGGCAACAGGGCCTTCTTGCGCAGGATCACTTCAATATCGGATAGCAGCTCCTGCGCACGCCCTAGGCTGAACGAAGGAATCAGAATGGTCCCCTGGTCTGCCAAGGCCTTTTCGATAAGGGTCTCCAACCGCTCTACCCTTTCATCGGCGTCCGGGTGGAAGCGATCCCCGTAGGTGCTTTCCAGTATCAGCACATCCGCGCGTTCCGGCGGGGTTGGCGCTCGCAATAGCGATGACCGCCCGCTGCCCAGATCTCCCGAGAACAGGATGCGCTGGCTGGGCTCGCCGTTGCAGGACGCAATGTCGAATTCGACGTAGGCCGAACCCAATACGTGGCCGGCGCGTGCCATGCGCAGACGCGCTTTCGGCCTATGACCGCGCGGCAACTCTACCCACTTGTCGTAAGGTACGGAGACGATCCGGCTCGCCACCTTGGCTAGGTAGCGTTCGACACTGGCCTGATCGCGGCTGAGCATCAGCTTGAAGGCATCCTCCAGCATGATTGGCAGCAGTCGAGCGGTAGGCTCGCTGCAGAGGATTGGCCCGTTGAAGCCCGCCGCCAGTAGCCATGGGATGCGCCCGATATGGTCCAGGTGAGCGTGGGTGATGACAAGCCCGGCGATTCCCTCCACAGGGAAATCGATTTCAGGGCTGCCCTTGGCTTCCCGGCCCTGGAATAGCCCACAATCGACCAATAGGCTGTACTCGTCACTCAGGCATAGCTGATGACAGGAACCGGTTACACCGGCATGGGCTCCGTGGTGGATGATTGTCGGATAGGTCACGGCTCACAGGCTCCTGATAGGCAGTTGCGAGGATTTAGCCCTTCACCGCTTCAGGCGCCTATAAGTCGGGTTCTGAAACCACCCCCTGTAATCGTCATCAAACTTTTCTACGCTTTCGCTTATCTTTAAGGTACGTTTGGACCAGGGGCCACCCATTGGCTCCCATGGCTCCATACGTACATAGCCGAATAGCCTCCAGGCAACGTACCTGGAGCATCACCAGAAGGAAGGGCATGAGACGTTTTGTTGTAGCAGTAGCGATGCTCGCGTTGTGGGGTTGCGCGGCCGACTCTCAGTCGCTGGTGCGCCAGGGTAAGAAAGGCCTGAATATCAGTTGCTCAGGACTCACCTCTTCCTGGAACAAGTGCTACAAGCGCGCCGAGAAAGCCTGTGGCGGTGACTACCGTGTATTGGCGCGTTCCGGCCAGGACGGGGAAGACGCCAGCGAATATCCCTTCGGGATCAACCCGGCCGGCTATACCAGCCGCAGCATGATCATCATGTGCAAGTGATTGCCGGCATGGTAGCAATCGCTCAAGCGCCGGCCTTGGTCATCATCGATATGCAACGGGGGATGCAGGCATCCCACCTCGGGCCTCGTAACAATCCGAGCGCGGAGCGCAACATCGCCGCCCTGCTCGCTCACTGGCGAACGCAGGGATACCCGGTGGTACATATCCGCCATATTTCCCGGTCGCCAGATTCGGTGTTCCGGCCTGGCCAGCCGGGCTGTGAATTTCAGCCAGCGCTGGCACCCTTGGCCGAGGAAGCGGTGTTCGAGAAGAATGTTCCGGACGCATTCATTGCGACCCAGCTGGAACGCTGGCTGCGACTACGCAGCATCGACGCCTTGGTGATGGTAGGCGTGGCGACCAATAATTCGGTGGAAGCTACCGCCCGCACCGGCGGCAACCTGGGCTTCAAGGTAAGGGTGGTGAGCGACGCTACCTTCACCTTCGACCAGCAAGACCTGGGCGGCCGACTGTGGCCTGCTGAGGATATTCAAGCACTGTCGCTGAGCAACCTGGCCATGGACTATGCGACCGTGGTCACTACCGCTGACTGCCTGACTAGCGCCTAGCCCTGGGCAGTACCGGCTTTCTGGCGCAAGGCGGCGCGGTGCAGCCGACGGCGACCGCGGATGGCGATGAACCAACCGATCACCGGGCCAACGGCGAGCCCGGCCAGCAAGGCGAGCAATACCACGACGGATACCGGCCACTCCGGCCCGGCGAAGCCGAGGAAACTCAGGCTGACTTTCTGCGGGTTTTCCAATACGAACAACAGGCAGACTGCCGCAACTATCAATAGCAGTACTACTTGCATCAGGCGCGTCACACTCCGCACGGACATTCCTCCAGCATCAGGCGCTATCGCGCGCTTCTTCTTCGTTTACTCGATCTCGCAGTTCCTTGCCCGGTTTGAAATGAGGCACGAACTTTCCGTCAAGGGTAACCGACTGCCCGGTTTTCGGGTTGCGCCCCACGCGAGGCGCGCGATAGTGCAGCGAAAAGCTTCCGAAGCCGCGGATTTCGATCCGGTCTCCCGTCGCCAGTGATTGGGACATTTGCTCAAGCATGGTCTTGATGGCCAGCTCCACATCCTTGGAAGACAGCAGGCCCTGATGGGTGACAATACGTTCGATCAGTTCGGACTTCGTCATGTTTTTCCCTTCTTTATCAAGAAGCTAGGAAACCGCAAGAAGGTTGTAGCATGACCGGAAGCATTTGAACAGCCTGAGTATTGACTTTTACGAAAATTTGCGAGCGACGTGGTTTTGACTGCAAAAAGCCGTCGCGCTGAGACTTTGCCTTGAACGATAAAGCCTGTACTTGACCCGGACCTTGGTCAGGGTTCCCGCAACATTCCGTAAAGCAAAAGCCGTTCAAATCGGATCAACGATTGCCTTAGGCTCGCCGCTGGGTTGGTAGTTGGCTTACCGACTTCCACGCCCTTAGAACCTTTCAAACAAGGATGAAAGGTTTCGCTACGGATATTGCTGACACGAAATAACGGCAACCGCAGATGACAATCAGGCTAGAGCTATTCACCGAAGACCCGGAAGAGGTCGCCTTCATACGTCGCTACTGGGCAATGGACGATTCAGGTGCATTCTTGGAAAAGGTCAGTGACCTGCTGCCCTTCAAGGACATTCCTCAGAGCGGGGCCATCGCCGCCTACGTGCGCGAGCGCTGCAAGGCCTACGACGAAAACCAGCCCTGTGTGGAATGTGGCGATCCGATTGAGATTGGCAGTCGATCAGAGGCCAGGAAACAGCCACTACACAGCTCTCGCCGCTGTGAATGCTGCCAGCAGCTGGCCAATAACCTGAAGCGCCAGCGCGATGCGGAAATGGCCGCTGCCCTGGACGCTCGGTTGGCCGAGCACGCAAGGGAGCAGGACGCCCACCGCTATGACTACGCTGCCATCAAGGACGACGAGGCGTTGATTCTTCTTGCACTGGAGGCTGCCGTTACGCCCCGCCTGGTCTCCGGGTCCTTCACCCTGGCCGATTGCGAGGCCTTGGTACCCAGCAGCCCAATCCCTTTCATCAGACGCCTCTGGACAACCGGAATCCTGATAGACCTTCCCTTGGAGGCCTCGCCTGGGACCTATTTTCTCAAGGACGACGAGCTTTGGTTCAAGCGGGACAGCGTGGTGTATGCGCTTGCCCATGACGAGCATGGCCAGGAGGCTGCCCAATGGCTGGAAACGCTCTGCACTCGCAGTTTCTCCGATGGCGCCGCTCTCACTGAGTTATGGCTGGACTACGCCGTCCAGGACGTGATGAATTATTTTCGTAGTGAATGCCTCACCTATAATCATCTGCTTGAAGAAGAAGAGCTCGAACAGGTGGAGAGCAGCTTCAGGCATGCCCTTCGGACCTACAGTGTGGCTCAGCTCTGGTCAGTGGCCTGGCGGGCGGTTCGTGATGCAGCGAGCCTGGCCAACCGTACCTACTACAACCGCTACAAGGCGGCCGCTACCCTACCGGGCAAGGTCCGCCGCCTGCTGGAAAAGGCTGAGCGCGAGGGTATGACCTTGCGCGCCTGGACCCGCCGGGAAGAACAGCCTGCCGGGACCCTTGGCATGGTTTTCTGGGCCCTGTTCGAGATAGACGAAGACACTCCAGGAGCAGAGGCATTGCGCCGCTTCGCCCGGCTCAAGGCCGACCCTGAACCCACCGAGACCAGCTTGCGAGAGCCCGCCAGTCAGCTCCTCACGACTGCCCTGGCGCAGGACAAGGCAGCCGAGGTCTTGATGGCGCTTGCAGCTTCCCTTCAAGCCGGTGAGCGCCTGGCGCCGACAGTTGCCACACTCCTGCTGCATCTGGAAAACGAGACAGTGGCATTGAACCAGCCAGGTGATCCCCTGCGGCTCACGGACGCCTACGGGAGCTAGCGCCATCCGCCGAAAAGCGGTTCCCCAGCTGGCGCTGGGTCCCACAGAGAGCCTGCGGAGGACTTGACGGTAGGAGGCAGCGCCAGCTGCCGAATGGGCGCGATCGCATTCAAACCGGTTCCCCAGCTGGCGCTGGGTCCCATAGAGAGCCGCGGAGGACTTGATGGTAGGAGGCAGCGGCAGCTGCCGAATGGGTGCAGTCGCATACAAAGCGGTTCCCTAGCTGGCGCTGGGCCCCACAGTGTCCCGAGACGGGGCTGAAAAGACGCAAAAAAAAGGGGTGACCGAAGTCACCCCTTTTTTTCATGGAAGTCAGAACTCAGTTCTGCTTTTCCATTTGAGCGCGGAGCAGATCACCCAGGGTGGTCGGGCCGGCGCTTTCAGAAGCTGGCTTGTCGCGCAGGCTCTGAATGGCTTCTTTCTCGTCTTCAACGTCCTTCGACTTGATGGACAGGCTGATGACGCGGGACTTGCGGTCGACGCTGATGATCTTGGCTTCGACTTCGTCGCCTTCCTTCAGCACGTTGCGCGCGTCTTCAACGCGGTCACGGCTGATTTCGGAGGCTTTCAGGGTACCTTCGATGTCGTCGGCCAGGGTGATGACAGCGCCCTTGGCGTCGACTTCTTTCACGGTACCGCGGACGATGGCGCCCTTGTCGTTCAGTGCAACAAAGTTGGAGAACGGATCATCTTCCAGCTGCTTGATGCCCAGCGAGATGCGCTCACGCTCAGGATCAACGGACAGGATGACGGTTTCCAGCTCGTCGCCCTTCTTGAAGCGGCGAACGGCTTCTTCGCCGGCTTCGTTCCAGGAGATGTCGGACAGGTGAACCAGGCCGTCGATGCCGCCGTCCAGGCCGATGAAGATACCGAAGTCGGTGATCGACTTGATGGTACCGCTGATGCGATCACCCTTGTTGAACTGGCCGGAGAAGTCTTCCCATGGGTTGGACTTGCACTGCTTGATGCCCAGGGAGATACGACGACGCTCTTCGTCGATGTCCAGAACCATGACTTCCACTTCGTCGCCAACCTGAACGACTTTCGACGGGTGGATGTTCTTGTTGGTCCAGTCCATTTCGGAAACGTGCACCAGACCTTCCACGCCTTCTTCCAGCTCTGCGAAGCAGCCGTAGTCGGTCAGGTTGGTGACGCGCGCGTTCACGCGGGTGCCTTCCGGGTAACGAGCCTTGATGGCAACCCATGGATCTTCGCCCAGCTGCTTCAGGCCCAGGGAGACACGGTTACGCTCGCGATCGTACTTCAGAACCTTGACGTCGATCTCGTCGCCAACGTTGACGATCTCGGACGGGTGCTTGATACGCTTCCAGGCCATGTCGGTGATGTGCAGCAGGCCGTCCACGCCGCCCAGGTCCACGAACGCGCCGTAGTCGGTGAGGTTCTTGACGATACCCTTGACCTGCTGGCCTTCCTGCAGGGATTCCAGCAGGGCTTCGCGCTCGGCGCTGTTCTCGGCTTCCAGGACGCTACGACGGGAAACGACAACGTTGTTGCGCTTCTGGTCCAGCTTGATGACCTTGAACTCGAGCTCTTTGCCTTCGAGGTGGGTGGTGTCGCGCACTGGGCGCACGTCGACCAGCGAACCCGGCAGGAACGCGCGGATGCCGTTGACGTCGACGGTGAAACCGCCCTTGACCTTGCCGTTGATGACGCCCTTGACGACTTCTTCGGCAGCGAAGGCAGCTTCCAGAACGATCCAGCACTCGGCGCGCTTGGCTTTTTCACGGGACAGCTTGGTTTCGCCAAAGCCGTCTTCCACCGCGTCCAGCGCGACGTGAACTTCGTCACCGACCTTGATGGTCAGCTCGCCAGCTTCATTGAAGAACTGCTCGAGCGGGATGACGCCCTCGGACTTCAGACCGGCGTGAACGGTCACCCAGTCGCCGTCGATGTCGACAACAGTACCGGTGATGATCGCGCCTGGCTGAAGGTTGAGGGTTTTCAGGCTTTCTTCAAAAAGTTCTGCAAAGCTTTCGCTCATTTTAATTCCTGTAAATTGAGCCGGCGATCGGCTCATCAACCACGCTCCAGTTGACGTGGGCTGCGTTCAAGTAAAAGAAAGCCTGCGGGGGCAGCGGCCATCGCCGCTTACGCTGGAACCCCGAAGGCTTTCCTGGTCAGGCGAGTCCGCGTAGCGCGACCTCGCTCATGATTCGATCAAGCACCTGTTCGATGGACAGCTCGGTGGAATCGAGCTGGATAGCGTCGGGGGCCGGCTTGAGCGGGGCCACCGCGCGCTGGGTGTCGCGCTCATCGCGCAGACGTATCTCATCCAACAGACTCGCCAGACTAACATCATCGCCCTTGGCCTTCAACTGCAAGTACCGGCGACGTGCGCGTTCCTCGGCACTGGCGGTGAGGAAGATCTTCAAGGGCGCGTCCGGGAACACCACGGTGCCCATGTCACGGCCATCGGCGATCAGGCCCGGGCCTTCGCGGAAGGCCTTCTGCCGCTCCAGCAAGGCTTGCCTGACGGCAGGGATGGCGGCTACCTGGGAAGCAGCGGCGCCCACCTGCTCGTTGCGGATGGCCTGGGAGACATCATCCCCCTCCAGGACGATGCGGTCCAGCCGGTGGTCCGTCGCCGCGACGAACTGCACGTCCAGGTGCTTGGCCAGCAGCACCAGCGAAGCCTCATTGCTCAGGGCCACGCCATGGTTGCCCGCGGCGAACGCCAGCAGGCGGTACAGCGCACCGGAGTCGAGCAGGTTCCAGCCCAGCTTCTCGGCCAGCTTGCTGGCGACCGTGCCCTTGCCCGAGCCGCTGGGCCCGTCGATGGTGATGACCGGAGCTTGAAAATTCACAGCAGACCCTCTTCCGACACGTGCATCCCTGGCGCGCGGCGCGCCCGGGACCTTGAAATGAATGGCAAGCGCCCCGCGGCAACCCTATCGGCAACCGCAACCGCGGCGCATGATACTCCGATGGGGCGAGAAGCGGCAGTGACTGGCCTATTGCCTTCCTTCTTCAGACGCCTTCGGCTGCCGCGCCCGGGCCCGGGTCGCCAGGATCTCGCCAAAATGCTCCCGGGCCATGCGCGCCCGGGTGAACACCTGCAGCAGCTCCTCGCTGTCCCGCCCATCCACCGCCTCGCGCAGGGCATCTAGGTCGGCGCGGAAGCTGTCCAACTGGCGCAGCACCGCGTCGCGGTTGGCCAGGAAGATGTCGTGCCACATGATCGGGTCGCTGCCGGCGATCCGGGTAAAGTCACGGAAGCCCCCGGCCGCGTAGCGGAAGATCTCCAGGCTCTCGTCGCGCCGCGCCAGCGAATCCACCAGGTTGAAGGCCAACAGGTGCGGCAGGTGGCTGGTGGCCGCGAGCACTTCGTCGTGGCGCTCCACCTCCATGTGTTCCACATCTGCCCCGAGGGCACGCCATAGGGCTTCCACCTTGGCCACGGCGCTCGGCTCGGTTTCCGGCAAGGGCGTAAGAATGACCTTGTGGCAGTGGAAGAGCGCGCCATTGGCCGCCTCTACCCCGCTCTGCTCGGAGCCGGCGATGGGGTGCCCTGGCACCAGACGGCTCAATTGCTCCGGCAAGGCCTGACGGGCGGCCCGCACGATATTGCCCTTGGCGCTTCCCACGTCGGTGATCACCGCATCGCCCAGGTCCAGCTCGGCCAGCAATCCCAGCACGCGCTCCATGGCCAGGATAGGTACTGCCAGCTGGATCACATCCGCGCCCTGACAGGCCTGGGCCAGGGACGACTCGCAGCGATCGGTCACCCCAAGCTCGACCGCGCGCAGGCGGCACCGGGCGTCCAGGTCCACGCCCACCACCTCCCGGCAAAGCCCGCTCTCGCGCATGCCCTTGGCGAAGGAGCCACCGATCAGGCCAAGGCCTACGACAACCAGGCGTCCAATCAGCGGCGCGGGGCGGGAAGTGTTTTCATTCGACATGGGAACATCCGGGAAGCCTTGACCGCGGCGGGGCTGCCGCCGCGATCCAGTTATACAGAGGCGCGCCTGTAGCGGGCCGGGGAGCGAAGGTCAGAGCACGGCCTTGGGATAGGACCCCAGCACCTTCAGCGCGACCGACTCGCCGCTGATGCGCTCGAGCACCGCCTTGATGAGCGGATCCCGGTGATGGCCGATGAAATCGATGAAGAAGACGTAGGTCCACTTGCCGCTGCGAGACGGTCGGGTCTCGATACGGGTGAGGTCGATATGGTTCTCGTGGAACGGCATCAACAGCTCGTGCAATGCGCCAGGCTTGTTCTGCATGGACACGATGACGGACGTCTTGTCGTCGCCGGTGGGCGGCACTTCCTGGTTGCCGATGATCAGGAAGCGCGTCGAGTTGTCCGGGCGGTCCTCGATCTTCTCGGCCAGGCGATCCAGCTCATAGAGGCTGGCGGCCATGTCGCCGGCGATGGCGGCGGAGTTCCACTCCCCCTTGACCCGCTTGGCGGCCTCGGCGTTGCTGGACACCGCCACCCGCTCCACGTTGGGGTAATGGGCGTCCAGCCACTTGCGGCACTGCGCCAGGGATTGGGCATGGGAGTAGATGCGCGAAATGCTGTCGGTCTTGGTATTGGAACCGATCAGCAGATGGTGGTGAATGCGCAGCTCCACCTCCCCGCAGATGACCAGGTCATGCTCGAGGAAGCTGTCCAGGGTGTGGTTCACCGCGCCTTCGGTGGAGTTCTCCACCGGCACCACGCCGAAGTTCACCGCGCCGGCCACCACCTCGCGGAACACTTCGTCGATGGCCGCCATGGGCTGGCTGATCACGGCGTGGCCGAAGTGCTTCATGGCCGCGGCCTGGGTGAAGGTGCCTTCCGGGCCCAGGTAAGCCACTTTCAAGGGCTGCTCGAGGGCCAGGCAGGTGGACATGATCTCCCGGAACAGGCGCGCCATTTCCTCGTCACCCAGGGGGCCCTGGTTGCGGTCCATGACCCGCTTGAGCACCTGGGCTTCGCGCTCGGGGCGGTAGAACACGGGCTGCTCGCCGGCGGCGAGGGAACCCATCTTGACCCGGGCGACCTCCTGGGCGCAGCGGGCGCGGTCACTGATCAGTTCGAGGATCTTTTCGTCGAGGCTGTCGATGCGCAGCCGCAGTGCCTTGAGCGCCTGGTCAGAGTTTGCATCCGTCATCAGGCATGTTCCTTCTCGAACTCGGCCATGTAGGCCACCAGGGCATCGATGGCGTTCATGCCCAGGGCGTTGTAGATGGAAGCGCGCATGCCGCCTACCGAACGATGGCCCTTGAGGTTGAGCAGGCCGCGGGCATCGGCCCCGGCCAGGAAGGCGCTGTCCAGGCGCTCGTCGGCCAGGCGGAACGGCACGTTCATCCAGGAGCGAGCCGCGGGCGCGATCGGGTTGCTGTAGAAGTCGCTGCCGTCGATGAAGGCATAGAGCTTGTCTTTCTTGGCCCGGTTGCGCTGTTCCATGGCGGTGACGCCGCCCTGCTCCTTGAGCCACTCGAACACCAGCCCGGAGAGGTACCAGGAATAGGTGGCCGGGGTGTTGTACATGGAGCCGTTGTCCGCCGCCACCTTGTAGTTGAGCATGGTGGGGCAGCTGGCGCGGGCGTTGCCGAGCAGGTCTTCGCGAATGATCACCACCACCAGCCCGCTGGGGCCGATGTTCTTCTGGGCGCCGGCGTAGATCATGCCGTAGTCGGCGACGTTGATCGGCCGTGACAGAATGTTGGACGACATGTCCACCACCAGGGGCGCGTCCACCTGGGGTACCCACTGGAATTCCAGGCCACCGATGGTTTCATTGCTGGCGTAATGGACGTAGGCGGCCTGGTCGCTCAGCTTCCACTCGGCCTGGACGGGAAGGTCCAGGTAGTCCAGGGGCTTGGCGGACGCGGCCACGTTGATGGTCCCGTAGCGACGCGCCTCGTCGATGGCCTTGCGCGACCAGATGCCGGTATCGATGTAGTCCGCCACGCCGCCTTCTGGCAGCAGGTTCAACGGGATCTCGGCGAACTGCTGGCTGGCGCCGCCCTGCAGGAACAGCACCTTGTAGTTGGACGGAATGGACAGCAGATCGCGCAGGTCCTGCTCGGCCTTCTGCGCCAGGGCTGTGTAATCGTCGCTGCGGTGGCTCATTTCCATGACGGAAAGGCCCTTGCCATGCCAGTCGAGCATCTCCGCCTGGGCGCGCTGCAGGACGGCTTCAGGGAGCGCAGCGGGGCCTGCGCAGAAGTTAAAGGCTCGGTTGCTCACATCCACTCTCGCTCTACAAGGGCTGATAGTACTTGCATCGACGGGCGCCCAGGCGCCCGCCTTCACCACAATGCCGGTTCATTCGGGGATCGGTTCGCCACCGGTGTCACCCAGTTCCTCGGCAGGCGTCTCGACGCCATCGGCGGGCGCCTCGATCAATTCTTCCACCATGCTCGCGGCCAGGGCGTCTTCGCTCTCGAAGATCTCCACCTCTTCCTCGGACGGCTCCTGAACCCGCTCCAGGCCTACCAGCTTCTCGTCGGCAGCCAGCTTGATCAGGGTCACGCCCTGGGTGTTGCGGCCCAGGCTCGACACTTCGCCCACGCGGGTACGCACCAGGGTGCCCTGGTCGGAGATCAGCATGATCTCCTCGCCTTCGAGCACCTGCACGGCCCCGACCAGGCGCCCGTTACGCTCGTTGCTGACCATGGCGATCACGCCCTGGCCGCCACGGTTGTACTGCGGGAACTCGGCGATGGCGGTGCGCTTGCCGTAACCGCGCTCGGAGGCGGTGAGGATCTGGCTGCCCTCCTCCGGGATGATCATGGAGATCAGGCGCTGGCTCTCGCCCAGACGCATGCCGCGCACCCCACGGGCGGTACGGCCCATGGGACGGACGTCGGCCTCGTTGAAGCGGGTTACCTTGCCGGCGTCGGAGAACAGCATTACCTCGCGCTGGCCATCGGTGATGGAAGCCGAGATGAGCACGTCGCCTTCGTCCAGCTCCACGGCGATCAGGCCCACGCTGCGCTGGCGGCTGAACTGCTCCAGCGGCACCTTCTTCACGGTACCGTTGGCAGTGGCCATGAAGATGAAGTGCCCTTCGGTGTATTCCTCCACCGGCAGCATGGTGGTGATGTACTCGCCCTCGCTGAGCGGCAGCAGGTTCACCAGCGGCCGGCCACGGGCGGCGCGGGAGGCTTCCGGAATCTCATAGGTCTTGAGCCAGTACACCTTGCCCTTGCTGGAGAACAGCATCAGAGTGGTGTGGCTGTTGGCGACCAGCAGGTGGGAAATGTAGTCCTCATCCTTCACCCCGGTGGCGGACTTGCCCTTGCCGCCACGGCGCTGGGCCTGGTAGGCCGCCAGGGGCTGGGTCTTGGCATAGCCACCGTGGGAAATGGTCACCACGCGGTGCTCTTCGGGAATCATGTCGCCGAGGGTCAGGTCCAGGCGCGCGTCGAGGATCTCGGTGCGGCGCGCGTCGCCATACTCGGCGCGGATCAGCTCCAGCTCTTCGCGGATGACTTCCATCAGACGCTCGGGGCTGTTGAGAATGCGGATGAGCTCGCCGATCTGGTTGAGGATCTCCTGGTACTCGGCCAGCAGCTTTTCATGCTCCAGGCCGGTGAGGCGGTGCAGACGCAGATCGAGGATGGCCTGGGCCTGCTCGGGCGACAGGTAATACTTGCCGTCGCGCACGCCGTATTGCGGGTCCAGGTTCTCGGGGCGGCAGCTGTCGGCGCCGGCGCGCTCGACCATGGTCATCACCGCCGAGGACTCCCAGCCGGTGGACACCAGGGCTTCCTTGGCTTCGGACGGCGTGGGCGAGGCCTTGATCAGGGCGATCACCGGATCGATGTTCGACAGGGCCACCGCCTGGCCTTCAAGGATGTGGCCGCGCTCACGCGCCTTGCGCAGCTCGAATACGGTGCGGCGGGTCACCACTTCGCGACGATGGCGCACGAAGGCCTCGAGCAGGTCCTTCAGGTTCAGCAGCCGTGGGCGGCCGTCCACCAGGGCGACGATGTTGATGCCGAACACCGCCTGCAGCTGGGTTTGCGCGTACAGGTTGTTGAGGATCACCTCCGGCACTTCACCTCGGCGCAGCTCGATGACGATGCGCATGCCGTCCTTGTCGGACTCGTCGCGCAGCTCGGTGATGCCTTCGAGTTTCTTTTCCTTGACCAGCTCGGCGATCTTCTCGATCAGCCGCGCCTTGTTGAGCTGGTACGGCAGCTCGGTGACCACGATCTGCTGGCGGCCGCCTACCTTGTCGATGTCTTCGACGGTGGAGCGCGCGCGCATGTAGATGCGCCCGCGGCCGGTGCGGTAGGCCTCGATGATGCCCTGGCGCCCGTTGATCACCGCGGCGGTGGGGAAGTCCGGGCCGGGGATGTGCTGCATCAGCTCGTCCACGGTCACGTCCGGGTTGTCGATGATCGCCAGGCAACCGTCGAGTACTTCACCCAGGTTATGGGGCGGGATGTTGGTGGCCATGCCCACGGCGATACCGCTGGAGCCGTTGACCAGCAGGTTGGGCACGCGGGTAGGCATCACCGCGGGAATCAGCTCGGTGCCGTCGTAGTTGGGCACCCAGTCGACGGTTTCCTTGTGCAGGTCGGAAAGCAGCTCATGGGCCAGCTTGGTCATGCGCACTTCGGTGTATCGCATGGCCGCGGCGTTGTCGCCGTCCACCGAGCCGAAGTTGCCCTGGCCGTCCACCAGCAGGTAGCGCAGGGAGAAGGGCTGTGCCATGCGCACGATGGTGTCGTAGACCGCGGTATCACCGTGAGGGTGGTATTTACCGATCACGTCACCGACCACACGGGCCGATTTCTTGTAGGGCTTGTTCCAGTCGTTGCCCAGCTCGCTCATGGCATAGAGAACCCGCCGGTGCACCGGCTTCAAGCCGTCGCGCGCGTCAGGCAAGGCCCGCCCGACGATTACGCTCATGGCGTAGTCGAGGTACGACTGCCGGAGTTCGTCTTCGATATTGACCGGTAGGATTTCTTTGGCCAGTTCGCCCATGAGAAGCCTGATTCCTTATGTAATGAAACTCAGCCGAGCCAGCATTGGCCAGCGACACACCTGACGACTTGCGTCTCACAAACAGGGGACGCGCCTCGATAACGGCCCGTCTCCAAACCGCCGGATGTTACCACAGAGCGCGTCTGAGGCCTATCCCAAAGAGGGCCTTGGAGGAGGAAGCCGGAAGGAGAAAATCGCCTGGAGCGCGATTGAGGGGCTGTGCGCCCTGCCCCGGCCCGGGAACAGAGCGCGATAGAGGCTTGGCAAGGCGCAACCGGACCCTGCCGGGCGCTGGGCTATGGTCTTGGCCGCGCGGCCGTCAGTGCAAGCGCTTGCGGCACATCAATTGAGCCATCTTGGCAGTGTCGGGCCGCTCGATCACACCCTTCTCGGTAACGATGGCATCGATCAGGTCAGCCGGGGTGACGTCGAACACTGGATTGAAGGCTTCCACGTTGGCCCCGATGCGGGTGCCGCCCACTTCCAGCAGCTCGCTGCCCAGTCGCTCCTCGATGGGGATGAGGTCCCCGCTTTCCAGGGTCATGTCGATGGTGGAGCTAGGCGCCACCACCATGAAGCGCACGCCGTGGTGCATGGCATTGACCGCCAGCTGGTAGGTGCCGATCTTGTTGGCCACGTCGCCGTTGGCGGTGATGCGGTCCGCCCCCACGATGACCCAGGTCACGCCCTTGGTCTTCATGATGTGGGCGGCGGCCGAATCGGCATTCAGGGAAACCGGAATGCCTTCGTTGGCCAGCTCCCAGGCCGTCAGCCGCGAGCCCTGCAACCAAGGCCGGGTTTCGTCGGCGTATACCCGCTCCACCATGCCTTCGAGCCAGGCGCCGCGGATCACGCCCAGGGCCGTGCCGAAACCGCCGGTGGCCAGCGCCCCGGTATTGCAGTGGGTGAGCAGGGTCTGCATGTTGCCCTGGTGTCGGCGGATCAGCTCCACGCCAAGCTGGGCCATGGTGAGGTTGGCCTCGCGGTCGCTCTGGTGGATGTCCACCGCCTCGGCCTCGAGAGCGGCCACGGCCGACTCACCGTCGCGCAGGCGAGCCAGGCGGTCGCGCATGCGGTTGAGCGCCCAGAACAGGTTGACCGCAGTGGGCCGGGAATCGGCCAGCAAGGCAATATCCGCGGCCACGGCCGCCTGCCAGTCGCCGCCACCACGCAGGCGCGCGGCCGCCGACAGCACCACGCCGTAGGCCGCCGCGATGCCAATGGCCGGCGCGCCGCGCACGATCATCGCCCGAATGGCCCCGGCCACTTCCGCCGCGTCTTCATAGCGAACCCAGGTTTCGACGCCCGGCAGCAGGCGCTGGTCCAGCAGGAAGAGCGCGCCGTCACGCCAGTCGATCGCTTTTACCTTCTCCGCCGCCAAAAGCCGATCGCGCATGCCCCACCCCACTCAAGCCGCCAAAAACCGCCGATTATACCGCTCCCCCGGGAAAGACGCTCGGGTATACTTCGAGCACATCGCCCTCTCATCGGAACCCTCCCATGCCTCAAGCCGCCGCCCTTGACCTTCTGTTGCTGCCGACCTGGCTGGTCCCGGTGGAACCGGCGGGCGTGGTGTTCACCGACTATGCCTTGGGCATCCGCGACGGCCTCATTGCCTTCATGGGCCCGCGGGCCGAAGGCCTGGCCCAGCCCCACCGGGAAAAACGCGAACTGCCCGGCTGCCTGCTCGCCCCGGGCCTGGTGAACGCCCACGGCCATGGCGCCATGAGCCTGTTCCGCGGCCTGGCCGACGACCTGCCGCTGATGAGCTGGCTGCAGGACCATATCTGGCCCGCCGAAGCGAAATGGGTGGATGAAGCCTTCATCCGCGACGGCATGGACCTGGCCATCGCCGAACAGATCAAGGGCGGCATCAGTTGCTTCGCCGACATGTATTTCTATCCGGCGGTGGCGGCCGAGCGCATCCATGAAAGCGGCGCCCGGGCACAGATATCCGTGCCAGTGCTGGATTTTCCCGTACCTGGCGCCCGCGACAGCGACGACGCCCTGCGCCAGGGCATCGCCCTGTTCGATGAGTTGCGTGCCCACCCGCGCATCAGCCTGGCCTTTGGCCCTCACGCGCCCTACACCGTGGGCGATGCCAACCTGGAACAGGTGCGAGTGCTGGCCAACCAGCTGGATGCGCCCATTCAGATGCACGTGCATGAAACCGCCTTCGAGGTGCAGCAGGCCGTGGACGCCACGGGCGAGCGCCCGCTGGCCCGCCTGGCCCGGCTGGGCCTGCTCGGCCCGCGCTTCCAGGCCGTGCACATGACCCAGGTGAACGACGAAGACCTGGCCATGCTGGTGGAATACAACTGCAGCGTGGTGCATTGCCCGGAATCCAACCTCAAGCTGGCCAGCGGCTTCTGCCCTATCGAGCGTCTTTGGCAGGCGGGCGTGAACGTGGCCATCGGCACCGACGGCGCGGCCAGCAACAACGACCTGGACCTGCTCGCCGAAACCCGCACCGCCGCGCTCCTGGCCAAGGCCGTCGCCGGCTCGGCCACCGCCGTCGATGCCCACCGGGCCCTGCGCATGGCCACCCTGAACGGCGCCCGTGCCCTGGGCCTGGACGGCTGCATCGGCTCGCTGGAAGTGGGCAAGGCCGCGGACGTGGTCGCGTTCGACCTTTCGGGGCTGGCCCTCCAACCTATCTATAACCCGGTTTCGCAACTGATCTACGCCGCCGGCCGCGACTGTGTCAGCCACCTCTGGGTGGCCGGCCAGGCGCTGCTCGACGGGGGCCGACTGACCGGCTTCGACGAGGCCGAACTCATCGCCCGCGCCAGCGCCTGGGGCGAACGCATCGCCGAGGGCGCCCCGCGCTGACCGGCCCGGGGCCTGTTCGCCGCTTTCTTCTTCTTTTCGCTTCAAGGACCGTTCATGAGCAACGTCGATAACGCCGAAATCGCCAAATTCGAAGCCCTCGCCCACCGCTGGTGGGACCGTGAAAGCGAATTCAAGCCCCTGCACGAGATCAATCCGCTGCGGGTGAACTGGATCGACGAGCGCGCCCACCTGGCCGGCAAGACGGTGCTGGACGTGGGCTGTGGCGGCGGCATCCTCAGCGAGGCCATGGCCTTGCGCGGCGCCAAGGTCACCGGTATCGACATGGGCGAAGCGCCCCTGGCCGTGGCCCGCCTGCATCAGCTTGAATCCGGCGTCGAGGTCGACTATCGCCAGGTGACCGCCGAGGCGCTGGCCGACGAACAGCCGGGCACCTATGACGTGGTGACCTGCCTGGAAATGCTCGAGCACGTGCCGGACCCGTCCTCGGTGATCCGCGCCTGCGCCCGCCTGGTCAAGCCGGGCGGCCAGGTGTTCTTCTCCACCATCAACCGCAACCCCAAGGCCTATCTGTTCGCCATTGTCGGCGCCGAATACATCATGAAGCTGCTGCCCCGCGGCACTCACGACTTCAAGAAATTCATCCGTCCTTCCGAGCTGGGCAACTGGAGCCGTGCCGCGGACCTGCGGGTCAAGGACATGATCGGGCTTACCTACAACCCGCTGACCAAGCATTACAAGCTGGCGTCGGACGTGGACGTCAACTATATGGTCCAAACCCTGCGGGAGGCTTGAGATGCGCCTGGACGCCGTACTCTTCGACATGGACGGGACCCTGCTCGACACGGCCCCGGACTTCATCGCCGTCTGCCAGGCCATGCTGGCCGAGCGCGGCCGGCCTGCGGTCGCCGACCAACTGATCCGTGATGTGGTCTCCGGCGGCGCCCGCGCCATGGTCAGCGCCACCTTCGGCCTGACGCCGCAAGACGAGGGTTTCGAAGCTCTGCGCCTGGAGTTCCTGGAGCGTTACCAGGCCCACTGCGCGGTGCATACCCATTTGTACGACGGCATGGAAGCGCTGCTGCAAGACCTCGAGAAGGCTGGGCTGATCTGGGGCGTGGTCACCAACAAGCCTGTGCGCTTCGCCGAGCCGATCATGCGCCAGCTGGGCCTGGCTGAACGCTCGCGGGTGCTGATCTGCCCCGACCATGTGACCCGCAGCAAGCCGGACCCGGAGCCGCTGACCCTGGCCTGCAATACCCTCGGCCTGGACCCGTCCCGGGTGCTGTTCGTGGGCGATGACCTGCGTGACATCGAATCCGGCCGGGATGCCGGAACCAAGACCGTCGCGGTGCGTTACGGCTATATTCATCCTGACGACAACCCCGATCACTGGGGCGCGGACGCTGTCGTCAGCCATCCCGCGGAGCTGCGCGACCTTCTGGATCGCGCCCTCTGCGGCTGCTGACCGCGCCAAAGGCAGGAGACCCCGCGATGTTCGAGTACAAGGCAGCCCCCGACCTACTGGCCAACCGGGTGATCCTGGTCACTGGCGCCGGCCGCGGCATTGGCGCCACGGCGGCGCAAACCTACGCCGCCCATGGCGCCCAGGTCATCCTGCTGGGCAGAACCCGCAGTCATCTGGAAGCCGTGGCCCAGCGCATCCGCCAGGCAGGCCACCTGACGCCGATGGTCTACCCGCTGGATCTGGAAACCGCGAAAACCGCGGACTACGAGCGACTGGAAGTGGCGATCGAGCAGCGCTTCGATTGCCTGGATGGCTTGCTGCACAACGCGTCCATCCTCGGGCCGCGGGCGACCCTGGATGAAACCCCGGACCAGGAGTTCGTCCAGGTCATGCAGGTGAACGTCAATGCCACCTTCATGCTCACCCGGGCCATGCTGCCGCTGCTGCATCGTTCCAAGGAGGCCTCGGTGATCTTTACGTCCAGCAGCGTGGGCCGCAAGGGCCGCGCCCAGTGGGGGGCCTACGCGGTGTCCAAGTTCGCCACCGAAGGGCTGATGCAAACGCTCGCCGACGAATGCGCCGGCAGCTCGCTGATCCGCGCCAACAGCCTCAACCCCGGCGGCACCCGCACCGACATGCGCGCCCAGGCCTACCCGGACGAGGACCCGCAACGCAACCCCACCCCTGAGGACATCATGCCGATCTACCTTTACCTGATGGGGCCCGACAGCGCCGGCATCAACGGCCGCGCCTTCGATGCCCGCTGACAGGCTTTTGTAGTCAAGCCCTGCCGCCCTGGGAATTCGGCAGCTTCGCTGCCTCCCACCGGGTGAACCAGCCCTTTAGGTCAACAGATGAGCAAAATCATTGCCGCTGAGGATCTGGGTGGGAGCCAGCGAAGCTGGCGAGTTGGCTCCCGTCCACGGTAGGATCAGGCCACCGCTTCGCGCTCGCGCTGGACGCTCTTGTTCTCCAGCTCCATGCAGCGCTCCAGGAACAGGAACATATAGTCGTAGCTCTTGCAGATGGCTTTGCGCAGCTCGTCCTGCAGGGCCTGGGACGGGTCGTTCCCAGCCAGGGTGCAGATGATTTCCAAGGCTTCCCATGGATGCGCGTCGTCATACTGGGCATGCATCTTCAGCCACTTCATGGCGCGCTTGCGGGTTTCCTCAGGGAAGGCATTGGCATACACATCGCTGGAGCACACCACGGCCGACCATTCGCCGGTCGCGCCTTCGATGGCGTAGTTGGTCGCGGCCATGGCGATTACCAGCGAGTCGGCGGTACAGGTCTGCCAGCACCAATGGCTGAGCGATTGCAGCTCCGGCGGCACTTTCTGGGCCTGCAGGTCTTCCAGGGTCACACCGTGAGCCGCGCACCAGTTGACCCAGTAATCGGCATGGTTCAGTTCGACTCGGATGTTGCGCATCAACCAGCGGCGCGCCATGTCTTCGCCTGGATGGCGACCGAAACGGGTCTTGGTCAGGTTATGAGCCATGTACAGCGAGAACTGCTCCACCACGGGCCAGCCGCCAATCAGGTACTGGCGCATGGTGCCGGCGCTGAGCTTGTTGTCTCGCATCCGCTGGTACAGTTCATGTTGCACCACGCGCCGCTTGGCAATGCTGCAATCACGCAACAGTTGCTGGGCCCATGCCGGATAGCTGGATGCTTCCATCAGAGGGCCGGTGCGAGTGAAACCTGAATCCGCTACATCATTCATCGACAACTTCCTTTCTGTTGGTGAAAAACTACCGCAAGGTTCGCTGCCCTTGCCTCCCCGAGGGAGGCGTCAGGGGGTGGCACGCACTTCGTCGGCGCAGCGTAGGCTTTCGCAGGTGAACAAGCGTGGCCGCTCGATCACGTAGCCTTGTGCATAATCCACGCCAATCTCCATGAGCGCCTGCTCGATCAGCGGCGTTTCAACGAATTCGGCGATGGTACGCTTGCCCATCACGTGGCCGATATGGTTGATGACCTCAACCATGGCCCGGTTGATGGGATCATCGAGCATGTCCTTTACAAAACTGCCATCGATCTTCAGGAAATCCACCGGCAGGTGCTTCAAGTAGGCGAACGAGGACATGCCCGCGCAGAAATCATCGAGTGAGAACAGGCAACCCAGGGCCTTGAGCTCGTTGATGAAGCGAATGGCGCTGCCAAGGTTCGAGATGGCACTGGTCTCGGTGATTTCGAAGCAGATCAAGTGCGGCGCAATGGCGAACCGGCGGAACTGCTCACGAAGATAATCCAGGAAATCGTCATCCCCGATACTGATCCCGGACAAATTGATAGCACATACGGCCAGCGGCTCTTCCCCGCTTTCGTCCATGGCCTGGCGGATCACCTTGAATACATTCTTGACTACCCAGCGATCCAGGGCGGTCATCAGGCCATAGCGCTCGGCGGCCGGGATGAAACTGTCCGGGAGAATCATCCGCCCGTGCTCATCATGCAGCCGTAGCAGGATCTCCACATGGCGAGCATGGCCGCCGCCGTTGCGGTCGTTGGCCAAGAGGGCGATTTCCTGCGCATAAAGGGTAAAGCGGTCTTCCTCCAGGGCCATGCGCAGCCGTTGAATCCAGGCCATCTCGCCGAAGCGGGTAGACACTTCGGAGTCTTCGGCGTGATAGACCTGCACCCGGTTGCGCCCCTTTTCCTTGGCCATGTAGCAGGCCATGTCCGCGGCCCGCAACGACAGCTCCAACGTGGCTGGCAACAGGTTCAGGTGCACCAGGCCAATGCTCACGGAGGTCATGAACGGCCGCCCCTTCCAGACGAAGTGCAGGCTGTGCACGCTCTCGCGCAGGTGTTCGGCGATGCGCTCGGCCTGGTCCGGCGGACAATCTTCCAGCAGCACGCCGAACTCGTCGCCGCCCAGGCGGGCCAGGGTATCGGTTTCCCGCAGGCACGATTGCAATACGGCGCAGATATGTCGCAACAGTTCGTCGCCTGCCGCATGGCCGCAGGTATCGTTCACCAGCTTGAACTGGTCAAGGTCAAGGAACATCAGCGACTGCCGCCCGCGCCCATTGGCGGTACGGGTCAGGGCCTGTTCCAGGCGCTGCTCGAACTCCCGGCGGTTGGCCAGGCCTGTCAATGCATCATGGCTGGCTTGCCAGGACAGGTTGGCGATGTACTGCCGCTCCTGGGTCATGTCGTGCAGCACCAGTACCGCCCCGCTGATGCGGCCGTCGGTCTGGATGGGCGCGCCTACCAGATTCACCGAGACCGTGCTGCCGTCCAGACGCTGAATGAGCTTGGCATGCTCGCTGCCACCGGTGAGCTGCCCTCCGAGGATGCGCTCGATCAGGGTGAAATCGTCTTTCTCGGCATGCTCGTCCAGCAGGTTGAACAGGGCTGCCAGGGGCAAGCCCGCCGCCTGCTCGGCCTTCCAATGGGTAAGCTGCTCGGCGGCCGGGTTCATGTAGGCGATGGCGCCGGTCACGTCGGTAGCGATCACCCCATCGCCGATGGACGCCAGGGTAACCTGGGCACGCTCCTTTTCCAGTTGCAGCGCCTCGGCCATGCTATGACGCTGCACCAGCAGCTTGCGGGTGATCCACAGGGCCAGCGCGATCAACAGGAACGCCGTCACCAGGTTGGTACTGACCAGCCAGCGCTGCAGCACCCGGCTGCCCTCGCCCAGGGCATCACTGAAGGCCTTGGCGGCCGGCGTCACTGCTTCATTCAGGGCAGCGATCTGCTGCTTCCAGCGCAAGGTATCGGCCGCCGTGGCGCTGCCTCCGCCGATGGCGTCATGCATCTGCCCGGCAATGGCGTCGAGCTGATCCAGGTAGTTGTCGCCAATGGTCCAGAGGTCCATGGCGCGGGCGAAATAGGAAATATGGCGGAAATTCAGGAACAGCCAGATGATGCCGTCGAAATCTTCCGGGTGATTGCCGCCCTGCAGAAGCCCCTTGCGGGCCATGGTCATGTCAGGCTCGGGCTTTTCCAGGGCCACCCTCAGCTCTCGGTTGCCCTCGGGCACCGCCATCGCTTGCTGGTATTTGGCATAGGTGCCTTCGTCGCGGTTATCCGCGTACAGGCTCAGGTAGAAGATCGCATCCTTCTGCGCCTTGGACCATAGGCTTTCGCCAGCCACATAGCCCCGCACGGCGGACAGTGCGTAGAAGCTGACGCATCCCAGCAGGGCCAGCAGCAGTACAACAGCGATGAACGGCCACGCGATGCTGATCAGCCTTGGCGTTTCCAGGGTGCGTTTCTGCTTCATGTGATCCTTTGAGGCGCAGACGCCAAGCCACGCGGCCCGGCACACATTCAGCACAGCGCAGCCAAGGTTTCCAGCCTCGGCCAGCGCAGCACTCCCACTGTGCCAACGCTGCCGTCAGGGACGGCGCAGCACCGCGCGACTATAGCGCGGCGATGCGATCAAGCCAACGTGCCAGCAGTGGCCCCAGGGCATCAGCCGACTGGTAGCCATTGGTAAGCAACGCGTATTGGCGGTCATGCTCGGCCAGCACCGTGGGGAACCCAGAAATACCCAAGGACTGTGACCAAGTGAAGTCGGCCTGGGTGGCCTCGGCGGTCTGCGCCAGGTCGAAGGTGTCGGCGAAGCGCAGGCGGGAAAGCCCCACCGCCTCGGCGATATCCACCAGGGCGGCGGTACGGGTCACGTCCAGGCCGTCGCGGTAGAAGGCCTGCCCGATGGCGCGAGCCATGGGCCAGGCCATGGCCGGGTCGATCAGGCGGGCGGCAACGATCGCCCGGCAGGCCGGCTCGGTGTCATAGACGAAGCCGGGAGGCAGTGCCTCCTCGAACCGGAAAGGTTGCCCGGTGGTCTGCGCAACGCTGTGCCAGTGCTCCAGAATACGCTTGCGAGTGCCGTTATCCAGCGCGGTCTGGCCCGTGCGCAGGCCTCCCACCACCAGATGAGCGGTAACGCCGCCCGTCGCCGCCTGGCTTATCAGCGCCTCGGCGACCGGAGCAAAGCCCCAGCACCAGGAGCACATCGGGTCCATCACGTACACCAGGCGGTTGGCCATGGCTCAAGCCTCGGTCGTTTTGCGGTAGTTATAGCCGATGGGGTGAGGCTGGTTGCGCGCCTTGGCCAGCTCGATCTGCTTCTGCCGATCGATGGCGCTACGACGGGTCTTCTCGCTCAGGCTGTCCCAGCAATGCGGGCAACTGATGCCCGGGGTGTAATGGGGGGACTGGCGGTCTTCGACGCTGACCGGCATGCGGCAGGCATGGCACTGGTCGTAGTCGCCCTCGCTGAGGTCGTGGCGCACGGTGACCCGGTTGTCGAACACGAAGCAGTCGCCCTGCCATTTGCTTTCCTGCTCGGGCACTTCCTCAAGGTATTTGAGGATACCGCCCTTGAGGTGGTACACCTGCTCGAAGCCCTCGCCGAGCATGAAGCTGGATGCCTTCTCGCAACGGATGCCACCGGTGCAGAACATGGCTACCTTCTTGTGACGGCTAGGATCGAAGTGTGTCTTGACGTACTCCGGGAACTCGCGGAAGGTCGTGGTCTTCGGGTCGATGGCGCCTTCGAAGGTCCCGATGGCCACTTCGTAGTCGTTGCGCGTGTCGATGAGCAGCACCTCGGGGTCGCTGATCAGCGCGTTCCAGTCCTTGGGCTCCACATAGGTGCCGACCTTCCTGTTCGGGTCCACGCCCGGCACGCCCAGGGTAACGATCTCTTTCTTGAGCTTGACCTTGGTGCGGTAGAAGGGCTGCTCGTCGCAGAGGGACTCCTTGTGGTCCAGGTCGACCAGGCGGGGGTCGTTGCGCAGCCAGGCGAGCAAGGCATCGATGGCCTCGCGGGTGCCGGACACGGTGCCGTTGATGCCTTCGTTGGCCAGGAGCAAGGTGCCCTTGACCTCGTTGGCCAGCATGACCTGGAGCAAGGGCTCGCGGAGGTCGACGTAATCTTCGAGGGTGACGAACTTGTACAGCGCGGCCACGACTATGGACATCTTTGCGTCTCCTGGCGGGGCCCTCGCAAAGGGCGGCCCGGGTTGTTTCGAATAGGCGCCACGCGGGGGCTACCCGCGGGCGGCGCGCATTCTAGCAAAGGGAGCCGTGGCTGTGTTGCGCTGGATCAATGCCCGCCGGCGCATACCGGCGAGGCCGGAGCCGCGCCCGTGGCGGCCCATTCCTCGGGGGTATAGGTGTGCAGGGCCAGGGCATGGAACTCGCCCATCAGTTCGCCCAGGGTGCCATACACCAGCTGGTGACGCTTGACCCGGCTCAGCCCCTCGAAGCGTTCGCTGACCACTACGGCCTTGTAGTGGGTCTCGCTGCCACGGCTGTGCATGTGGCTTTCATCGATCACGTCCAGGTGCCGCGGTTGCAGCAGGGTCAGGGTGTGCTGGATGCGGGCTTGCATGGTCATGGCGGTCACTTCTTCTTGGCAGGCTCGGCGGCCTTCGGCGGCGTTACCTCGGCGGTCATGTCGGCCAGCAGCTTGTTCACCACGGGCGCGGCTTCCTGCAGGTGCTGCTGGGTCAGCTCAGCCGATTGCTCGGTGACCTGAGGCATGGTCTTGACGATCTTCTGGCCCAGGGGCGACTGGTAGAACTTGACCAGGTCTTTCAATTCCTGCTCGGTGAAGTTGTCCGTGTAGAGCTTCACCATTTCCGGCTTGAGCTTGTTCCAGCCGATGGCCTGGTCCAGCGCGGCGTTGGCCTTGGCTTGGTAGCTTTCCAGGGTCGCTTTCTTGGACTCCGGGGCGTTGGCCTGGGCGAAACGCTGGGCGAACATCTGCTGCACCTGCATGTATACAGGCGTGCCGAGCTTGTCAGCGTGAGCCATCATCAGGAAGGCTTCTGCGCTGGCCTCGTGGCTGGCGGTGGCGGCCAGGGCAGGCCCGGCGCAGGCCAACAGGGCCGCGGTGCAGAGGGCACGAACTCGATTCATCGGTTTTCCTTACTGTGGCGATCTGGCAAATGGAACAGTTAACCGGAGGGCGCCTGCCAGGCAGGCTCCTTGGCGGGCCATTCTGCGCTCAACCCCAGCAGCGGCTCAAGCCTAAGTGACGAGCCGCCCCAAGGGCGGGCCTGTGAAGTGGCTTGGGCACAGTCACTCCAGCGAAGCCCAAAGAGGGAACCCCCACCGCCAGAATGCGCCTAAACTGGCTGTCTAACCTGCACAAGCGAGAATGCAATGACCCGCATCGAAACTGACAGCATTGGCCAGATCGAAGTCCCGGAGGCTTCCTACTGGGGCGCCCAGACCCAACGCTCGCTGATCAACTTCGCCATCGGCGAGCAGCGCATGCCCCTGGCGGTGGTCCATGCACTGGCCTTGATCAAGAAGGCGGCGGCGCGGGTCAACAGCCGTAGCGGTGACCTGCCGCCTGATGTAGCCCGGCTGATCGAGCAGGCCGCCGATGAGGTGCTCGCTGGCGAGCACGACGACCAGTTCCCCCTGGTGGTCTGGCAAACCGGTAGCGGCACCCAGAGCAACATGAACGTCAACGAGGTGATCGCCGGCAGGGGTAACGAGCTGGCCGGCAACGGCCGCGGCGGCAAATCGCCGGTTCACCCCAACGATCATGTGAACCGCTCGCAAAGCTCGAACGATTGCTTCCCTACCGCCATGCACATCGCGGCGGCCAAGGCCACTCATGACGACCTGCTGCCGGCCCTGGGCGAGCTTTCCGCAGGGCTCGCCGAGTTGTCGGCGCGCCACCTCAACCTGGTGAAAACCGGCCGCACCCACATGATGGATGCCACGCCCATCACCTTCGGCCAGGAAATCTCAGCCTTCGTTGCTCAGCTGGACTACGCCCAGCGCGCCATCCGTGGTTCCCTGCCCGCAGTCTACGAGCTGGCCCAGGGCGGCACCGCCGTAGGCACCGGGCTCAACGCGCCCAAGGGCTTCGCTGAAGCCGTGGCGGCTGAAATCGCCGCGCTGTCCGGGCTGCCCTTCGTTACCGCTCCGAACAAGTTCGCCGCCCTGGCCGGCCATGAGCCCCTGGTCACGCTGGCGGGCGCCTTGAAAACCCTGGCCGTGGCCCTGATGAAACTGGCCAATGACTTGCGCCTGCTGGGTTCCGGCCCCCGTGGCGGCCTGGCCGAAGTACGCTTGCCGGCCAACGAGCCAGGCAGCTCGATCATGCCGGGCAAGGTCAACCCTACCCAGTGCGAGGCCTTGTCCATGCTGGCTTGCCAGGTACTGGGCAATGATGTGGTCATCGGCATGGCCGCCAGCCAGGGTCACCTGCAGCTCAACGTTTACAAGCCAGTGCTCATCCATAACCTGCTGCAGTCCATTCGCCTGCTGGCCGATGGCTGCCGCAACTTCCAGGCCCACTGCATCGCTGGCCTTGAAGCGGATGCCGAGAAGATGGCCGAGCACCTGGAGCGCGGCCTGATGCTGGTCACCGCGCTGAACCCGCACATCGGCTACGACAAGGCCGCGCAGATCGCCAAGAAGGCCTACGGGGAGAACCTCACCCTGCGCCAGGCGGCGCTGGACCTGGGCTACCTCACCGACGAGCAGTTCGACCAGTGGGTTCGCCCCGAGAACATGCTGTCTGCCGGCGGCAATGGATAAGCCAGCGCACGCCTTCGCTCGCCGTCCCCGGCGAGCGATTTCCTTCCGAGTTCAAACCCTTGTTCACGCTGTTCGGAGATCACCATGTTCGGTAAACGCGCCCAGGAAGCCTCCCCTGCCATCCATTTCCGCAGTGACCGGGTCACCCTGATCAATGGTCACTACTTCTTCACCACGCGGGAAAACACTCTGGAGGGCCCCTTCCCGAGTCGGGCCGAGGCCATGCGCGAGAGCCTGGCTTATGTGGAACGAGTGGCGAACCACGCCGACCACTAGCCTATGCGCGAAAACCGCCTATGGTCGGGTCGCCGGGTTCGCACACAGCCTGGGCTGTCGACACGGGTGACTATTTTTCGTCCCGGTCGAAGGCCCGCTCCAGCGCATCGCCCAGGGTGCGCAGCACCTTCACCCGCGCCCAGCGCTTGTCGTTGGCTTCCACCAGCGTCCAGGGGGCAATCTCGGTGCTGGTGCGGTCCACCATATCGCCCACCGCACCCCGATAGGCCGGCCACTTATCCCGGTTGCGCCAGTCTTCCTCGGTGATCTTGTAGCGTTTGAAAGGCGTTTCCTCGCGCTCCTGGAAGCGCTCCAGCTGGGTCTGCGGGTCGATGGCCAGCCAGAACTTCACCACCACGACGCCCGCCTCGATCAGTTGCTCCTCGAAGTCATTGATCTCGCTATAGGCCCGCAGCCAGTCAGCCGGCTCGCAGAAGCCTTCGACCCGCTCCACCAGCACTCGCCCATACCAGGACCTGTCGAAGATGGTGAACTGCCCGCGCGCCGGTATATGCCGCCAGAATCGCCATAGATAGGGCTGGGCGCGCTCTTCCTCGGTGGGCGCGGCGATGGGCACGATATGGTATTGACGCGGGTCCAGGGCGGCGGCCACGCGGCGGATCGCACCACCCTTGCCGGCGGCATCATTGCCTTCGAACACCGCCACCAGGGCATGCCGGCGCATGCGCTTGTCTCGCAGCAGGGTCGCCAGGCGAGCCTGTTCCTCGATGAGCTGGCGCTGGTAGTCGTCCTTTTCCAGGGCCACACTCAGGTCCATGGCGTCGAGCAGAGTACGTTCGTCCAGGCTATTGCCCAGGGGCGGTACCGCCTGATTCACCGGCTGTTCGGGTGCCTTGAGCCGCGCCTGCAGCCCTTCGAGAAGGATGTTGCCCACCGCCAGGCTGCGGTAATTGCTGTCATGACCTTCGATCACATGCCAGGGCGCGTACTCGCGGCTGGTACGCCGCAGGATGCGCTCGCCGTAGTGCACGAAACGGTCATAGGTCTTGGACTGCTGCCAGTCCAGCGGGCTGATGCGCCAGCTGTGCAGGGGGTCGTCCTTCAGGGACTTGAGCCGGTGCTTCATCTGCTTCTTGGACAGGTGAAACCAGAACTTGAAGATGAGCGCCCCTTCGTCGCACAGCATCTGCTCCAGGCGCTCGGCCTGGTTGATGGCCTGGTCGAGCACGGCGTCCTTGAAGTGGCCATGCACCCGACCCTGGAGCATCTGGCTGTACCAGTTGCCGAAGAAGATGCCCATGCGCCCTTTGGCCGGCAGCTGCCGCCAATAGCGCCAGGCTGGCGGCCGCGCCAGTTCCTCGTCGGTCTGCTGGTCGAAGGTACGAACCTCGATCAGGCGCGGGTCCATCCACTCGTTGAGCAGCTTGACGGTTTCGCCCTTGCCGGCCCCCTCGATGCCGTTGATGAGCACGATGACCGGAAAGCGGCCCTGCTCCTTGAGCTCATATTGCGCTTCCAGCAATGCCTCGCGCAGGGCTGGCACCGCGGCCTTGTAGGTTTGATCGTCGACCGCGTGGCCGATCTCGGCGGATTCGAACATCGCTTGCTCCTCTTGGCTGCTTATCTGGACAGCGCCTTCTGGCAGAATACTGCGCCTCTTTCCATCTGGTCCCGCTTCATGCCCAGCGCCGTCACACCCGCCCAGCTCGATTGGGACGAAAATGGCCAACCGCGCTCGCGCGTGTTTGGCGATGTGTATTTTTCAAGCCAGGCTGCCCTGGAAGAAACCCGTTATGTGTTTCTGGAGCAGAACGCGCTGGCCGAACGTTTCGCCGAACTGGCGCCCGGGCAAGCCCTGGTGATCGGGGAAACCGGATTCGGCACTGGGTTGAATTTCCTTTGCGCCTGGCGCCTGTTCGAGGCTAGCGCAGGGCCGCAGGCGCGCCTGCATTTCATCAGTACGGAAAAATACCCGCTGGGCCGCAGCGACCTGACCCGGGCCCTGGCCCTGTGGCCCGAACTGGCGCCCTGGGCCCAGGCGCTGCTGGGAAGCTATCAGGCTATTCACGAAGGCCTGCAGCGGCTGGTCTTCGCCGATGGGCGCGTAACCCTTACCCTGCTGATCGGCGATGCCCAGGCTCAGTTGCGCCAGCTCAAGGGCCGAGTCGACGCCTGGTTCCTGGACGGTTTCGCCCCGGCGAAAAACCCGGACATGTGGACCCCCGAGCTGTTCGCCGAGGTCGCTCGGCTGTCGGGGGAAGGCACTACCCTGGGCACCTTCAGCGCGGCGGGCACAGTGCGGCGGGGGCTGGTCGCGGCAGGCTTCAAGATGAAACGCCTGCCCGGGCAGGGCAAGAAATGGGAGATCATGCGCGGGCACTTCATCGGGCCCGTGCCTGTTGCGCAGGAGCAGCCCTGGTTCGCCTACCCGCCCAAGGTAGCGGGCGAACGGCATGCCTTGGTGGTTGGCGCCGGCCTGGCCGGTTGCGCCACGGCAGCCAGTCTGGCGGCGCGGGGCTGGCGAGTGACCCTGCTCGAGCGTCACGGGCATATTGCCGCCGAAGCGTCCGGTAATCCCCAGGGAGTGCTGTACCTCAAGCTTTCAGCCCATGGCACGGCCTTGTCGCGTTTGATCCTTAGCGGCTTCGGCTACACCCGCCGCTGGCTGGAACGGCTGCAGCGGGGCCAGGCGTGGAGCGATTGTGGCGTATTGCAACTGGCCAGCAGCGCCGCGGAGGCCAGCCGCCAGCAAACCCTGGCCGAAGCGTTTTCCCCGGATCTGCTGCGAGCAGTGAGCGCCGACGAGGCCAGCGCCCTGGCGGGTGTGGCCGTGCAGCAGCCGGGGCTGTATTTTCCCGAAGGCGGCTGGGTACACCCGCCGGCCGTATGCGCGGCGCTTATCGACCATCCCTTGATCGAAGTGCGTACCCACCAGGCTGTGCTCGAACTGCGCCGGGTCGATGACCAATGGCAAGCCTGGGCGGACGATCGCCCGTTGGCCAGCGCCCCGGTGGCCGTACTGGCCTGCGCCGCGCAGGTACGTGACTTCGCGCCTACGGCGCAGCTCCCGCTCAAGGCGATCCGGGGCCAGATCACTCGCCTGCCAGCCACCCCCGCCAGCGAGGCCCTGGCCACCGTGGTCTGTGGCGAGGGTTATGTGGCGCCGGCACGCCTGGGCGAGCATACCTTGGGCGCCAGCTTCGATTTCCAGCGCCTGGACACCCAGCCCAGCGTGGCCGAACACGAGCACAACCTCGGCTTGCTCACTCAGATTTCCCCTACGCTGGCCGATAGCCTGGCACCGGGGCCGACCAATGCCCCGGAAGGCCGTGTGGGCCTGCGCTGTACCAGCCCGGATTATCTGCCCTTGGTCGGACCAGTGGTGGACCGCGACCTGTTCGACGAGCGTTACCAGACCCTGAGGCGAAACGCGCGGGCAAAGTGTGATGCGCCCTGCCCCTGGCTTCCCGGGTTGTGGGTGAACAGCGGCCATGGTTCCAGGGGCCTGATCACTACATTGTTGGCCGGGGAGTTGCTGGCCGCCTGGCTGGAGCATGAGCCCTTGCCGGTGAGCCAGGAGGTAGCGCACGCCTGCTTGCCGGTACGTTTTGCGGTGCGAGATCTGTGCAAAGGTGGGGCGAAGACATGAATCGTTACAGCTACACGACCAACGGCCCCTGAAGTTCGGGCTGAAGCGGCCGATAACCTGTAGCATGTATAGGCATTTTGATATCACGGACTGGATATTGTATCGCCGTCCGCTACGGAAACCTCAACTATGATCCAGCCAATCCCGACGCCGATCAACGAAGCAGCCCGGCTGCGTCGGGTAGCCGGTCTGTGCCTGGATGAGGGTATGCCCGATCCGGTTTTCGAAGACATCATGGAGCTGCTGCAAACCTATTTCGATGCGCCTATCGCCCTGATCTCCATCCTCGAGGAGCAGCGGCAATGGTTCAAGGCCAGCCGTGGATTGTGCGCGACCGAAACCCCTCGCAACGTTTCATTCTGCACCTATGCCATCCTGACTGACGAACCCTTCGTGGTAACGGATGCCCTGGCCGACGAACGCTTCCGCGACAATCCGCTGGTCACCGGTTACCCCGGCATTCGTTTCTACGCCGGCATGCCGCTGATCACCGAGGATGGCCTTGGGCTGGGCAGCCTGTGCGTGATCGATACCAAGCCGCGCGGGCCGCTGAACCCTGAGCAGCAAGCCGTGCTCAAGCGCTTTGGCTCGCTGGTCATGCACCGTATCGACAGCCTGCGGCAGTTCGCATTCCTGGATCAGCAAACCGGCCTGCTCAACCGGGTACGGCTGGAAGAAGACATCAACAACAGGCGCAACCAAGAGCTTCATTCTCTCGTGGCGATCGACATGGTTTCGCCGCAGATGCTCAACGACATCGTCAAGGCTCTGGGCTATCAATTCTCCCAGGACCTGATGCTGGTGATGCATGAGGAGCTGGCCACCCTGGTTCCCCCCGGGACGCCGATCTATCGAGTCAGCCAGACACGCTTCGGTTTTTTCATCGCCGGGGGGCGCTGCGCCGCCAGCGATGCCTTGTTCACCACCATTGCCCAGCGCTTCAAGCGCCCCTTGATGTGCGGCGGCATTCCCATCCAGTCGCAGATCGGCATCGGCGCCATCGAGCTGGACCACCGCCAGGTCAGCCTTCCGGACTGGCTGCGCATGGTGGTCAGCGCCTCGGACGACGCCCGCACCAAGGGCAAGGGCTGGGGCTGGTACGAGCCAGGCCTGGGGCGGGCTCAGCAGCGCGCCTTCATGCTGTTGAGCGCGCTGGCCGAGGCCCTGCAGAGCAGCTATCAGTTACGCCTGGCCTATCAGCCGCGCTTCGACGCCAACACTGGTGAACTATTGTCCGTGGAAGCGCTGTTGCGCTGGGAACATCCGTTTCTGGGCGCGGTGAGCCCGGCCGAGTTCGTGCCCCTGGCCGAACGCACCTCGATGATTCGCCCCCTCAGCCTTTGGGTGATCCGCCAGGTGGTGGCACAGGTCAGCGCCTGGTACCAGGCCGGACACCCTTTGAAGGTGTCGGTCAACGTTTCAGCCGAAGACCTGGACGGCTCACAGTTTACCGATACGCTGCTGGGCCTGCTGGAAGACTGGGCCCTGCCACCGGAGCTGCTCGAGCTCGAATTCACCGAAAGCGCGCTTTGCCAGAGCCCTGAACTGGTGCGCGAGCAATTGCAGCGGCTGCGTGAAATCGGCATCGACGTGGCCATCGATGACTTCGGCACCGGCTACAGCAACTGGACCTACCTGCGCCAGTTGCCCGCCACCGCGGTGAAACTGGACCGCTCCCTGCTATGCAACATCGGTACCGATGAACGCGATCGTCGGCTGGTGGAAACCCTGATCGGGCTGGGCCTGCGCCTGGGCTACCGGATCGTCGCCGAAGGCATCGAGGACGCCGCTACCCTGGAGATCCTGCGCCGCGCCGGCTGTCATGAAGTGCAAGGCTTCCACCTGGCCCGGCCCATGGAGCTTGGGGTCCTTGAAGCCTGGCGGGAGACCTACCAGAGCCCGAGTTCCCAAGCCTTGTAGACGCTCAGCGGAGCCGACGATGCCGCACGCGAAGCTATGGCCGCTTCGCTAGCGGGCGCTGGCTCCCAGCGCCCCCGTACCCACTGATACGCTCAATCTCCTTTCCTGAAGGAACGATCCGTTCCCCGTAGCCCTCCAACATGCCAAGCCCCTGGCGTTGCATGCCGTCGCCAGGGCCCTGCGCTACTGGCTGACCATGCCGTACGCCCCCTTGGCTTGCACGGTATTGTCTTCGCTCGTGCATGGCTCGCACGTCCCCAGTAGCGCTAAACGCTGACAGCAAAGGTTTAAGCTACATGTGTGGAATCGCAGGAGAGTTACGTTTCGACCAACAGCCCGCGAACCTGGGCGCGGTGGAGCGGATCACCCATCACCTGGCACCGCGAGGCCCGGACGCGTGGGGTTTCCATAGCCAGGGGCCGATGGCCTTCGGTCACCGGCGGCTGAAAATCATGGACCTGTCCGACTGCTCGGCGCAGCCGATGGTGGACGGCCAGCTAGGCCTGGCTCTGGCTTTCAATGGGGCCATCTACAACTATCCCGAATTGCGCAAGGAGCTGGAGGCCCTGGGCTACAGCTTCTATTCCGACGGCGACACCGAAGTGCTGCTCAAGGGCTACCATGCCTGGGGCGAGGCCATGCTGCCCAAGCTCAACGGCATGTTCGCCTTCGCCATCTGGGAGCGGGATCGCCAGCAACTGTTCCTGGCCAGGGATCGTCTCGGCGTCAAGCCGCTCTACCTGTCACGCAATGGCAGCCGGCTGCGCTTTGCCTCTACCCTGCCCGCCTTGCTCAAAGGTGGTGACATCGACCCCATGCTCGACCCGGTGGGGCTGAACCACTACCTGAACTTCCACGCCGTGGTGCCAGCCCCACGCACCTTGCTGGCCAATGTGCAAAAACTTCCGGCCGCGACCTGGATGCGCATCGACGCCGAGGGCAACAGCGAGGAAAAGGTCTGGTGGAGCCTGCCCTACGGCCCGGCCGCCGGAGAAGCCGAACTGGGCCTGGAAGAGTGGGTCGATCGCACCCTGCAAGCGACCCGCGAAGCGGTCGCCATTCGCCAGCGCGCCGCGGTGGACGTGGGCGTGCTGCTCTCCGGCGGCGTTGATTCCAGCCTGCTCGTGGGTCTGCTGCGCGAAGCGGGCGTGGACAACCTGCTCACCTTCTCCATCGGTTTCGATGACGCCGGCGGCGAGCGCGGCAATGAGTTCGAGTATTCGGACCTGATCGCCCGTCACTACGGCACCCAGCATCATCAGTTGCGCATCGCCGAGCATGAGATTCTCGACCAGCTGCCTGCCGCCTTCCGCGCCATGAGCGAGCCCATGGTCAGCCATGACTGCATCGCCTTTTACCTGCTATCGCGGGAGGTGTCCCGTCACTGCAAGGTGGTTCAGAGCGGCCAGGGCGCGGACGAGCTCTTCGCCGGGTACCACTGGTATCCGAAGGTCGACGGGGCGCCGGATGCCTATGCCGCCTATCGCGAGGCCTTCTTCGACCGCAGCTATCAAGACTATGCCGATACCGTGCAGCCACGCTGGCGCCTGGACCAGGACGCGGCCGGTGACTTCGTGCGGCAACACTTCGCCATGCCCGGCGCCGAGGCCGCGGTGGACAAGGCCCTGCGCCTGGACAGCACCGTGATGCTGGTAGAAGACCCGGTCAAACGGGTAGACAGCATGACCATGGCCTGGGGCCTCGAGGCGCGCACGCCCTTCCTGGACTACCGCCTCGTAGAACTCTCCGCCCGAATTCCCGCGCGTTTCAAGCTGCCCAGCGGCGGCAAGCATGTGCTCAAGGAAGCCGCGCGCCGGGTTATCCCCAGCGAAGTGATCGACCGCAAGAAGGGTTACTTCCCCGTGCCAGGCCTCAAGCACCTGGAAGGCGCGACCCTGGGCTGGGTCCGCGACCTGCTGGTCGATGGCAGTCAGGACCGCGGCCTGTTCAACCCCGCCCGCATCGACGCCTTGCTGACGGACCCCCATGGCCAGCTGACGCCGCTGCACGGCTCCAAGCTGTGGCAATTGGCAGCGCTGAACCTGTGGCTCAGCGAACAAGGACTCTGATGATGAAAGCCCACGCCCACTCCATGAGCCAGCGCCTGCAACGGGGCCAGCCGCCCTCCTACGAACGTTTGCAGGCCATGTGCGCCGAGGACGGCCTGCCTTCTTCAGGCAGCCCCCGCCCCTTGCATTGTGGCTGGGGCCGTCTGCTCATGGGCCACACCTGGTCCTCGCCGCAAGCCCTGGCCAGCGAGCTGCTGCAGGAAAAGCCCGGACAGCGCGATATCGCCCTGTACGTGGCCGCCCCGCAGCAAGTGCTGGCCCAGGCCCCGCAACAGCTGTTCCTCGACCCCTCCGATACCCTGCGCCTGTGGTTCAGCGACTATCGACCGGCGCAACGGATATTTCGCGGTTTCCGCATCCGCCGGGCCTGTACCGCCCATGACTGGGAGGCCATCAACCAGCTCTACCGCAAGCGCCGCATGCTTCCGGTGGATGCTGAACAGCTGACCCCGCGCCACCAGGGCGGCCCGGTCTACTGGCTGGCCGAGGATGAGACTGATGGTAGCGTGATCGGCAGCGTCATGGGATTGAACCATCGCACTGCCTTCCAGGACCCGGAAGGGGGCAGCAGCCTGTGGTGCCTGGCGGTAGACCCACGCTGCACTCGCCCTGGCGTGGGCGAAGTGCTGGTGCGCCACCTGGTGGAGCACTTCATGAGCCGGGGCCTGAGCTTCCTCGACCTGTCGGTGATGCACGACAATCGCCTGGCCAAGAACCTCTACGCCAAGCTGGGTTTTCGCACGCTGCCCACCTTCGCCATCAAGTGCAAGAACAGCATCAATCAGAAGCTCTTCCTTGGCCCGGGGCCGGCGGCGAACCTCAACCCCTACGCGCGCATCATCGTGGACGAGGCCTACCGGCGCGGCATCGATGTGCATGTGGATGACGCCGAGCACGGCCTGTTCACCCTCAGCCATGGCGGCCGGCGGATTCGCTGCCGCGAGTCCCTGTCGGACCTGACCAGCTCGATCAGCGTCATGCTGTGTCAGGACAAGAGCCTGACCCACAAGGTACTGGCCGCCGCCGGCCTGTCTCTGCCGGCCCAGCAATTGGCGGGTAGCGCCGATGACAACCAGGATTTTCTCGAAGAGCACGGCCGTATCGTGGTCAAGCCGCTGGACGGCGAACAAGGCATGGGCGTGGCCGTGGACCTGCGCACCCTCGAAGACGTGCAGACGGCCATCGAAGTGGCGCGCCAGTTCGACAGTCACGTATTGCTGGAGAGCTTCCACGAAGGGGCGGACCTGCGCATCGTGGTCATTGGCTTTGAGGTAGTGGCCGCGGCCATTCGCCGACCGGCCCAGGTGGTCGGCGATGGTCGGCACAGCGTACGCGAGCTGATCGAGGCGCAGAGCCGGCGGCGCCAGGCTGCCACCGGGGGAGAAAGCCGCATTCCACTGGACAGAGAAACCGAGCGCACGGTGCAAGCGGCAGGCCATGAATACAGCAGTATCCTGCCCGACGGGCTGACCCTGGCGGTACGCAAGACCGCCAACCTGCATACCGGCGGTCACCTGGAAGATGTCACCGACAGCCTGCATCCGGTGCTACGGGATGCGGCCATTCGCGCAGCTCGTGCCCTGGACATCCCGGTGGTGGGCCTGGACCTGCTAGTACCCGCAGCCGACCAGCCTGAGTACGTGTTCATCGAAGCCAACGAGCGGGTTGGCCTGGCCAACCATGAGCCACGGCCCACTGCGGAACGCTTCGTGGATTTGCTGTTCCCACATATACAACCGGCGCGCTAGGCGCTCTGCGCCCGCTCACGCCAGCGGGGCTGCCCGGCGGCCCGCTGACTTCGCTTGACGTATCCTGAGGAGAAGCGAGATGTCCAAGATCCCCGAACCGGATCTGAATTATCTGCGCAAGGTGCTGCTGGAGATGCTGGCCATCCCCAGCCCTACCGGATTCACCGACACCATCGTCCGTTATGTGGCCGAATGCCTGGACAGCCTTGGCATTCCTTATGAATTGACCCGTCGTGGCACCCTGCGCGCCACCTTGAAAGGCAAGCGCAACTCGCCGGACCGCGCCCTGTCCTCGCACCTGGATACGATCGGGGCCATCGTGCGCGTCATCCAGGACAACGGCCGCCTGGGGCTGGCGCCGGTGGGCTGCTGGTCCAGCCGGTTCGCCGAAGGCAGCCGCGTCAGCGTGTTCACCGATAACGGCATCGTGCGTGGCAGTGTATTGCCGCTGATGGCCTCCGGGCACGCCTTCAATACCGCCATCGACCAGATGCCCGTCACCTGGGATCACGTGGAACTGCGCCTGGATGCCTATTCGGCCACCCGTGCCGATGCTGAAGCCCTGGGTGTGAACATCGGCGACTTCGTGGCCTTCGACCCGCTGCCCGAGTTCACCGACAGCGGCCATATCAGTGCTCGTCACCTGGACGACAAGGCGGGCGTGGCCGCGGTGCTCACCGCCCTCAAGGCCATCGTGGAAAGCGGTATCGAACCGCTGATCGACTGCCACCCTCTGTTCACCATCACCGAGGAAACCGGCTCCGGCGCCGCTGGCGCGTTACCTTGGGACGTGAGCGAATTCGTGGGGGTGGATATCGCACCCGTCGCCGCCGGACAGCATTCCAGCGAACACGCTGTCAGCGTGGCCATGCAGGATTCCAGCGGCCCCTATGACTATCACCTGTCCCGCCACTTGCTGCGCCTGGCTCAAGAGCATGCCTTGCCGGTACGCCGGGACCTGTTCCGTTACTACTACAGCGACGCCCACTCGGCGGTGACCGCAGGGCACGATACCCGTACGGCATTGCTGGCCTTCGGTTGTGATGCCACCCATGGCTACGAACGCACCCACATCGATAGCCTTGCGGCCTTGAGTCGCCTGCTCGCCGCCTACATGCTCAGCCCGTCCGTGTTCGCCAGCGATGCCGACCCCGCCCATGCGTCCTTGAGCAACTTCAGCAAGCAGATCGAGCACGATGCCCATATGGAAAGCGACACCCGAGTGCCCACGGTGGAGGACATCGTTGGTAAATAGCGCCTGGCGGCTTGCCCGTTGGGGTAACCTAGGCATCGGCTTTTCAAGGTGAACCCGCTGTGCTGATTCCCTACGACCAACTCGCGCCCGATACGCTCAACCGCCTGATCGAGGATTTCGTCACCCGCGACGGCACCGACAACGGTGACGAAACCCCCTTGCAGACCCGTGTGCTACGGGTGCGCCAAGCGCTGGCCAAGCGCCAGGCGTTCATCCTGTTCGACCCCGACAGCCAGCAATGCCAACTGCTGGCCAAGCATGACGTGCCGCCCGAGCTGCTGGAGCCCTGACTCAACTGGCCAGGGTTTCCCGCCGGTCACGCTCGGCCAGCAACCGCTTGTAGATCTCGGCGCGGTGCACTTCTACTCGCCTCGGCGCTGCGATACCGAGGCGCACCTGGTTGCCGGTCACGGACAGTATCTTGATGCGGATGTCATCGCCAATGATGATTTCTTCGCCAATGGCCCGGGTCAGTACAAGCATGAGGGAGTCCTTTCAGGGGGTTAAGCCTTGAGCCTGCCCCCTGGCGTCATCAGTTTCAACGCAAAGGGCCCCGAAACCGCTCCTTGACACGCAAATTGGACACTTTCCTACAAGTTTTCGTACAAAACCGTAGATTTCCAGATCTGAACCCGCCCCCTGTGGGACCCAGCGCCAGCTGGGGAATGCCTCTTTTCCAAGCAGGGGCATTCAGCAGCTTCGCTACCTCCTACAAGCCGCCTCCTAATGAAAACAGGCGCAGGCTCAGCCACTCCAGCGCGGCCCGAACAGCACCAGGCTCGCTCCTAGCAGGCACAGCCCCACCCCCAGCCAGTCGGTGAGCAGCGGCCGCCCACGCTCGACCACCGCCAGCCAGGCAAGGGAGCTCGCGATATAGACCCCGCCATAGGCGGCGTAGGCACGGCCGGCATAGCTGGCTTCCACTCGGGTGAGCAGCAAGGCGAAACAGACCAGGCTGGCCAGGCCCGCCAAGGCCCACATGGGGCTCTTGTCCAGCCGTAGCCAAAGGTAAAAGCCGTAGCAGCCGGCAATTTCGAATACCGCTGCCAGGACGAACCACAGGTAGTTGAGCATCAGCGCCTCCGTGTCGAGCGAAGGCGCCAGCATACGTCAACCTGCGGCCTTGGCCCGCATCCTGTCGGCCATGTAAGCCATTTCGGCATACAGCGGCTCGGGGTTGCGACGCTTGCCTTCCCAGGCCTGACGGCCGGCTTCATGGGGCAGGATCATGAAAGCCTCTACCAGCACCTGCTGGTATAGGTAATCTGCGATGTCGGCGGCGCTGATCGGCGAGCTCTCCAGCAACTTGCCCACCGCAGCTTTCATTTCCGGAGTGGGGCCACGGAAAGAGTCCAGCAGGTTGGTCTGGAAGAATGATGGACAGAGCACATGCACCCGCACGCCCAGGCCGCGCAACTCCACCAGCAGGCTTTCTGAAAGCGCGACCACACCGGCCTTAGCCACGTTGTAGTTGCTCATGCCTGGCCCTTGCATCAGCGCCGCCATGGAGGCCACGTTGATGACGCGCCCCTGGCTCTGCTGGATCAGCGGCAGGAAGGCCTTGCAGCCCTTGACTACCCCCATCAGGTTGATGGACAACTGCCAGTCCCAGTCTTCCAGCGACAGCTCGGAGAAAAACCCGCCTGACGCCACTCCGGCATTGTTGACCAGCACATCCAGGCCATCGAACTGGGACTGACAGGCCTCGGCCAGGGCCGTCAGCTGGCTGTAATCGCGCACATCACAACGGCGAATGAACCCCTCGCCTCCCGCGGCCTGAACCAGGCGCAAGGTCTCTTGCAGGCGTGCCTCGTCGAGGTCGCACAGGGCCAGCCGCCACCCTTCCCTCGCCCAGCGCACGGCGATCTCACGCCCCAGGCCGGAACCGGCCCCTGTCACCATCATACGATTGCTCATGGCTGCCTCTCTTGGACTGGCGATGAGTGCCAGCCTAGCCGCGTTGCGAACTCGCTATAACGATCATCAGCGTGCTGAATGCCGGCACCGATTTGCCGGTATTTCAAACTTTTTGCGCGCTACAGGAGTCTCAAGATATGAGTGGGCAGGCTACAGGCCCACGCCAGAACGCGGTGCAGACCGCACAGGATCTTCATTCAAGGAATCCGCCATGGGCACCATACTTATCATCATCCTGATCTTGCTGCTGATCGGTGGTCTACCCGTTTTCCCGCACTCGCGCAGCTGGGGTTATGGGCCGTCCGGCATCATCGGTACCGTCCTGATCATCCTGCTGATCCTGGTGTTGCTCGGGAAGATATAGCCCTCCGGTCGTAAAAAAACGCCCCGCTCAGCGGGGCGTTTTCATTGCGCGCAAGGCTCAGTGAGAGACAGCACCGCTGGCACCGAGGCCGGTTTGCGAGCGCACGAACTGCGGATAGAACCGCGCGCGCTCTTCATCGGCCGCCTGGGATTTGTCGGTGACGGAGAAGAACCAGATGCCCACGAAGGCTACCGCGATGGAGAACAGGGCCGGATACTCGTAGGGGTAGATGGGCTTGGCGTTACCTAGGATCTGCACCCAGATGGTAGGGCCAAGGATCATCAGCCCCACCGCTGTCAGCAGGCCGAGCCAGCCGCCGATCATGGCGCCGCGGGTGGTGAGCTTCTTCCAGTACATCGAGAGCAGCAGCACCGGGAAGTTGCAACTGGCGGCGATGGAGAACGCCAGGCCGACCATGAAGGCAATGTTCTGCTTCTCGAACAGAATGCCCAGGCCGATGGCCAGCACCCCCAAGGCCACGGTGGTCATCTTCGAAACGCGGATCTCGTCCTTCTCGTTGGCGTTGCCTTTCTTGATCACCGAAGCGTAGAGGTCGTGAGAGACCGCCGAGGCACCGGCCAGGGTCAGCCCTGCCACCACCGCCAGGATGGTGGCGAAGGCTACTGCGGAGATGAAGCCCAGGAACACACTACCGCCCACGGCATTGGCCAGGTGCACCGCCGCCATGTTGTTGCCGCCCAGAAGGCCGCCGGTGGCGTCCTTGAACTCAGGGTTGGTGCTTACCAGCAAGATGGCGCCAAAGCCGATGATGAAGGTAAGGATGTAGAAGTAGCCGATGAAGCCGGTGGCATAGAGCACGCTCTTGCGCGCTTCCTTGGCATCACTCACGGTGAAGAAGCGCATCAGGATGTGTGGCAAGCCCGCCGTGCCGAACATCAGTGCCAGGCCGAGGGAAAACGCGGAGATCGGGTCTTTCACCAGCCCGCCGGGGCTCATGATCGCTTCGCCCTTGGGGTGTACCTTGATCGCTTCGGAGAACAGGGTATTGAAGTCGAAGCCGACGTGCTTCATCACCATCAGCGCCATGAAGCTGGCGCCGGACAGCAACAGCACGGCCTTGATGATCTGTACCCAGGTGGTGGCGAGCATGCCGCCGAAGAGCACGTACAGGCACATCAGGATGCCTACCAGGACCACCGCTACGTTGTAGTCCAGGCCGAACAGCAGCTGGATCAGCTTGCCGGCACCGACCATCTGGGCGATCAGGTAGAACGCAACCACCACCAGCGACCCGCAGGCCGAGAGGGTGCGGATTTCCTTCTGCTTGAGACGATAGGACGCCACGTCCGCGAAGGTGTACTTGCCCAGGTTGCGCAAGCGTTCGGCAATCAGGAAGAGAATGATCGGCCAGCCCACCAGGAAGCCGATGGAGTAGATCAGCCCGTCGTAGCCGGAGCTGAACACCAGGGCCGAGATGCCGAGGAAGGAAGCGGCGGACATGTAGTCGCCGGCGATGGCCAGCCCGTTCTGGAAGCCCGTGATACGGCCACCCGCGGCGTAGTAGTCCGAGGCGGATTTGCTACGCTTGGAAGCCCAGTACGTGATGCCGAGGGTGGCGGCAACGAATGCCACGAACATGACGATCGCCGCCACGTTCAAGGGTTGCTTCTGTACGGCCCCGGTGAGGGCGTCGGCTGCCATCGCCGCGGGCGTCAGTGCCAGCCCGGCGAACAGGCCCAGCAGGCGGCGGCTCATGGCTGCACCTCCTTGAGCAGGGCGCGGTTCATGTCATCGAATTCGCCATTGGCGCGGCGCACATAGATGCCTGTGAGTACGAAAGCGGAAAGGATCAGGCCGATCCCCAGCGGAATACCCCAGGTGATGGACGACCCTTCGCTCAAGCGAGCCCCCAGCAGATGCGGCCCATAGGCGATGAGCAGGATGAACGCGGCGTAGAGGCCGAGCATGATGGCTGAAAGTATCCAGGCGAAGCGCTCTCGCCTGGCTACCAGCTCCTTGAATCGCGGGTTGTTCTGTATTGCCAGATAGATGCTGTCGTTCATTGTTTTTGTCTCCGCAGCACGGTTTGAGTGGAACCTTAGCCACTTTAGGCCTCGTGTCGCGGAACCATAGACGACCTTAGTCGTAAAGGGGGCTTCCGAATGGTGGCTTTCAAAGGCCAACCATTCCCCAGCTGCCGCTGGGTCCCACGGGGTAGGAGGCAGCGCAGCTGCCGAATGGTGGCTTTCAAAGGCCAATCATTCCCCAGCTGCCGCTGGGTCCTACGGGGTAGGAGGCAGCGCAGCTGCCGAATGGTGGCTTTCAAAGGCCAACCATTCCCCAGCTGCCGCTGGGTCCCACAGGGTAGAAGGCAGCGCAGTTGCCGAATAGTAGGTTTCAAAGGCCAACCCTTCTCCAGCTGCCGCTGGGTCCCACAGGGTAGGAGGCAGCGCAGCTGCCGAATGGTGGCTTCCAAAGGCCAACCATTCCCCAGCTGCCGCTGGGTCCCACAGCACAGGCTATCTAGCCGTCCACTCCTTCACCCGCTCGGGATGGGCCGCGACCCAGGCCTTGGCTGCCTCCTCCGGCTTCTTGCCGTTCTGGATTTCCAGCATCACCCCGCCGATTTCATCGGCATCCTTCCAGGTGAAGCGCTTGAGAAAGGCCGCCACCTCCGGCGCCTTGGTCTCCAACTGCTTGCTGCCCACGCTGTCCACGTGCTCGGCCGCGCCATAGACCCCTTTCGGGTCTTCCAGGAAGCGCAACTTCCACTTGGCGAACATCCAGTGGGGCACCCAACCCGTGACGGCCACGGATTGCTGCTTGTCATAGGCGCGGCCCAGCTCGGAGGTCATGGCGGCGCCGGAACTGGCTTGCAACTTGTAGCCCTCCAGCCCGTAATCCTTGATCGCCTGGTCGGTCTTGAGCATTACTCCGGAGCCCGCGTCTATGCCAACGATCTTTTTGCCGAAGCTGGCATCGGTGTTCAGGTCCGCAATGCTCTTTGCCTTGACGTACTCCGGTACGATCAGGCCGATCTTGGCATCATTGAAGTTGGGGCCGTAGTCCACCACCTTGTCCTTGTTCTTCTCCCAATAGTCGCCATGGGTGACGGGCAGCCAGGCGGAAAGCATCAGGTCCAGCTTGCCGGTGGCAACCCCCTGCCACATGATGCCGGTAGCCACGGGCATGAGCTTCACGTCATAACCCAACTGCTGCTTGATCACCTCGGCCGCGACGAAGGTCGTGGCCACGCTGTCGGACCAGCCATCCACGTAGCCGATGCTCAGCTCTGTCTTGGCATTGGCCAGGCCCGAGCCCATCGCCAGCAGCAAAGCCGCCCCTGCTCCCCACAGTGTTCGCGCTTTCATGGTCGCTCCTAATCAGGTTGCCCGGCCCATCCGCCGGGCCTGTTGTATTGGCATGGCGCAGGTTACCCGGCACTGCGCTCCAATGGTGCGAACGCGGTGCCTGCCCACGGCCGGCAGTGCCGGCAAGGCTGATCATCGGCTTGCGCGGCCTCGCTGCCGGTTCTGAGTGCGACCTGCAGACGGCCGTGCGCGACAACGCTTAGGCCACTCACCCGCCGTTGCGCTTGCGCCAGCCCGTTCCTTGCATGGCCAAGCGTGTTCAGGCCCGCTGGCACAGCGTAAGATCGGCGCATTCACTGCCGCTTGGCCTGCCCATGCTCTCCGCTTATTCCCGCCTCTGGTCCCTGTATGGTCTTTCCCTCGCCCTGGCCTGTAGTGCCATGCTCGCTTTCTGGTATGTCCAGGGCCGGTCGGTGGCACTGCCCGACGCGGTGCCCATGGGCCAGCGCTTGCAATGCGCGTCCTATTCCCCTTTCGGCAAAGACCAATCGCCCTTCGAGCAGCCGCTAAGCATTCGCCCCGCGCAGCTTGAACAGGATCTTGCGCTGCTCAGCCAACAGTTCAGCTGCCTGCGCACCTATTCAATGACCGGACTCGAGGGCCTGCCGGCACTGGCGCGACAGCATGGCCTGACGCTCATGCTGGGCGCCTGGGTGAACAACAACCCGGCCGACACCCAGAAAGAACTGGACGCTTTGGTTGCCGCGGCCAATGCCAACCCGGATGTCGTCAGCGCGGTAATCGTCGGCAATGAGGTACTGCTGCGCAAGGAAGCCACGGGCGAGCGCATGGTCGAACTAGTGCGCCAGGTCAAGGCACGGGTGAAGCAGCCCGTCACCTACGCGGACGTGTGGGAATACTGGACGCTGTACCCTCAGGTGGCGCCCGAAGTGGACTTCATCACCCTGCACCTGCTGCCGTACTGGGAGGACCTGCCCCACCCCGTGGCTACCGCCTTAGACCATGTCCGGGCCATTCACGATGATTTCGTCGAGCGCTACGGGCCCAAGCCGGTGTTCATTGGCGAAACCGGCTGGCCGAGTCAGGGCAGACGGCGGGAAACGGCCGAGCCCAGTCCGCTCGACCAGGCGCGCTTCGTGCGCGGCTTCGTGCAAATGGCTGAACGCTTGGGCTGGCGCTACAACCTCATCGAAGCCATCGACCAGCCCTGGAAGCGCAACAACGAGGGCGCCGTGGGTGGCTACTGGGGCATGCTCGATGCCGACCGCCAGGACAAGGGCGTGTTGTTCGGCCCGGTGAGCAATGAGCCTCATTGGCGGGGCTGGCTGGCGCTGGCCGCGGTGATACTGGCGCTCACCCTGGCCATGGCTGGCCGACCACGCTCGCCCAGGGCCGCGGTGAGCCTGCCCTGGCTGGGCGCTTTGGCGGGTGCCTGCCTGGCGTTATGGATACGTCAGGCCTGGATAGAGGCACGTTTCCCCGGCGAATGGGCCTGGGCAGCAGGCCTGGCCGGGCTTACCCTGGCCTTGCTGATAGACGCGAGCCTGACCCTGGGCACCCCGCGGGGCTGGCGCCGGCCAATCGCCAAGGGGTTCGAAGCCTGGCATGGGCGGCTGGCCTTGGCCGCCGGGTTCGCCATCGCCGTGGAAACGCTATGGATGGTATTCGACCCGCGCTATCGCAGTTTCGCTACCGCGGGCCTGCTGCTGCCCGCGCTGCTCTTGGCGTGGCGGCCGGCCAGCTTGCCGCTGCCGACCGCGCGGTTGCTAACAGCCATCTGCGTGGTCGGCATTCCTCTTCAACTGACGCGCGAAAGCTGGCAGAACCCCTATGCCTGGGGCTGGGCCATGGTGGTAGCGGTCATGGCCTGGACGCTGGGCCGTGGGCTTCGCGCCCATCAGGCCTGACGATTCGCAACCCGGCCAGTACCACGGCCACGGCCGCCAGCGAGGCCGTGTACAGCACCAGGCCGGGAATGGCGCTGGCCAGGCCCAGGCCCGCCGACCATCGGCCACGCCGACCACCAAGGGCCCAGCCAACACCTGCCAGGAGCAAGCCTGCCCAAGGCAGCACGCCCCAGTGGATCACCAGCCCCAGGCCTGCCCGAGCCTGGCAGGCCCAGACGCCAGGGTCCGCGGCACATCGCCCTATCCAGGCAGTGTGCTCCATCAGGCCATAGCGCACGGCATAGGCGGCCCCAACCCACAGGCAGAGCAGGAGCAACGCGAACGCGGCTTTCGAAGAGAATTTCAAGAGCAGGTTTCCTTCTACCCGCGCCCTATGGGCAATATGAGCGACAACTAGCACAAAACGACAGAAAGTCTCTACATACCGAAGCCTTAATCGGTGTATCGTCTCGCATCCGCGCCCCTGTGCCGTTGCGTTCGAAAAACTTTTCCGAGGCTTGGCAACTCGCCATCATGGCGATTGTCTAGTCAGCATCTCGCCGTCAGGAAACATCACATGCTTCGATCATTGCGCCTCGCTGCCTTGTTGGGCGGCCTCTTCATGAGTGCGTACTCGGTGGCCAAGGACATTGACCCGGCCACGTACGGGTTTCCATTGACCAACCCGTTCGAGGCGACCATCGCCTCCACCCCGCCTGACCTGCGGCCCAAGCTGCCCCTGGACGACGACATCGACCAGGCCGACTACACGCTGAACATCCGCCCCGAGCGTGAGTTCATCCTGCCGGACAACTTCTGGCCGGTGAAGAAGCTGCGCTACCGCCTGGCCGAGCAGGACCACGCCGCTCCGCTGATTTTCCTGATCGCTGGCACGGGCGCGGCCTACAACAGCACGCTGAACGAATACCTGAAAAAGCTGTTCTACCAGGCCGGCTACCATGTGGTGCAGCTGTCCTCGCCCACCAGCTACGACTTCATGAGCGCTGCCTCGCGCTTCGCCACACCCGGCATCAGCAGCGAGGACGCCGAGGATCTGTATCGGGTGATGCAGAGCGTGCGGGCCCAGCACCCCAAGCTGCCGGTGACCGACTACTACCTCACCGGCTACAGCCTGGGCGGGCTGGATGCAGCCTTCGTCAGCAAGCTGGACGAAACGCGACGCAGCTTCAACTTCAAGAAAGTGCTGCTGCTCAACCCGCCGGTCAACCTGTACACGTCCATCAACAACCTGGACAAGCTCACCCAGACCGAAGTGAAGGGCATCAATAACAGCACCACGTTCTATGAGCTGGTGCTCAAAAAGCTGACCCGCTACTTCCAGCAGAAAGGCTACATCGACCTCAACGAAGCCTTGCTGTATGACTTCCAGCAGTCCAAGCAGCACCTCACCAACGAACAGATGGCCATGCTGATCGGCGTGTCCTTCCGCTTCTCCGCCGCCGACATTGCCTTCACTTCGGACCTGATCAACCGTCGCGGGCTGATCATCCCGCCCAAGTACCCGATCCGCGAAGGCACCAGCCTCACGGACTTCATGCGCGTGGCGATGCAGTGTGACTTCGACTGCTACATGACCGAACAGGTGATCCCCATGTGGCGGGCGCGCACCGATGGCGGCAGCGTGTTGCAGCTGATCGACCAGGTAAGCCTCTATGGTTTGAAGGATTATCTGCAGAACAGCAGCAAGATCGCCGTCATGCATAACGCCGACGACGTGATCCTGGGCCCTGGCGACATCGGCTTCCTGCGCAAGACCTTTGGCGAGCGGCTGACCCTGTACCCTTACGGCGGTCATTGCGGCAACCTCAACTACCGAGTCAACAGCGACGCAATTCTGGAGTTCTTCCGTGGTTAAACAAGCCCTGCTCATTGCCGCCCTGCTGTGCGCAGGGGCAGCCCAGGCCGATGATGGCCGGAACCCGACTGACCCGGATGGCTTCAAGGAGCCGCTCAAGCAGCTCAAGTTCAACCCTGGCCTGGACCAGCGCGAGTTCGAGCGCTCCACGCTCACCGCGTTGAATGTCTATGACCCGCTGGAATCGTGGAACCGTCGCGTCTACCACTTCAACTACCGCTTCGACGAGTGGGTATTCCTCCCCGTGGTGCGTGGGTATCGCTATATCACCCCAAGCTTCGTGCGCACGGGTGTCAGCAATTTCTTCAACAACCTGGGCGATGTGAGCAACCTGCTCAACGCCGCACTCCAGCTCAAGGGCAAGCGCTCCCTGGACATTACCGGACGCCTGTTGGTCAACACCACCCTGGGCGTTGCCGGCCTGTGGGATCCGGCCACTCATTTCGGGTTGCCGCGCCAGACCGAAGACTTCGGCCAGACCCTGGGCTACTACGGCGTACCGGAAGGCCCCTACGTAGTGTTGCCGATCTTCGGCCCGTCCAACCTGCGGGACACCACCGGCCTGATCACGGACTTCGCTGCCGAGTCTCAGATCAACTTCCTCAACGTGTCCGAGGAAAGCGGGCGCCACCCGGAAATCCTCCTGCTGCGCGCCGTGGATCGCCGCTACACCACCAGCTTCCGCTATGGGCAGCTGAACTCGCCGTTCGAGTATGAAAAGGTGCGTTACGTCTATACCGAAGCCCGCAAATTGCAGATCAACGAGTAGCCTGGCCTGTGGGAGGCCGCTCACCGGGGCCTCGCTGGCTGGCGCTAGCTCCCACAGGAACGGATTCATCGAATTCCCTGATCATCACCTGCCGAAAAACTCACCCATTTTCCCGCGCGAGGGGCCTACCATGGCCCCATCGCTGCTGGAGCTTCCCTAATGCCCGAATTTCGCAAGATCCTTGACATCCACCGTGGTCAGGCCACTTCCGACGGCGCCGGCGTACGGCTGCTGCGTATCCTTGGCGGGCCGGGCATCGAGCGTTTCGATCCCTTCCTGATGCTCGACGAGTTCGGTTCCAACGATCCTGACGACTATATCGCCGGCTTCCCGCCGCATCCGCATCGTGGCTTCGAAACCGTGACCTACATGCTCGAGGGGCGTATGCGTCACGAAGACCATATGGGGAACGTCGGGCTGCTGGGCAGCGGTGGCGTGCAATGGATGACCGCCGCCCGTGGGGTGATCCACAGCGAAATGCCGGAACAGGAAGAAGGGGTGATGCGCGGTTTCCAGCTATGGCTGAACCTGCCGGCCAAGACCAAGCTGAGCGACGCCGCCTATGAGGACATTCCCCCGGCACGCATCCCTCGTGTACAAACCCGCGAGGGCGTTACCGCGGTCGTGATCGCTGGCACCTTCGACGACGGTACCCTGCGTCAGCCGGGCGCGGTCCAGCGGCCGGACACCGAGCCGCTCTACCTGGACATTCACCTCCCCCCGGGTGCGTCCGTCTCACCTCGTGTGGCGCAGGGGCATCGGGCCTTGCTGTACATTTATGAAGGCGCCCTGGGCCTCGAAGGCCATGCTGCCCCGATCGAAGCCGGGCACCTAGCCAGGCTCTCCGACACAGGCGAGGTGCGCCTGACCAGCGAAACGGGGGCGCGGGTGCTGCTCATCGCGGGCAAGCCGCTGAACGAACCCATCGTGCAGTACGGCCCGTTCGTGATGAATACCCGGGAAGAAATCGAACAGGCGATGCGGGACTTCCACGCCAACAGGCTCACCGCCTGAGTCGGCTCAGCGCTTCGGATAGAGCCGCGGCGTGCCTTCGGGCGGTGACTTGAAGCGCCGGTGGGTCCAGAGGTATTGCTCGGGGCATTCACGAATGGCCTGTTCCACCCACTGATTGATCCGCAGGCAGTCTTCCTCCACTGTCTCGGCCGGGAAATCGGCCAAGGGCGGATGCACCACCAGGCGATAGCCACTGCCATCCGCCAGGCGTACCTGGGTAAAGGGAATCACGCGCGCCTTGCCAAGCCGCGCGAAGGTACTGGTTGCGGTCACGGTGGCCGCGGGAATGCCGAACAGCGGCACGAACACGCTCTGCTTGGCGCCGTAGTCCTGGTCGGGCGCATACCAGATCGCCCGCCCCTTGCGCAGCAGCTTCATCATGCCGCGCACGTCCTCGCGCTCGACCGCCAGGGCATCCTGGTTATGCCGCTCGCGCCCGCGACGCTGGACGTAGTCGAACACCGGGTTACCATGCTCGCGGTACATGCCGTCGATGGTGTGATGCTGGCCGAGCAAGGCAGCGCCAATTTCCAGGGTCGTGAAATGCGCAGCCATCAGGATGGCTCCCTCCGCGGCTGCCTGAGCCTGGCGCAGGTGTTCCAAGCCTTCGATCTTCGCCAGGCGCGCCAAGCGAGCCTTGGGCCACCACCAGCTCATGGCCATTTCGAAGAAGGCGATGCCGGTGGAGCGGAAGTTTTCCCGCAGCAAGCGCGCGCGCTCCTGGCGGGAGAGCTCGGGAAAACACAATTCAAGGTTTCGTGCGGCAATCATGCGTCTATCGGTGGCGAACACTCCCATTGCCCGCCCCAGCAGGCCGCCTATGCGCAGGAGTACCGGGTAAGGCAGTTGTACCGTCAGCCAGAGCAACCCCAACCCCAGCCACAATGGCCAATGACGGGGGTGAAGAAAGGCGCGGCGAAACGACGGTCGTGGCATGGGCATATCCGGCAGTGACAAAGGGCGGCATTCTACATGGGTTGCGCCCGGCTTGCGGCTGGCAAGCGTTCTCGCTATAAGTCACGGCACTTTTTCGCGACAGGGCGACATTTGCCGACCATGAGCCAAACCGAACCTCAGCAGCAGGAAGCCGTGTTTCAACTGAAGGGCAGCATGCTCGCCATCACCGTGCTGGAGCTGGCCCGCAACGACCTCGAGGGCCTGGACCGCCAGCTCGCGGCCAAGGTAGCCCAGGCGCCGAACTTCTTCAGCAACACGCCCCTCGTGCTGGCCCTGGACAAGCTCCCGGCCAGTGAAGGCGCCATCGACCTGCCTGGGCTGATGCGGGTGTGCCGCCACCATGGCCTGCGGACCCTGGCCATTCGCGCCGCGCGGATCGAAGACATTGCCGCGGCCATCGCCATCGACCTGCCGGTGCTGCCGCCTTCCACCGCACGGGAGCGGCCGGTCGAGCCGGCCGAGGATCCCAAGCCGGCACCCGCCCCGCCCGTGGTGGAAACCCCACCCCCGGCGCCGGTGCGCCAGCCTACCCGGGTGATCACCACGCCGGTGCGCGGCGGACAACAGATCTACGCCCAGGGCGGCGACCTGATCGTGGTGTCCTCGGTCAGTTCCGGCGCGGAACTTCTGGCCGATGGCAACATCCATGTGTACGGCCCGATGCGCGGCCGTGCCCTGGCGGGCATCAAGGGTGATACCCGAGCGCGCATCTTCTGTCAGCAACTGGGCGCGGAACTGCTGTCCATCGCCGGGCAATACAAGGTCGCCGAGGACCTGCGGCGAGACCCGCTCTGGGGCGCCCCGGTGCAGGTCAGCTTGAGCGCCGATGTGTTGAACATCACTCGTCTTTAACGGATACTGCCGCCATTTTATGCGTAACGAGCCGGCAACCCACGTCGGCCGTGCCTGGCGCCATTCAATAAGCAAACCATCGTCATCTTCACGTTTTCGAGGACGAACAACGTCCTTTTCATTAGGGGTATTGCACCTTGGCCAAGATTCTCGTGGTTACTTCCGGCAAGGGTGGTGTAGGCAAGACCACCACCAGCGCAGCCATTGGCACCGGCCTGGCCTTGCGCGGCCACAAAACCGTCATCGTCGACTTCGACGTGGGCCTGCGTAACCTCGACTTGATCATGGGCTGCGAGCGTCGCGTGGTGTACGACTTCGTCAATGTGGTGAACAACGAGGCCACCCTCAAGCAGGCGCTGATCAAGGACAAGCGCCTGGAAAACCTCTACGTGCTCGCCGCCAGCCAGACCCGCGACAAGGACGCCCTCACCCAGGAAGGCGTCGAAAAGGTACTGACCGAACTCAAGGAAGAATTCGAGTACGTGATCTGCGACTCGCCGGCGGGCATCGAGAAAGGCGCCAGCCTGGCCATGTACTTTGCCGACGAGGCGATCGTGGTCACCAACCCGGAAGTGTCCTCGGTACGCGACTCCGACCGCATGCTTGGCCTGCTGGCCAGCAAGTCGCGGCGCGCCGAGAATGGCGAAGATCCGATCAAGGAACACCTGCTGCTGACCCGCTACAACCCCGAGCGCGTGAGCAAGGGCGAGATGCTGGGTGTCGAAGACGTGGAGGAGATCCTCGCGATCCGCCTGCTGGGCGTGATCCCGGAGTCCCAGGCGGTGCTCAAGGCCTCGAACCAGGGCGTGCCGGTGATCCTCGACGAACAGAGCGATGCCGGCCAGGCCTACAGCGACGCGGTGGATCGCCTGCTGGGCAAGACGGTCGAGCACCGTTTCCTCGACGTGAAGAAGAAAGGCTGGTTCGAGCGCATTTTCGGAGGTCGTGAATGAATATTTTCGACTTCTTTCGTGACCGCAAGAAGGCCAGCACCGCCTCGGTCGCGAAAGAGCGTCTGCAGATCATTGTGGCCCACGAGCGCGGTCAACGCACCACGCCAGACTACCTCCCTGCGCTGCAGAAAGAGCTGGTGGAAGTTATCCGCAAATACGTCAGCATCGACAACGACGACGTTCAGGTTGCCCTTGAAAACCAGGGCAGCTGTTCGATCCTCGAACTGAACATCACCCTTCCCGACCGTTGACCGGGCAGGTGTGAAACGGCGCCACCGAAGCCTGGCCTCGGTGGCGCCGTTCATGTTTTGAAGAGACCTTCCGGCAATGCCCCTTTCCAATGTCCGCATCCTCCATCAGGACCCGGCTTTCCTGGTGATCGACAAACCCACCCTGCTCCTCTCGGTGCCTGGCCGCGCCGAGGACAACAAGGACTGCCTGATCACCCGCCTGCAGGAAAACGGCTATCCCGAAGCCCTGATCGTGCACCGGCTGGACTGGGAAACCTCGGGGATCATCCTGCTGGCGCGTAACCCCGACAGTCATCGGGAATTGTCCCGACAGTTCCATGATCGGGAAACGGAGAAGGCCTACACCGCGCTGTGCTGGGGGCAACCGGCCCTGGACAGTGGCAGCATCGACCTGCCCCTGCGCTACGACCCGCCCACCAAGCCGCGCCATGTGGTCGACCATGAACAGGGCAAGCATGCGCTCACCTTCTGGCGTGTACTGGAACGCCATCCGCACTGGTCGCGGGTAGAGTTGACGCCAGTGACTGGCCGCTCCCATCAGCTTCGCGTACATATGCTGAGCATCGGCCACCCCTTGCTGGGGGATCGGCTCTACGCCCATGAAGCCGCGCTGGCTGCCGCGCCGCGCCTGTGCCTGCACGCCAGCATGCTTGCCTTCAGCCACCCGGTCAGCGGTGAGCGCCTGCGCTTCGAATGCCCCGCGCCTTTCTGATCCGGTCTCAGCCTCACCCTGCAGGACCCTGTGGGACCCAGCGCCAGCTGGGGAACAGGCGTATTCGGCAGCTTCGCTACCTCCTACCGGGGCGGAGCGCCTTTCTGAACCGCTCATGAGCCGGACCCCGTGGGACCCAGCGCCAGCTGGGGAACAGGCGTGTTCGGCAGCTTCGCTACCTCCTACCGGGGCAGAGCGTCTTTCTGAACCGCTCTTGAGCCGGGCCTTGTGGGACCCAGCGCCAGCTGGGAAGGCTCGTTCGGCAGCTTCGCTACCTCCCACCGGGGCAGAGCGCCTTTCTGAACCGCTCATGAGTTGGACCCCGTGGGACCCAGCGCCAGCTGGGGAAGGCTCGTTCGGCAGCTTCGCTACCTCCCACCGGGGCAGAGCGTCTTTCTGAACCGCTCTTGAGCCGGGCCCTGTGGGACTCAGCGCCAGCTGGGGAAGGCTCGTTCGGCAGCTTCGCTACCTCCCACCGGGGCAGAGCGCCTTTCTGAATCGCTCTTGAGCCGGGCCTTGTGGGACCCAGCGCCAGCTGGGGAACAGGCGTATTCGGCAGCTTCGCTACCTCCTACCGGAACAGGCTGGTTCGGCAGCTGGCGCTGGGTCTCACCGCGTTCGCCAGCTTCGCTGGCTCCTACCTGAGGACGATGTGGGTTAGACTCGGGGCATTGCTGCCTGGAGTACCCCAATGCGCGACACGCTCAACCAAGGCCTGATCGATTTCCTCAAGGCCTCGCCTACCCCCTTCCATGCCACCGCCAGCCTGGTTCAACGCCTGGAAGCAGCGGGCTATCGGCGCCTCGATGAACGCGAGCTATGGGCAACAACGCCTGGCGGCCGCTACTACGTCACTCGCAACGACTCCTCTCTGATCGCCATCCGCCTGGGCAAAGCCTCGCCTGTGGCGAACGGCCTGCGCCTGGTCGGCGCCCATACCGACAGCCCCTGCCTGCGGGTCAAGCCACAACCGGAACTGCAACGCCAGGGCTTCCTGCAGCTGGGTGTAGAGGTCTACGGCGGTGCCCTGCTGGCGCCCTGGTTCGACCGCGACCTGTCCCTGGCCGGTCGGGTCACCTTCCGCCAGGATGGCCGGGTCGCCAGCCAGTTGGTGGACTTCCGCATACCGATCGCCGTCATTCCCAACCTGGCGATCCACCTCAACCGAGGCGCCAACGAGGGCTGGCCGATCAATGCCCAGAACGAGCTTCCGCCCATCCTGGCCCAGGTCGACGGCGACGAACGTTTCGACTTCCGTGCCCTGCTCACCGATCAGTTGGCCAAGGAACACGGCGTGACCGCCGACGTGGTGCTGGATTACGAGCTCAGTTTCTATGACACCCAGCCCGCGGCCGTCATCGGCCTGAACCAGGATTTCATCGCCGGGGCGCGCCTGGACAACCTGCTGTCCTGCTTCGCTGGCCTGCAGGCCCTGCTGCGTGCTGAAACCGACGAAACCTGTGTGCTGGTGTGCACCGACCATGAAGAGGTAGGCTCCAGCTCCACCTGCGGCGCCGACGGCCCGCTGCTGGAGCAGACCCTGCAGCGCCTGTTGCCCGAAGGCGACGACTTCGTGCGCGCCATCCAGCGTTCGCTGCTGGTCTCGGCGGACAATGCCCATGGCGTGCACCCCAACTATGCCGACAAGCATGACGGCAACCACGGCCCCAAGCTCAATGCCGGCCCCGTGATCAAGGTCAACAGCAACCAGCGTTACGCCACCAACAGCGAAACAGGCGGTTTCTTCCGCCACCTGTGCATGGCCGAAGAGGTGCCCGTGCAAAGCTTCGTGGTGCGCAGCGACATGGGCTGCGGTTCGACCATCGGGCCGATCACCGCCAGCCGCCTGGGCGTGCCCACCGTGGATATCGGCGTGCCGACCTTCGCCATGCATTCCATTCGCGAGCTGGCCGGCAGTCACGACCTGGCCCATCTGGTCAAGGTACTGGGCGCGTTCTACGCGGCCCAAGCGCTGCTGTGATCGAGGCGGTTTCCAGGCGGGTCCTGACCTGGGCCCGGACCCTGGGTTGGCTAATGGCCTGGTCGCTCGGTTTCTGGCTCTGGCTGGCGCTGCCGGCCCAGGCGGCCCCCTTGCCTGGGCTGCTTGGTGGCAAGAGCGAAGCCCCCGCTCCCACCCTGGACCAATCCCTGGACCAGGTCATCACGGCACTGGAAAACGACCAGCAGCGCGCGCGCCTGCTCAGCGACCTCAAGCAACTTCGGGACGCCAGCCGCAAGACCCAGCCGAGCCAGGAAGAAGGCGTGGTCGGGTTGCTGGGTACCACGGTGCGTACGCTGGAGCAGCAGTTCACTGGCGAGGCCAGTCCTCTCAATCAGTGGCTGGACGAACTGAGCCTGGCCAAGGAAGAACTGAGCGAACGTTTCAGCCGCTTCACCGACCAGGGCGTGGTGCTGCTGGTATTCGCCGCCACCATGCTGGCCTGGGCGCTTATGGCCTATGCGCTGATCTGGCTCAGCCAACGCATGCGCGAACGCTTTGGCCTGCCCGAAGAGCTGCCGCAGCATCCGCGAACGTGGGACCTGCTGCGTTTCGCCCTACGCAAGATCGGCCCCTGGATGGTGGCCCTGGTGCTTACCCTGGGCATCGGCTACGTCATCCCCTCGTCCCTTGGCAAGGATCTGGCGCTGGTGGTGGCCTATGCCCTGGTCGTCGGCACCTGCTTTGCCGCCATCTGTGTCATCGCCTTCTCCCTGCTCGATGGCCCGCATCGTCATCAGGCGCTACATATCCTCCGGCGCCGGGCTTTCCGCCCCATGTGGCTGATCGGCAGCTTCGCCGCCTTTGGCGAAGCCATCAGCGACCCGCGCCTGGTGGCCGGGTTGGGCGTGCATCTGGCCCACAGCGCCGCTGCCCTGGCCAATGTACTGGCCGCGCTCTTCAGCGGCTTGTTCATCCTGCGGTTTCGCCGCCCCATCGCCCATCTGATCTGCAATCAGCCCCTGGAGCGCCGCCTGCATCGGCGCGCCATGACCGATACCCTGGAGGTGCTGGGTACTTACTGGTACCTGCCCGCGCTGGTGCTGGTGGGCGTATCCCTGGTGGCCACCTTCATCTCCGCGGGAGACGCCAGCACCGCGCTGCGCCAGTCCCTGCTGTGCACGGTGCTGCTGGTGGTGTGCATGGTAATCAACGGGCTCATCAGTCGACAGGCGCAGAAACCCAGCCGACGCCCGCGGCGCCAGGAAGCCTACCGCGAGCGGCTCAAGAGCTTCGCTTTCACCCTGGCGCATATCGCGGTGTGGGTCCTGTTCCTGGAGTTGGGCCTGCGGGTCTGGGGGCTGTCGTTCATTCGCTTTACCGAAGGCAGCGGCCATGAGTTCAGTATGCGCCTGCTCGGCCTCACCGGGACGCTGATGTCCGCCTGGCTGGTGTGGATACTGGCCGACACGGCCATCCACCATGGGCTTTCCCGCTCGCGCAAGGGCTTGGCCAATGCCCGCGCGCAAACCATGATGCCGTTGATTCGCAACGTGCTGTTCGTGACCATCTTCGTGATCGCCGGCATCGTCGCCCTGGCCAACATGGGGGTGAACGTCACGCCGCTGCTCGCCGGTGCCGGTGTGATCGGCCTGGCCATCGGTTTCGGCGCCCAGTCACTGGTGGCCGACCTGATCACCGGCCTGTTCATCATCGTCGAGGATTCCCTGGCCATCGACGACTACGTGGACGTGGGCGGTCACCTCGGCACCGTGGAAGGCTTGACCATCCGTACGGTTCGCCTGCGCGACATCGACGGCATCGTGCACACCATCCCCTTCAGCCAGATCAAGAGCATCAAGAACTATTCCCGGGAGTTCGGCTATGCGATTTTCCGGGTGGCCATACCTCACACCATGGATATCGATGACGCGATCAGGCTGATTCGCGACGTGGGACAGAAGATGCACAACGATCCCCTGCTGCGCCGGGACATCTGGTCGCCGCTGGAATTCCAGGGCGTCGAAAGCTTCGAGTCCGGTGCCGCGGTGCTGCGGGCGCGCTTCAAGACGGCGCCACTCAAGCAATGGGAAATCTCCCGAGCCTTCAACCTGTTGCTCAAGCGCACCCTGGACAATGCCGGGCTGGACCTGGCCACGCCACGGCTGAGCGTACAAGTGGTCCACGCCGGCCCGCCAGCCGCGCCTGTTCAAAGCTCCTCGGCGTCGTCCTCGATATCCGGAACATCCTGAGACTCGGCGGCTTGCTCCAGCAGTGCTTCTTCGTATTCACCCATGGCAGTGCTCCAGCTTATCCATTGGCCAGAGCCTGCCAGCAAGGCTTTACGCTCATGTGACAACGCTTGGTCATTGACTGACCGTGGTCACCACGCGGATCGCATCATGCCGCCAGTATTCGAGGTCGCAATCGATTCGCCGGCCCTGACGGTCATGGTTGATCCGAGTAATGCGCAGCCCTGGGCTCCCCCGAGACACCCTCAAGGCACCCGCCGCCTCTGGCGGTAGCGCTGTCGGCAGCAGCTCGAAACGTACCTGCCCATACTCGATGCCGTAGGCCCGGGCATAGAGCTCGGTCAGCGGCTGGCTGAGATCATGGGCCAACAACCCCGGAAAGTACGCCGGGTTAAGGTAATGCTCCACGTACAGCACCAAGCGCCCGTCAATACGTCGAGCCCGACTGATGCGATACACCCGCGCCAGGGGCGCCAGCCCCAGTCGGTCGCAGATGGTCGCTGGCGCGGCCAGCGCCCGGGCACTGATAAGTTCGGTCGCGGGCAGCCTGCCCTGCTGAAGCACCATGGCGTGGAAATGGCTGCGCTCGTTCAGGTCATAGGTCAACCGCGGCGGAGATATGAACCAGCCACGGCGATCCTCACGGTACACCAGGCCCTGGGCTTCCAACTGCAACAGCGCCTCCCGCAAGGTAATGCGCGTGGTCTGGAACAACTCGCTCAGGTTGCGCTCGGCTGGCAACTTTGCGCCGGGCACCAACAGCCCGTGCTCGATCTGTTCCTGCAATGCCGCGCCAATTGCGATGACCGCCCGCGGTGCACTTTCACCCATGCCGATTCCCTGTTGGTCTAGACCAGTGCGTTGAGAGCGCCTGAACGCGACCCTTGTCGATTTCCAAGCCTAGGCTATGCAAATGAACGATAGATGACGATCAATGCCCGGCAAGGCGCATGGGCTGGGCTACGCTTAGGCAACGCAGCGGCGATGGCCGCCTGGACGTACATCAAACTGTCACGCCACGCCACTAGATTGGCTCGGGTATTGCTGAACTAGACCAATCCGCATCCTGAACTCGCCGGAGCAACAGATGAAAAAACAGCCCACGCTCAAAACACTGTTCCTCGCCTCTCTCTTAGGCTCGGCCCTTGCCTTGGGCAATCAGGCCATGGCTGCTGATGACCTGGGAGCCCTGGAGGCCGCCGCTCGCAAGGAAGGTCAGGTCAATAGCGTGGGCATGCCCGATGCCTGGGCCAACTGGAAAGGCACCTGGGCGGACCTGGCCAGCAAATACGGCCTCAAGCACACCGATACGGACATGAGCTCGGCCCAGGAAATCGCCAAGTTCGCCGCGGAAAAAGACAACGCCAGCGCGGACATTGGTGACGTCGGCGCCGCGTTCGGCCCTATCGCCGTCAGCCAGGGCGTGACTCAAGCCTACAAGCCCAGCACCTGGTCGCAGATCCCCGATTGGGCCAAAGACAAGGACGGCCACTGGATGCTGGCCTATACCGGCAGCATTGCGTTCATCATCAACAAGCAGCTGGTCAAGGACGGAGACGCCCCCAAGAGCTGGCATGACCTGGAAAAGGGCAAATACAAGGTCGCCATCGGTGACGTGAGCACCGCAGCCCAGGCCGCCAATGGCGTGCTGGCCGCCGCCATCGCCTACAAGGGTGACGAATCCAACCTGGCGCCCGGCCTGGCACTGTTCACCCAGTTGGCCAAGGACGGCCGCCTGTCCCTGGCCAACCCCACCATCCAGACCCTGGAGAAAGGCGAGGTCGAAGTCGGGGTGGTGTGGGACTTCAACGGCCTGAGCTACCGTGACCAGATCGATCCCAAGCGCTTCGACGTGGTAATTCCTTCGGACGGCTCGGTGATCTCCGGCTATACGACCCTGATCAACAAGTACGCCAAGCACCCGAACGCGGCCAAGCTGGCGCGTGAATACATCCTCAGCGATGCCGGGCAGATCAACCTGGCCAACGGCTACGCCCGGCCCATCCGCGCTGACCAGGTCAAGCTGCCCGCCGAAGTCGCCGCCAAGCTGCTGCCGGCCGAGCAGTACAAGAGCGTGAAGCCCATCGTAAATGCCGCCGCCTGGGAGAAGAGTTCCAAGGCACTGCCGCAGCAGTGGAACGAGCAAGTGATCGTCGAGATGCAATAACCTGTCGGCCGCTGCCCGCAGGGCGGCGGCCATCGGCATACGAGGCCGCGCATGGAACACAAGGTAATTCTGGTCATTCTCGATGGCCTGGCCTACGACGTGGCCGAACACGCGCTGGGCCACCTCCAGGCCTATGTGCAGGCCGGCCGCGCGGCGCTTTACCCGGTTACCTGCGAGCTACCGGCCCTGTCCCGGCCGCTGTACGAATGCATCCTCAGCGGGGTGCCACCCATCGATAGCGGTATCGTGCATAACGGCATCGCTCGGTTGTCCACGCAACAAAGCATGTTCCACCTGGCCAGGGCCGCCGGCCGCTCGACCGCGGCCGCGGCCTACCACTGGGTCAGCGAACTCTATAACCGCAGCCCCTTCGTACCGGCCCGGGATCGCCATACCGATGCTCCTGGCCTGCCCATCCAGCATGGGCATTTCTACTACGCCGATCATTATCCTGATTCCCATTTGTTCGCCGACGCGGAAAGCCTGCGGCTGCGCCACCGTCCGCACCTGCTGCTGGCTCACTCCATGAACATCGACGATGCCGGTCACCGTCATGGCCTGGACAGCAGCCAGTACCGCAATGCCACCCGCGCGGTGGATGGCGTGCTGGCCGACTACCTGGAGGGCTGGCTGGCGGCCGGTTATCAGGTGCTGATCACCGCCGACCATGGCATGAACAATGACCGTTCCCACAACGGCCTGCTGGCTGAAGAACGGCGGGTCCCGCTTTTCACCCTGGGCAATGCCTTCAGCCTGGCTCCGGACGCCGCGCCGCGTCAGACGGAGCTGTGCGGACTGGTGTGCGACCTGCTCGGCGTGCCTCATGACAAGCCTTCCTGCCGGGAGCTGCTGCGATGAGCGACGCGCCCCGGGGCAAATGGCTGGCCGCCCTCTGGGCCCTGCCCTTCGCACTGTTTTTCATTGTGTTCCAGCTGGCGCCCTTGGCCTGGGTCGCAGTGAGCAGCTTGCAAGGGGCCGACGGCTGGGGCCTGGCGAATTTCGCCAAGGCCTTCAATTCGCGCTTCTATCGCCAGGCCATGCAGTTCAGCCTGGAAATCAGCCTGTGGTCCAGCCTGCTTGGCTTGCTCATTGCGGTACTCGGCAGCTATTCGTTGCGCCAGGTTGACTCACGGCTGCGCAATTTCGTCACCGCCTTCGCCAACATGACCAGCAATTTCGCCGGTGTACCGCTGGCCTTCGCGTTCATCATCCTGCTCGGGTTCAACGGCGCCATTACCTTGCTGCTCAAGCAGAGCGGCCTGCTGGAGGACTTCAACCTGTACTCCAAGACAGGGCTGATCGTGGTGTACACCTATTTTCAAGTGCCTCTTGGCGTACTGCTGCTCTACCCGGCATTCGACGCCCTGCGCGACGACTGGCGCGACGCTGCCGCCCTGCTGGGCGCCAGCACCTGGCAATACTGGCGACGCGTCGCCTTGCCCGTGCTGATGCCGGCGCTGCTCGGTACCTTCGTGATTCTTCTGGCCAACGCACTGGGGGCCTATGCCACGGTGTACGCGCTGACCACGGGCAATTTCAATGTGCTGCCGATCCGGATCGCCGCCATGGTCGCCGGCGATATCTCCCTGGACCCGAACCTGGCCAGCGCCCTGGCCATGATCCTGGTAGCGATGATGGCGCTGGTGACCCTGATCCACCAATGGATACTGCGCAGGAGCTATCATGGCCGCCGCTGACCGTGCCCCCGCCCGCCTGTATCACCGGGTGGTGGTCTGGCTACTGTTTCTCATCCTGCTGTTGCCGCTGGCCGGCACCCTGCTCTACTCCGTGGCCACCAGCTGGTCCGCAACGCTGCTGCCCAGCGGCCTGACCTTCAAGTGGTACCTGGCCCTATGGACGGATCCGCGCTTTCTTGCCGCCTTTGGCCATTCCCTGATCATCTGCGTGGGCGCCCTGGCGCTGGCCGTGGTGCTGATCCTGCCGCTGCTGTTCGTGGTGCATTACCATTTCCCGCGTCTGGACGGGCTCATGAACATCCTGATCCTGCTGCCCTTCGCGGTGCCGCCGGTGGTGTCGTCCGTGGGCTTGCTTCAGCTGTACGGCTCCGGCCCCCTGGCCATGACCGGCACGCCCTGGATATTGATCGGCTGCTACTTCACCGTGGCGCTGCCCTTCATGTACCGGGCCATCACCAACAACCTGCAGGCCATCAACCTGCGCGACCTGATGGATGCCGCCCAACTGCTCGGCGCCAGCCCCTGGCAAGCGGCATGGCGGGTGGTGCTGCCCAATCTGCGCAAGGGCCTGATGGTGGCCATGTTGCTATCATTTTCCTTTCTCTTCGGGGAGTTCGTGTTCGCCAACCTGCTGGTGGGTACCCAGTACGAAACCCTTCAGGTGTACCTGAACAACATGCGCAACAGCAGCGGCCACTTCAACAGCGCCCTGGTGATTTCCTATTTCCTCTTCGTGCTGGTGATGACCTGGATCGCCACGCGACTGAACAAGGACACGCCCTAGATGAGCTACGTCACCGTTCGTGGGCTACGCAAGACCTACGGCGCCACCACGATTTTCAGCGATATCGACTTCGATATTGCCCAAGGGGAATTCGTGACCCTGCTGGGGCCTTCCGGCTGCGGCAAATCCACTTTGCTGCGCTGTATCGCCGGCCTGACTGGCGTGGACGGCGGGCAGATCCTCCTTGCCGGGGAAAACCTGGTGCCCTTGGCGCCCCAGAAGCGAGACATCGGCATGGTGTTCCAGAGCTATGCGCTCTTCCCCAACATGACCGTGGAGCAGAACGTGGCCTTCGGCCTGAGCATGCGCAAAGTCTCCCCAGCCGATAGCCGCGAGCGGGTGCGTGAGGCGCTGCACATGGTCGAGCTGGACACCTTCGCCAGCCGCTACCCTCACCAGCTGTCCGGCGGCCAGTGCCAGCGCGTAGCCCTGGCCCGTTCCCTGGTAACGCGCCCGCGCCTGTTGCTGCTGGACGAACCCCTGTCCGCCCTGGACGCACGCATCCGCAAGCATCTGCGCGAGCAGATACGCACGATCCAGCAGGCCTTGGGCCTGACTACGGTATTCGTGACTCACGACCAGGAAGAAGCCCTGACACTCTCGGATCGGATCTTTCTGATGAACAAAGGTCAGATCGTGCAGAGCGGCGATGCACAGAACCTTTACACCGCGCCGATCAACGCCTTCGCCGCCGGATTCATCGGTAACTACAACGTGCTCGATGCCGCCAGCGCGAGCCGTCTGTTGCAGCGGGAACTGACCCAGGCCCAGGCGATTCGTCCGGAGGCCATCGAACTGGCTGCCGAACCCGACGGCGAGGGTGAGATCCTCAGCCACAGCCTGCTGGGCAATGTCATCCGCTACCGCGTCCGCGCGCAGGGCGTGGAGGTGGTGGTGGACGTGCTCAACCGCTGCGCCGAGGACCTGCACCCCAACGGCACCCGCGTCCGCCTGCGCATCGCGCCATCGGCAGTGCGCGAGGTGGCTTGAGTATCCACGCAAGAAGGATTCATTCATGGCATTGGCCATTTTCGACCTGGACGACACCCTTATCGACGGCGATTGCGCCTCGCTCTGGAGCGAGCAAATGGCTCGCCTGGGCTGGGTCGACCCGGAAAGCTTCATCCGCCGCGATCATGACCTCATGGCCGCCTACAGCCGCGGCGAGCTGGCCATGGAAACGTACATGGCCTTTACCCTGGAGCCCCTGATTGGCCGCACCCAAGAGGAGGTCGATCACCTGGTGGAACCCTGGGTGGAAGACGTCATCGAGCCCCTGATCTTCAGCGATGCCACCCGCTGCATCGCTCGGCACCGCGCCGCCGGCGACCGCTTGTTGGTCATCTCCGCCTCCGGGGTGCACCTGGTCAAGCCCATCGCGGAACGTATTGGTATCGACGAGGTACTGGCCATCGACCTGGAACTGGCCCATGGCATCTACAGTGGGCGTACCGAAGGCACCCTGACCTACCGCGAAGGCAAGGTCAGCCGGCTGCGCCAATGGCTACAGGCCGAGGGTGAAAGCCTGGAAGGCGCGGCCTTCTATTCGGACTCGCGCAATGATCTGCCGCTGCTGGAACAGGTAAGCCGGCCCCATGCGGTCAACCCCGACCCGGTTCTGCGCGCACATGCCGAGCGCCTGGGCTGGCCTGTGTTGCAGTGGCGATAAGCCTGTCCCTGTGGAGGTAGCGCCAGCTGCCGAATGGCCGTTCTTTGAAAGGGCCGTTCCCCAGCTGCGCTGGGTCCCACAGGATGTTGCAATAGGGTTCAGCAGGCGGTTTGAGCCTGAGAACCCACCCGGTGGGAGGTAGCGTCAGCTGCCGAATAGGCGGACTCTTCAAGGGCCGTTCCCCAGCTGCGCTGGGTCCCACAGGATGTTGCAATAGTGTTCAGCATGCGGTTTGAGCCTGAAAACCCACCCCGGTGGGAGGTAGCGCCAGCTGCCGAATAGGCGGACTCTTCAAGGCCCATTCCCCAGCTGCGCTGGGTCCCACAGGATGTTGCAATAGTGTTCAGCATGCGGTTTGAGCCTGAAAACCCACCCCGGTGGGAGGTAGCGCCAGCTGCCGAATAGGCGGACTCTTCAAGGGCCGTTCCCCAACTGGCGCTGGGTCCCACAGGATGTTGCAATAGTGTTCAGCATGCGGTTTGAGCCTGAAAACCCACCCCGGTGGGAGGTAGCGCCAGCTGCCGAATGGCCGTTCTTTGAAAGGGCCGTTTCCCAGCTGCGCTGGGTCCCACAGGAGCCTGCAGGCAGGCCTACTTTCCCTGGTGGTTGCGTTGGTAGGTCGCCTCGCCCATGGCGGCGATCTGGCCGTCTATCAGCGCGTCGAACGGCTTTAGTAGTTCTTGGTAGCTGCTTTCGGGTTCAAGGGTTTCCAGGGCCTGGACAATGGCTTCCACGGTGGACAGCGCATCGGGCCCTGGCGCCTTGCGCAGGCGGTAACGGGACGGCCCAACCGGAGCCAGGGAGACTCGTGGCAGAGCCGCCAGGGCGGGATTCAGGTGCAGCAGCTTGCGGGCCTTGCGCCAGGTGCCGTCGAGCACGATCAACTGCATGGGCTGCTCCGCGCCGGCTGGTAGAAGCTGCGAGCCTTCACCAGGAAAGAGCACGCAAGCCTGGCCGGGGTAGGCTTCCCAGAGTGCCGGTGCCACCTGTTCGGTAACCGCCAGTTGACTGTTGGGCAGCCCCAGGTGGGCCAGGCGCGCGGTATTGAGCGCGTGATCAGCTTCGCTCGGGTGCTGCAGGATAAGCACACGGGTGCGGCTGGGCAGGCGAGGGATCAGCGCGCAAAGGCAATGGCCTTCGGGGCGCAGGCAACGAGAGCAACGGGGGCGGGACATGGAAGAATCCGTAAAGGCACGCCGCCCCCCTAGGGTCAGCGGCTGAAACGTTCTGCCAGGCCGTGAAGATAATCGGCCATGCGCTGCAACTCATGACTGATTTCGGCACCCTCCCGGGCCTGGCCGGCGCTATGGTCGCACAATTGAGCGATGCGAGTGATCTGTCGGTTGATGTCTTCGACCACGTGAGTCTGTTGTTCGGAAGCGGTCGCCATCTGCTGGCTCATCTGGGTAATGCTTGCCACCGCCTGGGAGATGCCGTCCAGCGCGCCCTGTACCGCTTCGACCCGGCTTCGGCTGCTCTGGGAAATCTGCGTCCCGCGGCCGGCCGTCTGTACCGCGCGTTCGGCCCCGGCCTGCAACGAAGCGATGATCTGGTGGATCTGCTCGGTGGACGTGCGCGTACGCATGGCCAGTGAGCGCACTTCATCGGCGACCACGGCGAAGCCCCGGCCCTGCTCCCCGGCGCGGGCTGCCTCGATGGCGGCGTTGAGGGCCAGCAGGTTGGTTTGCTCGGCGATGGCGGTGATCACGTCGGCCACGCTACCGATCGATTGCGTCTGTTCAGCCAAGGCATTTACCGCCTGGCCGATGTCCGCCACCGCGCCGCTCATTTCCTCCATGGCCACCAGGCTCTGGCGCGCCAGCTCACCGCCTTCGCTGGCCAAGCGATTAGCATCTTCGGCGGCACCCGCGGTGAGTTGTACGTTCTGGGTCACTTCCTGAATGGTCGCGGCCATCTGCGCCACCGCCGTGGCCGATTGATCGGTCTCGCTGCGCTGGCGCTCCAGGCTCGAGGCCTGGTCCTCGGACAAGGCCGAGGCTTCACCTGCCCGGTTCCTCACTTGTGAACCGGTATCCACCAAGCGCGTCAGGGCCGTTTGCAAGCGGGCCTCCTCGCTGACCATGGCCAGGTCGAGCTGAGCCTGCAGCCCGGCGTTATCGCTGTAGGTCAAGGCTACCAAGGGGCTAGTGAAGGCCTTGGGGTGTTGCGCCAGGGTTTTGCGAATGGCCTGGCGCTGCGCCGCTTCGCTCGCGACGTAGGCTACCGCGGTCGCTATCAGGACGGCTACCAGCGCAGCCGTGGGTGTCAGCCAGGCCCACCCTGCCAGGGCCACCGCCGCTACCAGAGCGAACGGCCAGGCGCGCGCGGCCAGGTGCCGCATTCGGGTCGCCGGGGCGACGGCCCCCTTGTCGGCGGACAGCCTGGCATAAAGGGTCGAGGCCCGACGCACCTGTTCCGGGGTGGGCAGGAACCGTACCGACTCGAAGCCCGCCATGCGGCCATTCTCGTAGATGGGCGTTACATAGGCACTGACCCAATAGAAATCGCCATTCTTGGCGCGGTTCTTCACGATCCCCATCCAGGGCTTGCCTTGCTTGAGGGTGTCCCACATGTGACCGAAGACAGACGCTGGCATGTCCGGGTGCCGCACCAGGTTGTGAGGCTGGCCTATCAGCTCTTCACGGGTAAAACCGCTGATGGCTACGAAGGCGTCGTTACAGTAGGTGATCCGGCTATCCAGGTCAGTGGTGGAAATCAACCGTTCTTCGGCGGCAAAGGTTCGTTCACGGTCAGTCACTGGCAGGTTCGAGCGCATGGAGGCGTCCTTGGCAGGTCGAGCAATGTTCTTCTGATGCTTTAAAGCTAGCAGAGGTTTTCTTGAGCGGATCACGGATCCACATTGCTCGTTCTGTCGGCGTGACGGCCAGGATCTTGAGCCTGGCTCAGGTTCAGGTCACCGGGCCAGCAACTGGCTCTTCAAGAGGTCGCGGAAGGTCTGGATCAATGGCTCACGGGTACGCCCCCGGCGCAGGATCAGCGAAAACGGCGCCTGGTAGCCGAAGGTAGCCGGTGACAGCACCCGCAAGTCGCCCTTGTCTGCCCAAGGCTGGGCAAAGTGTTCCGGCAGGTACCCAATATAGGCACCTGACAACACCAGAATCAGCTGAGCCTCCATGCTATCCACCGTGGCGGCGCTGTGCTTGAAACCGTGACGGGCAAGCTCTGCCTGGCTCCAGTAGCCGCGGCCGACCATGCGTTGCTGGGTAATCACCTGCTCGGGAATCCGGCGCTCGGCAAACAGGGGATGACGATTGCTGCAATACAGCCAGTGCTGCTCACGGTACAGCGGTTGGTACACCAGCCCGCTCATGCGGGTGGAGAAGGCGCCGATGGCCAGGTCCAGGCGATTGTCCTGCACGCCCAGTTGCAGCTCGTAGGGGCTTTGCACGGCCAGGTGAATATGCACCGCCGGATGTTCCCGACTATAGGCGCCGATAGCCTCGGCGAAAGGCAACTGGCGGTCGCCCACGGTGGAGTCGATGACGCCGAGGTTAAGAGTTCCTCGCAACTCGCCCTTGAGCGCGGCGGCATAGCGTTCGAACCCCTCCATTTCCGCAAGCAGCCGCTGCGCCTCCTGGTAGAACAGCTCACCCTTGCTGGTCAGGTGGAAGCCGCCCCGGCCGCGATGACACAAGACAATGCCCAACGCTGTCTCCAGTTGGCTCATGTAGGTACTGATGGCCGAGGTCGAGAGATTCAGGGCTTGCTGGGCGTTGGCGAATCCTTGGTGTTGAACCACGCAGGTGAAGATACGCAGCAGCTTGAGATCGGGAAAGGCGTTGGCCATGGCGTGTTCGATATCCACGAGATGCGATAAATATCAGCATGCCATTACTTCAGAAATATCTGAACTGAGTTTTTTCTTGTCGAGATTCTTCCGCCCTGCCGGCTTGCGCAGACTCCAGCCATCCCTGCGTTATGGAATGAGGCTCATCGTGGACAAGATTCTCCACCAACCCTTGGGCGGCAATGAAATGCCGCGTTTCGGCGGCATCGCCACCATGCTGCGCCTGCCTCACCTGGCCTCGCCGGCCGGGTTGGACGCCGCCTTCGTAGGCGTGCCCCTGGACATCGGCACCTCGCTGCGCTCGGGTACGCGGTTTGGCCCGCGGGAAATCCGCGCCGAGTCTGTGATGATCCGCCCCTACAACATGGCTACAGGGGCGGCGCCCTTCGATTCGCTGTCGGTGGCGGACATTGGCGACGTGGCGATCAACACGTTCAACCTGCACGAGGCCGTACGGATCATCGAGCAGGCCTACGATGGAATCCTTGAGCACAATGTAAAGCCCTTGACCCTGGGCGGTGACCACACCATCACCTTGCCCATCCTGCGCGCCATCCACAAAAAGCACGGCAAGGTGGGCCTGGTGCATGTGGATGCCCACGCGGACGTCAACGACCATATGTTCGGCGAGAAGATCGCCCACGGCACCACCTTCCGCCGGGCCGTGGAAGAAGGCCTGCTCGACTGCGACCGGGTGGTGCAGATTGGCTTGCGTGCCCAGGGGTACACCGCCGACGACTTCAATTGGAGCCGCCGTCAGGGCTTTCGCGTGGTACAGGCCGAAGAGTGCTGGCACCGCTCGCTGACGCCCTTGATGGAAGAGGTACGCGCGAAGGTCGGCGGTGGTCCGGTGTACCTGAGCTTCGACATCGATGGCATCGACCCGGCCTGGGCACCGGGTACCGGTACGCCCGAAGTCGGCGGCCTGACCACCATCCAGGCGCTGGAGATCATCCGTGGCTGCCAAGGGTTGGACCTGGTGGGTGCAGACCTGGTGGAAGTGTCCCCGCCTTATGACACCACGGGCAACACCTCGCTGCTGGGCGCGAACCTGCTGTACGAGATGCTGTGCGTGCTGCCGGGCGTGGCGCGCCGCTGAAACCGCGGCTTCAAGCTCCAAGCTTCATGGACATACGTTAGGGCCAACACATAAAACTACAATGGCGCACGAAGAGCTCGCAGCTCGCCGTGCCGGGAGCCGACCATGGATAACAACAAAAGCAATTCCAGCCTGGGCCTGATCGAGACACACGGGGTCGAACAGATCCCTGACCAGGATCGCACCGCTACTCCCCTGGACCTGTTCCGGATGATCTTCGGCGGTGCCAATACTTTTTCCACCGCCGTCCTGGGGAGTTTCCCGGTATTGTTCGGCTTGTCCTTCCAGGCCGGGGCTCTGGCGATCATCGCCGGTGTGCTGGTAGGCGCGTCGATTCTTGCGCCCATGGGGCTTTTCGGGCCTATCAACGGCACCAACAACGCGGTGTCGTCCGGTGCCCACTTTGGCGTACATGGCCGCATCGTCGGCTCCTTTCTGTCATTGCTCACCGCTATCGCCTTCTTTTCCATCTCGGTCTGGAGCTCCGGCGACGCCTTGGTAGGCGGTGCTCACCGGCTGTTTGGCCTGCCTGAAAGCGACCTCACCCTGGGCCTGGCCTATGGGCTGTTCGCGGTGCTCGTGCTCACCGTCTGCATCTATGGCTTCCGCTTCCTCCTTTGGGTGAGCAAGATCGCCGTATGGAGCGCCAGCGTGCTCTTCGTGCTGGGCCTGTTCGCCTTCGCGGGGCCCTTCGACGCTCACTATGCCGGTACCGTCGCACAGGGGCAGGAAGGGTTCTGGGCCGCATTCATCGGCGCTGCCCTGGTGGCGATGAGCAACCCGATTTCCTTCGGCGCGTTCCTGGGCGACTGGTCACGCTATATTCCACGCACGGCCCAGCGCTCGCATATCCTGGGCGCGGTAGTGCTGGCCCAGTGCGCCACCTTGCTGCCGTTCTTCTTCGGGCTGGTTACCGCGACCATAGTCGCGGTGCAGGCGCCACAGTACATCGCCGCCAACAACTATGTAGGCGGGCTGCTGGCCATCGCTCCCGCATGGTACTTCCTGCCGGTATGCCTGCTGGCGGTGATCGGCGGCATGTCCACCGGCACCACTTCGCTCTATGGCACAGGGCTGGACATGTCCAGCGTGTTCCCCCGCCTGCTCAGTCGGGTCAAGGCAACCCTTCTGATTGGCCTGGCGTCCATCGCCTTCATCTTCATCGGCCGCTTCGCCGCCAACCTGGTGCAAAGCGTGTCCACCTTCGCCGTGCTCATCATCACCTGTACCACGCCCTGGATGGTGATCATGCTCATCGGTCTGGTCACACGACGCGGCTGGTACTGCCCGGATGACCTTCAGGTATTCACCCGTGGCCAGCGGGGCGGCCGCTACTGGTTCCACCATGGCTGGAACTGGCGTGGCATGGGCGCATGGATTCCCAGCGCGCTGGTCGGGCTGTGCTTTGTCAATCTGCCGGGACAGTTCGTGGGGATACTGGGTGAACTGGCAGGGGGTATCGATATCAGCCTGCCGGTGACCCTGGGGTTGGCGGCCGTGCTGTACCTGGCCCTGCTCAGGGCATTCCCGGAACCTGAAGCCGTCTATGGGCCGGGCACCGAAGGCCCGGTTGGCCTGGGTAAACTTGCAGGTGCCGGCGCGCTCTAGGAGGCAGCGAAGCTGGTGAATTCTCTACCGAGCCTTTCGTTAACGGTCGTTAGCGCTCACACCTGTGCCGGCCCGAGATCTGTCAGCGCCGCTTGCGCTTATCGTCCACGGGAATGGGTACCGGTTGCATGGGCGGAACGAGGCCCAGCGCGACTGCCAGGTCGTGCAGCCAGTTGAAGAGTTTGCCTTGCATCACACGCCCCCTTGGGCCTAGCCCGATACGGCGACTACTCGTGCCGTTACTGTGCAGATGATAAGCCCGGGAAGCGTATCGCGCATTGTCCTCGCTGCGACCTAAGGTCGCAGCCTGCGCCTGTTCCGTCCGGAGCCTCGCGGTAAACGCCCGGGCCTGGAATGGCCCGCTACCTTTACCTTATCGGCCGCGCTGGGCGGGACTGAAGGGCAACGACTCTATAACGCCCTGGCTGTACATGGATGACTGATACCGCCCTGCAGAGGTTCCGGCCGCGTCCTTCAGGGCGCGACCTGCGGTTTGGCGGCCAGCTCCACGAAGGTGAGCGGGTCAAGGGCATCTTCCTGGGCATCGAGCACGTCCCTGGGGTGCTCGCTGTCTGGAATGCTGCTGTCGAGCAAGGCCAGCAGGCGCGCGCCATTGGCGGTCAACTGGTAACCCGAGGCAGGTTCACCCTGGATGAAGCCACGCTCACGCAGCAGGCCTTCGTAACGGGCGGCGTCGGCCTTGAGGGTCTCGACCGGCACCGGCGTGGCGCCTTCGGCGGCCTGGGTGACCGCCAGCTCCTCGGCGTGCCCGGCGCTGTCGAAGGCTTGTCCAGCCGTGGTCTGTACCTTGTGCAACAAACGTTCGATCAAATCCCAGTTATAGGTCGGCATGGCGCACTCCAGGAATGAGAGAGGATGGCATTCCTGGGTTGTGACCGAAGGCGAATGTGACCGTTCGGTCAGCCGATGGGCCTTATTCGGCTTTGCGCTTCCTCAGCGGCGCCAGCCCGTCCTGGCTTGCCAGGCCGCTGCTCTCGGCGGGCTTGGCGGCTGGCTTGCGGCCTGCCGGGGCGCGCTTGGGCGCCGCGGATTTGCCGGTGGTTTTCTTGTCCTTGTCGGTTTTCTTTTTCTTCACGCCCACGGCCTTGCCCGAAGCCTTTACCTTCTTCGGCCCCTGGTAGGTGCCCTTCACTTCCTTGATCACCCGGCGCTCGAACTGCTGTTTCAAATAGCGTTCGATGCTGGACATCAGGTTCCAGTCGCCGTGACAGATCAGCGAAATGGCCAGGCCTTCGCTACCGGCGCGGCCGGTGCGGCCTACCCGATGGACGTATTCGTCGCCGCTGCGGGGCATGTCGAAGTTGACTACCAGGTCCAGCCCTTCCACATCAAGGCCGCGGGCCGCCACATCGGTGGCGACGAGGATCTTCGCCGAACCCTGCTTGAGCCGCTCGATGGCCAGTTTGCGGTCTTTCTGGTCTTTCTCGCCGTGGAGCACGAACACCTTGAAATCCTTGGCCACCAGATGGCCGTAGACCCGATCCGCCATGCTGCGGGTGTTGGTGAAGACAATCGCCTTGCGATAGGTCTCGTTGGCCAGCAGCCACTGTAGGATGCTTTCCTTGTGGGCGTTATGGTCGGCAGTGATGATTTGCTGACGGGTGGCTTCGCTCAGGTCGCTGACGTTGTTGACCATCAGGTGACGCGGCGCCTTGAGCACCTTGGCGATCATCTCGCGCAACCCGGCCCCGCCGGTGGTGGCGGAAAACAGCAGGGTTTGCCGTTGGCCAGGGCACAGGTCGCACAGACGGTTGACGTCTTCGGCAAAGCCCATGTCCAGCATGCGGTCGGCTTCATCGAGCACCACCACTTCCACCTGGGCCAGGTCCAGGTTGCCCGCGTTGAGGTGTTCGAGCAGGCGGCCGGGGGTGCCGATGAGAATATCCGGCACCTTGCGCAGCATCGCCGCCTGCACCTTGAAATCCTCGCCGCCGGTGATCAGGCCGGCCTTGATGAAGGTATAGCGGGAGAAACGCTCCACTTCTTTCAGGGTTTGCTGTGCCAGTTCGCGGGTGGGCAGCAGGATGATCGCGCGGATGTCCACCCGAGGCTTGGCAGGGCCGATGAGACGGTTGAGCAGCGGCAGCACGAAGGCCGCGGTCTTGCCGCTGCCGGTCTGGGCCGTTACCCGCAGATCATGCCCTTCCAGCGCCGGGGGGATGGCGGCGACCTGCACTGGCGTCGGCTCGACGAAATTGAGCTCGGCCACGGCTTTGAGCAGGCGTTCATGAAGGGCGAATTGGGAAAACACGGGTACTACCTCGAAGGGAACCTGGAACGACTGCATAGGGTAGCGGAGCCGGGCCTGACAAGCGAGCGATGGCCGCCTCGGCGGTCAGCCACGGGCTCGTCCGCGTCGGCTGATCCACACCGAGGCCAGGATGATGCCGCCGCCCAGGGCCAGCCGGCCCAAGGGCTCCTGGTGGTTCCAGATCATCAGGTTGAGCGACAGGCCAACCGGCACGTGCAGGTTGTTCATTACCGCCAGGGTGGCGGCCGGCACCAGGCTGGCGCCCTTGTTCCAGGCGTACATGCCGAAGGCTGTCGCGACCAGCCCGAGGAACAGCAACACACCCCACTGCAATGGCTGCGCCGGGAATCGGGCCAGGTTGCCGAAGGCCAGGTAGGCTGGCAGGGCCACCAGCAAGGCACCCAGGAAAAAATAGCCAAACCCATGATATTGCGGTCCTGCAAGCGGATGCCGCGCCATGAGCCGTTTATAGAGCACTTGCCCGGCGGCGTAGGTGAGGTTTGCGACCTGCAGCAGCACAAAGCCCAGCAGGAAATGACCGCTGATGCCATCGAAGCGAATCACCGCGGCACCCGCCACGGCCACCAGCGCGGCAAGCAGGGCCCAGCCATTGAAGCGGCGTTCCAAGGCGTCCTGGAGCAAGGTGACGTGCACGGGGGTAAGGATGGTGAACAGCAACACTTCAGGCACGGTCAGCACGCGGAAACTCAGGTACAGGCAGACGTAGGTCACGCCGAACTGTAGCGCGCCTATCAGCAGCATCCGCCGCACGAAGCGAGCGGATAGCCCACGCCACCGGGTCAGGGGCAGGAACACCAGGCCGGCGATCAGTACTCGAGCGAGCACGGCGAAATAGCTGTCCACCTGACCGGCAAGGTATTCACCGATCAGGCTGAAGGAGAACGCTTGGACAAGGGTGACGATCAGTAGATAGGGCATGGGCGCGAAGAGCAGGCGAAAGGGCGCGCCACCCTAGCACATCAGGCCACCTCGGCCAGCGCGGCGCGTGCCTGGGCCAGGCCCTTCTCCAGGAAATCGCCGCCCATGTTCAGGCCTTCGGCATGGATGAAGGTAACGTCGGTTATCCCGATGAAGGCCAGCACCTGACGCAGGTAGGGCTCCTGGTGGTCGCTGGCGGCACCGGCATGGATGCCGCCGCGGGCGGTAAGTACGTAGGCCCGCTTGCCGGTGAGCAGGCCTTCAGGGCCGGTGGCGGTGTACTTGAAAGTCACCCCAGCGCGCAGCACGTGGTCCAGCCAGGCCTTGAGGGTGCTGGGGATGGCGAAGTTGTACATGGGCGCGGCCAGGACGAGCACGTCGGCGGCCAGCACTTCCTCGGTCAGCTCGTTGGAGCGTGCCATTGCCGCGGCTTCCTCGGCGCTGCGCTCGGCTTCAGGTTTCATCCAGCCACCGAGCAGGGTGGCATCCAGATGAGGTACAGGCGCGCTCGCCAGGTCGCGGACCTGCACGATGTCTTGGGGATGCGCAGCCTTCCATTGGGCGATGAAGGCTTGGGTCAGTTCGCGGGATACCGAACCTTCCTGGCGGGCGCTGCTTTCGATCACTTGGACGCGGGACATGTTGAACTCCTAGAGATGTGTTGGAATGGCGCTAGATTAACCAGCACATAATCGATATAAAAGCGCAATAAACCGCTATTAATAATCGAATTTAATGATCAACATGGCTTATCTAACCTTAGAGCCGAAACCATGAAAGCGCCCCGCGTCACCCTAGACCAATGGCGAACCTTGCAGGCCGTCGTCGATCACGGCGGCTTTGCCCAGGCCGCCCAGGCACTCCACCGCTCCCAGTCCTCGGTCAGCTACACCGTAGGGCGAATGCAGGAGCAGCTCGGGGTTCCCTTGCTGCGTATCGATGGTCGCAAGGCCGTGCTCACCGATGCCGGCGCCGTACTGCTGCGACGGTCGCGCCAACTGGTGAAGCAGGCCAGCCAGCTTGAAGACCTGGCCCAGCACATGGAACAAGGCTGGGAAGCGGAGGTGCGACTGGTGGTGGATGCAGCCTACCCCAACGCCAGGCTGGTCCGGGCACTTAGTGAATTCATGCCGCAAAGCCGGGGTTGCCGTGTGCGCTTGCGTGAGGAAGTGCTCTCTGGCGTGGAAGAGGTGCTGCTCGAAGGCCTGGCGGACCTGGCCATCAGCGGCTTCAGCATTCCAGGCTACCTAGGCACAGAAATGAGCAGGGTGGAATTCGTGGCCGTGGCCCACCCCGATCATGCTCTCCATGGCATGAATCGGCCGCTGACCTTCCAGGACCTGGAGAACCAGTTGCAAGTGGTGATCCGTGACTCCGGCCGCCAGCAGCCAAGGGACGTGGGCTGGCTGGGGTCGGAACAGCGCTGGACCGTGGGCAGCCTGGCGACCGCCGCCAGTTTCGTCAGCAGTGGCCTGGGCTTCGCCTGGTTGCCGCGGCACATGATTGGGCGGGAGCTGCGCGAAGGGTCACTCAAGCCCTTGCCACTGGAACAGGGCGGCAGCCGCCAGCCGGCGTTCTACCTGTACTCGAGCAAGGAAAAGCCGCTTGGCCCGGCCACCCAGATCCTGGTGGAGCTTCTGCGCCGCTTCGACATCGCCTGCCTGGAGACGCATGCCCCCGCCGAGGGCAAAGCCTGAGGGCGTCCTCTTCTCAGCGCGGAGCCCGCGGCCAATCCGGCGGAACACCGGGCGCCACCTGTATGTCCATACCAATGCGCAGGGCCGCCGCAGCCACCTTTGCTGGCGACCGGCGGCGTTTCCGGTACCCTGTTATGCGCCTGTCGTGTCCTGCGATGGGCCATGCCAACGTCACCGAAGGATTCCAAGCACCATGCTCGAACGTATCCTGCTCACCCTGAGCACTGTCTTGCTCGCCACTGCTCTGCAGGCGGCTCCCGCCACTAAACCTCATGTGTTGCTCGACACCGACATGGGCCAGATCGAGGTGGAACTGGACGCCGAAAAGGCGCCCATCAGCACCAGGAACTTCCTGATGTACGTGGACAAGGGCTTATACAACGGCACTCAGTTTCATCGGGTGATCCCGGGCTTCATGGTTCAGGGCGGCGGCTACGACCGCAACCTCAACGAGAAGCCCACCGAGGCACCGATCAAAAACGAAGCGGACAACGGCTTGAAGAACCTCACCGGTACCCTCGCCATGGCCCGGACCTCCGCGGTGGATTCGGCCACCAGCCAGTTCTTCATCAACGTGAATGACAACGCCTTCCTCGACCACGGCGCCCGCGACTTCGGCTACGCCGTGTTCGGCAAGGTGGTCAAGGGCATGGATGTGGTTACCAATATCGTGAGCAGCCCGACCACCACGCGCAACGGCATGCAGAACGTGCCGTCCAATCCAGTGATGATCAAGTCCGCCAAGCGCATCGACTGACCCGAGTTACACCGCCCGGCCCCCGGGCGGCTTACCAGACAGGAGGGCAAGCCCATGCTGTTTCGCCGTTTCGAGCAGTGGATCGATGTATTCCGCGAAGCGCCCACCGACGCGCCCCCGAGCAAGGTCACCGCGTTCTACCTCTACTACCTGCGCCAGGTCTGGCCAAGCTTCGCTGCGCTGCTGGTGGTGGGCCTGATCGCCGCGCTGATCGAAGTCGCGCTGTTCAGTTACCTGAGCGACATCATCGACATGGTCAACAGCACACCGGCCGATCGATTCTTCGCCGAGCATTGGGGCGTGCTGACCTGGATGCTCGTGGTGGCCATGATCATCCGTCCGGTTTTCGTGTGCCTGCACGACTTGCTGGTGCACCAGACCATCTCCCCGGGCATGACCAGCATGATCCGCTGGCAGAATCATAGCCATGTGCTCAAGCAGAGCATGAACTTCTTCCAGAACGACTTCGCCGGCCGCATCGCCACCCGCATCATGCAAACGGGCAATTCCCTGCGCGATTCCGCGGTACAAGCCGTGGATGCTCTCTGGCATGTCACCATCTACGCGGTGAGCTCGCTGGTGCTCTTCGCCGAGAGCGACTGGCGGCTGATGGTGCCGCTGATCCTGTGGATCCTGGCCTATGTCATTTCGCTCTGGTACTTCGTGCCACGGGTCAAGGAACGCTCCGTGGTGTCATCGGACGCACGCTCGAACCTGATGGGGCGGATCGTTGACGGCTATACCAATATCACTACCCTCAAGCTGTTCGCCCACACCAACCTCGAGCATCAGTACGCCCGCGAGGCGATCAGCGACCAGACGGAAAAGACCCAGCTGGCCAGCCGGGTGATCACCAGCATGGACGTGGTCATCACTGCCCTCAATGGGCTGCTGATCGTAGGTACCACCGGCCTGGCCCTGTGGCTGTGGACCCAGGGCCTGCTCACCGTCGGCGCCATTGCCCTGGCCACCGGCCTGGTGATCCGCATCGTGAACATGTCAGGCTGGATCATGTGGGTGGTCAATGGCATTTTCGAAAACGTCGGCATGGTGCAGGACGGCCTGCAGACCATCGCCCAGCCCTTGAGCGTCACCGACCTGCCCAACGCACCGGAACTGAAAGTCGAGCGTGGCGGTGTCCGGTTCGAGGCGGCGGAGTTCCACTACGGCAAGGTAGGCCGGGTCATCAGCGGCCTGGATCTGGAGATCGCCCCTGGGGAAAACATTGGCCTGATCGGGCCGTCCGGCGCGGGCAAGTCCACGGTGGTCAACCTGCTGCTACGGCTGTACGACCTGGAAAGCGGGCGTATCCTCATCGATGGCCAGGACATCGCCCAGGTCCGCCAGGAAAGCCTGCGCGAGCAGATCGGCCTGATTACCCAGGATACCGCCCTGCTCCACCGGTCCATCCGCGACAACCTGCTATACGGCCGTCCCGGCGCCACTGAGGAAGAGCTTTGGGAAGCGGTGCACAAGGCCAAGGCGGACGAGTTCCTGCCCTACCTCACCGACGCTCAGGGCCGCACTGGCCTGGATGCCCACGTAGGTGAGCGCGGCGTGAAGCTGTCCGGCGGCCAGCGCCAGCGCATTGCCATTGCCCGGGTACTGTTGAAGAACGCGCCCATCCTGATCATGGACGAAGCCACCTCGGCGCTCGATTCGGAGGTGGAGGCCGCCATCCAGGAAAGCCTGGAAACCCTGATGGAAGGCAAGACCGTGATCGCCATCGCCCACCGCCTGTCGACCATCGCCAAGATGGACCGCCTGGTGGTGATGGACAAAGGCCGCGTGGTAGAAGTCGGCACCCACAGCGAGCTGCTTGCCCACAAAGGCCTGTACTCGCGCCTGTGGCGTCACCAGACCGGTGGCTTCGTCGGAGTAGACTGAGCCGTGTTCACCCTGGACCTGTTCGCCGACCAGCCACGCTCGACGGGTGAGCGGCGCCAACTGGGTCCGGGGGCCTGGCTTCTTGAAGGCTTCGCCTTCGAGCAGGCCGCCGAGCTGCTGGCGGCCATCGAGGCCGTACAGGCCGAGAGCCCCTTTCGCCACCTGGTGACCCCTGGCGGGTTCACCATGTCGGTGGCAATGACCAATTGCGGCCGCCTCGGCTGGGCCAGCGATCTGAGTGGCTACCGTTACAGCCCTTTGGACCCGCTCACCCGAGCCCCTTGGCCGCCTCTGCCGGAGGTGTTCGCGACCCTGGCAGCAAGTGCGGCCATTACCGCTGGCTATCCCCCCTTCGAACCGGATGCTTGCCTGATCAATGCCTATGCCCCGGGTGCCCGGCTGTCACTGCATCAGGACAAGGATGAGCAGGACCTCGCCGCGCCCATCGTTTCGGTGTCCCTGGGCCTACCGGCGGTTTTCCTGTTCGGCGGCCACAAACGCAATGACCCGGTGACCCGGTATCACCTGCAGCACGGGGATGTGGTGGTATGGGGAGGCGAAGACCGCCTGCGGTTTCATGGGGTTTCACCTGTCAAGGCCGGAGAGCACCCCCTGGTGGGGAACAGGCGCCTGAACCTGACGTTTCGTAAAGTTACCGCTTAGTCATCTTCACGGGCATCGGCTTGAATCGGAGCATTCGGTAGCTTCGCTACCTCCCACCTGTGGGACCCGGCGCCAGCTGGGGAATCGCCCCCTCAGGCCCCCAACTCCGGAAACAACACGCTGGTATAGCCAAAACGACTGAAATCGGTAATTCGCGAGGGGTACAGCCGGCCAATCAGGTGATCGCATTCGTGCTGCACCACCCGCGCGTGGAAATCATGGGCTACCCGCTGAATGGCCTTGCCCCGGGCATCGATGCCTTCATAGCGGATGTGCTTGTAGCGAGCCACCATGCCGCGCAGCCCGGGAACCGACAGGCACCCTTCCCAACCGTCCTCGAGCTCCGGGCTCAGGGGCGTGATCAAGGGGTTGAGCAACACGGTACGCTCCACCGCGGCGGCACTGGGATAGCGCTGGCTGTGGTCGAAACCGAACACCACCACCTGCAGGTCCACACCTATCTGCGGGGCCGCCAGGCCCACGCCGCCCGCGGCCTGCATGGTGGAAAACATGTCGGCGATGAGTTCGTCCAGCTCATGACTGCCCAGCAGCCCCTCCGGCACCGGAGGGGCCACCCGCAGCAGGCGCTCGTCGCCCATCTTGAGAATGTCCCGGAGCATATGGACCTCACTGGCTCGCTTCGGCTTTGCCTCCCCCCAGCCCGGCGCGGTCTTCTGCGCTGCCTTCGGAGGGTTCACCCGGGGCTTTCTCACCCTTGTCCTTGCCTTCGGCGGACATGTGTTCGATCACTGCGTTCATCTCGGCACCGAGCAACAACACCGCCGAGGAGATGTAGAAGTACAGCAGCAGGATGATGATCGCGCCGATGCTGCCGTACATGGCATTGTAGTCGGCAAAGTTGGTCACATAGAAAGCAAAGCCCACGGACGCCAGGATCCACACCACTACCGCCAGCACCGCGCCGGGTGTCAGGAAGCGGAAACGCTGGTCGACGTCGGGCATCAGGTAGTACATCAGCGCCACTACCAGCATCAGCAGTATCACCACCAGAGGCCAGCGGGCGATGGTCCAGATGGTGACCGTGATGCTTTCCAGGCCGATCTGTCCGGCGATCCAGTTCATCACCTGTGGGCCGAGCACCATCAGCGCCGCCGCACAGAGCAGCAGGCCGGCCAGGCCGACGGTGTAGAGCACCGAAAGCGGAAGGCGCTTCCAGGCCGGGCGACCCTCCGCCACGTCATAAGCGGCGTTCATGGCGCTCATCAGCGAGCGAACCGCCGCCGAGGCCGTCCATAGCGCCGCGATGATACCGAAGGAGAGTAACCCCCCCTTCGATTGCTGCAACTGGTCGATCACGGGATTGACCGAATCCAGGGCCTGGGGCGGCAGCACCAGGGTCGCCTGCTCGCGCAGCCAGGAGAAGAAGTCCGGCAGGTGCAGGAAACCGATCAACGCGATCAAGAACAGCAGGAAGGGGAACAATGAAAACAGCATCTGGTACGCCAGCGCCGAGGCGTAGGTCGACATTTCATCGTTGGAGAATTCTTGTACCGTGCGCACCAGCACCTTGCTGAGCGGAAGTTTCTTCATGTCCGGAAAGATCATCTGGCGCTCCTGTCGTCTGCCCCTTGGCCTTGCCAGGCCGTTCCTTCATTCATCGCCATGCAGATAGCACAGCGGCCATCCTGAGATGACCGCTGTAGTGTCGCTAAAGTTTATTCAAACGCTACAAGACCTGTACGCGTTTACATTCTGTCGGTACGGGTCGCGTCGTCCACGGCATTCTTCACGTCGCCCTTGGTCTGCTGCGCCTTGCCCTTGATTTCCTGGGCGGCACCACGGGCCTGGGTTTCGGTATTACCAGTCGCCTTGCCTATTTCCTGGCGGGCCTTACCGGCGATTTCGTTGGCAGTGCCTTTGATTTTGTCACCAGTGCCACTCATGAGCTGTACTCCTTAGTGATGATTGAAATGACTTCAATCGGCATAAGAGTTGACTCACCGCTGCGTTGGAGAGTTGCAGTTTTTTTTCGCAAGGCGCGCTGCTGCCGACAGATGGCAACTCAGGCCAGGCGGATGCCTTCTTCCTCGATAAGAATTTTACCGGCCTTGTACAGCGCGCCGATGGCCTTCTTGAAATTGCCCTTGCTGACCCCGAAACGCTGGGCGATGACCTCGGGCGCAGTACGGTCGCTCAGCGGCAGTTGGCCACCGGCCTCGCGCAAGGCTGCAAGGATCTGCCCCTGCAGCCCTTCCACGGCCTGCTGGCCCGCTGGCTGCAGGCTCAGCGCGATCTTGCCGTCGGCCCTCACTTCCTTGATGTAGGCGGTTTCACGCATGCCGCTGCGCAGGAACTTGAACACTTCGTTCTTGTGGATCAGGCCCCAGTGGGTGTTTTCGATGACCGCGTTGAAGCCCAGGTCCGTCTGCCCTGCCACCAGTACTTTCACTGCCTGACCTTCCCGATAGTTGGCCGGGGTCTTGTCCAGGTAGCGGTCGATCTTCGCGCTGGCGGTGATGCGCCGGGTGCGACGGTCCAGGAACACATGGACGATGCAGTACTCGCCAGCGCGCAACTGGCGCTTTTCTTCCGAGAACGGCAGTAGCAGGTCCTTGGGCAGCCCCCAATCGAGGAAGATGCCGATGGAATTGATTTCGACCACCTTCAGGCTGGCGAACTCGCCTACCTGAACCTTGGGCTTCTCGGTGGTCGCCAGGAGCTTGTCTTCACTGTCCAGGTAAACGAATACGTTCAGCCAGTCCTCGACCTCGTGAGGCACGCCCTTGGGTATGTAGCGGTTGGGCAAGAGGATCTCGCCATCAGCCCCGCCATCGAGGTAAAGCCCGAAATCCGTATGCTTGACGACTTGCAAGCTGTTGTAGCGACCCACCAAAGCCATGTTCGATACCTTCGTTGACAAGCCGATAGTGTAACCCAGCACAGTGCCGTCGATGGCTGATCCCCGCGCCTCACTCACCCCCGGCCAGGCTGAACGCTTCAGCTCATTTCGGCCAAATCGACGAGCGGCATGCGCCAAGCCGTGTTGAGCGTTATCCTCTGCCCCGTCTAAACCGGGCCTGGCGGCCTCGACCGGTGCCGTTGCGAACCAGACGTAGCACCCGCGCCTCGCACAGGAGTGACCCATGCTCAAACCCAGCCTGATGCTGGCTGCCGGCCTATTGGCCGCGCCTCACCTGAACGCTCAGACCCTGCAGCGGGAATGGGGAGACTTCGACCTCAAGCTCGGCACCACGCCCAACCGCAGCATGGCCCAGGGGCTGGTCGCGCCTGGCTCGGTCGGCTCGGTACATGGCGGCATCGATATCAGTCACGACAGCGGCTGGTATTTCGGGCAATGGTCGCCCAGCGTTGGCCTGAGCCCGGACAGCAGCTTCGAACTGGACAGCTACCTGGGGTACAAGCAGCGGATCGACAATGCCCTCGGCTACGAGCTTGGCATGATCGGTTACACCCGCCCTGAAGTGGCGGACGGCAACAGCCATCAGCTGTATGCCGGCCTGCGTTTGTTCGAAAGCCGCTTTGGCGCGGCCTACAGCGAAGCGATAGGAAGCCGCTCGGGTACATTGTTCGCCGACCTCGGCCAATTGCCCCTGGTAGGCATGGATCTGTCCGTCAAGGTCAGCCACTACAGCTTGAGCTCGCCCTATGAATTGGGGGACGGCCAGTTGATCGACGGCTACAGCGACTGGTCGATGCAGGTGTCGCGCCCGCTCATGGGGGTCGACCTGAACCTGGTCTACAGCAGCTCGGACCTGAGCGGCGGGCAATGCCTGGCCTACTCCGGCCATAACCCGGCCTGTGACAGCATGGTGATGATCAAGGCGCAGCGTACCCTCTTCTAGCGCTCAGGTATGAACAGCAGCCGGGACGAGGTGTCCTAGCTGGACTGGGCAACCGATGCGAAGGGTCAGGCATTGAGACGATGGCACGCCTTGCTGTGGCTATTGGGCCTGCTGGCCCTGGCGGGCTGCACCCGCATGGACCTGGCCTACCGCAACCTGGACACCCTCATTCCCTGGACCCTCGACGATTACCTGGACATGAACCGGGAGCAAAAACACTGGTTCGAGGATCGCCTGGCCGAACACCTGCGCTGGCATTGCCAGACCCAATTGCCTGGCTACCTGCCCTGGCTGGACCGCTTCGAACAAGGCGTGGCTGAGCGAAGCCTCGATGACCGGGCCCTGCGTACACTGACCGACGAGGCCGAGCAGGCAGCCGCCGCGGTGGCAGTGCAAATCACGCCCTCGGCGGTAGAGCTTTTGCAGCAACTGAACGATCAGCAGGTCAGCGACTTGAAGGTTGCGTTTGCCAAGGACATTGCCAAGCGACACGCGGAAAAGGTAGCGCCGCCGCTGGAAGAACAGATCCAGAAGCGAGCCGGCAACATGATCAAGCGGTTGGAGCCCTGGCTGGGCGACCTTCATCCGCAACAGCTCGCTGCCGTGCAGAGCTGGGCCCGGCAACTGGGCGAGCATGATCGTATCGCTCTGGAAGCACGGGCTCGTTGGCAGCGGGCCCTGCTGGAGGCGCTCGCTCATCGGCGGGAGCCCGGTTTCGATACCCGGGTGGCGCAGCTGCTGCAGCGGCGGGACAGCCTCTGGCCAGCAGCCTACAAGGAGGAACGGGCACGCAGCGAGGCAGCGGCCAGGCAGCTGACCCTGGAATTGTTACGCCTGAGCGACGCGGATCAGAGAGGGCAGCTTATCGAGCGGCTTCAGCACTTGCGTGAGCGCTTCGCCTCCCTGCGCTGCTTGAACTAGGTAATGGCGCTGCGTTGATGACGACCCTGCGGGCGCGATCAGCGCCTGGCAGCGCTCGCCCAGGCCGCGCCGGATTCGCCAGCCAGGCCTGCTCCGCGCCAGCCAGGGCTCTCGGCGCTGCCGGCCAGGGTCAGGCACCAGTATTCCATGTCGCCGCGCAGGTCCAGCGCCTGGCCCATTCCGATGTGCACGAATCCAAGTGCCTCATGGGCTGCGATGGCCTGGCTATCGGTGACGGCCAAGCCGGCATAGACAGCCAGGTGGCCTTGGGCTTGCAAGTGTTCGAGTAAGGAACGATACAGCGAGCGCATCATGCCGGCCTGGCGACCTTCCCTTGTCATGTAGACGGTGATGTCTACGGACCAACGCAGCGCCAATGGCGCCTTGTGGGCCTGGGCATAGGCATAGCCCACCAGGCTGTCGTTGCACTCGGCGACGAGAAAAGGATAGCGACCCAGAGTGGAGGCCAGCAGGCCGCACAGGTCGGGATCGTTGCCCGCCGGTACGGAGAAAGCGTTGTCAGCGTTGGCGTGAATGGCGCGAAGCGCCTTGCAGTCATTGAGCCGTGCAGTTCTGACCAGGCAAAACGTCATAAAGCAGACATCCTGAAAAAATTCCCGAAATGCGAGGAATCCGTCGCAAGCAGTGCTCCCTTGAAGCCTGCGCAGAATGGATCCAGCCAAACGGGCGCGCAAGCCTAGCCCGATGTGAGGCATCTCGGCACGACGAAAGTGCCGTTGCGATTCAAAGGTTTTCAGGCATTGAAAGGATTTGTGACGTAGATCCCAGGTCGGGCTCGCTGCCTGGCGTGGTAACCCTTTGCAGGCGCCAGCCAAACTGGCGAACCGGTACCCATCTGTGGGCCGGTTCACCCGCTGGCACGGGCTCCCACCAGCTTTAGCCGAACAGCCAATACCCCAGCGCGGTCAGCACGGCTATCGCCAGCACGGGACGCAGAACCCGGTAAGCCTTGGGGTGGCGGCGCTTGAACTGCTTGACCTGACCGCTGGTGGCATTGCTGAAGCGCTTGCTCCAGGCGTAGGCCCGGTTGATGCCGCCCACGCGCTCGTCGTCCAGGTTCTGGGGCGCGGTGGCACGTCCGAGGAAAGCGCTGACGCCGCGGTTGATCCGGGTCATCAGGGCATTGGACAGTGGGCGCTCGATATCGCAGAACAGGATCACGCGGGTTTCGTCGGTCTCGTTCTTCACCCAATGCACATAAGTTTCATCGAACATCACGTCCTGGCCGTCGCGCCAGGCATACGGCTGGCCGTCTACGTAGATGCGGCAGGCATCGGAATTCGGCGTAGCCAGCCCCAGGTGGTAGCGCAGGGAGCCGGCGAAGGGGTCGCGATGCGGGTTCAGGTGGCTGCCGCCAGGTAGCAGCGCGAACATGGCGCCCTTCACATTGGGAATGCCGCTGACCAGCTCGACGGTGCGTGGGCAGAGGGCCGCGGCCGACGGCAACGGCTTGTCGTACCACTTCAGGTAGAAGCGCTTCCAGCCTTTCTTGAAGAACGAGCCGAAGCCGGCGTCGTTGTCTTTCTCCGCGGCACGGATATAGCCCTCGTCGAACAGGCGCATGGCTTCCTCGCGAATCACGCCCCAGTTGTCCCGCAGCACGTCCAGCTCGGGAAAGCGGCTACGGTCCAGGTAGGGCCTGGAGGGTACGCTGGAGAACAGGTACATCAAGGCATTGTAGGGCGCGAATAGCGCTGAATGGTTGACGAACTGACGCAGCACTGGCAGCCGCGCCTTGCCGCGCAAATGCACATAGAGCGTGCTGCCGATGAACATCAGCAGCACAAGGGCCTTGGCGGTGAAGGAAAGGGTCATGCAGCGCTCCTGGGGTTTCGCGGGTGCGCCATGATAAACCCGAAGCCGCCGCGCGCACAGGTCAAGGGCGACCGCCTTTGACCAGGGTGATGCTCAGGGCTGGTTTTCCTGCTCGGTGAACAGGTCGCTGAACAGCATGCTCGACAGGTAGCGCTCCCCGGAGTCGGGCAGGATGACCACGATCGTCTTGCCCTGCATTTCCGGCTTTTCAGCCAGGCGCACGGCGGCGGCCATGGCGGCGCCGCAGGAAATCCCGCAAAGGATGCCCTCCTCGCGCATCAGCCGCAGGGCCATGGCCTTGGACTCTTCATCGGTTACCTGCTCGACCCGGTCTACCAGGCTCAGGTCCAGGTTCCCGGGAACGAAGCCTGCGCCTATGCCCTGGATCTTGTGGGGCGCCGGCTTGATCTCCTCTCCGGCCATGGCCTGAGTGATCACTGGTGAACCCACTGGCTCCACCGCGACGGAGAGGATCTGCTTGCCCTGGGTGCGCTTGATAAAACGGGAAATGCCGGTCAGGGTGCCACCTGTGCCGACGCCCGCGACCAGTACGTCCACGGCGCCATCGGTATCCCTCCAGATTTCCGGGCCGGTGGTTTTCTCATGGATCGCGGGGTTGGCCGGGTTCTCGAACTGCTGCGGCATGAAATAACGTTCAGGGTCGCTTTCGGCCAGTTCCCTGGCCTTGTCGATGGCTCCCTTCATGCCCTTGGCGGGCTCAGTGAGCACCAGCTCCGCGCCCAGGGCCTTAAGCACCTTGCGTCGTTCCAGGCTCATGGAGGCCGGCATGGTCAGCATGAGCCTGTAGCCCCGGGCAGCCGCGACGAAGGCCAGGCCGATGCCGGTATTGCCGGAAGTAGGCTCGACGATGGTCATGCCTGGCTTGAGACGGCCGTTGGCCTCGGCGTCCCAGATCATGTTGGCGCCAATGCGGCACTTGACCGAATAGCCCGGATTGCGCCCTTCGATCTTGGCCAGCACGGTCACGCCGCGAGGCGCCAGGCGGTTGATCTGCACCAGGGGCGTATTGCCGATGGAGTGGGCGTTGTCAGCGAAGATGCGGCTCATGGCGAGCTCCTTGCGAGGAGGCGAATCAGTGGCCGAAGGGTAAGCCCACGCAGGGACAGCGTCCAGTGATGGACGAACCGGCGAACGTCTGGCGCGCAAGAAAGTCCATTGAGCACAGTTATGGAGCTCACGCTGATGAAAGGTCGCTACCGTTGGCCCCTGGTGGTCATTGCCGCCCTGGTGGTCCTGTTGGTCATCCTGCATATCGCGCTGCCCTTCCTGGTGCGCGATTACCTGAACGACAAGCTGCGCGACATGGGCGCCTACAGCGGCCACGTGGCTGACGTGGATTTGGCCCTGTGGCGGGGCGCCTACGTAATCAACGGCCTGGAGATCACCAAGGTGGACGGCAAGGTACCCGTGCCGCTGCTGGACGTTCCGCGTACCGACATCGCTGTCAGCTGGCATTCGCTCTGGCATGACCACGCCGTGGTCGCCCGCATCGCCTTCCAGCGGCCGACCCTCAACTTCGTCGACGGCGGCGCCAACAAACAGGCTTCGCAAACCGGTGAAGGCACCGACTGGCGCGCCCAACTGGAAAAGCTGTTGCCCATAACCCTCAACGAAGTGCGCGTGGACGACGGCAAGATCACCTTCAACAATTTCACTTCCAAGCCGCCCGTCAAGCTTGAAGCCACTCGCATCGATGCCAGCCTCTATAACCTGACCAATGTGGAAGACGCCCAAGGCAAGCGCGATGCCCGCTTCGAAGGCAAGGCCCTGCTGTTCGGTCACGCCCCCTTGGATACCCAGGCTACCTTCGACCCCTTCAGCGATTTCGATGACTTCGAATTCCGCCTGCGCGTGACCGACATCGAGCTCAAGCGAGTCAATGACTTCGCCTCGGCCTACGGCAAGTTCGACTTCAATGCCGGCCATGGAGATGTGGTGATCGAGGCCCAGGCCAACAAAGGCAGGCTCAGCGGCTACATCAAGCCACTGCTGCGAGACGTGGACGTCTTCAACTGGCAACAGGACGTCGAGAACAAGGACAAGGGCTTCTTCCGTTCCATCTGGGAAGCCCTGGTGGGGGGCACCGAGACGGTGTTGAAGAACCAGCGCAAGAACCAGTTCGCTACCCGGGTCGAGCTCAGCGGCAACGTGCACCAGCAGGACATCAGCCCTCTGCAGGCTTTCTGGCAGATCCTGCGCAACGGCTTCGTCCAGGCATTCAGCGCTCGCTACGAGCAGGCGCCGCCCAGCGAGGACTGACCCAGGCCCGATGAATTCAGGCGCCGCGCGCGCTATGATCCTCGCCATCAAGAACAAGAGGATTCGGCGCATGAAATTCGAAGGGACCGCGGCATACGTGGCGACGCCCGATTTGAAGCTGGCGGTCAACGCGGCCATCACCCTTGAGCGGCCGCTGCTGGTCAAGGGCGAGCCAGGCACCGGCAAGACCCTACTCGCCGAGCAACTGGCCGAGGCCTTTGGTGCTCGCCTGATCACCTGGCATATCAAGTCCACCACCAAGGCACACCAGGGCCTCTACGAATACGATGCGGTCAGTCGGCTGCGTGACTCACAATTGGGCGTGGACCGGGTACACGATGTACGCAACTACCTGAAGAAGGGCAAGCTGTGGGAAGCCTTCGAAGCCGAGGAGCGGGTGATCCTGCTGATCGACGAGATCGACAAGGCGGATATCGAATTTCCCAACGACCTGCTGCAAGAGCTCGACCGGATGGAGTTCTACGTCTACGAGACGGACGAGACCATCCGGGCGCGTCACCGGCCGATCATCATCATTACGTCGAACAACGAAAAAGAGCTACCCGACGCTTTCCTGCGCCGCTGCTTCTTCCACTACATCGCCTTCCCGGACCGGGACACGCTGCAGAAGATCGTCGACGTTCATTTTCCAGGCATCAAGCAGAGCCTGGTCAGTGAGGCGCTGGATGTATTCTTCGACGTACGCAAGGTGCCGGGCCTGAAGAAAAAGCCGTCTACCTCCGAACTGGTGGACTGGCTCAAACTGTTGATGGCTGACAACATCGGCGAGGCAGTGCTGCGCGAGCGCGACCCGACCAAGGCGATCCCCCCGCTGGCGGGCGCCCTGGTGAAGAACGAACAGGACGTGCAGTTGCTTGAACGCCTGGCCTTCATGAGCCGTCGCGGTAATCGCTGATCCGCGGAGGCGCCTGCCATGCTGCTCAATCTTTTCAACGAACTGCGCGCGGCCAGGGTGCCGGTGTCACTGCGCGAATGGCTGGACCTGCTCGAGGCGCTGGAGCGGCACGTAGTGTTCGCTGACATGGACGCCTTCTATTACCTGGCCCGCGCCATCCTGGTGAAGGACGAGCGCCATTTCGACAAGTTCGACCGGGCCTTCGCTGCCTATTTCAATGGCCTGGAAAACCTGGGCGAGCATTTGCAGGCGCTGATTCCCGAGGACTGGCTGCGCAAGGCGTTCGAGCGCTCGCTCACCCCCGAGGAGCGCGCCCAGATCCAGACCCTGGGCGGGCTGGACAAGCTCATCGAGGCCTTCAAGCAGCGCCTGGCCGAGCAGAAGGAGCGCCACGCCGGCGGCAACAAATGGATAGGCACCGGCGGGACCAGCCCCTTCGGCTCCGGCGGGTACCACCCCGAAGGCATCCGGGTAGGGGACGCCGGCCAGCGCCAGGGGAAGGCGGCGAAAGTCTGGGACCAGCGAGACTACAAGAACCTGGACGACCAGGTAGAGCTGGGCACCCGTACCATGAAGATGGCGCTGCGACGGTTGCGCAAGTTCGCTCGCCAGGGCGCGGCCGAGGAACTGGATATCGATGGCACCATCGACCACACGGCCCGTGATGCCGGGTTGCTGAACATCCAGCTACGCCCCGAACGGCGCAATACGGTCAAGCTGCTTTTGCTGTTCGACATCGGCGGTTCCATGGATGCCCATGTCAAAACCTGCGAAGAACTCTTTTCCGCCTGCAAGACCGAGTTCAAGCATCTGGAGTATTACTACTTCCACAACTGCGTCTACGAGTCGGTGTGGAAAAACAACCTGCGCCGTACGTCCGAGCGCACCGCCACCTATGACCTGCTGCATAAATACGGCGCCGACTACAAGGTGGTATTCGTAGGGGACGCCGCCATGTCGCCCTATGAGATCACCCATCCGGGCGGAAGCGTCGAGCATTGGAACGAAGAGGCTGGGGCGGTGTGGATGCAGCGCTTCAAGGAGAAGTTTCGCAAGGTCATCTGGATCAACCCCTACCCCAAGGAGACCTGGCACTACACCGCCTCGACCGGCCTGATGAGACAGCTGGTGGATGACAGGATGTACCCGTTGACACTGGCCGGCCTGGAGGAAGGCATGCGTTACCTGGCCAAGTAAGGCCTCGGCCCACTACGGACGGAGCTTGTGGTGGGAGCCAGCGCAGTTGGCGATTCTCCCCATGGAACATTCGGCAGCTAGCGCTGCCTCCCACCATGGTGAACCGAGCCCCTGGTGTTGAACAGCGAAGTCATCAGCCGGTGGGAGCCAGCGCAGTTGGCGATTCTCCCCATGGAACATTCGGCAGCTAGCGCTGCCTCCCACCACTGTGAACCGAGCCCCTGGTGTTGAACAGCGAAGCGATCAGCCGGTGGGAGCCAGCGCAGCTGGCGATTCTCCCCGTGGAAGCATTCGGCAGCCAGTGCCTCCCCATGGACTGAGCTTGGGTCAGCGCCAGCTTTCGGGAATCGGCTTGCGTGGCCGGATGCCAAAGGTATAGCCGATACCGATCAGCAACCATTCGATGGCCGCCGCGAGCAGCAGCGCCATGCTGACACCCCAGGCAATGGCCTCGGGTGACAGCGGCACACGATAGTCGTACCCGTTCAGGGTTTCCTGACGAATCTGCGGGTCGGCGGCGCTGACTACGTGCCAGGCCCTTTCATACCAGCGCCCCTGCAGGGCCTGCCATTCCCGCGACAACGCCTGTTCGCGACTCACCAGCCCCGCCACGCTCTGGGCGTCGCTGCGAAACACGGGGTCGTCGCTGGCCTGATAATGCTTTACCAGGGCCTGCAGATCACCATTGAAGAACTTGTTCGCGGTGTCGGTGAAGCCTTGCAGTGCTCTTTGGGCTTCCAGCAGGTGAGCTTGTACTCGCTGGGCGTAGTCATCGATCACCCCGGGCACCTGAACCCCCACAAGCAGGCCAATGGCAAAGACGATCAACCGCAGGTAGCTACGTAGCATCTCACTTCCTTATTCGACATGACCTTCGGCAACGATTTCCCCGCCTCGCCAGAGCACCCAGCGCCCCGGCTCATGGCGGTGCCAGGTTTCGTTCTCGGTCAACGGCTCGGTGGCGATGACCGTGACCACATCATCAGGCGTAGTTTCAGCCTGAAAATCCACGATCACGTCCACGTCCTTGAGCCGTGCCGGTCCGAATGGCGCCCGCCGGGTGATATGGGCCAGCTTGGTGGAGCAGAAGGTGAACAGCCAGTCGCCGTCGCTGAGCAGGCCGTTGAACACGCCCAGCCGACGGTAACCGGCGCAGGCCTGGACCAGGATCGGTACCAGGTACTCTTCCTGTACCGGTTCCGGATAGGCGGCGCGGATGCGATTGAGCAGGTCGCAGAAGGCCGCCTCGCTGTCCGTGTCCCCCACCGGGCGGTAGAACCCCGGGACGGGGATGAAGTTCGCCAGTTGCCCGTTATGGGCGAAACACCAGTTGCGGCCCCACAGCTCTCGCACGAAGGGGTGGGTATTGGCCAGGCACACCTTGCCCACGTTGGCCTGGCGTACGTGGCCGATCACCACTTCACTCTTGATGGGATAGTGCTGGACGAGTTCGGCCACGCGCGACTCGCAACTGGGCGCCGGATCCTGGAACAGCCGCAGGCCGCGACCTTCGTAGAAGGCGATACCCCATCCGTCCCGGTGCGGACCAGTGCGCCCGCCGCGCTGGATCAGACCGGTGAAACTGAACACGATATCCGTAGGCACGTTGGCACTCATGCCGAGCAGTTCGCACATGGCCGCCTCCCGATGGCTTACAAGCGTGGTTCGATACGCATGGAACCGCCTTCCGAGGGCCGCCTCGGCGCCGTGATGGACGAACGCGGCCCGACTGAATGACCGCCCCTATCCACGGGCGCGGCCTCGGCGTAGGGTTCGGCGGCCTTCTGCCTGGACTGTTCGGCGTGGCGTTGCGCCTCGGCGTCCGCTTCGGCCCGCCGCGCGCGGCCTGCCCGTTCGATGGGCCAGCGCACCAGGACGAACAACAGATACAGCGCCAGGGCGATAGCGGCGTACATGGCCAGGTCCGATACCGCGCGCCAGGCATTACCCGCCACCTTGAAAAGTAGATCGAGCGCGGTAATGGCGATGGCCGGCGCGAACTTGTCCTGGGCCGGGTCCACAATGGTAGGGCTGAACAGCGCCACCGCGCCCACTACCCGCAAGGGCTCGCGCAACCAGCGCCACAGCCAGCGCGTCAGGCGGAACCACACAAGCAGGCAGCCCAGGGCAGCGAAGGCATACAGCCCCCAGGCGATGTAATAGTCGTTCTCGGTCATGGTGTTCGTGGCAAGGCGGCAAAGTGACGCTTATGATAACGGCTTTTGGCCCCAGGCGCAGTGCCGCCGGCCAGCGCGCTGCGCGCCACCGAACCGAGGACCCGCCATGACCCAGCCCCAGCCCCCGATTGCCCGCAAGGCGCCTGGCAGCGACCCCTACGCCTGGCTGCAGGCGCGTGACAGCGAAAAGGTGCTGGCCCACCTGCGGGCCGAAAATGCCTACATGGAAGCCTGCCTGGCCAACGAAGCGCCTTTGCGCGAGGCCTTGTTCGAAGAGATCCGCGGTCGCATCCAGGAAACCGACCTCAGCCTTCCTTCTCCGTGGGGCCCCTGGCTGTATTACTCCCGAACCACCGCTGGCGACGAATACGCGCGGCATTACCGGGCGCCGCGGCCTGCGGACGGCTCCCTGGACGTAGCGCCGGAAAGCGAAATCCTTCTGCTCGACCCTAACGCCCTGGCCAACGGGGGCTATCTCTCCCTGGGCGCTTTCAGCGTCAGCCCGGATCACCAGCGCCTGGCCTACAGCCTGGACACTCAGGGCGATGAAACCTACCAGCTGTTCGTCAAGGACCTGTCCAGCGGTGACATACAGGCACTGCCGTTCGAGGCCTGTTCGGGCAGCATGACCTGGGCCAACGACAGCGCGACGCTGTTCTTCGTCGTTCATGACGATACCCATCGCCCCTATCGTCTGTATCGGCATCGGCTCGGCGAGACGGGCGCCACTCTGGTGTTCGAAGAGCCCGATGGTCGTTTCTTCCTGCATTGCTACCGGGCCAGCTCCGAGCGCCAACTGGTGCTGCACATCAACAGCAAGACCACGGCGCAGGCCTGGGTACTGCCGGCGGACAAGCCTGAGGGCAGCTTCGCCTGCGTGGCCGAACGTCGCGAGGGCCACGACTACGACCTGGACCACGGGCAGTTGGAAGGCACCTGGACCTGGTTCATCCGCAGTAACCGTGACGGGCTCAATTTCGCCCTCTACCACTGCCCGGATACGGGCGAGCCGCCCCGCGAGGCGGGTTGGCAGACACTGGTGCCTCATGATCCGGAAGTGATGCTCGAGGGCTTCACGCTGAACCATAGGGCCTACGTGCTCAGCCTGCGCCAGGCCGGGCTGCCGATCGTGCAGGTGTTCCCCGTCGGCGCCGATGCCTACCGGGTGCAACTGCCCGACGCCGCCTACAGCCTCTACGTGCAGGACAGCCTGGAATACCAGGGCGAGTACATTCGCCTGCGCTACGAAGCCCTCAACCGTCCTGGCCAGGTGCGCCAGCTCAGCCTGGCCGATGGTGCGCAGGTAGTGCTCAAGCAAACCCCGGTGCTGGGCGCCTTCGACGCGGATGACTACCTCAGCGAGCGCCTGTGGGCGACCGCCACCGATGGCACCCGGGTGCCGGTGACGCTGGTGCGCCGCAAGGATCGCATCGGCGGGCCGATGCCGCTGTACCTGTACGGCTATGGCGCCTATGGCGAGAGCCTGGACCCCTGGTTTTCCCACGGGCGGCTCAGCCTGCTGGACCGTGGCGTGGCCTTCGCCATCGCCCACGTGCGCGGTGGCGGCGAGCTGGGCGAGCAGTGGTACCAGGCCGGCAAGCAGGCCAACAAGCCCAACAGCTTCACGGACTTCATCGCCTGCGCCGAACACCTGATCGGGCAAGGCATCACCGCGCCTGATCGCCTGGTGATCAGTGGCGGCAGCGCCGGCGGCCTGTTGATGGGCGCGGTGCTGAACCTGCGGCCCGACCTGTTCACTGCCGCCATCGCCGAGGTGCCCTTCGTCGATACCCTCAACACCATGCTTGACCCGGACCTGCCGCTGACCGTGACCGAATACGACGAGTGGGGCAACCCGGCGGACCCGGACGTGTATGCGCGCATCAAAGCCTATGCGCCCTATGAAAACGTGAGGGCCCAGGCGTATCCGCATATGCTGGTGATAGCCGGCTACAACGACAGCCGAGTCGCCTACTGGGAAGCGGCCAAATGGGTGGCGCGGCTGCGCGAACTCAAGACCGACGACCATCTGCTGCTGCTCAAGACCGAAATGGGCGCCGGCCATGGTGGCATGAGTGGCCGTTACCAGGGGCTGCGTGACCTGGCCCTGGAATATGGCTTTGTGTTCAAGGTGCTGAACCTGGTGTAAACAACCTTCAATAGAAAGCGAAGATATCGACCATGACCAATGCCGCCTCGTTGAACAATGAAATCCGCATCATGTTGATGGACTGCGGCCTGTTCAACCAGCTTCAGCCCGAGGACTGCGGCATTGCCGCCGGGTATTTCAGCATCGTCTCGATGGAAAAGGGCACGCTCATCTTCAACGAAGGCGACGCGGGCACTTTCATGTGCATCATCCACTACGGCAACGTTTCGGTCAGCAAGACCGATGCCGAGGGCAACCAGGTTGACATTGCCTTGCTGCGCAAGGGGCGTTCGTTCGGCGAAATGGCCGTGCTCGATGGCGAACGCCGTTCCGCCACCTGCGTAGCCGCCACGGACTGCCAACTGCTGAGCCTGGGCAAGGACTCGCTGGAGAAGATGATGGTCGAGGCGCCCAAGGTGGCTGCCAAGCTGATCCGCGCCCTGGCGGTGTCGCTGTCCAAGCGGCTTCGCATGGCGGACGGGCAGCGACTCTCCTGACCGTCAGGTTCCGCTTCGGTTCCGCTTCGGTCCCGCCTCGCTCGGCTTACCCCTCCTGCCCCGCCGCGCTGCCTTTCTGGGCGGCCGGGCTGACGTTGGGCGGTTGTGGCGACTCTACTTCCGGCAACGCAATGCCGTTGGGCGCGGGGGTGGCCACCGCGCTAGCGCCGCCCTGTACTGAAGGCGTGGCCGGCGCCACCACCGGCACAGGCGGTGCCGGCTCAACGGGCGCTGGAGGTTCAGTGGCGGCCTGGGCGAAGGCGCTGAGCGCGGTCAGGGTCAACAGCAATGCTTGGATCATCACTGGCAGGCTAGCGCCTCGTCTATCGGTCGAGCCCACAAGCTAGCCCTGCCAAGGCCTTACCGCAAGCCCCTTGCCGCCTTCGTGTCGCCCCCGGATAATCCGGCGTTTTGCGCAGGGGCCGAGCGTGGCGAACAAACGATACAGTTGCATCGGGCTGCAGAACCCCAAGTCCCCGGAAAACGTGGGTTCGGTGATGCGGGCCGCGGGCTGTTATGGCGTCAACTCGGTGTTCTATACCGGCCGGCGCTATGAGCGCGCCCGGGATTTCATCACCGACACCAAGCGGGTGCACTACGACATCCCGCTCATTGGGGTCGAGGATCTGCGCATGATCCTCCCGCTCGATTGCGTGCCGGTGGCCGTGGAGCTGGTACCCGATGCCCGTCCCTTGCCCGCCTACACCCATCCGGATCGAGCCCTTTATATCTTCGGCCCTGAAGATGGCAGCCTGGACGAGGACCTGCGCCAGTGGTGCGAGGAAACCATCTACATTCCCACCGAGGGCTGCATGAACCTGGCGGCCACGGTGAACGTGGTGCTCTACGATCGCATGGCCAAGGGCAATAACACTCGCTCCGGGCCGCGCTTCAAATAGGCGGAACAGCCGTCGCGTTTAAGGGTCAGCTTATCAAGCCCTTTCATTGCATGGAGACGCCCAATGAACAAAGACATCTTCTCGGAAGCCATTGAAGCCTTGCCCGAGCGCGGCGCGGATACCAACGTACATGGCTGGGAGCGCGCCGGCTCCATCGCTGGCGGCGCATTGCTGGTTGGCAAGGGTGTACGTCGCGGTGGCCTGCTGGGCTTGTTCCAGATCGCCCTGGGTGGCGTGGCCCTGGCACGCGGCTTCACCGGCCGCAGCAAGACCAAGGCGCTGCTGGCCCGCGGCCGTGGCGAACTGGAAAGCCTGCGAGGCAACATCGAGCGCGCGGGTGACCAGCTCAAGTCGCTCAAGGACAACGCCGTGGCCGCCACCGAATCGGCCACCGTCACCGGGAATGATTCACTGGACAACCCGAAAGTCTGAGCTGGCGGCTGGAAGGATGTGAGGCTTGATTCACCGGCAAGGCAGACCAGCATCGGCGGGAGCCCGCAGCTGGCGAATTCGTACCCCTCGAGGGCCATTCGGCAGCTTCGCTGCCTCCCACCGGCCGGAGCGAGCTTCAGCCGGCCCTGAAGATCAGATGTTCTTCCCAGTCATCCGGGGCGACGCTGTCTTCACTCAGCATGCGTCCGGCCTGTGATACGCGCTGTGTATGCACCTGCTCCGGGTCACCGCATACCAGGTGGTGCCACAGGGGCAGGTCCTGGCGCTCACTGACCAGGCGATAGGCGCAGGTAGGCGGTAGCCATTTGAACTGGTCGGCCTGGGCAGGCGTGAGCTGAATACAGTCCGGCACCTGGGCCCGGCGGTTGGGGTAGTCACTGCAGCGGCAGGTGGCGCGGTCCAGCAGGCGGCAGGCGATCCGGGTGTAGTAGACGCTGTTGTCGTCTTCGTCCTCGAGCTTCTGCAGGCAGCACAGCCCGCACCCGTCGCAAAGCGACTCCCACTCCCCCTGGTCCAACTGGTCGAGGGTCTTGCGGATCCAGAAAGGTTCTACTTTTGCGGCCATGGGAGTTCCTGAAACATGATATTGCCAATGCATCGGCATAAAGCGGCGCAAGTCTAGTGCGCCGAGGGGCTTGGGCCAAGCCCTGACGACTGTCGGTCATGCCCCTTGCCAGCGGCGGTGGGCTTGAGTAGCTTCCTGTCTTCTTACCCAGGAAGCGCAGCCATGACGGATAACCCACGCATCGCCGATTACGCCATTGCCGAACACTTCATCAATCGTTGGTCGCCACGGGCGTTTTCGCCGGAGCCCATTGCGGAAGAGACGCTGCTCAGCTTCTTCGAGGCCGCGCGCTGGGCGCCTTCGGCCTACAACTCCCAACCCTGGCGCTTCCTGTATGCGCGTCGCGATACGGCGGACTGGGAGCGCTTCCTGGATCTGCTTAACCCGTTCAACCGCAGTTGGGCCCAACAGGCATCGGCCTTGGTGATCATCCTTTCCAAGACCACCTTTACCGCCCCGGGCGCCAGCGAAGAAAGCCCCGCGCTCTGGCATACCTTCGACACCGGCTCGGCCTGGGCCCACTTCGCCCTGCAGGCCAGCATGAGCGGCTGGCACACCCACGGCATGGCTGGGTTCGACAAGGACAAGACTCGCCAGGAGCTCAAGGTGCCGGACAGCTATGAGCTGCACGCCGCGGTCGCCGTCGGCAAGCTGGGCGACAAGGCCAGCTTGCCGGAATCGCTGCAAGGCCGTGAAACCCCGAGCCCTCGTCGCCCCGTGAAAGAGCTGGCCAAGGGCGGCGACTTCGACTTCACGTAAAGCGTCTGCCGTCGCCCTTCAATAGCCGCGGTGAAAGTCCACCTGCCCCCGCAAGGGCTGTCCTGCCTCGAACGCCGACAGGTTCGCCAGGAACAGGTCAGCCATCAGGGCCGGTGAGGTGGGCGCAGCGGTGTGGCCAGTGAGCAACAGCCCCCAGGCTGTCCAGAACGGATGCTGGCGCGGCAGGGGTTCCTGGCGGCAGACGTCGATGACCGCGCCGGCCAGGTGCCCTTCTCGCAAGGCTTGCACCAGATCGGCATCCACCACCGCCGTGCCCCGGCCGGCATTGATGAACAGGGCCTCGGGATTGAAGGTGGCGAACAGCTTGGCGTCGAAGAGGTCGCGGGTGGCCAGGGTATCCGGCAACAGATTGATCACGTAGTCCATGGTTGGCAACAGGCCGGGCAACGCGTCCAGGCCGGCTACCTGCTTGAACAGCGGCTCGGGCCGAGCACTGCTGGCAATGCCATACAGCTCGATGCCGAACGGAGCCAGGTAGCGCGCCAGGTCGCGCCCGATCTCCCCTACTCCCACGATCAGCGCCTTGCGACCCGCCACGCTTACCACCGGGCGGTCATCCCACTGCCGTTCCACTTGGCTGACCACACGGCTCATGACCTTGCGTTCATGGCCGAGCAGGTAGGTAAGCACGTACTCAGCCATCACCTGGCCGAAGATACCGACGGCACGTGTCAGTAGGTAATCCCGCGGCAGACCCAGGGCCAGCAAGGGAGTGATCCCGGCCCAGGTGGACTGTGCCCAATGCGGGCGATGCCCTTGTCGCAACAGGGTCGCCAGCAGGTCAGGCTGGCCCAGCCAGACCTGGCATTGCGCGGCCAGGCGAGCGAGTTCGGCCGAATCGTCACTGGTGACAACCTGCAAGGCCGGGGCCTTGCTTTGAAGCAGGGCGGCATAGGCGGCGAACGCCCGCTCCGCGATAAGCACGCGCATGGTCGAACCTTGAAAGCAACAGCGAGGCGAAACCCCGGTGCGAAGTGAAAAAAGTTGGCCCCTAGCGTCTGTGAGAAAAGTCTTGAGACGAAGGTCAGATAAGGCGAAAACAGCCGAGGAAGCGGAGTTTACGGGGTTGTAAATGAGCATTCCGAGGCTGTTTTCAACGCAGCATCACCGAGTATCAAGCCTTTTGACACAGATCCTAGAAGGCGTCGTTCCGGCGCAGCAGTTCTTCGGGCAGATGCTCGATGGTTTCCGTTTCCGGGGGCGGCATCTGCAGGTGGTAGCCCTGATTGTCCAGGTTGTGCAGCACCTTGTGGATGTCTTCGCGGGCAAGCTGGCGCTCGGGGGTCAGTACCAGGTCGAAGGCATGCCTGGGCGCGCCGAATACCGTCAGCAGGGCTTCAGGCACGCGTGCCAGCGCATCGCTCTTGAGCACGTAAAGGTACATCTCGTTTTTCTTCGGGCTGCGGTAGATGGAACAGATGCGTTTCATGGTTGCTCGTCTCCGGCTGTGGCCAGGCTGTCGAGCAAGGCCTGCCCCAGCCGCTCGCGGCGCCAGCCGCGCAAGGATTCGGGAAGTGTATAAGGCCCCTCGGGATAACCGCTGCGCAGCAGGGCCTCCAGGATTTTCTTGCGCAACACCAGCTCTGGGGCAATGCCCAGCCGCTCTGCCTCGGCCTGGCCCACGGCGCGCAAACGCTTGAGCAGCGCGCCCGCTTCGATGGGCAAGGGGTCCGGCAAGGGGGTGGGCACTTGGTCGGCAGGCGTTTGCGCGGCGGAGCGAATCAGCGCCAGCAGGGTTTCACCGTCCTGGCGCAAGGTACGCGGCTGCATTTCCTCTATCTTGCCCAGGGCCGAAAGATTGCTGGGCTGGTAGCGCGCCAGGGGCCAGAGGGACTGTTCCTTGATGACCCGATTACGCGGCACGTCGCGCAGGCGGGCCTGTTCCTCGCGCCAAGCGTAGAGCTCGCGCAGCACGGCGAGCTGGAGGGGGGTGAGTTTCCAGCCCAGGCGCGCCTCGCGGTATAGTTCCCGTGGATCGCTGGCACGCCCGGCCTGGGTCACCAGTTCCTCGCCATCTTCCAGTACCCAGCCGAAGCGCTCATCGCTCAGTCGGGGCCGCAGCGCCTGGAACAACTCGGCCAGGTGCAGCGCGTCTTCAGCGGCATAAGCGACCTGCAGTTCGGACAGAGGCCGCTGCAGCCAGTCCGAGCGGGTTTCACCCTTGGGCAGCTCCAGGCCGAGCACCTCCTGCACCAGGCGCGAATAGCCCATGGAGAAGCCAAGGCCGAGGTAGGCCGCGGCTAGCTGAGTGTCGAACAGGGGTAGCGGCAGTTGCCCGACCAGGCGGCTGAGCACTTCCAGGTCTTCACTGCAGGCATGCAGCACCTTGACCACCGAGGGCGCGGCCAACAGTTCCGCCAAGGGCGCCCAGGCCCCGATGGTCAGAGGGTCGATCAAGAAGGCGGTGTGCCCGTCGCTGACCTGGAGCAGGCCGACCTTCGGATAGAAGGTATCCACCCGCACGAACTCAGTATCCAGGGCAATGAACGGCAGGGCTTGCCATTCTGCGCAATGGGCGGCCAGGGCCTGGTCGTCACGAATCCACTCAATCGCTATGGCCACAGGCCTCTCCTCGAACAATGGGCGCAGTATATATCGCCCGGCACAGGGATCGTTAACCCTGGCTCGACGTCAGGCCTCGGCAGCCGGCGAAGAGGTCAAGGGAAGCGCTATAGACGCTCGTTTCGATCTGCAGCAGGCCCAGCATCGAATGGAACAGATTGTCCTGGCTGTAGGCATTGCCCTGGCGCCTGGCCAGGCAGGCCTGGTCCAGCTGGAAGCTGCGTTGGTACCCGTCGGAGAACCACGCCAGCAGCGGCACATGCTTCTGCTGGTCAGGCGCGAGCATGTAGGGGGTGCCGTGCAGAAACAGGTTGTACTCGCCAAGGGATTCGCCGTGGTCCGAGAGATAGAGCATGGCACTGTCCACCTCGCCTTGGCGGCTACGCAGCGTGTCGATCAGGCTGGCCAGTATGTGGTCGGTGTAACGGATGCTGTTGTCGTAGGCATTGATGATGCTCTCCCGCGAGCAGGCGGCCAGGTCGTTGCTCTGGCACACCGGGCTGAAATGCTCGTAGCCGGCCGGGTAACGCTTGAAGTAGTCCGGCCCATGGCTGCCCATCTGGTGAACCACCAGAACGGTGTCTTCCTTGAGGCTGTCGAGCAAGGCCGGCAGCCCGCTGAGCAACACCTCGTCATGGCATTCGTGGTCGCAATAGCGGGCATCCTGGCGCCCACTGAGGTTTTCGTAGCCCACCCGCGCGCAGGTGCCCTTGCAGCCGGACTGATTGTCCAGCCAGAGCACTTTCAGGCCGGCATGGGCGAGTACATCCAACAAGCCTTCCCGCGCTTGGGCCTGGGCCGCGCTATAGTTGCGTCGGCCAAGGTTGGAAAACATGCAGGGCACCGACACCGCCGTTTCAGTGCCACAGGAGCGAACATCGGAAAAAGCCAGCAGGCCGCTTTCCCGCGTCAGTTCCGGATTGGTTTCACGCTTGTAGCCCAGCAGGGAGAAATTATCGGCGCGCGCGCTTTCACCGACCACCAGTACCGTCAACGAAGGCCGGTGATGCGCGGCCCAAATTGACGCCTTGTGAGCGTCAATGCCGAGTGTGGTGAAGGGATGCCGGGCCGAAGCGAGCTGCTCGCCCAAGTAACCGATGGTGGCGCCAACCACATTGCTTGGCACTACCAACAACCGCAACTCATGATGGTTGCGAAAGAGCGAGGCCAACCCTTGGTAGTTGCTCAAGGCGATAACGGCCATCAGCACTGCGCTGACAACCGCCACCAATAAACGGGACACTACGCCGGAAACTCCGACGCGATAATTCACCGGCAACTTATAAATCACGAGCGCGGGAAAGATTCCGCACAGCAGCATATAGGAGCCAAACTTCCAGGACAGCAAGTCAACCACCTCGGCGAGGTCGGTTTCCGCGACATTGCGAAACATGCCGGCGTCTATCATCACCCCGTAGCGGTTCATGAACCAGGCCGCCGCGGCGCTGAGCGGAAACAGGAACATCAGCGAGGGTTTCAGGGTCCAGCGCCCGCTCAGCAAGGCCAGCACTAGGTTGAACGCAGCCGCCACCAAGAGGCCGAAGGCAGCGATCAAGGGCGTGCGGATACCCAGGGCAATGCTGCCCAAGTGTTGCCACAGTGGAAGGTTGAACGCGGCCAACAGGCAGGCACTGGCCGTCAGCGTCAGCACTTCAGGTCGCACAGGTTTGATCTTCAACATATCTTTCACTTCGCCAGACAGTGCTCGCCAACCGAGCTGGGCGAACTCTAGAGCCGCAACTATCAAGCTTTCGTGAAAAATATGCCTGTGCGAAGTTTGGTGCCTTAATCGATGAAACCTTGATTACTTATCAATGAAAGTTTCATGTTTCGGGCCTGTCAGCCAGCGACATCGGCGCGTCCGCGCCACTTGACGTAGGCATCCCGGTCCATGTCCACGATGTCTACCCCCAGTTGCACATCCACGCCAGGTGGCAAGGCGATGCCTTCGCGCAGAGCGGCGAGCAGGTCTGCCGAGAGCTTCTGTTTGATCTCGCTGGAACGTCCCGCCAGGATCGCCAGGCGTACATAGACGAAACCGCGCTCGCCCAGGCCTATGCCTACGCGGAAATGATCGAGCTGGATGGCTCGCGCCTTGATGTCTACTTCATTGGCGAATTGCCCACTGGCCATCAGTGCATGATTGAGTTTGAGCAGCAACTTTTCAGGGTCGAGGCCGGCGAGGTTGCGGGTGTATTCCAGATGCAAATGGGGCATGGGTGTCCTTGGATTCAGGTTTGGTAATCCAGCATAGCCTAACGGCGGGAACGAAAGACCGCCCTGGGAGGGTCCAACAGTCATCAGCCACGACTATGCTCCGTTCAATCCACAAGCACGAGGTGAAGCGATGCCTGTTACTCACAACCTTTATGCCGACCTGGGCAAATCCAAGGAAGAGGTGGCCAAGCTGCTGCAGACCGACAGCCGCCTGCAAAGCCTGATCAACCAGTATGAAGATATCGACCGTCAGGTGGTGGACGCGGAGAACGCTTCGGCCGATGACGACACGGTCAGCCGCCTGAAGGAAAAACGCCTCAGCCTCAAGGACAAGATCGTCCAGCAGATCGACTACCCTGGCACTCAGGGTGCGGCGAAGAACTTCTGATAACGGTCATGCCTGCCAGCCGCGCCTCGTCCGGGACAGATAGCGAGGCGCGGTGCACTGCTCGCGCGACTACCTGGCCCAATGCGGCCTCGACCTCAGGGCAAACTTTCTACGATCCTCCTCTGAACGCAGCCTGACGGAACGGCTGCCGATCGGCTTTCTCCAAAGCTTGAAAGGCTCTGGCCCGGCACTTGCGCCGAGCCCCTTCAATGACAAGGAGCAAACCGATGACGTTGAGCGTGGTTTCGTGGACCCTGAGCCTAACCGATCCCGCTGCCCTGATGCGCCGGGTGCGCGCCCTGGGGCTGGAAGGTGTGCAATATGCAGGGGATCATCGGAACACTTCAGCCCAGGCCTTGCGCGAGCAAGCGATGGAAGCGGGAATACGCGTCATCGCCATCGACCCCTTCAACGCCGCGCCCAAGGATCCTGATGGCGCGAGCACCGAGGGTGCCATTGCCTACTACCGCCAGGTCGTCGACTTCGCCGCCCAGGTAGGCCATGTGCCAGTCACGCTGCAAGGTCTTTCTCAATGGACCCGCAACTGTCCCGACCGCGCAAGCGCCTGGCGCCGCCTGTTCGATGCCTGCCAGGCCGTGGATGACTATGCCTGCAAGCGAGGTGTGCCTACCCTGTATGAGGTGTGCAACCACTACGAGGTGCCGCTGATCCATACCTCGGCCCAGGCGCTGGAACTGATCGAGCGGATCGGCAGTGGCAACCTACGCCTTATCCTGGACAGCTTCCATATGAATATCGATGAACCGGACCCGATCGCCGCCCTCTCCCGCCTGGCGCCAAACCTGGGCGGTTACCATATTTCGGACAGTGGGCGAGCTGGTATCGGCACTGGGCATATTGACTTCAAGGCTCAGCACGAGGCCTTGCGCGCCAACGGGTTCAAGGGGGATGTGGCGATCGAGCTGGTGCTGCCGCACCTCACTCCCAGCCGCGCGCCGGGTACCGAAGCGGACCGGGCTACGCTGGACGAACAGATTCGAACCAGCGCGCAACGCTGGCGTGGGTACGCTGCCGGCTAGAAGGCGTTCACCTCGAAAGGCGACATCTGCGCCCGGAAGCTCTGCCCATGGAAGGTCTTGGTCACAGTCCCCTGCTGGGCCTGTTGCCACAGCTCCAAGGCCGCCTGCCTGGCCAGCTCGGGACGCTCGAGCGCCGGCTGCAGGCTACGCATGGCGGCATAGGTGGCGCAAAGCATGACTGTCAGGTGCGCAGGGTCCTTGGTATCGGCCTGCAGACGCAGATTGGCGACCTGCCCCGCTTTGGACACGTCGATGGCGGTGTCGATATCGGCCCCGTCGCGCTCCAGCTTCTGCCGGATCATCGCGCCGTTTTTCTGGGTCCTGACCTTTTCGAAGTTTACTGAGCGGCAATCGGCTTCCTCCTGAATGAACCGCTTCATGCCGGTTTGCAGCTGCACAGGCGTAAGCGGCAAACCCTGCTCCGCCGCCGCAGGCGTCGCCTTGGCGGCAGGCTTGGCGGCAAAGGCGGAACATGCAGGCAGTGCCAGCAGGCAGAGCGCTAGCCAGGGGGCTTTCATGCGCGAGAATCTCCCAAGGAATCGATCGGCGCAGACTACCAAATGCAGTGGCATGGGGCACCTGGAGTGTGGGCAGGGACGGCCGAGCTCAATTTTCCGGAAAATTTCGTGAAAAAAATGTCAGCCGCAGCTGTGTAACATCTAGTTAAATACTGAATGTTATTGCAAAATTCTCGCATTCTCATTCGCCCTTAGGAATCGCGATCTTGAAAGCCCGCCTCCCTGCTACCTTGCTGCTGGCCGGAGCCTGCAGTGCGTTGCCCCTTGCCCACGCCGACGAGGTCGTGAACCTGCCGACTACCCAGGTTTCCGGAAGCGTTACCAGCGATGAGGACGACGGCATCACCAAGGAGTACCAGGGCAAACCGGCCACCAGCACTACCAAGCTGGGCCTGAAGAAAAAAGAATTGCCCCAGGCCATCACCACCATCACCCGCAAGCAGATGGACGATTTCAAGATCAACGGCATCAAGGACGCCCTGCGCTCGGCGCCTTCGGTGACCGTAGAGCAAAGCGAAACCGACCGCACCGAGTTCACCTCGCGAGGCTTCGACATCAGCTCTTTCGAGTACGACGGCATGACCATGCCGTTCTCGCAGTTCACCCTGATCGGTGACATCGACATGGCCGAGTACGAGCAGATCGACGTACTCCACGGTGCCAACGGTTTGATGAGCGGTACCGGCAACCCCTCGGCGTCGGTCAACTTCATCCGCAAACGCCCCACCGAGACCTTCCAGGCGCGGATAGACAGCAGCGTCGGCTCCTGGGACAGCCGGCGCATCGATGTGGATGTCTCTGGCCCGCTGACTGAAAGCGGCAACGTGCGGGGCCGCTTCATCTACGCCCATGACAAGGGCAATTCCTGGATGGACCGCTACAGCCACGAAAAGAACGTGGCCGCCGGCCTGCTGGCCTTCGACCTGAGCGACCGCGACACCCTGACCGTCGGTTTCTCCCAGCACAACAGCGATTCCAACGGCAGCACCTGGGGCAACCTGCCCCTGGTAGACGACAGCGGCAACCTGCTGCACTACAGCAGCCGCAGCGCCAACGTCGGCCAGGATTGGACCTACTGGAACATGCATACCCAGCGTGCCTTCGCTGAACTGCAGCACGCCTTCGACAACGGCTGGAGCGCCACCCTGACCGTCACGGGTATTCATGAATACCAGGACACCAACATGTTCTACGTGGCCGGCCTCAATGGTGACGAGGCCCTGGTCTTTGCCGCCGATACCTCGGCCAAGGCCAATCAGGCCATCGGCGAGGCCAAGCTTTCCGGCCCGTTCGCTCTGTTCGGCCGTGAGCATGAGCTGACCTTGGGCGCTACCTATGGGCGTACTCACCAGACGGCTCGCGAGTGGGATGAGGCAGCAGATGGTTACTACTATACTTCCTTCGCCGGCATTCTGGCCGGTACCACGCCGACTCCGACCTTCGGTTATACCAAGGACGGTAATACCCAAGACTTCGAAGACACCCAGAAGAGTGTCTACGCCGGCGCCCGCTTCAGCCTGGCCGATGACCTGCACTGGATCGCTGGCGCGCGCATGCTCAGCGCCGATGGCTCGGGCACCAGCTACGGCTCGGATCACTCCATGCACGAGCATGGCAAGGTCACGCCCTATACCGGCCTGGTGTATGACCTGACCAAGCAATGGGCGCTTTACGCCAGCTGGACAAAGATCTTCAACCCACAGTACGCCGTTTATGGAGACGATGATCGCCTGCTCGATCCCTTGGAGGGGAAAAGCCTGGAAGTGGGCATGAAAGGCAGCCTGATGGACAACAAGCTGGACCTGACCGCCGCGGTGTTCAAGACGGAACAAAGCAACGTTGCGTCCAATGGGCACTATGTAGGCAGCCAGTACCGGTATGACAGCGCCGACTACAAGAGCCGTGGCATCGAGCTGGAAGCCTCCGGCGAAGCCTACCCGGGCCTGGACGTGCTGGCCGGCTACACCTACGTGCATATCGAGGATGCCGAGGGCGGCCAAGGCCGCAAGTATGTGCCCGTGCACAGCTTCCACGGCCTGATGAGCTATCGCCTGCCCATGCTGCCCAAGGCTCGGGTAGGGACGCGCCTGAGCTGGCAGAGCAAGATCGAGAACGACAGCAACAGCGCGATCCACCAGAACGCCTATGCCCTGGTCGACCTGTTCACCAGCTATGAGATCGACCAGCACTGGAGCACCGCGCTGAACTTCAACAACGTGACCGACCGCAAGTACCTGCGCTCGCTCTATAGCCAGACCCAGAGCAGCTACGGCGCGCCACGCAACCTGACGGCCTCGGTGACCTGGAAGTACTGATACCGCCTAACGCGCTTGCAGCACCTAGCCCCCTGCTCAGCCCCACCCTGGCTGGACAGGGGGCTTTTTCATGGGTTGCCGTCCACGCACCCCCTCACCGAGCCCCGCGGGCTAAAGCCGCCTGGCTGGCGGGGACAGCTCCACGCTACGGCAGTAGTCCATGAACAAGCGTGTGGTCTTGGTAGGCTCATTGTTGCGCAGGTAGGCCATGACCAGGGTAGAAGCGGGCATCTGGTCGATGATATCCAGTTGCGCCAGCTGTTCACCGTCATAGGTCATGCCGGTGCAGGGTCGGGTCACCAGTACGGAAAAGCCCAGCCCTTGGCCCACCATGCAACGCACCATCTCAATGGACGGTGAACTGAAGGCTACCTTGGGGTGGTAACCCTTGGCCTTGAAGATGTCGATGAAGTAGTTGCGGCTGGGCACCACATCCAGCAGCACCATGGGTTCATGGCTGAGCGCTTCCAGGGTCACCGCTGGCTGACGCGCCAGCGGATGGGCTGCGGGCAACAGGGCATAGGGCTGATGAGGGGCGTTGAGGCGTTCCTTGTGAATGGAGTCTCCCAACTCCAGGTCATACAAGAAGGCCAGGTCAAAGCGGCCACGGTGCAACCCGTGCATAAGCTCGTGCTGTTCACCATCATAGAGTTCGATGGTGATCTCCGGGTACAGCCTTTTGAAGCCCGCCACCAACTTCGGCATATATAAGGGCGCGGCCGACTCGAAACAGCCAATGGCAACAGTGCCCGATACTATCTCGTTTTCCGCCCGGGCATTCTGCTCGAGAGCATTGGATAACCTGAGAAGTTCACGCGCCTGTTCATAGACGCGCCGCCCACTGGAAGTAAGAGAGACACCCTGGGCATGATGGCGTATGAACAGCTGTTGCTTGAACGCATCTTCCAGATTTTTGATCGCCACAGAAATGGAGGGTTGGGAAATATGCAGCTTTCGTGAAGCTTCAACGATGCTGTCTTCCTCCACCACTGCGATGAAGTATCGCAGCTGCTTCAAGGTAAAGTGCGTCACTACAGTCAGCAGCCTCTGGCTTCATATCCCTCCTGAACAGGATAGCGATTTTCATGCCAGAGCACCGGAGCCTGCGCGTAGGCCCCTGGCGATGGGAATCCGGCACGCCCGAACCCGGCACCCATAAGACCTTGCCGGCATTCTCCGTGGCGCTTTCCACCCCGTCATTGCGCTTTTCAGCCGGTAACCAACACGTTGCACCTGCCCATTATCGCGCACCAAAAACTTGCACCCCTGGGCACGATAAATGGATCATGCGCCCAAGTAGGGCATTATCTAACAAACCAGCCGAAGATCACTGATTAAAACTTTTGCATTTCAGTCCGCTGCATAGCAGCCTCCTATCCAGTTCTCGAAAATTTACTAATTGACGCTACCCGTCACGCTCAGGGATTCTTGAGTTACCGCTGGCACTGGAGAACGAACTCCGACTGTCCACAGCCAGCACCTACCTCAATTGATCATGTCGAGCACAGTAGCGATGATATTTGACTGGAACTACATGGTTGGTTTGCTAAGTTATTCTGAGTTCTGGCTGGCATCCTGGACTGTCATAAAACTCAGCGCCCTGACCTGGCTGATCAGTATAGTGATCGGCTTTGGCCTGGCGCTGGCCAAGCAATCCCCTCACCCGCTGCTGAACTTGCCGGCGCGAGGGTACATATGGCTGTTCCGCAGCGTGCCGCTGCTGGTGCTGCTTATATTCATCTACAACCTGCCTCAGGCACTGCCTTTCACATCCCGAGTGCTGTCCGATCCGTTCTGGGCAGGGCTGATCGCCATGGTGATCTGCGAAGCCGCCTATGTGGCGGAGATTCACCGGGGCGGCCTGCTGTCGATTCCCAAGGGCCAGGCCGAAGCCGCACGGGCCCTGGGCTTGCGCTTTCTAGGCATTCAGGGCCGAGTGGTGATTCCGCAAGCGCTGAGGGTCGCGCTGCCTTCGTTGGCCAACGAATTCATTTCCATCGTCAAGCTGAGCTCCCTGGTGTCGGTGATTTCCCTTACCGAGATCCTGATGGTGGGCCAGCGGCTTTACGCGCAGAATTTCCTGGTAATGGAAACCATGGCCGCAGTGGCCGTGTATTACGTAGCCATAGTCACGGTATTCGACTTCCTGCTCAAGCAGCTCGAGCGCTTCCTGGATGTCACCCAACGCAAGGCACCGTTGCGAGCGGCTGCCGTACCGCCGGTATCGCCTGCCTCGCCAGTGGCGCTGGTTCGCCCTGCGGTAGCCGGGGCCGGGCCAGCGTTGCAAGCCGTGCGGCTGCACAAGGCCTATAACAATGTGGAAGTGCTGGGCGCGGTCAGCCTGCAGATCCAGCCCGGCGAGGTGGTATCGGTGATCGGCCCGTCGGGGTCAGGAAAAACCACCCTCATCCGCCTGCTCAACGGCCTGGAGCAGATCGACAACGGTGAAATCAGGATCAATGGCCAGCCGTTCATTCACCTTTCCCGGCAAGGCGCGCAGAAACCCCGTTTCGTAGAGGATGCCAAGCATCGTCTGAACATAGGCATGGTGTTCCAGAGCTTCAATCTGTTTCCGCACCTCACTGTGCTTGGCAACCTGCTTCTGGCACCGCGTTATCACCGCCTGGCCCCCTTGGGCGAACTCAAGGCGCAAGCCCATGCCCTGCTCGACAAGGTCGGGATGCTCGAACACGCCTGGAAATACCCGCACCAGTTGTCCGGTGGGCAGCAACAGCGGGTCGCTATCGCCAGGGCATTGATGATGCGCCCGCAGATCATGCTGTTCGACGAGCCTACCTCGGCCCTTGACCCGGAGAAGGTCAACGAGGTGTTGCAGGTCATCGAAGCCCTGGCTCAGGACGGCATCACCATGGTGATAGTGACCCACGAGATGAACTTCGCCTTCAAGGTCTCGGACCGCATCGTGTTCATGGAAAAAGGCCGGGTGGTGTGCGATGACGCCCCCCAGGTATTGCGCAACGGCCAACATCCCAGGGTCGAGGCCTTCCTCAAGGATGTGTCATTGGCCTGAACGGCCCACTCGCTTTGGAGAAGAAACAGCATGATCGAGCAATGGCAGATTGAACAGTTTCATCGAGACGGCTTCCTGGTGGTGGAAGGCGTGCTCGGCGTGGACGAATTGACCGCCCTGCGGCAGGACTTCGACCAGTGGGTCGAGGAAAGCCGCGGCCACCTGCAAGGCTGGGGCGAAACCCTCGACGGACGTGCCCGCTTCGACCTTGAGCGCGACCACCGCCCAGACCACCCTTCCCTACGCCGGGTAAGCTCGCCAACGGAAATCTCGTCGGCCTGCGAGCAGGCGGCAATGAAGTCGCGCATGGCGGAGATCGCCGCCCAGTTGATCGGTGGCAACGGCACGCGCTTCCACCACAGCAAGATCAACTCCAAGCTGCCCCATACCGCTACCCAGGTGAAATGGCACCAGGATTTCCCCTTTACCCCGCATAGCAACGACGACCTGGTCACCGCCCTGCTCATGGTGACCGAGGTGACGCCGGAGAATGGTCCGCTGACGGTAATCCCTGGCAGTCATAAGGGGCCGTTGTGGTCGCACTGGCACGATGGCCGTTTCACCGGCGCCGTGGAGGCCTCCGTGGTGGAGGAACACTGCCAGCAGCCGATGGCCTGCTACGGCCCGGCCGGCTCGGTGTGCTTCATGCACACACGGCTGTTGCACGCCTCCAGCCCGAATGAAACCGAGCTGCCGCGTACCTTGTTCATCACCGTCTATGCCGCCGAGGACGCCCTGCCCTTCGGAGAAAACCCGTTGCCTAGCCGGCATTACGGTCGCCTGGTGGCGGGCCGGGAAAGCGGCCTGGTGCGCACTACCCCCAACCAACTGCGGCTGCCAGAAAAACCCCGAGGCGCTTCTTTCTTCGTCCAGCAAGCCGGCATGGACCTCCCAGCCGCCTAATCCCTTCCAAGGAGCACTTCCATGACGTTCTCAAGCAAGACAATTCGCCAATGGGCCACGGCTGCCACTGCCGCTACGGTGGCCCTCGCTTCGCTGGGTGCCTCGGCGTTCCAGCAACCGGGCAAGATCATCGCCGGTTCGGACCTGACGTTCTTCCCCTACGAGTACATGGATAACAACAAGCCGGCCGGCTTCGACGTGGAATTCCTCGACGGCCTGGCCAAGGTCATGGGCCGCACCGCCGAGAACATCGATACGCGCTTCCCCAACCTGGTGCCTGGCCTGCAAGGAGGGCGCTTCGATATTACCAACTCGTCCATGTACATCACGGCAGACCGCCTCAAGGTGATCGACATGATCCCCTACCTCAAGAGCGGCGAAGCCATCATGGCCCTCAAGGGCAGCGATTACCAACCCAAGACGCCGGAAGAATTCTGTGGCCACAAGATCGGCTCCATGGGGGCCACGTCCTGGCTTCAGCAGTTACACAAGCTTTCGGATGAGTATTGCCTGAAGAATGGCCTGCCGCCCATCAGCCTGAGCGAATACGCCACCGACCCACAGACCACCCAGGCGCTGCTGTCCCGCGCCGTGGAAGCCCAGATCACGGATGCCGCCGTCGCCCGTGGCGTAGTGGAGAAACTGGGCAACCGGGTCGTGATTTCCTCCGAAACCCTGATCTATCCGGTGCTCAACGGCTTTGGCGTGAAGAAAGGCAACGACGAGGTCCGCAACGCCCTGGTCAATGCCCTGAAAACCTACAGCGCGACGCCGGAATATACCGCCCTGCTGAAGAAATACAACTTCCAGGCACCCACCGAAGCCGACATCGCCGCTCTGATGCCCAAGCCCTGAAATGACCGACAAGGCCTGCGCGCAGACCACAGGCCTGGAGAACCGTGATGGGACTGTCCCTGGAAGAACGCACCCGCATCAACCTTGCCGCGACCTTTCGCATCATCGCTCACCTGGGCATGCACGAGGCCGTAGCCAATCATTTCAGCGCCGCCGTTTCCGCCGATGGCAAGCGCTTCCTGCTCAACCCCAAGTGGAAACACTTTTCACGCATCCGTGCCAGTGACCTCTTGCTGCTGGACGCCGATGACCCGGCCTGCGCCGAGCGCTCGGACGTGGATGCCACAGCCTGGTGCATCCATGGCCAGCTGCATCAGCGCTTGCCCGAAGTGCGGGTGGTCCTGCACCTGCATCCGGTCTACACCACGGCGGTCGCCTGCCTGGCCGAACCTCGGGTGCCTCCCATCGACCAGAACACCGCGCGCTATTTCAACCGCGTCGCCGTGGACAACCTGTATGGAGGCATGGCGGACAACGAAGCCGAAGGCGCCCGGCTCGCCAGCCTGCTGGATGGCAAGCGCCGCCTGCTGATGGGCAATCACGGCGTGATGGTCACCGCGCCAACCATTGGCGAGGCCTTCGATGACATCTGGACGCTGGAACGCGCCTGCCAGATCCTGGTTACCGCCTGGTCTACAGGGCAGCCACTGCGGGTGCTGAGCGATGATGTGGCGGAGAAAACCGCCAAGGCCTGGGAGCGGATCACCGACTTTTCACAGCAGCATTTCGAAGAAATGAAGCAGTTGATGATCGAGCGGGATCCGTCGGTACTGGATTGAGCTACGCCGATACAGCCGGCGAGGGCATTGCGTGCCCTCTGCCAGGCCGGCTACAGGCTGACGGGGAAGACCAACCGTACATGAGCCCCGTTGTCGTTATAACGCTGGACCACGGCATTGAGCCGCCTCGCCAGGGCATCGATGATTCCAGTACCCTGTTATCGGTGACTACCGGGCACGAGCGTGCCCTCGGCAAAGCCAACGCCGGCATCCGAGACGGTCAGCGCAACATCACCGCCGGCTTCGCGACGCAGGACCAGCTTGATAGGCAGCGCCGAGGGGCCACCATGCTTGAGCGAGTTGGTGATGAGCTCGTTGAGTACCAACCCCAGGTTCGAAGCCTGCGGGAAGGAAACCCAGATGCTTTGCATGTCTGTCACCAGGCTCGACCCACCGCCATCTCCGGCATCCAGTACCGCCTGGGCCAGGCTGGGCAGGTAGTGCGCGAGGTCCACTTCCCCGGTTGTGGTTTGATGCAGGAAATCCTGAACCAGCCCGACGCCTTGAATGCGGTTGATCGCTGTCTCGAGCAGATCTCTCGCTTCCTGGCCGTGAGCCTTGGCGCCCGCCAGTTGCAGGAAAGCCATGACCAGTTGGAGGTTGTTCTTGACCCGGTGATTCAACTCCGCGAGCAACACCTGCTGGTGTTCCTGAAGCTCGCGCTGCTCGGTGATGTCGATGCAGCTGCCGAAGTAACCGGCGAAACTCCCATTGCGGAAATAGGGAGCGCCATTATCGAGGAACCAGCGGTACACGCCGTCCCTGCGACGTAGCCGGTAAGGCATGGTGAAAGACTCACGGGCATCGAAGGCGGCCACATAGGTAGCGACACAGCGGTCGTAGTCTTCCGGATGGACATCTTCCGCCCAACCGTAACCGAGCAACGCCTCCATGGACCGGCCGGCGTACTCGATCCAGGGCTTGTTGAACCAATCGCACTGCTTATCGATACCCGAGCGCCAGATCATGACCGGGGCATTATCGGCCAGCTCGCGAAACTCCTGCTCCCCCATATCGGGAGCGGACAATTGCCGCAGGTTCGAGTCGCTCATGAAGCAGTACCTATCGGGCAACGAGCATAGAGCGTCAACGCAGGTGGAAGCGCCTGCGCGTCCAGGCTGGCTTGCGCATCCTGGCGAACCGCTTGAACCGCCTTGAGCAAATCCGCTGGCGGGAAGGGTTTCTTCATCAGGCCTAGCGCCAGGTGCGCATGCTGCTGCACCACGGCGACCTGACCACTGACAAACAAAGCGGGTATGCCGAAACGCATACGCAGGTCGCGCACGACCTCGATGCCTTCGTCCTTTCCGTTGAGGTTGACGTCTGCCAGGGCCAGTTGCGCATCTGAGTGAGCCGATGCGAGGTCGTATGCTTCCTGGGCCGTGTAAGCGATTCCCAGCACCTCATGTCCACCCTGCTCCAAGGTGGATGCAAAGGTGAGGGCCAGGATAGGGTCGTCTTCGATCAGGAGAATGCGCATAGTATTCAGCGTAGAAAGGGCATTTGGGATTGCAGACATAGCTGACTGCCACACTTGGCCTTTATGTTGACAGAAGGCCGAGTGGGTGACAAATGAAGCCGGCCTGCCAGGAGGCTGCTCCGATAGATTGCGCTACAGGCTGTCATCTTCAACGGCCGGATCGAAGTCGGACCGAGGGCCGTTACCCCTGGCTTCAGCCTGAGATTGGCGCCAATAGTGACCGTTCGTAGCCAGACAGAGCGGGCGTCGCAGAAAAGACCATGGTCTATCCTTTTAGCGCGTTCAGGCGCAACGTGGATTCTGTGGCGCACTTCAGGCAGGGCATATGATCCATTCGGCGCTGGTCACGATAATGCTCGCTCTATTCCTGGCTGCTTCCAGCACCTGCGCTGTAGCACAAGGTTATCGCGTGGTCACTGAGGAGTGGGCACCTTACAACTATCTCGAGCATGAACGTCTCACCGGTATGGCGACGGATATCGTTCGGGCCATCATGACACGCACGGGAGATGAGTTTGAAATAACACTGCTTCCCAGCATGCGCAGCACCTTGACCCTCAGCAAGGGGCCGAGGACCATCATGTATTCTCTGTTCCGAACAGCGGAGCGAGAGTCCCTGTACAAGTGGGTGGGGCCGATTGCGGAAGTGTCCATTTTCCCCTACCAGCTAGCCGGTTCGGCACCGCAGGTCAATTCCATGAGCGAACTGCTGCGCGCTCCGCGGATAACGACCCGCCACGCCGGCCTGATACAGAAGCGGATGATGGCGCAAGGCTTTGAAAACCTGGACCCCAGTGCAGGAGAAAATGTCCAGCTCTACCTGATGCTGCTCACGGGCCGCACCGGCATCATCGTTGGCGACAGCACTGCAGGCGTTGATCATTACAGCCGCAGCCTGCGCATTCCTCCCGGCACGCTGCGCCAGATACCCGTGGAGCTTTACCGCTCCTCGCTCTACATCGCCTTCAGCAAGGATTCGGACGACGCCGTCGTGGCCAGATGGGCCGCCGCGCTGGAGCAACTGCGTGAATCCGGGGAGCTGAAACGCATCCAGGCTCAGTATGAACCGGCGAGTGAGCAATGAATGCTTTCCCCGAGCCGGAGGAATGGTTCATGGGGAGCCTTATTCCCTCGAACAAAGCATATTACTTTGCCATTCGGTAATGGATTCAAAATGCCGTGCCTGGTTGCCTTACGCTTCGCTATTGCCTCGCGGGCTTCGGCTTGATAGCGCGCATGCACCTTAACGACAGCGCTCGAAATTCCCTGGTGGGTCAAGCACTCTTGCGCGGTTGCGGTCGTCGCTAAAAAGGCACCTTCATGCTCACTGTCGCGGTCTGATCCGTGTAATCACTTCGGCTCTGCGTGTCCCAGTCCAACGACAGTTCACTTCCATTTCTGAACGTACTTGTCACCCCTACTCCGCCGCGCATCAACCACGGGCTGGCACGCTCGGGGGTGACTGTGAACGGCTGGTCAGACGCGCCTTCGAAAGCGGCCCGGCGGCTGCCGTCGGCGTTGAGCAGGTCGTAGCCGATGCCCAGATTGGCCCGCAGCTGGGTACCCGGGGCAAGCTGGTGCTCCAGGCGAGTATCGAAGCCTGCGATCAACTGTTCGGTATCGCGGGCGGCGACATCGAGTAGCAAGGGTTGCAGGCCGCTTGCGCCGCGCTCGCGGTAGCTGCCTTCATGCACGTGATTGAAATCCAGCCGCACGGAAGGCATCCAGTGAGTGGTGTCGCTCAGGCGATAGGTTTGCGCCAGGCTGCTACCCAGGGTGGCGACCAGGCTATCGTAGCGGGCATGGGCGGTGCCCGCTCCCGCGCCGGTGCGCAGGGTGCGCTCGGCCTCCATGCGGCGGTTGCCAGCGCCTCCATACAGCATCCATTCGGTATTGGTGTCGAGACGGTGGCTGCTGTAACCGAGGAATTGCCAGAGGTCGAACCGGTCACGTTGCTGGCTGCCGGACACGCTACTGGCGTTACCGTTGGCATAGGCGAAACCCAGGCCCACACGGTGAGTTGAGGAGAGCGCAGTGTCCACACCAATCACGTTGCCCCCGGTGGCACCGGATTCCTCGGCGCGGCTCCCGCTATAACTGAACGACTGCTGCCACAATCCCGCGCTACTGCCGCCGGGGCCCGCCAGGCTCATGCGGCCTTGCACGGCCTGGCCGATGGCTGACAGCGCGGCTTGGCTGGTGCGCAGCGCGCTGTTGTCCAAGGGCACGCTTTGCGCGAGGGTGGCGGCCACTTCAGCCTGGCTACTGGCACCGACGAAATATGGGGTAAGCGTACTGGCCGTACCCAGCGCGAGTTGCCGGTCCACTACGGCCGCCGCCCCTGCAGCATGCTGGAGCCCGGTCGCGCTGGCGGCATCGGAGACGCCGCTGGAGCTTTTGGCAGCCAGGGTCAGATCAACGGTATTGCCGTCCTTGACCGCACCGAAGTTGAACAGGGCGGAGTTGCTGGTGACCTTGAAAGTACCGTCGGAAACGAGCGTGCCGGCGCTCACTACATTTTGCAGCTGAGCTGGCGCCAGGGGCTGCGTGGCCTGGCTCAGGTCGATGTCGATCCGGGCCTGCGTGGGAAGCGTAGCCGTACCGCTCACTGTCAACTGGCCATAATGCGTGGTATCAACGACCTCGGCGCGCAGCACCCCTTCGGCCGCCTGGTTGTAATCACCAATGATCGCTGGCACCGCTGCGTCAGCATTCGTAGGCGCGGCCAGTATCAGGGTCCCCTGGTTGGTCAGTGAGCGCACTTCGAATACGTCGTTGGGCAGCAGCCGGTAGGTGGCCTTCGGATTGACAAAAAACGGGACCGTGGGAGCCTGCACCCTCCCGTCGAACCGCGCCCTGTCGCCCACGATCTGTACCGAGCCCACTTGAGCGCCTTCGCTGATCAGGAGGGAGGCTCCAAATCCGTATTCGTCGTACACACTGATGGTACCGCTGTTGATCAGCGTACCGATCTGAGCCCCCTCGCCAATCCTCAAGGCTTCGGAAGAGCTGGAAATGGTCCCGGTATTGACCAGGATGGGTGTGTGCGCACCGATCGACAGTGCACTTGAAAAGTCCCAGCCGCCGACGATTACGCCACTGTTGTAGATGCCGCCACGGATTTCCCCGGAGATACCGAACGAGTAGGCTCCCCCTGAAAGGACGCCGGTATTGACCAGGCGCCCCCCAATGTCGGCACGGATGTACGCGCTCGAGCCGGCTTCAAATGTGCCGGTATTGATGACGTCACCCGCAATATGGCTGTCCCGGATGCCCGCGAAGTCGCCGCCGTCGATGTCACCTGTGTTGATGAAGTTGCCACCGATGCGGACATTGATCAAAGCGAAGGTGCTGCCTATTTCGGCGTTGTTGACGAAGTCGCCTGCAAAACTTGAGCTGTAGATTCTTACGGCTGCACCCGCGCTGATGCTGCCGCTGTTGCGAAAAGAGCCATCCACCGTGGTTTGTTCAATAGACAACCCGTAGTAATAGCCATCAATGGAACCGCTATGCTTGATATCGCCCTTGATTCGGCTGCGAGAAATGGAGAGGGCCGGATAGGTAGCTTCATCGACCACCTCCAGGGTCCCTGTGTTGTTGATATCGCCGTTGACAGTACTATTTTCGATCAGTACTGCCGGAAGGTTTACTTCCGGACCGCCCGCCAGCGAAAGCCTGCCGGCATTGGCAAAGCTGCCCACGGTACTGTTGACAATATGCACAACGGCCTCGGAGCCTTCGATAACGCCGGTCTTGCCGTTGGATACTTTCCCGCTGAGGCTGGCATCGGTCAGCACCAGCCCTCCCCGGCCAGCAATCAAACCATTGTTGAGTATCTGTCTAGCGTTGGCGCCTGGGCCAAGCGTCACGGCTGAGTTACCTGGTACGCTCAACTCAGCCCCCTGGCCAACCTGCAGCTGTTCACCGTCATCGAGTATACAGGCGGTGTCGTTCCTACCTCCCAACACTGTAGTTCGGCGGTCACAGCCTTCGGCCATTGCGTCGTCCGAAGGCAATCCACAGATTGCCACCATCACCGCCAGGCTCAAACGACACAGCGGAGGGTAAGGGTGATGGCCTGACAGGCGCCCTAGCTGCGTGCGTTGGCCAAGGTAGCGATTCATGACTGTACCCTGTGCAATGGATGCAAACCTTGGGTATAGCGGGCAATTGGACAAAGTCAACATGCCTGGACGGGCAATGGGTTCACGATGCGTTATGATTAGTGCTGCCTAGCAGCTAGGGATGTTCACCAGACGAAAGTAATGGTTTACGAGGTAGTCACGTATCTTCGCGTCAGCACTAGCGCTCAAGAAAAATCAGGTCTGGGGCTGGAGGCGCAACGCGACTATGTGCAGGCAGCTGCGCGTCAGCAGGGGTGGATGACCGTGGCGGAGTATATTGAAACCGTAAGCGGTACGATTGCCCCCCTGATCGTCCTCAGTGTAAGGCTGCACTTGCTCTGGGCCTGCCGTTGCTGGTTGCGAAGGTAGATCGGATAAGCCGGGACGTCGAGCACATTGCAGGTCTAATGAAGCGAGCAACTCTGAAGGTCGCGCCTATGCCTCACGCTGATAATTTCCAGCTACATCTGTTCGCGGCCCTGGCACAGCAAGAGCGGGAATTTATTGCGGGTCGTACGAAGGACACGTTGGCCGCGCTAAAAAGGGACGCAGATAGCGGGAAGACCGAATCAATAAAAAAGGTCGCCAACTGTGCAGCCACATTGAGGCGCGGCCGCACTGATCAAAATCGGGCAAAGGCACGACAGTCCCTGGTCACCCATGCAAGTCCGCCGCGTTATGCTGTCGTTAGGCCTAAGCTTTGGTGTGCCATGACACCTACTACGGCAAAAGCCTGCTTCTGAATACCCAACAACCATCCCATTTCCCGCATTCGTACCACTGCCACCAATGCCCAAGCGGCACGCTGGTGAAGCGTCGGTTATTGTGGTGCCGCTGAGTGCTCAAACCATCATGGCTTAATGGCCCATCTATGACCCGGATGGTTGCGCAAGCTTCATCCATAGCATTTCGCAATAAAGCGACCATATCGTGAAATAATAAGCCTTCCGCTCAGGTCTTCAACCAATATAGCGCCGCCTGCCAAACCAGTGGCCCCAATGCCAACACTCCTACCCCCAGCAAACCCATCCAGTGCCGTTGCTGACTCCGCTTTAGCGCCTGCCGCAGATCGCTCACCTGCAACTGCTGATCCGACAGAGTTTTACAGGCTGCGCCAAGCTCAGCCACAAGCTCTTCGACTGACTGCGTGAAGCTCTCACCCTGTGCCTGAATTGACTGTTCCAGAGTCTGGCAAGTCGCCTCGACCTTCTCGGTGACCAATTTGTGCATATGGCGAACCGCAACCAGCCCCTGCTTGGCCGAGGCCGCAACAGACTGCTGAGCTCGATTCAGTTGCGCGGTGAAATTTTCATCCATTTGCCTCAGTGTCTGCTGTTGCGCGTCCACATTCGATGCCAGCAGGCCTTTCAGCACAGCCAGCTGTTCATGCAAGGCTGACTGCTCTTGCGCCAACTGTGCATGACCTGCTTCACAGGCCTCACGCGCTTGCTCCACCGCGAGCTGACTGTGCTGGGTAGACGCCTGGAGGGCCTGCTGGACCTCGTCAATCTGCGCGACGAAGCGCTCGTCCAAATGCTCGACAGCCTGTTGCTGCGCAGCTACAGCGGACTCAAGCATCTGCACGCTGGCTTGCAGCTTTTCTTCGAACACCTTGTCGAGGGCGATCAGTCGCTCACGCAGAACCGCCAGATCCAGCGCCAACTGCGCATCGTCTGCCTGCAAGGCCTCACGTGCCTGCTCAACCGCCAACAGGCCCTGCTGGGCCGTCACCGCAACCGACTGCTGCAACACTGCAACCTGTGCCACAAAACGCTTATCCAGCCCCTGCACAACCTGCTGCTGAGCAGCCAGGCTGAACTCTAGTGCCTGCGCGCTATTTTGCAGTTGCTGCTGCAGATGCCCTTCAAACACTGTCAGTTGTTCACGCAGCGCTACCTGTTCATGCTGACGCTGGGTATCCTGCGCGACTAAGGCCTCCTGCACGCGCTGCTCGGTGGCTTGCCAATATTGATCGCGTGCTGCCAGCCCCTCAGACAATTGGGCCAGGCAATCCTCGCTAGACACTTGCAGGCGATGATCGACGCTGTCGCTCAGCCGCTGGTTAGCTTGCTGGATGCTCTTTTCGGCCTCAGTTACGCGCACAACGCAACCGACCAGTTTCTGTGCTTGCTCCTGGCTGATGCCTTTAGCTTGCAGCAAGCCTTCGTTGGCTGCATTGATTGCGTGCTGTTGCTTTTCTAGAAGCAGCTGTTGCTGGAAAATCTTTCCGTTCTGCTCCGTTAGCGTATCGGCCTGGTTTTTCAAGACATGCTGCTGTTGCTGCAGTACACCTTGCTGGTCATACAGCATCTTGGAGATCGCGGTGTTGACGATCAGTAACTGCGAAGACTTCTGTGTCAGGCTGCCAATCGACTTGTTCAAGTCCAGCTGTGCGTCCTGCACCGCATCCGCTCTGTCATTCAGCAAGTTACCAAACCAGTTACCTTCCTTCTGCTCGCGACGGGCACGTTCAAGCTTGCTTGCGGTGGACTGCACCGATGCCTGAGCGTCGGTCATCCCTTTCACCAGTTCTTTGATATTGCTCTCTCGAACAATCTGCTCCGGCACACTCACCGAAGAGAAAGCCTCGACAATCTGTAGATCCTGCCGCGAGGCCGTACGGTTGTTCATTTCCATATTCAAAGCGTTCCCAGAAAATCTTCGATATCACGCTGGCTCGATGCGATGTACTCGATCGTTGCAACGCTTTTCGCGACCTGCTCGTGGGTCTGGGTGACTGTCCGCTCAAGGCTGGCCAGGGTAGCGTCCGCCATACGACCCGCAGACCCGTAGGCTTGTCCGATACCTTGGTAGAGCACGATCGATTGGTTATAGGCCCCGACATTGCGCAAGGAGCTATCCGACAGCTCAAGCAGCCCATGGGCAAAGACCTCACCACTGCGGGCACCACTGATCAGCTCATCCATAAAGCGCTCATCGTAGCCGTGGCGATCGAATAGGCAGTCGATCTGATAGGCAATGAACGCCGACAATAATCCGCTCAGTGTGCCGATCAGTGCTGAAGACAGAATCTCGGCCACCGGTAGCAAAAACGGGACGCTGGCGATAAAGGTTTTCACGGTTTCCTGCAGCAGCAGGCCCACCGATGACATCACGACCGCACTTAGCAATTTCAGGCCTTCTTGCAAAGCCTGCTCTGCAGTGAGGTGCGCCGGGGGAAACAGAATGATCTTGAAGGCTTTGAACAGCCCAATGAGCCCTTCGCGGATGACGGTGACAAAGCGTTTTGCCGTCGATACGAAACCGTTCAGCACAAAGGTCAGCAAGTTGCTCATAAAGCCACTGAGTCCGCCCTGGAACAGCTGAGAGATGGCATCTGGGATTTTCTTTAGCACCCGCGCCATCACGCCCGCCAGGCGCTGACGAATCTCGTCGAACAGCGTTTTGCCCTGTTCGACGCCGTGCTTGATCAGCGTCTTGATTTCATTGAACAGGCCGTTGACCAGTTCATTGAGCAGCACACCCAAGGCCTGTCGCAAGCCCATCTGCGCCGCCTGCTGAAAACCGGTTTTAAGCACCTCGCCGGTTTGCTTGACGAGAATGGCCCGGTTCGCCGTACGTTCAAGATATTGCTCCGAACGTGCCTTGGCGGCGCTCATCCGCTCGCGGTCGAGGTCAAGACGTTCGGCCTGGGTTTGGCCATCGACCACTTCATCAGCAAATTCCAGAATGTCTTTGGCGCGCTTGGGGTTGTTAACTTCCCGATGGGTCGCAACCAAGTTCTCGGTGTTGTTCGCCACTTCGCTCAGGCGATCAAGGTTTTCGCCAGTGTTGTAGGCCAGATGGTTTTTGCGCGTACCGTGGATTTTCTTCAAGGCCGTGACATGGTCGGCTTCCAGATGGGCAGGATCGACCTGTTTGCCAGTATAGCCGTCGACCCCTGGGGCCTTGAGGTTGTCTTTGACACTCTGCTTGATATCTTTGAGCTTGCTGCGGTCGTAGGCCTCACGGGAAGCCGCATAAGTTTTCTGGTCTTTCTCGGCCACATAATCGGCGCCCGCGTTCTCGAAATTGTGTACCGTGGTGACATTGCCACCATTGCGGTCTTCGAACATCGCGGTAGACAAGCCAAACGGCCCGATGATCTGGGCAATCACCTGCTGCTGGCAATCGTTGAATAACTTCTGCAGACGCTGTTCCTTCAACTCGGTCAGGGTCGGTTGCATACCTGTTCCTTGAAAAAAATGGGGGCTGAGGCGCCGTTAAAAAAACCGGGAAAACCAGGCTAAGAAGTGCACATCGACAATACGACGTGCGCCATCATCGTGCCATACCGTAATCACCTGCCCAGGCACACCCGCCGTCGCGGGAGCCAGGTCCAGGCAGAGGTAGTCGCCACTGCCATTACTGGCAAAGGGAATCCAGCCAGGATGCCACCAGTAGGCCTGTACGCCTGGGCCAGGCTCGACACCTTTGTTGAACCCGGTACTGGCAGACTGCTGTTTCCAGAAGTGCCAGGCATCAAGTATTCGTGCGCAGGACAGCCACCGGAAACTGTTCAGCAGTGGCTCGCTGTTACCCCGTTGACCGTCATGTCCGCGCAGGGCGTCAAGGAACGCCTCCGGCAAACTGACCCCCAGCGTGCTTTGCAGATGCTGGAGGGTCTTGGCAGACGCAGGGGGGTTCAGATCAGCCAGCAGGGCGGGTCTGTGCGCGCGCAATGACGCATCCAATTGGGGCCATGCAAGGGTCATCGAAGAGTCCTTCAGCGGCGTCAATATGCAGAACAGCGAAGGCACGCGCCGCTCTGACCTGGAGCATTTATCGGCTGCACAGGCTGAGGCTTGAATCGCTTTGGCTGTTCTATCGTCACGAGAACGGCACGGCGTTACAGGCCGCGTGGTCACGGATGTCGTACACTTGCGCCTCTGTCACCGGCGAGCCGTTCTGTTCTTCCCGGGCGCGTAAGCAGCATCTGCCTTTGCAGCACGCGGTCGCTCGACAGAGAGTGCGCAGATAATTTCATGGCCGGATCACAACCGCGAGGGTCTGGACAACTCAGCGCGAGGTAAAGATTTTGTACGCTTTTATTGCGCCAGAGGTTAAGGCGTCGAGCATCCAGTTCAGCTCATAAACCGTGAGCTGGATAGCTTCTTCTGGTGCGTCCGAGAAAATATGAAAGCGCTCGGCTTCGAGGTGCTTGGTAACCGTCTGGGGAACTTCTTTCTCAAGCCACAACCCGTACCGGAGCGCGATTATGTGGTTGCGGAGCCTTTGGTCTGCGGATTATAGGTTTTTTAGCAGCTCGCAGGCGTCAGCCCACGAATACGCTCCTTCCAAAGGGCTGTGCTCGAAGACCATCAAGTAGCGGTAATCTCGGCCTGCACACCTTTCCCAATACTTCCCAAGTTCGATTTTCGCGCTGGAGTCTGAGTTGTCCCGGTCACTACCCTTCGTCTCCAACAGGATGACGAGACTTGAGCGCAGTTTCAGAACGAAATCAGGGTAGTGGTTGATCGGGCCATTCAATACGAAGCCACGACCGCTTGAGTTCCTATGCCACCAACGGACGTTTTCACAGTCCGACAGGAATTCGGACATGCGCTCTTCAAGACCATTGCCCTTCTCTTCACGAACGTACAGAGAGTTCTCTGCCGCAAGTGAAGCGTTCTGCCGTGGAGCAATCTCCATTGGCAGTTGATAGGAAGGTCGTGTGTCCACCTTGTTCAGGTCGATCCACTGCACACCTATGCATCAAATCTATCTAGCCTACGATCAGTAGGCCGCAACCTGATTATGGAACGGCAACCACCATGCCAAAACCTCCGAAAGCTTCATGAGTGCAGGCGCGATCCCTCGGGTCCATCGCTATCAAGGGTATTGATCTGATCAATGAGCAAGTAAGCACTGCCCCTCATTGCCTGCATCACGTACGGCCGATGCCGCTAGAAACCTTCAGTTATTCCTCTAGTGGCGTAAACCGGTAATCGGCAGCCGACGCGCTGGCCAAACTCTCGCAAAGAAGGCAAAAATTTTACGTACTATCCCTACGTACAATGGGCAAGATCCAAAAACTAAAAACCCTCGCAAATCAATGACTTGCGAGGGTTCTATTCGTATGGCGGAGAGATAGGGATTTGAACCCTAGGTGCCATTGCTGACACAACGGATTTCGAATCCGTCCCGTTCGACCACTCCGGCATCTCTCCAATGGCGCGCATGATAGCAGCAGTTTCATTCGAGGCGAAGCCCCTTTTTGAAAAAAACCGCGTGCTATCAGGCGTTTGCGCGAGCGTTGCGCTTAGAGCGACACGCCAAGGCGTTGGGCGACTTCCTCGTAGGCTTCGATCACGCCGCCCAGGCCCTGGCGGAAGCGATCCTTGTCCATCTTCTTGCGGGTTTCCTTGTCCCATAGACGGCAGCCGTCGGGGCTGAACTCGTCGCCCAGGACGATCTGGCCGTGGAACACGCCGAATTCCAGCTTGAAATCCACCAGCAGCAGGCCGGCATCGTCGAACAGTTGGCTCAGCACCTCGTTGACCTTGAGCGACAGCTGCTTCATGGTCGCCAACTGCTCGGCGGTCGCCCAGCCGAAAGCGATCACGTGGGATTCGTTGATGAAGGGGTCGCCCATGGCGTCGTTCTTCAGGAACAGCTCGAAGGTGGATGGCACCAGTTGCTTGCCCTCCTCCACGCCCAGGCGCTTGACCAGACTGCCCGCGGCGTAGTTACGCACCACGCATTCCACCGGGATCATGTCCAGCTTCTTCACCAGGCATTCGTTGTCGCCCAGCAGGCGGTCGAACTGGGTCGGCACGCCAGCGGCTTCGAGCTTCTGCATGATGAACGCATTGAACTTGTTGTTCACCATGCCCTTGCGGTCGAGCTGCTCGATGCGCTTGCCGTCGAAGGCCGAGGTGTCGTTGCGAAACAGCAGGACCAGGCGGTCGGCGTCGTCGGTCTTGTAGACCGACTTGGCTTTACCACGGTAGAGTTCTTCGCGTTTTTCCATGATGGGCTCCGCTAACTGTAAAGGGGCCAGACGGTGGGCGACACCGTTCGCCGGTGCCGTACACAGCCTAGGCGATATGCCGCCAATCGAGCCCTGAGGCCTGATCCGCCAGTTGCAGCCAGGCTGGGTCGCACCCTAGGGTATCGACGAAGCACTGCCTGGCGCGTTCCGGCAGGTTGTTCTTCTGGCTGAGGTGGGCCAGCACCAGGTGCTGCAGGCCCTGCCATCCCAGCTCGGCCACCAGGCCGGCGGCCTGATGGTTGTTCAAATGTCCCCGGTCCCCACCCACCCGTCGCTTCAAGTGGTACGGGTAAGGCCCGCCCGCGAGCAGGTCGCGGCAATGGTTGGACTCGCCCGTCGCTTCAAGTGGTACGGGTAAGGCCCGCCCGCGAGCAGGTCGCGGCAATGGTTGGACTCGATCATCAAGGCGTCGAGGCCGCTGTAGTGATTCATCACCTTCGAGCACCAGGAGCCCAGGTCCGTCAGCAGGCCGAAGCGCCGCTTGCCGTCGCTGAACACATACTGGGTGGGCTCACGGGCATCATGAGCCACGCCCACCACCCGTACGTGCAGGTCGCCCAGGTCGAAGGCGTCGCCGCAATGCACCAGCCGCGCCGGCAGCACCGGTTTGCGCAGGCCGCTGTGGGTGCCCTGGCTCAGGTAGACTGGCACATTGTAGCGGCGCGACAGCAGCTCCACCCCGTGTACATGATCCGCATGCTCATGGGTGACCAGCACCGCCTTCAACTGAGCGGGATGCACCCCCAGCAAAGCCATGCGGCGCTCGGTTTCGCGCAGGGAAAACCCACAGTCCACCAGCACCAGGGTGTTGCCACTGGCGACGAGCGTGCCATTCCCTTGGCTTCCGCTTCCGAGAACGGCGAAGCGCACTTAGCCCAGGTTGTCCTGGATCACACTCAACACACGACGCGCCACATCGGCCGGCGCCACGGTGTTGATGTTCTTCTCGACGGTGACCTGCACCGCCTCGCCCACCTTGCTCAGGCGAACCTGATAGCGCTCGGCGCGGGCCTCGAGTTCTTCCTTGCTAGGCTCATGACCGAACAGCCGGCCGAAGAAGCCTGGCTTGTTGTCTTCCGGCCGACCGCCCTTCTCCGCCAGGTTGATGTAGTACAGGCCCAGGCTGCGGTTGATATCCTCGACGCGCCACTGGCCACCCTGCTCCAGGGCGCGACCGACGCTGGACCAGGCGCGATCCAGGTCTGCGCCCACGGTAAGGATCGGGTTGCCACTGCCGTCTTCGGTCATGGCCACCTGGCTTGGGGCGTCGAAGTCACGCGCCGCCACCAGGGACACGGAACCGCCCTTCTCGGCGCCACGGGTCAGGCTCGACAGCATTTCGTCCACCAGGGTGGCGTCCACCCCGCTGGTGGTGCGTGCCGGGAAGCCCACGTCTTCGCCGCTGCCGGCGGGACGCTGGGCGCTGACCACGTAGATTTCACTGGTGTTGCGCTGAACGCCAGGCTCTACCCGGACCTGCAGGCGGATGTCGCCGTTCACGTCAGAACTGCCGCGCAGGCGCTGGGCCAGGTCACCGGCCAGGCTGTCGAACGGCTGCCAGGCCGTGGTGAATTCACCGGTCTGCACGCTTTCGCGGTCGATACGGAAGCCGTTGTCCTCGAAGAACTGGCGCGCCAGCGGCCAGGCCTCGGCGGGCGGGCGCTGGGCCAGGATCCAGCGGCTGGCCGCGCTTTTCTGCAGGGTGAAGTCGCCACTTTCGGCCACCGTCGACAGCGGCTGCGGGCGGGGCACTTCATAGTCGTTCAGGGCGGTGTCGTCGGCCACGTTGCGCGGGATCGGCAGCAGTGGGTCCAGGCGCTTGGCGGTGCTGACACCCTCCGGAAGGTTCATCGGCTCGGTGCGCCGGGCCTCCAGGTAGTCGTTGCCACGGTCACGGAAATAGCCGTGCTCACCCCAGAGCCAACCGCAGCCACTGGTACTCGAAATAATGACAGCAAGGGCGGAAAGACCAGCCAAGCGCTTCATGCGTTGTACTTCCTCACTCAAACCAGAACGCCGGACTGGCGCAGGGCCTGCCGCACGGGGTCTTGACAGGTTTCGCTCAACCAGGTGAGCGGCAGGCGGATGCCTTCGGCCATCAGGCCCATTTCATGTAGCGCGAATTTCACCGGGATCGGATTGGCCTCGAGGAACAGATTCCTGTGCAGCGGCATCAACTGCTCGTTCAACGCCCGTGCGGTTTGCCCGTCGCCGCGCAGCGCGGCGGCGCAGAGATCGGCCATGGCCCGGGGCGCCACGTTGGCAGTGACCGAGATGTTGCCCTTGCCGCCGAGCAGGATCAGCTCCACGGCGGTGGGATCATCGCCGGACAGGAGCATGAAGTCGTCGCTGACGCGATCGAGGATATCCCGGGCGCGCTGCAGGTCGCCGGTGGCCTCCTTGATGCCGACGATGTTGCCGACCTTCGACAGGCGAGCCACGGTATCAGCCTGCATGTCGCAGGCGGTGCGGCCCGGCACGTTGTAGAGGATCTGCGGGATGGCCACGGCTTCGGCGATGTGGCGGAAATGCTGGTACAGGCCTTCCTGGGTCGGCTTGTTGTAGTACGGGGTTACCAGCAGGCAGGCGTCGGCGCCGGCGGCCTTGGCGTTGCGGGTGAGCTCCACCGCCTCGCGGGTGGAGTTCGCGCCCGTGCCGGCGATGACCGGGATGCGCTTGTTCACCTGCTCGACCACTCGGCGAATGACGTCGATATGCTCGTTCACGTCCAGGGTAGCCGATTCACCGGTGGTGCCTACGGCAACGATGGCATCGGTGCCGTTTTCCAGGTGGAAATCCACCAGCTTGCTGAGGGCGTCCCAGTCGAGACTGCCTTCGGCATCCATCGGGGTGACCAGCGCCACCATGCTGCCCGCGTACATGCAACCGCTCCTGCCGGAAAAAGAGAGCGGTAATGGTACTGGCGCCACCGACCTTGCACAAGCGACGCCATGGTTTCGAGCATTCCCACCGGCGGCGGTTTTCGCTACCCTTGGCCCTTTGATCGAGACAGGCGGCCACCGCCGCCCAGCGCCGCTTCGTCGCGCGCCAGGCCCGTGGGCTCAGCGCTCGCCCGGCCATGGGCTGGGCGCTCCAGGCGCCCGCCTGCCTCGACCGCTCATCGCTTTAGGAAGGCTGCATGTCCACCCCACCCGTTCGCGAACAATTTCTCGTCCTTACCGCCATGGGGCGCAACCCCATGGAGCTGACCAACGTCCTGTGCCGGGCCAGCCACGACAGCCGCTGCTCGGTAGTGACGTCCAGGCTCACCCGCCACGGCGAATTCAGCGCGCTGGTGCTGCAGATTTCCGGAAACTGGGACGCCCTGGCCCGCTTCGAGGGCGTACTGCCCGGCCTGGCCAAGCGCCACGATTTCCAGGTAAGCGTAGTGCGCAGCTCCACTCTTGAAAGCCGGCCACAGTCGCTGCCCTACGTGGCCTACGTGAGTTCGGCCTATCGCCCGGACATCATCAACGAGCTGTGCCAGTTCTTCATCGACAACAACGTGGAGCTGGAAAACCTCACCTGCGACACCTACCAGGCGCCGCAAACCGGCGGCCTGATGCTCAACGCCACCTTCACCGTCACCCTGCCCGCCGGCGTGCAGATCAGCTGGCTGCGCGACCAGTTCCTGGACTTCGCCGACGCCTTGAACCTGGATGCGCTGATCGAGCCCTGGCGCCCACAGAACCCCGTATAAGGACCTGCCATGGCCGTCGCCCTCGACCAGCCCGTTCCGGACTTCACTGCCCAGGCCACCTCCGGGCAGGCCATCACCCTCGCCGGCCTGCGTGGCCGCAAGCTGGTGCTCTATTTCTACCCGAAGGACAGCACCCCCGGCTGCACCACCCAAGGGCAGGGGTTTCGCGACCTGCATGAAAGCTTCGAGGAGGCCAACACCGTGGTGCTGGGCGTTTCCCGGGACGGCATGAAGTCCCATGAGAATTTCAAGGCCAAGCAGGGCTTTACCTTCGAGCTGATCAGCGACAAGGACGAAACCCTTTGCCAGCTGTTCGACGTGATCAAGCTCAAGAAGCTCTATGGCAAGGAATACCTGGGCGTGGATCGCAGCACCTTCCTGATCGACGAACAGGGCGTGCTGCGTCGGGAATGGCGCGGCGTGAAAGTCCCCGGCCATGTGCAGGAAGTGCTGGCCGCCGCCCAGGCCTTGTAGGGAGCGGCGAAGCTGCCGGAGCCAGCCATGAGTCGGTCATGCCTTCCGGCCCATCGCTGGCTGGCGCCAGCGTCGGTGGCATCGCGCCGGTACCTACAGCAAGGGCGCCACGCCGCCCTGGTTTCGGGGCCAGGCTTCCAGCACGGCCTTGACCAGGGTAGCCAGGGGAATGGCGAAGAAGATGCCCCAGAAGCCCCATAGCCCACCGAACAGCAATACCGCGCAAATGATCGCCACCGGGTGCAGGTTCACCGCCTCGGAGAACAGCAAGGGCACCAGCACATTGCCGTCCAGGGCCTGGATGATGCCGTAGACCACCATCAGGTAGATGAACTGGTCGCCCCAGCCCCATTGGAACAGCGCGATCAACGCCACCGGCACCGTGACTACCACCGCGCCCACATAGGGCACCACCACCGACACGCCCACCAGCAGCGCCAGCAATGCCGCGTAGTTCAGGCCAAGGGCGATGAACGCGATATAGGTGGCTATGCCGCAGATGACGATCTCGATCACCTTGCCACGGATGTAGTTGGCGATCTGCCGGTTCATTTCCTGGGCCACCCGAGTCAGCAAGGCCCGCTCACGAGGCAGGTAGCCGTTAATCCACTGGCCGATCAGCTCGCGGTCTTTCAGGAAGAAGAACACCAGGATGGGCACCAGTACGCAGTAGATCATCAGGTTGACCACAAACGGCAGGCTGGAAAGCGACAGGGTCAGGGCCCACTGGCCGAACTTGCCGATTTGCCCCCGGGCGGCCTCGATGGCGGCCAGCACCTGCTCGTCGGTGACGACCTGGGGGTAGCGCTCGGGCAGCAGCAACAACAAGGACTGCCACTTGGCCAGCATGCCGGGCAGTTCGTTGAACAGGGTAATGATCTGATGCCACAGCAGCGGCACCAGGACCAGCACCACCAACGCCAGCAGGCCCATGAACAGGGTGAACACAAGGCCGACCGCCATGGCCGGTGGCATTCGCCAGCGCTCCAGTTGCGCCACCAGGCCATGCATCAGGAACGACAGCACCATGGCCGCCAGCACGGGCGCCAGCATGCCGCCCACCGTCAGCACCACGGTGAAGGCCAGCACCAGCAGCAGCACCAGGACCACGGCCTCCTCGTCGGAGAAGTAGCGCTGGGTCCAATCCCTGAACAACTTGAACATGCAAGATCCTTGGTGGGTCAGTTTTTCCGAAGCCAGTAGGTATAGGTGCCCGCTTCGGCGGTTTCGCTCAGCAACGGGTTGCCGGAAAGCTTGGCAAAGGTGCGGAAATCTCGCTGCGAACCTGCATCCGTGGCGACCACTTTCAATACCGCGCCTTTGTCCAGGCCATTGAGGGCCAACTTGGCCTTCAACAAGGGAAGCGGACAATTCAGACCGCTGGCATCCACTTCGGCGTCACACTCAATTTCTCCACCCATTGCTTCCCTCACGGACAGTTCACTCATTCATGGTTTCGCTGGCAATGCGCAGCCCTGCGCCCAGAGTACAGAAGTGTTGGGAATTCTTCAGGCGCGATCTCCCATGGCGGCCTCTGGCGCCATGCCCTTGTGGCGTACCCCCAGGCATCGCTACAGTACCCTTTTGCCGCCCAGAGTTTCGTGCATGACCCTTCTGCGCCCTACGCTGTTGGCCCTGGCCTGCCTGCTTGCCCTTCCCGTCCACGGCGACGACCTGCCCTCCTTGGGCGATGCCAGTTCGGCGATCGTATCCCCGCAACAGGAACATGACCTGGGCCGAGCCTGGCTGAGCATGCTGCGCTCGGAGGTCAAGCAACTGCCGGACCCGCAGCTCAAGGATTTTGTGGAAACCAGTGTGTACCGCCTGGCTGAAACCAGCCAGGTGCAGGACAGGCGCCTGGAATTCATCATCATCGACAGCAAGGAACTGAACGCCTTCGCCGCCCCCGGCGGGATCGTCGGGGTCAACGGCGGGTTGTTCCTGGGCGCGGAGACTGAAGGTGAATACGCCGGCGTGTTGGCCCACGAACTGGCTCACCTGTCGCAGCGTCACTTCGCCCGCGGGCTCGAGGAGCAACAGCGCATGCAGGTGCCGATGATGGCAGCCCTGCTCGCTGGGGTGGTCATGGCTGCCGCCGGCGCGGGAGATGCGGGCATGGCTACCATTTTCGGCAGCCAGGCGGCGGCCATCCAGAGCCAGCGAGGGTTTTCCCGACAGAACGAAGCGGAAGCCGACCGCATCGGCCTGCTCAACCTGCAAAAGGCGGGCTACGACCCGCGCAACATGCCCAACATGTTCGAGCGCCTGGCCCGGCAGTACCAGTTCGCGGCCAAGCCGCCGGAGTTTCTGCTCACCCACCCGGTAACCGAATCGCGTATCGCCGATACGCGCAACCGCGCCGAACAGTCACCCAGGGGCGGCAAGGAAGACAGCCAGCTCTACCAACTGATGCGCGCCCGGGTGCAACTGATGTACGAGGAGACTCCGGGGGTCGCGGCCAAGCGCTTCCGTGCCCAGCTCGACGAGAATCACGGCAACGACGTCGCCCGCTATGGCCTGGCCATCGCTCAGGTCAAGGCCGGGCAGCTCAACGAAGCCCGGGAGAACCTCAAACCGCTGATCGCCAAGGCGCCGAACGATCTGACCTACAACCTGGCCCAGGTCGACCTGGACATCACCAACAACCGACTCGCCGACGCCCAGCAGCGGGTCGATCGCCTGCTGCCCCTCTACCCCGGCAGCTATCCGCTCAACCAGGCGCGCATCGACCTGCTGCTCAAGCAGGGCCGCACCGCCGAAGCCGAGAAAGGCCTGGATGCATTGCTCAAGGCACGTCCGAACGATCCTGATGTCTGGTACCTGGTGGCCGATACCCGGGGCCAGAACGGCAACATCATTGGCTTGCATCAGGCACGGGCGGAATATTTCGCCCTGGTCGGCGATTTCCGCCAGGCGATCCAGCAGTTGGACCTGGCCAAGCGTCGCGCGGAAAACAACTTCCCCCTGGCCTCGCGCATCGATCAGCGCCAGAAGGAGCTGATGGATCAGGAACGCGCGGTCAAAGACATGATGCGTTGAACCGGCGATGCCCGACCGGGCGGCAATCTCGGCTCATTCACGCTCAAGCTGGCCGTTTCGCCAACTTGAGCAATGCTTAAGGCTTGAACTGAAGGAGAACCCCATGCCCATCCGCACCCTCGCGCTTATCGCCCTGTTCGCCGCCAGCCCGCTCTACGCGGCCGACAGCGACTCGCCGCTGGCCCAGGACCGGGGCAAGGCGAGGCCGCTGCTGGTGTATTCCAAGACGGGTACCGACCAGCCCCTGGTGGATGAGGGCAAGGCTCTGCAAGACCCTGGGCTGAAACAGCGTGATGTGGTGGTCTACAAGGTGGTGGGCCTGGCCGGGGAGCGTAACGGCAAGCCTCTGGACACCCAGGCGACCATGGCGTTGATCCGTGAACTCAATCTGGGCGCCGGCACCCAGGCCAAGCTGGTGCTTGTAGGCAAGGACGGCGAGAAGAAACTGGAAAGCACCACGCCGCTGAAGCTGGACGAAGTCTTCGCCACCATCGACCAGATGCCCATGGCGGAAAAGGAAGCCGCCGCCGCGGCGCCAGCCCCCGCCCCGGCGCCCGCCGAGAACGGAAAAGCCAAGGGCAAGCCAGGCAAGGCCCCAGCGGATCTGGAGGATTGAGGCAAGTGGGCGATTGAACCAACCTCCGGTCGCCGCCAAGGCGGGCTGCTACAGCGATGCATTATCCTTCAACAACCCAATCACTCCCTCGGCCAGCCCGGCCGCCTCGGCGTCATTGAGCGTCAAGGGCGGCAGCAGGCGCAGCACCGTGCCATGAGTGACGTTGATCAGCAATCCTCTGTCGGCCGCGAGGCTGGCCAGGCTCGGGATTGGGGCATCCAGCTCGATGCCGATCATAAGCCCCTTGCCACGCACGTCCCGGATGCCTGGCTGGCCCAACAGCGCTGAGCGCAAGGTTGCCAGTAACCACGCGCCCTGGCGCTGGGCGTTGCGCACCAGCCCTTCCTGCTCGATCACGTCCAGCACGGTACAGGCCACCCGGCAAGCCAAGGGGTTGCCGCCAAAGGTGCTGCCGTGACTGCCGGGCGTCAGCAAGGCCGCGGTGCGGCTACGTGCCAGGCAAGCACCAATGGGAATGCCGGCTCCCAGGCCTTTGGCCAATGTCAGTACATCCGGGATAGCGTTTTCCGCCTGGTAAGCGAACCATTGTCCGGTGCGGCCCAGACCCGTCTGCACCTCGTCGAGCATCATCAACCAGCCCTGGCGATCACAAAGTGCCCGTACACCACCCAGGTAGCCGGGCGGCGCCGGGTATACGCCGCCCTCCCCCTGTACCGGCTCCAGCAACACGGCGACTACTTGCTGCCCATGCGCCTGGGCCACCGCCTGCAAGGCGCCCAGGTCTCCAAAGGGTACGCGAAGGAAATCATCGGCACATATACCGAACCCCAGGCGCATGCCGGTGCCACCGCTGGCCGCGAGAGTAGCCAGGGTACGCCCATGGAACGCACCCTCCATAACCACGATGCGCGGCTTGTCGATGCCCTTGTACCAAGCATTCAACCGCGCCAGTTTCAGCGCGGCCTCGTTGGCTTCCGCCCCTGAGTTGGCGAAGAACGCAGCGTCCAGGCCGCTCAGGCTGGTCAGGCGCGCCGCCAGCTGGTGTTGCCAGTCGATCCGGTAATGGTTGGAGGTATGCAAGACACGTCCGGCCTGATCCTGGATAGCCGCCACCACGGCAGGATGGCAGTGCCCCACCGAGGTCACCGCAACGCCACTCATGGCGTCCAGGTAACGCGTGCCGGCCGTGTCCCAGAGCCAGGCGCCCTCGCCACGTTCGAAACTCATCGGCAGCCGGTTGTAAAGCGACATCAGGGGTGCGGCAGTCATGGCAAGGCTCCTTTCCTTTGAAGGCTTGCAGTATCGTTAGCGCACCGGGATGGATAAACGACCATCCGCTTCAATCATTTATAAGCCGGGCTTGATAATGGATGTATTGCTGGCGATGTCTGTGTATGTGCAAGTCGTGGAAAAAGGAAGCCTGACCGCGGCGGCGCAGCAGTGCTCGATGTCCACCACCATGGTGGGCAACCACTTGCGGGCGTTGGAGCAACGTCTCGGGGTCAGCCTGTTGCAACGCACCACCCGCCGCCAGCGCCTGACAGAGTTCGGCGCGCAGTACTATCAGCGCTGCGTGGAAGTGCTGGGGCTGGTGGACGCTGCCGAGCGTCTGGCCGAACAGGCCCAGGCCGAGCCTTCGGGCCGCCTGCGCATCACCGCGCCGCTGACCTTCGGGGTCGAGCGTCTGGCACCAGCACTGGCCGAATACAACTTGCGCTACCCCAAGGTGCGCCTGGATGTCGTGCTGAGCAACCAGCGCCTGGATCTGCTGGAAAACGGCTTCGACCTGGCGATCCGCCTGGGCAACCCCGATCCTGCCAACGGGGTCATCGCCCGCCCGCTGGAGGACTACACCCTGACCATTTGCGCCGCGCCTGATTACCTGGCGCGCCGAGGCGTGCCCTTGCACCCGGCGGACCTTACCCGGCATGAGTGCCTCGCGTTCGCCTACCCGGCGGGGGACGACTGGCGTTCGGTGGAAAAGGAATGGCGCCTGCAAGGCCCGGAAGGCGAGGTGGTGGTACCGGTAAGCGGCGCCCTGACCCTGAACAGCTCGTCGGGGTTGCACCAGGCGGCACGCGCTGGCATGGGTATCGTGATGATGCCCGATGCGCTGGTCGCCGAAGACCTGGCCTGTGGCCGCCTGATGCCCTTGCTTGGAGGCTACCGCCTGCCACGGCGGCCCATGAACCTGCTGTACGCCAGTGATCGCTATCGCCTGCCGAAAATCCGCAGCTTCGTGGAATTCGCCCTGGAACATTGGGCACACTGAAGCACCCGCGTTCTGGCACAGCTGCCGGCAACCCATTAATCTTCCCCAGCCGCCCCTTTGTGGAACTCCGCGACCATGCTCAACCTGCCCGCCCCTGCCCTGCTCTGGAGCCTGGCGCTGCTGCTTGCCGACCTGGTGCTCTGGCAATGGGCGCCCTTCGCGCACCAGGCGGCGCGGGTCGGTGTCCGCCTGGCGCTCTTCCTGGGCTATAGCGCGGTGATCATGGCCAGCGGTATCAGCCCCCTGCTGCCGCCGCCCTGGCCGGAACAGAACCTGTGGAACCTTGCCGCCATGGGGCTGGCCATTATCTGGTGGCTATATGGCGCGCGCACCTTAAGCGAAGTGCTGGGAGTAATCCTGACCCGACGGATCGGCCACAGCGGCAGACTGCTGCGCGATGTGCTGGGAGCGGTCGTCTTCCTGATCGCCGTGGTGGCGGCCGCGGCCTATGTGCTGCAACTGCCGGTCAAGGGGCTGCTGGCCACCTCTGGCGCGGTGGCGATCATCGTCGGCCTGGCGTTGCAAAGTACCCTGAGCGACGTATTCTCCGGCATCGTGCTCAACACCACCAAGCCCTATCAGGTCGATGACTGGGTGGCCATCGACGGTACCGAAGGCCGGGTGGTGGACATTGACTGGCGGGCCACGCACTTGCTGACCACCGCGGGCGCTACCGCCGTGGTGCCCAACTCAGTGGCGGCCAAGGCGCGCATCGTCAACTTCAGCCGTCCGGCCGGGCGTCATGGAGTATCGATCAGCATCAATGTGCCCAACCGCATAAGGCCCGGGCGCGTGCTCGAAGCCCTGGAGCGTGCCTTGCGCGGCAGCCATGCCCTGCTGGCGGACCCCGCCCCCAAGGCGCTGGTCAAGGACGCCGGCGAGGACACCACCGAGTACACCGCCAGCGGCTTCATCGCCACCCTGGCCAACAAGGGCGAGGTGCGCAACCAGCTGTTCGACCTGGCCCATCGGCATCTGGAGGCGGCGGGCATCACCGATCACAGCGGCACGGGCGAGGCCGGCGCGGCGGCCTCGCGTAAACGCAGCCTGCTCGACGAAGTGAAAGTGTTCCGCGCCTTGGCGGCCAGCGAGAAAGACCGCCTCGCCGAGGCCCTGCAGGCACGCGAAGTGCCGGCCGGGCAAGTGATCCTGGACATCGGCGAAGTGCCGCAAAGCCTGTACCTCATTGGCGCGGGCGTAGTGAGCGCGGCCATCGCCAATGGCGATGCGCTTCTCGAAGCAGGGCGCATGGGCCCAGGCGAAGTCATGGGCGAGCAGAGCATTCTCGAAGACACCCCTTCCCAGGCTCGCTTCACAGCCCTGACCTCCTGCACGCTCTACAGCCTGGACAAGGGCCTGACGCAGGAATGCATGAAGGCCCGGGTGGAGGTGAGCAAGGCCTTGCAGAAATTGCAGGCGGTACGGCGCCAGAATAGCCAGTCCCTGCTGCTGCAGCGGCCGGCGCCGACCCGCAAGGGTGGGTTCCTGGGCTGGTTGCAACGCCACTAGGCACCTGGGGTCGACTGAAGCCGACGCGCTCGACACGACCGCCTGAACTCCGCCAAAGCCCCGGCTTCCAAACTGATGCAGGCCGCGCGCAGCGAGGCCCGCCGTGCCACCAGGGAGAGACACACCATGCCGCAAACCTGTGCCTGTCCACAATGCAAGGCCTTGGCCGATCCATCCATTGTCCGCCATGGACGCACTTACTGCAGCCGGGCCTGCGCCGATCGACACCCGGACAAGCAGCCCTGCCCGCGCTCGGATTGCTATTGCGAACACGCGGTGCTCGAAGAAGACGAGCGTACAGCTGTCGCTGGCACACATTGCCCTGGCGCCGCCTTGACCTGACCAGCCGTCGCGCTCCAGCGGCGTGCGCCTCTGGCGACCGCTCCAGGGTCTACGCTCAAAGTAGTCAGGCAGCATTTTCCAGACAAGGCCACGCAATATGGGCGTTTTATGGAAGCACGATTCCGAACCTAGAAAAGCGAGCCTCGATAGCGCGGACACCTCCAAGAGCGGCAGTGGGCAGGGTCGCCGCACCACGGTTGTCTTCCTGGCCCTGGCGGCGCTGCTGATAGTCGCCGCGGCGGTAGCAGCGCGCTGGGAAATGCAGAACGCCCGGTTGCAGGCCACCTGGCTATCCCGCTGGGCCGCCACCCTTACCTATGCACCCGGCCCGGGCCCTAGCGACCACATCATTTACCCCTCTGCCGGCCCGTTCGACAAACGCCTGGGCTATAGCGAACTGGACAGCTACGTCAGCCGCCTGCTTGAGCGCAACTACGCCGTCCAGCGACAGATGCGCTTTTCGCCTGCGTTGATGGATTACACCGAGCGGGGCCTGTTCGTGCCCTACGCTGAAAAACCCCAGGCCGGCCTGCTGATAAAGGACGCCACTGGCGCTCAGGTGTACCGCTTCGATTACCCTCAGCAGCTGTACCGCCGTTTCGAGGACATTCCACCGCTGGTGGTCGATAGTTTGCTGTTCATCGAGAACCGGCACCTGCTCGACCCCCATCCCGTCACCCAGAACCCGGCGGTGGACTGGCCACGCTTCGCCAAGGCCGCCTGGAGCCAGTTGGCCCACGCCCTGGGCTTGCCTGGGCAGTCGGCCGGCGGCAGCACCCTGGCGACCCAGCTGGAAAAATACCGGCATTCCCCCGATGGGCTGACGGCTTCGGGCCTGGAAAAACTGCGCCAGATGTTGTCGGCAAGCGTGCGCGCCTACCAGGAAGGGCCGGACACCTTGCGCGCCCGCCAGCGCATCGTGCGCGACTATCTCAACAGCGTGCCGCTCTCGGCCGTGCCTGGCCATGGCGAGGTCCATGGCCTGGCCGAGGGCCTGCGGGTGTGGTACGGCGCCGATTTCGACAAGGTCAACCAGGCCTTGCTGGGCCAGGATGCGCAGACCAAAGGCTTGGCGCTGCGTCAGGTGTTGTCGCTGATGATCGCTCAGCGGCGGCCCTCGCACTTTCTTACCCGCGGCCATGACGAACTGGACGAACTGACAGCCGCGCACCTGCGTCTGCTTGCCGCCCAGAAGGTCATAGACCAGGGCCTGGCCAAGGCTGCCCTGGCCAGTCGGCTGCGCTGGCGGGACTGGGCCAAGGAGCCGACCTGGGAACCCTATGCCAACGACAAGGGAGTGATGGTTGCGCGCAGCCGCCTGGCAGGCTTGCTGGGCGTGCCGTTGTACGACCTTGACCGATTGGACCTCAGCGCGACTACCAGCCTGGATGCGCAGTTGCAAACCCAGGCTACCGCCTACCTCAAGCGCCTCGCCGACCCGGCGTTCGCCCAGGCCGTAGGGTTGTTGGGTGAGCGTTTGCTGACGCCCACCAGTACCCGGGAAGTGAAGTACAGCTTTACCCTGTTCGAAAACACGTCCAAAGGCGCCCAGGTGCGGGTGCAGACCGACAACACTGACCAGCCTTTTGACATCAACGAGGGCAGCAAGCTCGAACTGGGGTCCACCGCCAAGCTGCGTGTGCTCACTAGTTACCTGGAGGTCATCAATGAGCTGTACGACCGCTACGCAGGTAGACCTGCGGCCCAGCTCCACAAAGTGCAGGTCGACCCGCAAGACCGCCTCACCCGCTGGACTCTTGATTACCTGCTGGCTCACCCCGGCACAGACTTGCCCGCCGTGCTGGATGCCGCCTTGGAGCGTAAATATTCGGCCAACCCCGGCGAGCGCTTCTTCACCGGTGGCGGCCTGCACACCTTCCACAACTTCCGCCGTGAGGATGACGGCCGCAGCCCGACCTTGAAGGAGGCACTGCGTGAGTCCATCAATCTGCCGTTCGTGCGACTGATGCGCGACCTGGTCCGCTACAGCATCTACCAGGCGCCCAACAACAGCGCCGAGTTGCTCAAGGACGACAGCAATCCCCAGCGGCAAGCGTACCTGGCCCGCTTCGCCGACCGCGAAGGCACCGAATACCTCCGGCGCTTCTGGCACAAGTACGCCGGCAGGGACACTCAGGCCCGGGTAGAAACCTTCCTGGATGACCTGCGCATCACCCCGGTTCGCCTCGCCGCGGTACACCGCTACCTTTATCCTCAGGCTGACCTGGCCACGTTCGAACGATTTGTACGCCAGCACTGGACCCGCACGCCTCTGAGCGACAAGCGCCTGGCGCAGATGTATGAGCGTTATGGGCCCGGCGGCTATGACCTGCCGGACCAAGGCTACATTGCTCGGGTTCACCCTCTGGACCTGTGGCTGCTCGGCTACCTGCTGCAGCACCCCGAAGCCCAGTGGCCGCAGGTCGTGGAGGCCAGCCGCTTCGAGCGTCAGGAGGTATATGGCTGGCTGTTCAAGAGCCGGCACAAGGGCGCCCGGGATAGCCGCATCCGCACCATGGTCGAGATCGAGGCCTTCTCCGATGTGCATCGCCGCTGGCAACGGCTGGGCTACCCGTTCGACCATCTGGTGCCATCGCTGGCCACTGCCCTGGGTAGCTCGGGTGACCGCCCCGCTTCCCTGGCCGAACTGATGGGCGTGATTCTCAACGATGGCGTTCGCATGCCCACCGTGCGCATCGACGACCTGCTGTTCGGCCAGGGCACGCCCTACGAGACGGCGCTGATCACCCGCACCGACGGTGGCGAGCGGGTGCTGTCTTCGGAAGTGGCCAACGCCATGCGCCAGGCCCTGGCCCAGGTGGTGGATGCCGGCACCGCGCGGCGCGTGGCCGGCAGTTTTACCCAGGGCGATGGCACGGCACTGGCCATGGGCGGCAAGACAGGCACCGGAGACAACCGGATCGAGAGCTTTGGCAGTGGCGGGCGCCCGTTGGGCTCCCCGGCCCGCCACCCCACCGCCCCCTTCGTGTTCTATCTTGGCAACCGCCCTTTCGGCACCCCCCCCGCCCACGTCCCCGGACAGGCCCCCGGCGGGGGGGGGGCGGGATTTTTCCCCGGGGGGGTGGGCCGGGCCCGGGCCGGGGGGGGAAAGACGGCCCCGGGAAACACCGGGACGGAGGTTTTGGGGGGGGGGGGGCGCTTGTGGGCCCCCGGGCCCCCCACCCCCCCCGCCACTTTCGTGTTCTATCTGGGCAACCGCCATTTCGGCACCCTCACGGCCTACGTCCCTGGACAGGCCTCAGGCCGGTTCAGCTTTACCTCGGCATTGCCGGTGCAGGTACTCAAGGGCATGGCTCCTTTCCTCAGTCTTTATCTGGCGCGTGCCTCGACGAAGCCCACCCCTACGGTTATGACGGCGCTGTCCCACGGTACCCCCTCTTTTCCCGTCTCCGATCATCGGTCAGGCAGACACTCTGTCGACGATCGGTAAAACATATCTGTAGACGATTCTAAAGATATATCTTAGTCTTCGCTCGCACTTAAAGAGAGAACGACATGAGACCCCAACTTCCCCCCCACGACGGCCTCGAGCGTGGCCGTGGCCGAGAGCGTGGCAGCCGAGGCGGCCGAGTATTCGCCCCTGGCGATCTCAAGCTGCTGCTGCTGTCGCTCCTGGCCGATCAGCCCTGCCATGGCTATGACCTGATCCGCCGCATCGAAGCCATGTTCGATGAGGCCTACAGCCCTAGCCCGGGGGTTATCTACCCTACCTTGACCTTCCTCGAAGAAAGCGACCTGATCACCAGCACCGCTGAAAATGGGAAGAAACGCTATAACGCTACTGACGCTGGTCGTTCATGGCTGAGCGAACAGAGCGTAGCCCTGGATGGCATCCGCACACGGATCGACGTCAGCAAACGCGCCCTGCGCGGGCAGGAACGTCCTGCTCCTATCCAGGAAGCGGTAAACAACCTGCGCCACGCCTTGCAGCTGCAGCAAGGGCGTTGGAGCGACGCCGAAATCCTGCGTGTGCGTGACCTGCTCAACGCTACCGCCCGCGCCATCGCCGATGGCCCCATTGCACAGGACTGACCCATGACCAAAGGCCCAGAATCCCCCGTACGCCGTGTGATGCATGAAATCAAAAGGCGCAAGCTCAACGTGCTTCGGGTCACCGAGCTCACTCCTCGGATGCGGCGCATCACCCTGGGCGGCCCGGAGCTGGCCGGTTTTCTCAGCCAGGGCAGCGACGACCACATCAAGCTGTTGTTCCCGCGCACTCCGGAAGAAGAAGCCGCCTTGCAAACCCTGGTCCTGGGCAAAGACAGCGAAGGGCCCAAGCCGGCCATGCGCGACTACACCCCACGCCGTATCGACCTGGCTGCCGGCGAACTGGATATCGATTTCGTGATCCACGGAGACGGCCCCGCCTCGACCTGGGCGGAGCAGGCCAAGGAAGGCGACACCCTGTACATCGGCGGTCCTCGAAGCTCACTGATCGTCGATGACGTATTCGACAGTTATCTGCTCATTGGCGATGAAACAGCCCTGCCAGCCATCGGCCGCCGCCTGGAAGAGTTGCCGGCCAACCGTCAGGTGCTGGCCGTGGTCGAGATCGAGAACGACGCCGAACGCCAGCCGCTTCTCGAGCGGGCCGGCATCGAAGTAATCTGGGTGAACCGCCGACAACAGGATCTGGAGCAGGTGATCAAGGGCCTGAGCCTGCCGCCCGGCCAGCTCTATGCCTGGATCGCCACCGAGGCGGGGCTTTCCCGCCGAGTGCGACGGCTGCTGCTGGAGGACTTCCAGCTCAACGAAGAACAGGTCAAGGCTGCCGGCTACTGGCGGCGCGAGGAAGACACCCCTGCCTGAGCCCCAGCCAGCGGTCCAGCGCCACCAGGGCCAACCCGCCGAGGCAGAACACACCCAGCAGGCCCAGCGCGTTGAGCGAAGCCCGGGCCAGCCCCAGCTCGCTGGCATCGATGAAGGGGTATGGCCATACCCCTATCGACCAGCCGCGCAGCAAGGTAAAGCCGTACCAAGCCAGCGGGTAGCAAGCCCATTGCGCAACCTGTACCGCACGCAGCCGCCCCTTGGGCAGGCAATGCCACCAGAACAGCACGAAGGCCGGTGGCAGCAGGTTGTGCAAGAGCGCGTTGGCCAGCCACTGCAGGCCCTCGGGCGCCCAGAGCCGACTGAGCAATAGCTGATAGGCCACCGCGACCAGGGCAATGCTGACCGAGGCGCAACCCGCCGCTGAAGGCGTACGCAGCGACACCCCCAGCGCGGTGGGCCGTGGCCAGGCATGAGCGCTGCAAACACCGGCCGCCAGGATATTGCTCAGCACGGTGAAGTAGCTCAGGTAGTGTACCGCTGCGCCCACCAGGCTGGCTTGCATCGCCCAGCGTGCCTGAAGGATGAGCCACAACTGCAGCGCCAGGGCGAACCAGCCCAGGACGGCCAAGGTGGCGGCAATCGTCCTGCCCCTCACCATTGCTGCCCCTCCATTGTTACGAAGCGGACAAGACTGTGTCTTTGCCGCGGCGCTTTGCCACAGGCGCGGATATCTATATCCTCCCCGCCCCGCTGACTGAACCCATTCAGCGTGCTTGCCATAACCATTAGAAAGACTGCCTTAAATGCCTGCTATCACATCCCGCCGCGACGGCGGTACCTTGCTTTGGGTGGCCAGCGCCACTGCGTTGTCGGCCTGCCTGTTCGCCATGCCCGCGTCTTGCGCGGACATGTTCGACGCTGATTCGCCCTGGATGTTCGGAGACTGGAACGGTACCCGTTCCGGCCTGGCCGAGCGTGGCTATGATTTCAAGCTCGACTACGTCGGCGAAGCGGGCGCCAACCTCCATGGCGGCTATGACCACGACCACGTCACCCGCTACAGTGACCAGCTGGCTCTGGGCGCTCACCTGGACCTGCAAAAGATACTCGGCTGGCAGGGCGCGGACTTCCAGGTCACGGTCACGGACCGTAACGGCGACAACATCACCAACGACCGTATCACAGACCCACGCGTGGGCGGGTTCACCTCGGCCCAGGAAGTCTGGGGGCGCGGCTCGATCTGGCGTCTGACCCAGCTCTGGTACCGGCAGACTTTCCTCGACGGCAAGCTCGACATCAAGGCGGGTCGCTTCGGCGAGGGCGAAGACTTCAACAGCTTCCCCTGTGACTTCCAGAACCTGGCCTTCTGTGGCTCCCAGGTGGGTAACTGGGCGGGCAGCATCTGGTACAACTGGCCGGTGAGCCAGTGGGCCTTGCGCGTCAAATACAACCTCACCCCTGAGTTGTATGCGCAGATCGGCGCCTTCGAGCAGAACCCGAGCAACCTGGAAAACGGCAACGGCTTCAAGCTCAGCGGTAGCGGCACCCAGGGCGCGGTGATGCCCATGGAGCTGGTGTGGACGCCACGCGTAGGCAGCCTCCCGGGCGAGTACCGGGTGGGCTACTACTACAGCAGCGCCGATGCCACTGATGTCTACAAGGACAGCCACGACCAGGCCGCCGCGCTCAGCGGCGAAACCTATCGAAGCGCTTCCAGCAAGCATGGTTTCTGGCTGGGCGCGCGCCAGCAACTGACCAGTCTGGCCAGCGACGGCTCCCGCGGCCTGAGCGTGTTCGGAAACATCACCCTGCACGACAAGAAAACCAACGCCATCGACCAATACGTGCAAGGCGGCCTGGTCTACAAAGGCTTGTTCGATGCCCGCCCAGCCGACGATATCGGCCTGGCGCTGGCGCGCATTCACGTCAACCCGGCCTATCGGCACAACGCCGAGGCAGCCAACCTGGCCAACGGCGTGGCGGACTACGATGACCTCGCCTACCTGCCGGTGCAGCGCACGGAATACAGCGCCGAGCTCAATTACGGGCTACACCTGACCAACTGGCTCACCGCGCGCCCAAACCTTCAATACATTCGCCATCCCGGTGGTGTAACAGAGGTAGACGATGCCTGGATTGGTGGATTGAAGTTCATAGCCTCCTTCTGACCAACGCGGCTTGCTGTCGGAGCCGGCTTAGTTGGCGAATGAATAATGAAATTCTTCACGGTTCAACCCGAAAGATTTAATCCCAGTTCGTTGTAAAGAGAATCGATCCATGCGTAGTAACCCTTCGGGATGTGGCCGGGTAACGCCTCGCCATTCCTTTGGAACCAAGAGAAACTCGAGTAAGTCAAGTCAACAGGGCTATCAGAGAGAAGGCTGATGAACACAGAGTCGAAAGGATCAGGTTTAAGAAATGTCAGCGTCGTAATCGCGGCGCTATTCGGATTGGTCTTGCTCATCGGCGGTATCTGGTTGGCGACCCTGGGCGGGTCGTTGTATTACCTGATCACCGGTGTTGTGCTGCTGGTCGTGGCCGGTCTGCTGGGGCGCCGCTCCACCGCGGGCGTGTGGCTGTATGCCCTGTTGATGCTGGCCACGGTGATCTGGGGCCTGTGGGAAGCGGGCACCGACTTCTGGGCCCTGGTACCGCGCCTGGACATCCTCGGCGTGCTGGGAATCTGGCTGCTCATCCCCGCCGCTACCCGGGGTGTCGGGCCCAATGCCAAGGGCAGCCGGGGTTTCCTCGCGCTGACCCTGGCCTTCGCCATTGCGGTGTTGATTTACTCGATCTTCAACGACCCGCAGGAACTCGACGGTAGCATCGCCGCCACCCAGCCGGCTCAGGCCCAGCCGGTGGAAGGCGTGAGCGATGCCGACTGGCCGGCCTATGGCCGTACCCAGGCTGGCACCCGCTACTCGCCCCTGACCCAGATCAACGACGGCAACGTCAAGGATCTGGAAGTGGCCTGGACCTTCCGCAGCGGTGAAAGCAAGACCGATAGAGACTCTGGCGAAACCACCAATGAACTGACGCCCATCAAGGTGGGCGACAACATGTTCATCTGCACTACTCACCAGATCCTGGTTGCCCTGGACCCTTCCACCGGCAAGGAAAAATGGCGCTTCGATCCCAAGCTGCAATCGGACCCATCCTTCCAGCACCTGACCTGCCGTGGCGTCTCTTACTACGATCAGGCCAACACCACGGAATTCGCCGCCAGCCTGGCCAACGTCACGCCGACCCAGACCGTCTGCCCACGCAAGGTATTGCTGCCGGTCAACGACGGGCGCCTGTTCGCCATCAATGCCGACAACGGTCAGCGTTGCAGCGACTTCGCCCAGAACGGCGAGCTGGACCTCAAGCACATGCACCCGTACACCTACCCGGGTGGCCTGCAACCAACCTCCCCGCCTGTGGTCACTGGCACCACCATCATCATCGGCGGGTCGGTCACCGACAACCCCTCCCTGCATGAACCCTCCGGCGCCCTCCGCGGCTATGACGTGAACACCCGGGCGTCGCGCCGCCCCAGCCCGTCTGCCCACGCAAGGTATTGCTGCCGGTCAACGACGGGCGCCTGTTCGCCATCAATGCCGACAACGGTCAGCGTTGCAGCGACTTCGCCCAGAACGGCGAGCTGGACCTCAAGCACATGCCCCCGTACCCCTCCCCGGGTGGCCTGCACCCACCCCCCCCGCCTGTGGTCACTGGCACCACCATCATCATCGGCGGGTCGGTCACCGACAACCTCTCCGTGCATGAACCCTCTGGCGCCATCCGCGGCTATGACGTGAACACCGGTGCGCTGCGCTGGATTTTCGACACTGGCGCCGAAGACCCGAATGCCTGGCCGGGCGAAGGCCAGACCCTGGTCAACAACTCGCCGAACGCCTGGGCGCCGCTGGCCTATGACGCCAAGTCGGACATGGTGTACATCCCTACCGGCAACCCGACGCCGGATATCTGGGGCGGCAACCGCACCCCGGTGATGGAGCGCTACGCCAGTGCGATCGTGGCCCTGAACGCGTCCACCGGTAAGCTGGCCTGGAGCTTCCAGACCACCCACCACGACCTGTGGGACATGGACGTACCGTCGCAGCCGACCCTGGCCCAGGTGAAGACCGAAGCCGGCGAAGTACCCGCCGTCTACGTGCCCACCAAGGCCGGCAACCTCTTCGTGCTCGACCGCCGCGACGGCAAGCCAGTGGTGCCTATCACCGAGATGCCGGTACCGGCCGGCGAAGCCGCTCCGGGCGACCGCGTCAGCCCTACCCAGCCACGTTCGGCGCTGAACCTGACGTCCATCCAGACCCTGGCGGACAAGGACATGTGGGGCGCCACCATGTTCGATCAGATGATGTGCCGGGTGATTTTCAAGCGTCTGTCCTACAACGGCCAGTACACCCCGCCGTCGGAGAAGGGCACCTTGGTATTCCCGGGTAACCTGGGCGTATTCGAGTGGGGTGGTATCTCCGTCAACTCGGATCGCCAGGTAGCGCTGATGAACCCCATGGCCCTGCCGTTCGTGTCCAAGCTGATCCCGCGTGGCCCGAACAACCCGCTGTGGCCGAAGGAAGGCCTGACTGGCGCGGGCACCGGTACCGAAATGGGCATCCAGCCGCAGTATGGCGTGCCTTATGGCGTGGAAATCAACGCCTTCCTGTCGCCGCTGGGCCTGCCGTGCAAGGAACCGGCCTGGGGCTACGTGGCCGGCGTGGACATGAAGAGCCACGAAGTAGTCTGGCGCAAGCGTATCGGTACCATCCGCGACAGCCTGCAGGGCATCCAGCTGCCTCCGCTGAAGATTGGCGTGCCCATGCTGGGCGGCCCTATCTCCACTGCGGGTAACCTGATGTTCATCGCCGGCACTCAGGACAACTACATCCGCGCCTACAACGTCACCAATGGCGACCTGCTGTGGCAGGCCCGCCTGCCGGCTGGCGGCCAGGCGACCCCGATGACCTACGAGGCCAACGGCAAGCAGTACCTGGTCATCATGGCCGGCGGCCATGGCTCCTTCGGCACCAAGATGGGTGATTACCTGATCGCCTACGCTCTGCCCAAGTGATCCCAGGCTGAGCTGAACCGCTGTACCGGAACCCCTGCCTTGCGCAGGGGTTTCTTCGTTAAGGCGGGCGCAACCCGCACCTTCACCCCCCGCCGCTGTCGATGGCTGTACCCACTCTATTGAGGAGGCTCACCATGTCAGCGGATTCCCGCCCGGCTGTGCTCGAACTGATCGGCAATACACCCCTGGTGCGGGTGACCCGCCTGGATACTGGGCCCTGCACCCTGCTTCTCAAGCTTGAATCCCAGAACCCCGGCGGCTCGATCAAAGACAGGGTCGGCCTGGCGATGATCGATGCCGCTGAACGGGAGGGCCGGCTGCGCCCTGGCGGCACCATAGTCGAAGCCACGGCGGGGAATACCGGCCTGGGCCTGGCGCTGGTCGGCCGGGCCAAGGGCTACCGCGTCGTGCTGGTGGTGCCGGACAAGATGTCTACCGAAAAGGTGCTGCACCTCAGGGCCATGGGGGCCGAGGTGCGGATCACTCGCTCAGACGTAGGCAAGGGCCACCCCGACTACTACCAGGACATGGCGGCGGGCCTGGCGGCGCAGATCCCTGGTGCGTTCTTCGCCGACCAGTTCAACAACCCCGCCAACCCCCTGGCCCATGAATCAGGCACCGCGCCGGAAATCTGGGCCCAGGCCCAGCACGACCTGGACGCTATCGTGGTCGGCGTGGGGTCAGCGGGAACCCTTACTGGCTTGACCCGTTACTTCAAGCGCGTGCAACCGGACCTGGAAATGGTGCTGGCCGACCCGGTGGGCTCGGTCATGGCCGAATACAGCCGCAGCGGCCAGCTGCCCACCCCTGGCGCCTGGGCGGTGGAAGGCATTGGCGAGGACTTCATCCCCTCGTTCGCCGATCTGTCCAGCGTGAAGCAGGCTTATTCCATCAGCGACGAAGAAAGCTTCGACCACGCCCGCCAGTTGCTGCGCGCCGAGGGTATCCTGGGCGGGTCGTCCACAGGCACGCTCCTGGCCGCCGCCCTGCGCTATTGCCGCGCCCAGACTGAACCCAAGCGGGTGGTCAGCTTCGTCTGCGATACCGGTACCCGCTATCTATCCAAGGTCTACAACGACCAGTGGATGACTGACCAGGGCCTGCTCAAGCGCACCCAGTATGGCGACCTGCGCGACCTGATCGCCCGGCGCTTCGAGGACGGCCGGGTGGTCAGCGTGAGCCCGGACGACACCCTGCTCACAGCCTTCCAGCGCATGCGCCTGGCCGACGTCTCGCAACTGCCGGTTCTGCGCGAAGGCAAGCAGCTGGCAGGCGTCATCGACGAATCGGATATCCTGCTGGGTGTGCACAAGGACGCTGGCCATTTCCACGACACCGGGGCCAGCGCAATGACGCAACGACTGGAAACCCTCCGGCCGGATGCCAGCCTGGCAGCCCTCGAGGATGAACTGGACCGGGGCCTGGTAGCCATCATTGCCGATGACGCGGGCTTCCATGGCCTGATCACCCGGGTCGATCTGCTCAACCATCTACGGAGAACCCTTGCATGAGCCATAACGACGAGCAACGCCCCCGGCATGCCTTCGCCACCCAGGTGATCCACGCGGGGCAAGCGCCAGATCCGACCACGGGCGCGCTGATGCCCCCCATCTATGCCAACTCTACCTACCTGCAGGAAAGTCCCGGGGTGCACAAGGGCCTGGACTATGGCCGTTCTCACAACCCGACCCGTTGGGCGCTGGAACGCTGCGTGGCGGAACTGGAAGGCGGCAGCCGCGCCTTTGCCTTCGCCTCGGGCCTGGCCGCCATTGCCTCGGTGCTGGAGCTGCTGGATGCCGGTGCGCACATCCTTTCCGGCGACGACCTTTACGGCGGCACCTACCGCCTGTTCGACCGCGTGCGCAGCCGTAGCGCCGGGCATCGCTTCAGCTTCGTGGACATGACCGACCCGGCGGCCTTCGAGGCCGCGCTGCGCGACGACACTCGCATGGTCTGGGTGGAAACCCCGAGCAACCCCCTGCTGCGCCTGACCGACCTGGCGGCCATCGCCCGGCTGTGCCGTGACCGAGGCATCATCTGCGTGGCGGACAACACCTTCGCCAGTCCGTGGATTCAACGGCCCCTGGAGCTGGGCTTCGATATCGTAGTGCATTCGACGACCAAGTACCTCAATGGGCACTCAGACGTCATCGGCGGTATCGCCGTGGTAGGAGACAATGCCGAGCTGGCCGAGCGCCTCGGCTTTCTGCAAAACTCGGTGGGCGCCATCGCCGGCCCTTTCGACGCCTTCCTCACCCTGCGCGGCGTGAAAACCCTGGCGCTGCGCATGGAGCGCCATTGCACCAATGCCCTGGCCCTGGCCCAGTGGCTGGAGCGGCAGCCGCAAGTGGCCCGGGTGTATTACCCTGGCCTGCCCTCGCATCCGCAGCATGCACTGGCGCAACGGCAAATGCGCGGCTTTGGCGGCATGATTTCCCTGGACCTGAACACTGACCTGGACGGAGCGCGTCGCTTCCTCGAACAGGTCAGCCTCTTCGCTCTGGCTGAAAGCCTCGGTGGCGTGGAGAGCCTGATCGAACACCCCGCCATCATGACCCATGCCAGCATCCCACCGGAAAACCGTGCCCGGCTGGGCATAGGCGATGCCCTGGTGCGGCTGTCGGTTGGCGTGGAAGACCTGGAGGACCTGCGCGCGGACCTGGCCCAGGCGTTGGCGCGGATCTGACACTGGACTTCAGCGGCCGATGACCTCGCCTCTTTGCGCGGCCAGGCGTGCCAACAGGCGGTTCTGCACCGGCACCGGCACGCCCTGGCTTTCCATGGCGGCGATCAGGTCTTCAACCAGTGCGTTGAATTCGCTTGGAGTAATGCGCTGGCCCTTGTGCGCTTCGGCCATGCTGTCGCCGCTGTAGGTGCAAGGGCCGCCCGCCTCGACGCAGAGTTTTTCCACCAGCTTGTCACGCAATCGCACAGGGTCTACTTGCCGAAAATGCTGGACGATGCGTGGGTCCCGGGCGACGTTGAGCAACATGGCTTCGACGATACGGGTGATCCCCGGCTGCTGGCCCAGGTCCTGGTACAACCGGTCATCGACTGGTGGTCGCTGAGCGCAGGCCATCAGCAGGCCAACGGCCATGACCAGGAAAAGCCGACGCATCAGAAGGCTCCCTGGATGGACAGATAGGCACCATTCTGGTCAGCCAATGTGGCGATTTCTCCGAGGCGAGCGTACGCCAGAACGACAGACAGGCGCTTGCTCGGGAACCAGCCGACGAACAGGTCCGCCCAGTCGCTTTCCCCGGCGAAGGACAGGTTGTCGGGCTTTTCCCGGTATTCCATTCCTACCGCCCAGCGGGGATTGAGCAGCACCGCCAGCGAGCCTTCCTTGAGCAGGCTGCGGCTATCCCGCCGATCCCCACCGAAACCCAGCAGCCCGAGTTCATTGGCACGGCTGTAGCGCAGGTTGCCGTTGAGCAGCAAGTTATAACCGAAGGCCCCGCCGAGAAAGAGCCGACTGGCGGCCAGGTAGGCTTCGGTGTCGTGGTCTCGACGGGCGCCGACCAGGCTCGGGATGAGGAAGTCTTTCTGCCGTTTGTAATTCACGCCCAGGGCGACCTGTGGCAACCGGTCATAGATCAAATCGCCAAACAGGCGTACCTTGGCGCCGAATACATCCTGGCTGAGGCTGTCTTCAGGCAGGCCGAGCCTGGGCACGAGGCTGCCGAGGTCGAAGCGATTGCGCGCCACGGACAGTTCCACCCGGTTGCCATAGCCCACTGCCACGCCCATGGCGTCCAAGCGGTAGTCAGGTAACTGTACCCGGGTGGTGAACAAGGTAGTGCCCCACTGCTGCGCCTCACCGTAACCCGCGATCACTGCCCACGGGGTAATGCCCCCGCCGGCCGCACCTTCCAGGCTGCTGGCTCCGCCCGTGGCGAGGAGGCGCCCATCAGTACCACCCTCTCGGGCGTAAACCGCCGCGCTCAGGAGCAGCGCGCTTAGCAGCACGATGGCGGCCTTCATGGCGTCAGCGCCTCCGGCACGGGGGAGTAGGCGGCCTGGCGTACCCAGGCTTCGAAGGCATTGGCCGGCAACGGCCGGCTGATGAGATAACCCTGGGCCGTATCGCAGCGCCAGCGTTTGAGCAAGTCCAGGCTGCGCTCGTATTCGACCCCTTCGGCCACCACGCTCAAACCCAGGTTATGACTCATTTCAATGGTCGAACGCACGATCACGGCATCCTCGCTGGTTTCATCCAGGTGGCGCACGAACGACTGGTCGATCTTCAATTCCTGTACCGGCAGACGCTTGAGGTGCGCTAGTGAAGAGTAGCCAGTCCCGAAGTCGTCCACAGAAAGGCTGATGCCGCAGCCTCGTAAGCGGTGAAGCACCTCCAGGGCCGCTTCCGGCTCACGCATCACCGCGCTTTCGGTGATCTCGAAAGTCAGCTGGTCGGCCGCCACGCCATAGTGCGCCAGCAACCGCGGCACCCGCTCGGCCAGGTCAGTTCCCAACAGATCCTCGGCCGAGACGTTCACCGACAACTCGATCCGCAGGCCGCGACCGTTCCACTGGGCCAGCTGCTGAATGCTCTCGGCGATCACCCAACGGGTGAGCCCTTGGATGCTGCCGGTGCGTTCGGCCAAGCCGATGAATTCGGCCGGGGAAACCATGCCCAATTCCGGATGCTGCCAGCGCAACAGTGCCTCGGCCTGGCGCACCTGGCCAAGGCGCAAATCCAGCTTGGGCTGGTAATGAAGCGACAGCTCACCATTGCCTGGGGCATTGCGCAGGTCGCGGATCAGCCTCACTTCCCGCTGGTGGACCAGGTCGCGCCCGTCCTGATAGAGCTGCAAACGGCCTGGCAGGCCGGCGGCATCATCACGCGCGATGGCAGCTCGTGATACCAGAAGCTCCGCGCTCTGCCCGTTCCCGGGATACACCGCGATACCGATGCTGGCGTCCAGGCTATAGTCATGGCCGTCCAGGCGACGGGTGCTCTGCAAGGCCTGCTGGAGGCGGTCGGCCATGGCCACTGCCAGTTGCGCGCTCAGCCCATCGAGGATCAGCAGATACTCACCGCCAATCAAGTGCGCCAGGGTATCGCCGGCGCGCAACTCCGTTTCCAGGGCCGGGCCGATGCTACGCAGCAAGGCTTCGGCAAAGGCCGCGCCACCATCGCCGCGCAGCGTTGCCAGGTTGTCCAGGCTCAGGCTCAGCACGGCCGCGGGACGCTCGGCGGCGATTGCGCCGCGCAGGCGCTCCATGGCCAGGGCCCGGTTGGGCAAGCCGGTGAGGTGATCGTGCAGCGCGTTATGCGCCAGGCGCTGCTCACGCTCGGCAATGCCGGCTTGCATCATGTTGATCGCGCTGGCCAGGGTGCCGAACTCGTCGCTGCGCCGCAGCTCGACTCGAACCTCATAATCCCCTTGGCCGATACGCTCAGCGGCGGCGGCCAGGGTTCGGACCGGCCGCGAGATGGTACGGGCCAGCAGCAGCGCGCCCAGCAGGGACGCCAGCAAGGCGCCCAGGGCGATCAGGAAAATGTTCTGGTCCAGAGGCGCGAAGGCGTGCATGGCATCGTCCAAAGGGCTTTGCAGCAAGGCGATGACCTGCTCCCCTCGGCCGCCGTTGGCCAGGTTCAGGCGCTGTTCGAGGAAGCTATGGCCACCATGCCAGTGCACACTGACCAGGGCCGGCGGCGAGTCGGCCCGCAGCCACTGCAGAAGGTCCTTGCGCAGCGCCGAAGGCTGCGTGGTCACCAGCTCGCCGACCCGCTCGCCTTCCACCGCCAGGAACGACACCTCCAGGTTACTGAGGTCGTGCAGCTCCTGGGCGAAGGCGGCGTCCATGGCAAAGCCCATCACCATCCGGGCAATGGGAAGCGGCGCCAGCACAGGCGCATCTACCAGGAGCACTGCCTCACCGCCCCGGGCCACGATCAGCATGGTCTGGTTACGACGGCGCGCCTCGCGCAGAGCCTGATCGTAGACAAAGAAAGAGCCTTCGCTGAATGCCGCCTGGGTACTAGCCATGACAATGCCATCCAGGCCCAGCAGCACTGCGTCGCTGGCGCCGATGCGGGCCCCATGGTTGACCAGGGCCGAGCGAATGGTAGCAAGGTCCGCGCTGGCGATGGCGTCGCGCAAGCCGAAATCGGCGGTGAGCAGTTGCACGCTGTCGCGCAGCCGACGGCCATGCACGTCCAGCAGGCGCTCGAAGACACGGCCGCCGATGGCCAGTTGCTGGGCTGCCTGGGCCCGCACCGCTTCAGCGGTGGCCAACTTGACAGCCAGGGTGATGGCGGCGATCACGATCAGCAACAGCAGCACCAGCACGCCGCTGATGCGGAACTGAACGCTATTTTTGGTTTTCACGGAGAGCCTTTTGGAACGCATCGCCGAAAGGGCTGGCCGGTGGCGACGGAGATGGCCCGTCGGCCCCGTCCACGGCCAGGGTCAGGACCTTGCGCTCCGGCGCCTGGCCCAACGCGAGGCTACCGCCAGCCTGCGGCCGCAGGTCCGGACTGCGAGGGTGCCACAGGGTGAGGCTGTAGCTTCCCTCTGGTAACTGAGTCAGGTTCAGATGGCCCTGGGCATCGGTCACCCCGAACCGGGGGTCGGCGGTTACATAGATGTAGCCGAGCATCCAGTCATGGATGTTGCAACCGAGCACCACTACTCCGGGCCGATCGAACACCACTGGCGCGGTGGGCGTGCCTTCATACAGGCGTAGCTCGAAGCGCTTGCTCTGGGAGAAGGAGTAAACCTGGTGACGAATGTCATCGCTGTTGGGGAAGGTCACGGCTGTGCCTGTGCGAACGGCCAGGACATGGGGCAGGAACATTTTGCCCTTCTGGTCCATGCGAGTCGTGACCACTGGCCGCGCGGGCCCGGCCGGCCCAGCCAGGGTGACCACGGCATCGGCCAGAGGGGCGCCCTGGGCGTCACTGACGCTCAATTGCAGTTCCGTGGCCTGGGCTGTCTGGGCCAGCCAGCCAGCAACGGCGAAAACGGCGACAGCGCGAAAGAATGAAAACATAGCCCCGGTTCTCGTTCGAAGGCGTAAACAAGGCAACGCAGGTTGGAGGATTACCCTGGCCCACGGGCTCGAAGGTGCTTTCCCATGGTTATCGGCCCAGATCGGCATTCCTTCACCCTTGCCATTGAAACCGCCCGTGCCGCGCCCCATCTAAGCGTTCATAGCCATTGCCGCAGGTGCCCCATGAGCGATCAGGATTCCGTGAAGGATCAGCCAAACGTATCCAGCGAGCCCAATCAAGGGGCTGAGCAGGTGGAGCATTCCACCACCTCCAGTACCGAGCTGGTGTTGCCCGGGCAGCATCTGCCGGACAAGGTCTACGTCATCCCGATCCATAACCGGCCGTTCTTCCCGGCTCAGGTGCTGCCGGTCATCGTCAACGAAGAGCCTTGGGCCGAGACCCTGGACCTGGTGGCCAAGACACCTCACCACTCCCTGGCGCTGTTCTACATGGAAACGCCGGCCGAGGATCCTCGCCACCTGGACACCTCTACCCTGCCCCTCTACGGCACCCTGGTGAAGATCCACCACGCCAGCCGCGAGGATGGCAAGCTGCAGTTCGTGGCCCAGGGGCTGTCCCGGGTGCGCATCCGCACCTGGCTCAAGCATCACCGCCCGCCCTACCTGGTGGAGGTTGAATACCCTTCGCAGCCGGCCGAACCCACGGACGAGATCAAGGCCTACGGCATGGCGCTGATCAATGCCATCAAGGAGCTGTTGCCGCTCAACCCCCTGTACAGCGAAGAGCTGAAGAACTACCTCAACCGCTTCAGCCCCAACGACCCTTCGCCGCTCACCGACTTCGCCGCGGCCCTGACCTCCGCCACCGGCGCCGAACTGCAGCAGGTGCTCGATTGCGTGCCCATGCTCAAGCGCATGGAGCGGGTGTTGCCCATGCTGCGCAAGGAGGTCGAGGTCGCACGGCTGCAGAAAGAAATTTCCGCCGAGGTGAATCGCCAGATCGGCGAGCACCAGCGGCAGTTCTTCCTCAAGGAGCAGCTCAAGGTCATCCAGCAGGAGCTGGGGCTGACCAAGGATGACCGCAGCGCCGACCTGGAGCAGTTCGAGCAGCGTCTGGAGGGCAAGACCCTACCGCCCGCGGCCCGCAAGCGCATCGACGAAGAACTGGGCAAGCTGGCCATCCTGGAAACCGGCTCACCGGAATACGCGGTGACCCGCAACTACCTGGACTGGGCCACGGCCCTGCCCTGGGGGGTGTACGGCAAGGACAAGCTTGACCTCAAGCACGCCCGCAAGGTGCTGGATGCCCATCATTCCGGCCTGGGCGACATCAAGAGCCGTATCCTGGAATTCCTCGCGGTGGGTGCCTACAAGGGCGAAATCAGCGGCTCCATCGTGCTGCTGGTGGGCCCGCCTGGCGTAGGCAAGACCAGCATCGGCAAGTCCATCGCCGAGTCCCTGGGCCGGCCGTTCTATCGCTTCAGTGTCGGCGGCATGCGCGACGAGGCCGAGATCAAGGGCCATCGCCGCACCTACATCGGGGCCCAGCCGGGCAAGCTGGTGCAGGCGCTCAAGGACGTGGAAGTGATGAACCCGGTGATCATGCTCGACGAGATCGACAAGATGGGCCAGAGCTACCAGGGCGATCCGGCCTCGGCCTTGCTGGAAACCCTGGACCCGGAACAGAACGTGGATTTTCTGGACCACTACCTGGACCTGCGCCTGGACCTGTCCAAGGTATTGTTCGTGTGCACCGCCAATACCCTGGACTCGATCCCAGGCCCCTTGCTCGACCGTATGGAAGTCATTCGGCTTTCCGGCTACATCACCGAGGAAAAACTGGCCATCGCCAAGAAGCACCTGTGGCCCAAGCAACTGGAAAAGGCCGGGGTGGCCAGGAGCAGCCTGAGCATCAGCGACAGCGCCCTGCGCCTGGTCATCGAGGGCTATGCCCGCGAGGCCGGCGTGCGGCAGTTGGAGAAACAGCTGGGCAAGGTGGTGCGCAAGGCAGTGGTCAAGCTGCTGGAGCAACCCGATGCCGTGGTCAAGGTCGGCCCCAAGGAACTGGAAAGCTACCTGGGCATGCCCGTGTTCCGCAGCGAGCAGGTACTCGCCGGGGTAGGCGTGATCACCGGGCTGGCCTGGACCAGCATGGGCGGCGCCACCTTGCCCATCGAGGCGAACCGCATCCATAGCCTGAACCGTGGCTTCAAGCTCACCGGGCAATTGGGGGAGGTGATGAAGGAATCCGCGGAGATCGCCTACAGCTACATCAGCTCCAATCTCAAGACCTTCGGCGGCGACCCGGCTTTCTTCAACGAAGCCTTCGTCCACCTGCACGTGCCGGAAGGGGCTACCCCGAAAGATGGCCCCAGCGCCGGCATCACCATGGCCAGCGCCCTGCTCTCGCTGGCGCGCAACCAGGCGCCGAAGAAGGGCGTGGCCATGACCGGCGAGCTGACCCTCACCGGCCACGTGCTGCCCATCGGCGGGGTGCGCGAGAAAGTGATCGCGGCGCGTCGGCAGAAGCTCAACGAGCTGATCCTGCCGGAGGCGAACCGCGGCAACTTCCAGGAGCTGCCTGACTATCTGAAGGAAGGCTTGACCGTGCACTTCGCCAAGCGCTTCGCGGACGTGGCCAAGGTGCTGTTCTGACACACGCTTAACCGCAACGCCCGCCTGAGCTATGCTGGCGGGCATCGCCTCTGCCTGGATGCCTGACGATGCCTTCGCTGACTGCCCTCCCCTCGCTGCGCACTGTATCGGTGGCTCTTGCCCTGCTCGCTGGCTGTGCCGGCCGACATGGGCCGGACCCTTCGGTGGCATTCGAGCTGAGCAAGCAGTCGCAATGCCCGGTGGCGCTGGCCAAAGGGCAATTGGTGATCCTTACCCTGCCCAGCAATCCCACCACCGGCTATCGCTGGCTGGTGCAGAACCCGGCCCCGGGCGTGCTGCGTAGCCTCGGCCCCGAGGTGTACACCAACGCCGAGGACGCTGGCATCGTCGGTGCCGCCGGGCAATCGCTGTGGCGGTATCGGGCCGAGGGTCCTGGCGAAGGGCACCTGATCCTGGTGCTGCAACAGCCCTGGGCGCCCGAGGTCAAGCCGGTCCAGACCTTCGACTGCGCCATCCGGGTCGAGTAACCCCCTGTTCCGTCGCCACTCACGCATTGCGGCTTGTGGCTGATCCCGGCTAGTCCTAAAATCCCGCGCTTTCCCTGAAGTGCCTGTAGACCTCCGTGCCTGAATCTTCCGATCGTCTGTTCGCCCAACCCCTGGCCGCGGTGCCCGACTTCGTCTTCAACGAGGATGTGGTGCGCGTGTTCCCTGACATGATCAAGCGGTCGGTGCCCGGCTATCCGGCCATTGTCGAGAACCTGGGCGTGCTGGCAGCGCGGTTCGCCCAGCCCCATACCTGTCTCTATGACCTTGGCGCCTCACTGGGGGCGGTGACCCAGGCCCTGCGCCGGCACGTGCGCGCGCCAGGCTGCGAGGTGATCGCCATGGACAACTCGCCGGCCATGGCGCAGCGCTGCGGTGAATACCTGCGAGCGCAGGATTCCATGTTTCAGGAGCTGTTGCCCGTGCAGGTCGTGGAAGCGGATATTCTGGCCGTCGAATTCCAGCCGGCCTCTGTGGTGGCCCTGAATTTCACCCTGCAGTTCATTGCGCCCGATCAGCGCCTGGGTTTGCTGACCCGCATCCGTCAGGCACTGGTCCCCGGCGGCGCGCTGCTGCTGTCGGAGAAACTGCGCTTCGAAGATGCCCAGGCGCACGAACTGCTAAACGAGCTGCACCTGGATTTCAAGCGCGCCAATGGCTACAGCGAGCTGGAAATCGCCCAGAAACGCAGCGCCATCGAGCACGTGATGAAGCCCGACAGCTTCGAACAGCACCGTGAGCGGCTGCTGGCGGCGGGATTTAGCAAGGTGGTGCCGTGGTTCCAGTGCCTTAACTTCGCTTCGATGATCGCCCTGCCATGATCGACCTGTCTCCACTCGTACAGCGCCTGGCGGGTTCGCCCTTGGCTCAATGGGCCAACGGCTTGCAGGCCGACCTCGATCGTCGGCTGGAAAAGGGGCACGGCGACCTGGCTCGTTGGCAGGCCGCGCTCAAGTCCTTGCCGGAGCTCACCGCCAGCATCGTGGACCTGGCTGACAGCGTGACCCTGGGAGGAGCCTGCGACGACAGCGCACGCCAGCGTCTGCATGACGCCCTGATGGGCCTCAGCCCCTGGCGCAAAGGGCCTTTTCACCTGTTCGGCGTGCATGTGGACACGGAATGGCGCTCCGACTGGAAATGGGCCCGGGTGGCGCCGCACCTGAACCTTCAGGGCAAACGGGTGCTGGACGTCGGCTGCGGCAATGGCTATTACCAATGGCGCATGCTAGGCGCTGGGGCCGAGAGCGTGATCGGCATCGACCCCAACTGGCTGTTCTTCTGCCAGTTCCAGGCCCTGCGCCAGTACCTTCCCGAGTTACCGGCCTGGCACCTGCCCCTGGCGCTGGAAGACCTGCCACCGAACCTGCAAGGTTTCGACACGGTGTTCTCCATGGGCGTGCTCTATCACCGCCGCTCGCCCATCGATCACCTGTTCGCCCTCAAGGATTGCCTGGTCAAGGGCGGCGAGCTGGTACTGGAAACCCTGGTGGTGCGCGGCGACGAACAGCGGGTACTGGTGCCGGAAGACCGCTACGCGCAAATGCGCAACGTCTGGTTCCTCCCCTCCCCCGACGCCCTGGCACTGTGGCTGCAGCGGGCAGGCTTCGAGGACGTCAAATGCGTGGACATCAGCCATACCACGCCGGATGAGCAACGCAGCACCGAGTGGATGCGTTACCAGTCCCTGGAGCACTTCCTGGACCCCGAAGACCACAGCAAGACGGTGGAAGGCCTGCCAGCGCCCCTGCGGGCGGTGATGACGGCGCGCAAGCCGGGCTGAAACGCGGCCCGCCGGCCTCAAGGGCCGAAGTGCTAGCGCGGGCGAAATCCCGTGGATCAAGGTAGGCTTCACGCTTGTCTACAGGTTTTCGCCAGCTCCGCTGGCCTTCACAGGAGGTCGACCCCATGAGCAACCGCCAGGCCGAAATCGCTGCCGCGTTGAATGTCATTCCCCCCTTCGCCGACGAGGCGGCCCTGGCCGCCGAAGTCGAGCGGCGCAAGGCTTTCATCAAGCAGACGCTGCGCAATTCCGGCCTCAAGGCCCTGGTGCTGGGCATCAGCGGCGGGGTGGACTCAAGCACGGCCGGCCGTCTGGCCCAACTGGCGGTGGAAGAGCTGCGTCAGGAAACGGGCGACGCCAGCTATAAATTCATCGCCGTGCGTCTGCCCTATGGCCAGCAACTTGACGAAGTCGATGCTGCGGCGGCCATGCAGTTCATCAAGGCTGATCAGGAAGTGACCGTCAACATCGCCGATGCGGTGAAAGGCCTGGATGCTGAACTGGACGCCATCTCGAAATTAAGCGATGCCCGCCGCGACTTCGTGCGTGGCAACACCAAGGCACGCATCCGCATGGTGGCCCAATACGCCATCGCCAACGCCAACGACGGCCTGGTGATCGGTACCGACCACGCCGCCGAGGCGGTGATGGGGTTCTTCACCAAGTTCGGTGACGGGGCTTGCGACCTTACCCCGCTGGAAGGGCTGGTCAAAGGCCAGGTACGGGACATCGCCAAGTACCTGGGGGCAGCCGAGAAGCTCTATCTGAAGGTGCCCACCGCCGACCTGGAAGAGCTCACCCCTGGCAAGCCTGACGAAGATGCCCACGGCGTCACCTACAAGGACATCGATGCCTTCCTCCAAGGCCGGGAAGTCAGCCAGCATGCCTATGACACCATCGTGCGCACCTACGACAAGACAGCGCACAAGCGCCGCCTGCCGTACGCGCCCGAGTGATTGACAGGCCGCGCCAGGTCAGGCCTTGGCGCGGTCCGCGGCAGCGATGATCAAGGCTTTCATTTCGGCGACCGCGGCCGGGAAGCCTACGAACAAGGCATGGGCCACCAAGGCGTGCCCAATGTTCAGTTCATTGATGCCAGGAATGGCGGCGATGGGCTCCACGTTGTGGTAATGCAAGCCATGGCCGGCATTGACGACCAAGCCTAGCGCTCGGCCCTGAGCGACCCCTTCGGCGATCCGTTGCAACTCGGCGGCGGCCTCCTCAGGGGTATGGGCATCGGCGTAGCGGCCGGTGTGCAGCTCGATGGCCGGCGCCCCGACCCGCGCGCTGGCCTCGATCTGGGCTGGATCGGCGTCGATAAAGAGCGACACTTCACTGCCGACTGCGCTGAGCCGTTCAACCGCGCCCCGAATACGCTCCTCTTGGCCTGCCACATCCAGCCCGCCTTCCGTGGTCAGTTCCTGGCGGGTTTCGGGTACGAGGCACACGTGCTCGGGCCGCAGGCGCTCGGCGAACGCCAGCATGGCCTCGGTAACGCCCATCTCGAAGTTCATGCGGGTCTGCATCACCTCCTTGAGCACGAGCACGTCCCGCTCCTGGATGTGTCTGCGGTCTTCACGCAAATGCACGGTGATACCGTCGGCGCCGGCCTGTTCGGCGTCCAGCGCGGCCTTGACCGGGTCTGGATAACGAGTACCGCGGGCCTGACGCAGGGTAGCGACGTGATCGACGTTCACGCCCAATAGGATGCGGTTGGGGGTATTCACGGAAGAAATGCTCCTGGCAGTAAGTGTGCACAGGATAAGTGAGCATGACCGGTAGGAGCCAGCGAAGCTGGCGACACCTTGTGGAACCCAGCGTCAGTTCAGCAATTGGGCGCCAGGCCGGCCTGGCATTCGGCAGCTTCGCTGCGTCCTGCAAGTGACAGACTTCAAGGTTTGCGAAACAGCTCCCGGCTCATCAGGGGCTTGCTGCCCAAGTGAGCCGCCAGCGCCTGACGCATCAGGCGCTTGGCGGCCAGCAGGGCCCCGGCGGCTTCCCAATCAGCGACGGCCATGGCCAAGAGGTCAGCGCCGCTGAACAGCCCGGGGGCGAAGCTGAATACCCGTTCAAGCCCCTCATCCGCGCTCAGGCGGTAAAGACCGTCCACGGCTATGGGCTCGCCCTGGCTGTCGCGGTCGAGAGCGAAGGCGTAGCCCAGCTCGTCCAGCAGCCGCCATTCGAACGCCCGCAGCAAGGGCTCCAAGGCACGGCCTTGGGCGAGCGCTTGCAGAGTCTGGGCATAGTGTTCATACAGGCGAGGATGGGGGTCTTCCAACGGCAGCAGGCGAACCAGCAGTTCGTTGAGATACAACCCGCTGAACAGCGCCTCTCCGACCAGCCAGGGGCTGTTGCCGGTAGCCTCCAGGCGGCTGACGCTGCGCAGCTCGCCCTTGCCGCGAAATTCCACCGCCAGGGGTACGAAAGGGCGTGCCAGGCTGCCGGCCTTGCCCCGGGCACCGCGCAACACGCCACGCACCCGCCCCCCAGGGGTCAGGAAATCCACCAGTGCGCTGGTTTCCCGGTAGGGCCGGGCATGCAGCACATAGGCCGGCTGCGGGTCAGACGTCGCCGTAGCCAAGGGAGCGCAGCGCCCGCTCGTCGTCGGACCAACCGCCTTTCACCTTCACCCAGAGGTTGAGCATCACCTTGGCATCGAACATCTGCTCCATGTCCTTGCGAGCCTCCATGCCGATGCGTTTGATCCGCTCGCCCTTGTCGCCGATGATGATTTTCTTCTGGCCGTCGCGCTCCACCAGGATCAGAGCGTGGATATGCAAGGTTGCGCCCTGCTGCTTGAACTCCTCGATCTCGACGGTGATCTGGTAAGGCAGTTCGGCCCCCAGCTGGCGCATGATCTTTTCACGCACAAGCTCAGCGGCCAGGAAGCGGCTACTGCGATCGGTGATCTGGTCTTCCGGGAAGAAATGCTCGTTTTCAGGCAGGTAATTGCCGATCAGGGCTTCCAGGGTGTCCAGGTTATGGCCCTGCTGGGCGGAGATGGGCACCACCTCGGCCTTTGGCAGCTGCTGCTGCAACCATTCCAGGTGAGGGATGAGCGCGGCCTTGTCTTCGAGCCGATCGGTCTTGTTGATGGCCAGGATTACCGGGCCCTGAACGAACTGCACTCGCTCCAGGACCAGCTGGTCTTCGTCGGTCCAGCGCGTGCGGTCCACTACGAAGATGACCACGTCCACGTCCTTGAGCGCGGCCGAGGCAGTCCTGTTCATGTAACGGTTCAGTGCCTTGTCGTTGGCCTTGTGCATGCCGGGCGTATCCACGTATACCGCCTGCACATGCCCTTCGGTCTTGATGCCGAGCATGGTGTGGCGCGTGGTCTGCGGCTTGCGCGACGTGATGGCCAGCTTCTGGCCGAGGATGTGGTTGATCAGTGTGGACTTGCCCACGTTGGGGCGACCTACGATCGCTACATAGCCACAACGGCTTTCCGGGGTATCAGTCATTGCCATTCTCCACGCCAAGGGCGATCAGCGCGGCCGCGGCGGCGACCTGCTCGGCGATACGCCGGCTTACGCCCTGCCCTCGGCTTTTTTCGTTGAGCAACGCCACTTCGCATTCCACGAAAAAGGTGCGGCAGTGCGGTTCGCCCTGGATATCCACCACCTCGTAGCGAGGCAGCTCGCAGGCGCGGGATTGCAGGAACTCCTGCAGGCGGGTCTTGGGGTCTTTGTTGGTGTCCACCAGGGTCAGGCTGTCGAACTCACCGGCCAGCCAGGCCAGGACGCGCTCGCGGGCCGTCTCCATGTCGGCGTCCAGGTAGATGGCACCGATCAGCGCTTCCAGCGCGTCGGCGAGGATGGACTCGCGACGGAAGCCACCGCTTTTCAGCTCACCGGAGCCAAGGCGCAAGTACTCGCCCAGGTCGAAGCCACGGGCCAGCAATGCCAGGGTTTCGCCTTTGACCAGGCGTGCCCGCAGGCGGGAAAGCTGGCCTTCCCGAGCCTGGGGGAAGCGCTCGTACAAGGCCTCGCCCGCGACGAAATTGAGGATGGCATCGCCGAGGAATTCCAGTCGCTCGTTGTTACGACCGGCGAAGCTTCGATGGGTCAAGGCCAGCAGCATCAGTTCCTTGTTCTTGAAGCTGTAGCCGAGCTGGCGCTCGAGACGGTTCAGAGGCGACTGATTCACGGCAGACGCACACTGCTTTGGTGATCGAAGCTGACCACCATGTCGACATTGCCCAGCAGGTGCTCCCGCCGCTCGTAGGCCAGGCGGGCCACGAGGGCGCCGGACTGTTCAGTGATGTTCAACGCTTTTTTCAAATCCAGATCCCGGATGTTATTGATCTGCAAACTGCGGTTCACGTAGTCGAAGTATTCATCGCCATCGGTAACCTTGGTGGCGGGGTCGCTGGCGGCCTTGTCCATGGCTTTCTTCAACGCCCAGTAATCCATGTAATGGGGCCCCAGCCGGGCGCCAGCCATCACGACCAGCGCCAGCGCGGCCAGAAGGAACAGCCCGCCAATCAGAGAAAGTCCTCGTTGGGACCTTACTGCTTTCATGCTAGACCCTCGCCTGCCGGATGTCGGGAAAACTGGCGAGGGCGCCATGCACGGCGCGACGCCAAGGGGAAACCGCGCGTTACTTGATCAGACCTACGCGCTCGAGGGTTGGCAGGTGCCGAGTCTTCGGTTCCGGCCAGCTCATCCATACGGCGAATGCCTTGCCGACGATGTTGTGGTCGGGGACCATGCCGAGCAGGTCCTTGGGAATGCGCGCGTCATCCCAATAGCGGCTGTCGTTGGAGTTGTCGCGGTTGTCGCCCATCATGAAGTAATGCCCGGCCGGAACCGTCCATTGCCCCCCAGGCAGCATGCGATAGGCCGCCATCTGCTTGTGGATCAGGTGCTCGGCCTCGCCGATGTGCTCCTTGTACACGCCAACCTCGCCCAAGTGTGGGTCGAAGGTGGTGCCGACCATCTGCTCGTCCACCGGTGCGCCATTGACATACAGATGCTTGTCGCTGGTGTAGCGGATGGTGTCGCCAGGTACGCCGATCACCCGCTTGATGTAGTTCACCGAGGGGTCGCTGGGGTAGCGGAATACCATCACGTCGCCCCGTTGCGGATCGCCGATGTCGATCACCTTGGTGTCCAGCACCGGCAGGCGAATGCCATAGGAGAACTTGTTCACCAGGATGAAATCGCCCACTTCCAGGGTCGGCTTCATGGACCCCGACGGGATCTGGAAGGGCTCGACCAGGAACGAACGCAGCACCAATACGATGAACAGTACCGGGAAAAAGGATTTCCCGTACTCCACCAGCAGCGGTTCCTTGTTCAGTTGATCCAGCACAGCGGGCTCCGGCTGAGCCACGCTGCCCTGATAATTCGCAATGGCAGCACGCCGCCGTGGTGCGTAGTACACAAGGTCAAGCAGACCCAGCAGGCCGCACACGGCCACGAGGATTACCAACAACAGCGGGAAGTTTAAAGACATAGGACCTGATCATTCCAACCTGAGCACGGCGAGGAAGGCTTCCTGTGGAATCTCCACGTTGCCGACCTGTTTCATGCGTTTCTTACCAGCCTTCTGCTTTTCCAACAGCTTGCGCTTGCGGCTCACGTCGCCACCGTAGCACTTGGCCAGAACGTTCTTCCTGAGTGCCTTTACAGTGGTTCGAGCGATGATCTGGCCGCCAATGGCCGCCTGGATCGCCACGTCGAACATCTGCCGAGGAATCAGCTCCTTCATTTTTTCGGTCAGGGCCCGCCCCTTGTAGTGGGCGTTGTCCCGATGCACGATCAGCGCCAGGGCATCGACCTTGTCGCCATTGATCAGCACGTCCAGCTTCACCAGGTTCGCCGACTGATAGCGGTCGAAGTGGTAGTCCAGCGAGGCATAGCCACGGCTGGTGGACTTGAGGCGGTCGAAGAAATCCAGCACCACTTCGTTCATGGGCAGGTCATAACGCACCTGCACCTGACTGCCCAGGAACTGCATGTCTCGTTGCACGCCACGCTTTTCGATGCACAGCGTAATGACGTTCCCCAGGTGCTCCTGAGGCACAAGGATGGTGGCTTCGACGATAGGTTCGCGGAAGTCCTCCACCGACGAGATGTCGGGAAGCTTGGACGGGTTGTCGACGTAGATCGTCTCGCCGTTCTTCATCTTCACTTCATAGATCACGCTCGGCGCGGTGGTGATCAGGTCCAGGTCATACTCGCGCTCCAGGCGCTCCTGGATGATTTCCATGTGCAGCATGCCGAGGAAGCCGCAGCGGAAGCCGAAGCCCAGCGCATCGGAGCTTTCCGGCTGGTATTGCAGCGAGGAATCGTTGAGCGTCAGCTTCTGCAAGGCCTCGCGGAAGTCCTCGAAATCGTCCGAACTGGTGGGGAACAGGCCGGCGTACACCTGGGGCTGGATGCGCTTGAAGCCTGGCAGCACTTCCACGTCCGGCGTGGTGGAGAGCGTCAGGGTGTCCCCCACCGGCGCGCCGTGGATGTCCTTGATGCTACCGATGATGAAGCCGACCTCGCCTGCCTTGAGGTCCGCGGTAGGCGTGTGCTTGGGCGTGAACACCCCGACGCTGTCCACCAGGTGGGTCTTGCCGGTGGACTTGACCAGGATCTTGTCGCCTTTCTTCACTCGGCCATGGCGCACGCGTACCAGGGAAACCACGCCCAGGTAATTGTCGAACCAGGAATCGATGATCAGGGCCTGCAGTGGGGCCTCGATGTCGCCTTCGGGAGCCGGGATGGTCTGCACCAGGCGCTCGAGCACGTCGTCCACGCCCATGCCGCTCTTGGCGCTGCAGGCGACCGCGTCGGTGGCGTCGATGCCGATGATCTTCTCGATTTCGTCCTTCACCCGGTCAGGATCGGCCTGGGGCAGGTCCATCTTGTTCAATACCGGCATGACCTCCAGGCCCTGCTCGATGGCGGTATAGCAGTTGGCGACGGACTGCGCTTCCACGCCCTGCCCCGCGTCCACCACCAGCAGCGCGCCCTCGCAGGCCGCCAGGGAACGGCTGACCTCGTAGGTGAAGTCCACGTGGCCGGGGGTGTCGATGAAGTTGAGCTGGTAGGTTTTACCGTCCTTGGCCTTGTAGTGCAGCGTGACGCTGTGGGCCTTGATGGTGATCCCGCGCTCGCGCTCCAGGTCCATGGAGTCCAGCACCTGGGCTTCCATCTCTCGGTCGGCGAGGCCGCCGCACATCTGGATGAATCGATCGGCCAGGGTCGACTTGCCATGGTCGATGTGGGCGATGATGGAGAAATTGCGGATATGACTCAAATCACTCACGGATCAACACTCGAGAAGGCCTTGGGCCGGGCGCCCGACAAAAAATAGCCGGGCATTGTACCTGATGCAGTGAGTTTTGTGGGAGCTCCTGTATCTGAGCCAACGGGCGAGCTGCGCTGGCCGAGGCCATGCCTGTGGCCGCCGGTATTGCTCGCGTCCAGCCCTGACGCCATCAGTATCGGAGGCTGCGACGCCCGGGCCAGTCCGAGCTGGGCCGACCCGACCTGGACCGACCCGGCTGCCACGGCGACAGGCATTGAGCCGGTCACCGGTAGCAGCCGTCCCAGCCCTGCCGCCGCTTATTCAGCCAGCTTGAACGTAATGAAGCTGGCACGCCCCTGACGCAGCACGCGCATGGAAACCGAGCGATTCTTCGGCAGGCCCTTGGCTACTTCGGTGAACTGCTTGGCCGAGGTGATCGCCTGGTTGTTCAGGTGGGTGATCACGTCTCCCGGCTGAAGGCCGATCATGGCGGCAGGACCATCCTGTACGTCCTTGATCAGCACGCCGCCCCGCAGGTCGGCGGCTTTCTTCTGCTCGTCGGTCAGGTCCGCCACGGCGACACCAAGCCGGTTGCTGCTGCGCTGGGGCTGGCCGTCGGCACCGGCGCCGGCTTCCAGGTCGTCGTCGTCCGGGATGGCACCCACGGTCAGCTCGATGTTCTGGCGCTTGCCGTCGCGAATGATCTCGAAGGTCGCCTTGGCACCTGCCTTGAGGCCGCCGACCAGGTGCGGGAGATCCGCGGACATGACGATGGGCTGGCCGTTCATGCTCAGGATCACGTCGCCCACCTGCAGGCCGCCCTTGGCTGCCGGGCCATCCTGCATCACCTGGGCCACCAGCGCGCCGGCGGGCTTGTCCAGCCCGAAGGATTCGGCGAGGTCCTTGTTCACTTCCTGGATGACCACGCCCAGCCAGCCACGGCTGACCTTGCCGTCCTTCTTCAGTTGGTTGGATACGTCCAGGGCCACGTCGATCGGAATGGCGAAGGACAGCCCCATGAAGCCGCCGGAGCGGGTGAAGATCTGCGAGTTGATGCCCACCACTTCACCGTTCATGTTGAACAGCGGCCCGCCGGAGTTGCCCGGGTTGATGGCGACGTCCGTCTGGATGAAAGGCACGTAGGAATCGTTGGGCAGCGAACGGCCCTTGGCGCTGACGATCCCCTTGGTCACCGAATGGTCGAAACCGAACGGCGAGCCGATGGCCAGCACCCACTCGCCTACCTTGAGCTTGTCGGAGTCGCCGAGCTTCACCGTAGGCAGGTTCTTGCCATCGATCTTGAGCAATGCCACGTCGGTGCGCGGATCCGTGCCTACCAGCTTGGCTTTCAGCTCACTGCGGTCGGACAGACGCACTATGATTTCGTCAGCATCGGCGATCACGTGGTTGTTGGTCAGGACATAGCCATCCGGGGAGATGATGAAGCCGGAGCCGAGCGACTGGGCTTCGCGCTGGCGATCGCCACGGGGGGAGCGTGGGGCGCTGCGGGGCATGTTGCGCTCGAAGAACTCCCGGAACATGGGCGGCAGGCCCTGGAGGTCAGGCATCTGGCTGTCCGCCACGCCGCGGTCCGGCAGTTTCTGGGTGGTGCTGATATTCACCACGGCTGGCGAGGCCTGTTCGACCAGGGTAGTGAAGTCAGGCAGTGCTTCGGCCTGGGCGCTAAGCACCTGCCCCAGCATCAGTACCGCCGCGAACAGCGATAGGCAGGATTTCAAGCGAGGTATCGACATACGGCTCCCGTGTAGTGCGAGCATGGTTAAGCGAAGGGGGCGCCTCTGCCGAGAACCCGGGCCTGGATGCCCTGAAGGTCGCTAGGCACAAGGCTGGGCGAACCCTCCCCTGGTGGCAAAGACCTATAAGAAAAAGCGGATCTATTTGCAACAACAATGGCAGATCTTTCATGTTGCAACTTGATACATGAAGCCCGCGTTAACACGGCTCGACTGTGCCGAATACTGCATCAAACGCTGTGCAGACGGCGATAGCGACGCTCACAAGCGTCACTCACCGATACGCCCCGGCCCTTATGGACCACGGAAGCACAAATAGGTTTTCACCCAGCGTTGGCACGGAGCCGCACGGCGAAGCCGGCTTTCGCCCATTGCAAAAGCGCGCCGACATGGCTATTGCCTACGTGAAACGACAGGACTTCCAGACGAACGAACGCCCGGCCGGCCGTCGCAAGCACATGCGAGAGCCGAACCGGGCGTTCAGGTGTTACTTAACGAGTCTCGGAGCCAGCGGCATGCGAAGATTGCTCGGCGTGCTGACGCACAGGGCCCGATGCCTTTTCGTCCTGCCAGCCCGCTTCACGGGCGGCTGGCGCCTTGACCGGCTCGCTGGTTTCCGTGTAGCCCGCCAGTACAGCCGGGCCGTTGGCCTGAGGCGCCACCAGCACAGGCTGAGCCGCCTGTTGAGCGACCTGGGCACCGCCAAGGTCGTTCTGGTTGTACAGACGCACCCCGGCAAGCACCGCCAGAGTGACCGAGGCCGCTACCGCCAGCCGGCCCAGGCTGCGCCATGGACGCGCAGCCACGGGTGCTGGAGCCGCTTCGTCGACCAGCGCGGCGGAAACCGCGGCGGCCAGGTCCAGGCGTGGATTGAGCAGTTCCTTGTGCATGGCGGCGCGGGCAACCTGGTAACGAGCCCAGGTAGCGCGTGCCTCGCTGTTCTCCACAGCGCCCAGTACACGACGTAATTCAAGTTCGTCCGCTTCGTTATCCATCACCGCGGACAGCGATTCCTGCAGGGCTTCACGACTCATTGCGGTTCCTCTCTTGGCTGTCGCCGCTGTCTTAGGTTTCCTGCAGCAAAGGCTGCAGGGCTTTATCTATGGCTTCCCGGGCCCGGAAAATCCGCGACCGTACGGTGCCCACCGGACATTGCATGACGCTGGCAATGTCTTCATAACTCAGACCATCGAACTCGCGTAGCGTCAATGCCGTACGCAGGTCCTCTGGCAATTGCTGGATGGTCCGGTGGACGGTGCCCTCGATCTCATCCCTTAACAGCGAGCGTTCCGGTGATTCAAGGTCCTTCAGGCCGTGATCGCCGTCGTAGAACTCTGCGTCTTCGGAGCTGACATCGCTATCCGGTGGCCGTCGTCCTCGGGACACCAGATAATTCTTCGCCGTGTTGATGGCGATGCGGTACAGCCAGGTATAGAAGGCGCTGTCGCCGCGGAAATTTCCCAACGCCCGGTACGCCTTGATGAACGCTTCCTGGGCCACGTCTTGTGCTTCGTGGGTGTCGTGCACGAATCGCACGATCAGCCCGAGAATCTTGTGCTGGTACTTGAGCACCAGCAGATCGAACGCTCTCCGGTCGCCACGCTGCACGCGCTCGACCAATTGCTGATCTTCTTCCTGGGTTAGCATGAACACTCCTCGTTAAGCTCCAAGGAGCGCTGCAAGAGCCATCGTTCAGGCTTGCAACCATAGACTCGGGCTTTGTGCAAAAGTTCTCCCCTCCACGCAAGTTTCCTGCCCTGAAGATCGGGTGCAGGAAAAAAACACATCAGGCAAGCCCTGCTGTGTGAACACTCCGGATGTCCGGCCGCTGGCGGTGGCCTTTGTTGTAGGCCCTTCCCGTCGCGCCCTGTGTATTTGGCAACTCCCTATGGATTGTCCATCATTTAGGAAAGTTCCCAACACCCTATAGCCAATTTCCTACAAACCAGACAGGCATCGGACGTTTGCGCAGCCGCCATACACAAGACCGTGGCCCTGTCGATACGCCGCTGGTATAACTGTCGGCCGCCCGCTGCGTTCAATAGTTTCATTTTGCCATCTGGCTATGCGGGATTGTGCCCGTGGACGCGACCAATGACCAGCGCCGCGCCGCGTTCTTGCACTCTGCCTATGAAAAGCGGCATCTGCGCCGCGGGAGACACCTGCTACATGAGTCAGCATTCGCATCACGACGTTCTGGTAATCGGCAGCGGTGCCGCAGGCTTGAGCCTGGCCTTGAATCTTCCTTCTCATCTGCAGGTCGCGGTGCTGAGCAAGGGTGAGCTCTCCAATGGCTCTACCTACTGGGCGCAGGGTGGCGTCGCTGCCGTGCTGGATAACGCCGACACCGTGGACTCCCACGTCCAGGATACGCTCGAGGCCGGCGGCGGGCTGTGCCATGAGTCGGCGGTACGCTTCACCGTCGAACACAGTCGCGAGGCCATCCAGTGGCTCATCGACCAGGGGGTGCCCTTTACCCGGGACGACAACCCGGCGCCCGAGGAAGGCCACTTCGAGTTTCATCTGACCCGCGAAGGTGGCCATAGCCACAGGCGCATCATCCACGCCGCGGATGCCACCGGAGCAGCGATTTTCAACACCCTCCTCGCCCAGGCGCGTCAGCGGCCGAACATCCAGCTGCTGGAACAGCGCGTGGCCGTGGACCTGATCACCGAAGGTCGGCTAGGTCGAGACGGCCAGCGTTGCCTGGGGGCCTATGTGTTGAACCGCAAGACCGGTGAGGTCGACACCTTCGCGGCGCGCTTCACGGTTCTGGCCACTGGCGGCGCGGCCAAGGTGTACCTGTATACCAGCAACCCCGACGGCGCCTGTGGCGATGGCATCGCCATGGCCTGGCGCGCGGGCTGCCGGGTGGCCAATCTGGAATTCAACCAGTTTCACCCAACCTGCCTGTACCACCCACAGGCCAAGAGCTTCCTGGTGACCGAAGCGCTGCGAGGCGAAGGCGCCGTGCTCAAGCTGCCCGATGGCGAACGCTTCATGCCGCGCTTCCATCCCCGCGCCGAACTGGCCCCACGGGACATCGTCGCCCGCGCCATCGACCACGAGATGAAGCGCCTGGGCGCAGACTGTGTCTACCTGGACATCAGCCACAAGCCGGCGGAGTTCGTGCGCGCGCACTTCCCCACGGTATATGAGCGCTGCCTGGCCTTCGGCATCGATATCACCCGCGAGGCCATCCCGGTGGTGCCCGCCGCCCATTACACCTGTGGCGGAGTAATGATCGACAACCATGGCCGCACCGATGTGCCGGGGCTTTATGCCATTGGCGAAACCACCTTCACCGGCCTGCATGGGGCCAACCGAATGGCCAGCAACTCATTGCTGGAGTGTTTCGTCTACGGTCGCTCGGCGGCCCGCCACATCGAGAGCGAACTGGCCCAGGTGAGCATGCCCCAGGCCTTGCCTACCTGGGATGCCAGCCAGGTGACAGATTCGGACGAGGACGTGATCATCGCCCACAACTGGGACGAGCTGCGACGCTTCATGTGGGACTATGTGGGCATTGTCCGCACCAGCAAACGCCTGCAGCGCGCCCAGCACCGGGTGCGCCTGCTGCTCAGCGAGATCGATGAGTTCTACAGCAACTACAAGGTCAGCAGGGACCTGATCGAGCTGCGTAACCTGGCCTGCGTGGCGGACCTGATGATCCGCTCGGCCCTGGAGCGCAAGGAATCCCGAGGCCTGCACTACACCCTGGATTATCCGGGAATGCTGGCGGAAGCACAGGACACGATCCTCGACCCCAGGGCAAGACCCTAGCAGCCGGCGAAACTGGCGAACCCACGCCGGCCTCGAGGCCAGGGACAGCGTAGAAGCTTGCGCCTAGATGGACGCGCCGGGCGAGACGAAGCGCTTGCGGCTCCAGCGCAGGCGCAGGCGTAGACGGCGGTGGGTATCAGGGTCCAGCGCGTCGGCGGGGATGCAGGCGGAGCGGGTCCACCACTGCCCTGGCAACCGATAGCGCACGATGACCAGCGCAGGCAACGCCAGGCTGTCGAACATCAGCCGCGCCGGGCGCCAGCCACTTTCCCGGCAGTACAAGGCCCAACCGGCTGGAGTGCGGCGCAGGCCTGTCACCGCGCCGGGCGCGCTCAAGAGTAGATGACGCGGCAGTACCCAGATGCCATGGGCCACGCACCCTGTGAGCAGGGCGAAGCCGACCAGGGGCGGCACTTGCAGGGACAATATCGAGCCAATGGCCAACAGCTGCGCGACGCCATAGCTCCAGCAAAGTGCCCGCGACGCTGCCCAATGGCACTCGAAACGGTCATTTCGGCTGGACACGATCCAGGATCATCCGCACCATGCGCTGCAGCTCAGGGTCTTCGGACTCATTGCGCTCCATGAACCAGCCGAACAGGTCTTGGTCTTCGCAGGCCAGCAGGCGCACATACAGGGCACGATCGGTATCGTTCAGGGTGCCGTAGACCTCCTGGACGAAGGGGACCAGCAGTACGTCCAGTTCCAGCATGCCACGGCGGCTGTGCCAGTACAGGCGGTTGAGTTCGATATCCGCGACCATGACGGGCTCCTCGATAGGGGGCGCCAGTATACAGAGCGCGCCGGCCAGAGGCACCCTGGCGGGGTGTATGCGCTTATGACCTGCCTGTTTATTTTCCGCGCCGGGCACTATCATGGGCATCTTCACGTCCGCCAAAGTGCCTCATGTCCGAATCCGCCTTTTTCTGCGTGCTCAACCACGAGGGCATCCTCGCCGTCCGCGGCTCGGATGCTGGTAAGTTTCTGCAGGGCCAGCTCACCTGCAACATCAATTATCTGAACCCCACCGCCAGCAGCCTGGGCGCCCGGTGCACACCAAAGGGGCGCATGCAGTCGAGCTTTCGTATTGTCGGCCAGGCGGACGGCTACCTGCTCGCCCTGGCGGCCGAATTGCTCGAGCCGCAACTGGCGGACCTGAAAAAATACGCCGTATTCTCCAAGGCCACCTTGACCGACGAAAGCCCGCGGTGGGTACGCTTCGGCCTGAGTCACGCCGAAGACGCCCTGAAAGCCATGGGAATGGGCCTTCCCGGCGAACCCAACGAGGTGCTTGCCGAGGGTGAGGCCTTGCTGGTGCGGGTATCGCCGGGACGTATCGAAGCCTGGCTGCCCGTGGAACAGGCCGAGGCTTTCCAGGCCCGCCTGGGTGAAGCCCTGGCGCGAGCGAGCCTGGACGAGTGGCTGCTGGGCCAGGTCCGTGCCGGTATCGGGCAGGTCTTCGGCCCTACCCGGGAGCTGTTCATCCCACAGATGATCAACCTGCAGGCCGTGGGCGGGGTCAGCTTCAAGAAAGGCTGCTATACCGGCCAGGAGATAGTCGCGCGCATGCAATACCTGGGCAAGCTCAAGCGCCGGCAATACCGCCTGGCCCTGGGTGGCAACAGTGTCCCGGCCCCGGGCACCGAGCTGTTTTCCTCCGTGCACGCCAGCGCCGTGGGCGAGGTGGTGCTGGGCGCTCCGGCAGGCGATGGGGTCGAGCTTCTTGCGGTGTTGCAGGATAACGCCGTGGAACAGGGCGACATTCGCCTCGGCAGCCTGGAAGGCCCACGCCTGGGCTTGCTGGACCTGCCCTATGAACTGGACCGTGACCGCGAAATCCAGCGGTAGCCCCACGGCCCGGGCGCTGCCCGGCCCGTATCGCGTTCCTCGGAACGCTCGAGAGGCCTCATGAGCACGTTGGCCGAGACGGTTCAACAGCATTTACTGGTCGCCATCGACCGGGACGACCTGATGTTGCCTACCCTGCCGGAGGTCGCCTTCGAGATCCGGCAGGCGGCTGAAGACAGCGAGGTAAGCGTCAGCCAACTGAGTCGCGTGGTCGGCCGTGACCCGGCGCTCAGCGCCCGGCTGATCAAGGTGGTCAACAGCCCCCTGCTGCGCAGCCAGGTAGAAGTCACGAGCTTGCAGGCGGCCATCACCCGTCTGGGCGTCAACTATACCTGCAACCTGGCGATCGGCCTGGTCATCGAGCAGATCTTCAACGCGCGCCTGCCCATAGTCGAAGCCAAGCTGCGGGAAATCTGGAACACCAGCATCCAGGTGGCGGGGATCGGCTACGAGCTGTGCCGTCGTCAGCCTCATCTCAAGCCGGACCAGGGCGCCCTGGCCGGCATGGTGCACCTGATCGGGGTGCTGCCCATCCTGACCTATGCCGAAGAGCACAATGACCTGCTCAGCGACCCGGTGTGCCTGAACCATGTGATCGACAACATTCACCCGGTGATAGGCGCGCGCATCCTGGCGTCCTGGGATTTCCCCAAGGCCCTGGCCCAGGTACCCCTGCTTCACCTGGAGCTGCAGCGGGAGCAGACGACCGCTGACTACGCGGATGTGGTGCAGATCGCCTCGCTGCTGAACACGCCCATCCAGCGACGCCCCTCCATGAGCCACCTGCCCGCTTATGCGCGCCTGGGGATGGATCGACTCGACCCGCCACTATCAGGCAGCGAAATGGAAGAAGCCAGAATCATGCTGGCCTGAACAGGCTCAGGCCAGCGCCTTGGCCTGGGCCGCCAGGGCAAAGTCGACCCGTACGCACAAGCCGCCCTGTACACCGTCATGCAAGGAGATATCGGCCCGATGGGCACGGCAGATTTCGCCCACGATAGCCAATCCCAGGCCCGTACCTTGCTGACGCCCCCGATAGAAACGTTCGAACACGCGTTCGCGCTCGGTGGCCGGGATGCCCGGGCCTTCGTCTTCCACTTCCAGGACGGCGCCTGGCATTACCCGCAGTACCACCGTGCCGCCCGCCGGGCTATGGGCCAGAGCGTTGTCCAGCAGGTTGCTCAACAGTTCGCTGAGTAACGTGGGCTCGCCATCGAGCAACACCGGGCGCTCAGCTTCGAATGCCAGGCCAATGCCCTTGGCATGCGCCAGGGGCGCCATGGCCATGGCCAGGTCCCGCGCCAACTCGGTGAGGTCGACCTGCTGGGCTCCGCCTTCGGCAATGGCCTGAGCGCCGTTTTCTACCCGGGCCAGGGACAGCAACTGATTGGCCAGGTGCGTCAGACGGTCGATGCCGTCCCTGCCTTCGTGCAGGGTTCGCTTGAGTTCACTTGCCTCTTCACTGCGCAGGCCCAGTTCCACTCGAGCCTTGAGCGCCGCCAGGGGCGTGCGCAGCTCATGGGCCGCGTCAGCGATGAACTGGCCCTGGCGCTCGAACTGCAAACGCAGCCGCTCGGTGAAGTGATCGATGGACTGCACCAATGGCAACAGTTCGCGTTGCACCTCCTCGCTGGGCAATGGGCGCAGGTCGTCCGGGCGACGTTCCTCCACCGCACGGCGCAACCGCTCCAAGGGTCGCAGGGCGCCGCTGACGGTAATCCATACCAGCAGCAACGCTCCGCCGCCCAGCATGCCCAGGCGCAGAAGGGTGTCGGTCATCAGGTCCCGGGCCATGCTCACCCGGGCTTCGTCCGTTTCGGCCACGCGAATTTCGGCCATGCCGTTCATGCTCGGCTCGCTGACCGCCTTGAGCAGGCTCACCACTCTCACGTCCTGGCCCCGGTAAGTGCCATCGTAGAACTTGGCCAGCGCTGGGTAGGCATCGGTACGGGGCGTGTCAGACGGCGGCGCGGGCAGGTTCTCATAACCGGAGATCAACTGCCCGTCGATACCGTTGACCTGGTAGTACAGCCGTCCGGCGCTGTCATAGGCAAAGGTATCCAGGGCTACGTAGGGCACATCCAGGCTCAGGCGACCATCCTGTTCGAACAGCCCCGCGGAAATGGTCCTGGCCGAGGCCAGCAGGGTGCGGTCGTAAGCCACGTCCGCGGCCTGCCGGCCATTCCAGTAGGCACTCAGACCACTGGCCAGCATCAGCAGCACCAAGAGCCCGGCCAGGTTGCCCAGCAGTCGCCAGCGCAGGCTCGCCGGCCTAGGCATCACGGGCCTCGAGCAGGTAGCCCAGGCCGCGGAAGGTCACGATGGCCACCCCCTGGCCGTCGAGTTTCTTGCGCAGTCGATGAATGTAGATCTCGATGGCTTCCGCGCTGGCATCCTCGTCCAGGCCGAATACCTGGGCCGCCAGCTGTTCCTTGCTCATCACCCGTCCGGGGCGGGCGATCAACGCCTGCAACACCGACTGCTCCCGCGATGTCAGCACCAGCGGCACCTCGCCAATGCTGAAGCGCCTGGCTTCCAGGTCGTACACCAGGGCCCCGCAGCGCTGCTGGCGCTCGCCGCCAAGCAGGGTTCGCCGCAGTAGCGCCTTGACCCGCGCCTCCAGTTCGCTCAGCTCGAAGGGCTTGGCTAGGTAATCGTCGGCGCCGAGGTTCAGGCCATGGACCCGGTCGCGCACATCGCTGCGCGCGGTGAGCATCAGCACTGGCAGGTTGCGACCGCGGTCGCGCAAGCGGGCCAGCACCTCGAAGCCGTCCAGGCGGGGCAAGCCCACGTCCAGGATGGCCATGGCGTAGTCTTCGCTGGCCAGGGCCAGGTCTGCCGCCACGCCGTCGTGCAAGACGTCCACGGTCAACCCAGCCGCCTTCAGAGCCTGGGCTACGCTCTCGGATAATTGCTCATGGTCTTCTACCAGCAGAATGCGCATCGCTCTCCCCTCGGCTACCAGCGGCTGCGAAGTGTCCCCTATTCATCGCCTATTGGCGATACGCCACTGCCGTAACGGCGGATTTTCCGCGCCATGGCGGGGCATGAAAGCTTGGTGAAAGGTTCGTTTCCTAGGCTCTGGGCAGGCGGACTTTTCCGCCAGACAAAAACAACAACAATGGAGTCACCATGAACCCGATACTGCGCTCACTCGCGCTGGCCGTCACCTGTGTGACGCTGGCCGCACCCGCCCTCGCCGAAGAACCCAAACGCCCGGAATGCATTGCTCCGGCGGCTCCTGGCGGCGGCTTCGACCTCACCTGCAAACTGATTCAAAGCGGCCTGCTCGAGCAGAAGCTGTTGAGCAAACCCATGCGTGTCACCTACATGCCTGGCGGTGTCGGCGCGGTCGCCTATAACGCGGTAGTGGCGCAGCGCCCCGCCGATGGCGGGACGGTGGTAGCGTGGTCCAGCGGCTCGCTGCTGAACCTCGCCCAAGGCAAGTTCGGGCGCTTCGACGAAAATGCCGTGCGCTGGCTGGCGGCAGTCGGCACCAGCTATGGCGCCATCGCGGTAGCCAGCGACTCCCCCTTCAAGACCCTCGATGACCTGGTACAGGCGCTCAAGAAAGACCCCAGTCAGGTGGTGATCGGCTCCGGCGGCACCGTGGGCAGCCAGGACTGGATGCAAACCGCCCTGATCGCCAAGGCCGCGGGCATCAACCCCCGCGAATTGCGCTACGTAGCCCTGGAGGGCGGCGGCGAAATCACCACGGCGCTGCTGGGTCACCACATCCAGGTGGGCAGTACGGATATTTCCGACTCCATGCCCAACGTAATCGCGGGCAAGATGCGCCTGCTGGCGGTGTTCTCGGACAAGCGCCTGGAAGAGCCGGACATGAAGGACATCCCCACCGCCAAGGAGCAAGGCTACGACATCGTGTGGCCGGTGGTGCGCGGTTTCTACGTGGGGCCCAAGGTCAGCGACGAAGACTATGCCTGGTGGAAGACCACCTTCGACAAGCTGTTGGCCAGCGAGCAATTCGCCAAGCTGCGTGATGACCGTGAGCTCTTTCCCTTCGCCCTTACCGGCGCGGAGTTGGACACCTATGTGAAGAAACAGGTGGCCGATTACAAGGTGTTGGCCAAGGAATTCGGGCTGATCCAGTGACCGCTTGCGCCCACCCCAGGGGTGGGCACGCCGGAGAATACAATGATGAATACATTGCAACGGGCCTTCGCCGCGGTGCTGCTGCTGGCATGCGCCGCCCTGGCGATCATGGCCTGGCCTTATCAGGCGGCTTTTTCATACGAACCTGTCGGCCCCCGAGCCTACCCCCTGCTGCTGCTGACCCTGCTGGGTATCGCCGCGCTCTACATGCTGATCCGTCCGGCCGCCATCGTCCATGGTGAGGATGAGCCCCAACTCGATCGCCATGGCCTGCTCAAGATAGTCGCCTGCATCGGCTTGCTGCTGTTGTTCGCGGGGCTGTTCGAGCCCCTCGGCTTCATCCTCAGCAGCGTGCTGATAGGCGTGCCCATGGCAAGGCTCTACGGCGGGCGCTGGATGCCGGCACTGCTGGTGATTCCTCTGACTGCGCTTGCGCTGTACATCCTGTTCGATCGGCTTATGGACGTCCCACTACCGCTGGGCCTGCTCAGCCTTCTGGAGAACTGATATGGATACCCTCGGTTACCTGGGCCAGGGCTTTGGCGTGGCCATGTCCCCCTACAACCTGATCACCGCCTTGATCGGCACGCTGATCGGCACCGTGGTCGGCCTGCTGCCGGGCCTGGGGCCCATCAACGGCGTGGCCTTGCTGATTCCCGTGGCCTTCGCCCTGGGCCTGCCGCCCGAATCGGCGCTGATCCTTTGCGCCGCGGTGTATCTGGGCTGCGAGTATGGCGGGCGCATCAGCTCCATCCTGCTGAACATTCCCGGCGAAGCCTCTACCGTGATGACCACTCTGGACGGCTATCCCCTCGCCCGTCAGGGCCTGGCCGGCGTGGCCCTGTCGCTGTCGGCCTGGAGCTCGTTCATCGGCGCCCTCATCGCCACCTGCGGCATGGTGTTGTTCGCCCCGATCCTGGCGCGCTGGGCGGTGGCCTTCGGCCCGGCGGAATATTTCGCCCTCATGGTCTTCGCCATCGTTTGCCTGGGCGGCATGGCCGGTAACCGGCCAGTGAAGACCTTCATGGCGGCGCTGATCGGCCTGTTCCTGTCCACCGTCGGCATCGACGCCAACAGCGGGGTCTATCGCTTCACCGGCGACAGCGTGCACCTGGCCGATGGCGTGCAGTTCGTGGTGCTGGTGCTGGGGTTGTTCTCGGTGTCCGAGATCCTGTTGCTGCTGGAAAAAACTCAGCATGGCCACGCCGCGGCCAAGGCCACCGGGCGAATGCTGTTCAACGCCAAAGAGGCGCTCAGCGTTGGTTGGGTCAACCTGCGCTGTGGCTTGCTGGGCTTCATCATGGGCGTGCTGCCCGGCGCCGGCGCTACCCTGGCCAGCGCGGTGGCCTACATGACGGAGAAACGCATGGCCGGGCCCGCTAGCCGCTTCGGCCAGGGCGACCTGCGCGGCCTGGCCGCCCCGGAAACCGCTATCGGCGCCGCCGCCTGCGGCGCGCTGGTGCCGATGCTGACCCTCGGCGTACCGGGTTCAGGCACCACGGCGGTGATGATCGGCGCGCTGAGCCTTTACAACATCACCCCTGGGCCGATGTTGTTCGAGCAGCAGCCGGATCTCGTCTGGGGCCTGATTGCCTCGCTGTTCATCGCCAACGTGATGCTGGTGATCCTCAACATTCCGATGATCCGCGTCTTCACCCGTATCCTGGCCATACCCAACTGGGCCCTGGTGCCAATCATCGCCATCATCACCGGTATCGGCGTATACGCCGTGCACGCCACCACCTTCGACCTGTTCCTGATGGTGGGCATCGGCATCTTCGGCTACATCCTGCGTAAGCTGGACTTCCCGCTTTCACCGCTGCTGCTGGGCTTCATCCTGGGCGGGCTGATGGAACAGAACCTGCGCCGGGCACTGTCCATCTCCAATGGCGACCTGCAGATCCTGGTGTCCAGCCCCATTACGCTGGGGACCTGGGTGTTGACCGCGGTCATGCTGGCCTTGCCGCTGCTGCGGTTGTGGCGCAACCGCCAACGGGCGCGGCAGGCGGCCCATGCCTGACGTACGAACGCCGCCGTGGTGGGTCACCGCCACGGTCGGCCTGGCAGGCGGGGCCTTGGCCAGCATGGCCGGCTGGCCACTCCCCTGGATGACCGGCGCCCTGCTGGCGGTGATCCTGGTGCGTTGCGCCACGCCCTGGCAGTTGAAGGAAATTCCCAATGGGCGACGTTGCGGCCAATGGATCATCGGCATCGGCATCGGCTTGCACTTCACCCCCGAGGTGCTTGATCAGGTCGCTGACCACGGGCTGCTGATCCTCGCGGGCGCCTTCGTGACAAGCGTCTCCAGCCTGGTCAGCGTCTGGCTGCTGCTACGCACGGGCGAGGATCGCCCTACCGCTTTCTTCTCCAGCATGCCGGGAGGATCGGGAGAAATGGTCAACCTGGGCGCGCGCAACGGGGCCAATCTGGGTCAGGTCGCCGCTGGCCAGAGTCTGCGGGTATTGCTCGTGGTGCTGCTGGTGCCCGCCCTGTTCAAGTACCTGCTGGGTGAAGGCGCGGTGCTTTCCCATGCAGCTTCCTTGGGCTGGAGCTGGCTGGCGCTGATCGGGCTACTAGGGCTGGGGGCAGCGCTGGCCTGGCAAGCCCTCGGCCAACCCAACCCCTGGCTGTTCGGCCCCTTGGCGCTGGCAGCGGGCTTGAGCATCGGCTTTCAGCTTCAAGGAAGCCTGCCCCCGGGTGCCAGCCAGGCAGGGCAGTGGCTGATTGGCAGCGGACTGGGCTGTCACTTCAACCGGGCCTTTTTCCGCCGCGCTCCGTCATTCCTGGGCCGCACCCTGGTCGGTACCCTGTTGACCATGCTGATCGCCGGCCTGGCCGCCCTGCTGCTGAGCACAGCCACCCACCTGGACCTGCGTTCTCTTACCCTGGGCATGATGCCCGGCGGCATCGCGGAGATGAGCCTGACCGCCGAAGCCCTTCAGCTGTCGGTGCCATTGGTCACGGCGATGCAGGTCATGCGCCTGGTGTTCGTGCTCTTCCTGGCCGAACCGCTGTTCCGCCGTTGGAATCGCCAGGTCGCCTCATAGGCTCCAGTCGATAGGGGCCAGGTGGTGGTCCTGCAGGAATTGATTGGCCCGGCTGAAATGGCCGTTCCCCAGGAAACCCCGGTGCGCCGACAATGGCGAGGGGTGCGCTGAGGTCAACACCAGATGGCGAGTGCCGTCGATGAGTTTCCGCTTGCTCTGGGCATGAGCGCCCCAGAGCAGAAACACCACGTGTTCGCAACGATCGCTGACCGTCTGGATGATCCTGTCGGTGAAGGGTTCCCAGCCTTTCTTGGCATGGGACGCCGCCTGGCCCCGCTCCACGGTCAAGGTGGTGTTGAGCAGCAACACACCCTGTTCAGCCCAATGCTGCAGGCAACCATGGTTGGGGACCGGCAGGTTGAGGTCGCGCTTGAGCTCCTTGAACACGTTCACCAAGGATGGCGGTGCCGGCACTCCGGGCTGGACCGAAAAGCACAAGCCGTGGGCCTGCCCTGGCCCGTGATAAGGATCCTGGCCAAGGATCACTACCTTGACCTTGTCCAGGGGCGTCAGGTTGAGGGCATTGAAAATCAGGGGGCCGGGCGGATAGATTTCCTTGCCTGCGGCCAGCTCATGGCGCAGGAAGTCACGCAACTGGTGCATGTATGGCTGGTCGAATTCAGTCTTGAGGGCCTGTTTCCAGCTGGGCTCGAGCTTGATGCGATCGTCTTCAGGTGCAATGGTGGTCATGTGGCAGTCCATGGAACAATCCATGGACACTAGGAAAGACCCTCTCTGTTGTCAATCGAACCGCCGGGTGGCGGTCCATAATTCCAATAAGCGCTGAACAGAGGTTTCGATGAATCTGAGTTTCGAAGAGCTGCTGGGGGCCAATGGCGCACGTATCGGCATTGCCAGCCTGGATGCGCCCAGATCCCTCAATGCCCTTTCCTTGCCAATGATCGAAGCCTTGCTCGATCGACTCGATGCCTGGGAGCAGGACCCGCGCATCGCCTGCGTGCTGTTGCGCGGCAACGGGCCCAAGGCCTTCTGCGCGGGGGGCGACGTACGCAGCCTGGTGGAGGCGTGCCGCGCCCGGCCCGGCGAGGTCCCTGCCCTGGCGGCGCGCTTCTTCGCCGCGGAATACCGGCTGGACTACCGTCTGCACACCTATGGCCGACCCGTCATCTGCTGGGGGCATGGCTACGTGCTCGGCGGCGGCATGGGCCTGTTGCAGGGTGCCTCGATCCGCATCGTTACCCCAGGCAGTCGCCTGGCCATGCCGGAAGTGAGCATCGGACTTTACCCGGATGTAGGCGCTGGTTGGTTCTACAACCGTCTCCCTGGCAAGCTCGGGCTGTTCCTGGCCCTGACCGGGGCCCAGGTGAACGGCAGCGACGCGGTGGCCCTGGGCCTGGCGGATCGATTGCTGCGAGACGACCAGCAGGATGCGTTAATCGACGGGCTGGTTCAGTTGAACTGGCAGGAAGACTCAGAGCTGCAATTGATCAGCCTGCTGCGCGCCCTGGAGCACGAGGCCGAACCCGACCGTCCTGAACCACGATGGCTGGCGCGGCGGCCGGCGATCGACGCTTTGCTGGATGTCCCGGGGCCAGTACAGGCGTGGAAAGCCATCGCGCGCTGGCAGGACCACCCCGACCCGGACCTAGCCCAGGCTGCGCGCAACCTGGCCACCGGCTGCCCGCTCACCGCACACCTGGCCTGGCATCAACTGCGCAAGGCCCGGCGGCTGTCCCTGGCCCAAGTATTGCGGATGGAGTACGGCCTGAGCCTGAACTGCTGCCGACACCCAGAGTTCAGCGAAGGGGTACGTGCCCGCCTGGTGGACAAGGACAACACGCCCCACTGGCACTGGCCCGACGTGGCGGCGATTCCCGAAGCGGTGGTCAGGGCGCACTTCAGTCAGGCCTGGGATGGGGAACATCCATTGGCTGATCTTTAAGGAACCCGGCGAAGCATCATTGTAGAGCGCTGTCCGAAAGTGAGCGCCGCATTGTAGGAGGCGGGCGCAGCCGCAGGCGGAGCTCGCGAATGGCCATTGCACCGCATTCTGGAGCTTCGCCTGCTGCCCGGCGTTGAATGAGAGTCAGCGGCAACTGGCGGATGTTCAGTTCACATTCCCTTCGCTAGCTGTCGCTAGCTCCCACAGGCATTCCTAGCCTGGCGCCGCTCGCCTGCCGCGGCGCCTGTGCCATCCGCGCAAGGTTCGCTAGCTCACTTCGTTGCTACTTAGCGATCCCGCTGCCAATACCCCCGCTCCGGCCCTCCTCGACCATGATCCCGCCAATCCGGCCCGCGGTCACCGCGCCAGTGGGGCGGTGGGCCGCCATGCCAGCCCATGCCTGGCCGCGGTGGCGGGCCCGGACGCCAGGCCGGTGGAGGCGGTGGCCGACGATAATGAGGCGCAGGCACGTAATACCGAGGGGCCGGCCTTACGTAATAGCCGCTGGTGTAGCCATAGGGGTATGCATAAGGGCGGTACTCATAGGTCGGGCTCTGTACGGTATAGACGTCCGTCTGTACATAGCCACTGGTGGCATAAGGCGCGCAGGCTCCAAGCAGCGTTCCCAGGGAAGCGATCAACAAGAGTTTGCGATACATGGGCGGCCTCCGGGACCGCGGTGGGGGAAATCTGCACAAGATCAGACAGAGGAAATCGGTGCCGGTGCGGACGTGGAAATACCCAGAAATAATTCCCCGTTCAGCGACATACTCGCCAGGGGCCCATGTCCAGATGCAAGTGGTTGCGGTGGGCCGCGTTGTAGTCGGGGCTCAGCACTGTATTGAAGCTTGTACAGGCCCCGTCGCGGACTTGCCGCAGGAAGGCGGCCTCCGCTGCCGAGCCCGCCCACCCCTTCAAGACACTGACGCGGCGGCCATCGGCCAGCCGAAACCCGGCGATATCCAGGGCGTTGGCAGTGGCATGCTGGCTGAGTCGCCCCTGGGCGCGGTTATAGATGTTCCGGCAGGCGAAACTCCCCAAGTGATCGACCTGCACGACCGGGGTCTTGAACGCCGCCTGGGCGGCCGGCTGTAGTACGTTGCGCTCGAACAGGGCAAAGGCGACCGCTACCGGGCAGGTGGCAAGGAAGCTGCTGCTCATGCGTACCGGGCCGCCAGAGATCCGGACGACATCATGAAGCGGGCAACGGCTGTCACCCGTTGTATCAGCCTGGGCGATGACCTTGAGCGTCGAACTGGCCAAAGCCTGGGCGCATAGGCCAGGGTCGCCGCGCAAGCGCCAAAGCTTGTAAGGGGTCAATAGGTTCGGCGGGGCTGTGACATCCAGCGGCGTCCAGGGATTCCAGCTAGGGCTGGGCGGCCACAGGCGCCAGCCCAACGCCAGTGCCGCGCAAATGACAACCAGCCATGCCGCCCCTCTCATTGGCTCGCGCCTCCGTCATAACAATCCCAGTTGGGTGGAGGCTTTAGTGCTGGCAAGGGTCGGTAGCGCCGGCAAACCAGGCAGGCGTACGCCCAACTGCTCGTGGAAGTACCGGGCCAAGGCAGGCGCGTCGCGGTTATCAGCGGTATGAAGGAATATGTACGGACGGCGACCCTCTTCAATCCATTCGGCCACCTTCTCTACCCAGGGCACCAGGAAAGGCTCGTTGTCCTTCACCACTGGCAGTCCGATAAACCGCACCTGAGGGCTCTGACTGAAGGCGGCGGGGCGCACCGGGACCTTGGGCTTCTGCCCTTGTGCGTGGAGAATCCCCGGATCATTGGAAGCAACGCTGAACAACGCCCTGGAGTCCAGGCAGACGCGCTCCACGCCTGTATCGCGCAGCAGCCGATTGAGCGCCCGCTCATCCGGCCCCTTGTCGAAGAAGGCCAGGTGGCGCACTTCGACCGCCAGGGCGCAGCCGAGCCCTTCGATGAAGGCCGCCAGTTCACCCAGGCGATTGGGACCAAAGCTTGCTGGCAGTTGTAGCCACAAGGGGGAGACTCGCTCGCCCAGGGGGCGAAGCAACCGAATGAAATTCCAGGCGGTTTCCAATTGCCCTGGCAAGTCCGCGCCGTGGCTGACCTCCCGAGGAAACTTGGCGGTGAAGCGGAAGTGCTCCGGCATGATTCGAGCCCAGCGTTCTACAGTGCCAGGCGCAGGCCAGGCGTAGAAGGTCGTATTGCCTTCTACTGCATTGAATACCTGGGCATAGAGCCCCAGGCTGTCACCCGCCTGGGTATCGCCCGGGTAGAAGCGCCCGCGCCAGGCGGTGTCGCTCCAGGAGGGGCAACCCAGGTGGTACGGCAGCGCCAGGGCAGTCAGATGTGAACATCCAGGCCGAGCACTTCGCCATCCCAGTCGACGAAGCTGGCGGTGGTGAGGTAGCTGGCCAGCGCGGTAGCCACTCGGCTGTTCACGCCGCGTAGGGTTTCTTCCTGTTTCACGCGCGCCGGCAGCGTGGCCACCAGCGCGCCACGGCTAGCGCCGGCCGATGGCCGCTGCCGTGTCTCGATGACCTCGAATTCGCCTTCTTGCTCGTCGATCGCGTCTTCAGGCCGGGCAAGTCCCTTGCGGGGCTTGCGCGACACCGGATAAGACCGCGAGCCGACTCCGTCTATGCGCATACCGATACTCGTGGGTTAATGCCAGTGCGCCACTGTTTCAAAACGCAGGTGATAACTGGACCACATAAACCCGAAAAGGTTTATAACGCAACGGCGGAACCCGGCCTCCGGATCGCTTTGGAATCAGGCGCCAGCGCCGCCCTTGGGCGTCGCTACCTGGTCCCGTAGATACACTGGCTGAGCCTGGTCGGCACTGACGGCCTCCCCCCTTGCCCAGGCAAATCCGGCCAGCGTGAGTACGTCCTGGGCGTGGGGCAAGGCCTGGGCGTCGAAGCGGTTCAGGCGCACGGCCAGCCGATCGGCGTAGCCCCAACCCGTGCCGACGCCATTCCAGTTGTTCGGGTTATCGGCCGGCAAGCTCACAGCTTGAGGCGGCAAGACCGCTTCCCGGCCACAAAGGCGCATCTCCCCGCCCTGCTCGACATAGCAGCCCCAATAGACTTCATCCATGCGGGCATCGATGGCCGCGGCCACCTGGGCCCAACCGTGCTGGCGCCAAGCGCCCTGGGCCAGGGCCGCCAGGTTTGACACGCCAAGCACCGGTCGATCCAGCGCAAAGGCCAGGCCCTGGACCACGCCGATGGCGATCCGTACCCCTGTGAAAGCGCCAGGCCCGCGACCATAACCGATGGCATCCACGGCGCTGAGCCCGATGCCGGCCTCGGCCATCAAGCGCTGCACCATGGGCAGCAGCTTCTGCGCATGCAGCCGGGGGATGACTTCGTAGTGGCTATGGGTACGCCCTTCATGGAGCAGGGCAACGGAGCAGGCTTCGGTGGCGGTATCGAGGGCCAGCAGGGTCGGCATGGTGGCATCCGGACTGAAAAAAGGCGCGCAGTATAAACGACGAAAGCCCGTGAACGGGCTTTCGTTTATCCGGAGCGGGCGGCTGGCGGATTCAGGTGAGCTTTCATGGCTCTGTCATGGCCCTGACCGCCAGCTGGCGCTGGCTCCCACCGCTTGCGCCAAAGAGGCTCAGCTCAGCGCGGTGACGACCTTGGCGGTGATGTCTTCCACACTACCCACGCCCTCGATGCAGGCGTACTTGGGCTTGCCCTGCTCGACGGACAGGTTCTGATAGAAGCTCACCAGGGGCTCGGTCTGCTCATGGTAGACGTGCAGGCGCTTGCGTACGGTTTCTTCGGTGTCGTCAGCGCGGTGGATCAGCGCCTCGCCGGTAAGGTCGTCCTTGCCTTCGACCTTCGGCGGGTTGAAGACAGTGTGATAGACACGCCCGGAGGCTTCGTGCACGCGACGGCCAGCGATGCGCTTGACGATCTCGTCATCCGCCACGTTGATTTCCACGACATAGTCGAGCACCACGTTCGCCTTCACCAAGGCCTCGGCCTGGGGAATGGTGCGCGGGAAGCCATCGAACAGGAAGCCATTGACGCAATCGGGCTGGGCAATGCGCTCTTTCACCAGGGCGATGATCAGATCGTCGGATACCAGGCCACCGCTCTCCATCACGCTCTTGGCCTTCAGGCCCAGCTCGGTGCCTGCCTTGACCGCGGCGCGGAGCATGTCGCCCGTGGAAATCTGCGGAATACCGAACTTTTCGGTGATGAACTTGGCCTGCGTACCTTTCCCGGCTCCGGGAGCTCCCAGCAGAATCACGCGCATCGATGTGCTCCTCAAATGTTTTTTTATATAACAACGCCGATGACTCTGGAGAAAACCTAACTGCCGGTGAGCCACCGAAAAAATTCGGACCAGCCGAAAAATCGGCCAAAAGGCTGATCAAGATACACAGCCGCCTATAAGCAGACAAGCCACCGAAGGTCGCAGGCACCCGGCGGCCTGGCCTCGGTACAACCTGGCGCCACTCCAGGACCCGCCATGGATCAACCAGGTGGCGCCGACAGTGAAGGAGCGAGCAGGCGCCGCGCCATCCCTCAGCCCGTGTTGCGCAGGCCGGCGGCGATCCCCGCCACGGTGACCAGCAAAGCCTGCTCAAGCCCGCTTTCAGGGGGTGCCGGGTGGTTGCGCGAGCGGGCCAGCAGTTCGGCCTGCAAGCGGTGAAGGGGGTCAAGGTAGGTATTGCGCAAGGCGAAGAACTCAAGGGTTTCCGGGCTGCTGGCCAGCAACCTCGGCTGCCCGGTTAGCCTCAATACATGGCCCGCGCAGTGCGACAATAGGTCGCGCAGTTGCGCGCCGAGAGGCTTCAAGGAATCCTCTACCAGGCGGTCGTCGTACTGCTGCGCGATACGTAGGTCCGCCTTGGCCAGGACCATTTCAAGCATGTCGATGCGGGTGCGGAAGAACGGCCAGTGCTCGCGCATTTCTGCCAGCAGTGGGCCGTCGCCGCGCTCGAGGGCCTTGCCCAGCGCCGTTTCCCAGCCCAACCAGGCGGGCAACATAAGTCGGGTTTGAGTCCAGCCGAAGATCCAGGGAATGGCCCGCAGGCTCTCGATTCCACCCTGGCGTCGCTTGGCCGGCCGGCTGCCGAGCGGCAGGCGTCCCAACTCTTGCTCCGGCGTGGACTGACGGAAGTAATCGACAAACTGGGGATGCTCGCGTACCACCTGCCGGTAGGCTTTCACCCCGTCGGCGGCCAGTTGATCCATGAGTTGTCGCCACGCGGGCTGCGGCGGAGGGGGAGGCAGCAGGGTCGCTTCCAGCACGGCGGCCAGGTAGAGATTGAGGTTCTGCTCAGCGAGATCAGGCAGGCCAAATTTGAAACGAATCATTTCTCCTTGCTCGGTGGTGCGAAAACGACCTGCCACCGACCCCGGCGGCTGGGAGAGAATCGCGGCGTGCGCAGGGCCGCCGCCGCGTCCGACAGTGCCGCCACGGCCGTGGAACAACAGCAGTTCAACACCCTGCTCCCGACAGATGTTCACCAGGGTTTCCTGGGCCCGGTACTGCGCCCAGGCCGCTGCTGTGGTGCCCGCGTCCTTGGCCGAATCCGAATAGCCGATCATCACTTCCTGAGGACCCTGCAGGCGCGAGCGGTAGCCTGGCAAAGACAGCAGCCGTTCAACCACAGGCCCAGCGTTATCCAGGTCGGCCAGGGTTTCGAACAGCGGTACCACCCGCATCGGTCGCAGCAGGCCGGCTTCCTTGAGCAACAACTGCACCGCCAGTACATCCGAAGCAGCCCCGGCCATGGAAATGACGTAGGAGCCCAAGGAAGCAGCAGGCGCGTTGGCGACCTCCCGACAGGTCGCCAGCACCTCAGCGGTTTCCGCCGAGGCCTGGAAGTAGGTCGGCAGCAAAGGACGCCGGTTGGCCAGCTCAGCCAGCAGGAAGGTGATGCGCTGCTCTTCGTCCCAGTCAGCGTATCGGCCCAGGCCCAGGTAATCAGTGATCTCACTCATGGCGGCGCAATGGCGGGCCGCATCCTGGCGTACGTCCAGCCGTGCCAGGAACAGGCCAAAGGTCACCGCGCGGCGAATGCAATCGAGCAGGGGGCCGTCGGCGATCACGCCCATGCCGCAGGCATGCAGGGATTCGAAGCATAGCTGCAAGGGCGCGAGCAGCTCGCGATTGTCCTGCAGCACGGCATCTGGTGCCGGTTGCGGCTGTTGCAGCGCGGCCTGGGCCCAGCTTCGAGTAGCCCGCAGGCGCTCGCGCAGTTGCTTGAGCACCGCCCTATAGGGTTCAGGGCTGTCGCCGCTGTGCTGGCGCAAGGCATCGCTGGCCTGTTGCATGGAAAGCTCGCCAGCCAGGTGGTCCACGTCCCGCAAGAACAGGTCAGCGGCCATCCAGCGAGCCAGCAGCAGCACTTCCCGCGTCACAGCCGCGGTAACGTTAGGGTTTCCGTCCCGATCGCCGCCCATCCAGGAAGCGAAGCGAATCGGCGCGGCTTCCAGAGCCAGGTGCAAGCCAGTGGCAGCGTGCAATGCCCGGTCTACCTTGCGCAGGTGGCTTGGTATGGCATGCCAGAGGGAATGCTCGATCACAGCGAAGCCCCACTTGGCTTCATCCACCGGCGTAGGCCGGGTGCGACGGATCTCGTCGGTATGCCACGCTTCAGCGATCAGCCGTTTCAGCCTCTCATGGATGCTGGCACGCTCGGCCTCGGTCAGGTCGCGATGGTCCAGCGCCGCCAGCTGAGCAGCGATGGCGTCGTATTTCTGGATCAAAGTGCGCCTGGCCACCTCGGTGGGGTGAGCGGTAAGCACCAGTTCGATGTCGAGACGGCCGACCTGGCGAGCCAACTGCTCAGTGCCATGCCCGGCCGCGCGCAAGCGCTTGAGCAGTTCGGGCAGGCGTTCGGCATCCAGTACCTCGGCCGCCGGATGCGCCGCTGAAGGTGTTCCCGGGTCTTCTTCGGTACGACGGCGAATGAGCTGGTATTGCTCGGCAATGTTGGCCAGGTTGAGGAACTGGTTGAACGCCCGGGCCACCGGCAACAATTCTTCATCGCCCAGTTCGTCCAGGCTGTCGCGCAGATGCGCCTTGCCTGCATCGGCGCTGCGGCGATCGGCCTTGGCCCCCTGACGGATGCGCTCGATCTTCTGCAGAAAGGCCTCGCCATACTGCTGGCCGATGGTAGTGCCGAGCAGTTCGCCCAGCACATGAACCCGTTCGCGCAAGCGCGCGTCGATCTCGCTCATATCCACTCTCCGTGATCAAGCCGGCCTGCCTGGTCAGCATACTCCAGGGCAACTGAACGCGACGGTGAAAAACCGCTCAATAGCCAAGTAGCCGTTGCTGCCGTCGCGCCTGCCAAAGGCCATTCGACACTCGGCCAGGTATCTATCCGACCCCTGAGGTGTCCATGAAAATCCGTGAGCTTGCCCGCCATTGGGAGCAAAACGCCAAGGGCCGCCTGACGAAGACGGCCTACAGCATCCACCTGGACGTGGAAGCCGCCGCGCGGCTGGCGGCCCTTCAGGAAATGTACCCCAAGCACCATGCCGAGGAGCTGCTGGGAGAACTCATCGGCGCCGCGCTGGAAGAGCTGGAGACCAGCTTCCCGTATGTGCGTGGAAGCCGGGTGATCGCCACTGACGAGGAAGGCGATCCCATGTACGAAGACATCGGCCCCACCCCTCGTTTCCTGGCCCTATCAAGGCGATACCTTGAGGAAATGAACAGCACGCAGGCCCGGCCGACGCCCGACACGCCGCAGGAAAGCAAGCCAAAACCCCTCTCCTAGAGCGCCCGAACATTAAAAAACGGACGATCCGCTCAGTTTTGTGAACTATTCAAAAATTACTTGAGTCCCAAACATTAGCCATAGCAGGACAACGCCGCTGGCCGGCCTGCGGCTTACCAGCGCCGCGGCCCAGACGTTATTTGAAAAGCCCTCCCATGGAGTCGAAGATCATGAAGACTTGCACTGCCAAACCGTCGTCCAACGCTGTCCGTGGGCTCAAGCTCGCCGTACTGGCGTTGGGCAGCAGCTTCATCCTGGCCGGTTGCGCTGGTAACCCGCCAACCGAGCAGTACGCTCTGGCCCAGTCGGCGGTCAATGCCGCGGTCAGCGCTGGCGGCACCGAATTTGCCGCGGTTGAAACCAAGTCGGCCCAGGACAAGTTCAAGGCCGCCGAGATTGCCATGCATGACGAAGACTACGAAAAAGCGAAGGTACTGGCCGAGCAGGCCGAATGGGACGCCCGCGTAGCCGAGCGCAAGGCCCAGGCAGCAAAAGCGCAGAAGGCCGTGGATGACGCGCACCAGGGCGTGGAAGACCTGCGCCAGGAAGGCATGCGCAACGCTCAGTAATCGCCCTTTCGCCTCGGAAACATAAGGAATAGACCCATGCGTAAACAGTTGATGATCCCTGCCCTGCTGGCCGTTGCCGTGAGCCTGAGCGCCTGCTCCCACGACCCGAACGCCAACCTGGAAAGCGCCCGTACGAATTTCTCCTCCCTGCAGACCAACCCGAAATCGGCGACCCTGGCTGCCCTTGAAACCAAGGATGCGTCCGAGTGGCTGGACAAGGCCGACAAGGCCTACCGCGAAGGCGACGATGAGAAAAAGGTCGACCAACTGGCCTACCTGACCAACCAGCGCGTTGAGTTCGCCAAGCAGACCATCGCCCTGCGCACCTCCGAAGACGAGATCAAGAACGCTGCGGCTGAACGCGCCAAGGCCCAGCTGGCGGCCCGCGATGCCCAGATCAAGAAGCTGCAGGACAGCCTGAACGCTAAGCAGACCGACCGCGGCACCCTGGTGACCTTCGGCGACGTGCTGTTCGACCTGAACAAGGCCGAGCTCAAGCCCAGCGGCATGACCAATATCATCCAGCTGGCTCAGTTCCTGCGCGACAATCCGGAGCGCCAGGTGATCATCGAAGGCTATACCGACAGCACCGGTTCGGATGCCTACAACCAGAGCCTGTCCCAGGCCCGCGCCACCTCCGTGATGGCCGCCCTGGTACGTCAAGGCATCGATCCCAAGCGCATCGTCGCCCAGGGCTACGGCAAGCAGTATCCGGTGGCTGACAACAGCAGCAGCGCCGGCCGCGCCCAGAACCGTCGTGTGGAAGTGACCATTTCCAACGACAACCAGCCGGTGGCACCGCGCTCCACCATGCGCTAAGCCATGGTGGCAGTGAAAGGCCAGCCCTCGGGCTGGCCTTTTTCATGGGCGCTTATCCGAAGCGCCTGCACCCCGCTTCGCTGGCCTAGGGGTAATTGGGGATCTCACCCAGGCGCCTGATGCCATTGAAGTGCTGCGGATCTTCCAGGAAGCGCAGCATGACCTGACGATAGGTAGGGTCGGCGAAGGTCTGGACATGCCCGCCCCGGGTCAGTTGCAGCACTCTCGGCGGGGGCAAGGCCTTATAGAGTGCAATACCGTTTTCAGGAGGCACTACGGTGTCATCCAGGCTCTGGAACACCAGCTTCGGTGTTTTCTCCAGGGCGGGCGCCGCGCCCAGGGCGCTGTCGCCGTCCGGTACGAACCAGGACAAAGGTACCTGCAAGGGCCAGGTCAGCCAGGACTTGCTCAAGGCGAACCGCCCTACCTGGCGATAGCTGGCCGGCGCGCCATCGAATACCAGGGCCTTGAATCGCGCGGCTTCGACCGGATGAGAAGCCAGGTAATGAATGGCCAGCGCTCCGCCAAGGCTTTGCCCCAGCAGGACCATCGGCGACTTGCCCACCCGCGGATCATGCTTGAGCCAATCCAGAGCAGCCCGGACATCCAGGTACAGGTCGGGTAACCGCGGAGTGCCAGCGGAAAGTCCATAGCCTCGGTAATCGAGCATCAGCACCTGGTACCCCTCGGCGGGCAGCCACCAGCTGCCGCCCAGGTGCCGCGCCAGGTTACCGCCATTGCCGTGCAGGTGCAGTACCGTACCCTTTACCGCCACGCCTGCCTTGGCCGGCAACCACCAGGCTTGGAGGGCCACGCCATCAGCGGTACGCAGGCGCACTGGCTGCCAGGCCAGGCCGGCCACCTCGGGCGTGAACGGCTGGCCCGGTTCCGGGTAGAAAAGCAGACTGCTGCAGCCCGCCAGGGCAAGGCACCCAAGCAAGGCCAGCCTTCGGCCGAACACGCTAAATGATATTGGCGTAATCGGCTTCAATGCGGTCCAGGCTCAGATGATTGAGGAAGTTGGAGAAACACATCCAGGCGGACAGGGCATTCATGTCGCGGAATTGCTCGGGCAGGTATTTGGGTGGTTCCACCAGTCCTTCTTCCACCAATTGGCGCAGGATGCGCATGTCTTCCAGGGTGGTCTTGCCGCAGAACAATAGCGACACCTGATCCAGCTTGCCTTTGCGTACGGCGAGCTGGATATAGTTGTAGACCATGATGAAGCCTTTGAGGTAGGACAGGTCCTTGGTGAACGGCAGGCCCGTCGGCGTGGAGCCTCGGAAAACCCGGCTGGCATTGCCATAGCTTTCACTCATGCCGAAGCCCTGTTCGCGGAAGAAATCGAACACCTGGAGGAAATCGGCCCCCTGCTCCACCATATCGATGGCGCGGGTACGGTTGGTCAGTTTGCGCAGGCGACTGGGATAGGAGGCGAACGCGATCACTTCCATGAGGATGGCGAGGCCTTCCTGAGTTACCGTGGATGACGGCGGCCCCTTGGCGAGGAAGGTGCAGATAGGCTGGTTGAGGCCATTCAGGGTAGTGCCCACATGCACCAGCCCTTCATGGACTTCCAGGGCACGCACGTCGCGCTCGTTGAACATGGCATCGGCCCGCAGCTTGATGTAATCGGCCCCAGCCGCTGCATCGGCAACGATGCCGTCGGATTCGAACACCCGGATGGTTTCCTCGGTTTCGCCGAAGACCCGGTTCAGTCGGCCCTGCAGCATGGCCACGGCCTCCTTGGCGGTCATGTTCTTGGCTTCGTCCTTCAAGTCACCCCGGCCATCGATGTTGTTCAGGTAGCCCGACAAGGCCAGGCCAAGATCGGCCAGGGTGGGGTCCCCAGCGTGGAAAGCGTCGGAGGCAGCGCCATACAGCTCTTGGGAAATCAGGCCGAAGTCCTCGGTGCCACGGGCTTCGAGCATCCGCACCACCATGCGGTACTCCCGGCACATGCGGCGCATGATCTGCCCCACCGGGTTGAACTGGCCCAGTTGACGGGTAATGTCGCGCTCGATGGCCTGGAATTCGATCCTGACCTCGGCGGCATCGAAGCCCAATGGCCGCGCCTGATACCAGGCGCGGTCTACCTCGGGGAGCGCCTTGCCCTTGGCCTTGAGGAAGCGCTGGCGGATATCGTCATCCCACTTGACCGCATCGAGGATGCGAATGGGCGTTTGCGCAGCGACAATCCGGTCGGACAGGGTGCGTACCGTCTGCTGGTAATCGTCCATCGGCTTTCCTTGTTGGTTATTGAGCGGCCCGGCTATAACGTGCCGTTTCGACGAATACGTCCGAGTTGGCCGGGTCATCCAGCCAGGCGAATACCTGGGCGGGCGTAGAGCGTATCGCAACGCCCTGCCCTTCTTCCGTCTCGAAACGGTCGCCGGCCAGGGCGCCCTGGCTGATGGCCTGCTGCAGGCGCTGCAGATCCAGGCTATAGACCACCAGTTCGCCTTCCCCGCTCAATTCGAAACCGACCAGCGCAAAGCGGCCGCCATAGGCCTTTGGCATGGGCGCGGACGCATACCAGCGGCCGCCATGGCGGGTCACGGTGAAAGTCACTTCATCCCGCGGCCCGGCGCTGCCCTTCTGGTAGTTGATGGCGGTGTAGCGCCCGCCGGGCGCGGGCCGCAGGCTTAGCCTGAGGGCATTGCCAAAGGCATCCCGCGCGCGCCAGTGGCCCATCAGGCCAGCCGGCGCTTTCTGCCCGGGGGCGATAGGTTCGTCGAAGGTGGCAAGGCACCCGCTGAGCGATGCCAGGAGTACAAGCATGAACAGCGGGCGCCAGAGGTTCATCCGGGCGGTTCTCCGTCAGGCCGCGGCCAGCACCAGGTGCATGTACCGGGTAAGTATGTCGAGCATGCCGGCATCCTGATGCCCCGCGTGAGCTTGCGATGCGGGCGCCAGCAGTGCCTGATATTCCAACTGTCCGATCAGCGCCGTCAACACCTGCGCGTCCTGCTCGGGTGAGCGGGAGCCCAGCACACGCAGCATCTGGCAGGCACCTTCATGGAGGATGCGCTGGTGGGAAAGCACCAGGCCGGCCAGCCGGGGCGTCAGCAGGGCTTCCTGGCGAAACGCCTGCTCAGCCATCAGGTACTCACGGCGGGTATGCAGTTGCTTACGTACGTAGTCCGCGGTCATGCGGGCGATGGCATCGGCCAGGCGACCTCTGGCTTCTGGCGTATCGTCGGTGGCCGCCAGCAATTGGCGCAGCAGTTCCTCGCTGTTGGCCCAGAGCTTGGTCATATGGGCGGCGCTGCGCTCCACGTAACGGGCAAAGCTGTCGGCCAGCAGGTCTTCGATGTCCTTGAAGTAGTAGGTAGTGGCAGACAACGGCACCCCGGCCTCGGCCGCCACCGCACGGTGACGCACGCCACGAACCCCATCGCGAACGACGATCCGCATGGCGGCGTCGAGAATCGCCTGGCGGCGCTGCTCGCTGCCCTCCCGCGTGGGCTTGCGACCTTCATACTGGATACTGTTGGCCACGGCGCTGGCAACGCCGGCGGCTCCGATTGTAAGGGTAGCGGGTTCCACTTCTGATCCTTTTGTTGAAGCAATCCAGAGCTGGCCTGGAACCTCCAGGCCGCGCCGGCTATTTTGCCTCAATCCGAAGGACGTGCAGACGTTTTCTCTGGGGAAGATACCCGACCGTAGGAAGCGGGCGGAGCTCGCGAACGCCGCTACCCCGCATTCGGGAGCTTCGCCCCCTTCCTACCGAGCGGATCAGGCCTGGGGGCGCATGTGCGGGAACAGAATGACGTCGCGGATCGACGGCGAGTCGGTCAACAGCATGACCAGGCGATCGATACCGATGCCCTCGCCCGCGGTTGGCGGCATGCCGTATTCCAGGGCGCGAACGAAGTCCGCGTCGTAGTGCATGGCTTCATCGTCGCCCGCGTCCTTGTCCGCCACCTGGCGCATGAAGCGCTCGGCCTGGTCCTCGGCGTCGTTGAGCTCCGAGTAGGCGTTGGCGATCTCGCGTCCGCCAATGAACAGCTCGAAGCGGTCAGTGACGCTGGGGTTGTCGTCGTTGCGCCGAGCCAGGGGCGAGACCTCGAAGGGATACTCGGTGATGAAGGTAGGCTGCTCCAGCTTGTGCTCCACCAGTTCTTCGAAAATCATCGTTTGCAGCTTGCCCAGGCCCTCGAAGCCCTTGACGTCGGCACCGGCCTTCTTGGCCAGGGCGCGCGCGGTGTCGATGTCCTGAAGGTCAGCCGGGGAGATCTCCGGGTTGTACCTGGTGATGGACTCGAATACCGAGATGCGCTGGAACGGCTCGCCGAAATGGAACACCTTGCCCTGGTAAGGCACGTCCGTGGTGCCCAGCACGGCCAGGGCCAGTTCCCGGAACAGCTCTTCGGTCAGGTCCATGTTGTCGCGGTAGTCCGCGTAGGCCTGGTAGAACTCGAGCATGGTGAATTCCGGGTTGTGCCGGGTCGAAACGCCTTCGTTGCGGAAGTTGCGGTTGATCTCGAACACCCGTTCGAAGCCGCCCACCACCAGGCGCTTGAGGTACAGCTCGGGCGCGATGCGCAGGTACATGCCCAGGTCCAGGGCATTGTGGTGCGTTTCGAACGGCTTGGCCGCCGCGCCACCGGGAATGGTCTGCAGCATGGGGGTTTCCACTTCGAGGAAATCCCGCTCGCTGAGGAAGCGGCGAATATGGGCAATCACCTTGGAGCGCACCTGGAAGGTATGGCGCGTTTCCTCGTTGACGATCAGGTCCACGTAGCGCTGGCGATAGCGGGTTTCGGTATCGGTCAGGCCGTGATGCTTGTCCGGCAGCGGGCGCAGCGACTTGGTCAACAGCTGCACATGGGTCATGTCCACGTACAGGTCGCCCTTGCCGGAGCGGGCCAGGGTGCCCTCCACGCCGATGATGTCGCCCAGGTCCCAGGTCTTGATGGCCGCCAGGGTGGCTTCGTCCAGCACCTTGCGGTTGACGTAGACCTGCAGGCGGCCGCTCATGTCCTGGATCACCATGAAGGCGCCACGGTTGAGCATGATACGACCAGCGACCTTGACCGGAATGGCCGCCGCTTCCAAGGCTTCCTTGGATTCGTTGGCGTACTGCTTCTGCAAGGCGTCGCAGTAGCTGTCGCGACGGAATTGGTTGGGGAAGGCGTTGCCTATTTCGCGGACCTGGGCAAGTTTTTCCTTGCGCAGGGCGATCAGGTTGTTTTCTTCCTGTTGCAGTTCTTGCGGGTCTACTTGCGGGGCTAGGGGTTGGTCGGTCATGTCAAAATCCACAAATCTGATAGCTACGAGCTCCAAGCTGCAAGCTGCAGGCTGAAGCGCTGTGTCTTGCCGCCTGAAGCCCGCGGCTTGTGCTCCGGGCCTACAGGCCCTGCTTCAGGCTGGCCTCGAGGTATTCGTCCAGGTCGCCGTCCAGCACCTTGTCGCAGTCGCTGCGCTCCACGCCTGTGCGCAGGTCCTTGATCCGCGACGAGTCGAGCACGTAGGAGCGGATCTGATGCCCCCAGCCGATGTCCGACTTGCTGTCTTCCAGGGCCTGGGAAGCGGCGTTGCGCTTCTGCACTTCCTGCTCGTACAACCTGGCCCGCAGCATCTTCATGGCGGTGTCCTTGTTGGCGTGCTGGGAACGTTCGTTCTGGCAGCTGACCACGGTGTTGGTGGGCACGTGGGTGATCCGCACCGCCGAATCGGTGGTGTTGACGTGCTGGCCACCGGCACCGGAGGAGCGGTAGGTGTCGATGCGCAGGTCGGCCGGGTTGATCTCGATCTCGATGTTGTCGTCGATTTCCGGCGAAACGAATACCGCGGTGAACGAGGTATGGCGGCGGTTGCCCGAATCGAAGGGGCTCTTGCGCACCAGGCGATGCACGCCGATTTCGGTGCGCAACCAGCCGAAGGCGTACTCGCCCTTGATGTGCAGGGTAGCACCCTTGATGCCGGCCACTTCGCCTTCGGACAGTTCCATGATGGTAGTGTCGAAACCGCGCTTGTCGGCCCAGCGCAGGTACATGCGCAGCAGCATGTTGGCCCAGTCCTGGGCCTCGGTGCCGCCGGAGCCGGCCTGGATGTCCAGGTAGGCATTGTTGGCGTCCATCTCACCGCTGAACATGCGGCGGAACTCGAGTTTTTCCAGGGATGCGCGCAAGCGGTCCAGTTCGCTCACCACGTCGGCGACAGCGCCTTCGTCGTTTTCCTCGACGGCCATGTCCAGCAGGTCACGGCAATCGGCCAGGCCGCCGGAGAGCTCGTCCAGGGTCTCGACGATGGTCGCCAGGGTGGAACGTTCCCGGCCCAGATTCTGGGCGTATTCAGGGTTGTTCCAGACGTTGGGATCTTCCAGCTCGCGATTGACTTCGGTCAGGCGTTCAGCCTTCTGATCGTAGTCAAAGATACCTCCGAATGGTTTCGGAACGTTCGCTGAGGTCCTTGATGGTGTTGAGGATCGGATTGATTTCCATGGCGGCTGCGCACTCACGTCAAAAGCCCGGGAGTATAGCATGGCCGCCCTGGCGTGCGGTCGCTGCCTCATTCGGCCACGATCACCTGGTTGCGCCCGCTGTGCTTGGCCATGTAGAGGCCTTTGTCGGCCGCCTGGATCAGCAACCGGCATTGGGTTCCAGGCACCGGTGTCATGGTCGCCAGGCCGATGCTCACGGTCAGCGGCGAGGCAGGTTCCGGCGCGTTGTGCCAGATGCCCAGGGCGGAGATGCTCTGGCGCAGTTTCTCGGCCACCAGCCGGGCGCCGCCGGGGGAAGTGCTCGGCAATACCAGGGCAAACTCTTCGCCGCCGTAGCGCGCCGGCAGGTCACTGGAGCGGCTGGAGCAATCACGGATGGCATCCGCTACCCTGCGCAGTGCCTCATCGCCCTCCAGATGCCCGAAACTGTCGTTGTAGGACTTGAAGTAGTCCACATCGATCATCAGCAGCGAAAGCTGGGTCTGGTCACGCATGGCCCGGCGCCATTCCAGCTCCAGGTATTCGTCGAAATGACGGCGGTTGGACAGGCCGGTGAGGCCATCGGAATTCATCAGGCGCTGCAGTACCAGGTTGGTATCCAGCAATTGCTGCTGGCTCACCCGCAAGGCCCGGTAGGCCTCATCGCGCTGCAGCAGCGTCAGGTATGACCGGGAGTGGTAGCGAATCCGGGCCACCAGCTCGATGGTATCCGGCAACTTGACCAGGTAATCGTTGGCCCCGGCGGCGAAGGCGGCGCTCTTGACCACCGCGTCTTCCTTGGTGGATAGCACGATGATCGGAATGTCACGGGTAGAGGGATGATTGCGGTATTCGCGCACCAGGGTCAACCCGTCCAGCCCAGGCATCACCAGGTCCTGGAGAATGACCGTGGGGCGGATGCGCACGGCATTGGCGATGGCCTGGTGGGGGTCGGCACAGAAGTGGAAATCGATGTTCATTTCCGTAGCCAGGCTCCGCCGGATGGCTTCGCCGATCATGGCCTGGTCATCCACCAAGAGCACCATGGCCTGGTTTTCAGGGGCGGATTTGAATTGGTCCAGTTGTAGATCAATCATTGGGTTGTCACCTGAGTACCGCTGGTATGCCGGCTCGGCCGGACGTACGAAGTCATTGAATGAACATCTCTACAAGCCGAGGAGCGATCTGCTCCAGGGAGAGCACTTGAATGGCCGCGTTCAACGCCACGGCTGCCTTGGGCATACCGAACACGGCACAGCTTTGTTGATCCTGGGCGATGGTGAGGTGCCCCTGTTCGCGCATCCGTTTCAAGCCCTGGGCACCGTCCCGCCCCATGCCGGTGAGCAGCACGCCAACGGCCTGCCCGCGCCAGTGCTCGGCCACGCTTTCGAAGAAAACGTTGATCGAGGGGCGGTAAATCTCATTCACCGGATCCGGGGTGTAGTTCAAGCTCCCATCCGCACCCAGCCGCAGATGATTGTTGGTGCCCGCCAGCAAAACGTCGCCCGGCCGCAGGCAGTCCCCCTTGCGGGCCAGGCGCACCGGACGGCCCGTAGCCGTGGCCAGCCAGCTGGCCATGCCGGCGGCGAACACTTCATCCACATGCTGGACCAGCACCAGCGCGGCGGGAAAACTGGCCGGGAGCCCCTTGAGCAGGGTTTCCAGGGCCGCCGGCCCGCCGGCCGAGGCCCCGATGGCCACCAGCCCCAGGGGCCCCGCACCGTTGCGCTGCACCGCCAGCCGGGGCTTGGCGGGCGTACCGCGTTCGCCCACCAGCCAGCCGATATTGGTGATCTTGCGCAGCAGGGGCGCGGCAGCCTCCCGGCCATCGCCCAGGCCCAGGGCCGGTGTATCCACCACGTCCAAAGCGCCATGGCCCATGGCCTCGAACACCTTGTGCACGTTGCGCTCACGATCCACGGTCACCAGCAGGATGGCGCAGGGGGTGTCCGCCATGATCTGCCGGGTAGCCTCTACTCCGTCCATGTTCGGCATCACCAGGTCCATGAGCAGCACGTCCGGGCGCTGCTCGGCGCACAAGCGCACTGCCTCCGCTCCATCGGTGGCAATCCAGATCACCTCGTGGGCCGGCTCGAAGGCCAGGGCGCGGCGCAAGGCCTCCACTGCCATGGGCAGGTCATTTACGATCGCAACCTTCATTCCCTGGCTCCTCCGATCAACTCGGCCACTGCCTGCAACAAGGCGTCGTCATGGAAACTGGCCTTGGCTAGATAGTAGTCGGCCCCGGCATCCAGGCCGCGCTGGCGGTCTTCTTCGCGATCCTTATAGGACACCACCATCACTGGCAGGCCTTGCAGGCGGGCGTCTCGCCGCAGCAGGGTCACCAGTTCGATGCCGTCCATGCGAGGCATGTCGATGTCGGTGATGAGCAGGTCGAAGGCCTCGGCACGCAGCGCGTTCCAGCCGTCCATCCCGTCCACCGCCACGGCCACCTCGTAGCCTGCCGCCCGCAACAGCTTGCGCTGCAATTCGCGTACCGTGAGCGAGTCATCCACCACCAGGACGCGCTTGCCGGCCGGCTTCGAGGCGGCGCCAGCCGAACGATCGATACGCTCCAGCCGACCGCTGCTCAAAAGCTTTTCCACAGACCGTGTCATGTCTTCCACATCGACGATCAGCACTACCGAGCCGTCGTCGAGCAGCGCGCCGGCGGAAATGTCCTGTACCTTGCCCAGGCGCGTATCCAGCGGCAGCACCGCCAGTACCCGCTCGCCGATGAAGCGGTCGACCGCGATGCCGTAGAGGGCATCGCGCTCGCGCACCACCACGACCCGCACGCTGGCGTTGCCCGGTGCGCCGGAGGGCCGTTGCAACAGCTGGCTGGCGGCGACCAGCCCGACCTGCCGGCCATGATGGAAGAAATGCTGGCGCCCCTCGATCTGCAGGATATCCGCGAGGGCCAGGTCAAGGCTGTACTCGATGTGCGCGAGCGGAAAGGCATAGGCCTCACCACCCACCTCGACCACCAGGCTGCGCACCACGGACAGCGTCAAGGGCACTTCCAACAGGAAGCGGCAGCCTTCGCCGGTGCGCTGAGTCAATTCGATAGTGCCGCGCAGTTCGCGAACCATATGCTGTACCGCGTCCAGCCCAACGCCCCGGCCGGATACCTCGGTCACTGTGTCGCGCAGGCTGAAGGCGGGCAGGAAGAGAAACGCCAACAGCTCTTCCTCGCTCAGGCGTGCCGCGGTGTCGGCGCTCGACAATCCGCGCTGCGCCACACTCTGTCGCAGCCGGGAAAGGTCCACGCCAGCGCCGTCGTCATTAAGCTCCAGCACCAATTGCCCGGCGCGGTGGGAGGCACGCAGACGAATGCAGCCCTCGGCCGCCTTGCCGGCCATCAGGCGCTGCTCAGGCTGCTCGATGCCGTGATCGACAGCGTTACGCAGCAAATGCATGAGGGGCCCTTCCAGGCGCTCGAGGACGTCGCGGTCCACCTGGGTCTTTTCGCCCTCGACCTCCAGGCGTACCTGTTTGCCCAGGCTGCGACCGAGGTCGCGGACCATGCGCGCCTGGCCGCCAAGCACGTCGGCGAAAGGCCGCATGCGGCAGGCCAAGGCCGTGTCGTAGAGCTGCTGGGCCCGCTGCCCAGCCTCCCAGCCGAAGTCATCCAGTTCAGCCACCTGGCCCAGAAGGATCTGCTGGGTATCGCCGAGCAGCGTCTTGGCCTGGGTCAGTGCCTGGCGCACGTCCTCCACCGGCAGCTGCGCGTCGAGCCGCTGCTGCAATTCATCCAGCGCCCGCAGCCCCTGGGCCTGCATTCGCTTGAGCCGCTGCAGGCTGGCCAGGTAGGGCTTGAGACGCTGGGTCTCGACCATCGCCTTGCTGGCCAGGTCCAACAGCGCGTTGAGGCGTTCAGCGGTGACCCGGAGCACCCGTTCGCCCTCCCCGCTGCGTCGGGCCCCGGTCGGCTCGCCGCTGGGCTCGTCCACGAGCGCGGGCGCCAGGCTCGGCTGCACCATAGGCGCTGGCTCGAGATCGACCATTGCCGCCTCGAGCGGCGATGCAAGCGCAGGAGGAGCGCCTTCTACGGCGGCCTTGATCTGCCCCAGGAAGGCGCTGATGTCTTCCGCGGCCGGGGCCTTGTGCGGCATGCCGATGCGCAGCAACAGGTCAGTGCCCTGCAGCAGGGCATCGATATGCTCCGGCCCGAGGCGCAAATCACCGGCCTGAGCCGCCACCAGGCAGTCCTCCATCACATGGGCCACCTGCACACCGGCATCGACGCCTACGATACGCGCGGCGCCCTTCAAAGAGTGGGCCGCGCGCATGCAGGCTTCCAGCTGAGCCGGATCGCCGGGGTTGCGCTCCAGGGCCAGCAGCCCTGCGCTGAGCACCGCTGTCTGGGCCTCGGCCTCCAGGGCGAAGAGCTCCATCAGCGATGCATCGCGCATCTGTTCAGGGGTCATGTCAGGCTCCCCGCGATGGCTGCCAGTAGCGCCGATTCTTCCAGTACCCGCAGGGTGCGTGCTTCCTCTCGGACGACGGCCGCGGTGAACCTTGCCTTGTCCAGGAGGGCGCTGGCCTGGATCAGCCGCTCCTCGAAGCGCTGGATGCCCGCGACCTCATCCACCGGGGCGACCACCGAGCCACCCGGCACGGCCAGTATCAACAATCGCGGCGACACGCGCCGAGTGCCGGCCGGCGCGACGCCGGGGCCTATCCCGAGCAGGGCTTGCAGGGCGATGCAAGGCACCAGGGCGCCACGCACGTTGCACACGCCCAGCAAGGCACGCGAACGCTGATGGGGCAACGAATGCACAGGCTGCTGGGGCGCTATCTCCACCAGGCAGCGGGTGGCCAGGGCAAGCCATTCTTCCCCCAGGCGAAACACCACCAGAGAACGCGAAGGCAGCACCGGTGGCGTCGGCGGGTAGGTCAGTTCCCCTGGCTCACGACGCAGGGAGTAGCGGTCCAGCAGCGTGCTGGCGGCCTCGGCGAATACCGGGCAATTCAGGCAGCGCACATATTCGACCAGGCGCGGGCAGGAGTGGTCGCCACGTACCCCGATGGTCTTCCAACAGGCATCGAGGATGAGCGCCTGATCATCGGCGGCCTCGCGCCCCGGTTGTTCGGTCATGCCCTAGGCTCCTTCATGGCACGGGCGGCACGGGCCTGCAGGCGTCGAGCGCTTTCCAGGTCCCCCCTCGCCGCCAGCAGCATGGCCAGTTGCGTCAGCGCTTCGGCATGCTGCGGTTGCAGATACAGTGCCTTGCGATAATAACCCTGTGCTTCCAGGGCATTGCCGGCGGCGTCACAGAGCAAGCCTAACCAGTAATACACCTGGGCTTGAGGCGGATGCTGCTTCAGGTAACGCTCGCAAGCCAGCCGGGCGTCGGCGCTCTGGCCTGCGTTGGCCAGGGCGGCGATCCGTGCGAGGAGCGTGGCTGCGTCGGAGCCGCCCGCTTCCACTGGCGCGACGGAACGGGAATTCTCCTGGGCGGTTACCCTTGCGGATGAAGCCGAGCGGGATAGGGGGAAATCCAGAGCCTTGGGCTGCGCGCCCCTGGCCGGCAAGAACTGCTGCCGCAAGGGCCGAGCGGGCGCCATGGACACCGAGGCCAGCGGTAAAGGCTTGCTGAGCCCGGCCAGGGCGGGACTTGGCTCGGCTTGCCGAACAAAGGCAAAGGCCTGGGCAATGCCAAGGGGGCGCATGCCATTGGAGGCCAGGAGGCTGCCTTCGGCCGGGCCGATGAACAACACGCCATCGGGCCGTGTCAGCGATTTGAGGACGGCTACCACTTCCCGTTGTGTGGGCACATCGAAGTAGATAAGCAGATTGCGGCAGAAGACAAAATCATAGGGCGTTTCGCTGGCCAGCGTCGGGTCGAGCACGTTGCCGTGGCGCAAGCGAACCTGCCCAGTGATACTCGGCCGCAACCTGTGCCCTTCCGGGTCCTGGGTGAAATACCGGGCCTGGTAGGCCCTGTACTCGCCTCGGAAGGAGTTGCGCCCATAGCACGCCCGCCGGGCCTTCTCCAGCGAGGCCGGGCTGATGTCCAGGCCATCGACGATAAAGGCCTCGCCGGGCAGGCCGGCGTCGAACAACGCCATGACCATGGAATAGGGTTCTTCCCCCGTGGAGCACGGCAGGCTGAGCAGACGTAGCGGCTGGCCGGGGCGTTCGTGCCAGCGCGCTCGCGCCAGGCGGCCCAGGGCCGCGAAGGACTCCGGATAACGCATGAACCAGGTTTCCGGCACAATCACCGCTTCGATCAGCGCCTGCTCTTCTTCCTTGTTCAGGTTGAGCAAGCTCCAGTAGGCCTCGAGGCTGGGCGCGCCGACCTTGTCCTGGCGGTGACGCACCGCGCGCTCGATCATCGCCGGGCCCACCGAGGCGGCGTCCAGCCCGATACGCTGGTGAAGAAAGGCGAAGAAGCGTGGGTCGAAGCTCACTTGGGCGCGCCTCCGAGCAAAGCCGCGTTCTCAGGCGCGAACAACAGCGTCCGGGCGCGTTCATCGAGCAAGTCCTCGACGCTGATGCGCTGCAGCAAGCCCTGGGCATCCTCACGGATGGGGCCCAGGTAGGGCGCGTCAGGGCTCAGCAGCCCGTACGGCTTGAATTCGGTGAGGTCACAACGAAGGGTTTGGCTGGCCTGTTCAAGCACCAGGCCCAAGCAGTGATTGCCGGGGTAATTGACCAATACCACCCGGGTACTGGTGCGCTGCCGAGCGGGACTGCCAAGGGCCAGATGGCAAAGGTCGATCACCGGCACGACCCGGCCGCGATAGGAAAATACGCCGGCCACCCAGCCTGGTGCCCGCGGGATCGGCTTGAGCGGCAGCAGTGGCAATACCTCGACCACTTCCCGCGCAGGCAAGGCAAAGCGCTGCTCGCCGAGGCTGAACAGCAAGAAAAGCTGGGTGGTGGGCACGGCTGGCGCCACCGGTGTGCGCGGGCTGGTCATCAGACCTTGAAGCGCGACACACCGCCACGCAACCCAGCGGCGACTTGGCTGAGCTCGTCGATGGCGGCGCTGGCCTGGCGTAGCGAGTCCACTGTCTGGCTGCTGGCGTCGCTGAGCTGGCTCAAGGCATGGTTGATCTGTTCGGCGCCGGTGGCCTGGGCCTGCATCCCTTCGTTGACCATCAGCACCCGCGGCGCCAGGGCCTGGACCTGATGAATGATCTGATTCAACTGCTCACCGACCTGATGCACTTCCAGCATGCCGCGGCGTACTTCTTCGGAAAACTTGTCCATGCCCATGACCCCTGCCGATACCGCGGACTGAATCTCGCGCACCATCTGTTCAATATCATAGGTGGCCACGGCGGTCTGGTCGGCCAGGCGACGCACTTCAGTGGCCACCACGGCGAAGCCCCTGCCGTACTCGCCGGCCTTTTCAGCCTCGATCGCGGCGTTGAGGGACAACAGGTTGGTCTGGTCGGCGACCTTGACGATGGTGACCACCACCTGGTTGATGTTGCTCGCTTTCTCATTGAGCGTCGCCAGCTTGGCGTTGACCAGCTCCGCCGCGCCCATGACGTGTTGCATGGTATCGGCCATGCGCGCCAGCCCCTGCTGCCCATTGTCCGCCAGCAGCGAGGCCTGGTCGGCGGCGCCGGTCACCTCGCCCATGGTGCGTACCAGGTCGCGAGAGGTCGCGGCGATTTCTCGAGAAGTTGCGCCGATTTCGCTGGTCGTGGCCGCGGTTTCCGTGGCCGTGGCCTGTTGCTGGCGAGAGGTGGCGGCGATCTCCGTAACCGAGGTGGTGACCTGGATGGACGAACGCTGAGCCTGTGACACCAGGGCGTTGAGCTCCTCCATCATGGCGTTGAATCCGGTCTCGATGGCGTTGAACTCATCCCGGCGACCCAGGTTCAGGCGCACGCTCAGGTCACCGCCGCGCATTACATCGAGGATCTCCAGAAGACGGGTGGTGGGCGACATGATGTTGCGCAACAGCAATAGCCCGCAGGCCAGGGCCGCGGCCACCGCCACGATCAGGCTGGCCAGCATGACCAGGCGGGTAGTGACCACGGAACCTTCGATGGCCGCGCTGGCCTTTTCGGCAGCCTGGCGGTCCAGGTCAACCACCAGGTTCAGTTGCTTTCGGCCCGCCGACCAGGCAGGTGTCAGCTCCTGCTCGAACAATTCCATGGCTTCGGTGAAACGCCGCTGCTGATAGACCGCCAAGGTACGCTTGAGCGCTTCCTGATAGCTGTCGCGCAGCCGAGCGAATTCAGTGAAGGCGGCACGCTCCTCATCGCTGTTCAAGGTTCTCTGGAATACCGCCATCTGGCTGGCCAGGCGCTCCGAGAACCCCTTGTACTGTTCTTCATCGGCGCTGACCAGTTCGCGCTGATAGCTCAACCCCAGCAACTGCTGGGTATAAAGGTAGCCGTCGGTCCAGGCGCTGCGCATCATCGAGCCGGAATACACACCCGGAATGCTTTGGCCACGCAGGCTGGCCGCCTCCTGCTCGATCATCAGCAAGCGGGTGAAGGTGATCAGTACCATCGCCAGCATGATGGCGATCACTACGGCGAAGCTCGCCAGAATGCGTTGGCGCAGCGTCCAGTTCTTCACAATCACTCCTCGGGCTGGGGGCAGGCGAAAGTCGGGCAGTATAGACCAGCGGCTGGTAAGCGAGGCGGCTACTTTCACGATGACAATATGGATAGCGGAGCCACGTGCGGCGCTTGTCACGGCTGGCCAACCGGCCTCATCGGACATAGTCCGCGCCCCTGTCGCCCGTTCGATTTTTTCGATATAACGGATCCACCCTCTTCTTTTGTAGATACCTTGTCATGATGACGCTGCGCCAGATCCGTCATTTCATCGCGGTGGCCGAAACCGGATCGATCTCGGCGGCCGCTCAGGCAGTGTTCATCTCACAGTCCACGCTCACGGCCGCGATCCAGCAACTGGAGGAGGAAATCGGCGTCTCGCTGTTCAATCGTCACGCCAAGGGCATGAGCCTGACCCACCAAGGGCACCAGTTCCTCCGCCAGGCGCACTTGATCCTGGCCACGGTGGATAACGCCAAGCGCAGCCTGCAGCAATGCACGGACCAGATCATCGGCACCCTCACCATCGGGGTCAGCAGCTTGGTTGCCGGGTATTACCTGGCCAACCTGCTCACGCGCTTCCAACGGGCTTACCCGAATGTAAGCCTGCGGGTCATGGAAGACGAGCGCCCCTACATCGAGCACCTGTTGCTCAACGGCGAAATCGATGTAGGAGTGCTGATTCTGTCCAACCTGGAGGATCGCCACGCCCTGCAAACCGAGGTGTTGACCCACTCTCCCCAGCGCCTGTGGCTGCCAGCGCGCCATCCCCTGCTGGAGCGTGATGACATTGCCCTGGCGGACGTGGCCGCCGAGCCTTTGATCGAGCTCAATGTCGACGAGATGGACCGCAACGCCCAGCGCATCTGGGCCGAAGCCGGACTGCGCCCCAGTATCAGCCTGCGCAGCGCTTCCACCGAGGCGGTGCGTAGCCTGGTGGCCGCCGGGCTAGGCGTGGCGATCCAGCCTGACATGACTTACCGGCCCTGGTCTCTGGAAGGCGACATCATCGAGGCGCGTAGCGTAGTGGACCTGACCCGCACGCTTGACGTGGGTCTGGCTTGGCGCCGGGGCAGCGCGCGGCCTCCGCTGGTTGACCCCTTCCTCACCACGGCCCGCGAGCAACATGCCCGCAAGCATTCGGTTTAATCGAACGCAGCTTTCGATATTTGATATTTGTCGGTAGCGCACCGGCGCTACTAGGCTGCAGGCCAGACAACCGCTTCGTCGAGGCTTTGCCATGCCCCGTTTCGACCTGTTCGAGCCCTTGCGCACTGCCTTGCTGATCGACGGCCAACTGGTGGCAGGCGAAGGCATGGCCGAGACCATCTTGGACCCCAGCGATGGCAATGCCTTGGCCCAGGTGGCCGAAGCCAGCCCCGCTCAGGTGGAGGCGGCGATCGCGGCCGCCAGTCGGGCGTTCCCGGCCTGGTCGCGAACCACGCCCCAGCAGCGCGCCAATCGCCTGTTGGCCATCGCCGAACGCATCGAAGCCAGGGCCGATCAATTGGCTCGGATCGAGGCCCTCAATTGCGGCAAGCCTTTGCACCTGGCTCGCCAGGACGACCTGGCCGCCAGCGTGGACGTATTCCGATTTTTCGCCGGGGCGGTCCGCTGTCAGACGGGACAGCTGGCGGGCGAATACGTCCCTGGCTACACCAGCATGGTACGCCGAGACCCGGTGGGCGTGGTGGCATCCATCGCGCCCTGGAACTACCCCTTGATGATGGCGGCCTGGAAACTGGCCCCAGCGCTGGCCGCCGGTAATACCCTGGTCTTCAAACCCTCCGAACACACGCCCTTGAGCGTATTGGCATTGCTGCCCGATCTGGCCGAGCTGCTGCCGGCCGGGGTGCTGAACGTCGTCTGCGGTGGAGGGGATGGCGTGGGTGGACAACTGGTCAGCGACCCTCGGGTGCGCATGGTGTCGCTTACCGGCGATATCGTCACCGGGCAGAAGATTCTCCAGGCGGCCGCCCGCACCCTCAAGCGTACCCATCTGGAACTGGGCGGCAAGGCACCGGTGATCGTTTGCGACGACGCCGACCTGGAGGCGGTGGTGGAAGGCATTCGCACCTATGGCTATTACAACGCCGGCCAGGACTGTACCGCAGCCTGCCGTGTCTATGCCCAGGCCGGTATCCATGATCGCCTGGTGGCCGAACTGGGTACAGCGGTGGGCAGCTTGCGCTTCGCCAGCAAGCGTGACCAGGACAACGAGCTGGGCCCGCTGATCAGTGCCCGCCAACGCGACCGAGTCGCCAGCTTCGTGGAGCGCGCCCTGAGCCAACCGCATATCGAGCGCGTCACAGGCGCGGCCACCCATTCAGGCCCAGGCTTTTATTACCAGCCCACTTTGCTGGCCGGCTGCAGGCAAACCGACGAGATCGTGCAACGGGAAGTTTTCGGCCCGGTGGTCACCGTGACGCGCTTCGACACCGCCGAGCAGGCCCTGGGCTGGGCCAACGCCTCTGAATATGGCCTGGCCTCGTCGGTCTGGACCCGCGACCTGGACAAGGCCATGCAGTTCGCTTCCCGGCTGGAGTATGGCTGCACCTGGATCAACAGCCATTTCATGCTCGCCAGCGAAATGCCTCACGGCGGCCTGAAACGCTCCGGCTATGGCAAGGACCTGTCCAGCGATTCGCTGCAGGACTACAGCGTGGTACGCCACATCATGGCGCGCCACCGGGAAGTGCTGGACTGAGGCTCCAGCCCCACAACAATAACGAATGCGAAGCTGTCCTTGGCTCACCGCTGCCCCGACGATAATTTGAAAAAGAGGGAAATCCATGTCCGCGTCCACGACCACCTTGCTCAGCGCAATCACCACGGGCCTGCTCGCCAGCGTCGGCGTCCAGGCCGCCGAACTTCCCAAGGCTCTAGGCGCCGGTGAAGGCCACCTGGATATCATTGCCTGGCCCGGCTATATCGAGCGCGGCGAAAGCGACAAGCGCTATGACTGGGTCACCGGCTTCGAGAAGGAAACCGGTTGCAAGGTCGAGGTCAAGACCGCGGCAACCTCGGATGAAATGGTCAGCCTCATGGCCAAGGGCGGGTACGACCTGGTCACCGCGTCGGGTGATGCTTCCCTGCGCCTGATCGCGGGCAAGCGGGTTCAGCCCATCAATACGGCGCTGATCCCCCGTTGGAAGAACCTGGACCCTCGCCTGGCTGACGGGCCATGGTTCGTGGTGAACCAGCAGGTATACGGCACGCCTTACCAGTGGGGCCCCAACGTCCTGATGTACAACACGCAGGTGTTCAAGACCGCGCCCAGCAGCTGGAGCGTGGTGTTCGAGCCCCAGGGCTTGCCCGATGGCAAGCCGAACAAAGGCCGCGTGCAGGCCTATGACGGCCCCATCTATATCGCCGATGCAGCCTTGTACCTGAAAAGCGCCAGGCCTGAGCTGGGCATCCAGGACCCCTACCAACTGACTGAAGCCCAGTACAAGGCCGTGCTGGACTTGCTGCGCCAGCAGAAACCTCTCATTCACCGCTATTGGCACGACGCCACGGTACAGATGAGCGATGTGAAGAATGAGGGCGTGGTTGCGACCAGTTCCTGGGGCTACATGGTCAATGGCCTGAAGGCAGACAACCAACCCGTGGCCTCCACGGTGCCCAAGGAAGGAGCTACCGGCTGGGCGGATACCACCATGCTCCACGCCGAAGCCAAGCATCCCAACTGCGCCTACAAGTGGATGGACTGGTCACTGCAGCCAAAAGTCCAGGGCGACGTGGCGGCCTGGTTCGGCTCGCTGCCAGCCGTGCCCCAGGCCTGCAAGGCCAGTGAGCTGCTCGGTGCCGAGGGCTGCGCCACCAATGGCTACGACCTCTTCGACAAGATCGCCTTCTGGAAGACCCCCCAGGCCGAGGGCGGAAAGTTCGTGCCCTACAGCCGCTGGACCCAGGACTATATCGCGATCATGGGCGGCCGCTAGCCGTCTGTTGGCGCCAGCGATGCTGGCCAATGGGCGAAGGCTGGCCGGATCGCCAGCTTCGCTGGCTCCTACTGCAACCTCCTGGCAAGCACGCGGGCGCGCCATGCCCGTATTCCTCTCGGCAAAGGGCAATCATCATGACCGCTGCGGTGCAATTTACTGACGTATCTCGCCAGTTCGGGGAGGTCAAGGCTGTAGACCGGGTGTCCATCGACATCCGGGACGGGGAGTTCTTCTCCATGCTCGGGCCCTCAGGCTCCGGCAAGACCACTTGCCTGAGGTTGATCGCCGGGTTCGAGCAGCCCAGCGCCGGGTCCATCCGCATCCATGGCATAGAAGCTGCCGGGCTGCCCCCCTATCGCCGTGATGTCAATACGGTTTTCCAGGACTATGCCCTGTTCCCCCATATGAGCGTGCGCGACAACGTGGCCTATGGCCTCAAGGTCAAGGGTGTCGGCAAGGCTGAACGCCTGGCCCGCGCTGAGGAAGCCTTGGCCATGGTTGCCCTGGCCGGTTTCGGCGAGCGCAAGCCGGCACAGTTGTCTGGCGGCCAACGTCAGCGAGTGGCCCTCGCCCGCGCGCTGGTGAACCGCCCGCGTGTGCTGCTGCTGGATGAGCCCCTGGGGGCGCTGGACCTCAAGCTTCGCGAACAGATGCAGGGCGAGCTCAAAAAGCTGCAGCGGCAACTGGGGATCACCTTCGTGTTCGTGACCCACGACCAGACCGAAGCCTTGTCCATGAGCGATCGAGTGGCAGTATTCAACAAAGGCCGCATCGAACAATGCGACAGCCCGCGTAACCTCTACAGCAAACCGGCCACTGTCTTCGTGGCCGAGTTCGTGGGCACCTCCAATGTTCTGCGCGGAGAGCTGGCCACTACCTTGCGTGGCGTTCCGGGGGCCTTTTCGATTCGTCCGGAACACATACGCCTTGGCCTGCCGGATCATGTCGACCATGTGCGCGTGGATGCCACCGTGCAGGACGTGCAGTTCCAGGGCAATAGCACTCGCTACGAGGTGCGCCTGGGCAATGGTCAGCCTCTGAATGTCAGCCAGGCCAACCAGAACTGGCAGTTCGATGGCAATGCGCCCCAGCCCGGCCAGCGGCTGACCCTGCATTGGCCCCGGGCGGCCATGGTGCCGCTGCTGGACGAGGCGCGCTGACATGGCCCTGGCACTGGAGTCACCCGCACCCGCTCCGCGCAGGCCCACCCTGCGCCGGTTGGCCGACCTGCTTTACCGGCGGCCCAACCTCTACCTGGCGCTGTTGCTGGTGCCGCCGTTGCTCTGGTTCGGGGTCATTTACCTGGGGGCACTGCTGAACCTGCTCTGGCAAGGGTTCTACACCTTCGACGATTTCAGCATGACGGTGACCGCGGACCTGACCTGGGCCAACCTCGGCGCGCTCTTCGTGCCGGCCAACCTGGACATCATCCTGCGTACCCTGACCATGGCCCTGGCCGTGTCGGTCGCCAGCGCAGTCATCGCGTTTCCCATCGCCTGGTACATGGCCCGCTACACCCAGGGCCGTGTCAAAGCCTTTTTCTACATCGCAGTGATGCTGCCCATGTGGGCGAGCTACATCGTCAAGGCCTACGCCTGGACGCTGCTGCTGGCCAAGGGAGGAGTGCTCCAGTGGTTCGTCGATCACCTGGGGCTGGGCGGCCTGCTGGGCTGGCTGCTGAACCTACCCGGCATTGGCGGCAGCACCCTGTCCACCTCGCATCTGGGCCGCTTCCTGGTGTTCGTTTATATCTGGCTGCCATTCATGATCCTGCCGATCCAGGCGGCCCTGGAGCGCCTGCCGCCGTCGCTGCTGCAAGCTTCGGCCGACCTTGGCGCCACGCCACGGCAGACGTTCATGCAGGTGGTATTGCCCCTGGCGGTACCAGGTATCGCGGCAGGCTCGATCTTTACCTTTTCTCTCACCCTGGGAGATTTCATCGTGCCGCAGTTGATCGGCCCGCCAGGGTATTTCATAGGGAGCATGGTGTACGCCCAGCAGGGGGCCATCGGCAACTTGCCCATGGCCGCCGCCTTCACCCTGGTGCCCATCGTGCTCATTGCGCTCTACCTGACCATCGTCCGTCGCCTGGGGGCCTTCGATGCACTCTGAAAAAGCGTCCATCGGGCTGCGTATCGCGGCCTGGAGCGGGTTGGCTTTCCTGCATGTACCGATTCTGGTGATCTTCCTGTACGCGTTCAACACCGAGGATGCCGCCTTCAGCTTCCCGCCCCGGGGCTGGACCCTTAAATGGTTCAGCGCTGCCTTTGCCCGGGAGGATGTAGTCCTGGCGATCAAGCTGTCGCTACAGGTGGCCTGCCTGGCCACGGCGCTGGCCCTTGTGCTGGGCACCCTGGCCGCGGCGGCGCTCTACCGGCGAACGTTCTTCGGCAAGGACGCCGTGTCGCTGATGCTGATCCTGCCCATCGCCCTGCCGGGCATCGTCACGGGTATCGCCTTGCTGTCGGCCTTCAAGACCCTCGGCATCGAGCCTGGGCTGTTCACCATCGTGGTCGGCCATGCCACCTTCTGCGTGGTGATTGTCTACAACAACGTCATCGCCCGGCTCAGGCGCACATCCCATAGCCTGATCGAAGCTTCCATGGACCTGGGCGCCGATGGCTGGCAGACCTTCCGTTACATTATCCTGCCGAACCTGGGCTCGGCCCTGCTGGCCGGGGGAATGCTGGCTTTCGCCCTATCCTTCGATGAAATCATCGTCACCACCTTTACTTCCGGCAATGAACGCACCCTGCCCGTTTGGCTGCTCAACCAACTGGCGCGGCCGCGGGATGTCCCCGTCACCAACGTGGTGGCCATGTTGGTGATGCTGGTGACCATGCTGCCCATTCTGGGCGCCTATTACCTGACACGCGGCGGCGAATCGGTCGCCGGCGCCGGCAAATGACCTGGAGGCTCGCACGATGCAAACCCTACTGTTGATCAATGGCCAGTTGGTAGCTGGCGAAGGTAGCCTCCAGCCGGTGCTGGACCCGGCCCGGGGTCAGGTGCTGGTCAAGATTCCCGAGGCCAGCGAAGCCCAGGTGGATGCCGCGGTACGTGCCGCCGATGCCGCCTTCGAAGGCTGGTCGCAGACCCCACCGAAGGATCGCGCCCTGGCCTTGCTCAAGCTGGCCGACGCCATCGACGCCCATGCCGATGAGCTGGCCGGCCTGGAATCCGCCAACTGCGGCAAGCCTCTGAGCGCGGCGCGCAATGATGAGCTGCCGGCCATCGCGGACGTCTTCCGCTTCTTCGCTGGCGCGGCGCGTTGCCTCAATGGGTCGGCCGCCGGTGAATATCTGCCGGGCCATACCTCGATGATCCGGCGTGACCCGGTGGGCGTAATCGCCTCCATCGCGCCCTGGAACTACCCGCTGATGATGGTGGCGTGGAAAATCGCTCCGGCCTTGGCCGCGGGCAATACCGTGGTCCTCAAACCGTCCGAGCTTACGCCGCTGACCGCCTTGAAGCTGGCCGAACTGGCGACGGGCATTTTCCCGGCGGGTGTACTGAATATTCTCTTTGGGCGCGGAGCCAAGGTGGGAGCGCCTCTGGTTGAGCACCCCAAGGTGCGCATGGTATCCCTGACCGGCTCTATCGCCACCGGCTCGCAAATCATCGCCAGCACCGCAGCCCAGGTGAAGCGCATGCACATGGAGCTGGGCGGCAAGGCACCTGTGCTGATCTTCGACGATGCCGACCTGGATGCCGCCGTGGAGGGCATTCGCACCTTCGGTTTCTACAATGCCGGGCAAGACTGTACGGCCGCCTGCCGGATCTATGCCCAGCAGGGTATCTATGAGCGCTTCGTCGAAAAACTGGGCGCGGCTGTCAGCAGCCTCCGACACGGGTTGCAAGAAACCGAGGGCACCGAGCTGGGCCCGCTGATCAGCGCGCAGCAGCGCGACCGTGTGGCAGGCTTCGTCAGCCGTGCGATAGCTGAGCCGCACATTCGTCTGGTCACGGGCGGCAAGGCCGTGGAAGGAGACGGTTTCTTCTTCGAACCGACAGTGCTGGCCGATGTGCAACAGGACGATGAGATCCTCCGGCGGGAGGTGTTCGGCCCGGTGGTCACCGTGACGCCCTTCAGTGACGAAACCCAGGTACTGGACTGGGCCAACGATTCGGACTACGGCCTGGCTTCATCGGTCTGGACCCAGGATCTGGGCCGGGCCCATCGGCTCAGTGCCCGCTTGCAATACGGCTGCACCTGGGTGAATACCCACTTCATGCTGGTGAGCGAAATGCCCCATGGCGGCCAGAAACACTCCGGCTACGGCAAGGACATGTCCATGTACGGACTGGAGGACTACACCGTGGTGCGCCATGTGATGTTCAAGCATTGACGCGATGAACCAACGGGGGCGATCGGCGCTCTACAAGGGCCGTGAAGCAAGGTTGGTGGCGCCAATCGAAGCGGTGATTGCGCGGTGCCATCAACCTTGGCTAACGTTCGCATTTTCCAGCAAAGGTTTGCCCATGCACCGCAGAAGCCTGTTGAAAGCCTCCATGGCCCTGGCCGCCTATACCGGCCTGTCTACCAGCGCACTGTTCTCCGCCCGCGCGCTGGCGGCAACCGCCGACGGCGACGCCGAACACTTCGATTTCGAGGGGCTCAAGGCCCTGGCCAAGGCCCTGGCCGCGCAGCCCTACACCGACCGCAAGCAGGCCTTGCCGCCTACCTTGGCGAACATGACGCCTCAGCAGTTCAATGCCATTCAGTACGACGCCAACCATTCGCTCTGGAAAGAAGTGAATGGCCAGCTGGATGTCCAGTTCTTCCACGTGGGCATGGGCTTCCGCACGCCGGTGCGCATGTACAGCGTGGATCCGGCCACCCGTCAGGCGCGGGAAGTACACTTCCGGCCCGAGCTGTTCAACTACAACGACAGCAAGGTCGACCAGAAGCAGCTCAAGGGTGACCTGGGCTTTTCCGGGTTCAAGCTGTTCAAGGCGCCTGAGATCGATCGCCATGACATCGTTTCCTTCCTTGGCGCCAGCTATTTCCGCGCCGTGGATGCGACCAAGCAGTACGGCTTGTCGGCGCGCGGCCTGGCGGTCGACACCTTCGCCAAGCGGCAGGAAGAATTCCCGGACTTCACCAGGTTCTGGTTCGAGACCCCGACCAAGGACGCCACCCGCTTCGTGGTCTACGCCTTGCTGGAATCCCCCAGCGCCACCGGCGCCTATCGTTTCGACATCGACTGCCAGGACGAGCGCGTGGTCATGGCGGTGGACATGCAGGTAACGGCCCGCACGGCGATCCAGCAACTGGGCATCGCCCCCATGACCACCATGTTCAGTTGCGGCACTCATGAACGTCGCATGTGCGACACCATCCATCCACAGATCCACGACTCGGACCGGCTGGCCATGTGGCGCGGCAACGGCGAATGGATCTGCCGGCCACTGAACAACCCGGCCAAGCTGCAATTCAACGCCTTTGCCGATACCAACCCGAAAGGGTTCGGCCTGGTGCAGACCGACCACGATTTCGAGAGCTATCAGGATACCGTGGACTGGTACAGCAAGCGTCCCAGCCTGTGGGTAGAACCCACCACCGCCTGGGGCGAGGGCTCGATCGACCTGCTGGAGATCCCTACCACTGGCGAGACCATGGACAACATCGTGGCGTTCTGGACGCCCAAAAAGCCCGTGGCCGCTGGTGACACCTTGGCCTACGGCTACAAGCTGTACTGGAGCGCCCTACCCCCGACCGGCACGCCGCTGGCACGGGTTCACGCCACCCGCTCCGGCATGGGCGGCTTCCTGGAAGGCTGGGCACCGGGCGAACATTACCCGGACAAATGGGCCCGCCGCTTCGCCATCGACTTCACCGGCGGCGGCCTGGAAAGCTTGCCGGAAGGCACCGGCATCGAGCCCGTGGTGACGGTATCCAATGGCAAGGTCCAGGACTTCCATGTGCTGGTACTGCCGAACATCAAGGGCTACCGGGTGATCTTCGACTGGTACCCCACCAGTGACAGCGTGGCGCCGGTGGAGATGCGGTTGTATATCAGGACCAGCGACCGCACCCTTAGCGAGACCTGGCTGTACCAGTACTTCCCGCCGGCGCCGGAGCAGCGTAAGTATCCGTAGGAGGGCTGCCAAACTGACGAATGGTCCCGCTCACTGCCCTTCGCCAGCTTCGCTGGCTCCCACGATGGGTAGCGAAGCCGCCGAAGGTAAAGTTGGGCCTACAGGGGTTGGACCAACCGGTAGGACCTAGCGCCAGCTGGGGAATGGAGCTTTCGAAATTCGCTTCATTCGCCAGCTTCGCTAGCGCCTACCTTGGGGGCAGCCCGTGGATAGGGATCAACCGCGCGCTGCCGTATCCCGTAGGTCAGACTCATGGATGGGTTGGTCCCGGTGGGTGGCGCGCTGGTACTGGGCGGGCCAGGTGGACTGACGGCCACCGAGGTCATCGTCGGCATGCAGCGGCCAGTACGGATCGCGCAATAGCTCCCGGGCCAGCAGAATCAGGTCCGCCTGGCCAGTGCGCAGGATATGCTCGGCCTGGGCAGGTTCAGTGATCATCCCTACGGTGCCGGTGGCAATTTCCGACTCCTTGCGTACCCGCTCGGCGAAGCGCGTCTGATAGCCAGGACCCGTCGGGATTTCAGCATTCGCGGCGGTACCGCCGGAAGAAACGTCTACGAGGTCTACCCCCAGGGCTTTCAAGCGCCGCGCCAGTTCAACGGTTTCGTCCGGATTCCAGCCGTCCTCCACCCAGTCGGTGGCCGATACACGCACGAACACCGGCAGGTCCGCCGGCCACAGCTCGCGAATGGCTTCGGTTACTTCCAATACCAGGCGAATGCGATTGTCGAAGCTCCCCCCGTACTGGTCAGTACGGCGATTGCTCAAGGGCGACATGAATTGGTGCAGCAGGTAGCCGTGGGCGGCGTGGATCTCCACTACCTTGAAATTGGCGCTCAAGGCGCGGCGGGCGGCTTCGATGAAGGCTTGCTTGATGCCCTCGATGTCCTTTTCGCCGAGCTCGGTCGGCCGTGCATGTTCGGGGTCGAAGGGAATCGGTGAAGGCGCCACCGGAATCCAGCCGCCCTCTTCCAGGGTCACGCTACCGTGCTTGCCCAGCCAGGGCCGCCAGGTACTCGCCTTGCGACCGGCATGGGCGAGCTGGATGCCCGCTACCGCCCCCTGGGCCTCGATGAAACGCGTGATGCGCTGCAGGCCGGGAATCTGCTCGTCTTTCCATAGGCCGAGGTCTTCGGGAGTGATGCGTCCGTCCGCGGTTACCGCGGTGGCCTCGAAGATCACCAGGCCCGCGCCACCCACGGCCCGGCTGCCCAAGTGAACCAGGTGCCAATCGTTGGCCAAGCCATCCTCGGCCGAGTACTGGCACATGGGCGAAACCACGATACGGTTTCGCAAGGTCAGGCCGCGCAGCGTGTAGGGTTCTAACAGCAGGCTCATGAAGCACCTCTCAAATGGGTTAGGTCAGCCATAGACGCTGCCCGTGGCTTTGGGCCAGCGGACATTCTACAGAGCCTAGTAGACCCCCATGGAGGGCGGCGGATTCCCCTAGCGTGGACTCAGGTGCTGAATCAACAGCTGCACGCTCTCCACGCCCCGGTACTCATTCACGTCCAGCTTGTAGGCCATTTCCACCCAACGCGCGCCGGGGTTGGGCCACAGCTCTCGATCGACACCGAAGGCGATGCCATCGAGGCGAACGCTGCCGCACTCACTCTTGAGCACCACTTTGAGGTGCCGCTCACCCACTATGCGTTGCTCCACCAGCTCGAAAACACCGTGGAACAGCGGCTCGGGAAAATGCTGCCCCCATGGCCCGGCATTGCGCAGGGCCCGGGCCAGTTCCAGGTGGAATTCTTCCACGGCCAGGCAACCGTCCGACAATAGCCTTCCGGTGAGATCGTCCTCGCAGAGCTGGGCCCGCGCCTGTGCATCGAAGGCCTCGGCGAAGGCCTGGAAATGCTCGGCCGGCAACGAGAGCCCGGCGGCCATGGCGTGGCCGCCGAACTTGGTGATCAAGCCTGGATGGCTGGCGGCTACGGCATCCAGCGCATCACGGATATGGAAACCAGGGATGGACCGCGCCGAGCCCTTGAGCACGCCATCGCCGGCATCGGCAAAGGCGATGGTGGGCCGGTGATAACGGTCCTTGAGCCGCGAGGCGAGGATGCCGATCACGCCCTGGTGCCAGTCCGGCTCGAACAGGCAAAGGCCAAAGGGCATGGCCTCCAAGGGAAGGTCCTTGAGTTGCGCCAGGGCTTCGCGTTGCATGCCCTGCTCCACGGATTTTCGATCCTGGTTAAGGCCATCGAGCTCCGCGGCCATGTCCCGCGCCAACGCCAGGTCTTCACTGAGCAGACATTCGATGCCAAGGCTCATGTCGTCCATGCGCCCCGCTGCGTTGAGGCGCGGTCCGAGGATGAAGCCCAGGTCCACGGAAGTCAGACGGCGATGGTCGCGACGAGCGACTTCCAGCAGTGCCTGAATGCCGGGCCGCGCCCGACCGGCGCGGATGCGTTCCAACCCCTGGTGCACCAGGATGCGATTGTTGGCATCGAGAGGTACCACGTCAGCCACGCTGCCCAGCGCGACCAGGTCCAGCAGCTCGCCGATATTCGGCTGCGCTGCCTGCGCATAGCGGCCGAGGGCGCGCAAGCGGGCACGTAGCGCCATCAGGACATAGAAGATGACACCGACACCGGCCAGCGCCTTGCTGGGAAATTCACACCCGGGCTGGTTGGGGTTGACGATGGCATCGGCCTGGGGCAATTCAGGGCCCGGCAGATGGTGGTCGGTAATCAATACCTTGAGCCCGGCCTGCTTGGCGGCCTGGACGCCATCGACACTGGAAATGCCGTTATCCACGGTCACCAGCAAGTCTGGCTGACGCTCCAGGGCCACGCCGACGATTTCCGGCGTAAGGCCATAGCCGTAAGTGAAGCGATTGGGTACCAAGTAATCCACCTGGGCGGCGCCAAGCAGGCGCAAACCCAATACCGCAACGCTGCTGGCCGTGGCCCCATCGGCATCGAAGTCACCGACCACCAGGATGCGCTGGCGCTGGTCGATGGCTTCGACCAGCAGCGACACCGCCTGGTCGATGCCTTTGAGTTGCTGATAAGGCAGCAGCCGTGCCAGGCCCTTGTCCAGCTCCTCCTGACTCTGTACCCCACGGGCGGCATACAGGCGGGTCAACAGGGGCGGCAAGTCGCCAAGGAAAGGCAGTTCAGCAGGTAGCGGGCGTGGCTCGATACGCATGTGCGGCAATCATCTCAGGGGTACGACAACGGCGGGCGGCCACCATGCCTTAGCCACGTTCGCCAAGCAACCATTCAAGCTGGACTTCATGTTGGCCCCGATCATCGGTCACGAACACCGTACCTTCGCTGATCATCACATCCCACTTGATGGCGCGCGGCATGTCGCTGGCCAATACCTCCAGCACATCCTGAGGCACTGCGGCAATGTTCAGGTTCTTCAGGGTCCGGGCCGAATCCACCACCTTGCCCTGCCAGACCCGCAGGCTGCCATAGGCCAGCAGGCTGGTACGTTCGGTACGACGGGAACACCAGGTCAGGCGATCCAGATCAGGCTGGCCTACTTCGATCCAGTGCAGCACACGGTCGTCCAGGCTCTTCTCCCAGAGGGCAGGCTCGTCCACGTCAGACAAGCCGCGACCGAATGCCAGGTTTTCGTTGTACCACAGCGCGTAGGCCAACAGGCGTACCGCCATGCGCTCTTCGGTTTCCGAAGGGTGACGGGCGATGGTCTGCTTGATGCTTTCGTAGACGCCCCGGTCCAGGTCGGTGAGGTTGAGTTCGAACTTGTAGGTTGTCGAGGGCTGGGCCATGGTGGGCTTCGAGGTAACGAGGGGGGCAATAGTCTACCCGAAGCAAGGGGCCAGGTGGCGGGCGGGCAAAAGAAACCCCGGACGCGGTGGGGAGGCCGGCCGGGGCAAACATGGCCTTACAGGCCACCGGACGACCGAACGACACCGGAGCACAATGTCGTTCAAGCGTCCTTGTAAGGTAAGAGGGTTGCCTTTCAGGAAGGTTCCCCGATCAACGCATCTCGGCGCCGTACCGACCGGCGGTACCCACGACACGCAAGGCCGCGATCATCGAAGGCTCCAGGCGGCCCTCTGCGATCAGAAGGTCTCGATGCAAACCATCCACCACATCGGTGAGGGCACGGGTATCTGCCAGCTGGCTTTGATTCACATCGCGATTCAGAACCGTATTGCCGGCTTGATCGTCGATCGTCAGCCGCAAGCGGCCTTGGAGATCCGACGGAGCCAGGCTGACGCGGTATGGCGCCAGAGCATCACTAAGCAACAAGCTGATGTTTTCCATCTTGATCACCCTTGTTTACCGGAAATCCTATTCAGTGCCAGTAAATGACCACTATGCCAGGGCAAAAGTTCGCCCCTTCGGCCTGACCAAGCGCAACGGGCGATGAAAGGCGGTTCAAGCAGTCAGGGCTTCGGCAGTCTCCATGCGGTATCGGCAAAGCATGTTGTGCAGCGGGCAGATGGACTGCCCCCAGGGCAGCAACCCCAGCACCCACAGCCCCGCCTGACGAGCGCGGCGAACGACCTCGGCCGGTTCGGTGTACCCGACCGGCCCCTGGACGATAACGCCACCCGCCAGGGCGGTAGCTTGCCCGCGACCGGCAAGCTCTGCGAAAAAGCTCGAGGCAGGCAACAGCTGGCTGCCTAGTACGAGCACATCCACGCTCCCCTGACGGGCGAGGCTGCGCCGCGCGGCGTTCAGATCCTCGGCGACACGCACACCGAAGACGCCGCAGGCATTGAGCATCTGATGGAGCTGCAGCAGGCGGGCGGGATTCTGCTCTACGATGAGAACCTTGAGCGAACGCATTGGGCGGCCTCCTGAATGTGTATAGGGCGGCTACCTTAAAGAAGGCTGCGTTGCGTCTAAATAGGATTGATCTGAAAGACCAGGGCGAAAAGTCGATGAACTTCGCCAAAGTGGCGAGATATTTCCTACAGCCGTGTAGGCAACAAGGGCGCCGCGGAGCGCCCTTGAGGTGACGGGTTACAACGGCTTGCCACGATTGCCATGGCTGCTGACGAATGCCTGCACCGCGGCAATGTCATTGGGCAGTACGGTGCAGCGCTCTTCCCGCTGGAACAGGTCTTCCAGGTGCGCGGGCAGATGCAGGGCCTTGCCGACGCCTGCCTTTTCCACGGCGTCAGGGAACTTGACCGGGTGCGCCGTGCCCAGCACCACCATGGGGATGTCGAGGCTGCGCCGGCACTCGCGGGCGGCGCGCACGCCGATGGCGGTGTGCGGGTCGAGCACTTCACCGGTGGTGGCAAATACCTGGGCGATGGTCTCGCACGTCTGCTCGTCGCTCACTGCCAGGGAGTCGAACAGCTTGCGCGCTTCGGTCCAGCGGTCTTCATCGACACTGAACCCGCCGCCGAGCTTGAAGCTGGCCATCAGCTGCGCGATCGCCATGCCATTGCGCCCGTGCAGGTCGAACAGCAGACGCTCGAAGTTGGACGAGACCATGATGTCCATGGAGGGCGACAGGGTCGGATGAAGGGTGTCCTTCACATACTGGTTGCCACTCATGAAGCGATGCAGGATGTCGTTGCGGTTGGTGGCGACGATCAGCTGGTTGATGGGCAGCCCCATGTTGCGCGCCAGGTAGCCGGCGAAGATATCGCCGAAGTTGCCCGTGGGTACCGAGAAGGCCACCGAGCGCAGCGGGCCACCCAGCTGCAGGGCCGCGTGGAAGTAGTAGACGATCTGGGCCATGATGCGCGCCCAGTTGATGGAGTTCACCGCTACCAGCCGCGTGCCTTTGAGGAAGGACTGGTCGGCGAAGCTGGCCTTGACCATCTCCTGACAGTCATCGAAGTTGCCTTCCACGGCGATGTTGTGGACGTTGTCTCCAAAGAGCGTGGTCATCTGCCGGCGCTGCACTTCCGACACGCGCTGGTGCGGATGCAGGATGAAGATGTCCACGTTTTCGCAGTGCTTGCAGCCTTCGATGGCCGCCGATCCGGTATCGCCGCTGGTGGCGCCGATGATCACCACCCGCTCGCCCCGCTTGGCCAGCACATGGTCCAGCAGGCGGCCAAGCAGTTGCAGGGCGAAGTCCTTGAAGGCCAGAGTAGGGCCGTGGAAGAGTTCCAGCACCCATTCGTTGCCGCCGAGCTGGCGCAGGGGCGCGACTGCGGCATGGTTGAAGCCGGCATAGGTTTCTTCAAGGATGCGCTTGAAGTCCACGTCGGCGATGCTGCCGGTCACGAATGGGCGCATGACCCGGAAAGCCAGCTCGTGGTACGGCAAGCCGGCCCAGGAGGCGATTTCCTCCTGAGTGAAACGCGGCAGATTCTCTGGCACGTAGAGGCCGCCATCACTGGCCAGGCCGGCCAGCAGCACGTCCTCGAAGTTGAGCGCCGGTGCCTGGCCGCGGGTACTGATATAACGCATGGGTGCAAACCTTTGGTTTGAGCGGCGAGCTCCGAGCCGCAAGCCACAAGACGAAGCCTCCTGGCGTATCTCATGCTCTGCGTTTCGGCCTCGCCGCGAGTTTATTCCGATCGAAGCTTCAACACTGCGTCGCCTTCATTCACAGCGTGAAGCCTGCCGCTTAGTTGAGCTGTTCGACGCGGATGCGCACAACCTTGCCGACCACGTCATCCAGGGCTTCCAGCGCGACGATGGCGTCGTCGATCCGCTGCTCCACCACGCGATGCGTCAGCAGGATCATCGGCACCAGGCCATCGTGCTCCTCGGCTTCCTTCTGCATGATCGATTCGATGTTGATACCACGTGCGGAGAGAATGCTGGCCACCTGTGCCAGGACGCCCGGATGATCCTTGGCCTGGATGCGCAGGTAGTAGGCGCTTTCGCAGGCATCGATCGGCAGGATCGGGTGCGCGGACAGCGCATCGGGCTGGAAGGCCAGGTGCGGCACGCGGTTTTCCGGGTCCGAAGTCATGGCCCTGACCACGTCGACCAGGTCGGCCACCACGGAGGAAGCCGTCGGTTCCATGCCGGCGCCGGCACCGTAGAACAGGGTCGAACCTACCGCATCGCCATTGACCATCACGGCGTTCATCACGCCATTGACGTTGGCGATCAACCGGTCGGCCGGAATGAGCGTCGGGTGCACCCGCAGCTCGATGCCGCTGGGAGTGCTTCGCGCCACACCCAGGTGCTTGATGCGGTAGCCCAGGGCCTCGGCGTAGTTGACGTCGGCCGTGGTCAGTCTGGAAATGCCTTCGGTATAGGCCTTGTCGAACTGCAGCGGAATGCCGAAAGCGATGGAAGCCAGGATGGTCAGCTTGTGGGCCGCGTCTATGCCTTCGACGTCGAAGGTCGGATCGGCCTCGGCGTAGCCCAGGGCCTGGGCTTCGGCGAGCACGTCAGGGAAGGTACGGCCTTTCTCGCGCATCTCGGTGAGAATGAAGTTGCCCGTGCCGTTGATGATGCCGGCTACCCAGTTGATCCGGTTGGCCGAAAGCCCCTCGCGGATGGCCTTGATCACTGGAATGCCGCCGGCGACGGCTGCCTCGAAGGCGACGATCACGCCCTTCTCTCTCGCCTTGGCGAAGATTTCATTGCCATGCACGGCGATCAGCGCCTTGTTGGCGGTGACCACATGCTTGCCGTTCTCGATCGCCTTGAGCACCAGTTCCCGGGCCACGGTATAGCCACCGATGAGTTCGATGACAATGTCGATCTCCGGGTTGCTGGCCACTTCGAACACATCATGGGTAATGGCGGTACCGGTAATCTGGCAGTTGGGGTTTGGCGAGCGCATGGCGATCTGGGCGACCTGAATACCACGCCCGGCACGGCGGGCGATCTCCTCGGCGTTGCGCTGAAGTACGTTGAAGGTGCCGCCACCGACGGTACCTAACCCACAGATGCCTACTTTGACCGGTTTCACTCTTGACTCCCCATGAATCGGCCGACGCTGGCGCCGGCCGGAAAGCGCCGCGATCATCGCGGCCTGTATTTGGTATGGCCTGTCACTTCGTCGCCAGGGCCAGCTTCGCCACCTGGGGCGCCGGCTGGTAGCCTGGAATGACCTGGCCATCCTCCAGGATGATGGCCGGGGTGCCGCTGACGCCGATGCTCTGGCCAAGGGCGAACTGCTTGCTCACCGGATTCTCGCACTTGGCGCCGCCAACGGACTTCCCGCTGATCAGCTTGTCCAGGGCCGCGCGTCGGTCGCTGGCGCACCAGGCGGCTTGCAACTGCTGATCGCCTTCGGAGCCCGGGCCTTGGCGCGGGAAGGCCAGGTAACGCACCTCGATGCCGCGCCGATTGAGTTCGGGCACCTCGGCATGAAGCTTCTGGCAATAGGGACAGGTGGTGTCGGTGAATACGGTGATGTGCGCCTTGACCTCGCCCTGGGCCGGATACACGACCATTTCCGAGGCAGGGATGGCATTGACGGTCTTGGCGATAGCAGCCCGTTCGGTCTTCTCGGTGAGGTTGACCGGCTTGCCATCCTGCATCTGGTAGAGGTAGCCCTGCATCACGAACTGACCGTCAGCGCTGGCATACAACACCCGACCGCCTTTGAGGCGCACTTCGTAGAGGCCGTTGAGCGGGCTGCTGGACACCGCTTCGATGGGCACATCCAGCTGAAGCGTTTCCAGGGTTTTACGGATGGCCTGCTCGGCATTGTCGGCCAGGGCAAAGGTACTGGCCAGGGCCAACGCAGCGGCGGCGAAAAGACGTGTCACGCGCATGAGAACTCCTGAGGCGGCGGACGGGCGACCCGGCCGGCCGAGGCCGGGAAATGAACCGACGGGCCGGGTACGATTGGCCGCCAAGACTATCACATAAGGCCCTGTTGGCCGACAGCCCGGCTTTCGAACCTGGCACCCAGGCGTGCCCCTCGCTTAGCCGCGTGGATGATGAAGGGCATGCAACTCTTGCAACCGGGCCTTGGCCACATGGGTGTAGATCTGGGTTGTGGAAAGATCCGCGTGCCCTAGCAGCAGTTGTACCGAGCGCAGGTCCGCGCCGTGATTGAGCAAGTGCGTGGCGAAGGCGTGGCGCAAGGTATGCGGGGACAGGGCCGCGCTGATGCCGGCGTGCATGGCGTGCTGCTTGATTCGGTGCCAGAAGGTCTGGCGGGTCATTTGATCTCCGCGCTGACTGGGGAATACCACATCACTGGCGCGGCCATTGAGCAACTCGGCGCGACCATCGCGCAGGTAGCGCTCCATCCAAGTGATGGCTTCTTCTCCCATGGGCACTAGCCGCTCCTTGCTGCCCTTGCCCATGACCCGTATCACCCCCTGGCGCAGGTTGAACTGGTCCAGCGTCAGGCTGACCAGTTCGGTCACCCGCAGGCCGCAGGCGTAGAGCACTTCGAGCATGGCCCGGTCCCGCTGGCCAATGGCTTCGCTCAGGTCAGGGGCCGCCAGCAGCGCCTCCACATCCGCCTCTGAAAGACTCTTGGGCAATGGCTTGCCCAACTGGGGTAGGTCCACCAGCAAGGTGGGGTCTACCTCAATCACTTCCTCGCGCAATAGATAGCGGTAAAAACCTCGCGCCCCGGACAGGAACCTCGCCGTGGAACGGGCTTGATACTGGTGATCCACCCGCCAGGCCAGGTAGTCGAGCAACACCTCCCGACCGGCCTTGGGCAGATCCACCCCACGCTCGCTCAACCAGTGATTGAAATGAGCCAGGTCACTGCGATAGGCGCTGCGACTGTTCTCGGACAGGCCTTTCTCCAGCCAGAGCGCATCGAGGAATTGATCGATCAGGGGATGGTCGAGGGCGGGCATGACAACTTCGCAGGCAAAGCCCGGGATATTAGCATGATGACCACTGACAGCTAGCGAATGGGTGGCAGGGCGCGTACGTGACCTTACCAGCCTCACTGGCGCCAACATGTAAAAGCAAAAACCCCGGCACAAGGGCCGGGGTTTTAGGTGAGCCTGAGCTCAAGCCGCTATCAGGACAGTTTTTCCTTGATGCGGGCGGCCTTGCCGGACAGGTCGCGCAGGTAGTACAGCTTGGCCTTACGCACGTCACCACGACGTTTCACGGACATGCTGTCGATCTGCGGGCTGTAGGTCTGGAAGGTACGCTCAACGCCAACACCGTTGGAAATCTTGCGAACGGTGAATGCGCTGTTGATGCCACGGTTACGCTTGCCGATGACAACACCCTCGAAGGCCTGCAGACGGGTACGCTCGCCTTCCTTCACCTTCACTTGCACGACAACGGTGTCGCCAGGTGCGAAGGTCGGGATTTCCTTGTTCATCTGCTCGGCTTCGAGCTGAAGAATGATCTTGTTGGTCATGCTGTGCTCCTAAGGCAAAAAAATGGTTTTGCCATCGATACGTTAACTATCGTCCCGCTCGCGGAGATACTCCGCCAGCAGCTTCTGCTCTTCTCCAGAAAGTGAGCGACTTTCCAGAAGATCGGCCCGCCGTTCGTAGGTCCGCCCAAGGGACTGCTGCAAACGCCAGCGCCGGATGTGTGCATGGTTGCCGCTAAGCAACACGTCGGGTACACGCCGTTCCGCATACACCTCAGGTCGGGTGTAGTGCGGGCAATCGAGCAGACCATCCGTGAAGGAGTCTTCCTCCGCGGAGTCCGCATGCCCTAAAGCTCCGGGCAGCAACCGTGTAACCGCATCGATCAGCACCATGGCCGGCAGCTCGCCACCGGACAGCACGTAATCACCAATCGACCACTCTTCATCCACATGCGCCTCAATGAAACGCTCGTCGATGCCTTCGTAACGCCCGGCAATGAGGATCATCGCATCCAACGTTGCCAGTTCCTTCACCGCCGCCTGGGTCAGGCGTCGGCCTTGTGGCGACAGGTAGATCACCTTCGCCGTGCCTCCAGTTGCCTGCCTGGCCTCGACCAGGGCGTCTTCCAGTGGCTTGATCTTCATTACCATTCCAGGGCCACCGCCGAACGGGCGATCATCCACCGTGTGGTGACGGTCCGTGGTGTAGGCCCGCGGGTTTCGACAGGTAAGCTCAAGCAACCCCTGCTTTACCGCGCGGCTGGTAATGCCGTACTCGCTGATGGCCGAAAACATCTCGGGGAACAGGGTAATGACTTCTATGCGCAGGCTCGCCATGGCCTAGAAATCCGCGTCCCATTCCACCCGCATGATGCCGGCATCCAGATCGATGGCTTGCACGCAGTCGTCCGTATAGGGCAACAGCCGCTCGCGATCGTCCAGGCTACCCGCGCTGGGCTTGACCACCATCACATCGTTGGCGCCGGTCTCGAGCAGGTGATCAACCGTGCCCAATACTTGCCCCTCGCCGTTGATGACCTGTAGACCCTCAAGCTGATACCAGTAGTAATCGCCATCGGTGAGGTCGGGCAGCAGGCTGCGCGCGATGCAGATCTCGTAGCCCGCGAGAAGCCGAGCTTCCTCACGGTCGTCAAGACCTTTCAACTTAGCTACCAGGACCTTGTTCTGGGAACGGCCCCGGGTCATTTCCACCTGCTTGACGATGCCTTCATGCCGAAGCGTCCAGCGTGTGTACTGAAGCAGGTTTTCAATCGGATCGGTAAAGGAATACACCTTCACTTCACCACGAACGCCGTGCACCGAAACAATCTTGCCGATGACGATGAGGTCATCCGCGGAGTCTGGCGTCGCGTTCATACTGCTCAGGCAGCAGCCTTGGCAGCGTCCTTCAGCAGCTGAGCAACGCGCTCAGACGGCTGCGCGCCCTGGGACAGCCAGTAGCTCACGCGCTCCTGGTTGACGGACAGGCGAACTTCGCCACCGGTAGCAACGGGGTTGAAGAAGCCAACACGCTCGTTGAAACGACCGTCGCGCGCATTGCGGCTGTCGGTCACGGTGAGGTGGTAAAACGGGCGCTTTTTGGAGCCGCCACGGGCAAGACGGATGGTTACCATGTGAACATCGTTCCTGTTTGTCGGTGCAAAACTATAAGGCACAGCGGGCACGGGTGCCCGAAAGGCCGCATATTCTCAAGGAATGCAGGGATTTTTGCAAACCTCTTTTACCCCAATGGCCAGGCATCGCATCGCGGCGGCTGGCCACGCCGGGCCGCCTGGCATCAGAGACGGGGCATGCCGCCTGGCATCATGCCGCCCAGGCCGCGCATCATCTTGGCCATGCCGCCCTTGGTGGAGAATTTCTTCATCATCTTCTGCATCTGCTTGTGCTGCTTGATCAGCCGCCCCACGTCCTGCACCTGGGTGCCCGAGCCCAGCGCGATGCGGCGCTTGCGCGAACCGCTGATCAGCTCAGGGTCCCGGCGCTCGGCGGGCGTCATGGAGTTGATGATGGCTTCCATCTGCTTGAACTGCTTTTCAGCCGCGCCCTGGGCATTGCCCATCTGGGACAGGTTGACGCCGCCGATGTTGGGCAGTTTCTCCATGAGGCTGCCCAGGCCGCCCATGGTCTTCATTTGCAGCAACTGATCGCGGAAGTCTTCCAGGTCAAAGCCCTTGCCCTTCTTTATCTTCTTGGCAAGCTTCTCGGCCTTTTCCTTGTCTAGGTTCTGCTCGGCCTGCTCGATCAGGCTGAGCACGTCGCCCATGCCGAGGATTCGCGAGGCGATACGGTCCGGATGGAAGGGCTCGAGGGCCTCGCTTTTCTCCCCCATGCCGATGAACTTGATCGGCTTGCCGGTGATGGAGCGCACCGACAGCGCGGCGCCCCCGCGGGCGTCGCCGTCGACCTTGGTCAGCACCACACCGGTGAGCGGCAGCGCGTCACCGAAGGCCTTGGCGGTGTTGGCCGCGTCCTGGCCGGTCATGGCGTCGACCACGAACAGGGTTTCCACCGGCTTGACCGCGGCGTGCAATGCCTGGATCTCGGCCATCATGTCGGCGTCGATGTGCAGACGGCCCGCGGTATCGACAATGACTACATCGATGAACTTGAGCTTGGCTTCCCGGATCGCCGCTTCGGCGATAGCCACGGGCTTCTGGCTGATGTCGGACGGGAAGAACGTGACGCCGATGTCGTTGGCCAGGGTTTCCAGCTGCTTGATGGCCGCGGGCCGGTAGACGTCCGCCGACACCACCATGACGGACTTCTTCTTGCGTTCCTTGAGGAAGCGCGCGAGCTTGCCCGCGGTGGTGGTCTTGCCCGCGCCCTGCAGGCCGGCCATGAGCACCACGGCCGGAGGGGCGACGTTGAGCGCCAGGTCTTCGTTGGCCGCGCCCATCACCGCCTCGAGTTCGGCCTGGACGATCTTCACGAACGCCTGGCCGGGCGTAAGGCTGCGCGACACCTCGGTGCCGACCGCGCGCTCCTTGATGGCGTTGACGAAGTCCTTCACCACCGGCAGGGCCACATCGGCCTCGAGCAGCGCCATGCGCACTTCGCGCAGGGTGTCCTTGATATTGTCCTCGGTCAGCTTCGCCTTGCCGGTGACATGGCGAAGCGTCTGGGATAGACGATCGGAAAGATTTTCAAACATGGGGAATCCTTACAGGCTCCGTCGAACCGAAGTGGCATGCGGCCTGCCGATGTGTTCTGGCCACGGGCAAGGGAAGACCGGCGATTATAGCGAGAAGTTGCCCGAGCCGACACAGGCCGCCACTTTATCCCGGCGAAGGTTCTATGCCACACTCGCGACTTTAGTGGCCGCCCGTCAGACTTATGCTCGCCTTGCCTTCCAGTTTGCTACCCAGCCTCGCTTCGGCGCTGTTCTATGCCGGGATCACGGCCTATCAGGGCGCGCGGCTCGCGCGTGGGGCCAAGGCGAACAGAACACTGCTGTATGGCGGTGGCATCATTGCCGTGCTGCTGCATGCCCTGGCCTTGTCTTCGCAACTGCTGGCCCCTGGCGGTCTGAACCTGGAATTCATCACCGCCGCGAGCCTGATCGCCGCCGCGGTGATCGCCCTGACCCTGCTTGCCTGCGCCTCGCTGCCAGTGGAAAACCTGCTGGTCCTGCTCTATCCATTGGGCCTGGTCACCGTCCTGGTGGCGCAATTCGCGCCCGCCGGCACCATGCCTCGCATCGACCAGGAACCTGGCATCCTGGCCCACATCCTGCTGTCCATCCTGGCTTACGGGGTGTTCACCATCGCCGCCTTCCAGGCGTTGCTGCTGTCTGTCCAGGATCACCAGCTCAAGCATAAGCACCCTTCCGGGCCAATCCGCGCCTTCCCGCCACTGCAGACCATGGAAAGCCTGCTGTTCGGGTTTCTCTGGGCGGGCTGGGTGTTGCTGTCATTGTCCCTGATATCGGGCTGGCTGTTCCTGGAAAACATGTTCGCCCAGCACCTGGTGCACAAGACGCTGCTGTCCTGCCTGGCGTGGGTCGTGTTCAGCGTACTGCTCTGGGGCCGCACGCGCCTGGGTTGGCGCGGTCATATGGCCATTCGCTGGACCCTCGCCGGTTTCGTCCTGCTGATGCTGGCCTATTTCGGCAGCAAGCTGGTCCGTGAATACATCCTGCACATCTGAGGCCGCGTCATGATGCCTATGCCTGTGGGGCCCGCCGCTGGCGCCATCGCCCTGGCGCTGTTGTGGTCGGCCAGCCTCGGTACCGTCGCTCATGCTCGGCGCCAGCCGCAGGGCCGGGTTCGGGGCGCCGACCGGGAGCGCTCGGCACTGGCCCTGGCCAGGCTTGGGTTTCATGTACTGGTGGCGAGCCTGAGCGCCCTGCTCGGCGCGCAGGCTTTCGGCCCCCTGGGCGCGATGGCCGCCGCGTTGCTGGCCTGGGTAGCCATCGTGCTGCTCGCTGGCGCCCTGCCCCGTCTGCTGGCTCAGCGGATGCCGGAACGCTTCGACCATGCCGGCCTCCTGCTCTGGCTGCCCGTGTACCTGATGCGGCCCCTGGTTGCGGTCGAACTGGCGCTGGCGCGCAGATGGGCTCCCGCGACGCGAACCCGACACAATCCAGGCGAGCCCCAGGCCACGGCGCAGCCGACGAACACTCCGGAAGCCGAAGGGCGCGCGTCCCGGCAAGGAGTGGCCAACGCCATCATGGGCCTGGACCGGATGACCGTGAACGACATCCTGGTGCCACGTCACGAGGTGGATGGCATCGACCTCGATGACCCGCTCGACCAGATCATCGACCAACTGATGGTCAGCCGCCACACCCGGTTGCCGGTGTTCCGCGGCGATATCAACCAAGTGGACAAAGTCATCAACACACGGCAGATCAGCCACCTGCTACCCAGCCGAAGCCTCACCGAGCAGGCGCTGCTGGCGGCCTGCTACGAAGCCTACTTCGTTCCGGAAGGCACGCCGCTGCATACCCAGCTGCTCAATTTCCACAAGCAGCAACGGCGGCTGGGCATGGTGGTGGACGAATATGGCGAAGTGCTCGGTCTCATCACGCTGGAAGACATCCTCGAAGAAATCGTCGGGGAATTCGAAAGCGAACAGGCTGGCAGCCACCCCCATGTGTTCCCCCAGGCAGACGGGCGCTACATCCTCGACGGTGCCGCCAGCCTGCGCGACCTGAACAAGGTGCTGGGCTGGCATCTGCCCAGCGATGGCCCCAAGACGCTCAACGGCCTGGTCACCGAGGCGCTGGAGTCCATACCCGAGCGAGCGGTATGCCTGAAAGTCGGCCGCTATCGCCTGGAAATCCTCGAAACCGAAGAGAATCGGGTCAAGCGCCTCCTGGCCTGGCAACATTCGGGCCCGTCCTCCGCCTGAGCATTGCCCCGCCCGGTAGCCCTTCCTATACTCCAAGGGCTTACCCAAGCCCGCCGAATCAGGCGCCATCCGCGCCTACCGTTTCTGGCCAGTCAGCCCGCTGACCGCCGCGCCCCCGCCTTCCCATCCGAAGGCCCGGGACGCTCTTTCCCGATCCGGGATCGCGGCCCAGCGAGGACCTACAACAATCCGCCAGCGCGGCCTGCCGCCCATGGCTCATGACTGTCGAGACACCCATGACCGCTACTACCCTTGCCCCAGCAGACGCACCCGCGGTTCGCCCCGTGAATTCCGCCACGCGCGTGGCTACGGCCAGCTTCATCGGCACCGCCATCGAGTTCTACGATTTCTACGTCTACGCCACGGCCGCTGCGCTGGTCATCGGCCCGGTGTTTTTCCCACAGACTTCAGGCACGGCGCAGATGCTGTCGGCGTTCCTGACCTTCGGCATCGCCTTCCTGGCGCGACCGCTGGGTTCGGCTCTGTTCGGGCATTACGGTGACCGCATCGGGCGCAAGGCGACCCTGGTCGCTTCTCTCTTGCTCATGGGTGTCTGCACTACCCTGATCGGTGTGCTGCCAGGCCACGAGCAGATCGGCCTCTGGGCGCCGGCCTTGCTGTGCGTGCTGCGCTTCGGCCAGGGCCTCGGCCTGGGCGGTGAGTGGGGTGGCGCGGCGCTGCTGGCCACCGAGAACGCGCCTAAGGGCAAGCGCGGCTGGTTCGGTATGTTCCCGCAACTAGGGCCATCCATTGGTTTCCTGGCGGCGAACGGCCTGTTCCTGGGGCTGGCCATGGGCCTGAGCGATGAGCAATTCCGTAGCTGGGGCTGGCGCCTGCCGTTCCTGCTGAGCGCCGCGCTGGTCGTGCTGGGGCTGTATGTACGCCTGAAGCTGGTGGAAACCCCGGTATTCGCCGCGGCCCTGGCACGCCAGGAAACGGCGCGGGTTCCGGTGGTGGAAGTGTTCAGCCAACATTGGCGGCCGATGCTCCTGGGCGCCGCCGCCATGGTGGTGTGCTACGCCCTGTTCTACATCTCCACGGTATTTTCCCTGAGCTATGGGGTTTCCACGCTTGGCTACAGCCGCCAGGCCTTCCTGGCCATGCTCTGCTTCGCCGTGCTGTTCATGGCCCTGGCCACTCCGGTGTCGGCCTGGCTGAGCGATCGCTACGGGCGCAAGCCGGTGCTGGTGTGGAGCGCGCTACTGGCGATGCTATCGGGCTTTGCCATGGAGCCTCTGCTCAGCCAAGGCACGACCTGGGGCGTGCTGCTGTTCCTGAGCCTGGAATTGCTGCTCATGGGCGCCACCTTTGCCCCCATGGGCGCCCTGTTGCCGGAGCTGTTCCCTACGCGGGTACGCTACACCGGTGCGTCGGCCGCTTATAACCTTGGCGGGATCGTCGGGGCCTCGGCCGCGCCTTTCTTCGCCCAGAAACTGGTTGCCATGGGCGGGCTGAGCTGGGTCGGCGGTTATGTTTCCGCCGCCGCCCTGCTCAGCCTGCTGGCGGTGCTGTGCCTGAAGGAGACCCGGCACCAGGCCTTGTAGGTCTCGCCCGAAGCCTGCGAACCTTGCCATCGCCAAGAGCGAGGGTATAGGTTCGCCAGCTTCGCTGGTTTCTAGAGCTCGACCTTTACCGCCTGGGCGGCGCGGGTAGCCTTGGCCCGGGCGGCTTCGATGGATTTATCGCGGGCCAGAGCCACGCCCATGCGCCGCTGGCCATTGACCTCCGGCTTGCCGAACAGGCGCAGGGCGGTGTCCGGCTCGCTCAGGGCAGTGCCCAGGTTGGCGAACGCGGTTTGCGTGGACTGCCCTTCGACCAGCACCACCGCCGAGGCGGAGGGGCCGAACTGGCGGATCACCGGCACTGGCAAACCGAGAATGGCCCGGGCATGCAGGGCGAACTGGGAAAGGTCCTGGGAAATGAGGGTGACCAGGCCGGTGTCGTGCGGCCGTGGCGACACCTCGCTGAACCACACCTGGTCGCCTTTGATGAACAGCTCCACGCCAAACATGCCACGGCCACCCAAGGCCTCGGTCACCGCCCGGGCGACCTCGCGGGAAGCCTCCAGGGCTTTCTCGCTCATGGCCTGAGGCTGCCAGGATTCCTGGTAGTCACCCTTCTCCTGGCGATGACCCACCGGCTCGCAGAAGGTGGTTCCGCTGCCATGGCGAACGGTCAGCAAGGTAATTTCGTAATCGAAGTCGATGAACCCCTCCACGATGACCCGGCCTTTGCCGGCTCGCCCGCCTTCCTGGGCATAATCCCAGGCGCGCTGGACATCCGCCTCGCTCTTGAGCAGGCTCTGACCCTTGCCGGAAGAGCTCATCACCGGCTTGACCACGCAGGGGAAGCCGAGCGCCAGAACGGCGTCGCGGTAATCTTCGAACGCATCGGCGAAGCGGTAGGGCGACGTGGGCAGGCCCAGTTCCTCGGCAGCCAGGCGGCGGATGCCTTCACGGTTCATGGTCAGTTGGGCTGCGCGCGCGGTGGGGATCACCGTAAAGCCTTCGCTTTCCAGGTCCACCAGGGTAGCGGTGGCGATGGCTTCGATCTCCGGCACGATGTAGTGAGGCTTCTCGGCTTCGATCACGGCGCGCAGGGCCGCCCCGTCGAGCATGTTGATCACGTGACTGCGGTGAGCCACCTGCATGGCTGGCGCATCGGCGTAGCGGTCCACGGCGATGACCTCTACTCCCAGACGCTGCAATTCGATCACGACTTCCTTGCCCAGCTCGCCTGAACCGCATAGCAGGACGCGGGTGGCGGTCGGCGAAAGGGGGGTTCCGATACGGGTCATGGCAGCTCCTCAACTGAACGAAACGAGGGCCGCCGGTGCGCAACCCTGGAAGGGGCGCATTCTACCTCAAGCGGCGGCCTGGGCGGGACCGTTGGCCGAGGCCGCAGATGGGTTTCAGCGCATGACGCCCTGGACACGCGCTCGCGCCTGGGCCTGGGCAATGACCTGGCGCCGCTCCTCATTGCTCATCCTGCCCCACTGGGTAATTTCCAGCGCCGTACGCTGGCAACCGATGCACAGGTCATGTTCGTCCATGGCGCACACGTTCACGCAGGGGGAGCGTACCGGCCGCTCGGGCGTGGGTTGCGACGAGGCTTCGCCGAGGCTGGTCATCACGCAATGCTCCTTGTCATCAGGGCGAAGAATAGGGGCCGGTGGGCCTGTCCATGGTGATACCGGTGTCATACAGCAGGTTCACCAGCTCGACGATCATGATGGCGGTGAGCCCCCAGATCTTGAAACTTTCATAACGGTAACAGGGGACGTACCAACTACGCCCCTGGTAATCGATGCGATGGGTGTGTTCGCGCGGGTCTTCTCGGAAAAACTCCAGCGGAACGGAAAAGACCGCGGCGATTTCGGCGTCATTGGGACGATATTCCACGAACGACGGTATTACACCCACCACAGGCGTGACCTTCAGCCCATGGGCGGAGATCAATGGGCTAAGGTTGCCGACCACTTCCACCATGCCCGGAGGCAGCCCGATTTCTTCCTCGGCTTCGCGCAGGGCGGTGAACGTGAGGTCGGGATCTTCCGGGTCGCGCCGGCCGCCCGGGAAGGCGACTTCACCGCCATGGGTAGACAGCCCCTTGGCCCTGAGGGTGAGCACCAATTGCGGCGGGTCGTCTCGAGTGATAGGCACCAGAACCGCCGCCTCGGGAAATCGCTCGTCGATTTCCAGTGTTCCGGGCACATGATTGCCGATACGGCGTAGCAACTCCTCGAGCATGGCTTTCCTCGCTACTTGGCCTGCCCTCCATCATGCTACAAAGGCACTCAATGCCCAACCCCAAAAACACGCTCGCCCCCGGTCGAGACCGAGCAGCCTACCCAGCGAGGCCCCGATGAAGTTCTGCAGCCACTGTGGCCATACCGTTTCCCATTTGATTCCCGAGGGCGATACCCGGTTGCGCTACGTCTGTGGCGCCTGCTCGCAAGTGCATTACCAGAACCCCAACATCGTGGCCGGAGCCGTGCCCATGTGGGAGGGGCAGGTCTTGTTGTGCCGCCGCGCCATCGAGCCGCGCAGGGGATACTGGACCCTTCCGGCGGGCTTCATGGAAAACGGCGAAACCCTGGAACAGGCCGCGGCCCGGGAAACCGAGGAAGAGGCGTGCGCGCGCCTGCGCGAACTGCGGTTGTACACCTTGTTCGACCTGCCCCATATCAATCAGGTACATGTGTTCTTCCGCGCCGAGCTGAGCGACCTGGCCTTTGCCGCGGGCGTGGAAAGCCTGGAAGTACGGCTCTTTCATGAAAGCGAGATACCTTGGTCGGAGCTGGCTTTCCGCACTGTGGCGCGTACCTTAGAATGCCTCTTCAGCGACCGGCGCACAGGCGAATTCCCGGTTCGCAACGAGGCGCTGCCACCGCTGTCGGCGCAGCAGGTGGCAAGCCCTTCTCCCTAGCCGGCTGGTTCGAGGTTCGATTTCTTCAATGCGCGTGCTGTTTGCATTCCTGTGCCTGTCGTTCGCCTGCGCGGCCAACGCATCCTTCACCCAGACCATCGTCACACGCCCATTGACCCCGGCCGCCCCGCCGGCAGTCGTGCCCACCGGCCCGGTGGACAAACTGCTGGTGGTCAAGTCCGCCCGCCAATTGCAGTTGCTCAGCCGGGGGGTGCCCCTGAAGACCTACCGGGTATCCCTGGGCAAGCAGCCCCGCGGGCCAAAAGAGCGCGAGGGTGACAAGCGTACCCCGGAAGGCCTGTACTGGGTGGACTGGCGAAAGATCAGCGAGCGCTACAACCTGGCCTTGCATCTTTCCTATCCCAACCCGAAGGACATGGCCAAGGCAAGGGAAGCCGGCGTAGAGCCCGGCGGCATGATCATGATCCACGGCACGCCTGCCAGCGAGGACTATCCGGAGTGGTACTTCCAATCCTTGGACTGGACCGACGGTTGCATCGCGCTCAAGAACGATGACATGCGGGAGTTATGGAGCCTGGTGAAGGACGGTACCTTGGTCGAGATCCGCCCGTGAATATTTCCTAGGATTTTTCCCTCAAGATCCTCACCAGTTTCCTTCACTGCCCTCGGAAGCCGCTGACCGCGAAAACGAGGCGGACCGGGTAAGGTAGAAACCATTCATTCGGATGGTTTCTACCGATGCTGAAATTTCGAACCAAGCTTTCGAATATCGTACTCGCCTGCGCCCTGGTCGAAACAGCCCTGGCAGAGACCCCAGGTGGCGGGTCCGGCTTCCCGGCGCTACCGCCTACGCTGCTCGATGCCCCCCAGCGCTTCATCCAAGACAGCGAACAACGCCGCGAGGCCATCGAGGCCGAACAGCGCCAGCGCCAACTGGAGCGCCAACCGCCGCCCTCGCCACGCCAGCCCGCCCCGCCGCCCTCCTCGCAGGACGCACCGGACGCCCCTTGCTGGTATCTCACCGGGATCAGCGTCCAAGGCAATCGGCTGGTGTCGGACAGCCAGGTGCAGCATGCCGTCCGGCCTCTGCTCCGGCCATGCATGGGGCCGATGCGGATCAACCGCATCCTGGCCGCCATCACCCGGCTTTATACCGAGGCAGGCTATGTAGCCAGCCGGCCGGTGCTATTGTCCCCGCCCGCCGATCAGCAGCCCCTGGCCCTAGTCATCGAAGAGGGCTTCGTGGAAGCCATCGAGCTGGCGGACCAGGAGCTGCCGGTGAACCTGGGCGCCGCATTCCCGGGCATGATCGGCCAGCCCTTGCAGTTGCGGGCCCTGGAGCAGGGGCTGGACCAGCTCAATCGCCTGCGCTCGGTGGACCTCGTCGCCGACATTGCGCCAGGCCAGTACCAGGGTGGCACCAAGGTCGCGCTGCGCGCCGCCAGTCGCCCGCCGCGCTGGCAGGTCGACCTGGGCATGGACAATCAGGGAAGCGCCAGTACCGGGCGCCAGCGCATCAGCCTGAGCGCATCGGTGGACAGCCCCCTGGAGCGCAACGACTTTTTCAGCCTGCACGGCGCTCGCAGCCGGCCCAGCGACACTGCGGGCAGTGAAACCCTGGGGCTGAATTACAACATTCCCTATGGCCCCTGGAGCCTGTCCCTGGCGGCCAACCAGTTTCGCTACAAGGCCCAGGCGCCAGGGTTGCTGAGTGTCCTACCGATGCAGGGCACCTCCCATCTGTTCAGCTACGCGCTGGAGCGCGGACTGTGGCGGGATCAGTCCCGCTTGCTGAGCGCTACCCTGCGCCTGGATGACAAGCGTATCTCGGCCGGACTGGCCGGGCATCGCATCGCGCTACAAAGCCCTCGCTACCAGAGCCTGGAGCTGGGGCTCAACGGCCTCTGGGTGGGCCGCGCCAGATGGGCCGGCTATGTCGGCCATGGCCTGGGTTTGGGTGGGTGGCGAGAAGACGACGCCGGGCCGCGCAAACAACCCGGGGCGCGTAGCGCCCGCTACCGCAAATGGCGCCTGAGCCTCGTTCGCAGTTCAGCCCATGAGCTAGGGGGGCGCTACTGGACCCTGGCCAGCCAATGGACCGGGCAATACAGCCAGGCCCCCATGCCCGCCAGCGAAAGCCTGGGCCTGGGCGGCAGTTCGCTGGTTCGCGGCTTTCGCGAACGCCCCATCGACACCGGCAGCGCCCTGGCCTGGCGCAACACCCTGGCCCTGCCCCTTGCCTTGGACCACGGCTTTCGCCTGAGCCCGAGCCTGGGCCTGGACGCCGGCTGGGCCGAAGGTCGAGGCCGGGCATCGCGCAGTCTTGGCCACGTCCCTATCCGAGGGGAGCGCCTGCTGGGCGGCAGCCTGGGCGCGACCCTGGAACACCGGCATGGCGCGCTGGCCCTGGAATACCAGCGGGCGCTTTATCGGCGCAACGCCCCCTTGGACGGGGATTACTGGCAGCTGGCTGTGCACTTGCGTTACTAACCTCCAAGAGAAGCCCTCATGAAAAACAAAACCAAAGGTTCTCCTGTACTCTTTCTACGCCCGGACCCCCTGCGCTGGGCAGTTGCCGGTGCCCTGCTGTTCCCGGTCACGGGCATCGCCATGGAGGGCCTGGTACCCCTGCCTGGCCCCGGCGGCACGGCGCAGGTAAGCCAGCAAAACGGCGTTCCCGTGGTCGCCATCACTGCGCCTAATCCCCAGGGCCTTTCGCACAATCCCTTCGACACCTACAATGTGCCCCTGCAAGGGCTGGTATTGAACAATGCCCTGGTGGCCGGTCAGTCGCAACTGGCCGGCGCCCTGGGCGCCAACCCGCAGTTCCAGGGCCAGGCGGCGTCCGTCATTCTCAACGAAGTGGTCGGGCAGTTGCCGTCGAACATCCAGGGGCCCCAGGAGATCTTCGGCCAGGCCGCCGATTATGTGCTGGCCAACCCCAACGGTATCCATGTGCACGGGGTCGGCTTCATCAATACCCCGCGCGCGGTCTTTCTCGTCGGCACACCGGAGATCGAAAACGGCCGCCTTGCCGGCCTGAATACCTTCAACGCAGCGGGCGACCTGCGCATCAGTGGACGGGGCTTGAATACCGCCGCGGCCGTGGACCTGATCGCACCCAGGATCGATAGCCAGGGGCGCCTGGAGGTCGGCCCGAGCCTGACCGCCATCGCCGGGCGCAACCGCGTGCAGGCCGACACCCTGCAGGTGCTGGAAAGCCGGCAACGTCCTGAGGAAGCGCCGGGTATCGATCTCAACGTGCTGGGCGCGATGAAGGCCGGCCGTATACGGATGGTCAGCACCCGGGAAGGGGCCGGTATCCGCCTTGCCGGCCCCCAAGTAATAGGCAGCGCCGGGGTGACGGTCGCCTCGGCTGGCGACCTGAAAGTGGGGCCTGATGGCAAGGGCACCACGACCATTGCCGCCACCCAAGGGGACCTGGACCTAAGCGCGGGCCGGGACGTGGAAATCATCGGTAGTCGTCTGGCAGGCAGAACGTTGGCCGTCAAGGCCAAGCGGGACCTGACCCTAGACGCCACCACCGAACAGAACGTGCGAAACCAGCGGGAAGCCTGGAGCAGGAAGGCCCTGTTCATCACCACTGAAACCTACCGCAAGCACACCGAGGAGCGAAGTGACTCCCTGCAAGGCAATACCCTCACCGCCTCGGCAGACATGAACCTGAGCGCGGGACGCAACGTCAAGGTGCGTGCCAGTGACCTGCGCGCCGAGGGCGCGCTCAAGGTCAGCGCCGCGGACAACGTCAACATCGAGGCCGGCGTCAGCTCACGTAGCCGAAGCCAGGAAATTCGCCATCGCAAGCATCTGTGGCGCGGGAACCTCGATGAATACAGACTGGAAGAACAGGCTGTGGCTTCCAGGCTGCAAGGTGGGAGCCTGTCTATCGAGGCCGGCCGCAAAGCAGTGGTGCGTGGCAGTGATCTGGTTAGCCAGGGTGACCTGGACATAACAGCCGGTTCCATCGAGATCGATAGCCAAGGCCTCAGGCATGAGGCCAACAAGGACAACTACCGGGGCGACCTGGTGAAGGGCTTCTTCTTCGCCGACAAGGGCGATCGCCAGGAAACCGGCCTGCGTCAGCGCGGTAGCGACCTCAAGGCCCAGGGCGTGGCACGCCTGGTTTCCGATGACGTGCTCATTCGTGGCAGCAAGGTCGAGGGCAAGGCCGGTACCTTGACCGTGGGCGAAAAGGGCCCGGTTATCATCGATAGCGCCGCCGAGTTCACCCATATCAAGGACAACCGCAGCGACACCAAGCTGGGGGGCGTTTTCGGCAAGTCCAGCAGCCTGGAGCGCCAGCACACCGAAACGGTGGGTTCTACCGTACGCACGGACGGCGACCACCGTAGCCTGAGCGCCAGCGACATCCGCGTTGTCGGCTCATCCATTGAAACAGCGGGCACGCTGCGACTGGAAGCCAAGGACAAAGTGGAGATCCTCGCCGCCAAGGACACGCTGACAGAAACTACCCGCGCCGCTGAAGGCAAGCTATACGCCCATGCCGGCGAAACCCGCGCGGCCGAGGATGGCAAACCCGGCTCCAAGCAATGGTCCGCTGGCGTAGGCTATCAGCGCGAGACCACCGGGCAACAGGTCGACACACTCAAGCACAAGGGCTCTAGCGTGACCGGCGCGAAGGTGATCACCGCGGCGGATCAGGTGACCGTGCACGGCTCTAAAGTGGAATCCACTCAGGGCAACAACGAGGTGTTGGCCCGCCAGCTCGAGGTCAAGACGCTACTGGATGAAACCAGGAGCAACCGCACCACCACCACGATCAAGGCAGGCGAGCAGGTGACCGGGGGCATGGACCGGGTCGGCAGCGGGCATACCTTCGAACGAAACCGTGACGAGGAGCGGCGGGAGCGCGCTACCGCTGCCCTGGCCACCATCCAGTCAGCCGGGGATATTCGTTTCGATGTACGAGAACACGCCAGCTACGAAGGTGCGGTCATCGACGCCAAGGGGCAGGTGATTGAAAAGGCGCAGACCATTGACCGCAAGGTTGTCACGGAAATCGATGACGTGCAGCACAAGCGCAGCAGCCTGAAGGTGGACACCGGCGTCAGCGCCGAGTGGAAGGATCTTACCCGCCCCATCGAAAAACTGGTGAACGGGCAGGAGCAATCCCGCCTGCAGAAACAAGGAGTCGAGGATGCGCTGGTGCCGCCCTCCCTTGGCCTGGACGTGATGGCAAGCCATATGAACCGCGAACAGGGCACGCGCACTGAAACGCCGGTGGTGACTCAGGTCAGCGCAACGGGACTGGACGCGGAGGTGCAGGGGCGGCTTTATGACCAGGGCAGCGCCTACCGCATCGCTGGCGGCCAATCGCAGATCAAGGCAGGCAGCCATGAGGCGCCAGCGGCCGTATCCAGGCAGATAGAAACCCTCAAGCGCCTGGACGTCAATGCCGCGGCACGCCTGGACACGGTCACCAGTAGCGACATCAATGTGAAGCTGAGCGCCGATGGCTCATCCCGACAGACGTTGCTGGATACCCAGACCGCCGTGCCCATGCAGCTCACGTCCCCTGGTGGCATCCGCGTGCAATTGGGCACCGACGGCCGCTACGAAGGCAGCCAGTTCGAAGGCAAGCCGGATATCAGGGCCGGTGGGGATGTGAAGATGCTGCAGGCACAGAATCGCGTCCACAAGGAAGAAAGCGAAACCAGTGGCTATGGGCTGCTCAAGGGAGGCACCGCACCTACCGGTGAAAACGCGCTCTTCATGGGCGCCTTGAACCACAAGGTTCTGGCGAGCACCGATACCACCGGAGTGGGCGTCGGTATCGAGGCGCCCGAAGGCTCGATCCAGGCGGGCGGTGACGCCGAGCTTCAAGGCGTCACTATCAACAACGGCAGGGCTGCGACGGAGCGCTTCTCGGTTGAGGCCGCGGGCGTAGCCTCCATCACCGCCAAGCTGGACACCCATGAGGCCCAAGGGCAGAGCCTCGGTGGCGCGCTGCAAGCCGGGTTCAGCCGAAACCCGTCTGCCGATGCCCAGCGCCTGGGCGGGTCTCTCGGCGGGCATGTGGACATGGGCCGGGTGAGCGAGCAGGCCGAGCGCCGCATCGGGGCAGACCTGGCCGTGAAAGATCTGACCGTCACGGGCGGCGCCCACAAAGCAGTTGCGGTTCATCTGGAAGGTACCCAGTTGGCTGGCGATCGGCTGGAACTGAACGCACCCGCCGGAGGCGTGTTGATCGAGGCGGCGCGCGGCACGGAAGAAAAGGATAACCTGCAAGTCGCCTTGGGCGGCGAGGCAGGCGTCAGCCGCGGGCTGGACAAAGACGGTGACGCCTCGGCGCTCTATGCCCGGGCCAAGGTGGACGTGGACAAGGTCGACAGCACCACCTACAAAAACGCCGACCTGCAAGTGAAGAGCCTGGAAGTGAGCATGGCCAAGGACCTTGAACTCAAGGGCGCAACCGTGAACGCACAGCACGTCAAAGGTAATGTGGACGGCGATCTACGGATCACCAGCGTGCAGGATCAGGTCAGCTCCACCCAGGTAAAAGTGGACGGTCGCTTCAGCAAGGAAAAGAACCCTCAGGGCCTGCTCAATGCCCTTGGCGCGATGACGGGCCCATTGGCCGGCAAGGCGAAGGAAAAGGTCGGCGAGCAGGTACAGGCCCTTGACCAGACCCTGGCCCCCAGCCTGCTGATCGACGTCGTCACTGAGCAGCGCGACAACGTCAACCGCATGGCTTCGCTCAATGGCCAGCAAGGCATAGACCTGAATGTGGCCGGGGATACGACGCTGACCGGCGCCAAGCTTCGGTCTGGCTCAGGGCAAGTGAACCTGGGCGGCAGCGAGGTGCGCCTCGATGACCTGCATACCCAGGATTACCGCGCGGACGTGAGCCTCAACGCCGCGGCCAGCCCGGCCGAACTGATCAGCAGCATCGTCGAGGAGCTCACGGCCAAGCGCAGCGACCAGGCCAAGGCAGACGAGCATGGCAACCTCGGGGTGATCCGCACCGGTGGCCATGACAGGTCCCAGACGCTGAAGGCAGCGGTAGAGGACCGCCGCTGAAACGATCATCGCCACCAAGGCGGGCTGCTACGGGCTGGGGCTGGTACCCCGTAGCAGCCGCGCTTGCGCGCGACTAGGCCAACACCGTCACCACGCCCCGTCGCCGCCAAGGTGGCCACGGGGTAGGCGGTCCGGTATCTCGCCGTCGCCTGGATCGTGCTGGCCTGCGATCAGTTCACCCACACCCGGGCATTGCGGAACATGCGCATCCAACCACCGTCTTCGCTCCAGTCGTCGCCGTACCATGAGTTCTGCACAGCGCGGAATACCCGTTCCGGGTGCGGCATCATGATGGTTACGCGTCCGTCGCGGCTGGTAAGGCCGGTGATACCCCGAGGCGAGCCGTTAGGGTTGGCCGGGTAGGTTTCAGTGACCTTCCCATGGTTATCCACGAACCGCAGCGCGACGCAGCCGGAAACATCCGCCTCGATCAGCGCCTGCTCGCTGGCGAATTCCGCGTGGCCTTCGCCATGGGCAATGGCGATCGGCATGCGCGAACCGGCCATGCCTTGCAGCAGGATGGAGTTGGATTCCTGCACCTGCACCATGGCCACCCGGGCTTCGAACTGCTCGGAGCGGTTGCGTACGAAGTGCGGCCAGTGCTCGCTGCCTGGAATGAGTTCATGCAGGTTGGACATCATCTGGCAACCGTTGCACACGCCCAGGGCAAAGCTGTCGCTGCGCTCGAAGAACGCCTGGAAGGCATCCCGGGCGCGGCTGTTGAACAATGCGGACTTGGCCCAGCCCTCGCCCGCGCCCAGCACGTCGCCGTAGGAGAAACCGCCGCAGGCCACCAGGCCCTTGAAGTCATCGAGGTCGACCCGGCCGGCCAGGATGTCGCTCATGTGCACATCCAGAGCGCTGAAGCCGGCGCGGTCGAAGGCGGCGGCCATTTCCACCTGCCCGTTCACGCCCTGTTCGCGCAATACGGCAACCTTCGGCCGTACGCCGCTCTTGATATAAGGCGCGCTCACGTTCTGGTTGACGTCGAAGGACAGCTTGGCATGCAAGCCAGGATTGTCCTCCTCCAGCAACGCATCGAACTCCTGGTCCGCGCAGGTGGCGTTGTCGCGCATCCGCTGAATGCGATAGCTGGTTTCAGCCCACTGGCGGTGCAGCAGGCGTCGCTCGCCTTCGAACAGGGTGTCATCGCCCAGGCGAATGGAAACATGGCCGTTGTTCACCGGCCTGCCGATGACCACCACGCAGTCTTCCAGGCCAGCGGCGCTGAACTGGGTAAGGATAGCCGGGGTGGCGTCATGGCGAACCTGAATGACCGCCCCCAGTTCCTCGTTGAACAGTACCGCCGCAGCGTCTTCACGGCCGTGGGCCAGGGTATCCAGGCGCAGGTCCAGGCCGCAGTGGCCGGCGAAAGCCATCTCCAGGGCGGTAACCAGCAGACCGCCATCGGAACGGTCATGGTAGGCCAGCAGGTGACCGTCGGCGTTGAGCCCCTGGATCACCGCGAAGAAGGCCTTCAGGTCTTCGGCGTCGTCGACGTCCGGCGCAACCTGACCGAGCTGGCCGTGCACCTGCGCCAGAATGGACGCGCCCATACGGTTCTTGCCGCGGCCCAGGTCGATGAGGATCAGGTCCGTTTCGCCCTTGTCCAGACGCAGTTGCGGGGTGAGCGTCTTGCGGATGTCGGTGACCGGCGCGAAGCCACTGACGATCAACGACATGGGCGAGGTGACCGCCTTGTCCTGGCCTTCCTCGCGCCAGCGGGTCTGCATGGACATGGAGTCCTTGCCCACCGGAATGGTGATGCCCAGCGCCGGGCACAGCTCCATGCCCACTGCCTTGACGGTGTCATACAGGCGAGCGTCTTCGCCCGGGTGGCCCGCCGCGGCCATCCAGTTGGCCGACAACTTGATATCGGACAGCTGGCCAATGGCCGAGGCGGCCAAGTTGGTGAGGGTTTCGCCAATGGCCATGCGCCCGGAAGCCGGGGCGTCCAGAAGCGCCAACGGGGTGCGTTCCCCCATGGCCATGGCTTCGCCGGTGTAGACGTCGAAGCTGGTGGCCGTCACGGCGCAGTCAGCGACCGGAACCTGCCACGGCCCGACCATCTGGTCCCGGGCTACCAGGCCAGTGATGGTGCGGTCGCCGATGGTGATCAGGAAGCTCTTGCTGGCCACTGCGGGATGCCGCAGGACTCGGGTAATGGCGTCGGCCAGGTCCAGGCGGGCCGGGTCGAAGTCATCGCCCTGCTCGGCTTCACGGGCGACACTGCGATGCATGCGCGGCGGCTTGCCCAAAAGCACTTCCAGCGGCATGTCTACCGGACTGTTGCCGAAGTGGCTGTCGGTCACGGTCAGGTGCGGCTCGGCGGTGGCTTCGCCGACCACCGCGAACGGGCAGCGCTCGCGTTCGCAGATGGCCTGGAAGCGCGGGAAGTCCTCGGCCGCCACCGCCAGCACATAGCGCTCCTGGGATTCGTTGCTCCAGATTTCATGCGGGGCCATGCCAGGCTCGTCATTGGGCACGTTGCGCAGCTCGAAGCGGCCGCCACGTCCACCGTCGTTGACCAGCTCCGGGAAGGCATTGGAAAGACCGCCAGCGCCTACGTCATGGATGAAGCGAATCGGGTTGGCGTCGCCCAGCTGCCAGCAGCGGTCGATGACCTCTTGGCAGCGGCGCTCCATCTCGGGGTTTTCCCGCTGCACGGAGGCGAAATCCAAGTCCGCCGAGCTGGCGCCGGTGGCCATGGAGGAAGCGGCGCCGCCGCCCAGGCCGATCAGCATGGCCGGGCCGCCGAGCACGATCAGCTTGGCGCCCACCGGAATCTCGCCCTTCTGCACATGGTCGGCGCGAATGTTGCCCAGGCCGCCGGCCAGCATGATGGGCTTGTGGTAACCCCGCACTTCCTGACCACGGGGGCTGTCGACCGACTGCTCGAAGGTACGGAAGTAACCGGTCAGGGCCGGGCGACCGAACTCATTGTTGAAGGCGGCGCCACCCAGGGGGCCCTCGATCATGATATCCAGCGGGGTAACGATACGCTCCGGCTTGCCGTAGGCCTTTTCCCAGGGCTGCTCGAAGCCGGGGATGTTCAGGTTCGAAACGGTGAAGCCGGTCAGGCCGGCCTTGGGCTTGGAGCCACGGCCGGTGGCGCCTTCGTCGCGGATCTCTCCGCCGGAACCGGTGGAGGCCCCGGGGAAGGGTGCGATGGCGGTAGGGTGGTTATGGGTTTCCACCTTCATCAGAATATGCACCGGCTCGCGCACGGCGCCATATTCGCCAGTCGCCGGGTTGGGGAAGAAACGCCCCGCCTCGTGCCCCACGATGACCGCCGCGTTGTCCTTGTACGCCGACAGTACGCCCTCGCTGTGCATCTGGTAGGTGTTCTTGATCATGCCGAACAGGCTTTTTTCCTGGGCCTGGCCGTCGATGTCCCAACTGGCGTTGAAGATCTTGTGGCGGCAGTGCTCGGAGTTCGCCTGGGCGAACATCATCAGCTCGATGTCGTTGGGGTTGCGCTTGAGACCCTGGAAGCTGCTGACCAGGTAATCGATTTCGTCGTCGGCCAGGGCCAGGCCCAGGCTCACGTTGGCCGCCTCGAGGGCCGCGCGGCCGCCACCGAGCACATCCACGGAGGTCATCGGGCGAGGCTCGGCATGGCTGAACAGGGCCGCGGCATCCTCGAGGCGCTCCAGCACGCGCTGGGTCATGCGATCGTGCAGCACCGCCGCGACCTGAGCGGTTTGGTCGTCGCTCAGCTGGCCTTCGACGTAGTAGGCAATCCCGCGCTCGAGCCGCTCCACGCTGGCCAGGCCGCAGTTATGGGCGATGTCGCTGGCCTTGCTGGACCATGGCGAGATGGTGCCGGCCCGTGGCACTACCAGGAACAGGCGCCCCCTGGGCTCCTGCACCGCTACGCTCGGCCCGTACTTGAGCAGGCGAGCCAGCACTTGCAGCTGTTCGTCGTTGAGGTCCGCCTTGAGTTCGGCAAAGTGGGCGAACTCGGCGTACACACCGGTGACAGCTGGGACCTTCTGGCTCAGTTGCTCCAGTAATTTACCGTGGCGAAAGGCAGAAAGGGCAGGAGCGCCGCGCAGGATCAACATCGTGGGGAGAGCCTCGGGAGGGGTGTAGATTGGGTCGTGCATTCTAGCCTAAACCGCCGGCGGAGGCACCCGTGACAGCGCCGGGCGGTGCCGACGGCGTCGCGGTGTTCGAACCGCCCTGCCCTAGCAGAACCCTGTTGCACTGTCGAGATATGGCCCGCGGGGCGCTTTGCGTATACTGCGGCTATGTTTGCCTCGATCGTTCCCCACATGCGCCACGCGCTGTGGCTCCTTGCAACCGGTTTCCTGTTGATGCTCAGCGGCTGTGTGGAAAAACCCAGCACACTGGAGCGGATAAAGGAAGATGGCGTGCTGCGCGTGATCACACGCAACAGCCCGGCCACGTATTTCCAGGATCGCAGCGGTGAAACCGGTTTCGAGTACGAGCTGGTCAAGCGTTTCGCCGACGATCTCGGGGTCAAGCTGGAAATCCAGACCGCCGACAACCTCGACGACCTCTTCGCCCGCCTGGGCCAGCCAAACGGTCCGGTACTGGCCGCCGCCGGCCTGGTCAGCAGCGGCTCGCGCCAGCAGAGCGCGCGCTTTTCCCACCCCTACCTGGAAGTCACCCCGCAGATCATCTACCGCAATGGCCAGGCACGCCCCACCGAGCCGAAAGACCTGGTCGGCAAGAAGATCACCGTGCTCAAGGGCAGCACCCATGCCGAGCAACTGGCCGAACTGAAGGCCCGCAATCCCGGGCTCGACTACGAAGAATCCGATGCGGTGGAGGTGGTAGACCTGCTGCGCATGGTGGACGAGGGCCAGATCGACTACACCCTGGTGGACTCCAACGAAGTGGCGATGAACCAGGTGTATTTCCCCAACGTGCGGGTTGCCTTCGACCTGGGCGAGGCGCGAGACCAGCGCTGGGCCGTGGCGGCCGGTACCGACAACAGCCTGCTGCACGAGATCGATGGCTTCCTCGACAAGGTCCGCCGCAATGGCACCCTGCAGCGCCTGAAGGATCGCTACTACGGCCATGTGGACGTACTTGGCTACGTAGGCGCCTATACCTTCGCCCAGCATCTGCAGGAGCGCCTGCCCCGCTTCGAGAAGTATTTCCAGGCAGCGGCCAGGCAGGAACGGGTGGATTGGCGACTGATGGCCGCCATCGGCTACCAGGAATCGATGTGGCAGGCGTCCGTTACTTCCAAGACAGGCGTACGCGGCCTGATGATGCTCACCCAAAGCACGGCCCAGGCGATGGGCGTGGCCAATCGGCTCGATGCTCGCCAGAGCATCTTCGGGGGCGCCAAGTATTTCGCCCTGATCAAGGATCAGCTCGACGAAAGCATTCAGGAGCCGGACCGCACCTGGTTCGCCCTGGCGGCCTACAACATCGGCACGGCGCACCTGGATGACGCCCGCAAGCTGGCCGTGGACGAGGGGCTGGACCCGAACAAATGGCTGGATGTGAAAAAGATGCTGCCGCGCCTGTCTCAGAAAAAGTGGTACAGCAAAACCCGCTATGGCTATGCCAGGGGCGGTGAGCCGGTGCATTTCGTAGCCAACATCCGCCGTTACTACGACATTCTGACCTGGGTGACCCAGCCTCAGGGCGAGGGCGCCGCCGTGGCCGACGGCAACCTGCATGTGCCGGGGGTAGACAAGACGCGTCCCGCCGAGCAGAAGAACTCGCCGCCGCTCTGACCATGGCGCTTCACCCCTGGCGCGGCACAGATATGTAGCGCCTGCCGGAACCTTCCTGGGCACATCCTCGAAAACCCTATCGAGGAGACACGCCTGTGACACAAACCCCGCCTGGTTCCCTCCACCCCTACCTCCAAGCCCTGGCGCAGACCCTTGCGCGAAGCTGTCCAGACCTGCGCGAAAGCATCCGGCGTCTGGCCGCGGAGTTCCTGCAAGCGCATGGTTTGCCTGGCCTGGACCCGGACCGCGTATATTGGCACCGCTTCGCTGAAGCGGTAAGCAGCCCCCGCGCGTTCACGGGTTGGGCCCACTACGCAAAGCCCAGTGAATCGATGACTCTGGCGCAGTTGGTCATGCACCGCTTCAACAGCAACGACCAGGATGCCCAGGACCAACTGGACCAGCTCAGCGGTTTCTACACAGTGGGCCCTGACGCGCCAGTATTCGATGAGCGCAACGAAGTTCGCGTTTTACCGCACCAATTGCTCGAATGGTTGTGGGCTACCGATCCGAAAACCCGACTGCTCAACCACACCCGGACCTTCTGGCGCGAGCATCAGGCCGACTTCCGCTTGCTGGCCAAGGCGCACTTCATCGCCCAAGGGCTGGAGGCACGGCAAACCGGCGCCATTTCCGACGCCGACCTGGGGTATCTGTTTGGCGTGCTGGCCGGTGGCGCTCACGCCGAGCTCGACATGCAGCAACTCACGGCAGAATGCGCGGCCGACACGGAGGGTACCCGCGTTTACCTGCTACAGATCGGTGAGTGTCAGTCCAGTGATCTCCTGGGCGTGGAAAATGCCAAGGGAGAGCATTTCTTGTGGGTACCCGGCTCCGCAGGCAGTCTGCATAAGTTCGAGTCCATCAGGGCCTTGCGTTGGTGGCTGCTGGAACACACGAAGGACGCAGAGGGCCGGGCTCGATTCGTGCTGCATTTCCCCTTGAAGACGCGCCTGGAGGCCTCCGACAACGACCTGAATCACAGCATCGATCAACTGTTCTACCACTGGGGCAGCCTGGCAGGCGATGCCTGGATTCATCACCCAGAACAACGCCTGGCAGGCGATGCTTTCACTGCCTTGGCGTGCAAGAGCCGAGAGCGCATGCTCGACGATGCGCAACTGCTGCTGCTCAGCAATGCGCAGCAACGAAAGAAGATGTGGCTGGGCTACCTGGGTGCCGCCAATCAAGTGTTTGGCCCCATGGCAGCGCTGGACTGGCCCGTTGCCTTGGCAGTGGTCGGCGCAGGCCTGGCCGATATCGGCCTGAATGTCGACCAAGCGCTGAATGCGCCCCTACGGGCCGAGCGTGAAGCGGGCGTGGCAGGCGCGATAGTCGCTAGCATCAATACGCTGTTCAACGGGCTGTACCTCTGGGGTGCATGGGCAAACCCAGGCAATATTCCCGAGAACGAGGTGATACCCGAACGTGCCAGCTTCGGCGAAGCTGATACAACCATCGAGCTTCCCGAGCTGCCCGACCAGACGACACTGCTGGCCCAGCCAACCGAGGTTACCCCCCAGGCCAACCTCTTGGCGCACTATGAAGCCAATGTGATTCTCGACGCCTACCCCCTTGGCACGGAAGGCAGGGCGGCGGGCATCTATGCGCTACCAGGAGGCGCGAACTACGTGAGCATCGAAGGCTTGCCTTACCGTGTACGTTACTCGGCGCAGCTGCAAACCTGGATGATCGTCGATCCGGAGCAGCCCTTCGCTTTCCACGACTGCCTGCCCCTAGCTCGCACCGAAGCTGGCAGTTGGGTAGTGGCGCCAGGCGTCAGGCTGCAAGGCGGCGCCCCATTCGGAAACCTTTGGCCCTGGGCGCGCTATCCAAGGCTTCGCATCACCCCTTATGTACCTGGCCGCTATGACTTGCCCGCGCAATACGAGCAACGCCTGTGCGAGATCATCCTTGATCCGGAGAATCGCACGCTGCGAGGCTACGTTGATCCGAGCACAGGCGACTCCGGGCTATTCGCCAGCTTCGAGCAGAGGCAAGACCAGCTCACCGAGGACGCTTGGCAGTTCTTCCAACGAGCCGTAGCGCAACCCCACCCTAGTCTTGAACCACTGGCGGCGAGCATGCCAGGAAAGCAGGTCGTTCGCTCGATCTTTGCGCAAAGTCGTGGCCTGGTGATCGGCGAAGCTCACTCACACATCGCTGGCAAACAGTTCTTGGTGGAGCAACTTCCGAACATGGCCAAGGAAGGTGTGCAAACACTTTATATGGAACACTTGCTGACCGATGCCAACCAGACCGACCTGGATGCGCTCGCCACCACGGGCAAGCTCCCCCCTCGCCTGCGGCAATACCTCAAGGACCTCGACGAAGGCCACGAGACTGATCCTGACGGCCGCTATACCTTCAGGGCTGTGGTAAAGGCTGCGGCGAAAAGCCGTATCCGCATCAAGGCCCTAGACTGCGCCGCCAGCTATGGAGGGCGCGTAAGCATCGATCTGCGTAACTCGGTTCGCCAGCAGCGAATGAATTATTACGCTCACGAATTGATGCGCACTGCTCCACCTGAAGGTAAATGGGTGGCGCTGGTTGGCAATACCCATTCCGACCGCTACCTGCAGGCGCTTGGCCTGGCAGACCTCGAGGGGGTCGTCAGCCTGCGCGCGGAGGATGTTCCTCTCGGCGTGGCGGCGGGAATCGAACCCGACGAGGGTGTCATCGTGCCTCGCACGGACCGGCGCTCGCTTCTGGTCAGGAGTGACCTGCGCCTGCGAGTGCCCAACCGCCGGCCCGGTGTCAACCTGGACAAGTCCGTGGAAACTCGACTGGCCGCCCGGGGCAGCTTCCTCATTGCGCAACGCGGCCAGGACCTTGAAATGCTACACCGTAGCCGCGCTGGAGAAATCGTGCGCACGCCGGTGGTCCGAGCGCATGGCCGATTCGTCATTCACCGGGACCAATGGCCCCAGGTCAGCGGGCGAGCCTACGCCTCGCTCGAACGGCTGATCGCGGCCCTGCAAGCGATGGGGCTGACTCCTGTCGACTAGGGCACCAGGCGTGGCGCTATCCGCGCTCAGCGTGAACCGCCCCGCCTGCTTTTGAAAAAGCCGCTGAGCAAGGCAGCACAGGCATCGGCAAGCACGCCGCCTTCCAGCATGGGCCGGTGATTGAGGAACGACTGCTCGAAGAATCGGCCCTGACTTTGGACGATGCCCGCCTTGGGCTCGGCAGCGCCGAAGACGATACGAGCGATACGCGAATGCACGATCAAGCCCGCGCACATACTGCATGGCTCCAGAGTCACGTAAAGAGTTGTGCCCGGTAACCGGTAGTTACCCAGCGCGGCGGCGGCCTCTCGAATCGCCACTACTTCGGCGTGGGCGCTAGGGTCGTGGGTGCTGATCGGGCAATTGAAGCCCTGGCCTATCACCTCCCCCTGGTGTACCACCACAGCGCCTACGGGCACCTCACGCAAGGCCGCGCCCCGCTCGGCCAGCTCAAGGGCCTGTTGCATGAAATGGGTATCCCGACTGCGGTCCACGATCAGGGGCTGGCGCATCAGGTCACCTGTATGGCGGCCATCAGGCCGGTTTCCATGTGGTCGATCACATGGCAGTGGAACATCCAGGTACCAGGATTATCGGCCACCAGGGCGACCTGGGCGCGTTCATTGCGCCCCAGCAGGAAGGTGTCAGTGAAGTAAGGGATGATCTTGCGCCGATTGGACCGGATTACCTTGAAGCTCATGCCGTGCAGGTGGACCGGGTGTTGATACTGCGTCATGTTCTTCAGCTCGAAGATATAACTCTTGCCTCGCTCCAGGCGGGCAATCGGCCGGTCGGCACAGGTTTTGTCATTGATGTCCCAGGCAACGCCATTGATCTGCCAGAGGCTGGGCGGGGCGTCCACGCCCGCGGCGGCGGTGCTGCCGACCCATTCGAAATTGAAGTTGAGTTTTTCAGCGCTGGCCAGGTCGGGCTCGGCTACCGGGTTGGGCGGCAAGGGCGCGGGCCAGTCACCGGTCTGGCCGTCCACGGCCACGGCGCGGAACGTACCCAAGCGCACCGGCCCATCACGCAGGGCGATTTCCTCCCCCGCCGCCGGCACGCGCAGGGCCAGGCACACTCGCATGCCCGGGCCAAGCCAGTAGTCCTTGCCGAAAGGGCGGGGTTCGATGGGGTTGCCGTCCAGGGCATACAGCCGGGCCTCGCCGGCCCCTTTGAGGTTCAGCCGATAGGTGGCGGTGTTATCCAGGTTGAGCAAACGAAGGCGGACGATCTGGCCGGCTGGCAACTCCACAGTGGGATTGGCCACGCCATTGATGGTCGACAGCCGGCCCAGGGTGCCGTTGCGTGCCGCTTCACGGGGAATGCTGAAGGGCAGGAACGCGCCCTGTTCGTCCACGTGCCAGTTCTTCAGGCTCAAGGTGCGCTCGTGAACGAAGCCCGTCGGTTCGCGCTCCTCGATGATCAATGGCCCGACCAGGCCCCGTCCCAATTGCTCGCTGCTGGCCACGTGAGGGTGATACCAGTAGCTGCCCGCATCGGGCACACGGAATCGATAAATGAAGGATTCGCCTGGCAGCACCGGCATCTGCGATACGTAGGGCACACCGTCCATTTCCAGTGGCAGGCGTATGCCATGCCAGTGGATGGTGGTGGGTACGGGCAAGCGGTTGGTAAAGCGCACCCGCAGCCAGTCGCCTTGCCGAACCCGCAATTCCTGCCCGGGCGCCGAGCCGCCGAAGGCCCAGGCGGGCGTCTGGAAGCCCGGCACCAGCTCAACATCCAGGGGCGCCGCGATCAGCTCATAGTCGTGGGTGGTCGCCGCTTCGTTACGGCCCAGCCAATAGCGGGCGGCACCGCCCGCTCCCAGCCCTAACACAGCCAGGCCGGAAAGGCCCGCAAGGATCTGGCGACGAGTGAAGGACATGGTGGTTTGGAACCTCTGGCGTAAACCTGGGGTAAGCCCATCAGGGGGCCGATACCATACACGGGTGAGCGGCAAATTTTAAGAGCATCGGTCAGGCAGGGCGACTCATTGGTGCTGGTATATCCGGATACTGCCCAAGCGGCTTCTACAGAGCCGATACCCACGTGGGCGTCTACGACGAGTGCAATGAAATCAGGCTTCCTCCTAGCGAGGTTTTGAGCCTGCTCTGGCCAAGGCCACGGTCCTTGGTCGGGCCCTGCCGCCAAGCAGCATGGCTGCCTCAGCGAGAGGGATGTGGGGATATACTCAATACCCATGCCGGGCCGGTGCAAGCGCCAGTAACCCTGGCCATGCTTGAGCCCCATACCGGCCAGTAAGCTGACAGCGCAATAAATGAAACGCCCGGCGCGCCGAGCGGGCCGGGCTCCGCCGCATTATCATGACTGGACTATCAGGCCGGCACCCCTAAAAAAGCCCTCCGAGCACTAAGCCTGATTTTGAGAAGCAATGAAGGAGGAGTAGAGGATATCGGCGAAATCATACTGATCGATGTCACCGATAACCAAATCCCTGACGGCATCCGCTAGCAGATCATTATCTAGAGTAATTTCATAATCATTGAGCGAAAGGTATTCCAAGCCTACTGCCAGCCCGGTACGCTTGTTGGCATCGGGGAGAGCGTGACCTTGTGCGATACTGGCAGTGTATTTAGCGGCAATTTCAAATACATCATCAAGGCCTTCGTAGGCGATCGCATTGTCGATTCGGGCCAGCGCACCTTATAAGATCGGAATATTTACTGCCCCTTTCATGCCGGGCTCGGTCGCCAGGATCTGCGTGTTTATCTCGATGACACGTTCAAATGGAAAGAAGATCAACTCCATTACATGTCAGCCAACTTCTGAAACGTCTTTTTGTGGGTTCTAAGAGCTAGCTTGGTTTCCGTATAAACGATCTGCCTACCTTGGTCGCCGCTCAAGTCCAGCTTCTTGGTCGCTTTGATTTTTGGCCTTGCTACTATGGATATGCCATAGGTGGTCAGCTTGCGGTTCATGGCTTGTATACCCCTAAACGGCTTGATCAATTTCCACTTGAAAGGTAACACACTAACAGGCAGGACGCACCGAGCCGCCGACTCAAGGCACCGGAAAGGTTGTTTGGCGCTTTCTTGCCAAACCAGCGGCCCCTTCTGGCGAATGAAGGTAAAGACAGGCCTGATTGTTTTTTCACGTACTCATCGGTCTGTCGGCAGTGATGCTGATTTGACACGACGCACCGCACTGCGCCATGGCCATGCCTGCCGCACCAAAGAAAAATGGTTTACACCTCCCAAGGATCATTTATGTTGTAGGTGCTTGCGCTTTAGCAAAATGAAAGCCCTCATAGATCCTGGATAAGCCGGCGGCCCTTATTCTCGGCCCTGTCAGCCTTCTGCTTTTCGGCCAAGTGCTGGTTGTCCTGGCAAAACTGCTATACGCAAAAGCCCGCAGTTACGCGGGCTTCAGGGCATTTCTTGCTAGATCGTGCCGGACAATGCCGGACGTAGGATCATTCCCACTCGATAGTCGCTGGCGGCTTGCTGGACACGTCGTAGGTGACCCTCGAGATGCCTTCGATCTCGTTGATGATGCGGCCGCTGACCTTCTCCAGCAATTCATAGGGCAGGTGCGCCCAGCGCGCGGTCATGAAGTCGATGGTTTCCACCGCGCGAAGGGCCACGACCCAGGCGTAACGGCGGCCGTCGCCGACCACGCCGACGGACTTCACCGGCTGGAACACGACGAAGGCCTGACTGACCTTGTGGTACCAGTCGGCCTTGCGCAGTTCCTCGATGAAGATGTGGTCCGCCTGGCGCAACAGGTCCGCGTACTCCTTCTTCACTTCTCCAAGGATGCGCACGCCCAGGCCAGGGCCCGGGAAGGGATGGCGGTAGACCATGTCGTAGGGCAGGCCCAGTTCCAGGCCAAGGCGGCGAACTTCGTCCTTGAACAACTCGCGCAGCGGCTCGACCAGCTTGAGGTTCATTTCCTCCGGCAGGCCGCCTACGTTGTGGTGGGACTTGATCACATGGGCCTTGCCGCTCTTGGCGCCGGCCGATTCGATCACATCCGGGTAGATGGTGCCCTGGGCGAGGAACTGGATGTTGTGCAGCTTGCTGGCTTCGGCATCGAAGACGTCGATGAAGGTGCGCCCGATGATCTTGCGCTTCTTTTCCGGGTCCGCCTCGCCGGCGAGGTTTTCCAGGAACTGAGCCTCGGCATTGGCGCGGATCACCTTCACGCCCATGTTCTCGGCGAACATGGCCATCACTTGCTCGCCTTCATGCAGGCGCAGCAGGCCGTTGTCCACGAATACGCAGGTAAGTTGGTCGCCAATGGCTTTGTGCAGGAGCGCGGCCACCACGGAGGAATCCACGCCACCGGACAGGCCCAGCAGCACGTTGGCGTCGCCTACCTGCGCACGGACCTGCTCGATGGCGTCGTCGGCGATGCGCGACGGCGTCCACAGGGCTTCGCAACCGCAGATATCCAGCACGAAACGGGACAGGATGCGCCCGCCCTGCTTGGTGTGGGTCACTTCGGGGTGGAACTGCACGCCATAGTAACCACGGGTGTCATCGGCCATGCCGGCGATGGGGCAGCTCGGGGTGCTGGCCAGCACGTGGAAGCTGGATGGAATCTCGGTGACCTTGTCGCCGTGGCTCATCCAGACGTCCAGGCCCAGCACGCCGTCGGCGTCAATGTGGTCCTCGATGCCGTCGAGCAGGCGGCTCCTGCCAACCACATCCACCCGCGCATAGCCGAACTCGCGCAGGCTGGAGCCTTCCACCCGGCCGCCCAACTGCTCGGCCATGGTCTGCATGCCGTAGCAGATGCCCAGCAGCGGCACGTTCAGGTCGAATACGGCCTGGGGCGCGCGGGGGCTGTCGGCCTCGTGCACGGACTCCGGGCCGCCCGCCAGGATGATGCCCTGCGGGGCAAAGGCGCGAATCGCCTCGTCATCCATGTCGAAGGGGTGCAGCTCGCAGTAGACACCGATCTCGCGCACGCGGCGGGCGATCAGCTGAGTGTACTGAGAACCGAAGTCGAGAATCAGGATGCGGTGGGCGTGAATATCGAGGGCCATGAGGGAACTCTTGAAAGGCAGCTGCAGGCCGCGAGCTGCAAGTTGTTATGAGCAACGCAGCCGCGACGTTATCGAAAACGCGGCGGCTGCGTCTCGCTTCAGGCTTGCCGCTTGAAGCTTATAGCTTGAATCTGTCGGCTTCGCCCGACCCGTCAGCCAACCCGGTAGTTGGGCGCTTCCTTGGTGATCTGTACATCGTGCACATGGGACTCGGCCATGCCGGCGCCGGTAATGCGCACGAACTCGGGCTTGGTCCGCATCTCCTGGATGTTGGCGCTGCCGGTGTAGCCCATGGAGGAGCGCAGGCCGCCCATCAGCTGGTGGATGATGGCGGAAAGCACGCCCTTGTAGGGCACGCGGCCTTCGATCCCTTCCGGTACCAGTTTCTCGGCGCCTGCGGAAGAATCCTGGAAGTAGCGATCCGAAGAGCCCTGGGCCTGAGCCATGGCGCCGAGCGAGCCCATGCCGCGGTAGGCCTTGTAGGAGCGGCCCTGGAAGAGCTCGATCTCGCCTGGCGCTTCCTCGGTACCGGCGAACATCGAACCCATCATCACGCAATAGGCGCCGGCGACTATGGCCTTGGAAAGGTCGCCGGAGAAGCGGATGCCACCGTCGGCGATCAAGGGAACGTCAGTGTCTTTCAGCGCCTCGGCCACGTTGGCCACGGCGCTGATCTGTGGCACGCCCACACCAGCGACGATGCGGGTGGTGCAGATCGAGCCTGGGCCGATGCCGACCTTCACGCCATCGGCACCCGCTTCCACCAGGGCACGGGCAGCGGCGCCAGTGGCGATGTTGCCACCGATCACCTGCACCTGGGGGAAGTTCTCCTTCACCCAGCGCACACGGTCGATCACCCCCTTGGAGTGGCCATGGGCGGTGTCCACCACCACCACATCGACGCCGGCGGCCACCAGGGCGGCAACGCGCTCGCCGGTATCCTTGCCGGTACCGACGGCGGCGCCGACCCGCAGGCGGCCCTGGTCATCCTTGCTCGCCAGCGGGTAGGCCTTGGCCTTCTCGATGTCCTTGACGGTCATCATGCCCTTGAGCTGGAAGTGGTCGTCAACGATCAGGACCTTTTCCAGGCGGTGCTTGTGCAGCAACTGCCGGACTTCTTCCTTGGTGGCGCCTTCGCGTACGGTCACCAGGCGATCACGGGGGGTCATGACCTCGCGCACCGGGATGTCCAGGCGGGTTTCGAAACGCACGTCGCGGGAAGTGACGATGCCCACCAGGTCGCCATCATGCAGCACCGGCACTCCGGAAATATTGTGCTGGCGGGTAAGGTCGAACAGGTCGCGCACCGAAGCGCCAGCCTCGATGGTGATCGGATCCTTCACCACGCCAGCCTCGAACTTCTTGACCTTGCGGACTTCCGCGGCCTGCTGCTCGATGGTCATGTTCTTGTGAATGATGCCGATGCCACCTTCCTGCGCCATGGCGATGGCCAGGCGGGCTTCGGTGACGGTATCCATGGCGGCGGATACCAGGGGGATGTTCAACTCGATGCCCCGGGTCAAACGGGTCTTGAGGCTGACTTCGTTGGGCAGGACCTCTGAATAACCAGGGACCAAAAGAATGTCGTCGAAAGTCAGGGCTTCTTGGCTGATACGCAGCATCGCGGGGGCTCCCGGGCGGGAAAAATGGAAGCGCGCCATTATACCGGGAGATCGTTCGCGGCTCAATGCGCCCTTGCTCTACAGCTGCACGTCCACCCGACGGACCGGCCAATCCAGGCGCTCGGCGAAATCGGCCAGGAAGCCATCGGTGAATTGCGCCTCGCTCCAGCCATCGAAGATGAAGCCCAGGTCGGAGAACCCGCAGGGCTGCAGGAACAGGAAGCCGTTGATATCGTCTTCGAAACCACAGAGCGGGCACGTGAAGTTGTTCGTGTGGCCGGGGTACCACTCATCCAGGCTTTCGAACAGCGGCTCCCCCACTTCCCGGCGGCACTGGGGACAGCCGGCTTCTTCGAGGAAGCCCTTCTGCGGCGTATAGATGCAGCGCCTGGTAACGATGCGCAGGCCGTTGAATTTCTCCTCGAAAGGCAGGCGCTCGGGGTGGCGCACCACTCGCCGCGCGCCCTCGGCGATGGCGTAGCCCATGCCGTTGCCGCCGCGGCAACAGGTGGTCAACTGGCCATCCACTACGTTCTTGTGCACCAGCCAGCGCAGCATCAGGCTGGCGGCGCCTTCGTTGCCGGGCACGGTGGACAGTTGCGGGACCAGGATGCTTTGCGAAGCCATGAGCGAATCGTTCTACCTCGGGTAAGAATGCAACATTCTACCACCAGCCGCGACAGGGGCCGGGGGTTAGCCTTATGATCGCCCCATGAATAACGACCCCTTTGCCAGGCTCGGCCTGGATCGCCAGGTACTTACCGTCTCCCAGCTCAACGGGCGCGCCCGGGTGCTGCTCGAGGACGTTTTCAGCAGTGTCTGGGTGGAAGGCGAAATTTCCAACCTGGCGCGCCCCGCCTCCGGACATATGTACTTCACGCTCAAGGACGCCGGCGCCCAGGTGCGCTGCGCGCTGTTCCGGCAGAATGCGGCCCGGGTGCGCCAGGCGCTACGCGATGGCCTGGCGGTCAAGGTGCGCGGCAAGGTATCGCTGTTCGAAGGTCGCGGCGATTACCAGCTTATCCTGGATACGGTCGAGCCCGCCGGTGACGGCGCCTTGCGTCTGGCCTTCGAGGCACTGAAGGAAAAGCTGAGCGCCGAAGGGCTGTTCAGCGCCGAGCGCAAGCAGAGCCTGCCGGCGCATCCTCGCCGCATCGGTATCGTCACCTCCCCTGGTGGCGCGGTGATACGAGACATCATCAGCGTATTCCGCCGCCGCGCGCCGCAGGTGCAGCTCACGGTGATTCCCACCGCGGTGCAGGGCCGCGAGGCCATCAGCCAGATCGTCCGAGCCCTGGGCCTGGCCGACCGTCACGGCTTCGATGCCATCATCCTTGCCCGTGGCGGCGGTTCGCTGGAAGACCTCTGGTGCTTCAATGAGGAAGCCGTGGCGCGCGCCGTCGACGCCTGTGTTACGCCAGTGGTCAGCGCGGTGGGCCATGAAACCGATGTATCCATCAGTGACTTCGTTGCCGACGTACGCGCCCCAACGCCCACGGCGGCAGCTGAACTCCTGGCGCCAGACAGCAATGACCTGCAGCGCCAGTTGGCCGGGCTGCAGCGGCGTCTGCTGTTGCGCATGCAGCAACGCCTGGCCCATGACCGGCTGCGCCTGGAAGGTCTGGCCCGCCGCCTGCGGCACCCCGGCGAGCGGCTGCGCCAGCAGGCACAGCGCCTCGACGACCTGGACATGCGCCTGCGCCGAGCCTTCGACACGGCACTACACCATCGCCAGCAACGCCTCGTCCATCTGGACGCGCGCCTAGCCGCGCAGCACCCCGGGCGCACCCTGGCTGTGCTGCGCGAGCGCCTGCGCATGCTCGAACAGCGTTTGCCAAAGGTGATGCTCGACCAGCTCAAGGCCCGCCGCCTGCAGTTGCAGGCGCAGGCGCAGACCCTGCATATCGTCAGCCCTCTGGCCACGCTGGGCCGCGGCTACAGCATCCTGCTGGACGAGCGTGGCCAGGCGATCCGCCGCGCCGAGCAGGCGCCCCCTGGGCAGAAGCTCACCGCCCGCCTGGGCGATGGCGAACTCAGCGTACGGGTGGAAGACAACCACCTTACCCCGGTCACACTTTCGCTATTGGATTGAACATGCTTCGACTGCTCGCCGCCCTGCTCGCCCTAGCCGCCCTGCCCGCCTGGGCCGACAGCTACCTCAGCCGGCAACTGAACCGGCCCGTGCCCGGGGGCGTGGCGGTGCTGGACCTGGGCCAGGCGGCGGAGGCGCCGCGAGCCTTCCTCGGCAACAAACCCGTCCTGGTGGTAAAGGAACAGGACACCTGGCGTGCCGTGGTAGGCATCGCACTGAAAACGCCACCAGGGCAGCAAACCCTGCAAGTGCGACAGGCGGACGGCCAACGCACCGTTGCCTTCACGGTAGGTAGCAAGGCCTACCCGGAACAGCACATCACGCTGAAGAACAAGCGCCAGGTCAATCCCGAACCCCAGGATCTGGCCCGCATCGACAAGGAGCTGGCCGAACAGAACCGCGCCTACGCCAGCTTCAGCCAAGGCACGCCCAGCAACCTGCTGCTGGACAAGCCAGTCAACGGCCCGCTGTCGAGCCGCTTCGGCGTACGTCGCTTCTTCAATGGCGAAGAGCGTAACCCCCATGCCGGCCTGGATTTTGCCGTACCCGCCGGAACACCCATCAAGACCCCTGCCGCCGGCAAGGTGATCCTGGTGGGCGATTATTTCTTCAACGGCAAGACCGTATTCGTGGATCACGGCCAAGGCTTCATCAGCATGTTCTGCCATATGTCCAGGGTGGACGTGAAGCCAGGCCAGGCGCTGGCGCGTGGTGCTGTGGTCGGCCGCGTGGGGAGTACGGGCCGCGCCACCGGGCCGCACATGCACTGGAACGTCAGCTTGAACGATGCAAGGGTAGACCCGGCCATTTTCATCGGCAAAGAGTGAGCCCTACTCCATGGTCATGGGAAGCGAGACTGGCAGCAGGGGAAAACCCGAGCAATCAACGGCAAAAAAGGGCGACTCGAGCGCTTGTATCTGCTTGAAACAGGCCTGAAGCGAGAATTCCTGCCATTTTTTCCGCTCAGCTTGCGATCTTTCCCTGCAGTGTTTAGGGTTGACCTCATGAAAGACGCACAGACCCTCATCATAGCCCGCCAACATCGAAGCCTTTGCCTCGTCAGCGAGCGACTGCCTGGCTGAAACCTCACTTCGGCCATGCTTTCTACACCTCATGCATTCAGGCAGGCTCCAGCTCGAGCCGACCAAGGACAATTCATCATGACCATGCTCAAAGACCCTTCGAAGAAATACCGTGCTTTCCCGACCATCGACCTGCCCGACCGCACCTGGCCGTCCAGGGCGATCACGGAGGCACCCGTCTGGTGCAGTTCCGACTTGCGTGACGGTAACCAGTCGCTGATCGAACCGATGGACGCGGAGAAGAAGCTGCGGTTCTGGAAAACGTTGGTGAAGGTGGGTGTGAAGGAAATCGAAGCGGCCTTCCCTTCCGCCTCGCAAACGGACTTCGACTTCATCCGTACCCTGATCGAGGGCGGCCATGTGCCCGAGGACACCACCATCCAGGTGCTGACCCAGGCCCGGGAAGACCTGATCGCCCGCACCTTCGAATCCCTGCGCGGCGCTAAAAAGGCCATCGTCCACCTCTATAACGCCACCTCGCCTTCGTTCCGCCGGATCGTCTTCAACCAGGACAAGCAAGGCGTAAAGGAGATCGCGGTCAATGCGGCCAAGCTGTTCGTCAAATACGCCGCGCAACAGCCTGAAACCCAATGGACCTTCCAGTACTCGCCGGAAACCTTCAGCGCGACCGAGCTGGAGTTCGCCAAGGAAGTCTGCGATGCGGTGATCGAGGTCTGGAACCCGACCCCCGAGCACAAGATCATCCTTAACCTGCCGGCCACCGTGGAAGTGTCGACGCCAAACGTATACGCGGACCAGATCGAGTGGTTCTGCCGCCATATCAACCGTCGTGACAGCGTGCTGATCAGCCTGCATACCCACAATGACCGTGGCACCGGCGTGGCCGCCACCGAACTGGGCTTGATGGCAGGGGCGGACCGGGTCGAGGGCTGCCTCTTCGGTAACGGCGAACGTACCGGTAACGTGGACCTGGTGACCCTGGCGCTGAACCTCTACACCCAGGGTATCGACCCTGGGCTGGACTTCTCGGACATCGACGGCGTACGCAAGGTAGTAGAGGAATGCAACCAACTGCCTGTGCATCCGCGTCACCCCTATGTGGGCGATCTGGTTCATACGGCGTTCTCCGGCTCCCACCAGGATGCCATTCGCAAGGGCTTCGCCCAGCAGAAAGAGGACGCCGTGTGGGAAGTGCCCTACCTGCCCATCGACCCGGCGGACATCGGCCGTAGCTATGAAGCGGTCATTCGCGTGAACAGCCAGTCCGGCAAGGGTGGCATCACCTACCTGCTGGAACAGGAATATGGCATCAGCCTGCCGCGCCGCATGCAGATCGAATTCAGCCAGGTGGTACAAGGCGAAACCGACCGCCTCGGCCTGGAAATGACCGCCGAGCAGATCTACAAGCTGCTGCAGAAGGAATACCTGCAGGCCAATCTGCCCTACGCGCTGGTCAGCCACCGCTTGGCGGAGGAAAACGGCAATAGCCAGGTAAACGTGGAAATCAGCAGCGATGGTGAAACGCTGCACTGGAAAGGCAAGGGCAACGGCGCCCTGGAAGCCTTGGTCAGCGCTCTGCCGATCAATGTGGAAATCATGGACTACAACGAGCACGCCATCAGCGCGGGCACCAATGCCAAGGCAGCGGCCTACATCGAACTGCGCGTGGCGGGCGAGCGCCCCGTGCATGGCATCGGCATCGATGAAAATATCACCACCGCCAGCTTCAAGGCACTGTTCAGCGCCCTGAACCGCTCCCTGAGCCAGCGCACGGCTCAGGCTGCTTGACCCGGCGGTAAACATTCGTGGAGCTAGCGAACCTGCCTCGACCTTCGGTAACTGGCATAGTTCGCTTGCTTCACAGGTGCTTACCCCAATTCGAACCGGTCGGCATCCAGATGCGCGGGGAACCGCTTGCGATAGGCGGCAAGCTCGGCGCTGCTCAGGGTGAGACTGAATACTCCCTCCCCCTCGCCGGCGTTCAGCAAAGTCTCACCCTGGAAATCCAGCACCTGGCTGTCACCGGTATAGGGATAGCCCTTGCCATCCGTGCCTACCCGGTTCACTGCCGCCACGTAGCATAGGTTCTCGATGGCTCGGGCCGGCAGCAGACGATTCCAGTGATGGCGACGCGCGCCTGGCCAGTTGGCGGTGTAGAGCAACAGGTCGGTATTCTCCGGGTCCCGGCTCCACACCGGGAAACGCAGGTCATAGCAGATCAGCGGGCGGACTCGCCAACCCTTCACTTCCAGCCGAACCTGACGTTCCCCCGCGGTGTAATGCTCATGTTCGCCGGCCATGCGGAACAGATGACGCTTGTCGTAGTGCAATAGAGCGCCATCCGGGCGCGCCCACAGCAACCGATTGCGGTAGCTGCCATCGGCGGCTTGAATGATCAGGCTACCGGTGATCACCGCGTCCAGGCGTGCGGCCTGCTCCTTGAGCCAGGCGCTGGTCGGCCCCTGCTCCGGCTCGGCCAGGCTGGCCGAATCCATGGAAAAGCCGGTGGTGAACATCTCTGGAAGCACGACCAGATCAGCCCCTTGCGCCTTTTCCAAAAGTAGAGCGAAGCGAGCCAGATTGGCGTCCCGGTCATGCCAGGCCAGGTCGCTCTGGACCAGCGCCAGCTTGAGATCCGGCAAATCGTTCAGATCGCGCATAGTTTCTCCGCAGCGGCCCGCAATGTGCCCTCCCGTTTGGCGAAGCACAAGCGCACAAGCCGTTGGCCTTCAACAGGGGTTTGGTAAAACACGGAAATCGGAATGGCGGCCACCCCATGCTCGCGGGTCATCCACAAGCACATGTCCACATCGTTGAGGTCTGGCCGGATCGCGGAATAGTCCACTACCTGGAAGTAAGTAGCGGGAGTGCGCGTGAAGGTGAAACGCGAGCGGTCCAGCAGATCGCAGAACAGATCCCGCTTGGCCTGATAGAAGCCTGGCAGCTCAGCGACATGTTCCGGGTGCTGCGCCATGTACTCGGCCAGTCCCCACTGCAGGGGCGTCACCCCACAGAAGTTCACATACTGATGGATCTTGCGAAGTTCGGCGCTCAAGGCTGGTGGCGCCACCACATACCCGGTCTTCCAACCGGTGACGTGGTAGGTCTTGCCAAAGGAGCTGACCACGAAGGCCCGTTCGTACAGAGCGGGATGCGCAAGCACGCTGGCGTGACGCGCGCCGTCGTACACCAGATGTTCATAGACCTCATCGCTGACCAGGTACAGGCCGCGCGCCTGAACCAGTTCCGCCAGGCGGTCGAGATCCTGTCGGCTGATCAAGGCACCGCTGGGGTTGTGCGGGCTGTTGAGCATGATCAGGCGGGTACGGGGGCTCAGTGCCGCTTCCAGACGTTCCCAGTCGATAGCGAAGGTGTCCGGGTTGAGTTGAACGTGTACACAGCGCCCTCCGGCCAATTCCACCGAAGGCTCGTAGCTGTCGTACACCGGGTCGAATACGATCACTTCATCGCCAGGGCGTACCACCGCCTGGATCGCGCAGAAGATGGCCTCCGTAGCACCCGGCGTAATGGTCACTTCGGTATCCGGGTTCACCTGGGCGCCATGACAGCGAGCGATCTTGGCCGAAACCTGTTCGCGCAACGCCAGCAGGCCAGTCATGGGCGAGTACTGGTTATGCCCTTCCATTACATGCCGCGCCACCGCCTCTCGCAACGCCAGCGGGCCGTCGAAGTCGGGGAACCCCTGGCTCAGGTTGAGCGCGCCGGTCTGCGCGGCGAGCTGCGACATGGTGGTAAAGATGGTGGTGCCGACGTTCGGCAACTTGCTGACGATCATCCGGGTCTCCCGCAGGCCTGCGCCCGTACACCGGGCGAAGCCGCAGGATAGCCGATCGGGGCGCGGCAAACACCCGTTAGCGCTTGTCCTTGCGCTTCTTCTCCGCTTTCTTGTGGTGGGACATCAAGCGGCGCTTCTTGTTGACCTGGCGGTCGGTCAAGGTGTTCTTCTTGCCTTCGAAGGGGTTTTCCCCACCTTTGTATTCGATGCGAATGGGTGTACCCACCAGCTTGAGCACGCGGCGATAGGTGTTCTCCAGGTAGCGGCTGTAGGAGCGTGGCACCTTCTCCACCTGATTACCGTGGATCACGATGATGGGAGGGTTGGCTCCGCCCAAGTGGGCATAGCGCAGCTTAATCCTGCGCCCATTGACCATGGGCGGCTGGTGGTCGCTGATCGCATCTTCAAGGATCTGGGTCAGGCGACTGGTGGGCCAACGGGTGATCGCCGACCTGAAGGCGGCCTGCACCGAGCCATACAGATGGCCGACCCCGGTGCCATGCAAGGCCGAGATGAAGTGGATATCAGCGAAGTCGACGAAGAACAGCCGACGCTGCAATTCGGTTTTCACGTATTCCCGCTCGCTCGGCTCCATGCCGTCCCACTTGTTCAGGGCGATGACGATGGCGCGGCCCGTTTCCAATGCGAAGCCCAGCAGGTTCAGGTCATGGTCCACCACGCCTTCACGGGCGTCCATCACGAAGATCACCACGTTGGCGTCCTTGATGGCCTGGAGCGTCTTGACCACGGAGAATTTCTCGACTTCCTCGTGGATCTTGCCGCGCTTGCGCACCCCGGCGGTGTCGATCAAGGTGTACTTGTCGCCGTCGCGCTCGAAGGGAATGTAGATACTGTCCCGAGTGGTGCCAGGCTCGTCATAGGCGATCACTCGCTCTTCACCGAGCATGCGGTTCACCAGGGTGGACTTGCCCACGTTCGGCCGGCCAATGATGGCGATCTTCACGCCATCCTTTTCACTTGGCCCAGGAATGCGGGTCGCTTCCTGGCCCTCGGCAACGTCTTCGCTGAGCGCCTCTTCCTCGGCGTCACGGGGATACTCCCCAAGGGCCGCCTCCAGCAAGGCGTTCATGCCACGCCCTTGGGAGGCAGCCACCGGGATGGCGGTGCCCATGCCTAGCGGGGCGAACTCCGCCCGGGCCATTTCGGGATCGATATTGTCGACCTTGTTGGCCACCAGCAGCGAACGCTTGTTCCGCTTGCGCAGGTGCTCGGCGATCATCTGGTCGGCGGCGGTGAACCCGGCGCGGGCGTCGACCATGAACAGCACCAGGTCGGCTTCCTCGATGGCCAGCAAGGACTGCTCGGCCATCTTCTCGTCCATGCCGGCTTCGTCCCCGGTGATGCCACCGGTGTCGATCACGATATAGGAGCGGCCCTGCCAGGTTGCTTCACCATACTGGCGGTCACGGGTCAGGCCTGAAAGGTCGCCGACGATAGCGTCGCGGCTCTTGGTCAGGCGGTTGAACATGGTGGATTTACCCACATTGGGGCGGCCCACCAGGGCGATTACGGGAACCATGCGGCTCTCCACTACGGAATTTCAGAAAGGCAAAGGCCGCTGCGGGGCAGCGGCCATGAACGATTGCGGGTTCGCCCCGCGCGCTTGGGGCTGTCAGCCCCAAGCATAGCAAGCATTACTTGAGGGTCAGCGCCTCGAGTTTGCCGCTGTTGGCGTAGACGTACAGCATGTCGCCGACCACCAGCGGCCGGGCGCGCAGGCCATCGCTGTCGATCCGGGTCCGGCCCACGAAGCGGCCGTCCACCTGGCTGAGCAGGTGCAGGTAACCTTCCATGTCGCCCACGGCGATGTAGCTGGAGAACACTTCTGGCGCGGTCAACTGGCGGCGGGCCAGGGCATCGTTGCTCCAGAGCGCGGTGGTGGAGCGCTCGTCCACCCCTTCCACCGTACCCGAGGCCTCGGCGATGTAGACGCTACCGAAACCCTGGGCCACACCGGCATAGCTGGAAGCGTCGCGCTGCCAGAGCACGCGGCCGCTGTCCACATCCAGGCCTGCCATGCGGCCCTGGTAGGTGCTCACATAGAGCGTGCTGCCAGAGAGCAACAGCCCCCCGTCGATATCCACAACGCGATCCAGCTCGGAGCGGCCCTGTGGGATGGCGACCCGGGTTTCCCAGACGGGCGTGCCGTTACGAATGTCCAGTGCCACCACCTTGCCAGTGGACAGGCCCGCCAGGGCCAGTTGCGAAGTGACCAGCGGGGCGCTGGTGCCGCGCAGGGTCAGGACCGCCGGTGTGCTGTCGTAGAGCCAGAGCTGGTTGCCATTGCTGGCGTCCAGCCCGACCAGGCGGTCGTCCTGGGTCTGTACCACTACCACGTCACCGTTGTTCGCCGGCGGTGCCAGCACTTCGGCCTTGACGTGGGCGCGCCAGCGTTCCTCGCCATTGGTGGCGTCCAACGCGACCACATCGCCACGCAGGGTTCCGAACATCACTAGCCCGCCGCCCACGCCAACGGCGCCGGAGATCGGCATTTCCAGGTCTTTCTCCCACGCCACGTCACCGTTCATACGGTCCATGGCCATGACCACGCCCTGGGTATCGGCGGCGTAGAGGGTATTGTTCTCAACCGCTGGCACCAGCATGTTGTAGGTTTCACCCTGGCCGTCTCCGATGGAGCGGCTCCAGACCTTGCCCAGGGTTACCTCTTCCTTGAAGTCGGTGAGCTCCGCCGGGGGGAGTTCCTTGCTGCTGTTGCTGCTACAGCCCACGACCGCCACGGCCAGGGCAAGCAATACCGCCTGTTTCCATCGAATCACGTTACGCATCCCCTTTGGCCAGGTCGTCGAGCTTGAGTTGGAGATCACCCACGGCGGCATCATCGGCCAGGGCGTCCTTGGCCTTGCGATAAGCCTTGGCCGCGTCATCGGCGCGACCGAGCTTCACCAGCAGGTCACCGCGCAGTTCCTCGCGGCTGGCCAGGTAGGCCTTGTCCGCTTCGCCATCGAGCAGCTTGAGGCCGTCGTCGGTCTTGCCCTGCGCCGCCAGGACCCGCGCCAGGCGTTGCCGCGCCAGCTCGCCGATGGTCGTGCTGGCGGGCTTGGCCAGCACGGCCTGCAGTTGCCCCGCCGCAGCGTCCAGGCGGCCGGCATCCACGTTCACCTTGGCCTGGAACAGCTGGCCGAACTGGGCATAGGTGGTGCCCCCGAAATTCTTGGCCAGCTCACCGGCCAGGTAATCCACCTTGGCCTGGTCCGGCTTGCCGCTGGGCGTGAGCACCGTTTCCAGCAGCTGCTGGTACAGGCTGGACGCCCCCTGGGACTGGCTGCCCTGATACTTCTGCCAGCCCTGCCAGCCAAAGACCACGACCAGCGCCAGCAGGCCACCTGTTACCAGGGGCTTGCCGTTGCGCTGCCACCAATCCTTGAACTGGCCGAGCTGTTCATCATCGCTAACCGACACCCCAATACTCCTGTGTTTATGAACGTCTTGCCCCCAGGGGCGGTTGATCAGGCCTGCAACGCGCTGGCGAGATGGTCGGCCAGCGCCGCCCAGGCGATTTGCTGCTGTTCGCCCTGGTCGCGCAAAGGCTTGAACCCTATCACTTCACGGGCCAGTTCGTCCTCCCCAAGCACCAGGGCAAAGAGCGCGCCGCTCTTGTCGGCTTTCTTGAACTGGCTCTTGAAGCTGCCGCCACCGGCGTTGACCTGCAAGCGCAGGGATGGCAAGCCATCACGCAGCTGCTCGGAGAGCGTAAGGGCAGCCAGTTCGGCCTCCTCGCCAATGGCGCAAAGGTAGACGTCGACCTGTCGGGCCAGGGACGCCGGAACCTGCCCCAGGGTTTCCAGCAGCAGGATCAGCCGTTCGATGCCCATGGCGAAGCCGACACCTGGGGTAGGCTTGCCGCCCATCTGCTCGACGAGCCCATCGTAGCGACCGCCGGCGCAGACGGTACCCTGGGCACCGAGCTTGTCGGTGGTCCATTCGAATACCGTCTTGGAGTAGTAGTCCAGGCCCCGGACCAGCTTGGGGTTGATCACGTAGGGAATGCCCGCGGCATCCAGGCGCGCCTTGAGGCCATCGAAGTGCACCCGGGATTCTTCGTCGAGGTAATCGGCCAGCCTGGGCGCGTCTATCAGCAACGCCTGGGTTTCCGGCACCTTGCTGTCGAGAATGCGCAGCGGGTTGCTCTGCAGGCGGCGTTTGCTGTCCTCGTCCAGTTGTTCCAGGCGAGCCGACAGGAACGCCACCAGGGCATCGCGATAGCGGCCCCGGGCCTCGGTGGTGCCCAGGCTGTTGAGTTCCAGGGTGACCGCGTCGCGGATGCCCAGGGCGCCCCACAGGCGCCAGGTCAAGGCGATGAGCTCGGCATCGATGTCCGGCCCGGCCAGGTTGAACACTTCCACGCCGATCTGGTGGAACTGGCGATAGCGGCCTTTCTGCGGGCGCTCATGGCGGAACATCGGGCCGATGTACCACAGCTTCTGAGGCTGGCCGTTCCCAGTGATACCGTGCTCGAGCACCGCGCGCACGCAGGCGGCGGTCCCTTCGGGACGCAGGGTAAGGGAGTCCCCGTTGCGATCTTCGAAGGTATACATCTCTTTTTCGACGATATCGGTGACTTCACCAATGGACCGCTTGAACAGTTCGGTGAACTCGACGATGGGCATGCGGATCTGGCCATAGCCATAGCCATCGAGCAAACCGGCCACGGTGCCTTCGAAGTAGCGCCAGAGCGGTGTTTGCTCGGGCAGGATATCGTTCATGCCACGAATGGCTTGTAGAGCTTTTGTCACGGGGTGTCCTTAACAATTCTGTTGGCCATGTGGCCGGGCTAGGCCGGCCTGCGGGGTTCAGCCGCGGGCGATCACCGCCGCGTCGGCTTCGGCCTTTTCCGCCGCCTTCTGCCGGATCAGCCGTTCCAGCTGCTCGGCGAGGTTGTCATTGGTCAGTTTCTGCGAGGGCTTGCCGTCGATGTACACCAGGTTGGGCGTGCCGCCGGTGAGGCCGATATGGGCCTCCTTGGCTTCGCCCGGCCCGTTGACCACGCAGCCGATCACGGCTACGTCCATGGGTACCAGCAAATCCTCGAGGCGGGTTTCCAGTTCGTTCATGGTCTTGACCACATCGAAATTCTGCCGGGAACAGCTGGGGCAGGCGATGAAATTGATGCCACGGGACCGCAACCGCAGAGACTTGAGGATATCGAAGCCAACCTTCACTTCTTCCACCGGGTCCGCCGCCAGGGAGATTCGGATGGTGTCGCCGATGCCGTCGGCCAGGAGCATGCCCAGGCCCACCGACGACTTCACCGTGCCGGAGCGCAGCCCGCCCGCCTCGGTGATGCCCAGGTGCAGCGGCTGGATGATCTGCCCGGCCAGCTGCCGGTAGGCGGCAACGGCCATGAACACATCCGATGCCTTGACGCTGACCTTGAAATCCTGGAAGTCGAGACGATCCAGGTGCTCCACATGACGCAGCGCCGATTCCACCAGTGCCTCTGGGGTGGGCTCGCCATATTTCTTCTGCAGGTCCTTTTCCAGTGAGCCGGCATTGACGCCGATACGGATCGGGATGCCCCGGTCACGGGCCGCGTCCACTACCGCGCGGACGCGATCTTCACGGCCGATGTTGCCCGGGTTGATGCGCAGGCAATCCACACCCAGCTCCGCCACGCGCAGGGCGATGCGGTAATCGAAGTGGATATCGGCGACCAGGGGAACCTTCACCTGCTGCTTGATCTTGCCGAAGGCTTCGGCGGCCTCCATGTCGGGTACCGAGACTCGGACGATATCCGCGCCGGCGTTTTCCAGCCGGTTGATCTGCGCAACGGTGGAAAGGACGTCCAGGGTGTCCGTGTTGGTCATGCTCTGCACCGCGATAGGGGCGTCGCCGCCTACCGGCACCGAGCCGACCCAGATTTTACGTGATACGCGACGCTTGATCGGAGATTCGCCATGCATGACTGTCATTGTCCCAGTTTCAGGCGAGCGGTTTCGCCCGAGATGAAGGGAGCCACGTTCACGGCTTCACCGTTGTACGTGACCTGGGCACCCCGGGCGTAGCCCAGGCGTACCTGAAGAGGAGGCTTGCCGCTGACATCCAGGCTGTCGCCCTTGCGCTTGAGGGCGCTGGCGAGCACCTTGCCAGTGGCATCCGTGACCTGGGTCCAGCAGTCGGCGGTGAAGTCGATCCGCACCTGGCCAGCGCCGGGCATGGGGGCGCCGACAGCGGGGCCGCTGCCAACAGGCGCAACGCTGGTCGCGGCTGGCGCTGTAGCCGGAGCCGGAGGCGAAGCGATTACCGGAGAACCTGCAGAGCCATGAGTGGTGCTCAGGGGCGGCGCCGAGGGAGTCGCCGCAGGCGCGGCCGCAGGCGCGGCCGCAGCGGTGGCTGGCGCAGGGGGGCTGGCCTGGGTCGACCCCTCGGCGGATGGCGCGCTGGCCGCTTCATCGGCCCCGGGCGCTGGTACGGCCTGGCTATCGGTTACCGCCTGGTCTTCCGGCTCGTCTATGGGATGGATCTGGGTGGTGCCGTCCGCGCTTTCCACCTCCACATGCTCAATGGCGGTACCGGCCTGGTCCCGCCCACGGGAGGCGTTCTGATCCTGCCACCAGAGGAAGCCGCCACCGATGACCAGTACCAGCAGCAACAGGCTGACGATCCGCAGGATGTTATGGGATAGGCGCACAGGCTCTTCGATGCGGCCAAGGCCGTGGACATCAGAGCCCTTGGCGTTGGTACCGGTGTAATGATCGAAGGCTTCCACCAGGGGCGTCTGGTCCATGCCCAGCAATTTTGCGTAGGCGCGGATGTAGCCACGGGCGAAGGTATGGCCGGGCAGGCGCCCGAAATCGCCGGATTCCAGGTTGGCCAGGGAGGTGGTGGTCAGGTTCAGCCGCGCGGCCACTTCCTGCAACGTCCAGCCTCTGCTTTCGCGGGCCTGGCGCAGAGTTTCGCCGGGATTCGTGCGAGCCACTGCTACTGCTTCGGGATGCGCCGCTTTCATCATTGCTCCGACAGGTATTGCTGATATTCCGGCGTGCCGGGATAGAGTCGTTTCAGTTGCAGGCCATAGCTGGCGGCCCGGTTCTTGTCGTCGAACAGCTTGGCCAGACGAGTGCCGAGCAACAGGCTGCGGGCATTCTGCTCGCTGAGCTGGCTGAAGCGCTCATAGTAATCGCGCGCCGGTACATATTGCTGCGCCTCGTAGGAGAGTTCGGCCATTTCCAGCAACGCACGGGGCTGCTGGCGATTCAACCGCAGCGCCTTGTCCAGCAGCTCACGTCCTTCATCCTTTCGCCCCAGCATCAACGCGGTCATGCCCAGGTTCTCGAACACCCGGGAGCGTTCCGGGTAGAGCGGATCCTGGGCGGCCTGCCGGAATTTCTCGTAGGCGTCCTCATAGCGCTTGCGTTCGTACAGGAATCCGCCGTAGTTGTTCAGGATACGGGAATCTGCCGGCCGGGCCGAGAGCGCCTTGCGAAATGCCTGCTCGGCCAGTTCGGCCTCGCCCTCGGCCTGGAATACCAACGCCAGCGCCGCATTGGCTTCGGCACTGGCTGCATCCAGTTCCAGCGCCTTCTTCAAGGGCACCTTGGCGCGCTCCGTTTCGCCCTGCTGGAGGTAGCCCAGCCCAAGCTGGATGTACGCATCCCGTGCCTGTTCACGGCCCTGGCGAGTGTCCATCGGGTTCACCTTGCCGGTGGTGACGCAACCGGCAAGGACCATGGCCAGAAACAGCAGGGGCGCAAGGCGCGGGATCATTGAGTTCCTCTCTCGATAAGCGCTCAGGGGCGGCTGGCGGCTTGCGGCAGCCCTTGGGCGTCGGCTTCCAGCTGACGCACCGCGATGTAACGTTCACTGCGGCGGGTACGGTCCATCACCTGGCCGACCAGCTGCCCGCAAGCCGCGTCTATGTCTTCGCCACGGGTGGTGCGCACCGTCACGTTATAGCCCGCGTGGTGCAGGCTGTCCTGGAAGCGACGGATGGCATTGTTGCTTGGCCGCTCATACCCCGAATGCGGGAACGGGTTGAAGGGGATCAGGTTGATCTTGCAGGGCACATTGCGCAGCAGCTCGATCATTTCCGCGGCGTGTTCCGGGCGGTCATTGACGTCCTTGAGCAAGGTGTACTCGACGGTGAGCACTCGCTTCTCGCCCAGGGCGGCCATGTAGCGCAGGCAGGAATCCAGTACCACGGCCAGCGGGTATTTCCTGTTGATCGGCACCAGCTCGTTGCGCAGCGCGTCGTTGGGCGCATGCAGCGAAAGGGCCAGGGACACGTCGATGTGCTTGGCCAGCTCGTCGATCATGGGCACCACGCCGGAGGTGGACAGCGTGACCCGGCGCTTGGAGATGCCATAGCCGAAGTCGTCCATCATCAGGTGCATGGCGCTGACGACGTTGTCGAAGTTCAGCAGCGGCTCGCCCATGCCCATCATCACCACGTTGGTGATGGCGCGGTCGATGGTATGCGGGACGGTGCCGAAGGATTTGTTCGCGATCCACACCTGGCCGATCACTTCGGCGGCGGTGAGGTTGCTGTTGAAGCCTTGCTTGCCGGTGGAGCAGAAGCTGCAGTCCAGGGCGCAGCCGGCCTGGGAAGACACGCACAATGTGCCGCGCTTGCCCTGGGGAATGTACACGGTCTCGACGCAACTGCCCGAGGCCACGCGCACGACCCATTTGCGGGTGCCGTCGGCGGAGATGTCTTCGCTGACCACTTCGGGGCCGCGGATTTCCGCGCAAGCCTTGAGCTTGGCGCGCAGTGCCTTGCCGAAGTCGGTCATGGCGTCGAAATCATCGACGCCAAAGTGGTGAATCCATTTCATCGCCTGACCGGCGCGGAAGCGCTTTTCCCCGAGCGAGTCGAAGAATTTCTCCATTTCCTGGCGGGTAAGACCCAACAAGTTGATTTTGTCGGTAGATGTCGTCATGGATTCACCTCTCACTCGCAAGCGTGGCTTAGCGAGTGGTTACCTCGGTAGCCGCGAAGAAGTAAGCGATTTCACGAGCGGCGGCGGCTTCGGAGTCCGAACCGTGGACGGCGTTGGCGTCGATGGAATCGGCGAAATCGGCGCGGATGGTGCCAGCGTCGGCTTTCTTCGGATCGGTGGCGCCCATCAGCTCGCGGTTGCGGGCAATGGCGTTCTCGCCTTCCAGCACCTGGACAACGACCGGGCCGGAAGTCATGAAGGCAACCAGGTCACCGAAGAAGCCGCGCTCCTTGTGCTCGGCGTAGAAGCCTTCGGCTTCGGCCTTGGACAGCTGCTTCATTTTCGAAGCGACGACGCGCAGGCCGGCGTCTTCGAAGCGGGTGGTGATCTTGCCGATGACGTTCTTGGCGACGGCGTCGGGCTTGATGATGGAGAAGGTACGTTGAACAGCCATGTGACACTCCAGAAGCAGTGAGTTAAGCAAAAATTAAACCCGCGAATTATACGCGGGTTCGGAGGTATTTCCTAACGCGGAACATTTTCAATCCGCTTCAGCGATCCAGTGCGCCTGGATCGCCTCGAGCACCTTCTCGCCGGAGCGATTCGGGTCATCGTCGAAATCCGGCAGTTCCATCACCCACTGGCGCAGCCGAGGAAAGCTGACCGTGCGAGGGTCCACTTCAGGCCGGGCCTCGGCCAGCTGAATGGCGATTTCCTGCACGTCCACCCATTTAAGAATCATGCGGGCCTCCGTCTCAGTGCGGCGCTTCGGCAGCGTGGTTCAGCGAATACTTGGGAATCTCGATGGTAAGGTCTTCGTCGCCGACCTTGATCTGGCAAGCCAGGCGTGACTGTGCCTCCAGCCCCCAGGCCTTGTCGAGCATGTCTTCTTCCAGCTCGTCGGCCTCCTGGAGCGAGCCGAAGCCCTGGCGCACGATGCAATGGCAGGTGGTACAGGCGCATACCCCGCCGCAGGCGCTTTCCATTTCGATATGGTGCTCGTGCGCCAGCTCCAGGATGTTGGTCCCGGGCGGTACGTCCACCACCAGCCCCTCGGGGCAGAACTTCTCGTGCGGCAGGAATTTCACCTGGGGCATCGGTTACTCCTCGATCTCATTCAGGTTGCGCCCGGCCAGTGCGGCTTTGACCGTCGAATCAAGGCGGCGGGCGGCAAAGGCATCGGTCACCTGCGACAGACGGCGAGTCTGCTGCTCGATGGCGGGGCCATCGGTGCCGGTCAACAAATCACGCAGTTCTTGCATCTGGAACTCGATCGCTTCCCGCTCCTGGGCTTCGAGCAGACGGTCGCCGTCAGCCTCGAGCGCACCCTGCACGGCCTCGAGCAACCGTTCGGCGTCCACCTGGTGCTCGCGTAGCTGGCGCGCCTGCTTGTCATGCCCGGCGTATTCGAAGGAATCCTTGAGCATGCGGGCGATCTCGCCATCGGTCAGGCCATAGGAAGGCTTGACCTGGACGCTGGCTTCCACACCCGAGCCCAGCTCGCGGGCAGATACGTTCAGCAGGCCGTCGGCGTCCACCTGGAAGGTCACGCGGATCTTGGCCGCGCCTGCCACCATGGGCGGAATACCGCGCAGCTCGAAACGCGACAGGGAGCGACAATCGCTGACCAGTTCGCGCTCACCTTGCAGGACGTGGATGACCATGGCGGTCTGGCCGTCCTTGTAGGTGGTGAACTCCTGGGCGCGGGCGACCGGGATGGTGGTATTGCGCGGGATGACCTTTTCCATCAGCCCGCCCATGGTTTCCAGGCCCAAGGACAGTGGAATCACGTCCAGCAGCAACAGGGCCTCGCCGTCCCGCTGGTTGCCCGCCAGGGTATCGGCCTGGATCGCGGCGCCGATGGCGACCACCTGGTCCGGGTCGATGTTGGTCAAGGGTTCACGGCCGAACAACTGGCCGACCGCCTCACGCACACGCGGGACCCGCGTGGAGCCCCCGACCATGACCACCGCGCCTATGTCTTCGAGCTCGACCCCGGAATCGCGTACAGCCCGTCGGCAGGCCTTCAGGCTGCGAGCCAGCAGTGGCTCGATGAGGCTGTCGAACCGGGCCCGACTCAGCTCGCCGGCCCAGCCGCCATAGACGACTGGCACGGCCTCTGCCCCGCTGAGTGCTTCTTTCGCGGCGCAGGCCGCCTGGAGCAATTCGCGCTGGGCCGCCGGCGCCAGGTCCGAGGACAGACCGGCCTCGGCGAGCATCCAGCTGGCGATGGCATGGTCGAAGTCATCACCACCCAGGGCGCTGTCGCCGCCGGTGGCCAATACTTCGAACACCCCGCGGGAAAGCCGCAGAATGGAAATATCGAAGGTACCGCCACCCAGGTCATAGATGGCTACCAGGCCTTCGGCCTGCTGGTCCAGCCCATAGGCGACGGCCGCGGCGGTAGGCTCGTTGAGCAGGCGCAATACGGTCAGGCCCGCCAGGCGCGCGGCATCCTTGGTGGCCTGGCGCTGGGCGTCATCGAAATAGGCTGGAACGGTAATCACTGCACCCACCAGATCCCCGCCCAGGGTAGCTTCGGCGCGCTGGCGGAGCACCCGAAGAATTTCCGCCGAGACTTCCACCGGACTCTTGGGCCCTTGCACCGTTTCGATGAACGGCATGTGCGACTCGCCTTCGGCGAAGCGATACGGGAGCTGCTCACCCAGTTGATGGACATCGGCCAGGCCGCGCCCCATCAACCGCTTGACCGATACGATGGTGTTGTACGGATCCACGGCGGCGGCCCGGCGGGCGCCGATGCCCACTTCGACCCGGCCGGCATGGTAACGAACCGCGGACGGCAGGATGACCTGGCCCTCGGCATCCGGCAGCGGCTCGGCGAGCCCGCTGCGCAAGGCGGCGACCAGGGAGTTGGTGGTGCCCAAGTCGATCCCCACCGCCAGCCGACGCTGGTGCGGTTGGGGGCTCAGGCCAGGTTCGGCAATCTGCAGTAGAGCCATGCTTGTCTTATTCAGGCGTGCGGCCGTGGCGGCACAGGGTTAATCGTCGAGGCGCTCTTCGAGCTGGCGCACTTCCTGGGCCAACTTGTCCAGGAACTGCATCCGGCGCATCAGGCGTTCGGCCTGCTCGCGTTCGGCGGGCTGGTCCCAGCAGGCGGAAAAGGCGTCGTCCAAGCCCTGCTGCGCCACTTTCAGCCGTTGCTTGAAAGCCGCGACGCCAGGAAGGTCCGCGTTGTCCTGCAAGTCTTCGAGCTCCTCGCGCCACTGCATCTGCTGCATGAGGAAATCGGGGTCGTGGACCGTGACTTCCTGGGGCACTTCGTGGCCGACCACCTGTAGCAGGTAGCGCGCGCGGCGCGGCCCGCTCTTGAGCGTCTGATAGGCCTCGTTCAAGGCGGCGGACTGTTCCAGGGCCTGGCGCTGCTCAGCCGCCGATGCATCGGCGAAGCGGTCTGGATGCACCGCGCGAGCCAGCTCGCGATAACGCGCGCCCAGTTGATCCAGGTCCAGCCGATAGGCCGGCTTGAGGTCGAACAGGGCGAAGTGACAGGGAGTACCCACGGGCGACCTCAAACGTTGAAGCTTTCGCCGCAGCCGCATTCGCCACGCACGTTGGGGTTGTTGAACTTGAAGCCTTCGTTCAACCCTTCGCGGACGAAATCCAGCTCGGTGCCGTCCAGGTAGACCAGGCTCTTGGGATCGATGATCACCTTCACGCCATGGCTTTCGAATACCTGGTCCTCGGCGGCGGTTTCGTCGACGAACTCAAGAACATAGGCCAGCCCCGAGCAGCCCGTGGTGCGGACACCCAGGCGGATACCCTCGCCCTTGCCCCGCCCTTGCAGGGAACGACGCACATGGTTGGCGGCGGCTTCTGTCATGCTGATGGCCATCGAAACTCCTCGGATGCAAGCTGGGTTGACGCGATCAAAGCAGGCCTTTCTTCTGCTTGTAGTCGCGAACGGCCGCCTTGATGGCGTCTTCAGCGAGTACCGAGCAGTGGATCTTCACTGGCGGCAGTGCCAGTTCCTCGGCCAGCTGGGTATTCTTGATGGTTTCCGCTTCGTCCAGGGTCTTGCCCTTCATCCACTCAGTGGCCAGGGAGCTGGACGCAATGGCCGAGCCGCAACCGTAGGTCTTGAACTTGGCGTCTTCGATCACGCCCTGCTCGTTGACCTTGATCTGCAGGCGCATCACGTCGCCGCAGGCCGGCGCGCCGACCATGCCGGTACCCACGTCCGGGTCTTCGGCGTCCATCTTGCCGACGTTGCGGGGGTTCTCGTAATGGTCGATGACCTTTTCGCTGTAAGCCATGCTAGGTACTCCTCATCAATTCGTTAAGCCGCTCGCCGACGGCTTCAATCAGTGTGCGGCCCACTCGATCTTCGAGATGTCGACGCCGTCCTTGTACATGTCCCACAGCGGCGACAAGGCGCGCAGCTTGGTCACGGCTTCGCAGACCTTGGCCGCGGCGTAGTCGACTTCCTCTTCGGTGGTGAAGCGGCCGAAGGTGAAGCGGATGGAGCTATGCGCCAGCTCGTCGTTGCGGCCCAGGGCCCGCAGTACGTAGGACGGCTCCAGGGAAGCGGAGGTACAGGCCGAACCGGAGGAAACCGCCAGGTCCTTGAGGGCCATGATCAGCGATTCGCCTTCGACGTAGTTGAAGCTCAGGTTCAGGTTGTGCGGCACGCGGGCAACCTGGCTGCCGTTCACGTACAGCTCCTCGAGGTGCTGGACCTGCTTGAAGAAGCGATCGCTCAAGGCTTTCACATGGGCGTATTCCTTGGCCATGTCTTCCTTGGCGATACGGAAGGCTTCGCCCATGCCGACGATCTGGTGAGTGGCCAGGGTACCGGAGCGCATGCCGCGCTCATGACCACCACCGTGGATCTGCGCTTCCAGGCGCACCCGCGGCTTGCGGCTCACGTAGAGCGCGCCGATGCCCTTGGGGCCGTAGGTCTTGTGGGCGGAGAAGGACATCAGGTCGACCTTCAGGGCCTGCAGGTCGATCTCCACCTTGCCGGTGGACTGGGCCGCATCCACATGGAACAGCACGCCGCGAGCACGGGTGAGTTCGCCGATGGCCGCGATATCATTGATGGTGCCGACTTCGTTGTTCACGTGCATCACCGACACCAGGATGGTGTCGTCACGCAGCGCCGACTCGACCATGGCAGGGGTGATCAGGCCGTCTTCGCCCGGCTCGAGATAAGTGACCTCGAACCCTTCACGCTCGAGCTGGCGGGTAGTATCCAGCACCGCCTTGTGTTCGATCTTGGAGGTGATGATGTGCTTGCCCTTGCTGGCGTAGAAGTGCGCGACGCCCTTGATTGCCAGGTTGTCCGACTCGGTGGCCCCTGACGTCCAGACGATCTCGCGCGGGTCCGCATTGACCAGGTCGGCGACCTGACGACGAGCGTTTTCCACGGCTTCCTCGGCCTTCCAGCCGAACACATGAGACCGCGATGCCGGGTTACCGAAGTTGGTTTCCATGGTCAGGCAAGCGATCATCTTCTCGGCGACGCGAGGGTCGACCGGCGTAGTAGCGGAATAGTCCAGGTAAATCGGCAATTTCATCGAGAATCTCCTAATCAGGCGCGCTCCGCTCTACGGCGGTCAGTCGACGGCAGATGTTTCTATCTTTTCGAGAACGGGCTTGTCCGGCATCGTGGGCTGGCCGGCGCAGCGGCGCTGATCCTGGCGCTGGGCCACTTCCTGCACTTCGCGGCGGGTAACCAGGTCCGCCAGGCTGATGCCACTGAGGAACTCGTGAATACGGTCGCTCAGGTCGCACCATAAATGGTGGGTAAGGCAGGTATCGCCGGCATGGCAATCACCCAGCCCCTGGCAGCGGGTGGCATCTACCGATTCGTTCACGGCGTCGATCACCTGGGCCACCTGGATGCCTTTCATGTCTCGGGAAAGCTGATAGCCACCGCCCGGGCCGCGCACGCTGGACACCAGGTTGCCGCGACGGAGCTTGGCGAACAGCTGCTCGAGGTACGAAAGGGAGATGCCCTGGCGCTCGGAAATATCGGCCAGCGACACGGGCCCACGCTGCGCGTGCAACGCCAGGTCCAGCATGGCGGTAACGGCATATCGGCCTTTGGTTGTCAGTCGCACGGTTCAGTTACCACGGTTTGCGAAAGGGACGCGATGGGGCAAGTATGCGATTCCCGAGTATTTAAGTCAACTATAAGACCTACTGTATTACTCGGAATTAGGCTGGAAACGGCGACGGATGATAGCACAATGAGCAGCCACAAGCTGCAAGCCGGACAGCGGGCCGAACGGCTGGTCGCTTGCAGCGTGCCCTGATCACTCCTTGCGCTTGTGCGGCTCGCCTTTTGCGGCCTTGCGGGTTTCGGTGAAGATGCCGCGCAGTATGCTCAGCTCGGTACGTTCCAGACGGCAGCGACTGTACAGCCGACGCAGGCGGGACATCAGGTGTCGCGGCTTTTCCGGGTCCAGGAAGCCGATGTCCACCAGCGTGGCTTCCATATGGCCATAGAAGCCTTCCAGCTCTTCAGCCGTGGCCAGTTCGACCGGAGCCTCGGCAGGCGTCGCGGGCGCCGCCTCGGCCAGGGCCAGGAAGGCCAGGCGCACCTCATAGGCTAGCACCTGAACGGCCGCGGCCAGGTTCAGGGAGCTGAACTCAGGGGCCGAAGGAATATGCACGTGGAAGTGACAACGCTGCAGTTCTTCATTGGTCAGGCCAGCATGCTCACGGCCGAACACCAGGGCCACTTCCCCGCCTGCTCGGGCATCCTCCACGGCCTTGGCAGCGCAGGCGCGCGGGTCCAGCATGGGCCAGGGCAGGCTGCGGTCTCGCGCGCTGGTGCCCATGACCAGACTGCAGCCGACCAGGGCCTGCTCCAGGGTTGGCACCACCTGGGCATCGGCAAGGATGTCATCGGCCCCGGAAGCCCGCGCGCTGGCCTCTGGCGAGGGGAACACCTGCGGATCCACCAGCACGAGGCGGGACAAGCCCATATTCTTCATGGCCCGGGCCGCCCCGCCGATGTTGCCGGGATGGCTGGTATTGACCAGTACGATGCGGATGTTCTGCAGCATCTAGGACGCTCCCCTGGTTGAAAAGGGGGCAAATTCTACAGAAGCGACGAAAGCAACGCCATGAAGGCCGATGGCCCACTTCTTAGTGGCCGCTTTTCTGGTAGAATGCCCGGCTCTTTTTAAATGACCAGGTGAAAGAACGTCCATGCAGCCCATGCTGAATATCGCGCTGCGCGCCGCCCGCAGCGCCAGTGAACTGATCTTCCGCTCCATCGAGCGGCTGGATAGCATCAAGGTCGATGAAAAAGACGCCAAGGATTACGTCAGCGAAGTGGACCGCGCCGCTGAGCAGGCCATCGTCACCGCGCTGCGCAAGGCTTACCCGAATCACGGCATCCTCGGCGAGGAAAGTGGCCTGCACGCCGGTAGCGGCGAAGGCGAAGACTACCTGTGGATCATCGACCCCCTCGATGGCACCACCAACTTCGTGCGTGGCGTACCCCACTTCGCCGTGAGCATCGCGTGCAAGTACCGCGGCCGTCTGGAACACGCCGTGGTACTGGATCCGGTCCGCCAGGAAGAATTCACCGCCAGCCGCGGCCGTGGCGCCGCCGTCAATGGTCGTCGCATCCGGGTCAGCGCCCGTCGCGGCCTCGAAGGCGCCCTACTGGGAACAGGCTTCCCGTTCCGTGACAACCAGATGGACTACCTGGACAACTACCTAGGCATGTTCCGCAGCCTGGTTGGCCAAACCGCCGGGATCCGCCGCGCGGGCGCCGCCAGCCTGGACCTGGCCTACGTGGCCGCCGGCCGCTTCGACGCCTTCTGGGAGTCTGGACTTTCGGAATGGGACATGGCCGCGGGCGCGCTGCTGATCCAGGAAGCGGGCGGCCTGGTCAGCGACTTCACCGGCGGTCATGAATTCCTGGAAAAGGGCCATATCGTGGCGGGTAATACCAAGTGCTTCAAGGCCGTGCTCACCGCTATCCAGCCGCACCTGCCGCCGACCATGAAGCGCTGATCGGTCGACAGGCATAAAAAAGCACTCATCGAGTGCTTTTTTTATGCCTGAATCCCGGCCTTGCCGTGGCTAGCGAAGCGGATACAACTGACCGGCCTACCTAACCCTTCGCTAGCTCCCAGGGTTTACTGCGCCGGGGCCTGGGTCAGCACCAACTGACCTTCCTTGTTCACCGGAATCTGAGCGCCCGGGTTGTGATCCATGCGCACGCTGCCCACCTGGCCATTGAGCTGATATTTGACGTTATAGCCAACCAGCTTGTCGCTCACGTCATTGACGGTGCTGCAACGCTGTTCAGTGGTCGTGTAGGTGTCGCCAGCCTGCATGTGCTCCTGCACCTTGTTGCCGGCATAGCCGCCACCCACAGCGCCGGCTACAGTGGCGATCTTCTTGCCGGTACCACCACCCACCTGGTTGCCGAGCAAGCCGCCCGCGACCGCGCCCAGCACACTACCGACGATCTGATGCTGGTCCTGCACCGGACGGCGATGAGTGACAGTCACATCCTGGCATACCTGGCGTGGCGTCTTGATTTTTTCATTGATGGGCTCGGCCGCCAACACCTGCGCATATTCCGGACCCTTGTCTTTCACGAGGCTGTAGGTTGCAACAGCACCCCCGGCGGTAACACCGACAGCACCCAATACTGCACCGATCAGCAACGACTTGTTCACGGGAACCTCCTGATGGCGAGGCAGACGTTATGGCCTCGCGATTCTCCCAGCCTTGGAACGAAAAAACCGAAGGAAGTTCACCTTCCTTCGGTTTTCAATGACTTAGTGGCACCCAGACAGATGCCGACAGCTCAAGGACGGTCGTCTACTGCTTCCTTGGTGGCGGGCGGGATGAGGTCTTCACTGGTCAGGTTCAGCCAGATCAACACCACGTTGGCGATGTAGATGGACGAGTAGGTACCGGCCATGACCCCGATGAACAAGGCGAGGGAGAAGCCGAACAGGTTGTCGCCACCGAACAGCAGCAAGGCGCCAATGGCCAGCAGGGTCGACACCGAGGTAGCGATGGTCCGCAGCAGGGTCTGGGTAGTGGACACGTTGATGTTCTCGATCAACGAAGCCTTGCGCATCACTCGGAAGTTTTCCCGCACCCGGTCGAACACCACGATGGTGTCGTTGAGCGAGTAGCCGATGATCGCCAGTACCGCCGCCAGGACGGTAAGGTCGAAGGTCACCTGGAAGAACGAGAGGATCCCCAGCGTAACAACCACGTCGTGGATCAGCGAGACGATAGCGCCGACCGCGAACTTCCACTGAAAGCGGAACGCCAGGTACACCAGCACGCCGCCCAGGGCCAGGAGCATGCCGAGGCCGCCCTGATCGCGCAGCTCTTCACCTACCTGCGGACCGACGAACTCGACCCGCTTGACGGTGACCGGGTTGTCGCCGCTGACCTTGCGCAGGGCGTCGGCCACTTCGCTACCGATCTGCGGATCTTCGCCCGGCATGCGCACCAGCACGTCGGTGGCCGCGCCGAAGCTCTGCACCACGGCCTCGTGAAAGCCCGCCCCGGCCAGTTCGCCACGCAGATTGCCCAGGTCGGCCGGCTTCTCGTAGGTCAGCTCGATGAGCGTACCCCCGGTGAAGTCCAGGCCAAAGTTGAGACCCTTGTAGAACCAGCTGAACAGCGCCAGCAAGCTAAGGAACACGGTGACGGCGAACGCTAGGTTGCGCACGCCCATGAAGTTGATGGTCTTTTTCATGGCAGTGGCCTCAAATCCACAGCTTCTTGATGTCACGACCGCCGTAGATCAGGTTGATCATCGCGCGGGTCACCATGATGGCGGTGAACATCGAGGTAAAGATCCCGAGGGACATGGTCACGGCGAAGCCTTTCACCGGGCCGGTACCCATGGCGAAGAGAATCGCGCCTACCAGCAGGCTGGTGAGGTTGGCATCGATGATCGCCGTGTAGGCTCGGTTGAAGCCTTCGTGGATAGCCCGCTGAGGGCTCATGCCGGCGGCGATCTCTTCACGAATTCGCGAGAAGATCAGCACGTTGGCATCCACCGCCATGCCCATGGTCAGCACGATACCGGCGATGCCTGGCAGGGTCAGGGTAGCTCCCAGCAGCGACATCAGCGCCAGCAGCAAGACCATGTTGAAGGCCAGGGCCACGGTCGCGATCAGGCCGAAGAAGCGGTAGATGGCGATGATGAACAGCGACACGAAGAGCATGCCCCACAAGGCCGCGTGCACGCCCTTGGCGATGTTGTCCGCGCCAAGACTCGGGCCGATGGTGCGCTCTTCGGCAAAGTACATGGGCGCGGCCAGGCCACCGGCGCGCAGCAACAGCGCCAGCTCGGAGGACTCGCCCTGGCCGTTCAGGCCCGTGATGCGGAACTGGCTGCCCAGCGGAGACTGGATGGTCGCCAGGCTGATGATTTTCTTCTCTTCGGTGAAGCTCGGAACCGCGACTTCCTTCTCTACGCCATCGACCACCTGCTTGACGTATTTGGTGGTCGGCTTCTGTTCGATGAAGATCACTGCCATCCCGCGCCCGACGTTGGTGCGGGTTGCCCGGCTCATCAGGTCGCCGCCATGGCCGTCCAGACGGATGTTCACCTGGGGCTGGCCATGCTCGTCATAGCTGGCCTGAGCGTCGGTGACCTGGTCGCCGGTGATGATCAGCCCACGCTCAACCGCCGCTGGAGGCCGATTGCCTTCGCGGAACTCGAACTGCTCGGTGGTGGCGCGGGTATCATCCGGGCCGGCTGCCAGGCGGAACTCCAGGTTGGCGGTCTTGCCCAGGATGCGCTTGGCTTCGGCGGTGTCCTGCACGCCCGGCAGTTCGACCACGATGCGATTGGCACCCTGGCGCTGCACCAGGGGCTCGGCCACGCCCAGTTCGTTCACCCGGTTGCGCACGGTGGTGAGGTTCTGCTTGATGGCGTAGTCACGGATTTCCGATACCTTGGCCTGGGTAAGCGCCAGGCGCAGTACCGCCAGCTCGTTACGCTCGGTGGCGGCAAGGTCGAAATCGTTGAAATTCTTGCGGATCAGGTCACGGGCCTGGTCGCGGGTGGAATCGTCGCTGAAGCCCAGCATGATGCCGCCATCCTGCTGGGGCAAGCTGCGGTAACGGACTTTTTCCTTGCGCAGCAAGGTCTTCACTTCCCCTTCGTATACCTTCAGGCGGGCGTCGAGGGCTTTGTCCATGTCCACTTCCAACAGGAAGTGGACACCGCCAGACAGGTCCAGGCCCAGCTTCATCGGGCTGGCGCCCAGGTTGCGCAACCACTGGGGCGTAGTCCGCGCCAGGTTCACGGCCACTACATAGTCGTCCCCCAGCGCCTTGCGCACGATGTCCTTGGCTGGCAGCTGATCTTCCTGACGGGTCAGGCGCAGCAGGCCGCCCTTGCCATTGTCAGCCAGGCTCGCGGCCTTGACGGTGATGCCTGCGTCGGCGAGAGCCTTGCTGGCCTTGTCCAGGTCAGCCTGGCCGACCTGCAGCGCGGTGCTGGCGCCGGACAGCTGGATCGCCGGGTCGTCCGGATAAAGGTTGGGTGCGGAATAGATAAAGCCGACCGCGAGCACCGCCACGATCAGAATGTATTTCCACAAAGGGTATTTGTTCAGCATCACGCCGCCCGTTCAAACGCGGAGCGCGTTGCGCGCCCCGCCAAGGTAAAAGACTTGGATCAGATCGCTTTCAGCGTGCCCTTGGGCAGGGTGGCGGCAACCGCACCCTTCTGGAATTTCAGCTCTACACTGTCGGAGACTTCCAGTACCACGAAGTCATCGCTGACCTTGACGATCTTCCCGGCGATACCACCGGTGGTCACCACTTCATCACCCTTCTGCAGGCCGCCGAGCAGATTCTTCTGCTCCTTGGCACGCTTGGCTTGAGGGCGCCAGATCATGAAGTAGAAGATCACCAGGAAGCCGACCAGGAAAATCCATTCGAAGCCGGTACCGGCGGGGCCAGCGGCCGGTGCTGCGGCGTCCGCGTAGGCGGCGGGGATCAGAAAGCTCATTCAGCGCTCCATTCGACGTTTTTCGTCAATTATTAAAGGGGGTCCAGAGACGGCACGGGCAGGCCGCGCCGGGCATAGAAGGCGTCGACAAAGGCGGCCAATTTACCCTGTTGGATTGCCTCGCGCAAACCAGCCATCAGGCGCTGATAATGGCGCAAGTTATGGATGGTATTGAGCATGCTGCTCAGCATTTCGCCGCATTTATCCAGATGATGCAGATAGGCGCGGGAGAAGTTGCGGCAGGTGTAGCAATCGCAGGTCGGGTCCAGCGGCGAATCGTCGTGACGATGAACCGCGTTACGGATCTTGATCACGCCGGTATCGATGAACAGGTGTCCATTACGCGCATTGCGAGTGGGCATTACGCAATCGAACATGTCGACGCCTCGGCGCACACCCTCAACGAGGTCTTCGGGTTTGCCAACCCCCATAAGGTAACGAGGTTTGTCCGCTGGCAAATGTCCGGGCAGGTAGTCCAGCACCTTGATCATTTCTTCCTTCGGCTCGCCCACGGAGAGGCCACCGATGGCCAGGCCATCGAAGCCAATCTTTTCCAGGCCTTCCAGGGAGCGCAGGCGCAAGTCTTCATGCATGCCCCCTTGAACGATGCCGAACAGCGCCGCGGTATTGTCGCCATGGGCGTCCTTGGAACGCTGCGCCCAGCGCAGGGACAGCTCCATGGAAGCCCGGGCCACATCATGGCTGGCCGGATAAGGGGTGCATTCGTCGAAGATCATCACGATGTCCGAGCCCAGGTCGCGCTGGACCTGCATGGACTCTTCCGGCCCCATGAACACCTTCGAGCCATCGACCGGGGAGGCGAAGGTCACGCCTTCTTCCTTGATCTTGCGCATCGCGCCAAGGCTGAACACCTGGAAGCCGCCGGAGTCGGTGAGGATCGGACCTTTCCACTGCATGAAATCGTGAAGGTCGCCGTGGGCCTTGATCACCTCGGTACCAGGGCGCAGCCACAGGTGGAAGGTATTGCCCAGGATGATCTCGGCGCCAATGGCTTCGATGTCCCGGGGCAGCATGCCCTTGACCGTGCCATAGGTACCCACCGGCATGAACGCCGGGGTTTCCACCGTGCCCCGGGGGAACGTCAGGCGCCCTCGACGGGCCTTGCCGTCGGTGGCTAGCAGCTCGAATTGCATACGACAGGTGCGACTCATGGATGATCCTCGTCGGCGCTGCCCTGAGGACCTTCCGGCGCCGGATTGCGGGTGATGAACATGGCATCACCGTAACTGAAGAAGCGATACTCCCCGGCAATGGCGGCGGCGTAGGCGGCCATGGTCTGGGGATAACCGGCGAAAGCCGAAACCAGCATCAGCAGCGTGGACTCGGGCAGGTGGAAATTGGTGACCAGGGCGTCCACCACGTGGAAGGGCCGACCGGGATAGAGGAAGATGTCCGTATCGCCGCTGAAGGGCTTGAGCTGGCCATCCCGCGCGGCGCTTTCCAGGGAACGCACGCTGGTGGTGCCGACGGCGATCACCCGCCCTCCCCTGGCCTTGCAGGCGTTCACGGCTTCCACTACCTCTTCGCCGACGGCCAGCCACTCCTTATGCATCTGGTGATCTTCGATGCGCTCCACCCGCACGGGCTGGAAGGTGCCAGCGCCCACATGCAGGGTAACGAAGGCGGTGTCCACGCCCTTGGCGCGGATTGCCTCGAGCAGCGGCTCGTCGAAGTGCAAACCGGCGGTGGGCGCGGCCACGGCCCCGGCATGCTGGGCATAGACCGTCTGGTAACGCTCACGGTCGGCGGTTTCATCCGGGCGGTCTATATAAGGCGGCAGCGGCATGTGACCCACCCGCTCCAACAACGGCAATACCGGCTCGTCGAAGCGCAGCTCGAAGAGCGTATCGTGCCGGGCGATCATTTCGGCCTGGCCGCCGCCCTCGATCAGGATGGCCGTTCCGGGCTTGGGCGCCTTGCTCGCCCGTACATGGGCCAGCACCGAGTGGCTGCTCAACACCCGCTCGACCAGTACTTCCAGCTTGCCGCCGCTGGCCTTCTGGCCAAACAGCCGCGCGGGAATCACCCGGGTGTTGTTGAACACCATCAGGTCGCCAGGGCGCAGGTATTCCAGCAGGTCGGCGAACTGACGGTGGGCCAGCTCGCCCGTGGGGCCATCGAGCACCAGCAACCGGCTGGCGCGCCGCTGCGCCAGCGGATGGCGGGCGATCAGGGCATCGGGAAGGTCAAAGGCGAAATCAGCGACACGCATAGTGAGCACAAGGAGGGATCAGCAGGGTGAGAAAGTCTAGCGGAATTATGCGTTTATGACCATGAAAGCTGATTGACCGACGCCCAAAGGCTCTCTATACTTCGCCGCCAGCAAGCCCTGATGGCGGAATTGGTAGACGCGGCGGATTCAAAATCCGTTTTCGAAAGGAGTGGGAGTTCGAGTCTCCCTCGGGGCACCATGTAAATGTTCCAAGAGGTCCCAAAAGGACCCGGAACACCAGAGAAACCGGCCACTGAGCCGGTTTTTTTGTGCCCACAGTTCCCAGTGGTTCCCTTGTAAGCACAATGCGATGTGAGTAGATTTGTGAGTAGGCCGAGTTCGGTCTCCAATCCTACTCACATTTTGCCGCCATACCCCGGCGCGCCGCACTTGCAAGGATAACCACCTTGGCGCTCACCGATACCGCCATACGCACCGCAAAACCCCGTGAAAAGCTCTACAGGCTGGCTGATGCCCAAGGCCTGTGCTTGGAAATCACTACTGCTGGCGGCAAGCTGTGGCGCCTGCGGTACCGGTTTGATGCCAAGGCCAAGATGCTGGGCCTTGGCCAGTACCCGGCTGTAACGCTGGCGCAGGCCCGGGAGCGCCGCGACGCCGCACGCAAGCTGCTTGCACAAGGCATAGATCCCAGCGCCTACAAACAGCAGGAAAAAGCCGCAGCGGCTGCCCAAGTGCTCACGATGGAAGCTCTGGCCAGGGAGTGGTTTGCGTACAACCAGCCTCGCTGGGCATCCGCTACGGCTAACAAGGCTCAGCAGTACCTAGAGAGCGACATTTACCCGGTGATCGGCGCTCGGCCGGCCGCTGAAGTGACACGCCCCGAGCTGGTAGACCTGGTGCGAAGGATCGAAAAGCGCCAGGCGTTTAATGTAGCTCGCAAGGTTCGCCAGTGGCTGAGCCAGATTTTCCGCTTTGGCTTGGCCAAGGGCGTGGTGCCAGCGAATCCTGCCACCGATCTGGACGTGGTAGCCGCGCACGCGCCGCGCACTCGCCATCATCCTCATGTATCGGAGGCGGAGCTGCCTGAGCTGCTCGAAAAGCTGGAGGCCGCCAAGTGCGACGTGACGACTCGGTACGCTATACGCCTATTGCTGCTTACCGCCGTGCGCCCTGGAGAGCTGCGGAACGCCCCATGGGATGAGTTCGACCTGGAGGCGGCAACCTGGACGATCCCTGCGGCGAGGATGAAGGCAAGGCGCCCGCATATAGTCCCCCTGCCCCGCCAAGCCGTCGCTATCCTGCGCACGCTCCACGAAATCACTGGTAGCTACCCACTGATCTTTCCAGGCCGCAATGATCGATCCCGACCCATGAGCGAGAACACGGTCAACAAGGTGCTCTCGGTAATGGGGTATGAGGACAGACAGACCGGCCACGGCTTCCGCCACCTGCTCAGCACCAGCTTGAACAGCCGCGGCTATAACCGGGATTGGATCGAGCGCCAGCTAGCGCACGGCGATCAGGATTCCATCCGCGACACCTACAACCATGCCAGCTACCTGGAGCAGCGCCGGGGAATGATGCAAGCGTGGGCTGATTCAATCGACGCGCTCTGCGCTGGCGCGAATGTGGTTTCCATCAGGAGGGCGTAATGGACGAGAGATTTACACCGACCGGGAAAAGGTTTGCGCCGGTTTTCAGTGATGCCATGAGAATAATAAATAAGTCACTGGCTAATGATGAGCCTATGAACTTCGACGATTTGAAATACATTACGAGATTACTCATACAGTCTCGCGACCAAGGAACAGATCAGGATCTTATTGAAATTGCATTCCAAGGCTTGGAACATGTCTCCAAGGAACATAATGGGCTTAGCGAGCAGATTCGGTGGTGTTTTACGCCGCTTTTGCTTGCTCTGATGGATGCATCCAACGAGATAGCTTGCGCCTCAATCAGCACTGAAATTCTGAGGCTAAAGCCGTTGATCGAAGGAAACAAAACCAAGAACGCGATCATCGAGAGGGCGAAACAGATCGCTTCTGAAATGTGGGCCGACGACCTTTCTAACGAAATCAAAACAAGCGAGATGGCCGATATGGTATGGGCCCGTCTTGTAGACGAAGGGCATTCCGCCCAGTTGCCAGAACATGCTGCGCGCGTTCGTGTCTGGATCAGGAGCGTCGCGCCGGAATATGCCAAGGCAAAGGGCCGGCCTAAAAAGCGTTCTGCGTAACGGATATCCTATTTTCCGTAACGGATAATCTATTTTCCGTAACGAGCGCCAAATTTTCTAAACCTGCCAGATCCCCCAGCATTGCCATCGTCGATTACCCATACCGCCCTAGGAGGCGCAGACAATGGCAAAGCCTACCAACACCACCGCGCCAGCTCGCCGGTTCATCAAGCGCCAGGAAGTGGAGGCGATCACCGGCCTCTCCTGCACCGAGATTTATCGCCGGGTGGCCGCCGGTACCTTCCCCAAGCAAGTGACGCTAGGCCCTAAGTCCGTTGTCTGGGTGGAGGCTGAGGTACTGGCTTGGTGCGATGAGCGCATTGCCGAATCTCGAGGGGAAGCTGCCTAATGGCTGCCCCGAAGATGCTCAAGAAAACCTCGAAGGCGCTCAAGGTGTTCAACGAAAAGGCTGAGCACCTTCGTGAGCGCCTTCTCATGCCCTTTTATCTTACTCGTGCCCATTTTCTCTACTCGTGCCCATACCTAAGGCTGGGCACGAGTGGGCATCTGAGGGCACGAGTAGCCGATTCCGGCGAAAAGATGGCCTTGCGCTATCACGACAGGCGAATGATACTCGCGCTTGCGTTGCGCCAGCTCTCCGGTTATCGTCACGCCGTCGCTGCAAGTTCAGCGACCGGGCGTGAGAACCCGTGGAGAAATTGGCGCAACAGCGCCCCCATTCCATTTGCAGGCGCTTTTTTTACGCCCGCAGATTCGTGTTATGGCGGCCGTGCGTGGGCAGGCTTCGGCCTGGCCGGGTTCCAATTTCCCCGGTTTCTCACCCCGCGTACGGCTGCCACCCAATCCCGTGAGAAGGACGGTGACAGCTCCAAACTGAAATTGGAGTCCACCATGACCACCCTCAATCCGTCCAAAATACGGGCCGCTGCCCACCGAGCAATGGCTCTCGCTGCTCTGCGCGCCAACTCCTCCGGATCCGTTCGCCTGCGCCGCTACAACCACCACATTGCAATCGCTCGCACCCTGGAGAACGCCGGGGGTGCCCAATGAAAACTGATACCACCCTGCGCCTCACCCGTACCCAGTACCGCCAGCTTGCGGAAGTGGCCAAGCAGGACGGCTGCTGCCTGAGCCTTGCCAGCGTTGCCCAACTGAGGGGCAACTGGGGACTGTTCACGCCCTGGGCACTGGGCATTCATGACGATGCCACTTCCAATGAAGCCCGCATGCGGGAGAATGTGGTTATTGAGGTGGCAACTACGGTCAATGCTGCCAGGCTCCGCCGTGCGGTGCGCCCCGAGATCGACTGGAGCCAGTTGGAAGATCACGAAGTGTTCCCCTTTATCGTTGCCCATGAGATTGGGCACTTTCGGGATAATCACTTCCCTTTCGATATTTTCAAGATCGAGGATCTGGAGGCTCGCGCCCGATGCGAGCGTGTCATTTCAAGCGTGAATGAAGTACTGGCGGATCGTTTCGCCTGGTCACGCATTCGTCCAGGTGAGCCGGTACCACTCTGCGAGAACGGAAAGCGGGTACAGCGCGAAGTTGCCGAAGCCATGGAATTGCTCGACAAGTACATTCCACGCCAACGACGCAGCCCACGAGTACTTCCCGCAGGCCAGTACCGGTGGATTCCACAAAGCATGTTGGAATCCGAACAGCTAACGGCCTTTGTTGGGCCAAAGGTTTCTCCAGCTTTGATCGAACGCTCACGGCAACGGCGCCGTATTCATCGCCTAGATACTCGGCGCAGGGGTTAAACATGGAAATCAAAAACGGCGCAATTGCGCCGACGGGATCGGCTTGCCTGAATAATGCTGAACTGGTCTTTCTGCAAGTTCTGCAACAGAACTTTGGGCTGCTCTCTTTCGTGCCTGTAGCGGATGGCGAACTACATCGCTTCCGGGTTCCTGAGGATCGTCCCGGCAGCCGCAACGGCTGGTACGTGCTTCATGCCGATGGCCTGGCCGCTGGCGCTTTTGGCTCATGGAAGACTGGCGAAAGCCGCACCTGGTCGAGCCGCGAACCGGCGGATGCCTGCGAAGCCAAGGCAATGCGCGAGCAGATCGCCCAGGCGGTTGCCAAGCGTGACGCCGAACGCCGGCGCCGCCAGTTGGCCGCGGCTGAATACGCGGCGCGGCTGTGGCGTGATGCCCGCCGCGCCGATCCAGCCCACCCGTACCTGGTGCGCAAGCGCATTCGGCCCTACTCCCTGCGCCAGCGCGGCGCTGAGCTGCTGATACCGCTGTACGCCGATGGCGAACTGGTGAACCTGCAGCGCATTCGACCGGACGGCAGCAAGCGCTTCCTGTTTGGCGGGCGCATCCGTGGCACCTATTCGCCCCTGGGCAATATCAACGGAAAAAAACCGCTGCTGGTGTGCGAAGGCTGGGCCACTGGCGCGACGTTGATGGACCTGGGGTACACCGTGGCCTGCGCGATGAACGCGGGCAATCTGAAGGCCGCCGCAGTCGCGCTGCGCGCCAGGTATCCCGGCGTGGTGATGATCGTGGCTGGCGATGATGACCGTCTGACCGATGGCAACCCGGGGCGCGCCGCCGCGGAGGATGCCGCGCACGCCGCCAGCGCCCTGGTGGCCTTCCCTGACTGGCCGGACGATTGCCCGGCAAGCCTTACCGACTTCAACGACCTGCACGTATGGAGAGCGGCCCAATGACCCAGCGGGACAACATTATGACCATGCCAACCCGGCCACCCGCGAAGCCTGCGCTGTGGAAAGTCAAAACCGTATGCGCCGCCGACATCGAGCCGGTGGCCATCCGCTGGCTGTGGCCGGACTGGCTGGCCAAGGGAAAACTTCACATCCTGGCGGGCGCCGGCGGTACGGGAAAAACCACCCTGCTGCTGGGCCTGATCGCCACGCTTACGAGTGGCGGGCGCTGGCCGGACGGCAGCCCTTGTACCGAGCCGGGGAATGCCCTGATCTGGTCGAGCGAAGATGATCCGGCCGATACGCTGATTCCACGGCTGGCGGCGGCTGGCGCCGATCTGCGTCGCGTACACATCATCCAGGGGCGCATCAACGCCCAGGGCGAGCACGATCCGTTCGACCCAGCCAACGATATGGAGCTGCTGCGCGCCACGGCCGATGAGCTGGGCGGCTTGGCGCTGCTGATGCTCGACCCGATTGTCAGCGCCGTGAAGGGCGACATGCACAAGGCCAATGACGTGCGCCGGGCACTGCAAGGTGTGGTGGACCTGGCCGAGGCTTACGGCTGCGCGGTGGTGGGTATCTCCCACTTTGCCAAGGGCACGGCCGGCGGCTCGCCCGCTGAGCGTGTTGTGGGCTCGCAAGCCTTCTCCGCCCTTGCCCGTACGGTGCTGGTAGCCGCCAAGCAGGAAAATTCGGATCAGCGAGTGCTGGCGCGCGCCAAGTCGAACATTGGCACCGATGAGGGAGGCGTGTCCTACACCATCGAACCTGTGACCATCCAGACGAAGCGCGGCCCCATTGATGCGACCTGTGTGGCCTGGGGCGAGATCATCGCCGGGAGTGCTCGAGAGATCCTGGGTGACGTAGAGGAAACGGGTGAGCAAGAGGAGCGGGATTACGATGATCCAGGCGACTGCCTGTATCGAATCCTGCGCGACAACCCGCTGGAAAGTAATGAAGCCAAGTCGCTGATGCGGCGTAACGGGTACACCGAGAAACAGATCCGCCGCGCGCGGGAAAAGCTCTCGGTAGTGGTGGCCAGAACGGGTAACAAACGGGATGTGAAATCCTACTGGTCCCTGCCCCAGGACGGCAGCAAAAGTCCACTCGTGCCCTCAGATGCCCACTCGTGCCCAGCCTTAGGTATGGGCACGAGTAGAGAAAATGGGCACGAGTCAGAAAATATGGCACGAGTGGGCACCGATCCTCAGCCTTTCGCTGGCGCTGAAAAATCCAAGGTGCTCACGAAGGTGCTCAGCCCTGCAGATGAGCGCCTTCGGGAAAACGTGAGCGCCTTCGAAGGGGATGAGCACCTTCGCGAAGCTGGAGGAGAAGCCGAAGAATTCCAGGATGCGGAGGACTTGTGATGGCCGCCATCGACTACCTCACCGACCGTGGCTTCACCGCGAAAAAGCACGGCATGCGGGTACGGATCATGCCCGCATCCAAGCTCACCGACGACGTACGCAAGTATGTGAAGGCCAACCGCCTGGCCCTGCTGGCAGAGCTGGCGGCGAACGATGGGCGCGAGCGTCGATGCTCATGGATCGTGCTGGCGCCCGGGTACAGGCCGTTCACCATGATGTGTGAGCCAATCACCTATGAGGAAGCGCTGGCAGAGGTACAGATCCGGTGGCCAGGGGCAGCCCTCAAATGAAGATGCGCGCAGATATCCTCACATCTCAGGACATCTCCCAAAGGGGTACATCCAAGTTTGGATGGTGGAGGAAATGCCACAGTGGATCACCAGCAGCAGACTTCCGAGAAAATCGGAATCGGTACCGAGCCAAGCGGATGGGGGGTGTACAAGGTTTTGAGGATACCCCCTGATTCACCGATGGCGCCAATCGGAGCCATCTAACCAAACTGCCAAAAGTGCCTTTCTCAAGCAGACAGGTGATAGATACGCGGTTTAGCGAAAGTCCCTACAGCCCACGAACTGCGCGGCTTAGAGGGCAATCCACAAAATTGTTAAAGGGGAGGTTTCAAAATGAGTGTTAAACGACAAATGTTAGGCCGTCCGGCATTCCCGCGCGAACTGGCCGAAAGGATTGCAGCCAAGGCCGATGCGATGGCCAGGAAGTTCGAAGAGCGCGCTATTGAAGAAATGGTAAGCGAGGCAAAGCGCGCATTAGGTCGCGGCGAGGGGGAGGCCCAGATCATCAAAGAAATGGGTTTGTAACTCCTACGCCACTCAACTTCCGGGGTATACTTTGCCGGTCCCGTACGTGATGTGCGGGGCGCCCGTCCAGATGCGCGTGATGCGTTTCGAGCGGCAAATGAGATAACCCCATTTGCTAGTTTGGAGCTCGCTCTATGCGCCCTTTCTATACCGCACCACTTAGTCTCAAATTCGCTGCCGATGAATCAGCCGGCACGTTCACTGGCTACGCCTCAACCTTCGGCGGCGACCCCGACCACCATGGCGATGTTGTGCTGCCTGGAGCTTTCGCCCAGAGCCTGGCCAAGCACGCCAGCGCCGGCACCCGGCCTGCCTTGCTGTGGCAGCACGATCAGGCCAACCCCATCGGTGTATGGGCCAGCCTCGAAGAAGACAGCCACGGCCTGGTGGCCACCGGCAAGCTCACCATGGACGTTCCCCAAGCCAAGGCTGCCCATGCCCTAGCCAAGGATGGAGCGCTGGCGCTGAGCATCGGTTACACCGTCGCTCCGGGCGGCGCCGAGCTGGTGAACAGCGCCCGCCACTTGAAACAGTTGCACCTGGTGGAGGTGTCCCTGGTGGGCATCGCTGCCAACCCGAATGCCCGCATTCTCAACGTGAAGTCGGCGTTCGACCCTGTACAGCCGAATCCTCGTGAATTCGAACGCTCAGTGCGTGATGCGCTGGGGCTCTCTGCCCGTGAAGCCAAACGGCTCATGGCGGGCGGCTGGAATGCACTTGTTCGCGATGAGCAAGCCGACGACAGCGAAGAACTGGTCGCAATCGCGACCAAACTCCAACGCATCACCGCGAGCCTGCGCGCTCGCTGAGGAAACACACCATGTCTCTCGAAATCCTGACCAAAGCCATTGAAGAACACGGCGGCGCCGTGGCCGCCATCGGCAACAAGATCGACGAAGCCCAGGAGGGCATCAAGCAGTTGACCGCCCGCATGTTCGACCTGGAGCAAAAAGCCGCCGGCGGCGCTGATAACCTGAACACCAAGGCCTTCGGGCGCGGTGAAAGCGCAGTGGATGCGTTCATGAAGTCCGACCAGTTGGCCGCGGTGCGCAACGGTGCCACTACCACTGGGCGAGTCGAGCTCAAAGGCGCCGGCATCGCTGTGCTGCGCAAGGCCGCGCTGACCACAGGCGACCTGCACATTCCCGCTCAGCGTGACCCGGGCCTGTACAACAACCCCCAGCCCACCTTGGCGCTGCTGGACGTCTTGCCAAGCATTCCGGTTTCCACCGGCAGCTTCGAATACATGCAGCTGGCTTACACCAACACCGCGGCTGTCCAGGAGAAAGAAGGCGATCTTAAGGCCGAGGCGAACCCCACGTTCACGCCGAAGACCGCCACCATCAGCACCGTCGCCCACTGGGTACGGGCGAGCAATCAGGTGTTGGCCGACGCGCCGGCCTTGCAAAACCGGCTGTCAAACCTGCTGACCTATGGCGTGAGCCAGAAGGTGGAACAGGAGGTTTTGAACGGCAACGGCGCTACCGGCCACATGCTGGGCATCTTGCCCCAGGCCACCCTGTTCGTTCCCAGCTCCACGACGGGCAACACCGCAGTAGATCGCATCGGTGAGGCAGTAACGTCCCTGGGGGCCGCTGGCTGGGCTGCCTCGGTGATCGTGCTCAACCATGTGGATTGGTTCAGCATGACCAACATCAAGGACGCCGACGGTAACTATGTCATCGGCAACCCGCGCAACCCAGGCCCGCTGAACCTGTGGGGCGTTCAGGTAGTGCTGAGCGCCGGTATGCCCCAAGGCACCGCGTTGGTGATGGATCTGAGCCAGGTGGCCGTGCTGGATCGAGAGCAGGCGACGGTGCAGGTGAGCCAGCATGACCGCGACAACTTCGTGACCAACATGGTGACGATCCTGGGCGAGGCCCGAGCCGGTGTTGCCGTGTTTGCCGCACCTGCCGTTCTCAAGCTTCAGTTAACCGCAGCCTAAGCGCCCCGCAAGGGAAGTTAGGACAGGGATCAGTCGGTGAGTGCCCTGGCTCCAATCAACCCCGACAGGCTGTGCGACCGTACGAAGGTGGTCGGCGACAGCCTCTACCCCCAGCCGCGGCCACCTGGCCAGGCCCGGGGGAGGTCAAAACTCCACGCTTCAATCCCCTCGGACACCGCCCACCCCGCACGCACAGATTTTTTTCCCGCCTCAGAAAAAGTGTTAAAGCTGTTAAAGCTGTATGCCGAACGTGCATGTGGCTCAACGCCACGCCTTGCAAGGGCTGTAGAGCTTTTCAAGGGCCTGCAAGGTGTTAAAAAAGTGTTAGATCCGGCACCGCTTGGTTACTGCTTTAACATCATCAAGAGACTGTTACATCTTCAGCTAATGATTTAGGATCCGTCCATCTCCGAGACGAAACCAGAGCCCCGGAGCGCTAGGCGGGCGGGTCTATAGCCAGAAGATACCCATAGCGACCGTTCTAAACTACACCAAGGAAGAACCTATATGTCCTCCAGCACGACGGAAGTAGCAATATTGGATAGCAGTGGCCTTACGGAGCAATCCCAAGAATCAGACCCGAAGACGTGCTTTGTGATAATGCCAATTGCCGATATGGACGGTTACGAAGCGGGCCATTTTCTACGGGTCTTCGAATACTTGGTAAAGCCCGCCGCAATGACTCTTGGCTATAAGGTAGTGAGAGCCGACAACGTAGCCGCAAGCAATTACATAATAGTGGATATTTTAAGAAAAATATTGGACAGCGACATGGTGATTTGTGACTTGAGCGGAAGAAACCCTAACGTCCTATATGAACTAGGAGTGCGGCAGGCGTTTAACCTCCCGACAGTTTTAATCAAAGATACAGTCACCCCAAGCATTTTCGACATCCAAGGGCTAAGATACACTGACTACAAACCTTCCCTTCGCATAGATGATGTTGAAATAGAAAAGAAAAAAATCATTACAGCAATTAAGGAAACATCTGAAAGCAAAGATGACGTGAACTCAATCATTCAGTTACTTTCAGTAAAACCCGCAACGCAGCCTATCCGAACTGAACTTTCTAACGACGCCAGCGTTATTCTTGAGTCGTTAAGGGATATTTCAAATCGAATATCTTCGATTGAAGCCTTGCAAGCTTTAGACCTCTCTGAGAAAACGATAGCATATCAGGGGGAGATAAATACAAAGCTGCCTAACGGAAAATATAAATTTAATGGCGAGGTCTTTTCGATAGGGGAAACCCTACTTATAAACGGAAAGGTTATAGGAGATCTGAAAGAGGTTCTTCCACATTCAATAACTGTAGCTACCAAGAACGGCTCGGTGCGAAAATACAGCGTTAGCTCACCAGAGTTTTCAAAAATAAGCGCAATTCCGTTTTAAGAAGACAGAAATGGTTGTTATCTCGAAGGTCTAGCTCTACGTGTCGAGGCCAGCGGGCTTGCAAATGTGAGTAGGATTGTGAGTAGAAAAAAACCTCAGGAAGCTCTATCTAGCAAGATCAACGCGAAAAAGCCTCGGTTCGAGTCTCCCTCGGGCACCAGATACAGCGGGTCATCCGCACAAGAAACCGGCCATGAGCCGGTTTTTTTGTGCCTGTAGTGAACGCGAAGGCCATGGCGGCCTTGGTTTCGCCAGTTTCGCTGGCTCCGCGTGATCCCTGGGGGGCCAGGGATTGCGGTCATTTCATCACTACAGCCTGCCCTCCCCCGCCAGGCGCAACGCCGGCAACAGGCTCGCCTTGAACATCTCCCCGTGGCTGAGCGGCAACTCCTGGTATTCCACCTTCAAGTTGGGCTGGGCGGACAACCGCTGCGCCAGGTTGCGTGCCAGCTCCGGTGCCTTGTGCGCTCCCGGCGGCCCCTTATCCGGATGGTCGGCGGTGCCGCGCATCATGAGCAAGCGCGCCGGGCCTGGGCTAGCGAAGCCTGGTTCATTGGCCAGGACGGCGCTGTTCTGCCACCACAATGAGGGGTCGGCCAGCACATAACCCTGGAAGGCACCGGGCTGGGTGAAGAGCGAGTGCAACCCGAAAAGTCCTCCATAGGAATGGCCCCATAGCGTGTGCCGCTGCGGGTCGGTGCTTACCACCTCCTGTACGGCGGGCTTCAGGCGCCGTTCGATGAATTCAGCGAACTTGTCCGCCCCGCCGCTGCGCCGCCCCCCGTCGCGTTCCTCGAGTGCCGGCATCTTGCCTGGCAAAGGCGGCGTGTAATCGTAGGCCCGCGCTGTCACATCGAAGCGGGCGGCTACGGGGTATCCCACCAGCACCAGTACAGGAAGCGCATCGCTTCTCAAGCCCTCCAGCATCTGGTCATCGAGGGCGGTCAGCACGGCATTGCCATCGAGCATGTAGAGCGCAGGGTATCCCTGGGGCGGCGCGGGGTTTTTAGGGACTGCGACCCAGACGCGGTAATGCTGGTCAGGCTCTTTCCCCTGCAGATCGACCTGGGTGAATCGATAGAAGGCGGAGCCACGTTCCGCGAGGTTGGGCTCGTTGGGAAGGTCGAGATTCGGTCGCGCCCAGAGCGGGCCATTCAGGGCAAGCAGAAGCCAGAGGAAAACGGAATATCGGAGTACTTGAATCATCGTGCCTCAGCGCTGGCTGGCGCGTAATGGAATGGACAAAAATCAGGAGATGTCATCTGACGCTGTCAGCGAGCGGCCCCCTTGGGGTGTCTAGCTCGCCAGTTGCGATCCTAAATTAAAAAAATACTCAGGTTGCAATCCGGTTACAGGCGCGTATATTGGCGCACCCATGAACGAATGGTAATCGTTCGCAACAAATTGGGGAATGCCTATCAGGCTTCCCGTTGCTGGCCCTTTCTTGAACGCCATGGAGACGCACGATGCGACCGGATATGCCCCGTAACTGCCTGACAGTGGCCCTGCTTGCGCTTGTCGCGCCCTCACTGGCCATGGCCGTCGAGCCCACATCGACCTTGCCCTCTGAGCAGGAGAATGCCGTCGAGCTTGAAACCACCCACGTCACGGCAGAGCAGGAAGCGAAACAGGCGCTGGGCTCTTCAGTGATTACCGCCGAAGACATCAAGCGTCATCCTCCGGCCAATGACCTGTCGGACATCATCCGGCGCCAACCCGGGGTCAACCTGACGGGCAACAGCGCCAGCGGCGCCCGTGGCAATAACCGGCAGATCGATCTGCGCGGCATGGGCCCTGAGAACACCCTGATCCTGATCGACGGCAAGCCGTCCAGCGCCCGCAACGCGGTGCGTTATGGGGGAAGCGGTGAGCGCGATACCCGGGGCGAGACCAACTGGGTGCCGGCCGAAGCGGTCGAGCGTATCGAGGTTTTGCGCGGCCCGGCCGCCGCGCGCTATGGCTCGGGCGCCATGGGCGGGGTGATCAATATCATCACCAAGCGGCCCACCAAGGAATTCCATGGCAGCGTGAACCTGTACACCCAGCTGCCCGAAGACAAGGCCGAAGGCGCCAGTAAGCGCACCAACTTCAACCTCAGCGGCGGGCTCACCGACGACCTTTCGTTCCGACTGTTCGGCGGCCTGGCCAAGACCGACGCCGATGACCTGGATATCAACGCAGGCCACAACAACAGCACCCTGGTGGCAGGGCGCGAGGGCGTGCGCAACAAGGACGTCAATGGCCTGCTCAGCTGGCGCGTCAATGATGCTCATACCCTGGAACTCAACAGCAGCTACAGCCGCCAGGGCAATATCTACGCCGGTGACTCCCAGAACAGCAATGCCGGCGGCAACCTCGCCTTGCTTTCAAGCCTGTATGGTGCTGAAACCAACGTGATGCAGCGCAGCAATTTCGACCTGACCGACCTGGGCAACTTCGACTGGGGCACGAGCAAAAGCTCCATCACCTATGAATACGTCCGCAACTGGCGCATGAACGAAGGGGCAGCGGGCGGACCGGAGGGGGCTATCAACGATACCGGCGCCGCCATGTCGCGGTTGCGCAATACGCGGCTCTCCAGCGAGGCGAACCTGCCGTTCGTCATGGGCGACACCGATCACACCCTTACAGTAGGCGCAGAGTATCTGTACGAAACCCTCAACGACCAAGGGTCGTTGCTCCCGCAGAGTTTCGACCCGTCCGGCGCGAGCGGTGACACCATCACCGGCTTCACATCGGGCGAGTCCAAGACCTCGGCCAGGAGCTTCGCCTTCTTCAGCGAAGACAATATTCAATGGGGCGAAACCACCATCACCCCCGGGCTACGCCTGGATCACCACGAAGATTACGGCGACAACTTCAGCCCAAGCCTCAATGTGTCTCGCAAACTGACCGATGACCTGACCCTGAAAGGCGGCATCGCCCGCGCCTACAAGACACCGAACCTTTATCAGGCCAACCCCAACTACCTGCTGTATAGCCGGGGCAACGGCTGCAGCGTCGTACAGACCAATACCGGAGGTTGTTACCTGCAGGGTAACGCCAACCTCGATCCGGAAATCAGCATCAACAAGGAAATCGGCCTGCTCTACGATCGTGGCGTCTGGCGCGCTAGCGCTACCTATTTCCGCAACGACTATCAGAACAAGATCATCGGCGGCAACGAAGTGGTGTACACGCTCAATAACGGGCGCCGGGTCAACCAATGGGAAAACTCCGGCAAGGCTCTGGTCGAGGGAATTGAAGGCAACTTTTATATCGAACTCACGCCTACCCTGGACTGGAACACCAACCTGACCTGGATGCTCAACAATGACAATCAGGACACTGGCGAGCCCTTGAGTGTCGTGCCTGTATATACGGTGAACAGCACCCTGGACTGGCAAGCCACCGAAAAATTGTCCTTCCAACTGGCCGGTACCTGGTACGGCAGGCAGAAGTCTCCCAAGTACAACCTGAGAACCCAGAGCAGCTATGACGAAAGCGCCCAGCAGGATGTCTCACCCTACGCGCTGCTGGATGTCAGTACCGGTTATGAGATCAGCAAGCACTACGACGTGCGCCTGGGGGTAAGCAACCTGTTCGACAAGCAGATCTATCGCGGCGGCAACGCCAGCACGTCCGGCGCCAATACCTATAACCAGCCAGGGCGAGCGCTGTTCGCGGCGTTGAATATTTCGTTCTGATAGCATGGGCGCCAGCGTCAGCGGCCAAACGCATCCCGCTGGCGCTGAATCGGTGTCTCCTGCATCAGGCATCGATTTCGAACCGACCGCGATACGTGGCGGAGCACTCTCCACCACGTTCCCAGAGCTCAAGTACTTAGGTATTCTTTTTGACCACCCCCAAACTTCCCCTGCGCCTGGAGCGAGTCGCGGCCCAGGTGCCGCATGGGGCGGTCCTGGCCGATATCGGCTCGGACCACGCCTACCTTCCCGTGGCGCTGGTAAGCCGCGGCCTCGCTTCACGGGTAGTGGCCGGAGAAGTGGCAAGCACGCCTTACCAGGCCGCGCAACGCACCGTGCACAACCATGACCTGGGCGAGAAGATTCAGGTGCGGCTGGCCGATGGGCTGGACTGCATCGAGCCCGGCGACGGCATTAACGCCGTTGCGCTATGTGGCATGGGCGGAGAAACCATCCGGGATATTCTCGAGGCGGGGAAAAACCGCCTTGGCGGTCATGAATGCCTGATCCTGCAGCCCAACGGGGGCGAAGCACCCTTGCGGCACTGGTTGATGGACAACAGCTACTGCATTCTTCACGAAGAAGTGTTCAGAGAGAAAGGCTTCGACTACGAACTGATCGTGGCCAGGCGCTCGGCCCCTGTGAAATACAGCGAGCGCGAGCTGTTCTTCGGCCCGTTGCTGCTGAAAGCCCGCAGCCCGGCCTTCATTACCAAATGGCAACGCATGCTCGGCCTGAGGCGCAAGCTGCTGATGGGTTTCCCCCATACCCGGTCTGGCACGACGGACGAGGCCACCGCACGGCTGTCACGGCAGGTGCTGTGGATCGAAGAGATGCTGGGAAATATCTCAGGCGGGTCAAATTAGCCTGAGCTGAGCGCATGGCGATATCGGCAATATCCTGTTATTACCAAGCGGTTGCGCCCTAATTTCCATAAGCAAATGACAGAAATTATGGAAAGTCTATATTTTCCATGAACTCAGTCCTCTGAACGCGAAAAGCAGCCAAGCAGCTTTTAGATTGCATGCGTTACACCAAGTCCGGGTCCATGATGCTGTCGGGCAACTGTCTCAATGCCTGACGTTCCCATCGGCTTTACCTGGGTGCTGGGCCGCCTGCGCGTAAAACGCCCGGCGGTCCCCTAGGCGCCCTAGACCCGCAGGGCGCGGGTCATGCGCAGCGCCAGCAGGCTGCCACCGCCGATCACCGCGGCCAACAGATACAGGGCCAGGTCCGTGGAACCCGTGCTGTCCTTGACGAAGCCTACCACGTAGGGGCTCAGGAAGCCGGCCATCTGGCCCATGGAGTTGATCAGGGCCAGCCCACCGGCCGCCGCGGCCGCGCTGAGCATGGCCGTGGGCACAGGCCAGAACATCGGCAGGCCGGTGAGCGCGCCCATGGTGGCAATGGTCAGACCGAGTATGGCGATGGTCGGTGACTGTGGGAAATTCACCGCGATCAGCAAGCCCGCCGCGCCCATCAGCATGGGCACGGCCAGGTGCCAACGGCGCTCGCGGTGTTTGTCGGCCGAGCGTCCCACCAACAGCATGAACACCGCGGCCAGAAGATAGGGAATCGCGCTCAGCCAGCCGATTACCATGTTGTCGCCGAAACCCAGGTTCTTGATGATCGAGGGCAGCCAGAAATTGATGGCATACACCCCGCTCTGAATGCAGAAATAGACGAGGCCAAAGGCCCAGATGGACGGGTTCCTGAACACTTCCTGCAAGGGGCTTTTCTCGGTTTTCGGCGCATTGGCGCGATCGCTGGCCTGGTCTGCCTCGAGCACCGCACGCTCGCTGACAGTCAACCAGCGCGCATGGGCGAAGTTGTCACTGAGCAGGAAATACGCCATGACACCCAGCACTACCGTAGGCAGACCTTGCAGCAGGAACATCCACTGCCAGCCGGCCAGCCCTCCTTGCCCAGTGGAGAAATGGTTGAGAATCCACCCTGACAGCGGGCTGCCCAGCAGGCCAGACACCGGGATGGCCGACATGAACAGCGCCATGATCCGGCCCCGCCGGGATGCGGGAAACCACTGGGAAAGGTAGAGCACCACGCCGGGAAAGAAACCGGCTTCCGCGGCACCGGTGAACAGGCGCAAGGCGTAGAAGTGGGTAGGCGTGGTCACGAACAGCAGGCAGGTAGACAACGCGCCCCAGGCGATCATCATCAGGGCGATCCAGCGGCGTGGGCCGAAGCGGCTCAGCGCCAGGTTGCTGGGCACTCCGCACAGCACATAACCGATGAAGAAGATGCCGGCGCCCAGGCCGTACACGGTTTCGCTGAACTTGAGGTCGTCGAGCATCTGCAGCTTGGCGAAGCCGACGTTGACCCGGTCCAGGTAATTGAAGAGGTAGCAGACGAAGATGAAGGGAATCAGGCGCAGCGTGATGCGGTTGTAAACCCTGTTCCTGACATCATCGGTGGCCCGCGTAGCGGCGGCGCTCTGTGACATGGCGTTCTCTCTTTATTATGCTTTTTCGCAATGCGTGGTTACGGGATCGCCCGCTGAGTCTCAGCCAACCGGGCGTCTGCTGTCTTTGTGCTGGCGCACAGGACTTCTCCTTCTGCGCTGTGCCACTGAACAAGGACCCGCTCGATGTTCGAACTCGATCACGACCTGGCGCAAGATATCGTCGATCGCGCCATGGCCATCCTCCCGCACAACGTGAACGTCATGGACAGCCAAGGCTTGATTCTAGGCAGCGGTGAGCCTGAGCGTATCAATACCCGCCATGAGGGCGCGCAACTGGTATTGACCAATGGACGCGTGGTGGAAATCGACGGCCCTACCGCGCAGCAGCTCAAGGGCGTACAACCGGGCATCAACCTACCCCTGCTGCATGACGGGCAGCTCATCGGCGTGCTCGGGCTCACCGGCGAGCCACAGGAACTACGCACTTACGCCGCCCTGGTGCGCATGACCGCGGAAATGCTGGTAAGCCAGCGACATCAGCAAGCCGAACAGCAGTGGCGGCGACAACGCTGCGACACTCTGCTGGCGCTGCTGCTCAGCGAACATGGCCATACCCCACGTCTCGTGGACGAAGCGCGCCAGCTAGGCCTCAAGCCGCAATTGGCGCGCACGCCCTGGCTGTTCGAACTCGGCTCTGGTGAAGGCGCGGATGCCTTGGGCGCCTGGCTGCTGGGCCGTTACCCTGATAGCTGGTGCGTCAGCGCGGCCCCCTCTTCCCTGCTCTGGTGCAGGCCGGCCTCGGCAGCCGTGGACAACACGCGTCTGCTCGCCAAGCTCGACGGCATGGGGTGGTCGCTGGTCCGGGTCGCGGTAGGCGAGGCCGCCGATGGCCTGGCCCGGCTGCGTCGTGGCTGCCGCCAGGTCGCCGACCTGCTGAGCTACGGCCGCGATGTGCTGCCCAGCCGCCGCTTGCTGACGCTGGCCCGCCATCGCCTGCCCGCTCTACTCTGGCGCCACCGACATGAAGACAGCCTGGACGACCTGATCGCCCCGCTGCAGCGCATCATCGCCGAAGACACGAACGGGCAATTGCTGGCCACCCTGCAAGCCTGGTGTGAGCTGGACGGGCAAAGCCAGGCCTGCGCCCAGGCCCTGGGGATTCATCGCAACAGTCTGCGCTATCGCATGGAGCGCATTGCCCAGGCCAGCGGCCTGGACCCTTCGAGCCTGAGCGGCATGCTGAGCCTTTACCTGGGCATGCAATTGCTGCCCCCTGGTTTGGACAAATGAACAACACGTCCGGCCCTGGCTTGTGCACCTGACCGGCGTGTTCGGCCCAGGCAACTGGCAGCATGGCTGACATAAAGACAGGAGACCGCTCATGAAGATCGTCATCGCCCCCGATTCGTTCAAGGACAGCCTCGGCGCCGCCGAGGTAGCCGCGGCCATCGCCGAAGGCTTGGCCGAGGTGTGGCCGCAGGCCCAAGTGGTGCAGTGCCCCATGGCCGACGGTGGCGAAGGAACGGTCGCTGCGGTGCTGGCCGCCTGCAACGGCCAATGGCGTCGCCAGGCCGTGCGCGGGCCGCTGGGGGAGTTGGTGTCGGCACGGTGGGGCTGGCTGGCCCAAGGCCGCACCGCCATCATCGAAATGGCTGAAGCCAGCGGCTTGCAGTTGGTACCCCTGGCCCAGCGCGACGCCTGCAACTCCAGCACCTACGGCACGGGGGAGCTGATTCGCGCCGCGCTCGACGCCGGTGCCGAGCGCATCATCCTGGCCATCGGCGGCAGCGCCACCAATGACGGCGGTACCGGGGCCCTGCAGGCCTTGGGGCTGGCCATGCGGGACAGCGACGGCAACGCACTGCCGCCGGGTGGCCTGGGCTTGGCCCGACTGGCGAGCATTGACCTCGAAAACCTGGACCCTCGCCTGGCCCAGGTACGTTTCGACATTGCCGCGGACGTGAACAATCCTCTCTGCGGCACACAGGGCGCCTCGGCTGTCTTCGGCCCGCAGAAAGGCGCCAGCCCCGAGCAGGTGGCACAGCTGGATGCCGCCCTGGCCCACTATGCCGACCTCTGCGCCCAGGTGCTGCCACGGGATGTACGTAACGAGCCGGGCAGCGGCGCCGCCGGAGGGCTAGGCTTCGCGGCCAAGGCGTTTCTTGGCGCCCGGTTCCGTGCCGGCGTGGACGTGGTGGCCGAGCTGGTCGGACTGGACCAGGCGGTGCGCGATGCGCATTTGGTGATCACCGGCGAAGGCCGCTTCGACGCCCAGACACTGCGCGGTAAAACGCCTTTCGGCGTAGCCCGCATAGCCCAGGGTTGGCAGGTTCCAGTGGTAGTGATCGCTGGCACCCTGGGCGAGGGCTACCAACAGATGTATCAGCACGGGGTGAGCGCCGCCTTCGCCCTCCCCGCCGGCCCGATGACGCTCGAGCTGGCCTGCGTCGAAGCCCCGCGCCTGCTTCGGGAGCGCGCGGCGGACATTGCGCGGTTGTGGCAGGCGGCACGGTCAGGTTCAACTTCATGTAACAATTAATAACGATAATACGTAACGAATGCGATAAATTATTATTTACATTCAGATACGTTCTGCTCTAGCCTCCCCTCGCCCCGCACCAACGCGGGGCCTCGCAAGCCCTAAGCGACCTGACTGAACGACACCGTGCCAAGTCGGCGCGCGCTTGCGCTCGGCCTCTGGACAGGACCTTGTCATGACCTACCCTGCTTTGCGCCCCGTGGCGCTCTTTGTTTCCCTATTGACCGCCAGCCAGGCCCAGGCGGCCACCGCCGCGGATCAGGACCAGATCGACCTGGGCACCATCGAAGTTTCCGCCAAGGCGCCGACTGTCATCACCAGCGACTCTGCAGCGACCGAAGGCACAGGGTCCTACACCACGGGCAGCATGAACACCGCCACCAAGCTGCCGCTGTCGGTTCGCGAAACGCCTCAGTCGGTCAGCGTGGTCACCCGTCAGCGCATGGACGACCAAGGGATGAACGACCTCTATGACGTGGTCAAGTACGCCCCTGGCATTCAGCTACGCAAGTTCGGTTCGGACCGCCAGCAGTTTCTCGCCCGCGGTTTCGTGATCGACAACCTGATGTACGACGGGCTGCCTACTACCGTCAGTACGTTCACCCTCGACACCCTCAGTGGGGCCGACCTCGCCATCTATGACCGGGTCGAGGTGGTACGCGGCGCTACCGGCCTGATGAGCGGAACGGGCAGCCCTTCGGCCACCTTGAACCTGGTGCGCAAGCGCCCCACCGCCACGCCTCAGGTCAGCATCACCAGCAGCGCGGGCAGCTGGGACCGTTACCGCCTGGAACTGGACGCCTCCAACAAGCTCAACGAAAGCGGCACGCTGCGCGGCCGTATCGTCACTGCGTATGAAACCAACAACAGCTTCGTGGATGAGCGCGAGAAAGAGCGGCAGACCTTCTACGGCATTGTCGAAGCGGATTTGAGCGACGCCACCACCTTGAGCCTGGGCGCCTCCAAGCAACGCGACGACGCCGTATCCGACTGGGGTAGCCTGCCGTCAGGGCCCAATGGGGAAGACCTGCACCTGCCGCGCTCGACCTTCCTGAGCAACGACTGGGCGTACTGGGACCGGGATGTCATTACCGCTTTTACCGACCTTACCCACCGCTTCGACAACGACTGGACGCTCAAGCTCGCCGCCAGCCGGGTGTGGGGAGAGTCGGACATGTTCTCCAATTACCTGACCCTGGGCCAGGACAAAAAGAGTTATGGCCAGGCGGCCGGGCAGTACGACACCACCGATGTGCAGACCAACCTGGACGGTGCCTTGTCCGGACGTTTCCAGCTGGCGGGCCGCGAACATGATTTCACTTTCGGCATGAGCCGGCGTCAGGAGAAGTTCGACCAGAAAGGCGGTTTCTGGGCTTCAACCCCCATCGATCACTATCGCTTCGACCCGGATGTCATCCCGAGGCCGTCACCAGGCGCGCGCACCCCTTACCAGAGCATGAACACCGCCACCGAGGAAGCCGCCTACGCCGCCGTGCGCTTCAACCCCATCGACCCTCTGCATGTGATCCTGGGTGGCCGGGTGACCTGGTACGATTACGACAACCGCTCCGCTGGCGGCGGTTACAAGATCACCCAGGAATTCACACCCTACGCAGGGATGATCTATGACCTGGACGATACTTATTCGGTGTACGCCAGTTATACCGAGATCTTCAAGCCACAGACCGAAGCAGACGTAGGCAACAGCCCGCTGGAACCCATGACCGGCGAAAGCTACGAGCTGGGGCTCAAGGGTGAGTACTTCGAAGGCGCGCTCAATGCTTCGATGGCGCTATTCGACATGACCCAACAGAACCGCGCCTATGCCCTGGTGGAACAACCGACCAGCTGCAAGAACCAGAACCGCACATGCTACGACGCGGCCGGCGAAGTCCGCAGCCGGGGCATTGACACCGAGCTGACCGGCGCGCTCACACCGAATTGGGATTTCAGCGCGGCCTATACCCTGGTACTGAGCCAGTACGTCAAAGACCGCACCTACAACAAAGGCGACCTGTTCGCCCCGATACAACCCAAGCACTTGCTCAAGCTCGCCACTACCTATCACCTCACCGGCGAGCTGGACCAGTGGCGCGTGGGGGGCAATGTGCTGGCGCAAAGCAGAACCTACAGCCGCGTCGGCACGGGCCATTCGGAGCAGGACGCCTATGCCGTGGTGGGGCTGATGGCAGGGTACAAGTTCGACGAGCATTGGGACGGGCGGGTGAACTTCAATAACGTATTCGACAAACGCTACTGGCAAGGCATCCCGGGCAGCACCGGCAGCGGCGTCTATGGCGACCCCCGGAACCTGATGTTTACCTTGAAATGGACGCTCTAAGCATCAAGCGCTCGACGTGGTTACCATGGTGGGAGTCAGCGCAGCTGACGAACAGCACTCGCTCAAAAGCCTTTCGCTAGCTGGCGCTAGCTCCCACCCGGCGCAACCTTGCCGCCTCCGGCCCGGTCACCGGTGGGAGTCAGCGCAGCTGACGAACTGACCCAATAGTCATATCCAGCGAAACAGTGGCCCTCGCTTTGATTCCTTCATCAGGTAGCCTTCAGGCTTTGGCATGGAGGCCAGTGATGGAACGATACCGAAGCAGCGATCTAAGAAAGGGGCGAGTAAGCGAAGCGGGCCGTGCGTATATGATCACTACCGCCACGCATCAACGAAAACCTTTGTTCACCTGCTGGAGGCTGGCGCGCCTGGTGTGTCGGGAACTGAAGGCGCTTCACGATACTGAAAAGGTCACCGGCCTTGCCTGGGTCGTCATGCCGGATCATCTTCACTGGCTGTTCGTTCTGCATCACCCCTCCCTCGCTCAGGTAGTGCAGCGAATGAAGGTACGCTCAGCACTGGCCGTCAACCGCGCCCTGGGTCGTTCTGGCGCGGTGTGGCAAAAAGGGTTTCATGACCACGCATTGCGGCGATCCGAATCGCTCCAGGCAGTTGCCAGGTACATCATTGCCAACCCATTGAGGGCAGGGCTTGTGGACCGGGTAGGTGACTACCCGTTTTGGAATGCGATCTGGCTGGATGCTGCAAGCGAGGTTTCACCCTGGCTATAGGGCCCGCGAAGCTGAAGGGTGGCATTGGCCCTGGCAGGAGCTAGCGTCAGCTAGCGAAGGGGCAATTGCGGGTGCCCCATTCGGCAGCTACGGCTGCCTCCTGCCGGGTACCTAGCCTTGCCGCCTTTACGGAATCAACTTCAGGCTACGCAGCCGCTCGAACACCTGGAAGAACGCATCGTCGCTGGGTTGATAAGCCAGGAAACCCAGGCGGCGGCTTTTGCTCATGTCCGTCACCACCTCGATGGGCCGACCCAGGTCAGCGTCGGTATGCCAGGGCGAAATCAGGCGGTCGATGTTCGCTTCGGCCAGGCCATGCTGCTGGGCGATCTCCTGCCAGACGCTGGCGTCGTTGGCCATCTGCTGCTCCAGCGGCTGGACCGTGCCATCGAAAGGCGCCGGCTCGATGCCGAACCAATCCGCCAGGCGCGACCACATCCAGCTCCAGCGGAACACATCGCCATTGACGATATTGAATGCCTCATTGGCCGCCTTGGGAGTCGTGGCCGCCCACAGCAGTTGCCGGGCCAGCTGATGGCTGTCGGTCATGTCCGTGAGGCTGTTCCATTGCACCGCCGAGCCGGGGAAGCGGAACGGCCGACCGGTGTGACGGCAGACACTGGCATAGACCGCCAGGGTGGTGGCCATGTTCATGGCATTGCCGACGGCTACGCCAGTGATGGTGTGGGGGCGATGCACGCTCCAGGTGAAGCCGTCACGGGCGGCGGCAGCGAACACTTCGTCTTCCTGGGCGTAGTAGAAATTCTCCACATCCAGGCGCGGCTGCTCTTCGCGAAATGGTGTCTGCGGCAGAGTCCCCTTGCCGTAAGCCTCGAAGGGGCCGAGGTAATGCTTCAGGCCTGTCACCAGGGCCACGTGGCGAACACTGCCCGCTGGCCGCAACGCTTGCAGCAGGTTGCGCACCATGGCCGCGTTGACCTTGATGTTCTCCGCCTCGGTGGCTTGCCGCGACCAGGTGGTAATGAATACGTGAGTAGGCGCCTGGCCGGCCAAGGCCTGGGCCAGGCTGGCCGGGTCGAGCAGGTCCGCGGCCAGGGCAGTGACCCCTTCGCGCGCCTGGGGCTTGCGGGCCAGGCCGGCGACTGTCCAGCCTTGCTCGACCAGCAGGTCGGTGACGGCACCGCCCACGATTCCGCTGGCGCCTACCACTAGTGCATGATTGCCCATGTTGTGTTCCTCTCTTTCCAAAACCGGTCGCCCACCATAACGGCGGGCCACCCTTGATCCAAGTCGGCACCAAAAGGTAACCATCCCCATGCAACCCGGTAGCAACGAAGACGAATGGCTCGAGGATTGCGCGCCTCGCCGTGTCCTGGAGCTGTTTTCCACCAAATGGACCAGCATGGTGCTGCACTGCCTGCAGGCCCGGCATGGCGGCGAGGCGCGCAGTGGCGTGCTGGAGCGCAGCCTGCCCGGCATCTCGCGCAAGATGCTTATCCAGACGCTGCGCGAGCTGGAAGCCAGCGGGCTGGTCGAGCGCGAAGACCATGACACGGTGCCACCGGCCGTGGACTACCGCCTCACGCCCTTGGGCACCCTGATGGTCGAACCCATCGAACTGGTATACGCCTGGGCCCGGGAAAATGCCCCGGCGCTGGATGCGCTGCGCACCCGTCCCACCTCACGGCGGCGTTGAGGCCAGCGGATACTCGGCTTGCCATGGGGCGCCAGGGCTCAGCCAGGTATGCCCCCAGTGATGCACCAGGCGCACCGGGGCGCTGGCGCTTTCCCGCAGCCGTACCTGCAGCGCCCGGCCATCCCAATGAACATCCAGCCACTGCCCGCGGTATTGCAGGCACAGGCGTACCGGGCCCAGTTCATCGGGAATGGCGGGGAACAGGTGCAGACCATCGAGGGCGGGACGAAGGCCAAGGTAGTGACGTTGCAGCACGTCCAGAGCCCCTGACATTGCCGCCAAATGGACGCCTTCCACCGTACCGCTGTCCGCGGCGGCGCCCAGATCCGTGCCCAGGCACTGACCAAAGAAGCGCCAGGACTTGCCCATGTCCACGTGAGCCATGGCGCCTGCGCAAACGGTGTGCGACAGGCTCGATTCGTGGGAAATGCGCGACAGATGATAGGCCACCGCTTCCCGGCCATTCTCCTGCGGGGCCGCGTAGCCTAGGCTCAAGACCAGTTCACGGATAGCCTGGGGTGAAAACAGGTGTAGCAGCATCAGGGTGTCGGCCTGCTTGCTTATCTGATAATGGTCGACCCGATCCCCCTGGGCCTCGAGCATCCAGTCCAGGCGCGGATGTTCGTCATCGAACCATGCACGCGGCGGCATCAGCAGGTCTTCGAACCCTTCGAACTGAGCCAGGACACCGGGCTTCAATTCCGGAAGATAGAGCCTGCGGCCCACGTCTGCCCAATGGGCCAGTTCCTCGTCGGTCAAGCCCAGCCGCTGGCGTAATCCGGCAGCCTGCTCGGGCGCCAGTTCGCCCAACACCTGCAGGCCCTTCTGCAACGTCCAGGCGGCCATGAGGTTCGTGTAACTGTTGTTGTTCAGGCCGGCTTCAGGGGCCCCGGGGTAACCGTTATGGTATTCGTCCGGGCCGATCACGCCTTCGATCACATAGCGGGCGCGCACTCGGTCCCAGCGCGCCAGGCTGGCCCAGCAGCGTGCCACCTCGAGGACGATTTCGCCGGCCATGCCTGCCAACAGTTCCCGATCCCCGGTGGCCAGGTAAAGCAGCCAGGCGTCGTAGGCGATGGCCGCGCCTATATGGTATTGCCGCCAGGTCGGGTCTTTAACCCAATGGCCCGACAGCGGGTAGTACAACCAGGGCGGGGTCTGCTCGTGACCGCTGGCCGCGCTGCGCCAAGGGAAAAGCGCACCGCGCAACCCCGCGTCCCTGGCGCGGGCCCGTGCCGCGTCCAGGCGGCGGTAGCGGTAAGCCAACAGGTTGATCGCCCGCTCGGGGAAATGACTGGTCAGGAATGGAAACACAAACAGCTCGTCCCAGAAGATCTGCCCTTGATAGCCCTCCTGCCAGCCCCGGGCGGGAAAGCCAAGGTCATGTCCCAGGCTCAGCGGCGTGACGGTTTGCAGGATATGCCCCAAGGCAAAATCCAGCGGCTGCTGCAGGGCGGCCTGTTCCAGGCACATCCGTCCGGCCGACCACGCCGGCTGCCATGCCCGACGGTGAGCTTCGCGCAGCGCCTGGAAACCCACAGCGGGCCAGCCGTCGCATAACCTGGCCAGGTCCGTCGCGCCCTGGCGCACGCGTACCTGTTTTTCGATGACCAAGGGGCCTTCCCCAGGCCAGCTCAGCCAGGCGTCCCGTTGCTCGGCGACCCCCTGCCAGACGGGCGCCTGGCCGGTGTGAACATGGGTGGCGATACTCACGCTCTCCCCGTCGGCCAGGCTGGCCTGCAGCGCGCCATGGCCTTGCTCGCTCTGCCACCAGGTGACTGCCCGCAGCCGCTGGCCTTCATAGGCCAGGTTGCGCTCGATCAGGCTATTGGCGCGCACTCGCAAGGTAGTGCGCAACCATAGCCCTGGCGGCGGCGAGCAGCAGCTGACCTGCCAACGCACCGCCAGGATGTCGGGCTCGGCATGGCTGACCAGGCGGCATTCTTCGATCCGCAGCGGATGGCCGCCAAGGTTGAGGGTAAAGACCCGGCGCAGTTCGCAACTGGCCAGGTCATAGGTTTGCTGGTAATCCCTGTAATCCGTGCCCAACCACGTCTGACGGTCCAAGGACAGGCTCAGCCCCAGCGGGTCCGGCAAATTGACCAGGGCCTCGACCTGGCAACGCTCGCCGTTGACCCAGCGCGGCGCATTGTCATAAAAACCCGCCAGATACAGCCCTGGGTAGCCAGGCGCCGGTATCTCCTCAACCGCGCGCTCGGGTGCGCTCGCGCGCAGGCTGATCACCCCATTGCTCAAGCTGAATAGCGCTTCGCGCCGACGTTCGTCAGCCGGGTCATAGCAGTCGAAGCGGATATCACTCATGCAGGCGTGTCACTCCGTGGCGCAGTTGTTCGGCCAAGGCCTTGACCGGCTCCCGCCCCTGGTAAGCCGGTTGCGAGCCGAAGGTTGTCACCGCCAGGTTCGCCGCCGCGCTACCCCAGAGCGCGGCCTCCAGGGGCGCCAGGCCTTCGAGCAGGGCAATGGCGAAGGTGCCGGTGAAGGCATCGCCCGCCCCGGTGGCGTCCACGGCCGGCTGCCCATTGCTTGGCACCCGGAAAACGCCATCGTCACAGGCCAGCACGCAGCCACCGTCGGGCAACTTGACCACGCCAATGGCCGCGCCTAGCTCGCGCAGGGCCTTGGCAGCCTTGCCCGCCTCCTGCTCAGTGTCGACGACCAGGCCAAGCAGGGCGGCAGCTTCCTCGGCATTGGGCGTGAGGGCGCGGACCTTGCTCATCAGGCCGCGCTCCACGCGCTCGGGGAAGGACGGGTCCAGTACCACGGGCAAGCCGCGCTGGTACGCCGCCTCGATAGCCAGGCGCACTACCTCGGCCGGTATTTCATAATCCAGCACCAGAAGCGCGGGAAGGGCTGCAGCGCTGACCGCATGACTCAGCCGCTCCCGGGCCATGGCGTCCCAACGGTCATTGGCCTCGTTGGCCAGGATGATCTGCTTCTTGCCGGTGGCCGGTACGGCGATCATCGACACTGCCGTACTGGCGCCGGGCGCGTGGGTCACTGCTTCCAGGCAAACCCCCACCTTGCGCAAAGGCTCCAGGGCCTGGTCGGCCAGGTCGTCCGCGCCAACCCGGCCCACCAGTACGCTACGGTGGCCGAAGAGCGCGCCCAGGTAGGCGGTATTGGCGGCCTTGCCGCCGCTCAGGCGGTGCAGGCCGTGGGCCAGTAGGGTTTCCTGACTGCCGGGCGCCTGGTTCAGGCGCACCTGGAAGTCGGCATTGATACTGCCAAGGCTGATGAGGGTTCGCGGCATGGGAGGGCCCTGTTCGAGTCGATACAGTGCTGACTCCCCCCAGGCCGGGCCGGTTCGGTCCGGTCGATGGCTGGCCCGCTCAGCGCCGTCCTAGACGCTTGAGGTAACCATGACCGCTGACCAGCAGTATGCCGGTCATCACCAGCGCGGCGCCGACGATGAAGGCTGGCTCCAGGGGCTCGCCCAGCAGCACCACGCCGAACACCACGCCGAACAGGGGCGTCATGAACGAAAGCACGCCCACCCGGGATGCAAGGTAATGGCCTAGCAGCCAGAACCAGATCAGGAAGCTGCCGAAGGACACCACCAGCACCTGGAATACCAGGCTGGCAATAGCGACGGGCGTGGGCTTGAAGTAAGCCTGGCCGGTGAGCAGGCTGGCCGCCAGCAAGAGCACGAAGGCGCCCACCAGTTGATACAGCAGTACCTGGGTAGCGCTGGTCTGGGCCAGGCGGGTGCAACGGGCGGTGACGGTGGTGGCCGCCCAGGCGATGGCGCCCAGTACGCCCAGCAGATCCCCGAACCACTGGTAGCCACCTGTGCTTTCCGCCAGTTTTCCCGAGAAGGCCGCGGCCGTGCCGCCGAACGCGATCAGGATGCCCAGCCACTGCAGCCTGTTGAGCCGTTCATGAGGAAGGAAGTAATGCAGCCCCAAGGCCGCGAAAATCGGTGCTGTGTACAGGAACACCACCATATGGGAGGCCGTAGTATGGCGCAGCCCTTCGCCGACCAGCAGGAATTCCAGGGCGAAGAGCACACCTACGGCCAGGCCCGGCCGCCACAGCCCCGGGAGTGCCGTGGGCCGTTCGCGCCGAAAGTACATCAGCAGCAGCACCAGCACCGCCGCCCCCGCCGAGCGCAGGGCCAGCTGAAACACCGGCGCCACATCCGGCGCCGCCGCCTTGAGGGTCACCTGCTGGAAGCCCCAGATCGCACAGAGTACCGTCATCAGCCCAACGGCCCGGCCGTCCACGGGTTTGCCAACTTGCATAACGTGTTCATCCAGCCTTGAAGAAGAAGGCGCGATTATGCGGGCCCTCGACTGGACGGGGCTACAAGCGCGGCGCTGGATTTTCCGGGCGCTCTGTAAGCAGCAGCGCCAGTTGTTGAAGCCCCGTGCCTGCTTCGCTAGCTGCCGCTAGCTCCAACCAGGGTTAAGCTCCGCCCTGGGTCCTCAAACGGCTGTGACACTGTTCGCGAGCTGCGCCTGCGGCTCCGTCCGCTTTCCGCAGGATCGAAGCAAGCCAGGAAGCGAGCGCCGTGTACCGGGCGAGCGCCCAGTAAATGAAGCCCTCACAGGGGTTTTTCCAGGTAACGCCACAGCGCCTGGGCCACCGGGTGATGCCCTTCCGAGCCGCCGAACAGGGTCTGGCCGATGTGTAACCCCAATTGGCGATAGCTTTCGAACTGCGCCTCGTTGAAGAACTGGTCGGCGGTGCTTTCGTTGGGGAAGGCCGGCTTAAGGGTGGCGTAGTTATAGACATCGGCGGGCAGCCCGGCAATCACCCGGGGCTTGAGCACCAGGATGCGAGCCTGGAAGCGACGGGCTCCGGCTTCGTCCACGCTAAAGGCATTGAGCAGCACCGCGCAACGGCGGTCCGGGCCGGCGATAGGGGTGGCGAAGCTTTCCGGCGTGGCGAAATAGGGGGCCAGTTCGGCCTCACTGGCAATGCCGGCATCGACCTCCAGCTCCACAGCCTGGTCGATTCGCGCCAAGCGAATCAGATTGGCGAGGTCGTCGAAACGGTAGCTGGGATCACAGCCGTTGTCGCAAGCCAGGATCAGTTCGATGCCGCGCGGACCGCGTAGCAGTTCGTAGACCGCCGTGTTCTCGAAGTGGCCCCCATCGGACAGGTACTGGTACTCCCGACGCAGCCCATGGAAATGCGCGGTAAGCTCATACATCAAGTACGTTTGTGCCTTGAAGGCACGCGACGCCCACCATGACAGGGTCCGTCGTTGGGGTGCCTGACCGGGTCGCAGCGATCCGCCGCGCGCGTTGCGGTCGGCGAATGCACTGGGCCACCAGGTGCCCAGGCGAATATTGGCCAGGCCAAAGGCCAGAGATGTGCCAAGGCAGGTAGCACGCCCCAGGCCGGTGGTGAAAGCGGCCCCGGAAGTGCCCATCCAATACGAAAGGCTCAATGGCTGGTTGAGCTCGCTTTCACGAAGCGAGGGCGCCAGGCGCTGGCGGTAGACTCCATCAAGGATGAAGCTGACGCCCTCCCCCTGCCCATTGCCAGGGATCCCTGGCGCAACGCACAGTGGCTTGCCCTTGCGGTCTCGCTGTATCAACTGCTCGGCCGGGTCCACGGTGATGTTCAAGGTAACGTTGATCAGGTGCAGCGGCGCGCAATGGGCCGAATAGAATTCCGCCAGAGGCAGGTCATCGCCTTTGATTGCGTCCGACACGCTGAGCAAGGGGGTGCCGCGCTGGCCGGCGTAGCGGAAGCGCAGGCCGTTGGACGCGCCCAGATAGGCCCGGGCCAGGCGGCTGGCATAGAAGCTTTGCAGGGAAGACAGGTTGATGAACCCCATGAAGCGGCCCGTGGCGAAGGCCAGCAGCAGCGCTGCAAACGCCAGTGCCGCCAGGCTGCCGATGGCAACTGCCTGGCTTTGGGCAATCGCCTGTGCGGCCACCCATTGCACCAGCAGGTTCCAGCCCACCGCCACACACACGAAGATAGCGGCCCCTACCCCGCCCGCGATCAGCCCAACGGGCAACCTGCCGACCCACACGGGCAGCGTTTTTTGATCGCTGAAAGCCGCGACCTTGCGCACCAGGGCAATCAGCACCGGGCCGAGCCCGGCGGCGGCGATCTCCGTCCATTGCAAGCCGGCCATGCCATCGAAAGCCCACTGGGTCAGGCTATCTATCCCGGCCAAGGCCAGCAGGCCCAGCAGCACCATCAATTGCTGCGCCAGTGCCCGGGTCATCTGGATGCGGTAATTGCGCACGCTGTTGTCTTCGCCGTTGTTGTGCGGCCGATGTGGCAGGGTCAGCGCCTGGAACACAAAGGCGACCAAAGCCAGCGCCAGCACTGTGCTGCCAGCAGCCAGCCCGAGCCTGAACGACACTGGCCAGCCCATCGCGACGGCCCCCCAGGCGCTGCCTGTCAGTACCAGGCACACTGTTGTCATGACCAGGCTGCTGGGGTTGAGCAAGCGCACCGGCTCGTGCTGGCTGGTGCGCGGACAAGCCAGCCAGTAGGCGGCCAACAGCGGCAGTACGGCCGCGCCACTCCAGACGGTGGGCAACCACCAAAGGCTGACGCCCAACGCCAGCTTGAGCAGCGCCATCAGTGCCAACAGCCCCAGCAGTGGCATGCCGATGACAAAGTGCACCGATAGCAGGTTACGCAAGGTAGTAGCCAGCACGTAGAAGAGGTCGCCACCCCCGGCTGGGGACAGGTAGCGACCATTCTCCCGTAGCCACCCCAAGGGGCCGCGCCCAGCAGGGCCTCGCGCGTAGTCCGCCGAAGAGTGAATGCGCTCGGGCGGCTCGTAGTCCAGTACCGCGTAAGCCTGTTGCGCGGCTGCTCGCGGGCTTTGCGTCGGATGCAGGTCTGCATCGCCCGGGCCCGCTTCCCGCTGGCTCAAACGGCCCGGGATGAACAGACTGGTGAAGAAGGCGCCGATGTAGCCCCCACCGCTGACGGTAGAGAGGTAGTCGAACCGTGCCAATAAACGCCGCCCTAGGCCCTCGCCGCCTTGCTCGCCCTCTACCGCGCCGCCAGTAGGCGCCTGGGCTCGGGCCAGGGCCTGGAGCACGCCAAGGGAGAAGGTAGCGCTGCGGATCCCCCCGCCAGACAAGGCCAGCCCCCAGCGCTTGGTTGCAGTAGGCAGGCCAAGGTCTGCACGACGCAGGTCGGCGCGCCGACTTTCGGCGTTGTACTGAGGTTCGCTGGAGGCGGTTCGGTCGTTCATGGAGGTCCTTCACGGCAACCCTGACCAAAAGACAGTCAGGCTGACCCACCATGATACATGGCACAAAGCCACAATAGTGGCAGTTGGCCCAGCCGCTGAACGGTCATAAAGCTCGCGCGGGAGCCGCAGATACGCCGGTATCGCCTCCTCTCATGGTGTTGGAGGCTCCTACCTTTATGGATCGCCCCCATGATCGACCTTAGCGTTTGGGACCTTATCCTGCCGGTTGGCAAGCCCGCCCAGGAAGTGGCAGCCGCCAAGCTGACCGGTTTCACCAACCCCTACTTCCAGAACACCGCCAATGGCTTGATCCTGTGGACGCCGGTTACCGGTTCGAGGTCCGGCAGCAGCAAGTACCCGCGCAGCGAATTACGCGAGGTCTACAAGAACGGTGACCAGCGCAACTGGCGCTACAACAGCGGCACCAACACGATCAGTGGCAAGCTGGCCGTGACCCAAGTGCCATCCGAGGGCAAGGTAGTGGTGGCGCAGATTCATGCCAAGGATGCCGACTCGCCCTTGCTCAAGCTGCAGTACCGCTACGTCAAGGGCGTAGGTAACGTAGATATTACCTGGCGTACCAAGCCGGGCGATGACAAGTCACCGATCATCTACACCTACAAGAACGTGCCCCTAGGCCAGCCGTTCACCTACAACATCCAGATGGACAAGGCCGGCAAGGTCACCGCCACGGTAAATGGCGTGGTGACTCAGGTGACGCTCAACAGCAAATGGCAGAAGTACTCGTTCTTCTTCAAGGCGGGGAATTACACCCTGGATCACAGCGGCTATGCCAGCGAAGGCGGCCGGGTGACCTACTACGAGCTACAGACCAAGCACTGACCCCCGCCTGGGATTGGCAAGCGGTTCAGTACCAGAGCCGCACGCCCACCACCAGCCGCGCCTCCTGGGCGTCGTCGCCCTCTTCGCGCGCATAGTCGGCGGTGCGGCCATAGCGCTTGGTCCAGTTCACCCCAACGTAAGGCGCGATCTCGGGAATGATTTCGTAGCGCAGCCGCAGCCCCGCCTCCAGGGTGGAAAGGCCGCTGCCTTGCTGGCGCACAGGGTCGTTGCGGCTGAAGAAGTTGGCCTCCATTCGCGGCTGCAGGATGAGCGAACTGGTCAATGGAAGGTCGTAGTCGCCCTCCAGGCGCAAGGAGGACTGGCGGTTTTCCCCCAGGTATAGGGTCGCTTCGGTGTCCAGGTCGGCCAAGGGCTCGCCCTGGATACCGAAGGCCGCCCAGGTCTGCGGTGATTCAGGCTTGAAGTCCTGGCGGACGCCACCGACCAGCGTCCACCAGGGGCTGACGGCATGGCCATAGAGTGCTTGCAGCTCAGCGCTTTCGGTATGGCCGTTGGTGCGCTCTCCCTGGGTGCGCAGCCATAGCCGATCCACGTCTGCCCCTACCCAACCTTCAGCGTCCCAGGCCAGGGTGGTGCCCTCGTCGGCCTTCTGGTATTCCAGGCGATCGAACAGCCAGTACGCGTGCAGGTCGTTGTCTGCCAGGGCGTGACCCTGCACATCGGGGAAGGCGGCAGCGCGATCGGCGTCGGAGGGGGTTGGCAACCGGGGCGGTGCGGCGGGCGCGCCTGGGTCGCTCGCTGCACCGGTATGAGCAGCGCCAGGCATGGCGCTGTGATCCATGCCTTTCATCGCGCCGTGGTCCATTCCTGGCATGGCATTGTGGTCCATGCCTTTCATTGCACCATGGTCCATTTCCGGCATGGCGCCGTGGTCCATGCCCGGCATTTCTTCAGCCGAGGCGCCGGTGGCCCAGAGGCCCAGGCAAAGCATTGCGGCGAGCTTATTCATCGACACGTACCTCGCGGAACATGCCCGCTTCCATGTGATAGAGCATATGACAGTGGTAGGCCCAACGCCCAAGGGCATCGGCGCTGACCCGATAACTGCGGCGCGTGCCGGGAGGCACGTCGATGGTGTGCTTGCGCACCAGGAAACGCCCGTCTTCGTCTTCCAAGTCGCTCCACATGCCATGCAGATGGATGGGGTGCGCCATCATGGTGTCGTTGACCAGCACGATGCGCACGCGCTCGCCGTAGCGCAGGCGAATGGGTGCTGCCTCGCTGGCTTCGATGCCGTCGAAGGCCCAGACGAACTTGTCCATGTGGCCGGTCAGGTGCAGCTCGAGCGTGCGGCTGGGCTCGCGGCCGTCCGGGTCAGGGGATGTGCTGCGCAGGTCAGCGTAGGTAAGCACGCGGCGGCCATTGTTACGCAGGCCGATGCCTGGGTCCGCCAGGCGTGGGCTGGGGGCCGTGGCCTGCATGTCCACCAGCGGGTTGCCTTGCTCGCTGGGCTTGTGCGCGGGCGCCGCGAGCGTGGCGGGCATGGCGCCGTGGTCGCCATGCGTCATGTTGGCCATGGTGCCGTGCGCGCTGTCGGACGTGGCGCCATGGTTCATGCCTTCCATACCCTTCTCCCCCATGCCCATGCCCATGTCCATCATGCCCAGTACGACCGGCGCATCGAGGGGCGGAACAGGCGCTGCGAGCCCTGCGCGGCTGGCCAGGGTGGCCCTGGCATAGCCACTGCGGTCCATGCTCTGGGCGAAGACCGTGTAGGCGTCGGTGCTGTCTGGCCGGACCAGCACATCCAGCGTTTCAGCGACGGCCAGGCGGAATTCGTCCACCTCCACCGGTTCTACCGGCTGGCCGTCAGCGGCGATCACCGTCATTTTCAGGCCGGGAATGCGCACGTCGAAGTAGGTCATGGCCGAGCCGTTGATGAAACGCAGGCGCAAGGGCTCACCAGGGGTGAACAGGCGAGTGAAGTTATCATCGGGGGCCTGCCCGTTGACCAGGTAGGTGTACGCCTGGGCGCTGACGTCCGCCAGGTCGGTGGGGTCCATGCGCATGCGCGCCCACATCCAGCGCTCGCGCAAGGTGGCGCCCAGGCCCTGCTGACCGGCATCGTGAAAGAAGTCGCCCAGGGTGCGCGGGTTCTGGTTGTAGTAGCCGGGCTCTTTCTTGAGGCGGGCGTAGATACGCTCAGGGTTTTGGTCGGTCCAGTCGGTGAGCATCAATACCTGCTCTGCCACTCTTGGCTGGTCGGCCACGCTTGGCTCGATCACCAGCGGGCCGTAGACACCGACCTGCTCCTGAAAGCCCGAATGGCTGTGGTACCAGTAGGTGCCATGCTGACGCACCTTGAAACGGTACTCGAAGGTTTCCCCGGGGGCGATGCCATGGAAGCTCAAGCCGGGCACGCCGTCCATGTTGGCCGGCAGCAGGATGCCGTGCCAATGCAGTGAGGTGGGTTCGGCCAGGCGGTTATGCACCCGCACCGTGACGGTATCGCCTTCCCGCCAGCGCAGCAAGGGCCCGGGCAGGCCGCCATTGATGGTCAACGCCTGGCGGCGCTCGCCGCCCACGGTTACCGCGGTGGCATCTATGACCAGGTCGAACACTTGCCCACTCAATTCAATCAGGCCGGCACCGGGTAAGGACGAAGCCCAGCCCGGCTGGCGCCACAGGCCGGTGCCGCCTACCACACCCAGGGCGGCGAGGCTCTTGACGAAGGTTCGACGGTGCGGACGGTACGGCATCGGGTTTTCCTTGAATACGGTCAGGCAAAGCTCGGCCAGGCGGCTTATAGGAACATTAAGCGCAGCAGAGGTTGCCTGCCCTTGGCTTGGCTGTGCAAAAAGGCGCTAAAGATAGAACCACCCAAGGCCATAACCTTATGAGCAATCGGCCTTGGCGTGTCGGGTCGTTATGCAAATAACCTAGGGTTATCCAACACAGGAGTGACGAAATGGCTATAAGCATACAACCGGTGGCTGGCAAACTCGGCGCGCAGGTCTCTGGCGTTCAACTGAGCGGCGATCTTGATCAAGCCACATTCAAGGACATTCACCAAGCACTGCTGCGCCACAAGGTGCTGTTCTTCCGCGAGCAGGTTCTGGACGACCCGGAGCAGGAGCGCTTCTCCCGGCTGTTCGGCGCCCAGGTACCCCATCCCACCGTTCGCTCGGCTAGCGATACCACGGCCATTCTCAATCTGGATGCCAAGGAGTCCCGCGCCAACTCATGGCACACGGACGTGACCTTCGTCACCGACTTCCCGAAGATTTCCATCCTGCGCGGGGTAGTCATCCCTCCGTACGGCGGCGATACCGTATGGGCCAACACCGCCACCGCCTATGAAGATCTCCCCCCGGCGCTGCGCCAACTGGCCGACACCCTGTGGGCGGTGCATAGCAACCTGTATGACTATGTAGCGCCCAACCATGCCGCCGAAGCGGCGCTCAAGCGCTACCGCGAGGAATTCACGGCGCGCGAATACGAAACCGAGCACCCGTTGGTGCATGTGCATCCGGAAACCGGCGAGCGTGCCCTGCTACTCGGCCATTTCGTGAAACACTTCAAGGGTGTAAGCAAGGCCGACTCCAAGCAGCTGTTCCAGCTGTTCCATCAGCGCATCACTGACCTGAACAACACCGTGCGCTGGCGCTGGCAAGCCGGGGACGTGGCCATCTGGGACAACCGCGCCACCCAGCACATCGCGGTGAATGACTACGGCAACGCCGAGCGCATCGTGCGCCGCACTACCATCGCTGGTGACATTCCCGTGAGCGTTGACGGCCAGCACAGTCGCGCGCTCAAACCCAGCCCGGACGCCCGCTCGCCTCAGAGCGAAGCCGACAAACAGCACTTGGCGGCGTAAACGGAGGGCGAGCTCATGCCAACACCTATCCTCGCTTCACGACGCGGCCGCCTCGGCACGCTCGCCTTGCTGGCCTTGGCCCTTGCCAGTGGCGCCCAGGCAGATGTGCTGCGCATCGGCGTGGCCAGCGCTGGCGGTGGCGACCCTGTGACCTTCGGCGGTTCCAGCCTGTCCATCGCGCGCAATCAGCAGGTGCTGGAAAAGGCGTTCGAAGGCAGCGGCACCGAAGTGCAGTGGTTCTTCTTCAAGGGCGCCGGCCCGGCGGTGAACGAAGCGCTGTCCAACCAGCAGATCGACTTTGCCTACGAAGGCGACCTGCCCAGCGTGGTCGGCCGCGCCAATGGGCTGGACACCCGCCTGCTGGCCGCCATCGGCACTCGGTCCAATGTCTATGTGGCAGTGCCCAAGGGCTCGGACATCCACAGCCTCAAAGACCTCCAGGGCAGGAAAGTCGCTATCTTCCGTGGCACCAACGGTCATCTGCTGGCGATCAAGGTATTGGCGACTCAAGGCCTGACCGAGCGTGACCTGAAGGTGATCAACCTGGACACCGGCAGCACCCAGGCAGCCCTCGCGGCGCGGGGCGTGGATGCCGGGTTCGGTGGCTACGAGCTGTTCAAGCTGCGCGACCAGAGCCTGGTGGACATCATCTACGACAACAGCGAGAACGACCCTGTCTATACCCGGCAAACCGCGCTGGTGGTGCGTAGTTCCTATGAGCAGGCGCATCCCGAACAGGTACAGAAGGTGGTCAATGCGGTGGTCGACGCGGCCCGCTGGGCCAGTGACAGCGCCAACCAACCCGCAGTGTTCGCCGAATGGGCCAAGTCCGGCGCGCCTGTGGCCTCCTGGGAGGCGGATTACCAGGGGCAGTCGTTGAAAGTGCGCCAGTCGCCCCTGCTCGATGGTTTCTTGCAGGCGCGCTATCAGGGTGTTGCCGACCAGGCTTATGAACAAAAGTTGATTCGCCGCCCAGTGACAGTGCAAGGCTGGTTCGAGCCTCGTTATCTGAACACCGCGTTGCAGGCCAAGGGGCTGCAAGGGTTCTGGACAGGCTACGGGCCGGACGGCAAGCAGGCCGAGGCTGCCGCCACCGCCAGCGCGCCGGCACCCTTCAAAGCTGTGGAGGTGAACCATGAGCCGGGCTGAAGCTACCGCCGGGCGACTGCGCCGCGGCCCGTCTATGGCCTTGGTTTGGCCCCGGCTGCCCGGAAAGTGGGCCAATTACTTGCTGCCCTGGCTACTGCCTTTGGCGCTGCTCTCGGTGTGGCAGGCGGGCAGTATTCAGGGCTGGGTTTCCGAGCAGGTGCTGCCCCCGCCCGCGTATGTCTGGGAAACCCTTTGCGAGCTGACGCGCAGTGGCGACCTTTGGCTCAACGCCAGCGCCAGCCTGCAACGGGTGCTGGTGGGCTTCGTACTTGGGGCTTGCCTTGGCGTGGCGCTTGGCACACTGCTGGGCCTCTGGGCGCCGGCCAGGGATTACCTGCTGCCAACCTTCAACGCCCTGGTGCAGATTCCCGTGCTGGGGTGGCTGCCCTTCGCCTTGCTGCTGTTCGGCATTGGCGAGCCGCTCAAGTATGTGCTGATTGCCAAGGCAGCCTTGGTACCGGTAACCCTGGCGACCTTGCAAGCCTTTACCCAGGCGCCGCCGCGCCTGCTGGAAGTGGGCCGGGTGTATGGCTTCAGCCGGCGGCAACTGGTGACCGAGGTGGTGCTACCAGCCGCGTTGCGACCGCTGTTCACCGGCCTGCGCCTGGGCTTTACCAAGGCGTGGCTGTCCCTTGTGGTGGTGGAGCTGGTGGCCTCGAGCGAGGGCCTGGGTTACCTGATCGTCTACGGCCGCCAACTCTTCCAGCTGGATCTGGTCATGGCCGCCGTGGTGATCGTAGGCGCGGTGGGCCTGTTCATCGACCGCGGTTTCGACTTGATCGAGCGCCGTCTGGGCAAGGGGCATCCGGCATGAAGGGTTTTTCGTCAGCTGTCTCGACCCCGAACCGGCACCACCGTGGCTGGGTGCTGCCTGGCGCTGCGGTGGCCCTCTGGTGGCTGGCGGCGAGCCAGGGCTGGAGCGATTCGCCCCTGCTGGTGGCGCCGGATCAAGTGCTGAGCACTGCTTGGGCCGAACTGAGCAGCGGTCGCCTGGCCCGGGCCTTGAGCGCCAGCCTGGCGCGGGACCTCAGCGGCTTTGCCATCGGCACCGCCGGCGGGTTGCTGCTGGGTGGGCTTCTGGGCCTGAGTGCCTGGGCGCAACGGCTGCTGGCGCCCAGCTTCAACACCTTCAAGCAGGTTTCACTGTTCGCCTGGATTCCACTGATTTCCGTGTGGTTCGGCCTGGGCGACCTGGCCAAGGTGGTGTTCCTCTCCCTGGCGGCCCTGGTGCCGGTGGCAGTGAACACGGCCGACGGTCTGCGCAAGGTGCCGCCCACCCTGCTGGAAGTGGCGCGCGTCTACGGCTACACCCCATGGCAAACCCTGACCCAGGTACGCTTGCCCGCGGCCCTGCCGTCGATCTTCACCGGGCTGTACCTGGGCCTGATCTATGCCTGGCTGGCCACCATCGGGGCGGAGTACCTGCTGGTGTCGGGCGAAGGCATCGGCAATGCCTTGATCGACGGCAGCGAGCATTTCCGCATGGACCTGGTGCTGTTCGGCATGCTGGTGATCGGCCTGGTGGGCTGGGCCCTCAATGCGTGCGCACGCCTGGCCGAGGTTCGCCTGGCCCGCCACTTCGGCCATCTCTGACTCAAAGGAATGCCTTTCATGCAAAGCAACAGCCTGATACTGGACCGCGTCAGCAAGCATTTCGAAGACCCGCAGCGGCCCGGCCAGGCGTTGCCGGTGCTGGATGACATCCGCTTGAGCATTCGCCCAGGCGAATTCGTGAGCATCGTGGGTGCCAGCGGCTGCGGCAAGTCCACCCTGTTGCGGTTGATCCTGGGGCTGGACACCGCCTTCGACGGCCAGATACTGCTCGGTGGCACTCCTGTTCGGGGTACCGGGCTGGAGCGCGGCATCGTGTTCCAGGACCATCGGTTGTTTCCCTGGCTCACGGTACGCGAGAACATCGCGGTGGGGCTGAAGAACGCCCAACTGTCCGCGGCTGACAAGGCCGAGGCGGTGCAGGCGCACTTGCGACTGGTGGGCCTGGAAGCTTTCGCCGAAGCCTATCCCCGGCAGCTTTCCGGTGGCATGGCGCAACGGGTGGCCATCGCCCGCGGCCTGGTGAACCGGCCTTCGGTGCTGCTGCTGGACGAACCCTTCGGCGCCCTGGACGCCCTTACACGCGCGCGGTTGCAGAACGAGTTGCAACAGATCTGGGCCCAGGAACGCATCACCATGGTGCTGGTGACCCACGATGTGGACGAGGCCGTGTTCCTCGGTGACCGCGTGGTGGTCATGCAGCCCAACCCCGGACGCATCCGCCGAGTACTGGACATTGACCTGCCTAGGCCGCGAAACCGCAGCGACGCGGGGTTCATTGAGCTGCGTGATGATTTGTTGGGGGATTTCACTGCTTGATTGAACTGCCTACTCCAGCGAGATTAGCCCGGGCTGGACATAGCTGGAATAAACCGGTGATGTCCAAGCCATCCTTTTGGGATGGGTATTTCAAGCCAAAGAATTGAATATCAGGCCTATAACCTGACAGACCGCCAGCTATACCAGTCGGCATCCCCGCTTTAAGTTAGGTTTCGTCTGTAAATACAGGTGAAAATGATGATAAAGCGAGCCCCCTTCTGCACGGTCGGACCAGCCACGCCTCTGACCGCGTGCCATAGGCCTTTGAAGCAAAAAAGGCCACTACCCTCTCTCCAGCCGCTGCGCCAATTGGCACTCCCATACAAACTGTTTTATGGGCGCATCTGACGATTCATTGTTCGCTCAGACGCTGAACCTCCACGGACGGATGACACTATCGAAGCTGACGACAAAGAAAGGCAATTAATGAATTTCAGACCGCAGTCATTGAATTTATCGAGACCTCTCCTGCTCGATACCAAACATTATTGAAACACACGAAAGCAGAAACCAACAGCCACCTGATAGCTGCGACTCGTGGATACAGCTTATTCAATACATGCCGTAACCGAAAATACCATCCGGGGGGACGGGGTGATTCCTGAATAAACTAAAAGGATTATGCCATGAATGTTAACGAAGAATGGAAAGAAATTGAGGGCATGAATATTCGTTCAGACAGAAATGCAGAGAACGGGGAGAAAATATGCATTTTTGTCATAGACCTAGAAACAGACGAGATCCTGGAAAAAAATATCCTCATACCGAACGAGGCGGAAGCCGAGCACTATACTTGGCCAATGAGACTGAGTGAAAGCATAAACAGGAACAGCAATTATATTCGAGCAGGAGAACTCAGTGAAGACGGAAACATCATCCCCATTGGCAGCCAACATCGAAATAAATTATGGAGAAGAGAGCATTCTGAACTGATCGCATACCCTACAAACTGCTGTCTAGATACCTGGAAAAAAGAAGGTACTCTTTCCTCGGCAGGCTCGGTCATCCCGGGTACAAAAATGAAAATTTCGGTGATATCGCGCAATCACGGCTTATTGTATGAGGCATTGACTTTTGTCACCGACGATGAAACCTCGTCAATGTATAGCTGGCCTTACTATCTATCCGAGCACATAAACGATAATAGTATTTTTCTGAGGGCAGGAGAAAAAAACCAAGAAAGCAAACTGATAACTCCACTACACAGCGCGTATCGAAATATAATCTGGGTGCCAAATGGAAGCAACTACAAATATAACGTCGAATACGAACACCCTAACGGTATAACCCAAGATGCTGAACAAGTATACCGGAACGCCCTGAGCACCCTAACCACCTCAAACCGTCCCTCACAGGATTTGATCGATGGCTGGCTCCAGGGATTCAGCCAGGGAAAATTCAGCGATATTTCATATCCGCAAAATAACGCAGGAACCAACACCGCCCCTTTGTACGAGCACCTGAACAGAACGAAGGATCTCGCCAACTACATCCACCATAAGGCCATTTCGGAAAGCGACACCTATTACACTGCAGCCGTCGAAGCACTGCATTTTTATGCCAGCCAGAACTTTCAGACAACTAACTGGTGGGATAGACAGATTGGCCTCGCCAGCATAGTTGCTCAAACCCTCATCATACTGACAGACAAGCCCCCGTCATCGCAGTTGAGCGAGTGCATTCTCTACCTAAGGAAAACGACCAACACTTCCATGGGGCTAACGGGCGCCAATCTGGCAGATTTCGCATACATACAACTACTATGGGCCTTGAGCGGCTGGAAGAACGACGGACTGTCGTCCTTCTTGGATGAAGCTTATGCAGCTTCGGATGCAATCTCATCGCTCTGCTTACCTGTGGCCCGACATGGAAAGGAGCGCGGCGAAGGCATCAGTATCGACAATTCATTCAGCCAACACAACCCCCAGTCAGGTAGATATTCCCAGTTGTACGCTGGAAGTTATGGAACAGTATTTTTGGACAGCGTATTCAAAACCCAGTCTATCCTGTGTGGTGTTTTTTCTCTAAGTAAAGCCGCTCTCCGAAGCATTGAGGGTTTCATCATCAATGGGATGGGATGGTTCAGCTATGCTGGGCTGTACGATTTCCATGCATGCGGCCGTGCAATCAGTCGGGGGATGAAAGCAAGCAACGCTTTGGCTGGATGGTGCAGACAACTGATGGGTACCAGCCCAGAGCATCTGGAAACCCTGCAGGAACTTATCCGCAGAGCGAATGGCGATGAGGGGGCTAACCGGTTTTATCTGGGATGCAGGGCTTACTGGGTCAATGACTACATCGCCAAAATATCAGAGAAACATTGCCTGTGGGCGAAAGTAATATCCTCAAGGACTGTGGCCAGTGAAAGCGGCCTTGGCGAAAACCTCAAAGGATATTATATGGGTTGCGGCAGCTACTTTATTACCAGAACCGGAAATGAATACAGGAACATACAACCGCTATGGGATTGGCAGCGCGTTCCAGGCACAACCGTAGAGCAAGTCGAAAATTTCGAGTACCCGTTGATTGAATGGGGCGATAACAACTGGGGAAGTGATGATTTCTCCGGCGTTATCAGTAATGGCGCGACTGCGATAGCCACCATGATTCTTTCTAGGGGAAATGTGAAGCTTGCAAGAAAATCCGTTATAGCACTCCCGGACAAGAATATTTTCATTGGGTCATCGATCGACAACTCCTGGGCCGAGCGCCCCGTTTACACGAGCGTCAACCAGTGTAAATTAAATGGCGATGTAGAAGTTCATTTCAGTGATGGAGGCCGGGAATTCATAAATCTGGGACAACGGATCACATCAGACAAAATAGTCAAGATCAGTCATGATGGGTTGCACTACAGCTTCCCCACCCCTCAAGTCATCACAGTGCAGGCAGCGCTTCAGACGGGAAGTTGGCGTGAAATAAACAGGAACGGGAGCAGTGACAACTTATCGGGTGAAGTTTTCTCTGTCTGGGTTGAACATGAGAGGGGAAATGACGAATCATATTACTATGAGATCGCGGATGCCCAGGAAGCAACATCCGCGACACCAACGCAGGCATTCCATGACAGCCTCGCTCATATCGTTACTGACAGCGAAAGAAAATTTACCGCGGCTGTGATTTATACGGCTGATGGTTACGACATTGAGCTATCCAATGTCAAGCTCAGAGCCTTGGGCTCCTTCGCCTTGATCGCCTCGGTCAGAGACAATGGCCTACTGGAACTCACCCTTGCCGACATGACGCAGAAAATGACGAAAGCAGATTTTCTTTTCACATGGGGCAGGGTCACATCTTTAACGAGCTTTCCATTGCCCGGAGGGGACGACAGGGGAAAAAGCATCACTTACCTGGTTGCACCAGTCACACAGCCTGATAAATGACATTGTCCGTGCTCTGCCTATCGAAAGCACTCACGCTACTTTCCATATTCGTTGGATAAGAACTCTGGACGCTAAGATTCGTTGTTTTGGCTGGAGCGGTCCAGGCTGTGATGCAGCAGGCTGTCTACTGTTGCTGATGGACGCCTAATCGACCGTCCTGGGCGATCACCAACGAGGCGGGATTGGAGCCAGCGCTGGGGGCTGGACAACTACCTGGAAGTGAAACAGGTGACCGAATACACCAGCCATGAACCCTGGGGCTGGTACCTCTGAACCCTGGCCTCACAGGGCAAGACAAGCCGCCCAGGACCTGACATCCTTGGCGGCCCTGTCGATTATTCTGAACGCCGCCATGCCCGTGCCTGCTCCCCATCGCCCCGCTTTTCTTCGTGGTGCCGTCGCTGTGCTGCCCTTGTCCCTGGCTTGCCTGCCCTGGGGACTGTTGGCCGGCTCCCTGGCGGTGGACGCAGGGCTGACCCCGCTGCAAAGCCAGGGGCTGTCGACCATCGTTTTCGCCGGGGCGGCACAGTTGGTGGCCATTGGCATGTTCAAGGGTGGCGCGGGTGCGTTGTCCATCCTGATCACCACCCTGCTGCTGACCTCCCAGCACCTGCTCTATGGCATGCACATGCGCGCCCGGGTCGCGCCGCTCGATGCTCGCTGGCGCATGGGGCTGGGCTTTTTGCTGACCGATGAACTGTTCGCGCTCACCAGCCAGCAAACGCCCGAGCACTTCCAACGCTGGTATGCCCTGGGCGCCGGGCTGACATTCTACCTGGCGTGGAATCTCTGCACCCTGGCCGGCATCGTGCTGGGCAAGAGCCTGCCCGGCTTGCAGAACCTGGGCCTGGATTTCTCCATCGCCGCTACCTTCATCGCCCTCATTACTCCGGTAGTGCGCTCCATCCCCGCCGCGGTGTGCGTGGCGGTGGCGCTGGTGTGTTCGGTAACGTTCAGCCTGTGGCGGCTGGAAAGCGCGCTGGTGCTGGCGGGGCTGTGCGCCATGGCTGCCGGCTACGCCTGCCAACGGCTGATGGAGCGTGCGCGATGATGGTTTGGCTGGTGATCTTCGGCATGGGCGCGGTGCTGTTCTTCAACCGCTATGTCTTTCTGGAGCCGCGCTTGCCGTTGCGCCTGGGCCGGCGTGCCAAGGACTTCCTGGGCTTTGCCGTACCGGGCATGCTCACGGCCATCTGCGGCCCTATCGTCTTCATGCCGGGGCACCAGTTGAATCTTTCCCTGGGCAACCCTTACCTGTTGGCCGGGCTGTGTACTGTGGTGCTGATGCTGCTGACCCGCAGCGTGCTGGGCAGCGTGGTGCTCGGCATGCTGGCGTTCTACGGGCTACGCGCCTGGCTGTGATCTTGATTGAACGTTCGCCGCAAATGAACGGCCGAATGCACAACCGAAAAAATTGCCTATCGTTGTGGGTATCGACGTAGAAAGGTGGAAGCCATGGAAATCGAAAAGCTGTTCGCCCAGTTGCACACTTTGCCCAGCATTCCCAAGGTCGCCCAGGACCTGATCGGCCAGTTCGACAACCCTTCTTCGAGCCTGGAAGCCATTGCGCGCAATATCGAGAAGGACCCGGTGATCTCGGCGAAAATCCTGCGCCTGGCCAACTCGGCGCGTTTCAAGGGCGCGCGCGAATCCACCAGTATCGAAGACGCCGCCATGCGCCTGGGTTTCAACACCATGCGTACGCTGGTGCTGGCCAGCGCGGTGACCGGCGCCTTCACCGCGCCGGCGTCGTTCAACCTCAAGGGGTTCTGGCTCAAAAGCTTCCAGGTGGCGAGCATTGCCCGGGTATTGGCCAAGCAGACCGGCCAGGACCCTGAAGTGGCCTTTACCACCGGCCTGATGCACAACATCGGCGAATTGCTGATTCAAACCGGCGCGCCCGAACTAGTGGACAGCCTCAACGCACGCCGCTCTTCCTCTCCCGCCCACGCGGCCCATGAAACGCTGCACTTGGGCTTCGGTTACCCAGAAGTCGGCGCCGAGCTGGCGCGCCGCTGGAACCTGCCCAAGCAGATCCAGGACGGCATCGCCTACCAGGCCAAGCCGCACCAGACGCCGGGCAATTCGCCCCTGCCCTTGCTGATCGCCCAGGCCGATGAAGTCAGCGATCGCCTGCAAGAGTTCGGCGGCCCCACGCCGGAAGCCAAGGCCCAGCTCAACGACGCCTTGATGCAAGGAGTGGACCTGGAACTGCTGTTCGACGCCCTGCCTGCGGTGCTGGAAGCGGACAAGGCCTTTGCCGAGTTGCTGAGCTGATCAGCCTTCGAGGGCGGCTGGAGCCCCTTCCAGAAACACATCCATGAACAGCTGATTACGCGGCAGGCCCGCCATGTACAGGCGGCGGGCCGTGGTTTCCACGAACCCGGGCCTTCCGCAGGCCAGGGCCAGGGTCTGGCGCAAAGGGCGCAGGTTCTCCAGACCGGCCTCGACAGGAATCAGGTCAATCGTCAGTTGAGGGCGCTTTGCTGCCAGGGCCTGCAGCTCGGCCGCCAGGTAATGTTCCCCCGGCCGCGCCACATGCATGACCCGGATATCCCCTCCGTGCCCCTGCCGCAGAGCCTCGCGCAGAATCGCCCAGAGCGGCGCCAGGCCGGTACCGCTGGCCAGCAGCCACAAGGGCCGGCCGTCCCAGGCCGGGTCATACTGCAGGGGCCCGCCCAGCACCTCGCCCAGCCGCAAGGAATCACCCACCGCAAGGGCGCGGGCGCGATCAGCGAACGCGCCGGGGCGGCCGCATTGCAGGTGAAATTCCAGCCAGGGTGCCTCTCCCGGCAGACTGGCGAAGGAGTAAGGCCGCGCGACGCCGTCTTCGGTCCATAGCAGCACATGTTGCCCGGCGCTGTAGCGTAACGGGCGCGCCGGTGTCAGCCGCAGCCGCAGTACATTGGGCGCAAGCCAGGCCAGCTCGCTCACCTGGGCAGGCACGCCATGCAGCCGCGGGTCATAGGGCACCACACTTAGATCGTCCCGCACCTGGCATTGGCAGGCCAGGCGCCAGCCTTGCGCCCGCTCCTGGGGAAGCAGGGCTTGGGGCAGGCGGTCCAATGGCTCACCACTGACGCAGCGCACCCGGCAGCTGTGGCAATGCCCAGCGCGGCAACTGGACGGCACGGCAATGCCGCCGCTGTTCAAGGCATCGAGCAGATTGGCCCCTGCCGCTACCTGCCAGGCACGCCCGCCTACCTGCAGTTCAGGCATCGCTGCATTCCCAGGCGGCCACGCAGCGGTTGCGCCCGGCGCGCTTGGCCTCATAGAGCGCATTGTCGGCCCGGTGCAGCGCCTCATCGAGGTTATCGCCATGCCCCAGCAACGTCATGCCCGCGCACAGGCTCAAGCTGCCCAGTTTGCCCTCCAACGGACGCACCGTGCCAAACGCCAGGCGCAAGCGCTCGCAGCACAGGGCCAGGCGCTCGGCATCGCAGCCGAGCATCAGCAGCACGAATTCCTCGCCGCCGTAGCGGGCCAGCACGTCACCCTCGCGCAGGCAGGCGGCGGCCACCTGGGCGAACCCTTGCAGCACGGCATCTCCAGCGGCATGCCCGTGCAGGTCGTTGATGCGCTTGAAGTGGTCCAGGTCGATCAGCGCCAGGCCATGGCTTTGCCCCGGGCGCAGTGCCTGCAGCTCGCGGGAGGCCAGGCGCAGGAAGTGACGGCGATTGAACAGCCCGGTGAGCTCGTCGGTTGCGACCAGGTCCTCGAGCTGGCGCATCATGCCGCGCAGGGTGTCCTGGTGAGCCTGGAGGGCGTAGCGGCGCTGGCGCATGCGATAACGGGAAGCTTGCACGTAATTGGCATACAGGCACAGCCAGAACAGCACGATGAACAATACCGCCGCCTGAATCGCCACCAGGCCCGGATCGTGCAGCAGGCCGGCATCGGCCTCGTACAGGTTCAGCGCCACGAAGCTGCCCATGACCAACAGGGCGCAACGCAGGAACACCGCGCGCGGCAGGTGGAACAGGCCGAACATCAGCGGCACCACATAGATCATCAGGAATGGCCCCCGGGCCTCTCCCAGGTGATGCAGCAGCCAGGTATGCCAGCCAATGCCCATCCAGATCTGGGCTTCGGTCAGGCTGGGGTCATCGAAACGAAGGTTGTGGCCCAGGGCGAAGACAATCCCGAGCGCCCCTTGGCTGAGCAGCAGCCCGATGCCCGCCACTGTGAGCGTATGGGCGGTGCCGTGGAAGTAGCCGCCCAGAAAGGCCACCGCGACCAGCACCACCATCATCACATAGCTGCTGGCGCCCAGCAGGAAGCGTTTGATGAAAAGCTTTTGAAGATTATGTTCAGTCACTCGTTGACTCACCGTACTCATCGGGATCCCATCCCTTACCACAGTTATGGCAAGATGCCACTTTAGTGGCCTGTGCAAGAAATAACCATCGGATTTTCCACTCATCCGATGACCGTGCCTCAACCGATGTCCCCCCTAGGTCCGCCGACTATCGCACGGCATCGCTCGATGGCGGGTGTGCCACTGCCCCTGGCGGCGGTATACTGCCGCGCCTTTTACTGGCCCCCCGCCTGCCCTGCCCTGTTGGCGGCCGCGGGCAGCGCTGGTGAGGCCGCCCCGCGTGCCCTGCGCGAGGTCTAGAAATGTTCCCGTGTCAAAGAGGAGCGCGCCCGTGACCGTGATCAAGCAAGACGACCTCATCCAGAGTGTCGCCGATGCCCTGCAGTACATCTCCTACTACCACCCCGTGGATTTCATCCAGGCGATGAACGAAGCCTATGAGCGCGAGGAATCTCCCGCCGCCCGTGACTCCATCGCCCAGATCCTGATCAACTCGCGCATGTGCGCCACCGGCCACCGGCCGATCTGCCAGGACACCGGGATCGTCACGGTCTTCGTTCGGGTAGGCATGGACGTGCGCTGGGACGGCGCCACCATGAGCGTGGACGACATGATCAACGAGGGTGTACGCCGTGCGTACAACCTGCCGGAGAACGTGCTGCGCGCCTCCATCCTGGCCGACCCGGCCGGTAGCCGCAAGAACACCAAGGACAACACCCCGGCGGTGATCCACTACTCCATCGTGCCGGGCAATACGGTCGAGGTGGACGTCGCCGCCAAGGGCGGCGGCTCCGAGAACAAGTCCAAGATGGCCATGCTCAACCCGTCCGACTCCATCGTGGACTGGGTACTCAAGACCGTACCCACCATGGGCGCCGGCTGGTGCCCGCCGGGCATGCTGGGCATCGGCATCGGCGGCACCGCCGAGAAGGCCGCGGTCATGGCCAAGGAAGTGTTGATGGACCCCATCGACATCCACGAGCTCAAGGCCCGCGGCCCGCAGAACCGTATCGAGGAGCTGCGCCTGGAGCTGTTCGAGAAGGTCAACCAGCTGGGCATCGGCGCCCAGGGCCTGGGCGGCCTGACCACGGTGCTGGACGTGAAGATCATGGACTACCCCACCCACGCCGCCTCGCTGCCGGTGTGCATGATCCCCAACTGCGCCGCCACCCGCCATGCCCACTTCGTGCTCGACGGCAGCGGCCCGGCCGCGCTGGAGGCTCCGCCTTTGGACGCCTACCCGGAAATCGTCTGGGAAGCCGGCCCTTCCGCGCGCCGGGTGGACCTGGACAGCATCACTCCCGAAGACGTGCAAAGCTGGAAGCCGGGTGAAACCTTGCTGCTCAACGGCAAGATGCTCACTGGCCGGGACGCCGCGCACAAGCGCATGGTGGACATGCTCAACAAGGGCGAAGCCCTGCCGGTGGACCTCAAGGGCCGCTTCATCTACTACGTGGGCCCGGTCGATCCGGTGCGCGAAGAAGTGGTAGGCCCGGCCGGCCCGACCACCGCCACCCGCATGGACAAGTTCACCCGGCAGATTCTCGACCAGACCGGCCTGCTGGGCATGATCGGCAAATCCGAGCGCGGCCCGACCGCCATCGACGCCATCAAGGACTACAAGGCCGTGTACCTGATGGCTGTGGGTGGTGCCGCCTACCTGGTGGCGCAAGCCATCAAGGGCGCCCGCGTGGTGGCCTTCGAGGAACTGGGCATGGAAGCGATCTACGAGTTCGAGGTCAAGGACATGCCTGTCACCGTGGCGGTGGACAGCCAGGGTGAGTCGGTGCACATCACCGGCCCGGCCATCTGGCAGGGCAAGATCGCCGAAAGCCTGGCGGTGGAGGTGCGGTAACTTCACTCAAGGCTTGGGTTGCGCCTTGGTAAAGTTGCTATAAGCGCAGCGCCCTGAGAGCCGATGTTCGCAATGCGACATCGGCTCTTACATTTTCTATAGGTTGAATCTTCGTTTATACCGCTTTCTTGGAAGAAGGGAACTCAGGCAAGTAGTTACTATAGCGCCCTTGGAAGACTTAGGGCGAAAGATGGCTAGCAGTTATTATTTGCTTAAATATGGACAATTTCGTTCCATGGCATTCAAAACGGCTCATGGGATTATTTTGAGCGACTTGGCATTGAAACAAATGGCCATAGATGTCTCAAGAATTCGCTTCACCCCTATCGACCATCATGCATTGGAGGCGTCCTATCTCTGGCCCCAGGGATTGGCCTGTTTCCCGTGGGAAGACATTCATCGCTGGAAAGAGAAGGACCCAAGAGGCATAGATGTGGCGCTATGGTTTGCCAGTGAATTATGCGGACTTTGTTATGCGACTCCAAGGCGAAGCAAGCTCTGTATCAAGATCATCCTGCTCGAGGGCAATCCCATGCCTAGACATTCTCTAAAAGGGCTAGTAGCGCCGCTAATACTTACTGTTATACGAGCCTACGCAATAACGCTAGGCTGCACCTGTATCGAAATCGAAAAACCGGCCGAAGGAGCTGTAGCTTGGTACAAGAAGCTTGGCTTCTATTACAACGGCGAAAATCGCCTTGTCATTCCGATCCTCCGGTAATAGTATCAACCCGACTATCCAAGCTGGGAGGGTACATGAACAAAACCAAGCGCGAATCCAAATCCCTGGCTTTCACTGATGCCCAACGGCAAGCAGAAGCGCGCCTTGCTGATCATAGAGGCGATCTTGGGCAGTTCCTAAAGGCGGCCTCATCTGCAGGGCGGTCTGTTGAACCGCTCGGTCGTTTAGCCGGCTGAGGCCTGAGTTCTGATGATCAACCTCCGCACTATGCCCAGCAGCATCATTATCACCGCCATTCCAGCACTGGCGGGCTAGCGTTCATCTGCACCCCACCCGCCTCCGAGGCGGGTGGTTCACTGTCTCGAGGCCCTGAAACGAGAGACAGCATGTACAGCCTCACCACTCCCGGAAATAGCCCTGATAACTCGAGCCACACAGCCCAGGCCCTGAACGCTGCGCAACGAAGCAGCCTCGATCTTCTACTCAAAAGCTACGTAACCCGCATTCTGTCGGCTCCGGTATATGACGTGGCGGTGGAAACGCCTTTACAAGTCGCCCCAGCGCTCAGCGCGGCCTCGGGCAACCAAGTGCTGCTGAAGCGGGAAGACCTGCAGCCGGTGTTTTCTTTCAAAATTCGAGGGGCCTACACGCGCCTGGCCCGCCTTGGCGAAAGCCAGCGTCAGGCAGGTGTGATCACCGCTTCAGCCGGCAACCACGCCCAAGGCCTTGCCCTGGCCGCACAGGCATTGGCGGTAACGTGCCAGGTGGTGATGCCAGTGACCACGCCGGACGTGAAAATCCAAGGGGTACGCAGCCGGGGCGCCGAGGTGATCCTCCACGGCGATGCCTTTCCCGAGGCCCTGGCCTATGCCCTGGCCCTGGCGCAACGCCAAGGCGTGACCTTCGTGCCCCCTTTCGACGACCCCGACGTGATCGCCGGGCAGGGCACGGTCGCCATGGAGATGCTCCGCCAGCAGCAGGGGCCGCTTGACGCCATCTTCCTGCCCGTAGGCGGCGGGAGTCTGATCGCCGGCGTGGGCGCCTATGTGAAATACCTGCGGCCCGACATTCACATCATCGGCGTTGAACCCCATGACTCCAACTGCCTGCAACAAGCCTTGAGCGCGGGGAAACCGGTAACGCTCAACGAGGTTGGGCAATTTGCCGATGGCGTGGCCGTGGCGCGCATCGGCGAACATAACTTCGAGCTATGCCGCCACCTTGTGGATGAAGTGATCACCGTAAGCGCCGATGAAATCTGTGCGGCCATCAAGGACATCTACGACGACACGCGCGCTATCTGCGAACCGGCCGGCGCTTTGGCAGTAGCGGGGCTCAAGCGTTATGTCGAGCGCACCGGCTGCCAAGGCCAGGTGCTGGCGGCTATCACTTCAGGCGCAAATATCAGCTTCAACCGCCTGCGCCATGTGGCCGAGCGCGCCGCCCTGGGCGAAGGGCGCGAAGCCTTGCTGGCGGTGACGCTGACGGAGCGGCGCGGCAGCCTGCGCGCCTTTTGCAAGGCGCTGGGCAAGCGGCCGATCACCGAGTTCAATTACCGCTGCCAAGGTCGTGCCCATGGCCATATCTTTCTAGGTGTGCAAACCGACCCCGAACACGATGCCCGTCAAGCCTTGGTATCCCGACTCCGGCATCTGGACTACCCAGTGCTGGACCTCACGGACAACGAACTGGCCAAGCTTCACCTGCGCCACACCGTAGGGGGCCGCGCCCCCGCCGGGCTGAAGGAACGTCTCTATCGGCTCACCTTCCCGGAACGCCCGGGCGCCCTCGCCGCCTTCCTTGACGCCCTGGACCCTAGCCTTAACATCACACTCTTCCATTACCGTAACCATGGGGCCGATGCCGGACGCGTCCTGATGGGCCTTGAGCAATTGCCTGGCTGCGGTGCCGAGCGTATCGCTGGCTTCCTCAATGCCTGCGGCTGCCCGTTTACGGATGAGACGGAGAATGAGGCGTACCGGTTGTTCATTGGGTGAAGCTGACGGGGCTTCCTGGGCCTAGATTCGGCGTGAAAAGCCTTGATATTTGGTGATGAGGCGTTGAAAACAGCCTTGAAATGCTCATTTACAATCCGTAAACGTCGCTGGCTCGGCTGTTTTCGCCTTGGCTGCCCCTCGTCTCAAGACTTCTCACACAGACCCTAACGGCCCGGGGCGCTCTGACCTTCGCTCCACGATATCCGAGGCTATGAACCTCGATGAGCCTGCATGTATTGCCGCAGCAGCTGATTGATCCGGGTCTGGTAGCCAGCGCCTTGGGCCTTGAACCATTCCAATACATCCGCGTCGAGGCGGATCGTCACCGCTTGCTTCGCAGGAACCCGAAGCTCTGCTCGCCGAAAAAAATCATCGCCCAGCTCCGGAATGTCATCTTTGTTTAGGTCCTGATCGCCAAGCCTTTGCAAACGCTCCCAGTCAGTTCCCGATGCTTTCGACATAACACTAAGCCTCCTGTTTGGTTGCTTTTCGAGCGGAAATGACGCGGATGACATTTCCATGGCGCTCGGTATAGACGACAACGGCAACTAGAGCCGTCAACCAGCCAATACCGAGCCAACGGTCTTCGCCATATCCCACCCTATCGTCGCGAGTAAGAAGCATCGGATGTTTGAACATTTCAGCCACGTCGGCGAAGTCGATGCCATGTTTTCGAATATTCGACTGGTTCTTAGCCTCGTCCCACTCACACTTCATGCTATACCTTGTATGTACGCCTGTACATACACGATAGCGAGCGCTTTATGACTTATCTCGAGTGCTGCAAGCTGAATATGTTGCTAGCGGTGACTTGGTATGAAAGGACGTCATCCGGCTCCAGAGCAGATAGCCGCTGCCAGGTGCTGATGGGTCTGGATGCCCTGGCGGGTTCAAGGGCGGCCCGCATGGCCGAGATGTTCGGAGCATGTGACTGTCCGTTTACGCGTGAAACGAAGAATGAGGCGTATCGGTTGTTGGGAGGTGAGTGAGCGGACAAAAACGGAGGGAGTCTGCGGCTGGGAGCTTGGCAGTTGCAAGCCACCTCCCCCCACGACCATCGCGGCGGTGCTGTCCGTCACAAGGCGTAGCGGGCCACCACGGTGAGCGGCGCGGTGGAGGCTACCGCAACCCGGCACCGAGCTCGGCCGTTCGAAACGCTGCTCGGCAGTCGGTTGCCCGCTTCGACCAACCCGCTGTTGACCAGGTCGCCACCCGCCAAGGCCAAAAGGTTGTTGCTGGCCTTGAGGGTGCCGACGTTGTCCAGGTTCTTGCCGGCGATCAGGCTTAGATCATTACCGGCAATCAAGGCGCCGGTCGGGCCCAGGCGGCCGCTGGCCTGGGCCAGGTACACCACCGGCACCAGCACGTGCTCGCCGTTCACCACCGCGTCTTCCAGCCACACGATGTCGTGGGTGAGCGCGGCCACTTGTTCGGAGGTGAGGCTTACGCCCACCCTAAGATTCAACGCCTCCTTGCTGGCGATGGCGTTGTTCATCAGGTACTTGAACTGCGCCTCATTGGAGGTTTGCCCGTCGAGGAAGGCCTGGCCGGTGCGGGCGGTGATGGCTTGTTGAACTAGGCGTTGCTCGTAGAGGCCGTCGCCCAGTCGCTTCCAGCTGGCGTCCGGGTCGTAGCCCAGGCTGCCGAGCAGGTAGTCCGAGCTCATGAACTGCTTGAGGTCGGTGAGTGCGGGGTTGGTTTCGATCAGGTATTTATTGGCCGTAGGGCGTGCCGCTGAGCTGGGCACGCCTTGCACGGTCGGTAGGCTGCCAACGGCGTTCGTGCCACCGGAGTTGGCTTGGTGGCCAGGGGAGGCGCCGTTATCTGAACCGCCGTCAACGGGTTGGCCGACGCTAGTGGCCTGGCCGGTGATGCCTGCATTCTGGCGAGTGACCGCCGCCAACTGGGCGCTGCTGGCTGTCACTTGTGCCGCGTTACCCAGCTGGACGTTACTCCCCGCCACCTCAGGAAGGGCTTGCTCACGTTGGGCCAGGGACACACTGGCCCCTGCAATCGTCCAGTCTTGCAGGGCGCCCTGGCTGTGCGCCGGCTGAGATGCACTGCCGCCCTGCCCGCTTAGCCGGAACAGGCCGTTCTGGCCGGTGGGTAGCGTGAATCCGGGCAGGGTCAAGGGGTTGACCTGCTGTTGAGCGAGGTCCGGGGCCAGCTGTGGGTTGAGGGTCACGATAGTGGCGGTACGGGTGCCCGCCGCGGTGGTATCCGTTCGAGTACCACTGCCCACATAGTGGTAGCCCGCGCGCACCACGCTGTTGTCCACGTTGTTGCGTGCGTTGACCCTTGCAGCGCCACCGGCCTGGATCACGGCGGCATAGCTTTGGTCGCCGCCAGACAGCGTGCGTGTGCTGTTGAACTGGGTCAGTTCGGTTTCAGTGGCGGCGATGAAGCGCGCCACGGCGTCCTCTAGGCCGCTCAGGTTGTTAGGGTCGTACCCGCTGCTCTCATACCAATAGGGGTCGGTTACCGCATCGGCCAAGGCCGCATAGGGCCCTACGTTGGACGTGCGCTGAGTACGGAAAACCCGGGAGCGTTCGGTATCGGAGGTTTCCACCCCGCTGTTGGTCAGGTTGTCGAGGTCGGCGGTGAAGTCGCCACCGGCGGAAATGACGCTGCTCTGGTTAAGCAGGTCGCCACCCTTCACGGCCAGGTTGCCACCTGCGGTGATGGCCGAGGCTGCGCTGGCGTCGGTGACTTCCAGCTTGTTGCGCAACACCATTTCCCACACGTGGTTGCGCTTGCCGCCACAGTCCCCTGCGTTGACGCCTTCGATACAGGCAATTTCGCTGACCTTCGCGGTGTAGGTGCCCGCGTCATTGGTGGTCAGGATCGCGCGCACGTTTTCCAGCGTGCTGGCGGCCAGGCGCATGTCGCCGTCGCTCTGGACGGTTCCGGAACTGTTGACGATGCGGTCGGCCAGGGCACCGGCGCCGTCGCGGTCGATGCTCAACTTGGGAAGCAGTGGCAACTGTCCTGCTCGGCCGCCTGCACAGTTCGGCGTTGTGCCGGCCAGTTGTATAGGTACGCCTTGTGACCCGCGCCTTACCCTGTGTACAGCGCCCATATGGGGGCGCATCGCATTTAGAAGGAACCGCCAGCATGACGCACGCCACCCTAGCGACCTCGCATTCGCCCCAACCGGACGCCCGTAGCCAGGACACCCAGGCGTACCTGCTGGGCCTGGTTTCAGTCGCGGCCTTCGCCATGACACTGCCCGCGGCCAAGCTGCTTGCGGGCGAGCTGAGCGCTTTGCAGGTGGGGTTTTTCCGCTCGGTACTGGCGGCGCTGGCCGCCATTCCGTTTTTGTTGCTGGGCCGAGCCAAGTGGCCTGATCGATCCCAGGTCAAGCGCATGCTGCTGACCTCTACCGGCATCGTTTACGGGTTTCCGATTCTCACCGCGTTGGGCATGCAGTACGTTCCGGTCAGCCATGGCGGCGTAGTACTGGCGGCGCTGCCCCTGTCCACGGCCATTTTCGGCACCCTGATCACGGGCACCCGGCCATCGGCGGCGTTCTGGTCGGTTTCGGGGCTGGGCTTCATGGTAGTGGCTGGCTACATGGTGCTGACGACGTCGTTGTCTGGCCTTTACCTGGGTGACTTGGCCCTGCTGGGCGCGGTTCTGCTGGCCGGCTTCGGCTATGCCCAGGGCGGCGCGCTGTCCAAGGAGCTGCCGGGGTGGCAGGTAATGTGCTGGACGCTGGTGGTCAGCCTGCCGGTGCTGCTGCCGGCCAGCCTCTGGCTGTACACCCCCACCATCCCCGACCAGCTCAGCGGCCAGGGCCTGGGGGCCTTGCTGTTTCTGGCGCTGATCAACTCCCTGCTGGGGTTCTTCTCCTGGAACCGCGCTCTGGCGCTCGGCGGCATCCAGCGGATCAGCCAGCTGCAACTGCTGCAGCCGTTCTTTACTTTCCTCTTCGCCATCGCCCTGATGGGTGAAAACTGGAACTGGGGCACTCCGGCGGTATGCGCTGTGGTCATCCTGCTGGTGTGGCTGGCCAAGCGCTGTTGAGCCGAGCCCTCATCAAGCTCTTCCGCAGGTGGCCATCAGGTGGCGCGAGCCAGCGCCAACTGTGCCTGGAAGAAGGCCTTGAAGGCTGGCACGTTGCAGTAAGCCACGTTGAAACGCAGATGCCGGTCATAGTGCCGGCCATGGCTGAACAGCGACCCGGGCGCCAGGAAGATGCCAGCATGGTGGGCTTGTTCGATCATACTCGGCAGGTCGAGGTGATCCGGCATCCGGCCCCAGAGAAAAAGCCCGTCAGGGCTGCGGTCATCGAAGATCACCCCGGCCTTGCTCAACCACTGGCGCGCCGTGGCCCGCGCGCGCATCACTCGCTGGTTGAGCGTGATCAGGTGCTGCTGGTAGCGACCGGCATGCAGGGTATCGGTCACCAGGGTTTCATCGAGGGCCGAGCCGCACAGCAGGTCACACATTTTTGCTTCCACCAAGGGCTCGACCAAAGCGGTGGGTGCCACCAGGTAACCCACGCGCAAGGCGGGGCTCAGTACCTTGCTGAAGCTGCTGACATAGAAGCTGCGGCGCAGGCCGTCCAGGCTGGCCAGGCGCGGGGTGGGCTGGGAGGCCAGCGGCCCATAGACGTCGTCTTCCACCACATGAAAATCGTAGCGCTCGGCCAGGGACACGATACGCTGGGCCTTGCTCGGCGAAGTGCTGCCGCCGGTGGGGTTGTGCACCAGGGTTTGAGTAAGGAACAGCCGCGGTCGATAGCGGGCCACCGCCGCTTCGAAGGCGTCCATGTCTGGCCCGTCGCGCAGGCGAGGCACAGTGATGAGATTGAAGTCAGGCTGCTTGATCGACTTAAGCTGCAGCAGCAGGTAACTGGGGTCCTCGGCCAGCAGGTAATCCCCTTCCCGCAGCACGACCTTGCGGATCATGGACAGGGCGTGGGTCGCGCCCAGGGTCATCACCACCTGCTGGCTGCTGGCGTCGATGTGCAGGTCGCGCAGTCTGCGGGCGATGGCCCCACGCAGCTCATCGCTGCCGGCGGCCGGGGCAGGCCTGCTACTGGCAAGCGCGTTACGCACCAACCGCCCGGTAACCGTGGGCGGCACGGCGTCGGCCAGCCAGTCGGGCGGCAGGTAGCCGGCGCTTACCGGCAATTCATACCGGACAGGGTCCAGGGCGCGATAGAGAAAGTGGCCCTGCACGTTCGCGGGGCCTACGGCTTCATCCATCTCGCCAAGAGGCTCATCGCCTCTCACCGGCAACACGAAATACCCCGCGCCCGGGCGAGCCTCTATGACCTGCCGGGCCGCCAGCCCCTCATAGGCGCTGGCCACGGTGAACACGCTCACGCCCAGTTGCCGGGCCAGTGCCCGCACCGAGGGCAGGCGCGAGCCCTGCACCCAGTGGAAGGTCTCGATACCGCCCAGGATGCCCTGGCGAACCTGGTCTACCAGCAGTGTCTTGCTGTCGCGGTCAATCTGGAACATTGCGTGTCCTTGCTGGCGGGCCAGCGATCCCAGGGCTATGGGCGGCCCTTTCCTTGCGCCATGCCAGGCATTGGAGCAGCAATCAGACTCACGCGCCAGCCCGCCGCCTGTACCCCGGCCCTTGACGAAGCCGCCCCCAGCCCGCAACGTATCGGCCAAATAACTACAACAACCCACAGGGACCGTGCCATGCGATTCCACCACCTGGATTTGAACCTCCTGGTCGCGCTCGACGTCTTGCTCGAAGAATGCAATATCACCCGCTCCGCCGAACGCCTGCACATGACGCAGTCCGCCACCAGTGGCGTGCTCGGCCGGCTGCGCGAGTACTTCGATGACGAACTGCTGGTGCAGGTCGGGCGCAAGATGCAGCCCACGCCCTATGCTCTGCAGTTGGCCGAGCCAGTGCGCGAGGTACTGCTCAAGATCCGCTCGTCGATCACCAGCAAGCCGGTGTTCGACCCGGCCACCAGCAAGCGGCACTTTCGCCTGGTGACGTCCGACTACCTGATCAGCGTGCTCTTTTCCAATGTGCTGCAGAAGCTGCACAAGCAGGCGCCGAACATCACCTTCGAAATGCTCAGCCCTGGGGATAACTCCGGCGAGCTGCTGGCCCGTGGCGAAATCGACCTGATGATCGTGCCTGAGCGCTATATCCTCCCGGAGCATCCGTCGCGGCTGCTGTTCGAGGAAGAGCATGTGTGCGTGGTGTGGGCCGGCAACGATCAGGTGGGCGATCACCTCACCCTGGAGCAATACCTGAGCCTGGGCCATGTGTCGGTCGGCTTCGGGCGCACGCGCCATCTGAGCATCGAGGACTGGTTCATGGCCCAGTACGGCGTGAGCCGGCGCATGGAAGTGATCACCAATGACTTCAATACCCTGGCGCGCCTGGTGGTCGGCACCAACCGGGTAGCGACCATGCACAGCCGCCTGGCGCGCCTGCAGGCCGAGCACCTGCCGCTGCGCCTGCTGCCGCCGCCGGTGAAGATACCGGTAATGGGTGAGTACATGCTCTGGCACCGCACCCTGGAGGGTGACCCGATGCACGCCTGGCTGCGCGACCAGATCAGCCTGGCCATCGGCGACCTGGAACAGGAAGCACGCGCCGCCTGAGCTATCGATCGCATCGATGGCTAGCCATCGAAGGGTTTTGCTGTTGGCGCCGAGCGCCTCTGGTTAGGTTGGGCCATCTCCATAACAAGAAAGGGATTGGCCCATGTCCGCCTTGCACCTGCGCTGCCACACCTTGTTCGACAGCATCGACCTTGCCCCTCGCCAAGACCAGACCCTGGTTATCGAGAACGGCCTGTTCTCCTACGTAGGGCCCACGGCCGAAGCTCCAGTGGCCCGGCCAGGCGACCAGCGAGTCGAAGGCATCGCGCCCTTCGTGATGCCCGGGCTGGTGGACGTGCATACACACCTGGCTTTCGGCAACGCCCAGAGCGAAGAAGACATCGATATCTGGACCAGCGATGAATTCCGCGCCCTGCGCGGCATGTTCTTCGCCCGCCATGTGCTGGCCGCCGGGGTCACCAGCATGGTCTGCCCCGGTGACAGCGGCCAGTTGAGCATCTCGGTGCGCAACGCCATCAACGCAGGCTTGTTCGAGGGCCCGCGGGTGGCCGCCAGCAGCCGCGTGATCACCAACCGGCAGAGCCTGAACGACTGGTTCCCCAGCCGGGTGGGCGCGCCCGAGTACTTCACCGCCCGCCTGGTCACCAGCCGCAGCGAGGCCATAGCGGAGATTCGCACCCAGGCCAAGGATGGGGTGGACCTGATCAAGATCGCCATGGACGGCACCCATCGCCGGCCCAATGGCGAGATCATCGCCGCCTTCACCGCCGACGAAACCCGGGAGATGGTCGAGGAAGCCCACCGGCTGGGCTGCAAGGTGGCCACTCATGCCTATGGCCGCGAAGCGGTGATGTATGCCGCCAAGGCCGGCGTGGACCTGATCTTCCACGCGTTCTACATGGACGATGCCTGCATCGAGGCCATGCTCGAAAGCGGCAGCATCCTGGCCCCCACCATGACCTTCCCGCAGAACACGGTGGACTTCTGCCAGCCCCACGACCCGGCCATCACCACGGGCTACGCCGGCTATTGCAAGCGCACCCTGGAAGTGGGCAGCGCGGTGCTGCGCCGGGCCAAGGCGGCCGGGGTGCCCTTCGCCTGCGGCAGCGACAGTGGCTTTGCGGTCACCCCTTATGGCGAATGGCATGGGCGCGAGGCCGAGCTCTTGGTCAGCCGCCTGGGTTTCACTCCGGCCGAAGCCTTGCACGCGGCCACGGCCGTGGGCGCGCGCTGCATGCCGCGCGGCGACACGCTTGGCACGCTTGCCGTCGGCCAGCAGGCTGACCTGCTGATCTTCGAGGCTTCTCCGCTGGAGGATATGCGCCGCCTGATCGACCGCGACTGCCTGCGCGCCGTGTACAAGGCGGGCAAGCCGGTGAGCCTGGAGCGCACGGCCTACAACCCCAAGCAAGTGTCGGACTTCAATTCACTGAAATGGACTGACCTCTATACCCGGGACCGCGTGCAAGCCCTGGCCGCCCTCAAAGACGGAGCGGTGCGCGCATGAGCCTATTGGACCTGGATACGGCGCTGATCCTCGCCCGCCGCGCCATTGCCGAAGGCGTGACACAGGGTTATCAACCGCTGGCCGCGGCAGTGCTGGATCGCCACGGCCATCCCCTGGCCGTGCTGCGCCACCCCGAAGCCAGCTTCCTGCGCCCGCAGATCGCTACGGCCAAGGCACGTGGTTGCGTGGGCATGGGCTTCGGCGGTCGTGAGCTGGCCCGCCGCGCCCAGGCCGTGCCGACCTTCTTCGATGCCCTCAACAGCCTGACCGGCGGCCAGGTGGTGCCGGTGGCCGGTGGCGTGCTGATTCGCGACTCCGGGGGGAGCCTGCTCGGGGCTTTAGGTATCAGTGGTGACACCTCCGATAACGACGAGCGCTGCGCGCTGGCTGCTATCGAAGCCGCCGGCCTGGTGGGCGATATCGGCGGCTGATTGACGGGGCGATTGCAGCTCGGCGGCGACCGGGCATGGCGCGGCGTCAGGCCGGGTCGCGGCCAAGGCCGGCTGCTACGGCGGCTACCGGCCGCGCCAGCTCACTCAAAACCTTGCGCAACCACGCTAACGCAGGGTCGCTGTCTTGATAAGGATGCCACTGCATCACCTGCAGGGCGCGGGGAAAGTCCACCGGTGTCGGCCACAGGCGCAAGGGGTAACGCTGGGCCAGCTGCTCGGCCTGGCGGCGAAACAGCGTGGCGATACGCTCAGTGCCCACGATGAACTCCGGCATCAGCGCAAAGCTTTCCAGGCGCACGACTACCTCCCGAGCCAGGCCGACCTCCCGCAAATGCAGTTCATCCATGCCCAGGGTGCGTCCGTCGGCGAAAGCGCGCACCACATGTTCGGCGGTCTCGTACTGGGCCAGGCTTAATCCCCGCGCGTACGGCGAGGCTCCAGACCAGGCCATGCAGCACCACTGGTCTTCCAATAGGGGCGCCTGGGGAAACTGAGGGTTATGCCGCCGCTCAGGCACGATCACCAGGTCGCAACGGCGGTATTCCAAGGCCTCGCTCACCACATCCTGTTCCCGGGGCGGTGGCAGGTCGCGCAGGCTCAGGCGTACCTTCGGCGCCGTACGCGCCAGGGTTGCCGCCAGCGCGGGCATAAGGACCGCGATTACATAGTCAGACGCCGCGAGGGTGAAGCTGCGTTCGCAGGTTGCGGGGTCGAAGTCAGTGGGTTCTTCCAGCAGCTCCCGTGCCAGCGCCAGGGTTTGCCGCACCTTGGGCAGCAAGGCCGCTGCCTTGGCCGTGGGCTGCAACCGCCGCCCCACCTGTACCAGCAAGGGGTCGTCGAAATGTTCGCGCAGCCGAGCCAGCGCCGCGCTGGTCGCCGACTGGCCTAGGTGCAAGCGCTCGGCCGCGCGGCTGACGCTGCATTCGCTGAGCAAGGCGTCGAAGGCGATCAGCAGGTTCAGGTCGAGGCGGCGTAGGCGCACTGGCTCACCCCCGACTGTCCAGCAAATTGGCCACCAGCCGGTCCAGCCAGCCCCACATCCGCTGCTTGGCGCGGCGCCACAGCGGGCGGTCCTGCCACTGCTCCTGGGTGATCTCGGCGCTCTGGGCCAGGTCCGCCCTGAAACTGGCCTCCACCGCAGCCGTAAGGGCGGGGTCGAGGGCTTCGATGTTCGCTTCGAGATTGAAGCGCAGGTTCCAGTGATCGAAATTGCAGGAACCTATGCTGACCCAGTCGTCCACCATCACCATTTTCAAGTGCATGAAGCACGGCTGGTATTCGAAGATCTTCACCCCGGCGCGTAGCAGCTTGGGGTAATAGCGGTGGCCGGCGTAGCGTACCGATGGGTGATCGGTGCGCGGGCCGGTGAGCAAGAGGCGCACGTCCACGCCGCGTTGGGCGGCGCGGCGCAGGGAGCGGCGCACGCTGTAGGTAGGCAGGAAGTACGGCGTGGCCAGCCAGATGCGGCGCTGCCCCGCGTGCAGCGCGCGCACCAGGGAGCGCAGGATGTCGCGGTGCTGGCGCGCGTCGCAATAGGCCACCCGGCCCAGGCCGTCGCCGCTGGGTGGCATGCGCGGTACCCTGGGCAAGCCAAAGTGGGTCGGCGGGCGCCAGGCGGTCCGCCGGTTGTTGGAGCGCCACTGGCGGTCGAACAGCATCTGCCAGTCGGCCACTACCGGGCCCTGCATCTGGACCATCACTTCGTGCCATTCGCTGCTGGCCGCCTCAGGCTGCCAGAACTGATCGGTCACGCCGGTGCCGCCCACCACGGCCAGGGCCTGGTCGACCAACAGCAGCTTACGATGGTCGCGAAACAGGTTGCGCCCCCCGCGGCGCCAGGACACCGGGTTATACAGCCGCAGTTCCACGCTGGCATCGAGCAAACGCTGGCGCGCCGGGTTCACGAAGGCCAGGCTGCCATAGCCATCGAACAGGCAACGCACCCGCACGCCTCGGCCCGCCGCGGCCACCAGGGTATCGACCACCGCATCCGCGCAGTGGCCTGCCTCGACCAGGTACAGCTCCAGGTCGACCTGCCCTTCAGCGCGCTCGACGGCCGCCAGCATTCGAGGAAAGAACGCCGGCCCATCGATAAGCAGCTCGAAGCGGTTGTCGTTACGCCAGGGGAAAACCGGGCCGGCCATGGCTCAACGGGCCTGGCCAGGAAGGAGGCCATGGGCGGCGGTGCAACTGGACATTGTGTGCGCCTGATAAATTGACCGAGTCACCTTACCCGCCTTGCAGGAAATTTCCTACAAGACGCCCGGCAGCGCTGGAGGTTCCGCTGGCAGCCGGCTTCACACAAGCATCACCGAAGCTTAACGGACCTGACATTAGGGCTGCCTAGCCTGAGCGTGCCGCTTCCGCCATGCCTTGGAGCCTGCCATGACCCAGACCGTATCCACGGGCCCGTGCAACCTTCCCCGCCGACTCCGGGCCGAGCACCTGTCCGGCTCGGCCGTCCTTGAGGCACAAGCCCTGCGCTACCGGGTATTTCGCGAAGCCTTCGAGGCCGACCTGGGCGATGCCGATCGCGCCCTGGACCAGGATGACTACGACCCCCATTGTCAGCATCTGGGTGTACGAGACCTGGCGACCGGCGAGCTGGTCGCCACCACTCGCCTGCTCGACCACCAGGCTGCCCGACGCCTGGGCGGTTTCTACAGCGAGGAAGCGTTCAGCCTGCATGGGCTGGGCACCTTGCAAGGCCCCATCCTGGAAGTGGGACGCACCTGCGTGGCCCAGGGCTACCGCAACGGCGGGACCATCGCGGTGCTCTGGGCCGAGCTGGCCGAGGTGCTGAACCAGGGCGGCTATCGCTATCTGATGGGGTGCGCCAGCGTGCCCATGCGCGACGGCGGGGTTCAGGTCGAAGCGGTGATGCGCCGCGTGCGCGAAAGCCACCTGTGCCTGAACGATGTTCGCGCGGAGCCCCGCTGCCCGGTTCCGGCGCGAGGGCTGCAAGCCAATATTTCCGCGCAATTGCCACCCCTGCTCAAGGCTTACCTGCGCCTGGGCGCCAAGATCTGCGGTGAGCCCTGCTGGGACCCGGCTTTCCAGTGCGCGGATCTGTTCATCCTGCTCAAGCGCGAGCACCTGTGCCCACGCTATGCCCGTCACTTCAAGGCCGCCGTATGAAGCTGTGGCTGCGCCTTGCGCGCCTGTTGCCCGGTTTGCTGCTAGGGGTGTGCCTGGCGCTGCTGCTGGTGCTCTGCGAGGGCCTGCGGCTGAAGGGCGGGGCCCGGCGCCGGGCCCGCTGGACCCAACGCTTCATGGGCGCCCTCGCTCGCCGACTGCCCTATGAGTATCGCCTGGTGGGCGAGCTGCCGACCCAGCCCATGCTGTGGGTAAGCAACCATGTCTCCTGGGCGGATGTGCCGGTGCTCGGGCAACTGGCGCCCTTGACCTTCCTGTCCAAGGCCGATGTCCGGCAATGGCCTTTGCTGGGCTGGCTGGCCCAGCGGGCGGGCACGCTGTTCATTCGCCGGGGTGGTGGCGAAAGTGCGCCCCTGCGCCTGGGCATCGGAGACCATCTGCGTCAGGGAGGCTCGCTGCTGGTCTTTCCCGAGGGCACCACCACCGACGGCAGCGGCACTGCCACCTTCCATGGCCGCCTGCTGGGCGCGGCCATCGAGGCAGGCGTTGCGGTACAACCGGTCGCGTTGAAATACCTGCGCGGCGGGCGGCTCGACCCCATCGCCCCCTTCATTGGCGACGATGCTCTCTGGCCGCACCTCAAGCGACTGTTCCAGCACCCCAAGGCGATGGTGGAGATACATGTACTGCCACCACTGCCCAGTCAGGGGATGGACCGTTCCAGCCTGGCCCGGCTTGCACGCCTGGCCATCGACGAACGCTTGGCGCCGCGGTCGCGCGAAGCTCGTAAAGTGGCCTAGACAGGCGGCCGCCACTGGCTGGCGAAGCCTTGCAACTGGGGATAGAAGGAGCGGAAATCCGCCAGCAGAATGGGATACAGGGCTTGCAGCTCGGGAAGCACCCCCAGCAAGCCCTCAGGCCTGGACAACCGCCGCGAGATCCCTTCCAGCACATCGCCGATCACCGTCAGCTCCCGGTAAGAACCCAGCCAGTCGTTGCGCGCCATCAAGGGCGCAATGGCCGCCAGGCGTCCAGGAAGGTCCGGCGTGCGCAGCAACACCTCATAGGCCCGGGCGGTGAAGACCGACAGGGGCTCGGGGTGGTAATCCTGCCAATGACGCGCCAGGCAGTGATCGAAGAACACGTCGAGGATAATCCCGGCGTAACGTCGGCGGGCGGCAGGCAAGCGAGCCATGGCGGCCAGCACCAGCGGATGGCTGTCGGTGTAGCGGTCGATGGCCCGGTGCAGGCGAATGCCCGCCTCCACCTCGGCCGAAAAACGCCCCGCCACGTCACCTTTGACGAAGTCCCCATACAGGCTGCCAAGCATCTGCTCGGGCCGGGGACCACCGAGGTGAAGGTGAGCGAGGAAGTTCATGAGCCCTGTCATTGCCCCCGGCGGTCGAGCTGCTCCTGCAGATTCTGGATCTGAGCCTGGAGGCCGTTGATGTTGCGTGTGGTCTGACCACGGAAGGCGTCGAACTCGCTGTTGGTCGGACCGGCGGCGGCCTGGTCGGCGCTGTGGTTGTCCTGCTGGGCCTTGAGCACGACCAGGTCTTCCTCTACCTGCTCCAGGCGGCCGCTCAGGTCGCCTTGTTTCTTCAAGGCCGCCAGCTCATTGGCCAGCGCCTTGACCTGGGTTTCCAGGCCCGCCTGGTTCGCCTGAGTGGTCTTGACGCTGGCAAGATCCGCGGCCAAGGCCTTGAGCTGGCCCTGGGCCTGTTCATTGACCAGCTGTTGCGCGCCCAGCTGACTGTTGAGTTGCTCCAGGCGCTGGTTGTTGGCGCCCTGCTGGCCACCCGTGGTCTGCTGCTGGCGGCCCAGGTCGTCGAGCCGGGCCTGCAGTTGCCTGACCTGCAACTTCAGGGCCTCGGTGTCTCCCGCCACTGTGGTTTCCCCGTCGGCCACCTTGCCGCTGATGGCCTGCAGGCGCCCGGCAGCCTCTTCGCTGACCTTGGCGAAGCTTTCCTGGGTCGCGACCAGTTGCTGCTCCATCAGAGATATTTGCTGGAAGCTCCACCAACCCAGGCCACCGAGGGCAATGAACAGGGCCAGCACCAGAGCCCACAGGGGGCCGGTGGCTGGCGCCTTGACCTTGACCACCGGCGTGGTGCGCGAATAGACCGCTTCATGTCGGCCCGCGGGCTCCAGGGCCGCATCGTCTTCATCATGGTCACTGGCGGTCAGGCTAGGCAGGTGGTCAAAATCATCTCGGGAGTCTTTGCGCATGGGGTGTTCCGAAGCGGTAACTGGCAAGTGGGCGCGAGTCTATCAGCGCGGCCGGCTGTCGTGGGGCCCGGGTGCGTGAGGTCAACGGTATTTACCGGTTGTGTCCCGAGCCCGCCAGCCTTGGCAGAGCGCGTCCATGCCTGCCCACACCGAGGCCTGTGGCTGATAGCCCAGGTATTGGCGGGCGCGGTTGATGTCCAGGCAATTGTCCTGGGTAATCCAGCCCAGGTCATGGGGCGTCAGCGGTGGCCGCGGGCGGCCGGGCCAGGCCTGGCGCGCCAGGCTGCCGAATCGCGTGCCCAGGCGCGCCAGCCCCACCGGGCGGTAATCTCGCAGCTGCGGCAGGCGCAGTTGACGCAGGCCGTAATTAAGCACGTCCCAGAAAGGCACGGCCTGATCGTTGGCAATGTTGTACACCCGCCCCAAGGCGTCGTCCTCGGCGAACAGGGCAGCCAGCAGGGCGTGGTCCAGATTGGCCTGGGTGGTGAAATCGACCCGGTTCAAGCCATCGCCAAGCAGGCTCAGACGCCCCCGGCCACAAAGCTCGAACAAGCCCGGCCATAGCCAGGGCTCGCCCTCGCCCAGCACCGGTGCAGGCCGCAGGGCCACCACCTGCAAGCCAAACTCCTCGGCGCCAAACACACGTTGCTCAGCTCGAAAACGGGTTTGCGCCTGCAGCGACGCCTTGCGGGGCGGCACTTGATCTTCGCGCAAAGGGGCTGCGCTGGAGGAGCGTTCGTAGATCTGCGCGCTGGAAAGGTACACCAGGCGACGCACCTGTGCCTTGATGCAGCCTTCGACCACATTTTCCGTGGTGCCGAGGTTGGCCTGCTCGAAATCCGCCAGTCGGCCCCAATGCCCACCGAGGCCAGCGCAATGCACTACCGCATCCATGCCCTGGCACAGCTGCAGGGCGAAACCGGCATCGAGCAAGTCGCCTTCGCATACTTGCGCTCCCAGCCTGGCCAAGACTGCCAGGCGTTCACCGCGTCGGCCGCTGGCGCGGACCCGAAGGCCCTGGGCTAAGGCGCTGCGAGTAAAGCTCGCGCCAATGAAACCGGTAGCCCCGGTGATCAGAATGTTCATGCTGCCTCGCTACTCATTTTCTCACCGCAGTGGCGACGCTCGCCATTGGCACCAGGGCACGCCCGGCCTGCCTGACCAGTTCGCTGGTCAGGTCAGCCAGAAGCTTGCCGCCGCTGCGCCAATGGTGCCAGTACAGCGGCACATCGCTGGGGTGGCCAGGCAGCAACTCGACCAGGCTGCCCTTGGCCAACTGGGCCTGGACCTGCATTTCCGGCACCAGCCCCCAGCCAAGGCCCGCTTCGGTCATGCGGACGAAGCCTTCCGAAGACGGCACCAGGTGATGGGCGAACCCTTCCTCGATGCCCAGCGAGGCCATGAACCGGTGCTGCAACAGGTCATCGGGGCCGAACACCAGGGCCGGTACCTGTGCCAGTGCCGCGGGACTGAAGCCTTCAGCAAAATGACGAGCGATGAAGGCCGGGGTGGCTACCGCCCGATAACGCATGGCCCCCAAGGGCTCGCTGCGCGCCCCTGCCACTGGTCGTGGCGCCGCGCACACGCAACCGGCCACCTCGCCGGCCCGCATGCGCCGCAGGCCTACGTCCTGGTCTTCAACCACCAGGTCCAGGAGCACATGGCGCTCCTGGCAAAAACGCGCCACGGTTTGCGGCCACCAGGTAGCGAGGCTGTCGGCATTGATGGCCACCCGCAGCCGCTCGGGCGGGCCGTCTTCACCAAGGCAGGGTAGCGCTTCGCGCAGTTCCCGCTCCAACAGGCGCACCTGCTGTACATGGTTGAGCAACAGGCGGCCGACAGGGGTTGGGCTAGGTGGTGCCTGGCGCACCAGTACCGGCTCGCCCAGGCGCGCTTCGAGCAGCTTGATGCGCTGGGACACCGCCGACTGCGACAAGCCCAATGCCTGGGCGGCGCGCTCGAAGCCGCCTTGCTCGATCACCACGGCCAAGGCGGCGAGCAGTTTGTAATCGAACATCGATTTTCCTAATGCCTCATCAGCATGATTGGTTTTTCTTATACCTCAGTGAACTTCAGACTGTCAGCCTTCCCAAGGAGACTTTCCATGCTGCAGAGTTACCTGAACGGCCTGGCCATCGCGATTGGTCTGATCGTCGCCATCGGTGCGCAGAACGCTTTTGTCCTGGCCCAAAGCCTGCGCCGCGAACATCACCTGCCAGTGGCTCTGCTCTGCGTGCTCTGCGATGTGCTGCTGGTCAGCGCCGGAGTATTCGGCCTGGCGAGCTTGTTGAGCCAGAGCCCCGCCCTCCTGGCCATCGCTCGCTGGGGCGGGGTGGCCTTTCTGCTCTGGTACGGCTGCCAGGCATTGCGCCGGGCTTTGTCACGTCAGGCCCTCCAGGCTGCCGAGCAGGGCCCGCGCTCCCGGCGGGCGGTGCTGCTCAGCGCAATGGCCGTGACCTTGCTCAACCCTCATGTATATGTGGACACGGTGTTGCTGATCGGTAGCCTCGGCGCCCGCCAGGCGGTGCCGGGCGCTTACGTCGCCGGCGCCGCCAGTGCGTCCGCGGTGTGGTTCTTTACCCTGGCGCTGGGTGCCGCCTGGCTGGCGCCCTGGTTGGCCAGGCCCGCTACCTGGCGCCTGCTGGACCTGGCCGTGGCGCTGATGATGTTCGGCGTGGCCGGGCAGCTGATTCTAGGGTAAGCACCCTCGACGTTAACGGCGCCGAGGCGTCTATTCCCTACGGTTGCTGCGTGGTTAAGGCGTAGCCCCGGTGCTATGATCCCGCGCTTGTGCCCGCTCCGCTTCGCGGGCGCAGCCTCGGCCGCCCGTGATCGGCCTTGCGTCTACCGCAACAGACCTGATTAGGAGAATCAAATGGCTTTTGAACTGCCGCCGCTGCCGTACCCACACGACGCCCTGCAGCCGCACATCTCCAAGGAAACCCTGGAGTTCCACCACGACAAGCACCACAACACCTATGTCGTGAACCTGAACAACCTGATCCCGGGCACCGAATTCGAAGGCAAGACCCTCGAGGAAATCGTCAAGTCCTCGTCCGGCGGCATCTTCAACAACGCGGCCCAGGTCTGGAACCACACCTTCTACTGGAACTGCCTGTCTCCCAACGGCGGCGGCGAGCCTACCGGCAAACTGGCCGAAGCCATCACTCAGGCGTTCGGTTCCTTCGAGAAGTTCAAGGAAGAATTCAGCAAGACGTCCATCGGCACCTTCGGTTCCGGCTGGGGCTGGCTGGTCAAGAAAGCTGACGGTTCCCTGGCCCTGGCCAGCACCATTGGCGCCGGCAACCCGATGACCAGCGGCGACACCCCGCTGCTGACCTGCGACGTGTGGGAGCACGCTTACTACATCGACTACCGCAACGTGCGGCCCAAATACGTCGAAGCGTTCTGGAACGTGGTGAACTGGGACTTCGTCGCCCAGCAGTTCGAAGGCAGCGCCTTCAAGGCCTGAGCCGCCAACGTCCAGACTGTCCCGGGGGCCAGCTAGACTGGTTCCCGTGGCCAACTTCGCTGGCGCTCCGCGGTTTGGAGCCAGCGCCTACCTTTCATCGCCTCGCCTCAAGTTTCAGCCACGGGCATCGATACACCAAAGACCTATTCTCGCCGCATGCTCACTGGCATGCATGGCTCGAACCAATGCGTACCCTTTGACGGTCACCCCGTGTTTGCCAATACTCGGCCATGGGTACCGCGCGCTTGGAACAAGGAATTGTCCTTTGAAGGTGGAAATCAAGCACAGCTTGTCTCTGAAACTGCTGAGAGTGGTATTGCTCTCGACCCTGGTCGTGGGCGTATTGCTCAGCTGTGGGCAGATCGTGCTCGATGCCTACAAGACACGCCATACCATCGCGCGGGATGCCGACCGCATCCTGGACATGTTCCGCGACCCTTCCACTCAGGCGCTGTACAGCCTGGACAAGGAGATGGGCCTGCAGGTCATCGAAGGCCTGTTCCAGGACCCCGCCGTGCGCAAGGCAGCCATTGGCCACCCCAATGAAACCATGCTCGCTGAACGCGAGCGGTCACCCACACCGGCTTCCACTCGCTGGCTCACCGACACCGTGCTCGGGCCGGAACGCACCTTCGCCACGCCCCTGGTGGGCCGCCCGCCGTACAACGAGTACTACGGCGACCTGAGCATCACCCTCGATACTGCCATCTACGGGGAGCAGTTCCTGCGCAATTCGGCCGAGCTGTTCGTGTCCGGCGTGCTACGGGCCATGCTCATGGGCCTGGTGCTGTACCTGATCTATCACTGGCTGCTGACCAAGCCCCTGTCGCGCATGCTCCATCATTTAAGCCAGATCAACCCGGACCGCCCGGGCCAGTATCAGTTGCCCTTGCCCCCTGGCCATGAGCACAACGAGTTGGGCCAGTGGGTAAACACCGCCAACCAGTTGCTGGCGTCGATCGAGCGCAACAGCAGCCTGCGCCGGGAGGCGGAGAGCAGCCTGGAGCGCATGGCTCAGTACGACTTTCTCACCGGCCTGCCGAACCGGCTTCAACTGCAGCGTCAGCTTGACCAGGTGCTGGAGGATGCCACGCGCATGCAAAGGCGTGTGGCCATCCTCTGCGTAGGCCTGGATGACTTCAAAGGGGTGAACGAACAGTTCAGCTACCAGGCCGGCGACCAGTTACTGCTGGCCACGGCTGATCGCCTGCGCGGCCATGGTGGACGGCTCGGCGCCCTGGCGCGCCTGGGCGGCGACCAGTTCGCCCTGGTTCAGGCCAATATCGAGGAGCCTTACAAGGCGGCCGAGTTGGCCCAGCACATCCTCGATGACCTGGCCGCACCCTTTGCCCTGGACGCGCGTGAGATCCGCCTGCGAGCCACCATCGGCATCACCCTTTTCCCCGAAGACGGCGACAGCGCCGAGAAGCTGCTGCAGAAGGCCGAGCAGACGATGACGGTCGCCAAGAGCCGTTCGCGCAATCGCTACCAATTCTATGTCGCCAGCGTTGACAGCGAGATGCGTCGCCGTCGCGCGCTGGAGAAAGCCTTGCGCGAGGCTCTGGCCGGCAACCAGTTGTTCCTGGTGTACCAGCCGCAGGTCAGCTACCGCGACCGTAGGGTGGTCGGCGTCGAGGCCTTGCTGCGCTGGCAGCATCCCGAACTGGGCTTCATCCCGCCCGACCAGTTCATTCCCCTGGCTGAACAGAACGGCACCATCCTGGCGATCGGCGAATGGGTACTGGACCAGGCCTGCCGTCAGCTGCGCGAGTGGCATGACCAGGGCTTCACCCACCTGCGCATGGCGGTGAACCTATCCACTGTGCAATTGCACCATAGCGAGCTGCCCCGAGTGGTCAGCAATATCCTGCAAATGTACCGTCTGCCGTCGCGCAGCCTCGAGCTGGAGGTCACTGAAACCGGCCTGATGGAAGACATCACCACCGCCGCCCAGCACTTGCTCAGCCTTCGCCGCTCCGGCGCCCTGATCGCCATCGACGACTTCGGCACCGGCTACTCGTCCCTGGGCTACCTGCGCTCACTGCCGCTGGACAAGATCAAAATCGACAAGAGCTTCGTCAAGGATCTGCTGGATGACGAGGACGACGCCACCATCGTTCGCGCGGTGATCCAGCTGGGCAAGAGCCTGGGCATGCAGGTGATCGCCGAAGGCGTGGAAACCGCCGAACAGGAGGCCTATATCATCGCCGAGGGCTGCCATGAGGGGCAGGGCTACTATTATTCCAAGCCACTTCCGGCGCGGGAACTCCAAGCCTTCCTCAAACAGGACGAGCGCACTCACATGGCGCCGTTGTAGGCCAGCGGCGGGCGAATTATTTTTCAGTCGCCCCTTTACATCAAATGCAAATCCTTCGCATCATGTGGCCCGTTTCGGTCGGCGCCCTGGGGCGCCTTTCGCCATTCAACACGCAGGATTCGCCCATGAAACGTACGCCGTTGGTTGCCAGTCTGCTGGCCGTCGCAATATCCCTCGCCGGTTGCGGCGACAGCAGCGACAAGGAAAAGGCAGCGGCCCAGGCGCCCGCGCCATCGGCGGCCAACGCAGCGGCCACGCCCGCCGCGGTCGCGCTGGACCAGGCGGCCGCCAAAGCCGTGGTCAGTCATTACAGCGAGATGGTCCATGCCGTGTTCAGCGATGCGCTGACCACCGCGCAAGCCCTGCAGAAAGCCGTGGATGCCTTCCTCGCCAAGCCGGACGCCAATACGCTGAAGGCCGCCCGGGAAGCCTGGCTGGCCGCGCGGCCGTCTTACCTGCAAAGCGAAGTCTTCCGCTTCGGCAACACCATCATCGACGACTGGGAAGGCCAGGTGAACGCCTGGCCCCTGGACGAGGGCCTGATCGACTACGTGGCCAAGGGCTACGAGCCGGCCCTGGGCAACCCGGGCGGCAGCGCCAATATCATCGCCAATACCGAGATCCAGGTGGGCGAGGACAAGGTCGACGTCAAGGACATCACCCCAGAGAAGCTGGCCAGCCTCAATGAACTGGGCGGCTCGGAAGCCAACGTCGCCACTGGCTACCACGCCATCGAGTTCCTGCTCTGGGGCCAGGACCTCAACGGCACCGGCCCGGGCGCCGGCAATCGCCCCGCCAGCGACTACCTGGAAGGCAAGGGCGCTACCGGCGGCCACAACGACCGTCGCCGCGCCTACCTGAAGGCCGCCACCGACCTGCTGGTCAGCGACCTGGAAGAAATGGTCGGCAACTGGAAGCCGGGCGTGGCCGACAACTATCGCGCCACGCTGGAAGCCGAACCGGTGGATAGTGGCCTGCGCAAGATGCTGTTCGGCATGGGCAGCCTGTCCTTGGGCGAACTGGCCGGCGAGCGTCTGAAGGTGGCGCTGGAGGCCAACTCACCTGAAGACGAGCACGATTGCTTCAGCGACAACACCCACAATTCGGCCTTCTTCAACGCCAAGGGCATCCGCAACGTGTACCTGGGCGAATATCTGCGGGCCGACGGTACCCGCCTGACCGGGCCGAGCCTGTCGTCGCTGGTGGCCAAGATCGACCCGGCCACGGACGAAGCCCTCAAGGCCGACCTGGCCGATACCGAAGCCAAGATGCAGGTGATCGTGGACCACGCCAACAAAGGCGAGCACTTCGACCAACTGATCGCCGCTGGCAACAGCGCTGGCAACCAGGTAGTGCGCGATGCCATCGGTGCACTGGTCAAGCAGACCGGCGCCATCGAACAGGCCGCGGGCAAGCTGGGCATCACCGACCTGAACCCGGACAACGCTGACCACGAGTTCTGAGGCTTGTAGGAGCCAGCGAAGCTGGCGAATGTCCAGGCCAGCGGCCCTTCGCCAGCTGGCGCTGGCTCCTACCGGTTGGCGTCTTTGAAGATCAAGCGCCAGCTTCGCTGATTGCAGGTTGTATCGATGTTTCCAAGCTCGCTGAGCGTTCTTCTGCTTGCCCTGGGCCTGGCCCTGGCGGCGTGCGACCAGTCGCCTCGCTTCCAGGCAGCCGAGCCAGGCGAAGCGCTCTCGGCCGGCGCCGCCACGGTCAGGCGTAGCGACCTCAATGCCTATTCCCTGCCTTCAGCCAACCTCAGCGCCGCGCGCCGGGTGGATTTCAGCGTCGGCAATAGCTTCTTTCGCAACCCCTGGGTCATCGCGCCCTCCACCACCACCGCCAGGGATGGGCTGGGGCCGCTGTTCAATACCAATGCCTGCCAGAACTGCCACATCCGCGATGGCCGCGGGCAACCACCCGAGCCCGGCGCCAGTCACGCCGTATCGATGCTGGTGCGCCTGTCGGTACCGCCCAGCGACGCCACCGCCGAGGCGGTGCGCCAGATGGGTTTTGCACCTGAGCCTGTCTATGGCATGCAATTGCAGGATATGGCCATCCCCGGTGTCGTCCCCGAGGGGCGTGTCCGGGTGGAATACGACGCGCTACCGGTGAGCTTCGCCGATGGTTACACGGTGGAGCTGCGCAAGCCCCGGTTGCAGATCAGCCAGTTGGGCTACGGGCCCCTGCATCCGCAAGTGCGCCTGTCGGCCCGTATAGCGCCGCCCATGATCGGCCTTGGCCTGCTCGAAGCCATTCCCGAAGAGGCCATCCTGGCCAACGCCCGCGCTCAGGCGGCCGGGCCAGGAGCGATCAAAGGCCGGCCAAACTGGGTCCATGACGATCAGACAGGCACCACGGCCCTTGGCCGTTTCGGCTGGAAGGCGGGCCAGCCCAGTCTCGATCAACAGAACGCCCACGCCTTCGCCGGCGACCTGGGCATTACTTCTTCTCTGCACCCGGTGGATGACTGCACCGCCGCGCAAGCCGACTGTCGCGCCGCCGCCAATGGCAACCAGAGCGCCGAAGAGCCGTTCGAAGTCAGCGATAACATACGTCGGCTGGTGTTGTTCTACAGCCGCAACCTGGGCGTGCCAGCCCGGCGGGGTGAGGAACAGGCGCAGGTACTGAAAGGCAAGGGCCTGTTCCATGAAGCCGGTTGCCAGGCCTGTCACGTGCCCCACTACCGCACCCGCGCAGACGCCGCGGAGCCCGAGTTGGCCAATCAGCTCATTCGGCCCTACACCGACCTGCTGCTGCATGACATGGGCCCTGGCCTGGCCGACGCCCATACCGAATTCGACGCTCGCGGCCAGGACTGGCGCACGCCACCCCTTTGGGGGATCGGCCTGTCCGAGACGGTCAATCCTCGCGGCCGCTACCTGCATGACGGCCGCGCCCGCAACCTGCTCGAGGCCGTGCTCTGGCACGGCGGAGAGGCCGACGCGGCCAGGCAGCGAGTGCTGGCCTTCGATGCCGATGAGCGCGCGGCATTGCTGGCGTTTCTCGAATCCCTATAACATGCCTGACTTTTCCCAGGGGAGCTCCAATGTTCCGTCCCAAGCTACTGTTCACCAGCCTCGCCGCCCTCGCCCTCGGCGCCTGCGCGCCCCAGGACCCGCAGGCGGTGACCAGCGCGGCCCTGGCCAGCCAGGTGATCCTGCCGACCTATACCCAGTGGGTCGAGGCCGACCGGCAACTGGCCCGCAGCGCCTTGGCGTTCTGCCAGGGCAACGAGGACCTGGCCAAGGCCCGGGCGGACTTCCTTGTGGCTCAAAAGGCCTGGGCCGCTTTGCAGCCGTTGTTGATCGGCCCACTGGCAGAAGGCAACCGGGCGTGGTCCGTGCAGTTCTGGCCGGACAAGAAAAACCTGGTGGGGCGCCAGGTCGAGCAGTTGGTCAGCAACGGCGAGCCCATGGACAGCGCGGCGTTGGCCAAGGCCAGCGTGGTCGTCCAGGGCCTGTCGGCCTATGAATACATCCTTTTCGACAGCAAGCCTGAACTGGCCGATGCGGCTCGCAAGGCCAGCTATTGTCCGCTGCTGGTCGCCATCGGCGAACGGCAGAAGGCCCTGGCCGAAGAGATCCTCGACGGTTGGAAACGCAACGATGGCATGCTCGCCCAGTTGAGCAAGTTCCCGAACCAGCGCTACGCCGATGCCCACGAGGCCATCGCCGACCTGCTGCGGGCTCAGGTCACCGCCCTGGACAGCCTGAAGAAAAAGCTTGGCGCGCCCATGGGCCGGCAGAGCAAGGGCGTGCCGCAACCGTTCCAGGCCGAAGCCTGGCGTAGCCAGGCTTCGCTCAAGAGCCTGCAGGCCAGCCTCGAGGCGGCCCGGACGGTATGGAACGGTGTTGACGGCAAGGGCTTGCGCAACCTGCTGCCCAAGGATCAACAGCCACTGGCCGAGAAGATCGACACGGCCTACAGCGCGGCGGCCAAGGCACTGGCGAACAACGACCGAAGCCTGACGGAGCTGCTGGCAGATCCGGCTGGGCAGCCTGTGCTGAATCAGATCTACGACAGCCTGAACACCGTGCATCGTCTGCATGAGGGCGAACTGGCGCGGGCCTTGGGCGTCCAGCTGGGCTTCAACGCCAACGACGGTGACTGATATGTGGCAGCGCATGCTTACCACCCTGGCGCGGGTGCTGCCCGGCAAGGCCCATCGCTCATTGTTGCTGTCGGCCCGGGACGATGCCGACGGCCGGCACTATGCCGTGGCCTACCACGCTGACGGGCGCCTGGCGTTCAGCACACAGGTGGCCCAGCGCTGCCACGCCGTCATCGAGCACCCCCATGTGCCCTTGGCGCTGTTCGTGGCCCGACGCCCAGGCACCGAGTGCTACCTGCTGAGCCTGCATGACGGCAGCCTCCTGCAGACCCTCAGCGCGCGCGCCAACCGGCATTTCTACGGCCACGCGGTGATACACCAGTCGGGCGAATGGCTGTACACCACTGAAAACGACACGACGGAGCCTGGCCGGGGCGTGCTGGGCGTTTATCGGTTCATCCAGAATCGCCTGGTGTTCGTCGAGGAGCTGCCCACCCATGGCATCGGCCCTCATGAGCTGGCGTGGTTACCCGATGGTGAAACCCTGGTGGTAGCCAATGGCGGCATCCGGACAGAAGCGGAAAGCCGTGTCGAGATGAACCTGGACGCCATGGAGCCGAGCCTTGTGCTGATGCAGCGCGACGGTCGCCTGCTCAGCAAGGAGACGCTCACCCAGCCCATGAACAGCATTCGTCACCTGGCGGTGGCTCAAGACGGCACCATCGCCGCTTGCCAGCAATTCATGGGCAGTGGCAACGAAGTGGCCCAGCTGCTGGCGGTCAAGCGCCCCGGCGGGCCGCTGCTGCCGTTTCCAGTGAGCGACGACCAACTGCTTTCCATGGGCAACTACACCGCGAGCGTGGCCATCAACGACCATCGCCGTCTGGTGGCGATCACCGCCCCCAGGGCCAATCGCTTCTTCATCTGGGACCTGGACAGCGCCGAGGTAAAGCTGGATGCGCCGATGCCGGACTGCGCGGGTGTGGTCGCCATGGACGACGGCTTCGTGGTGACCTCCGGCCAAGGCCGCTGCCGCTTCTATCAGGAGCGCAGCGGGCAGTGGCTGGGCACGCCAATGGCGCTGCCGTCAGGACTTTGGGACAACCATCTCCATGCCATCGCCTCCTAGGCAATAAAAAACCCGCCGAAGCGGGTTTTTCCATTGCACAAGGCTTGATCAGGCGCCGGAACGCAGCCCCTGGGTCAGGCCAAACAGGAACAGCAAAGCGTTATGCCCGGCCCGCGAAACATCCTCGGCCCCGGCCTTGGTCGCTCGCGGCAGCGCGCAGGCGCCCTGCCCTTGTTCCGCCTTCAATACCTCAGGCCCTGGCTCATTCCAGGCGGCCGCGGCCATGGTGGTCACGGCCAGGGAACCGATAAAGAACAAACTTCGTGCAATTTGTAGGTTCATCGCTCTAACCCTTTGACAACGCTGCCAAACGCTGTCTCGTAAAAGTAGAGCAATTTCTTCCAGTCCGCATCGCTGAACGACGAGTGGCGGCGCAGTTGCTTGAGGTCACGGTGAGAAGCCGCGGAGGCCGTGAACCGCCGACGGCATTTCTCCAGATCCAACAAGGCAACCTCGGCGCGGGGGCCGTTGGGCTCCTCAACGACTCGCACGAATACATGCTTGATGTAGAGACAGCTATGCTGCCAGCGCCCCTGATGCATACGCGCCAGGTTTCCAGCAAGATCCTTGAGCAACTGGTCGTGCAAGGCTTCGCCATAACGCTCACGGCCGCCCTTGGCATACCACTGCATGATCTCTTCGAAGCCATCGAGCGAGGCAGTGACCAGTAGCGCCTTCCAACCGAATTCCTGGTCACGCTGGGCACCGGAGAACAACAAACGAGGCACCCGTACGTTCAACTTGCTCAAGCCACGCAAAGCATCGCGCTCACGCAGCACCGTAGGCCGACCGAAGGGATGCAGAGGCGAACGGTAGATGTGGCCCACCTGCCGCTTGACATAAATCATGTGGTTATCAGGCAGCAGCACACGCTGGACACCGCTCTCCCCACCACGCCGGCGGTTAGGCTCTTCTACCCAGTCGCCGCGGGTTTGCCAGTAGTGATCAAAACCCTGCTGCCCACTCGAGGCACTGTGTCCAGAAGCCTGTTCTACCGCCATCACCCTTACTCCTTCCGCAATACATACACTCGCCACATTGCATACAGCGGCAAGAAATCGAGACGCTCTTGAATACGAAATCCGGCCTCGGCGAATTCAGCCTCTACCGTTTCCACCGGCAGGACGAACCGGTTCTGATATTTCTCCGGCTCCCCGCGCCGCTGGCGCCGCCGCTCAGACCGCTTGCGCTTCCAGGCCTTGAAGTTGCCATCCACCCACAGCGAAAGAATGACCGAGTCTCGGCTAACCCTATGGAACTCGCGCAGCATGGCCAGCCGGTGTCCCGCATCGCCAATGTGGTGCATCAAGCGCATTGAAAAAATGCTGTCGACTGCGTTATCCGGCAACTCGATCTCGAAAGCCGAGGTTTGCATGACCCGCACACGCTTGACGATGGCCTCAGGCTGCATCTTGCAGGCAGTGGCGACCATGTCTGCGGAGTTGTCCGCGCCGATGATCACCCGGTTGACCTTCTCTGCCAGCACCGGCCAGAAGCGCCCGGCCCCACAGGGCAGGTCCAGCACCAGGCCCGGATCTCCCGCCAGCTCCAATGCCTTGCGCGCGAGCTGAACATCACGCGAATGCGACAGCCGACGTGAAAGGCCGTTCTGATGCTTGTAGAAATACCGCTGCGCATGCGCCTGGTCGTATTTCTCGGAGAATTCCAACTTGATCGGTTGGCTCATGTGAACCTCCTTGAACAGTCGGCGCACACTATCCCTGCCCAGGTCATCGACCAGTCACACGGTTGTGAAAATTCTGTAACCTCAAATTATCAGGGCGACAAGCTTGTTGCCAGATATTTCGGCCATAGAGATTGCCGAGGGGCCAGCGTTCGCTGATGGAGCCGTGGCGTTCACAAGGTCTGCTGCCTTTACAGGTTTACCTGAAAGGCGCAGCCCTGGGGCTCATTGGTGGTCAGGCTCACTGCCCAGCCTTGCTCATCGCAGATCCGCTGGACAAGGGAAAGCCCTAGCCCCAGCCCTTCGCCTCTTTTCTCGTTACCGCGGACGAATGGCTGGAACATGGCTTCGCGCTTTTCTTCCGGAATTCCCACGCCTGAATCCTCCACCCGGAAGCCTGTGTCGGTGAGGGTCAGCCGGATGAAGCCCTGGTCGGTGTAGTGCAAGGCATTGCGCAACAGGTTGCTCATCACCGTATGCAGGAAGGTAGCGTTGTAGCGCGTATCCCCTGGTTCACCGCGTTCATACTCCAGGGTCAGCCCTTTCTGTTCGATCGGCTCGCGCCACTGGGCCACCAGGTCATCGGCCACCTTCCCTAGGGTAACCTGCCCGGCAACGGTTTCGTTGCGCTGCGCACGGGCAAGCATCAGGAACGTCTGCACCAGATCCCGCATTTCCTCGCATGCCCTGGTGATGCGTTCCACCTGCGCCTTGGCTCTCGGATCGAGCTTGTCGTTGGCCAGGAGCAGCTCACAGGAAGTGGCCAATACCATCAGTGGCGTACGCAGCTCATGGCTTACATCACTGGTGAACAGACGCTCCCGGGTCAGGGCCTGACGCAGCCGCCCGAGGGTGGCATCGAAGGCGGCGGCCAATTGGCCGACTTCATCCTCGGCGTAGTCAGGGGCCAAGGGCGGGGCGAGCCCGAGCAACTGGTCGCGGTGACGAACCTGCCGGGCCAGGCGAATCACCGGCGCCATGACTCGCCGCGCCAATAGCCAGCCCAGCGAGGCGGCCAAGGCCAGGCTGAGCACGAAGCCCACCAGCACTACCGCAAAGAGAATGCGCTCACGCTCTTCAAAATCGCTTTGATCCTGCAAGAGCACGTAATGACGACCGTCTACGATTTCCACCATGGCGTGATAAGACAGGTCACCACGGAACACCTCGTGAAATCCCGGCGACAGGTGGCGCAGGTCCTTTGGCAAGGCGTAGTCGCCTCGCCCGCCACTGTAATAGAACAGCTGGTCCGGCTCCGGACGGTGGCTCCAGTCGTCCATGTTGTCCATGAGCAGCAAGCGCTGCAAGTCGCCGCCCAGCCCCGCGGAGATGAGTTTTTCTTCCACCAGGTGCACGGTAGCGACAATGCCGACGGCGAAGGCTCCGGCGACCAACGCGCTCATCAGGGCGAAGGCGATGATGATGCGCTGGGCAAGACTTTGCTTAAACTCCATCGCGGCCTTCGGTCAGGCGATAACCCACGCCGTGCACCGTATGCAGCAGCGGTTTATCGAACGGCTTGTCGATGACCTGGCGGAGCTGGTGGACATGGCTGCGCAGGCTGTCGCTGTCGGGGCAGTCATCGCCCCACAGAGCCTCCTCCAGTACTTCCCGCCGCAGCACGTGCGGGCTCTTCTGCATCAACACTTCCAGCAGCTTGAGCCCTACCGGGTTGAGCTTGAGCAACTTTGAGCCGCGGGTGACCTCCAGGGTATCGAGGTCGTATTCAAGGTCGGCCACTTGCAATGTCCGCCGCCCGCCGCCCTGGGCGCGGCGCATCACCGCTTCAATGCGTGCCGCCAATTCGGACAAGGCAAAAGGCTTGACCAGATAATCGTCGGCGCCATGACGGAAGCCTTGCAGGCGGTCGTCCAGCTGGTCGCGGGCGGTAAGCATGATCACCGGGGTGTTGCGTCGGGCATCCTCGCGCAAGCGCTTGCACAGGGTGTAGCCGTCGATGCCGGGCAACATCACATCCAGCACGATCAGGTCGTAGTGGGCGGTGGCTGCCAGATGCAAGCCGGACAGCCCATCCTGGGCACAGTCCACGGTATAGCCTTTCAAGCCCAGATAATCTGCCAGGTTGGCCAGGATATCCCGGTTGTCTTCGACCACGAGAATGCGCATCAAGGGTTCCTCTCATTAGGCTGTGCGACCTGAAGCGGGCGCAGCTTACGCTCTGTTCGCCTCCTTGGGCCAGCGCAAATCGTCGTGGCCATGCCCAGGCAGCGTCTCGGCAAAATTTTCACGACAGCTTGACGAGCCCGCCACCCGGTCAGGCGCAAGGTGCCGGCAATTTGCGATCGCTTTCCTCGGAGCCTCGATGAACTACCCTTCCCCTCGCCCCATTCGCTGGCACCTTGCGCTGGGCCTTCCGGCCCTGCTGGTGCTGGGCTTGTTGCTGCTGGAACTGACCAACCTGGACATGTGGCTGGCGCGCCTGGCCTATGACAATCATGCCGGCCAGTTTTTTGGGAAACACAGTTACTGGCTGGAAAATATCCTTCATGATCGGGCCAAGCAAATAGTGATCGCCGTAGCGGTGCTCTCGGCGGTGATCTTTATCGCGACCTTCGCTCTCCCGCGAATCAGACCCTACAGGCGCGAGCTAGGCTGCATGGTACTGTCCATGGCGTTGTCCACCAGTTTCGTCACGCCTCTGAAGGCGGTGACCGCCGTTCAGTGTCCGTGGAGCCTCACTCAATTCGGCGGCAGCGAAACCTACAGCAAGGTCTGGGACAGTCGCCCGGCCACCGAACATCCGGGGCGCTGCTGGCCCGGCGGGCATGCTGCGACGGGCTTCAGCCTGTTCGCCCTCTACTTCGCCCTGCGCGACCGCCGCCCTCGCTTGGCGCGCTATGCCTTCGGCCTGGCAGTGGGGCTAGGCTTGGTGTTTTCGGTAGGCAGGATGCTGCAAGGCGCGCATTTCTTTTCCCATAACGTGTGGACCGCCATCTTTTGCTGGTGGATCTGCCTTGGCGTCTATTACGCCGTGCTCTACCGACGCCCATTGAGCCGCGGCACGGCGGCCAAGCCACAGGCCGTGAGCTGATCCACGGGTATAAAAAAACCCTGCCTTCGCAGGCAGGGTTTTCGAGGGGCTGGGTTCAGCCGGGCTTACATCATGCCGCCCATGCCGCCCATGCCACCCATGCCGCCCATGTCAGGCATGCCGCCGGCAGCCTTGTCTTCCGGCAGGTCAGCAACCATGGCTTCGGTGGTGATCATCAGACCGCCGATGGAAGCCGCGGCTTGCAGCGCAGAACGGGTGACCTTGGCTGGGTCCAGGATACCCATCTCGATCATGTCGCCGTACTCACCGCTCGCTGCGTTGTAACCGAAGTTACCCGAGCCTTGCTTGACCTTGTCCACTACCACGCTTGGCTCGTCGCCAGCGTTGGCAACGATCTGACGCAGCGGTGCTTCGACGGCGCGGCGCAGGAGCGCGATACCGACGTTCTGGTCTTCGTTTTCGCCCTTGAGCTCGGAGATGGCCTGCAGCGCGCGAACCAGCGCCACGCCACCGCCAGGCACCACGCCTTCTTCGACGGCTGCGCGGGTAGCGTGCAGGGCGTCTTCAACGCGGGCTTTCTTCTCTTTCATCTCGACTTCGGTGCCAGCACCGACCTTGATCACGGCAACACCGCCAGACAGCTTGGCCAGGCGCTCTTGCAGTTTTTCACGGTCGTAGTCCGAGGAGGTATCAGCCACCTGGGCGCGAATCTGGGCAACGCGAGCCAGGATGTCTTCCTTGGAACCGGAACCGTCGACAACGGTGGTGTTTTCCTTGGTCATGGTCACGCGCTTGGCGGTGCCCAGGTGCTCCAGGGTAGTGGTTTCCAGGGTCAGGCCGATTTCTTCGGAGATGACGGTGCCGCCGGTCAGGATGGCGATGTCCTGCAGCATGGCCTTGCGGCGATCACCGAAGCCAGGCGCCTTGACAGCGGCAACCTTGACGATGCCGCGCATGTTGTTGACGACCAGGGTAGCCAGGGCTTCGCCTTCGACGTCTTCAGCGACGATCACCAGCGGACGGCCGGCCTTGGCGACAGCTTCCAGGACAGGCAGCAGTTCGCGGATGTTGGAGATCTTCTTGTCAACCAGCAGCAGCAGCGGGTTGTCCAGCTCGGCCACCATGGTGTCCGGCTTGTTGACGAAGTAAGGCGACAGGTAGCCGCGGTCGAACTGCATGCCCTCTACGACAGACAGTTCGTTCTCCAGGCCCGAGCCTTCCTCGACGGTGATCACGCCTTCGTTACCGACTTTTTCCATCGCTTCGGCGATGATCGCGCCGATGGCGCTGTCGGAGTTGGCGGAGATGGTACCTACCTGGGCGATGGCCTTGTTGTCGGCGCAAGGCTTGGACAGGGACTTGAGCTCGGCGACGATGGCGGTGGTGGCCTTGTCGATGCCGCGCTTGAGGTCCATCGGGTTCATGCCGGCAGCAACGGACTTCAGGCCTTCGCTGACGATGGCCTGGGCCAGGACGGTAGCGGTGGTGGTGCCGTCGCCTGCTTCGTCGTTAGCCTTGGAGGCTACGTCTTTCAGCAGCTGGGCGCCCATGTTCTCGAAGGCGTCCTTGAGTTCGATTTCCTTGGCGACGGAAACGCCGTCCTTGGTGATGGTAGGAGCACCGAAGCTCTTGGCCAGGACAACGTTACGGCCTTTCGGGCCGAGGGTGGCCTTGACGGCGTCAGCCAGAACGTTAACGCCAACCAGCATTTTCTTGCGAGCGGAGTCGCCGAATTTTACGTCTTTAGCAGCCATGATCGTTTTCCTTGAATCTGAAGTCGGACTGAATGTCAGAGGGGCGCTTGGGCGCTTAGCCTTCGACGACGGCGAGGATTTCGTTCTCGCTCATGACCAGCAGGTCTTCGCCATCGACCTTGACGGTGTTGCTGCCCGAATAAGGACCAAACACGACCTTGTCGCCGACCTTGACGGCCAGGGCGCGAACTTCACCGCTGTCCAGAACGCGACCGGTGCCTACAGCGACGACTTCGCCACGGTTCGGCTTCTCGGCGGCCGAGCCAGGCAGAACGATGCCGCCGGCGGTCTTGGATTCTTCTTCGCTGCGGCGAATGACGACGCGGTCATGCAGAGGACGAAGCTTCATTGTCGATCTCTCCTAGTTATGGTTGTCCATCGGCCGGGTTCACTCGGCCCATTGATGCAGTCCGGCTTTCGCCGGTCGCGCCAGGCGCTGCCCGGCGCGCAGTGATGACCGACCCGGAGGCCGGCACCTTGCGGTGACCCATACATGAGGCCGGGCCAAGGGATTACAAGGCCGATTGCAAATTTTTTTTGGTCAGGGGGAGGGAAACGATACGCCCCCGCCAGACGGGGGCGTGGCGGAGGGCCGGCGTCAGTCGCGACGCTCGTACTGGCCCTCGATGACGTTCGGCCGACGGGGCTGCTCAGGGCCGCCCTGGGCGCCATGGCCGAAGGGCGAGTGGCTGCCCGGCTCGCCGAAGTGGCCCGCCTGGCCATAGCGGGCCTGGGCGCCAGCACGCAACCTGTTGGCGATCAGGCGCCGGGTGAAGGGCAGCAGGCACAGCAGGCCAAGCACGTCGCTGATGAACCCGGGAACCACCAGCAGCAGGCCACCGGAAGCGACCATGGCGCCGTTGAGCAGGTCCTGAGCGGGGAGCTGCCCGGCGCGAAGGCTCGCCCTGGCATTGAGGGCCGTGGCCAGGCCGGCCACGCGGAGCACCAGCACACCGATGGCCGAACCGGCGATGATCAGTAGCAAGGCGGGGAAGAAGCCGATGGCCGACCCTACCCTGAAGAAGACATAGAGCTCCAGCACTGGAAACAGCAGCAGGAGCAGTAGAAGCAGGCGCATCGATAGTTCCTCGGCGAAAGTCACCTTCATATGTGCCGACGATACGCCTCATTTCAAGGCTGCGCTCGTGGCAATCTTTTCAGACTGCCACTGAGCCCGCGCCCCGCATGGCCTGGCGAGGTGTTTCCAGGTGTTGCGGGAAAGGATTACCAGGTAACCCCAAAGCCGGCGGTGTAGCGGCTGCTATCCAGGTCGTTGCCATTGGTGGTGCCGGTGATCAGGTCCTTCTCGTACTTCAGATTGAGGGAGGCCCACTCGGTTACCTTGTAGCGCAACCCGACTTCGGCATCGAGGTTGTAGTCGGCCACGTTGCTCAACGGGCGTCCCAGTTCGCCGGTAGTGAAGAACTCGACCGTCTTGCCGACCAGGTAGCGGTTGTAGTCCCACTTCACCGCCATGGAGTAGAAGTTCTCCTTGCGGCCATCGGAGAAGGTGTAGTCGGTACGGTTGAGCAGGCCGCCCAGGGAGAAGGCGCCGAGTTCGTCGTCCCAGAACTGGTAGCCCGGGCCGGTACCCACGGTCCGCTGGCGACGGATGTCTTCGATGTTGTCATGCTTGTAGTTCAGACGACCCTGCCAGAACCACTGATCCGTGATGAAGCGATCCAGGGAATATTCCAGGCCCCAGTTATCGGTACCGGTCACGCCATCTTCGGTTTCCCGGTTGTATTCGCCATCAGCGGTATGCCGCCAGCGGCCATGCCGGGCCGTGGTCTTGAAGGCCAGGTTGTAGTCGTCGGTATCGGTTTCGGCGCGCTTGAAGTCCAGGGCCGCGTCGATATTGCCCTTCCAGCTGAGGTCCTGCACCAATGGCTTGGGCTTCATCAATTGCTGAATGCTGGCAAGCTCGACGGTTTTCGGCGCGTCACCATTGGCCAATATCACCTTACCGTCATCTGCCGGCTTCAGAGCCTTGGCCATTTCACTGTCGTAGGCATCCTGGCGTACCAGCAAGGGCTGGTCGGTTTCCAGGGTCTTGACCTGTTTCATATCCACTGGAATGGAGCCGCCATAAGCGGTATCGACCATGAGCTTGCCACCATCGAATACCTTGATGGTGCCGGTGATGCGATCACCATTTTTCAACCAGACGGTATCGGCGAATGCGTTGGACATAGCGCAGGTGGCAGCGACGCACAGGAGGGCTTTGGGGAACATAGGCGACTGTTGGCTCGGTTTCGTGGAAGATCGTCGTTATCCCCGTGATAACGAATGACTCAGGACTGACCAAGCCATGCGCGATGAGTTCCGGCCCCTGGCCTCCAATAATGTAACCGAGTCGTTACCCGATCCTCGTCGGCAAGCCCTTTATAGCACCCTGGCGGCGGTGCCGACGGGGCGGGTAGTGACCTACGGCGATCTGGCCCGCCTGGCCGGCCTGGGACGCGCGGCGCGCTGGGTGGGCCGACAGTTGAGCCAACTGCCGGCAGGGTCGACGCTGCCGTGGCATCGGGTCATCGCCGCCGGCGGGCGTTTGAGCTTGCCCGCCGGCAGCCCCAGCGGCGATGAACAGCGCGCGCGGCTGCGCGAGGAAGGCGTATCGATTAGCGGGAATCGCGTGGATATCGCGCGCCATGGCTGGCGCCCGGGCGAGTACAGCGGTTAGAGTGCGCGCTTTGTTTTGCAGATTCGAGGCACACCTTCGTCCATGCCCGGTAAAACCTGGCGCGCCGCGCTGGCCGCCTATGCCAGCCCCTCCACCTTGGTGCTGTTGCTTCTTGGCTTCGCCTCAGGCCTGCCCTACATGCTGGTGTTTTCAACCCTCTCCGTATGGTTGCGTGAGGCCGGCGTGGCCCGGGAAACCATCGGTTACGCCAGCCTGATCGGGCTTGCCTATGCCTTCAAATGGGTATGGTCCCCGCTGCTGGACCAATGGCGCCTGCCGTTGCTCTCCCGGCTGGGCCGTCGCCGCTCCTGGCTGGTCCTGGCCCAGGCCCTGGTCATCCTCGGCTTGATCGGCATGAGCTTTTGCGACCCGCAGAAGCATCTGCCCTGGTTGATCGCCATCGCGGTGGTGGTCGCCTTCGCCTCGGCCACTCAGGACATCGCTGTGGACGCCTACCGCCTGGAGATCGCTGGGGACCAGCGTCAGGCCGCGCTGGCCGCGAGCTACATGGCGGGCTATCGAGTCGCCGCGCTGCTCGCAACGGCCGGGGCGCTGTTTTTCGCCGAATGGTTCGGCTCCACCGGTTTCGCCTACCTGCATCGTGCCTGGGCCGGGACTTACCTGCTCTTCGGCGTGCTGATGGTCCCGGCGCTGGTGACCAGCCTCTTGATGCGCGAGCCACCTGTGCCGCTGCGCACGCAGCTGTCCGCGGCCCGCTATGGGTTCGTCCACCAGATCGCCTCGGTGGTGGTGCTGATTATCCTGCTGGTATCGGTTCCGGCCATGTTCACCCAGCTGTACAACACGGATTTCGCTGATTTGATCAGCGGTGACATGAGCCTGCTGGACCTGCTGCTCGAGGACCGGGCCTTCCTGCGCGCCCTGCTGTACATCCTGCTCACCGGGCTGTGCCTGTCGTCCCTGGGCCGACGCGGACTGGCCCCGGTGCTGACGCCGGTGAACGACTTCATCCTGCGCTACCGTTGGCAGGCGCTGTTACTGCTTGGCCTGATCGCCACCTACCGGATGTCCGATACGGTCATGGGGGTAATGGCCAATGTGTTTTATATCGACCAGGGCTTTACCAAAGACCAGATCGCCAGCGTCAGCAAGCTGTTCGGCCTGGTGATGACGCTGCTGGGTGCCGGTGCCGGCGGGCTATTGATCGTACGTTTCGGGATCATGCCGATCCTGTTCATCGGCGGCGCCGCCTCGGCGGCCACCAATATACTGTTCCTGATGCTGGCGGACATGGGCCCCAACCTGCGCATGCTGGTGGTCACCATCTCGCTCGACAACCTCAGTTCCGGCCTGGCCACGTCGGCCTTCGTCGCCTATCTGTCCAGCCTCACCAACCTGAAGTTCTCAGCCACCCAATATGCGCTGCTGAGCTCGATCATGCTGTTGCTGCCCAGGTTGATCGGGGGCTATTCGGGCGTGATGGTAGAGAAATACGGTTACCACAATTTCTTCCTCATCACCGCTCTGATGGGCCTGCCTACCCTGGTGCTGATCCTGCTTCACTGGCGCTATCACCAGGCTGAGGAAGGTGAATCGTAGCAGGCAACGGCAGTTGCCATGTGTCATGCCTCACACCCGTTCGGGAGCTTCGCCCCTCTCCTACGCCGCACACCGGGTAGGAGCTGGGCGAAGCCGTCAGGCGGAGCTCGCGAAGGGGGTCGGCGCTATACCGTGTCAGCCCATTCGGGAGCTTCGTTCCCGCGTGGGTAGGCAACCTCAGCGAATGGATGGCGCCGTGGGTGGCGGGGTGCCGTCTTGTTGTTCCTGGACCAGGCGCACGACGCGCTGCGGGAACGGAATGTCGATGCCGGCCGCGCGCAGGCGGTCACGCACTTGAGCGTTGAGCATGTTGAGTACCCCGCCGTAATCCGCGGTGTTCACCCACAAACGCAGCGAGAGGGTAATGGCACTGTCGCCCAGGGCCGCAACCACCGCTTCAGGGGCAGGGTCCTGCAACACGCGAGGATCCTGGGCGAGTTCGAGCAGCACTTGCTGCCCTTTCTGCAGGTCGGCGTCGTAGTCGACACCGATGTCCAGGGTGATCTTGCGGGTAGGCTGGCGATTGGTATTGGTGATGATGCCATTGGAGAGATTCCCGTTGGGGATGATCACCGTCTTGTTGTCGCCGGTGCGCAGCACCGTATGGAAGATCTGGATCGCGTCTACAGTGCCGGAAACACCTTGGGCCTCGATCCAGTCGCCGATGCGGAAAGGACGAAACAGCAGGATCAGCACGCCACCGGCAAAGTTCGACAGGCTCCCCTGCAGCGCAAGGCCCACGGCCAGGCCGGCGGCACCGATGGCGGCCACGAAGGAGGTGGTTTCGATACCGATCATCGATGCCACGCTGACCAGCAGCAACACCTTGAGGATGATATTGGCCAGGGTGCTGATGAACCCCTGTAGCGCCAGGTCGGCATGGCGCAGAGCCAGGAGCTTGCCGATCTCGTAGGTGACCTTGTTCACCAGCCACCAGCCGATGCAGAGAGTGACTACTGCCAGCAGTACGCGACTGCCGTACTCCATGATCATCGGTATCCATGCTTGGGAAGCTCGGACGAGATGATCCAGTTGAGCGTTCAAATCCATAGGGAGAGCCTCCAGCTTGAGCTATCCGGGGCGAGGACATCGCCACCGTTGACAGCCGTCCGACGCCGGACGCCCCCTGATGGTTCCGCTTCGATCAGTCGCGGAAGTTGTTGAACTGCAGCGGCATGCCGAATTGTTCGCCACGCAGCAGCGCGATCGCTTCCTGCAAATCATCGCGTTTCTTGCCGGTGACGCGCACCTGCTCGCCCTGGATGGCGGCCTGCACCTTGAGCTTGGCATCCTTGATGCGGGCCACGATTTTCTTGGCCATTTCCTTGTCCAGGCCTTCGCGCAGCACGATGTCCTGTTTCATCTCCTTGCCTGAGGCGTAAGGCTCTTTCACCTCCAGGCACTGTACGTCGATCTTGCGCTTGACCAACGCCATGCGCAGGATCTCCAGCGTGGCTTCGAGCTGGAACTCGGCCTCCGCGGTGAGGTTCACAGTCTTGTCCTTGTCGTTGAAGGCCATCTGCGCCTTGCCTTTGAGATCGTAACGGCGGTCCAATTCCTTGATGGCATTGTCGACGGCATTGGTCACTTCGTGTTTGTCCAACTCAGACACTACGTCGAACGAGGGCATTCAAATTCTCCAGTTTGTTACAAAACAGACAGCTGTTGGGTGTTTTTGTCGGTTGAGCGCAATAAACCCGTTAGCCTGGCTTGACGACCAAAAGCACGGATCATTATAACGAGTGCCAGCATTGCGACATGCTTTCCTCGCAACTTCGGCAACCGCCAAGGGATAGCATTGTTTGCGTTAGATCGCGGCACTCCCTTATTGCGAGCGTTAGATGTCCAACCCGAACCTGAGCATCCTCCTGGCCTTCGACGAGGCCGACCTGGGCCAAGAGGCTGCCATGCGGTTGCAGGCAGGCGGCTATGCCGACCTGCGCCTGAGTACCGCCAGCCAGGCCCTCACGGAGCTGGACCAGCGGTCGGCCAACGTCCTGGTCACCGCGGGCGACGCCGGGTTGCGCCTGGCTTCCCAGGTTCGCCTGCTGGACGAAGCCACCCAGGACCATACCTGGATCATCCTGGTAGATCCGCGCCCCAGCGCGCATCTGCTGGACGAGACCGCCGACCTGGGCGTGGATGACGTGCTACCGCCAGACCAGTTCCAGGCGCACCTGCTGAGCCGGGTGCATGCCGGTGATCGGTTGTATAGCCTGTTGCAACGGACCCGCCGGGAAAACCGCCTGCTGCGCGATAATATCGCCAGTCTTGAACAGCGCAACCTGGTAGACCCTCTCACCGGCCTGGGCAACGCCCGCTACCTGCGCCAGAAGCTCGACGACTGCCTGCGGCAGATCCAGGCCCGGGGTGGTGCCCTGTGCTACCTGCTGATCGGCCTGCAGAACGCCGCAACCTTGCAGCAGGACCACGGCGACGAATTCTACGATGAATTGCTCCAGGGTGTGGGGCGTCGATTGCAGCAAATGGTCAGGCCGCTGGATGTGCTCGCGCGGCTGGACGACCATCATTTCGTGCTTCTTACCCTTCCGCGCAGCTTGCAGGAGTGCGCGCCCAGCAGTTTCAAGCGCCTGCATGACGGGCTCAATCTCAAGGGCTTCATGACCAGCGCCGGGCTGATTGACGTCCGTGCTGGCATCAGCCTGGTGGGCCTGGACGAGAAAAGCCTGCCGATCGAGCCGGTGAGCCTGTTCGGTGAAGCCAGTCGGCTGCTGCAGGACGCCTACGCCACAGGCCTGGTCAACGCGCGGCGGCTGCCCGCCAAGGGCTGAACCATGGCGACTCGGTCATGGCACCTGCTTGGCGCCGGCAGCGTGGGCACGCTCTGGGCGTGCCGGCTGGCGCGCGCCGGCTTGCCGGTACGGCTGATCCTGCGCTCTGCCTCACGGCTGGAACAGTACCTTGAGGGCCCTGGCCTGCGCCTGATTGAAAACGGCCACGCCTTCACCGCGGCCTTGCCTGCCGAGACCGCGGCCGCGGCCACCCCGATCGAACGCTTGCTGGTGACCTGCAAGGCCTATGACGTCGCCGCGGCCGTGGCCGGCGTGCGCCAGCGCCTGGTGCCAGGAGCGACCGTAGTGCTCCTGCAAAACGGCCTGGGCAGCCAGCAGGCCGTATCCGAGGCGTTGCCAGAAGCCCAGGTCGTTTATGGCTCCACTACCGAAGGTGCCTGGTGCCAGGCAGACGGTAGCGTGGTATTCGCCGGCCAAGGCTTCACCTGGCTCGGTCGGCCGGGCGATGCCCAGGCACCGGCCTGGCTGGCGGACCTGGCGCAGGCAGGCATTCCTCACCAATGGACGCCACACATCCTCGGCCGTCTCTGGCGCAAGCTGGCGGTCAATTGCGCCATAAACCCCCTTACCGTACTGCATCAGTGCCGCAACGGTGCCTTGAGCGACCATGCCGAGGCGGTGAACGCCCTTTGTGACGAGCTTACTGCCCTGCTGCAGGCGGCGGGCCAAGCCGAAGCCGCCGAGAGCCTGGCCTTGGAAGTGGAGCGCATCGTCACTGCGACGGCGGCCAATTATTCCTCCATGTACCAGGACGTGGCTGCTGGCCGCCGGACGGAAATCGCCTACCTGATCAGCTACGCCTGCGGGCGAGCCGCCTCCCTCGGCCTGACCATGCCCCGCCTCGAAGCCCTGCACCATCGGCTGATCGACTACCTGGCCGCGCGCCACCTGCCGACGAACTGAGCCCACCCTTTGCTACACTCGGCCGGTTACCCGAGAGCCGGACCTGTGATGCCTTTGCGACAACGTCTTGAAAACCTTCCAGTCGGGCAGAAGCTGCTCGCCGCCTTGCTGGTATTGATGGTGACCGTCCTGGTGGTGGCCAATCTGACCTTCATCACGGCGGCCTATTGGATTTCCCACGAAAGCATGGCGCCCCAGGCCCTGCAGACCATCGGCAAGCTGGCGGCCCAGCCACAGCTTGCCCAGCGAGCCCTGGCCGATGCCGAGGCGGCCAATGCCCTGCTGAAAAGCCTGGACAGCTACACGCCATTGCGCGCGGCAGCCGTGTATGGCAGCACTGGCGAGCGCCTGGCTCAGCTGCAACATGGCAGCAAACTGAGCCTGCCCAAGCACTTCGATGACTTGCCGGAGTGGCGCCTTACCGAATTTCGCACTACCGAGCTGGCGCCCTTGCCTGGGGTGGCCGGAGGCCCGCCCGGGCATCTGTTACTGATCGCCAGCAGCGAATTGCCCATGGCGTTCTATACCGGCACCTTCACTGCCAGCGTGGGGATACTGGTGTTCAGCGTACTGCTGTGGATGGTGATCGCGCGGCAGATTCGGCGCTTGATCACACGCCCTATCTATCAGCTCGAAGAGCTCACCCGCCAGGTCACTCGGGAAGAGAACTACGCGCTGCGCGCCCGGCCGGGCAACCAGGACGAAATCGGCAGCCTGGCCGCGGCGTTCAATACCATGCTGTCGCGCATGGAAGCCCGAGAGCAACAGCTCAAGCGCGCCAGGGACGACTCCCAGGCCGCCTACGACGCGGCCCAGGGCCTGGCGGAGGAAACCCGACATACCAACCGCAAGCTCGAACTGGAAGTGCAGGTGCGCAGCAAGATCGAGAAAAAGCTCACCGGGTTTCAGAATTACCTCAACAGCATCATCGATTCCATGCCGTCGGCGTTGATCGCCCTGGATGAGCAGCTCTACGTGACCCAATGGAACAAGGAAGCCAGCGCGCTTTCCGGCACGCCCCTGGACGAAGCCCTGAACCAGCCCATTTTCCTTGCCTTCGAACCACTCAAGCCCTATCTGCCGCAGCTCAAGAGCACGGTAGAACAGCACCGTGTGGCGAAGATCGAGCGGGTCACCTGGCAGCGCGGCGAGGTGCCTCACCACTATGCCCTCACCTTCTACCCGCTGACCGGCAGCGCGGGGCGCGGGGTGGTGATTCGTATTGACGACATCACCCAGCGCCTGTCCCTGGAAGACATGATGGTGCAGTCGGAAAAGATGCTTTCCGTCGGTGGCCTCGCCGCCGGCATGGCTCACGAGATCAATAACCCGCTGGGCGCCATCCTTCACAACGTGCAGAACATCCGCCGACGTCTCTCGGCAGAGTTGCCGAAGAACCTGGAGCAGGCCGAGGCGGTAGGCGTGTCGCTGGCCAAGGTCAACGACTATCTGGCAGCACGGGATATTCCCGGGCTGCTCGAAGGCATTCATGGCGCCGGCGCGCGGGCGGCGAAAATCGTGACTCACATGCTCAGTTTCAGCCGGCGGAGCAACCGGCAGATGGCGCCCTGCGACCTCCCCGCCCTTATCGAGCAGGCGGTGGAAATCGCCAGCAACGACTTCGACCTGAGCATCGGCTTCGACTTCCGCGGCCAATCCATCGTGCGCCAGTTCGACCCTCGCCTGGGGCCTGTGCCTGGCACCGCCAACGAGTTGGAGCAGGTGCTGCTCAACCTGTTGAAGAACGCCGCCCAGGCCATTCACCAGCGTGAACACCCCAACGACCCCGGGCGCATCACCTTGCGCACTCGCCTCAATGGACCCTGGGCGGAGGTACAGGTCGAAGACAACGGCGTCGGCATGCCCGAGAGCGTCCGCAAACGCATGTTCGAACCTTTCTTCACCACCAAGGAAGTAGGCCAGGGCACGGGGCTGGGGCTCTCGGTGTCGTATTTCATCATCACCAACAACCACAAGGGGCAAATGGAAGTGCAGTCGACCCAGGGCGTGGGCACCTGCTTCACGCTGCGCTTGCCCCTGGTGCAACCGACTGCTTCCAGCGCCACGCAAGGACAGTGACATGGGGAACCGCCTTTCGAAGATCTATACCCGCACCGGCGACGGCGGAGAGACAGGCCTTGGCGACGGCCGGCGGGTAGCCAAGGACCACCCTCGCGTCGAGGCCATGGGCGAAGTGGATACGCTCAACAGTCAGCTGGGCCTGCTATTGGCGCAATTGGCCAATGACTCCGCCCTGGCGGCCATCAGCGATGCCCTGACTCCCTGCCAGCACCGTTTGTTCGACCTTGGCGGAGAATTGGCGATGCCTGGTTACCGAGCGTTGCAGGCCGAGGACGTAGCCCTGCTGGAAAAAAGCATCGACGAATGGAACGAGGTATTGGGCCCGTTACGCAACTTCATCCTGCCCGGAGGCTCGGTGCGTGTAGCCCAGGCCCACCTGTGCCGCAGCCAGGCCCGTACCGCCGAGCGCCGTTGCCAGCAGCTGCATCGCGAAGAACCACTGGAGGCTGTTGGCCTGGCTTACCTTAACCGCCTCTCCGACCTGCTCTTCGTGGCGGCGCGGATGATCGCCCGCATCGAAGGCGTAGAGGAAGTGCTCTGGGCGCAAGCGGTGCGGGAGTGAGCGCAGAGGTGGTCGGTACCCGCCGTAGCAGCCGGCCTTGGCCGCGACCGGCTCATAACCTGATCTGAGGCCTGTCGCGCGCAAGCCAGCGTGGCCCGGCGCGGCTGCTACCGCGGGGTGGGCCAGAAGCTGCGAATGCCTGCCACGCCTTGAGCGCCGATGCTCCAGGCCCGGTCGCAATCTCCTGGCGATAGCCCGCCCAGCAGGTACACCGGCTTGCCGAAACCGGCGATCAGCGCATGGGCCTGTTCCCAGCCCAAGGGCGAGGCATCGGGGTGGGTCTGGGTAGCCTGGATCGGCGAGAGGGTCACGAAATCCACCCCCATGCGTTCGGCCAGTTCCAGCTCTTCAGCATTGTGGCAGGAAGCCGCCAGCCAGCGGTCCGCCGGGAACGGGCGGCCGTTGGGCGCATACTTGCGCAACTGAGCCGAGGTCAGGTGCCACCCGGCCGACGGAAAATCTCCCAGCCATTCCAAGGGCCCCTTGAGCATCAGTTGGGCCTTGGCCGCGCACAGCCCGACCGCATCCACGGCCAGGTCCCGATATTGCGGATCGTAGAGGTCCGGCGCGCGCAACTGCACCAGCCGGGCGCCCTGAGCGATGGCGGCGCGCAGTCCGCCAAGCAGTTCAGGGCCCGGCAGGTTGTCCGGCGTGATCAAGTAGCTGGCTGGCAAGCGAGCCGCGCTGACGATGGCCAGGTTGGCCGCTGGAAATTCGTACTCCCCCAGCGCCCTGGGCGCTACCCACTCCAGCGGCTGGCCTTCAGCGCCATGAGGCTCGCCATTGAAGCCGTCCACTTCCCAGACATCCAACAGCACCTGCTTGTCCGGGTAGTCATGGGGTACCTGGATCAGTGGGCGGGCTGAAGTGACTTCGATGCCCAACTCCTCGGCGAGCTCCCGGGCCAGTCCGGCACGCGGGGTTTCGCCCGCCTCCAGCTTGCCCCCGGGAAACTCCCACAGGTTGCCTTGATGCTGAGTAGCGCCGCGTCGGGCGATCAATACCTTGCCATCGGCGCGACGGATCACCGCCGCGACTACATGAACCCGTTTCACATGTTCTCCTTGGGCAGCCTTGGCCGGTCAGCCACGGCCAGTCAGCTACGGCCAGTCAGGTGCGGTACTCGGCGTTGATCTTCACGTATTCATGAGACAGGTCAGTGGTCCAGATCGTCTCGCTGCAAGCACCACGGCCCAGTTCGATACGAATGCCGATCTCGGCCTGGGCCATGACCGCGGCGCCCTGTTCCTCGGTATAGGTCGGAGCACGTCCCCCCTGGCTGGCAATGCAGACATCGCCCAGGTAAACGTCGATCCTGCTCACATCCAGCTCGGGCACGCCGGCGCGGCCCACCGCGGCCAAGATACGACCCCAGTTCGGGTCCGACGCGAAAAGCGCGGTCTTGATCAAGGGCGAATGCGCTACGGCATAGCCTACATCCAGGCATTCCTGGTGATTGCCGCCGCCGTTGACCTCTACGGTCACGAACTTGGTGGCACCCTCGCCGTCACGCACGATGGCCTGTGCCACCTCCATGCACACATCGAACACGGCCTGCTTCAACGCCGCGAACAACGGCCCGCTGGCTTCGGTGATCTCCGGCAAGGCGGCCTTGCCGGTGGCTACCAGCATGCAGCAGTCGTTGGTGGAGGTATCGCCATCGATGGTGATGCGATTGAACGACTTGTTCGCCGCATCGCGGATCAGATCCTGCAGCACGGGCTGGGCCACCTTGGCGTCGGTCGCGATATAGCCCAGCATGGTGGCCATGTTGGGCCGGATCATCCCGGCACCCTTGCTGATACCGGTCACGGTGATGGTAACGCCGTCATGACTGAACTGACGGCTGGCGCCCTTTGGCAGGGTATCGGTGGTCATGATGCCTACCGCCGCCTCCGCCCAGTTGCCCTCGGCAAGGTTGTCCAGGGCGGTCTGCAGGGCGCCTTCGATCTTCTCTACCGGCAGTGGCTCGCCGATAACACCGGTGGAGAACGGCAGCACGGCCTGGGCCGAGACACCCACCAGGCGCGCCAGGCTCTCGCAGGTACGCTCAGCCGCGGCCAACCCGGGCTGGCCGGTACCGGCATTGGCATTGCCGGTATTGGTCAGCAGGTAACGCACCTCCCCGCTGACCCGCTGCCTGGCCAGGATCACCGGCGCCGCGCAGAAGGCATTGAGGGTGAACACTCCCGCCACGCTGGAGCCTTCAGCGCAGCGCATTACCACCACGTCCTTGCGGCCCGGTCGTTTGATGCCTGCCGAAGCGATGCCCAGTTCGAAACCGGGGACAGGATGCAGGGTGGGCAAGGGACCGAGACCGACAGCCATTGATGACTCCTTGGGAAGGGATGAAGCCAGAAAGGTAAACGCCGCGACGGAAGGAGCCGACGCGGCGTAAGGGTAATCAGACCAGGGCGTTGCCAGGGTTATTCGATACGCCCATGGCAATGCTTGAATTTCTTGCCGGAACCGCACCAGCAGAGTTCGTTACGGCCAAGCTTCTGCTCGTTGCGCACGGGCGCCAGGGCGGCGGCCACGTCCCCCTCGGGCGGGGTGTCCAGCGCTTCGGGCTCGTCCAGGCCTGGGGCCTCGGCATGGCGGAACTGCATGCGCTGGGCCAGTTCCTCGGCTTCGCGACGCAGGCGCGCTTCTTCCTCGGCCGGGTCCTCGCGGCGAACCTGCACGTGGGACAGCACGCGAATGGTGTCGCGCTTGATCGAATCGAGCAGTTCCTGGAACAGAGTGAACGACTCGCGCTTGTATTCCTGCTTGGGGTTCTTCTGGGCGTATCCGCGCAGATGAATGCCGTGGCGCAGATGATCCATGGTGGACAGGTGATCCTTCCACAGGTCGTCGATCACCCGCAGCAGGATCTGCTTCTCGAAGGTACGCAGGGCTTCGGTGCTGGCCTGGTTTTCCTTCTCGTTGTACGCCGACAGGATTTCAGCCAGCAGGCGCTCGCGCAGCGTTTCCTCGTAAAGCTTCTCGTCGTCGTCCAGCCACTTCTGGATGGGCAGGTCCACGGCGAATTCGGCCTGCAGGGCCGCCTCAAGGCCAGGGATGTCCCACTGCTCCGGCAGCGACTGGGGCGGGATGTGCTGGGACACGATGCTGTTGAGCACGTCCTCGCGGAACTCGGCGATGGTGTCGCCAATGTTCTCGGCCGCCAGCAGGCTGTTGCGCATGTGGTAGATCACCTTGCGCTGCTCGCTGGAAACGTCGTCGAACTCCAGCAACTGCTTGCGGATGTCGAAGTTGCGGCCCTCGACCTTGCGTTGGGCTTTCTCGATGGCATTGGTGACCATGCGGTGCTCGATAGCCTCGCCGGACTGCATCCCCAGTGCCTTCATGAAGTTCTTGACCCGGTCCGAGGCGAAGATGCGCATCAGAGGATCTTCCAGGGACAGGTAGAAACGGCTGGAACCGGCGTCGCCCTGGCGCCCCGCGCGGCCGCGCAACTGGTTGTCGATGCGGCGCGATTCGTGACGCTCGGAAGCGATCACATGCAGGCCACCGGCTTCCAGTACTTGCTGGTGACGCTTCTGCCAGTCGGCCTTGATCTGGGCGATCTGCTCCTCGGTCGGGTTCTCCAGGGCGGCGACTTCCACCTCCCAGTTGCCGCCAAGCAGAATGTCCGTACCACGACCGGCCATGTTGGTGGCGATGGTCAGCGCGCCTGGGCGGCCGGCCTGGGCGATGATTTCCGCTTCCTTCTCGTGATACTTGGCGTTGAGCACCTTGTGATCGATGCCTTCCTGCTTGAGCAGGTTGGACATGTGCTCGGAGGTTTCGATGGTAGCCGTACCCACCAGCACCGGCCGGCCGGTGGCCATGCACTGCTTGATGTCTGCGATGATCGCAGCGTACTTCTCATCGGCGGTGAGGTACACCAGGTCGTTGAAGTCCTTGCGCGCCAACGGACGGTTCGGCGGAATCACCATCACCGGCAGGTTGTAGATCTGCTGGAACTCGAAGGCCTCGGTGTCCGCGGTGCCGGTCATGCCCGACAGTTTGGTGTAGAGACGGAAATAGTTCTGGAAGGTGGTCGAGGCCAGCGTCTGGCTTTCGGCCTGGATCTTGAGCCCCTCCTTGGCCTCGATGGCCTGGTGCAGGCCCTCGGACAGACGGCGACCCGGCATGGTACGGCCGGTGTGCTCGTCGATCAGCAGGATGTTGCCATCCTGCACGATGTACTCCACGTTGCGGTGGAACAGCTTATGCGCGCGCAGGCCGGCATAGACGTGGGTCAGCAGGCCAAGGTTATGGGCCGAATACAGGCTCTCGCCCTCGGAGAGCAGGTCGGCCTGGGTGAGCAGTTCCTCGATGAACTGATGGCCCGCCTCGTTGAGTTCGACCTGGCGGCTCTTTTCGTCGACGGTGAAGTGGCCCTGCTGGGTCACCTGGCCTTCCACCTCCTCGATGTGCTGCTTGAGGCGCGGGATCAGGCGGTTGATCTCCATGTACAGGCGAGAGCTGTCCTCGGCCTGGCCGGAAATGATCAGCGGCGTACGGGCTTCGTCGATGAGGATGGAGTCCACTTCGTCGATCACGGCGAAATTCAGCTCGCGCTGGAACTTCTCTTCCAGGCTGAAGGCCATGTTGTCGCGCAGGTAGTCGAAGCCGAATTCGTTGTTGGTGCCGTAGGTAATGTCGGCGGCATAGGCGGCGCGCTTCTCTTCCGGGGGCTGGAAGGGCGTGACCACGCCTACGCTCAGGCCGAGGAACTCATACAGCGGGCGCATCCAGTTGGCGTCCCGGCGGGCCAGGTAGTCGTTCACGGTCACCACATGGACGCCCTTGCCGGACAGGGCATTGAGGTACACCGCCAGGGTGGCTACGAGGGTCTTGCCCTCGCCGGTACGCATCTCGGCGATGCGGCCTTCGTGGAGGGTCATGCCGCCGATGAGCTGCACGTCGAAGTGACGCATGCCCATGATCCGCTTGCCGGCTTCGCGACAGACGGCGAAGGCTTCCGGCAGCAAGGCGTCGAGGGATTCACCTTTGGCGAAGCGAGCCTGGAACTCGGGAGTCTTGGCACGCAGTTGCTCGTCCGAGAGCGCGACCATTTTCTCTTCGAAGGCATTGACGATAGCCACCGTCTTGAGCATGCGCTTGACTTCACGCTCGTTCTTGCTTCCAAAAAGTTTTTTCAACAAAGGCGCAAACATATCGGCTGGATCTTCCACACTTTGGGATGGAGGGGCGGCCCCAGGAGTCGCCCGCGCAGCCCTCATGGCCGCATGCGAACGAGCATTCTACCCGGAAACGATGGAGAGGAAAGTGGCGAGACCACCATGCTGGCACAGCGCTTTTACGGGGCGGGTTTACAATAAGGCCTTTTTTCCCAACTTCAAGCTTCTGAAGCAATCGTCATGGCGCTCGGCGTAACATACGACCCCGCTGGCTTCTGGTACCATGCCTGCCCCACCGGAGACGAGCGCGGCCCGCCCACCCGCCGTACTACTGCGCGAGGCGCGGCCGCTCAAGGCGCTGCTGAGCCAGGCCCAGCGGCTGAGCCAGATCAAGAGACTGCTGGATACCCAGCTGCAACCTGCCGCCCGCGAGCATTGCCATGTGGCCGCCTGGCGCGAGGGCAGCCTGCTGTTGGTGGTCACCGACGGTCATTGGGCTACCCGCCTGCGCTACCAGCAGCGGCGCCTGCAGCAGGGCTTGCAGGGGATGCCTGAATTCGCTGGCCTGACCCGTATTCTCTTCAAGGTGCAACCCAGCGTCGGCCCCCGTCGCGCCTCGGGCCCGGGCCTGAACCTTTCCGATACGGCCGCCGAGAGCCTTCAGGCAGCGGCCGAAGGCGTCACGGACCCGAATCTGCGCGCCGCCTTGGAGCGTCTGGCGCGCCATAGGCGCAAGTGATCCTTCGGTAGCGAAGGTCACGAGGAATAGCCCACCCTTGCCATTAGAAGGCACTTCAGCCGTCGAACCGACCAGATGCGCGCGCAAGCTCGCCAGCTACGCTGGCTCCCACCTGATGCTTAGCCCATGACTGCGGCACCACTAATAAAAAAGGCCACCCGAAGGTGGCCTGAATCTAGAGAGAAGGTTCGAGCTTAGACTGCCGCAACCGGGCGCATGTAGGAGATCGGCGCGGTACTCGCGTCTTCGAAGGTGACCACTTCCCATGCGTCTTTCTGTTCGATGAGCTTGCGCAGCAGCCGGTTGTTCAGGGCATGCCCCGACTTGAAGCCGCGGAATTCACCGATCAGGCTGTTGCCCAGCAGGTAGAGATCGCCGATGGCGTCGAGGATCTTGTGCTTGACGAATTCGTCCTCGTAACGAAGACCGTCCTCGTTCAACACGCCTTCCTTGTCGACCACGATGGCGTTCTCGACGCTGCCACCAAGCGCCAGGTTGTGCTTGCGCAGGTATTCGATGTCGCTCATGAAGCCGAAGGTGCGGGCCCGGCTGACTTCCTTGACGAAAGACGTGCTGGAGAAATCCACACTGGCGCTCTGGGTGCGATCCTTGAATACCGGGTGATCGAAATCGATCTCGAAACTCACCTTGAACCCTTCGAACGGCAGGAAGGTAGCGCGCTTGTCGCCCTCCTCCACCGCGACTTCCCGAAGGATGCGAATGAATTTCTTCGGTGCGTCCTGTTCTTCCAGGCCGGCCGATTGAATCAGGAATACGAAGGGACCAGCGCTACCATCCATGATCGGCACTTCCGACGCGGAGAGTTCGACGTAGGCGTTATCGATCCCCAGGCCGGCCATGGCCGAAAGCAAATGCTCCACGGTGTCTACCTTGATGTCCCCCTGGAAAAGGGTAGTGGACATGGTGGTTTCACCGACGTTTTCCGCACGCGCGGGAATCTGGACCACTGGGTCCAGATCGGTACGGCAGAACACGATACCGGTATCCACCGGCGCGGGCTTGAGGGTCAGGTATACCTTTTCCCCGGAATGCAGGCCGACGCCGGTGGCACGGATGATGTTCTTCAGGGTGCGTTGTTTAATCATGGCAGTGGCCGCTTCAGCGCAAGTTGCGAACTGGTATCAACAAAGGCTGGCGATGATAACAGAGCCCGCCTTTGCTGAACACCAATCACCCTTATACCCCTGATAAATTGCATTAATCGGCTTGGCGACGCAGGAATGCCGGGATATCCAGGTAGTCCAGGTCGTCGTTGGGGTTGAGCTTGGCGGCCGCGGCAGCGCCGGCATGAGCCTGGTTGCGCATGACAGTGGGGCGCTCCAGGTCACGGTAGTTGACCGCTGGCTGTTCCTGGCGAACCGGGGCCGGAGCCGGGGTCTGCTGGGCGACGGCCGCCTGCATGGTGTTGTCGATGACCTTGACCGGCTTCTCGATCTTGGCGCCCAGGCCGGTGGCCACGACGGTAACGTGCAGCTCATCGCGCATGTCCGGATCGATCACGGTACCGACCTTGACCATGGCGTGGTCGGAGGCGAAGGCTTCGATGATGCTACCTACATCGGAGTACTCGCCCAGGGACAGGTCCGGGCCGGCGGTGATGTTCACCAGGATGCCACGCGCGCCCTGCAGGTTGACGTCCTCGAGCAACGGGTTGCGAATGGCCGCCTCGGTGGCCTCGCGAGCGCGGTTCGGGCCGCTGGCGCAGCCAGTGCCCATCATGGCCATGCCCATCTCGCTCATCACGGTGCGCACGTCGGCGAAGTCGACGTTGATCATGCCGGGGCGCTTGATGATGTCGGAAATGCCACGCACCGCGCCGGCCAGTACGTCGTCGGCCTTGGCGAAGGCCGACAGCAGGCTGGCGTCCTTGCCCAGGATGGTCAGCAGCTTCTCGTTGGGGATGGTGATCAACGAGTCGACGCTTTCGGCCAGGGAGCGGATGCCTTCGTCGGCGATCTGCATGCGCTTGCGGCCTTCGAAGGGGAATGGCCGGGTCACGACCGCCACGGTGAGGATGCCCAGTTCCTTGGCCACTTCGGCGATGATCGGTGCGGCGCCGGTACCGGTGCCGCCGCCCATGCCGGTGGTGATGAACACCATGTTGGTACCTTGCAGTACCTCGGCGATACGCTCGCGGTCTTCCATGGCGGCCTGACGGCCAACTTCAGGGTTGGCACCGGCGCCCAGCCCCTTGGTCACGCCGGTACCCAGCTGCAGTACGGTACGCGCGCCGATGTTCTTCAACGCCTGGGCGTCGGTGTTGGCGCAGATGAACTCCACGCCCTCGATGTTGCTCTTGACCATGTGGTTGACCGCGTTGCCGCCGCCACCACCGACACCGATCACTTTGATGACCGGGCTTTGTGGGATGTTGTCTACCAGCTCGAACATGTTCCCTCTCCTTCCATTCTCTAGTTTTATTCGCCTACTGCTGTTATCAGAAATTGCCCTGAACCCACCGCTTGAGGCGTTCCAGCACCGGCGCCTTGGGCTCGTCGCCGTAGCTGCTCTCGCGACCGGCCAGGCCGGTCAGGGTTACGCCTTCGGATTGCTTCTGCAGGCCGTAGGTCAGCAGACCCACGCCTGTCGAATAGATCGGGTTGCGGATGAGGTCATCCAGCCCCCGCACGGTATGCGGCACGCCCAGGCGCACCGGCATGTGGAAGATCTCTTCGGCGAGCTCCACCGCGCCTTCCATCTTGGCGGTGCCACCGGTCAACACGATGCCGGCGGGAATCAGGTCTTCGTAGCCACTACGGCGCAGCTCGGCCTGGATCAGGGTGAAGAGCTCGTCATAACGCGGCTCGACCACCTCGGCCAAGGCCTGGCGAGACAATTCCCGTGGCGGGCGGTCGCCCACGCTTGGCACCTTGATGGTCTCGCCCGCGCCGGCCAGCTTGGCCAGGCAGCAGGCGTAGCGAATCTTGATTTCTTCGGCATACTGGGTAGGCGTGCGCAGCGCCATGGCGATGTCGTTGGTGACCTGGTCCCCGGCGATCGGGATGACCGCCGTATGGCGAATGGCCCCCTCGGTGAAGATCGCGATATCGGTGGTGCCGCCACCGATATCCACCAGGCATACGCCCAGCTCCTTCTCGTCATCGGTGAGCACCGAATAGGCCGAGGCCAGCTGCTCGAGGATGATGTCGTCGATTTCCAGGCCGCAACGGCGCACGCACTTTTCAATGTTCTGGGCAGCGTTCACCGCGCAGGTCACCACATGGACCTTGGCTTCCAGGCGAACGCCAGACATGCCCAGCGGCTCGCGCACGCCCTCCTGGTTGTCGATGACGTAGTCCTGCGGCAGGGTGTGCAGTACCCGCTGGTCCGCTGGAATGGCCACCGCCTGGGCCGCATCCAGTACACGCTCCAGGTCGGCGGTGCTGACTTCGCGGTCGCGGATGGCGACGATGCCATGGGAGTTGAGGCTGCGGATATGGTTACCCGCCACGCCCACGAACGCTGAATGGATACGGCAGCCCGCCATCAGTTGCGCTTCTTCCACGGCGCGCTGGATGGACTGCACCGTGGACTCGATGTTCACCACCACGCCCTTCTTCAGGCCGCGGGACGGGTGCGTTCCGATACCGACGATCTCCAGGGTGCCATCGGCCGCGACTTCGCCCACCAGCGCCACCACCTTGGAGGTGCCGATATCCAGCCCGACGATCATTTTGCCGCTTTGCGCGTTTGCCATGTCCTGCCTCTTGTCAATTCTTCGCCACGGTCGGGACCGCTGGCGCCGCCGCGTTCGGATCACGCCAGCCAACGGCCAGGCCGTTGGCGTAGCGCAGATCGACGCGGGCGATATTCGTGATCTGGTCTTTTAGTGTTTTGTCGTAGATGGCGATGAACCGGCGCAGCTTTTCCACCAGATGATCACGCCCGAGCAGCAAATCGATACCTGGCCCGGCGCTACCCGCGCCCGTGGTCAGGAACCAGCTGCCACGTTCACGCAATTCAAGCCGTGCTATGGAGAAACCGAGAGGCCGAAGCATCTGGCTGAGCACTTGATACTGCTGCATGACCTGTTGTTGAGCACGTTGCGGGCCGAACAGCTGCGGCAGGTGCTCATAGTTGGCCAGTTCGCGCGGGGCGAACGCCTGGCCTTGGTTGTTCAGCAGCTGGCCCTCGCCCCAGCGGGCGACCGGCAGCTGCTCTTCGAGTCGGATCACGACCTGGTCAGGCCACACGCGACGCACTTCCGCGTGGGCGATCCAGGGCATCTGCTCCAGTTCCACCCGCATGCCGGTGAGGTCGATGCTGAAGAAACGGGCATTGGCGTAGGGCGCGATTCGCTGCTGTACCGCCTGTTGGCTCACATAGCTCAAGTCGCCCTGCACGTTGATTTTAGAAATGGGCCTGTCCAGGTAAGGCAGCGCACGCTGCGAACCTTCGTAGGTAGCGGCGGCCAGCCCTACCAGCAACAGCGGCCAGAGCAGGCGCTTGAAGAAACCGCCGCTGGGCCGCGGCATCCGCGTGCCGGCCGGCTCCTTGGCGACCATGCGGCTCGCGCCACGAGGCGGTGCCTTGCGGCTGGGCATGGGCTGCTGATGACGAAGGGTCGCGACGCGCATCGGTCAGCCTCGCGCCTGAAGTGAATCAGTGAGAATGGACAACACCAGCTGCTGGAAATCCAGCCCGGCCGCCCGTGCCGCCATGGGCACCAGGCTATGGTCGGTCATTCCCGGGGCGGTATTGACTTCCAGCAGCCAGAAAGCGCCCTGGGCATCCTGCATGACATCCACCCGTCCCCATCCGCTGACGCCGATCGCCTCGCAGGCACGCAGGCACAGTTGCATCAGCGCCTGCTCCTGCTCGGCCGGCAGGCCACAAGGGATGCGGTACTGGGTATCGTCGGCCAGGTACTTGGCGTCGTAGTCGTAGAATGTATGAGGCGTGCCGAGGGCGATCGCCGGCAGTACCTGATCGCGCAGAACAGCCACGGTGTACTCCGGGCCGTCGATCCATTGCTCGACCAGGACTTGCGAGTCATAGGCGCTGGCGTCTTTCCAGGCTTTGACCAGTTCGTCGCTGCTGGTCACCTTTGCCATGCCGATACTTGAACCTTCATGGGCGGGTTTGACGATCAAAGGGAAGCCCAGTTCCCTAGCCGCGACCACGCAGTCGGCTTCGCTGGCCAATACCGCATGCCGCGGTGTGGGAATTCCCTGGCTCTGCCACACCTGCTTGGTGCGCAGTTTATCCATGGCCAGCGCCGAGGCCAGGATGCCGCTGCCGGTGTAGGGAATGCCAAGGCACTCCAGCAACCCTTGCATGCTGCCGTCTTCACCGCCGCGCCCGTGCAGGATGATGAAGGCGCGGTCGATCCTTTCACGAAGCAGAACCTGCAGCAGGTCGCTGCCCACGTCGATGCCGAAAGCGTCCACGCCAGCGGCCTGCAAGGCAGACAGCACCTGGGCGCCGGACTTCAGGGACACTTCGCGCTCGGCACTGGTGCCGCCATAAAGCACGGCGACACGGCCGAAATCGCTGGGTGCCACCTTGGACACGAGGGTTTCGTAGGCATGAGCGTTCATGAAAGCTTCCCCGAGGTAGCGACCGCGCCGGCGAACAGCGGGCTTTTCAACAGTTGAGGCGCGATGGAGCCAACGTCCCCGGCGCCCTGGCAAAGGAGGATGTCGCCGGGACGAAGCAGCGGCTTGACCACCGGCGCGATGTCGGTGCCGCGTTCCACGTAGATCGGGTCCAGCTGGCCACGCTGACGGATGCTGTGGCACAGCTGACGGCTGTCGGCCCCGGGAATCGGTTCTTCGCCGGCCGGGTAGACTTCCATGAGCAGCAGTACATTGGCATCGGCCAGCACTTGCACGAAATCGTCGTAAAGGTCACGGGTGCGGCTATAGCGGTGCGGCTGGTAGAGCATGACCAGGCGACGCTCGGGCCAGCCCCCACGCACGGCGTCGATGACCGCGGCCACCTCACGGGGGTGATGGCCATAGTCGTCCACCAGCATGACTTCCCCCCCTTCCACGGGCAACGCGCCGTAGACCTGGAAACGCCGACCCACGCCCTGGAAGCCGGAGAGCCCGCGGACGATGGCCTCGTCGCTGATGCCTTCGTCGGTTGCGATGGCGATGGTGGCCAGCGCGTTGAGCACGTTGTGGTTTCCGGGCATGTTCACCGACACGTCAAGTGGCTCGCGGTCGCGGCGCAGCACGGTGAAGTAGGTCTGCATGCCGTCCTGGCGGATATCGATAGCGCGCACGTCCGCGGACTCATGCACCCCGTAGGTGGTGGTAGGCCGAGCGACCTGGGGCAGGATCTCACGCACCACCGGGTCGTCGATGCACACCACGGCCAGGCCGTAGAACGGCAGGTTGTGCAGGAACTCCACGAAGGTCTTCTTCAGCTTGTTGAAATCGCCTTCATAGGTCGCCATGTGGTCGGCGTCGATATTGGTGACCACGGCCACCAGCGGCTGCAAATGCAGGAAGCTGGCGTCGCTTTCGTCCGCTTCGGCGATCAGGTAGCGACTGCTGCCCAACTGGGCATTGGTACCGGCGGCATTGAGCCGGCCGCCGATCACGAAGGTAGGGTCTAGCCCGGCCGCGGCGAACACTGATGCCAGCAGGCTGGTAGTGGTGGTCTTGCCGTGGGTGCCGGCCACCGCGATGCCATGGCGGTAGCGCATCAGCTCGGCGAGCATTTCAGCTCGACGCACCACGGGGATACGGCGCTCCAGGGCGGTGGCGACCTCCGGGTTGCTCACGTTCACCGCGCTCGATACCACCAGCACGTCGGCGCGCGCGGCGTTCTCGGCACGGTGGCCGATGAAGACCTCGGCGCCGAAGGCACGCAGGCGCTCGGTCACGCCGGAAGCCTTCAGGTCCGAACCAGAGACCTGGTAGCCCAGGTTCAACAACACTTCGGCGATACCGCACATGCCGACGCCGCCGATTCCCACGAAATGAATGCGGCGGATCCGGCGCATTTCCGGCTGCGGCATGGCGCGTTGGCTTTCAACCATGGGCCACCTCCAGGCAAGCGTCGACGACGCTACGGGTGGCATCGGGTTTTGCCAGCCGGCGGGCGGTCTGGGCCATGGTCACGAGTTTTTGCGGTTGCATCAAAACCTCTTCAAGGCGCTCGGCCAGTTCGGCGGCGCCGGTTGTTGCTTGCGGCATGACGAAGGCTGCGCCTTCGCGGGCCAGAAATTCGGCATTGCGGCTTTGGTGGTCGTCGATGGCGTGGGGCAAGGGCACCAGCAAGGACGGCAAACCGGCGGCGGCCAGCTCGCTTACGGTAAGGGCGCCAGCCCGGCAGATCACCAGGTCGGCCCAGGCATAGGCCTGGGCCATGTCGGCGATGAATGGCGCCACCTCGGCCTGCACCCCGGCGGCTCGGTAACGTTCGGCCGTGATCGCGTCGTGTTGCTTGCCGGCCTGATGGAAAACCTCGGGACGGTGGGCTTCAGGCAAGCGGGCCAGGGCTTCTGGCACCAGTTTGTTAAGCGGTTCGGCGCCCAGGCTGCCGCCCATCACCAGCAACCGTGGCCGGCGGCCCGCGAGTGTGGCGCGCTGGCTTTCCAGGAACAATTCCGCGCGCACCGGATTGCCAGTAGTCAGGCATTTTCCCGAATCAGCGAAGGTGCCGGGGAAAGCTTCGCAGACTCTGCTGGCCAGGGGCAGCAGCAACCGATTGGCGGTACCTGCCACGGCATTCTGTTCGTGCACCACCACAGGGATGCCAGCGAGCCTGGCAGCCAGGCCGCCGGGGCCGGTGACATAGCCACCGAAGCCAACCACGCAGGCTGGCTTGAGCCGCCGGATGATCGCACGGGCCTGCAGCACCGACCTGACCAGCATCAGGGGTGCCTTGAACAACGCCAGGCGCCCCTTGCCGCGCAGACCGCTGGCCTCGATGCGATGCAGGGTGATGCCGGCCGTCGGGACCAGATCGTTTTCGATACCCCGAGGCGTACCGAGCCAGTGGACCTGGTAGCCCCGGGCCTGGAATTCACGGGCGCAGGCCAGGGCCGGGAACACATGCCCCCCGGTACCGCCCGCCATGATCAAGACATTACCGGCCATGGTAAGGCTCCTCGGCAAAGTCTTTCTCGGTGAACTCCACTTCCTCGCTGCCCAGGTGGGTACGGCTTTCCCATTCGATGCGCAACAGCAGGCCCAGGCACGCGCAGCAGATCACCAGGGAGCTACCGCCGTAGCTGAGAAACGGCAGGGTCAGCCCCTTGGTCGGTAGCAGCCCCACGTTCACGCCGATATTGATGAGGAACTGGCCGATCCACAGCATGGACAGGCCATAGGCCATGTAAGCGGCGAAGAACTGCTTGGCTCTTTCGGCCCAGAGCCCGATGTACATGCCACGGATACACACGAACATGAACAGCGCCACCGTGCACAGCGAGCCCACCACGCCCAGCTCTTCGGCCAGCACGGAGAACACGAAGTCGGTGTGGGCTTCGGGCAGGTAGAACTGTTTCTGCACGCTGTTGCCCAGGCCCACCCCGAACCACTCGCCACGGCCGAAGGCGATCAGCGCCTGGGTCAGCTGGTAGCCGGAACCGAACTGGTCGGCCCAGGGGTCGGTGAAGGTAATCAGGCGCGCCATCCGGTACGGCTGTGCCTGTACGAGCACGAACACGGCCGCCGCTGCCAGCACCACCATCAGGGCAAAGCGGAACAGGCCGACACCGCCAAGGAACAGCATGGCCGCGGCCGCGCCCATCATCACCACGGTGGCCCCGAAGTCCGGCTCCATCAGCAGCAGGCCGGCCATGGGCAGCAGCACGATGAAAGGCTTGAAAAAGCCCATCCAGCTTTCCCGTACTTCCTGCTGGCGGCGGATAAGGTAGCCGGAAAGGAAGATCACCACGAAAACCTTGGCCAACTCGGATGGCTGAACGTTGAAGGCGCCGAAGCCGATCCACCGCATGGACCCGTTCACCTCGCGCCCTACCCCCGGCACGATCACCAGGAACAACAGGCCGAAGGCAGCCATCAGCAGCAGCCAGCCCATGCGCTGCCAGGTGGCGATGGGAATGAGCAGGGTCACGCCACAGGCGCCAAGACCGAGCGTCACATAGATGATGTGGCGGATCATGTGGTACAGGGGGTTGCCGCTCTGGGCCGCAGCGACCTCGGACGACGCCGACGTGATCATGACCAGCCCGAGCCCCAGCAGGGCCAGGCAGCCCGCCAGCATGGGAAAGTCGATATCGATGCCCCGGTTGCTGATCAGCGGCGATGGATAAGGCTTGATAGCGCTGAGGATGTTCATGACAGCGCCTCTACGGCCTGGGCGAACAGGCGCCCACGCTCTTCATAATTACGGAACATGTCCAGGCTGGCGCAGGCGGGAGACAACAGCACCGCGTCGCCTGGCTGGGCCAGCTGAGCGCACCGGGCCACCGCGGCGTCCAGGTCGGCTACGTGGTATCGGGGCAGTTCCGGGTCAAGTGCCGCAGCCAGGCGCTCGGCGTCGCGACCAAGCAGTACCACCGCCCGGCAGTATTGGCTGACCGGACGGCGCAGGTCGGCGAATTCCGCCCCTTTGCCGTCTCCGCCCGCCACCAGCACCAGCTTGCCGTCGATGTCTTCGCCCAGGCCACGAATGGCCGCCAGGGCGGCGCCTACATTGGTGGCCTTAGAATCGTCATACCAGCTTACGCCGTTGCGCTCGCGCAGCCATTGGCAGCGATGCGCCAGGCCACTGAAGCCGCGCAGGGCGTCGAGCATCGATGCCATCGGCAAGCCCGCGGCGCTGCCCAGTGCCAGGGCAGCCAGGGCATTGGCCTGGTTGTGGGCGCCCCTGACTTTCAGCTCGGTGACCGCCAACAGCCGCTCGCGCCCCCTGGCCAGGTAGCGCGCGCCGGCTTCCTCGACGATGCCGAAACTGTTGAAGTCCGGCCCGTCCAGGCCGAAGGAGGACAGGGTCATGTCATCGCGCAGCAAGGGCCGGGTCAGTGCGTCCTGGCGGTTGATCACCACATGGCGGGCACCCCGGAAGATGCGGTGCTTGGCCAGGTGATAGGCCGGCATGCCGCTGTAGCGGTCCATGTGGTCTTCGCTGAGGTTGAGCACGGTAGCCACTTGCGCGTTGAGCTGGTGGGTCGTTTCCAGCTGGAAGCTGGAAAGCTCGAGCACGTAGAGCTCCACGTCCTCGGCGAGCAGGTCCAGGGCGGGCGTGCCCAGGTTGCCGCCCACGGCCACGCGCTTGCCGGCGGCCTGGGCCATCTCGCCCACCAGGGTGGTCACGGTGCTCTTGGCGTTGGAACCGGTGATGGCGACGATGGGCGCGCGCGCATGACGGGCGAACAGGTCGATATCGCCAGAGAGCCTCACGCCCCGCGCCGCGGCCTCGGCCAGGGCTGGCGTGGCCAGGGCCAGGCCCGGGCTGACGTACAGCTCGCTGGCGCGGCAGAGAAACTCAGGGTCCAGTTCGCCGCAGCGGACTTCCACTTGGGGAAAGGCTTGCCGCAGGGTCGCCAGCTCCGGAGGATTCTCGCGCGTATCGGCCACCGCAAAGGCAACGCCCTGCTTCGCCAGGAAGCGAACCAGGGACATGCCGCTCTTGCCGAGGCCGACAACGATGCGGAATTGGTCGGAAGCGATCAGCGACACAGGGCTACCTCAGCTTCAGGGTGGCGAGGCCGATGAGCACCAGGATCACCGTGATGATCCAGAAGCGCACGATCACCCGGGGTTCGGGCCAGCCCTTGAGTTCGAAATGGTGGTGGATCGGCGCCATGCGGAACACCCGGCGCCCGGTCAGCTTGAACGAGGCGACCTGGATGACCACGGAAAGGGTTTCCATCACGAATACGCCGCCCATGATGAACAGCACGATTTCCTGGCGAACGATGACCGCGATGGTGCCCAGGGCGGCACCCAGCGCCAGGGCGCCCACATCCCCCATGAATACCTGCGCCGGGTAGGTGTTGAACCAGAGGAAACCAAGGCCGGCCCCGATGAGCGCGCCACAGAAGACGATCAGCTCGCCCGCGCCTGGCACATAGGGGATCAGCAGGTAATCGGCGAATTTCACGTTGCCCGACAGGTAGCAGAAAATGCCCAGGGCCCCGCCCACCATCACGGTCGGCATGATGGCCAGGCCATCCAGGCCATCGGTGAGGTTGACCGCGTTGCTGGAGCCGACGATCACGAGGTAAGCCAGGATCATGAAGCCGGCGCCCAGGGGTACGCTGGCGTCCTTGAGCATGGGCACGATCAGCGTGGTTTCGACCGGCGTGTTGGCGGTGGTGTAGAGGAAGACCGCGGCGCAAATGCCGAACACCGATTGCCAGAAATACTTCCAGCGGCTTGGCAAGCCCCGGGAGTTCTTCTCGATCACCTTGCGGTAGTCGTCCACCCAGCCGATGCCGCCGAACAGGAAGGTCACCACCAGCACCACCCAGACATAGCGATTGCTCAGGTCGGCCCACAACAGCGTACTGATGCCGATGGCCGAAAGGATGAGAGCGCCGCCCATGGTCGGGGTGCCGGACTTGGACAGGTGGGACTGAGGACCATCGTTACGCACGGCCTGGCCAATCTGGCGGATCTGCAAGGTACGAATCATCCACGGCCCCAGCCACAGCGCCAGGACCAGCGCGGTCAATACACCCAGGATCCCGCGCAGGGTCAGGTACTGGAAAACCGCGAAGCCCTTGTAGAACTGTTGCAGGAATTCGGCCAACAGCAGCAGCATTAATGTGTCTCCCCGCTGGCACCGCGCAAGGCCGCTACGACGTGTTCCATCGCAGCGCTACGCGAGCCTTTGATCAAAATGGTTGTGTCGGCTGCCTGCTCCGAGGCCAAGGCCTGGATCAGGTCAGCTTGAGTGTCGAAATGGCGGGCGTTCTCACCGAATGCCTGGACAGCGTTGGCCATGAGCGGGCCAACGGCATAAAGCGCGTCGACCTTGCCCTGGGCGTAGGCCCCTACCTGGCGGTGGCCTTCGATAGCCCAGTCACCCAGCTCGCCGATATCTCCGAGCACCAGGACGGTGCGCCCGGAAAAGCCGGCGAGTATATCAACCGCCGCGTTCACCGAGGAGGGATTCGCATTGTAAGTGTCATCGATCACTCGCACGCCGCTAGCGGTCACCTGGGCGACGGTACGGCCCTTGACCGGTTGCACACTGTTGAGCCCACGGGCGATCTCCGGCAGGGTGGCGCCCATGGCTCGAGCCGCGGCGGCGGCGGCCAATGCATTGCGAACGTTGTGCTGGCCGAGCAGGTTGAGCTGGATGTGCTCGATGCCGTCGCCGCAGCGCAGTTCGAAGGCCGGGCAGCCACGCGCGTCTGTGCTCACGGGGCCGGCATGGAAGCTGGCTTCAGGGTTGGCCAGGGAGACGGTGAGGATCGTACGCCCCGCGGCCCTCCTGGCCCATACCGGATAGGCCTTGTCGTCGAGGTTGAGCACGGCCACGCCGGTGGCGTCGAGGCCCTCGAGGATCTCGCCCTTGGCCTCGACGATCTTTTCCGGGCCGCCGAATTCGCCCACATGGGCGGTGCCGGCGTTGTTGATCAGCGCCACGGCCGGCCGGGTCAGGCCCACGGTATAAGCGATTTCGCCGATGCGCGAAGCACCCAGCTCGATCACCGCCGCCCAGTGCTCGCCCGCCAGTTCCAGCAAGGTCAGGGGCGCGCCCAGGTCATTGTTGAGGTTGCCGCGGGTGGCCAGGGCCGGGCCACGGACACGCAGGATGGCGGCCAGCATTTCCTTGACCGTGGTCTTGCCGCTTGAGCCCGTGATGGCAGCCACCGGCCCGGTGAACGCCTGACGATTCAGCGCGCCCAACTGGCCCAGAGCGAGTCGGCAGTCGGCCACCAGCAACTGCGGCAAGGGCGCATCCGGGATCTCGCGTTCCACCAGGGCGGCCACCGCGCCTTTGCCGGCTACCTCGACCAGATAATCGTGGCCGTCGAAGCGCGGCCCGGCCAAGGCGATGAACAGTTGGCCTGGCTCGATGGCGCGACTGTCGATACTGACGCCCGTGAAAGTGCGGTCCTCACCCAGCAGGCGCCCACCAAGGGGTTGCGCCACGCGCGCCAGGGACAGGGGCTCAAGCATGGTCTCGCTCCCAGGTAGCCAAGGCCGCTTCGGCCTGTTCGATGTCGGAGAACGGGTGTCGCTCGCCAAGAATTTCCTGATAGTCCTCGTGCCCTTTACCGGCCAGCACCACAACGTCACCGGCCCGGGCGTCGCCCACCGCTTGCGCGATGGCCTCGCTGCGTCCGGAAATGAATCGGGCCTGCCCAGGCTGGGCGAAGCCAGGACGGATATCGTCAAAGATGGCTTCGGGCGCCTCGCTGCGCGGATTGTCATCAGTGACCACGACCTTGTCGGCCAGGGTTTCGGCTACCTGCGCCATGAGCGGACGCTTGCCCCGGTCACGGTCGCCGCCGCAGCCGAACAGACAAACCAGACTGCCGCTCACATGGGGGCGCAAGGCCTGGAGAACCTTCTCCAGGGCGTCCGGCGTATGGGCGTAGTCCACCACTACCAGCGGGCGGTCGCCGCCACCCAGGCGCTGCACGCGGCCCAACGGGCCTTCCAGCGCTGGAACGACCTTGAGGATCTCGTCCAGCGGATAGTCCATCGCCATCAGGGCGCCGATGGCCGCCAGCAGGTTGCTCAGGTTGAAGCGGCCCAGCAAGCGGCTGCGCAGATTGAAGGTGCCCTGGGCGGTGACCAGGGTAGCCGTGACGCCCTGGTCGTCGAAGCGGGCATCGCGGCAGTACAGAGTAGCGCTCGCCTCGACCAGGCTATAGCCGATGAGCCGGGAGGTACCCGGCCGCCGGGCCAGGTCCTGGCCAAGTTCGTCATCGAGGTTGATCACCCGGGCGCGCAAGGTAGGCCAGGCAAACAGACGGGCCTTGGCATTGGCGTAGGCCTGCATGCTGCCGTGGTAGTCGAGATGGTCCCGGGACAGGTTGGTGAACACGGCGATACCGAAATCCACCGCCGCCACGCGCCCCTGCTCCAAGGCGTGGGAGGAGACTTCCATGGCCACGGCCCGGGCGCCGGCCTTGCGCAGGTCGGCCAGGGTCGCCTGCACCGCCACGGCATCCGGGGTGGTCAGACGGCCACTTTTGAGTTCGCCATGAAAGCCGCTGCCCAGGGTGCCGATCAGCCCGCACGAGGTGCCGAGCCGGTCCAGCGCCTGGGCGATGAGCTGGGTCACGCTGGTTTTGCCATTGGTTCCGGTAACGCCGATCATGCGCAGATGACGGCCCGGCTCAGAATAGAAACGTCCGGCGATGGCTGATAACTGGCCCGCCAGCCCACGCACCGGAACCAGGGGTATGTCGGTGAAAGGCAGGACATTGGCGCCTTCGGCCTCATAGGCCACCGCCGCGGCGCCTCGCGCCAGGGCATCGGCGATGTGCTGGCGGCCATCGACCCGGCCACCGGGCACGGCCAGGAACAGGTCACCTGGGCGAACCTGCCGACTGTCCAGCGCCAGCTCGCGGATCAGCGGATCGCGCCCGGCATCGGGGAACAGGTGGGTCAGGGGCATGCTCATCCTTGGCGTCCTTTGCCAGGCGCGGGCGCGGGCACCGGAGTGGCGCTGGCCTGCTGTTGTGGAGTGGCCGCCGGAAGGTTGTCCGGCGGTACGTTCATCAGGCGCAGCGTGCCCGACATCACCTTGCTGAAGACAGGCGCGGATACCAGGCCACCGAAGTAACCGCCCGCGCCGGGCTCGTCGATCACCACCACCACCGCGTAGCGCGGGTTGGCCACCGGACCGAAGCCGGCGAACAGCGAGCGGTAAGCGTTCTCGGTGTAGCCACGCGAGCCGATGGTGGCCTTGCGCGCGGTACCGCTCTTGCCCGCCACGTGGTAGCCCGGCACCTGCGCGCGATACACGCCACGTGGTGCTTCGATCACCTGCTGCAGCATGCCCTGGATGGTCATGGCCACGTTTTCCGGAATCACTTGGCTGCCTTCCGGCGGATTGTCCACTTTCAGGATCGACAGCGGCACCAGCCTGCCGTGGTTGGCCAGGGTGGCGTAGGCGTGTACCAGCTGCAGCGCCGTCACCGAAAGGCCGTACCCGTAGGACAAGGTAGCGGTTTCCGCCTTGCGCCATTCGCGGTGGTTGGGCAGGTTGCCCACCCGCTCGCCCGGGAAGCCAAGCCCAGAGTATTGGCCCAGGCCCACGGAAGACATCACGCGGTAGATATTCTCGCCGCCCACATCGAAGGCGACCTTGCTCATTCCCACGTTACTGGAATTGATGAGGATGCCGGTCAGGTCCAGCACCGGCCCCTCGGTCTTGGATACGTCCTTGATGGTGTAGCGGCCGATCTGCAGGGACCCTGGGTATACCTCCACCTTGTCCGTCGGCTTCCAGCGCCCGGTTTCCAGGGCCGCGCTCATGGACAGTGGCTTCATGGTCGAGCCAGGCTCGAACACGTCGATGATGGCGCGGTTGCGCATGGCCGCCGGCACCATGGTGCGACGGTTGTTCGGGTTATAGGTGGGCATATTGACCATGGCGAGCACCTCGCCACTCTTCACGTCCATGATCACCAGGCTGCCCGCCTTGGCCTGGTTCTCCGTAATGGCCTTGCGCAGCTCCCGTGTGGCCAGGTACTGCAGGCGCAGATCAATGGACAAGGCCAGGGTTTTCCCGGCCTTGGCGTTCTTGGTCACCTGCACGTCGCGAATGAGCCGCCCGCGCCTGTCCTTGATCACCTGGCGCCGGCCAGGCACGCCGGCCAGCCACTCGTCGTAGGCCAGCTCGACACCCTCGCGACCGTGGTCGTCCAGGTCGGTGAAGCCGACCATATGGGCGGTGACGTCGCCAGCCGGGTAGAAACGACGGAACTCCTCCAGGCCATAGACGCCGGGCACCTTCAGGTCCAGTACCGCCTGACCCTGCTCCGGGGTCAGCCCACGGACCAGATAGAGGAATTCCTTGCTGGCGTTGGCTTCGAAACGCTCGCTGAGCTGCGCCGGATCCTGACCCAGGGCACGCGCCAGTTCGGGCCAGCGGTCCTTGGCCAGCTGCAGCTCCTTGGGGTTGGCCCACAGGGTGCTCACCGGCGTACTGACCGCCAGGGGCTCACCGTTGCGGTCAGTGATCAGGCCGCGATGCGCGGGAATGGGGATATGACGCATGCTGCGGGCATCGCCCTGGCCCTTGAGGAAATCACGGTCCACTACCTGCAGGTCGATGATGCGCCAGCTGATGGCCGCCACCATGATGCCGAGCAGGCCGAGCACGACGCGGAAACGCCACGGAAATAGGGCTCCGTCGAGTTTCATCATGGCGCCACCATCCGCACGTCCGCCGCGTCAGGCACATGCATTTTCAGCTGTTCGGTGGCCAACGCCTCGATTCGGCTATGGGCCGTCCAGGTGCTTTGCTCGAGAATGAGGCGGCCCCACTCGGCCTGGGCCTTGTCGCGCTCATTGAGCTCGGTGTAAAGGGCGTTGAGCAAGGTGCGGTTCAAGTGCGCGCTATAGGCCACCGCAATGGCGGACACCAGCACCCCCACGAACAGCAGCAGCATCAGGAAACTGAAGCGTGGCAATGGCTTGAAGAAGAGCTGGCTCACCGCAGTTTCTCCGCCACACGCATTACGGCGCTGCGCGAGCGCGGGTTGGCCTTGAGCTCGGCTTCAGAAGCGAAACGCGCCTTGCCCAGGGTACGCACGATCGGCTCGAAGCGCTGTACTTGCACAGGCAGGTTGCGCGGGAGCTTGTCCTGCTCGCCTTTCTCCAGGCGGCGCAGGAACAGCTTGACGATGCGGTCTTCCAGGGAATGGAAGCTGATCACTACCAGGCGGCCGCCCACTTCGAGAATGTCCAGCGCGGCCTGGAGCCCTGCTTCAAGGTCGGCCAGTTCGCTGTTGACATGAATGCGCAACCCCTGGAAGGCTCGGGTAGCCGGATGCTTGTTCTTCTCCCAGGCCGGGTTGGCATCCTTGAGCACCTGCGCCAGGTCGGCGGTGCGCTCGAACGGCTGCGCCTGACGCCGCTCCACGACCGCCCGCGCCATGCGCCGGGCGAAACGCTCCTCGCCATATTCCTTGAAAACCCGAGCGATTTCCTCCTCAGGCGCTTCGGCAATGAAGCGCGCCGCGCTGATGCCCTGATCGGGGTTCATGCGCATGTCCAGCGGGCCGTCATTGAGAAAGCTGAAGCCGCGCGCCGGATCGTCCAACTGCGGGGAGGACACGCCCAGGTCCAGCAGGACGCCGCTGATCTTGCCGGCCAGGCCAAGGCGATCGGCTTCGGCAGCCATCTCGGCGAAACTGCGCTGCACAATGACAAAGCGGCCGTCTTCGGCCGCCAGCGCTTGCCCGGTAGCAATCGCCTGAGGGTCTTTGTCGAAGCCAAGCAATCGGCCGTCCCCTCCCAGATGTCGGAGGATCAGACGGCTATGGCCGCCGCGACCGAAGGTGCCATCTACATAGCAGCCGTCCGCGCGCACGTTCAAGGCCTCGATCGCCTCGTCTAGCAACACGGTAATGTGGTTGTAGCTGCTGTCGGTCGTCACAGGATCAGGTCACGCAGTTCATCAGGCATGGCGCCCGGTTGTTGGATTGCTTCGAGGTCCGCCGCGGAAACCGCGTTCCAGGTGTCCTCGTCCCACAGTTGAAACTTGTTCAGCTGGCCTACCAGCATCGCCTTCTTGTCCAGGCGGGCGTAGTCGCGCAAACGCGGGGGAACGAGAAAGCGGCCACTGGAGTCGAGCTCCAGGTCTACCGCGTTACCGATCAACAGCCGTTGCAGGCGCTTGACTTCCTCTCGCAACGAGGGAAGCGCCTTGAGCTTGGTTTCGATGATTTCCCATTCGTCGAGCGGGTAGAGGTTCAAACAAGGGTCGACCGTATCGATGGTGATGATCAACTGGCCACTGCTTCGCGAATTCAGCTCGTCGCGGTACCGGCTCGGCATAGCGAGACGGCCTTTTGCGTCAAGGCTGATGGCATTGGCTCCGCGAAACACTGTTGAGCTTCCCCGAAAAAAGATACTGCCGCGCTATTGTTCGCCTGCGCCTGAATTTCCCACTTTCTGCCACTTTCCGCCACTCGCGCACACTATAGGAATCCCCCCACGGCAGCGTCAAGGCGCGCCGTCAGGGAAAACCCTTACATATCGGTGATTTACGACACAGATGAGGTGGAAAGCCTGAAAAAGCGAGACAAAACGCCTGGGAAACCCCTTCCGGGCCAGTGGTTTGCGTCAAATAGTTAAAGTGAATTGTGAGAATTAAGATTTTTTCGGTATTACCAGGGAGGGGATACAAACGAAACGGGGACGAAAAGAAAGGTGGAGAGTCGGCCTGTAAGCCGGGTTCTGTCGAGGACAGCCATTCCTCTACGGTGGTCATCACTGAACACCTTTAGCAACCTACCCGGTTCCAGCGCGGGCCACGCCTATGGAACCCTATTTGGTCTTGCTCCGAGTGGGGTTTACCTTGACCACGGACTGTTGCCAGCCGCGCGGTGCGCTCTTACCGCACCTTTTCACCCTTACCGGCGCCGAAGCGCTTAGGCGGTTATTTTCTGTGGCACTTTCCGTAGGCTCGCGCCTCCCAGGCGTTACCTGGCACTCTGCCCTATGGAGCCCGGACTTTCCTCCCCCGCGCATGCGAGCATGCAACGGCAGCGACTGTCCAACCGACTCTCCGGCGGCAAGGTTACCGGCAGCCGCCTTCGGTTACAAGCGATGACAGCCGAGCGAGGCTTGCTAGCGCCTATTTTAGCGGCAGATCATCCTACCCCTGTCGCTCCAGAGCGACCTGGTACAGCAGGTTCTTGCGTACGCCTGTGATCTGCGCCGCCAGGGCGGCGGCTTTCTTCAGGGGCATCTCGGCCAGGAGCAGGTCCAGTACTCGCAGCGCTTCCACACTCAGGGCCTCCTCGCCAGTGGGAGCGGACCAGCCGGCGACCAGCACCACGCATTCGCCGCGCTGCTGGTTCACATCGGTTTCAATGAACGCCTTCAACTCGGCGAGCGGGGCGCTTTTGAGGGTTTCGAAGGTTTTGGTCAGCTCGCGTGCCAGCACTGCGGGGCGCTCAGGGCCGAACACCGCTTCCATGGCCTGGACCGACTCCAGGATGCGATGAGGCGCCTCGTAGAAGATCAGGGTGCGCGGCTCTTCCCGCAGCGCCTCCAGGCGGCTGGTCCGGGCAGCGGCCTTGGCGGGGAGGAAGCCCTCGAAAATGAAGCGATCGGACGGCAGCCCGGCGGCTGATAGCGCGGCGATCACCGCGCAGGCGCCTGGCACTGGCACCACGGGCACGCCAGCCGCGCGGGCCTGGCGCACCAGGTGGTAGCCAGGGTCCGAGATCAAGGGAGTGCCTGCATCGGAAATCAAGGCCACGTCATCGCCAGCTTGCAGCCTGCCCAGAAAGCGGCCGCCGTCCTCTCGCTCGTTATGCTCATGGCAGGCGGCCAGCGGAGTCTGGATGCCGAAGTGCTGGAGCAGGCGCAACGAGTGACGGGTATCCTCGGCGGCTATCAAGGCCACCTGCGTCAATACCCGCAGGGCCCGGGGGGTCATGTCCTCGAGATTACCGATAGGGGTGGCGACCACATAAAGTGTGCCTAAAGTTGAATCAGTCGCGCCTGGGAGGGTCACAGCACACACCTTGGAAGGCCGGAAAAGCGGCCATTGTAACGGCGCGACAGCAGTTTGCCGAATCCCGGCTCGGGGCCTCGTCATCGCGTCGCCGCCGGGCCTTGGGTACAATTGTTCGTCCAACGATCCGTATCAGGAAGATGTACATGACCGGTTGCCTGCGTCCGCTATTTGCCCTATTCCTGGCCATGCTCCTGGCCGCGTGCGCGAGCCAGCCGGGTTCGTCCCTGGGCGAGCTGCCACGCACCGCCAACGCAAGCGTGGATGAGCTGTTGCAGCAGGCCGCGGCGAGCAAGGCGCCAGACGAAGCCGCCTTCCTGCGCCTGAGCGCGGCGAGCAAGGCCATGGAACAACGACAGGACGCCATTGCCACGCAGATTTTCGGCCAGCTGGACCTCAATCAGCTCAAGCCTGCCCAGCAGGTATTCGCCAGCACCCTGCTGGCCGAACTTGCCATGAACCGCAACGACCCCAAGGCTGCGCTCACGGCGCTGAAACATCCGAGCCTCGAGCACCTGGGCGAACTGCCCGTCGACCAGCAGATCCGCACCCAGACCGTTCGCGCCCGGGCCCTGGAGGCTGACGGCCAGGTCTTGGCGGCGGCGCGTGAGCGCATCTTCATTGCGCCCATGCTGCAAGGGGACGCGAGCAGCGCCAACCACGAGGCAATCTGGAAACTGGTGGCAAGCCTGCCGGCCGACCAGCTTCAACCCAGCGGTACCGACGACCTCGCAGGCTGGCTGAGTCTGGCCCAGGTCGCCAAGACGCCCGGCACGCTGGAGCAGCAGAAGGCGGCTATCGAGGCATGGCGCGCGCAGCATGCCAGTCACCCGGCAGCGGTCACCCTGCCGCTCCCCTTGCAACAACTGATGACGGTAACCAACCAGCCGCTGGACCGCGTCGCCCTCCTGCTGCCTCAGCAGGGCCAACTGGCTGGTGTTGCCCGAGCCCTGCGTGACGGCTTCATGGCCGCGCACTACCAGGCCCAGCAGAGCGGCCAGCCGACGCCAGCCATCGAATTGTTCGACAGCTCCCGCGTCACGTCCATGGACGAGTTCTACCGCGAGGCCCAGGCCAAGGGCATCCAGCTGGTGGTCGGCCCGCTGGAGAAGAACCTGGTCAAGCAACTGAGCAGCCGCCCCCAGCTGCCCATCACTACCCTGGCGCTCAACTATAGCGACAGCCCACAGCCGGGCCCGGCGCAGCTCTTCCAGTTCGGCCTCGCCGCGGAAGACGAAGCCCGTGAAGTGGCGCGCCGCGCCCATGCCGACGGCCTGCAGCGGGCCGCTGCCATAGTGCCCAAGGGCGAGTTCGGAGACCGGGTACTGGCGGCGTTCCGCCAGGCCTGGCAAGCCGAGGGAGGCACGCTGGTCGCCGCGGTGCAGATCGACCAGCCGGTCGCCCTGGCGGGGCAGATCGCCGAGCTGCTGCAGGTCCGCCAGACTGGCACCGGTGGTCAGGGCAGTCGCCGCCAGGACGTGGATTTCATCTACATGACCGCCACGCCGCAACAGGCCCAGCAGGTCAAGCCCACGCTCAATTACCAGTACGCCGGCGACATCCCGGTGTATGCCACCTCGCATGTGTACAGCGCCAGCGGTGACCAGGCCCAGTATACGGACCTGAACAACGTACGCTTCTGCGAAACGCCCTGGTTGCTCGATGCGAACAACAGCCTGCGCCAGCAGGTCGCCCGCCAGTGGCCACAGGCGAATACCAGCCTGGGCCGCTTGTACGCCATGGGGGCCGACGCCTACACCCTCGCCCCGCGGCTGGGGCAACTCAAGGCCTTGCCTGACAACCGCATCGACGGGCTTTCGGGAAGCCTGAGCCTGAATACTGCCCAGCGGATCGAGCGCCAGTTGCCCTGGGCTCAATTCACCGGCGGGAGGGTCGAGTCCATGCCATCCAGCGCCCAGTGACCCGCCTGCTTCATCCCCGCCCGGGCCAGCAGGCCGAGGACTGGGCCGAACGCCATCTACAGGCGCACGGGCTGCAACGGCTGGCCCGCAACTGGCGCTGCCGGTACGGTGAACTGGATCTGGTCATGCTGGAGGGGGATACAGTAGTATTCGCCGAAGTTCGCTATCGGCTGCACGCTGGTTGGGGTGGCGCCCTCGGCAGCGTCGACGGCCGCAAGCAGGCGCGAGTGGTTACCGCTGCGGCGCATTTCCTTCAGGAAAACTCCCAATGGGCCGAGCACCCTTGCCGTTTCGATATCGTCGCTATCGAAGGCACTGACCCTCGGGCGCTTGGGCTGACCTGGCTGAAGGATGCCTTCACCAGCTGACACGCACCGGTTTGATCTCATCAAGCATACGCCGCGGCCTGCCCCGGCGTCCCCGCTTCGCGGGCTCAGGTTTCTAAGGTAGACGATGGACATGCAATCCCGGATTCGCCGGCTCTTCCAGGCCAGCATCGACACCAAGCAGCAGGCCATGGAAGTGCTCGCTCCCCATATCGAGCAAGCCAGCCAGGTCATGGTCCATGCCATGCTCAGCGAGGGCAAGGTGCTCGCCTGCGGCAATGGAGGGTCTGCCGGAGACGCGCAGCATTTTTCATCGGAGATGCTCAATCGATTCGAACGGGAGCGGCCGGGCCTGCCCGCCATCGCCCTGACCACGGACGCCTCGACCTTGACGTCCATTGCGAACGACTACAGCTACAACGAGGTCTTCTCGAAGCAGATCCGCGCACTGGGCCAGGCGGGCGACGTGCTGCTGGCGATTTCCACCAGCGGTAACTCGGCCAATATCATTCAGGCCATCCAGGCGGCTCACGACCGGGACATGACGGTAGTGGCGCTCACCGGCCGGGACGGAGGCGGCATGGCTTCGCTGCTGTTGCCCGAAGACGTAGAGATCCGCGTTCCATCACAGGTAACCGCGCGCATTCAGGAAGTACACCTGCTGGCGATCCACTGCCTTTGCGACTTGATCGACAGCCAATTGTTCGGGAGTGAAGAATGAGCCCCATCCGTATCGGCCTCGCGGCCTTGACTGCTTGCATCGCCCTCTCCGGCTGCAGCTCCGTGCTGACTGCCACCCGCGACAAGCCCATCGACGACGACCGTGGCACCCGCACCCTGGGCAGCAAGATCGACGACTCACTGATCGAGACCAAGGTGGCGGTGAACGTAGCCAAGGCCAGCCCTGACCTGGACCAGGGTTCCCATATCGTGGTGACCAGCTACAACGGTGTCGTGCTGCTGGCCGGCCAGACCCCGCGCGCGGACCTCAAGACACTTGCAGGGCAGGCTGCCGGCGCTGTCCAGCGAGTCAAGAAGGTAGAGAACGAACTGCAGGTCGCCCAGCCCTCTTCAATGCTGGCCCGCAGCAACGACGCCTTGCTGACCACCAAGATCAAGACCCAGATGTTCGCGGACAATGCCATTCCGGGTTCACGCATCAAGGTAGTTACGGAAAACGGCATCGTCTACCTGCTCGGCCTGGTTTCCCAGCAAGAGGCAAACCGGGCCACCACCCTGGTGCAAGGCGTCTCGGGCGTCCAGAAGATCGTCAAGCTGTTCGAATACATCGACTGAACAGCCATGAAAAAGGCGACCTCGCGGTCGCCTTTTTCACTTCACTACTTTGAGGCTTGGCCGGCCGCTGGGGCGCGGCGGTTGCCCACCCGACGGCGGCAGATCATCACCATCGGTGTGCTCGCCCTCAAGCTCGACGTCATCCTCGAGGGACGGCACTTCAGGGTCGAACACCATACCCTGCCCGTTCTCACGGGCGTAGATGCCCATGATCGCCCCCACTGGTACATACAAGGAATGGGCGACACCGGAAAAGCGACCTTCGAAGCTCACTGCTTCGTTATCCATCTGCATATGGCGCACCGCGCTGGGCGACACGTTCAGCACGATCTGACCATCAGTGGCAAATCCCTGGGGGACTTGCACGTTACGGTATTCTGCATTGACCAGAATATGGGGGGTGCAATCGTTATCCACGATCCACTCATACAGCGCGCGGACCAGGTAAGGACGACTGGAATTCATCAAGGGCTCCTCTAGAACTAGCGCATTTCACGTTCGGCGGCGGATAGACTCGCCTCAAAAGCTTCACGAGCAAACTGCCGGTCCATGTAGTCAAGCAGCGGCTTGGCAGCCTTGGACAGCTCCACCCCTATCACCGGCAGGCGCCAGAGTATGGGCAGTAGACAGCAGTCCACCAGGCTTTGCTCATCGCTCATGAAGCATGACATCTCGGCGAACAATGGCGAGACGCCGGTCAGGCTTTCGCGCAGGTACTTGCGCGCTTCTGAACGGGCCGCCTCCTTGCTTCGTGGATCGAGCAGCAGATCCACATGACCACACCAGTCACGCTGGACGCGGTGCATCAGCAAGCGCGTGTTGGCCCGAGCCACAGGATAGGCGGGCAAGAGTGGCGGATGCGGGTAGCGCTCATCCAGGTATTCCATGACCACGGTGGATTCATACAAGGCCAGGTCCCGGTCAACCAGGGTAGGCAGGGACCCATAGGGGTTCACATCCATCAGGCCCGCAGGCTGCCGTCCGGGGACGGTATCGATGATCTGCACGGTCACGGCTTTTTCGGCAAGCACGATGCGCACACGATGGGAATAATGGTCGGCCGGGTCGGAATAGCAGGCCAACCGGTTGGCTACGCCCATGGCGATTTCCTCGCTGGAAGCGGATAAACGAACGCGCCCAGGCAAGCCTCGTTCGCGGCGAGCATGGAATGCCCTGGCCACAGACTGAACGTAGGCGCCCCCGGGCGCGCGATAGCCGCGAATCTTACAGCAAAACCGTCGCTAGCGGGCGGGAATGCCAGAACGCTACCGCCGCCTGCAGCATCCGGCAACTGAAAAACACCCAAACGAAAAAGCCCGATTCTTTCGAACCGGGCTTTTCGTGAAGCGAAAGCAGCGAATTAACGCTTGGAGTACTGCGGACGCTTACGCGCTTTACGCAGACCGACTTTCTTACGTTCAACTTCACGGGCGTCGCGGGTAACGAAGCCAGCACGACGCAGGGCGCCACGCAGGGTTTCGTCGTAGGCCATCAGGGCACGAGTGATACCGTGACGGATAGCGCCGGCCTGGCCGCTGACACCACCACCGGAAACGGTGACGTAGACGTCGAACTTGGCGACGTTTTCAGTCAGTTCCAGCGGCTGACGAACAACCATGCGCGCGGTTTCACGACCGAAGAAGGTATCCAGCGGGCGGTTGTTGATAGAAATGTTGCCAGTACCCGGCCGCAGGAATACGCGAGCGGTTGCGGTCTTGCGACGGCCAGTGCCGTAGTTTTGAGTCGCCGACATAGTGAACTATTCCGTTAAATCTTCAGTTCTTGAGGCTGCTGAGCAGTATGAGGGTGAGTAGCGCCCGCATAGACTTTCAGCTTACGGTACATGTCGCGACCCAGCGGGTTCTTCGGCAGCATGCCCTTGACCGCGGTTTCGATGACACGCTCAGGTGCCTTGTCGATCAGCTTGTCGAAAGTGATCGATTTGATACCGCCGGGGAAACCGGAGTGGGAGTAGTACACTTTGTCAGTGGACTTGGCGCCGGTTACACGCACCTGCTCGGCGTTGATCACGACGATGTAGTCGCCAGTGTCAACGTGGGGGGTGTATTCAGGCTTGTGCTTGCCACGCAGACGGCTCGCGATTTCGGTAGCCAGACGACCCAGGGTCTGGCCAGCGGCGTCGACGACAAACCAGTCGCGCTTTACTGTTTCCGGTTTAGCAGTAAAAGTTTTCATTCTTTATAGCCTCAGGGGCCGCCCAGCAAAAATAGACGGCGGAGCTTACTGAATAGTGCTTGCTTTGACAAGGTCAAAGGCAGCCGCATCCAGACGCTTTCGGGGGCTCGGGTCATCGCGTCGGGTCCGGCAAAGGGCCTGTCCGGGGAGGGGCATCACTTCCTCCGCGTGCAGAGCAGGCGAATTATCCGGATTGGCCGGAAAATTTCAAGTTCTTTCGCTAGCCCTGTACGCACGCTCGCCTACTGGACACCAGGCGACAAAAACAAGACGATAGTGCCAAAGCGTGACCGCTATCCCACAAGAACAATGAATATGCGCCCACAGCCCTCTCCCCGCCTCCAGCGGGTCGCGATACTCGTCACACCCAATGTCTTCGCCTCTACCCTGATGCAGGCCAAGGATTTCTTTCATCTGGCGAGCCTGCGCTACGGGCGCGAACTCGGGCTGGGCCTGGTCCCCGCCTACGAGACCTGCCTGCTCAGCGCGGGCGGCGAAGGGGCGCAAACCTTCAGCGGCACAAGAATGGAGGCCGAAGGCGCGCTCGCGGACGCTGACGTGATCATACTGCCGGCCTTCTGGGGGGAGTTCTCGACCGCCTCGCCGGAAACGACCCAGGTGCTACCTTGGCTGCGACAGCAACATGCCAAGGGCGCGGTGTTGTGTGGCGAAGCCAACGGCGTCTTCTGGCTCGCCGAGGCGGGGCTGCTGGACGGCAAGGAGGCGACCACTTACTGGCGCTACTTCGACGCGTTCAGCGAACGGTACCCCAAGATTCGACTGAACCGGGAAAAGCACTTGACCGACGCGGACAACCTTTACTGCGCCGCGGGGCTGACGTCGGCCTGCGACCTTTACGTCTATGTGATCGAGCGCTTCTGCGGCCCTCGCGTTGCGCAAGCGGTGGCGCGGGACATCCTCCACGAGGTCCGGCGAAGCTATGCTCCCGGGCGAATCGGCTTCGGCGGGCAAAAACTGCATCAGGACCTGCAGATCCTCCAGGTGCAGGACTGGCTTGAAACTCACTTCGCCGACAAGTTTCGCTTCGAAGACCTGGCCCGCAAACATGGCATGAGCATCCGTAACTTCATGCGGCGATTCCACTCGGCCACGGGAGACAAGCCCCTGCACTACCTGCAAAGGTTGCGGATCGAAACCGCCAAGGGGTTGCTTTCGGCCAGCGCCAAGAGCATCAAGACCATCAGCTATGAGGTGGGCTACGACGACGCGAGCTTCTTCGCCAGGCTGTTTCGCCAGCACACGGGCGCTTCGCCCAACCAGTACCGCCAGGGCTACCGCGGGGGTACCGCGGCGGCCAGTGCGGCGCGCCTGGCGCAGGCCACCGCCGAGGTCGTCAGTTCAAGGCTTGTGGGCGCGTGAGAGGAACTCATGAGACTGCATTTCCAGCAGCCGGCTGAGAGTACGTTGGAATTCGAAGTTCAAGCGGCCACCGGAATACAGGTCCTTTAGCTCCACTTCAGCCGAGATGATCAGCTTTACGTTGCGATCGTAGAACTCGTCGACCATGTTGATGAAGCGTCGGGCGATATCGTCGGTCGCTACGCCCATCTGTTCCACGCCACTGAGAATCACGGCGTGGAAGATCTTGCCCAGCTCGATGTAGTCGTTCTGGCTGCGCGGCCCGTCGCACAGGGCGCGGAAGTCGAACCAGGCCACATCGTCACAGGTACGCAGCGCGTGGATCTCGCGGTTTTCGATGATCAGAACATCGTTTTCCACAGGCTGGGTGCACTCCGGCGTCAGTGCCCGGAAGCTCTCACGCAGGCTTCTCTCCGCCGCCTCGTTCAGAGGGAAATGGAACAGTTCCGCCTGCTCCAGATGGCGCAGGCGGTAGTCCACCCCACTGTCGACGTTGACCACTTCGGTGTGCTGCTTGATCAGCGCGATGGCGGGCAGGAAACGGGCACGCTGCAGGCCGTCCTTGTAGAGCCCGTCCGGCACGATGTTGGAGGTCGCCACCAGGGTAACCCCATGCTTGAACAATTCCTCCATCAAGGTGCCCAGGATCATGGCGTCGGTGATGTCCGACACGAAGAATTCGTCGAAACAGATCACCCGCGACTCGCTGGCGAATCGCTTGGCGATCAGCGTCAGCGGATTCTTCTCCCCCTTGAGGGTTTTCATCTCCTCGTGGACCCGCTTCATGAAGCGGTGGAAGTGGGTACGGGTTTTTTCCTTGAACGGCAGCGCTTCGAAGAAAGTATCGACCAGATAGGTCTTGCCCCGCCCTACACCGCCCCAGAAATAAAGCCCCTTGATGGGCGCGCTGTCTTTCTTGCCGAAGAGCTTGCCCAGCAGGCCTGGCTTGTGGGTGTCCGCGGCGATCAAATCATCGTAGAGCCGCTGGAGATGGCGCACCGCTGTTTCCTGCGCCGCATCGTGGAAGAAATCAGGACGTTTCAGGTCGGCTTGGTATCGTTCAAGGGGCGTCATAAGTCGTCTACGGGCTGTAAAACCGGGCCGCCACTTTAACGGCGGGCCTGGGGGATGGCAATCGAGGCCGCGACCGATCGCCGCAGCCGTCAGCGCCGGGCCTGCGCGAACAAGACCCGGCGCGCAGATGACCCGCGTTCAGTCCGCCGCGGGCCGCAGGGCCTGCTTCACCGCATCGATGGCAGCATCCCGGGCGGCATCATCGGCATGGGCCGGGCTGCTGGCCACGCACTCGCCATCGAGCCATACCGTGAAACTGTCCGCTTCGACGCGCAGTTCTGGCTCGACCTGCTGCAGTCGCTTGCTTGCCGCGCCTGCTGCCTTGCCATCGGCGAATGGCTGGGAAAGCAACAACTGCTCACCCTCCGCGCTGAGCAGGCGGAAACGGAAGCTGCCGTCGTCCTCGCGGAAGCTGACGAACCGCGCCGCCTTGCCGGCCTTTTTGGGGGTGGTGCCGGTCGCCGCGACCTGGGTACGGAACGAGCGCAGGCCCACCGCTTCGCGCAACTGCTCGAGGAAAGGCGTGGCCACGCGACGCGCCTTGGCGGCACCGGCCAGCAGGATGTCTTCCAGGTCAGCGGGGCGAGCGATCAGTTGCTGGTAGCGCTCGCGCGGCTCGGCAAGGAGGCCGTCGAGCAGTGTGAACAGTTGCTGCTTGGCCTCGCCCCACCCCAGGCCGCCCAGCAGATGCCCGCGGAAGGCTTCGGTCTGGGCCGGAGTCGCGAAGGCGCTGTACAGGGTGAACAGGTGACTGTTGTCAGGATCCTTCGGCTCACCCGGAGCGCGTGAGTCGGTCACGATACGGGCAATGGCGTCCTTGAGCTGCTTGGCCGAGCCGAACAACGGGATGGTGTTGTCGTAGCTCTTGGACATCTTGCGGCCATCCAGCCCGGGCAGGGTCGCTACGCTTTCCTCGATCACCGCCTCGGGGAGTACGAACAGCTCCTGCCCCTGGCCGAACAGATGGTTGAAGCGCTGGCCGATATCACGGGCCATTTCCACGTGCTGGATCTGGTCGCGACCCACCGGCACCTTGTGGGCGTTGAACATCAGAATGTCCGCCGCCATCAGGATCGGGTAGCTGTACAGGCCCATGGACACGCCGGCGTCCGGGTCTTCGCCGGTTTCTACGTTCCTGTCTACCGACGCCTTGTAGGCATGGGCGCGGTTGAGCAGGCCCTTGGCGGCCACGCAGGTCAGCAGCCAGGTCAATTCAGGGATCTCGGGGATGTCCGACTGCCGATAGAAGGTGGCGCGTTCCACGTCCAGACCGCCAGCGAGCCAGGTGGCGGCGATTTCCAGGCGCGAGCGCTGGATACGCTGCGGGTCGTCGCATTTGATCAGGGCGTGGTAATCGGCCAGGAAGTAGTACGAGTCCATGCCAGGCTGACGACTGGCCTCGATGGCTGGGCGGATGGCGCCGGCATAGTTGCCCAGGTGGGGCGTGCCGGTGGTGGTGATACCAGTGAGAATACGGGTGGTCATGGGCAATCGCTTATCGGCTGCGGTCAGGGGGCAAGGCGCGGAAGAACAAGATCTTTCAGGTCGGTGAGTTTGCCATGAAAGAAGTGCCCGCACTCCGCCACTTTGATCAACTCATGAGGACGCTCGAGCCCGGCGGACCATTCGTACACATGGGCAGGCTCGACGACCTCGTCGGCATCAGGCTGGATCACCGTCAGCGGGCACTGCCGCGGCAGCGGTTCCTCGGTACGCAACCGCATCACGGCCGGAGCGCACATGAACAGGTGCTCAAGCGTCACGCCTTGACGTTCCAGCCGTCCGGCCAGGGTGGCCGCCACGAAACCACCGAAGGAAAAGCCCAGGAGTGTCAGCGGCAGACCTGGGTGACGAATGCGTAGCCAGTTGGCGGCGGCATTGGCGTCGTCCACTTCTCCCAGGTCCATGTCGTGGCTGCCGGCGCTGCTCCCCGTGCCGCGGTAGTTGAAACGCAGGGTGATGTAGCCGGCGTCCCGGGCCGTACGCTGCAGCGTGGACATGACCTTGTTGAGCATGGTGCCGCCCTGCTCCGGATTCGGATGGCAAAGCAGCGCCAGGCCTCGCGGCTGGGGAACTTCAAGGTAAAGCGCCTCGAGCTGGCCAACCGGCCCATCGAGCATCAAGGGGTTTTCACGAATGAGCAAGGGTATGAACTCCGTGACCCTGGCCAGGGTCGACTCGTCTAGCTAGTGGTTTGTGCCCGTGGGCAGGCGGTATTGACGCCTTGCGGTATACAGCGCGGGTTCGAGCCGTTAACGTAATGCAAAGTCGTTTACAGAGGAAGGACTCGTGGAACTCTCGCTCTTGGTTTGGTTGCTACCCACACTGGCCCTCGTGGTGGGCCTGGTCGCCGGCTTCCTCATTGCACGCCTGGCCCCTAACGCCGTGCCCGGCGGCACCCAGCGCCAGCTGGATGAGCTGCAGCAGAAATTCGATAACTATCAGCACGAGGTGGTTACCCACTTCAACAGCACAGCGGTGCTGGTCAAGAAGCTGACCCAGAGCTACCAGGAGGTTCAGGAACACCTGGCCGAAGGCGCCAATCAGCTGGCTACCGACGAACTGACACGCCAGCGCCTGTTGGCGGCCCTGCACGCCGAGCCGAGCGCTTCGAGCCGTGACCGGCTGACCCCGCCCAAGGATCATGAAGCGCCGAAGGATTACGCCCCCAAGGGGCCGGACATGCCGGGCATGCTCGACGAGCAATATGGGTTGAAACGCAAGTAAATGAAAAAGGGCCTCGATCGAGGCCCTTTTCGCAGGTGAGCGGCAAGCCCGCGGCGGGTCAGATGACTCCGCGCGCGCGCAATAGCTCGATGACCTGCCTGACGCCTTCCTCGATGCTGAGGGCTTGGGTGTCGATGACCAGGTCCGCGTCGAGCGGTACGTCATAAGGGAAGGACTCACCCGGGATGTTGTCCCCACCGGCGGCGTATAGCCCTTGAGGGTCACGCTCGCTGCAGGCCTGTGGCGAAGCCTGTACATACACGGTCAGCAGGCGATCCCCGATCAGGTCCCGTGCCTGGGCACGGCCTTCGGCATCCGGCGCCACGAACGCCGCCAGGGTCAACAGCCCCGCCTCGTTGAACTGCTTGGCCACATGGGCGGCACGGCGCCAGTTCTCGGTACGGCCAGCCCGGTCCTGCGGCAGCCCCTTGTTCAGGTCATGACGCAGGTTCTGGCCATCGAGTACATAGACCGCGCGCCCCATATCGAAGAGTTTGCGTTCCACCGCATAGGCCAGGGTGCTCTTGCCCGCGCCGGACAGGCCCGTCAACAGCACGGTAGCCGGTTGCTGGCCGAAGCGGCGGACGCGTTCCTCCACACTGACGTGGGCCAGCGCACCGTGAGCGCCAGCGCTGCCATGGGGTATTACGGGCGGAGCGATGATCATGCCCGCCCCTACCGTACCGTTGGTGAGCCGGTCAATGACGATGAAGGCGCCAGTGGTGCGGTTGCTGGCGTAGCCGTCCAGGGCGATGGAGGCGTCGAGCGCCACCTTGACCTTGCCGATCTCGTTCAGCGCCAACGCACTGGCAGCGCCTTGCTCCAGGGTGTTGACGTCTACCCGATGGACGATGCTGGCGATGGAGCCCGGCACGTAGCTGGTCGCCCGCTTGATGTCGTATTTCTTCCCAGGCAGCATCGGCTCTTCAGACATCCACACCAGCATGGCTTCGAACTGATCGGTGACCGGCGGCACGTTGTCGGCATGCACCAGCAGATCCCCGCGGGAGATGTCGATCTCGTCTTCCATGGTCAGGGTAATGGCCTGGCCAGGCCCGGCATGCTCCAGCTCACCTTCGTAGGTGACGATGGACTTGACCCGGCTGCTCTTGCCCGAAGGCAGCACCATTACCTCGTCGCCCTTGTGCACGACGCCGCTGGCCAGGGTACCGGCGAAACCGCGGAAGTTCAGGTTGGGTCGGTTAACGTACTGTACCGGGAAGCGAAGGTCGGTCAGGTTGCGGTCGGCCGCCACTTCCACCGTTTCCAGGATTTCCATCAGCGCGGGGCCGGTGTACCAGGGCGAGCGCTCGCTGCGATTGACCACGTTGTCGCCCTTGAGGGCTGACATGGGCACGAAATGCAGGCTGCTCGGCGTCAGCTGGATCGCCTCGGCAAACTTCAGGTAATCCGCCTTGATGGCCTCGAACACACCTTCATCGAAGCCCTTGAGGTCCATCTTGTTGATGGCCACCACAATGTGCTTGATACCCAGCAGCGAAGCGATATAGCTGTGGCGGCGGGTCTGGGTCTGCACGCCGTAGCGGGCATCCACCAGGATAATGGCCAGGTCGCAGGTGGAAGCACCTGTGGCCATATTGCGCGTGTACTGCTCGTGGCCCGGCGTGTCGGCGATGATGAACTTGCGCTTGGCGGTGGAGAAGTAGCGGTAAGCCACGTCGATGGTGATGCCCTGCTCACGCTCGGCCTGCAAGCCATCGACCAGCAACGCCAGGTCCACCTCTTCGCCAGTGGTGCCGACCTTCTTCGAATCCCGGGTGATGGCCTCGAGGTGGTCCTCGTAGATCATCTTCGAATCGTGCAGCAGACGGCCGATCAATGTGCTCTTGCCGTCGTCGACGTTGCCGCAGGTCAGGAACCGTAGCAGTTCCTTGCGCTCGTGCTGGGCCAGATAAGCGAGGATGTCTTCGCTGATCAGTTCGGATTGATGACTCATCTTGAGCTCCAAGCCGTAAGCTTCAAGCGGCAGGCTTGTAGCGTACGGCTAGTTAGAAATTCTGTTGATCAACCCAGCGAGCATTCTGGAAGCTCGCGGGCTTCGGTAATCCAACCGCAGGCGCTTCTAGGCTGCAAGCGACCCAAGCGGCGATGCAAAAACCGGGAATCCACATCCGGCTTGCGGCTTGCCGCTTGTAGCTCGAAGTTCTAGAAATAACCCTGACGCTTCTTGTCTTCCATGGAACCCGCGCCATCGTGGTCGATGACCCGCCCCTGGCGCTCGGAGGTACGCGTCAGCAACATTTCCTGGATGATGTCGGTCAGGCTCTTGGCGTCGGACTCGACTGCGCCGGTCAGCGGATAGCAACCCAGGGTACGGAAGCGGACCTTCTTCTTGACGATACGCGCTTTTTCTTCGTCGCTGAGGTGTTCGAGAATACGCTCGTCGTCGATCATGATCAGGGTGCCGTTCTTTTCGATCACGTCACGCTCGGCGGCGAAGTACAGCGGAACGATCGGGATCTGCTCCAGATAGATGTACTGCCAGATGTCCAGTTCGGTCCAGTTGGACAACGGGAACACGCGGATCGACTCGCCCTTGTTCACCTTGCCGTTGTACAGGTTCCACAGCTCGGGGCGCTGGTTCTTGGGGTCCCAGCGGTGCTTGCTGTCGCGGAACGAGTACACCCGTTCCTTGGCACGGGATTTTTCCTCGTCGCGTCGAGCACCACCGAAGGCTGCGTCGAAACCGTACTTGTCCAGCGCCTGCTTCAGGCCCTGTGTCTTCATGATGTCGGTATGCTTGGCGCTACCGTGAGTGAAGGGATTGATGCCCTGAGCCACGCCCTCGGGATTGATGTGCACGAGCAGGTCCAGGCCCATCTCCTCGACCATGCGGTCGCGGAACTTGTACATCTCCTGGAATTTCCAGCGGGTATCCACATGCATCACCGGGAACGGCAGCTTGCCCGGGAAGAAGGCCTTGCGTGCCAGATGCAGCATCACCGCCGAATCCTTGCCGATGGAATACAGCATCACCGGATTGTCGAACTCGGCTGCCACCTCACGAATGATGTGGATACTCTCCGCCTCGAGCTGTTTCAAGTGCGTCAGTTTATCGACCATGGCTACTCACGGATTGCTTTGCAGATGGGGACGGCCTACGGGCCGTTTTGGAGCCGGACACTGTATCACAGGGTCTGCGGCATATAAGGCACGCGTCTTAGACCCAAAAGGTATGAGCATATGCCCGCCAGTTAGACCGGATTCGGGCAATCTATAAAATGATGCTCCAGGGCGAACCGCTGCGCCAGATACTCACCCAGGGCCTGCACTCCATAGCGCTCGGTGGCGTGGTGTCCTGCGGCGATGAAGGACACGCCATTTTCGCAGGCACTGTGGAACGTCTGCTCTGAAGCTTCCCCGGTCAGGTAAAGATCGACGCCGGCGGCAATGGCAGTATCGATATAACCCTGCCCGCCTCCAGTGCACCAACCCACCCGGCGTACGGGCTGTCCGTTGCAGACCACCAGCGGCTCACGCTGCAGCACCTGAGCGACCCGCCGCGAGAACGCCAGGGCAGTTTGAGGAGTATCCAGCGACCCCACCAGCCCTACCACCTTTGGATCCGCCGGGTCCAGCGGACCTTCGACAGTCAACCCCAGGCGGGCCGCCAATTGGGCGTTATTGCCTACCTCCGGATGCACATCCAGGGGCAGGTGATAGGCCAGCAGGCTGATGTCATGACGTAGCAGGGTTTTGAGCCGACGCTGCTTCATGCCTACCACGCAAGGGTTTTCCCCCTTCCAGAAATAGCCATGGTGTACCAGCACCAGGTCCGCGTCGGCGGCGACCGCGGCATCGAGCAGCGCCTGGCTGGCCGTTACCCCACTGACGATACGCCTTACCTGAGGGCGCCCTTCCACCTGGAGCCCATTGGGGCAGTAATCGGCCATCCGGGCGCTGCCCAGGTAACGGTCGGCTTCCTCGACCAGGGTGCTGAGTGACACGGCCATAAAACTCTCCATAAAGGCAGTTCGCGGGGGCCGAAGCCCTCGTATAATGGCGCCCATTATGCGGCCGCCCCGGCCCTGTGAAAACGCTCCCTCCTTTAGGACCCCCCGATGTCGATCGTCCTGCGTTATTTCAGCTGGCCTCTGGTGACCGGCGTTCTGGTCGCGCTCCTGATCATCCTACGCTTTCCGGAATGGGTAGGGCTGCCCAGCCAGGACGTGAACCTGCAACAGGCACCGCAATCGGCGACCGTCATCCAGGGTCCGATTTCCTACGCCGACGCGGTGACCATCGCCGCCCCGGCCGTGGTGAACCTCTATACCACCAAGGTCGTGAACAAGTCCTCGCATCCCTTGTTCGAAGACCCTCAATTCCGCCGCTTCTTCGGCGACAACCTGCCGCGCCAGCGCCGCTGGGAATCCAGCCTGGGGTCGGCGGTCATCATGAGCCCCGAGGGCTACCTGCTGACCAACAACCATGTGACCTCCGGCGCCGATCAGATCGTGGTGGCCTTGAAGGATGGCCGGGAAACCCTGGCGCGGGTCATTGGCAGCGACCCGGAAACCGACCTGGCGGTATTGAAGATCGACCTGAAGAACCTCCCCGCCATCACCATCGGCAGCTCGGACAACCTGCGCATCGGTGATGTGGCGCTGGCCATCGGCAACCCCTTCGGTGTCGGCCAGACCGTCACCATGGGCATCATCAGCGCTACCGGTCGCAACCAGTTGGGCCTCAATACCTATGAAGACTTCATCCAGACAGACGCGGCCATCAACCCAGGCAACTCGGGCGGTGCCCTGGTCGACGCCAATGGCAACCTGACCGGCATCAACACCGCCATTTTCTCCAAGTCTGGCGGTTCCCAGGGTATCGGCTTCGCCATTCCGACCAAGCTGGCCCTGGAAGTCATGAAGGCGATCATCGAGCACGGCCAGGTGATACGCGGCTGGCTGGGCATCGAAGTTCAACCGCTGACCGAAGACCTGGCCGAATCCTTTGGCTTGAAAGACCACCCGGGAATCGTAGTAGCGGGCGTATTCCGGGACGGTCCGGCGCAGAAGGCGGGGCTGCAACTGGGCGACGTCATTCTCAGCATCGACAAAGAGCCCGCCGCCGATGGCCGTAAGTCCATGAACCAGGTGGCACGCACCAAACCCGGCGACAAGATCGATATCGAGGTGATGCGCAAGGGCAAAACCCTGAAACTCACCGCCGAAGTGGGCCTGCGTCCGCCGCCGGCGCCGGCCGCGCCCAAGGAAGAGTAGGCGCCAGCGAAGCGGTAGAATCGGCCAGCAGTCAGGGCCGGTTCGTCAGCTGCCGCTGCCCCCCGTCCGACGTTTCACGTCCTGCCTGACTGCCCCTCCGGTGGAAGCAAGCGAACAAAGCTTTTCGCTTGCTGACGCCAGCCGCCTGGGTTACAGCGCGTCCAGCAACCCTCGGTTCTGTTCCGGCGTGCCGATGGTGATACGCAGGAACTGGGCGATGCGTGGCTGCTTGAAGTGGCGAACGATCACGCTGCGCTCACGTAGATGCGCGGCGACCTGCGCAGCGTCCCGCTCCGGATGGCGCGCGAAGATGAAGTTGGCGCCCGAAGGCAGCACCTCGAAGCCGCGCTGCCGCAGCTCGGCGGCCAGCTTTTCCCGGCTGTCGATCACGCGTCCACGGGTTTCGTCGAACCAGGCGCGATCTTCGAAGGCCGCGGCGGCCCCGGCCAGGGCGATGCGATCCAGAGGATAGGAGTTGAAGCTGTTCTTGACGCGTTCCAGAGCCTCGATCAGGTCCGGATGCCCTACTGCCAGGCCTACCCGCAGCCCGGCCAATGAGCGGGACTTGGACAGTGTCTGGGTCACCAAAAGGTTCGGATAGCGATCTACCAGCGCGATGGCGCTGTCCCCACCGAAATCGATATAGGCTTCGTCGACCACCACTACCGAATCCGGACTGTCGGCCAGGATCCGCTCGATGGCATCGAGCCCAAGCAGGCAGCCGGTTGGCGCGTTGGGGTTGGGGAAGATGATGCCGCCGTTGGGGCGCGCATAGTCGGCGGGTTCGATCTCGAAGCGGTCATTGAGCGCGACCTGTTCGAAGTCGATGCCATAGAGCCCGCAATAGACCGGATAGAAGCTATAGCTGATGTCCGGGAAGAGCAGTGGGCGCTCTTGCTGGAACAACCCGTGGAAAATATGCGCCAGCACTTCATCCGAGCCGTTGCCAACGAACACCTGCCCCGGCTGCACGTTATAGAAAGCGGCCACGGCCTGCTTCAAGCGGTCGCCGTTCGGGTCGGGGTACAGGCGCAGGTCATCGCCGATCTGCGCCTGCATGGCTTGCAATGCCAAGGGTGAGGGGCCGTACGGGTTCTCGTTGGTGTTGAGCTTCACCAGGTTGTTCAGCTTTGGCTGCTCGCCCGGCACATAGGGCACCAGTTGCTTGACGAAGGGGCTCCAGAATTTGCTCATGGTCAGGCTTCCTTGATTCGGTATTCAGCGCTACGTGCGTGAGCGGTAAGGGACTCGCCCCGAGCCAGTACCGAGGCCGTGCGCCCCAGCACGGACGCACCCTCGTCCGAGCAGAAGATCACCGACGATCGCTTCTGGAAGTCGTAGACACCCAGCGGTGAAGAGAACCGGGCGGTACCGGAGGTAGGCAGTACGTGGTTCGGCCCGGCGCAATAGTCGCCAAGGGCCTCGCTGGTGTGACGCCCCATGAAGATGGCCCCGGCATGACGAATCGAAGGCAGCCATTGACGCGGATCGGCTACCGATAGCTCCAAGTGCTCGGGAGCGATCCGGTTGGCCACTTCGATGGCCTGGGCCATGTCGGCCACCTTGATCAGCGCGCCGCGGTTGTTCAGCGAGGTACGGATGATCTCGGCCCGCTCCATGGTGGGCAACAGCTTGTCGATGCTCAGTGCCACCTGGTCAAGGAAGGCCTGGTCCGGACTGACCAGGATCGCCTGGGCGTCCTCGTCATGCTCGGCCTGAGAGAACAGGTCCATGGCGATCCAGTCCGGGTCGGTGCCGCCATCGCAGACCACCAGGATCTCCGACGGGCCTGCGATCATGTCGATACCTACCTTGCCGAAGACATGGCGCTTGGCGGTGGCTACATAGATGTTCCCCGGGCCGACGATCTTGTCCACCGGGGGAACGCTTTCGGTGCCATAGGCCAGCGCCGCGACGGCCTGGGCGCCACCGATAGTGAACACTCGGTCCACACCGGCGATGCAGGCGGCGGCCAGCACCAGCTCGTTCACCTCGCCACGGGGCGTCGGCACCACCATGACCACTTCGGGCACGCCCGCGACCTTGGCCGGAATGGCGTTCATCAGCACCGACGAGGGGTAGCTGGCCTTGCCACCGGGCACATAGAGCCCGGCGCGGTCGAGGGGCGTGACCTGCTGCCCAAGCACCGTGCCATCGGCCTCGGTGTAGCTCCAGGAATCCTGTTTCTGTTTTTCGTGATAGGCACGCACGCGGGCAGCAGCCGTTTCCAAGGCTTCCCGCTGGGCTGGGGTGATGCGCTCCAAAGCCTGCTCCAGCCGGGCCCGTGGCAGGATCAGGTCCGTCATGGCCTTGGCCTGCACCCCATCGAAGCGCTGGGTGTATTCCACCAGGGCCGCGTCGCCCCGTTGGCGCACCGCGTCGATGATTTCCAGCACGCGACCGTTCACAGCGTCATCGGAAACGCTTTCCCAGCTCAGCAGATGATCCAGATGCCGCGCGAAATCCACAGTAGTGGCGTCAAGTCGGCGGATGGCGGTCGGTTCGGTCATGGCTGGCCTCGGTCTGCGAGTGTGTAACGGGATGGGTAATCTAGCAGGGCCACCACGCCATTTGGGCCTTTCCTTCGATCGAAGGCGGCTATGGCGTGGATAGCGAAGCGCGCAGGATGCGCGCCGAAGGGTCAGGCCCGGTGTCGGGATTCCACTGCCTTGCGCAGGGTCTCGATCAGTGCCTGGATGCGGGCATGCTGCATCTTCATGGACGCTTTGTTCACGACCAGGCGCGAACTGATGTGGGCGATCAGCTCCTGGGGTTCCAGGCCGTTGGCCCGCAAGGTGTTGCCGGTGTCCACCACGTCGATGATCTTGTCCGCCAGGCCTACCAGCGGGGCAAGCTCCATCGAGCCGTAGAGCTTGATGATATCGACCTGGCGGCCTTGTTCGGCGTAATAGCGCTTGGCGACGTTGACGAACTTGGTCGCTACCCGCAGCCGCCCCTTGGGCACGGGTGCCCCGATGGCGCCGGCGGTCATCAGGCGACACCGGGCGATCTTCAGGTCGAGGGGTTCGTACAGGCCCTGGCCGCCATACTCCATGAGCACGTCCTTGCCCGCCACGCCGAGGTCGGCGGCGCCGTGCTCGACGTAGGTGGGCACGTCGGTGGCACGCACGATCAGCAGGCGGACATCATCCTGGGTAGTGGGGATGATGAGCTTGCGGCTCTTGTCCGGATCCTCGGTCGGGACGATGCCCGCATCCGCCAGCAACGGCAGGGTGTCGTCGAGGATACGGCCCTTGGACAAAGCGATGGTCAGCATGGAAGAAGCAGAGCCCTTTTCTTTCGTTAACGATGCAGGATGGCCGAAGCCGCCAGGTGCGTTGGCGCTAGCCCGGCACGCGGCGGATCCTGGCGCCCAGCATCTGCAGTTTTTCCTCGATGCACTCGTAGCCACGGTCGATGTGGTAGATGCGGTCGATCAGGGTATCGCCTTCGGCAACCAGGGCTGCCAACACCAGGCTTGCCGAGGCGCGCAGGTCGGTGGCCATCACCGGGGCGCCCTTGAGGCCTTCCACGCCAGTGACCACGGCGGTATTGCCTTCGACCAGGATATGCGCACCCATGCGCAGCAGCTCGTACACGTGCATGAAACGGTTTTCGAACACGGTCTCGATGACCGCCCCGGTGCCTTCGGCAACGGCGTTCAGGGAGATGAACTGTGCCTGCATGTCCGTAGGGAACGCCGGATAGGGGGCGGTACGCAGGTTGACCGCGCGCGCGCGCTTGCCGTGCATGTCCAGGGCGATCCAGTCTTCACCGGAGGTGATCTCGGCACCGGCTTCGCGCAGCTTGTCGAGCACCGCCTCGAGGATGGTCGGGTCGGTATCCTTGAGCTTGACCCGGCCACCGGTCACGGCAGCGGCTACCAGGTAGGTACCGGTTTCGATGCGGTCGGGCATGACCTTGTAGGTGGCCGAATGCAGACGCTCCACACCCTCGATGGTGATGGTGTCGGTGCCAGCGCCCTGGACGTTGCCACCCATGGCATTGATGAAGTTGGCCAGGTCGACAACTTCCGGCTCGCGGGCGGCGTTCTGCAACACGGTGCGCCCCTTGGCCAGGGCCGCGGCCATCATGATGTTCTCGGTACCGGTCACGCTGACGGTATCGAAGAAGAAGTTGGCGCCGCGCAGCCCGCCTTCCGGTGCCTTGGCCTTGATGTAGCCACCTTCCACGTCGATGACCGCGCCCATGGCTTCCAGGCCTCGGATGTGCAAATCCACCGGACGCGAGCCGATGGCGCAGCCGCCTGGCAAGGCGACTTCCGCCTCGCCGAAGCGGGCGACCATCGGGCCCAGCACCAGGATGGACGCACGCATGGTCTTGACCAGTTCATAGGGCGCGACCAGTGTCTTGATGGTGCGCGGGTCGATCTCCACTGCAAGCTTTTCGTTGATCACAGGCTCGATGCCCATGCGCCCGAACAGCTCGATCATGGTGGTGATGTCGTGCAGGTGCGGGAGGTTCGCCACCGTGACCGGCCCATCGGCCAGCAGGGTTGCCGCCAGAATCGGCAGGGCGGCGTTCTTCGCGCCGGAAATGCGGATCTCGCCATCGAGGCGGGCACCGCCGGTAATAATCAGTTTGTCCATAACACTCTCGAAGCCTATGGCTCAGGTGCGCTCAGCCCAGGCTGCGCGGGTGAAAAATTTCATCGTCACGGCATGGATGCTGCCATCGGCGATCCAGGGATTGAGGTGCGAATAGACCTGCTGCTGACGCTTGACCGGGCTGAGCGCGGCCAGCTCGTCGCTGATGACGTTCAACTGGAAGTTGCAGCCTTCGCCTTCGACTTCCACCTGGACTTGGGGCAGCTTCGCTTCAAGGAAGCTTTTGACTTCTAGGGCCTGCATGATCAACCTCGGTCGGCGCCCTGTGCGCGCGGGTCGGCCATGATACAAAAAAAGCCCGCTGGCTGCGAGCTTCGCAGACCAGGCGGGCTTTTCCCGAGCACGGGTGTCAGGCGCTGCGCAGCAAAGGCGAAACGCCACAGACCTCGGCAATCTGGCACAGGTCCGTCGGCATGTGGCTCACGCTCAGCGTCTTGCCAGCTGCCTGGGCATCACGGGCCAGCGCCAGCAACAAGGACACGCCCACGCTGCTGGCCTTCTCCACGGCGCGGCAATCCACCACCACCTGGCCGCCGCTTACCCGCGGCACCAGATCCCGGGCCTCGGCGCGCAGGCTGGTCCCGGTGCGGTAATCCAGCACGCCTTGCAGATGCAGCTGGTTGTCTACCAGCCTTAACGAAGCCAGGCTCATTGCTGCTCCTGCAAAGGCTGGTTGCCGGCGGCTTCCTTGGCCTTGGCGACCTCGCCAGCCCAGCCGTCGATGGTCTTGTCCAGGTCGTTGCCGTTTCGCTGCATGGCGTCGGCGAACTGGTCGCGGAACAGCTTGCCGATGTTGATGCCGTTGACGATCACATTCCGCACTTTCCACTGGCCCTGGACCTTCTCCAGCGTATAGGAAACCGGGTAGACCGCACCGTTGTTGCCGCGCACCTGCATGCCGACGGAGGTCCGCTCACCGCTTTCGTCCTTGGGCGGGTCGACCGTGATGCCTTGGTTGTTGTACTCGAGCAGGGCGTTGCCATAGAACTGGAACAGGCTGCGGCGGAAGTTTTCCTGGAAGCGAGCCATCTGCTCCGGCGTCGCCTTGCGCGAATACTTGACCGTCATGATGCTGCGCGAGATGCCGTCGGCGTCCACCACAGGGCCCACGATGCGGTTGAGCGCGGCGTAGAAGGCCGAGGGGTTGTGGCGGTAGGCGTCGCGATTGGCGCTCAGGTCGGCCAGCAGCTCGTCGGTGGTGCCCTTGACCAGGTCATGGGCGGAGCTGCCCGCCGCGGCATTGGCCAGTAGCGGCACGGCCAGCAGCATGGCGACCAGGGCTCGACGCAAAATGGCTATCATGTGAACTCCTTTATTTCGCTTCTTTGCTCACGTTATTGAGCAAGAATTTGCCAATCAGATCCTCCAGCACCAGCGAGGATTGTGTGTCATGGATTGTCTGACCGTCCTTCAGGACGGCACTCTCGCCACCCACGCTCACCCCGATGTACTTCTCGCCCAGCAGGCCGGCCGTCAGGATGGAAGCGGTCGAATCCACCGGCAGGTTATCCACGCTCTTGTCCAGTTGCAGCGTCACCCGACCGGTGAAGGTGTCCTTGTCCAGGTCGATGGCGGTGACCTTGCCGATGGTCACGCCAGCCATGGTCACCTTGGCTCTGACAGTCAGGCCGGCGATATTGTCAAAATATGCGTAGAGTTTGTAAGTGTCGTGGGCGGAGGTCGGGGATAGCCCGCTGACCCGTAGGGCCAGCAGCAACAGCGCGAGGATCCCGGCCAGCAGAAACAGGCCGACACCGACTTCCAGGGTGCGGTTTTGCATTAGAAATCTCCAAACATCAAAGCGGTCAAAATGAAGTCCAGGCCCAATACGGCCAGGGAGGCGTAGACCACGGTACGGGTAGTCGCGCGGCTGATTCCTTCTGACGTAGGGTCGCAGTCATAGCCCTGGTACACCGCGATCCAGGTGACCACGAAGGCGAACACAAGGCTCTTCACCACGCCATTGAGGACATCCTCGGTAAAGCTGACGCTGTTCTGCATGTTGGCCCAGAACGACCCTTCATAGACCCCGAGCCAGTCCACCGCTACCCAGGACCCGCCCCAGATGCCCACGACGCTGAACATGGCCGCCAGCACCGGCAGGGAAATGAAGCCCGCCCAGAGCCGCGGCGCGATGATGTACTTGAGCGGGTCGACGCCGATCATTTCCAGGCTGGAGAGCTGCTCGGTGGCTTTCATGTTGCCGATTTCCGCGGCCAGGGCCGAACCCGCGCGCCCGGCGAAGAGCAAGGCGGTGACCACTGGCCCCAGCTCACGCAGCAAGGTCAGGGCAATCATCTGGCCTACCGCCTGCTCGGAACCGTATTTGGCCAGGATGCTGAAACCCTGCAGCGAGAGCACGCCGCCAATGAAGATCCCGGATACCACGATAATGGCCAGGGATAACACACCGACCGAGTACAGCTGCCGCACCAGCAGGGCAAACCCACCGGACACTCCGCCGCGACTGAATAAGGCGTGAAGAAGAAACAGAGTGGCGCGACCCAGCCCTGCGATGATGTCGATGGCAGCTCGCCCCAAGAGGCGAACCCGCTCCACTATGGACCTGCGACGCATCAGCGCTTCCCCAGAAAGTCTTCGGCCAAGGCTGGCGCGGAAAAATGGAAAGGAACCGGCCCGTCTGCCTGGCCTTTCATGAACTGACGGATGCGCGGGTTATCCGAGGCCATCAGCTCGGCCGGGGTACCCTGCCCCAGCACCTGACCGTCGCCCACTACATAAAGGTAATCGGCGATGCTCGCGGTTTCGGCCAGGTCGTGGGACACCACGATACTGGTGATCCCCAGGGCGTCGTTGAGCAATCGGATCAGGCGCACCAGCATGCCCATGGCGATCGGGTCCTGGCCGACGAAAGGCTCGTCGTACATGAGGATCTGCGGGTCCATGGCGATAGCGCGCGCCAGGGCCACCCGGCGCTTCATGCCTCCGGAAAGCTCGTCGGGCATCAGCTCCACCGCACCGCGCAGCCCCACGGCCTGCAGCTTCATCAGCACAATGTCGCGAATCATTTCCTCGGGCAGGTCGGTATGCACCCGTAGCGGGAACGCCACGTTCTCGAAGACGTCCAGGTCCGTGAACAGCGCGCCACTCTGGAACAGCACGCCCATGTGCTTGCGGGCATCGAACAGGTCACTGCGCGACAGCTCCGGCAGGTTCTGCCCGTTCACCCATACCTGGCCCTTGGCGGGCCGCAGCTGAGCGCCCATCAGGCGCAGCAGGGTCGTCTTGCCGCAGCCGGACGGCCCCATGATCCCGGTGACCTTGCCGCGTGGAATGCGGATATCCACATTCTCGAAAATGCTGCGCGCGCCGCGCTTGAAGGTAACGCCCTTCAGCTCGACGGCGTAGGCGTGTTCAGCACTCATTCGTTCTCCTTGCGATGCGACATTCCCCTGAAGACGTGTGAGCCACAGGCCAGGGCACACCGCCGCCGGAGGTCGACAAGCGGCGCACTATACCACCGACCTCCGCGCGGGGAACCGCCCGCGCTTGCCGATGCGCCCTGGGCCTGGCCGCGCCGGCGGCGCCAGCCAGCGACTCGCCCGGCCTTGTTGCGAAGGCGCAAATGACCGGCTGCGCCGGGCCGTGCGCGCTACCGGCAATCCGGATATAATCCCGGCCTTTTCTCAGGCTGACCTGCTCCGCATGAACCAGACCCGCGACCTTATCCAGTCCGCGCAGCGCACCATCGCTCTTGAACTCAAGGCGGTGGAAGGCCTGCTCGAGTCCATAAACGCTGATTTCGTCCACGCCTGCGAGATGATCCTGGCCAGCAGCGGGCGCGTCGTGGTCATGGGCATGGGCAAGTCGGGCCATGTCGGGCGCAAGATCGCCGCCACCCTGGCCAGCACCGGAACGCCGGCCTTCTTCGTGCATCCAGCCGAGGCCAGCCACGGCGACATGGGCATGATCACCCCGGCCGACATCGTTCTGGCGCTGTCCAATTCCGGTACCACCGCGGAACTCGTCACCCTGGTACCACTGATCAAGCGCCTTGGCATCGGCCTGATCAGCCTTACCGGCAATCCGGAATCCACCCTGGCCAAGGCCGCCGAAGTACATCTGAGCGCCCGGGTGGATCAGGAAGCCTGCCCCCTGAACCTGGCGCCTACCTCGTCCACCACCGCGGCGCTGGTGCTGGGTGACGCGCTGGCGGTAGCCCTGCTCGAAGCACGCGGGTTCACCGCCGAAGACTTCGCGTTTTCGCACCCGGGCGGGGCCTTGGGGCGACGCCTGCTGTTGAAGGTCGAGCAATTGATGCACAGCGGGGCCGCCCTGCCGAAGGTCACGCGCGGCACGCTCCTGAAGGAAGCCCTTCTGGAAATGTCGCGCAAGGGGCTGGGCATGACCGTGGTGATCGAAGAGGACGGCCGCCTGGCCGGCGTCTTCACCGACGGCGACCTGCGCCGCAGCCTGGACCGCAGCCTGGACATCCAGGCCACGCGCATCGAACAGGTGATGACCGTTCACGGCAAGTCCGTTACCCCTGAAATGTTGGCGGCCCAGGCATTGAAGATCATGGAAGACCACAAGATCGGCGCCCTGGTGGTGGTCGATGAACAGGATCGCCCGGTTGGCGCGGTGAACATGCATGACTTCCTCCGTGCGGGGGTCGTGTGATGGATCACGCCCTGCTGGAACGCGCGAGCCGGATCAAACTGGCGGTTTTCGACGTCGACGGTGTGCTCACCGATGGCCGTCTTTACTTTCTGGAAGACGGCAGCGAGATCAAGGCGTTCAATACACTCGATGGCCAGGGCATCAAGATGCTCATGGCCTCGGGCGTGACAACCGCCATCATCAGCGGCCGCACCAGCGCCGCGACCGAACGCCGCGCACGCAACCTGGGCATTGCGCACCTGTACCAGGGCCGCGAGGACAAGCTCGTGGTCCTGGATGGGCTTATCCAGACGCTGGGCCTGTCTTACGAGCAGGTCGCCCACCTGGGCGACGACCTTCCGGACCTGCCGGTCATCCGGCGCGTGGGGCTGGGCATGGCAGTGGCCAATGCCGCCGACTTCGTGCGCCGGCACGCCCATGGCGTGACCCAGGCCAAGGGTGGCGAAGGCGCGGCTCGTGAATATTGCGAACTCATCCTGCGGGCCCAGGGCAACCTGGACGCCGCGCTGAACCACTACCTGTAGGCACCGCAATGCCCAAGAAAAAGCTCTTGACCCTGTCGATCGCGGTGGCGCTCGCCGCCCTGCTGATCGCTGTGGGGTACTGGAACGTCAGCCCTGGCCGCTTCCTCGACAACCCCAAGGCGAGCGTCGACGCCGGTACCATCGACTACTATGCGATCAACGCGCACACGGTGCAGTACCTGCCCGACGGCTCCAGGCAGTACGACATGATTGCCGACAAGGTCGAGCACCTCAAGGCCAGCGAGGTCACCCATGTGACCAGGCCGGTGATGGACATCTACCGGGGAACGACCTACCCCTGGCACGTGCGCAGCGAGCGCGCCGTGGTCAATCCGGACGGCAGTCAGGTCGAACTCATTGACGCCGTACGGCTCAACCGCACGGACCAGCAGAACCGAACCACCGTGATCACTACGTCCCGCGCCATGGTATTCCCGCAGAAGCAATATGCGGAGACTGACCAAGACGTTAGAATCGAGGGCGCCGGTGGCGTCACGACTGCCAAGGGAATGAAAGCGTATTTGAACGACAGCAAGATCCACTTGCTGTCCACCGTAAGAGGACAGTATGAGGCTCGTTAAAACACTCCCCTTCCTGCTAGGCCTGGGCGCGGCACTGGGAAGCGTGAACGCTTTGGCGCTGCCCACCGACCGGAATCAGCCCATCCATATCCAGTCCGACGACGCCCAGCTTGACGACAAGCAAGGCGTGGCCGTGTACACCGGGGACGTGGTCATCACCCAGGGCTCGATGAAGATCACCGGCAACAAGGTAACCGTCACCCGCGCAGCCAATGGCGACGTGGACGTGTTCACCGCCGTGGGCAACCTGGCCTACTACGAGCAGAAGCCTGCCGTCGACAAGCCGATCGTCCAGGCCTACGCGGTGACCATCCAGTACTTCGCCTCCCAGGACCGCATCGTGCTGATCGACAAGGCCAAGGTCATCAACGATGGCAACACCTCCGAAGGCGAAAAGATCGTCTACGACACGGTGCGTCAGGTGGTGAACGCCGGGCGGGCCACGGGCAGCAAGCTGACCGCGCCACGCCCGCGGATCGACATGGTGATCCAGCCCAAGAAGAAAACCGACCAGCCGCAGAAGGCGCAGTAATGGCAACGTTGAAGGCCCAGCACCTGGCCAAGAGCTATAAAAGCCGGCAAGTGGTGAGAGATGTCAGCCTTTCCATCGAAAGTGGGCAGATCGTCGGCCTGCTTGGCCCCAACGGGGCGGGCAAGACCACCTGCTTCTACATGATCGTGGGCCTGGTCCAGGCAGACCAGGGCCGAGTGCTGATCGACGATCTGGACGTCAGCCACCAGCCCATGCATGGTCGCGCCAAGGCAGGCATTGGCTATCTGCCCCAGGAAGCCTCCATCTTCCGCAAGCTGTCGGTGGCCGACAACATCATGGCCATTCTGGAAACCCGCAAGGACCTCGACAGCAATGGCCGTCGCAAGGCCATGGAAAGCCTTTTGCAGGAATTCCACATCACCCATATCCGGGACAACCTCGGCATGAGCCTGTCCGGCGGCGAACGGCGACGGGTCGAGATCGCCAGGGCACTGGCCACCGCACCGAAATTCATCCTGCTGGACGAACCCTTCGCTGGCGTGGACCCGATTTCCGTGGGTGATATCAAGCAGATCATTCATCACCTCAAGGCCAAGGGCATTGGCGTGTTGATCACCGACCACAATGTGCGGGAAACCCTCGATATCTGCGAAATCGCCTATATTGTGAACGATGGCCAATTGATTGCAGAAGGCGATTCGGCAACTATCCTGGCCAACGAGTTGGTGAAAGAGGTCTACCTGGGCCACGAGTTCCGGCTGTAAGTGTAAAGCCCCTAGGCAAAGCTCGAAGCCTCAGGCATATAATTTGCTTCAAGTCTGGGTGCTCCGCTGGGAGTGCCCGTTGTGGAAGGCGCCTCGCGCCGGCAAACAAGGTGTCAAGCTCACGCCATGAAACCATCGCTTGTCCTTAAAATGGGCCAGCAACTGACGATGACGCCGCAGTTGCAACAGGCCATCCGCCTTCTCCAGCTTTCCACCTTGGACCTTCAACAGGAAATCCAGGAAGCGCTCGAGTCCAATCCGATGCTCGAACGCCAGGAAGAGGGTGACGACTTCGACAATACCGACCCGTTGGCTGACAAGGCGGAGCAGTCGAACACCCAGGCGGAAAGCCCCGAACCGACCTTCCAGGAAACCAGCTTCCAGGAAAGCGCTGACAGCGGCGCCCAAGCCAGCGAAGAAGGCGACTGGAGCGAACGCATTCCTGAAGACCTGCCCGTGGATACGGCCTGGGAAGACATCTACCAGACCAGCGCCAGCAGCCTGCCTGGCGGCGATGAGGACGATTGGGACTTCACCACCCGCACCTCGGCCGGGGAAAGCCTGCAAAGCCATCTGCTCTGGCAGCTCAACCTGGTGCCGATGTCCGACAACGACCGGTTGATCGCAGTTACCCTCATCGATTGCATCAACAACCAGGGGTACCTGGAGGAAAGCCTGGAAGAACTTTGCCAGGGCTTCGATCCGGAACTGGATATCGAGCTGGATGAAGTCGAGGCCGTGCTGCACCGCATCCAGCAGTTCGAGCCTGCCGGCGTGGGCGCACGCAACCTTAGCGAATGCCTGGCCCTGCAGTTGCGCCAGTTGCCGCCGAAAACCCCATGGCTTGCCGAGGCCCAGCGCCTGGTTACAGAGTTCATCGAATTGCTTGGCAGTCGGGACTATAGCCAACTGATGCGGCGAATGAAGCTCAAGGAAGATGAGCTTCGCCAGGTGATCGAGCTGGTGCAGAGCCTCAACCCGCGCCCCGGCTCGCAGATCGAGAGCAGCGAACCGGAATACGTGGTGCCTGATGTGATCGTGCGCAAGGACAACGACCGCTGGCTGGTGGAACTCAACCAGGAGGCCGTGCCACGGCTGCGTGTGAACCCACAGTATGCCGGGTTCGTACGTCGCGCCGACAGCAGCGCGGACAACACCTTCATGCGCAATCAGTTGCAGGAGGCCCGCTGGTTCATCAAGAGCCTGCAAAGCCGCAACGAAACCCTGATGAAGGTAGCCACGCAGATCGTTGAGCACCAGCGCGGCTTCCTCGACTATGGCGACGAAGCCATGAAACCCTTGGTGCTGCACGATATCGCCGAAGCCGTGGGCATGCACGAGTCCACGATTTCCCGTGTCACCACCCAGAAGTACATGCACACCCCTCGCGGCATTTATGAGCTGAAATACTTTTTCTCCAGCCACGTCAGCACCTCGGAAGGCGGAGAATGCTCATCCACGGCCATCCGGGCGATCATCAAGAAACTGGTTGCCGCCGAAAACCAGAAAAAGCCATTGAGTGACAGCAAGATCGCTGGTTTACTGGAGGCACAGGGCATTCAGGTAGCACGCCGCACTGTCGCCAAGTACCGTGAGTCCCTCGGGATCGCGCCGTCCAGCGAACGCAAGCGGTTGATGTAGCCTGGCCAGGTGGCTGCCGGCCCTGGTCGTCGGCAACCACCGGGAATGCCACCAGCGTTTCAGTGGCAGGTTCTTGCCTGCCTCTTTATGCACTGGCAATAAGGAGAAGCGGTATGCAAGTCAACATCAGTGGGCATCAACTGAATGTGACCGACGCCATGCGTAGCTACATGACCGAAAAGCTCGCCAAGCTGGAGCGACACTGCGACAAGATCACCAATGTGGAGGTGATCATGGAAGTGGAGAAGCAGAAACAGCGCGTCGAGGCGACCATCCGGGTTCCCAAGTGCGACGTGGTGGCCCAGGCGGAACACGAAGACATGTACGCCGCCATCGACCTTCTTACCGATAAACTCGACCGGCAATTGCTCAAATACAAGGAAAAACAGCAGAGCCACCTGCAAGGTACGGCCGCTCGCTGAGCCCCCGATGATCCGACTAGAACAGATCCTGACCCCCGGCCGTTCCCTGGTGAACGTGCCGGGCGGCAGCAAGAAACGCGTCCTCGAACAGATCGCCAGCCTGATCCATAAAGACCTACCCGATATCGGCCAGCAAGCCCTTTTCGAGGCTCTGATCGCACGGGAAAAGCTTGGGTCCACCGGTTTCGGCAATGGCATCGCCATTCCGCACTGTCGGCTCGCCAACTGCCATGAGCCCGTCAGCGCCCTCCTGCATCTGGAGTCGCCGGTAGACTTCGACGCCATCGATGGCGCGCCGGTGGATCTGATCTTCGTGCTGCTGGTTCCCCAGGCAGCCACCGATGCACACCTCGAACTGCTGCGACAGATCGCCAGCATGCTCGACCGCCGCGAGACTCGAGACCAACTGCGTTCAGCCAGGGACAGCGAGGCGCTGTACCAGGTGGTAGTGAACGCCCAGGTCAGCGCCTGACATGCGCCTGGTCATCGTCAGCGGTCGCTCGGGTTCGGGCAAGAGTACCGCTCTCGATGTCCTAGAAGACAACGGCTTCTACTGCATCGACAACCTTCCGGCCGGCCTGCTACCCGAGCTCGCCGAACGTGCCATCATTCATACCGAGCTGGCCCAGCCCTTGGTCGCCGTGTCCATAGACGCGCGCAACCTGCCCAGTCATCTGTCCCGCTTTCCGGAATTGCTCGATGAAGTCCGCGCCAAGCACATCCAGTGCGACGTGCTGTTCCTGGATGCAGACGAGGAAACACTGCTCAAGCGCTTTTCAGAAACCCGCCGGCGACACCCGCTGACCAGCGCCAATCGCTCCCTGGCCGAGGCCATTCGGGTTGAAAGCGACCTGCTTGGCCCCATAGCCGACCTGGCCGACCTGAAGATAAACACCACGAGCCTGAACCTCTACCAGCTCAGGGATACGCTGAAACTGCGCCTGCTCAACAAGCCAGACGCCGGTACCGCGTTCCTCCTGGAATCGTTCGGTTTCAAGCGTGGCATGCCCATCGACGCTGATCTGGTATTCGATGTGCGCTGCCTGCCCAACCCTTACTGGAAGCCGGAGCTGCGCGAGCACTCCGGGCTGGACCAGCCGGTGATCGACTATCTCGCGGCCCAGCCCGAGGTCGAAGACATGTTCCAGGACCTTTCCAGCTACCTGCTCAAATGGCTACCAAGGTTCGCGGCAAGCAACCGAGCCTACGTGACGGTTGCCATTGGCTGCACGGGCGGGCACCATCGCTCGGTCTATCTCACCGAGCGGCTCGGCGAACTGCTGCAACGGACCTTACGGAACGTGCAGGTGCGCCATCGAGACCTCACCTGAACCAAGGACTTGCCACGCAATGCCCGCACTCGACATTACCATCATCAACAAGCTGGGCTTGCACGCGCGCGCGGCCGCCAAGTTCGTCGGCGTCGCCGGTCGCTTTCCCTGCCAGGTTCGGGTTGGCCGTAGCTCGGCCAGCCTGGTAGACGGCAAGAGCATCATGGCAGTCATGATGCTGGCGGCCGGTAAAGGCACCCAGATTCACCTGAGCACCGAAGGCGAACAGGCCCAGGAAGCGCTGGATGCGCTCGCAGGCCTGATCAACGACAAGTTCGACGAAGGGGAGTGAAGCCGGGAGCGGTGCACCTGTAGGAACCAGCGCAGCTGGCGAAACTGCCGATTCGCTCGCTTCGCAGGCCCCTACCGATACGCCAGCGAGCTTAGAAGGCCTGCACGGCTGCCTGGTAGCGCTTTTCCACTTCCGGCCAATTGACCACGTTGAAGAACGCGCCTATGTATTCAGGGCGACGGTTCTGGTACTTCAGGTAATAGGCGTGCTCCCACACATCCAGCCCCAGGATGGGAGTATTGCCTTTCATCAACGGGCTGTCCTGGTTGGCAGTGCTCTCGACCACCAGTTTCTTCTCCGGGGTGACGCTCAGCCAGGCCCAGCCACTGCCGAAGCGGCTCACCGCGGCCTTGGTGAAAGCCTCCTTGAAGGCATCGAAGCCGCCCAGGTCTTTCTCGATCGCCTCTTTCACCGTGCCGCTGGGTTGGCCGCCGGCCGAAGGGGCCATTACCGTCCAGAACAGGGAATGGTTGGCATGGCCACCACCGTTGTTGGCCACGGGGCCTTTGAGTTTATCCTCGAGGCTATCATAGGCTGCCAGCAGCTTTTCCACTGGCCACTCGGCGTATTCGGTGTTTTCCAGGGCGGCGTTCAGGTTGTTGATGTAGGTCTGGTGGTGCTTGGTATGGTGGATCTCCATGGTCTGGGCATCGATATGGGGCTCCAAGGCTTTGTAGTCGTACGGCAAGGACGGCAGGGTGTGCGGCATGTCAGTGGACTCCGTATCGCGAGTGCGCGCCGGTATGGCGCGACGGTTGGCCCATGGCACCGCCGAGCAAGCTCGCGGTGCGGGGGTATTCGCCATGGACGGCAATGAAACCCAGCAGTTCCGTATAGGTGCGATCGCTGTGACGAAGCGCTGCCTGGCGCAAGGCCACGGACAAGTGCGAATCGGCTACCGCATGGAGCAAATGCTCATGGGCCGCGCACAGGTACTCGGCACTTTCTTCCGGCTGCCGCAGTTTCAGGTGCAGGTCCGCCAGGTTGTGGTGTGAAACCACGAAAGCCGCGACCGCTTCGTCCGGGTTGCTCCATCGCTCGAAGAGAATCTGCGCCAGGGCCAGTGCCCGCAGATAGTGCTCCCGGGCGTCGACCCAGTTGCCTTCGGCAAAGAGCGCATTGGCGCGCTCGATGGTCTGTTTCCAATGGTCCATGGTCGCTCCCCTTGCAGGTTGAGGTGCTTACAAGTGATGAGAGTGACTATTAGTGATAATCACTCTCAATGCAACTATGGTAGACCAAGGGGTATTTCAGCTGCCAGCTACTGTCATGCGCTCGATCAGTACGGATCCGGTACGTACGTTGCTGCGCAATTCCAGGTCATTGCCCACCGCGATGACCTGCCTGAACATGTCTTTCATGTTCCCAGCGATGGTCACTTCCTGGACCGGGAACTGGATTTCGCCGTTCTCGACCCAATACCCCGCAGCGCCGCGGGAGTAATCACCAGTGACCATGTTCAGGCCGCTGCCCATCAGCTCGGTAACCAACAGGCCACGTCCCATCTTGCGAATGAGCGCGGCCTGGTCGTCGCCGCCGTGGGTGACGAACAGGTTGTGCACGCCCCCGGCATTGGCTGTGCTGGGCATGCCCAGCTTGCGACCGGAATAGGTGCTCAACACATAGGACACCAGCCGGCCATCCTGCACGAAGGGCTTGGCATAGGTGGCCAGGCCGTCACCGTCGAAGCCCGCGCTGCCCAGGGCTCGGGGTAGATGGGGACGCTCGTCCAGGGTCAGCCAGTCTGGGAACAGCTGCTGGCCGAGGGCCCCTTCCAGGAAGGAGGACTTGCGATAGAGATTGCCCCCCGATACGGCCGAGAGGAAGCTGCCGAACAATCCGCCAGCCAGTTCCGCGGCGAACAGCACCGGGACCTCGCAGGTGGGCACCGGGCGCGCGCCCAGCCGGCTGGCGGCGCGTTCGGCGGCCTTGCGACCGATGGCTTCGGGCGAAGCCAGCAGGCCGCCTTCCCGGTTCACGTCGTACCAGTAGTCCCGCTGCATCTGCCCGTCCTGTTCGGCGATCATCACGCAGCTCAGACTGTGGCGGGTAGACGCATAGCCACCGATGAACCCGTGGCTATTACCGTACACCCGGCACCCCTGGTGGGTCGAAACCTGGCTGCCGTCGGCATTGCGGATCAGCGGACTGGCTGCGAATGCCGCCGCCTCGCAGGCCAGTGCCAGCTCGATGCTGGCCTCGGGACTGATCTCCCATGGGTGATACAGATCCAGCGCGGGCAGCTCACGGGCCATGAGCGCCGCGTCGGCCAGCCCCGCGGCATCGTCTTCGGAGGTATGTCGCGCGATCGCCAGGGCCGCCGCGACCGTCTCCCGGATGGCCTCGGGGCCGGTGGCCGAGGTGCTCGCCGATCCCTTGCGCTGCCCCAGGTAAAGCGTAATGCCAAAGCCTTGGTCGCGGTTGAGCTCAACGGTTTCGACTTCGCCCTGGCGCACCGAGGTGGACAGGCCCTGCTCCAGGGAAACGGCCACCTCGCAGGCGCTGGCGCCCTGGCGGCGGGCCTCGGCGATGATCTGTTCGACCTGTTCCTGTAAGGGCGGCAGCGCCTGCGGGCCAACGCTATCGACTGCTTTCATGGGTTTCTCCACAACTTCAAAGACGGATCCGGGCAAGGGCCTGCTGGCCGGACCGGACAACCGGCCCCCGACTGGTTATCATGGCGGCGTTTATAAGCGGACGGCCCCCATGGTTGATTCATACGACGACGCCCTCGGTGAGGGTAAAAGCAAGACGCAGGTCAAACGCGAGCTCCAGGCACTGACAGAACTGGGCGAGCGGCTGATCACGCTCAAACCAGACCTGCTCGCCCGGCTGCCGCTGACCGAACCGCTGCGGCGGGCACTGGAAGAAGCGCCCAGGCACACGGCCAATGCGGCGAAGAAACGGCACACCCAGTTCATCGGCAAACTGATGCGAGACCAGGACACGGCGGCGATTCTCGAGCTGCTGGACCAGGTCGACGCCTCTACGAGGCAGTACAACGAACGCTTCCACAACCTAGAGCGCTGGCGCGACCGGCTGATCGCCGGCGATGACGCGGTACTGGATGCGTTCGTGGGCCAATACCCGGAAACCGATCGCCAGCATTTGCGTTCACTGGTGCGCCATGCGCAGCACGAGGCCGCGCACAATCGCCCACCTTCGGCCAGCCGCAAGATCTTCAAGTACATCCGCGAGATCGACGAGCAGCAACGCGGCCTGCGTTGACCCACAGCTTCACCTGGGGCGAAGCCTGGCAAGGTCACGCCCCGGTGCCGCCCACGGTGATAGCGTCGATCTTCAGCGTGGGCTGGCCAACACCGACCGGCACCGATTGACCATCCTTGCCACAGGTGCCCACCCCGCTATCCAACGCCAGGTCCGTGCCCACCATGGACACCTTGCTCATGCAATCGGGACCATTGCCGATCAAGGTGGCGCCCTTGACCGGCGTGGTGATCCTGCCATCCTCGATCAGATAGGCTTCGCTGGTCGAGAACACGAACTTGCCGCTGGTGATATCCACTTGGCCACCGCCCAGGTTGGCGCAATAAAGCCCCTTCTTGACTGATCGGATGATTTCCTCGGGATCATGCTCGCCCGCCAGCATGTAGGTATTGGTCATGCGAGGCATGGGCAGGTGCGCGTAGGACTCCCGGCGCCCGTTGCCGGTGGCCGCCACGCCCATCAGGCGCGCGTTGAGCTTGTCTTGCATGTAGCCTTTGAGCACGCCCTTCTCGATCAGGGTCGTGCATTGGGTGGTAGTGCCTTCATCGTCGACGCTCAACGAGCCGCGACGACCTTGCAGGGTGCCGTCATCGACGATGGTGCACAGGCTGGAGGCCACCTGCTCGCCGATCCGTCCGCTGTAGGCCGAGCTGCCCTTGCGGTTGAAGTCTCCTTCCAGGCCATGCCCCACGGCTTCGTGCAGCAGCACGCCGGACCACCCCGGCCCCAGCACCACGGGCAGGGTACCGGCCGGAGCGGGCCGGGCCTCCAGGTTGACCAGAGCCTGGCGCAGGGCTTCACGGGCGTAACCCATGGCCCGCTCCTCATCCAGGAAATAGCGGTAGTCCGTGCGCGCGCCACCACCCTGCCCGCCCCGCTCGCGGCGGCCGTTCTGCTCGACGATCACGCTCACGTTGAAACGCACCAAGGGGCGGATATCGGCTGCCAGGCTGCCATCCATGCCCGCTACCAGTACCCGCTCCCAGACGCCTGCCATGCTGACGGTAACCTGCTGCACGCGGGGGTCGAGGGTACGGGTATAGGCATCGATGCGCTTGAGCAGCTCGACCTTTTCAGCGCGGCTCATCACGTCCAGCGGGTTGTCCGCGCCGTACAGGGGCGCTCGCGCCTGTGTCGGCTGCGCGAAGGCACGTACCTGCCCGTGCTGGCCTGCCCGGGAAATCGAACGAGCGGCCTGGGCGGCCTGGCTCAAGGCTTCACGCGTGATGGTGTTGCTATAGGCGAAACCGGTTTTCTCGCCAGCCTGGGCGCGAACGCCCACGCCCTGGTCGAAATTGAAACTGCCTTCCTTGACGATACCGTCTTCCAGGGCCCAGGACTCGGAGATCTGCGCTTGGAAATACAGGTCGGCGGCGTCGACTCCAGGACCGGCCAGTTCGCCCAGTACGGCGTTCAGGCTGTCGAGGGTCAGCTCGCCGGGGGTCAGCAATTGGTCGCTGACCGTATTCAACATCTCGCTCATGTTCACTCCGCGATAGGGGCAGGCCGCATGGCAGCCTGCGAGAAAATGCGCCGATGCATCTGCACCGGCATACGCTCACGGATGGACGCCTGCTCGACAGCGTCGCGTGAGCCCAGCAGTACCGCTTCCCCCGTCTGGTGCTGCGTGAGCAGCCGACCCCAAGGGTCCACGATGGCCGATTGCCCGTGGGTATGGCGTGGGCCAGGGTGCTCACCGCCCTGGGCCGCGGCCAACAGGTAGCATTGGGTTTCTATGGCACGGGCGCGAATCAGCACCTCCCAGTGAGCGGCCCCGGTCACCGCGGTGAACGCCGAAGGCGCGCTGATCAGCTCCGCGCCGGCATCCCTTAGCCGCGCATAGAGTTCAGGGAAGCGCAGGTCATAGCATACGCTCAACCCCAGCCGCCCTACCGGCGTGTCGGCAACCACAAGGTTGTGACCATGGCCATAGTCATCGGACTCCCGATAGCGGGCCCGATCGTCCTGCACATCCACGTCGAACAAATGGATCTTGTCGTAACGGGCGACTGTGCGCCCGGTGTCGTCCAGCAGCAGCGAGCAAGCGCGGGGCTGCGCGTCCGGCGCGCCTTCCGGTGGCAGTGGAACAGTGCCGGCGACCAGCCAGAGGCCAAAGTCCCGAGCGCACTGGCGTAGCGCTGGCAACACCGGGCCGGTGCCCTGGGCTTCGGCCCGGGCGATGGCTGCCACGTCCCTGCGGCCGAGCGCGGCGAAGTTCTCCGGCAACACCGCCAGCCTGGCCCCCACCTCGCTAGCCTGCTCGAGCAGTGCCCTGGCCCGCGCCAGGTTCAAGGCCAGGTCGGTTTGGCTGACCATCTGGATCACGGCCACGTCCATAGGCGCTGGCGTCTCCTAGATAAGGGTTCAAGGTGCATCCTAACCCACTGGAGGCTGTGCGGCTAACCGCAGCCAGGATTCGGCCAGGCGTCCTGCTCAATGCTTGCCGTCGAATGGGCGGTCGAAGCTGAGCTTGGGCTCCTTGAGCGGCCCTTCCACGCGATACTTGACGCTGATCAGGCGGGACACCCGGTCCCCCAGCAGCTTGTCGACCAGGAACAGCGCGCCACCCACCGCCGGCGCACCCACGATCAGGGCCGCCATGGGCAGATTGGTGCTCACGGGCAGGGTGACCAGCAAGCGAGCGTCCACCCGGTCGGCCGCCATGTCCAACGTGCCGTCCAGTTCGAGATTGCTGGACGGGCCGGTCAGGGCAATGGGCGTGCGGGTCACGTATACCCCATCGCTGGCGGCCAGCTTCCCGGTGACCTTGTCGTAGCTGAGCCCACGCCCGAGCAGGTCGGAGAAGTCCAGGCGCAGCCGGCGGCCGATGGCATTGAAGTTAAGCAACCCGAACACCCGCAGGGCCTGGGCGCCGCCTTCCACTTCGATGAACTGGCCATGCTTGAGGGTAGCGTCCAGGCTGCCGGAATATCGCTTGGGCGAGGCCCATGCGGGTGACCCTGGCCAGCGGCCGTCCACGTCCAGGCTGAAGTCCTGACTGGTGACCGAGGGCGCGAATCGCCAGGCCTTGAGCACATCGGCCAGGTTGGCGCCGTGGACATTGCCCTTGAACCAGCTTGTGCTGGCGCCGGCGGTGCCCTCCCAGCCACCGCTGCCTTGCAGTTGCATCCCCTTGAGCCCCAGGCTCAACTCATCCAGCGCCAGCCCCCGCTCGCTGGGGCGTAACTTGAGCGACCAGGCGCCGACTAGGTCTGTTCCTTGCCACAGGCGCGCGATGCGCACATCTACCGCGGGAATGTCATGGGGATCTATCTCGGCCAGCGGGTCGGGCGTCTCGAGAGGGTCCTGTAGGGCGGTACCCTCGACTGCGGGCGCGGGCAGGTGGACATCCTGCAGGTCGATGTCCAAGGGCAATCCAGGGCGGTCCGGCACAGTAGCCTTTCCGGTGAGCTGGGGGCTGTTCAGGCGAAGCTGCCAAGCGTCCTGGGCGCGGTCCAGACGCAGGCGCGCTTGCTCCAGCGATTGCCCGAACGCGCTCAGGTGCGCGATGGTCAGGTCCACGCTGCTCAACGGCATGGTCGGTGCCGAGCCGTTCGCTGTTCCCGCGGTGACCGGGGCGGCTGCCAGGTAGCGATCGCGCACTGCCTGCCAGGCCTTCAGGTCCACCCAGTCCATGGCGCCACGCAGGCGTAGCCCAGGCGCTCCGGGCAGCTGGGCCTTGCCGTCACCAAGCAGTAGCTCGCCGTGGCTAGTGCTCGGCGGGGCGCGGAACTGGCCATTGGCGGGCTGGTAGACCAGGCTGGCCAGGTTTGCGTAGGTCACCCGCAGTTGCCGCTCGCTTCCTGTAAGGTCGAGGTCGACACGCGTGGGGCGGCTATCCCCGGCCGCCTTGCCGTAGGGCGCGGGTAGATCGACGGTCACGCCCTTGAGGTCCGAATCGATGCCGAGCTGGCTGTCATTTCCCAAGGCCAGCTGCATCTGGTAGGGGAACTCGCCCGTGGCGGGAAGGGGTTGGCTATTGCCCAGCCAGTTGCTCAGCGTGGCAACGTCCATCCGGCCGCTCACGTTGATACGGGTCAGCGGCGCCCCCGGCGTGCCAAGCGCTTCCAGCCCGGCGGTGAAGCCCTTGCCCAGCGCCTGGCCACTCACGTCCTTGGCCGCCAGCCCCTTGGCCAGGTCGAAGCGGAAGTCGCCCTTGAGTTCGCTGAGCTCCAGGGAGGGCTCAGCAAGCTTGAGGCGGGCGCCAGCGGTGGTGAAATCCACGACCACCTTGGGTAGCTCACCGTGGGCAAGGGGAATGTCCAGGTCTACCCCGCCTCGGAGCGGACCTTGCGCCTGCCAGCCGGCGAACATCGCCTCGGTACCTATTGGCGCCGTTTGCAGAAGTTTGATTCCATCCCCGAGCGGCCCGTCGAAGCGTCCCAACACGCTCAGGTGTGGCACCTGCCCTTCGCCTGGATGAGGTACTCGCACGGTCACGTCACTCACGGCGGTGTCCAGCAAGCGGCCTCGATCAGCCTGGATGCGGACATCCCCGTCCTGGATGTAGACCTTGCCGTCCACGCCTGTGACCGCCGGCCAGCCCGGCTGGAAAGCCAGGCTCGCATCATGGACCTTGAAGAAAAGGGTCAGGCTGCGCGCGTGATCCGGCGCGGCGTGGGCCAAGGAGCCCTGGTACTGGAAATAGCCCTCGTCGACCTTCCCCTGCTGCACCGCAGTGCGCAGCCAGTCGGCCACCTGGGGGTTCAGGGCTTCAGGCAGGTATTTGGGGGTGAACCGGCCGTCACCGTCATGCAAGCCCACGCGCAGGTCCATGTAAGGCTCGAGTCCTTCGCCGAAAGGCAGGCGGATCATGAAATCGGCCGCGATTCGCCCTTCTTCCCCTTGCACCTGGATGACCGGCGCGACCAGGCTGAAGCCTTCGCTGTTCAGACGCCAGGCCAATCGGGCCTGGGCCTGCTGGTAATGCCATTGCTGATTGAAGATGGGAAACAGGTGCAGCATGAAGCCTTCGCTGGCCAGGCGCAGTTCGCCATGGCCCAGGTCGCCTTCGATGCTGCCGCTGACGTTGGCGCCGCCAGGGGCGAAGTGATAGGGCTGGAACGCGACCTGCTCCAGGTTCGCGGCGAAGGCCAGGCGGCGGTCTCCGTTCTCCTTCGGGCGCAGCGTCACCAGCACGTTGCGCAACGTACCGCTGGGCTTGAGGCTGTCCACCGCCAGGGCGGCCTTTTCCGGCCAGGGCATGTAGGCATCGAGCAAGGGGAGCAGAGGGCCGAGGGCGAGGCGGTCGGCCTGCAGTTGCCACTCATCGCCGGCCTGCTCGGCCTTGAGGCGCGCTTCCCAACGCTGGTCGGCCAGGGTCATGGCCAAGGGCTGGGCCAACAGCCGGTAATTGGTACCTTCCCGCTGCAGCCAGGCGGAGAGGGCCAGGTCACTGACCGCAGTTGGCGCCCGGCCTTCCATACCACCTTCGATTCGCGGGGCGTTGAGGCGCAACGAGGCGCTCTTGAGATGCTGGTCTGCCCAGTCCAGCCAGAGTTCCCCACCGGCCTGCAGCGCCTGAAAATGCCATTGCCCCGTCGAGCTTGCCGGAAGCCATTTTGCCCAATCGCTCTGAGGCAAGCTGACATAGGCCTGAAGGGCTGCCTCCTGCCAGCGCTGCGGCTGTACCCTGGCGCGCACCTGCGCTGCCATGGGCTTGCCATCGGGCAGGTGCAGGCGCAAGTCCAGGCGCTCCTGCCCCTGGGCGGAACGCAAGCTGGCGTCCAGGTAGGTAAAGGCGATAGGGTCGTGACCCCATGGCACCAGCACCAACTGGCTGTCAAGCAGTGTCAGCTCGCCAAGCTGGCGCAGGCGGTCGATCGCCTGGGCGGGGTCCAGCGGGCTATCGTCAGAAGGCCTGGGAAGGCCCTGCAACGCCCAGTGGCCGCTGCCATCCTGACGCAGGGTCAGGTGCAAGCCTTCCACTTGGAGCGTGTCGATCTGCGGCTTGAGAGTCGTGAGACTGCGCCACAGCGCGGGCACTACCCGCACCCGATCCAAATGCAAGGCATCCGGCCCGGTGCCGAGGGTCAGGTCCTGGGCCACCAGCGCTGGCGACAGCCCTACCCAACTGCCTTCCACGCGGCCGATGCTCACGGGCAGGCCCAGGGCCTGGCTTACCTTGTCGGTGAGCGCGGGCTGGTAGTCTCCTACCAGAGGCAGCAACTGCCGGCCGAGGCTTACATAGAGCGCCAGGAGGATCAGGTAAAGCGCGCAGCCGCCCAGCCCCCAACGAACGAGCGCCCCTGTCACCTGTGTCAAACGCGCCATGCAGGGGCCCTTGTTCGGTTAAGCTTCAATCAGAGCAACACCACGTCGTATTGTTCCTGCGAATACATGCTCTCTACCTGGAAGCGAATGGTGCGGCCTATGAAAGCCTCCAGTTCGGCGACATTGCCGGACTCTTCGTCCAGCAGGCGGTCCACCACTTTCTGATTGGCCAGCACCCGGTAGCCCTCGGCCTGGTAGGCCCTGGCCTCGCGCAGGATTTCCCGGAAAATCTCGTAGCAGACGGTTTCAGGCGTTTTCAGCTTGCCCCGCCCCTGGCAGCAGGCACAGGGCTCGCAAAGTACCTGTTCCAGGCTTTCCCGGGTTCGCTTGCGGGTCATCTGCACCAGGCCCAGCTCGGTGATGCCAATGATGTTGGTCTTGGCATGGTCACGTTCGAGCTGTTTCTCCAGGGTACGCAATACCTGGCGCTGGTGTTCCTCGTCTTCCATGTCGATGAAGTCGATGATGATGATCCCGCCGATGTTGCGCAGGCGCAGCTGGCGGGCAATGGCCGTGGCAGCCTCGAGGTTGGTCTTGAAGATGGTTTCCTCGAGGTTGCGGTGCCCCACGAAGGCACCGGTGTTGACGTCGATGGTGGTCATCGCCTCGGCCGGGTCCACGACCAGGTAGCCACCGGACTTGAGCGGCACCTTGCGATCCAGTGCCCGCTGGATCTCGTCTTCCACCGCATAGAGGTCGAAGATCGGCCGTTCGCCCGGGTAATGTTCCAGGCGGTCGGCGATCTCCGGCATCAGCTCTTCGACGAACTGGGTGGTTTTCTGGAAAGTCTCCCTGGAATCGATGCGGATCTTCTCGATCTTCGGATTGACCAGGTCGCGCAGGGTACGCAGGGCCAGGCCCAGGTCTTCATAGATGACCGTGGGCGCGCCGGCGGTCTTGATCTGGCTGCCGATCTGTTCCCAAAGCCTGCGCAGGTAGCGAATGTCCATGAGGATTTCCTCGGCCCGGGCGCCCTCGGCGGCGGTGCGCAGGATGAACCCGCCGCTTTCCTGGATGCCCTCCTTGGCCACGCAGTCGCTGACGATCTGCTTGAGGCGCTCGCGCTCGCATTCTTCCTCGATTTTCAGGGAAATGCCCACATGACTGGTGCGTGGCATGTACACCAGGTAGCGCGACGGAATCGACAACTGGGTGGTCAGGCGCGCGCCCTTGGAGCCAATCGGGTCCTTGGTGACCTGCACCACCAGGCTCTGCCCCTCATGGACCAGGGCACTGATGGTTTCCACGGCCGGCCCTTCGCGCAGGGAAATCTCCGAAGCGTGGATGAACGCGGCGCGGTCCAGTCCGATGTCGATGAACGCCGCCTGCATGCCCGGAAGCACGCGCACGACCTTCCCCTTGTAGATGTTGCCGACGATGCCCCGGCGCTGGGTACGCTCCACGTGCACTTCCTGCAGCACGCCGTTCTCCACCAGCGCCACACGGGATTCCATCGGCGTGATGTTGATGAGGATTTCTTCGCTCATGACAGGCTCTCGTCAGGATGTTTGCCCCATGATGCCCGGACTGACGGCGCGAGGCGACGCCAGCGTAAGCTCAAAGGGTAACGTTCGGTTGCCAGCACGGCACGCCGAAGCGGGCCAGCAGCGAGGCGGTTTCGCACAGGGGCAAGCCGACCACGCCGGAATAACTGCCGTCTATGGCTTCCACGAAGACCGCGCCCAGCCCCTGTATGGCATAGGCCCCAGCCTTGTCGGCAGGCTCCCCGCTGGCCCAGTATGCGTCGATTTCCTGTGCCGAAAGATGTCTGAAACGTACCTGGCTGCTCACGCAGATCACTTCTGCCTCGCTGGCGCTTCGTACCGCCACGGCGGTGAAAACTCGGTGCGCGCGGCCGCTGAGGGCGGCGAGCATGGCGCGCGCGTCCTGGCCGTCGGCGGGTTTGCCGAGAATCCGCTCGTCAAGGATAACCGCGGTATCGGCTCCGAGCACGACCGCACCTGCCGGCGCGTGCGCCTGGCCGGCGATCGCCTTGGCCACGGCCAGGCGGCACACGTAGGCCTGCGGCTGCTCGCCGGGCAATGGGGTTTCGTCGATAGGCGCCGTCAAGGTGCTGAAGGGCACGCCGATCTGGGCCAGCAACTCGCGCCGGCGTGGGGAGCCGGAAGCCAGGAACAATGAAGGCATGGGACAACTCCTTGTCAGCGGCGCCTCAGTGGATATTGAAGCGTCGGCGCAGGCCGCGCAGTCCATAACTGACCCACGGCCATAGCAGGGCGCTGACCACCGCTGGCAACAGCAGGGCCAGGGTGGGCTGGCGGTTACCGGTCAGGGCGCTCAGCCATAGCTGCGCCAGCTGCATGACCCCCAGCACCACGAAGATCACCAGGCTCTGCTGCCACATCGGGAACATGCGCATGCGCTGCTGCAGCGACAGCACCAGGAAGGTAGTCAGGCTCAGGATAAGCGCGTTCTGCCCCAGCAGGGTGCCGTAGAGGACGTCTTCGGCCAGGCCCAGTACCCAGGCAGTGGTCATGCCCACCTTGCCGGGCACGTTCAGGCACCAGAAGGCCATGAGCAACGACAGCCACAGTGGGCGCAGCACTTCCATGAACTGGGGCAGCGGGGACACGCTCAGCAGCAGGCCGATGGCGAAGGTCAGCCAGATGATCCAGCCATGGTTGCGCCTTGTATTGACCATCAATGCGCTCCTTCGGGGCTGGCTGCTCGCCCGGCCGGCGCGCTGGCGCGGGGCGTGGCGGCCGGCTTGACATTAGGCGCCGGGGTAGCGCCCTGGGCAGGCGTGGAGGCCGGGTGGCCGGCCGCGGCGGGCTGCGCCGGATGGGAATTCGGAGTGGCGACATGTGCACCATTGCCCGGCGAGCCACTCCCCGCTGGTGCGGCCGGCGTAGCCTGTGCACCGGCCGGGTTCTGGTCGAGATGCTCGCCCGAGCCGCCTCGCCCAGAGGCCGGGGCGGCGGGCACACCGCTGCCTTCTTCTGCCTGGGCGGCGTCGGCGGCGCGCTGTTCCGGCGTACGGCTATCGGAGAACACCAGCAACACGTAGCGGCTGCGGTTGAGCGCGGCCGTGGGCACTGCCCGTACAATCGCAAAGGGCTGGCCGGAGTCATGAATCACTTCCTTGACCGTGGCCACCGGATAGCCTGCCGGGAAGCGCTGGCCCAACCCTGAGCTGACCAGCAGGTCGCCTTCCTTGATGTCGGCCGTGTCGGCTACGTGCCGAAGCTCCAGGCGCTCCGGATTGCCCGTGCCGCTGGCGATGGCGCGAAGCCCGTTGCGGTTGACCTGGACAGGAATGCTGTGGGTGCTGTCGGTAAGCAGCAAGACCCGCGAAGCATAGGGCATCAATTCCACTACCTGCCCCATCAGACCCCGCGCATCGAGCACCGGCTGCCCCAGGAACACGCCGTCACGCTCCCCCTTGTTGATGAGGATACGGTGGGTGAAGGGATTGGGGTCTACGCCGATCAGTTCGGCCACCTCTACCTTCTCGTTCACCAGCGAGGATGAATTGAGCAGTTCGCGCAAGCGCACGTTCTGTTCCGTCAAGGCAGCCAGCTTCTGCAGGCGCCCCTGCAGCAGGAGAGCTTCGGTCTTGAGCTTTTCGTTTTCCGCGATCAGCTCGGTGCGGCTGCCGAACTGGCTCGCCACGCCCTGCCACATGCGTTGCGGCAGGTCGGTGATCCAGTACGACTGCATCAGCACCAGCGACATCTGGCTGCGCACGGGCTTGAGCAGCATGAAGCGGGCGTCCACCACCATCAGGGCAACGGACAGTACCACGAGCACCAGCAGATGCACGCCCAGCGAGGGGCCCTTGGCGAACAGCGGTTTAATGGGCTGTTCCTCCTGGGCGGGAAGATGGAAGGTCAGTCATGGATCGAAACCGCGGCAAGAAACTGATAAACGCGCGAACGCCCGGCCGCTACCTTAGCGCCGGGAGACGCTACTGTAACCCACCGGGCGTGCCACTGGATCATTCGCTGGAGAGCAGATCCATGGTGTGCTTGTCCATCATCTCCAGGGCACGGCCGCCGCCGCGGGCCACGCAGGTGAGCGGATCCTCGGCGACGATGACCGGCAGGCCGGTTTCCTGGGCCAGGAGCTTGTCCAGGTCACGCAGCAGCGCGCCACCGCCGGTGAGCACCAGGCCACGCTCGGCGATGTCCGAGGCCAGTTCAGGCGGGGACTGTTCCAGGGCGCTCTTGACCGCCTGGACGATGGTCGCCAGGGACTCCTGCAGCGCCTCGAGCACTTCGTTGGAATTGAGGGTGAAGGCTCGCGGCACACCTTCGGCCAGGTTACGGCCACGCACGTCCACTTCGCGAACTTCGCCGCCCGGGTAGGCGGTGCCGATTTCCTGCTTGATGCGCTCGGCGGTGGATTCGCCGATCAGACTGCCGTAGTTGCGGCGAACGTAGGTCACGATGGCTTCGTCGAAGCGGTCGCCACCCACGCGCACGGATTCGGCGTACACCACGCCATTGAGGGAAATCAGGGCGATCTCGGTAGTGCCGCCGCCGATATCCACCACCATCGAACCGCGGGCTTCCTCCACTGGCAGACCGGCGCCGATGGCCGCCGCCATGGGCTCCTCGATGAGGAAGACTTCACGCGCGCCGGCACCGAGGGCCGACTCACGGATGGCCCGGCGCTCCACCTGGGTGGACTTGCAGGGCACGCAGATCAGCACGCGAGGGCTGGGCTGCAGGAAGCTGTTTTCATGAACCTTGTTGATGAAGTACTGAAGCATTTTTTCGCAGACGCTGAAGTCGGCGATCACTCCGTCCTTCATGGGACGGATGGCAGCAATGTTACCCGGGGTGCGGCCGAGCATGCGCTTGGCCTCGGTCCCGACGGCCACCACGCTCTTCTGGTTGCCGTGGGTACGGATGGCGACCACCGAGGGCTCATTCAGGACGATACCGCGCTCACGCACGTAGATAAGGGTGTTGGCCGTTCCCAGGTCGATGGACAGATCGCTGGAAAACATGCCACGCAGTTTCTTGAACATGGAGAAGTGACCCTGGCAACGCGTGGGTAAAAAAGTGCGGCAAACTCTAACAACGGCGGGGATTTTGGGCAAGGCGCCAATATGTTAAATTGGCTGTTTTTCCGGGCACACGGCCCCACGATCGCGGCTCTGTGACCGTGTTTTCGCGACTGTGTTCCCCCCGTGGCGGAACGTTTCCGCCCGGCTTTCTCCTGGAGATCCTCCCCATGGCGCTCGAACGCTCCGACGTGGAAAAGATCGCCCACCTGGCCCGCCTCGGGCTGAGCGAGGCTGATCTGCCACATACCCTAGACGCTCTCAACAGCATCCTGAACCTGGCAAGCCAGATGCAAGCCGTGGACACCCAGAACATCGCCCCCCTGGCCCACCCGCTGGAAGCCAGCCAACGCCTGCGTCCCGACCAGGTCACCGAACACAACCAGCGCGATGCCTACCAGGCCATTGCACCGGCCGTCGACAGCGGCCTGTACCTGGTACCGAAAGTCATCGAGTAAGGGATAACCGCCTGCCATGCATGAATTCACCCTGGCCGAGATCGCCCAAGGCCTTGCCGCCAAGCGTTACTCTTCCGTCGAGCTGACCCAGGCGCTGCTGACGCGCATCAGGGCCCTGGACCCACGGCTCAACGCCTTCATCACCGTTACCGAAGACCTGGCGCTGGAGCAGGCCCGCGCGGCCGACACGCGCCGCGCCGCTGGCGAGACGGGGCCGCTGCTGGGCGCTCCCCTGGCCCACAAGGACCTCTTCTGCACCCGGGGCATCCGCACCAGTTGCGCGTCCCGGATGCTGGACAACTTCCAGGCGCCCTACGACGCTACCGTGGTCGAGAAGCTGGCCGCCGCTGGCACCGTGACCCTCGGCAAGACCAACATGGACGAGTTCGCCATGGGCTCGGCCAACGAAAACAGCCACTATGGCGCCGTGCACAACCCCTGGCAGCTGGACCACGTACCGGGCGGTTCGTCCGGCGGTTCTGCGGCCGCGGTGGCGGCGCGCCTGGTACCGGCGACCACCGGTACCGACACGGGCGGTTCGATCCGCCAGCCGGCGGCCTTCACCAACCTCACCGGCCTGAAGCCTACCTACGGTCGTGTTTCCCGCTGGGGCATGATCGCTTACGCCTCCAGCCTCGACCAGGCCGGCCCACTGGCACGCAGCGCCGAAGACTGCGCCCTGCTGCTGCAAGCCATGGCCGGTTTCGACCCCAAGGACTCCACCAGCATCGACCAGCCGGTGCCGGACTACAGCGCCACCCTCAACGACTCGCTGCAGGGGCTGCGTATCGGGGTGCCGAAGGAGTACTTCGATGCCGGGCTGGACCCGCGCATCGGCGAGCTGGTGCAAGCCAGCATCCAGGAGCTGGAAAGACTCGGCGCGGTGATCAGGCCCATCAGCCTGCCGAACATGCGCCACGCCATCCCGGCCTATTACGTGATCGCACCGGCCGAGGCCTCGTCGAACCTGTCCCGCTTCGACGGCGTGCGCTTCGGCTATCGCTGCGAAAACCCGGTGGACCTCACCGACCTGTACAAGCGCTCCCGGGGCGAAGGCTTCGGCCCGGAAGTACAGCGCCGCATCATGGTCGGCACCTATGCCCTTTCGGCCGGCTACTACGACGCCTATTACCTCAAGGCCCAGCGTATCCGTCGGCTGATCAAGAATGACTTCATGGCCGCCTTCCAGGACGTGGACGTCATTCTCGGCCCGACCACGCCGAACCCGGCCTGGAAGCTGGGCGCCAAGGGCAGCGACCCGGTGGCGGCCTACCTCGAGGACGTCTACACCATTACCGCCAACCTGGCGGGGCTGCCTGGCCTGTCCATGCCGGTCGGCTTCGCCGACGGCTTGCCTGTGGGCGCGCAACTGCTGGCGCCGTATTTCCAGGAAGGGCGACTACTGAACATCGCGCACCGCTACCAACAGGTCACTGATTGGCACCGCCGTTCGCCGGAAGGCTTCTGAGGAGCAATACACATGCAATGGGAAGTCGTGATCGGGCTGGAGATTCATACCCAGCTCGCGACCCAGTCCAAGATTTTCTCCGGCAGCGCCACCACCTTCGGCTCGGCACCCAACACCCAGGCCAGCCTGGTCGACCTGGGCATGCCGGGGGTGCTTCCGGTGCTGAACCAGGAAGCCGTGCGCATGGCCGTGATGTTCGGCCTGGCCATCGATGCCCAAATCGGCCAGCAGAACGTCTTCGCCCGCAAGAACTACTTCTACCCCGACCTGCCCAAGGGCTACCAGATCAGCCAGATGGACCACCCCATCGTGGGCAAGGGCCATCTGGACATCACCCTGGAAGACGGCACCACCAAGCGCATCGGCGTTACCCGCGCCCACCTGGAAGAAGACGCCGGCAAAAGCCTGCACGAAGATTTCCAGGGCTTTTCGGGGATCGACCTCAACCGGGCCGGCACGCCGCTGCTGGAAATCGTCTCCGAGCCGGACATGCGCAGCGCCAAGGAAGCCGTTGCCTATGTGAAAGCCATCCATGCCCTGGTGCGCTATCTGGGCATCTGCGATGGCAACATGGCCGAAGGCTCCCTGCGCTGCGACTGCAACGTCTCGATCCGCCCCAAGGGCCAGGCCGAGTTCGGCACTCGCTGCGAAATCAAGAACGTCAACTCGTTCCGCTTCATCGAGCGCGCCATCAACAGTGAAGTGCAACGCCAGATCGAGCTCATCGAGGACGGCGGCAAGGTCATCCAGGAGACTCGCCTGTACGACCCGAACAAGGACGAAACCCGTTCCATGCGCAGCAAGGAGGAGGCCAACGACTACCGCTACTTCCCTGACCCGGACCTGCTGCCGGTGGTCATCGAGGACAGCTTCCTCGACAGCGTGCGCGCCTCCCTGCCCGAGCTGCCACCGCAGAAGCGCGAACGCTTCCAGAGCCAGTACGGGCTCTCGGCCTACGATGCCACGGTACTGGCTTCCAGCCGCGAACAGGCCGACTACTTCGAGCAGGTAGCGGTGCTGGGCGGCGACGCCAAGCTGGCGGCCAACTGGGTCATGGTGGAGCTGGGCAGCCTGCTGAACAAGCAAGGCCTGGACATCGAGCAGTCCCCCGTCAGTGCCGAACAGCTGGGCGGTATGCTGCAGCGCATCCGCGACAACACCATCTCCGGAAAAATCGCCAAGGTGGTGTTCGAAGCCATGGCCAATGGCGAGGGCAGCGCGGACCAGATCATCGAAAACCGTGGGCTGAAGCAGGTCACTGATACTGGCGCCATCGAGCAGGTGCTGGATGAAGTGCTGGCGGCCAACGCCGAGCAGGTCGAGCAATATCGCGCCGCCGACGAGGCCAAGCGCGGCAAGATGTTCGGCTTCTTCGTCGGCCAGGCGATGAAGGCGTCCAAGGGCAAGGCCAATCCGCAGCAGGTGAACGAGCTGCTCAAGCGCAAGCTGGAAGGCTGAAAGCCGATGCGCCCGCCAGACCAGCGGGCGCGTCGGCCTTCCTTGTACAAGGATCTACCATGCAACGCCTGTTCAGCTTGACGCTCTCGATGGCCATGCTCGGTGGCTGCGCGGGCCAGCCCACTGCACTGGCCCCAGGGGAGGCCCAGGAAGGCCTGGCCTCCTACTACGGTTCACGCCACCACGGCCTGCGCACGGCCAGTGGGGAGCGCTTCGACCAGAACGCTCTCACGGCGGCGCACCGTACACTGCCGATGGGCGCCGAGGTGCAGGTCACCAACTTACGGAACGACCGCAGCGTGGTAGTGCGCATCAATGACCGTGGCCCTCATGCGCGCAGCCGGGTCATCGACCTTTCCCGCGCCGCGGCACAGCGCCTGGGCATGATCGACGACGGCACCGCTCGGGTGCGTATCCGGCGTCTGGACTGACCAGGCTGTGATTACCGAGCTCGCTTCCCTGCCACCTGTCAGCCTGCTGCAGTTTTTCCTCGGGCTGGCGATGCTGATGCTTGGCGCCGAGCTGAGCGTTCGCAATCTGTTGCGCCTGGCTGAGCGCGCCCGGGTACGCCCGTTGATCGCCGGCCTTTCACTGATGGCACTGGGCAGCAGCGCCCCACAGCTGGCCATTGGCCTGGGCGCCATCAACGCCGACGCGCCGGACCTGGCCTTTGGCAGCCTGGTAGGCGGCACTCTATTCAACCTATGGGTCACGCTGGGCCTGTGCGCGCTGATCGTGCCCTTGCGGATCTCTCCCTCGGTGGTGCGCCTGGACTTGCCCCTGGTCGCGCTGACAGCCGCCCTGCTCTACGGGCTGTCGATGGATCAGCGCCTTGGTAGCCTCGAAGCCGTGCTGCTGGTTGCCGCCTGGGCAGGGTATATGTACCGGGTGACATGGCATTTCAAGCATGCGCACCGGCCGGTGCCCCGCGCACCCGTGCGACAACGCTCGGCCCTTGCCGCCGGGCTACGCCTGGCCTTGGGCATTCTGGCGCTGACCCTGGGGTCGCAATGGATATTGACGGCCACGGTGGCCATCGCCAACGAGCTTGGCCTGTCCGAGCGCATCATGGGGCTGACGCTGGTTGCCGTTTGCGCTTCCCTCCCCGGCCTGGCGATGTCATCGCTGGCGGCCCTACGGGGCGAGCGGGAGCTGGCGGTGGGCAACGTCATCGGCGCTACGCTGTGCAACCTGACCGGGGTGCTGGGCGTCGTTGTGCTGGCTGCCCCCCAGGGCCTGTCGATATCCCCCAACAGCCTGGCGTTCGACCTTCCCGTTCTGTTCGTGGCTGCGCTGCTGGCCTGGCCGCTGTTGCGCCTCGGCTATCGCCTGAGCCGCCTGGAAGGATTGTTGCTGCTTGCCCTTTATGCGCTCTTTGGCGCGCACCTTGTGGCCTTCAACACCGACATGCCCTTGGCGATGCGCGCCGAACGCTTACTGCTGCATTACGCGCTGCCGCTATTGGGCACCTTGGTGGCCATGCAGGCTTGGCGCAACTGGCGCAGGGCCGGACGCTCCTGAGCCCTCAGATCAGGCCGCTCCAGTTCAACAGGAAAATGCCGATGTTGGTGGTCACGATGGCCGCGATGGTGGTGATCACCACGATGGTAGCCGCCAGGCGATAGTTGCCGTTGGCGGCGCGGGCCATCACGTAACTCACCGAGGCGGTGGGGGCGCCGAAATAGAGGAATAGGATGCCCAGGTCGGCACCCCGAAAGCCGCATGCCCAGGCGCCCAGGGTAGCCACCAGCGGTAGCGCCACCATCTTTACCAGACTAGCACTGATAGCCAGATGACTACCGGCGCGCAGCGCGGACAGCGACAGGGTGCCGCCGATACAGATGAGCGCCAGGGGCAGTGTCATGTGGGCCAGGTATTGCGCGGATTGGTCAAGCCACCCCGGCAGAGGAATCTGCCATACCGCGAACGGGATGGCGGCCACCACGCCGAGGATCAGAGGATTGCGAACCACGCCGATGGCCAGGCTCAACGGGTCGGATTTCATGGTGGGGCTGTAGTAGGCCAGCACCACGGAAGAGAGGCTGTTGTAGAGCACGATCAGCACCGCGGCCAGGATCGAGCCCACGGCAATGCCGTAATCCCCATACATGCTGGCGGCCAGCGCCAGGCCGATGATGCCGTTGTTGCCGCGGAAGGCGCCCTGCACATAGATGCCGCGGTCGGCTACGGGGCAATGCCAGCGCGCCCAGAGCCAGATCAACCCGAAGCTGACCACCGTGGCGATGGCGAAATACACCATCACGCCGATTTGCAGAGCCTCGTTGAGGTTAGCGTGGATGATGCCCAGGAACAGCAGGCAGGGCATGGTCACGTTGAATACAAGCTCGGAGGCGACCTTGATGAAGCCGTCGTCGATCCATCCCACGCGCTTGAGCAACAGTCCCATGAACAGCATCGCAAACACGGGCGCGGTGATGTTCAAGGTTTCCAGGAAAAGGCTCAGCATCAGGTCGGCGATCCGTTATCAGTCATCTGCTGCATGATAATTCACCTGAACGAAAAAGCGCGCCCGGAGGCGCGCTTCTTGAATGCCGCTTGGGAGCAAGCGGCCGGTCCTGCGAGTTACTGCGGGCCGAGCTTGTCCATCAGCGCGGCCAGCGCGGCGTACTCTTGCTCGGTGAGGTCGGTCAGCGGCGTGCGCACCGGACCGGCGTCGTAGCCAGCGATCTTGGCGCCAGCCTTGACGATGCTCACGGCATAGCCAGCCTTGCGATTGCGGATATCCAGGTAAGGCAGGAAGAAGTCGTCGATCATCTTGCCAACGGCTACGTGATCGTCCTTGGCGATGGCGTGGTAGAAGTCCATGGCCAACTTGGGCACGAAGTTGAATACCGCCGAGGAGTACACCGGCACGCCCAGTGCCTTGTACGCCGCTGCGTAAACCTCAGCAGTGGGCAGGCCGCCCAGGTAGCTGAAGCGGTCGCCCAGGCGGCGACGGATGCTGACCATCAGTTCGATGTCACCGAGGCCGTCCTTGTAGCCGATCAGGTTCGGGCAACGCTCGGCCAGCTGCTCCAGCTGTACGGCATTGAGGCGGCAAACGTTACGGTTGTAGACGATCACGCCAATGTTCACGGATTTGCACACGGCCTCGACATGGGCCGCGACGCCGTCCTGCGACGCTTCGGTCAGGTAGTGAGGCAGCAGCAGCAAGCCCTTGGCGCCCAGGCGTTCGGCTTCACGGGCGTATTCGATGGCCTGGCGGGTGGCACCGCCCACGCCGGCGAGGATCGGCACGCTCTTGGCGCAGGTGTCGACCGCGGTCTTGATCACCTGGGAATATTCACTGGCGGCCAGGGAGAAGAATTCACCGGTGCCGCCGGCGGCGAACAGCGCGCTGGCGCCGTAAGGGGCCAGCCACTCCAGCCGCTTGATATAGCCTTGGGGGTTGAAATCCCCTTGGGCGTCGAAATCGGTGACCGGGAAGGACAGCAGGCCGGCGGAGAGGATGGACTTGAGTTCTTGTGGAGTCATTGTTGTGAACACCCTGGTGCGCTGAGAAACAAGAACCGGCGGCTGCCGGTGTTGTATGTCATCGTACAACCAGAGATGCAGTCCGACAAGGGGGTCATGCAAAGATTCCGTGCGCGGCATCGAGATTCACGGCGAGCCCTTCCCCAGCTGGCGCTGGGTCCCACAGAGACAAGTCGGTTCAGGCGATTCATTCACGCGGTGGGAGCCAGCGCTAGCTGGCGAACCCCTGAACAGCTCAGACGGGAGCCCTTCCCCAGCTGGCGCTGGGTCCCACAGAGACAAGTCGGTTCAGGCGAGTCATTCACGCGGTGGGAGCCAGCGCTAGCTGGCGAACCCTGAATAGCTTAGACGGGAGCCCTTCCCCAGCTGGCGCAGGGTCCCATAGAGACAAGTCAGTTCAGGCGAGTCATTCACGCGGTGGGAGCCAGCGCTAGCTGGCGAACCCTGAATAGCTCAGACGGGAGCCCTTCCCCAGCTGGCGCTGGGTCCCACAGAGACAAGTCGGTTCAGGCAAGTCACTCACGCGGTGAAGCCAGCGCTAGCTGGCGAACCCTGAATAGCTCAGACGGGAGCCCTTCCCCAGCTGGCGCTGGGTCCCACAGAGACAAGTCAGTTCAGGCGAGTCATTCACGCGGTGGGAGCCAGCGCTAGCTGGCGAACCCTGAATAGCTCAGACGGGAGCCCGAGGGCGGAGCCATTCCCCTGGGCTATAGGGGGCTGGCGGCTTCCTCGTGCGCCTGGCGCAGGCGCTCGCGGCTGTTTGTCAGGTGCAGGCGCATGGCTGCACGGGCGGCATCGGCGTCCTGGCGGGCAATAGCGTCGAATATCTCTTCGTGCTCGCGGCTCAATCGGCTCATGTAGTGCTGTTGATCGTCATGGGCCAGGCGGGCGGAATTGAGCCGGGTGCGCGGAATGATGCTCGTGCCCAGGTGAGTCATGATGTCGGTGAAATAGCGATTTCCCGTAGCCAGGGCAATGCGCAGGTGGAACTGGAAGTCCGAAGCCACCGCATCGGTGGCGTGGGCGGCGCTTTCGTTCAGGGCATCCAGGGCTTCGCGCATGGCCTGCAACTGATCATCGCTGCGCCGCTGCGCGGCCAGGCCGGCGGATTCCACCTCCAGGCTGATCCGCAGTTCCAGCACGGCCAGTACGTCTCGCAGGGTGACGATGGTGGCCGGGTCGATGCGGAAGCCACTTGGGCTAGGTGTGTCGAGCACGAAGGTGCCTATACCGTGACGGGTTTCCACCTGCCCGGCCGCCTGCAGCCGGGAAATGGCCTCGCGGACAACCGTGCGGCTCACACCCTGCTCTTCCATGATCGCCGACTCGGTAGGCAGCTTGTCGCCGCGCTTGAGTTCGCCGTTACGGATGCGCTCGCTCAGGACGGCTACCAGCTCCTGGGCGAGGCTGCGAGGTTTCTTGCGGGCGCGTGGCATGGCGCTCTGATTGTCCATAGGTAAAGCCGGTCTCGGGTTGATCACGCCCCATCATAGCGCAAAGCGGCTCGTACGATCACATTAGAGCGCGCTGGGCGCCGACGCCTGCTGAACATGCAGCTGTCCACCTTCGATCTTGACCAACCGCGGGTGGAAAGGTCGCAGGCTGGTCCGGTGGCCAACGCTGACGAGGCTGACGCCCGGGAGCCGGTCGATAAGCCCCTGGTAGAGGCTCGCTTCGTCTTCTTCATCCATGGCCGAGGTGGCTTCATCCAGGAACAGCCACTGAGGCCGGTAGAGCAACGCGCGGGCGAAGGACAACCGCTGCTGCTCCCCTGGAGACAAGACTCGCTGCCAGTGATTGCCTTCGTCCAGGCGCGCCGCCAGATGACCGAGACGGCATTGCTCCAGTGCTTCGCGGTAGCGCTCATCCGGGTAGCTGTCCCCGGCCAGGGGGTAGCTCAAGGCCTCGCGCAAGGTGCCGATGGGCATGTAGGGGCGCTGCGGCAGGAACAGCGTGCGGTCCTCAGGCCGTAGAATCTGCCCGCCACCGCGGGGCCAAAGCCCGCCGATGGCTCGCAGCAGGGTGCTCTTGCCACTGCCGGAGCGGCCGCTGAGCATCACCCGCTCGGTGCGGGATACGTCCAGGTTGACGTTGTCCAGCAAGGCTCGGCCGTCAGCCAGCCCCAGGGTCAGACCAGCAATGTGCAGCTTGTGTCCCTGGGTTTGAACATCGATGGGCGCGGACCGAAGCTCGTTTTCGGTCATGGCCTGGCGGAAGCTGAGCAGACGGTCGCAGGTAGCTTTCCATTCAGCCAGGGAGGCATAGGCATCCACGAACCAGCTCAGGTTTTCCTGCACATTGCCGAAGGCCGAGTTGATCTGCATCAGACCGCCGAGTTCGATCTTGCCCGCGAAATAGCGCGGCGCTGCTACGACGAAGGGAAAGATGATCGCGATCTGGCCGTAGCCTGAGGTAAAGAATGTCAGGCGCTTCTGGACCTGCATCAGCGACCAGAAGTTGCTCCACACCCGGCCGAAACGGCCCTGCAACCGCTCCTGCTCATTGGGCTCGCCATTGTAGAGAGCAATGGTTTCGGCATTTTCCCGAATGCGCACCATGGAAAAACGCAAGTCCGCCTCGTAGCGCTGCTGCTGGTTGTTCAGCGGGATCAGGCGCCGACCGATCAGGTGGGTCAGCCAACTGCCCACTACCGCATACAGCAGCGCCGCCCAGAACATATAGCCAGCAATGGTGTAGCCGAACAGTTCGATGCTTCCGGATACGCCCCAGAGGATGATGGAGAAGGACACCAGGCTCACTACGGTGCGCAGCAGGCCGAAGCCCAGGCTCAAGGTTGTACTGGTGAACCGGTCGATGTCTTCGCTGATGCGTTGGTCGGGGTTGTCCGTGTAAGCGCCGGTTTCCAGGTGATAGAAATTCTTGTGCCTGAGCCAGCGCGCGAAATGCTGCTCGGTCAGCCAGCGCCGCCAGCGGATGGTCAGCATCTGGGTCAGGTACAGCCGGTACACCGCGCTGAGAATGGCAATGGCAGCGATGCCGGAAAAATAGAGGATCAGATGACTGAAGGCCGCCGTGTCCTTCTGCTGGAGTGCGTTGTAGAAGTCGCGGTACCAGTTGTTCAGCAGTACCGAAATGGCCACGCTGAACAGCGACAGCCCGATCACGGCAACCAGCAACAGCCACGCCTTGCCTTTTTCTTCACTGCGCCAGTACGGCACGGTCATCGCCCACACGCGACGGAAGAACGAGCCCTGCACGGCATCGTTCACTGCGGAATATTCAGCGTTCTCGGTCATAGTTGGCTCAAAGCGTAGGAGCGCCCGCCACGCCTGGCTTCAGGTGGCTGGCGGGCGAAGAGGTGATCCTGGGACTCAACGGCGCACAGGCCGCTTTTGCAGCTTGCGCTGCAAGGTACGCCGGTGCATGCCCAATGCGCGAGCGGTGGCGGAGATATTGCCTTCGTGCTCGGCCAGCACCCGCTGGATATGCTCCCACTGGAGGCGATCCACCGACATCGGGTTGTCCGGCACCAGCGAGTCCAGGTCGGCATGCTCGGAAAGCAAGGCCGTCAGTACGTCGTCGGCATCGGCCGGCTTGCAAAGATAATTACAGGCGCCGCGCTTGATCGCCTCCACGGCGGTGGCAATGCTGGAATACCCGGTAAGGATCAGCACCCGCATTTCCGCGTCCAGCTCCAACAGCCTGGGCAACAGCACCAAGCCCGAGTCCCCTTCCATCTTCAGGTCCAGCACGGCGTAGTCGGGCACGTCCTGGCGGGCAAGGGCCAGGCCTTCCTCGGCGGACCCGGCGGTACTGACGCGAAAGCCACGACGGCCCATGGCGCGTGCCATCACACGGGTGAAGGTGGCGTCGTCATCGACCAGCAGCAAATGCGGCAGCTCTTCGCCATCCGCGGCCTGGTTTGTATCAGTCATCTGTCTCTCCTCGGGCGTCACGGGGAAGGCGCAGCTCCGTGAGCGTGCCGCCATCCTCATGACTATAGAGTCTCACCGAGCCGCCAGCGCGGGTTACGCTGGCCTTGCTCAGGAACAGGCCAAGGCCGAAGCCCTTGCCCTTGGTGGTAAAGAAAGGTTTACCGATTTGCTCGGCAATGGCCAGAGGTACACCCGGCCCATGGTCGCGAATCCTGATGAAGATGTTTTCATCGTCCCACTCCAGGCGCACTTCCAGGTTGTCCGGGCAGGCATCGGCCGCATTGTTGAGCAGGTTGAGCAGGGCCTGAGTAAGGTCCGCCGGCGGCGCCAGCCGAGGCACGCTGCCATTGCCGCCACGCTGCAGACGGTAGCTGGCCTCCGGACGCATCAGGTGCCAGCGGTTCAAGGCCTCGTCCAGCCAGGCGGTGACCTCCTGGTCCACGACATCCTGGCGGCGGTTGGCTTCCGCGGCGCGTACCAATTGCTGCAAGGTCTGCTTGCAGAGCTGGACCTGGTCCTGCAGTACCTGAAGGTCTTCCTGCAGCATCGGGTCCGCATGGTCCTGCCGCATTTCCTTGAGCAACACGCTCATGGTCGCCAGGGGTGTACCCAATTCATGAGCGGCGCCCGCGGCCTGGGTGGCCACGGCCAGCAACTGTTGGTCACGCAGGCCCTCCTCTCGTCGTTGCGCGCGCCATTCCTGCTGGCGGCGCAATTCCTCGGCCATGCGCGCGGCGAAAAAGGTGATCACCGCCGCCGCCAAGGCAAAACTGAGCCACATGCCGTAGATCTGCATGTTTTCCCGGGCCGCCGGGTAGGTTTCCAGAGGATAGAAGCGCACCAGCAACAAGGTGTAGCTCGCCAGGGCCAGCCCGGAAAGGATCAATGAATACAACCAGGGCAAGGTCACCGCGGCGATGGTCAGCGGCACCAGGTAGTAGGACACGAAGGGGTTGGTACTACCGCCGGAGTAATACAGCAAGGCGCTGTGGATCAATAAATCGCATCCCAGCTGCAAGGCATACTCCAGCTCCGTGACCGGCAGCCGCCAATGCAGGCGCACCGCGGTCAGGGCGCAGAGCACCGCCGAGCATGCCAGGGTCAGCGCCAGTTGCCACCATGGCAAGGGCAACAGGTGCGTCAGGTAGGCGAACCCCACCGAGCCGGCCTGGGCCGCCAGCACCAGTATACGTACGAGAGTGAGACGCCAGAGGTTCTGGCGAGAGGCGGAAAGCGGCGGAGCGGCGGTGGGCATGACGGTTCCTGGCAAAGGCGTTTGTCTTGCAAAACATTTCCCGGGCAGCGGAAAAAGATCCGCCGGAGTATAACGACCTCCCCGGCGCCCTGGCAGCGCTGCGGCAAAGCACCACAGCGAGAGGGCCGCCTGCTGCGCTGGAACCGTGACTCCTGGCAGCCGGTCCTACTCGCAACCTTGATAAAGGAGTAAATCATGATACGCACCCTTGGCCTTTGCGCACTCTTCAGCACTACTGCCCTGCTCAGCGCTGGCGCACTGGCCGACGCCACACCGCGCTACAACCAGGTGTCCCTCCACGCCGAGGCGAGCCGTGAGGTGGCCCGCGACCTGATGAGCGTGACGCTGTATAGCGAAGCCGAGGACAAGGACCCGGCCCGCCTGGCCGAAACGGTGACCGCAAGCCTGAACGAGGCCCTGGCCAAGGCACGCCAGGCCAAAGGCGTGAGCGTACGTCAAGGCAGCCGCAACAGCAGCCCGGTCTACGACGAAAAAGGCCAGGGCATCACCGGCTGGCGAGAGCGCGGCGAGTTGCGCCTGGAAAGCCAGGACTTCGCCGCCCTCGCCCGCCTTACCGGCGAGCTTCAGCAGAGTCTGAAGCTCGGGGGCATGGACTTCAGCATCGCCACGGCCACTCGCCAGCAGAGCGAGGATGCCTTGATCAAGGATGCCATCGCCGCCTTCAAGGCACGCGCGGACATTGCCCGCCAGGCAATGGGAGCCAAGGGCTACAAGGTCGTCAACCTGACCCTCAACAGCAACTCGGTTCCGCAACCTTACCTGCGTGCCCCCATGATGATGAAAGCGGCACGGGCTGAAGCGGTGACGGCGGATGTGGAAGCCGGTACCACCGAGGTGACCGTCAGCGCCGACGGCACCATCGAACTGCAAGACTGATGATCCGAAGGCCGCCATTGCGCACCAGGAACGCGCATTGGCGGCTTTCCGCCATCAATCTTAATGGCGAAACCTTAGGGAAAGTGATGGCCTGAATGGTTAATTCGCCCGAAATTTACATCCATGCGACATTCGAGTACGTTCGTACAGCAATTTCGGAACCTTCTGACCCTTTGGCATTGCATTCGGTATGGGCCCTGCATAAGTATCCGCAGGAAGGCTCACGAGGCCGTCCTCTTTCGAAAAAAGCACAACAATGAGGCCCCCATGCTCAAACACGCAGTCATTCCGTTCCTGGTCGGTGCAGGTCTGCTCGCCGTCACTCCGCTGAGCCAAGCCGCTTCGAACCTGGTGTTTTGCTCGGAAGGGAGCCCGGCTGGCTTCGACCCAGGCCAATACACCACCGGTACGGATTTCGACGCTTCCGCCGAGACCGTTTTCAACCGCTTGACCCAGTTCGAGCGCGGCGGCACCCAGGTCCAGCCTGGCCTGGCCACCCGTTGGGATGTGTCCCCCGACAACTTGACCTACACGTTCCACCTGCGCCCGGGCGTGAAGTTCCACACCACCGATTACTTCAAGCCTACCCGTGACTTCAACGCGGACGACGTGCTCTTCACCTTCAACCGCATGCTCGACAAGGACATGCCGTTCCGCAAGGCGTACCCCACCGAGTTCCCGTACTTCACCGACATGGGCATGGACGCGAACATCACCAAGGTCGAGAAGCTGGACGACGCCACGGTTCGCTTCACTCTCAAGGAAGTGGACGCGGCCTTCATCCAGAACCTGGCCATGAGCTTCGCCTCCATCCAGTCGGCCGAGTACGCCGACAAGCTGCTCAAGGAAGGCAAGCCCGAGCTGATCAACCAACAGCCGATCGGCACCGGCCCGTTCGTGTTCAGTCGCTACCAGAAAGACGCCCAGATCCGCTTCAAGGGCAACAAGGACTACTGGAAGCCTGAAGACGTCAAGCTGGACAACCTCATCTTCGCCATCACCACCGACGCCTCGGTGCGCGCGCAGAAGCTCAAGAAGAACGAATGCCAGGTCACGGCCTACCCTCGCCCGGCGGACATCCAGCCGCTCAAGAGCGACAAGAACCTGAAGATGCCTGACCAGGCCGGCTTCAACCTGGGCTACATCTCCTATAACGTGACCCATAAGCCGCTGGATAACCTCAAGGTCCGCCAGGCGCTGGACATGGCGGTGGACAAGAAGCATATCCTCGAAGCGGTGTACCAGGGCGCGGGCCAGGAGGCGGTGAACGCCATGCCGCCGACCCAATGGTCCTACGACACCACCATCAAGGATGCCGGCTACAACCCGGAAAAGGCCAAGGCTCTGCTCAAGGAAGCCGGCGTTCCCGAAGGCACCGAGATCCAGCTGTGGGCCATGCCCGTGCAGCGTCCGTACAACCCCAACGCCAAGCTGATGGCCGAGCTGCTGCAAAGCGACTGGAAGAAGATCGGCATCAACGCCAAGATCGTCAGCTACGAATGGGGCGAGTACATCAAGCGCGCCAAGAATGGTGAAACCGACGCCATGCTGATCGGCTGGAGCGGCGACAACGGTGACCCGGACAACTGGCTCGGCACCCTTTTCAGCTGTGACGCGGTCAACGGCAACAACTTCGGCAAGTTCTGCAACCAGGACTACGAAAAGTTGATCAAGGGCGCCAAGGCCACCGTCGATCAAGACAAACGCACCGAACTGTACAAGCAGGCGCAACAACTGCTCAAACAGCAAGTAGCGATGACCCCCATCGCTCACTCGACGGTGTACCAGCCCATGAGCGCCAAAGTGGACGATTTCAAGATCAGCCCGTTTGGTCTCAACTCCTTCTACGGAGTAGGCATCAAGAACTGAGTTGATTCCAGGCACCGCCACGGCCCGCTAGAGGCCGACGGTGCCTGGGTCGTAGGCGCGCGAAGTTTTCAGAAACTTCTCACAGCTCCCTCGGAAACTTCCTGTTTATCCCGAACACGTCCGTCTTTATGGTCGGTCGCGTGCCTGCCTGTCCGATTTGGCCGGGCGGGTGCCTCTTTCCTTACAAGAAAGAGCGATGAAGAAGTTTTGACACGGCTTGACCGAAGATGCCGGCACAGCACTTCGGCAGTGTTCAAGGCTTATCAGCTGTATCAATAGAAAAACTACCGGGGCCTCGGCAACCGGCAACAAGCAGTCAGGAGCTACCATTTTTATGAAACCCGCAAAACAGAGTTTGCTCGCCCTTGCCATCGCAGGCGTCAGTACTTTCGCCGTGGCCGAGCCGGCCAGCCAGGCGTTCGTTCCGCTGGAGGTCAAAGGTACCAGTGCCCAAAGCGAGGCCACCGGCTTCATCGAAGGGCAATCCCTGTCCGGCACCACGCGCAACTTCTTCGCCAAGGAAAAATGGAAGCGCGGCGGCGGCCTTACCTTCCAGAAGGGTGACGGTAGCCGCGAACACACCAGCAGCCGGGACACCTGGACCCAGGGCACCATCCTCAACTACACCTCCGGCTTCACCCAAGGCACCGTCGGCTTCGCGGTAGAGGGCGCGCTTTACAACGAGATCGCCCTGGAACAGGGCCGCGGACGAATCGCCGGCGGCGGCAACCGGACCCTGGCCGACCATGATGGCGATGCCGTGGAACAGTGGAGCAAGCTGGGCCTGGGCAACCTCAAGGCCCGCTATTCCAATACCGTGCTTACCGCCGGCCGCCAGAACCTCAATACCCCCATGGTCGCCACCATCGGTAACCGCGCCCTGCCCTCCAGCTTCGAAGGGGTGGCGATACACAGCGCCGAGTTCACCAACCTGACCCTCGATGCCGGCACCTTCGACCGGGTATCCCCCCGTACCGAGCAGAGCCTGACCCGCTTCGTCAGCGAATACGGCAATCGGGGCGTCAGCGCCGACCACGTCAACACCCTGGGCGCGGTCTACAAGCCCTTCCAGAGCCTGGAAGCGAGCCTCTACGCCACTCAGGCCGAAGACCTGTGGAACCAGTACTACCTGGGCTTGACCCACGAGCTGGGCGACGCCGACCTGGTAGCCCTGACCACCAGCCTGAACTACTACAAGACCAAGGACGAAGGCGCCAGCAAGCTGGGCGACATCGACAACAACACCTACAGCCTGAGCTTCACCGGCACCCATGGCGCCCACAGCCTGACCCTGGCGTACCAGGAAGTGGACGGCAACGAATACTTCGACTACCTGCACGAGACCAACGGTATCTTCCTGGCCAACTCGCTGCTTTCGGACTTCAACGGCCCCAATGAAAAATCCTTCCAGGTCGCCTATGGTCTGGACATGGCCAAGTACGGCGTACCGGGTTTGAAGTTCAGCCTCTACAGCGCCCGCGGCTGGGGTATCGACGGCACCCACTATCGCAGCACCGGCTATACCGATGTCGTCAACATGGACGGCGAACACCACTACGAATACGGCGTAGGCACCTCCTATGCGGTGCAGAGCGGCCCGCTCAAGGCCACGACCATACGCGCCACCTACACCACCCACCGCGCCAGCGAAAACCAGGCTGACGGCAGCCTGAACGAGCTGCGTGTGGTCACCACGGTTCCGTTCAACATCCTCTAACAGCACGCGCGGCGCGGAGGGCTCACAAGGCTCACCCGCGCCGTCTACGCTGCCATCGAAAACCAGAGGTCTTCCATGAAAAGCCATACTTTGCGCGTCGCCCTGGGCGCGGCTCTGTTCAGCCTGAGCGCGCTGGCCGCCGCCAAACCCTTGGTAGTCTGTACCGAGGCCAGCCCGGAGGGCTTCGATATTGCCCAGTACACCGCGGCCACCACCGCGGACGCCGCTTCGGAAACCGTCTTCAACCGCCTGGTGGACTTCACCCCTGGCAGCACCGACACCCAGCCTGGCCTGGCCGAGCGCTGGGAGATTTCCGAAAACGGGCTGACCTACACCTTCCACCTGCGCAAAGGGGTGAAATTCCAGACCACCGATTACTTCACGCCCACCCGGGACTTCAATGCCGATGACGTGCTGTGGAGTTTCCAGCGCCAGCTGGACCCGGCCCATCCCTGGCATGACAAATCACCCATGGGCTTCCCCTATTTCGAGGCCATGGGCTTCAAGGACCTGCTCAAGGCCGTGAAGAAGGTGGACGACTACACCGTCACCTTCGAACTCACCCGGCCCGAAGGGCCTTTCCTGCGCGACCTGGCCATGGGCTTCGCGTCGATCTACTCGGCCGAGTACGCCGACCAGTTGCTCAAGGCTGGCAAAACCGGCGAACTGAACAGCAAACCCATCGGCACCGGACCGTTCATCCTTGTGCGCTACAACAAGGACGCGCAAATCCGGTATAAGGCCAACCCGGACTACTACAAAGGCAAACCCCCGGCGGACCCGCTGGTATTCGCGATTACCACCGACAGCAACGTTCGCCTGCAGAAGCTGCGCGCCAATGAATGCCAGGTGGCGGTGTACCCCAAGCCGGACGACATCCCGGCGCTCAAGGCCGATCCGAACCTGCGGGTGGACGAGCTGGAAGCCCTGATCGTCAGCTATGTGGCCATGAACACCACCCACAAGTACCTGGATGACGCGCGGGTACGCCAGGCCATCGCCATGGCCCTGGACAAGGACAACCTGGTCAGGACGCTGTTCGGCGAAGGCAACGCCACCGTGGGTACAGGACCTTACCCATCGACGTTGCTTGGTTTCAACTCTAGAATCGCCAACCTTCCCCACGATGCGGAGAAGGCCCGGGCCCTGCTCAAGGAAGCCGGCGTGCCCGAAGGCACACGTTTCACCGTGTTCATCCGAAACGGCGGTGGGGTAACCAACCCCAACCCGGCCCTGGCGGCCCAGCTGTTGCAGGCGGACCTGGCCAAGGTGGGCCTGAACACAGACATTCGCACCCTGGAATGGGGCGAACTGGTCAAGCGCGCCAAGCTCGGCGAGCACGACCTGGTGTTCTATGGCTGGGCCGGCGACAACGGCGACCCGGACAACTTCGTCACGCCGAACCTGAGCTGTGACGCCGCCAAGAGTGGCGAAAACGCCGCGCGCTGGTGCAACCCGGCGTTCGACAGCCTGCTTTCGCAGGCACGGGCCGAAACGGAACCGGCCAAACGGGCGGCGCTCTATGAGCGAGCCCAGGAAATCTTCCACAAGGACCAACCGTGGATCAGCCTGGCCTACCCCAAGCTGTTCGTGGCAATGCGCAAGACTGTCGAGGGCTTCCATATCAGCCCGATGACCAACAACAACTTCGCCACAACCCAGGTGAAGTAAAAAACCGACCCGCCGCGGCCTCATCCAGGCCAGCGGAGGGCTCCGAGGCGCAAGGGCCACCCCCCTTGCGCCTCGGCCGTACTGGCCGACGAGGTATGACCCTGAAATGTTGAGCTTTATTGCCCGCCGATTGGGATTGCTGATTCCCACCTTCTTCGGCATTACCCTGCTGACGTTCGCGTTGATACGCCTCATCCCCGGCGATCCGGTGGAAGTGATGATGGGGGAACGGCGGGTCGACCCCGAGATGCATGCCCAGGCCATGGAGCGCCTGGGGCTGAACAAGCCGATGTATGTGCAGTACGGCAACTACATCGCGCAACTGGCGCACGGTGACCTGGGCCAATCCCTGAGGACCCGTGAAAGCGTCTGGACCGAATTCACCACCCTGTTCCCCGCTACCCTGGAGCTGTCCATCGCCGCGCTCATCTTCGCCGGCGTGCTGGGCCTGCTGGCCGGGGTGATCGCGGCACTGCGGCGCGGCTCCCTGTTCGACCATGGCGTGATGGGCATCTCCCTGGCCGGTTATTCCATGCCCATTTTCTGGTGGGGCCTGATCCTGATCATGTTCTTTTCGGTGCAACTGGGCTGGACGCCCGTGTCCGGGCGCATCGATCTGCTCTACGACATCGAGCCGAAAACCGGCTTCATGCTCATCGATACCCTGTTCAGCGAAGACGAAGGCGCCTGGATGGATGCCCTGCGCCACCTGATCCTGCCGGCCATCGTGCTGGGTACCATCCCGCTGGCGGTGATCGCCCGCATGACCCGCTCCTCGATGCTCGAAGTGTTACGCGAGGACTACATCCGCACCGCTCGCGCCAAAGGGCTCTCCCCTGCTCGCGTGGTGTTCGTGCATGGCCTGCGCAACGCCTTGATCCCGGTGCTGACCGTGTTCGGGCTGCAGGTAGGTACCCTGCTGGCCGGTGCCGTGCTCACGGAAACCATCTTCTCCTGGCCGGGCATCGGCAAATGGCTGATCGAGGCCATCGGCGCCCGTGACTATCCCGTGGTTCAGAACGGCATCCTGCTGATCGCCTGCCTGATCATCCTGGTCAACTTCGTCGTAGACATTCTCTACGGCCTGGCCAACCCACGCATCCGTCACCAGCGCTGAGATCCTGCCGATGAATACCCAAGCTCAACCCGCGGCAGTCGATCAGAGCCTGCTGTACCCTTCGCCCCTGAAGGAATTCTGGAAAGCCTTCGCCCGCAACAAGGGCGCCGTGGCCGGCCTGCTGTTCATGGCCGTCGTAGTGTTCTGCGCGCTGTTCGCCCCCTGGGTCGCGCCTTTCGATCCCAGCGAGCAATTCCGCGATGCCCTGCTGACCCCACCCTCCTGGGCCGAGGGCGGCCAGCTCAAGTACCTGCTTGGCACCGACGAACTGGGCCGCGACCTGCTGTCGCGCCTGATCCACGGCGCGCGCCTGTCGTTGCTGATCGGCCTGTCCTCGGTGCTGATGTCGCTGATCCCGGGCATCCTCATGGGCCTGCTGGCGGGCTTCTTCCCGCGCATCCTCGGGCCGACCATCATGCGCCTGATGGACATCATGCTGGCCTTGCCCTCGCTGTTGCTGGCAGTAGCCATCGTAGCCATCCTCGGCGCCGGGCTGATCAATACCGTGATCGCCATTGCGGTAGTGTCCCTGCCTTCCTATGTTCGCCTGACCCGCGCCGCGGTGATGGGCGAGCTGAACCGCGACTATGTGACTGCCGCGAAACTGGCCGGCGCCAGCCTGCCGCGCCTGATGTTCGTGACCGTGCTGCCCAATTGCCTGGCGCCGCTGATCGTGCAGGCCACCTTGAGCTTTTCCTCGGCCATTCTCGACGCCGCGGCCCTGGGCTTCCTGGGCCTGGGGGTACAGCCGCCGACCCCGGAGTGGGGCACCATGCTGGCCTCCGCGCGCGACTACATCGAGCGCGCCTGGTGGGTGGTGAGCCTGCCTGGCTTGACGATCCTGCTCAGCGTGCTGGCAATCAACCTGATGGGCGACGGCCTGCGCGACGCGCTGGACCCGAAACTCAAGAATGCGATCTGAGGAGGCCCCCATGTCATTGCTTGAAATCAAGAACCTGAGCGTGCGCTTCGGCGACGCCAGCGCGGTACCGGTAGTGGACGGCCTCGATCTTTCGGTGAATCGCGGGGAAGTGCTCGCCATCGTCGGGGAGTCCGGCTCCGGCAAATCCGTCACCATGATGGCCCTGATGGGCCTGGTGGAGGCGCCTGGCATCATCAGCGCCGACACCCTGCGCTTCGATGGTCAGGACATGCTCAAGCTGAGCCGGCGCCAGCGTCGGCATGTGGTCGGCAAAGACCTGGCGATGATCTTCCAGGACCCGATGACCGCGCTCAACCCGAGCTATACCGTAGGCTTCCAGATCGAGGAAGTGTTGCGCGCGCATCTGGGCCTGTCGGGCCGCGCCGCGCGGGCGCGTGCCCTGGAGCTGCTGCAGAAGGTGGAAATCCCTGCCGCCGCCAGCCGCCTGGATGCCTACCCGCACCAGCTGTCCGGCGGCATGAGCCAGCGCGTGGCCATTGCCATGGCTATCGCCGCCGAGCCCAAGCTGCTGATCGCCGACGAACCCACCACCGCCCTGGACGTGACCATCCAGGCGCAGATCATGGACCTGCTGCTGGCCTTGCAGAAGGACCAGGACATGGCGCTGATCCTGATTACTCATGACCTGGCCGTGGTCGCCGAAACCGCCCAGCGGGTGTGCGTGATGTACGCCGGCCAGGCCGTGGAAGTGGGCCAGGTGCCGCAACTGTTCGACGTGCCGGCGCACCCCTACACCGAGGCCTTGCTGGCGGCCATTCCGGAGCACAGCGAAGGCGCCGAGCGGCTGTCCACGCTGCCGGGCATCGTGCCTGGGCGCTACGACCGCCCCCATGGCTGCCTGCTGTCGCCGCGCTGCCCCTACGTTCAAGAAAACTGCCGTCAACAGCGTCCGGCCCTGGACCCTAAGGCCCATAGCCTGGCCCGCTGCTTCTACCCGCGTAACCAGGAGGTGGCGTGATGAGCGTCGTACTTACCGCCCGCGAGCTCACTCGCCACTATGAAGTCGCTCAAGGCATGTTCAAGCCGCACGCCACCGTGCGCGCCCTCAATGGCGTGTCCTTCGAGCTCGAAGCCGGGAAAACCCTGGCCGTGGTGGGCGAGTCCGGTTGTGGCAAGTCCACCCTGGCGCGCCAGCTGACGCTTATCGAAGAGCCGAGCTCCGGGTCCCTGATGATCGCCGGGCAGGAAGTGGCGGGCGCTAGCAAGGAGCAGCGCAAGCAACTGCGCCGGGACGTGCAGATGGTGTTCCAGAGCCCCTACGCCTCTCTCAACCCACGGCAGAAAATCGGCGACCAGTTGGCCGAGCCCCTGCTGATCAACACGACGCTGACCAAGGCCGAGCGTCGCGAGAAAGTGCAGGCGATGATGCAGCAGGTGGGCCTGCGCCCTGAACATTACCAGCGTTACCCCCACATGTTCTCTGGCGGCCAGCGTCAGCGCATTGCCCTGGCCCGGGCAATGATGCTGCAACCGAAGGTGCTGGTGGCGGACGAGCCCACCTCCGCGCTGGACGTATCCATCCAGGCGCAGGTGCTGAACCTGTTCATGGACCTTCAGCAGCAATACCAGACGGCCTATGTGTTCATTTCCCATAACCTGGCGGTGGTACGTCACGTAGCGGACGACGTGCTGGTGATGTACCTGGGCCGGCCGGCAGAAATGGGGCCAAAGGAAGACCTTTACCATAACCCGCTGCACCCCTATACCCAGGCGCTGCTGTCGGCCACGCCGACCATCAAGCCCGACCCTGACAAGCCTCGGATCAAGATCGCGGGTGAGCTGCCCAATCCCTTGAACCCGCCGTCCGGCTGCCCGTTCCACAAGCGTTGCCCTTACGCCACCGAGCGTTGCGTGACCGAGGTCCCCGCCTTCCGCCCGGTGGGCACGCGCCATGTGGCTTGCCACTACGCCGAGCAGTTCCTCAAGTAAGACCAACGCCCGGCGCCTTCCAGGCGCCGGGCATCCGTTGATCGCCGGCCTGGATCGCTGGCGTCCTTCGCGCAGTCGTCTGTACAGACTTGCCGAACGGACTTCTCCATGCGCATCCATCATCTTAATTGCGGCTGTATGTGCCCCCTGGGCGGTGCATTGTTCGATGGCTTCAGTCGCGGGCTTACCGCTCGGCTGGTCTGTCATTGCCTGTTGATCGAAACCGACAATGACGGCCTGGTGCTGGTAGATACCGGCTTCGGTAGCCAGGATGTGAACGTCCCCAGCCAGCGTCTGAGCGGATTCTTCCGCTACTTCAACAATATCCGGCTGGAACATCGCTATACCGCCTTGGAGCAGGTCCGCCAGCTGGGCTTCAGCCCTACCGACGTGCGTCATATCGTATTGACCCACCTGGACTTCGACCATGCGGGCGGGCTGGAGGACTTCCCTCAGGCCACCGTGCATGTGCTGCAGGCTGAAATGGATGCGGCTCGCCAGGCCAGCGGCTGGCGCGACAGCCGGCGTTTCCGACGCCAGCAATGGGATCGGGTAGGTAATTGGGCGTTTTATCAGCCCGAGGGAGAGCGCTGGAATGGTTTCAGCTCGGTGCGCACGCCACTGGGCACCCGCGATGACATTCTGCTGATTCCCTTGCCTGGTCATACTTCAGGCCATGCCGGCATCGCCGTACGTACCGCCGAAGGGTGGCTGCTTCACGCAGGCGATGCCTATTTCTACCGGGGCGAGGTAGGCAACCCCGAGCGTCTTTGCACGCCAGGCCTTCGTTTCTACCAACGAATGATGGATTTTGATCACGCCCAGCGCGTGGATAATCAAAACCGCTTGCGGGCCCTTTCCGTTGCCACCGACCAACACGTTCGAATGTTCTGCAGCCATGACGCGATGGAGCTGGAGCGTTATACCTCGTAGCAGCCCGCCTTGGCGGCGACTGGGCACGGCGCGGTGTCAGGCCGGGTCGCGGCCAAGGCCGGCTGCTACGGCGGGATATCTGATTGATCGCAAAAACGCCGTGACTAGGTCACGGCGTTGAGTTACAGCTCGTGCGCCGGTCTCAGTGCACGAACAAGGCGATCAGAATGATGATCGGGATCGGAATGCCCAGGAACCACAGCAGTAGAGAGCGCATGTTGTATCTCCTTTTCAGAAAGGTAAGGTTGGCTTAGCGGACCGGAACCGTGGTGGTTTGGGTGGCATGGCCATGAACGTTCAGGTTGTGAGCATCCAGGTAGCGAGCCGCATCGCGCTGGCGGCCACCGAAGAGCGCGGCCAGGCTGGCGAAGAAGGCGCCGCACAGCAGGGCGATAAAGGTCCACAGGGAGGCCCAGGCCGCAGCCTCGGCGGCAGCGTCGGCAGCCTGTTTGGCAGCGACCTTGGCATCGTCGGCGGCCTTGCGCAGCTGGGCATACACCTGATCTACCCGTGCCTCGGCTTCCGGTTGGGTCAGACGAGTACGTTGGGCGACCAGTTGAGCCAGGTAGGCGCGGTCATCGGCATTCAAGGTGCCATCCCCGGCCATGGCCTTGGAGAAGATACGACCGGCAACGCCGTTGACTGCATCGTCGCTGACAGGCGCCGGGCCTTCGCCCCGGAACAGGGTGTCAGTGAAATAGCCCATGGGGTCATTGCCATTGGCCGCCATGCCGCCCGCCGCACTGCCCGCCACGGTCGCCGCGCCAGAAGCGACGCTGGCACCGGCCTGGGCACCCGCGGTCACTACATTGCCCGCAGTACCGATTACCAACGCGGTGGTCACCAGGGTCGCCACAGCCCAAGCCAGGAACCCATGGGCGGTGTCGCGGAAATAGACCTCATCGCCATGCAGATTGGCCCACTTCACGCGCAGCCGGCCCGCCAGGTATCCCCCCAGCCCAGAGGCCAGGATGGCAGTGATCAACAGCCACAAGATGCTGGAAATGCCCAGGGTCTTGGCACTGGCCCCTTCGTCGGCCCAAGGCGAGGTAGCGGCAAAACCAAGGCCTGCCCCCAGCACGATCAGGATCAACGACAAGGCTGCCGCCGCAGCGGCACCTGCAAAGATGGCCGCCCAGGAAACGCCTGAGCGGTTCGGGCCATCGTTGGCAGCGGTTGAATATTCGGCAGTGGTGATCATTTTGAGCCCTTTTTTTAGTTGACAATAAGTCCGGCGCCTTAAACATTGCAGCGTACGTGCCAGGGCTTTGTCATTAGTGTTCCTAGAAAAATCAATGACTTAAAACAGAGCTTGTTAGCCATCATCATGCAAAATGCCCGCAAGGCCTTTGATCCCAGGGTGTTCTGCAACATGGCGAAACAGTTGCACGACCCGTTCGGATCATGTCCCCTTCACCTCCCGTCGCGCTAAAATCGAGTCGTTAAAACTCGGCAAACCCAAGACCGGTCAGCATGACTACATCCTGATAAACGAGGTTTGCCATGTCGTTCCGTGCCTGGCCGTTGCTGCTAGCCGTTCCTGCCGCTGCTGTATTGATGTCCCGTCGGGTCACCCGCCCTCTTTCGTTGTCCGAACGCAGCCGTCTCGCCGGGAAGACCTTCGTGATCACTGGCGCTTCCAGCGGCCTGGGCCGAGGCGTGGCACTGGAACTAGGCCGCAGCGGCGCGCGGGTGGTGTTGGCGGCTCGTCGCGCCGAGGCGCTGGAGAGCCTGGTCAGCCAGATCGAAGGCGAAGGGGGCCAGGCGGTGATGGTACCGACCGATGTCACTGATACCACCCAGATGCAGCATCTCCTGGAAACCGCCGTAGGCGCGTTTGGTGCCATCGATGGCTGGATCAACAACGCCGGCGTGGCGGTGATCGGACGCTTCGACGAGATACCGCTGGAAGACCAGCATCGGTTGCTCGATACCAACCTCAAGGCCATGGTGACCGGCAGCTATCTGGCGATGCGACAGTTCGAAGCGCAGGGCTACGGCAATCTGATCAACGTAGGTTCAGTAGATAGCGAAGTGCCCCATGCTTACCAAGCCGCCTACTCGGCTTCCAAGGCAGGCGTGTCGATGCTGGGCCGGGTACTCAACGAAGAACTGCGCCTGCGTCGCCAGCGGCTGATCCAGGTGAGCACTGTCTTGCCCTGGGCCCTGGACACACCACTGTGGGATCACGTCGGTAACTACACCGGACATCAGACGCGTATTCCCACCATGGACCCGGCGGCGAAGGCCGTGGTCGCGGTAGTACGGGCCTACCTGCAGCCTCAGCAGGAGATCACCGTAGGTTACAAGGCCAAGCTGGCCTACTGGAGCCACCGCCTGACGCCAGGGCTCAATGAACGGCTTTCCGGGCTGATTCTTGAGAAAGCGGAAATCGAAATGCACCCTGCCGCCACGCCCACGTCTGGCACCCTGCATCGACCCGTGGAGCAAGGCCAGGGCGTGGACGGCGGCATCCGGGAACGGATGAAGCGCGAGGGCTGAGCGGCCCCCAGCCTGAGGTTATGGGCGGTTGTCCACCAGCACTTCGCTGAGCTGGGTGACCGGGGTGATATTGGTGAAGTTGGGCACGTCGGCGTTGAGCTCACCGCCATGGGCACCCATGACCGCTCCAAGGCTGGCCATGGATTCGAAGTACAGGTTGCATTGGGTCACATAGAGCGGCGGCGTGGCGCCATCATCCCCGGCAAGACCGCGATCCACGCTGTAGCCAAGCAGGTTGGGACCGAAACGCTCCTTTACCAGTGCCATGTGGGTCTTGAGGTAGTACTCGTGGTCGAAGGTGGCGCCGGTGGCGTTGGGGTAGAGCACGGAAACCTTGATCATGCGAAGGGCCTTTCATGGAGGGAAAGGCCCAGCATAGTCCGTAAGCGCTACGGATCAATGATGTTCGCGAGTGGCGCGGAAACTGACGTCAGGCCAGCGTTCTTCCATCACCGACAGGTTGACCCGGGTAGGGGCCAGGTAGGTAAGGTGGCCACCGCCATCCACCGCCAGGTTCTCGACCGCCTTGTTCTTGAATTCCTCGAGCTTTTTCTTATCGTCGCAGGAGATCCAGCGCGCCGACCATACGGTGACCGGCTCGTAGGCGCATTCGACCTTGTACTCTTCCTTCAGGCGGCTGGCGACCACGTCGAACTGAAGCACCCCCACCGCGCCAAGAATGATGTCGTTGCTGCGCTCGGGGAAGAACACCTGGGTAGCGCCCTCCTCGGCCAGCTGCTGCAAGCCCTGGCGCAACTGCTTGGACTTGAGCGGGTCCTTCAGACGCACGCGGCGGAACAGCTCCGGGGCAAAGTGTGGAATGCCGGTGAAGCCCAGGCTCTCGCCTTCGGTGAAGGTATCGCCGATCTGGATGGTGCCATGGTTATGCAGGCCGATGATGTCGCCGGCGAAGGCTTCCACCAGTTGCTCACGCTCCGAGGAGAAGAAGGTCAGGGCGTCGCCGATGCGCAGGTCCTTGCCGGTACGCACATGACGCAGTTTCATGCCCTGTTCGTAGCGGCCCGAACAGATGCGCATGAACGCGATACGGTCCCGGTGCTTGGGGTCCATGTTCGCCTGGATCTTGAACACGAAACCGGAGAACTTCTCTTCGGTGGGCTCGACCGAGCGCTCGTGGGCCACGCGAGGCAAGGGGCGGGGCGCCCAGTCGACCACCGCGTCGAGCACGTGGTCCACCCCGAAGTTGCCCAGGGCGGTACCGAAGAACACGGGCGTGAGCTGGCCGTTCATGAATTCGTCGGCATCGAACGGGTGGCAGGCGCCTTGCACCAGCTCGAGCTGCTCGATGAAGCGCTCGTACTCGTCACCCAGGTGAGCGCGGGCTTCGTCAGAGTCCAGCTTCTCGATGATCCTGGCCTCGGTGCGCTCGTGACCATGCCCCGGCGTATAGACGATGATGTAGTCGCCTTCCAGGTGATAGACGCCCTTGAAGTCCCGATAGCAACCGATGGGCCAGGTGATGGGCGCGGCCTTGATCTTCAGCACGGCCTCGATCTCGTCCAGCAACTCGATGGGGTCGCGGATGTCCCGGTCCAGCTTGTTGATGAAGCTAACGATGGGCGTGTCGCGCAGGCGGCACACGTCCATCAGCGCGATGGTACGCGGCTCCACGCCCTTGCCGCCGTCGAGCACCATCAGCGCCGAGTCCACCGCGGTCAGGGTGCGGTAGGTGTCTTCGGAGAAGTCTTCGTGACCGGGGGTGTCGAGTAGGTTGATCATGTGCTCGCGGTAAGGGAACTGCATGACCGAGGTGGTGATGGAGATACCCCGCTGCTTTTCCATTTCCATCCAGTCGGAAGTGGCGTGTCGGTCGGATTTACGCGACTTGACCGTACCGGCCACGGCGATCGCCTTGCCCATCAGCAACAGCTTTTCAGTGATGGTGGTTTTACCGGCGTCGGGGTGGGAAATGATTGCGAAGGTACGGCGCTTCGCGACTTCGGCGGCCTGCTGGGTCATGGAAAATCGCCCGGGAGCTGAACAAAAAAGGGCACAGATTATAGCCCAGTTCAGCGAGCGTTCTCACCCGTTTGGCGACTACGGGCAAGGAGCCCCTGACGATGGGGCTATTATCCCTATATCCAGCATTACCCGCTAACTTCCTACTGGCTTCTTTCGATGGGGGAGCGGTCGGTACGCTGTCGATAGCTTTGACCTGGGCGGTAGGCAAAAAGTGTCTGGCTGCAAACCAGGAGGCCAACCGTCAGGCCAGCCCTGTTTCTTACTTGAGGTCCGCGTTCAGGTCGCCAAGACCTTCCAGCCTTACGGGACCACGACCGGGAAGCCGGGCAACCAGTTCCAGCGTCCCACCCATCGCTTCCACGTACTCGCGCAGCGTGTGTTCCGCAATGAGCTCCGCGCCCCGCTGCTCGATCATTTGTTGGCGAGCAGGAGGAAGTCCTTTCATCACGTGGTCGAGTGACTTAGCCATTGTCTTGCCCTTTTCTAAGTGCGCCCAGATACCGTTCAAAGCGCGCATCCGCGCTCTTGATCAAAGCCCTTCAGCTTTTTCACGCGCTTGCATCGAGCGCGGTTCGTGAAAAAGGGCACAGATTATAGCCCAGTTCAACGAGCGTTCTCACCCATTGGCATTTTCCGGGGTGGCCAGCCGTGCCGGGGTTATGGGAACCTTTGAAACCATGGAGCCGTCCATTGCCGCGTGACCGCTTCGCTTGCGTGGCAGCGACAACGTGCGTTTTCGGCCTGACGAGGCCGTGCTCATGGTTGTGCCAGACCTCTATCCGGGGCAGGCCGACCGCTATTCGCGCCGGTGTGGTTCGCGAGCCTTCATGGCCAGGCCAACGCACCCGCGCAGACTGATACGACAGGAGACGTCTGTGGCCACACGCTATGGAACGGGCCTGGCAGGGGGCGCCGCTGTGCTCGCCGTCCTGGCCCTGCTGATCCACTGGATTGGCATAGACACGCTGAAACACTATCAGGATGACTTGCTGTTCTACCTGCAGGCTCACCTGGAACTCGTACTGGTTTCGATGCTGGCTGCCCTATTTGTAGGCATCCCTGCCGGCATATGGCTCAGCCGCCCGGCCCGAGCCCACAGCGCCGAACGCTTCATGCAGGTGTTCAACATCGGCAACACGGTGCCACCCCTGGCCGTGCTGGCCATCGCCCTCGGCATTCTGGGCATCGGCAGTGGCCCGGCCATTCTCGCGCTATTCCTCGCCTCCTTGCTGCCCATCGTGCGCAACACCTACGAAGGCTTGAAGAACGTACCCGCCTCGCTCAAGGAAGCCGCCACGGGCATCGGAATGACCCCGGCCCAGACCCTCTGGCAGGTGGAGTTGCCCAATGCCGTTCCCATCATCATTGGCGGGGTACGCGTGGCTTTGGCCCTGAACGTGGGCACTGCCCCCCTGTCGTTCCTGATCGGCGCCAACAGCCTGGGCAGCCTGATATTCCCTGGCATCGCCCTGAACAACCAGCCTCAGCTGGTGCTGGGGGCCGCCTGCACTGCCCTACTGGCGCTCGCCCTGGATGGCCTGGTGCTGTGGATCAGCCGCACCTGGCTCGAACGCGGCCTGGCCCCGGCCCGCTAACACAAGGAATGAACAGATGATCAAGACAGGCTGGCTGCTGACGGCAGCCCTGCTGTTCACGGGTATTGCCCAGGCCGCGGATGACACACCCCTGCTGCGCATCGGCGCCCGGGTGTTCACCGAGCAGACGGTGCTGGCGACACTGACTTCCAAGTACCTGGCCACCAAGGGCTACCGCACGGAGATCACCGGCGGGCTGGGCAGCAATATCGCCCGCAGCGCCCAGGAGAGTGGCCAACTGGACCTGCTCTGGGAGTACACCGGTGTTTCCCTGGTGTCGTACAACCATGTGAACGAAAAGCTCGACAGCGACGCCACCTATGCCCGAGTCAAGGAACTGGACGCCCGCAAGGGGCTGGTGTGGCTGTCGCCTTCGAAGTTCAACAACACCTACGCCCTGGCGCTGCCGGACAAGATTGCCCACCGGTATCCCGAAGTCAGCACCATCACCCAGCTCAATGACCTGGTGAAACACGAACAGGACAAAGGCCACGTGCTGGCCCTGGACACCGAGTTCGCCAACCGCCCGGACGGGCTGGTCGGGCTGACGGAGGCTTATGGCCTGGCCTTCAAGCGCCGGGATATTCGCCAGATGGATGCCGGGCTGGTCTATACCGCCTTGCGCAACGGCCAGGTCTTCACCGGCCTGGTATACACCACGGATGGGCGTCTGGACGCGTTCAAGCTCAAGGTGCTCGAAGACGACAGGCACTACTTTCCCGATTACACGGCCGCGCCCGTGGTGCGCAAGGCTGTGCTCGACCAGCATCCGGAACTGGCCAGGCTGCTCAAGCCACTGGCCGAACTGCTGGACAACGCCACCATGCGCCAGCTCAACGCCAAGGTAGACGTGGATCACCAGAACCCCGGGGCGGTGGCCGAAGCCTTCCTGGCCCAGCACCCTGAACTGAAGGAGGCGAAATGAACTGGCTCGCGACCTTCCAGCACATAGATTGGCAGCAGGTGCTGCAGCTCACCGGGCAACACGTGATGCTGGTAGGCATTGCCGTTGGCCTGGCAATTCTCATCGGCGTGCCGACGGGGATTCTCATGACCCGTTTTCCCGTACTGGCCGGCCCCCTGCAAGCTGCCGCCACTGTGCTGCTGACCATCCCGTCCATCGCGCTCTTTGGCCTGTTGCTGCCCTTCTATTCCAGGTTTGGCCAAGGCCTGGGGCCGTTGCCGGCCATCACCGCAGTGTTTCTCTATTCGCTGCTGCCCATCCTGCGCAACACCTACCTGGCATTGACCAACGTCGAACCCGGTATCCGCGAAGCCGCCAAGGGCATCGGCATGACCTTCGGCCAGCGCCTGCGCATGGTCGAACTGCCGATCGCGGTACCGGTAATCCTGGCCGGCGTGCGTACCGCCGTGGTAATGAACATTGGTGTCATGACCATCGCCGCAACCATCGGGGCCGGCGGCCTCGGTGTGCTTATCCTCACTTCCATCAGCCGTAGCGACATGTCGATGCTGGTGGTGGGCGCGGTCCTGGTGAGCGTGCTCGCCATCATCGCCGACCTGCTGCTGCAGGCACTGCAACGCTCGCTGACGCCAAAGGGGCTGCTCAAATGATCGAACTGCAAAATCTCACCAAGACCTTCACCAGCAATGGCAAGGACGTGCGGGCCGTGGATGCGGTCAGCCTGACCGTGAACGAGGGGGAGATCTGCGTATTCCTTGGCCCCTCGGGATGCGGCAAGAGCACCACCCTGAAGATGATCAACCGTCTGATCGAGCCTACCTCGGGCAAGGTGCTGATCAACGGCGAGGACACCAGCGCCCTGGATGAGGTAACGCTGCGGCGTCAGATCGGCTATGTGATCCAGCAGATCGGCCTGTTCCCCAACATGACCATCGAGGAAAACATCACCGTGGTGCCTCGCCTGCTGGGTTGGGACAAGCAACGCTGCCGCGAACGCGCGCGCGAACTGATGAGCATGATCAAGCTGGAGCCCAAGCAGTACCTGAGCCGCTATCCTCGTGAGCTGTCCGGCGGCCAGCAGCAGCGAATCGGCGTGATCCGTGCCCTGGCCGCCGAAGCGCCTTTGCTGTTGATGGACGAGCCTTTCGGCGCGGTGGACCCGATCAACCGGGAGATGATCCAGAACGAGTTCTTCGAAATGCAGCGCGCCCTGAACAAGACGGTGATCATGGTCAGCCATGACATCGACGAAGCACTGAAGCTGGGGGACAAGATCGCCATTTTCCGCGCCGGCAAGCTGCTGCAGATCGACCACCCCGACACCCTGCTCGCTCACCCGGTGGACGACTTCGTCAGCAACTTCGTGGGCCAGGACAGTACCCTCAAGCGCCTGTTGTTGGTGAAAGCCGAGGACGCCGCCGACAACGCGCCCTCGGTAAGCCCGCAGACGCCGGTGGCCGAGGCCCTGGAACTGATGGACGAGCTTGATCGCCGCTATGTGGTAGTGACCGACGCGGATAATCGCGGCCTGGGCTATGTACGCCGACGCGACCTGCATCGCCAGCAGGGTACCTGCGCGGACTTCCTGCGTACTTTCAACGCCACCGCCGCGGCTGACGAGCACCTGCGCATCCTGTTGTCCCGGATGTACGAGTTCAACCGCGCCTGGTTGCCGGTGTTGAACGCGGAAAACGTGTTTCTTGGCGAAGTGACTCAGGAATCCATCGCCGCCTACCTCAGCTCCGGGCGCTCGCGTGGCATGAAGACCAGTATCGTATCGCCAGCCGAGCAAGTGGCGGGTTGAAGGGTGAGCAGTGGCAACGAATGCCCCCCACGTCTGTTTAATTTATTTAAATGCGACGTTTAATTTATTTAAACGCGACATTTTTTATTGATCTCGCCGTCCGCACGCCCTACAGTGCGCGCCGAACGTCCATGCTGGAAACGATCCATCCGGCTCAAGTACTGACGACGAGACAGCGAGGTCACCCCATCGGAGGCGTGACCTTTTTGCTTTCGGCGACATGCCTTGGGAAGTAGGCGAACCAAAGTGGGGATACGGAGGGCGTTCAGCTGTAACAGATACCCGTTGCCAGCCCCAGGAGCATTTTCACTATGTCCATCCAGGTCGAAGATTACTACGCCCGCGAAACCTTCCAGAAAATGAAGGCCTTCGCCGACACCCAGGAAACCCCTTTCGTGGTCATCGACACCCAGATGATCGCCAAGGCCTACGATGACCTGCGCGCAGGGTTCGAATTCGCCAAGGTGTATTACGCGGTCAAGGCCAACCCCGCCGTGGAAATCATCGACCTGCTGCGCGACAAAGGCTCGAACTTCGACATCGCCTCGATCTACGAGCTGGACAAGGTCATGGGCCAGGGCGTGGGGCCGGAGCGTATCAGCTACGGCAACACCATCAAGAAAGCCCGGGACGTACGCTACTTCTACGAGAAGGGCGTTCGCCTGTTCGCCACCGACTCGGAGGCGGACCTGCGTAACATCGCCAAGGCTGCGCCCGGCTCGAAGGTTTACGTGCGCATCCTGACCGAAGGCTCCACCTCGGCGGACTGGCCGCTCTCCCGCAAGTTCGGCTGCAACCCGGACATGGCCCTGGACTTGCTGATCCTGGCCAAGCAGTTGGGCCTGGTGCCCTATGGCGTATCCTTCCATGTAGGCTCGCAGCAGCGGGACATCGACGTGTGGGACGCGGCCATCGCCAAGGTGAAGGTGATCTTCGAGCGCCTGAAGGAAGAAGACGGCATCACCCTGCAGATGATCAACATGGGTGGTGGTTTCCCCGCCAACTACATCCAGCGCACCAACAGCCTGGAAACCTACGCCGAGGAAATCATTCGCTTCCTCAAGGAAGATTTCGGCGACGACCTGCCGGAGATCATTCTCGAGCCGGGCCGTTCTCTGATCGCCAATGCCGGGGTATTGGTCAGCGAAGTGGTGCTGGTGGCGCGCAAGTCCCGGACCGCTGTCGAGCGTTGGGTCTACACCGACGTGGGCAAGTTCTCGGGCCTGATCGAAACCACGGACGAATCCATCAAGTTTCCGATCTGGACGGAAAAGAACGGCGAGGTGGAAGAAGTGGTCATCGCCGGCCCTACCTGCGACAGCGCGGACATCATGTATGAGCACTACAAGTATGGCCTGCCGCTGAACCTGGCCAGCGGGGACCGCCTGTACTGGTTGTCCACCGGTGCCTACACCACCAGCTACAGCGCCGTGGAGTTCAATGGCTTCCCGCCGCTGAAGTCCTACTACCTGTAAGCGTCCCGAGGGCGCGCATCGGGCGCGCCCCTTTTTCCGGAACAGCCTTCACCGGTAGAGCCGGGGCAAGGCATCACTGGCGAAACTGTCGAACCGGGGTACGCCGTGACGCTCGATGTCCAGGCGCAGCCTGAAGGCTCGTGTCGCCACCCGCACATAGCAATTGTCCAACAGCCTGCGCTGGTTGCCCTCTTGGGAGGGCCCCAGGAGTTGTCGTTCGAGCGTGGAAATGGTGACGTCCCCATGGGGGCCAAGCCCGGAAGCCTCGAAGGCTCTTGGACCTTGCCGGACCCGCCAGAGGGTGGGCTTACCGGCCTGGGGTAAATAAAGCCCTACGTAGCGGTTGTAGCTAAGGCCCAGGGTCTTGTGATGCAGGTCCAGATGCTTGGCAGGATCGAAGGTCTTGATTTCATACCGCAGCTTGCCAGCCTGGGCATAGCAGCCGAACCAGAAGCGCTGTGGGCTGATAGCGCGCTCAGTGGACAGCGTTAGCCATGCGCCGCGGCTGTACTGAGTACTGGCGGCGTTGTACTCGACCGAATCGATGAAACCCTCGAAACCGTCCAGTTCAGAGTGAAGCGTTGCGATGAAAGACAGGTCCGGGCGGTAATCCATATAAACGCTCCTTGCATCCGCATGAAAAGCCCGCGCGGCCGATCGCGCGGGTGGGGCTCATGCTCCGGCAAGAAAGCGCCTTTAGGCGGTAGGCAAGGCTTCCTCTGCCAACCAGGCCGAGGCCAATGCCTGCAACTGCGGCAGCGGCGAGCTCGCCAAGGCCTGCGCGGCGACCACACGGAACGCGGCATGCCCGCCCTGGCGGGCCTTTTCCAGCCAGGCCAGCCCTTCGTCGAGCTTGCCCGCGGCAATCAGAACCCCACCATGGCTGAACTGCCCTCGGAAGTCTCCCGCCTCAGCCGAGCGCCGGTACCAGGCGTGAGCCGCGGCGATATCCCGAGCCACACAGTGTCCTTCTTCCAGGTAGCGACCGTACAGGTTCATGGACTTGGCATGCCCCAGCTCGGCGGCATGCCGATAGCCTTCCACCGCGGCCTGCTCGTCGCGCGCCACGCCACGGCCCGTGGCCTGCAGGTTGGCCAGGTTGTACAGGCCCCAGTCGAGCCCGGCTTCGGCACATATCCGGTAATGTACCGCCGCCTTGGTGGCATCGAGCTCACACCCCCAGCCATGCTCATGGCAGCGCCCCAGCATATTGCGGGCCATCAAATGCCCGGCATGGGCGGCAATCTCGAACCAGCGCAACGCCAGCGCCGGGTCGCGCTCGATACCGCGACCATCCAGCAGGATCTGGCCCAACAAGGCCTGCGCCTCCGTCAGCCCAGCCGCGGCGGCTGAAAGGATCGCCTGCGCCGCTCGCTGAGGCGTATCAGCCAGATGCTCCTGGACATCATGGGCATCCAGAACCTCTTCCCGACGCAGCGCCCAGCCGCTCACACGTCAACCCAACGGCGCAGCAGGTTGTGATAGCTGCCAGTAAGCCTGAGCAAGGCCGGGTGGTCCGGCATGTCCGCGGTCAGGGCCTGGATCGCCTCGTCCATCTCGAACAGCAAGGCCCGCTGGGCATCCTCGCGCACCAGGCTTTGCGTCCAGAAGAAGGCCGCATAACGAGCCCCGCGAGTGACAGGCCGCACCCGATGCAGGCTGGTGCCGGGATATAGCAGCATGTCACCGGCCGCTAGCTTGATGGCCTGGGTCCCGAAGGTGTCCTGGATCTCCAGTTCGCCACCGTCGTACTCGGCCGGGTCGCTGAGGAACAGCGTGGAGGACAGGTCGGTACGCAGGCGTTCGCCTCCGCCACGAGGCTGGCGTACGGCGTTATCGATATGAAAATCGAAGCTGCCCCCGTCCCGGTAGCAGTTGATCAGTGGCGGAAAAATCTTGTGCGGCAAGGCCGCGGACAAGAAGCGCGGGTTGCGCCACAGGCGGTCGAGCAAGGCGGCGCCAATTTCCCGGGCCAGCGGATGCTCTTCGGGCAACTGCAGGTTGTGCTTGGCCTTGGCCGACTGGTAACCGGCCGTGAGCTTGCCATCCGCCCACTCCGTGGCCGCCAGGGCATCGCGGATACGGGCAACCTCATCTGGGCTGAACAGCGCGGGGATCTGGATGAGCATGGAAGCGCCTCGGGCAAATTGGGCGCAATGATATTGATTCGCACTCGCCGTCGGCAAGGGTTTGTGTATCCGTTCACGGTAAACACGCCATAGAATGTGAAGAACAGGATCATGTAGCGAATAGCAAAATTTCTCGTTTGATACATATAAGCATTTGTCTTATTCTCCGCCGCCTTGAACCAGGGGAAGGTTTCCGATGCCATACGCCAAACACACCCAATTTTCACCCCGCCTGCTCGCCTCGGCCGTAGGCGTTGCGCTGGGTAGTCTGTCCGCTGCTCAGTTGGCCCAGGCTGCCGAGCAGGAGGACAACACCGTCACTCTCGGCCCGACTGCGGTTACCGAGAAAGCCCAGAGCGAGTCCTACCAGACCGAGCAATCGGCCTCTCAGAAATACACCGCTCCCCTGCGTGATACTCCACGCTCCGTTACCGTAGTGCCCCAGCAGGTCATCAAGGACACTGCCGCCACTACCTTGCAGGATGCATTGCGCACCGTGCCCGGCATTACCTTCGGTGCTGGCGAAGGTGGCAACCCGCAGGGTGACCGCCCGATCATCCGTGGCTTCGACGCACAGGGGGATACTTATCTCGATGGCGTGCGCGATACGGGCGCGCAGAGTCGGGAAATCTTCGCGATCGAGTCCATCGAAGTGAGCAAGGGGCCCAACTCGGCCATGGGTGGGCGGGGCAGCGCCGGCGGTAGCCTGAACCTGATCAGCAAGCAACCCAAGGCCTACGACTTCCTCGATGGTGGCTTCGTTTACGGCTCGGACCAGACACGTCGCTATACCCTGGACGTGAACCGCAAGTTCCTCGATACCGCCGCCTTCCGCCTCAACCTGATGAGCCACGAGCAGAACGTGGCCGGGCGTGACGCGATCAATTACGACCGTTGGGGTGTGGCGCCGTCCCTGACGTTCGGGCTGGGTACCGCGAACCGTCTCAACCTCAGCTACTACCATATGGAAAGCGATGACCTGCCGGATTCGGGCATTCCCTATGGCTACGCGTCCCCTACCGCCACGGCTCACGTGCACGACAAACCGGTCGATGGCGGCGACAGCGACAATTTCTACGGCCTGAAGGGCCGCGATTTCCGCAAGAGTCGTGCGGATATCAGCACCATCGCTTTCGAGCACGACTTCAGCGACACCATGACCTTGAAGAACACGCTGCGCCACGGCAATACCGGCCAGGACTACTTCCTGACCCAGCCGGACGACAGCAAGCGCAACGTCAGCCAATATGGCACCGTCTGGCGCCGGGCCAACACTCGCGTATCGGTCACTGAAACGACCACCAACCAGACCGATCTGTTCGGTGAGTTCCGTGCCCTGGGCTTCAAGAACAGCTACTCCACCGGGCTGGAAATCACCCGCGAGAAAACACGGGTGAGTGGCTACAACTACAGCACCAGCGGCTTGACCAACTGCTCGCCCACGGGTAGCGGCAACAGCGTCGTCGGCAACTGCACTTCGCTGAGCAACCCGAATCCGGAAGACGCCTACGGTGGCACCATCACGCGTAACCGCGCCACTACGGAAACTTCCGCCAATACCCGTTCGCTCTATGCCTTCGACACCATCGAGCTGGACCCGCAATGGCTGCTGAACCTCGGCGCCCGCTACGACAGCTTCGACACCACCGCCAACTCAGCCACAACCCACGCCAGCAATGACAGCAACTTCTGGAACTGGCAGGCAGGTATCACCTACAAGCCGGTAGAGAACGGCAGCATCTACGCATCCTTCGCAACCTCGGCCACGCCGCCGGGTGGCCTGGTGGGTGAAGGCTCGGAAGGCAATCCGTTGCAGGCCGGGAGCGCGACCAGCGAACTGGAGCCGGAAACCACCAAGAACTACGAGATCGGTACCAAGTGGGACCTGTTCGATGAGCGTGTATCCCTCTCTGCCGCGATCTTCCGCACAGAGAAAGAAAACACCCGCATCCTGGTCAGCACCAATACCTACCAGAACGCCGGCAAATCCCGGGTCGATGGTGTCGAGCTGTCCGCCAGCGGCAAGATCACCGATAAGTGGCAGGTATTCGCTGGCTACAGCTACCTGGACAGCGAGCTGGTGGATGCTGGCCTGACGGGTCGCAACGGCGCCGTGACCGCAGGCGCGGCCCAGACCAGCGGCAACGATATGCCCAACACGCCGAAAAACAGCTTCAGCCTGTGGACCACTTACCAGTTGATGCCCAAGGTCACCATCGGCGGCGGCGCGTTCTATGTCGACAAGGTCTATGGCGATGCTGCGAACACCGTGTACGTGCCTTCGTATACCCGCTACGACGCCATGGCGGCCTACAAGCTGAACAAGCATGTAGACTTCCAGCTCAACGTGCAGAACCTGACGGACAAGACTTACTACGACAAGGCCTATGCGTCGCACTTCGCGACCCAGGCCCCTGGGCGTACCGTCCTGCTGAGCACCAACTTCCACTTCTAGCAAAGCCGCCCTACGGCAAGCGCCCCGCTCACTTCGGTCAGCGGGGCGTTTGCGGTTATGGCCCGCGGCGATTTCAGCGAGCGACCCTCGTGTTCAAGAAAACGGTGTTTCAGCTTCATTGGTTCTTCGGCATCAGCGCCGGGCTGGTGCTGGCCTTCATGGGTATCACCGGGGCCCTGTATTCTTTTCAGGATGAGATCCTGCGAGCGCTCAACCCGGATACGCTCCGGGTGGAGATACGCGAAACCGGCATCCTTCCACCTTCGCAACTGGTAGCCAGGCTAGAGACCGAGGCGCTGGGCAAGGTGAGCGGCCTGTGGATAGAAACCACCACCGGGCTGACCTCCCGCGTCTTCTATGCGCCTGCGCCAGGGGAGCGCCGGGGCCCGACGCGCTATTTCGACCCCTTCACCGGCGAGCTGCGTGGCCAAATCACCGGCCAGGACTTTTTCGCCCTGGTGCTACGGTTGCACCGCTTCCTCGGTCTGGGCGAAGTGGGCAAGCAGATCACTGCCGCCTGCACGCTGATGCTGCTGTTCTTCTGCGTGTCCGGCCTGTACCTGCGCTGGCCCAAAAATCTGGGGAGCTGGCGGGCCTGGCTGACCCTCGACTGGGCCAAGCGCGGGCGCGCCTTCAACTGGGACCTCCACGCCGTGGCAGGGACCTGGTGCCTGTTGTTCTACCTGGTCTCGGCCTGTACCGGGCTGGTCTGGTCCTATGATTGGTTCCGTGACGGCGCTGCCCGCCTGCTTACCGATACAGCCCCACCCATGCGTGGCGGCGAAGGCCGTGGCAGACCCGGGGCTGGCCCGGCCGTCAGGATGGACTGGGATGCCGCCTGGCAGTCCCTTCAAACCGCCGCCGGCCCCACCATGACCAGCGCCAACCTGCGCTTGCCCGGTGGCGCTGGGCAGCCGGCCAATGGCTTTTACCTGTTGACCACCTCCCCTCATGAGCGCGCCTTCAACCCTGTGGTGCTGGACCCGCTCACGGGCACGCTGCTCAGGCATGACCGTTACGCCGCCAAGCCTTTGGGCGAACAACTGTTCGATAGCAACTACGCCGTCCACACCGGTAGCTTCTTCGGCCTGCCAGGGCGTTTGACAATCACGCTGGCCAGCCTGTGCATGCCCCTGTTCTTCATCACCGGCTGGTTGTTGTACCTTGACCGCCGGCGCAAGAAGCGGCAGATCCGCCTCAGCCAGCAAGGCCTGGACGCTGCCCGCGAGGGCTGGCTGGTGGCCTTCGCCAGCCAGAGCGGCTATGCAGAACAACTGGCCTGGCACGCTGCCTCACGCCTCCAAGCCGGTGGCCAGGGGGCCAAGGTGGTCAACCTGGCGGCGGTAAGCGAAAGCGACCTGAAAGGTGCACGACAAGCCCTGTTCGTGATCAGCACATTCGGCGACGGCCAGGCCCCGGATACCGCGCGCCAGTTCGAGCGACAGCTGCCCCTGCGCCAATGGCCGCTGCCCCAGTTGCGCTATGGCGTACTGGCCCTGGGCGACCGCCACTACCCACAGTTCTGCGCCTTCGGTCATCGCCTGGCCGACTGGCTTCACGCGCAAGGCGCCGAACCGCTGTTTCCCCTGATCGAGGTGGACAACGGCGACGACAGCGCCCTCGCTCGCTGGGAGCACTGCCTGGAAACCCATTGTCAGGCAGCGCCAGCCCAGGCAACCGCCATTGAAACCGGCCCCGCGCCCTTCCAGCCATGGCCACTGACGCAACGTCGCCTGCTCAACCCCGGCAGCGCCGGCGCGCCACTGTTCGCCCTAGAGTTGGCCCTACCGCCCGACGCCGACTGGTCCGCGGGCGACCTGCTGGAAATCCTCCCGCCTGGGGAAGTACTGGCAACCGAGCCACGCGCCTATTCCATCGCCTCGCTGCCCAGTGAGGGTTGTGCGCGCCTGCTGGTACGCCAGTATCGCCTGGCCGACGGCAGCCTGGGGCGATGTTCCGGATGGCTCACCCAGACAGCCCTCATCGGCACACCAGTGGAGGCACGGTTGCGGCGCAACAGCAATTTCCATCTACCCAAGGACGACCGCCCGTTGATCCTGATCGGCAACGGCAGCGGCCTGGCCGGCCTGCTGGGCCTGCTGAAGGCCAGGATCGCCAAAGGGCAGCGGCGCAACTGGCTGCTGTTCGGCGAACGCAACCAGGCGACCGATTACTTCTGCGAAGCCGAGCTGCAAGGCTGGAAAGCCAGCGGCGGCCTGGCACGGCTGGACGCCGTCTTCTCCCGGGACCAGCCAGGCAAGCGGTATGTGCAGGACGCGCTTCGCGAGGCCCAGGCAGACCTCGCCCACTGGCTCGCCGAGGGCGCGGCCTTTTATGTATGCGGCAGCCTGGACGGCATGGCCCAGGGCGTGGACCAGGCCCTGCGCGAGATACTCGGAAACGCCCAGGTGGAAGCTTTGATGGCCAATGGGCGGTACCGGCGGGATGTGTATTGAGCTGGGGTTAAAAGTTAACCTGTGGGGGGCGTAGCTGCCTGCCTAGCTGAAGCGTAAGCATCCGGCAAACTTATCTACCCAACCTTGTAATAAAGACAATATGTCGAAATCTTGTACAATCGTACAAGATTTCGACATATTGTAGCTCGGATTACCGAGAGTGAACTCTCCATTCCAGTCCAGTTAAAGGGAGTATGTACCCAAAAAATTCTTTAGCCTATAGCCTGCCCTTCCCCGAATTCATCCCTTACCCCGAGCAATTTGATATTTGTTGGGGATGCGAAAATCATATTCCTCTCGTCAATTTCCATAAGCCAGTTACCGGTTAAGGCGATCTGGAATTTGTGGCCGTGGTCGTCAGCCTCCAGATCTTTCAAGTACGTTCGGTCCAATGCGCTGCTGTACGCAATTTTGAGAGTCGTACCTGTTCCGTCGCCAAATCCTGTGTAGCCAAGAGCCGAAACGTCGATTCTATCGCTGTATGTCTCTAGGTTAACGATGAGGTCTGAAAAACTCTTCGTTGCGGTATTGTAGCTGTCTTCAACCGCGGTATAGCGAAATATGTCTGCATCCGCATTGGGTTTGCTATATAAAGTGACGTCGCTTCTATCGCCGCCATTCAGCTGATCCGCGCCAAGGCCACCGATGATCACATCAGCTCCAGCTCCGCCATTAACCTTGTCATTTCCAGCCAAGCCATAAATCGTTTCAGGCAATGCTGAGCCTGTGATTATTTCCTTGCCTGAGGTTCCTTGAATGGTGGGTGGGAAAAACACTATATTAGTGCTGTTCAAATGTCCTGCAAGATGACCGTCAAACGCCAGTTCGAAGCGCTGTCCTGACGCGTCAGCCTCAAAACTCTTGAGATAGGTCTTCGTACCGTTAGCATTGGCTTGCACTGCTAGGGTGCCATGATGTCCGTCACCTATTCCGCTGAACCCCAAGTTGATCAGGTCGATACGGTCTTGCGAAGGATTGAAATCTTGGATACGGACGATGCTCGTTTGCGAACTCGTACGGTAGCTATCGCTTATTTCGGAGAAACGAAAGATATCTGCGCCAGCACCACCGTTCAGTACATCCCTGCCGCCGTGCCCCAGCAGTACATCCTTACCAGCATATCCATGGATAATCTCGGCAGCGCTTGCACCGTCCAGGATTTCCTCGCCACTGTACCCATCAATATGAAGCTTGCCGTCGCCACTCCCGAATCTTGTGTCGAGACTGCCATCTGCATTGAAGCGGGTAATATAAATATCCTCGTCATTGCTACCAGTGGCTAGAATCTTGCCATCCGCTTGCACCAAGATGTCGTTTAGCGATGCTGCCTTGATCACCACTTTACCGTCTGTCCCGAAGGATTCGTCCAATGAGCCATCGGAATCAAGCCTTGCTAGAAGTTGCTCATGCGTTGTAGGGTTTCCAGCCCATAAGATCACCTTTCCGTCGGACTGCACGGCTGCTACTTCGCTTACGCTGAAGTTGTCATCCTCGGCGATGTAGAGCACGCCGTTGCTACCGAAACGCTCGTCGAGCGAACCGTCTTGATGAAACCGCTGTAGGGAGTAGACAAGGCTATCAGTGTCAGAGGTTCCCCCTGCGGTGCTAGCACTCAGGTAAGATACGCCTAGCAAAACGTTTCCGTCTGGTTGAAGCGTTGGGCTTATCCTGTACACATCACCTGGGCCCCCAACGGGGGCGACGGTTAACACACCATCTATACCAAAACCCTTTACCAACGCACCATGACTGTCAAGTTTTATCAACATTGCCTGGCTATCGCCCACAGCACTAAGATAGGGAGACCCGTCTGGGCTTAAGTCGATGTCAAAGCCATTAATATTTTCAGGGGTATCGAAAACAAAGGCCCCGTGATTGCCAAAATGCTTATCTGGGGTGCCATCGGCGTTGTACCGGTGGAGATGTAGGGTGTGCTTCGGGGATCCATCAGCAGCAGTCGCCATCAGTATTTTTCCGTCCGGCTGAGCGGATGTTATGTAATCCCATGCGTCCGAAGGAATTGGGGCCGGCACGATGTCCACGCCGCCTTCATGGAATCTGCCGTCTAGGCTACCGTTGGCATTGAGTCGGAGCACTGTATGTTGGAATCTGTAACCCCATGATTCATCCCCTGGCGCTCCGGGATAACCCCAAGCCAAGGTCTCAGTTTGACCACCAATGACTATCCTGCCGTCTGGCCTCGTTGCAACATTGAAAGCTAAGTCCCAATCGCCCCTGAGGTCGGCCTGTGTATACCCTGGGCCAGTTCTCACCGTGTGGCTAAGCACATAGTTGCTATCGGCTGTACTCATCATGTCATCCCTAGATTTGAGATCTGGACTACCCACTTTAGTAGATTGAATCGCTGTCGGTTTGGTAGATGCCTGCAAGTCTCATAATGAGGCCGCAATAGGAGGACTGCTGCGATCGTGAGCCGATTGGCGGGATGGCCAGCCCGACGGGCTACAGTGGCGACGATGTCCGTGACCTGATGCTGGAAAGCGTAGAGAAACGGTTTGGTGATCAATTACCCCAGCACGCCTGTGCAGCGGCTGAGAGATGATGGCTCGGCCTATATCGCAGAGCAGACTCGGCTGTTTGCACAGCAAACCGGCTTGCAGCCTGTTACGACTCCGGTTCGCAGCCCGCAAAGCAACGGCATGGCCGAGAGTTTCGTGAAAACCATCAAGCGCGACTACGTGCCCACATGCCTCGCCCGAACCGCGAAACGGCATTACGTAATTTGGCAATTGCCTTTGAGCATTACAACGAGCAGCATCCGCACAGCGTGCTGAAATACCGCTCTGCGAGGGAATTCAGGCGTATGAAAACGGCATCAAGTCAACGGGTGTCGGTGTCCGGTTTTGTAGGGGCCAGTCCAGGCAGCTTCGCCTCCTTTTTTGAAAGAACATGGAGGCGAAGCCCCTGAGCCTCTACCTTACCCGCCCGCGCAGGCGCCGGGCCACCCAGTCGGCGATCCAGGCGCCGGCGTTGGCGGTGTTGTCCAGGCTGCTGTGATGGATGCCGCCCTCGCGCAGGGTGAATACCTTGAGCTCACGGTCGGAGCTTGCTGTGAGCTGCTCGTAGGAGCGGTGAGCATACTCAAGCGAGATCTGTCGGTCGGCTTCACCATGGGTTACCAGGAACGGTACTTTGATCCGCTCCATCACCCCGTCAAGGTGTACCTGCTCGGCGATGGCCATGAATTCGCTCAGGTCACTGGCACCCCATACCCAACGCACATGCTCCCAGTAATGCGGTACCGGCCGCTCGCCTTCACGGGCCAGCCGGCGCTTCTGCACCTCACCCCAGTCGTGGTTGGCCCCCCAGACCACGCCCAAGGCAAACCGCGGCTCGAACGCCACCGCCCGTGGGCAGTAATAACCGCCCAAGGATACGCCCAACAGGCCGATCCGCTCGAGGTCGATCTCCGGGCGCGTTTGCAGATAGTCCATCACCGGGGTGGCCCATTGCTCGGCATCCACCACGGCAGTCAACCCATGCAGGCGCAGGGCTTCGCCAGTGCCAGGCTGGTCGAGGAACAGGCTGGCAATGCCTCGCCGCGCCAACAGTTCTGGAAACAGGCCGGCGCGGTAAACCATCTCCTTGGTACTGTCCAGGCCATTGATGACCACCAAGCAAGGGGCTGGGCCGGTCACGCCTTCGGCCGGGGTAAACAGGCCCGCCAGGTGCACGCCCTTGTAAGGGATTTCAAACCGCTGGGTGTTTGAGCGCGACAGGGCCAAGCCTTCGCTGAAAGTGCGCAGAAACTTCGCATACAGCGCCTTGCGCGGCGCATAGCCATGGGCCTGCATGCGCTCGGCGGTGATGAAGTACACCGCCGCGCGGTTGAGCTTGTCGCCGGCGCTGAAATGATTGCCAGCAGCCTTGTCCTCTTCAGCCAGCGCTACTAGGTTGTCGCCGCCCGCTTCCCACGCTGCGAGAAATGCCTGGGTGCCTTCGTCATCCCCCTGCCGGGCGATGGCCTTGAGCGGTGCGCACATGGCTTCGATCTCGCCAATCTTTCCGCCCATTTCAATGGCCGCTGCAACCGCCAGGCTCCACACGTAGTTGGTTTCGAAGTACTGGAACATGCTCATGGTTCGATCCTCGGTTCAACGGCGAGTCGCCGGGGCATCGCCCTGGTAGAAAGTCACATCCCAAGGGATGTCGTCCTGCATGAAGGCCGGCGGGTTGCTCATCCATTGAGCCGTGCCGAAGCGAAACTCCCATTCCCGTGGCACCCAGCTGTCGTCCAGGTAATCGGTGTCTGCGCCGTATTCGGCCTCGCCCCCGGTCGGTGAGTTGAAGTAGCAAAATATCGCCGAGGCAATCCGGTGCCGTCCGGTGCCGAGAAAGCCGTGCTGCCAGCCCCGGCGAGTCATATGGTTGGAGCCCACCATTACCTCGTCAAAGTCCTCTACGCCGAAACAGGTGTGATGGAAGCGCGGCACGCCACCGGCCCCTGGGGCCTTGTTGTTGAGCAGGAAGGTGTTGTGGTGCTCGTTGGCGCCATCGGCGCGCAAGTAGGTGCCGATGCCTTTCTGATGGTCAGACAGGCGGAAATTGAGGCGGTCCCGGAAGAACGCGAAGGTGGCCCAGTAATCGTCTACCGCAAATACCACATGGTTGATGGTTTTCGGCCGCGCCCGGGTTCGCCATTTTCGGTGCTGGTTCAACCGGTTCACATTACCCGCCGCATTGACAGGGTCCGGCGCGTAGGTAACTTTTTTTCGCTGAAACACTCGTAAAGCGAGGGCCTGGCCGCAGTCGCTTAGAAAATGCCAGGCGCCATCATCGCCCAACCGTACCTCGCGATCACGGCGCAAGTCGCTCAGTAGTCGTTGCAGGCTGGCGTCGTTGTCCACACCCCATACGGTTTCCTTTACGCCGTAGCCTTCATAGCGCGAAGCAGGAATGGACGGGTGCGTCAGCGCACGCACGATCACCGTGGAGCCTTCGTCAAGCCGGTACACCGTTTCCTCGGCCGAAGCACTGAGCCGTTCCAGGCCAAAATCGTCGAAGAAGCGCGTGGCGGTGGCCACATCTTCAACGCCGTACAGCAGGGTATCAATGCCGACAATGGCCATCTTCAAACCTCCTTTCAAAATGATAAGCACGGCGATTTCAGAAGAGAAAACCGCCGTCCACGTTGAACACCTGGCCTGTCATATACGCCGAGGCGTCGGACACCAGAAACGCCAACACCCCGCATAGGTCATAGGGTTCGCCGGTACGCTTGATCATCTGGCTGTTGCGTACCTGTTCGAACAGCTCCGCTGGGAGGGCGGCGCTGCTGCCAGGGTGGCGAATTAGCCCTGGCGAAAGTGCGTTCACGGTAATGTCGTACTCGCCTAGCTCCATGGCCAATGCGCGAGTGAGGCCTATGACTCCCATCTTCGCGGCGATGTAGGCCATAAAGCCCTTTTGCGGGCGTCCGGTGTTGCTGGATGCCAGGTTGACAATGCGTCCCCAGCCGCGCTCGCGCATGCTCGGCGCGAAGGCCTGGCTGAGCAGGAACGGCGCATCGAGGGTGACCGCGTGGCAATCGCTCCAGTCCAGCAGGGTGGTGGCTTCCAAGCTTTTCAGCGGGATATAGGCCGCGTTGTTCACTAGCACGTCGCAGCGACCGAAGCGCTCCATCACCTGGCCGTACAGGTAGGTGATCTGTTCCGGCTGGCGCAGGTCGCAGGCAAAGCTCTCGGCTTGGCCGCCCTGCTCATGCACCGCGTTGGCGACGTCTGCGGTGTCAACACAATCCACCAAGGCGATGCGCAGCCCGTCTTTGGCCAGGCGCAACGCAAATGCCTGCCCTAGCCCGCCTGCCGCACCGGTGATCAAAGCCACGCGCGTTTCGTTGTGGTTCATGCCATAGCTCCTTCAGTGGCGGCTGTTGAGGCCGAGCAGTTCATCGAACTGGACGTGGAACAACAGTCCGGCGGCGTAGCCGTCGCGGGGGTTGATTCCGGTGTAGGGGTTGAGCCAACTGCTGGTGCCCCAGGTGCGCAGCACAAAGGGGCTGACCACGATGCTGTCGGTGAGGATGAAGTTCGCATCCAGAGACACCCCGAATTCATCCCTCCCCGGCCGGTAGTCGCCACCGCCGGCTGCGGCGTGCGCCTCTTCGAGAAAAGCCTGTTCGCGTGAAGTCAGCCGGGCCCAGTTGAAATTCAGCGAATAGCTGTCAAACGGCCTGCTACGCAAAGGCGCCGAGAGAATCAGCCCAGCATTGGCCTGGGTGGCCACGCCATTGCTGGTGTTCTCGTCGAACGTATGGGTAACGCTGGCAAAGGCCGCTAGGGCGGTCGGGTTCGGTTCCTGCCCTTGGCCTCCATCCAGGCGCCACACTGTCTTTTTGCCTCCCAGGTAAAGCCCGCTGACGCCCTTGCTGGTGGCCGATGCAGCAGTGTCGTCGGCTACTTTGGAGGTGCCGTTGACGGTGTAGTACGGGTCGGTCTGACGACCGTTGTTATGGAAGGCCAGCACCTCCCAGGTTTGTGGATACGCCTCCATACGGTAGTCGCTGCGGTATGCCAGGTTGGCCAGGTACAAGGTGCTCAGCGTGCCGCCGCTGTCGCCTTCGTCGCGCTCCCACCCGTTGGTGAAGGGGTAGGCATTGTTGCTGCGCCAGGCACCGACCTGGGCGCGCAACGCGGGGGTGAAGTCATACCCGATGCGGGCGCTCCAATTGGCATAGGGCGGCGGGTTGATGCCAGCGGTGTCCTGCAGAATGGCGTTCACGCACCCCAGCGGCACATTGCACAGCGGCAGTGCAAAATAGTTGCCGGCATTGCTTTTGCCCACCTCGATGGCGAGCTTGTCGTCGAGCAGCTTCTGCTCGTAGGTGAACAATGTGAGATGGCTTACCTGCGGAACGTAGGGTCCAGGTTTGCCAGCCAGCACGTCGCCCACCTGACCGCCGTAGGTCAGGTTGCTGGTCCAGGGCACATACAGCTGTTCGAAATGCAAGTTGCCGCCAGGCAGTCCCAGCAGCTGGTCAAGATCAAAATCCGCCCCTACGGCGAAAATGGTCAGCGACTCGTGGTTACCCGTACTCAGGCCCACGCTGGGGTTGCGCAGGTAGATTTCCGTCATCGACAGGTGGGGGCTGATGCCATGGGCTTTGAGCCAGCGGCCCTGCTCGGCCAAAGGCTTGTCGCTGGCAGTTGGCGCCGGGGGCTCCACGTTCAGCACCCGGGGCCCGACCTTTTGGTTGGGGTACTCAGTGGCCATGGTGTCGGCCACGGTCTTTGGCTGCTCGGCCCATGTCGGGCACGCCACCGCTATCATCAAGGCACAGGCAACCGCCGCTCGCTCGTTCATGTCGGGTCTCTGTTGTTGTTTTCAGGCTGAGAGAGCCCAGCCGGCGCCAGTCGCGCCGGTTGGGTTACCAATCAAAAGAGGTATGTCACGGGGTAAGCGGCAGGCCCTGAGGTTGACGGCGGACCAGGCTGACCATCAGCGCCAGCACGGTTACGCCCATGCACAGCCAGCCGGCCCAGCCCACGGTGGTTGCCAAGTGCCCGCTGGCCTTGCCTACGGCCACTACCAGCAACGGGCTGCAGAACATGCCCAGGCAATAGCTGCCGTACCACATGCCGGTGCCAAGCCCCCGGCGCTGCCAAGGGAGTTCGCGCATGTTCCAGATGGCCAGGGTAGGCAACATCAGCCCGCAGCCCAGACCGTTGACCAGCGCCACCGCCATGATGCCTTGCCAGCTGTGCATCACCGGTATCACCACGAAACTGGTGGCGATCAGGCCGAACGCCAGCGCCAGGCAGTGAGGCGTGCGCAGCCCCATGCGGCTCAGCGGATGTACTGCCAGCGTACCGAGCACGATCATCACGCTGCAGGCCGAGGCCAGCAGGCCGGCGGTCTGCGGCGAAGGCTCGCCGATGTCGCCTAGCAGATAGGCCATCTGGATCTGCAGCACCATGAACATCACCGCGCCGATAAAGGTCACCATGCAAATGCCCAGCAGCACCCAGGGCCGAAAGCGTGGGCCATTGCCGTTGTGCCGTTCATCTGCGGCCATGCTGGCCACGGCCGGTTCCCATAGCATCACCTTGCTCACCAGCGCCAGCAGCAGCGGCACCGTGTACACCACGTAAGGCATCCGCCAGCTGATCTCGCCCAGGGCGCCACCTACCATGAAGAATACAATGGCCGAACTGGAGGCGAAGGTGGTTTGCAGTGCCAAGTACTTCTGCCGTTGCGCCCCGCTGTAATAGTCGCCGATCAGCATGGTACTGATCGTGACCACTACCGCTTCCACACAGCCCAGGGCCACGCGGCTGACAATGATCGCGTACAGCGAGTCGAGGAACATCGGCAGCACGCCGAACACGCCATAGCCGAAAATGGAACCCACCAGCAACGCCTTGCGCCCGTAGCGATCGGCGAGCAGCCCAACCACCGGGCTAAGCAACGCCACCAGCAGGCCTGGCACGGTAAGCGCCACGGGGATCAGAAATTCGACGTTGGGGACCTGGGCAAAATGCGCCTGCATCTGCGGCAGGCTGGGCGCGATCACGATCGCCGCCATGGGCGACAGGCAGTTGATCAGCAGTAACAGGTAGGTTGCCAGGGTGGCTTTTGACTGGGTAATGCTCAGCGGAGCGTTCATGGTGTCTCCCGTTATTGTTATTAGGTGTACGGAGTGTTCTACAGCGGGTTCAACGTCCTCTCGATCAGCTGCGCCAGGCTGCCGTCATGGCACAGCCCCAGTTGCTCAGCCGCTTCGCTGCGCAATGGCGGATAGCGGCCGAAGGCCGCTTCCAGCGCCTCATTGGGCACAAAGCTGACCGGCGACTGCCCGAAGCGCTGCTGCAGGCCTTCGATCAACGCGCCCATGCTCAGGTGTAACACCGGCAGGGTAAACACCCGCCGCGCTCGAAGCGCCTCGGCTGGCAGCGCGGCAGCGTGCAGCAGGTTGTCCACGCAGCGCACTGCAGACATCCACCACGCCGTGGCCTGCGCCGACACCGGGCATTCGAACGGCTCACCAGCTTTGCTCTTCCAGAACACGTCGCTCATGAAGGCCGACAGCAACCCAGAGGGCTGCGGCGGGCGCGCTACGATACCGGGCAAGCGCAGGCTGATGCCATCAATGGTGCCGCGCCGGCTGAAATCGTCGATCAACAGCTCGCCAATCAGCTTCTGCGTGGCGTAGCTCAGGTGCGGGCGCAACGGGGTGAAGTCGTCTACCACTTCGGGCAATGGCGAGCCATACACGGCGATGGTGCTGGCAAACACCACGCGCGCGGGGGTTGCCTGGCGCTGCAACCCTTCAAGCAAGGCCAGGGTGGCGTCCAGGTTGGCCTGCCGGCCCAGGGCATAGTCGCGCTCGGCCAGCCCGCCCGGCACGCTGGCAAGGTGAAACACCACCTCAGCCGGCGCTTCCAGTGCCGTGGCCAGCAGCGTGGGGTCATCCAGGCTACCAACCAGTTGCTGTACACGCGGGTCATCGGTGGGTGTAGTGAAGCTCAGGTCTACCAGGGTAAGGCGATCCCAGCCAGGCAAGGCGGCAGGGTCGGTGAGAAGCCGACGAGCCAGGGAAGCGCCGACGAAACCGTTGGCCCCGGTGATCAGAATGTGCATGTCAGGCCTCCTGCGCGGGCACGAAGCGATGGTCGATGGCGCCGAACACGCTCTGGCCGTCGTGCCCGAAGATCTCGAACCGCAAGCGGTCGCCGAAACGCAGGAATGGCGTTTTTGCCTCCCCGTGCTCCAGCACTTCCACGGCGCGGCGTTCGGCAAGGCAGGCCGAGCCTGTGCGCGGGTAGTCACGGTTGGAGAACGTGCCCGAGCCCAGTACGGCACCAGCGCGCAGGTTGCGTGTGCGTGCCAGGTGCATCACCAGTTCTGGAAAGCTGAAGTCCATCTCTTCGCCGTTGGGCTCGCCGAAGCGTTCGCCATTGCATTGCACATGCAGCGGCAGCTTCACCCGCCCGTCTGCCCAGGCGTCGCCCAGCTCGTCGGGCGTGACCGCCACCGGCGCGAAGACAGTGCTGGGCTTGGCCCGCAGCGGGCCGAAGCCGATGCTCACTTCCTTGAACAGGTGCGCGCGCAGGCTCACATCATTGAGCAGCATCAGCAACTTGATGTGCCCGGCGGCGGCGTGGGAATCGATGCCCATGGGCACGTCGTCGAGCACCACCGCCACCTCCCCCTCGAAATCGATCTGATGTTCCTCGCCGGGCACCGGGTAGTCGTCGCAGGCGCCGAGAAAATCATCGCCCGCCCCCTGGTAGATGATGGGCACGCCGGCGTCTTTCTTGATGTCCAGTTTGTATGCGCGCTCCATCAGGCTGCCGTGGTTAAGGAACGCCGAGGCGTCGGCCCACTGATACGCGCGAGGCAGCGGTGCCATGGCTTCGCGTGGTTCGAAGGCGAAGGCTTGTGAGGCAAGGTCCGCATTGAGTGAGGCATACACCTGCTGCAACAGCGACTCGCAACGGGCCCAGTCCTCGATGGCCGCTTGCAATGTGCCGGCGATACCACTGGCGAGCACGGCACGGCTCAGGTCGCGGGATACCACTACGAGGCGGCCGTCACGGCTGCCGTCTTTCAAGGTTGCCAGCTTCACAGGGGTGCTCCTTGTTCGGCCCACAAGGCCGGGTATTGGATGAGTTCCAGCAAGTTGCCGCTGTTGTCGCGCAAAAAACCCATGGGCGTACCGCCAATAACGTGCTCGAACACAATGTCGGCGCCCTTGCTTCGCAGCTGGGCGAAGGCGGCTGGCGCGTCCTGCACGGCAAAGCACAAGTGCTTGTGGCCATGGGTGAGCAGGTCCAGGTGCGGCTCGCGGCGGTCCTCTGGCAGAGGCTTGGCGTCTTCGAGTTGGAACAGCTCGATGCGGTAGTCGCCATGGCGAATGAACGCCACCTCGGCCGGAATCTGCTCGATAAAGGCACGGCTTTCCAACTCGAAACCGAACATCAGGTGGTACCAGTCGATAGCCTCGTCCAGGTCCGGCACGCTGATGCCGCCGTGGTGAGGTTTGAGTGCGAATACGTCGCTCATGGTGCCCTCAGCTCAATGCTCTGCCGCCATCCACAGGGATGACCGCGCCGGTGGTAAAGGTGAGGTGAGAGGCCGCTGCCACTACGGCCTGGGCCACTTGCTCTGGCAGGGCCAGGCGGCCAAGGGGCGTGCGTTGCGCCTGCTCGTCACGCCAGTCGCTGGCCAACCCTTGCACGAATTCGGTGTCGGCCAGGCCCGGCGCGACCGACACCACCCGCACGGCGGGTGCCAAGGCTCGCGCCAGGGACGCGGTCAGGTTGTCCAGCGCGGCCTTGGAGGCACAGTAGGCGATGTTGCTGCCCATGGCCGTACGCGCAGCGATCGAGCTGATATTCACCACGAGTCCATTGCTCCTGGCCTGCAGCAGCGGCTGGAATGCCCGAACGCAGGCGATGGCGCCGCGCACATTGGTGGCGAAAATGTGGTCGATCAGATCATCGTCCAGCCCGAGCAAGTCCCCGTGTGGCACGAAGCGAGTGACACCGGCACAGTTCACCAGCAGGTCGCAATGGCCATGGCGAGCATCAACCAATGCCGCCAGTTCATTGAGCGCGTTGCTGTCAGTGACCGGTGCCGAGGCGGCCCAGTGGCCAGCGTCTACGGGCGGCAGATTCTGAGCCAGGGCCTGAGCTGCCAACGCTGAATGGTGATAACCCACCACCACGCTGGCGCCCTCCTCGGCCAACGCCTGGCAAATGGCCTGGCCCAGACCGCCAGTGGCCCCGGTGACTACCGCCACCCTGCCTGCAAGCCTGCTCATGCGCGGGCCGCCTGGAAGCGCCGCACGCGGATGTCGGCTTGTTCCTTGTGGCCAGAGAAGTGCTCGAGCGCGCATAGCCGGGAACACACCTCACCAACGGCCACGCTGGCTTCATCGGTGAGCACGCGCTGGTAGGTATGGGTCTTGATGAACTTGCCCACCCACAACCCGCCGGTGTAACGGCCAGCGCCCATGGTGGGCAGGGTGTGGTTGGTGCCGATTACCTTGTCGCCGTAGGCCACGTTGGTGCGATGGCCGAGGAACAGGCCGCCGTAGCAGGTCATGCGTTCGAAGAACCACTCGGGGTCGCAGGTCATCACTTGCACATGCTCGGAACACAGCCGCTCGGATTCAGCGAGCACTTCCTCGTCGCTGTCGCACAGGATGATTTCGCCGTAGTCGCGCCACGCCACGCTGGCCACCGGCGCAGTGTCCAGCCGTGCCAGCACCTGCTCGATGGCCGCGGGCAGTTCTTCGGCCAGTCGGCTGCTGGTAGTCAGGCACACCGCCGGCGACGTAGGGCCATGTTCTGCCTGGCCCAGCAGATCCACGGCCACCAGTTCGGCGTCCACGCTGTCATCGCAGATCACTAGGGTTTCGGTTGGTCCCGCAAACAGGTCGATACCCACGCGCCCGTATAGCTGGCGCTTGGCCTCGGCGACGTAGGCATTGCCTGGGCCGACGATCATGTCCACGGGCGCGATATGCTCGGTACCCAGGGCCATGGCCGCCACGCCTTGAACGCCGCCCATCACGTAGATTTCATCGGCACCGGCCAGCGCCATGGCGGCGACGATTTCTGCCGAGGGCTTGCCTTCGAACGGCGGCGCGCAGGCGATCACCCGCTTTACGCCTGCCACCTTGGCAGTAAGCACGCTCATGTGCGCCGAGGCCAGCAGCGGGTATTTGCCCCCGGGGATATAGCAACCCACGGCGTTGACCGGGATGTTCTTGTGGCCCAGCACAACACCCGGCAAGGTTTCAACCTCGACGTCGCGCAGCGATAGCAACTGCACCTGGGCGAAACGGCGAATCTGCGCCTGGGCAAATTTGATATCCGCGATGGCCTGGGCCGGCAGGCTGTCGATGCAGGCCTGGATCTGTGCCTGGCTCAACCGCAGGTCAGTGGGGCTCCAGCTATCGAACTTCTCGGAATACTCCCGCACTGCCGCCTCGCCCCGTTGCTCCACCGCGCTGATGATCTGCTCTACTGTGTCACGCACCTGAGCATTGAGCTCGGCTTTGTGCGCGGCAGGCTTGCCTCTTTTCAAATAACGAATCATGGCCTGTGTTCCTTGTTGTTGAGTGTCAGCGCCAGTGCACCAGCGCCTGGCCCGCCACGGGCGAGCGGAAGTACGGAATACGGGTACCTTGCAAGCTGCCCAGGTACACCGTTTGAAGGTCCGGACCGCCAAAGGTGATGCTGGCCATCCACGGCGCAAGAGTGCCGCGAGTGGCTTGCATGATCTGCGGGGTCAGGGTTTTCGCGCGGTAATGGGCGTTGAGCACGGCGATGGCCTCCGGGTTGCCGTCGTCCAGCAGCGTCAGTACCTCGCCGTCCGGGGTAAGGGCGATCAGCTTGTCGCTCATCACCAGGGTTACCCAAAGGTTGCCAAAGCAGTCGAAGGCAAAACCGTCCGGGAAGCCTTCCAGCTCAGCAGGGCCGAACACTTCGCGGTCACCCAGCGAGCCATCGGGGCGCAGACGCAGGCGCGAGATCCGGCGCACATTGCTTTCCACCACGTACAGCCACTCCTGGCGGTCGTCGAAGCGGATTTCGTTGGTGCCGCCGAAGCCCTCGGCGACTACACGAATGCCGTGCTCGTCGATCACTCCGATGTAGCCGTCCAGCACGCCGGAATTGATCGAGTCGGTCCAGGGCTGCATCGTGGTGGTGACCGTGAACCAGATCCGCCCCTGGCGATCCCGCAGCGGGAAGTTGGTCTTGCCCAGGGGCTTGCCGTCCAATTGATCGAACAACACCTGCAGGTTGCCTCGGCGATCAAGTTTTTCTATACGGTCCAGGCCCCAGTTGCAGATGATGAAGTCACCGTTTTCGGTCAGCGCCAGGCCGTTGGGCAGCGAAGCGCCCTGGGATTGCACGTAGCGGGCTTCGAAGCTGGCGTCACTGCTCGGCGCCTGGGCCGGGGCCAACAGGGTTTGCTCGCCGTGGGCCGCGATGTGCATCACCCCACCGCGTGCATCGGCGGCCCAGAGGCTGCCATCAGGCTGGGCAATGATGCATTCGGGGCGTTGCAGGTCGTGACCGATGAATCCAATGGCGTCGCGATCGACCTGCCAGTCTTTGAGTGGGTTGCGGTTCATGGAGCGTCCTTGTGCAGCGCGTCAGATGGGTTCGGAAACCACGCGGATCATCTTGGCCATCAGCCCGGCGAAATCGGCTTCAGGCGTAGGCCGTTGCTCCCACTCACCGATCTGCACCGAGCCTTCGTTGATGAACTTACAGCGCTCGTAGCGGCGGGCCATAAAGCCGTCCAGTACTGCTTGCGTCTTTAGCCCGGCGCCGCAGAGTTCGCCGAGCACCACGGCGTCTTCCACCGCTTGCGCCGCACCCTGGCCCATGTGTGGGGTAGTGGCGTGCGCCGCGTCGCCGATCAACAGCACCCGGCCGCGGTACCAAGGCGCTGGCATCAGCAATGCCTCCAGCGGGCGGTACACCACCTGGCTGTTGTCGGTGATCTGCGCGCTCAGCTCGGGTACCAAGCCGCCATAGCCTTCAAGTCGCTTGCGAAATTCCGCCGCCAAGGTATCTGGGTCGAAAAAGGGGTTACCGGGTTCCTCGAACACCGAGAGGATGTAGAGGCTGTCTTCGGTGAGTGGGGTATAACCGGCCTTGCCGCCAGGCTTGCCCTCGAACATGTGCGACCACAGCAGGTCCTTGGGCCGGGGCAGGTTGTAGCGCCACACCCCCTGGCCAGTGAAACGCGGGCGATAGTGCTCACCGAACACCCTGGCGCGCACCTTGGAATACACACCATCGGCGCCGACCACCAGGTCGTAGTCGCCGCTGCTGCCGTCGGTGAACCGCACCGACACCTTGTGTTCGCTTTGTTCGATGTCGCTGAAGGTCACGCCCAGCCGCAGGATCGCGCCGTTCTGCGCGACCGCATCCAGCAATACCTTGTGCAAGGCGGGCCGGGTAAGGCCCAGGTTGGCGGGGTAATCCTCACCCGCCAGGCGGGCGCCGCTAAGTTCGGCCTTCACTTGACCCTGCTGGTTGCAGATGCGCAGGCCGTTGTAGGGGAAGCCCGCCGCCACTGCCGCGTCAGCGATGCCCAGTTGCGCCATGGCCCGGATGCAGTTGGCCTGCACCACAATGCCCACGTGGTACACCTTGGCCTGGGGGTTGATCTCCACGATCTCCACCGCCACCCCAGCCCTGCGTAGGGCGATCGCGGCGCTCAACCCGCCGATCCCCGCGCCCACTATCAGCACGTTCCTGATCTCGCTCATCCAGCGTGTCTCCGGTTTTATTGTTGTGCCCCGCCAGGCGCTGGCGGCGAGGTATGAGCCTCACACTACGCAGCGGCGGGGTATGCCGGAAATTGTTTGTTCGGATGCCTGTCATCCATGGCGTGGATGACTGGTCACGGCCAGCGTGCCGGGGTATAAACACCGCAAATGCTGGTGCCCATAACCATAAGAAGATCCCCCACATGCGCTTCCACGGCCTGGACCTGAATCTGCTGGTAGTGCTGGACGTGTTGCTCGCTGAACAAAACATCACCCGCGCCGGCGAGCGGCTGTTTCTCAGCCAACCGGCCACAAGCGCGGCATTGGCCCGCCTGCGAACCTATTTCGAAGACGATTTACTCGTGCAGATCGGCCGCCGGATGGTGCGCACCCCGATGGGTGAAACCCTGGCACAACCGGTGCGTGACCTGCTCATTCAGATGCGCGCCACGCTGGAAAACCGCAGTCAGTTCCAGCCGGAACAGGCCATCCGCACCTTCACCTTGATGGCCTCCGATTACGTGGGCATGGTGCTGATGCCTGAAGTGAGTCTTCGCTTGCGCGAGTTAGCGCCCAAGTGCTCGCTTGAGCTGTTCTCGCCCAACGACGATGCCATTCATGAAATCGAGCGGGGGCACCTGGATTTTTTGCTGCTGCCCGATACGCAACTGATGGAGGGCCACCCCTCCAGCCCATTGTTCGACGACATTTTCGTGTGCGTGGTGTGCCGCGAGCAGGGCCCAGCGACGCTCTCGTTCGATGACTACAAGCAGCTCGGCCACGTGCTGGTGCGCTGGGGCAACGAACACCGCACCCCCACCGTGGATGAGTGGTTTCTACGCCGTTTCGACTTCGAGCGCCGGGTGGAGGTAACTACCCACACCTTCAACAGCGTGCCTCCCTATGTGATCGGCACTCGCCGCATCGCCACCATGCACCGCCGTCTCGCCGAGCGCTGGGTGGAATACCTGCCGTTACGCATCCTGCCCGCCCCCTGGGCGGCACCGGAACTCACCATCGCGTTGCAATGGAACAAATACCGCCAGCACGACCCGGGGCTGGCGTGGTTGCGAAACCTGATCATCGAGACGGCGCAAGGGTTGGGTTAGGTGTGGTCCCATACAGCCCGAGCGGCGAGGATTTCAGGCGCCTGGCCTTCCAGCCATTCCAGTAATCCTTCCAGCCGCTGCGCCAGCGCAACGCCCAGTGTCGTAAGCCGATATTCCACCTGGGGCGGGATAGTCGGGATTACCGTGCGGGACACCATGCCGTCGCGCTCGAAGGCACGCAGCTTGAGGGTAAGGATGCGCTGGGACAGCTCCGCGTCGGCCATGGCGTTCACCTGCCGTTGAAGCTCGGTGAAGCGCAGCATCCCGGTTTTCAGGATCAACAACAGCAGCGGGCTCCAGCGATCGCCAAGCCGGCCGAGGGTTTCCCGGATAGGGCCGTGCGGATCATTGCCGTTGTGCAGTACCCGCGCGCGCAAGCGCTCCAGGGCCTGCTGCTGGGTTGCTTGCGGGGCTTGAGTGTCGGGATTTTCCACGCGGTGATGTTCCTGCGGTTGGTAGAGGCACGCACATTGAGGTAACCGACCCACATTAAAGTGCGATCTTCCAGGCCTGCAAAGCCTACTCCTAGAATCGCCCCACAGCCCAGCCACTGGCACGGCTGCCAACAACAATAAAACCCTGTGGGAAGGTGCAGATGAACCATTACGACGTGGTCGCAATCGGCGGAGGGCACAACGGCCTGGTCGCCGCGGCCTACCTGGCCAAGGCCGGAAAAAAGGTGCTGGTGCTGGAGCGCAAGGATTACGTGGGCGGTGGCGTGTCTACCCGCCAGCTCAACACACCGGGTTTCTGGCACGACGAGCACTCCAGCGTGCACATCATGATCCAGGGCAACCCAATGATCACCCAGGACGAGCTGGGCCTGTTCAGCCGGTTCGGGCTCAAATACAACTATTCCGACATTCCTCACGCCACGGTCTTCGAGGACGGCAGTTCGCTGATCACCTATCGCGACCTGGACAAAGCCTGCGCGTCCATCGCGACGGTATCCGAACGTGACGCCAACACCTACCGCGAGCTGGCCTTGAAGGCCGGTGGGCTGCTGCCGCTGTTCCTCTCCGGGTTTTATTCGCCGCCGCTGCCCATGGGCGCCATGGTGGCGATGCTCGACCAGAGCCTGGAAGGCCGCGAGCTGTTCGATGCCATGCAGCGCAGCACGCTAGACATCATCGATAACCTGTTCGAACACGACAAGGTGAAGATCCACTTGCTGCGGGTGATCGCCGAGAACCTGCAGATGCCCGACGAACTGGGCACAGGGATGGGCGTGTATGCCTTTGTCGGGATCATGCACACCCACGGCGTGTCGCAACCGGTGGGCGGCAGCGGCAAGCTGTCCGAGGCCCTCGCCCGCTGCATCGAGCACCACGGCGGCGAAATCCGGTGCAATGCCGAAGTGCGCAAGGTCGTGGTATCCGATGGCCGCGCGGCGGGCGTAGAGCTGGCTGACGGTGAACGTATCCTTGCCAAGGATGCGGTGATCGGCGCGCTTCACCCCCATGTGATCAAGCGCTTTGTGGACGGGCTGGACCCGGGTGTGATCGCCCGCGCCGAACGCGCCACCCTTGCCCCCTTCAGCCTGTTCGTGAGCCACTACGATTTGCATCGCCAGGCTGAATTTCACGCAGGCCCTGACGTGGGCCGCGCCACCATGCTGACCATGATGAGCAGTGATCGCCTGAGCGACATGCTGGATGATTTCGATGCCTTGCGGCGCGGCCGCGTGTCCACGCGGCGGCTGGTGGCGGGCGGAGATGAAAGCATCAACGACCCTACCCGCGTGCCGACTGGCAAGGGGATGTTCCATGGTATGACCTTCGCGCCCTACAACCTAGCCGAAGGCGGCGCTGCGCGCTGGGACGAGTACAAGGAGGAATTCGGCGACCTGAGCCTGCAGGCCTACCGCAAGTTCGTGAAAAACCTGACGCCCGACAACATCATCGCCCGCACCCTGTGCTCGCCACTGGACCTGGAGCGCAGCTCGCCCAATTCCATGGTCAAGGGCGACGTGCACGGGGTGGCGCCGTACTTCTATCAAAACTTCGCCCACCGCCCCACGCCCGACCTGGGTCGCCTGACCGTGCCAGGGCTAGACAACCTCTACTTGGTAGGGCCGTTCATGCACCCCGGCGGTGGTGTATTCGGCGCCGGCCGCGCAACGGCCATCAAGGTGTTCGACGACCTGGGCATGGATTTCGACCGCGTGACGAGGAACTGACCATGAAGATATTCGGCAGCGACAACAGTGAGCTGATGGCGGTGAATGCCATCGAACGTAGCGGCAACGAACTGCTGATCAAGGGCAAGATCTTCGGCGCCATGCCCATGGTCGCCCGCCTGCGTCCGGAGGAAGCCCGGGCGGCGCTGAAGATGCTCGACCTCAAGACCGTGTTGTTCCTGCTCAGCCTGGTGTTTCGGGCTCGAGTAGGCAAGATGAAATCCAAGGCTGGCTCAGAGACTGCCAGACGCTGAGTGCCAAGATCGCCCTCATAGGTCTGCCCAATTTGTCACTTAGCGTGACAAACTACGGCCTTCCCTTATCGAGGGCCGTCTTTTAATCATGTTGGATGAGCGGAGAGCAAAGTGAATCGCTCCTGGTTTCGTAGACGCCTGCGACTGATTGCTTTTGACTGACCGCTCAGGGTCGGTAGGGGTCGTTCTCAAATGGCGGGATCATGATTCACCTTAGCAATGCAGACTTGGCAGCAAGCGTCGCTGCTGTCATCCCATTGGACTGAATGACGCCGCCGAGCAATACCGCCTTTTTTCGGAGTCACCGCTACCTCCGCTACTCTGCGTGCTTCGGCACTGCTGCATGAACCACTGCTTGGCGCCCTTGCGGCATTCGCGATAGTCGATCGAACCCTGGCGGTGATTACGGCATACGCTCGACGTATCAACTTCGTTGTCCACCACCTGCCAGGTGGCCAGGTAGCTCCCATGGCCATCCCAGCCAGGAATCACTTGGGTTTCTGTTCCGTTGACGTGTTCCCTCCGGTCACTTACCGGGCGCGCCGCGCGCTCGGCCCGGTACTGCTTCAAATACGCCGCTGACACGAGGCCTTGGCGAGGTTGGGTCTCCATGCGGGGAGGCGGTACGTTGCCAAAGCGGCATCGCAGCACCTCCTCATTGATCACAGTGCTACCCGCCAAGCAGTCGGCCAGAGGCCGGGCCTGGGCACGAGCCGGTGCCGAAGCGAGCGCCGTCGCAGGCGCGCTAATCGGAAGCGCGGGGCGAGTGACCGGCTGGGCGGGCAAGGCCGCTTCCGCGAGGGTGGAGGACTCAGGCTGCCAATAGGCTTTGAGGTGCGCCCAGCTCACGCCAAGGGCCACCACGACGGTCAGTCCTCCGATCCACAAGGCCGGACTCATGCGCGACGGTGAACGCCGATGCGGCGACAGCGGCTCCAGCGCCGTCAATGGCGATTCGAGTCGATCCCTGTCGATGACTTCCGGGCGGTTACGCCGTGGCATTACCCTCTCCTGTGTGCGGCTGTGCGACGCCGCGGTGGGGCGTTCATTGGGCGATTGATGGAATGTCGGCAATGCCGATGCCAGGTGCCTATCAGGCAGTCGGTTGCAGCGTTATCGGCCGTGGCGGGCAGAACCTAAGTAATATGCCCGCACAGGAACGATTCGAACGGTACCACTTCACTTCGGCTCAACCGACACCACGTCTGCATAGCAAAATTTCTTCCGTGCCGCCTTCACCGTTTCCTGCTCCGCCAGCAGGGTGCTCAGCATATCGGCCTCATGCACGAGTTCTTCCGTTTCGCCTTCAAAGACATTCCCCACTCGCAGCTTGACCTTGAGTCGCGGCGTAAACGCTTTCTCAACCTTCCGCTTCTTCGCCTCGACCGTCGGCACCACGATGACCACATCCGGGCTGGCCTCCAGCGGATCAGGGATGTGCATATGCTTAGGGGCCGGTGCTTCCGCAGCGCCAAACAAGGCGCGGCGCATTTCTGCTTCGATCAGGTCAGTCATGGTTGTCTCAATGTGTTAAAGCTTCATGAGGGCGTAGCGCCGCGCACAGGCAGCTTCGGATCTTAGACTGCTTCAGGTTCGGTTGAACGGTGCTTTAGCGAGCTGCTTCCCTCTTTCACCGGAATCAGCTTCATCCGAAACCTCAGCTCACCCCTGCCCTTCCGATTTTGCCTGTAACAGGGCCTCATAGCGTGCTTCGAGGCGCTCGTGGGCTTTTTGCAACTGCTGCACCTGTGCAGCAAGGCTGTCGGCTTGCGCGCGGTACCCGGCAGTTTCCTCCTTGGCGTCCGAGCGCTGCACCCGCAGCCGGTCGACCATATTGCGACTCTGCGCCAGTTCCCGGGCCAGCCGTTCGGTCTCCATTTGGGCGAACTCGCGGGTTTTTGGCAGGCCGCTGCGGGTAGCAGAAGGTGTACTCACGACAGTGCTCAGGTGAACGGATTGAATGGCTTTTCAGCAGCCGGTTTTTAAAGGACTAGACCCCTGTTTTGGGACGCAAACGGGCCAAAACGGCAAAACATGAGAGACTTTCCGATAGTTATATCCCTACTATAAGTGATATAGGGACTGGCCGGCCCGGACTTGATCCATGAGCAGCACAATCTTCCGAACATCTCCATGCGCTCCCCATCGCTGTCCCACCTCCGGTTGTACCGTGCGCTCGAATATCGCTATCCCATTTAAACCGCGTAGGGTGAGGGTCAGCTCGGCGATAGCAGGTGCAGTGTCCACCTTTGGCCGGGAGCGGGCGGAACTCCCAGAGGCAATCGGCGCCCTGTAGGAACCGGCTCGCGCAGCGCTTCTATCAGTTCAGCGTTTGGCGCCAGCACCGCCGGTAGCGCGGTAACCTTCGTAAGGATGGTAAGGTTATAAGCATGGAGGTCCAGCCGCTGCTCGGACAAGCGCGACTCCTCCATCAATGCTTCATGGCTGGCGTGGCGCATGGCAAACCCGGCGCTGAGCAAAGTGCCGGCCAGCGTGGGGGCGCACCTAACATCAGCGGCGACCGGTCGTTAAGCCCGATACCAGGGGCGACTCGCCAGCCCCTGCCCACCTTACCCGCGCTTCGGCAGGGTCCAGTTCGGCCGAATGAAGTGGCAGGTATAGCCGTTGGGAATGCGCTCCAGGTAATCCTGGTGCTCGGGTTCCGCTTCCCAGAAGGGGCCCGCCGGCTCGATCTCGGTCACCACCGGCCCTGGCCACAGCTTCGAAGCGTCCACATCTTTCACGGTGTCCAGTGCCACCTCACGCTGTTCGTCGGTCAGGTAGTAGATGGCCGAGCGATAGCTGGGGCCCAGGTCGTTACCCTGCCGGTTCGGGGTGCTGGGGTCATGGATCTGGAAGAAGAATTCGAGGATCTTGCGGTAACTGATCACCGTGGGGTCGAAGACGATCTCGATAGCCTCGGCATGAGTGCCATGGTTGCGGTAGGTCGCATTGGATACGTCGCCACCGGTATAGCCCACTCGGGTATGCAGCACGCCAGGGTAACGTCGCAGCAGATCCTGCATACCCCAGAAGCAGCCGCCAGCGAGGATAGCGGTTTCGGTTTGGGTGTTCATGGCGGAGGCTGTTTCCTTCGAATGCGGTAGATACTGCAATTGATATGGGCGGGTTTCGCAAATCCAAGGGCGTAGGCTGAAACACTTTCCCAGAAAGCCACCAGCGCTGCGCTATTGACCGTTGCCTTCCAGCTCAATCCGAAGATCGCTCCACGGCGATGCCTGCTTTACCAACGACCTTGAGCTTCGCCAGTTCAAGTACGCCGACGACTGTAAAAACCTAATGGGTACCTTACATCGACAACTGGCTTCATTGCGTTGTATGCAATACCCCAAATTGGCCCGCCAGCTTCGCCAAACGCTTATCCAAGGTCCATAGGGTAGCCTTTGACATCAACGTCGAGGCGAGCAGGAACATGTCTATCAGCCCACAGCCAAGGCCATAAAGCTGATGGCGCTCGATAAAATCCAGCGCTTCGCTTAACGAAGCTTGTTGTCCATGGCGAAGGCTTGATAAGTCAGCCAGTGTTCTGACCCGGTCAGGTGGTGTCCCACAGGCCAGTTCACCTAGAATCATTGGGTGTATCAACACCCGATCGTGGCCGAGCAGATCCACCAGTGCCTCATTACGGCTACGAAAGTGCGCTATCCATACTGAGCTATCGACCAGCACATCCATCAGCTGAGATCGCCTTGTCGGCGGGGGACCTCTTCCATAGACGGCGCTGCGGAACCTAATGAGGCAAGGCGTTTAGCTGCTTGAATGCGAACAAAGGTCTTTACGGCCTCCCGAAATAGGTCAGCCTTGTCCATGCTGGGATCAGCCAGTTCAAGGGCGCGCTTATAGAGTTCGTCGTCAATCGTCACCGTAGTTCTCATCATGTTTCCTCATCAACAATGATGTTTTTACGCATCATAATCGATGATTGCATGTGTTTGTTGATGCATCAATGTGTAGAGCGGCAGAGGCCAGATCGGCCCCCCTACTGGCCAGCTATAAGCAACCGTTCGCCGGCAGACTGACACGCCCCCCCCTTCCCTACCCCACCTCAGGCTGCAACTTACGCTCAAATATCGCCACCCCATCCAAATCACGCAGGGTAACGGTGAGCTCGCCGCTGGCGGCTTCGATGTTCACTTCGCCGAAGAACTGATAACCGGCAAAAGGCGAAGTGTTCTGGGCCGGGGGTGCTTTTTGAAAGACCACTTCGGGGCCGAAGGTCAGGTCCAGGGGGTTGGGGCCGAAGCTTCCTGCGTTCAGCGGGCCGGCGACGAATTCCCAGAAGGGGTCGAAATCCTGGAAGGTGGCGCGGTCCGGGTGGTAGTGGTGGGCTGCGGCGTAATGCACATCGGCGGTCAGCCAGATGGTGTTCTTCACCTGCTGGCGCCGCAGGTGGCCGAGCAGCTCGGCAATCTCCAGTTCCCTACCCTTGGCCGGGCCGTTGTCGCCGTTGGCGATGGCTTCCCAGCGCCCTACCCCGGGGCTGACTTCACCGTCCGGTACGCCCAGGCCGATGGGCATGTCGGCTGCGATCACCTTCCATTGGGCCTTGGAGGCCACCAGTTCGGCCTTGAGCCAGTCCAACTGCTCGCGTCCCAGGAAGGCGCTTTGTGCGTCCATGGCCTGGCTCAGGTTGGCATCGTTGCCACCTCGGTAGCTGCGCATGTCCAGTACGAAGATGTCCAGGGTCGGCCCGTAGGGGATTCGCCGGTATACCCGGCGGCCGCTGTCTCCGCTTTGGGGGCGCATGGGGGCATATTCGAGCCAGGCCTGGCGCGCTGGGCCTACCAGTTGCTGGATGTCTCGGGTGTGGTAACGCTCATCGAGCTGCTTGCTGGGTGACCAGTTGTTGGTCACTTCATGGTCGTCCCACTGCCAGATCTGCGGCACCTCGGCATTGAAGCGCCGGACGTTATCGTCCATCAGGTTGTAGCGGTAGTTGCCCCGGTAATCGGTCAGGGTTTCGGCCACCTTGCTTTTGGCTTCAGTGGTGAGGTTGCGCCAGATACGCCCATTCTCGGTGGTAAGTTGCGCTGGGACCACACCGTCGGCATAGATGGTGTCACCGCTGTGGATAAAGAAGTCCGGCAGGCGCAGGCGCATCGCTTCGTAAATCCGCATACCGCCGATATCCGGGTTGATGCCGAACCCCTGCCCCACGGTATCGCCGCTCCACACGAAGCGGATATCCCGGGCCTGGGCCGGCACGCTGCGCAGGTGTCCGAACCAGGGCTCGCTGGCCACGCCGGTATTGCCGTCCTCGAACCACAGCCGGTAAAAAATTGCCTGGCCTGCTGGCAGCCCGGTCAGCTCAACGCGCCCGGTAAAGTCGCTCTGCGCGGTGACCAGCGTCGAGGTAACCCGCCGCGGCTGGTTGAAGGTGCTTCGGGTATCCCATTCCACCACCAGCTTCGCTGGCCGGTCGCAGCGGCTCCAGATCATGGCGCGGTCGCCCAGGGGGTCGCCCGATTGCACGCCGTCGGTGACCTTGGGGCGGTCGTTCACTGATGCAATCACGGCAGGGGCCAGGCCGGGCAACAGCAGGCCCGCGCCGACGCCTTGCAGGAGGCGACGGCGAGCGATGGGGAAGTTGGGCATGTGTGGCTCCTAGTCGGACAGGAAGGAGCTACTAGACGGAATCAAGATGACAGCTTCGTGTAGGCCGGCTCGTTTTTCCAAGCCGGCCCGCGCGGCATCAGGAAGGCGACACCACCAATTCGCCCCCCTTCGGCTTTCTTGTGCACCGCGTACACCAGGGCGGTGAGCATGCTGCCTGCCAGGGTCGCCAGGAGGTACAGCAGGGCATGGTGCATAGCGTTGGGGATCAACAGCCCGAGCAGGCCGGCGGTCTGGTTGGCAACCTAGCCTGACCTTCGTCTCAAGACTACTCAAACAGACCCTGATCTGTGCAGTTTCTGAAAATAAAGACATACGACAACAGATCACCTATGATCTTGCTCGAAGGCTTCCCTGCTGTCCTGGGCACGGAAGGTTTTGCCGTTCCGGAGACAGGGGGCATGCCCACTCGCTTTCCGACACTGTTGCTGGGCTCGTTTTGCCGCTGTACCTGAAAAACAATAACAACACTGGAGATAGCCATGGACTTCAAACGCAAGCTACTGATCGCATCCCTTCCATTGGTGTTCTGCCTGTCGAATGGGGCAATGGCAGAAGTGAAGATCAAATTCGCGGACGTTCACCCGGCGGGTTACCCGCCTGTTGTAGCTGAACAGCAAATGGGAAAAAAGCTCGAAGAACAAAGCCATGGCGAGATCAGCTTCAAGATGTTCGCTGGTGGCGTACTGGGGTCCGAAAAAGAAGTCGTCGAGCAAGTCCAGGCCAATGCGGTGCAGATGACCCGGGTGAGCCTGGGGATCGTAGGGCCGGTCGTACCCGACGTTAACGTGTTCAACCTGCCGTTTATCTTCCGTGACCACGCTCATATGCGGAAGGTGATCGATGGAGATATCGGCCAGGAAATCCTCGACAAGATCACCAACTCCCAATTCAACCTGGTGGCGCTAGCGTGGATGGACGGGGGCACCCGTAATCTCTATACCAAAAAGCCGGTGCGCGATATTGCCGACCTTAAAGGCATGAAGATCCGCGTTCAGGGGAATCCGGTCTTCATCGACACCGTCAATGCCATGGGCGGCAACGGTATCGCCATGGCCACAGGCGAAATCTTCAGCGCCTTGCAGACCGGCGTGATCGACGGCGCCGAGAACAATCCACCGACCATGCTCGAGCACAACCACTACCAGAACGCCAAGTTCTATACCCTGACCGAGCACTTGATCCTGCCGGAACCGGTGGTTATCTCCAAGGTCACCTGGAACAAACTCAGCCCTGATCAACAGGCGCTGGTGAAGAAGCTCGCCATGGAAGCCCAGGCCGAAGAGCGCGTGCTCTGGGACAAGAAGTCCGCGGAAAGCGAAGCCAAGCTCAAAGCAGCTGGCGTTGAGTTCATTACCCTCAGCCCTGAGCAGAAGAAAGCCTTCTACGATGCCACCGCCCAGGTACGTAGCAAGTACGGCGCGCCCTATGCCGACCTGATCACTCGCATCGAAGCCGTCAAATAACTTCTCCAGCAAAAATGCTTTGGTAAGCGGGTGAACGCCCGCTTGCTGGAGCGGTGGTGAGCCCATGAAAAATACGATTCTACGGTTTAACGACGCACTCTATGGCCTCTGCATCGGTGTGGCTGGCCTGTCGATGCTGGCCATGGCACTGATCATTCCATGGGGTATTTTCGCTCGATACGTCCTTGGGTCTGGCTCCAGCTGGCCTGAACCAACGGCGATCCTGCTAATGGTGGTGTTCACCTTCTTCGGCGCGGCGGCCAGCTACCGAGCCGGCGCACACATGGCGGTGAGCATGGCCGTTGATCTAATGCAGCCCGGCCTGCGCCGTGGCGCCGCGATCCTGGTACAGCTGTTGATGGCGCTGGTGTGTATCTTCATGGCGATCAAAGGCCTGAAGCTGTGCCTTAACACCTGGAACCAGTTTATAGGCGAGATGCCCAGCCTGCGCGTAGGGATTTCCTATCTGCCTATTCCAATCGGTGGGGTAATCACCCTGGTGTTCGTGTTGGAAAAGCTGTTTCTAGGCGACCAGAGCCACCGCCGGGTGGTGCGCTTTGACTTGGTTGAAGAAAGCGAAGGAGCGGCGTGAATGGACGCGTTTATCTTGTTAGGCAGCTTTATCTTTCTGATCCTTGTGGGCATGCCGGTGGCCTTTGCGCTAGGCCTGTCGGCATTGATCGGCGCCTGGTGGATTGAAATCCCGTTCGACGCCTTGATGATTCAAGTGGCGGGCGGGGTCAACAAATTCTCGCTGTTGGCGATTCCGTTCTTCGTGCTGGCCGGGGCGATCATGGCCGAGGGCGGCATGTCCCGCAGGCTGGTGGCATTTGCCGGTGTACTGGTCGGTTTTGTACGCGGCGGCCTGTCCCTGGTGAACATTGTGGCATCCACCTTCTTCGGGGCTATCTCGGGCTCGTCAGTAGCGGACACCGCTTCGGTGGGCTCGGTGCTGATCCCGGAGATGGAGCGCAATGGCTACCCGCGGGACTTCTCCACGGCAGTCACTGTCAGCGGGTCGGTGCAGGCGCTACTGACGCCCCCTAGCCACAACTCGGTGCTTTACTCCTTGGCCGCGGGCGGGACGGTGTCCATCGCCTCGCTGTTCATGGCCGGTATCATGCCCGGGCTGCTGCTGAGCGCAGTCATGATGGGACTGTGCATGCTCTTTGCGCGCAAACGCAATTACCCCAAGGGCGAAGTGATACCGCTGCGCCAGGCATTGAAAATCGCCGGCGAAGCGCTCTGGGGCATGATGGCCATGGTCATCATTCTGGGGGGTATTCTCTCGGGCGTGTTCACCGCCACGGAGTCGGCCGCCATTGCCGTGCTCTGGTCGTTCTTCGTGACCATGTTCATCTATCGCGACTATAAATGGCGCGACCTGCCTAAACTGATGCATCGGGCAGTACGCACGGTTTCGATCGTGATGATCCTGATCGGCTTTGCCGCCAGCTTTGGCTACATCCTCACGCTGATGGAAATCCCGACGAAGATCACCACAGCGTTCCTGACCCTGTCAGACAACCGCTACGTGATTCTGATGTGCATCAACATCATGCTGCTGATGCTCGGCACCATAATGGACATGGCCCCGCTGATCCTTATCCTTACCCCGATCCTGCTGCCGGTAATTGCGGGAATAGGCGTGGACCCGGTGCATTTTGGCATGATCATGCTGGTGAATCTGGGCATCGGCCTGATAACCCCGCCCGTGGGCGCGGTACTGTTCGTGGGCGCTGCGGTAGGCAAGGTCACCATCGAAGCCACGGTCAAGGCCTTGCTACCGTTTTACATAGCGCTGTTCCTGGTGCTGATGTTGGTGACTTACATCCCTGCCATTTCGTTGTGGCTGCCGAGCGTGGTGCTCTAACCACGTGCTGACTATGCCGGTAGCAGCAGGCCTTGGCCGCGATTGGCCGCACACTGGGTAACGGTCGTGGCCAAGACCTGCCGCTATGTGGTTCCTGGCCGGGCAGGAAGGCGCCACTGGACGGAATCAAGATGACAACTTCGTGCAGGCCGGCTCGTGTTTTCCAAGCCGGCCCGTGCGGCATCAGGAAGGCGACACCACCAGTTCGCCCCCCTCGGCTTTCTTGAGCACCGCGTACACCACGGCGGTGAGCAGGCTGCCCGCCAGGATCGCCAGCAGGTACAGCAGGGCATGGTTCATGGCGTTGGGGATCAACAGCACGAACAGGCCGCCGTGGGGCGCCACCAGCTTGCAGCCGAAGTACATGGACAGCGCGCCAGTTAGGGCGCCGCCGACCATGGAGGCTGGGATGACCCGCAGCGGGTCCTTGGCGGCGAACGGAATGGCGCCTTCGGAGATGAAGCACAGCCCCAGTACCATCGCCGCCTTGCCCGCTTCCCGCTCGGCCTGGGCGAACTTGCTCCGCGCCAGCAGGCTAGCAAGGCCCAGGCCAATGGGCGGCACCATCCCCGCGGCCATGGTCGCGGCCATGGGGCCAGTGGTCTGGTCGGCCAGCAGCCCGACCGAGAATGCATAGGCAGCCTTGTTGATGGGGCCACCCAAGTCCACGCACATCATTCCGCCCAGCAGGATACCCAGCAGGACGGCATTGGCGGTGCCCATGCTGTTGAGGAAGGCGGTGAGCGAGCCGAGCATGTTCGCCACCGGCGCGCCTACCACATACACCATGATCAAGCCGGTGATCAGGCTCGCCAGCAGGGGGATGATCAGGATGGGCTTGAGGGACTCCAGGCTGGTGGGGAGTTTGGCGGCGCGGCTGACACCTTTGGCGCTGTACCCGGCGATGAAGCCCGCCAGGATGCCGCCGATGAAGCCCGCCCCCAGGGTACTGGCCAGCAGGCCGCCGATCATCCCGGGCGCCAGGCCCGGACGGTCAGCGATGGACCAGGCGATATACCCGGCCAGTAGCGGCACCATCAGGGTGAAGGCCGCATCACCGATCTGCTTGAGCGCGGCGGGCAGCGTGCCGGGCTCTTCGAACGCCCTGATGCCGAACACGAAGGACAGTGCGATCAGCAGGCCACCCGCCACCACCATGGGAAGCATGAACGACACCCCGGTCAGCAGGTGCTTGTACACCCCGCGCTTTTCCTGGGCAGCGGGCGCGGCGCCTTCGCCGCTGGACTCGATCCGGCCTTCAGCTAGGGCCTTGTCCAGCATGGCCTTGGCCTGCTTGAGCGCGACGCCCGTGCCGCAGCGGAAGATGCGCTTCCCGGCGAAGCGGTCCGTGGCCACTTCGATATCGCAGGCCAGCAGCACCACGTCCGCCGCGGCGATGTCCTCGGCGGCCAAGGGGTTGCGGGCGCCCACCGAGCCCTGGGTTTCCACCTTCAGGTCGTAGCCCAGTTGGCTGGCGGCCTGTTGCAGGGCCTCGGCCGCCATGAAGGTATGGGCAACACCGGTCGGGCAGGCGGTGATCGCCACGAGGCGCGGACGCTGGTTTGCCGTGGCGCTGGAAGCCGCCTCCGGTGAGGCCTGTGGCGCGTAGGGCCTGGCTTGGTCCAGGGCGCGGTCGAGGAAGGCATCCACGTTACCCAGGGCTTCGGCCGGCGTGCTCTGGAACAGACGCTTGCCACGCAGGCGCTCGAGCTCCACCGGGCCCGTGGCGACCACCACCACATAGTCGGCTTCCTCGATGTTCAGGGGCGACAAGTGCCGCTCCGGATGCTGCGGGTCGTGGATTTCCACGCAGGTGCTCCAGCCACGGCGCTGGGCCGCGCCGTCCAGCAGCCGGGCGCTGAGCACGCTGGAGATTCGCCCATTGGGGCAGGCGGTGATAATGGCCAGCTTCATTGTGGCACCTCCTCGAATGCTGCCAGGGGACGAACGCTCACCCCCGTTTCCAAGCGCGCCAGCGTGGCACGGTCGGGAATACCGAAACCGATCTGGGTCACTGCCATGGCCGCGATAGCGGTGGCAGTGCGCAGGGTGTCAGCAGGCGTTTGTGCCTCCAGTAGCCCGTGCACCATGCCGGCCAGCAGCGAATCCCCGGCGCCGACGGTGCTGGCCACCGCCACCGTGGGTGGCAGGCCATGCAATGCCTGGCCGGGGCTGAACCAGCTCACGCCCTGGGCGCCCTGGGAAATCACCACGTGCTCGATCCCCCGCTCGAGCAAGGCCGTCGCGGCCTCGGCCTGCTGGCGCAGGTCTTCCACAGGGCTGCCTAGCACCTGCGCCAGTTCTTCGGTATTGGGCTTGACCAGCCAGGGCTGGCAGGCCAGGCCGGCCTGCAGCGCCGCGCCACTGCTGTCCAGGGCCACCTGCAGGCCGAGGCTGCGCAGGGCTTCGAGCAGCTGCTGTAGCCATTGCGGGCTGATGCCTTGGGGCAGGCTGCCGGCCACTATGGCCACGGAGCAGCCGTCGGCCAACGCGGGCAAGCGCTCCAGCAAAGTGGCCTGCGCTTCGACGCTGATGACCGGGCCAATGCCGTTGACGTCGGTGACCCGGCCATCCCGTTCGGCCAGCTTGATATTGCGCCGGGTCTCCCCCGGCACCCGGACGAAACCGTCATCGAAGCCGCGTTGGCGGAACAAGGCTTCGAAGCGGTCGCTATTGGCCTGGCCGAGAAAGCCGCTGACCCGGATCTGATGGCCGAGGTCGGCCAATACCTGGGCGACGTTCAGGCCCTTGCCAGCGGCATGCACATGCAGGGCTTCACCGCGGTTCACTTCGCCCAGGCGCAGCGTCGGCAGCTCGACTGTCAGGTCCAGGGCCGGGTTGAGGGTAATCGTTAGAATCCTTGCCATCACTGCTTCTCCACCAGGGCGCGTACTTCAGGGGCGCTTGCCGCGCTCAGGGCGCGTTGCGCCAGCCGCTGTGCATCAGGCAGGCTGAGCTCTCGCACACTGGCCTTGACCTCTGCGATGCTGCGTGCCGACACGCTCAGTTCATCCACGCCAAGGCCGACCAGAATAGGCACCGCCAAGGGGTCCGCCGCCAATTCACCGCATACGCCTACCCATTTGCCGTGGGCATGGGCCGCGCGTACCGTGATGTCGATCAGTTGCAGCACCGCCGGATGCAAGCCGTCTGCCTGAGCGGAGAGGGTCGGATGGCCGCGGTCCATGGCCAGGGTGTACTGGGTCAGGTCGTTGGTGCCAACGCTGAAGAAGTCCACCTCGCGGGCCAGTACCGGGGCCAGTAGCGCGGCGGAGGGCACCTCGATCATGATGCCGACCTGCAGGTCCTCGACCGGGTGCGCCTGGCGCAGGCGCTCCAGCATGTCACGCCCCTGGCGCCACTCTTCGACGGTGGCGACCATGGGGAACATGATACGCAACGGGCGGCCTTGGCCCGCGCGCAACAGAGCGCGCAGCTGGGTTTCCATCAGCTCGGGCCGCTGCAGGGTCAGGCGGATGCCGCGAACACCCAGGAAGGGGTTTTCCTCGCTGGGGATAGGCCAATAGGGCAAGGGTTTGTCGCCCCCGACGTCCAGGGTGCGCACCACCAGTGGGCGGCCTGCGAGGGCATCCAGCACGCGGCGGTATTCGGCTTCCTGGGTCGCCTCGTCCGGGGCCTGGGAATGAGCCATGAAGATCAGCTCGGTGCGCAGCAAGCCAATGCCTTCGGCGCCCTGCTCCACTGCCGCGCTCACTGCGGCGGCCTCGCCCACGTTGGCGCAAACCTCCACACGATGGCCATCGGCGGTCAGGGCCGGCTCATGTCGCCGCTGCGCCGCCGCGGCCAGGCGCTGGGCGCGCTGGTCGCGTTCGATGCGGGCACGTTCCAGCACCTCCGGCTGCGGCGCCACGATCAGCGTGCCGCGCTGACCATCGAGCAGCAAGGGGGTGCCTGGGGCGATGCGCAGCACTGCCTCACTGGCACCGACCACGGCCGGGATACCCAGGGCACGGGCGACAATAGCGCTATGGGCGGTCGCCCCGCCACGCGCAGTCAGGATGCCCGCTACCCGGGCCGGGTCCAGGCGCGCCACATCGGACGGGCCTACCTCATCCATCACCAGTACATAGGGCTCATCCGGCGCCTGTGCGGCCTGCACCCCGCACAGTTGTGCGAGCACCCGGCGGCCAATGTCCCGCAGGTCTGCAGCTCGCTCAGCCAGCAAGGCATCGCCCAGGCTCTCCTGGCGAGCCGCCGCGCTGTCGATCACCACCACCCAGGCCGCCGCGGCGCTGTCGCCCTGCTGCAAGCGTTGGCTGACTTCATCGATCAGGTCCGGGTCTTCGAGCATCTCCAGATGGGTCGTGAAAATGTCGCGGATGGACTTCGCCGCGCCTCCGGCAATCAGCTGTTGCAGGTCTTCGCGTACCTGGCTGACTGCTGTTTCCAGGCGCTGACGCTCCAGCGCCGGGCTTTCACCCCGAGCGGGATAAGTGAATTGCACAGGCGCTTCCACATGGGCGGGGCCGATGGCGATGCCCGGGGCGGCCGACACCGCGCGCAAGGTGCTGCCCGCCGCCGGGGCTGGTGCCTGCAGGTTTGGCGGCTGTGGCGTGTCCAGCTGCTCAGGGGTGGCCACGGGCAATGGCTCCACGGCTTCGCCCAGCCCTTGCTCGATGGCACTCACCAGCATCGCCAAGGCCTGCTCGGCGATGGCCGGCTCGGCGGCCAGTTCCAGCACCTGCCCACGGCGAGCGCCCAGGCTCAACAGGCGGGAAAGACTCTTGGCCGAAACCGGCCCCTCGCCGCTACCCATGACACGTATCTGGATCTCACCCTCGAAGCCCTTGGCCAGCTGGGCCAGCTCCTTGGCCGGCCGCGCATGCAGGCCATGGGCATTGGCCAGGGTTACCCGCGCGCTGGGCCAGTCCGGTGGAATGTCCCCGCCGAGTACTTCCAACACGGCGCGGCTGTTGGCGGCATGGAACAGTTCCTCCCCGCGCCCGGCGATCAGCAGCGCGCAGAGCCGTTCGAGCAAGGCTTCATGGGCCTCTCCCAGGCTGGCCAGGCAGAACAGGCCATTGACCGCTTGCCCCTGGTAAGTCAAAGGCCGCTCCGGGGTCACGAAGGCCAGCCCCGGGCGCGTTACTTCCTGTTCGCTATGCAGCCACCACAGCCCCTCACCCAGCGGCAAGGGCGCCAGGCCCTGCACGATGCCGGCGAAGCCGCCGTGGACACAATCGGCCTGGCGCAACAGGCGTGCGCCACGCCATACCAGTTCCTCGAAATCGTCCACGGGCAGGCCAAGGCTGACCATCTGCGCATCCAAAGCCAAAGCTTGCGGCGCGCCCTGTAGCAGCTTGAGCAAGGCTTCGGGTGTGGCCGCTCGGCGCAGCGCCTCGCCCAGGTCCGTTTCGCCAAGGGCGCGGGTCAGCAGTTGCAGCAGGCGCAGGTGCTCGTCGGACTTGGCCGCGATACCAATGGCCAGGTAAACCCGCTGGCCATCGCCCCAGTCCACCCCTTCGGGAAACTGCAGCAGGCGCACGCCAGTGGTGAACACCTGGTCGCGGGTAGCCGGCGTGCCATGGGGTATGGCGATGCCTTGACCCAGGTAGGTCGATCCTTGAGCTTCGCGGTCCATCAACCCCTGCAGGTAACCCTCGGCAACCAGGCCATCGGCCACCAGGCGATCGGCGAGCAAGCGCAGCGCGGCGGGCTTGTCCGAGGCCGCTTGCCCCATGGAAATCTGCTCAGAGGTGAGCTCGAGCATGCTGACTCCTTATCGCGCCGCTTACTGGGCGCTGTTGTTGTGAGTGTTTCGGCGTGACGCGGCTATGCTCAATACGAAGGCCGGACCGCTACGCGCGCGCCATGGGCGCCCTGCCACGGCAGCTGGGCAAGGGTAGAGACCACCTGTGCGGTAAGACCTCACGAGCACGATTTCTATCGCGTTCACGCTAGCTGAAACGTTTAACCTAGCAAACGATGAACGTTACTCGAAATCGCCTCGACAGGGAACGCCTGCCGTCGGCCAGGCTGTGGAAAACTCGCCCCTGCCGCCGCCGCGCAAGATAAGCGACAATGACGAATGCGTTCGACTGGCGCTCATCCGCGGTCAGGGATGCCCATAAAAGGAAACTTGGCTTGAAACTCAGCGATATCGCTCGGCTGGCCGGCGTGTCGGTCACCACCGCCAGCTATGTCATCAATGGCAAGGCGGCTCAACAACGCATCAGTGACACCACAGTGGCGCGTGTGCGCGCGGTGGTTGAGGAGCACGGCTTTACGCCCAACCCTCAGGCCGCGGGGCTGCGCAGCCAGCGTACGCGCACTCTGGGCTTTATCCTCCCAGACCTGGAGAACCCCAGCTACGCGCGCATCGCCAAGAACCTGGAGCAACAGGCCCGGGCCCGGGGCTATCAGCTGCTGATCGCCAGTTCCGACGACGACCCGGATAGCGAACGACAGTTGCAGAAGCTGTTCCGGGCACGCCGCTGTGACGCCCTCTTTGTAGCCAGTTGTCTGCCGGCCGCCGATGGCTGCTACCGAGAGATCCAGAGTCGCGGCACGCCAGTGATCGCGATCGACCGACAGATGGACCCAGCTCTCTTCTGTTCGGTGATCAGTGACGATCGTGAAGCCGCCCGCGTGCTTACCGCCAGCCTGCTCAACCCTGCGCTGGGCGGGCCGCCTCCCCGGCATATCGCGCTGATCGGGGCCCGACCGGAGCTGAGCATCAGTCTTGAGCGCGCTGGTGGTTTCGCCGATGCCCTCAGTGAGTTTTCCGGAACCGTGCTGGTACGCGAAGGCGAGGCCTTCAGCCGCGATCGGGGCCAGCGCCTGATGAGCGAACTGGTGGAAGAACTCGGCGGCCTGCCAGACGCTCTGGTGACGACCTCCTACGTGCTGCTTCAGGGGGTGTTCGATGAACTGCAGCGCCGCGGCCTGGGCGCTCCCGACCTACGCCTGGGCACTTTCGGCGACACCCAGTTGCTGGACTTCCTTCCGCTGCCGATCAACGCCATGGCCCAGCAGCATGAGTTGATCGCCGCCCGCGCGCTGGAACTTGCCCTGGGCGCGCTGGACGAAAAGGTCTGTAGGCCTGGCGTCCATGCCATTGCCCGTACCTTCAAGCAGCGCATCCGAGAGGGCCAGGCGTGAACCTGGTGGATACCCACACCCACCTGGATTTTCCCGATTTTGACGCGGACCGCTCGGCCGTGCTGGATAGCGCCGAGGCGGGCGGTGTTAGCCGGGTGGTGGTGTTGGGAGTGCATCGCGCCAACTGGGAGCGGGTATGGCAGCTGGCACTCACGGACTCCCGGGTCTATGCCGCCCTGGGGCTGCATCCTGTATTCCTGGACGAGCATCAGCCGCGGCACCTCGATGAACTGCGCCAGTGGCTCGAACGACTTGCGGGGCATGGACGGCTGTGCGCGCTGGGTGAGTTCGGGCTGGACTATTACCTCAAGGGGCTGGACCGCGAGCGCCAGCAATGGTTGTTCGAGGCTCAGTTGCAGTTGGCGGTGGACTTCGAGCTGCCTGTGCTGTTGCACGTGCGCCACTGCCATGCGGCTGTGATCGCTACCTTGAAACGCTACAAACTACCGAAACGTGGGGTGATCCATGCCTTCGCCGGCAGTTGGGAAGAAGCTCGCGAATACCTGAAGCTTGGCTTCAAGCTGGGCCTGGGCGGCGCACCCACCTGGCCCCAGGCATTGCGTCTGCGCAAGGTAGTGCCGCGCCTCCCCCTGGACAGCATCGTGCTGGAAACCGATTCGCCGGACATGGCGCCAAGCATGTTCCCCGGCCTTCGCAATAGCCCTGCCCATTTGCCGGCCATCTGTGAGGCGCTGGCCGAGCTCCTTGGGGTAAGCGCCCAGACACTGGCCCAGGCCAGTACCCGCAATGCCTGGGGGCTGTTGGGGTGGGCAGCAGCCGGCCTTGGCCGCGACCAGGCCTGACACCGCGCTACGCCCGGTTGCCGCCAAGGCGGGCGGCTACGGGGTGGGGCTGGTTCTTTCAATACAGCAAGGTCCAGAGCGCAAACAGCGCATACCACAGCACCGCCGCCCGTTGCAGCAAAGCCCAGAGCGCATCCAGGGCAGCCACGGGCTCGGCAGGGCCACCTGGGGTGGCCAGGTCGGCAGCCAGGCGACCGGTGTGGGCGACGAAACGGCCAGCGCTACCGTGCCAGTCCAGCAGTTCATGGAGCATCCAGCGACACACCGCGACAAAGTTGCCCACCAGGGCGAAGCTGGCACCGAGCATCCGCGCCGGTAGCCAGTCCAAGGCATGCAGCATCAGCCCGGCGCGCTCGGCCAGGGCCGGGTCCGCGGTGCGTTCGGCAATCAATGCCAGCAGCCGGTAGGCCAGGGCCAGGGCCGGGCCCAGCAGGCTGTACCAGAAGACTACGGAGAAGAAGCTGCGCAAGGCCTGGCCCAGCAGCCAGCCTTGCGCCTGTTCAGCCAGGGCCTCGGGGCTCGGCGCGCTGAGACCCAGGTCGCGCTCGGCCACATGCAACGCTGCCTGCAGGTCGCCTCGGCGCCAGGCATCGCGCAGCGGGCCGGTGGCAACCTTGGGCTCGCCCCGGCCCAGGCTGTAGAGCAACACGACCAGATGCAAGGGTAGCGCCAGCCAGCCATAGGCCACCTCGCCCAAGGCCCACAGCAACAACGCGACCAGCGCCACGGGCGGCGCGACCAGCCAGGCCAAGGCCAACCCCGGCCTGGCACTGCCTGAACCGCGCTCGCGACGCCGTAGCGCCCGCAGGAACCAGCCGTCGACCTGCACACGCTGACGCAAGGCGGAGAGTTTCTCGATCAAGACGACGAGCAACAGCACCAGAAAACTCACGCGCACCCCTCCTCGGTGGTCAAGCTGGACAAGTAGCGGCTCCAGTCGAAGGCAGGGCCGGGATCGGTCTTGCGCGTCGGGGCAATATGGCAATGGCCCTGGATACGCGCCGGCACGATGGCCGGATAGCAACGGCGGATCTCCGCGGTCAGGTGAGCGAGGCTTGCGTATTGCGCCTCGGCGTAGGGCTGGTCGTCGGTACCTTCCAGCTCTATGCCCAGGGAAAAGTCGTTGCAACCTTCACGCCCGTCGAAGGTGGACACACCAGCATGCCAGGCTCGATCATGACAGGACACGAACTGAGTGATCGCCCCATCGCGCTCGATCAGAAAATGCGCCGAAACGGTCATCTGGGCGATGCTTTCGAAATAGGGATGGGCAGCGGCGTCCAGGCGATTCTGGAAAAACGCCTGGACCTGGCCGGTCCCGAATTGCCCTGGCGGCAGGCTGATATTGTGGATCACCAGCAACGACACCTCGTCGCCGGGCCGGGTATTGAAGTTGGGTGACGGGCAATGGCGCGCGCCATGGCACCAACCCGTGACGGGATCCAGACGGACCTCATCGAGGCGCATAAGGGCTCCTTGCGGCAGGCCGATCAGGCGCCCAGTATGCCTTTTCCAGCGAAGCAGCGCAGCGTCGAGGCAGACGCGCCTTACTTTTTAAGCTCCCGCAGCTTACCGACCACCGCATCCAATGCGCGATCGAACAGCAGGTTGTCGTCAAGCACCTGGATGGTGCCGCGCTTGAACTCTTCGGCCAGGCCCATGCGGGTTCGCTCCAGCACCTTCATGCCGGTACGGTTCACGAACACATACTTGCCGGTGCTTTCGATGATCGCGGTCAGCTTGCAGCGCAGCCGGGTGTCTTCGTCTTCCTGCAGCTCCACCCAAACCCCAGGGCGAAGGTTATCCACCTGCCGCAGAGCCGGGTCATTTTCCGGCAGGCGCGCCGCGGGTTCCACCGGCGTGGCAGGCTCGCTGCCCTCGAGGACGATTTCATCCGTCACCTGGATCAGCGAAGGGTCATTGGCCGGGCCCGGCAGGTTCGCGCCCAGGGCCTCGCGCTGGAATGCCTGAACATGCAGGCTTTCCAGCTGGCTGAAGAATTGACTGGTGGCGAAGGGGTCGAAGGCCGAACTGGTCAAGCCCTCACGCAGCGACTTGAGCAACCCCGGCACCAGCTCCAGTAGGCGCAGGCGGCTGTGCGGGTCGTCATGAGGCACAACACTCCAGATCAGTTGGTCCATGGTCGCCAGCCCGGCTTTCCATTCTTGCGAATCACTGCCGTGCTTGAGCCAGGTCAGCAGCAGGAACTTGCTCCAGGCTTCTTCCAGCAAGCGCACCACCACCTGCGGCAGGGTACGCCCCATCAGGCGGCGATTGAGCTCGGCCTGCACCTGGGCACGGGCCATTTCCGCCCGGGCACGGCCCTCCTCAGCGTCACGGGTGCGCTGCTCGAGCAGTTCGCTCCGGCGTCGCTCTTCACCTGTGAATGCAAGGAAGTCCACCAGCAGCTCGGAAAACAGCGCGGGGTCGTCCACGAAGTCGTTGAGGAGCCGTTGCACGATCTGCTCGATCCGTGCGTGCAAGGCATCGCGCTGGGACTCGTCGCGGCTGCTCCAGCCCATGGCAGCGCTGGCGATCTCGTTCAGCAGACGGCGGGCAGGATGCGCCCCGCGACTGAAGAAGCTCTTGTCCAGCACCGCCACCTTGAGCATTGGAATCTGCAGGCGGCCAATCAGCGCCTTGAGGGAATCCGGCAGGTTACGGTCACCCAGGATGAACTCGAACAGCATGGCCACCAGGTTGATGACGTCCTCGTCCACGCCACCGACTACCCGGAACTTGCCGCTCTTGACGCTTACCCGTGTCAGCAGCTGCTCGAGCTGGTAGCGCAGGTCATAGTCTTCATGCGCGGAAGGGTTGGTGGGCACGTACTGTTGCAAGTGGGACAGCAGACGCAGGAGGTCGTTGGTGGAAATGGGCTGTGCTTCGGCCGGATGTTCCACCTTCGGGGCGACACTGCCACGAACCGCGTGGAGCAATTCCTGGAGCGCGGAGAAGACCTCGCGCACGCTTTCATCCAAGGGGGCCTGGAGCGGTGCCTGCGCGTTCTGAGCGCGCGCCGGCGGCGCTTCCGTCGTGGCCTCGACCCGCTTTCGGGCGTTAACGGGGCGGTCTTCGGCGCGGCGGCTCGGCGCCGCCTTGAGCTCGGGAAGGATGCCGGTGGCGATCAACAGTTGGTTGGCATCAGCGTACAGGTGGTCGGTATCGCTGAGCACGTACTTGTCGAAGAGCTTGAGAATGATCAGCTTGACCTTGATCTCCACGCCCAGGTTACGCCCGGCCTGCAGGAAGTACTCACAGAGCATGGCCGGACCCAGCGGATTGCTGTCGTCGGTCAGCTTGCGTGGCACCAGGGTATTGAGCCGGGTGGTCAGCTGGCCCAGGGCCAGGCCATCACGCGCCATGACCTTCCCGACCATGGCATCCAGAGCCACCGTACGCTCGAGCTCATCGTGCGGCACCAGGGCCAGCTTGTCGTAGGTCACGGCCGACGCACTCGGCTCTCCCAGGTCGTACTGGCCGATGCGCACGAACGCTTCATAGAATTTTTCCAGAAAGCCGCGCTCGATATTCTTGCGCTTTAAACGAAGGTCGCGCATGGCTTCGAAGAAGGTGTTCTGGTCGACGTTGTTCAAGGCCTTGTCGGCCATCTCGAACAGGGTGTCGTCGGCGTTGTCGAACAACGCCTGCAGGCCGTCCTTGAGTTGCTGGGCGGCTTTATCACGGACCTGCAGCAACACCACGGGCAATCGGGCCAAAGGGGCCGAAGCTGCCTGGTCAGCAGGTACCTTGAGAGGCACCACTTTGCCGTCTGTGGGCATGGCTGGCTCCTGGTGTTGAAGGTTGGGCACTATGTAAGTGAGATCGTCCAAGTTTCAGCCCTGCCTTCGTCGAACATGGCCACTTGGATAGAAGCTGAGGGCCACGTCATCTGTGCTGAGCATGATTCGCCAAACAAGTGGCGTCAATTACAAGGCGCACCAGGTTGTGAACCAGATCTCAACCCTGTTGAAAGCTGTGCGAGCTGTTTTTTTACGATCACATCAATGGACCATTGACCGCTGCACCGTCGAAAAGTTGCGCCGGAACTCATTTTCCCTGCTGCTGTTGAAGTGGGGTACGCAGCCGGGTGCTCTGCCCCTATAATCGGCCCCGAATTTGCCTCGGAGTACCCCATGCCGAACCTACGGATCGCTGACCTGGCGGCGGAAATCGAAGCCAATGTTCGCCGTGCACTGCTCGAAGACGTGGGCAGCGGCGACATCACCGCCCAGCTCATTCCCGCCGAACGGCTGGCCACGGCTCGCATCATTACCCGCGAGGCCTGCGTGATTGCCGGCACGGCCTGGGTGGATGCAGTGTTCCGCCAGTTGGACCCTCGCGTAGTGGTGCACTGGCAGGTGCAGGATGGCGACCGCGCCAGCCCCGACCAGATCCTGTTCACGGTGGAGGGCCCGGCACGCTCGCTGCTCACGGGCGAGCGCTCGGCATTGAACTTCCTTCAGTTGCTTTCCGGCGTGGCCACTCGGGCACGGACCTACGCCGACCTGGTCAGCCACACCCAGGTGCGCCTGCTCGATACCCGCAAGACCCTGCCGGGGCTGCGCCTGGCGCAGAAATATGCCATTACCTGCGGGGGTTGCCATAACCACCGGATCGGCCTGTACGACGCCTTCCTGATCAAGGAAAACCATATCGCGGCCTGTGGCGGCATTGCCCAGGCAATCGCTACCGCCCGCTCGCTGGCCCCTGGCAAACCCGTGGAGGTGGAAGTGGAAAACCTCGATGAGCTGGAGCAGGCCCTGGCCGGCGGCGCGGACATCATCATGCTCGACGAGCTGAGCCTGGCGGACATGCGCGAGGCCGTGCGACGCACCGCCGGCAAGGCCAGGCTCGAAGCCAGCGGTGGAATCAACGACACTACCCTGCGCCAGATTGCCGAAACCGGAGTGGACTACATCTCCCTCGGTACGCTCACCAAAGATGTGAAGGCGGTCGACCTGTCGATGCGCCTGAGCCTGTAAGCGGCATTGGCCGCGTTTTTCTTCCCATCGATAAGGGTGCTATGGACATCGGGCCACGACTGAAAATGGTGCGTGAACGCCACCAGCTCTCTCAACGAGAACTGGCCAGGCGCAGTGGCGTGACCAACGCTACGATTTCGCTGATCGAACAGAACCGCGTCAGCCCTTCGGTCAGCTCATTGAAGAAGCTGCTCGAAGGGATTCCCATGACCCTGGCGGACTTCTTCACCGCCGATGAAACGCCTGTGGAAAACCCGCATATCTTCCGCGCCGCCAGCCAGCCGGACCTCGGCCGCCATGGCGTGCGCCTGCTGCTGGTGGGCGCGACCGTGAAGAACCGTGAGATGCGCATGCTGCGCGAGCTGTATGCGCCCGGCGCGGACAGCGGTGAGCCTATCGTGCATCCTGAAGGCGAAGAATGCGGCCTGGTCACCCGGGGCACCATCGAGCTGACCATCAACGGCGAGGTCAGCATCCTGCAACCTGGCGACGGCTATTACTTCCCTACCACCCTGCCGCACAGTTTCAAGAACATCGGTCAGGACGAGGCGGAAATCATCAGCGCCAACACGCCCGCGAACTTCTAGTCATACCCTGGAGTTCAGAGCCCGGACAGAGGCAGGCAACCGACTTCTGGCCGGGCGAACAGGTATCCCTGCATCAGGTGGATACCCAGCTCGAGCAGGGCATCGCGTTCCGCTTCGGTCTCCACGCCTTCAGCGATGATCTGGATGCCCAGCCGTCCGGCGGCATGGATGATGCCCGAGACAATGGCTTCGCGAACAGGGTCTGCGTCGATATTGCGGGTAAGCGCCATGTCCAGCTTAAGGACTTGGGGCTGGAATTCGGCCAACAGGTTCAGGCCCGAATAACCGGAGCCAAAGTCATCGATGGCCGTGGTGAAGCCATGGCGTTCGTACTCGGCGAAGATACCCTTGAGGTGCTCAGGTTCTTCGACGCGCTCCCCTTCCATCACTTCGAACATCAGGCGGCTCAAGGGGAAGCCGAACTGGCGCGACGCCTCGATCGTGGCGCGGATGCACGTTTCGGGGCGATAAACGGCATTGGGAAAAAAGTTGATGCTCAGCTTGCAGTCAGGAATCTGCGCAAGCCCGAGACTCGCGGCCAGCTCGATGGCCTTGACCCGGCAGGCCTGGTCGAAGCGATAGAGGTTATCGGCATTGACCTTGTCCAGGATCTGCAGGGCGCCTTCCCCCTGTACTCCGCGCACCAGCGCCTCGTAAGCGTAGGGAATGCCGGAGCGGACATCGACGATGGGCTGGAAGGCCATGGTGAAGTCAAAATCGAGCTTCTCCAAGGCACGGCATTGCGCGCACCCTACCGGCACGAAGGGCTGTTCGAAGTTGGGCCTTGGCATTTGAGTTCTCCCCTGGCATAAGCGGCAATACTGTCATTTAGGCATCATCTTGGCGAGTACTCTCCATCTCGCACCTTCGAAGCCGCTTCTAGCTTTCGGCCGCGGCGCCGGATTCTTGCCCCTTGCAGACGGGCGGTAGCGTCTACGCTAAAGAGCTGACACGCCTGGCCGATCTGCTAAGCGAGGAACAGGGAAGCTCCAAGACAACCATTACAGCCCACTTCGCGTTCGAGAATCCCATGTCCCTGAAGACCTCCCTGAAGGCCCAAATGCTGCTTTTAATTGGCGGCAGCCTGCTCGCCATCCTGCTGATCGCCCTGGGCTGCTTTCAGTTCCTGGCCCAGGGCATACGCGACTACCGCACCCTGGTCGATGGCCCTGTCCATGCGTCCCAACTGGTGGAAGAGACCAACCTGCAATTCAAGGTACAGGTGCAGGAGTGGAAGAACGTCCTGCTGCGCGGCAAGCAGCCCGCGGACCTGAACAAATACTGGGGACAATTCGAAGACCGTCATCGCGCTGTGCAGGGCCTCTTGGCTGATCTGGTGGCCAAGGCGGAAATGCCCGCTCAGTTCAAGGAACGCGCCCGTCAGCTGCGTGAAAGCCATCAGGCCTTGCTGGCGGCCTACACCAAGGGCCGCGATGCCTTCGTGGCCGCGGGCGCCGACCCTGTGGCCGGTGACCGCGCCGTGCAGGGCATCGACCGGCAGACGACCGAGCAGCTGAGCCAACTGGCTCAGGACATCGGTAAGGACGCGACGGCCCAGGCCGCCGCCATCAGTGACAGCGCCCAGGAAGCCATGTGGCTTGGCCTGTTGATCATGGTGCTGTCAGCCCTGGCGGTGGCCGCCTTGAGTCTGTGGCTGGTGAGCCATCGCCTGGTGGCACCGGTGACCCGCCTGATCGCCTATGTAGCGGACCTCAGCCACGGCAAGTTCAAGGACCGCGTGCAGAACGACCGCCACGATGAACTGGGCCAACTGGCCGTTGCGGCCAATACCTTGCGTGACTTCCTCGACGAAACCTTCACTCGCCTCAAGCGCAACGCCGCGGACCTGGACGGCGCCAGCTCGGCCTTGTCGCAGATCGCCCGGCAAATGGCCAAGGGTAGCGAAGACCAGTTCAGCCGCACCGACCAGGTGGCCACGGCCATGCATGAAATGTCCGCCACCGCCCAGGAAGTGGCGCGCCACGCCCAGGAAGCGGCGCGTGCCGCCGAGCAGGCGGACCAGTCAGCCCAGCAGGGGGACCAGGTGATGCAGGTGACCATCGCGGCCATCGACCATATGCGTAACGAAATCGAAACCACCGCCTCGGTGATCCGCAAGCTGGAAAGCGACAGCGGCCGGGTGGGCAAGGTCCTGGAAGTGATCCGTGGCATCGCCGAGCAAACCAACCTGCTGGCCCTGAACGCGGCCATCGAAGCGGCGCGCGCGGGCGAAGCCGGCCGTGGCTTCGCCGTGGTGGCCGACGAAGTGCGTAGCCTGGCCCAACGCACGTCTGCGTCTATCAGCGAGATCAACCAGATCATTGATGCGGTGCAACTGGGCACCACGGACGCGGCGCGAGCCATCGAGAATGGCAAGCAGCGCAGCGACGAGAGCGTGGAAAAGATCGCCCATACCGGGACCATGCTGCGCCACATCACCGGCGCCATCGAAGCCATTCGCGGGATGAACCAGCAGATCGCTACCGCGGCCGAGGAACAGACCGCGGTCGCTGAGGACATCTCTCGCAACCTCACCGAGATCACGACGGTGGCGGTGGCCAACCAGGAAAGCGTCCGCGGTACCGAACAGGCCAGCGGCCGCCTGCACGAGCTGTCCGGCCAGCTCGGCGCGCTCACCGCGCGTCTGGGAGGCTGAAATCCTTAATCGAGCTATTGCCTAGGGAACGGGGCTCAGGCCGCACTCCGAGAGGCCGCCCGGCCTCACTGTCTACGCTGGCATCGGGCGCGGGCAGGCCCTGTGGCGGCTTGGTTCAGGGAAGCTAGACTTCCCTCCAAGCAGTCGGCTCGGGAGTTCCCGCGTGAAGATACGCAGCAAGATCATTCTGTCTGGCCTTGTCAGCCTGTTGTCCGTGGTGGTGCTGGCCCTGATGGCAACCTTCTGCTATCGGCAGATCCTGGGCGCGCTCGACGAAAACGAGACCAGCCTACAGGCCCTGCGCCAACACCTGCAGGCCGACATGATGCACGACGCCATCCGTGGCGACGTGCTGGCCGCGCTGCTGGCCGGTACCACGGACAGCCAGGGCGGCCAGGCGGCGCGTGAGTCTTTCAAGGAACACGCGCAAACACTTCGCGACTCTGTGCAGGCCAACGCCCGCGCGCCCTTGCCTCCGGCACTGCACGAGCCGCTGCAGCAATTGCCCGGCCAGGCCCAGGCCTACACCCAGAGCGCCGGGGCCTTGATCGAAGCCGCGCTCTCCGCCCCTGGCAAGGTCGACGCCTTGCGCCCTGGCTTCACCCAAGCCTTCGAGGCGCTGGAAACCCACAATGCGGCCCTGAGCGACATGATCGAGGCCAACGCCACGGCAACCCGTGATCAACAGGACCACACCCTTGCCTCGGCGGCGCGCTGGCTGGCCGGCTGCCTGGTGATCATCCTCCTGGCGCTGGGGTTTCTCTGCCGACAGATGCTGAGCGGCGTACTGCGGCCGCTGGAAGGTATCGTCGATTCGGCCCGCGCCATTGCCGGCGGGGACCTGCGCCAGCCGCCCAAACCGCGGGCCAGCGCCGATGAAATGGGTGAACTGGTGGCGGCGATCAGCGACATGCAAGCCAACCTGCGCCAGATGATCAGCACCGTGCGCCATGAAAGCCAGGCGCTTCAAAGCGCTTCCCGGCAATTGGGCGAAACGGCGGGGGACGTGGTGGCCAGCGCCGATGAGCAGGCCCACAACGCCGCCAGCGTCGCTACTGGCATGGGCCAGATGATGGCCAACATCACCCAGGTGTCTGGCCATGCCGACACCGCCCGCGCCCTGTCGGCGCAATCCGAGGACCTGGCCAGCAGCGGCGGCCAGGTGATCCTCGGCGTAGTGGAGAGCATGACCCGCATCGCCGATGCGGTGCGACAGTCGGCTACGAGCATCGCGTCCCTGGACGCGTCTTCAGAAGAAATCCACTCCATCATCCAGGTCATCAAGAGCATTGCCGAGCAAACCAACCTGCTGGCGCTCAACGCGGCCATCGAAGCGGCGCGGGCTGGTGAAGCCGGGCGCGGTTTCGCCGTGGTAGCCGATGAGGTGCGTGGGCTGGCGGCGCGCACGTCGCGTTCCACCCAGGAAATCACCGCCATGATCGAGCGGCTGCGCGGCAGCGCCCAGGACGCCGCCGGGAATATGCAGGCGTGCGTGACACGGGTAGATGAAGGGGTGTCCCTGGCCGAGCGCGCCGGGGTGTCCATCAATGAAATACGTGCCGGGGCGCACAATGCCGCCGAGCGGGTGCAGGACATCTCCACCACCATCAACGAACAAACCCACGCCAGCGATGAGATGGCCCAGCGGGTGGCCGCCATCGCCGAACGCTCGCGCAGCTACACCGGCGCCATGCAAGGGCTGCAGGAAACGGCCGAACTGCTCAACGCGGCGGCCGCGGCCATGCAGGCTTCAGTGGCGCGCTTCCGGGTCTAGCGCCGTCCAAGCCAGGCCCCACCGCAGCAGTCATGTCACTGCAGCGAACCGGCCGCCTGGCGTAGAATCCTCCCGCCCGGGGTCCCGCGCCCCCTTCCCTCTGATGGATACCTCTTGATGCTGACCGCAGCCTGCATTTTCGTGCTGACCCTGACCCTGGTGATCTGGCAGCCGAAAGGCCTAGGTGTGGGCTGGAGCGCCGCCGGGGGCGCGGTACTGGCGCTGCTCAGCGGCGCGGTCAGCCTGCATGATGTGCCGGCGGTGTGGCATGTGGTCTGGAACGCGACTGCCACCTTCATTGCCATCATCGTCATCAGCCTGCTGCTGGACGAGGCCGGCTTCTTCGAATGGGCCGCCTTGCATATGGCCCGCTGGGGCCGCGGCCGTGGCCATCGGCTGTTCGCCCTGATGATGCTGCTGGGGGCGGCGGTTTCGGCGATATTCGCCAACGACGGCGCGGCGCTGATCCTGACGCCCATCGTGATCGCCATGCTGCTGGCCCTTGGCTTCGGCCCAGCCACCACCCTGGCGTTCGTGATGGCGGCGGGCTTCATCGCCGATACCGCCAGCGTGCCCATGGTGGTGTCGAACCTGGTGAACATTGTTTCGGCGGACTTCTTCGGCCTCGGCTTCGGCGCCTACGCCTCGGTGATGTGGCCGGTGAACCTGGTCAGCGTAGCCGCCACCCTGCTAGTGCTGTGGCTGTTCTACCGCAAGGACATCCCCACCCGCTTCGATCCCTCGGCCCTGGGCGAACCCCGCGCCGCCATCCGCGACCGCGCCACCTTCATCGCCGGCTGCTGGGTGCTGGTGCTCCTGCTGGTCGGGCTGTTCGCCCTGGAACCCTTGGGCGTGCCCATCAGTGCCGTGGCGGCCCTGTGCGCGGTGATCCTGCTGGTGATCGCCGGTCGGGGCCGGCACATTTCCACCCGCAAGGTGCTACGTCACGCCCCTTGGCAGATCGTGGTGTTTTCCCTGGGGATGTACCTGGTGGTCTATGGCCTGCGCAATGCCGGGCTGACCGACGCCCTGGCCGGGCTGCTCGACCGCTTCGCCGAGCACGGGCTATGGGCCGCCACCTTCGGCACCGGCATCACCGCCGCCCTGCTCTCCTCGGTGATGAACAACCTGCCCAGCGTACTGATAGGCGCGCTGTCCATACAGGACAGCCAGGCCAGCGGCGTGATCCGGCAGGCCATGGTGTACGCCAACGTGGTGGGCTGCGACCTGGGCCCGAAGATCACGCCCATCGGCAGCCTGGCCACCCTGCTCTGGCTGCATGTGCTGGCGCAGAAGAACATCCGGATCGGCTGGGGCTACTACTTCAAGGTAGGCAGCCTGCTGACCCTGCCCATCCTGCTGGCGACCTTGGCGGCGCTTGCTCTACGGCTGGGCCTGGTGGGCTGAGCCAGGGGGGCGTTGTCCTGAGCGGGTGACAGCGTTGACTGCTACTCGGCCAAAGCGTTTGAACTTCATCTGTGAACTGTCTACACTCACGCCATCCGTATACAGCGTATACAACCATGAGTTTGGGGAGGTAAGCATGGCAGCCTCTGTGTTGTCTTTTCGAATCGAACCGGAGTTTGTCTCCCGCCTCGATGCATTAGCCGCAGCGACGGATCGAGACCGCCAATACCATTTGAAAAGAGCCGTTGCCCGTTATCTGGAAGACGAATCGTGGCACGTCAAAGCTATTGCAGAAGGGATCGCGGAAGCTGAAGCAGGACATCTCACAGATCTCGAGATCATCAAACGTAAGTGGGTAGCACGTGCCGAAGCTGTATCTGACACCGAAAGCGGAAAGTGATCTGGAAGCCATCCATGAGCACTATTCGCTCAAGATAGGCGCAAAACGCGCGGCAGTTGTCTTGCTGGACATGATCGAAACGCTAGAAATGCTCCGTGCCTTTTCGCATGTGGGACGTGCAGGGCGAGTACCAGATACGCGAGAACTCATCTTCAGCGACTACCCTTTTCTGGCCGCCTATCGTGTAAAAGAAGACAGGGTGGAAGTATTCCGAATTCTTCATCAACGCGCCGAATCCGCTGCGCATTGGTGAGGGTTTAAGCGAACACGTTGCCTTCTGAGAATCACCGAAGCGCGCGCCGGAGCGTACACACAAAGTGCGTTTTCGGGACAAGCGGTGGTTCGATAGCGCCTTTGTTCACTGCTGGAGGCAAGCGGCAGAATCGAAGATCGACAGGGATGACTTGACGAGGCTTGGCCTAACGGGAATTGGCCAAGCGGGAGATGGTGCCGGAGACAGGAATCGAACCTGCGACCTTCGCGTTACGAGTGCGCTGCTCTACCGACTGAGCTACACCGGCGTGTTCGGGTGCTGAACTTACCACCAGACGTCAACCGAGGCAACCTTGGTGAAAGCTTTGGGAATCAACTGCCTACGGTGCAGCCGCTAGGGGCGTAGGTATTGCCTATGCTGGAATTGACTCTGCAAGTCCATTCACCGGTAGCGCTTCGAATGATGCTCACTACGCCACCATTGATCAAATACGGCGGATTAATCAAGTTGCAAGCGATAGAGGCTGTACCATCTTGGCTCTTCGTAAGGCTAAGGAAGCAATGAGCCGAACTGGTCGGGACATCAAGGTCAGCAAGACTTGGCTGGGTTTTACCTGCGCTGAGAGCGCTGTCGTAATTCGTTTTCAACCACTCAAGCTCTGCCCTCGCCGCCGTGGTCTTGGTCGTAGCCAAATAACGAGAATAAATCGATAAGGCAATGGCCGCGAGGATTCCAATGATCGCAACGGCGATAATCAGCTCAATCAGCGAGAAACCCGATTGGTTTTTCTTCACTGAAAACCTCGCGACCCTGGCCTTTAGCTACCGCCACACCCCATAGGAGCAAGATTGGTGTTTTCGCTTGCCAAGTCCGTGGTGCATGACCAACCGTTGGAAGCATCCCGAGTCCAAGTGACAGTTTTGTCCAGCACCTGGGCTGGCGCGTTGGCGATCTTGCAAGTGATGGTAGCTTCGCCCGAGCTGGCGGTACCGCTTGCGCTCAACGCGCTGCAGTTGGACGTGGAGGTATCAGCCGCACCTACCTCGGTCGCCGCGGTGACGTTCTTCCCTTCATTGAGGTAAGTATCAACCCCTGTCTTGAGCGCAGCCGTCTCGGCGACCGCGGCGGCTACTTTTGATTTAGCTTGGTACTTGGAATATTGCGGGATGGCGATTGCGGCGAGAATGCCAATGATCGCGACAACGATCATCAATTCAATCAGTGTGAAGCCTTTCTGGTTACGCAAGTACGGAACTCCTCAAAATTACTGGTTTTATCGCTACAATGTCCTTATCAGGACACAAAGAAGCGCGAGGCCTCAGGCGTTTATACGCTGCAGCCTCGCGACTGATATCTCACGCCCGACTTTAATCCAGGCCAATGCTGGATTAGCTACCACCGCAACTTTTCGGAACGAGGGTCAGATCAGTGCTGGTCATGTTGGTGGCGCAGCTCCAACCATTCGCTGCAGTACGTGTCCAGGTTACGACCTTACCAAGAGCAGGGGCGGGAGCGTTCAGGATGGTGCAGCCAATGGTTGCAGCACCGCTAGAAGCGGTACCCGTAGCGGTGAGGGTACAGTTCGAGGTCGTAGCGTTCGCAGCGCCAATATCGGTGGCTGCGGCTACGTCAGTGCCGTTATTCAGCTTGTCTTCCATCCCGGTACGCAACGCTGACGTTTCAGCAATGGCAGCCGAAATCTTAGCCCGCGCCTGATACTTGGAGTACTGCGGAATCGCAATCGCCGCCAAGATCCCGATGATCGCGACCACGATCATCAGTTCGATCAGGGTGAAACCCTTCTGGTTATTCATACTCGTTCTCCTAATGCGAGAAGGCCTTGTGCCTGATAGGGAAAGAGCAACCCCCATGCCAAACCCTCGAGTACCATGCTACCGCTCGCTCCGGCCTATTGGCCATGATTGAGCCATCACCGCGCAGTGGCGCAAACTGACGTTTTTTGTCACCTTGTCCCTAGCATTTGGCACCCATGGGTGGACTAGGCTATAAACGAGCGACCGAAGGAGTCTGGCTACCCATGAACGACATTGCCCTCACCGGCCTGGCCAAGCAGTTGGTCGCTGCGGAACTGTTGAACGAAAAGAACGCGCAGCAGGCGTCCCAGCAGGCTCAACGCAACAAGATCCCGCTCGTGCACTACCTGGTGCAGACCAAGCTGGTGAAGGGTCGCGACATCGCCGAGCTGGCGGCGGATCAGTTTGGCATGGCGGTGCTGGATATCGGCACCGTGGATAAAGAAGCCTTCCCCCAGGGGGTGGTCAACGAGCGCCTGATTCGCCAGCACCGCGCTCTGCCCTTGTGGCGGCGCAGCAACAAGCTGTTCATCGCCCTGTCGGACCCGACCAACCAGCAGGCCATCACGGACATCCAGTTCAACACCGGCATGAACGTCGAAGCCATCCTGGTGGAAGACGACAAGCTCAGCGATGCCATCGAGCGCTTCTTCGAAAGCACCACCGGCCTGGAAGACCTTGCCGATGTTGACCTGGACGGCCTGGACGTGGAGGCCGTGGATGACGGCCGGGATGACGCGCCGGGACAGGATGCGGACGACGCCCCGGTGGTGCGCTTCGTCAACAAGATGCTGCTCGACGCCATTCGCAGCGGCTCGTCGGACCTTCACTTCGAGCCCTATGAGCGTGCCTACCGGGTGCGCTTCCGTACCGACGGCATGCTGCGCGAAGTGGCCCGCCCGCCCATCAGCCTGGCCGGGCGTATCGCCGCGCGCCTGAAGGTGATGGCCAGCCTGGATATTTCCGAGCGGCGCAAGCCTCAGGACGGGCGTATCAAGATGCGCATTTCCAAGAGCAAGGCCATCGACTTCCGGGTGAACACCCTGCCCACGCTCTGGGGCGAGAAGATCGTGATGCGGATCCTGGACCCGACCAGCGCCCAACTGGGCATCGACGCCCTGGGCTATGAGGAAAACCAGAAGCAGCTGTACCTGGAAGCCCTGGGCCAGCCCCAGGGGATGATCCTGGTCACCGGGCCCACCGGCTCGGGCAAGACGGTGTCGCTCTACACCGGCTTGAACATCCTCAATACCGTGGACATCAACATTTCCACCGCCGAAGACCCGGTGGAAATCAACATGGAAGGCATCAACCAGGTCAACGTGAACCCGCGCCAGGGCCTGGATTTCGCTTCCGCCCTACGCTCGTTCCTGCGTCAGGACCCGGACGTGATCATGGTGGGGGAAATCCGCGACCTGGAAACGGCGGAAATCGCCATCAAGGCCGCGCAAACCGGCCACCTGGTGCTTTCTACCCTGCACACCAACAGCGCGGCGGAAACCCTTACGCGCTTGCAGAACATGGGCGTGGCGGGCTTCAACATCGCCACCTCGGTAAACCTGATCATCGCCCAGCGGCTGGCGCGCAAGCTGTGCCCCAACTGTAAGCAGGAAGCGGACATCCCTCGGGACGCGCTCATCGAGGAAGGCTTCCCGCCGGAAAGCATCGGCACCTTCAAGGTGTACGAGCCCAAGGGCTGCGATCAATGCAACAATGGCTACCGGGGCCGCCAAGGCATCTATGAGGTGGTGAAGAACACCCCTGCCCTGCAACGCTTGATCATGGAGGCGGCCAACTCCATCGACATCGCCGCGCAAATGCGCCAGGAAGGCTTCGCGGACCTGCGTCAGTCGGGCCTGGCGAAGGTCATGCAAGGGGTGACCAGCCTCGAGGAAGTCAACCGGGTGACCAAGGACTAAGCCATGGCAGTCAAGGTGGCGAAAGCCGCGCAGCCCAGCGTGTTCAGTTGGGAAGGGGTAGACCGCAAGGGCAACCGCATCAAGGGCGAGTTGACCAGCCTCAACGTGGCTCTGGTGAAGGCCCAACTGCGCCGCCAGGGCATAGTGCCTGGCAAGGTCAAGAAGAAGTCCAACTCGGTGTTCAGCCGGGGCAAGAAGATCAAACCTCTGGACATCGCCTTCTTCACTCGCCAGATGGCGACCATGATGCGTGCCGGGGTGCCGCTGCTACAGGCCTTCGACATCATCGCCGAGGGTGTGGACAAGCAAAGCATGCGCGACCTGGTCAACGACTTGAAACAGGAAGTGGCCGCCGGCAACAGCTTCGCCAGTGCCCTGCGCCGCAAGCCGGAATACTTCGACGAGTTGTACTGCAACCTGGTAAACGCCGGTGAGCAGGCCGGTGCCCTGGAGACACTGCTGGACAGGGTCGCCACCTACAAGGAAAAAACCGAGGCCCTCAAGGCCAAGATCAAGAAGGCCATGACCTATCCCATTGCGGTGCTGGTGGTGGCCTTCATTGTCTCCGGCATCCTGCTGATCAAGGTGGTGCCGCAGTTCCAGAGCGTGTTCCAAGGCTTTGGCGCGGAGCTGCCGGCCTTTACCCAGATGGTGATCAACCTGTCCGAGCTGCTGCAGAACTGGTGGTACATCGTATTGCCCGTCATGATCGGCATCGGCCTGCTGATCCGCCGGGCGTACAAGAAAAACTTCAAGTTCCGCGACACCGTGGACCGCGGCCTGCTGAAGATGCCCATCATCGGGCAGATCCTCTACAAGAGTTCGGTGGCGCGCTACGCCCGCACCCTCTCCACCACCTTCGCCGCCGGTGTGCCGCTGGTGGAAGCATTGGATTCGGTCGCTGGGGCTACCGGCAACGTGGTGTTCCGCAATGCGGTCTTCCAGGTGCGCCAGGATGTGTCCACGGGCATGCAGCTCAACGCCTCCATGCGTTCTACGGGCACCTTCCCCAGCATGGCAGTGCAGATGACCGCCATCGGTGAAGAGTCCGGCGCCCTGGACGAAATGCTCGGCAAGGTGGCCGGCTACTACGAGGAGGAAGTGGATAACGCCATCTCCAACCTCACCACCCTGATGGAGCCGATGATCATGGCCATCCTTGGTGTGCTCGTCGGCGGCCTGGTCATCGCCATGTACCTTCCTATCTTCCAGCTCGGTTCCGTCGTTTAAATGCCTGCTTTCGACCTCCTGGCCAGCTCGCCGCTGGCCACCACCCTGTGCGCCCTGCTGCTGGGCCTGCTGGTTGGCAGTTTTCTTAACGTGGTGATCCACCGCCTGCCCGTCATGATGAACGCCGATTGGCGCGCCCAGGCCAGGGAATACCTGCAGATGCCGCCGTTGCCCGCCGAACCACGCTACAACCTGATGGTACCGCGCTCGGCCTGCCCCCACTGCGGGCACCGGATCAGCGCTGTGGAAAACATTCCTGTCCTGAGTTACCTGTGGTTGCGCGGGCGCTGTACCGGCTGCAAGGCCTCCATCTCGCCACGCTATCCGCTGGTGGAACTGGCCAGCGGCCTGCTCAGCGCCTTCATCGCCTGGCACTTCGGCGCCACCTGGCAAGCGGGTGCCATGCTGCTGCTGACCTGGGGCCTGCTGGCCATGAGCATGATCGATGTGGACCATCAGCTGTTGCCGGACACCCTGGTGCTGCCGCTGCTATGGCTGGGGCTGATCGTCAATGCCCTGGGCCTGTTCGTGCCCCTGAACGACGCCCTATGGGGCGCCGTGGCCGGTTACCTGAGCCTGTGGCTGGTATTCCAGGCCTTTCGCTTGCTTACCGGCAAGGAAGGCATGGGCCATGGAGACTTCAAGCTGTTGGCCCTGATCGGCGCCTGGGGCGGCTGGCAGGTGCTGCCTTTGACCATCCTGTTGTCCTCGGCGGTGGGCGCCATACTGGGCGCCCTGATGCTGCGGGCCCGGGGGCAGAGCCATGCCACGCCTATTCCGTTTGGCCCCTACCTGGCCGTGGCCGGCTGGATCGCGCTCATCTGGGGCGCGGACATCACAGCGTCTTATCTTCAGTTCGCAGGGTTCGCTCAATGATCAAAGAAAACACCCGCCCCTGGGTCCTGGGCCTGACGGGCGGGATTGGCAGCGGCAAGAGCGCCGCGGCTGATCGCTTCGCCTTCCATGGCCTGGAGGTGGTGGACGCGGACCAGGCGTCGCGCTGGGTCGTGGAGCCCGGCCGGCCGGCACTGGCTGCCTTGGCCAAGCACTTCGGCCCAGGCGTGTTGCAGGAGGATGGCGGCCTGGACCGCAAGGCCCTGCGCGAGCGTATCTTCAGCGACACGGACGCGCGCCTGTGGGTGGAAAAGCTGTTGCACCCGCTGATCGCCGAGGAAATCGCCAGCCGCTTGCGCGATGCCCGTTCCGCCTATGCCGTGTTCGTCTCGCCGTTGATGATCGAGTCCGGGCAATACCGGCTGGCCAACCGCCTGCTGGTGATAGACGCGCCCCGGGAGCTGCAACTGGCGCGTACCCTCAGCCGTGACGGCAGCAGCCAGGCCCAGGCGGAGGCCATTCTCGCGGCCCAGGCTAGCCGGGAAGATCGCCGCGCCCTGGCCGACGACGTGATTCTCAACGACGGCAGCCTCGAAGCCCTGCACGCCGAGGTAGACCGGCTACACCTTGTTTATTTGTCTTTGGCGGAAGCGTACTCATGAGTCAACCCACCCTTGTCAATTGCCCCACCTGTGGCGCGCCTGTGGAATGGAGCGCCGCGTCCCCCAATCGCCCGTTCTGCTCGGATCGCTGCAAGCTCATCGACCTCGGCGCCTGGGCCGCGGAAGAACACAAGATCGCTGGCCGTGAAGAATCCGAGGACGAACTGTTCTCCGAAAGCCTGCCGCCCAGCCAGCACTAAGCCCGACCAGGCCTGCCCCGGCATCTTGGGGGTTGTAGTGGCCCGCCTTGGCTGTTACAGATAGCTCAAGCTGTCGATGAGGCAAGGCCATGGACGATTCAGACTACCTGCGCCTGTTGACCACCCAGGCTGAACAGGCCAATGCGATGCTGTCCAACGCCCGCAAGTGGGAGCGCGAGCGCTGGGTATGCCAGCGCTTGCTGCAGGGCCTGAACATCGCATATGGCGCCGAGGAGTTCCTGCCGGTGGGCCAGGAACCGCCAGACGTCCTGTTTCGCGACGCCAACTTTGAAGTGTTCTTCGTGCTCGATGAAGGCCGTCGGCTCAATGACGAATGGCGCCAGGAACTGCAGCGCCGGCGCAGCGCCTTTTCCCTGAGTCAACTGGTGCGCCGGGAGGCCAAGCCCAAGCGAATCCGCGCGCCGGAACTGTTGGCGCGGCTTGGCCCTACGTTGCGCAAGAAAGCCCATAACTACTTCGAGCGTGGCCTGGACTTGGGCCAGCTGGACATGGTGGCCTTCGCCAGTCTCAAGCGCGAGGTGCTCAACCTCAACAGCCACTTTCCGCCGCCTACTGAGTACCTGCGACAGGGCTGGCGCTCCCTTTCCCTGGTGGGTCCCAACTTCGCCCGGGTGCTGTTCGCTCACCCCGGCGCGCCTGATTTCCTGCGGGCCAACCTGGGGCGAAGCATTCTTTTCGACGTGGGTATCACCTTGTAATACCACTGCCCATGGCGCCTGGCCCGCCAGAATGTTACAAATAGCGCATTGCGTAGAACCTGCCGGCCTTCCCCATGCCCGCCCCCTCTTCCACCGCCTCGATACCTCTGGCCACCTTGGGTGCAGCCTTCGTTTCGACCACTGTGCAACATTTTGCCCAGTGTCGCGGTCTACTCGCGCAACCTGAATTCCGCCACCCCCTGGCCGGGCGCTCGAAGCTGCCTAGCGCTCGCCCCGACCAGATGTCGCCGCCTCCCTGTTGCACGCGGCATGGCTACCGTTTTTTCAACCTTACGAGATACCTCCATGAAACATCGCATCGTGATCGTTGGCGGCGGCGCCGGCGGCCTGGAACTGGCGACCCGCCTGGGTAAGAGCCTGGGCAAGCGCGGCAAGGCCTGCGTGACCCTGGTGGACGCCAACCTCACCCATATCTGGAAACCCTTGCTGCACGAAGTCGCGGCAGGTTCCTTGAATTCGTCTGGTGACGAGCTCAACTACCTGGCCCAGGCCAAGTGGAACCACTTCGAATTCCAGCTGGGCCGCATGAGCGGGCTGGACCGGGCCAACCAGCGCATCACCCTGGCAGCCACCCTGGACGAGCGCGGAGTGGAACTGGTGCCGGAGCGCGAGCTGGCCTACGACACCCTGGTGATCGCGGTGGGCAGCACTACCAATGACTTCGGTACCAAGGGCGCCGCCGAGCACTGCCTGTTCCTGGATACCCGCCAACAGGCCGAGCGCTTCCATCAGCAGTTGCTCAATGCCTACCTGCGCGCGCATGCCCAGGACGAAGGTCATCAGGAAGAAATCACGGTCGCCATCGTCGGCGCAGGCGCCACCGGGGTGGAGCTGGCCGCCGAGTTGCATCATGCGGCCCATGAGCTGGCCGCCTACGGTCTGGGGCGGATTCGCCCGGAGAACATGCGCATTACCTTGATCGAGGCGGGCCCTCGGGTATTGCCGGCCCTGCCTGAACGCATCAGCGCTCCGGTGCATCGCACCCTGGAGAAACTGGGCGTGACCGTGCTCACCGGCGCGGCCGTGAGCGAGGTGACCGAGCACAGTCTGCTGACCACTGACGGCAAGGTGATTCCGGCGCGCCTGAAGGTGTGGGCGGCCGGCATTCGCGCACCTGGCTTCCTGGAAAACATCGATGGGCTGGAAACCAACCGAATCAATCAGCTCCAGGTGCGGCCTACCCTGCAGACCACTCGGGATGACAATATCTTCGCCTTTGGTGATTGCGCCGCCTGCCCGCAACCGGACAGCGACCGCAACGTGCCGCCTCGGGCCCAGGCCGCGCACCAGCAGGCTTCGCTCCTGGTCAAATCCCTCAAGCAGCGGCTTGAAGGCGGGCAACTGCCTGAATACCGCTATACCGACTACGGCTCGCTGATCTCTCTCTCGCGTTTCTCGGCAGTGGGCAACCTCATGGGCAACCTCACCGGCAGCGTCATGCTCGAAGGCTGGCTGGCGCGCATGTTCTACGTGTCCCTGTACCGCATGCACCAGATGGCGCTCTATGGCCCGTTCCGCACCGCCATGTCCATGCTGGGCAGCCGATTGGGCCGTGGCACTGAGCCAGGGTTGAAGCTGCACTGACCTGAGGAACGCACCTCGGCGGGAGGTAGCGAAGCTGTCGAATACCTGCTTCCCCCCGGGGCCCATTCCCCAGCTGGCGCTGGGTCCCACCGGGACTGCATGCACCTCGGCGGGAGGTAGCGAAGCTGCCGAATACCAGGTTCCCGCCGGGGCTGCACGCACCTCGGTGGGAGGTAGCGAAGCTGCCGAATACCAGCCCCCCTCCGCCAGCATCCCCATTCCCCAGCTGGCGCTGGGTCCAACAGCTGCTGTGACAGATGCCCCTTGCCATACCTGTATATACAGGTTTAGATAAGGGCATTGCCACGTATCAGGACAGCCTGCCATGCCCGTGCCCTTGCTTATCCAGCCCGGCCAGTTCGATCTCGCTCAGTTGCGAGACATTTTCCATCACCAAGTACCCTTCGAACTGGACCCGGCCGCACGTGCGACGGTAGACGAAGCCGCCGCCACCGTGACCCGCATCATCGCCAGCAAGCGTACGGTGTATGGCATCAACACAGGCTTCGGGCTGCTGGCGCGTACCTCCATCGCTGAACAATCCCTGACCCGCCTGCAACGCAACCTGCTGCTCAGTCACTGTACCGGTACCGGGCCATTGCTGGACGACGCTACGGTCGGCCTGATCCTGGCGCTGAAGGTAGCATCCCTGGCCCGAGGCTTCTCTGGTGTGCGCTGGGAAGTGATCGAAGGCTTGCGCAAGCTCTACGAGACGGGCGTATACCCCTGCGTGCCGTCCCAAGGCTCGGTCGGCGCTTCGGGGGACCTGGCACCTCTGGCACACTTGGCGGCGGTACTCATAGGCGTGGGCCGGGTGCGCCGCCAAGGCCGCGAGATGGATGCCAACGAAGGCCTGGCCCTGGCTGGCCTGAAGCCGCTGGAGCTTGGCCCGAAGGAAGGCCTGGCCCTGATCAACGGCACCCAGGTGTCCACCGCGCTGGCGCTGCGCGGTCTGTTCGCCGCCGAGCGTTTGTTCAGCGCCGCGGTGGTAGCCGGCAGCCTGACAGTGGAGGCGCTCAAGGGTTCGGACGTACCCTTCGACCCACGCATCCAGGCGGTTCGTGGCCAGCCGGGGCAGATCGACGTGGCTGCCTTCTATCGCGAGCTGTTGGCCGGTAGCCAGATCCGCGAATCCCACCGCGACTGCCCTCGCGTGCAAGACCCTTATTCCCTACGCTGCCAGCCACAGGTCATGGGCGCCTGCCTGGATCACCTGCGCTTTGCCGCAGGTGTGTTCCTGCGTGAAGCCAATGCCGTGTCCGATAACCCGCTGGTGTTCAGCGCCGAGGGGGACGTACTGTCCGGTGGCAACTTCCATGCCGAGCCGGTGGCCATGGCCGCTGACGTGCTGGCCCTGGCCATCTCGGAAATCGGCGCGCTTTCCGAACGGCGCACCGCCCAGCTGGTGGACCCGGCTCTATCCGGCTTGCCGGCCTTTCTGGTCAAGGAAGGCGGGCTCAATTCCGGCTTCATGATCGCTCAGGTCACCGCTGCCGCCCTGGCTTCGGAAAACAAGACCCTCGCCCATCCGGCTTCGGTGGACAGCCTGCCCACCTCTGCCAACCAGGAAGACCACGTGTCCATGGCCACCTTCGCCGCCCGCCGCCTGCTGGACATGGCCGGCAACAGCAGCGCCGTGGTAGCGATCGAACTGCTGGGCGCAGCCCAGGGCGTAGACCTGCTCGCCCCTCTGAGTACCTCCGCCAAGCTGGCCCAGGTAATGAGCCTGGTCCGCTCGGAAGTGGAGCACTATCACGAGGACCGCTATTTCGCCCCGGATATCGCCTGCGCCCGTGCCTGGGTGGAAAACGGCGTCTTTGAGCGCTGGCTGCCGGCTTCGCGCCTGTACCAGGCGTGAGCCTCTCCCGCTCAATCGCGCTTGGTCACTGGCGCGGCCAGGTCGCGCGCCTTGACTCGCCCTACACAGAGCACCGCTAGCAGCGAAATGGCCGCCGTCGCCAGCAGGTAAAGCGCTACAGGCTGCCATCGCCCCTGATATTCGCTAAGCAGCCAGGTGGCGATCAACGGAGCGGTGCCGCCTGCCAAGGCCGCTCCGAGCTGGTAGCCCAGGGTGATTCCGGTGTAGCGCACCCGGGTGCTGAAGATTTCCGATGAGAGCGTGCCCAGCACGGCGGTGATCGGTGCCCAGAGCAGCCCCAGCGCCACGACCGTAGCCAGCGTCAGCCCCCAGACGGCACGGGTATCGAGCAGGATGAAATAGGGATAGACGAAGGCTGCGCTGAGCAGAATGCCCAGGGTATAGACGGTTCGCCGGCCGAGGCGGTCGGATAGCCAGCCCATGACCGGAATACTGAAGCTGGCCACCACTGCGGCGATCATTACCGCATGCAGAGCGTCGATCTTGTTGTAGCCGAGATTGCCTGTAGCGTAGCTGACCACGAAGGTGGAAAAGATATAGAAGGGTGCGGTTTCCACCACTTTCAGCCCGGCGGCGATCAACACGGCGCGCCAATGTTGCTGCAGGGTTTCGACGATGGGCATGCGCGCGACATTGCCGCTGGCCTTGGCCGCTTCGAAATCCGGGGTTTCGCCGATACCGGAACGAATCCACAGGCCAAGAAACACCAGCCCGGCGCTCAACAGAAAGGGAATCCGCCATCCCCAGCTGAGAAAATCCTCCTCAGGCAGCAAAGCCATCAAGCTCACCGCCAGGGTCGCCAACAACATACCGATGGTCACGCCAACCTGCGGGATGCTACCGAATAGCCCTTTACGATGGGCCGGTGCGTACTCGTAGGCCAGTAGCAATGCCCCACCCCATTCACCGCCAATGCCCAGCCCCTGTATCACCCGCAAGAGCACCAGCAGGATGGGCGCGGCGATACCGATACTGGCGTATGTCGGCAGCAAGCCGATGGCCACCGTTGCTCCGCCCATCAAAGAGAGCGTAAGGACCAGCGTTTTCTTACGGCCAATACGATCGCCGATATGAGCGAAGACTACCCCGCCGATTGGACGAATGAAGAAGGTCAACGAGAACGTAAGGTAAGAAAGCAGCAGAGCAACCACGGGCTCGAAGCTTGGGAAAAACAGCTTGTTGAATACCAACGAAGCGGCTGTGCCATAGAGAAAGTAATCGAACCATTCGATCGAACTTCCCGTCAGGCTGGCAACGAGAGCGCGACCGCCACCTTGAGGCGCGGGCGAGTGATGACGCGAGGCCATAGAGACTCCGGATTTATTATTAGGTTGCGCTTTTAGTGCAACCCCTTACCTCCATGAGTTGCACCTCGACCAGCGCATCTTATGCAAGCTATCTCAGCCTTCGCAATAGCCCCAGCTGGCCGCAACAGGATTTTTTCTCGAAAAATCCATAGTAAAAAGGCTTATTTTCCATTCCTTATCCACATATCAGAAATTAATACGGTAGTGCTGAAAGGTTTAATCAACATATTTGGCGCAACCTGGTTGCACCCATGCTGTTTTTGTCGCTAGGCTGATAAAAAACCAACCGTGGAGTTGCGGCATGAATGTGTTATTTGTCGGGTATGGCCAGATGGGCAGCGCCATGGGCAAGGCTTGGCATATGGCCGGCCTGGTTCAGAACCTCTATGCCGTAGATCCCTATCTGCCCCAAAACACCACTGCACAAGCAGTCCCGGATCTAGAAGCTTTCAATGCCGCCCTAGACCTTATCGTGCTGGCTGTCAAACCAGCCATGGCTGGCTCGGCCCTGGCCAATCTGCCCAAGCGGTTGTTGAATGACTGCGTCATAATTTCCGTGGCGGCGGGCGTGACCTTGGCCAGCCTACGCGAAGCAATCGATGACGCCTGCCCCGTGGTAAGGGTTATGCCCAATACTCCAATGCTTCTAGGGGCCGGTTGCACCGGACTGTACGCCGACAATGACCTGCCTGAAGCCAAGCGGCAGGCGATCACTCAGCTGTTCGAAGCCGTTGGCAGCGCCTACTGGGTGCAAAGCGAGCGGCAGCTGGACACGGTGACCGCCATCAGCGGCAGCGGCCCGGCTTACTATCACCTGTTCAGCGAAGCCCTGGCTGCCGCTGGCGAAGCCTTGGGGCTGGACCCGGAGCTGGCAAGGCGACTTGCCGTGGACACCGCCTTCGGCGCGGCCACGCAGCAACGCCAGCCCCAAGCCGACCTTGTGCAGCTACGACGGGCCATCACATCCCCAAACGGCACCACCGCGGCGGCCATCGAGGTGTTCGAACGCGACCAGGCCCTGCGCGCCTTGGTACAGAGCGCCGCCCGAGCCGCGGCACAGCGAGCCGAGGCCTTGTCCCGCGGCGAATGAAGCGGCTTCAGTGATGCGTGAGCGCCTTGGATGAACAGTGCGCGAAAGGCTGGGCGAAAGCTCGGACAAACGCGCAGAAATCATTATTATCCCTAGGTAGAGAACGGCCGGTGGTGAGCGGGCCGAATTAGTCGATCGAGGGTGTCATGGGCAACGAAAGCATCAATTGGGACAAGCTGGGCTTCGATTACATCAAGACGGACCTGCGTTACCTGGCCTACTGGCGTGACGGTGCCTGGCAGCCCGGCGAGCTGACCGAAGACAACGTGTTGCACATCAGCGAAGGGTCCACCGCCCTGCACTACGGCCAGCAATGCTTCGAAGGCCTGAAGGCCTACCGCGCCAAGGACGGCTCGATCAACCTGTTCCGCCCTGACCAGAACGCCCTGCGCATGCAGCGCAGCTGTAATCGGCTGCTGATGCCCGAGGTATCCGTCGAGCAGTTCATCCAGGCTTGCCAGCAAGTCGTGAAGGCCAATGAACGCTTCATCCCGCCTTATGGCACCGGCGGCGCTCTTTACCTGCGCCCCTTTGTCATCGGTGTAGGCGACAACATCGGCGTGCGCACCGCACCGGAGTTCATCTTCTGCGTGTTCGCCGTACCAGTGGGCCCGTACTTCAAGGGCGGCATGAAGCCTCACAACTTCGTGATCTCCGGCTACGACCGCGCCGCGCCCAATGGCACCGGTGCCGCCAAGGTCGGGGGCAACTACGCCGCCAGCCTGATGCCAGGCGCCGAGGCCAAGAAGCACAGCTTCGCCGACTGCATCTACCTGGACCCGCAAACCCATAGCAAGATCGAGGAAGTGGGCTCGGCGAACTTCTTCGGCATTACCCAGGACGGCAAGCAGTTCGTCACGCCCAAGTCCAGTTCGGTGCTGCCGGGCATCACCCGCCTATCGTTGCTGGAGCTGGCCAAGACCCGTCTGGGCCTGGAAGTGATCGAAGGCGACGTGCATATCGACCAGCTCGACCGCTTCGCCGAAGCCGGCGCCTGCGGTACCGCCGCGGTGATTACCCCTATCGGTGGCATCGAGTACAAGGGCAAGCTGCACGTCTTCCACAGCCAGACCGAAGTCGGCCCGGTCACCCAGCGCCTGTACAAGGAGCTGACCGGCATCCAGACCGGCGAGATCGAAGGGCCGCAAGGCTGGATCGTCAAGGTCGACTGATCCGCGCTTCGAGAGTCATGCAAATCCCCGCCATGCGCGGGGATTTTTATTTTGCAAGGACCTGGTCGCGGCTGAGCCTGCATGGCCCAGGCCGCTGCCAATAGTCAGCTGTTCTACATCACCGCGGCGAAGGCCTCGATCACCCGTTCCAGGTTGCTCGGGCTCAAGCCAGCGATGCAGATACGTCCGGTTTCCACCGCGTATACGCCGTGCTCGGCCTTGAGTCGACGCACTTGCTCGGCATTGAGGCCGGTGTAGGCGAACATGCCTTCCTGATGGGCCAGGAAGCCAAAGTCCCGTTCGGGCAAGCGCTTGCTCAGGCCTTCCACCAGGGCACCGCGCATGGCCGTGATGCGCTCGCGCATTTCGGCCAGTTCGGCCTGCCATTGGCGGTTGAGCCCGGCATCGCCCAGCACGCGGGCCACGATGCTGGCACCGAACATGGGCGGGCTGGAATAGTTGCGACGTACATGCAGCTTGAGCTGGCCGAGCACCAGCGCCTGACTGTCCAACGTGGTATGAACGCTCAACGCCCCGACCCGCTCCCCATAGAGAGAGAACGTCTTGGAGAACGAGCTGGATACCAGAAACTCCATGCCTCGGCGCGCGCATTCGCGGATGAGCCAGGCGTCTTCGTCCAGGCCCTTGCCGAAGCCTTGATAAGCGATGTCCAGGAAAGGAATCGCATCCCGGGCCTGGAGCGCGTTGAGCATCTTCACCCAATGCTCGCGCTCAGGCTGGATGCCCGTGGGGTTATGGCAGCAAGGGTGAAGCACCACTATCGCTTTGGGCGGCAGGTTTTCCAAGGCCTGGAGGGCGCCTTCGAAATCGAACGCCTTGCGATTCGGCTCGAAGTATGGATAGCGGTTCACCTTGAAGCCCGCCCCCTGGAAGATACCCAGGTGGTTGTCCCAGGTAGGGTCCGATACCCAGACCTGTGAATCCGGCCAGGCGGTTTTCAGGAAATCCGCGCCTACCTTGAGCGCGCCGGAGCCGCCTACGGTCTGGATCGCCGCGATGGCATGACGGTTGCGGTGGACACTATCAGCGAACAGCAGCTGTTCGACCACCCGACGGTAGGCCGGCGCGCCTTCCATGGGCAGGTAACTGCGGGGCTGGTGCTCGGCCACCAGCAGCTCTTCGGCCTGCTGCACGGAAGGCAACAAAGGCACGCGGCCCAGCTCGTCATAATAGATGCCAACGCCCAGGTTGACCTTGCCCGGCCGCGTATCCTCGGCGAACTCACCCATCAGCCCCAATATCGGATCGCCCGCGTACAGGGGCAAGTGCTCGAACATTCTCCACCTCGTCTTGTTTTCATCTGGGCCCACTGGCGGACCCGCGCATCGCCGGGAGATTAGCCCACAGGGGGCCGCCAAGGGTCAAGGCGCCAGATGCAATGCGGCCGCCCCATGCGCGAGGCATGGCGGCGGCCGCTGGGTTCGGGCTAGCGCTGCGCCAGATCAGACCACGGCGGGGCGACCCTGGACATCCGCGTCGACCAGGGGCTCGGGCGGCTTGACCAATTCCCGCGCGACCGTCCACACGATCACGGCGGCGATGATATCGAACACCGCCAGCACCACGAACAGCGGACTGTAGCCAATCTTGGTGACCAATACGCCGAATACCATGGTGAAGGCCGCGGCACCCAGGTAGCCGAACATGCCGCCCATGCCGGTGGCGGTGGCCACTTCGTTCTTGCCGAAGGAGTCCGAAGTGATCGAATAGAGCGCGCCGGAAAGGGTCTGGTGAGCGAAACCACCGATACACAGCAGCATGATGGCGGTATACGGGCTTTCCACCAGGCCGATGCAGGCCGGGCCGATCATGCAGGACGCGCCGAACAGCAGCACCATCTTGCGCGAGGTGAACAAAGACACTCTGCAGTGCTTGTGGAAGAAGGGGCTCAGGTAGCCGCCCAGCACGCAGCCCAGGTCCGCGGCCAGGAACGGCAGCCAGGCGAACATGGCGATTTCCTTGATGTTCATGTGCCGTTCGGTCATCAGGTATAGCGGAATCCACGCATTGAAGGTTTGCCAGGCCGGCTCGGACAGAATGCGGGCCGAAGCGATGGCGTAGAAGTTGCGGCTGCCGATGATTTTCTTCCAGCTGCCCTTCTGTGGCGTGGCCTCCTTGAAGTGCGCCTCCTGGCCAGAAAGGATGTACTGGCGCTCGGCCTCACCGAGTCGGCGCTGATCGCGGGGGTGCTTGTAGAGCAACAGCCAGAGGAAGCTCCAGGCGATACCCAGGCCACCCACAATCAAAAATGCCAGTTCCCAGCCACTCTGCAGGATGGCCCAGACTACCAGGGGCGGCGCCAGCAGCGCGCCGATAGACGAGCCGATGTTGAACCAGCCGATGGCCACGGAGCGTTCCTTGGCGGGGAACCATTCAGTGGTGGCCTTGACCCCTGCAGGCAAACCGGCGGCTTCCGTCAGGCCCAGCAACCCACGCAAGAAGGCCATGCTCTGCCATCCCGTTGCCAGGGCAGCGGCGGCGCAGGCGGCGGACCAGGCCAAGGCAAAGGTGAAGAAGCCCATCTTGGTCCCGATGGCATCCAGTATGTAGCCGGCCACGGGCTGCATGAAGGCGTAGCACAGCTGCCAGGCCACCACGATATTGGCGTACTGCTCGGTAGAGATGGTGAGTTCTTTCATCAGGGTGGGCGCAGCCACCGACAGGGTGTTGCGGGCCAGGTAGTTGACGATGAGCCCGGCCGTTACCAGGCCGACCATCCACCAACGGATGCCTTTGATTTTCATAGGCTGAAACTCTTTGTATTGTTTTTGTCGAGAAAAAGCGTAACGACATATGTCGTCGTACTTGTCAGCATTTTATAGAGCCGAGCCTAGGGAGTGTCAAACAAAGAATGAGGATTTTTGGGTCGTGCCTGTACGATTTCATTTAGTGACCGCGGCCTGTAAATAGCCCTCTTTCCAGGGGTTTCGTATAGGTGAATTTTGACTTTCACGTTGACAGCGCAAGGCGCCAGACAAATAATCGCCGAACTTGTACGACAACCTACCGCAAAAAAATAACAACCCGAGAGTGGCAGCTCATGGCGGAATTCGACGCAATAGAAAGGCAACCCTTCAACCGCATCCTCTTGACAGGAGCCGCCGGAGGGCTTGGCCAAGTGCTCCGTCCCCGCGTTCGCCCTTTCGCCCGTCAGGTGCGGCTGTCTGACATCAGCGAGATGGCTCCCGCCGAGGGAAGCTTCGAAGAAGTGGTTACCTGCGACCTGGCGGACAAGGCGGGAGTGGACCGGCTGGTCGAAGGCTGCGATGCCATTCTCCATTTTGGCGGGGTCTCCACCGAGCATGCGTTCGAAACCATCCTGGGGGCGAACATCTGCGGCGTCTTCCACCTTTACGAAGCCGCCCGCCGTCACGGGGTGAAACGCGTGATCTTCGCCAGTTCCAACCATGTGATCGGTTTCTATCGCCAGAGCGACCGCCTCGACGGCCTCAGCCCACCTCGCCCGGACAGCTACTACGGTTTGTCCAAGGCATTCGGCGAAGACATGGCCACCTTCTATTACGATCGCTACGGCATCGAGACGGTAAGCATCCGCATAGGCTCGTCCTTTCCCGAACCCCAGAACGTTCGCATGCTCGACACCTGGCTCAGCTACGACGACCTGGTGCAACTGGTAGAACGCGGCCTGTTCACTGAACAGGTCGGCCATACCATCGTCTATGGCGCCTCGGCGAATCGAAACCTGTGGTGGGACAACCGCTACGCCGCCCACCTCGGCTATGCCCCCAAGGACAGCTCGGAACCCTGGCGCGCCACCATCGAGGCACTGCCACCGCTGGCCGCGGATGACCCCGTGCGGCACTACCAGGGCGGAGCCTTCGTCGCCGCCGGCCCCTTCGAAGGCTGAGCCGCTGGTCAAGGCAGGCGTCATTCCTTATATTGCCCGCATTCCAATAAAAGCCCCGACCCGTCGCTGCCACCCCAGCGGCGTGCCGGGGCTTTGTGTTTCCAGTGCCTGAGGTTTTATGACGTTTACCACTCTCCGCCGCGATGCCCTCGCCGGGCTCACCACGGCCTTCGCCCTGGTGCCCGAATGCATCGCTTTCGCCCTGGTGGCGCACCTTAATCCATTGATGGGCCTCTACGGCGCCTTCTTCATTTGCACCATCACCGCCTTGTTCGGTGGGCGTCCCGGCATGATTTCCGGGGCCGCCGGCTCCATGGCGGTGGTGATCGTGGCCTTGGTGGTGCAGCACGGCGTGCAGTATCTGCTGGCCACAGTGGTGCTGGGCGGCCTGCTGATGATGGTGTTCGGCGCGCTGCGCCTGGGCAAACTGATCCGCATGGTGCCGCACCCGGTCATGCTCGGCTTCGTCAACGGGCTGGCCATCGTCATCGCCCTGGCCCAGCTGGAACACTTCAAGAAAGGCGAGCATTGGCTGCAAGGTACTGCGCTATGGGTGATGCTGGGGCTGGTGGGCCTGACCATGGTGATCGTCTGGCTGCTACCACGCCTCACCCGGGCGGTACCTCCCGCCCTGGTGGCCATCCTGGGGGTTGGGGTGCTGGCCTACGCGCTGGAGCTACCGACGCGAACCCTTGGCGACATGGCCCACATCGCCGGCGGCCTACCGCAGTGGCAACTACCTCAGGTGCCCTGGACCCTGGAAACCCTGCGCATCATCTTACCCTACGCGGTACTGATGGCCTCGGTCGGCCTGTTGGAAACCTTGCTCACGCTGAACCTGACAGATGAAATCACCGAAACCCGCGGCCAGCCAAACCGCGAGTGTGTGGCCCTGGGCGTGGCCAATCTGACGTCCGGCCTGTTTGGCGGGATGGGTGGCTGCGCCATGATCGGCCAGACCATGATCAACCTGTCTTCTGGTGGCCGTGGCCGACTGTCTGGGGTGGTCAGCGGCATCATGATGCTGATGTTCATCCTGTTCCTGTCGCCCTGGATCGAGCGCATTCCCTTGGCTGCGTTGGTGGGAGTGATGTTCGTGGTTGCTCAGCAAACCTTTGCCTGGGGCTCGTTGCGCGTACTGGGCAAGATTCCGCGGCAGGATGCGCTGGTGGTGGTCGCTGTGACCTTGATCACGGTGTTCACCGACCTGGCGACGGCGGTGCTCTGTGGTGTGATCATCGCTGCCCTGAGTTTCGCCTGGCAGCATGCCCATGAGATTCGGGGTGAATTTGTCGATGAAGGAGGCCAGCGCCGCTATCGCGTGCATGGCACGCTCTTCTTCGCATCCACCACACAGTTCCAGGCGCTGTTCGAGCCTGCATCCGACCCCATGAGCGTGCTGGTCGACTGCACGGACCTCAGAGTGGCGGACCACTCAGGCATCGCCGCCCTTGAAGCACTGTTGACCCGCTATCGCAGCCAAGGCCGCGACATGTCTCTGACAAACCTCTCTCCGCGTTGCGACGCTCTGCTAAATCGAGCCGGCGTCAGCGCTTCCTGACCCCCGGGTAATCCAGGCTCCCGATTACGGGAGCCTGCGAAGCGAGCGAAGGCTCTCCCTCAGGCATTGGCGCTCATTCGAGCCACTCCCAGCCAAGCTGTTGTCCTCTCCGCACCGCCGACACAAACGCCAAAAAATAATCAGCAAGCTATTGTTTTTTTGACGATACGCCTCGTAACAGAGCGCTTACAGGGGCATGGCGCACCTTCTTCGACGTAAAAATGACGGATTCACCCTGTTAAGTGGATGGATTGACGCCTGTCGATGGAAGGAAGGATCGATTTCTGCGAACTGTGTCATACAACTTCGGCACTAGGCGCTGACTTCTTGGCATCGCCGCCTTATTCCTTCCCAGGACCGGAGCAACCTCATGATTTTCAATGTAAAGGATTTTGGCGCTGTCGGCGACGGAGTCACGGACGATACCGCGGCCATGCAAGCGGCTATCGACGCCGCGGCTGCCGCGGGCGGCGGCACTGTATTCGTGCCTAGCGGCACCTACATCGTTTCGGCTGGGGAAGAGCCTTCCGACGGTTGCCTGATGCTCAAGAGCAACGTGTACATGGAAGGCGAAGGCGCGGGCAAGACCACGGTCAAGGTGGCCGATGGCAGCGATACCAAGATCACCGGCGTGATCCGCTCGGCCTATGGCGAGGAAACCCATGACTTCGGCCTGAGCAACCTGACCATCGACGGTAACCGCGACAATACCACCGGCAAGATCGACGGCTGGTTCAATGGCTATATTCCAGGCCAGGACGGTCACGACAGCAATGTCACCCTCAGCGGGGTGGAAATCATGAACTGCTCAGGGTATGGCTTCGACCCGCACGAGCAGACCATCAACATGCTGATCGAGAACTGTGTCTCCCACGGCAACGGCCTGGACGGCTTCGTGGCGGACTACATGATCGACACCAAGTATGTGAACAACGTGGCCTATGACAACGACCGCCACGGGTTCAACATCGTCACCAGTACGAACGACTTCACCATGACCGGCAACGTGGCCTACGGCAATGGTGGCAACGGCATCGTGGTGCAACGCGGCAGTGAGGACATTCCCTCGCCCTACGACATCACTATCGAAGGCGGCAGCGTCTACGACAACGGCGCCGAGGGCGTGCTGGTCAAGCTCTCCAGCGATGTCACCGTCAGCGGCGTAGACATTCATGACAACGGCGGCGCAGGCGTGCGTATCTACGGCAGCACCGGCGTGACCGTGACCGGCAACACCCTGACGAACAATGGGCTCAATGCGCCGGTGCCGGAAGTGGTCATCCAGAGCTACGACGACACCACTGGTGTTTCCGGCAAGTTCTTCCCTGGCAGCGACAACCAGATCATCGACAACACCATCACCGGCGGCGCCAACTCCACCTATGGCGTGGCCGAGCGTGACGAGGACGGCACTGACCGCAACGTCATCGTGGGCAATGACATCACCAACACCACCAAGGGCGCCACCCTGACCTACGGCGACGGCAGCTACGTAGGCGGCACCCTGCCTACCTACACGATCGAAGGCACCAGTGGGGCAGACACCCTCAATGGCACGGCCAGCAACGAATTGCTCCTGGCCGGTGCCGGCAAGGACGTGATCAATGCAGGAGCAGGCGACGACATCCTGATAGGTGGCGCCGGGGTAGACAAGCTGACCGGCGGCGCCGGTGCCGACACCTTCCGCTTCACGGCCCTGACCGACAGTTACCGCACCACCAGTGCCTCGGCCAGCGACCTCATTACCGACTTCGACGTGGCCACCGACAAGATCGACCTTGCGGACCTGGGCTTCAGTGGCTTGGGCGACGGCAACAACGGCACCCTGCTGGTGCAATACAACAGCAGCACCAATCGCACCTACATCAAGAGCTATGAAGCCGACGCCAGCGGCAACCGCTTCGAGCTGGTGCTCGAGGGCAACCTGGCGAACACCCTGACGGCGAGCAACTTCGTGTTCCAGCGGGTGCTGGACGGCACCAGTGGCAGCGACACCCTCACCGGTACCAGCGGCACCGATACCCTCAACGGCCTGGCCGGTGAAGACACGCTCAACGGCGGCGGCGGAAATGACCTGATCAACGGTGGCGCCGAGGCCGACACCCTGACCGGCGGCGCGGGCGCCGATACCTTCGTGTACGCCAGCCGCCTGGACAGCTACCGCAACTACAACACCGGTGGCGCCACGGTGACGGACCTGATCACAGACTTCGACGTGGCCAGCGACAAGATCGACCTCTCCGAGCTGGGTATCACTGGTCTGGGCGATGGTCGCAACGGCACCGTATACCTGACCCTCAACAGCGCGGGAACCAAGACCTATATCAAATCGCTCGAGCCGGATGCCTCCGGCAACCGCTTCGAAATCGCCTTGAACGGCAACTACACTACCAGCCTGACCGCCGGGAATTTTGTCTTTAGTACGGTGACTCCTGTGAACCATGCGCCCGTTGTGGCCCTTCCCCTGGCCGATAAAAGTGCCAGCGAAAACACGCCCTTCTTCTATGTTGTGCCTGAAACCAGCTTCAGCGATGCCGACAACGATACCCTTGGCTATTCGGCCAGGATGGCCGACGGCAGTGCCCTGCCCAGCTGGCTGACCTTCGACCCCGCTACCCGTACCTTCAGCGGTACGCCAGACAGCAGCGCCGCTGGTAGCTTCGACGTGGTGGTCACCGCCGACGACGGCAAGGGCGGCACGGTCAGCGACACCTTCAACCTCGCGGTACAGGACGTGCCGGAAAACAATGGCGTGTACAACGGCACCTCCGGCAAGGACACGCTCACGGGTACCGATGCCATCGAGCAACTCCTCGGCCTCGACGGCAACGATACGATCAACGCCGGCGGCGGCAACGACCTGTTGGTAGGCGGCTCTGGCGCGGACAAGCTTACCGGTGGCGCGGGCGCGGACGTGTTCCGTTACACGGCGGTGCTGGACAGCTACCGCACCGACACCACCAGCGCCACGGACCTGATCACTGACTTCGACGTCAGCGTAGACAGGATCGACCTCTCCGCACTGGGCTTCAGCGGCCTGGGGACCGGCTACGGTGGCACGCTGAACATCTCCTATAACGCCAGCACCAACCGTACCTACATCAAGGACCGCGATGCCGACGCCAACGGCAACCGCTTCGAACTGGCGCTGCAAGGCAATTACCTGAACACGCTCACTGCCGCCAACTTCGTGTTCGCCTCGGAAACCCCACCGGTAAACCATGCGCCAGTGGTGACCGACCCGTTGCTGGACAGCACGGCCACCGAGAACACGCCCTACAGCTATACCCTATCGCGCAGCGCCTTCACCGATGCCGACAACGAGGCCCTGACCTATACCGCCACCCTGCAGGATGGCTCGCCCTTGCCTGCCTGGCTGACCTTCGACCCGAGCACCCTGACCTTCAGCGGCGTTCCGGATGACCTCGCCGCCGGCACCTACAACTTCCTGGTAACCGCCACCGACCCACGCGGCGCCTCGGCCAGTGACGTGTTCGCCCTGACCGTGGCCAACGCGCCACCCGTTACCCTGACCGGCACCGACGCCAGCGAAACGCTAGCGGGCACCGAGCACGACGACCTTATCCTGGGCCTGGACGGCGCCGATGTGCTCAAGGGCAATGGCGGCCATGACGTGCTGGATGGCGGCGCGGGCCGCGACACGCTCACCGGTGGCGCCGGCGCCGACAGCTTCCGCTATAGCGCGCTGAGCGATAGCTATCGCGACTATGACACCGGCGGCGTCACGGCAACGGACACCATTACCGATTTCACCGTTGGCGTGGACAAGATCGACGTCAGCGCCCTGGGCTTCCTCGGCCTGGGCAGCGGTGAAAACCACACGCTGTACATCACCACCAACAGCGACGGCACCAAGACCTACATCAAGTCCGCCGAGGCCGACGACCAAGGCAACCGCTTCGAGATCGCCTTGCAGGGCAACTATGCCGACACCCTCACCGCCGACGACTTCGTCTTCGCCGAGCGTGCCCAGCAGGACATCCTGTTCCTGCCGACCCTGGGCCAGTCCAACGCCCGCCTGCTGCGCATGACCGAGGACGACGACCAGTCCGGCATCACCGAGATGGTCAACGACCTGGCCAAATACACGGACTATGACGTTCGCAGCCAATTCACCGATGCCGATGGCAACGGCATCGACGTCGCCGTCGGGGGCAGCACCGTGTGCGGCCTGTCTACCGGCACTGCGGAAGAATTGCGCCTGTCCTGGTGGCTGACCGATACCGACCAGCCCGGCCCGGCGCTGCTGCGCGCGGTATCACTGCTGCAGGAGCAGCTGGCGTCGCTCAAGGCCATCGACAACGTGACCATGGGCATCGTCTGGGGCCAGGGTGAAGAAGCCGCCCAGGAGATCGCCCGCGCCGCCGACCCGGCTGCCCAGGCCGAGCTGTACAAGGCATCGACGCTCAAGGTGTTCGACTACCTGCATGAGCAGCTGGGAGACTTCAAGGTCTACATGATGGAAACCGGTCACTACGACGCCGATGCCGCGCGGGTACGCGGCTACGACGAAGCGAAGATCGCCAGCATCCAGCAAGGCGTTGTCGCCGTGCGCGCCGTGCAGGAAGCCATCGCCGCCGAGCGCGCCGACGTAGACCTGGCCGTAGACTACACCGACCTGCCCCTGCGTGAAGAAGCGGACCCGGTCACTTACCCGGACGATGTCTGGCACCTGCACGAAGAAAGCGCCGAGATCGTGGGTCAGCGCCTGGCGGACTACATTGCCGATGACCTGGGCTACCAGGGCGACGCTACCGACAACCGCACCGCCGAGGACGTGTACGACGAGGTGGCCAGCCAGAAAGGCGGCTACATCCTCGGGACGGACCAGGATGACACCCTGGTCGGCAGCGCCTATGACGATACCCTCGATGGCGACCTGGGCGCCGACACCCTCAATGGTGGCGATGGCAAGGACGTCTACATCGTGGACAACCCCAACGATGTTGTCATCGAAACCAACGATGCGGCCACCCAGATCGACACGGTCGAGGCTTCGGTAAGCTGGACCCTGGGCGCCAATGTCGAATACCTGGTCTTGACCGGCTACTCGGCCATCGACGGCACCGGTAACGCGCTGCGCAATTTCATTACCGGTAACGACGCGGCCAACGTCCTCGACGGCAAGGAAGGGGCCGACAGCATGACCGGCGGCAACGGTTCGGACACCTATTACGTCGACAACATCGACGATACCGTGGTCGAAAAGGACAGCGACAGCACCATCGGCGGTACGGACACCATCTACAGCAGCCTGGCCAGCTACACCCTGGCCAGCAATGTGGAAAACATGGTGATCAATACCGACGGCGCCGCCAACGCCATCGGCAATGGCCTGGACAACATCCTCTATGCCGGTAGCGGCGATAACCTGCTCGATGGCCGCGCCGGGGTGGATACGGCGTCCTATGTCTATTCGCTCGCCGGAGTGACCCTTGCGCTGAACACCAGCGCCCAGCAGGACACCCTCGGTTCGGGCCTGGACACGCTCAAGTACATCGAGAATGTCACAGGCAGCCAGTTCGCCGACAACCTGACTGGCAGCAGCGCGGCCAACGTGATCAATGGTGGCGCGGGCAATGACGTGCTGGTTGGCGGCGGTGGCGACGACACCCTGATCGGCGGCGTCGGCACCGATTCCCTCACCGGCGGGACAGGGGCGGATACCTACCAGTTCGCGGCCTTGTCGGACCTGGGCCTGGGCGACCTGCGCGACCTGATCCTGGGCTTCAAGACCTCCGAAGGAGACAAGATCGACCTGACCGGGCTGGATGCCGATATCTCTACTCCAGACGCCAAGGAACAGTTCACCTTCATCGGTACCCAGGCCTTTGACAGCACCAACGCTGCTGGCCAGCTGCGCTTCGAGAACGGCATCCTGTACGGCAGCGTTAACGCCGATGCCAGCGCCGAGTTCGAAATCCAGCTGGTCGGGGTGAAGGAGCTGCATCAGAGCGACTTCACGGCGTAAGGAAAACGGGAACAGCGAGCCTGGCGGATCGACCTCCTATTGCGGGGCTTCGCCAGCTCCGCTGCCTCCCACCGCAGATCCCCATTGCAGTGGGCTGCCTGGCATCGAAGCTTTTAGCGCATAGGGCCAGCTTCGTTGGCTTCTACAAGCCTTGAACGAAATCTTCCTCATGGAACGCCAAGGGGCTGCGGCCCTGGGCATCCAGGGTCAGCTCGCGCTGGCGCAGTTCCACCCGCCTGATTTTCCCGGATATGGTCTTGGGCAGCTCGCTCACGAACTCGATCCGGCGCACCCGCTTGTAAGGCGCCAACTGACCTCGCAAGAAGGTGAACAGGGCCCGGGCCAGGGCGGCATCGCCATCATAACCGGGCGCCAGGATCAAGAACGCCTTGGGCACATTCAACCGCAGCGGGTCCGGGCTGGGCACCACGGCTACCTCCACCACCGCCGGATGTTCGATCAAGGCACTCTCCAGCTCGAATGGGCTGATGCGGTAGTCGGACGATTTGAATACGTCATCGGCGCGGCCCACGAAGGTCACATAGCCGTCTGCGTCATGCTGCGCGGTATCGCCCGTGCGATAGTAGCCATCCCGCATGGCTTGAGCCGTTTTCTGAGGGTCATCGGCATAGCCCAGCATCAGGCCCAGGGGCGCGGGCTGCAGCGGCAGGGCCACCTCTCCTTCCTGGGCCGGCCGGCCCTCGCCATCGAGCAGTGCCAAGCGATACCCGGGCAATGGCCGGCCCATTGATCCAGGCTTGAGCAATTGACCAGGAGTGTTGCCGATGATCGCCGTGGTTTCGGACTGGCCAAAGCCATCGCGCAGCCAAAGCCCCCAGGCCGCGTACACCTGTTCGAGAATTTCCGGGTTCAGGGGTTCGCCCGCCCCGACCAGCTCGCGCAAGCTCAGGCGCGGGCGCACCTTGGCCAGGTCTTCCTGGATCAGCATTCGCCATACCGTCGGCGGCGCGCAAAGGCTGGTCACCGGGTAGGCCTGCAACACGTCCAGCAAGCCCTTGGCGCTGAATCGCTCCACGTTGTGGATAAAGACGCAGGCGCCGGCATTCCAGGGCGCGAAGAACGAGCTCCAGGCGTGCTTGGCCCAGCCGGGTGAGGAGATATTCAGGTGCATGTCGCCTGGCAGCAGCCCGATCCAGTACAGGGTAGACAAGTGGCCTACCGGGTAGCTTTGGTGGCTGTGCAGCACCATTTTCGGCTTGGAGGTAGTGCCGGAGGTGAAGTACAGCAGCAGCGGGTCGCAGGCCTGGGTCTGGCCCGACGGAGCGAACTCGGTGCTCAGCACATAAGCCTGGGCCAATGGCTCCCAACCCGGCGCGCTGCCGCCGGCAACTATGCGTGTGCAGCCTAGGCCCAGTTCGGCGAACTTGTGCAGGTTGGCCGGGTTCGCCACGATATGCCGTATACGCCCGCGCTCAAGCCGATCAGCCAGGTCTTCGCAGGTCAGCAAGGCGGTGGCCGGAACCACCACGGCGCCCAGCTTGGCGGCCGCCAGCATCAACTCCCACAAGGCAACCTCGTTGCCCAGCATCAGCAAGAGGCGTTCGCCGCGCTTTACGCCCAAGGCACGTAGGTAATTGGCCACCTGGTTGGAGCGCGCCCGCATCTGCTCGAAGGAATAACACTCCTGCTCGCCTTTTTCGCGGGCGATCAGCAGCGCCGGGGCGGTGTTGCCCCTGGCCATGTCATCGAAATAGTCCAGCGCCCAATTGAAACGATCCAACCGGGGCCATTGGAACTCCCGAATGGCGGCGGCATAGTCGGTGCGGTGCCGCAGCAGGAGGTCACGCGCTTGGAGAAAGGCAGCGGCCGAAGCCTGCCGTGGCGATAGCCGAGTGGGAGCGTCCATGAACGAACCTGTTCTTGTTGTTGTGGTTACGCTGAGTATAGGCAGATGGCCCTGAAAGGAGCTTTGCGCAAAAAGGCCGGTTGGATATGTAAAAAACCGGCCGGGCGACTTAAGGTGTCAGGCTTCAGGCGGCCACGAGGCCGCTCTTTTTGCATGGAGCACTGACATGTTCGACTTCACGGGGCTGAGCCTCTCGGCTTACCTGATCATTTTCGCGACCTTGGCGGTAGGCTATGTCATCTTCGGCATTGTCGGCTTCGGCACGGCATTGGTAGTCAGCCCAGTGCTGGCGTTCTATGTACCTGTTTCAAAGATCGTTCCCCTGCTGGCCCTGCTGGACTTTTGCGCGGCGGCGGTCAACGTAGGCCGGGACGGACGCAAGGCGAACTGGCAGGAGCTTCGCCGACTGTTGCCATTGATGGTAGCCGGCAGTCTGATTGGCGCGGCCATTCTCCTGAACACACGCCCTGATGTGTTGTTGCTGGGCCTGGGCGTCTTCGTGGTCGGCTATGCCCTCTACTCGTTGAGCGGAGTGCGTCCCCAGCACCAATTCAGCCCCGCCGCGGCGCTGCCTTTCGGTGCCGTTGGTGGAGTGTTCAGCGCGCTGTTCGGCAGCGGTGGGTTCGTGTACATCATTTACCTGACCGGGCGCATCGCCGACAAAACATCCATCCGGCTGACGCAAACCACGCTCATCGGTTTCAGCACCTTCACCCGAGTCGTGCTCTTCGCACTGGCCGGGGTGTACCTGGACACCAGCCTGCTATGGCTCGCCCTGCTGCTCGCCCCCGGCATGCTGGCCGGTACCGCCATTGGCAGACGTATCACTCTGAAGATGTCCCGGGAACAGTTCATTCGGGTCATCAACCTGGTGGTGCTGGCGTCCGGAATAATGTTGCTGGTTCGATATTTCGCAGCGGCGTAGGCGCATGCGGCTGGCGGGGTGGCCGATGTGCAGGCCATTCGGCAGCTGAGCTGCCTCCAACAACTCGAAAAAAAAAGGCACCCTATTGGGTGCCTTTTTCTATATGGTGGGTCGTGTAGGATTCGAACCTACGACCAATTGGTTAAAAGCCAACTGCTCTACCAACTGAGCTAACGACCCAAAAATGGTCGGGGTGAGGGGATTCGAACTCCTGACATCCTGCTCCCAAAGCAGGCGCGCTACCGGACTGCGCTACACCCCGAAGTTGGCTCCGCGACCTGGACTCGAACCAGGGACCCAATGATTAACAGTCATTTGCTCTACCGACTGAGCTATCGCGGAACTACATACAACGGTATTGCCTTTACATCATTACTACCGAAGGGCTTGGCCTTCATCCCAGCTAGCGTCTCGCTTATTACGTTCGCTTGTCTGAGGCGCGCCATTCTACACCTTCGTTTCGCCTTGTCAACCCCTGTTTTAGCAGTAAGGTGCTGATTTCCAACTCCTTTCTACCGCCGGTAGAAACCGGCTCACCCATGGGCGACTCAAGCGGGGCGCATGATATATAACATTGCCGGTGGGTGCAAGCCTTTGTACCCACCGGCGTGCGATCAGGCGAAAACGATCTCCTCGCCGCTGACCTTGGCCTGGATCGAGCTGCCCGGCAGGAAGGCCCCGCTGAGAATCAGCTGCGCCAGCGGGTTCTCGATCCAGCGCTGAATGGCGCGTTTGAGCGGCCGCGCGCCATACACAGGGTCGTAGCCCACGGCGATCAGCTTGTCCAGGGCCTCGGCGCTCAGCTCCAGGGTCAGCTCCCGCTCCGCCAGGCGGCTACGCAGCCGGCCCAGCTGGATCTGCGTGATGCCGGCGATCTGTTCACGCCCGAGAGGCTCGAAGATCACCACTTCGTCCACACGGTTGATGAATTCCGGACGGAAGTGCGAACCGAGCGCGTCCATGACCGCAGCCCGCTGGGCTTCGCGATCCCCTACCAGCTCCTGGATACGCGCCGAGCCCAGGTTGGACGTCATCACCACCACGGTGTTGCGGAAGTCCACGGTACGGCCATGGCTGTCGGTCAGGCGGCCGTCTTCCAGTACCTGCAGCAGGATGTTGAACACATCCGGATGCGCCTTTTCCACTTCGTCGAGCAGCACGACGGAATACGGCTTGCGACGTACCGCTTCGGTCAGGTAGCCGCCCTCCTCGTAACCGACGTATCCGGGCGGCGCCCCGATCAGGCGGGCCACGGAGTGTTTCTCCATGAATTCGGACATGTCGATTCGCACCATGGCTTCTTCGGTATCGAAGAGAAACTCCGCCAAGGCCTTGCACAGCTCGGTCTTGCCCACGCCGGTGGGGCCCAGGAACATGAACGAGCCACTGGGGCGATTCGGGTCCGCCAGGCCAGCCCGCGAGCGACGCACCGCGTTGGCCACGGCCACCACGGCTTCGTCCTGGCCGATCACGCGCTGGTGCAGGAGGCTTTCCATCTTCAGCAGCTTCTCGCGTTCGCCCTCGAGCATCTTGGCCACGGGGATGCCGGTCCACTTGGACACCACCTCGGCGATCTCTTCCTCGGTGACCTTGCTGCGCAGCAGCTGGTTTTCCGGCTTGCCGTGCTGGTCGACCATCTGCAGGCTGCGCTCCAGGTCCGGAATCACTCCGTACTGCAGCTCGGCCATGCGGCTGAGATCGCCACGGCGACGCGCGGCTTCCAGTTCCTGGCGAGACTGTTCGATTTTCTGCTGGATCTGCGCGGAGCCTTGAACCTCGGCCTTCTCCGACACCCACACTTCTTCGAGGTCCGCGTATTCACGCTCCAGCCGAGCGATGTCTTCGGTGAGCTTTTCCAGGCGCTTGCGCGCAGCCTCGTCTTCTTCTTTCTTCAGCGCCTGGGATTCCACCTTGAGCTGGATCAGGCGACGCTCCAGACGGTCGAGCTGCTCCGGCTTGGAGTCGATCTCCATGCGGATGCGGCTGGCCGCTTCGTCGATCAGGTCGATGGCCTTGTCGGGCAACTGACGGTCTGTGATGTAGCGATGGCTCAGCTTGGCCGCGGCGATGATCGCGCCATCGGTGATGGCCACCTTGTGGTGAACCTCATAACGCTCCTTGAGGCCGCGCAGGATGGCGATGGTGTCTTCCTCGCTGGGCTCGTCGACCAATACCTTCTGGAAACGCCGCTCCAGCGCCGCGTCCTTTTCAATGTACTGGCGGTACTCGTTCAGCGTAGTGGCGCCGACGCAGTGCAGCTCGCCCCGAGCCAGGGCCGGCTTGAGCATGTTGCCCGCATCCATGGAGCCCTCGCCCTTGCCGGCGCCCACCATGGTATGCAGCTCATCGATGAACAGGATCACCTGCCCTTCCTGCTTGCTCAGTTCATTGAGCACAGCCTTGAGCCGCTCCTCGAACTCTCCGCGGAACTTCGCGCCGGCGATCAGCGAGCCCATGTCCAGGGACAACAGCCGCTTGCCCTTGAGCCCATCGGGCACTTCGCCGTTGATGATGCGCTGGGCCAGCCCCTCGGCGATGGCGGTCTTACCCACGCCAGGCTCGCCGATCAGCACCGGGTTGTTCTTGGTGCGCCGCTGCAGGACCTGCACCGTGCGCCGGATTTCGTCGTCACGGCCGATCACCGGGTCCAGCTTGCCTTCTTCGGCGCGACGGGTCAGGTCGACAGTGTATTTTTCCAGGGCCTTGCGCGATTCCTCAGCGTTTGGGTCATTGACCGCCTCGCCACCACGCAGGTTGTTGATGGCATTCTCCAGCGCCTTCTTGCTGACGCCCTGGGCCAATAGCAGCTTGCCGACCTTGGTGTTTTCATCCATCGCGGCCAGCAGCACCAGCTCGCTGGAGATGAACTGGTCACCCTTCTGCTGGGCCAAGCGATCGGCCTGATTCAAGAGGCGCGCCATGTCTGGCGACATGTTCACGTCACCCGTGGGGTTCTGGATCTTCGGGAGCCGGTCCAGCTCCTTGGTCAGTTCTTTGCGCAGGCTGGCCACATCGAAGCCCACCTGCATCAGCAGCGGCTTGATGGAGCCGCCCTGCTGGTCGATCAGTGCCTGCAACAGGTGAGCCGGCTCGATGGCAGGATGGTCCAGCCCCACGGCCAGGGACTGGGAGTCCGACAGCGCCAACTGCAGCTTGCTGGTCAAACGGTCTATACGCATGGATATACCTTCCTTTGAGAGGCAGGCCGGAGCGATAACCGGCTCCGTATAGATGACGAGACAACCTGCCCGAGATACCGCTTAGATAGGGGCGATTGTTCAAGATTCAAGCAGAAGGGGTTGGCTCCAGCCAAACCAGGGAGGCGAAGCGGCCAGTGCAGGAGGCACGCCGATAGGAGAACCAGCGCTCGTCACCGACGGTGCACAGGCCGCCGCCATAGACGGCCTGTACGCCAACGGCCGCCAGACGCAGGCGTGCCAGGGCATAGATGTCGGCCATCAACTTGCCGGGCCTGGTGCCAGGCCTGAAGGCCGAGTGCGCGGCGGGATGGCGAACAGTGAAGGCATCGCGCACTTCTTCGCCCACTTCGAAGGCGGCCGGCCCGATGGCGGGGCCCAGCCAGACCAGGATCTCTTGCGCGGGAACCCCCAAGCTGGCGGCCGTGGCTTCGAGCACGCCATTGGCCAATCCGCGCCAGCCGGCATGCGCGGCGGCAACCCGGGTGCCGGCCCGATCAGTGAAGAGCGCGGGAAGACAATCGGCGGTCATCACCGTGCACGCCACGCCTGGCGTAGCCGACCAACTGGCATCGGCCTCAGGCTGCTTGCCCGGGTGCGCCTCCACCACGTTCACCCCATGCACCTGGCGCAGCCAGGCTGGGCGAACGCCACACAGTTCACTCAAGCGACGACGGTTCTCCGTAACCGCGGCGAGGTCATCTCCAACATGGTCGCCCAGGTTGAGCTGGGCATAGGCCCCCTGGCTGACCCCACCGGCCCGCGTGGTGACGCAGGCACGGACCTGGGCAGGCGCCGGCCAGTCCGGCAGAAGCAGGCTGCCGGCCAGGTTGGTCATCCGACGAAGGCCTCGCGGTCCTGCTTGAGCAGGGAAGTCAGCCAGACGAAATCATCGGGCAGCGGGGACTCCCAGCCCATGCGTTCACCGGTCACCGGGTGATCCAGCTCGAGGAAGCGGGCATGCAGGGCCTGGCGCGGGAACGTCTTGAGAGCCTCCACCAGGCTGGGGCTGGCGGCCGGCGGAATACGGAAGCGGCCGCCATAGACAGGATCCCCTACCAGGGGGAACCCCACGTGGGCCATGTGCACGCGAATCTGGTGGGTGCGACCCGTTTCCAGCTTCACCCGTACATGGGTATGAGAGCGATAGCGGTCCAGCACGCGGTAATGGCTCACCGCCGGCTTGCCGTTGTCCATCACGCCCATGCGCTGGCGCTGGGTACCGTGACGGCCGATGGGCGCGTTGATCTTGCCGCCCGCGGTCACGACGCCCACCACCACGCATTCATAGATGCGGCTGACGCTGCGCTTCTGCAACTGGGCAACCAGGTGGGTCTGCGCCTGCAGCGTCTTGGCCACCACCATCAGGCCGGTGGTGTCCTTGTCCAGCCGGTGGACGATCCCCGCCCGTGGCACGTTGACGATATCCGGCACGTGGTGCAGCAGCGCATTGAGCAGCGTGCCGTCGGCATGCCCGGCCGCGGGGTGGACCACCAGCCCGGCGGGCTTGTTGATCACCAGGATCTGGTCGTCCTCATGAACGATGTCCAGCTCGATGGCCTGGGCAACCCATTCGCCCTGGGCTTCCTGCTCGGCCTCCAGGGCCAGGACGGCGCCGCCATGGACTACGTCTCGCGGCCGCAGCAAGGCCCCGTCGACGGTCAGGCGGCCTTCCTTGATCCAGGCGGAGAGCCGCGAGCGGGAAAACTCCGCGAACAGTTGGGCGGCGACCTGGTCGAGGCGCTGGCCTCCCAGGTCGGGGGTGACTTCGGCGGTCAGCCGGATGATCTCAGGCATGCTTGGCTACACAGGAAACAGCGCGACCGCACAGCCTTTGGTTTCGGCTGCGCGCTTGTGGTTAAATACGGCGTCTTTCGTCCCGGAGGTTCACGGGACGCTCATCATAACAGGACGGCCGCGCCCAAGACAGCGGCCGTTAAGGGACGCAAGCCGCCATGCAAGTGAAACACCTGCTGCTGATCGCCATCGTCGGCCTTACCGCCGCCTGTTCTTCGAACAAGGAAGTGGTCGACGAGAACCTGAGCGAAGTCGAGCTGTACCAGCAGGCGCAGACCGACCTGGACAACCACAGCTATACCAGCGCAACGGCCAAGCTCAAGGCGCTGGAATCCCGTTATCCGTTCGGCCGCTACGCGGACCAGGCCCAGCTGGAACTGATCTACGCCAACTACAAGAATGCCGAGCCGGAGGCCGCCAAGTCCGCCGCCGAGCGCTTCATTCGCCTGCACCCGCAGCATCCGAACGTGGACTACGCCTACTACCTCAAGGGCCTGACCTCCTTCGACCAGGACCGCGGCATCGTCGCCCGCTTCCTGCCCCTGGACATGACCAAGCGCGACCCGGGCGCGGCGCGCGACTCGTACAACGAATTCGCCCAGCTCACCAGCCGCTATCCCAACAGCCGCTATGCCCCGGATGCCAAGCAGCGCATGATCTACCTGCGCAACCTGCTGGCCGCCTATGAAATCCATGTAGCCCACTACTACATCACTCGCCAGGCCTACGTGGCCGCGGCCAACCGTGGCCGCTACGTGGTGGAGAACTTCCAGGAAACCCCGGCCGTCGGCGACGGGCTGGCGGTCATGGTGGAGTCCTATCAGCACCTGCGCCTGGACGACCTGGCCGAATCCAGCCTGCAGACCCTCAAGTACAACTACCCGGACCACCCCAGCCTGAAAGACGGCCAGTTCGTGCCGCTCAAGGAAGAAGCCGACAACCGCTCCTGGCTGTCCAAGGCGACCCTGGGCCTGATCGACGGCAACGATACGCCGCCACCGCCCAGCGAGAGCCGCGCCAACCAGGAACTGACCAAGCAGTACCAGGACGCCAAGGACAACATCCCGCGTGAGCTGCTGCCGGCCGACGAAGGTGGCAGTGCCGACGAGCCAACCGCCGCGGCCGATGCGCCCAAGCCGCACCGCTCCTGGTTCAGTCGCCTGACCTTCGGTCTCTTCGACTAATCGCTGCGAGCCGGGCGATACCCGGCTCGGCTCAAGAGGGTAGGCGCCAGCGCTGCTGGCGCCTACCAGACCCGCCTCCTTCCGCCACGCTGGCCCTGCCTACCTCCCCTTGGCTACACTGCGTCCCTTCCTTTCGCAGAAGCCTCGTCATCATGATTCGCCTGCTCTTCTGGATCGCCATCATCTTTCTTGCCGTCTGGCTGTGGCGCACCTTCAAGTCGTCGAAAGCGCGTCCGTCGCAAACGGCCCGGGTAGACCTGCCGATGGTGCGCTGCGCCCATTGCGGCGTGCACCTGCCCAGCGACCGCGCCTTGGCGGACGGCAGCTTGCGCTATTGCAGCCGCGCTCACCTGGAGCAAGGGCCCGCCCCGCGTGACCGCTGAAACCAGCCGCGCCGGGCAGGCCCAGGCGCGGCGGATGCTGCGCCTGTACCATCTGTATCGCCTGGTGATCGGCATCAGCCTGGTGCTGCTGATTTCCAGCGACATGGACAACCGGTTGTTGGAGCTGGCGGATGGGCAACTGTTTCGCCTGGGTAGCTGGCTGTACCTGATCTTCAACCTGCTGGTGACCCTGAGCTTCGGTAGCGCGCAGCGGCCCGCCAAGCTCTTCAGCCTTTCGGCGGCAGACGTATTTCTGCTGTCTGGTCTGTTCTATGCCGGCGGGGGCACCGCCAGCGGCATCGGCAACCTGATGATCGCCTCCGTGGCCATGAGCAACCTGCTGTTGCGCGGCCGCCTGGGGTTATTGATCGCGGCCCTGGCGTCCATCGGCATCATCTACCTGACCTTCTACCTGAGCTTTACCCGCGCCGCAGCCGCCAACGACTACGTACAGGCCGGCTCGCTGGGCGTACTCTGCTTCGCCGTGGCGCTGATCGTGCAGGGCTTGAGCCACCTGTTGCGCACCAGTGAAATCCTGGCCGAACAAAGGGCCAGCGATGTCAACAACCTGGAAGAGCTCAATGCGCTCATCCTCCAGCGGATGCGTACCGGTATTCTCGTGCTCGACGCCCAGCATCGGGTACAGCTGGCCAACCAGGGCGCCCTTGCTCTTTTCGGCCAGGTCGCCCTGGCCGGGCAACTGATCAGCGTGCACGCCCCCGACCTGATCGAGCGCTTGCTGCAGTGGCGGGTGAACCCGACCTTGCGCGTGAAGAGCATCAAGCTCAAGGCCGATGGCCCACCGGTACAGGTCAGCTTCATCGCCTTGAGCCGTGGCGCCGGCCAGCAGACGCTGGTCTTTCTGGAAGACCTTTCGCAGATCGCCCAGCAGGCCCAGCAGCTCAAGCTGGCGGCGCTGGGGCGCCTCACCGCGGGCATCGCCCACGAGGTGCGCAACCCCCTGGGCGCGATCAGCCACGCCGGGCAGTTGCTGCAGGAGTCCGAAGACCTCAACGACCCGGACAGGCGTCTGGTGCAGATCATTCTGGATCAATCCAAGCGCATGAATCTGGTGATCGAGAACGTCCTGCAACTTTCCCGACGCCGCCCGGCAGAGCCGGAAATGCTCGACCTCAGCCAATGGCTGCGGGCCTTCGCCGAAGAATTCATGGCCACAGCCCCGGCCGAGCAGCGCCTGCACGTGGAAATCGCCGACGGGCACGCCGAACGGCCTATCGAGACCCGCATGGACCCTCATCACCTGACCCAGGTAGTGACCAACCTGGTACAGAACGGCTTGCGCTATAGTGGCCTGAACCATACCCAAGCCCAGGTATGGCTTAAACTCAAGCTAGACCCCCTCACCGCCCTGCCGGTGCTGGATGTGGTCGACGATGGCCCGGGTATCGCGCCGGAGAAGCTCCAGCATATCTTCGAGCCCTTCTTCACCACGGAAACCAAGGGGACGGGGCTGGGGCTGTATATTTCACGAGAGCTGTGCGAAGGCAACCGGGCCCACCTGGATTATCGGCCAGGCGTAAACGGGGGCAGTTGCATGCGCATCACCTTCGCCCACGCTCGTAGACAGGCCTGACCCATGACGCCACGGCAGAAGATTCTTATCGTCGATGACGAGCCGGACATCCGCGAACTCCTGGAAATCACCCTGGGCCGCATGAAACTGGATACCCACGGCGCCCGTAACCTCAAAGAGGCGCGGGAATGGCTGGCCCGGGAAGCCTTCGACCTGTGCCTCACAGACATGCGCCTGCCCGACGGTACGGGCCTGGATCTTGTGCAGCATATCCAGCAACGTCACTCGCAAGTGCCGGTGGCCATGATCACCGCCTACGGCAATGTGGAAACCGCCATCAACGCCCTGAAGGCAGGTGCTTTCGACTTCCTGACCAAGCCGGTGGACCTGCCGCGCCTGCGCGAGCTGGTAGGGACGGCCCTGCGCCTGGGCGGAGGCTCCTCGCAAGGCGCCCCGGACGATCGCCTGATTGGTGAGTCCGCGCCCATGCAGGCGCTGCGCAAGCAGATCGCCCGCCTGGCCCGTAGCCAGGCGCCGGTGTATATCAGCGGCGAGTCCGGCACCGGCAAGGAGCTGGTGGCTCGGCAGATCCATGAGCAAGGCCCGCGCGCCGACCGGCCTTTCCTGCCGGTGAACTGCGGGGCCATCCCCACCGAATTGATGGAAAGCGAGTTCTTCGGCCATCGCAAAGGCAGCTTCAGCGGCGCGGTGGAAGACAAGCCTGGGCTGTTCCAGGCGGCCGAAGGGGGCACCCTGTTCCTCGACGAGGTAGCCGACCTGCCGCTGGCCATGCAGGTGAAGCTACTGCGGGCCATCCAGGAAAAGGCCATCCGGGCGGTAGGCAGCCATGCCGAGGTGTCGGTGGATGTACGTGTGCTGTGCGCGACCCACAAGGACCTTGCCCAGGAAGTACAGGCCGGCCGCTTCCGCCAAGACCTCTACTACCGCCTCAATGTCATCGAGTTGCGTGTGCCCCCTTTGCGCGAGCGCCGGGATGACATAGAGGCCATCGCCCAGGCGGTGCTCAAGCGACTGGCCGCCGCCAGCGGCCTGCCCCCTGCCAGGCTCGCCCCATGCGCCCAGGCCACCCTGCGTCAGTACCATTTCCCCGGCAACGTTCGCGAACTGGAAAACATGCTGGAGCGTGCCTACACCTTGTGTGAAAACGACCTGATCGAGGCCGCCGACCTGCGCTTGCAGGAGGTCGCTCCAAATCGCGATGTCGGCGAGCACAGCCTGGCTGAAGTGGATAATCTGGAAGACTACCTGGAGAACATCGAGCGCACCCTGATCCTCCAGGCACTGGAGGAAACCCGCTGGAATCGCACCGCCGCCGCCCAGCGCCTGAACATGAGCTTCCGCTCCATGCGCTATCGGTTGAAGAAGCTGGGGCTGGAATAACCGCCGTAGCAGCCGACCTTGGCCGCGACAGGCCATAACCCGACCTGAAGTCTGTCGCGCAAGCCAGCGCGGCCCGGTATCTACGCCATACCGGGCACTAGGGCGCATAGGGCGCGGGATCGACGATGGGTGAATGGCCCAGCATAAGGTCCGCCAGCAACTGGCAGGACGCCGGCGCCAGTACCAGGCCGTTGCGGTAGTGCCCGCAGTTGAGCCACAAGCCTGGATACGCAGCCACCGAGCCGATGAACGGAATGCCCTCGGGCGAGCCGGGGCGCAGGCCGGCCCAGTGCCCTACGGTTTCGGCGTCTGCCAGCGCGGGCAGCAAGTCCACCGCCGAAGCCCGCAGGCTGGCCAGGGCCTGCTCAGTCGGGGTTTTATCGAAGCCCCTGTGCTCCAGGGTGCTACCCACCAGGACATGGCCATCCCGTCGGGGAATGGCATAGCGGGTGCGTGCCAGGACCATGGCCGGAAGGAAATCCTCAGCGCACTTGAACAGGATCATCTGCCCTTTCACCGGAGCGACGGGCAGGTCGATACCCAAGGTGGCGAGCAGCTCGCCGCTCCAGGCCCCAGCGGTCAATACGACCTGATCGGCCGATAGCTCTCCCGCCTCGGTGATCACGCCGGCGATACGCCCCTGCTTATGGACGAACCCGCGGACAGCGCAATGTTCGCGCAGGGTCACGTTGGGCAGGCGCTCGAGGGCCGCGCGCAGGGCGCGGACCAGGCGCGGGTTGCGCACATTGGCCACGCCAGCCATGTGAATCGCACTGGTAAAACCCGGCCCCAAGGGCGGTACCCTGCGGTACACCTCAGCCACCGCTACCTGGCTCAACGGCCGCCCCTGCTGCTGTGCCCAGGCCAAGGCTTGCGCTTCATCGTCCAGGTCCAGCCAGTAGAGCCCCGTTACGTGGACCTCAGGGTCCAACCCCGTGCGCCCGAACAGCTCATCGGCCAACTGTGGATAAAAATCCTGTGACCAGTGGGCCAGGGCAGTGACCGCCGGGTTATAGCGCCAGGGGTACAGAGGCGAAACGATGCCGCCGCCTGCCCAGGAGGCTTCCTTTCCCACCAGCTGGCGGTCCAGGACAGTGACTTTGGCTCCGGATTTAGCAAGGTTGAAGGCGGTGAGCAGGCCGATGACCCCGGCGCCTACGATAACGACGTGCTGTTCTGTGCTCATAGATAGTGCGGTGCCTGAAGCCCTTATCGCCCCCAGCAATAGGCCACGGTCACCCCTGCGGCCAGTACAGGGTTATTACGCCGGCCAGCCTGATCGATGGTGAAGGTGCCGCACACGTCATTGGCCATGAGTGTGTTGTTCGCGGGTGTGGCAGTGATAGTGAAGGCCTGAGGCTCGCGGTTGATTGCCACGTTGTACCAGGCGTTGCCCGCGGGAACCTGATAGTCGGTTACACCCTCCTTGACCGTGTACTGCCCTGCCCGGGAATAGTATCGCTCCATGCCTTGTGCGGCTTCCACCAGCAACTGGGCGATCTCGGCCCGATGACTCTTGCGCACGTAGTTCATGTAGCTGGGGTAGGCGATGGCGGCCAACAGCCCGACCACCGCTACCACGATCATCAGTTCGATCAGAGTAAAGCCCTTGCTTGCCTGTTTCATAGCCATCCCTATTGTATTTGCCGCCACATGATGCGCCGTGCCCCGCCGCTGCCGCCCAGTTCCTTGATGGTGGTGACCTTCGCATCGGAGGTGTTCACCACTTTCGTATCCGCTGTAGACGATGAGCTACCGGTATCGCTTACCACTGCGTTGAGGGTCGGAATACCACTCAGGAAGTTCATTCCGGCCGAAATCGCGTCATCGCTGTTCACTACTCCATCGCCGTTGGTATCGATCACGGCGTAGTTGAGCATCTTGCCGGAGCTGGCTTCCAGTTCGATCAAGCGGCCGAAGCCCTGGCTCGCGCAAGGGTCTGTAGTGTCGACACCGGCCGTGGTGAAAACGATCCGCCCGCGGGTATAGGTAGGCTGGTAGATCACCCGCTCGCCGATCATGGTGTTGTTGTAGGCCAGGGGCAGGTACCAACCCTTCTTGGTGGTGTAGTCCACAGAGTTCTGCGAAACGGTCAGGTAGGTGCCTCCGGTACCACTGAAAGTACCGGTGATCGACTGCGCCTGGAGATTGGCTACCGTGAAGTTCCCGGTGCCCCCGCTGGCGTCCCATATCGCATAGAAGCCCTGCGTGGCGGCAGTGGTCTTGTCGGTGGTTTCGAGGAATTTGCCCGTGCCGAAATATACCGTGTAGCCACTGGTGGTATTGGCCACCACCAGCGGCTGGGCAGTGATCGGTTGATTGCTGCCACCCGGCGCGGTGAACAGGGGCTTGCCGGAGAAGGCCAGGCCCCAGCTGGACGTGGAGGTACTGCTCAGGTCGAACTTCCACATCCGGCCCTTGAGGTCCCCGCCGTAGGCAGCCTGCACCACATTGGAGGCATTGACGGTCAGTTCCACCGAGGAAAGGCCATTGTCCGTCTCGGTACTGTCGACCACGATTTTCTTTATCAGCGCCCCGGTGATGGCGTTGACCACATACAAGGCGGCTACACCGCTATTGCTGCCGTACCCATTGGCGATGAAGGCCGCCCAGGTGCCATCAGGCAGGCGAGCCACTTCCGGCTTGGCGTAGGCGTAGCCCAGATCATTGAAGCTGTTGCTGGTGCTGGCCGTGTCTGGCGCGCGTATCTCCCAGAGGGCGTTGAAGGAATCGCCCGCGCTGGCATCGAACAACTGGAAGGCGTAGAACGCCTTGGCGGCGCCGCCTGTCCCCCCATAGGCGATGGTTTTCCAGGCGCTGTTGGCGCCTCCGACCTGAGCGTCATACACAGCCAAGGGCCCGTCGTTGAGGAATCGATGGGATGTACCATCCACGTAAGTTGGATCTTCCACCATATAGAGGTTAGGCAGGGTTGTAGACGGCAAATATCCATATCGCCGTTTGCCGCTACTGGCTTCTAGCACATTGGTAAGGCCATCGTTGGCGTTGACCAGAATACTAGTGGTCATGCCTTTGGCTTTGGTAGTCAGATAGGCACTATAGGTGGTATCGCCAGTAAGGTCCGAGGCGGTTTGGGTGGTGGCCGAGGCCAGAACTACCGGTGAGTCGATCACATCGCCCAACAGCTTGGTCCGAGCCTTAAGCCCGGTTTTATTAGTGCCTTTGGTCCACTCGATCAGGTCAACTCCCGTAAGGGTTGCGCCTGTGCTATTGCGAGTGCTGAGGCTGGACAGACTACTAGTGAGTGTCGCCTGCTGCGCAGGTGAGAAGTTGGCGAAAGCCAGGGCGATACGCGAGTTGGTTGTGGTATTCCAGGATTGGAAGGTGCCACTGGTAGTACCAGCTGCCATTCTGTCATCGGTAGTCCAAGTCGGGGTGCCATTGGTATCGAGGGAACCATCACTACCAAAGGCGAATGCACGAATGGTACCGCTCCAGTCCGTGGGATCATAAAGACTCTGGTAATAATAATTAGAATTATAGGTGGTAGACGATATAGTAGTCCCTCCCCCACCTGAGCCCGCTTTTGAGCTGATCTCGTTAAGCGCCTGAGTAAGTACCGCAGTCAGCGTGGCGCTGTCCGTTGCCTGATAGTACTTCCCATGACCGTAACTCGCCGCGTCGGACAACATCTGATTTGCTGCAGTAAAGCCTACCGTATAGGTATAGAGATTCTGCTTGGGAAAATCGGTCGCATCCCAACTCTTTCCAGCCTCATCCTTAGTACTGCTGCCATCCGGACTGCCTTTAGCCGTGCCCTTGCTTATGTTTCGAAGGTCAATATCGTAAGCGAACTTTGCAATATCGTCCAAATATAACGTATCGCCTTCATCATCACCATTCGGATCATTACCATCATTACTGACGTTATCCCAGTTTGGCCAACCATTTGAGCTACCCGCAACGTCAGGATCTGCGTTAAGATCTGTTGAGCTAAAGGGTGGTTTAGGGAAGGTTCGGTCGTACGCTGGAAGTCCGTCAGTAATTACAACACCAAAGTTTCGCTGACAGCGGTATTGAATAGGACTAGTGTAGGAAGGACGAGCAGCTGCCGTATGATAGCCACTGTAGCCATACATTCCTCGAAAATATCGCGTGATCTCGTAGTATGTTTCCGCCAGAGGTGTGCTTGTGGTTCCGTAAAGCGCCTTGATCGCGCTTATCAGATTGTTATAATTGCTATTAGCATCAGCTGCCTTCGTATCGTCTGTAGCCTGAAGGTCGGATATGCCGTATCTTACTGTACCGCCCGGCCCCCGGTCAGTAGATGATATAGAGGAATTGGAAGAATTAAAAACCGTCAAACCGATCCGCAGGCCTCTATTGGCCGTTATCAGGGCCGCAGACACATTTTTTGCAACATTCATTCGATAGTCAGAAGGAATGCTACCATCGGTAAAGTTTTTTGTTATTTTCCCACTACTGTTACCCAGCATCGCCATCAAGTAAGCAATATATCGCACTCCAATTCGCGTGCCCTCATTACCTACCGGGTCAGGAAATTTCAAACAGTAGTCAGCAGCTGTGTTCGAGGACTTATAGCGAGAGGTTTTGGAAAAACCATAATAACCATTGGGGCAGTCCCCTTCTTTCAGCGTATTGAACAAAGCTCCGTCGTCGGTCATGACAGGAGTAGTCGTAGTCGTACAGCTATCATCTGTGCTGCAATAATAAATCTGTGCCCGGACCACTGATTGGTCAAAGTTCGCCAGCCTGATGAGGTTATTCATACTGCCGGAGTTGTCCACCATCAGCATCACATTAGGCGTGACCGCCGCCGAGCTCAGCAGCGGTGCCGTGGTCGGGGTGAAGGCCGCGTAGGCCGGGGCGCTGGCATAGAATCCAAGGAAAACCCCGCCCAGCAATGCCCGCCAGTTCCACTTTCCTGGGCGCGACTCAATATTTCGCATAGATGCTCTCCAGCACGGTACGGGCATTGCCAACGATGCCGACCCCGGTGATTCGGTACAGCGTGGCCGACTGTCCACTGATCCACACAGCCCCGGTGGTGGCACCGATACGCTGGATGGCGTACAGGCTGCCCTCCCCCGCGCTTACCCAGGTGACATAGGTGGCATTCCCCGCGGCCGTCACGCTGGACCCATCCGGCGGCGCGCAGGCGGCGGGGCTGGCACACAGGGCCATATTGAAGGTGGCCGCGGAAACCGCGCCCTCGCCTACCCGGAGCGCCGCCTCGGCCAGCTGGAACGACTGGTTGCGGAACTGCACGCTGTTGCTCATCTTTTCCTGCAGGGTTGCGTTCTGCATGGAGTTGAGGCCCAGCAGCGTCAGCAGCATGAGGAAAATCAGGGCCACGATCAGCGCCATGCCACCTTGCTGGCTTCGGGGCGAGTTGAAACGGGGGGCCATCGCTCGCGTCCTCATTGCAAACGGTTACGCAGGGCCGCGACCACCGAGTAAGTCTGGTCCCGGGTGCGGCCGTTGGGGTCGGTCATCTTCAAGCTCAGGCGAACGGTACGGATGAACGGCATCTGCGCCGTGGCGGGGGTGGCTACATAGCTAGTGACCGATGCGCTGGTTGCGTCCGCGGCAAGACCGAACATCACGGTGAATTCGCTGACATTGCTGATCAGAGGCTGCTGGGCGCCGACCGCGCCGGTATAGATGGTGTTGTTCTTGAACGAGTAATACACCTGCCGCAACGGGAAAGCCAACTGCCCGCTGGCAGGGGTGGCCGCGCCATTGTAGGCAGTAGCCGTGGTCAAACAGTCCGACAGTACCGTCCAGGTGGGCACCGTGCCCGCGCTGCCCACGTCGGCGGTGACCAGCATCAGGCGGTTACCGTTGCTGTTATCCAGCGTCCAGGAAATGGGCGTGGCTTGCGCCGCCGTGAACACCTCGGGGTTGTTGGGCGGCGGGGTGATGGTCGCCAGGCAACCGAACATTCCCGCCATGCGGATTTCCTGGGTCATCCGGGTGAGCAGGTAGCGGGCATCTTCCTGCATGGTGGACGATGCGTTCTGGGTCAGGTAGGTGTTCTTGGCCGAAAGGAATGCCTGGGTCACCCCCAGCACAATGACCAGGCCAAGGGCCATGGACACCATGAGTTCGATCAGGCTGAGGCCCTGCTGCTGACGTTTCATTGGGCGGCCGCCCCGGCAGTGGCGGGCGCCGCCACTCGGCTGGTAAGGGTGAAGGTTTGCGTGCTGGCGCCCGTGCCCGCCGAGTTGTCGCTGCTGTACATGGAACCCGCGCGGCTGTCATCCCAAGTAATGGACACGGTGTATACGGAATTGACCAAAGTGATCGAGGCCGCAGTGCCGCCCATGGCGGTAACGTTCTGGCCGAAATCGAACAGGTCCTGGATCTTCGGGTCGGTCGCGCTACCCGAGGCGGGCGCCGAGCCAAGGTTGGCCAAGGTGTAATTGACCCCATTGTTGGCCCGGATGCGCTCCATCATGTCGTAGGCGACGAAGCTGGCCTGAGTACGCAGCCTGGCGCTGTCGGTGTACTTCAGCGAATTCACCTGCAAGGCGGCCGCGCCGAGCAATGCCAAGGTCATGATGAGCAGCGCCACCAGTACCTCGATCAGGGAAACCCCAGCCTGGCCCTTCATCAGCAGTTACCACCCAGGACCACGCGGCCATTCACGCATACCAACAATGTGCGGTTCTGATTGCCATTGGTGTAGACGAAGCTGACTGGATACGCGGACGCTAGGGAGCCCAGGCTGTTGAACTCAACATACTCTGGGGTACTGGCATTGGCGGTCACGCCCAGGACCGCGCTACCAGACAAGGCGGGAAGCATCCGCAGCGGCGAAAGGGCCAGATCGCCATTTGGCTTCAGTGGCATGACCTGCATCTGCCCGGCCCATAGTTGCCCCGGCACCGGCATCACCCTTACCCGCACGCCCTGGTCGATGGCTTCCAGCCGCGCATACCCCAGCGCCCGGGCGATCTCGGCCATGTCCGCGTCGGCGCGGTTGCGGGCGATCAACGTGGTGAACGAGGGCACCAGCACGGTCACGGCGATGACCATGACCGCCACGGTGACCAGCAGCTCGATCAGCGTAAATCCCTTGATACCTTGACGCATTGCAGTCTCCACCTCGACGCGCCGAACATGCTCCAGCCCCGGCGTCGGACTTCTGGGGCAAAGCATATACCGTTATGAGTGCAGAACCAGCGCATCGGACGCGCTGACCCGGGAAAAAATATCAAGGAAGATGACAATGCCTAGCGCCTTCAAGGCCTGCCGCGGCCTGAGCCTGTTCGACCTTTTGATTACCCTCGCCGTGCTAGCGATATTAGCCCAGTGGCTGGCCCCCGGTTTTTCCGGGTTGATCGCCGAGCAGCGGCGCCTGGCGTTCGCCCATGAACTGGCCAGTGATTTGCGCAGCGCCAGGCTGGAGGCTGTCCAGCGCAACCGCAGCGTGATAGTCCACCCGCTGGACGGAGACTGGGCCAAGGGTTGGCGAATGGTGGTGGACGAAAGCGGCAAGGGAGTGACAGACCCGAGCAACCCCGTGGTGGTGCAGCGGCTGGGCGATGCTTCGGTGCGAGTAGCGGCTACCCAGAACCTGCGCGAGCAACTGGCGTTCGATTACCTGGGTGTGCCGCGCCTGCCCAACCGGGGTGCCCTGGCGGGCACCTTTCATCTGTGCGAAGCTGACAACGAGGCTCACCGGCGCGTAGTGGTAGCCCGCACCGGGCGGGTTCGCATCACCCGGGAAGGCCCGCCCACGCCACTGTGCCCTGCCTAGCCGAGGGTCTTGACCCGCAGCTCCTTGGGCATGGAGAAGGTAATGTTTTCCTCGCGGCCGGCCAGTTCGTCCGCTCCGGTAGCGCCCCAGGCCTGGAGTTGCTCGATCACTCCTCGCACCAGCACTTCGGGGGCCGAGGCTCCGGCGGTGATGCCCACCCTGCCCACAGCATCGAACCAGCCTTGCTGCAGGTCTTCGGCGCCGTCGATCAGGTAGGCCGGGGTGCCCATGCGCTCGGCCAGTTCGCGCAGGCGGTTGGAGTTGGAGCTGTTCGGGCTGCCCACTACCAGCACCACATCGCACTCGTCGGCCAATTGCTTGACCGCGTCCTGGCGGTTCTGAGTGGCGTAGCAGATGTCATCCTTGCGCGGCCCGCCGATCTTGGGGAAGCGCGCGCGCAGGGCGTCGATCACGCGGCTGGTGTCATCCATCGACAGCGTGGTCTGGGTCACGAAGGCGAGGTTGTCCGGGTCCTGCACCTGCAGCCTGGCCACGTCGGCCTCGTCTTCGACCAGATAGATGGCGCCGCCGTTGCTGGCGTCGTACTGGCCCATGGTGCCTTCCACTTCGGGGTGGCCTGCATGCCCGATCAGGATAGTCTCCCGCCCGTCACGGCTGTAGCGCGCCACCTCGATGTGGACCTTGGTCACCAGCGGGCATGTGGCGTCGAATACCTTCAGGCCGCGGCCGGCCGCTTCCTGGCGCACGGCCTGGGAGACGCCATGGGCGCTGAAGATGACGATGACGTTATCCGGTACCTGATCGAGTTCTTCGACGAAGATCGCCCCGCGACTGCGCAGGTCTTCCACCACGAACTTGTTGTGGACCACTTCATGGCGGACGTAGATCGGCGGCCCGAACACTTCCAGCGCGCGGTTGACGATCTCGATGGCCCGGTCCACGCCGGCGCAGAAGCCACGGGGGTTGGCGAGTTTGATGTGCATGCAAGGCTCCCCGGCGCTGCGCCGGTGTACTGGGCTCAAAGCGCCCGAACGTCGATGATCTGGACTTCGAACCGCAGGGTCTTGCCAGCCAGGGGATGGTTGAAGTCCACCGTCACGTGCTGGTCGTCGAAGGCTTTGACGATACCGGGCAGTTCGGTATTGGCTGCGTCGTTGAAAATCACCAGCAGCCCCTCGGCCAGCTCCATGCCCTCGAACTGATTGCGCGGCATGACCTGCACGTTCTGCGGGTTGGGCTGGCCGAAGGCGTTTTCCGGCAGCACGGTCAGGTCGCGTCTGTCACCGGCCTTGAGGCCGAACAGGGCGTTCTCGAAGCCGGGCAGCAGGTTGCCATCGCCGACCTTGAAGGTGGCCGGCGCCTTGTCGAAAGTGCTGTCCACGGTGTTGCCGTCTTCCAGGTGCAGCGCGAAGTGAAGGGTCACTTCGGTGTGCTGCCCGATGCGTACGTCAGTCATGGACGGCTTCTCCGCTTTTCTTGCTCTTGAACATGTCCAGGGCCAGCATCACCGCGCCCACGGTAATGGCGCTGTCGGCCAGGTTGAACGCCGGGAAGTACCAGCGGCGTTCCCAGTGCACCAGCACGAAGTCGATGACATGGCCCAGTACGATACGGTCGTACAGGTTGCCCAGGGCACCGCCGAGCACCAGGGCCAGCGCGATGGCCAGCCAGGTGTCGGCGCGCCCCAGGCGCTTGAGCCAGACGATCAGCACGGCGCTGACCACCACGGCAATGAGCGCGAACAGCCAGCGCTGCCAGCCGGAGCTGTCGGCCAGGAAGCTGAACGCCGCCCCGGTGTTGTAGGCCAGGGTCCAGCTGAAGTAGTCCGGAATGACCACGATCTGCTGGTACAGCTCAAGGGTGTGCTCGAAGTACCACTTGCTGGCCTGGTCCAGCGCCACCACCAGCACGCTGAGCCACAGCCACCCCAGGCGCCCGAAGCGCCCTGCCGCGTTAGGCATAGTGACGCTCCTCGCCACTACCACTGAGGTTGGTCACGCAACGGCCGCAGATGTCAGGGTGTGCCGGATTGGCGCCCACGTCTTCCACGAAGTGCCAGCAACGGGCGCACTTGCCGTGGGCGGACTTGACTACCTTGAGCTTCAGGCCCGCCACCTCGGTGGTGACCGCGTCGGCCGGCGCGGCGGCCAAGGGGGCCAGGGTGGCCTTGGAAGTGATGAGCACGAACCGCAGCTCGTTGCCCAGCTTGCCCAGGTCGCCCTGGACGCTGTCGTCGGCGTAGAGAGTGACTTCGGCCTGCAGGTTGCCGCCGATGGCCTTGGCGGCGCGCTGGTTTTCCAGCTCCTTGTTGACCGAAGCCTTCACGGCCATCACGCTTTCCCAGAACTCACGATCGAGCTCGAAGCCTTCCGGCAGCTCGCTCAGGCCGGCGTAGGCGCCATTGAGCATGACCGACTCGTTGCGCTCGCCCGGCAGGTATTCCCAGATCTCGTCGGCGGTGAACGCCAGGATCGGGGCGATCCAGCGCACCAGGGCCTCGGCGATGTGAAACAGGGCCGTCTGGCAGGAGCGGCGAGCGATGCTGTCCGCCGGGGTGGTGTACTGACGGTCCTTGATGATGTCCAGGTAGAAGCCGCCCAGCTCCTGCACGCAGAAGTTGTGCACCTTGGAGTACACGTTCCAGAAACGATAGGCCTGGTAGTGCTCTTCCAGCTCGCGCTGCAGCAACAGGGTACGGTCTACCGCCCAACGGTCCAGGGCCAGCATGCTTTCCGGCGGCAACAGGTGCTGGGCCGGGTCGAAGCCGCTGAGGTTGGAGAGCAGGAAGCGCGCGGTATTACGGATACGCCGGTAGGCGTCGGCGCTGCGCTGGAGAATCTGCTCGGACACCGCCATTTCGCCGGAGTAGTCCGTGGACGCCACCCACAGGCGCATGATGTCCGCGCCCAGGGTATCGCTGACCTTCTGCGGCGCCACCGTGTTGCCCAGGGATTTGGACATCTTGCGGCCGTTCTCGTCCACGGTGAAGCCATGGGTGAGCAGCTCTCGATAGGGCGCGTGGTCGTCGATGGCGCAGCCGGTGAGCAGCGAAGAGTGGAACCAGCCGCGGTGCTGGTCGCTGCCTTCCAGGTACAGGTCAGCGCGTGGCCCCTGCTCGTGGCCCATGGGGTGGGAACCACGCAGCACATGCCAATGGGTGGTGCCGGAATCGAACCACACGTCCAGGGTGTCGCTGATCTTCTCGTAGTCGGCCGCCTCGGCGCCCAGCAGTTCGCTGGCGTCCAGCTTGAACCAGGCCTCGATGCCTTCCTGCTCCACTCTCTGGGCCACGGCTTCCATCAGCTCGACGGTACGCGGGTGCAGCTCGCCGGTTTGCTTGTGCAGGAAGAACGGGATCGGCACGCCCCAGTTGCGCTGGCGGGAGATGCACCAGTCCGGACGGTTGGCGATCATCGAGTGCAGCCGCGCCTGGCCCCAGTCCGGCACGAAGCGGGTTTGCTCGATGGCCTTGAGCGCGCGCACCCGCAGGGTGTCGCCGCTGACCGGTTGCTTGTCCATGCCTACGAACCACTGCGCGGTGGCGCGGTAGATCAAAGGGGTTTTGTGGCGCCAGCAGTGCATGTAGCTGTGGCTGATGGTTTCGCTGCGCATCAGCGCACCCACCTCGGCCAGCTTGTCGATGATGGCCGCGCCGGCCTTCCAGATGAACTGGCCACCGAAGAACGGCAGGCTGTCCACGTAGACGCCGTTGCTCTGCACGGGCGTGAGGATGTCATCGTTGTGCATGCCGTAGCGCTTGCAGGTGACGAAGTCGTCCTCGCCATAGGCCGGCGCCGAGTGAACCACGCCGGTGCCCGCGCCCAGCTCGACGTACTCGGCCAGGTAGACCGGCGACAACCGCTCGTAGAAGGGGTGGTGGAAGTGGATCTTCTCCAAGGCCGCGCCCGCTGCGCGGGCCACGATATGCCCCTCGCGACCGTAGCGCTGCAGGCAGCTCTCCACCAGCTCCTCGGCCAGCACCAGCAGGCGATCGCCCACGTCCACCAGGGCGTAGGTGAACTCGGGATGCACGTTCAAGGCCTGGTTGGCCGGGATAGTCCAGGGGGTGGTGGTCCAGATCACGATGGCGGCGGGCTTTTCCAGGCCCGGCAGGCCGAAGGCGTCGGCCAGCGCGGCCTGGTCGGCCACCGGGAAGGCCACATCGATGGTGGAGGATTTCTTGTCCGCGTACTCCACTTCCGCCTCGGCCAAGGCCGAGCCGCAGTCGAAGCACCAGTTCACCGGCTTGAGGCCCTTGAACACGAAGCCATTGCGGACCATTTCAGCCAGGGCACGGATCTCCCCGGCCTCGTTGACGAAACTCATGGTCTTGTAGGGATTGGACCAGTCACCGAGCACGCCCAGGCGGATGAACCCGGCTTTCTGCTCTTCGATCTGCTCGGCGGCATAGGCACGGCACAGTTCGCGAGTCTTGTCCGCGGGCAGGCCCTTGCCGTGGGTGACCTCGACCTTGTGCTCGATGGGCAGGCCATGGCAATCCCAGCCCGGCACGTAGGGGGCGTCATAGCCGGCCAGGGTGCGGGAACGGATGATCATGTCCTTGAGAATCTTGTTGACGGCATGACCGATGTGAATGCTGCCGTTGGCGTAGGGCGGGCCGTCGTGAAGCACGAACTTGGGCCGATCCTTGCCAATCTCACGCAGCTTCTGGTACAGGCCAATGCTGTCCCAGCGCTGCAGTATCTGCGGCTCGCGCTGGGGCAGGCCGGCCTTCATGGGGAAGGCGGTGTCCGGAAGGTTTAGCGTGGCTTTGTAATCGGTCATTTCAGGCTCTTCATTAGGCGGTTAGCCCTGCCAATGGGCACGGGCGGCGGCGACGTCCGCGTCGATCGCCGACTTCAGCGCCTCCAGCGAGGCGAAACGCTGCTCATCACGCAGCTTGTGGTGGAACTCCACCGTCAAATGCCGGCCATACAGATCGCCAGCGAAGTCCAGCAGGTGTACTTCCAGGTGGGGACGGCCATCTCCCGCTACTGTCGGACGCACCCCGATGTTGGCTACTCCCGGCCAGGCGCGTCCATCCCGCTCAACGCTGACCAGGTAAACCCCGGTAAAAGGCACCCGGCGACGCTTCAGCTGCACGTTCGCCGTGGGCCAGCCCAGTTGCCGGGCCAGTTTCTGCCCGTGCAGCACACGGCCCTCGATGCGATATGGCCGCCCCAGCAAGCGCTCGGCCTGGGGAAAGTCCGCCGCGGCCAGGGCGAGGCGTATCTGGGTGCTACTGACCCGTACGCCCGCTTCTTCCACGGTTCGGGCCGCTTCCAGGGTGAAGCCATGGCGCTGGCCAGCCTCGGTAAGGAAGGCGAAGTCGCCCAGGCGGTCACAGCCGAAGCGAAAATCGTCCCCTACTTCGAGGTGTCGCACGCCAAGACCCTGGACCAGAATGGTATCGACGAACTCGGCGGCGCTGAGGCCGCGCAGGCGCTGATTGAACGCAAGACAGAGCACCCGGTCGATGCCTTCGGCGGCCAGCAGCTCGAGCTTGTCGCGCAATCGGGTCAGGCGGGCCGGTGCCGTCTCGGGGCTGAAATACTCTCGCGGCTGCGGCTCGAAGATCACCACGCAGCTGGGCACGCCCAGTTCCAGTGCTCGCTCGCGCAAGCGCTTGAGAATGGCCTGGTGGCCACGGTGCACGCCGTCGAAATTGCCGATGGTGGCGACACAGCCCCGGTGACGGGGGCGCAGGTTGTGTAAACCTCGAACCAGCTGCATAGCGCGCTTCTTGATCATAAAGTCAGCGATTATAACCACACCCGGCCCCCGGTGACAGGCAGCAGCACGGGCCGCGCCGCCTGGGGCGATGAAACAGATATGCCGCCGAACACGGGCGATTTCAATGCAAGCCTCGACGAGCGAACTGATGCAGACGCAGCCCCATGGCCAGCAGGGCCAGGAAATAGGTGCCCGCGCCTGCGACGACCAGCACGCCAAGACGGGCGAAGCGGGCCAGCATGGTGCCCTCGGCCCAGGCCGGCATGTAGTGCATCAGCCCCAGCAGCACCGCGACCATGGCCAGCACCGCTACCACCAGGCGGATCAGAAACCCTGGCCAACCGGCCTGCGGCTGGAACAGCCCCTGGCGTCGCAGCTGCCAATACAAAAGCCCAGCGTTCAGGCAGGCGCCACCACTGATGGCCAGGGCAAGGCCGGCATGCTGGAGCGGGCCGATCAACAGCAGGTTCAGCGCCTGGGTCGCGAACAGGGTCCAAATGGCGATCTTCACGGGGGTGCGCAGGTTCTGCTGCGCATAGAAGCCTGGCGCCAGCACCTTGATCAAAATGATGCCCAGCAATCCCACCGCATAGGCCACCAGTGCGCGCTGGGTCATGGCCGCGTCGAAGGCGTCGAAACGGCCGTACTGGAACAAGGCCACGGTCAGCGGCTCGGCCAGTACAGCCAGCGCCACCGCGCATGGCAGCACCAGCAGGAAGCACAGGCGCAGCCCCCAATCGAGGATGCGGGAATATTCCTGACGATCCTTGTTGGCATAGGTACGCGCCAGGGTAGGCAGCAAGATGGTGCCCAGGGCCACGCCGAGTACGCCGGAAGGCAACTCCATCAAGCGGTCGGCGTAATACATCCAGGACACGGAGCCGGCCGCCAGGAAGGAGGCGAAAATCGTGTTGATGATCAGGGAAATCTGGCTGACAGATACACCCAGGATGGCTGGCCCCATCTGCTTGAGCACCCGCAGCGCCCCACTGTGCCGCAGACTCAGCCTGGGCAGTACCAGCATGCCGATTTTCTTCAGGTGCGGCAGTTGGTACAGCAGTTGCGCCAGCCCGCCCGCCAGCACGGACCAGGCCAGGGCCATCACCGGCGGGTCGAAATAAGGCGTCAGGAAGAGCGCGAAGCCGATCATCGCCACGTTGAGCAACGTGGGGGTGAACGCCGGCACCGAGAACCGATTCCAGGTATTGAGGATCGCCCCCGCCAGGGAAGACAGCGAGATCAGCAATATATAAGGAAAGGTCACGCGCAACAGTTGGCTGGTGAGCTCGAACTTCTCTGGCGTGTCGGCGAAGCCGGGGGCCGTGACCCAGATGACCCAGGGCGCGGCCAGCATCCCCAAGGCAGTGACCAGCGCCAGGGCCAGGGTCAGCAGGCCGGCTACGTAGGCGGTGAAGGTCCGCGCGGCCTCGTCCCCCTGCTGCTGGCGGTATTCAGCCAGGATCGGCACGAAGGCTTGGGAGAACGCGCCTTCGGCGAAGATACGGCGCAACAGGTTGGGCAATTTGAAGGCGATGAAGAAGGCGTCGGTCGCCATGCCCGCGCCGAAGATGCGCGCCACCAGGGTATCGCGAACGAACCCCAGTACCCGGGAAACCATTGTGATAGAGCTGACCGCCGCCAGGGACTTGAGCAGGTTCATGTGGATGTTTGCGCCACCGGGCCAAAAAGCCGAAAGTGTACAGCCCGCACGGTGGAAAGGAAGGTTTTCCGCACACTGCCGTTCGTCCTGACATCACTGCCGATTACAGGGGTTTTCCCTTGACATCGCGCCTGCGCATCGGCATGATTCGCGGCCTTATTTGTTTGCTATTCCCCAAGTCTTTCGAGGAGCTCGACGGTGGCCAACTCACCTTCCGCCAAAAAACGTGCAAAACAGGCTGAGAAGCGTCGCAGCCACAACGCCAGCCTGCGTTCCATGGTTCGTACCTACATCAAGAACGTAGTCAAGGCGATCGACACCAAGGACGCCGAGAAAGCGCAAGCTGCCTACACCCTGGCTGTGCCTGTGATCGACCGTATGGCCGACAAGGGCATCATCCACAAGAACAAGGCCGCTCGCCACAAGAGCCGTCTGAATGGCCACATCAAGGCCCTGAAGACCGCCGCCTAAGCGACGCGCTTCATGAAAACCGGCCCTGGTGGCCGGTTTTTTATTGCCTGTCATAGATGCAGGATCTGGCGTAGGAAACGGGCGGAGCCGCAGGCGCAGCTCGCGAAGAGCGCTCCTTGCCATACCAGGCCGGCCCGCTCACAAGCTAACCCCCCTCCCTACCGCCAGGGCAGAATAGGTATGGCCGTGACAGCATTCTGCGGACTACCCTCGATAACCCGGTCACTGTAGACCAGGTACACCAGGGTATTACGCTTCTCATCGAAGAAACGCACTACCTGCATCGTCTTGAATACCAGGGAGGTGCGTTCCTTGAACACCTCCTCGCCATCCTTCAGCGGCTGGGCGAAGCGAATCGGCCCTACCTGGCGGCAGGCGATGGACGCTTCGGCGCGATCCTCGGCCAGGCCCAACCCGCCCTTCACCCCACCCGACTTGGCACGAGAGAGGTAGCAGGTCACACCCTCGACCTTGGGGTCGTCAAAGGCCTCCACCACGATACGGTCATTCGGCCCCAGGAACTTGAACACAGTGGACACTTCACCTACCTGCTCCGCCTTCGCGAGCAAGGGCGCGAAGGCCAAGGCAATAAGCGCGAAACGCATGGCTTTCATGACAGGCCTCATACCAGGATCAGATTGTCGCGGTGAATCAGCTCAGGCTCGGCCATATACCCCAATAGGCCATGAATGGCGTCCGAGGGCTGGCCGATGATGCGCTGAGCTTCAGCCGCGCTGTAGTTGGTGAGGCCCCGAGCCACTTCCGAACCGTCCGGGGCAATACACACCACCATCTCTCCCCGGCGGAAGGCGCCTTGTACAGCCTTCACGCCTACGGGCAAGAGGCTTTTGCTGGCCGCGCGCAAAGCCTGCACGGCACCGTCGTCCAACTGCAGCGTGCCGCGGGTCTGCAGGTGCCCCGCCAGCCACTGCTTGCGCGCCGCCAGCATGCCCCGCTCCGGCGTCAGCAAGGTGCCGAGGCGCTCGCCCGCCTTGAGGCGATCAAGCACACGCTCGATGCGCCCGCCCACGATCAGCGTATGGGCGCCGGAACGCGCGGCCAGGCGCGCCGCGCGCAGCTTGGTCTGCATACCGCCACGGCCCAGGGCGCCACCGGTGCCGCCAGCCACCGCATCCAGCGAGGGGTCATCCGCGCGGGCCTCATGAATGAGCTGGGCGTTGGGGTTGCTGCGCGGATCGGCATCGAACATGCCGTCCCGATCGGTCAGGATCACCAGCAGGTCGGCTTCCACCAGGTTCGCTACCAGGGCGGCCAGGGTGTCGTTATCGCCGAAACGGATTTCGTCGGTCACCACGGTGTCGTTTTCGTTGATCACCGGGATCACGCCCAGCTCCACCAACGCCCGCAAGGTGCTGCGAGCATTGAGGTAGCGCTTGCGGTCCGACAGGTCGTCATGGGTAAGCAGGATTTGCGCGGTGCGGCGCTCATGCTGGGCGAAGCTCGATTCCCACGCCTGCACCAGGCCCATCTGGCCAATGGCGGCAGCGGCCTGGAGTTCGTGCATGGCGGTGGGGCGCTGGACCCAACCCAGGCGGCTCATCCCTGCGGCAACCGCGCCGGAAGACACCAGCACCAGCTCCACGCCCGCCTCATGCAGGGCGACCATCTGTTCCACCCAGACCGCCATGGCGGCGCGGTCCAAGCCCTTGCCATCCGCCGTGAGTAAGGCGCTGCCTATCTTGACGACCCAGCGCCGCGCACCCGTGACCTTGCTCCGCATTTTCCTGCCCCTGCCCTGCCCAACCGTCAGTTAAACCGTGAACGACAACGCCCCGGCCCGATCAGGCGCCAAGGCCGCAATGGCCTGGCCGCCCACCCGGAACCGGGGCGCTGTAGTGTACTGCAACCGATCAGTCGCGCACGTAAATGATTTCCGGGCCGTCTTCGTCGTCTTCGTCGTCCCAGTCATCGTCATCGCCGATGTCATGGACGCTCTTCACGCCGCTGCGACGCAGGGCACGCTGGTCATCCAGGGCCTGCAACTGGGCACGGGCCTCGTCTTCGATGCGCTGGTCGAGCTCGGCCACTTCCTCAGCGAAGGCCGGATCTTCGGCCAGGCGCTCGGCGCGCAGCTCAAGGTAGCGCATGATGTCACGGCTCAGGCGCTCGGTCCCTTCCTTGGCCAGGGCGGAAATCACGTACACCGGGCCTTCCCACTGCAGGCGGTCGACCACTTCCTTCACGGCCGCCTCGTGCTCTTCCTCCAGCAGCTGGTCGCACTTGTTCAGTACAAGCCAGCGATCCCGCTCGGCCAGGGACGGGCTGAACTTGACCAGCTCATTGACAATGACCTCGGCGGCATCGGCCGGGCTGGTGCCATCGAAGGGCGCCATGTCCACCAGGTGCAAGAGCAAGCGGGTACGCGCCAGATGCTTGAGGAAACGGATCCCCAACCCGGCCCCGTCGGAGGCGCCTTCGATCAACCCCGGAATGTCGGCGATGACGAAGCTTTTCCAGCGGTCCACACTGACCACGCCCAGGTTGGGCACCAGGGTGGTGAATGGGTAGTCCGCCACCTTGGGCTTGGCCGCCGATACCGAGCGGATGAAGGTGCTCTTGCCGGCGTTGGGCAGGCCAAGCAGGCCCACATCGGCCAGTACTTTCATTTCCAGTTTCAGGTCGCGCTGGTCCCCCGGCTTGCCTGGGGTGGTCTGGCGCGGGGCCCGGTTGGTGCTGGACTTGAAGCGGGTATTGCCAAGGCCATGCCAACCGCCCTGCGCAACCATCAGCCGCTGGCCCGGCTTGACCAGGTCACCGATCACTTCCTGGGTGCTGGCATCGATCACCGTGGTCCCGACCGGCACGCGCAGCACCAGGTCTTCGCCCTTGGCGCCGGTGCAGTCGGTGCTGCCACCATTCTCGCCACGCTGGGCCTCGAAATGACGGGTGTAACGGTAGTCCACCAGAGTGTTGAGGTTTTCGTCCGCCACCATGAACACGGAGCCGCCGTCGCCCCCGTCCCCGCCATTGGGGCCGCCGTTCTCGATAAATTTCTCGCGGCGGAAGCTCATGCAACCGTTGCCGCCATCACCCGCCTTGACGCGGATGGATACTTCATCAACAAACTTCATAAAAAGATGCCTCTCGCCCGGAAGGCGAGCCATAAAGACCAAGGACCATAAGGCTCTTGCAAAATTGAGCGCAGCGCCCCAATCAACGACCGAGCAGAACAGCGCTGGAGCTCAAGCAGCAGCTTTGCAAGAGACTCACTACAAACAAAAAAGCCCCGTCGAGAGACAGGGCTTTTCTGCGAAATCGCGATCAGGCCGCGACGACGCTTACGTAACGACGACCGAAAGCACCTTTGACTTCGAACTTAACCACGCCTTCGACTTTGGCGAAGAGGGTGTGGTCCTTGCCGATGCCAACGCCGTAGCCGGCGTGGAACTGGGTGCCGCGCTGACGCACGATGATGTTGCCGGCCTTGATGACCTGGCCGCCGAACATTTTCACGCCAAGGCGTTTACTTTCGGAATCGCGACCGTTACGGGTACTACCACCAGCTTTTTTGTGTGCCATGAGTTCAATACTCCAATGTGCGGACCAGGCGAGAAATCAGGCCTGGATACCGGTGATTTTGATCTCGGTGAACCACTGGCGGTGGCCCATGCGCTTCATGTGGTGCTTACGACGGCGGAATTTGATGATCCGCACTTTGTCGTGACGACCTTGGGCCACGACTTCGGCAACCACTTTGGCGCCTTCAACGACAGGGGCGCCGATGTTCACGTCGTCGCCATTGGCAACCAACAGAACGCGATCGAAAGTGATGGATTCGCCAGTGGCGACTTCCAGCTTCTCGACCTTCAGGTATTCACCTTCGGTGACCTTGTATTGCTTGCCACCGGTAACGATTACTGCGTACATGATGTTTCTCCGTTAATCCTGCTCACCCAGCGCTTTATAGGAAGAGTGTTGGCTGGCATGGCTGCAGTGGGTGGGGAACCCTACGGGACCCTACGGGAAACCCGACTGCAATTGCGTAAGGCAGGTGATGCCCAGGAAGTTCAGGGTGCGCGATTGTACGCAACGCCGCCAGGGCATGCAAGGGCCAGGGGACGAGCGAACGCCGCTGGGACGGGGCTTCGCCTTGACAGGCCGGGACCTGCCACCTAGCATGCCGCGCAACCTATATGGAGCGTTAGTCGCTGATGCAACCCCAAGCCTTTTATCGTGTGGTGGCGGAAGATTTCACCGCCGTCGACGAGATCATCAAGCAGCAGCTGACCTCAAGGGTGCCGCTGGTATCGAAGATCGGCGACTATATCATCTCCGCAGGCGGCAAGCGCCTGCGCCCGCTCCTGGTACTGCTGACCGGCAAGGCCCTGGGCCATGAAGGCGCCGACCTGCGCCTGCTGGCCGCCACCATCGAGTTCCTTCATACCGCTACCCTGCTCCACGACGACGTGGTGGACATGTCCGGGATGCGTCGCGGCCGCTCCACCGCCAATGCCATGTGGGGCAACGCCCCCAGCGTACTGGTAGGGGATTTCCTCTATTCGCGCTCCTTCGAAATGATGGTGCAGCTAGGCTCCATGCCGGTGATGGGCATCCTGTCCCAGGCGACCCGTGTCATCGCCGAGGGCGAGGTGCTGCAGCTGTCCAAGGTGCGCGACGCCAGCACCAGCGAGGAAACCTATATGGAGGTGATTCGCGGCAAGACGGCCATGCTGTTCGAGGCGTCCACCCATAGCGCGGCGGCCCTGGCCACCGGCAGCGAGGCGGCGCGTGAGGCCTTGCGGCAGTTCGGCGATCACCTGGGCGTGGCCTTCCAGCTGGTCGATGACCTGCTGGACTACAAGGGCGATGCCGACACCCTGGGCAAGAACGTGGGTGATGACCTGGCCGAAGGCAAGCCTACCTTGCCACTGATCTACACCATGCGCGAAGGCACCGCCGAGCAGGCAGCCCTGGTGCGCCAGGCCATCCAGAAAGGCGGCATCGAAGACCTGGAACGCATTCGAGAGGCGGTGGAGGCCTCTGGCGCCCTGGCCTATACGGCTCAATTGGCGCAGACCTTCGCCGCTCGCGCCGTCGCCTGCCTCGACGCCCTCGAGCCCAGCGAGTACCGGGATGCCCTGGTGGAACTGAGCGAGTTCGCGGTCGCTCGTACCTACTGATCACTCTGGCCCCGCGGGCGTCCCTGATCCAGCATTGGAGCTGGTCGGGCACGACCGCGCCGCTACTACCTGAAAGGTTTGCTATGTCATTGCCACCCTGCCCCCAATGCGGCTCTGCGTTCGTCTATGAAGATGGCGCGCTGCTGGTCTGCCCTGAATGCGCCCACGAGTGGGCCGCCGGTGATGCTGCCGCCGGGGACGATGACATCCGGGTCATCAAGGACTCGGTTGGCAATGTGTTACAGGATGGCGATAGCGTGACGGTCATCAAGGACCTGAAGGTCAAGGGCACCTCCCTTGTGGTCAAGGTGGGTACCAAAGTGCGCAATATCCGGCTGTGCGATGGCGACCACGACATCGATTGCAAGATCGACGGCATTGGCGCCATGAAGCTGAAGTCCGAATTCGTCCGTAAAGCCTGACGACCGGTACACACCGCCCTTTGCAAAGCTGCAAATACGAATTATTCTCAATGGACGTCATCAAGGAGAATAATCGTGACCTACCTCATCGACGCCTGGCTGGACCGCTCTCATCCGTATCTGCGTATCCTGCATCGGGAAACCGGTGAGGTGTGCGCTGTCCTTCACGAAGATGCCCTGGATGAACTCAGAGACCAGGGCGAACTCGATTTCGAATGCCTCAACTCCACCGAACCGCAGGTGCAGAAGGAACTGGTACGTAACCTGTTCCTGTTCTGCTATGCCCGGGCATTGCGCCCGGCGGGTGAACTGCATTGATGGCAGGAGCTGGCTTGCGCCGCTCCCACCGCCTGGCTATCAGAGGATATCCAGGAGCTCCACATCGAACACCAGGGTACTGTGCGGCGGGATGGAGCCTACGCCCTGAGCGCCGTATGCCAGCCCGCTAGGCACGTAAAGGCGCCATTTGCTGCCGGTGTTCATCAACTGGAGGGCTTCGGTCCAACCGGCAATCACGCCGCCGACTGGAAATTCGGCTGGCTGGCCGCGATCGTAGGAGCTGTCGAATACAGTGCCGTCGATAAGGGTGCCGTGGTAGTGGGTGCGTACGGTGCTTTCGCGAGTAGGCTTGGCGCCGTCGCCAGCGGTGAGCACTTCGAACTGCAAGCCGGACGCCAGGGTGGTCACGCCTTCGCGCTTGGCATTCTCGGCCAGATAGGCCCGGCCCTCGCCCGCGGCGGCTTCGGCCTTGACGCGCTCCTGCTCCTGCATCACTTCACGGATGGCGCGGAAGGCGCTGTTCATTTCCTCGGCACCCACACGGCTGGCTTCGCCGTTGAACGCGTCAGTGAGGCCGGCAATCAGCGCCTGCAGGCTGACACCCGGTGGCGGGTTGTCACGGATCTGGTCGCCCAACTGGCGGCCGATACCGTAGCTGACGCGGGTTTCGTCAGTGTTCAGGATAAGTTCGGACATTGCGCTGCTCCGTCGTGGGGCCGGCGTGCCGGCCCAGCCAAAAAGGGGAGCAGCCTAGCACATCAGTGCTTGGTGAGCTTGTCCAGGTAACCCATGGCGAAGGCGGAAATCACGAAGGTCATGTGGATGATCACGTACCACATCAGGTGCTCGGCCTCGATGTTCCGGGCGTCCATGAACACGCGCAGCAGGTGGATCGACGAAATCGCCACGATGGACGCGGCAACCTTCATCTTCAGGGAGGACGAGTCCATCTTGCCAAGCCAGTTGAGCTTCTCGACGCCTTCGTCGATGTCCAGCTGCGACACGAAGTTCTCGTACCCGGAAATCATCACCATGACCAGCAAGCCACCTACCAGCGCCATGTCGATCAACGACAGGAGTACCAGGATCAGCTCCGACTCCGCCATGGCGAAGACGTTGGGCAGGATATGGAAGATTTCCTCGAAGAATTTCAGCGCCAGGGCGAGCAGGCCCAGGGACAACCCGAAATAGATGGGCGCCAGCAACCAGCGGGAGGCGTACATGGTTTTTTCGATCAGACGTTCCATTGCAACTCACAGCAGCTTGAAAAACAGCTGCCGAGTATACCCTCGCCCACCCATGAAAAGCGCAACGGTACTTGTAAACTCATGCGTCTGGGTGAGCCAGGTAGTGGCCCAGGTGGCGGCCGCGCTCGGCGTTGATCTTGCGCAGCTGGCCGTGGAGATGAATATCCCAGATACGCGGATCGTCGCGTAGCACATAGCCATGGAGGGTCAGGCTGTCGACGATGGCATCGAGCACCGATTCCGCCGCGCGGGCACCGTGAAAAGGCCCTTGGGCCTTGATCGCGGTCGGTTGCTCCCCCGCCATGCCAGCGGCGAAGAGCAGGGTCCAGTGGCCCACGCCGCCGGCCACTGGCCGGATCATGCATTCGATACGGGTTTCAAGCCCGAGGCATTGACGGGTAAGGCTGAGCGCATGGGGCATGCTGGCGATCCCTCCGCTGAGTATCCTCGTATGACCGTCGATCTTGCAAAAGATCCGGCACTTCGTGGTCGAGGTGCCGAGCGGTCGCCTCACGCTTTCAGGATGTACCTTTGACCTCCGCCAGCGCCTCGACCTTGTGTTCCCGCTCGCCCTCGCGCAGGTCCTCTTCGGTCACCACTTCGGCGATCGCGCGCAGACGATCCACCACCAGGGCGTTCACGCTGCCCTCCGGAAAATTGCCATCGGCGTCAGCCTCCCCCGCCTCTTCGCCGACCAGCAGACTCAGGGCTTCATCCGCCTGGCTGACGGCGTAGACATGGAATTTCCCATCGCGCACCGCCTTGACCACCTTCTCATCGAGCATGAGCGTCGCGACATTGGCCTTGGGAATGATCGCGCCTTGCTCGCCGGTCAGCCCGCGGGCTTCGCAAAGGCGGAAAAAGCCTTCGATCTTTTCGTTCACGCCGCCCACAGCCTGCACTTCGCCGAACTGGTTGATCGACCCGGTAATGGCGTAACACTGCTTCAGTGGCTTGCGCGACAACGCTGAGATCAGGGTGCAGGCTTCGCCCAGGGAGGCGCTGTCTCCGTCCACATAGCCGTAGGACTGCTCCAGGGCGATACTGGCGGAGATGGCCAATGGAAACTCCTGGGCGTAGCGGCTGCCCAGATAGCCGGTAAGGATCATCACGCCCTTGGAGTGGATCGGCTGGCCGAGGTTGACCTCCCGCTCGATATCCACGATGCCGCTGTTGCCTGGGTAGACGGTGGCGGAAATGCGCGCCGGCACCCCGAAGGCCGAGTCGCCCACCGCCAGCACGGTCAGGCCGTTGCATTTGCCTACCGCCGCGCCACTGGTGTCGATGAGCACGATACCGGCGAGCATATCGTCGAGGATACGTGCCGAGACCCGTCCGGTCCGGGTGGCCTTGGCCTTGAGTGCGCGTTCGATATGCCCCGCATCGGTGACCGCTTCGCCTGCGACCTGGCGAATGAAGTCCGCCTCGCTTACCAGCTGGAAGAGGTCGCCGATTTTCGCTGAAAGACGTCCCTGGTGCTCGGCCAGGCGGGCGCTGTAGGTGGCCAGCCGCGCCACGGCATCGGCGCTCAGCGGCGCCATGCCTTCCTCGGAGGTACGGGTTTTCAGCAACTGGGCGAACTGCTCCAGGCTGTCCCCATCCATGGGAATGTCTTCGTCGAAGTCCACCAGCACCCGGAACATTTCCTGGAAGTCCGGATCATGGTCCTGCAGGGCGTAGTACAGCTGGCGAGAACCGATGATCACCAGCTTCACGTTCAGCGGAATCAACTGTGGGGTGAGGGTCACGGTGGCGATGCGGCCGTATTCGCCCAGCGGTGATTCCATTTTCAACCGGCGCGACTGCAGCGAGCGCTTGAGCGCATCCCAGACGAAGGGCTCGCCCAGCATTTTTTCCGCCTCCAGGATCAGGAAGCCGCCATTGGCCCGGTGCAACGCCCCTGCGCGCAGTTGCCGGTAGTTGGTATAGAGCGCGCCCTGGTCGGTGCTGTACTCGATGCGGCCGAACAGGTTGTCGTAGGTCGGGTGCGGTTCGAACACCACAGGCGCCCCACCGTTGGCATGATGGCCGATCACCAGGTTGGGCGCGTACTGCTCCTCGAGCATCTTGCGCGCCACGGCATCAGGCTTGGGGTCGTCGACCAGCTGCTCCACCACGGTGCGCAGCAGGTGCACCTGCATGGCCTGCAGGTAGGCGCACACCCCGGCATATTCCGAATAGCGTTCCGACAGCGGCCCCAGCAAGGGCTGCAGGGCGATGGTGATGGTTTCTTCGTTGAGCTGGCGTAGCTGGTTGCTGGACTCACGCTTCCACTGGGGCAGGCTGGCCAGTTCTTCGTTGAGGCGTTCCTCCAGACTGGCGATGTCGTCATGGAAACGCGCCCGCGCTTCTTCGGGCAGTTGGGCGAACTCCGCCTCGTCCAGCGCCTTGCCGTCGAGCATGGGCGTGAAGGCGATGTTGCTGCTGTCGCGATAAAGGGCAACGTCCTTCTCCAGCGCGACCCGCTCGATCACATCCAGGGCTTTGTCGTAGCGATGGTTGAACGCGCGGTCGATGGCGCTCTTCTTCTGCTGGTAGGCAGGGTGCTCGAACACGGCCGGGAAGGTCGCCAGCAAGTTGTCGATCAGGCCGCCGATGTCGCTGATGAACTCGCCCGCGGTTCCGGGCGGCATTTCCAGCGCGCGGGGATTGCGCGGGTCTTCGAAGTTGTTTACGTACACCCAGTCCGATGGGGCTTGCAGGCGCTTGGCCTCCGTTTTCAGATAACGCTTGGCGAAGGAAAAGCGCCCTGTTCCCGGCTCTCCCATCACGAACACGTTATAACCGGGCCGGGGCATCGCCACACCGAATTGCAGGGCCTCGACAGCGCGTTCCTGGCCCAGTACGCCACGGAACGGCTCCAGGTCTTCGGTGCTGGCGAAGCTGAACTGCTCGGCGGAAAACGGGCGCGCCAGCGCTTCGGGGGCCAGGCGCAGGCGAACGGCGGCGGAATCAGGCATCAGGCATCCTTAGATATACAGACCATGGGGCATTCTGGCGCCGCCTGGGCGCCCCCCGCAAGGGTGCAGCGGCCATAGCGGGCGACGCGCATGACATATGACACTTTTTTATTCAAAACACCGCCAAGTACCAACGGAACCGCGAACCCTGCCTAAACTCCAACGTGCGCACCCAGCCCAACGGCGGTGTGCGCCCGGTGCTCCGCGGGGTACCGGGCCATTTCGATCGACACGCGAGAACAATGCTATGAAACGGATTCTGCTTGGTTCCCTGTTTACCGTCGCCTCCCTGCAGGCCTTCGCCCAGGCCCCGGGTGGCCCGGATTGCGGCTGGGGCAACATGCTCTTCGAAGGCCAGCGCGGCACCCCCGCCCACTTCCTGGCATCCACCACCAACGGCACCTCCGGCAACGCCACCTTCGGCATGACCTCCGGGACCAACGGCTGCAACACCAGTGGCGCGCTGACCTATGGCGGCAAGTCCTGGCTGGCCATGAACGGCATGATGAACGAACTGTCCGAAGACATGGCCCAGGGCCAGGGCGAAGCCTTGACCACCTATGCCGTGGTACTGGGCGTGCAGCCTGAAGATCGCGCCTACTTCTCCAGCGTGACCCACCAGCACTTCAACGACATCTTCAAGACCGCCGATGTGACCGCTGAAGATGTACACGCCAATACCCTGCAAATCCTGAAGAACGATCCGCGACTGGCCAAGTACGCCACCCAGGCGTAAGGTCGCTGCGTCTCCCGCCTCTCCTGCTGTGGGGCGGGTTCTGCCACCTTGCTGGATGCAATGGATGCTCACCCGCTTTCTCTGGTTGGCCCTGCTTGCCTGTGCTTCTCTGAACGCCGCGCCCTCGCCCACTTCCGCCACCCTGCAGCGCCTGGCCCAGGATCCGCGCTGGATCGCGCTGGGTCATTATGAATACAAAGCGTTACGCGGCTGGCACAGCTACGTGGACGACAGCCGTTTTTTCCTGGCCGCCGACGGTCGCTACAATCCTGAGCGAGAACTGGCCGCTACCCTGCAAGCGCTCTATGCGCCAGCCAGCCTGGGCGACCGTCATGCCCAATGCGTGTTTCCAGCGCGCACCCGCTGGCTGCGGGACACCCTGGGACTGACGGACCTCCCAAGCGTGCGGTGCCCTGAGTTCCAACGCTGGTATGGCGATATCGCTCCGCATTCCGCCGTGCTGGTGTTCCCGGCAGCCTACCTGAACAGCCCTTCCTCGATGTTCGGCCATACATTGCTGCGCATCGACCAGGCCGATACCCGCGCAGACCAGACGGCGCTGCTCAGCTATGCCATCAATTTCGGTGCTTATGTAGAAGGCAGCGACAACAGCATGCTCTACGCCTGGAAAGGCCTGGCCGGAGGCTACCCTGGCCTGTTTTCCCTCGTGCCCTACCAGCAGAAACTGGCCGAGTACCGCAGCCTCGAGAACCGAGACCTGTGGGAGTACCAGTTGAACCTCAGTCCCGAGGAAACAGGCCGTCTGGTGGAGCATGTCTGGGAACTGCAACAGATTCGCTTCGACTACTACTTCTTCGATGAGAACTGCTCCTACCGCTTGCTGGAGCTGTTGCAGGTGGCGCGGCCCAGCCTGCGCCTGACCGAACAGTTTCCATTGGCCGCCATTCCCACGGACACGGTCAAGGCTGTGAAAGCGGCTGGCCTGGTCAGCCAAACCGACTATCGCCCGTCGCGTGAGCGCGAGCTGCAGGCGAGGGCGGAACCGTTGAGCAGCCATGAACGGCAGTTGGCCCAACGGATCGCCAAGGGAGCCAGCGCCGCAGCCCCGGACCTGCAACCGCTGCCCCAGGCAAGACAGGCGCTGGTACTGGACACCGCGTACCGGCTGCAGCGCTACGAAGCCACCGGAGAACCGCGCGATGCCGAACGCAGCCAGCGCAGCTTCGCCCTGCTGCAGGCGATCAACCGCAATCCGCCGCCACCTTTGCAGGTACAGCGCCCTGGCTTGCCCGAGGAAGGTCATCCATCGCGCACCTGGGAGCTTGGCCTGGGCACTCGCGACGACCGAGCCTTCGCCGAGTACGGCTTACGCATGGCTTACCACGACCTGAACGACAACGCTTACGGCTTTCCCCTGGGGGCGCAGATCGAGCTCGGCGGCCTGAAGCTGCGCCAGTACGAAAGGGGCGAGTGGCAACTGCAACAACTGAACCTGGCTACCATCCGCTCGCTGTCACCGCGCAGCACCCTGCTCAAGCCCTGGTCCTGGCAGGTCACTGGGGGCCTGGAGCGAGTGCCCGGCCGGCACGGAGACAGCGTGCTGGTAACCCACCTGAACGGCGGCGTGGGTGGTAGCTGGGACCTGGCGCCTGGCCTGCTCGGCTTCGCCCTGGCTACCGCGCGGGTGGAGCACAACAATGAATTCGCTGCCTTCGCCGTGCCTGCCGCCGGCATGGATACCGGGCTGCTCTGGCGCAACCGCCTAGGCAACCTGCGGCTGGAGGCCAGCGGTGACTATTTCAGCAATGGAGAGGTCCGGCGCCAGCTTAGCCTGAACCAGCAGTGGGAAGTCACCCCTACCCTAGGCCTTCGCCTCAGCGCCCAGCGTGCCTTCAGCCATGTCAGCAGCCCGGTGAACGAGGTGATGCTTGAGGTCAAGTGGTATCACTACTGACTCACAACCCACCGACCCAGAAATGACATCGCGCTGACGAAAACCGACCTAGACTCATGGTATGCGGCGCCCATGCGCCGGACCTGAGGTAACGGACATGAACAGGCAGTGGTGTATGGTCTTGGGCGCCTTGATCCTGGTGGGCTGTCAGTCCACCCACGAACAATTGCTGCAGCAGGGCTACCCGCCCGGATTCGCCGACGGGTACCAGGACGGTTGCGGTAGCGGACGTCAGGCCGCGGGCTCGATCACCGGCACCTTCACCAAGAACGTCCCCCGCTACCTTTCCGACAAGCTCTACAGCAGTGGCTGGGATGACGGCTTCCGCCAGTGCCAGGCCGAGCTGCTGAGCCAGGAACGCCAGGACCTTCACGACAAGGTCCTCAACGACCGTGATCGCGACTGGCAGCGCGATGTGGACAACGGCAAGGCGCGAGCCTATCGCAGCCACTGAAAGGCGCGAGCGCAGCCCCGGAGGAAACTCACGGCGGGCAACGATTGCCTAACGGTAAGCCGACCAGGAGGGATGAACATGAGCCGTGCCTTCGTGAACGAAGACCAAGCCGCCGCCCAGGCCAGCCAGCCCGTGGAACGGCAGGTCAGCACCTTGCCCAACTACGTGACCGAATCAGGAATGGCGCAGCTGCGCGCGCGCGCCGAGGAATTGCGCGCGCTGCACCTGGAACAGAGCGCCATGGGCGAGCGTGCCGATCGTCAGGCGGTGGCCGATCTGGAACGTGACCTGCGCTACTACAACCAGCGCCTGCAAAGCGCGAAGGTGGTACCGCCGGTGCGGGACGTACAGAACGTGCAGATTGGCAGTTGGGTCAGCTATGCGGATGAACAGGGCGTCCATCGCCAGGTATGCCTGGTGGGGGAAGATCAGGCCGATGTGGGGGTCGGCCTGATCAACTGGGCCTCCCCCCTTGGCCGCGCCCTCATGGGCGCGCGCGTAGGTGACGAAGTGACCTGGCAGCGGCCGGCCGGGGATCAGCTACTGGAGATACTGGCCATTTCCGCCACGCCCGACTGACTCGATCCGGCCTGCCGCTACGTCATGTGTGGCTGGTGGCGGGAGCTAGCGCCAGCTGGCGAAGGACCGTGGAAAAACGGCGAATTCGCCAGCTACCGCTGGCTCCCACCAGCGGACCGAGCGCTTATCGTCTTACGCCAGCTTGCGGTACTTCACCCGATGAGGCTGAGCGGCCGCATCGCCCAGGCGCTTCTTGCGGTCGGCTTCGTACTCGGTGTAGTTCCCCTCGAAGAAGGTCACCTGGGAGTCGTCTTCATACGCCAGGATATGGGTGGCCACGCGATCCAGGAACCAACGGTCGTGGGAAATCACGATGGCCGCGCCGGGGAAGTCCAGCAGAGCTTCTTCCAGCGAGCGAAGGGTTTCCACGTCCAGGTCGTTGGAGGGTTCGTCGAGCAGCAATACGTTGCCACCTTCCTTGAGGGTCAGGGCCAGGTGCAGACGGCCGCGCTCACCACCGGAAAGGTCCTTGACGAACTTCTGCTGATCGCCGCCCTTGAAGTTGAAACGCCCTACATAGGTACGCGACGGCACTTCATAGTTGCCGATGCGGATCATGTCCGAGCCGTCGGAAACCTGCTGGAACACCGTCTTGCTGCCGTCCAGGTCATCGCGACTCTGGTCGACGCAGGCCAGCTGCACGGTTTCGCCCAGCTCGATGCTGCCCGAATCCGGTTGCTCCTTGCCCATGATCATGCGGAACAGCGTGGACTTGCCCGCGCCGTTGCCGCCGATGACGCCAACGATGGCGCCCTTGGGCATGCTGAAGGACAGGTTGTCGATCAGCACCCGATCGCCGTAGCTCTTGGTCACGTTATGGAAGTCGATCACCTTGTCGCCCAGACGGGGGCCAACCGGGATGTAGATCTCGTTGGTTTCGCTGCGTTTCTGGAATTCCTGGGACTGAAGTTCCTCGAAGCGCTGCAGGCGGGCCTTGGATTTGGCCTGGCGAGCCTTGGCCCCCTTGCGCACCCATTCCAGCTCCTCCTTGAGCGCCTTCTCATGGGCGGACTGTTGCTTGGACTCCTGGGCCAGCCGCTCGGACTTGGCTTCCAGCCAGCCGGAGTAGTTGCCCTCGTAAGGAATACCATGGCCACGGTCCAGCTCGAGAATCCAGCCGGCGACGTTGTCGAGGAAGTAACGGTCGTGGGTAATGGCAACCACCGTGCCCGGGAAATCATGAAGGAAGCGCTCGAGCCAGGCGACCGAGTCGGCGTCCAGGTGGTTGGTCGGTTCGTCCAGCAGCAGCATGTCCGGGGCGGACAGCAGCAGGCGGCACAAGGCAACGCGACGCTTTTCACCACCCGAGAGGTGTTCGATGCGGGCATCCCATGGCGGCAGACGCAGCGCATCGGCGGCTACTTCCAGCTGGCGCTCCAGGTTATGGCCATCGGCGGCCTGCAGGATGGCTTCGAGCTTGGCCTGCTCGGCGGCCAGCTTGTCGAAGTCGGCGTCCGGCTCGGCATAGGCTGCATAGACTTCATCAAGGCGCGCCTGGGCGTCCTTGATGACCGACACGGCTTCCTCGACCACTTCACGCACGTTCTTGGCCGGGTCCAGTTCCGGCTCCTGGGGCAGGTAGCCGACGTTGAGCTCGGGCATGGGCCGGGCTTCGCCGTCGAACTCTTTGTCCACCCCGGCCATGATGCGCAGCAAGGTCGACTTGCCCGAGCCGTTCAGACCCAGCACGCCGATCTTGGCGCCCGGGAAGAAAGACAGCGAGATGTTCTTTAGGATCTCCCGCTTCGGTGGAACGACCTTGCTCAACCGATGCATGGTGTAGACGTATTGGGCCATGGGGTAAACCTGACTGATAACGAGGGAGCGCGCACATAGGGATGACAGCGCGCTTTGAAGCCCTCAAAACTACCGGAATGCGTGATAGAGGGCAAACTTCGACCGCGCAGGGCTGGCACTTTGCCAGAGGTCACGGCATGCTAGCCTGTCAAGGCAGCTTGCGCCTGTTATCATTGGGTTCACGTGCTCCCAAAGGTTCGGGACATAGGCCGGCGCGGGCGCCATACCGCAGGATTCCAGCTTGAGCAATCTCGATCCGTCGTCGCCCCTGCGCCAGCGTACTCCCGTGGCCAGCGGCCCCTTCTCCAGCTCACTCAAAAGCGCCTTGGCGGTGCTGGTGCTGCTGCTGTTCGGCCTGCTTGCATGGCAGGTGCTCAGTGAGTATCACCGCAGCCAGGAAGGGCTGCGCGCCAATGCCATCGAGCACAGCGCCAACCTGGCCGAACGCCTTGAACTCAACATGGCGCTGTTCGCCGAGACCAGCCTGAACCGCCTGCTCGAGGGCACCCTGGCCCAGGGCAGTGACCTCTCTGGCGCTATTGTGCTGGGTAGCGTGCGGCTGGACGGCCAAGGCCGGCCCTTGCCCGGGGAGAAGGCTCAAGCGTGGCCAGAGCAGGCCCTGAGCACCCTTTCGCAAGCCATGGCCAACGCGCGCTATCGGTTCAGCAGCAGCCCCGATGGCCGTGAGGCCTGGCTGATTGTGCGCGAGCCGCACGCCCTAGGGTATCGCGTGCTGCGTTTCGCGCCCTCGCTGTTCGACGCGCTCACGGTCAGGCTGGGCAACCATGGCTCGCCTGCCTGGCTGCTTGGCGACAGCGCCGGGCATGTCCTCCATCAGAGCGCTGCCGCTTCTCCCCCCAAGGCTGCCGGGTCGTTGCCGCGCCCGCGCTCGGCCGCCGAGCAGGAAATGAGCGTGACTGATCACTCCCTCTCGGGCAGCGACTGGCATTTGTATGGCCTGTTCGATGCCCGCCAGGCGCGGCTTCCCCTGCTGCCCGGCCTGATCGGCAAGCTGTTCCTGGGGCTGGCCTGCACCATCCTGCCCCTGCTGGTACTGCGCAATCTGCGGCGACGGCAGCGGGACGTCCAGGGGCAGCGGCGACGCTACCAGGATATTTTCGAAGGCGCCGGCGTTGGCCTTTGCGTATTCGATCTGCGGGAACTGCATCAGCTCGTGCTCAAGGCCGGAATTCGTCATCGCGACGATATCCAACCCTGGCTCGATCGAAATCCTGCCAAGCATACCGTGCTTCGCCAGGCCATGTGCCTGACCGAGGCGAACAAGGTGGCGCTGGACCTGCTTCAACTGAACGACGCCGCGGCGGTCTGGGAACGGCTGATCGGCCAGGATCTGCTGGAGCCTCACCGCGTGCCCTTCGGCCTGCTGTTGGCTCTGCTCGAGCCTGGCACGGTGGAGCTGGAATTTCCCGCACCGGGTGTCGACGGCGAGGTTCGCCAGGTATGGGCACAGATTCGCGTTCCTGAAGACGGCAGCGTGGACGAGGTGATCCTCAGCCTCAACGACGTTACTCAGCGCAAGCAGGCGCAGCTGTCACTGGTGGAGCGTGAGCGCTTCTGGTCCGACGTGGTGCGCGCCGTGCCCGACCATCTCTATGTCGCCGACGTGCTGCAGCGCACCATGCTCTACAGCAACCATCATCTGGGCAGCACCCTGGGCTATACCCTGGCCGAGGTAGAAGCCATGGGCGACCACTTCTGGGAAACCCTGATGCATCCGGTGGATGCGCAGCGGTATCACGCGCTGCGCCAGTACCAGCGCGATACTGCCTACCGAGGTCAACTACATTGCCAATTGAGGTTCCGGCACCGTGACGACAGCTGGCGTCAGTTCGACATCCGCGAACAGACGCTTACCGAAGACAGCGACGGCCGGGTTACCCGGATCATCGGCGTGGCCAAGGATGTGACCGAGCAAGTCGAAGCCAGCCAATCCCTGCGTGATAGCGAACAGCGTTATCGCATGCTTGCCGAGAGCATCAGCGACGTGATTTTCTCGACAGACAGCCGGCTGAGGCTCAACTACGTGAGCCCATCCGTGGAGTCGATGCTTGGCTACGACGTGCAGGCAGTGTTCGACAACGGCTGGCAATCGACCCTCGCCACGCCTGGCCAGGTCGCCGGCGTGGAGGCCTTGCTCGCGCGGGTCCAGGCGGCCCTTGGCCAGCCCGGACTCTTGGCGCAACTGCGCAGCGAAGTGAAAAGCCAGACCTTCATGGTCGATTGCATTCGCGCTGACGGCCGCCATGTTCCTATCGAACTGCGCCTGGTATTGATCTGGGACGAGCACGACAACTTCGAAGGCCTGTTGGGCGTGGGCCGGGATGTCAGCCAGCAACGCCGTGCCGAGAAAGACTTGCGCATGGCCGCCACCGTCTTCCAGCACTCGACCTCGGCCATCCTGATCACGGACCCGGCCGGCTACATCGTTCAGGTGAACGAGGCCTTCAGCCGAGTTACCGGCTACCAGGCCTCGCAAGTGCTGGACCAACTGCCGACCCTGCTGACCGTGACCGAGCAGCAGGAAGCCCACCTGCAATACGTGGTCAAGCAGCTCAACCTCAATGGTAGCTGGGAGGGCGAGATTCGGCTCAAGCGTCGCAACGGCGAACACTACCCGGCATGGGTGGGCGTCACCGCCGTGCTCGACGAAGAGGGCGATCTGGCCAGCTACGTGTGCTTCTTCAGCGACATCAGCGAACGCAAGGCCAGCGAGCAGCGCATCCACCGCCTGGCCTACTATGACGCGCTCACCCATCTGCCCAACCGCACCCTGTTCCAGGACCGGCTGTTCACGGCATTGCAGCAGGCCGAGCGGCAGAAGGCATGGGTAGTGCTGATGTTCCTCGACCTGGACCGCTTCAAGCCGATCAACGACTCCCTGGGGCACGCGGCGGGCGATCGCATGCTCAAGGACATGGCCATGCGCTTGCTGGCCTGCGTGGACGAAGACGACACCGTCGCGCGCATGGGTGGCGATGAGTTCACCCTGCTGCTGCAACCCAAGGCCAGCCGCGAGGCCGCCCTCACCCGAGCGATTCATGTGGCCGAGCAGATCCTTGGGAACCTGCATGCGCCCTTCGTATTGGAAAACCGTGAGTTCTTCGTTACCGCCAGCATCGGCATCGCGCTTAGTCCGCAGGATGGCAGCGAACTCAGCCAGTTGATGAAGAACGCCGACACGGCCATGTATCACGCCAAGGAGCGTGGCAAGAACAATTTCCAGTTCTACCAGGCCGACATGAATGCCAGCGCGCTGGAGCGCCTGGAGCTGGAAAGCGACCTGCGTCATGCCTTGGAGCAACAGGAGTTCATGCTCTATTACCAGCCTCAGCTCAGCGGTGACGGCAAGCGCCTGACAGGCGCCGAGGCCCTGCTGCGCTGGCGCCATCCCCGCCGCGGACTGGTACCTCCCGGGGATTTCATCCCGGTGCTGGAGGAACTGGGCCTAGTGGTAGACGTAGGCGACTGGGTATTGGCCGAGGCGTGTCGCCAGCTCAAGGCCTGGCACCAGGCCCGGGTGCGCGTGCCCAAGGTCTCGGTGAACCTCTCGGCGCGGCAATTCTCCGACGGTCAACTGGGCAAGCGGATCGCCCATATCCTCGAGGACACCGGCGTTCCTCCGGCCTGCCTGGAGCTGGAGCTGACGGAAAGCATCCTGATGCGGGACGTGAACGAAGCCATGCAGACCCTCGACAGCCTCAAGAAGCTGGGGCTGAGCATCGCGGTGGACGACTTCGGTACCGGCTATTCCTCGCTCAACTACCTCAAGCAGTTTCCTATCGACGTGCTCAAGATCGACCGCACCTTCGTCGATGGCCTGCCCGAAGGCGAACAGGACGCCCAGATCGCCCGGGCGATCATCGCCATGGCCCACAGCCTCAACCTTTCGGTGATCGCCGAAGGCGTGGAAACCCACGACCAGCTCGACTTCCTGCGCGAACATGGCTGCGACGAGGTGCAGGGCTACCTGTTCGGCCGTCCGATGCAGGCCAACCGTTTCGAAGCGCAATTCAGCAATGATGCGCTCTTCATGTTCGACTGAGTGGCAAGCCTCAAGAGCCGCTTTGGCTTGCGGCTTGCGGCTCGCAGCGCTTGAACCTCGATCACCGCCGTGATGACCGGCGCTCATATGCCAGGCTCAACGGGATGCGGTAGAATGCGCGCTTTCTCTCTGCCGATCCTCGAGGACCGCCAATGTTCAGCCGTGATTTGACCCTTGCCAAGTTCGACGCCGATCTCTTCGCCGCCATGGAGCAGGAAGCCCGGCGTCAGGAAGAGCACATCGAGCTGATCGCCTCGGAGAACTACACCAGCCCGGCGGTCATGGAAGCTCAGGGCTCGGTACTGACCAACAAGTACGCGGAAGGCTACCCAGGCAAGCGTTACTACGGCGGTTGCGAATACGTGGACGTGGTCGAGCAACTGGCCATCGACCGGGCCAAGGAACTGTTCGGCGCCGACTACGCCAACGTGCAGCCGCACGCCGGCTCCCAGGCCAACGCCGCCGTCTACCTGGCCCTGCTGCAGGCTGGCGACACCATTCTGGGGATGAGCCTGGCCCATGGCGGCCACCTGACCCATGGCGCCTCGGTGTCCTCCTCCGGCAAGCTCTACAACGCCGTTCAGTACGGCATCGATGCCAATGGCCTGATCGACTACGACGAAGTCGAGCGCCTGGCCGTCGAGCACAAGCCCAAGATGATCGTGGCAGGGTTCTCCGCCTACTCCCAGGTACTGGACTTCGCTCGCTTCCGCGCCATCGCGGACAAGGTCGGCGCCTATCTGTTCGTGGACATGGCCCACGTGGCCGGCCTGGTTGCCGCGGGTGTCTACCCGAACCCCGTTCCGTTCGCCGACGTGGTCACCACCACTACTCACAAGACCCTGCGCGGCCCGCGCGGCGGCCTGATCCTGGCGCGCAGCAACCCGGACATCGAGAAGAAGCTGAACTCGGCCGTCTTCCCAGGCGCCCAGGGCGGCCCGCTGGAGCACGTGATCGCGGCCAAGGCCGTGTGCTTCAAGGAAGCGTTGCAGCCTGAGTTCAAGGTTTACCAGCAGCAGGTGGTGAAGAACGCCCAGGCCATGGCGCAGGTGTTCATCGAGCGCGGCTTCGACGTCGTTTCCGGCGGCACCCAGAATCACCTGTTCCTGCTGTCCCTGATCAAGCAGGAAATCTCTGGCAAGGACGCGGACGCCGCCCTGGGTCGCGCCTACATCACCGTCAACAAGAACTCGGTACCGAACGATCCACGCTCGCCCTTCGTGACCTCTGGCCTGCGCTTCGGCACCCCAGCCGTCACCACCCGCGGCTTCAAGGAAGCTGAGTGCCGCGAGCTGGCGGGCTGGATCTGCGACATCCTGGCCGATTTGAACAACGAAGCGGTGATCGATGCCGTTCGCGAGAAGGTCAAGGCTGTCTGCGCCAAGCTGCCTGTATACAAATAACCTGATCTGGCCGTAGGGGTCGGCGCAGCTGAAGAATGGGTGGGAGGCAGCGCTAGCTGCCGAACGCTTCCAGGAGAAAGATTCGCCAGCTGCGCTGGCTCCTCCGGCCGCCGCTACCCTCCACCGTTAAAGCGCGGCGAAGCCTTCGCGGATGGCCTGTTCAGGCAGGTCATCGGCAATGAACACCACCACACTCTCCCGGGGTTCATCGGGTTCCCACGGCGTATCCCAATCGAAGCCATACAGCTTCAGTACCCCTTGGAACACCAGGCGGCGCGGTTCGCCGGCGATATTCAGCACACCCTTGTAACGCAGCAGTTGGCGACCATGGTTCTCCAGCAGCCTGTTCATGAAAGCGCTCAGGCGATCCAGGTCCAAGGGCCGGTCGGTGCGTAGCACCAGACTGCGAATGCGATCGCTGCCTTGGCCAATGACCTGCGGCCGCGCCTGTACCCCTGCACCCAAGTCCGCATTGAGGTTGAAGCCTCGGATATCCAGCAACTCGGAGAGATCGACTTCGCCGTGATCCACCACCCGGATCGGTGCGCGGTTGTTGATACGGCCCAGCCGCTCACTCAAGGCCTCGAAGGATTGAGGTGAGACCAGGTCGGTCTTGCTCACCAGCAGGCGGTCGGCGAAACCTACCTGAGCCTGGGCGATGGTCTGCCTGAGATGTTCGCCCGCGTTGACAGCGTCTACCAGCGTGACAATGCCGTCGAGCACATAGCGATCACGCAGTTCCTCTTCGATGAAGAAGGTCTGGGCCACCGGGGCCGGGTCGGCCAGGCCGGTGCATTCGATCACCAGGCGGTCGAAGGCGATGTCGCCAGCATCCAGGCGTTCCAGGAGCAGGAACAGGCCCTTGGTCAGGTCTGTGTGGATGCTGCAGCACACGCAGCCATTGGCCAGGGTCAGGACCTGTACCGGCTCGTTGCCCAGCAGTTGGCTGTCGATATCGGCGTCGCTGAATTCATTTTCGATCACCGCGAGTTTCAGGCCATGCTGGGCCTGGAGCATGTAGCGCAGCAGGGTGGTCTTGCCGGCCCCGAGAAAGCCGGTCAGTACGGTAACGGGAATGGGGTTAGCCAAACGGGCCTCCAGAAAGCGCAAGGGCCAGCTTGGCTGGCCCCGCAAGGTCGATAGGGTTCAACAGCAACGAGGCGAGCCCTTGCCACCGCCATAACGTGCTTCTTGTCGTTCGCGGAAGAAGGTTTCGTAGTCCATGACCGGCTGCTCGGGGTGAGTCTTGCGCATGTGCTCGACGTAATTGTCGTAGTCCGGCATGCCCACCATGAGGCGGGCCGCCTGGCCCAGGTACTTACCCAACCGGCTCAAGTCGTTGAACATGCGTCCTCCTTCAGGCCTTGGGCAGTGCCTGGAACGGTGCTTCCTTGTCGGTTCGCTCACGCTTGCCGAGGGCAGCCAGGCCAATTTTCACCGCGAACACCAGCACCGCCAATACCACGAAGAGGAAGAGCACCGTCAAGGTGGCGTTGGTGTAGGCGTTGAAGATCACGCTCTGCATCTGCTCGGTGCTCTTGGCCGGCGCCAGCACCTGCCCGGCCGTCAGGGCGTCGCTGTACTTCCTGGCAAGCGCGAGGAAGCCCACCGCCGGATTGGGGTCGAACAGCTTGATCAGGCCTGCGGTCGTGGTGCAGACGAGCAGCCAGGCGGCCGGCAACAGGGTGACCCAGATGTAGCGCTGGCGCTTCATCTTGATCAGCACCACGGTGCCAAGGATCAACGCGATGCCCGCGAGCATCTGGTTGGAAATGCCAAACAATGGCCACAGGGTATTGATGCCCCCGAGTGGGTCCACCACGCCCTGATACAGCAGGTAGCCCCAGAGGGCGACGCAGCCTCCGGTACCGATCATGTTCGCCACCCAGGACTCGGTGCGCTTGAGCGCTGGCACGAAGCTGCCCAGCAGGTCTTGCAGCATGAAACGCCCGGCACGGGTGCCGGCATCCACCGCGGTAAGGATGAACAGCGCCTCGAACAGGATCGCGAAGTGGTACCAGAACGCCATGGTGTTCTCGCCTGGCAACACGGAATGCAGAATCTGCGCGATACCCACCGCCAGGGTAGGGGCACCACCGGCGCGGGCCAGAATGGTGTTTTCGCCGATATCGCGGGCTACCGCCTGCAAGGCCTCGGGCGTGATCGCGAAGCCCCAGCCGCTGATGGTAGCGGCCACGGCATTCACATCCGCGCCGACCACCGCGGCCGGGCTGTTCATGGCGAAGTACACGCCTGGTTCGATCACCGAGGCCGCGACCATGGCCATGATCGCCACGAAGGACTCCATCAGCATGGCGCCGTAGCCGATATAGCGGGCATTGACCTCGTTATCCAGCAGCTTGGGCGTGGTACCCGAGGAGATCAGCGAGTGGAAGCCTGACACCGCGCCACAGGCGATGGTGATGAACAGGAATGGGAAGAGCGTGCCCTTCCAGACAGGGCCGGTACCGTTCACGAACTGGGTGAGCGCCGGCATTTTCAGCTCGGGCATGGTAATCAGGATACCGATGGCCAGAGCGATAATGGTGCCGATCTTCAGAAAAGTGGACAGGTAGTCCCGAGGCGCCAGGATCAGCCACACCGGCATTACCGCCGCGACGAAGCCGTAGCCGATGAGCATCCAGGTGATCTGTACGCCGCTGAAGGTGAACGCCTTGGCCCATACCGGGTCGGCCGCCACCTGGCCGCCGGCCCAGATGGACGCCAGCAGCAACACCACGCCGATCAGGGAGATTTCACCGATGCGCCCGGGGCGAATGAAGCGCATGTACAGGCCCATGAACACGGCGATGGGGATGGTCGCCATCACGGTGAACATGCCCCATGGGCTTTCAGCCAATGCCTTGACCACGATCAGCGCCAGCACGGCGAGGATGATGATCATGATCAGGAAGCAGCCGAACAGGGCGATGGTGCCAGGGATGCGGCCCATTTCCTCGCGAACCATGTCGCCGAGGGAGCGGCCGTTGCGCCGGGTGGACAGGAACAGCACCATGAAGTCCTGTACCGCGCCGGCCAGTACCACCCCCGCGATCAGCCAGAGCGTGCCGGGCAGGTAGCCCATCTGCGCGGCCAGTACCGGGCCGACCAGCGGCCCGGCACCAGCGATGGCGGCGAAGTGGTGCCCGAAGAGAATGTGCTTGTTGGTGGGCACGAAATCGAGCCCGTCATTGTTGAGCACCGCGGGTGTCGCCCGACGCGGGTCGAGTTGCATTACCTTCTCGGCGATGAACAGGCTGTAGTAACGATAGGCGATCAGATAGATGGCGACTGCCGCGACCACTATCCATAAGGCGTTGATGCTTTCACCGCGCCGCAGCGCGACCACCCCCAGGGCCCAGGCCCCGATTATCGCCAGTGCGAGCCACGGTAAGTGGCGAGCCAGGCTATTATTGTTTTTCATGTTCGATCTTCCAGCAGATGGGAACGGAGTAGACCCGGCTCAAGTCTAGCCAGACTCGGCCCTGAGCACATCCCCCACCAAGGTCGATGGCAGAAGGCCTGTTCGGGTTATGCGCTTCCGTTCGCGGTTTGGCAAGCTCGGCCCAGGAAACGGTTACACAAGCGTTGCCGGGCACACCGGGGCACGGCAGCATAGGCGCAACCCGCGCACAGGGGCTTTATCGAGGAAGTAGCCATGACCCAGGACACCACCGAAGCACAGGGCAATACGCAGGACCGTCGTCGCTTCAAGCGCATCGATTTCGACGCGCGTACCACGCTCACTCAGGGCGATAGTCGCTGGGAGGTCGCCTTGCTCGACCTCTCCCTCAAGGGCCTGCTGGTGGCCAAGCCCGACGATTGGAACGGCCTGGCCAACGAGCCCTTCAAGGTCCATGTGCAGCTAGGCCCGGACGCCCCGGTGAACATGGACGCCGAACTCAAGCACGATAATGACGGCCAGCTGGGCTTCCAGTGCACCCATATCGACCTGGACTCCATCAGCCACCTGCGTCGCCTGGTGGAGCTGAACCTGGGTGACGAAGGTGAGCTTGAGCGGGAACTGAGCGCGTTGATTCACTAAGGGAAGCGGGGCAACCCCCACGCCTGCGGCTGAAACTCCAGCAAGCTGCCAAGCCGGCCGTCGGCGTGGGTGTACTTTTCCGGGTCCATGGCTGAATCGGGCACCGCCAGGGCGTACATGCCGGCGGCCTTGGCGGCCGTCACGCCAAAGGGCGAGTCTTCAAAGACCAGGCAATCGGCGGGCGCCACCCCAAGGCGGCGCGCGGCGACCAGGAAGATGTCCGGCGCCGGCTTGGCGGCCCCTACTTCGGGGTCATCCGCGGTCACTATGGTGTCGAACAGCGAAAACCAGTCTTGGTGGCGCTGGGTCTTGAGCTTGAAATAGGTGCTGGAAGAACTGGTGCCCACGGCGATCGGGATGTCATGGGACTTGAGGTGGCGTACCAGCGCTTCGGCACCGACCATGCCCATGGCATCGGGGAAGCGAGCCGTCATCAGGGGCGCGCGGATTTCCAGAAACTCATCCACGCTGATGGGCATTTCCAGTGCCTCCACCACATAGGCTGCCAGGTCCCGGGCGCCGCGGCCGATGATGTGTTGCTTATGATTCCAGTCGAAGGTCTTGCCGTAGCGCTGGGCGATGGCCTGGGTCACTTCGGTATAGATGCCCTCGGTATCGAGCAGCAAGCCGTCCATGTCGAATATCACGGCTTTGATCGTCGGAGCGCTCAGCATGGGAATACCTGTACGGGTTAAAACCCGGTGATACGCCAGCTGGCTGAGCCGGTCAAGGCCTGGCGCTCACTCGAAGAGCGCGTCCAGGGCTTGCTCCAGACGCGTCACCGCTACCACTTCCAACCCGGCCGGTGCCTCCTTGGGCGCATTGCCCTTGGGCACGATGGCCCGCTTGAAGCCGTGCTTGGCGGCCTCCTTCAATCGTTCCTGGCCGCTGGGCACGGGCCGTACCTCGCCGGAAAGCCCTACTTCGCCGAACACCAGCAAACCATGAGGCAAGGGGCGATTACGCAGGCTGGACATGACCGCGGCCATCAGGGCCAGGTCTGAAGCGGTCTCGAGCACTTTCACACCACCTACCACGTTCAAGAACACATCCTGGTCGTGGGTAGGAATGCCACCATGACGGTGCAGCACGGCCAGCAGCATGGCCAGGCGGTTCTGGTCCAGGCCCAGCGTCACTCGCCGCGGGTTGGCCAGGTGACTGTCGTCCACCAGCGCCTGCACCTCCACCAGCATCGGCCGGGTGCCTTCCCAGGTGGCCATGACTACGCTGCCCGCGATTTCTTCCTGGGCGCGGCTGAGGAAGATGGCCGACGGGTTGGACACTTCCTTCAGGCCACGGTCGGTCATGCCGAAGACGCCTAGCTCATTGACCGCGCCGAAACGGTTCTTGACCGCGCGCAACAGTCGCAGACGGCCGTCGGATTCGCCCTCGAAATAGAGCACGGTATCGACCATGTGCTCCAGCACCCGGGGGCCGGCCAGGGAGCCTTCCTTGGTCACGTGGCCAACCAGGAACACGGCGGTGCCGCTCTGCTTGGCGAAGCGCACCAGCAGGGCCGTGCTTTCCCGTACCTGGGCCACGCCGCCCGGCGCCGACTGCAACTGTTCGGTGAAGATGGTCTGGATGGAGTCGATCACCATCACCTTGGGCTTTTCCTGGCGTGCCGTGGCAATGATGCTCTCGATGGAGGTTTCGGTCATTACCTTAAGCTTGTCCTGGGGCAAGCCCAGACGGCGCGCGCGCATCGCCACCTGCTGCTGAGATTCTTCCCCCGTGACATAGAGGGCGGGCATGCGCTCGGCCAGGTTGCAGAGCGTCTGCAGCAGGATGGTGGACTTGCCGATTCCCGGATCGCCACCGATCAGCACCACGGAGCCGTCCACCAGCCCTCCGCCCAAAACCCGGTCCAGCTCAGTGGATACGGTAGAGAAGCGTGGGATTTCCTCTACGCTGACTTCAGCCAGGGTCTTGAGGGTCGCCTGCTCGCCCGCCCAGCCCGTGCGGCCACCGCCAGTAGAGGCCGGGGCACTTTCCACCAGGGTTTCGACCAGAGTGTTCCAGGCGCCGCATTCAGCGCACTGGCCGGCCCATTTGGGAAAGGTAGCACCACACTCGGTGCAGCCGTACATGCGCTTGGCCTTGGCCATGGGCGAGCTCCGTAGCAAGTAAAGCGGCCATGATACCTGCTCGAAACGCCACAGGCGGTCACAGAGACAAAACTAATCGACTTAGCATGGGTCTTGTAGAACAGTAGGCGGAGCGGTAACCCTGCGATTTTCCTGAAGTTTAGGTAAAAAAGCTCCGCAGCCTTCCCACTTGAAAGAAAGGATCCGTCAATGAGCCTGCTTAAAGAGTTCAAGGCCTTCGCAGTCAAAGGCAACGTGGTCGATATGGCCGTTGGTATCATCATCGGCGCCGCCTTCGGCAAGATCGTGTCGTCCTTCGTCGGCGATGTGATCATGCCTCCACTAGGCCTGCTCATCGGCGGTGTAGACTTCACCAACCTGGCGCTGGTACTCAAACCGGCCCAGGGTGATACCCCCGCGGTGGTGCTGGCCTACGGCAAGTTCATCCAGACCGTGGTCGACTTTCTGATCGTAGCCTTCGCCATCTTCATGGGCGTGAAAGTGATCAACCGCCTCAAGCACGAGGAAGCGAAGAAGCCTTCCGAGCCACCAGCGCCGAGCAAGGAAGAAGTGCTGCTCGGGGAAATCCGCGATCTGCTCAAGGAGCAGAACGGCAAGCCACCCGTCGCCGCCTCGGTGACACCGCCGTCGGCGCAATGATGACCGTCGCGGTTCACCAGTAGGTTTCCACGGCCACCGCGCCGGGCCGGCGGCTCAGACTCAGGTTCATGCCTCGCGCCTTGAGCAGGGCGCGGGTCTCGTCGACCATCTCAGGGTTGCCGCAGATCATCACCCTCGAATGTTCCGGCGTCAGCTGGGCACCAGCGGCGCGCTCCAGCTCGCCGTTGCGAATCAGGTCGGTGATGCGGCCCTGCAGCGCGCCGGGCCAGGCTTCGCGGCTGACAGCGGGAATGAAGCGCAACTTGCCGGCGTGTTCGGCCAGATAGTCCCGCTGCTCCAGGCCGGCGATCAGCTCGCCATAGGCCAGGTCCTGGCCATGACGGGCGCTGTACACCAGAAAGATCCGCTGGAACCGCTCCCAGGCCTCGAACCCTTGCAGGATGGACAAGAAGGGTGCCAGGCCTGTACCGGTCGCCAACAGCCAAAGGTCTTGCCCATCGGCGAAGCGGTCCAGTGTCAGGTAGCCGAAGGCCTGCTTTTCGACCAGCAATTCATCACCCACGGTCAAGCGCGACAGCTCGCTGGTGAACTCGCCGCCCGGTACTACCACGGAGAAGAATTCCAGATGCTCGTCATAGGGCGACGAAACCATGGAATAGGCACGCCAGGCCACGCTGCCGTCAGCCTTGGTCACGCCCAGGCGCGCGAACTGCCCTGCCTGGAAGCGAAAGCCCTGGTCGCGGGTGGTACGCAGGGTAAAGAGGTTCGGGGTTAGGGTATGCACCTCCAGCAAGCGCTGGCGGGTGAATTTCTCGTCGCTCATGGAGCCTCCAGGTCACAGGCCGCCTAGTGTGGCGCAAACGGGCGCGGACAAACACCGACGCGCCGTGTGGAAAGCCCGTAGAATCGGCTTTTTTTGCCTGTCCGAGCCCGCCATGCCCCGTTTCGACAACGCCTTCGCCCAACTCGACCTGGTTCGCCAGCCGGAAATGGCCAATGAGCCGTTGTATGCCTTCGACGCGGCGGACGACTACCTGCTGGCGGACCTGGCCCAGCGCAACCTGCCCGCCTCCGCCCGCGTGCTGGTGCTCAACGATGGGTTCGGCGCGTTGGCCATCAGCTTGCTGGGCAGGTTCGAGCTGGTGACCAGTGGCGACTCGCACCTGGGCGCGCTGGCCTTGCGCAAGAACCTGACAGGCAACGGTCTGCCACATGACGCCCTGGCGCTGAGCCCTGCCAGCGAGCCCTTCCAGGGAGCGTTCGACCACGTACTGATCCGTGTGCCAAAAACCCTGGCGCTGCTGGAAGACCAGCTGATTCGCCTGCAGGCTCACCTGAAAGCAGGGGCCAGCGTGGTGGCTGGCGCCATGATCAAGCACTTGCCGCGCGCCGCGGGTGATTTGCTGGCCAAGTACATCGGCCCCGTGCAAGCCTCCCTTGGGGTGAAGAAGGCACGGCTGCTAACCGCCACCTTCGACCCCCGGCCACAGGCCCAGTCGCCCTACCCTACCCGCTACCGGCTCGACCATCCGCCCGTCGAACTGGTCAACCATGCCAATGTGTTCTGCCGCGAGGGCCTGGACATCGGCACCCGAGCCTTCCTGCCCCATTTGCCCACCGGCCTGGGCCGGGCACGGATAGCGGACCTGGGCTGCGGGAACGGGGTGCTGGGAATCCTCAGCGCCCTGGACAACCCTGCCGCTGATTACACCTTGGTCGATGAATCCTATATGGCCGTGCAATCGGCCCGGGAAAACTGGAAAGCTGCGCTGGGCGAGCGCCCAGTAGACATTCGCCCTGGCGACGGCCTGGCCGGGCAGCCGCCGGCCTCGCTGGACGTGGTGCTTTGCAATCCACCTTTCCACCAACAGCAGGTAGTCGGTGACTTCCTCGCCTGGCGCATGTTCCAGCAGGCGCGGGAAGCCTTGGTCGCAGGCGGCTCGCTCTACATCGTGGGCAATCGCCACCTGGGCTACCACGCCAAGCTGGGCAGACTGTTCAGGGGCGTGGACCAGGTGGCGGCCACGCCCAAGTTCGTGGTGTTGCGGGCGCGGAAATAGCCTTTCGCCTGTGGCGACCGGTTACTGCGTACCGCACTCGAGGGCAGGCGCGGACTTGAGCGGTTCCAGGCGAACGTACGCGTTTCCATCATGGAGATAGATACGGTAGAACGGTTTGACGACAACCGGCTCGTCGTCGAAGGAAATGCGTTCTGGACTTGCCTGCCCATCGAAGCCCCATTTTGCCAGCTGCTCAGGAAGTAGCCAGTAGTAATTACCGAAGACATAGTCCAAGGCGGGCAGCACATCCTGAAGGCACTTCGAAATGGGCGGTGCCGTATTGTAATTCTCAATGAAAACTACTTTGGCCGGTTGCAGCTCAGGCCGGCTCAGTAAATCCGTGGCTACGCTTACCCGGCTGAAAATTTCCAAGTCCTTTTTATCGCGCATGACCTGCCCATAGGCATAGGAAAACGACAAAAAGACGAAAAGCGGAATAAACAACAGCCCCGCCAAGGCCAGACGCAGGCGTACCAGAGCAATGTAGGCGAGATAGAAAAGGCCTACCAACAATGGCGAAACACCTATCAGTACCCTAGCGCCCAGATTGTTCTCGAGATCGCTTATGAACAGAAGCATGCCTGGAACCGCCAGCACGAGCCCCATCAAGCAAAGCATATGTATAAACAGGTACAGGGTTTTATCCCGCACAGAAGCGTTTGCCCGTATCCCTTGCCTGACCGACAGCACCCATCCTGTCGAAGCGAGAGCCGCCAGGCCGATGAAAATAGGCGCAGTGCTGACGCTGATGAAGCTCAGGGTACGCTCGAGGATGGCTACCAAGCGTGCGCCCAAATCGGCGACGGAGGGTAGGATGAATCCGCCACGGTCGTTCCCGATCATCGGGTAGAACACGAGCAAATAAAGCAGGCAAGCCGACAGCACGACCTTGAAATGATGGCGCACCAACTGCCACGAACAAGCCTGACCGGGCCGCGCATGGCTCCGCTGAAGCACATCCACGCAGGCCAGGCCGAGAAATACATGCAAGGTGATCTGGTTGGTACCCATGCCCGCCGCGACCAGCAATGACGGTACTATCCAATGCAGCAAGCCGACTCGATGCCGAAAACTGACAGCCAGCATCATCAGGCTTATACCTACGCTGACGGTGAAACAGTCATAGTGGTAGGAAAGCTGTTGCAGGTAGTAAGGGTTGAACCACAGCGGCAATAGAATCGCGCACTGCGCCATGGTGGGATGGCCAAACCAGTGCCGCGCGAGGCGCACCATCCCATACGCCATCGCCACTATTCCAGCGAAAAGCGTCAAGGGAAAAAGATCCGGGGCCGCCCCTGTCATGCTCAGGGCGTACATGAGAACATCGCCGACGGCCCGACCTTCTTGGGTCCAATAAGTGTGAGCAGTCAGGCCGCGCGTTGTGTCATCGATATAAGCGTAGTTATTCAGTATGAGGGGCAGGCTGTAGAGCCCCATGGCCGCCAGGAAGAACCCCCCGGCCTGCCATGACGACAACAGCTGGCCCGTTACTTTAGCCAGCAGGCTTCGGTTACGCATCATGCGCTTCTCTCTTCGTGTTTGGCTGCGCGGACTCTTCGTTACGAATGACGCTATCGACGAGGTAACGTGGCCGAGATTTGGCTTCAGCATAGATTCGGCCGATGTATTCCCCCAATACCCCAATACCGATCAGTTGCACGCCGCCAAGGAACAGCAGGGTCGCCATGAGCGAGGCATAACCTGCCACCTCGTTGCCCCAGAGCAAGGTTGAAACCACCACCCAAGCGCTGTACATCAAGGCCCCCAGGGCAACCAGGGCGCCAATGTAGGTCCAGACTCTAAGCGGCACGGTAGAAAATGAAGTGATGCCTTCCAGCGCCAGATTCCACAATTTCCAGCCATTGAATTTGCTGGTGCCCGCGACGCGCTCCGGCCGTGTGTACTCCACTACCGCCCTTTGGCCGCCCACCCATTGCATTACCCCTTTCATGAAAAGGTTACGCTCGGGCAGCGCCTTGATATGCTCGACCGTGCGGCGGGATAGCAGGCGGAAATCCCCTACGTTTTCTTCGAGTCGGTTGTCGCTGATCGCATTGTTCAATTTGTAGAACCAGCCGGCGGTCTTACGCTTGAGCAGCCCATCGGTTGATCGGTCGGCACGCTTGGCCAAAACGATATCGGCGCCCTGCTGCCAACGCTCGATCAGCTCGGGAATGAGTTCAACCGGGTCTTGCAAGTCCACGTCAAGGGGGATCACCGCATCGCCACGGCTGTGTTCCAGGCCTGCCAACAGCGCCGACTCCTTGCCAAAGTTACGGGTCAGGTTCACCAGTACCACATCCAGCTTGTTGCCCATTAGGCGCTCGACCGCCTGGGCGCTGTCGTCGGTGCTTCCATCATTGATGAACAGAATTTCAAACCGATAGGGTCGTTGGGCGGCCATGCGTTCCACGGCCTGGTAGAACAGCTCGATGGCTTGCTCTTCGTTGTAGACGGGCACTACCAGGGAAATCAGCATTTACCCATCTTCCCTTTGAATACGACTCCGCGGGCGAAGGCGAACCCCAGCAGCAGGCTGATGCCGCTGAACAGACAAAAGGTAAGCGGGGCGGGCCAGCCTAGCCCTTGCCCCAGCTGGCCGAGGGCAAAGGCAAGCAGGGCCATGAAGCCAGTGAACAAGAAATAGCGTCCAAGCGACACTGGCGCTTGGAAAGTCCAACGTGCATTGGCGAAATAACTGAAAGTGACGGCCGTCAAAAAACCGAGCAGATTGGACATGCCCTGGGGCAGGCCGAACCCTTGCAAGGAAAGCGCGAACACGCTGGCATGAAGACAGGTATTGACCATGCCAATGCACAGGTAGCGCAACAGCTCACCAGAGTAGCGGTTCGGCATGAACGACGATCCTTCGAGACATCCGGGCAAGCCCGCTTGAATGTCCAAAAGTACCGGTCGGGCGTTTCAAAAACTACCTGGCAAACTACCAGGTTTTCGAAGCGGCGTTTGGCAGGGGCTCGGCCAGGCGTCGCTGCCCGGCAGGGCCCGCCCCCTCAATGACTCCGCATGCCTGCCGCCGCCATCAGCAGGCGCAGCAGCCCGGCTACCAGGCCCAGGCTGACCACGCTGGCGACCCAGATCAGCGCCAGCCAGCCGAGGCGCTGCCACAGGGGCTTCTTGGTTTCCAACGGTTCAGCCATGGCGGCGGCCTCCTTAGTGATAGCCATCTTCGGTGGTGACCTTGCCGCGGAATACGTAGTAGCTCCAGAAGGTGTACCCTAGGATGAATGGCAGGATGAAGAGCGTGCCCACCAGCACGAACCCCTGGCTCTGGGGCGGCGAGGCGGCGTCCCAGATGCTTACGGCTGGAGGAATGATGTGGGGCCACAGACTGATGCCCAGGCCACTGTAGCCCAGGAAGATCAGCAAAAGGGTCAGCAGGAACGGCGTGTAGTGAGCCTTGCGGGCTACTGCCCGGAGCAGCCCGAGGGTCGCGACCACCACCAGGATAGGCACCGGCAGGAACCAGAACAGGTTCGGCAGGGTGAACCAGCGAGCCGCGATGTCACTGTGGGCCAAGGGTGTCCAGATGCTGACCACGGCGACGAAGCCCAGCAGCACGAAAGTCAGGGGCTTGCCCAACTGATGCATGCGCTCTTGCAGCGCCCCTTCGGTCTTCATGATCAGCCAGGCGCAGCCGAGCATGGCATAGGCGGCGATCAGGCCCAGGCCGCAGAAGAGCGAGAAGGGCGTTAGCCAGTCGAAGGGGCCACCGGCGTAGGCGCGTCCGGCTACCTTGATGCCATCGATATAGGCCCCCAGGGCAACGCCCTGGGAGAAGGTAGCCAGCAACGAGCCGCCGATGAAGGCCTTGTCCCAGATATGGCGCTTGTCCACCTTGGCCTTGAAGCGGAACTCGAAAGCCACTCCGCGGAAAATCAGTCCGATCAGCATCAGGATCAAGGGGATGTAGAGCGCGGACAGCACCACCGAGTAAGCCAGGGGGAAGGCCGCGAACAGCCCTGCCCCGCCCAGCACCAGCCAGGTTTCGTTGCCGTCCCAGACTGGCGCGACCGTGTTCATCATCACGTCGCGGTCATGCTCCTTGGGCGTGAAGGGGAAAAGAATCCCGATGCCCAGGTCGAAGCCATCCATCACCACGTACATCATGACGCCGAAGATGATGATCACAGCCCAGATAAGCGATAGATCGATGCCCATGGGTCAGGTCCTCTCGTTCGACATGGCGTGGTGGTCTTCAGGGGTTTCTTCATGAGCGGCGGACAGCGGCCGCGCCGGCGTACGCTTCTGACCCGGACCACCATGGCTGTGGGGATCGGCGATGGCCGGCCCGCGGCGCACCAGGCGCATCATGTAACCGAAGCCCACGCCGAACACCGCGAAGTAGACGAGCACGAACAAGGCCAGGGTAAAGCCCATCTGGCCTACGTCATGGTTCGACGACGCATCGGCGGTGCGCAGCAGGCCATAAACCACCCAGGGTTGGCGACCGACCTCAGTGGTGAACCACCCGGCCAGTATCGCGATCAGCCCCGAAGGCCCCATATAGAGCGCGGCACGATGGAACCAGCGGTTGTCATAGAGCGTTCCGCGCCAGCGCAGCCACAGGCTCCACAGGCCAATCGCGATCATCAGCATGCCCAGGCCGGCCATGATGCGGAACGACCAGAAGACGATGGTGGAGTTGGGCCGGTCCTCCTTGGGGAAGCTTTTGAGCGCCGGGATCTGCTTGTCCAGGCTGTGGGTCAGGATCAGGCTGCCCAGGTAGGGAACTTCCACCGCGAAGCGGGTTGTTTCCGCGTCCATGTCGGGCAAACCGAACAGGATCAAGGGCGTGGGTTCGTCATTGGTGTTTTCCCAATGTCCTTCGATGGCCGCGATCTTGGCTGGCTGATGTTCAAGCGTATTGAGGCCATGCATGTCACCCAGCATGGCCTGCACGGGCGCCACTATCAGGGCCATCCACATGGCCATGGAGAACATCTTGCGCACTGCCGGATTGTTGCGCCCACGCAACAGATGCCAGGCTGCCGAGGCGCCAACGAAGAATGCCGTGGCCACGAAGGCGGCAGTGGCCATGTGCGCGAGACGATAGGGGAACGAGGGATTGAAGATGACGGCGAACCAGTCTACCGGCACCACCCGGCCATCGACGATCTGGTACCCCTGCGGGGTGTGCATCCAGCTGTTGGACGCCAGGATCCAGAAGGTGGAAATCAGCGTACCGATGGCCACCATGACCGTGGCGAAGAAGTGGAGCCCACGGCCGACCCGGTTCCAGCCAAAAAGCATGACGCCCAGGAAGCCTGCTTCGAGGAAGAAGGCAGTCAGGACTTCGTAGGTGAGCAACGGGCCGGTAATGGCCCCGGCGAAACCAGAGAAACGGCTCCAGTTGGTGCCGAACTCATAGGCCATGACCAGGCCGGAAACCACCCCCATGCCGAAGTTCACGGCGAAGATCTTCGACCAGAAGTGGTACAGGTCGCGATAGACGCTGTCGCGGGTCTTCAGCCAGAGCCCCTCGAGCACAGCCAGGTAACTCGCCAGGCCAATGGTGATGGCCGGGAACAGGATGTGAAAGGACACGGTGAAGGCGAACTGGATGCGGGCGAGGTCTAGCGCCTCTGAACCGAACATAGTGTTTCCTCTGGCAGGCGGCACGGTATGCGGCATTGATCCAAGTCAATGACTGCGCATAGCGTAGCCCCGTTCACTTGGGTCTACCCTGTGGTTCAGTGCCGCGTGACCTATTGCCTCACCCCACGAAAACGGCAGGTTTTATGCAGACGCAGCAACTTTTTGTTACAGAGAAATGATAGGCTCCTATCCTCTTCATTCGTGAGGCAGATGCCTTTCATGGCTAGCGAAGCACCTCGGCTGTTGCGTCACCATCGTCCCTTCCTGGCGTTCTGGCTGGCTCGGGTGTGCACCGCCAGCGGTTTCCAGATGCTGACTGTCGCCATTGGCTGGCACCTGTATCAACTCACCGGTAGCGTGCTGGACCTGGGCCTGGTCGGGCTGGTGGAGTTCGCGCCACGGGTGCTGTTCATGCTCCACACCGGGCATGTGGCGGACCGCTACGACCGGCGCAAGGTCGCCGCCATCTGCCAGACCTTGCAGGCGCTGGTCGCCCTGGCGCTGGTCATTGGCAGCGGCACGGATAACGTCAGCCGCGAAATGATCTTCGTCCTGGCCTTCTGCCTGGGCGGCGCGCGAGCGTTCGAAATGCCCACCACCCAGGCGTTGCTGCCCAATATCGTCCCGGCAGCGCTGTTCCCGCGCGCCGTGGCGGCCTCGGCATCGGCCATGCAGACCGCCACCATCGTGGCACCGGCACTGGGGGGCTTTCTTTATGCCTTCGGCAGCATCTGGGTATATGGCCCCACCGTTGTGCTTTACGTTCTGGCCCTGAGCCTGATGCTTAGCCTGCCCAAGCGCGAAATACCATTGCCCACAGGGCGCGCGACCCTGCAGTCGCTGATGGCCGGCATCCACTTCATTCGCAGTCGGCCTGACATCCTTGGCGCCATCTCCCTGGACCTGTTCGCCGTGCTGCTGGGCGGCGCTACGGCCTTGCTGCCGGTGTTCGCGCGAGACATCCTGCTCACCGGGCCCTGGGGCTTAGGCTTGCTACGCTCCGCCCCCGCGGTGGGCGCGCTCTTGATGTCGTTCTGGCTGGCCCGCTTCCCGATCGAACGCAAGGTGGGCCGCACCATGTTCGCCGGGGTGGGGGTGTTTGGCGTGGCGACCATTGCCTTCGGCCTGTCGACCTCGTTCTGGTTTTCCCTGCTCACCCTCGCGGTGCTCGGCGCGGCAGACATGATCAGCATGGTGATCCGTGGCGCCTTCGTTCAACTGGAAACTCCAGACGAGATGCGCGGGCGTGTCAGCGCGGTCAATGGGCTGTTCATTGGCGCCTCCAATCAGCTTGGGGAATTCGAATCCGGCCTGACGGCTCACTGGTTCGGTACCGTACCCGCCGTGGTACTCGGCGGGGTCGGCACCTTGGTGGTGACCGGCGCCTGGATGAAGCTGTTCCCCAGCCTGACCAAGCGTGATCATATGCAAACCCCAGGGTAGGCGGTAGCGAAGCTGCCGAATTCAGGTCGGCGCAAAGGAAGGTGCACTTCAGGCCCTGTTCGCCAGCTTCGCTGGCTCCCACCGTTTGTTACAGCGAAGCTGTCGAATCCGGTTCCGATGCACAGGCCCCGTTCGCCAGCTTCGCTGGCCACCATCCGGTGAAGCCGTTCAGTTGATATCCAGCAGCTTGTCCAGGGTGATAGGGAATTCCCGCACCCGTTTGCCCGTGGCGTTGTAGATCGCATTGGCGATCGCTGCTGGCACGCCGACCAGGCCTATCTCCCCTACCCCTTTGGACCCCAGGGCGTTGACGATGCTGTCCTGTTCTTCGACGAAGATCACTTGCACGTCGCCCACGTCGGCTTGCACGGGAATGTGGTACTCGGCCAGGTTGTGATTCATGTGGCGACCGAAGGCGTGGTCGGTGAGGGTTTCCTCGTGCATGGCCATGCCGATGCCCCAGACCACCCCACCGAGTATCTGGCTACGCGCGGTCTTCGGGTTGACGATGCGACCGGCGGCCACAGCGCTGACCACACGCGTGACATGGATGGTGCCCAGGTCTTCGTCCACTTCCACTTCGGCAAAAACGGCCGAATGAGTCGCGGTGGAAAAAGGCTCACGCTTTTTATCCGGCTCGGCGTCAACCTGTGCTTCGACGGCGTCTACACCACTGGCATGGACCAGGTCCGTGTAGGTCAACTGCTTGTCGCCCCACACCAGCGCGCCCTCGGTAAAGCTGATCTTGTCCAGGGTCACGCTGGCGAAGTCTGGGTCGATACTTGCCGCTGCCGTCAGCAGTCGCTTGTGGAGGGCCTCGCAGGCCTGTTGCACGGCGGTGCCTACCGAAGAGATGGTGAACGAGCCACCCTGCAGAGGCGCCGTGGGCAATGAAGAATCTCCCAGGCAGACACGTACCTGCTCTACCGGCAGGCCCGCGGCCTGAGCAGCGATTTGCGTCAGGGCGGTGTAGGTACCGGTGCCGATATCGGTGGTCGCGGTACTGACCGTCAGGATGCCGTCCTTGCCCAGGCTGGCCTTGGCACTGGCCGGCATCTGCATGGCCTCCCACACGCCACCGGCCATGCCCATCCCGACCAGCCGGCGCCCGTTGCGCTGGCTACGAGGCATGGCCTTGCGGCGGTCCCAGCCGAAGCGAGCGCGTCCTTCGTTGTAGCAGGCGATCAATGCCTTGCTCGAATAAGGCTTGCCCTCGTTCATGTTGCTGTCAGCGAAATTCAACTCGCGGAAGATGACCGGGTCCATGCCCAGACGTTCGGCCAGCTCGTCCATGGCGCACTCAAGCCCGATCAGGCCCAGGGCAGCGCCGGGAGCGCGCATGTCCAGCGGGGTGTAGAGGTCCACCGGCACCAGGTCATAGCTGAGCTTGACGTTATCGCAGTGGTACAGCATCCCGCTCCACTCCACCACATGCTCAGTGAATTTCTCGAAGCGAGAGGTCACGCCCGTGGCGTGGTGAGCCACGCCCAGCAGCTTGCCGCCGGCGTCGCTGGCCAGGCGCAACCGCTGGATCGTCCGTGGACGATAGCCGAAGGTGAACATCTGCTGACGGGTAAGGGTCACCCTGACCGAGCGACGCAGCTTCAGGGCTGCCATGGCGGCCAAGGGCAGTTGATACTGCGGGCGCAACCCGGAGCCAAAGGCCCCGCCCACGAACGCCGCGAGTACCCTTACCTTTTCCTTTTCCAGGCCGAGCACCTGGCAAAGGTAGTTCTGGCAGTTCTGGGTACCCTGGGTTTTGTCATGCACTTCCAGGCTACCGTCCTCCTTGTAGATAACGGTACTGGCGTGCGGCTCCATGGGATTGTGGTGTTCGATGGGTGTTTCATAGGTGGCGTCGACCTGATAAGGCGCCGCCTGGTAAACCCCTTCGAAGTCACCACGGGGTTCCGGCAACTCCGCTGGCGCAGGCTCTGCCTTGTCCAGCTCGGCGCGCAGGTCCGAACACCAGGGGTGCTCCACATACTCTACACGCACCAGGGAAGCGGCATGGCGGGCCAGTTCCAGATCCCGCGCGACCACCAGGGCCACCGGCTGGCCATTATACAGCACCCGGTCGTTGAACAACGGGCGGAACGGCTTGCCATCAGCGGCATCGGCATCGCTGTAGTCTTCATCGTCTCCAGCCATGGGTGGGCGATTGCCATGGTCCATGACGAACTCCACCCCAGCGATCGCGAGCGCGGCGCTGGCGTCAATGCGCACTACCCGGCCCGAGGCGATGGTGCTGGATACCACGCTGCCATAGAGCAGGCCGTCAGTCGGATATTCTCCGGCGTAACGGGCCTGTCCGGTGACCTTGAGAAGGCCGTCGACCCGATCCAGCGGTTGACCTAGTACGCTCATGGGCGCTGCCCTCCCAGTACGGCTTCATCGAGTGCACGCACGATGGCGCGCCGAGCCAGTTTCACCTTGAACGCATTGCCAGCCAGAGGACGCGCCTCCTGGATGAGCGCATCCGCGGCGGCGGCGAAGGTTTCATGGCTTACTGCCTTGCCCACCAGGCCGGCTTCCACCGCCGGGTTGCGCCATGGCTTGTGGGCCACCCCGCCCAACGCCAGGCGCGCTTCGAGAATGCGGTCACCTTCCAGTTTCAGGGCAGCGGCCACAGAAACCAGCGCAAAGGCGTAGGACGCCCGGTCGCGGATCTTCAGGTAATGACTATGGGTGGCAAAACCTTCGGAGGGCAGTTGCACCGCGGTGATGAGCTCATCCTCGCCCAAGTGATTGTCCCGCTCCGGCTGATCGCCCGGGAGCCGATGGAAATCCTTGAACGCGATGCTGCGCGTGCCCTGGGGCCCCTGAACCTCGACAGTGGCCTCCAGCGCTGCCAAGGCCACACACATGTCCGAAGGGTGGGTTGCCACGCACTGGTCGCTGGCGCCGAATATGGCATGGATGCGGTTCAACCCTTCCCGGGCCGGGCAGCCACTGCCAGGCTCACGCTTATTGCATGGCACTGTCGAGTCGTAGAAGTAATAGCAGCGGGTACGCTGTAGCAGGTTGCCGCCGGTGGTCGCCATGTTTCGCAACTGTGGGGAGGCGCCGGCCAGGATGGCTTGGCTGAGTAGCGGGTAACGGCCCTGGACCAGCGGGTCATAGGCCAGGTCGGCATTGCTCACCAAGGCACCGATGCGAACACGGTCATCGTCCTGCACGGTGATCTCGCGCAGGGGCAGGCGCGAAATGTCGATCAACCGCTCGGGGCGAACCACATTTTCCTTCATGAGGTCCAGCAGGTTGGTGCCACCGGCGATGAACCGGCTGCCAGGCTGGTAGAGGGCCAGCGCTTCGCCTACGTCCGCCGCCCGCGCGTAGTTGAATGGCGTCATGAGGGCAACTCCCCGGGGGCCTGCATGACCTCTTCGATAGCGGCGACTATATTGCCGTAGGCGCCGCAGCGGCACAGGTTGCCGCTCATCTGCTCGCGCAGGTCGGCGGCCGAATGTGCGTGACCTTCCTTGAGCAGCGCCGCCGCCGAGCATAGCTGGCCCGGGGTGCAGTAGCCGCACTGGAAAGCATCGTGCTTGATGAACGCCGTCTGCAGCGGATGAAGGGCATCGCCTTTGGCGAGCCCCTCCACGGTCGTCACATCATGCCCATCGCACATGACTGCCAGGGTCAGGCAGGCGTTGACGCGCTTGCCATTGACCAGCACTGTGCAGGCGCCGCATTGGCCATGGTCGCAGCCCTTCTTGCTGCCAACCAGATCCAGGCGTTCGCGGAGAAGATCGAGCAGCGTCGTCCAGGGCAGGACGTCGAGCGTTTTGGGTTCACCGTTGAGCGTGAACCGGATCGAATGGCTGGCATAGCATGCCACGCCAGTGCGCTGGGAAAGAGCACTCATGGGGAAGCCTCACGGTCGGACGCGCAAGTCTGGGCGCTTGCGTCTTTGGTGTACGACTTTCCCCTTCGCGGGTTCGTTCAGCCAAACCGCTTGCCATCCGCTTCGAGCAATCGATACCCGGCGCCCTTGGGACCGCATGGAACCTGGCGAAAGCGCGACGAGCTTCCCTGCGGCGGATGCCTGGACTAGAACTGTTGAATACGAATCGGCAACGCGTTGCGTTCGAATATCCGGCAATCAGGTATGCACTTTGCACAGCCCGCTCATCGCGCTGCAAGCGCGCAGGCAGGCGGAATGACCGAGGCGCGTTCTCCCGGCGAATAAGCGCTGGTATGATGCGCCGCTTTTTTAGGCCTATGACAAAGCGGTGCTTCGTCATAGGCCATCATTAGTGGCGTCAATGAGACGCTTTGGGGAGCGGGCATGCTGGAAAGGTTGTTTCAGTTACGGGCACACAATACCAACGTGCGCACCGAGATCCTGGCAGGGGTAACTACCTTCCTGGCCATGGCCTATATTCTGTTCGTCAATCCCAGCATCCTGGGCGGCACGGGCATGGACAAGGGCGCCATCTTCGTCGCCACCTGCCTGGCCGCGGCCATCGGCTCGGCCACCATGGGGCTGATCGCCAACTACCCCATCGCCCTGGCCCCCGGCATGGGGCTGAACGCCTTTTTCACTTATACCGTGGTACTGCACATGGGCCACAGCTGGCAGGTGGCCCTAGGCGCGGTGTTCCTGTCGGCGGTGTGCTTCTTCCTGCTGTCCATCTTCAAGATCCGCGAGTGGATCGTGAACAGCATCCCGCTGCCGTTGCGCAGCGCCATTGCCGCGGGCATCGGCCTGTTCCTGGCATTGATCGCCCTGCAGAACGCCGGCATCGTGGTGGATAACCCCGCCACCCTGGTCGGCCTGGGTGACCTCAAGCAGCCTGGCGCCATCCTGGCAGCCTTGGGCTTCGTGCTGATCGTGGGCCTGGAAGCCCTCAAGGTGCGTGGCGCGGTGCTGATCGGCATCCTGGCAGTGACCGTGGTATCCATCCTGCTGGGCCTGAGCCCGTTCAACGGGCTGGTCTCCATGCCGCCTTCGCTGGCTCCCACCTTCCTGCAACTGGACATCGCCGGCGCGCTGAACATCGGCCTGGTGAGCGTGATCTTCGCCTTTCTGTTCGTGGACCTGTTCGACAACTCTGGCACCCTCATCGGCGTGGCCAAGCGCGCCGGGTTGATGGGCAAGGACGGGCGCATGCCCAAGATGGGCCGCGCGCTGATCGCCGACAGCACCGCCGCCATGGCCGGGTCGCTGCTGGGCACGTCCACCACCACCAGCTACATCGAGTCCGCCGCCGGGGTCAGCGCCGGTGGCCGTACCGGCCTGACGGCCATCGTAGTGGCGGTACTCTTCCTGCTGGCATTGTTCTTCGCGCCCCTGGCTGGCAGCGTACCGGCCTACGCCACGGCCCCAGCCTTGCTGTTCGTGGCCGTGCTCATGGCGTCGGGCCTGGCGGAAATCAACTGGGAGGACATTACCGAGGCCGCGCCGGTGGTGGTCACGGCCCTGGCCATGCCCCTGACCTACTCCATCGCCAACGGTATCGCATTCGGCTTTATCACCTGGACGGCCATCAAGCTGGTGTCCGGTCGAACCCGCGACCTGAACCCTGCGCTGATCATCCTTTCGGTGTTGTTCGTGATCAAGCTGGCCTGGTTCAACGCATGAGCGGCTTGAACCCGGCGGGGTACGCGCAGCAGCTGGACGAGAAGGTGGCCCGGCTGAAGGCCCTGCTGGCGCCCTTCGACGCGCCCGCGCCGGACGTCTTCGAGTCGCCCCGGGAGCATTACCGCATGCGTGCCGAGTTCCGCCTGTGGCGCGAAGGCGGCCAACGCCACTATGCGATGTTCAGCCCTGGCGACAAACGCACGCCTATCCTGATCGAGCAGTTTCCAGTAGCCAGTGCCCGCATCAATGAGCTGATGCCACAGCTCAAGGCGGCCTGGCAGGCGGATGAGGTACTTGACCACAAGCTGTTCCAGGTTGAATTCCTGACGACCCTGACCGGGGAGGCGCTGATTACGCTGTGCTATCACCGCCCGCTGGATACTCGGTGGGAGCAGGCTGCGCACGCCCTGGCGGCGCGACTGGGGGTCAGCCTGATCGGCCGCTCCCGTGGGCAGCGCCTGGTGATCGGCCAGGACCATGTTACCGAGCGCATGACGGTCGCCGGCCGCACCTTCAGCTACCGCCAGCCGGAAGGCGCATTTACCCAGCCCAATGCCCAGGTGTGCGGCCACATGCTCAATTGGGCCCATGAGGTACTGGGGCAGCGCGAGGATGACCTGCTGGAGCTGTACTGCGGCAATGGCAACTTCACCCTCCCCCTGGCTACCCGGGTACGCCGGGTTCTGGCAACCGAGATCAGCAAGACCAGTGTCGCCGCGGCGCTGCACAACCTGGCGGATAACGCCGTCGACAACGTCACTCTGGTGCGGCTGTCGGCCGAAGAGCTCACCCAGGCGCTCAACGGCGTTCGCGAGTTCCGTCGTCTGCAAGGTGTAGATCTGGCAGCCTATGCCTTCGGTACGGTCTTCGTGGACCCGCCTCGGGCCGGGATGGACCCGCAGACCTGCGAATTGACTCGGCGCTTCGACAACATCCTGTATATCTCCTGCAATCCGGAAACCCTGGCCGCCAACCTGGCGCAGTTGAACGATACTCACCAGGTGGTGCGTTGCGCCCTCTTCGACCAGTTCCCTTATACCCATCACATGGAAGCCGGGGTACTGCTCACGCGGCGCTGAACCCTGGCGAAGGACAACAGGGAGCCTGAGCCAGGCTGCGGTCTCTCATTCGCTGCGGGGGCTGTTCAAAGCCAGCACGTGGGTACAGCAGCCTGAACCTGGCCTGCCCCATGGTTGCCAAGCCGCCACCTCAGGTTGACAAAGCCGCAGGCCAGGACGTTTCATCGCCCTCTACTCCGGAGGGCTTGTGAGCACAACGACTACCCTTGGCGCCTCGCCTTCGCGGGCGCGCTGGCTGGCCCTGCTGGTGGCCGCCGCCTTCTTCATGGACAACCTGGACGCCACCGTCATCGTCACCGCGCTACCTGCCATGGCGAGGTCCTTCGGCGTGGGCCCGGTGGACGTGAACGTGGGTATCACCACCTATGTGCTGACGCTGGCGGTCTTCATTCCCGCCAGCGGCTGGATGGCCGAACGCTTCGGCCATCGACGGGTGTTCATGGGGGCGCTGTTGCTGTTCACCCTGGCGTCGGTACTGTGCGCCGGCAGCCAGACCCTCTGGCAGTTCGTGCTCGCCCGGGCGCTGCAGGCGGTGGGCGGTGCCATGATGGTGCCAGTGGGTCGCTTGGCGGTACTGCGCAATACCGAAAAGCAACACCTGCTTGGCGCCATCGCGTTGATTACCTGGCCAGGGCTGGTGGCGCCAGTGCTGGGCCCGCCCTTGGGCGGCTTCATCACCAGCTATGCGTCCTGGCATTGGATTTTCCTGCTCAATCTTCCCCTTGGGCTGTTGGCCTTGGTCTTTGCCTGGCGGCTGATGCCCCAGCAACCCGCGGCTACTCAACCACAGCCGTTCGACCTGATCGGCTTCGCCTATTGCGCCCTGGGCTGCGCGAGCCTGGTGCACGGCCTGGAACAGGTAGGCAAGGCGCCCGCCGCCGCGGCCAACTACCTCTGGCTGGGGGCGAGCGCCCTGCTGCTTTGGGCCCTGTATCGCCACCTGGGCAAGGCCCAGGCGCCGCTGCTGCGCCTGGAAGCCCTGCGGGTCCATACCTATGCGGTGACCGTTCGCGGCGGCTCCCTGTACCGGGCCATGGTCAGCACGGCGCCGTTCCTGCTGCCGCTGATGTTCCAGCTCGGCTTCGGCCTCGAACCCTATGTGTCGGGGTTGCTGGTACTTGCCCTGTTCGCTGGCAATATCGGCATGAAACCTATGACCTCGCCCATCCTGCGCCGCCTGGGCTTCCGTGCCACGCTGCTGGCCAGCATCGCGGTGTTGGCAGCCACCTGCTTCGCCTGCGCCGCCATGACGCCGGCTACGCCGCTCTGGCTCATGGTGCCAGTGCTGATCATCTCTGGCATGGCCCGCTCCATGGGCTTCACCGCCTATCACAGCCTGGCCTTCGCCGACATGCCCGCGCCCTTGATGACTTCGGCCAATACGCTGTTCAGCATGGTGCAGCAACTGGCGTTCGGTTTGGGAATAGCCGCAGCGGTGATTCTTCTGCGCGCCGCGGAAGGCCTGCTGGAAGTCAGCCCGGGGAGTCTTGAGGCCTTTCACCTGGCCTTTTGCGCCGTGGGGATACTGACCCTGGCGGCAGGCATGGACGCCTGGAGCCTGGCGCCGAAAGCGGGAGCCAACGTCTCTGGGCAACGTTGACCGATTGCCGCCCGGTTTTTTTGCCTGGGCACGGCAGAGGCTGCTCGAGCCATTGACCTAAGTAACCGGGTGGTACAATTTACTTCCAGCGGCCCCGGCCAAGAATAACAATGGAGTTTTATCATGAGCGCAGTTCCCGCCGCCCGCGCGGCCCAGCCCAGCGTCCTTGCCGGGCTTATCGGTTCGGGCATCCAGTTATCCCGCACGCCCGCCATGCATGAACAGGAAGGCAAGGCCCAAGGGCTTGGCTATGTGTATCGGCTGATCGACCTGGATGCGCTGAAGCTGGACAACAGTGCCCTCGAAGAACTGCTCACTGCGGCCCAACGCATGGGCTTCACCGGCTTGAACATTACCTTCCCCAGCAAGCAGGCGATCATTCCTTATCTCGACGAGCTATCCAGCGAAGCCCAGGGCATAGGCGCGGTGAACACCGTGGTGCTCAAGAATGGCAAGCGGGTGGGCCACAATACCGATTGCCTGGGCTTCGCCGAAGGCTTCCGGCGCGGCCTCGTCGATGCGCCTCGCCAGCGGGTGGTTCAGATGGGCGCCGGTGGCGCCGGCTCGGCCGTGGCCCATGCCTTGCTGCTGGAAGGGGTACGCCAGCTGACCCTGTTCGACGTGAACCCGCAGAGCGCGCGTACCCTGGTCGACAACCTCAACGCCCACTTCCCGGGCCAGCCGGCGCGGGTAGGTGACGACCTCGCCGTTGCCGTGGGTGAGGCGGACGGTATCGTCAATACCACGCCCATGGGCATGGCCAAGCTGCCCGGCACGCCCGTGCCCAAGGCACTTTTGCGGCCCGAGTTATGGGTGGCTGAAATCGTTTATTTCCCCCTCGAAACCCAGCTGCTCAAGGATGCCCGGGCTCTGGGCTGCCGCACCCTCGATGGCAGTACCATGGCGGTGTTCCAGGCCGTGAAGGCCTTCGAGCTGTTCACCGGCCTGGAAGCGGATGCCGAACGCATGACCGCGCATTTCCACAGCATGAACGGCTGACGGCCGCAGGCCCGGTCGACGCCAAGCCAGCGCGCCCGGGCTGGCTTGGGGCCAGGTCAGGCTTTGACGAAACGTACGAGCGCGTCCACGATCATTTCCCGGTGGTGCTGTTTCAGGACGGGGTCCTTGAAATCCACCTGGAAGATCTCGCCGAAGGTATGCTGGTTCGATACCCGATAAAAGCAGAACGAGCTGATCAGCATGTGCACGTCCATGGCTTGCAGGCCCTGGCGGAACACCCCGCTCGCCACGCCCTTGGCCAGAAGCGCCTCGATCTGGTCCAGCACGGTGCGGTTCATGCTGCGAATGGAGCGTGACTGCTTGATGTATTCACCCTGGTGGATGTTTTCGTTGCAGACGATGCGCACGAAATCCACGTTGCGGTCGTGGTGGTCGAAGGTGAACTCCACCAGGCGCTTGAGCCCTTCGAAGGGGTCCAGTTCGGTCAGATGCATGCTGCTTTCGGTCTGCCGGATATCGCCGTACAGCTTCTCCAGCACCTCGACGTACAGCTGCTCCTTGCTGTTGAAGTAGTAATAGATCATCCGCTTGGACGTTTGCGTCCGCTCGGCGATGGCGTCTACCCGGGCGCCAGCGAGGCCCTGCGCAACGAATTCGGTGATTGCCGCCTGGAGGATGCTTTCCCGGGTCTTTTCCGGGTTGTTCTTGCGGATACGCTTGGGCGTGCCGGTTTCCGGCGCGTCTGATGTTATTGTCATGGGCTCTGGGCCTGTGTGGGTCAGCGGTGATTATGAGCCGCCGGGGCGCTGGAAGGAAGCAGCCCCGGGCAATCCGCCCCCTGGCTCCGCGCTTACAAACGTGTCTGCCGCGCGGTTCCACTGCGCGCCTTGGCCATGGCCGCCAGGCGCACCGCCACGTTGGCGGCTCCGTAACCGGCATAACCGCCCCGGCGCTGGATCACCTCGAAGAAGAAGCGGTTCTCGAAGGGCTCGGTGTACACATGGAACAGCTCGCCACCGTTGGCATCGCGGTCGTAGAGCACGTTGAAGTACGCCAGCTCGCTGAGGAATTCGTCGTCGAAGTCGAAGCGCGCGGCCAGATCGTCGTAATAGTTGAGCGGAATTTCCAGCAACGGCAGGCCAGCCTCCTTGGCCTGGGTGACCGCGGCGAAGATATCGTCACAATCGAACGCGATGTGATGCACGCCCGAGCCTCGATAGGACGAGAGCGCATGGGAAATCGCCGTGCCTCGGTTCTCCGAGATGTTCAGTGGCAGGCGCACGGTGCTGCAGCGGCTGCGGATGGCCCGGCTTTTCACCAGGCCGTAGGGGTCGGGTAGCACTACTTCGTCGTCAGCGGTGAAGTCCAGCACGCTTTTGTAGAACAGCACCCAACTGTCCAGCGCGTCGGGCGGCAGCGCCATGGCCATGTGGTCGATGCGCTTGAGGCCGCCTGTGCCAGCAGGTGTCAGCGTGTTGAGATTGAAGTCCGTCTCGTAGATGGTGCGGCCCTGGGCATCCTGGTCTACCAGGTAGATCAGGCTGCCATCGGGCGCCCGCACTGCCGCCAGCTCCCGTTCGTTGGGGCCGACCAGGCCGCGGTAGGGCTGCGCCTTGTAGGCGACCGCGCGTTGCAGCGCCTCGGCGCCGTCGCGCACCCGTAGGGCAGTGGCGCAAAGCGAGGGGCCATGGGCTTCGAAGAAGTTGTGCGCGAAGGAATAGGGTTCTGAATTGAGGATCAGATTGATGTCGTTCTGACGCAGCAGGGTGACATTCTTGGAGCGGTGCTGGCCCGCCACGGTAAAGCCCAGCTGGCCAAGCCAGTGCTTGAGCTTGGCGCCGGCGGCTTCGTCCACCGCGAACTCAAGGAACTCGACGCCGTCGTAAGGCGCAGCCGCGGGTGTGCTGAACAACTGCTCGCTGGCGACCTTGGCGGTGGCCTGGGTATCCGTTTCGGCGGCCAGCAACTGACGTGTTTTCTCTTCAAGGTACAAGAGCGAACGCAGGCCGTCGGCGGCATTGCCGCGAGGCGGGGCAGCGCGGAAGCCATCGTTGAAGATTTCCAGGGACAATGGCCCTTGATAGCCGGTTTTCAGGATAGGCGCCAGGAAACCGGGAAGGTCGAAATCGCCCTGGCCGGGGAAGTTGCGGAAATGACGGCTCCACTCCAGCACATCCATGGCCAGCACTGGCGCGTCGGCCATTTGCACGAAGAAGATCTTGTCTGCCGGTACCTGGGCGATGGCTCGCGGGTCGCCGCGCAGCGACAGGGTATGGAAGCTGTCCAGGATCATGCCCAGGCTAGGGTGGTTCACTTCCCGAACGATGTCCCATACCTGCTGCCAGGTGTTGACATGGCGCCCCCAGGCCAGGGCTTCGTAGCCAATGCGCAAGCCACGCTCTCCTGCCCGCTCGGCCAGCAGCGCCATGTCCTCCACCAGAACCGCATGATCACCCAGGGCATCGGGGGCAACGTTGCTGCACACCAGCACCAGGTCGGTGCCCAGCTCCTGCATGAGGTCGAACTTGCGCTCGGCGCGCTCCAGATTGCGCGCCAAGCGATCGCGCCGCACGCCTTCGAAATCTCGAAACGGCTGGAACAGTGTGATCGCAATGCCCAGATCGGCGCACATCTGGCGCACTTCGCGCGGGCTTCCGTCGTAATACAGAAGGTCGTTTTCGAAGATCTCCACCCCATCGAACCCGGCGGCGGCAATGGCTTCGAGTTTTTCTGGCAAGGTGCCGCTGAGGGATACGGTGGCGATCGAACGGTGCATGCTGTCACTCCTGAAGGCTGCGCGTGGCGGCTTGACCGAACCGTTCGCACTGCGCCTGGCCAGCCTGGGCTGACCAAAAGATTTCTGGGTTTTGTCGGACCGTTTATACCCGAAAAACCCGCTGCTCTAGCGTACCAACCGGTTAGTTTTCTGTTCGATTACCGCCCACGCTAGGCCGTCTTGGCGGGCTCTATCGGCGCAACAGGGGTAACCGCCTCCGTTGATTGGGCCGATTTGGCTGAAGAGGGTTCCGCAGCCTTGGCGCGACGCTGCAGCCATGCCGCAGCCACGCCACTGGCACAGATCACGCAAATGCCGATGATCGTAAGACCGGTGGGCTGGTGATTGAAAATCAGCAGGCCATAGAGGCCGGCGAAGACGATCTGGCAGTACCCCAGGGGCGCGAGCAGCGCCGGTGGCGCATGACGAAAGGCTTGGGTGAGCAACAGGTGGGCCGTCATGCCGCAGGTGCCGAGGGCCAGCATGAAGATGCCATCGAGCCAGCTTGGCCAGTGCCAGAAGCACGGCACCACGGCGCTCATCAGCAGGGTATTGAATACGCCCGCAAAGAAGTTGCTGGTGGTGGGGCTGTCCACCTCGGCCACTTTGCGAGTCAGGATCTGGTAGAAGCAGAAACACAGGGCCGAGCCGAAAGGAAAAAGAATCGCGGGCGTAAACAGATCCCCACCCGGGTGAACGATGGTGACCACGCCGCAAAAGCCGATCAGTACGGCTGTCCACTGTCCGGCCGTGACACGTTCACCCAGTAGCGGAACCGACAGCGCGGTCACCAGCAAGGGGGCCAGGAAGTTGACCGCCGTGGCTTCGGCCAGGGGAATGTACTGCAGGCCAGAAGTGAAGAGCAGGCTCGTGCCCAGCAGGCATAGGGCGCGGAGAATCTGCAGCAGCGGCCGACGAGTGCGAAGGATGCGAAGCCCCGACCGTGGCAGAAAGATGCCCATCATCAGCAAGGTATGCACGAAATAGCGGACCCAGATCACCAGCATCACCGGATAGATGCCCGACAGGTACTTGGAGAGCACGTCATGGCTGGCGAACAGCAAGGTCGCGATCACCATCAGCAACATGCCCTTCAGCGGTTGGCTGGAGCCGGTCAGCGAGAGGGCGGACTTAGTCATGGGCAGAGGCGTTCCAGTACGCGATGAGTCGCTTCCAATGCCAGGGTGGCGCGCTCCAGCGGGCTCATTCCCTGTTCCAGCAGGCGGCGGGTAGGAATTTCCAGGCTCAATGAGATAGCCGGTGGCAACGCTCGTAGCAGGCTGGGCAAATCACAATCTCCGTCCCCGGGCATGCAGCGCTCATTGCGCGCTTCATACAGTATGCGGGCCATGTCCGCGGGGGGCGGCCCCGCGATATCGCAGAGCTGAGCGTAGCGCATGCGGCCGGGCGGCAACTGTTCCAGTTGCGACAGGGAAGAGCCGGAACGGTTGAAATGAAACGCATCCACCAGCACGCAGCCATTGGCCTGCCCGGCTTGCTCCACCACGCTGATGGCCGTGGCCAGGTCCGGCACGTCCGTCCAGGGCATGAATTCGAGATGGGGATGGATGCCGTAAGGGGCGGCCAGCTCGCACAACTGGCCAAAGCGCTCGGCGCAGCGGGAAAGGTCGGGGTCGTTACCCGCTACCAGCAGCTCGGTCGCCCCGCAGTCGCCACCGAAGGCCAGGTGTGACTCGAACGCGCGCACCTGGGTGTCAGGCTTCAACCTGAGAATTTCCAGGTCCAGGACCCGGATCCCGGTATCCCGCAGGCGCGCTAGGGTGGCGCGGCGCAAGGCAGCGTCCGCCAGGAGAGGATAGTGATGCTCTGCCGAAGTGGCTGGCTCGGTGCGCAAGCCGACATGGCTGTAGCCTGCGCGCGCGGCGACTTCGATCATCTCCACCGGAGACAGTTCGAGCACGGTGAGTGCCGCCAGGGAAAAAGGTCGCCGCATGAACATTGCCACCTGAAGGGATGCTGATATTTAGAACGGAGTTCCAGGTTCAATACAAGCCTTGGATCAACGAAACCATTCGCAGGCCATGCTGGCCTGAGCCAGTTCCACCGCGGCGGCCTGTGTCGCCGGGGCCAGGCCATGAAGCCGGGCCTCGGGCAGCCTGGCAGTCGGCCCCGCGACGCTGAGTACACCCAGGGTGGCGCCGCTGTCGGGATGACGTACCGCCACCGCCAGGGCAGACATCCCCACCGCCGAACTCTCGATCACCCAGGCATAACCCTGAGCGCGCGCCAGGCGCAGCCGTGCCAACAATTGCTCCGTGTTGCGCGGGGCATTGGGGCCGAACCCTTCCGCCGGCGCAATTCCCTGGGCTTCCACCAAGGCCATGGCTTGGTCGTCATTGAGCGTGGCCAGCCAGGCATGGCCGGAGGCGGTATAGAACAAGGGTGCCTCACGCCCCATGTCTGGGTCATAGCGCAGCCCGCTACGAGCGCCCTGGGCCTTGGCCAGCCAGGTCAGGCGCGCGCCGTCGACCACGCCCAGCCGGATGAGCTCCGCGGTTTGCTCAGCCAGGCGATCCAGGATGGGCTGCACGATATCCACACCGCTGTGGCCCAAGTAGCGAAAGCCTTGGGCCACCAGGCGCGTGGTCAGCAGGTAGCGAAGGTTTTCCGCATTCTGACGCACGTAGCCCAAGCGGGTGAGTTCGGTGAGCAAGCGGTGCGCGGCGCTCTTGGGAAGGTCCAAGGCCTCGGCCAGGCTTTGCAAGGAAAGGCCCCGCGGCTCATGGGTCAGCCTCTCGACCACGCGAAAGGCTCGTTCTATCTGACTTCCGGCCATGCTGAGCCCTTAATGATCGGCACAATGAGAGGCCAAAGGAGCGCTGTGCGATCTTCGCCCGCTTTTCAGCGGGCCGCATAGCGAAGCCTGGGTTTGGCGCCCTACAATTCTGGAACAAGGTTCCAATAATTACCATGCCTTTGGAGTTGCAATGTCCGAACCCCTTCACCCTTTTCCAAGCGTAGATTGCGATCTGCTGGTAATCGGCTCTGGTGCTGGAGGGTTAGCCACCGCCGTGACCGCCGCCTGGCATGGCCTCAGTGTAATCGTTGTCGAGAAAGCGCCGGTCTTGGGTGGTGCCAGCGCCTGGTCCGGCGGCTGGATGTGGATACCTTGCAATCCCCTGGCCCGGCGAGCCGGCATCGTGGAGCCATTGAGTGAACCGCGCCGCTATCTCGAGCATGAACTGGGCGAGCGCTTCGACCCTGTGCGCGTGGACGCCTTCCTGAAGGCAGGGCCGGAGATGGTGGCCTTCTTCGAGCAGTACACCTCGCTACAGTTCGTGGACGGTAATGCCATCGCGGACATTCATGGCGCGTCGCCAGGCGCCGGCACTGGCGGCCGCTCGGTAATCGCCGCGCCGATCAGCGCCTATGGTCTGGGCAGGCTGTTACCCAAGCTCAGGCACACGCTGCGGGAAACCGCTGTGATGGGGATGCCCATCATGGCCGGTCCGGACCTGGCTGCCTTTCTTAGCCTCACCCGCTCCTGGCGCTCGGCCTGGCACGTGACAAGACGCGTCGCCGCTCACTGCCTGGGCCTGCTTCTGAAAGGGCGTGCTACTCACTTGGTCAATGGGGTGGCCCTGATCGCGCGCCTGGCCAAGTCCGCCGAAGACCTGGGTGTGCTGCTCTGGCCACAAGCGCCTGCCCGGCGGCTGATTCAGCAGGATGGGCGCGTCACGGGCGCCGAGGTGGTTACCCCCAAAGGACGGGTACGGGTGCATGCACGGCGAGGCGTGGTCCTGGCAACGGGCGGCTTCGCCCATGACGAAGCGCGCCGTCGCGCCTTGTTTCCGCGTATCCCTACAGGCCAGGAGCACCTGGCGTTGCCACCACAAGAAGTCAGTGGCGATGGCCTTCGCCTGGGGGAAAGCGTGGGCGGCGTTGTCGCCACCGACCTGGCCAGCCCCGCGGCCTGGTGCCCGGTGTCCAAGGTGCCCTACCCCGGCGGCGCCTACGGCCACTTTCCTCATATCATCGATCGAGGAAAGCCTGGCGTATTCGCGGTGCTGGCCAACGGTGAACGCTTCGTCAACGAGGCCGATGGCTATTACGATTACACCCAGGCCATGATCGACCAGGCGCCTGGCGATAACGTGGTGTCCTGGCTGATCTGCGATCACCGCTTCCTGCGACGCTATGGCCTGGGCATCGCCCGCCCCTTCCCTTTCCCCGTCGAGCCCATGGTGCGCTGCGGTTACCTCAAGCGCGGCGCGACCATCACCGAGCTGGCCCACACGTGCGGGATCGACGCACAAGCCTTGGAACGAACCCTCATTGCCTTCAACGAACACGCCCGTACTGGCAACGACCCCCAGTTCGGTCGAGGCACCACCCCCTACAACCGCAAGCAGGGCGACCCCCGCCATGGCCCCAACCCCTGCGTGGCACCTTTGCAGCATCCCCCCTTCTATGCCGTGGAGGTTCGCCCAGGCAGCTTTGGCACCTTCGCCGGCTTGGACACCGACGCCCAGGCCCGGGTGTTGAACGCCGATGGCTCGCCGGTTCAGGGCTTGTATGCCGTAGGCACCGACATGGCCAGCATCATGGGTGGGTACTACCCGGCCGGCGGCATCAACCTGGGCCCGGCCATGACCTTCGGTTACATTGCCGGTCGTCATGCGGCCGGTGCACCGCAGGATTGATCACCAAGGAGGCTGTTATGGAAACCATCAGCAACGCACACGGCTTGAACCTGCCCAAGCTCGGCCTGGGCACCTGGCCCATGCTCGATGCCGAATGCACCCGCGCGGTGCTCAGCGCGCTGGAGCTGGGCTACCGACATATCGATACCGCCGCGGCCTATAACAACGAAGCCGCGGTTGGCGAGGCGCTCAGCACCACGGATGTGCCCCGCGAACACATCCATGTGACGACCAAAGTCTGGTGGGACAAGCTGGAACCTGCCGCCTTGCAAGCCTCCTTCGAGGACAGCCTCAAGGCATTGCGCACCGACTACGTGGACCTGTTTTTGATTCATTGGCCTGGCCGCGGTGACTGGAACCTGCAAGCCAGCCTGGACGCCTTGACTGCTTTGTATGAGAGCGGCCGTGCCAAGGCCATTGGCGTGGCGAACTTTCCCCTGGCTCTGATGCGCCAAGCGGTCGAGGAATTGAAGGCGCCCTTGGCCGCGCTGCAGGTGGAGTATCACGTAGCGCTGGATCAGCAGCCGCTGCTGGACTTTTGCCGGCAGCACCAGATCGCGCTCACTGCCTACAGCCCGTTGGCGCGCAACCGCCTTTCAGATTACCAAGCCTTGCAGCAGATCGCTCACAAGCATGGGGTATTGCCCACCCAGGTCGCGCTGAAATGGTTGCTGGATCAGGAGGGCGTCGCCGCCATTCCGAAGGCGGCCAGCATCAATAACCAGCGAAGCAACCTGGAGGCTTTCAAGGTACGACTGGATGATGAAGACCGTGCCCTCATCGCCCAGTTGCCCAAGGATCAACGTCTGGTCAGCCCCGACTTCGCACCGAAGTGGGACTGACACTCCACCGCCCCGCTGGCACAGGAGGCTGCATGGGGCTCAGAAGTCGAAGAACACCGTCTCGCCTTCTCCCTGCACGCGGATGTCGAAGCGGTAAGCGGTTTTGCCGTTCACTTCACAACGCCGTGCAATCAGGGTTTCACGCCGCTGGGGTTGCTCGATCAGGTTGAGGATCGGGCACTTGGCGTTGGCCTCGGCTTCGTCGTCGAAATAGATGCGGGTTTGCAGGTGGATGTTGATTCCCCGAGCAAACAGGCTGACGTTGATGTGGGGCGCCATGGGAATGCCCGCCGTGGTAGTGACCACGCCCGGCTTGATGGTCTGCAGGCTCCACTCCCCGGCATCGAAGGTGGTGGCGGTACGGCCAAAGCTATTGAAGGGCTTTTCCAGGTTGAACTCGGTGTCGTAACGGCCTTGATGATCCGCTTGCCAGAACTCCAGGAAGGAGTCCCGGATCAGATGGCCGTTGCCGTCATAGACGTTGCCGACCAGCAGGATGTGCTCACCCGGCGCCCCGGGCTTGGCCATTTCGTTCCAGATTTCCTGCTCGCGGGTGGGGTTACCCGCCACACCCAGGGCCAGGCCGATATGCACATAGGGGCCAGCGGTTTGCGAAGGGGTTTCCGGCAGAATTTGAACAGGCATTGACGGCGCTCCTCTCAGCAATTCTCGAAATGGGTCTGGCGTTGGCCGCGCAGCACGATATCGAAGCGGTAGGCCAGGCAATCCATGGGGTTGGCGTTGGTCATGTCCAGCCGCGCGATCAGGCTCTGAATCGCCTCAGGGTTGGCGATGGATTTCACGATCGGGCATAGAGGAATGAGCGGGTCGCCTTCGAAGTACAGCTGGGTGATCAAGCGGGTGGAAATGGACGGCCCGCTTACCGACACATGAATATGCGCCGGGCGCCAGTCGTTCGGGCCATTGCGCCACGGGTACGGGCCCGGCTTGATGGTGCGGAAGCTGTAATAGCCTTCGGCATTGGTGCGGGTACGGCCCACGCCGCCGAAGTTCGGGTCCAGCGGGGCCAGGTAGCGGTCGTTCTTGTGGCGATAACGGCCCCCGGCGTTGGCCTGCCACATCTCCACCAGGGTGTGGGGCACGGGTTTGCCGAACTGATCGAGCACGCGGCCCGCCACGATCACCCTTTCCCCGATGGGAAGGCCGCCATTATTGAAATTCAGCAGAAGATCGTTGTCGAACTTACCGAGCTTGAGGTGCGAGAAGTCTGGGCCGGTGCTTTCGCTTGCGGTTTGCGGAATGCTCACCAAGGCCTGGCGGGGCGAGCGCGGTACCGACGTCTTGTAGTCGGGGGTCAGCGCCTTGGGGTGCCAATTGCGGTCACGGATGATGAAGCGACTGGTGTCTTGTTCAGACATGTCGATCTCCTGTTATTGGATTTATAGGTCGCATGAATCAATACGCAGGCTGAGAGTGTCCGCCAACCGGAAGACGGCGGGAACTGAAAATACGCGGTGCTGACATAACCAAATGGTTATGCCAAATACAAAACGGAGAGGGCCCAGCATGCTCTGGAAAAAAGGCCGACGCAGTGACAACGTAGTGGATGCCCGTGGTGACGGGGGCGGTGGCGGTTATGGCGGTGGCGGGCTTCGCATCGGCGGCAAGGGCCTGAGCCTCGGGGCGGTGGTGCTGATCGTGGGTTTCGGTCTGCTCACCGGCCAGGACCCGATGCAAATACTGGGGCAACTGGCCGGCCAGGCCACGGGCCCTGCGCCAGTGCAACAACGCAGCACGCCCGCCACCGATGACCAGACCGAATTCGTGCGGTCCATCCTGGGTGACACCGAGGACACTTGGCAGGCCATCTTCAAGGAGGGCGGCCGCCAATACGAGGACCCTACCCTGGTGCTGTTCAATGGCCGGGTCAACTCAGCCTGCGGCCTGGCCTCCTCTGCCGTCGGCCCGTTCTATTGCCCAGGCGACCGCAAGGTGTACCTGGATACTTCCTTCTTCAATGAAATGAGCCAGCGCTTCCAGGCCGCGGGCGACTTCGCCCAGGCCTACGTCATCGCTCACGAAGTAGGCCACCATGTACAAACCCTGCTGGGCATTTCCCGCCAGGTAGACGCAGCGCGCCAGCAAGGCCAGCGAATGGAAGGCAACAATGGGTTGCTGGTTCGCCAGGAACTGCAGGCCGACTGCTTCGCAGGCGTCTGGGCCAACCATGCCCAGCAACGCCTGAACTGGCTCGAGGCCGGAGATGTGGAAGAAGCCCTCAACGCCGCCAATGCCATCGGCGACGACCGCCTGCAGGAGCAAGGTCAAGGGCGGGTAGTGCCCGACTCCTTTACCCACGGCACCTCGGCGCAGCGAGTGAAGTGGTTCAAGACCGGCTTCGAAAGCGGGCAGCTGGATCGGTGCGACACCTTCAACGCCAAGCAGTTGTAGGAGCCAGCGGAGCTGGCGAATTGGCCGAGCTAACCAAAGCCTATTCGCCAGCCCTCACTGGCTCGAGGTTATTCGATCCTCTGTGGCGGCTTGATCTTATCCAGCAACACCCCACAATCCACCGCATGCCAGTCCACCAATTCCGGCCAGGGGTTGCTGGGCAGGTTGACCAGTACCGTGCGTGTACCGGCGGCGCGGCCCGCCTCAAGGTCGAAGCGATAGTCGCCCACCATCACCATCTCGGCGGGGGCGACTTGCCAGGCCTGGGCGAGTTTATGCAGGCCTTCCGGGCTGGGCTTGAAGGCGGCTTCGTCGCGGCCGAGCACATCATCGCGGGCGAAGCAGTCACCGAGGCCAATGGCGGCCAGGGTGATATGGGCCAGCTCGCGGGCGTTGCGGGTCAGCACGCCCAGGCGCACGCCGCGCTCGGCCAGGTAGCGGACCAACGCCACGGCCCCGGGCGCGGGCCTGGCGGCCAGGGCCAGTTCACGCTCATGCTCCAGCAACCAGGCATGCTTCACCGCGGCTTGGGCCGGTGGAAGCGCGGCCAGGTGACCGAGGATGTCCTCCTCTAAAGGAATGTCCAAGGCTAGCCGGATGGCATTGAAATCATGGGCCGCCACGGTGAGGGTGCCGTCCATGTCGAAGACCCAGTGGCGAATCTCACTCAGCATCAGGCCCAGTCCTTCCGATGGCGGATCAGCCCTTCCTGGGCGGACGAAGCGACCAGTTGGCCCGCCCGGTTGTAGACACTGCCACGGGCGAAGCCGCGAGCGTTGCCCGCCCAAGGGCTATCCAGGGCGTACAGCAGCCAGTCGTCGGCGATCAGGTTGCCATGGAACCACAGGGCGTGATCCAGGCTGGCCATCTGCATGTCCCGGTGCCACACGCTCTTGCCATGAGGCAGCAGCGAAGTGGTGAGCAGGTTGAAGTCCGAAGCGTAGGCCATCACGTATTTGTGCAAGGCCGGCAGGTCCGCCAGCTGGCCATCGGCCCGGAACCACACATACTTGACCGGATCGCCGGGCGTGGGGTTATAGGGGTCGCGCTCTGTCACTGGCCGGATTTCGATGGGCTTGGGGCACAGCAGCTTTTCTCTCATGTGGAGCGGAATCAGCTCTTCCCGGTGACGCATCAACTCCAGTTCAGTGGGCAGGTTTTCCGGACCTACCACCTCGGGCATGTGGCTCTGGTGGGAAAAGCCTTCTTCGTCGTACTGGAAAGAGGCCGAGCAGGTGAAGATGGTGTTGCCCTTTTGCACGGCGGTGACCCGGCGTGTGGAAAAGCTGCCGCCGTCACGAACCCGGTCCACCATATACACCACTGGCAGGGAAGCGTCCCCGGGACGCAGGAAGTACCCGTGCAACGAATGGACGTGACGCGCCTCTTCTACGGTCTGGCTGGCCGCGGACAGCGACTGCCCCAGCACCTGGCCGCCGAACAGTTGGCGGAAGCCCAGGTCCTGGCTGCGCCCGCGGAACAGGTTTTCTTCGATGGGCTCCAAGGTCAGCAGGTTGACCAGATCATCCAGCACATGGCTCATTGCAGTGTTACCTCGCCTTACAAAATACCCAGGCAGCCATCATACCTTGATGTTCTCCGCCACCGCCCGCCTGCCGTGGGCAGCTGTGGATAAAGCTGGCACACTCCAGGCTTTAGCCATGCGGATCACCATGCACCTGCCTCTGGTTTACCACGACGACTACAGCCCACCGTTTCCAGCGGACCACCGCTTTCCCATGGAGAAGTTCCGCCTGCTCCATGACCATTTGCTCGCCACGGGAATCGCCTGCGACCAAGCGCTGCACCGGCCCGAACCTTGCGCCGCCGAGGTGCTGGCCCTGGCCCACGCGCCCGACTACATAGAGCGCTACATGGCCGGCGAGTTGTCCCGTGAAGACCAGCGGCGCCTGGGCCTGCCCTGGAGCGAGGCCGTGGCCAGGCGCACCGTGCGCGCCGTAGGGGGCTCGCTGCTCACCACGGAGCTGGCTTTGAAGCATGGCCTGGCCTGTCACCTGGCCGGCGGCACCCATCATGCCCATTACGATTACCCTTCCGGCTTTTGCATATTCAATGATCTGGCCGTGGTCAGCCGCTACTTCCTGGAGGCCGGCAGGGTACAGCGTGTGCTGATCTTTGACTGCGACGTACATCAGGGCGACGGAACGGCGCGTCTGCTCGCGGACGTGCCCGACGCCATTACCGTATCGCTGCATTGTGAAAAGAACTTTCCGGTACGCAAGGCCCAGAGCGATTGGGATATCCCGTTACCCTTGGGCATGGGCGACGCGGCTTATCTTCAGGTGGTGGAGGATGCCCTCAATTACCTCCTGCCCTTGTATCAACCTGACCTGGTGCTGTACGACGCTGGCGTAGACGTGCATCGAGACGACGCCCTCGGGTATCTGCAGCTCACCGACGCTGGCGTGGCCGCGCGCGACAAGCGAGTGCTGGAACATTGCCTGAACCGCAGCATTGCGGTGATGGGGGTAATTGGCGGCGGTTACAGTAAAGACCGCCAGGCGTTGGCTCGTCGTCATGGCATCCTTCATAGGGTAGCCAGCGAGCTATGGCAAACCCGCTGCATGTGAATAACCAAGGCCGCCAGGCAACGCGGACAGGTTACCCACATTCACTGTGGAGCCGGCTGTGGATAACCTGAGCGAAACCGTTAAAGCGCCTTTATTCACAGGGCCGCCCAGCTGCTGGTTAAATTTTGAGCAGGTACCCGTGGATATCCTCCGGTAAACTAGCGCACTTTTTCAGGCGAGGCGAAATGGCGGTGAAGGCTCCTGCGCAAGTGGCAGTTATGGGCGGAGGCCCGGCCGGACTTATGGCGGCCGAAGTGCTTAGCCAGGCTGGCATAGCCGTGGCGGTGTATGACGCCATGCCCTCGGTAGGCCGCAAATTCCTGCTCGCCGGGGTAGGCGGCATGAACATCACCCACAGCGAACCAGCGCAGGCCTTCGTGCATCGCTATGCCGAACAGGCCGACTGGGTCGGCCCCTGGCTGGAACGCTTGGGCGCCGACGCCCTGCGGCAGTGGATACACGAGCTGGGCATCGAGACGTTCATCGGCAGCTCCGGGCGGGTATTCCCCACCGATATGAAAGCCGCGCCCTTGCTCCGTGCGTGGCTCAAGCGCTTGCGTGACCAGGGCGTGGTTATCCACACCCGCCACCGCTGGCTGGGCTGGAACGAGGATGGCAGCCTGTGCCTGGATCATCAGGGCGAAGCCTTGGCCTTGCGACCTGCTGCAACCATATTGGCCCTGGGCGGTGGCAGCTGGCCACGGCTAGGCTCGGACGGCGCCTGGCTGCCGTGGCTGAACGCCCGCGGCGTTGAAACCCGCGCTTTGCAACCGGCCAACTGTGGCTTCGAAGTATCAGCCTGGAGCGCGATGATCACGGAGCGCTTCGCAGGCGCTCCGCTGAAGAACATTGCCTTGAGCCTGCCAGGGCAGCCGGCCCGGGCGGGAGAATGCGTAGTGACCGAGCGCGGCATCGAGGGCAGCCTGGTCTATGCCCTCTCGGCGCCGATCCGTGAAGCGATCAATCGCAACGGAGCCTGTGAAGTGTTCGTCGACTTGCTACCGGCCAGAACCCTCGGTCAGGTAGAGGCCGCCTTGAACAAGCCCCGCGGGAGCCGCTCCATGGCGCGCCATCTGCAAGGGCAACTGCGTCTGGACGGTGTCAAGGCAGCATTGCTGCGAGAACTGACCGATGCGGCGACCTTCCAGGACCCTGTTCGCCTTGCCCGAACGATCAAGGCCCTGCCGCTTACCCTGGTACGCCCTCGCCCGCTGGAAGAAGCGATCAGCAGCGCCGGCGGCGTTCGCCGCGCCGCGCTGGACGAGCATCTGATGCTGCGCGCCCTTCCCGGTGTGTTCTGCGCCGGCGAGATGCTCGACTGGGAGGCCCCGACCGGCGGTTACCTGCTCACGGCCTGTTTCGCCAGTGGTCGCCGCGCCGCCGAGGGCGTGCTGGCCTACCTGGCTGCCCCGTCGGCGGCTTGACTACAGCCTGTCTCACGGCTTGCGCTTGCGCGGCCCCGTATTGAATGCCGGCACCTTGCGCACGGCCTTGACCGGTGGCTCTGCCGCAGGCGCCTCACGGCTTTCGGTCCAGCGCCCAAGCGCTGCCTTGCCCCCACTGGCCTTGGGCTTTTTTGGCTTCTTCGGTTTTTTGAGGATTTGCCCGCCCGCTGTGGTTTCTGGCACCCGATGATCCGGTTCGAAATCAGGCTCTTCCACCCGCTTGAGGGTTTGCCGGGTCAAGGCTTCGATCGCGGCGAGCTGCTCCACTTCATCAGCGCATACCAGCGAAATAGCCTCGCCAGTGGCTCCCGCGCGCCCGGTTCGGCCGATCCGGTGAACGTAATCCTCGGCCACGATAGGCAGGTCCAGGTTCACCACCAGGGGAAGGTCCTGGATATCCAGGCCACGGGCAGCCACATCGGTAGCTACCAGTACCGTCAGTTCACCGGCCTTGAAATTGTCCAGCGCCCGCTGGCGGGTGGCCTGAGGCTTGTCGCCATGGATGCCGTCGGCTGCCACGCCCTGGCCTTGCAAGCGCTCCACCAGCTGGTCGACGCCATTGCGGGTCTTGGCGAAGACCAGGACGTGCTTCCAACGCCGCTGACGCAGCAGATGGGAAAACAGCTCCGCTTTGCGCTTCTTATCCACAGCCACGACCCACTGGCGAACCGTGGTGGCCGCCTGGTTGCGGGGGCTGACTTCCACGCTCAGGGGTTCGTCCAGCATCTGCCCGGCAAGCAGGCGAATGTCATCCGAGAAGGTAGCAGAGAACAGCAGGGTCTGACGCCGCTTCGGCAGGGCCGCGTAGAGGCCGCGCAGTTCTTCCGTGAAGCCCAGGTCAAGCATGCGGTCGGCCTCGTCGAGCACCAAGGTTTCGACCTGGTCGAATTTCACCGCATTGTTCCGGTGCAGGTCGAGCAAGCGCCCCGGCGTCGCCACCAGGACATCCACGCCTCGACGCAAGGCCATCATCTGTGGATTGAGGCTGACCCCACCATAGACCGCGTAGGTTCGCAGCGGCAGCCCCTCGGCATAGGCCTTGACGTTGCTGTGCACCTGCTCGGCCAGCTCGCGAGTAGGCACCAGGATGAGCGCCCGCACACGATTGCTCGCGACCTGGCTCCCCTGCAGAGTCAAACGCTGCAACAACGGCAAGGCGAAGCCGGCGGTTTTCCCGGTGCCGGTCTGGGCCGCGGCCATGAGGTCGCGGCCTGCGAGCACGGCGGGGATCGCCTTTTCCTGGATCGGGGTTGGCTTTTCATAGCCCAGGTTCGATAGCCGGTTGAGCAATGGCTCGATCAAGCCCAGTGAAGCGAAGGTCATCGGGTGCACCTGAAAAAAGGACGGCAAGGCGCTCAGTTTACCCCGGATCAGCGCCGCCGCCATTGGGGCAGGCCAATCAGCACCACCGCGCTGATGATCACCAGCATCGCCAAGCCTTCCCACAGGCCGATGCGCTCATTGGCGAAGGCCATGCCCAGCAGCACCGCCACCACCGGGTTCACATAGGCATAGCTGGTCGCGGCCGCGGGCCTGACGTGCTTGAGCAGGTACATATAGGCATTGAACGCCAGGATGGAGCCAAAGAACACCAGGTAACCCAGCGACAACCAGCCGGCCAGGCTGGGCCATTGAGTGATTCGCTCGCCACTGAGCAGCCCGGCGGCCAAGAGCGCGGCGCCGGCGATAAGCATTTCCACGGCACTGGCCATGCCACCGGCGGGCAGTGGCAAGTAGCGGCTCCATACCGAGCCGAACGCCCAGGCAGCGGCGGCGAAGAGCAACAATGCCGCGCCGCCTGGGCTGGCCTGAAGGTTGGCACCCAGGTTGAGCAAGCCGATACCCACCAGCCCCAACAGGATGCCAGCCCACTCCAGCCAGGAGTTGCGCTGCCCCCAGCACAGGCCGAATAAAAGGGTGAACAGCGGCACCGTGGCGACCGTCAAGGCGGCGACCCCCGAGGCTACGCCGGCGTGCTCGGCCAAGGTTACCCCACCGTTGCCGCAACCGAGCAACAGCAGGCCTATCCAGGCACCGCCTCGCCATTGCGGCGCCGTGGGCCGGGGCGCGCCCCGCAGACGCAGGAAGACATAGAGGATCGCCCCCGCGCTGAGGAAACGCAGGCCAGCCATGGTCAAGGGTGGCCAGGACTCGATGCCGACGCGAATGAACAGATAGGTGGAGCCCCACACCAGGTACAGGGCCAGGAAGGCGCCGACCAACAGGGCAGGCACGGGACGGGACGGCATGGCAGACGCTCGAAATCGAGATAAGGGGATCCATTGTACGAGCGAAACGGCCGCCGTCCAGCCAATACCTAATGATCAGTGCCGCAACAGCAGGGCGCCTTGTACGGGAATGTATTCTCCCGCCGCACGGATCAGCGAGGCCGCCGTCAGTCCCGGGGTGCCGAACACCGTAGTGGCAACGCCATGACGCTGGTGCACGTGTTGGAGCAGCAGGTCGAAATCACCATCGCCGGATGCCAGTACCACCTCGTCCACTTCGCCGGCGGCCTCCATCACGTCGATGGTAATGCCAACGTCCCAGTCGCCCTTGGCCGAGCCGTCACTGCGTTGGATATAGGGCTTGAGCCTGACCTCGAAGCCCAATTGCCGCAAGATGCGCTGGAATTGCTGCTGCTTGGGGTCGCCCCGGTCGATGGCATAGGCGAACGCCTTGACGATGGCGCCGCGCTGGGCGACCTGGTTCCAGAGCGCGGCGTAATTGAAATGACAGCCATGCACCTGACGAACCGTGTAGTAAAGGTTCTGTACATCGGCGAAGAGGGCGATGCGCCGGCCGGAACCGGCGCCTGACACCTCAGACGTACTCGTCGTCATCGGCGAGGAAGCCTCCGCCGTCGTCGGCGCTATAGTCAGTGTCCGCGAAACCGCCACTGTCATTGTTCCAGCCGCCGTTGTCACTCACCATCTGCTGGCTATCGTCAGCCCAACCACCGCCCTGGTCAGCCGCGGGCGCGGGCTCTTCACGAATGATCTCGACGATCTCCTGAGACGGGTTGTCATGATGGAACAGGCTGCTGAGCCCTTCGGCCAGCATCATGCCACCGGCCACGCCCGCCGCGGTCTGCAGGGCGCCGCGCATGAAGCCGCCACCGGCGGCCTGGGGTTGAGCATAGCCCGGTTGGTAAGCCGGCTGGCCTCCAACAGGGTACTGTGGTGGTGGCGCGTAACCGCGCGCAGGCTCACGCCAGCCCCCTCCACTGGGTGCCACGGGCGCGGGCGGAGCGGGATCGCGCGAGCCGCCACCGAACAATCCGGAGAGGAACCCTCCGCCATGCGCCGGTTTGCTGCCAGCCGCGCGGGCCTGCTCGAGTTCGGCCTTGAGCTGACGGTTCATGTCATCGAGCCGCTTCACCGCCGCCTCCTGCACCAGAATGGCCTGAGCCATGTAATAGGCCGCCGCTGGCTGGCTGGCCACGTGCTCACGGATACGCTGTTCAGCCTGGGCATCGCGCGGGCCGCCTTCGGCCTCGGCTTTCTTGAGTCGGGAAAAAAGTCCGTCGATCAGGCTTTGCTCTTCGCTGTTCATGGCCACCTCGTCATGTGCCCTTCAGGGGCGGCCCCTCGGGGGCCGTATGCCGTTCATTATGGGGTTGGCCCCGGAGGTTTCAACGGCCCGGGGCAATGAAACATTGTTAATCACCCACCGGGGCGTTTGCCCCACCGGGAGCATCCGGTACAGTGTCGGATCTGCCTGGCTCAAGACATTGGCGTGATGAACCCGCTGACCATCCTGCAAGATTCACTGTATTTCTTCCGCGCTCACCTGGGTGCCATCCTCAAGCTGTGCCTGCCACTGCTGGCACTGCAATCGGTGGCCGAGCAACTGGTGGATCATAGTGTCCAGAGCACAGCCCGTGGAGCGTTCGACATCCTGGTCGGGTTGCTGTTCTATCCCATCTACAGCGCGGCCCTCATTCTTTACCTGGACGCCCGCAGCAACGGCGAAGCGCCCTCGCTGCGCCTGTTGCTGAGCATGGGGCTGCGCCTGTGGCCACGCTTTGCGCTGCTGGCGGCATTCTGCTCTCTGGCCATCCTGCTGGGCATGGCGCTCTATGTATTGCCCGGCCTGTGGTTGATGGCCCGGCTGGCCTTCGCCGAATATCTGCTGGTGCTGCGGGGGCTGACGCCCTGGGCTGCCATCAAGCAGAGCTTCGAACTGACCCGCGGCCCCTTCTGGCGGGTGCTGGGGTGCGTGCTGGTAGCGCTGGTGCCGCTCTGGTTGATCGACTTCGCCAGCGCGGCCTGGGTGCCGGACGACAGCAACCTGCCCCTGTCCTTCCTCGTGGACTGTGGCAATGGCGTAGTGCAGTTGCTGACCACCGTGGTGCTGTTCCGCTTGTTCATGCTGGTTACGGACCCTACCCAGCGCTCCTGACGTGGGCCGCGGCCTCGGTTATGCTCGGGGCTTCGCAATGCCGTAGCCGAGCCGATGATCCGACGACTGCGTACAGCCTTGCTGGTCCTTTTCCTGCTAGCGCTTGCCCTGGCCGCGCTCGCCTGGCATCTCACCTGGCACCCCGAGCCCCACGCCGGCGTAGCTCCCGCCTGTCAAGGCACGCCACCTACGCTGCACCCTGGCCAGCCAGTGACGGCCATGACGTGGAACGTGCAGTTCCTGGCCGGCAAACGCTATCTGTTCTGGTATGACGCCCCGCAAGGCCGTAGCCACGACGCCTCGCCGAGCGCCGAGGACGTGGCCCATGACCTGGATGAGGTGGTGCGGGTTATCCGTGACGAACAACCGGACCTGGTGCTGCTGCAGGAGCTGGACGACGGCGCCAAGGCTACCAGTTACCAGAATCAGCTTGCCCTGCTGCAACAGCGCTTGGTGGACCTCTATCCCTGCAGTGTCGAAGCCTTCGATTGGAAAGCCGAGTTCGTTCCGCAACCCGACATCTTCGGCAGCGTCGGGCGCAAGCTGGCGATTCTCAGCCGTTACCGTATCGGCCAGGCCGAGCGTTGGCAGTTGCCCCGCGAGGGAGGCTGGCTGAACCTGTTCGGCCGCCGCCAAGTGCTCTTGGCCGCGTACCTGCCTATTGCCCCGGACCAGCATCTGGCCGTACTCAATACCCGCCTGGCGCCCTACCGCCATGACGACACGACCCAGGCCCGACAGCTCCAGGCGGTCGCCGCCAGGGTGGATCGCCTGGAGGCTCTGGGTACGCCCTGGCTGCTCGGCGGCGATTTCAACCTGCTTCCCTTGGGGCAATACCGGCGGCTACCTCTTGGGCAGCAGTCGCAGTATTCCCCGGAGGACGACCTTCACCTGCTATGGGATCGCTATCCCATGATCCCAAGCAACGCCGCGGCCGGCGGCGAAGACCGGGCGCAGTGGTTCACCCACTTTCCGTTCGATGCCAGCGGTCCGGATCGTACCCTGGACTATCTCGTTCACAGTCCTCGCCTGACCTCCTTGAACGCTCGGGTACGCCAGGAAGATACCCTGGGGATTTCGGACCACCTACCGCTTAGCGGGCGATTCCTGTTACCTGCGCAAGAAAAGAAACCCTAGGCGCTTGTATAGGCCCATTCGCTTGGACAGGTGGTTTATCGGGGGCTGGCGTAACGACGGACAAGGAAGCACCAGCCCTCTACGTCCCTCTCGGCTTGGCCCGGGCGGTCGCCTCGGCCACCAATGGGTCGTCGGGCCAGTAGTGCTTGGGGTATCTGCCCTTGAGATCTTTCTTCACTTCGCTGTACGTACTGCGCCAGAAGTTTGCCAGGTCTTGGGTCACCTGTACGGGCCGGCGGGCTGGGGACAGCAGGTGCAGCTTGACCTGCACTCGCCCATTGGCAATGCGCGGGGTGTCTGCAAGGCCGAACAGCTCCTGAAGGCGCACCGCCAGTACCGGCGGCTGTTCGCTGTAGTCCAGGCGAATGGATGACCCTGACGGCACCACCAGGTGCGTAGGCGCCAGTTCGCCCAGGCGCTGCGGCAAGGGCCAAGGCAGCAGGCCCTGAAGGATGCCGGGAAGATCCAGCTGAGAGAAATGCGCCAGCCTCGTTACCTTGCCCAGGTAAGGTCCCAGCCAGTCATCCAAGGTTGCCAGCAGTCCCTCGTCGCTGACATCAGGCCATTCGCTGCAGCCGCTGGGCAGATCAAGTTGGCGCAGCATCAGCACGCGCGCTTGCCATTGGCGCAGCTCCGGCGTCCAGGGCAACAGCGCCAGGCCCTTGCGCCTTACATAGTCCACCAGGGCGCGACAGCGCGCGCTTTCATTCAGCCCGGCCAGGGGCTCACGGCGCAGGATCAGGTCGCCCACGCGCCATTGGGCTTCCGCGCGCAGGCTGGCGTCCCTTTCATCCCACTCCAGCACCTCATGGCGGCGCACCTGTTCGGCCAATACGTTCTCGAAGAGCGCAGGGTCCAGGCCAGCCGCCAGATAGATGCGCTCTTCCCGCTGGCCCTGGCGGCTGCCAAGCTCAGCGACCACCAGCCACTCATGCTTCATCAGAGCATCAGGCTCACCGAACTGCGCGGCGCGGCCGTTGGCCAGGCGATAGTCAGCACCTCCTGGGCGTCGCTGCCGCGCCACGCGATCCGGATACGCCAATGCCAGCAACGCCCCTAGCCAATGCTCAGCGTCTGGGTCCGCCGCGGGTCTGCCCGCGTCCGGCTGGGCCTTGAGCAGCCCCTGATACTGCCTGGCCACTTGCTGAACATGCTTTACCTGCCGGCTCCCACTGCGCAGCAGCGTCATGCGGGCATGAAGGTCAGCACCGTCGTCGCGCGCGATATCACGCTCGCCCAGCAGGGCGGCCAGGTCACAGCCCAGCGACTCTAGGCCCAGCGCCTTGGCTCGCAACAGCAGGTGGGCAATCCGAGGGTGCGCCGGCAGGGTCGCCATGGCTTGGCCATGCGGGCTAAGCCGTCCCTGGGTGTCGAGGGCGCCAAGGCGCGAGAGCAGGTCGTTGGCCTGCGCCAAGGCAGCAGCAGGAGGCGGGTCCAGCCAGGTCAGTTGGTCCGCGCGGGCGCCCCAGCGATGGAGCTGCAGCGTCAGGCCGCTGAGGTCTGCCTGCAGAATCTCGGGGCTGTCGTAGGCCGGCAACTGCTCATGCTGGGTTTCGGACCACAGTCGGTAGCACACGCCTGGCTCCAGTCGCCCCGCGCGGCCGGCGCGCTGGGTTGCGCTGGCCCTGGAAATGCGCTGGGTGTCCAACCGGGTCATGCCAGTACCAGGATCGAACCGAGGCACTCGAGCCAGGCCCGTATCCACCACCACGCGCACGCCCTCGATGGTCAGGCTGGTTTCGGCGATATTGGTCGCCAACACCACCTTGCGCATCCCTGGCGGAGCCGGCTCGATGGCGGCGCGCTGGGCATCCAGGCTCAGCTCGCCGTGCAGAGGGCAAAGCCGTACCCCAGGGTAATGCGGCAAGACGCTTTCCAGCCGGCGCTCCACTTGCCTGATCTCGGCCTGGCCAGGCAGGAACACCAGTACGCTGCCGTGCTGCTCATCCAGGGCTTGGGTTACGACGCTTTCCACCCGCGCATCCAGCCACTCCCCCTGCTGCAGCGGCCGCCCCCATTGGATGGCTACCGGATGCATGCGGCCCTGGCTGCTGATCACCGGTGCCTGGTCCAGTAACGCGGCCAAGCGTTCGCCCTCCAAAGTGGCCGACATCAGCAACACCTTGAGCGGGAGCTCGTCACGCAACAATTCCCGACCGTTGAGCACCAAGGCCAGAGCCAGGTCGGCATCCAGGCTGCGCTCATGAAACTCGTCGAAGATGACCAACCCTACCCCTTCCAAGGCCGGATCGTCCTGAAGCCGTCGCGCCAGGATCCCTTCGGTCACTACTTCGATACGTGTGCGCGGACCAACCTTGCTCTCCAGGCGGATGCGATAGCCCACTGTGTCCCCGACCCGCTCGCCCAACTCGCTGGCCAAGCGCTCCGCCGCGGCGCGGGCTGCCAGGCGGCGCGGTTCGAGCATCAGGATTTTTTGCTCGCCCAGCCAGGGTTCGTGCAGCAGCGCCAGCGGGACCCGGGTGGTCTTGCCCGCACCAGGCGGGGCCTCAAGCACGGCTTCGTTACGCTGCTCGAGGGCGACCTTGAGGGCGGGAAGCGCGGCGTCGATAGGTAACGGATTCATGGGCACTCCTGGCCAGGCGCTTCAGCGCGCCCACTCCGGATCGGAGGTAAAGGCGATGGTCAGCCAGCGGTTCGGGCCTTCGTCGCCGATGGCATCGCCGATCACGTTGCGTACGGCGTCCCATTCTTCCAGGGTGCGGGCCGGCCAGCCTTGTGGGACGATGAAATAGAGCTCGATCTGCTGCGCCCGGCCTACCTTGGCGACATAGGCCTGGTAGCCCACGAAGCCGTAGTGTTCCACCACGCCGGCGGCGACGCTGTCCACCCGCTCCTTCAGCGCGGCGGGCGTGACCATCAAGACGTCCGAGAGCGCCTGCCGGATGGTGCGCAGCGGCAGGGGCAGGATAACCAGGCAGATTGCCGCCAGTACCGCCGGGTCGATGTACGGGCCGATCCAGGCATAAGCCGTATCGCGAGTCAGCGCGCCGATCAGGAAGGCGAACAACAGGGCCAGGCTGATGCTGCCCGACATCACCCAGGAGCGGGCGTCCAGGGCGATGAAGTCCGAGGCTACCCGCTTGTTGGCGCGGAACTCCACGGCCGCCAGGCTGAAACAGGCGATGGTGGTCAGCGCCGCATAGACGATGGCGAAGCCGAATTCCAGGGTGCGGCCGCCGGTCATCAGGCTGCCCACCGCGTTGATCAAGGCGTACAGGGTCACGCCGCACAGCAAGGTGCCATTGAGGCCCAGCACCATTGGTTCCAGATGCCAGAAGCCCATGTTGAATCGCGCCGCGAGGCGCTGGTTGGCGGCGCCTTCGCTGGTATGGCGGCGGATCAGGCTGGCCACGATCAGGGCCAGCCCGCTCATGCTGGCGTCGGCCAGGGAGTACACTCCGTCGAACACGATGGAGAAGGACCCGGACAGCAAGCCGAAGGCGATACCGAAACTGGCGACAAGCACAGTGACGGCGATGGATAGACGCAGGAGGCTAAGCTCGGAAGTTATCATTATGGCTACGCGTTATCTTCAAGGCAGGCGCCCGCAGGGCAGGCAAAAGGCGGATTCTACCCGGTTCGCTCGAGGCCTGCCGCCTGTCATCCCCCTGGAGGGTCTCAGACCTGAGGCAGCGCTCACTGGCCCTTGGGCCAAGCGCGGGGTATAAGGGCGAACCGCAACGGCTCGACCATGGTCGTAGTTGTCGGTTACAGCCATTTATGCAAATGGCCGAGCCCCCACCTCCAGGAGAAATTCATGCGTCTCGCATCTCGTATGATCGGCAGTGTTCTGGTTGTCTCGGTACTGACTCAGCTCACCGCCTGCGGCACCCTGTTCTGGCCCGACCGCCGCGGCCAGATCGAAGGTAAGATCGACCCCGTGGTCGCCGCCCTCGATGCCATTGGCATTCTGTTCTATGTCATTCCCGGCCTGATCGCCTTTGGCGTCGACTTCGCCACCGGCGCCATCTACCTGCCTGGCGGCACCCATGCCCAGGTCTCTCCGGAGGTGCTCAAGGGCGCGGTGAACCCGGATGGCAGCGTGGACAACAAGCGCCTGCAGGCCATTCTGGAAACCGAGCTGGGCAAGCACCTGCCGCTGGACGACCCGCGACTGATCCAGCATCACGGCAGCGTTGAGCAGCTCGCCGCCTTCGGCCTGCGTCCCGCCGCCTGAACATGAGCACCAGCGCCCGCCATCGCCGCTTGTTGCGCCTGGCCACACGGGCCTCGCTGGCGGTGGCCTCGGTGCTGATCGTAACCAAGGCCCTGGCCTGGTCCCTGAGCGGCTCGGTAAGCCTGCTGGCGGGGCTTACCGATTCGGTGCTCGATGGTGCCGCGTCCTTCCTCAACCTGCTGGCGGTGCATTATTCGCTGCGCCCGGCCGATGATGACCACCGCTACGGCCACGGCAAGGCAGAGGCTCTGGCGGGGATGGGCCAGGCGCTGTTCATCGCACTGAGCGCCGGATTGATCATCCTGCAGGCGATACGACACCTGAACAGCCCCGAGCCGCTGGGGGAAGCCGACGTGGGCATCGCAGTGATGGTGTTGTCGCTGGTACTCACCCTCGGCCTGCTGTGCCTGCAGTCGAAGGTCGTCAGGGAAACCGGGTCTACCGCGGTGCGTGCCGACTCCCTGCATTACCGCTCAGACCTGCTTCTCAACGGCAGCATCCTGGTAGCGCTGGTGCTCGCCCGCCAGGGCTACCCTCAGCTGGACGCGCTGTTCGGCCTGGGAATCGGGCTCTACATCCTGTGGAACGCGGCGCAGATCGGCAAGGAAAGCGCAGGCATCCTGATGGACCAGGAGTTGCCCACGGAAGTGGCCGAACGAATGATGGCCCTGGCCTGCTCGGTGCCAGGCGTGCTGGGCGCCCACGACCTGCGCACCCGGGTATCCGGCCAGCACTGGTTCGTGCAGCTGCACCTGGAACTACCCGGGCAGCTGACTCTCTCGGCCGCCCACAGGCTCTGCGAGCAGGTCGAGGCTGCGATTATCGAGCAGTTCCCCAAGGCTGAAGTGCTGGTACACGCGGATCCGGAAGAGGCCGCACCGCCCCGGCGCTAATTCAGGCCATATCCGCGGCTGGTCAAACAGTTGGCCATGTTCTGGCGGAACAGATATACCACCTGGTCCGAAGGCGCGTAGGTGGCCGTCGCCGGATCGAAACCGGTTTGCTGGGCGGCCCAGCGCTGGCACTCATAGCGATCCCGCTCCATCTGCGACGGGCTCTGGCCATTGGCCGGATAGAAAGCCACATCGTATCCGCTGGGCGCTAGCACTGGCTGAGGTACTGGCTGCGGCTGGGACTGCACCGGGGCGCTGGGCGCGTCTACGACCACATATTCCTGGGTGTCGTTGAGCCACTGGTAATAGGTGCCCGCGGCCAGGAAGAACATGCCGCCGCCGATCCACACTCGGGAGGCGTAGTCCGGCAGATAGCGCACCCGAATGCCACGTGGCGGTGCCACCACCACGTAACCGGAGCGGTCTGGCCGATACCAGTAGCCAGAGGAATAGAAATAGTCATTTCCCCGATAGGGCACGCGATAGTTATCCCCAGGAAAACGGTCGATACGCTGACCTGGCCGATATTGTGGGCCCGGCCCCCACCCGTTGCCACGATAGCGATCCGGCTCCCAATCACGGTCATGTCCGGCCTGCCATTGGCGGTTGCCGTTGTTGCGCGGCAGGTCCGGGTAGCTGCCACGCAATGGCGGTTCGGTCTGTCGTACCTCATCCGGCTTGGGCTGAATGGGAAGGTTCGCGCTCGGTTGCCCGGGCCGCCCAGCTCCGTTGGGGTTGCCTTGCCAACCCGGGTTGGGGCGGTTGGACTGCTGTTCCCGATTGGGAGCGTAGTTCGGCTGCGACTGACGCTGGGGGCCACCGCCGCGATAATCACCACGGTCCTGGCCGCGCGGAGCACTACCGCGCAATTGGTCCGCGTTGTTGTTGTCGGCGAACGTCGGGGTGCCCAGGCACAGGCACAGCGCGGCCGCACTGGCGAGGCACCAGGTGCGCGTTTTCATGGAAATCCTCACTGAGTGCGAGCACTCGGTTTTGACTGGAAAAACCTAAGGCGGTTCGCCGCCATGCTACCAGCGACGTGCCCTGCGCTCTCGGGCTCAAGAACAATTTCATGATGGCCCGCACCTTTTTGCGGCCATAAAAAAAGGAGGCCTCGGGGCCTCCCTTGATGAACTGCGTCCAGGCGCGTCGCTTGTGGCGTCGGCTCACTCCGGCCGGCCTGATTGAGCCAGCGTCAACCCGGTGGCCAGCTCGCTCCCTGTGGGGGCGGTGGCCGCCAGCCACCTGATTGGGCGGCTCGCAGTGGACTCATGTCCGGGCGGTGATCATGGGGTAAAGCTTATCGCGCGGCGCCCAGCAGAGGATTGCGAAGATTGCGTGTTTAAGAAGAGATTGCGCAATTTAATGCCTGATGGTGATAATCCTCGGCAATTCAAACGACGCGAGCGCCTGTCATGGGAAAACTGGACCGTTATGACCTGAGTATCCTGGCTGAACTTCAGCGCGACGCTCGCATTTCCAATCAGGAACTGGCCGAGCGCATTGGCCTTTCTCCCTCGCCCTGCTCTCGCCGGGTCAAGCAGCTGGAAGACGACGGCTACATCACTCGCCAGGTGGCCTTGCTTGACCGCAAGAAGCTGGGCCTGAACCTAACCGCCTACGTACTGATCGGCATGGACCGGCACACACCGGAGCGCTTCGAGAATTTCGAAGCGGCGGTGCGTAACCTGCCCCAGGTGCTTGAATGCAGCCTGGTCACCGGGATGGAAGCCGATTACCAGCTCAAGGTCGTGGTCCAGGACATGGACCATTACCAACAACTGCTGCTCGGTCATCTGACCCGCATCGAAGGGGTTACCAGTGTGCGTTCCAGCTTTGTACTCAATCAGGTATTGGCCAGCTCCGAGCTGCCCCTGGCGCATTTGCGTTCCTGAAGCCTGTCACCGAGGTGTCGCGCGGGGCTGGTAAAAAGCTGCTGAACAGGCAAGATGAACGCTTGCCAGAAAGAGAAGGACCCGCCTGTGAGTACCGACGCCGATTCATTCGTCACCCTGAATACCCCCGAACAGGCCGTGGAACGCCTGGCCTGGCTGCATGAGCGCGCCACTGGCGCCCTGAGCCAGGCCCTCAAGCGCTATCTGAAAGACCGCACCGAACCCAGTACCGAAGAACGGGGGCTGTTCCGCTATCCGGAGCTGCGCCTGACGTACCAGTCCCATGGCGAAGTACCAAGCACCACTCGCGCCTATGCGAAGCTGCAACTGCCGGGCACCTACTCGGTAACCGTCACCCAGCCCGCCGCCTTTCGCAAATACCTGCTCGAGCAACTGACGCCCCTGATGCGCGATTTCGACGTGCGTCTGGAGGTGGGTGTCAGCCAGCAGAACATCCCGTACCCGTACGTGGTCGAGCAAGGTGACGAGCTGGCAGGCACCGGCATTACCGCGGCCACTCTGGCACGGGTCTTCCCGAGCACGGACCTCTCCGCCGCCACGGACAACATCGCCGATGGCCTGTATGACTGGGCCAACGCCGATCCCCTGCCGCTGGCCCTGTTCGACGCCGCCCGGGTGGACTTCAGCCTGCGCCGCCTGGTGCACTACACCGGTAGCGACTGGCGCCATGTGCAGCCGTGGATCCTGCTGACCAACTACCATCGCTACGTAGACCAGTTCGTTGCCCATGGGCTGGAGCAACTGCGCAGCGACCCCCGCTTCGTACGCATGGTGATGCCGGGCAACGTCATCATCGAACAAGGCATGGACCACGACCAGGCCCAGGCTCTGGTGGCCTCGGTGGTCTGGCACCGCTACCAGATGCCTGCCTATCACCTGATCGCCGCCGATGGCGATGGCATCACTCTGGTCAATATCGGGGTCGGCCCGTCCAACGCCAAGAACATCACCGACCACCTGGCCGTGTTGCGTCCGCACTGCTGGCTGATGATCGGCCATTGCGGAGGTCTGCGCGCATCCCAGACCATCGGCGACTATGTACTGGCCCACGCCTACATGCGCCGCGACGGCATCCTCGATCGCCTGGTGCCCCCGCATATTCCGATCCCGGCCTTGGCCGAAGTGCAACTGGCACTGCAGGAGGCCGCGGCTCAGGTCACCGGAGAGCGCGGCGACGAACTCAAGAAACGCCTGCGCACCGGCACCGTGCTGACCTACGACGACCGTAATTGGGAACTGCGCTGGGCGGAAGAGCGGCCCTTGATCAACCTGTCCCGCGCTGTGGCCGTAGACATGGAGAGCGGCACCATTGCTGCCCAGGGTTATCGCTTGCGCGTGCCCTACGGCACCTTGCTGTGTGTCTCGGACAAACCGTTGCACAGTGAAATCAAGCTGCCGGGCTCGGCCAATGCGTTCTACAACCGCGCGGTCAGCCAGCACCTGACCATTGGCATCGCCGCGCTGGACCTGCTGCGCAACGAGCTGAACTCGCTGCACTCGCGCAAACTGCGCAGCTTCGACGAACCGCCGTTCCGATGATCGGCGCCGGCGGGGCTGGTATCCTACCGGCCCTGCTTGTTTCGGTTGTCGCCCATGCCCGCCCCCTACGCTCTCCTTTACACCTCTCCGCGCCCCCGAGCCGGAGGTGTCGCCAAGGCCGCCCCGACCACACCGCGGCTGATCCTGCTGAACAAACCCTACGACGTGCTTACTCAGTTCAGCGACGATCAGGGGCGCGCCACCCTCAAGGATTATCTGGACCTTCCCGGCGTGTATCCGGCCGGGCGACTGGATCGCGATAGCGAGGGCCTGCTGCTGCTCACCAATGACGGCCGCCTGCAAGCGCGTATTGCCGACCCACGGCACAAGCTGGCGAAAACCTACTGGGTACAGGTGGAGGGCGAGCCCACGCCAGAACAGCTGGCCAGCCTGCGCGAAGGGGTCATGCTCAATGACGGCCCTACCTTGCCCGCCGGGGCCCGCCTGCTCGCCGAACCCGAGCTCTGGCCCAGAAACCCGCCAGTGCGTTTTCGCAAAAGCATTCCCACTACCTGGCTGGAACTGGTGATTCGCGAAGGACGCAACCGCCAGGTGCGCCGCATGACCGCCGCGGTCGGCCTGCCCACCTTGCGCCTGGTGCGGGTACGGATAGGCCCATTCGGGCTCGATGGGCTGGAGCCCGGCAGTTGGCGGGAGGTCGACCCAGCCGCGTTGTCGCCGCAAGCGAGATAGTTCAGAGACTCGGCGCCGAACGCTTCAGCAGCGCTTCTACCGCCACCCCTCGTGGCAGCGCTCCATAGGCACCGGCTCTGTGTCCGAGACGGCTGGCGATAAAGGCGTCGCTGACGTCACTGTTACCCGCTTCGAGCAGCAACCTGGCCTGAAGCGTCAGCGCGATCTCTTCGGTAAGCTGTCGCGCCCGATAGGGCATTTCGGTCGCGTCTTTCAGTTCCCGGTGCAAGCGCCCGATGGCGGCGGCCAGGCGGTGATCGCCGTGGCCGTCGCCAAGCTCGGCGAAAAGCGCGTCGAGCACGCCAGGCTCTCTGGACAGTGCCCTCAGGACATCCAGGCACTGCACATTGCCCGAACCTTCCCACGTGGAATTGACCGGCGCCTCGCGGTACAGCCGAGGCAGGATGCTGTCTTCCACATAGCCGGCGCCGCCAAGGCATTCGGCGGCTTCGTTGATCATCGCCGGGGCTCGCTTGCAGATCCAGTACTTGCCTACCGCAGTCACCAGCCGGGCGAAACGCGCCTGAACAGGGTCTGTCAGTTGGTCCAGGGCCTGACCCATGCGTAGGCTCAGGGCCAGGGCAGCCTCGCTTTCCAGTGCCAGATCGGCCAGTACATTCTGCATCAAAGGCTGCTCGGTCAACGCTCGCCCGCCCACCTGACGATAATGGCAATGGTGGATTGCCTGGGTCAGGGCCTGACGCATCAGCGCGCTGGATCCGACCATGCAATCGAAGCGGGTCAGGGCCACCATTTCCAGGATGGTTGGCACGCCGCGACCCGGCTCGCCCACCATCCAGGCCAGCGCGCCGCGGTACTCCACTTCGCTCGAGGCATTGGAGCGGTTGCCCAGCTTGTTCTTCAAGCGCTGGATATAGAAAGCATTGCGGCTACCGTCTGGCCGATGGCGCGGCAGCAGGAAGCAACTGAGCCCTTCATTGGTGTAGGCCAGGGTCAGGAAAGCGTCACACATGGGGGCCGAGCAGAACCACTTGTGGCCCAGCAGCTCGTAGGCCTGCCCAGGCCCGGACTGGCCGATGGCAAAGGCGCGAGTGGCATTGGCGCGTACGTCCGTACCGCCCTGTTTCTCCGTCATGGCCATGCCAATGGTCGCTCCGGCCTTCTGGCTAACCTCCAGGTTGCGCGGGTCATATTGAGTGGCAAGTACCTTGGGCAGCCAGCGCTCGGCCAGGTCCGGCTGCAGGCGCAACGCGGGCACGCTGGCGAACGTCATGGTCAGCGGGCAGCCACTTCCAGCCTCGGCCTGGAAATGCAGGTAGGTCAGGGCCGCACGGGCCACATGGGCGCCGGGCCGGGGCTCACGCCAGGGCAATGAAGGCAGGCCATGCTCGGTCGCGGTGGCCATGAGCTGGTGATAGGCCGGATGGAATTCGACCGTGTCCAGTCTGTTGCCGTAGCGGTCATGGCTATGGAACACCGGCCCATGCTCGTTGGCAAGGAACCCGGCAGCCATCAGCGGGCCGCCAGCGAGCGCACCATAGGCGTCCATGCGCGCCTCGGCCCAGCCCGCGCCGAAACGACGGGCCCACTCCTGCAAAGGCCTATCCAGGCGATACAGGTTGACGCCATCCAGGCTGGGTGGCTGGTTGGTGACCTCATGGGTTTCGGCAAAGGCGTGCAAGTTCATGATAGGTTCCAGGCAGCATGGACCTATTGATTGAAGCACGTATCGCCGCCCATGGAGCTGCCTGTAGCAGCCCGCCTCGGCGGCGGCCGGGCGTGGCGAGGGCGTTGAACCCGGTCGCGCGCAAGCCAGCGTGGCCCGGCGCGGTTGCTACGGGAGATACCGGGGCCACCCCCTCTACACGCTGATCGACCTCTTACAAAGCACCATCGGCCAGGGCGACGGCTGCTGGGGCGGGCCGATGACTGAGCAGCGCTTCCTCGAGCACGGCCTGCACTCCCTCGAAACGCAACGGACGAGGCATGACCGCGGTGAGTCCGGCCTTCATGCAGCGTTGCCGTTCGCTTCCCGGCGCTGCGTCCATCAATGCCAACAAGGTTGGGGCCGCGCCCTGAACGCTTTCGCGCAGACGCTGCACCTGTTCCAGCAGTGCTTCCAGCGAGCCTGTGCTTTCGAGCATCAAGGCGGCCACAGGTGTTGCGTCCAGCATCGCCAGGGCCGCCTGCTCGTGGGGCACGCTGTGCACCTGATAGCCCAGGCGCAGCAACATTCCACGCAACACCAGGTGCTCCACGCGATCATTGTCGATCAGTATCAGCACGCATTCACTGGGGCGACGCTTGAGGGCCGAATAGCCGGGACGGGGCCGCGCAGGCTCGGAAGCGGCCTCGTCCACGCCCAGGTCAAGGGCAAGTTCGAAACAGCTGCCCTGCCCCGGCGTCGATTGATGGCTCAAGGTGCCACCGATCAAGGTCGCCAGTTGGCGACAGATGGCCAGGCCGATTCCCAGCCCACCGTGCTCGCGGGTAGTGGAGCCATCTACCTGATAGAACTGCTGGTACAGGGAATCACTGTTCAGGCTGAAGCCGATGCCTGTATCGACCACCCGAAATACCACGCGTACCTCGGTGTATTGATGTTCGATGGCCTCTACCACCAGGGTCACGCTGCCCTCGCGGGTGAACTTGATCGCGTTGTCCAGCAGGCAGCCCAGGCACAGGGCCATTTTCTTCAGGTCCCCACGCAGGCTGTCCGGCACGCCAGGTATGACCTCCATCCGCAAGGCCAGGCCTTTTTCCGCGGCCTGGCCTATGAACTGCATCTGCAGGCTTTCGAGCAGCACCCGCAAGCGGAAGGGCTCGGAACGGGGCGCCAGGCGGCCAGCCTGCAGTTCGGTGAGAATGAGGATGTCATCGACCATGCGCATCATGTCCCGCGCCGAACGGGACGCAGTCTGCTGGTAGGTCGCCAGCTCGCTGTCCAGGTCCAGGGTCTGCATCAGCTCCAGGGAGCCGATCACCCCATTCATGGGCGTGCGCAGCTCATGAGTGACGGTAGCGAGGAACTCGTCCTTCAACCGGTTGCTCTCGGACAGCCGCTGATTGAGGGCTTCGAGCTTCTGCCCCGCGTCGAACAACACCTTGGCCTGCTGATCACGCATCACGTTGATGCGGTCCGCCAGGGCCAGGGACAGCAAGGCCACCTCCAGCGCCGAGCCCAGCTGGCTGGCATACATGGTCAAGAACATGTTGGGCAGCAACCCCAGCACCATCAGGGTATTAACGATCCCGCCCAGAAGGAATGCCGACCAGGCGATCATGAAATAGCGGGCCTGGCGCTGGCCCTTGAACCAGGCGATGATCCCGGCGCTGAAAATCACTACCGTGAAGACCAAGGCCAAGGCCGTGGCCAGTCGTAACGCAAGCCCGTAGCTGGCCATCAGGGAAATCGCCATCACCACCCCACCGATGGCCATCAGCAGCTTGAGCAGGCGGTCCAGCCATTTTCCGTGCTGTGCGGTGCGCAGGAAAGCGCGGGCGAACTGGCAGCCGAAGAACGCGGCGGCGCCAATGAAGAAGGGTGTGGCGGCGTTGGCCCACCAGGGGTTGTCGGGCCAGAAGAACTGAATGCCGGCACCGTTGACAGACACCTGGTACATGCCGAACGAAGCGATATAGAGGATGTAGTAGAGATAACTGGGGTCGCGCACGCTCAGGTAGATGAACAGGTTGTAGACCAGCATCACCAACAGCACGCCGTAGATCAGCCCGAACACGTAGAAGCGCTCCGGCTGCGCCTCCAGAAAGGCCTCGGCCGACCATAGCGAAAGCGGCACCTGCACCGAACCCTCGCTTTGCACCCGCAGCAATACGGTACGCGCCTCGCCCGGTTTGAAGGGCAGGTTGAACACAAAATTGTTCTGGCGGATGGGTCGGCTAGACCAGGGCAGTTCGTCGCCCGTACGTGCCTGCAGTTGCCACTGGCCCTGTGGATCCTGCAGGTACAGGTCCACGTGGTCCATGGGCGGGTAGGCCAGCTCGAGAAGCCAGGTGCGCGCGCCATGATTATCATGGCGCGGCAGGTAACGCAGCGGGACCTTCAGCCAGAAAGCCGAGCTTGAATAGCCCGCATTCAGGACCTCTGCGTCATGGGGGCTGAATGACTGGCCAAGCGCCTGCTCCAGGGTAGCGCCGCCGGACTTGTCTTCGTAGTACATCAGGGCCCGCCCCAGGGGCAGGTTGCGGGTGCTGTCGTCGAAATCGAGCGCGGTCGCCACACAGGGCAGCCAGCACAACATCAGAAGGAAAAGGTAGCGCATACAGCCCCGGTGAAGATTGCCACGCAGCATCGGGAAGCCTCCCCATTTCCCTTTGAGTCGACGTGCTGGCAACCTGTTATCAATTTCGCCGCATCCTACCATAGCCACGAGCCTCTGCACCCTCTAGACAAAGGTAGCCGACGAGCGCTCTACGGCCGCTGTATGGCGCACGTTCGTTCGGCGATTTTCAACCCCGGGCGCCGCGCCCGGCGATGCGTTTGATGGTAAGCTCGCCCCCATGAATACCTATGCCTCCCGCCCTGTCGTTCTTTGCCTCTCCGGCCATGACCCGAGTGGCGGTGCCGGCTTGCAAGCCGACATCGAAGCCCTGCTCGCCCAAGGTTGTCACGCCGCGCCGGCGGTCACCGCGCTCACGGTACAGAATACGGTGGACGTGACCGACTTCCGTGTACTGGACCGTGCCTGGGTATTGGCCCAGGCCCAGGCAGTGATGGCGGATTCCCCCATCGCCGCGATCAAGCTGGGCATGCTCGGCTCGCTGGAAATGGTCGCCACCGTGGTCGAGCTGATTCAGCAGAACCCGGGCGTGCCGGTGGTCTGCGACCCGGTGCTGCGCGCTGGAGGCGGTGGTCGCCTGGGCAAGGATGAAGTCGGCTACGCCATTCGTGAAAAACTGCTGCCTCTGGCCACCGTGACCACCCCCAACCTGCCGGAGGCGCGCATCCTGGCCGAATTGCCAGAAGGAAGCGCTGACCAATGCGCGGCTCGGCTGCTGGAGCACTGCGACAATGTGCTGATCACCGGCGGCCATGGCGATGAGCGGGATATCCACAACCGCCTCTATGGCCGTGACGGGCGGCGCGATACCCACACTTGCCAGCGCCTGCCTGGAAGCTACCATGGCTCTGGCTGCACGCTGGCCAGCGCTCTGGCCGGCCGCCTGGCTTTGGGCGAGCGGCTGCCTGGCGCCGTGCATTCAGCGTTGGACTACACCTGGCGCACCCTGCGTGACGCCGAGCGGCTAGGGCAAGGCCAGTACGTGCCCCGGCGCCTGCCCCTGGACTTCTGCAACTGACCCTTCACCACGGGAGCGCCGCCCGGCGCATGAGGACGCCATGACCCTACGCGGGCTGTATGCCATTACCGACCAGCCGCTGCTCGCCGGACACTTCCTCGACTATGTGAAGGCGGCCCTGGATGGCGGAGTTACGCTGCTCCAGTACCGTGACAAAGGCCAGGACGATACCCGCCGCCTGCGTGAAGCGCAGGCATTGAAGCGGCTATGCGAAAGCTACGATACGCAGCTGATCATCAACGACGACGCCGAGCTGGCGGCTCGCATTGGCGTGGGTGTTCACCTGGGGCAAACCGATGGTCCGCTCACCGCGGCTCGCAGCCTATTGGGCCCCCGAGCGATCATTGGCGCCACCTGCCATGCCAGTCTTGGACTGGCTGATCAGGCAGCCAATGAAGGCGCCAGCTACGTAGCGTTCGGCCGCTTCTATAACTCCCACACCAAACCTGGTGCGCCCTCGGCCAGCCTCGAGCTGCTCAGCGAGGCGCGTCGCCAGTTGCGCCTGCCCATTTGCGCCATTGGCGGCGTAACCCTGGAGAACGCGCCTGACCTGGTAGAGCGAGGCGCGGACCTGCTCGCCGTGGTACATGCCCTGTTCGCCGCCGACAGCGCCTCGGAAGTCACCCGCCGCGCCCTAGCCTTCAATGCGCTGCTGCGCACCTGAACCCGATTGAGAGAACGCCCATGTCCCGCTCTGAAAACCTCTTCGCCGCCGCCCAGAAACATATTCCCGGGGGTGTCAACTCACCCGTGCGCGCCTTCAAAAGCGTGGGCGGCACACCGATCTTCTTCAAGCATGCCGCCGGGGCCTATGTCACCGACGAGGATGACAAGCGCTATGTGGACTACGTTGGCTCCTGGGGCCCGATGATCCTCGGCCATAGCCATCCTGCGGTACTCCAGGCTGTGCGCGAGCAGCTGGAGCATGGCTTGTCCTATGGCGCGCCCACGGAAATGGAAACCCGCATGGCCGAGCGTGTCTGTGCCTTGGTGCCTTCCATGGAAATGGTGCGCATGGTCAGCTCGGGTACCGAGGCCACCATGAGTGCGATCCGCCTGGCTCGCGGCTATACCCGGCGCGACAGCATCATCAAGTTCGAAGGTTGCTACCACGGGCACTCCGACAGCCTGCTGGTCAAGGCAGGCAGCGGCGCTCTTACCCTGGGCGTTCCGAGTTCCCCCGGGGTGCCCGCAGCCTTCGCCCGGCATACCCTTACCCTGCCGTTCAACGACCTGGAAGAGGTGGAGCGCACCCTGGCCGAGGTAGGCAATGAAGTGGCCTGCATCATCGTGGAGCCCGTAGCGGGCAACATGAACTGTGTGCCCCCCGCGCCCGGCTTCCTGGAAGGGCTGCGCGAACTGTGCAACCGGCATGGCGTGGTGCTGATCTTCGACGAAGTCATGACCGGCTTCCGAGTGGCCCTGGGCGGCGCCCAGGCGTTCTATGGCGTAACCCCGGACCTGTCCACCTTCGGCAAGATCATCGGCGGCGGCATGCCGGTGGGCTGCTTCGGTGGCAAACGGGAAATCATGTCCCATATCGCGCCGCTGGGCCCGGTGTACCAGGCAGGCACCCTTTCGGGCAACCCGCTGGCCATGGCCGCCGGGCTCACTACCCTCGAGCTGATCAGCCGGCCTGGCTTCCATGACGAGCTCACCGCCTATACCAGCAGCCTGCTCGACGGTCTGCAGCAGCGCGCCGATGCCGCGCAGATTCCCTTCGTGACTACCCAGGCCGGGGGCATGTTCGGCCTCTATTTCAGCGGCGCCGACGATATCGTTACCTTCCAGGACGTGATGGACAGTGACGCGGAACGATTCAAGCGCTTCTTCCATCTGATGCTGGACGGCGGCGTTTACCTGGCGCCAAGCGCGTACGAAGCAGGCTTCACCTCCATCGCCCATGGCGAAGCGGAACTGAAGATCACCCTGGATGCGGCCGAACGCGCCTTCGCCCAGCTGTAACCCGCGCGGCCTGTGTCATATCGATGACATGGGCCGCTCCCTGTCCATGGGAAAAATCCGAGTAAAGACTTTGTAAGGTGTCATCGGCTTATTTCATAATGTGCGCATTGTTATCCCGAGGGTGGCCAAGCCCACCCGCTCAGAGGTAAATCGATCCCCATGAACCGCACCGGCCGCGCCCTGGCCTTGGGCTGCCTGCTGCTTCTCGAACCCTTGCTGGCCGCGGCGGACGGTAACTCGTTGCTGGTGCCCGCGCCCAGCCGCTGCAGCCTGGACAGCGCGCCGGCCGACTTGCCCCAGGCCCTTGCCGCCTGCCAGCAGGCCGCTTCGGGAGGGGATGGACAGGCGCAATACGAATTGGGGCGGTTCTACTATGAAGGCAAGCAGACCGAGCGCGACCTGAACCAGGCCCTGAACTACTTCGAGCAAGCCTCGCTAAAGGGCCACGCCCACGCCCAGTATCATCTTGGGCTGATGTTCTACCGAGGCGAAGGCGTGCCGGCCAACAACGTCCAGGCATACATCGTGCTCAAGATGGCAGCGGTAAACGGCGCGGAGGATGCACTGGATTCCGCCGACGAGGTAGCGGCCAGCATGAGCAAGGAAGACCTGGACAGGGCCACGCTGGTGCTGGGCCAGATCTTCCGCAAATACCTGCTGGAACTGCAGACCGCGGACGGGCGCACGCCTTTCTCGCCCTTGCCTTGAGCGCCCCGCCTTCTCGCGCGTGGCTACTTGCCCGGGATCGGCATCGGGAACGGCATGACGTTGCCGGTGCCCGCGGCCTCGGAAATCTTCGCGGTGCCCAGGCGTTCCACCTCATCGATGCGAATGATCGAATGCACCGGCACGAAGCTTCGGATCACCCCGTCGAACTGCGTCTTGAGCTTTTCCTCGCCCGGGTCGACGATCATCTGTGTACGCTCGCCGAACACGAATTCCTCGACCTCGAGGAAACCCCAGAGCTCACTCTGGTAGATATGCTTGGCATACATCTCGAAGACCTGGCCCTGATTAAGGAAAATCACTTTGAAGATGGGTGCGTCACGCTTGGTCATCGTAGGCGGAGAATGATCGGATAGGGAAAGGGCGCCGATCATAGCACGGCCTTCTCGACGCTACTCCAGGATCTTCCCGTGACCAGGCCCTATACTTCAGCGCCCAAGGGCAGCCGCGCCACGGCCGCTTTCAGCCTGCGGCGTTGCGCTTTCACCCCGGCCGGTTCTGGGGTTATCCTTGGTCACCCAATCCAGCCGTAGAGCGGCCATAAAACGACCTTGAACGCACCCATAGAACCCCATCGTTTCACCCTGGAGCCCTTCGAAGCTCGCCGCTTCGCCAATCTGTGCGGGCAATTCGACGAGCATTTGCGCCTGATAGAACAACGCCTGGATGTGGAAATCCGCAACCGCGGCAACCAGTTCGAGCTCATCGGCGAATCTGGCCCCATGCATTCCGCCGAGCTGATCCTGCGCCGCCTGTATCGGGAAACCAAGGCCACCGAACTGTCGCCGGACCTGGTGCATCTGTTCCTGCAGGAATCGGCCGTCGAGGCCCTCAACGACCCGGCCAACAACGAAGTGGCCGTATCGCTGCGTACCCGCAAGGGCATGATCAGCCCGCGTGGCCTCAACCAGCAGCGCTACGTCAAGGCCATCCTGGCCAATGACATCAACTTCGGCATCGGCCCGGCGGGTACAGGCAAGACATACCTGGCTGTCGCCTGCGCGGTGGACGCGCTGGAGCGCGAGCAGGTGCGCCGTATCCTGCTGGTGCGCCCGGCCGTGGAAGCCGGCGAAAAGCTCGGTTTCCTTCCAGGCGACCTGGCACAGAAGATCGACCCTTATTTGCGCCCGCTCTACGATGCGCTCTACGAAATGCTTGGCTTCGAGCACGTGGCCAAGCTGATCGAGCGACAGGTGATCGAGATCGCGCCCCTGGCATACATGCGGGGTCGCACGCTGAACAACAGCTTCATCATCCTCGATGAAAGCCAGAACACCACCACCGAGCAGATGAAGATGTTCCTGACCCGCATCGGTTTCGGCTCCACGGCGGTGATCACCGGCGACATCACTCAGGTGGACCTGCCCAAGGGCACCCGTTCCGGCCTGGCTCACGTCATGGATGTGCTCAAGGACGTCCCTGGTATCAGCTTCACTCACTTCAAGCCCAAGGACGTGGTTCGCCATCCTCTGGTGCAGCGGATCGTCGAAGCCTATGAGCGTTTCGACGAAAACAAGCCGCGGGACACCAGCCACAATGGTTGAGCTCGACCTGCAACAGGCCAGTTCACAGCCCACGCCCAGCGAGGCCCGGTTTCGCCAATGGTGCGAACTGGCCTTGCGTCAACGCAGTGGCGATTCGGAACTCACGATCCGTATCGTTGACGAAGCGGAGGGACAGGACCTGAACCGGACCTATCGGCAACGGGACTACCCCACGAACGTGCTCTCTTTCCCGGCCGACGTGCCCGATGACATGCTGGATATCCCCTTGCTGGGCGACCTGGTCATCTGCGCGGCGGTGGTCGAGCGTGAAGCCCAGGAGCAAGGCAAGGCGGCCGAGGCCCATTGGGCGCACATGGTCATCCATGGCTGCCTGCACCTGCTCGGCTATGACCATCTCGAGGATGAAGAAGCCGAAGAGATGGAAGGCCTGGAACGAGAGTTGCTTGCCGAACTGGGCTTTCCTGATCCGTACGCGGAAAATGTCACTGCATTGCCTACCCCATAAGCTGCTGCATCCAAGGAACACGAGTAACAACGCCATGAGCGAAGATCGATCGAGCAACGGGCAAAAGTCCTGGCTGGAAAAAATCACCCAGGCTTTTGTCCATGAGCCGAAAAACCGCCAGGAGCTGCTCGAGCTGCTGCGCGAGGCGCACAGCAACAAGCTGCTGGACAGCGAAGCGCTGAGCATCGTTGAAGGCGCCATCCAGGTCGCCGACCTGCAAGTCAGGGACATCATGGTCCCTCGCTCCCAGATGATCACCATCAAGGCCACCCAAAGCCCGCGGGACTTCCTGCCTTCGGTGATAGACGCGGCCCACTCCCGCTACCCGGTGATGGGAGAAAACCATGACGAGGTCCTGGGCGTGCTTCTGGCCAAGGATCTGCTGCCGCTGATTCTTCAGGGCCACACCGATGGGTTCAATATCAAGGACCTGCTGCGCCCGGCCACCTTCGTTCCGGAGTCCAAGCGCCTGAATGTGCTGCTGCGCGAGTTCCGCGCCAACCACAACCACATGGCCATCGTGATCGATGAGTACGGCGGCGTGGCGGGCCTGGTGACCATCGAGGACGTACTGGAACAGATCGTCGGCGATATCGAGGACGAGCACGACGTCGAGGAAGACAGCTACATCAAGCCGCTTCCCAGCGGAGACTTCCTCGTCAAGGCGCTGACGCCCATCGAGAACTTCAACGAGTTCTTCGACAGCGAATTTTCCGATGACGAGTTCGATACCATTGGCGGGCTGGTGATGAGTGCATTCGGGCATCTGCCCAAGCGCAACGAAACCACCGAAATAGGCGCGTATCGCTTCCGCATCCTCAACGCTGACAGCCGACGCATTCACTTGCTGCGCCTGACTCCGATCAACCGCTAAGGAACATGATGCGCTGGATCACCCGCCCCGGCTGGCCCGGTCACCTGCTGGCCATGGCGGCTGGCGCCCTTACCACCCTGGCCCTGGCACCCTTCGACTATTGGCCGCTGGCGCTGGTGTCGCTGGCCTTGTTCTACCTTGGCCTGCGCCAGGTGGCGCCACGGCAAGCCCTGCTGCGCGGCTGGTGCTACGGTTTCGGCACCTTCGCCGCGGGCACCAGCTGGATCTACGTCAGTATCCACACCTATGGCGGCGCCTCGGCATTGCTGGCCGGGCTCTTGATGCTCGGCTTCATCGCCGGCGTGGCACTGTTCTTCGCCCTGCCGGCCTGGTGCTGGGCCCGTTGGCTGCGCCGCGACGAGACTCCCCTGGCCGATACCCTGGCGTTCGCCGCGCTCTGGGTGGGCCAGGAAGCCTTCCGAGGCTGGTTCCTGACCGGTTTTCCCTGGCTGTACATGGGTTACAGCCAGACCGACGGGCCACTGTCCGGGCTTGCCCCGGTGGGCGGCCTCTGGCTTGTCTCTTTCAGCCTGGCGCTGAGTGCGGCGGCGCTTTGCAACCTGGCGCGTCTGCGCCATGATCGGAACGCTCTTGTCCTTGCGGTCGCATTGCTGGCCATGCCTTGGGTCAGCGCCGGGCTGCTCAAGGGCAAAGCCTGGACAGCCCCGGCCGGCGCGCCCCTGACGGTCGCAACCTTGCAGGGCAATATCGCCCAGAGCCTGAAGTGGGACCCGGCACAGCTCGATGCCCAGCTTGCTCTCTACCGCGACCTGACCCTTGGCGCCCGCCGCACGGACCTGGTGATCTGGCCTGAAACCGCTGTGCCCGTCTTGCTGGATAACGCCCGCGGCTACCTGAACCGACTCGGCGATTTCGCCAACAGCCGACAATCGGCGCTTATCACGGGCGTACCCATCCGCCAGGAAATCGAGGGACAGCGGCGCTACTTCAATGGCATTACCACTGTCGGGGCCGGCAAAGGCACGTACCTCAAGCAGAAGCTGGTGCCCTTTGGCGAATACGTCCCCTTGCAGGACATCCTGCGCGGGCTTATCGCCTTCTTCGACCTGCCCATGTCGGACTTCGCGCGAGGGCCGGCAGACCAGCCCCTGCTGCAAGCGAAGGGATATGAAATCGCTCCCTTCATCTGCTACGAAGTGGTCTATCCGGAATTCGCCGCGGGCATGGCTGCCCGTAGTGACCTGCTGCTGACCATCAGCAACGATACCTGGTTCGGCACCTCCATCGGTCCTCTGCAACATTTGCAAATGGCGCGCATGCGAGCCTTGGAGGCCGGCCGCTGGATGATTCGTGCCACCAACAGTGGCGTGACCGCGCTCATCGACCCCCAGGGACGAATCACCGAACGTCTGCCGTCCTTCGAGGTAGGCGTGATGTATGGGGAAGTGGTACCCATGAGCGGGCTTACCCCCTACCTGCATTGGCGCTCCTGGCCACTGATCAGCCTGTGCGCGCTGGTGTTCGGCTGGGCGCTATGGCAACGTCGTCAAGGTCGGCGGCGTGACGGCGCCCGGGCGACTCAATAGAACAGGCGGTAGCCCAGTTGCCCAACGGCTTCGTTGAGCAACTGGGTGTTCTGCCAGAAGGCCTTGGCGTCAGGTAGCCAGCCGCCCAGTGGCCGCCCTGTATCGCGACCAAGGAAGCCCACCGGCGCACAGACCACCTCCAGCCCTGCCCGCTCGAAACTCCAGCGTGCCCTTGGCATATGCCAGGCCTGGGTGACCACCACCACGCGACTGATACCCTGGGCTTTCAACAATTGGGCGGTAAACAACGCGTTTTCCCAGGTGGTCCGGCTGCGCGACTCGCGCCAGCGGACCGGTACCTGGAAATCATGCTCCAGGGCCGCGGCCATGATGTCCGCCTCGCTCGGAGGTTCGCCATAATGCAGGCCCCCGGAGGTCAACAGTGGCAACCCGCTCGCCCGGTGCAGCGCGGCGGCGAAGCGCATCCGCTCCAAAGCCAGGCCGGTAGGCTGGTCCTGGCCGTCCCAGGCAGGGTCGCCGCGCTCACGGCCTGCGCCCAGGACCACGATCGCATCGGCCCGCTGAGGCAATTGCCCCCAACTGCTGGTCGCCAACGCTGGTTCACGCTCCAGCAGGCGGGCGCCCTGCTCGGTCACCACCGGCAGGCTCATCACGATCAAACCGAAGGTAGCGACGATTGCGCAACCCATGGCCGCGCGAGGTGCCCGGCGGCGCAGCAGCCAGCCGAGCAGGAGCAACAGCAGGAACACGGTGGGCGGAAAGCACAGCTGTTTAAGGATGTAGCGGGCAAGCATCTGGCACCTCCTCTCCTGAGAGGAGCCGATGCTAGCAGTATTAGCCGCGGCGCCGTCTGTCCTTGAGCCAGACAACCTTGCCATGCTCGATGGCATCCCTGGCCGGAGCGGCCTGCGCACTGGCGGCGCTCGCATGCAGGTAGGCACTGAGCCAGTCGAATTCAGCGCGGCTCAGCCCCTTGAGTTCAAGTTCGGCCGGCACTTCATTGCGCAGGTGTACGGAGGTGCGCGCAGCATCCAGGGCCAGGCCCAGGCGGTCGATCAAGCGTTCATAGAGCTCCGGTTCAATGGCTGTGAGATGTGTTTCCACCATCCGCTCACCTCTGTGCTGACGAAACTGCGATCCTCAACCAGACAGCTTAGCGTTGCCGCCCATGCAGGCCGCCTGCCGCGACCAACGGAGTGGGCGGTCAATCAGGGTTTCACAGCCCACGCGGGGGTCATGTATGCTACGACGTTCATCAAGACCGGTAGGCTCCAGGGTTTCCCGCAAAGCCTCGGGTCTGGAATCACTGGCCATTGCGCCCGTCGGCCCGGGTCACCCACTTCCCCAGCAAAAAGTAGCCATGCACGAACACTACCAGCCTCGCGAAATCGAAGCCGCCGCCCAAGCGTTCTGGGATGCGCGCAAGTCCTTTGAAGTCAGTGAAGAGCCCGGCAAGCCGACCTACTACTGCCTTTCCATGTTTCCCTACCCCAGTGGCAAGCTGCACATGGGGCACGTGCGCAACTACACCATCGGCGACGTGATCGCCCGCTACCAGCGCATGCTCGGCAAGAACGTGCTGCAGCCCATGGGCTGGGACGCCTTCGGCATGCCGGCGGAAAACGCGGCGATGAAGAACAACGTCGCCCCCGCCAAGTGGACCTACGAAAACATCGCCTACATGAAGTCCCAGCTCAAGAGCCTGGGCCTGGCGATCGACTGGTCCCGAGAGGTCACCACCTGCAAGCCGGACTACTACCGCTGGGAACAATGGCTGTTCACCCGCCTGTTCGAGAAGGGCGTGATCTACCGCAAGAACGGCACGGTCAACTGGGACCCGGTGGACCAGACCGTGCTGGCCAACGAGCAGGTGATCGACGGCCGCGGCTGGCGCTCGGGGGCCGTGATCGAGAAGCGGGAAATCCCGATGTACTACTTCAAGATCACCGCCTACGCCGAAGAGCTGCTGCAGAGCCTGGACGACCTCACCGGTTGGCCAGAGCAGGTCAAGACCATGCAGCGCAACTGGATCGGTAAATCCAAGGGCATGGAAGTGCGCTTCCCCTATGACCAGGCCTCCATTGGCGAGCAAGGCGTGCTCAAGGTCTTCACTACCCGCCCGGATACCCTCATGGGCGCGACCTACGTCGCGGTGGCGGCCGAGCACCCATTGGCGGCCCTGGCCGCGCAGGTTGATCCGGAACTGCAGGCGTTCATCGCCGAATGCAAGGCCGGCAGCGTGGCTGAAGCCGACGTCGCCACCCAGGAAAAGCAAGGGCGCGCCACCGCGCTGTTCGTCGAGCATCCTCTGACCGGTGAAAAGCTTCCGGTCTGGGTCGCCAACTATGTGCTGATGCACTACGGCGATGGCGCTGTCATGGCGGTGCCTGCCCACGACGAGCGGGACTTCGAGTTCGCCAGCAAGTACGGCCTGCCGATCAAGCCAGTAGTGCGTACCAGCGCGGGCGACAGCACCCCGGCGCCCTGGCAGCCGGCCTACGGCGAGCATGGCCGGCTGATCAACTCCGGTGAGTTCGACGGCCTGGATTTCGAAGGCGCGTTCGACGCCATCGAAGTGGCCCTGCTGAAGAAGAACCTGGGCCAGTCCCGGGTGCAATACCGCCTGCGCGACTGGGGGATCAGCCGTCAGCGTTACTGGGGCTGCCCTATCCCGATCATCCACTGCGACGCCTGCGGTGATGTGCCGGTACCGGAAGACCAGTTGCCGGTCGTGCTGCCCGAAGACGTAGTGCCCGATGGCGCTGGCTCGCCCCTGGCGCGCATGCCCGAATTCTACGAATGCACCTGCCCCCGCTGCGGTCAGGCTGCCCGTCGCGAAACCGACACCATGGACACTTTCGTCGAGTCGTCCTGGTACTTCGCCCGCTACGCTTCCCCTCACTTCGAAGGGGGCATGGTCGATCCTGCCGCCGCCAACCACTGGTTGCCGGTGGACCAGTACATCGGCGGCATCGAGCACGCCATCCTGCACCTGCTCTACGCGCGCTTCTTCCACAAGCTGATGCGGGACGAAGGGCTGGTCACTTCCGACGAGCCCTTCCAGAACCTGCTCACCCAAGGCATGGTGATCGCCGAAACCTACTACCGGACCGAAGCCAACGGCGGCAAGACCTGGTTCAACCCGGCCGACGTGGAACTGGAGCGCGATGCCAAGGCCAAGGTCATCAGCGCGCGGTTGCGCAGCGACGGCCTGCCGGTGGAGATCGGCGGAACCGAGAAGATGTCCAAGTCCAAGAACAACGGCGTGGACCCTCAGTCCATGATCGACCAGTTCGGTGCCGACACCTGTCGCCTGTTCATGATGTTCGCCTCCCCGCCCGACATGAGCGCCGAGTGGTCCGACGCCGGTGTCGAGGGCGCCAACCGCTTCCTGCGTCGGGTCTGGCGCCTGGCACAGGCTCACGTCCAGCAAGGCCTGCCAGCGGCGCTGGATGCCAGTAGCCTCGATGACGGTCAGAAAGTCGTGCGCCGGGCCATCCACCTGGCCATCCGGCAGGCCAGCCAGGACGTGGGCCAGCACCACAAGTTCAACACGGCCATCGCCCAGGTGATGACCCTGATGAACGTGCTGGAAAAAGCGCCCCAGGCCGACGCGCAGGACCGCGCCCTGCTGCAGGAAGGCCTGGAAGCCGTCACCCTGCTGCTCGCGCCTATCACCCCGCACCTTTGTCATGAACTGTGGCAGCGGCTGGGTCATGAACAGGCAGTGATCGACGCCGCCTGGCCAACCCACGACGAAGCCGCGCTGGTGCAGGACACCCTGACCCTGGTGATCCAGGTCAATGGCAAGCTGCGCGGGCAGATCGACATGCCGGCCGATGCGACGCGCGAAGCCATCGAAGCTGCCGCGCGAGCCAACGAGAACGTGCTGCGATTCACGGAAGGGCAAACGATCCGCAAGGTCATCGTGGTACCCGGCAAGCTGGTCAACATCGTCGCCAACTGATACCGGCCCCGGGAGCCTTCGCTCCCGGGCATCGTCGGCTTTAAGGTTTGAAGGAGCAACACAGCATGATCAAACGTAACCTGCTCGTCCTGGGCCTCGCCGCCTTGCTGAGCGCCTGCGGATTCCACCTGCGGGGCACCGGCACCAACGAGATGGCGATCAAGGAACTGGACCTGAAGGCCCGTGACGCTTATGGGCAAACGGTCAATGACTTGCGCGCCAGCCTGGAACGTAGCGGTGTGAAGGTAGTGTCAGGGGCGCCCTACGCCCTGAACCTGACCAGCGAGACACTGGATAACCGTAATGCCACCTACAGTGGCTCGGCGCGCTCGTCCGAGATCCAGCTGAACCTGCGCGTGGATTACACCATCACGGGCGACCAGCAGCGTGTGCTGCTGGATGACCATATGGACGTGCAGAAGGTGTATGTGCACGACAACAACAACCTTACCGGCTCGGACCAGGAAGCCAGCCGAGTGCAGACCGAGATGCGTCGCGAACTCGTCCAGCGCATGATGCTGCGTCTGGCGCAGCTGACGCCGGCGGAACTGGAAAAGCGCCAGGCCCAGGCTGACGCCAAGGCTCAGGCCGAAGCAGCCGCCGAAGCCGAAGCCCAGCGCATTCGCGACCAAACCCCGCAGCAGTCGCCACTGGAAGTCCCCGCCCAGTGAGGAGCCGGGCCAGCCGCCGGGGTGCTGCTACGTGAAACTGCCTCCGGCCCAGTTGGGCAAGCATCTGCAGGGCCCCCTGGCACCGATCTACCTGGTCAGCGGTGATGAACCGCTGCTCTGCCAGGAAGCCGCGGACGCCATTCGCGCCGCGGCCCGCCGCCAGGGCTTCGACGAGCGCCAGGTATTCAACGCCGACAACAACTTCGATTGGGGTACGTTGCTCCAGGCCGGCGCGAGCCTGTCTTTATTCGCCGAAAAGCGTTTGCTCGAATTGCGTCTGCCGGGCGGCAAGCCTGGAGACAAAGGCGCTGCCGCCTTGTTGGAATATTGCAACCGGCCGGCCGAGGACACGCTGCTACTGGTCAGCCTGCCCAAGCTCGACGGCAGCACCCAGAAGAGCAAGTGGGCATCGGCCCTGATCAACGCGCCTCATGCCCAGTTCATCCAGGTATGGCCAGTAGATCCTGCCCAGTTGCCCCAATGGATCGCCCAGCGCCTGGCCCAGGCAGGCCTGAATGCTCAGCCTGACGCGGTAGAGTTCATCGCCGCGCGAGTCGAAGGCAACCTGCTGGCCGCGGCCCAGGAAGTCGAAAAGCTCAAGCTGCTCGCCGAAGGCGGCCAGGTAACCCTTGAAACTGTCCAGGGTGCCGTGGCCGACAGCGCGCGTTTCGACGTTTTCGGGCTGGTCGACGCGATTCTTCTTGGCGAAGCCAGCCATGGCTTGAGAATACTCGAGGGCTTGCGTGGCGAGGGCGTTGAACCGCCGGTGATCCTCTGGGCGCTGGCCAGGGAACTGCGTACCCTGGCCAGCGCGGCCCAGGCGTTCAGTCAGGGCATGCCGCTGGACAGGGTTTTCAGCCAGATGAAGCCGCCGGTCTGGGACAAGCGTCGTCCGTTGGTTAGCAAGGCGATGCAACGTTGCTCCGCCGCACGCTGGAATCAACTGTTACAAGATGCTCAACACCTCGATGCACAGATCAAGGGCCAGGCGCCTGGCTCGGTATGGGCAGGGCTTTCCCGCCTGGTCCTGCTAATGGCAGGACAGCGATTCGCGCTTCCCGCGCAATAGCCCCTTGGCGGCCCCCAGCCTTGGCGTGGTAAGGTTTTCCACTACTTTCCAGTGTCTGGGCAATTGCATGTTTTTTCGCCGTATCAGCCGTCGCCGTTCCTGCCGAATCATCGCCGCTTCCAGCCTGCTTCTGCTTGCAGCCTGTTCGGAAACCCCGACTGCTGCCGATGCGGTGCCGGGCACACCTGCGGCGGCCACGGTCATGAACACGCCAGCCGAACCGGCGCAAAGCTTCGAACAGTGGCAGGCCGGTTTCCGTACCCATGCATTGGCCGCTGGCGTGCGTAGCGATATCTTCGACCAGGCGTTCAGCGGCGTTACCCCAGACCCCGCTGTCATAGACGCGGACCGTAGCCAGCCTGAATTCACCCGCCCGATCTGGGAATACCTGGATGGCGCGATTTCTCCTGTACGAGTGAACAAGGGCCAGGCACTCATGGCTCAGTACCAGAGCGTGCTGCAGCAGATCGAGCAACGCTACGGTGTCGATCGGCAGACCCTCGTCGCGGTATGGGGCATGGAAAGCAGCTTTGGCCGCTACCAGGGCGACAAGTCCGTCATCCGCTCCCTGGCGACCCTGGGCTATGAGGGCCGTCGCCCCGACTTCGCCCGGGAGCAGCTGGTGGCTGCCCTGCAGATCCTGCAGAACGGAGACATCGAGCCCGCGCGCATGCTAGGGTCCTGGGCGGGCGCCATGGGGCAGACACAGTTCATACCCACCACCTACAACGCCCATGCCGTAGACTTCGACGGTGATGGCCGCCGCGATATCTGGAACAGCGCTAGCGATGCCCTGGCCTCCACAGCCCAATACCTGCAAGCTTCAGGCTGGCAGCCAGGGCAACCCTGGGGCGTGGAAGTGCAGTTGCCTGCCAGCTTCGACTATGCACAGGCCGACGGCAGCCTGCGCAAAGCCGCCACCGAATGGCTGGCCCAAGGCGTAAGGCTGCCGGCGGGTGTAACCTTGCCCGCTGGCGCGGCCCAATTGCAGGCCAACCTTCTTTTGCCGGCCGGTTATCGCGGGCCGGCCTTCCTGGTGTTCGACAACTTCCGAGCCATCCTCAAATACAACAACTCCACCGCCTACGCGCTTGGGGTAAGCCTGTTGGCCCAGCGCTTCTCAGGAGGCGGATACATCCTGGGCGCATGGCCCAAGGATGATCTTCCCCTGAGCCGCTCCGAGCGGATCGAGCTGCAAACACTGCTCAGCGCGGCCCATTACGACGCAGGCGCCGCCGATGGCATCATCGGCGCCAATACCCGCAAGGCAATCCGCGCGGCCCAGCAGGCCCGTGGCTGGCCAGCGGATGGCTACCCCACGCACAAGTTGTTGGAAAGCCTGCGGCAGGCTCAGCCTGCCTTGTAGGCTTCAGGCAGCTTGCTGTTCGAGCCAGGAAGAACCCGGCGGGCTGGACAGCGCAAAGGCGCCCGCTTCGCTGGCTTCTACGAGGTAATGTCTTGCGCGAGGGTCAGGGTTTGGCGGTCCGCGTCCAGCACTACCAGCGCGCCTAGGGGCAGGGTCAGATTGGGGTCGCAATGGCCGCTGCGCCAACCAGCGAGCACGGGGATACCCAGAGGGCTGAAAGTCTCCTGGACGAGTGCGAAGAGAGGCTCGAGCTCCACTTTGGCAACATCCCCCAACAGCACCGCGCGCAGGCCATCGAACTTCCCTGCGAGCCGTAGCTGGTTGAGGGTACGGTCGATGCGGAACAAGGGCTCGTTCACGTCTTCGATGAAAAGCACTGCATGCCGGGTATCGATGGCCCAGGGCGTACCTAGGGACGCGCCTATCATGGTGAGGTTGCCGCCAACCAACCTCCCTTCGGCCATACCGCCGCGAAGGGTAGCCAAGGGCCAGTCGAGCGGGTGGGCGATAACCGAGCCTGTGCCAAGCTCCCCCCGCAGCATGCGTAGGAATAGGGTTTGCGTAGGCGCCAGCCTGGGCGTCAGCAGGTCAGGCCGCAGCATGGGCCCATGAAAACCCACCAGCCCTGTTTCCAGCCAAAGAGCCTGATGCAAGGCGGTCAGGTCGCTGTAGCCTACGAAGGGTTTGGGATGACGGCGGATCAGGCCGTAGTCGATCTTGTCCAGCAACCTAGGGCTGCCATAACCTCCCCGGACACAAAGGATCGCTGCCACTTCGGGGTCGAGGAATGCACCGTGCAGGTCCGCCAGGCGCACTGCATCGTCGCCCGCGAGATAGCCCTGTTTCTGGGTAGCGCCGGCAAAGATCTTCAGCCGATAACCGTGGGCCCCGGCCCAGGCATGGGCTGCCGCCTGGTCGAATTCAGCGGGCCCCGCTGGCGCGACCAGCCCAAGGCAAGCCCCGGGGCGAACCGCCCGCACCGGGCGCGCGGGGGCAAGGCTCAAAGCTTGATCTTCGCCTCGTGAGCCTGCTGATCGGCATGGTACGAGGAACGTACCAGGGGACCAGATGCCACGTTCTTGAAGCCCAGCCGGTAGCCTTCCTCGGCAAACCAGGCGAAGGTGTCCGGATGCACGAAGCGCTGTACCGGCAAGTGGCTGCGCGAAGGTTGCAGGTACTGGCCAAGGGTGAGCATGTCGATGTCGTGCTCACGCATCTTGTGCATGACCTCGATCACCTCCTCGTCCGTTTCACCCAGGCCCAGCATCAGCCCGGACTTGGTCGGCACGGTGGGTACGCGCTGCTTGAACTTCTGCAGCAGGTCCAGGGACCACTCGTAGTCCGAGCCAGGGCGTGCGGCACGGTACAGACGCGGCACGGTTTCCAGGTTGTGGTTGAACACATCCGGCGGCTCGGCGGCGGTGATGTCGAGCGCGATGTCCATACGACCACGGTAGTCGGGCACCAGGGTTTCCAGCTGGATGCCCGGGGACAGCTTGCGGATCTCGCGCAGGCAGTCCGCGAAGTGCTGGGCACCGCCGTCACGCAGGTCGTCCCGGTCCACGGATGTGATCACGACGTACTTCAGCCGCAGATCGGCAATGGCCACCGCCAGGTTATGAGGCTCATCCACGTCCAGGGGTTTGGGACGGCCGTGGCCTACGTCGCAGAACGGGCAGCGGCGCGTGCAAATGTCGCCCATGATCATGAAGGTCGCGGTGCCACCAGAGAAGCACTCACCCAGGTTGGGGCAGGAGGCCTCTTCGCAAACGCTGTGCAGCTTGTGCTTGCGCAGCAGCTGCTTGATGCGATCCACTTCGGGCGAAACCGGGATGCGCACGCGAATCCAGTCAGGCTTCTTGGGAAGTTCTTCAGTGGGAATGATCTTCACCGGAATGCGGGCCACCTTCTCGGCACCCCGCAGCTTGACGCCCGCTTCGACCTTTTTCGGGGCCGGCGGCTTGATGATGGCCGCTTCAGGGCTTGAGACGGTGTCTTGCGCTGTAGTCATATCAGTCGATTCCGCCCGTAAGGGTCGTCTGCTCAGCATACTCGAGGTGTTCGACGAGCTGCGCGCGCAACCGGGCACAAACCTCATCAAATTCCACCCCCGGCAAATGATTGGCCAATTGCGTCATGGCAAGGCCGGCATAGCCGCAGGGGTTGATTCTTTGGAATGGCTGCAAGTCCATGTCCACATTCAGGGCCAGGCCGTGAAAGGTTCGGCCATGGCGAATCCGCAAGCCCAGCGAGGCAATCTTGGCGCCTTCCACGTACACCCCGGGCGCGTCCGGCCGGGCCGCTGCGGTTACCCCATAGCTGGCCAGAAGTGCGACCAGGGCGTTCTCGATCCGGGTCACCAGTTCACGCACACCGAAACCCCGGGCTCGCAAGTCCAGCAGCAGGTAGGCCACCAATTGCCCGGGGCCATGGTAAGTCACCTGACCGCCACGGTCGACCTGCACCACCGGGATGTCCCCCGGGATCAACAGGTGCTCGGCCTTGCCAGCTTGCCCTTGGGTAAATACCGAAGGATGCTGGACCAGCCAGGCTTCATCGCCATGGCCATGCTCGCTGGCTTGATCGGTAAAGCGACGCATGGCCTGCCAGACAGGCTCGTAGGGCCGCAAGCCGAGCTCGCGAAAGCCCAGGCAGCCTGGCATCACAGCACCATATGGACGAACCCGGTGGCACGCAACGCACTGTTGATGTCGCGCAGCTGCTCCTGACCGGTGGCAATGATATGCAACTGTACGGTGGTGTACTTGCCGTTGCTGCTCTGCCGCTCGGCCAGGCTCTTGATATCGACCTTGGCGTACTTGGCAAGGATTTCGATGACGGCGTCCTTGAAGCCCACAACGGTGTCGCCGATCACCTTGATGGGGTAGTCGGGGCAAGGAAACTCAATGATATGAGACTTTACATCAGTGTCTGTCATGGCAGTAACGGCCTCATCAAGCCGTGGAAAAAAGCTACACCTCCCGCAGCCGAAGGCTGGGGAGGCGTAACCGACGGGTCGTCAGTTGAACAAGCCGTAGAAGAATAGGCGAATGCTATCCCACAACCGACGGAAAATGCCACCCTCCTCGACCGCCTCCAGGGCGATAAGGTCCTTGGTTTCCACGACCTTGTCACCGTTCTTGACCTCCACCTTGCCGATCACCTGGCCTTTCTCGATGGGCGCGGTGAGCTGCGGGTTCATGGTGGTGCTGGCCTGCAGGTTCTTCAACTGGCCGCGAGGCAGGGTCAGGGTCAGGTCCTGGGCCAGGCCCGCTTTCACTTCATTGCTGGTGCCCTTCCACACCGGCGCCTTGTTCAATTCGGTGCCGGCCTTGTAGAAGGTTTGTGTTTCGAAGAAACGGAAGCCGTAGGTCAACAGCTTCTGGGTCTCGGCGGCGCGCGCCTGTTCGCTGTTGGTACCGAATACCACGGCGATCATACGGGTGCCATCACGCACGGCGGAGGCGACCATGCAGTAGCCGGCTTCCTGCGTATGGCCGGTTTTCAGGCCGTCGACGGTCTTGTCGCGCCACAGCAGCAGATTGCGGTTCGGCTGCTTGATGTTGTTCCAGAAGAACTCCTTCTGCGAGTAGATCGCATAGTGAGCCGGGTCTTCGTGGATGATCGCGCGGGCCAGGATGGCCATGTCATGGGCAGACGAGTAGTGGTCCGGGTTGGGCAGACCGGTCGGGTTCATGAAGTGACTGTTCTCCATGCCCAGTTTCTTCGCCGTCGTGTTCATCATGTCGGCGAAGGCGTCTTCGCTGCCGGCGATATGCTCGGCCAGGGCCACAGTGGCATCGTTGCCTGACTGAATGATGATGCCATGCAGCAGGTCGCTGACCGACACCTGGGAGCCGACCTTGATGAACATCCGCGAGCCGCCCGTGCGCCAGGCATTTTCACTGACCGTGACCAGGTCGTTCTCGCCGATCTGGCCCCGGCGGATTTCCAGGGTGGCGATATAGGCCGACATCAGCTTGGTGAGGCTGGCCGGTGGCAGGCGTTCGTCACCATTGCTGTTGATCAGCACGTTGCCGCTGGAAGCCTCCATCAGCACATAGGCAGTGGCGGCCAGCTGGGGCGCGGCCGGCACCATCTGGTCGGCGGACCAGGCAGCAGGCGAAAGAAGCAATGGAACTAGCAGGCACAGGCGTTTGGCAAAGTTGGTGATGTTCATCCGTCTCTCGAGATTACTGATGGCACAGGCCCTGTGGGCAAATCTTCGTGAAAGCCGTGTCAGGGCTTACGTGGGTTACCGTCCTTGGTGCTCCGCTCGGGCGAACACGAGGCGGGGCGGGGCCGCAGGTCAGTCAGCGGTGACCACGCTCGGCGAGCCGAGCCTGGCCAGGCGAATGCTGTTCTGCACCTGCTGGGCTTCATCCTGGGTTCCGATCGGCCCCAGGCGCACGCGATAGAGCGTTTGCTGGTTGCGAATCGTCGGGCTGGTAAAGGCCGGGGCCTTCACCATGGTACTGAGTTTCGACCGCAGCAGTTCGGCAGCGTCCGGGTTGGCGAAGGCTCCCACCTGGAGATAGAGGCCAGTTGCCTGCGCAGAAGCGTTTTTTTTTGGGTCGATGCTGACCGGGGCGGTGGCGACCGCATGCTGCTGAGGCGGCGGCGTGTATTGCTCCACGGTTCCGGTCGACGGGCTGAGTATCGGGCGCGCCTGGGCCACCTGAACAGGCGGCTGCTGCAACACCATGGGCGCGGGCCGACCGCGCTGGGCCCACCATTGCTGCGGATCGATCCCTTCTACCCGAACCCGCGCGGTGCCCGTTTCGGCATAGCCGAGCTTCTTGGCTGCCGCGTAGGACAGGTCGATGATGCGATCCGAATAGAAGGGGCCACGGTCGTTGACCCGCAGGATCACGCTACGGTTGTTGTCCAGGTTGGTGACCTTCACGTAGCTGGGCAGTGGCAGCGTCTTGTGTGCCGCGCTCATGCCGTAGAGGTCGTACACCTCGCCATTGGCGGTATTCTGCCCGTGGAACTTGGTGCCATACCAGGACGCGGTGCCGACGGCCTTGTAATTGGTGCCGTCGGGGATGGGAAAGTAGGTTTTGCCCAGCACCGTGTAGGGGTTGGCCTTGTAGGGCCCGGTATGCAAGGTGGGAATGGCGTCCGGAATACGCGAAACGTCCACGTCCCACCAGGGCGCACCGTCCTTGTGGGCATGGTTGATGTCCAGCACGGGGCGAGGGCTCGCGCTGTAGCTGGGCTCGGGCGACCGGCTGCTGGAGCAGCTGGCCACCAGCAACGCCGCCGCTCCATAGAACGCCAGTTTCACTGGTATACGAAACGGCATCGCCCGCATCACTTGTAGCCCCGTGCTTGAACCAACATTTGCGACAACTGGTGAACCGCCATGGCGTACATCGCGCTGCGGTTATATCGCGTGATCACGTAGAAATTCTTCAGGCCCATCCAGTATTCCGGCCCGGCTTCCCCGTCCAGCCTGAAGGCAACGACGGGTGCATCATCGCGCAGCGCATCATGACTCGACCAGCCCAGCGCTCGCAACTCCCCGACGGTTTTCGACGGGTCCAGGCCCGGGCTCAAGCCTTCGTCGGCCCGGCTGCCGCGCACTTCGGCCCGGCTGACCACGGGTTGGCCACTGGCCCAGCCATGACGAGAGAAGTAGCTGGCGACACTGCCGATGGCGTCGGTAGGGTCGCTCCAGATGTTGATATGGCCGTCGCCGTCGAAGTCTACCGCGTAAGCACGGAAGCTGCTGGGCATGAATTGCGGAAGGCCCATGGCCCCCGCATAGGAGCCTTTCAGGGAGAGCGGGTCCACTTGCTCGTCGCGGGCCAGGAGCAGGAATTCCCGTAGTTCCTTGCGGAAGAAATCAGCCCGGGGCGGGTAGTCGAACCCCAGCGTGGACAAGGCGTCGATGACGCGATAATTCCCGGTATTGCGCCCGAAGAAGGTTTCCACGCCGATGATGGCCACGATCACTTCGGCGGGCACCCCGTATTCCTGCTGGGCGCGGGCCAGGGCGGCCTCATGCTGGCGCCAGAAATCCACGCCCCGGGCGATACGGGCGTCGGTGATGAAGATGGGGCGATATTCTTTCCAGGGTTTCACCCGCTCGGCCGGCCGAGAGATGGCATCGAGGATCGCCTGCTTGCGCTCGACTTCCTTGAAAACGCCCATCAGCTGCTCGCCAGCGAAGCCATAATCGCGGGTCATTTCACCCACGAATTCCGCCACCTGGGGTGAGCCTTCATAATCAGCGGCGCAGGCCGCCCCCGGAGTGCCAAGGATGCCCGCCAGGCCGACCCAAGGAATGTATCGAGCGACCCAGCCACGCATTGCTTGCATTGAATTCATCACCTTAATCAAACCTGAGCGATCCACTTGCGATGGGTATGGACCGACATCAAAACCCCAAACGCTGACAGTAGCGTCACAAGCGAAGTTCCGCCGTAACTAATGAAGGGCAAGGGTACGCCAACCACGGGCAAAAGCCCGCTTACCATGCCGATGTTCACGAATACATAAACGAAGAATGTCATGGTCAGGCTACCAGCCAGCAGCTTGCCATAGAGGGTTTGCGCTTGGGCGGTGATCACCAGGCCGCGACCGATCAGCAGCAGGTAGATCAGCAGCAATGCGCATATGCCCACCAGGCCGAACTCTTCGCCAAGGACGGCGATGATAAAGTCAGTGTGGCTTTCGGGCAAAAAATCCAGGTGGGACTGTGTACCCAAGAGCCAGCCTTTCCCGAAGACACCTCCGGAACCGATGGCCGCCTTGGACTGGATGATGTTCCAGCCGGTGCCCAGCGGGTCGCTTTCCGGGTCAAGGAACGTGAGGATCCGCTGTTTCTGGTAGTCATGCATGATGAAGAACCACATCGCGACCGCCACCGGCACCGCGGCGGCGATCACGCTGAGGATCCAGCGCCAGCGCAGGCCTGCCATGAAGAGCACGAAGGCGCCCGATGCCAGGATCAGCAATGACGTGCCCAGGTCTGGCTGACGGACGATCAGCACGAAGGGCACCCCGATAAGGGCCAGGCTGATGGCCACATGTTTGAGATGGGGCGGCAGCGTGCGCTTGGACAGGTACCAGGCGATGGTGGCCGGCATGATGATCTTCATGAATTCCGAAGGCTGGAAGCGTATGACTCCAGGGATGTTGATCCAGCGGGTAGCCCCCATGGCGTTGTGGCCCATGACATCGACCACCACCAGCAAGACCACGCCGATGACATAGGCCAGGGGCACCCAGCGCGCCATGAAGCGGGGCTCCAGCTGGGCGATGACGAACATCGAGACCAGGCCGATGCCGAACGACGTGGCTTGCTTGATGAGCAGGTCCCAGCTTTTGCCACTGGCCGAATAGAGGACGAACAGGCTGCCGGTGGCCAGCGTAAGAAGCAGCACCAGCAGGGGGCCGTCCACATGGATGCGCTGCAGGAAGGTGGCGCGCCGCCGCATCACGTCTTCACTGGACAGGATGCGGTCGAAATTATTCTTCACGCGCCGTAACCTCCGGAGCCGTTGCGCCTGCATATTCAGGCTTGAGCTGGCCATCCGGGCCCAACAACCAGGCGTCCATCACCTGGCGCACTACAGGCGCGGCCACCCCGGACCCGGATTCACCGTTTTCTACCATCACCGCGACTACGATCCGGGGATTTTCCGCTGGGGCGAAGCCAACGAACAAGGCGTGGTCCCGGTGACGTTCTTGCAATTTATTGCGGTCATAGCGCTCCCCCTGCCGGATCGCCACCACCTGCGCCGTACCGCTCTTGCCAGCGATGCGATACACCGAACCCAGTGCCGCCTTGCGGGCAGTACCACGAGCGTTTTGCATCACCTGCTCCATACCGTGGGTGACTCGAGCCCAATCGGTCGGGTCTCGCAGAACGATATCAGGCATGGGAGATGGGTCCACCGGTGGCTGCCCTTCGATGGTTCGAGCCAGGTGCGGGCGGTGCCAGTGACCTTTGTTGGCGATCAGCGCGGTAGCTTGGGCAAGCTGCAGGGGCGTGGCTTGCATGTAGCCCTGGCCGATGCCCAGGATCAGGGTTTCCCCCGGGAACCAGGCTTGCCGTCGGGTGACGCGCTTCCACTCACGCGAGGGCATCAGCCCGGGAGACTCTTCGAACATGTCCAGAGAGACCTTCTGGCCGATACCGAAGCGCGATAGGTAATCGCCCAGACGGTCAATGCCCAGCTTGTGGGCCAGGTCATAGAAATAGGTGTCGTTGGACCGCATGATGGCAGTGTCCAGGTCGACGAAGCCGTCGCCACTGCGGTTCCAGTTACGATACTTGTGATCGTAGTTGGGCAGCATGTAGTAGCCCGGATCGAACACCCGGGTGGAGGGGGTGACGACCCCGCTGTCGAGCCCGGCGATGGCTACCGCAGGCTTGATGGTGGACCCCGGCGGGTACAGCCCGCGCAACACGCGGTTGAACAGCGGCCTGTCGATGGAATCGCGCAGCTCGGCATAGGTTTTGAAAGGAATGCCGGTGACGAACAGGTTGGGATCGAAGCTAGGTTGGCTGACCATGGCGAGCACTTCGCCATTCCTTGGGTCCAGCGCGACTATGGCGCCACGCCGACCGCCCAGCGCGGCCTCGGCGGCCTCCTGCAACTGGATGTCCAGGCTAAGGACGATGTCCTTGCCTGGAACCGGGTCGGTGCGCTTGAGCACCCGGAGTACCCGCCCGCGAGCATTGGTTTCGACCTCCTCGTAGCCGACCTGGCCATGCAGCTCGGCTTCATAGAAACGCTCCACCCCGGTCTTGCCGATCTGGTGGGTGCCACTGTAGTTGACCGGGTCGAGTGTCTTGAGCTCCTTTTCGTTGATACGCCCCATGTAACCCACCGAGTGGGCGAAATGCGGCCCCTGGGGATAATGGCGGGTCAGCTGCGCCACTACTTCCACTCCGGGCAAGCGGAACTGGTTCACGGCGATACGGGCGATCTGTTCTTCACTCAGTTCCTGCATCACCGGCACCGGCTCGAAGGGCCGACGCCCCTGGCGCATACGCTTTTCGAACAGGGCACGGTCTTCGGGGGCAAGCTCCAGGACCTCCACGATACGGTCGAGAATGGCCTCCCAATCCCCTGCCCGCTCGCGCGTCACACTCAGGTTGAAGCTTGGCCGGTTGTTGGCGATGATCACGCCATTGCGGTCATAGATCAGCCCGCGGCTCGGCGGAATCGGCTGCACATGAACCCGGTTGTTTTCCGACAGCGTTGAGTGGTACTCGTACTGCACTACCTGCAGGTAATACAACCTGGCCACAAGCACGGCGATGAGCACGATCACCGCCACCGCGCCCACGACCACGCGCTTGCGCACCAGGCGGGCGTCTTTTTCGTGGTCCTTGAGGCGGATCGGCTGGGACATCGTGACGACTGTGTTGATCTATTTGTGGTAGGGATGGCCGGACAACACCGTCCATGCCCGATAGAGCTGCTCGCCGATGAGGATGCGCACCAACGGATGAGGCAGGGTAAGCGCCGAGAGCGACCAGCGCTGATCGGCCCGGGCACACACTTCAGGCGCGAGCCCCTCGGGGCCTCCCACCATGAAATTCACATTGCGGGCATCCAGCCGCCAGCGGTCGAGTTCGCAGGCCAGTTGCTCGGTGCTCCAGGGCTTGCCACGCACTTCCAGGGTAACCACCCGCTCACCCGGCTGGACCTTGGCAAGCATTGCCTCCCCTTCCTGGCGGATCAGCCGCGCCACGTCGGCATTCTTGCCGCGTGTGTTAAGCGGTATCTCCACCAGTTCCAGGGGCAGCTCCGCAGGAAGCCGACGGGCGTATTCCGTCCAGCCATCGTCCACCCAGCGGGGCATGCGCGACCCTACCGCGATCAGACGCAAACGCACGGTGGCGCTTACTCCTGGTCGAGGCTGGGGTGGCCTGGCGCGTGCTGAGCGCGGCTCTGCTCGGCGCCTTGCCACAGGCGCTCGAGGTCATAGAACTGGCGCGCGGCGGAGGTCATCACATGCACCACCACATCACCCAGGTCCAGCAATACCCAGTCGCTGTCGCCCTTGCCTTCTTCGCTCAGGGGCTGGATACCCTGTGCCTTGACCTTCTCGCGTACGTGCTCGACCATGGAATTGACGTGACGGTTGGAGGTGCCGGTGGCGATCAGCATGTAGTCGGTAATGCTGGTCTTTTCCTTCACATCGATGCTGAGGATGTCCTGAGCCTTGATGTCTTCAAGGGCCGCGGTGGCCAGTTGAACCAGTTCTTCGCTCTTCATTGCAGAGTTTTTCATATCACACTCGTTGATTCGTAAGTCGGGGCGCGGGATTACCGGCGCTGCCCGGTCAATTGGGCGCATGGTACAGACCATGCGCCTCGATGTAGGCCAATACCGCGTCTGGCACCAGATAACGAACCGACTTGCCGTTGGCCAGCAGCTGGCGGATCTGGGTGGCGGACACCGCCAGGGGTGTCTGCCAGACGTAAGCAATCTGCCCGGCCGGCCCTTGCAGGGCGGCCGGAGCGCTGACCGCGCGGGCGGCCAGCAGGTTACGCAGGGCATCGGGCGGCTCGCTGTCGGCATCCGGACGCTGCAGGACGACGATGTGGCAATGCCACAACAATTCGGACCACCGGTGCCAGCTTGGTAGCCCACAGAAGGCATCCCAGCCGAGCAAAAGGAACAGTTGATCGTCAGTGGCCAACTCGGCGCGTATCGCCTCCAGGGTCTCGATGCTATACGAGGGCTGCGACCGCAGCAGTTCCCGCCCGTCAACATGCAGCGGAAAGACGCCCTGGACCGCCTGTTCGACCATGGCCAGACGCTGCTCGGGCGTGGCCTGAGGCTGCTCCCGATGCGGTGGTCGGGCATTCGGAACCAGCCGCAACTCGTCCAGGGCAAGCACATCGGCCACTTCCAGCGCGCCGCGCAGATGGCCGATGTGCACCGGGTCGAAGGTACCTCCGAGCACGCCGATGCGCCTGGGTAAGGGCGAGCGCGCCTGCTGGCCCAGGCTCAATGGGCGCTCGACTCGCCACGCAGCTGGCCGTCACCGATCACCACGTATTTCTCGCAGGTCAGGCCTTCCAGCCCCACAGGCCCGCGGGCATGCAGCTTGTCGGTGGAAATGCCGATTTCCGCGCCCAGCCCGTATTCGAAGCCGTCGGCGAAGCAGGTGGGCGCGTTCAGCATCACCGAAGCCGAGTCGACCTCGGCCAGGAAGCGGCGGGCCTCCCCCTGGTGCTCGCTGACGATGGCATCGGTATGGTGCGAGCCGTAGTGGTTGATGTGCTCGATGGCCTGGTCAAGACCGCTGACTACACGGATCGACAACACCGGGGCCAAATATTCGGTACGCCAGTCGTCTTCGCTTGCCGGGGCGGCCTCGATGATTGCCCGCGTACGCTCGCAGCCACGCAGCTCCACGCCTTTTTCCCGCAGCTGGCCAGCCATGGCCGGCAGGAACTCAGCGGCCACGGCCGCGTCCACCAGCAGTGTTTCCATGGCGCCGCAGATGCCGTAGCGGTAGGTCTTGGCGTTGAAGGCGATGCGCCGGGCCTTGGCCAGGTCGGCATGGGCGGACACGTAGACGTGGCATATGCCGTCCAGGTGCTTGATGACCGGCACCCGGGCATCCTGGGCGATACGCTCGATCAGCCCACGCCCGCCCCTGGGCACGATGATGTCCACATACTCGGGCATGCTGATCAGCGCGCCGACCGCGGCGCGATCCGTCGTTTCCACCACCTGGACCACGGCGGCCGGCAGGCCGGCCGCTTCCAGCCCCTGGGCGATGCAGCCCGCGATGGCCCGGTTGGACTGGATGGCCTCGGAACCGCCACGCAAGATGGTGGCGTTACCGGACTTCAGGCACAGGGAGGCGGCGTCGATGGTCACGTTGGGCCGTGACTCGTAGATAATGCCGACCACGCCAAGCGGCACGCGCATCCTGCCCACCTGGATGCCGGAAGGGCGGTAGCTCATGTCGCGGATGGCGCCGACCGGGTCTGGCAGGGCGGCGACCTGGCGCAGGCCGGCGATCATGCCATCGATACGCGCGGGCGTCAGCGCCAGGCGGTCGAGCAAGGCCGATTCCAGGCCATTGGCGCGGGCCTGGGCAAGATCCTGCTCGTTGGCGGCGACCAGGGCTTCACGGGCATCATCCAGCGCCTGGGCGGTGGCCAGCAGGGCCTGGTTCTTCTGGCCGGTGCTGGCCCGCGCGATGACCCGGGCGGCGTCGCGGGCGGCGCGTCCGAGGCGGTGCATGTAGTCGAGGACAGGCTCAGTCATGATTCCACGGCTTGGAAAAGAGGAAAGCCGCTGATTATAGCCGTGACAGGAAGGGACTAACAGCAGCGACGGGCAGATGGTTACAAACTGAAGACACCGCCGCGCTGAAACCTTCCCTGGAGCCTTGCTATCATCTGCTTCATATCGTCCACGGTCGTTCACATGCCTGATTCCCACGCCCTCCCTGACACCTTCTTCGATCGCGATGCGCTCCTCCTGGCCAAGGACCTGCTCGGCAAGGTGATACGTCATCGCCAGGGTCCTCACTGGCTGGCCGCGCGCATCATCGAGACCGAAGTCTATCGCCTGGAGGACAAAGGCAGTCACGCGTCCCTCGGCTACACGGAAAAGCGCAAGGCCCTGTTCCTCGATGGCGGCCATATCTACATGTACTACGCCCGTGGCGGAGATTCGCTCAACTTCAGCGCCCACGGCCCGGGCAATGCCGTGCTGATCAAGTCGGCCTACCCCTGGGTGGACGAACTCAGCGATGAAAACGCCCTGGCGCGGATGACCCTCAACAATCCGGACGCCAGTGGCCAGCCTCGCCCACCCGAGCGCCTTTGCGCGGGCCAGACCCTGCTTTGCCGGGCCCTGGGCCTGAAGGTGCCGGAATGGGACGGCCGCCGCTTCGACCCGGCCAGGTTCTATGTGGAAGATGCAGGCGTGCAGGTATCCCAGATTATCCAGACCACCCGCCTTGGCATACCGGCGGGGCGCGACGAGCACCTTCCGTACCGCTTCGTCGACGCGGAATACGCCCGCTTCTGCACCCGAAACCCTTTGCGTCGAGGCCAGATCCAAGGACGCGACTATGAGTTGTTGAGCCAAGGAAACCGAGCATGAATGCGTGGCTGGGCGAAATGAACCAATGGCTGAGCGCCAACCCCGAGTGGCTGGGCGCCACGATCTTCCTGGTGGCCTGCGTGGAATGCCTGGCGATCGCCGGGCTGATCGTCCCCGGCACGGTGGCCCTGTTCGCCGTGGCCGCCCTCGCAGGCGGCGGCGCCTTGAGCCTGGGCGATACCCTCCTGCTCGGTTATGCCGGTGGGCTGGTGGGGGATGCGCTTTCCTACGCCATCGGCCGGGGCATGGACCAGAACATTCGCCGCCTGCCCGGGCTGCGCAGCCATCCGCAATGGCTGACCAGCGCCGAGGGGTTCATCCAGCGTTACGGCGTGGCCAGTCTGTTGGTGGGCCGCTTCATTGGCCCCCTGCGGCCCATGCTGCCCATGGTCGCCGGCATGCTGAAAATGCCGCTGCCACGCTTCACTCTGGTCAGCCTTCTCGCCGCCGCGGGCTGGTCGGTAGCCTACCTGCTGCCCGGCTGGATGACCGGCGCCGCGGTGCGCTTGCCCTTGCCTGCTGGCTTCTGGCCCCAGGCCGCGGCGGTAGCCATTGGCCTGGCGGCCTTGATCGGCCTGGCGATCAATAGCAGCCTGCGGCGCCAACCAAGCGCCACTGTAGTGACCAGCGCCGCCAGTTTCGGCTTGATGCTGGCGGTATTCCTCGGCTGGCCCTATCTCACCCACTTCGATGAAGGGCTGGTCGCGCTGGTGCAGGAGCATCGCAGCCCGGGCCTGGATCGCATCGTGGTCGCGGTCACCCGGCTCGGGGACTTCCGCACCCAGGCCTGGGTGGGCGTCCTGCTCACCCTGTTGTTGCTGGCGGCCCGGCACTGGCGCCACGCCCTCTTCGCGGGCGGCGTACTCCTGTGCACCGCCCTCGGCAACGGCACCCTGAAGTGGCTGTTCTCGCGCGCACGTCCGGAAGTCCTGAGCACGCCCCTGAGCACCTATAGCATGCCCAGCGGCCATAGTTCGGCCTCCTTCGCCTTCTTCCTCGTGCTGGCGGTACTGGCCAGCCGCGGCCAGCCGCCGCGGATGCGCCTGACCTGGATGCTGGTGGCCTGCATACCCGCGCTCTCCATCGCCTTGTCGCGGGTCTACCTGGGCGCCCACTGGCCCACGGACGTCCTGGCCGGCGCGCTGCTGGCCGTGTTCGTCTGCGCTGCCGGCCTGGCCATTACCTTGCGCGTGCATCGGCTGGAGCCCCTGGGGCTGCGCACCTGGTGCCTGGTGCTGGTGCCATGCCTGCTCTCGTTCGCATGGTTCACCTGGCACGACCTGGCCGCAGCCCTCAGCCAGTATGCCTATCAATAAGCCCCGGCCCGGGACGAATCAACCTTGCAACTCCCCTTGCATGCGGTCGACCAGGGCCTGGACCATTTCCAGCCGGGTGCTGGGGTCCGTCGTTTCGAGCAGGCTCAGCTTGTCGTGGTCTTCGAACGGCAGTAAATAGGCCAGGCGGTTCGCCAGGGCTTGCCGGCCCGTGGCCTCGCTACCCATTTCCAGTGTCGCCACCAGAGGGTGCTGCGCCAGGGCCGCAAGCAGGGCCAACAGGTCCTGGTCGTCTTCGCCCAATGGTACGTCAGGCGCATCCTCCAGCCATCGCACCTCGGCCACGATCAACTGATCACGCTGCACCTCGACGCTTTCCACCTGGAAACGACGGCCGCCTTCCACTCGTATACCCAGCAAGCCATTGTCCTGCTGTTGGAAATCCTGAACTCGCGCTTCACATCCCAGGGAGGCATAGGCCGTGGGCACATCGCCCACTTCGCTGCCTTCCAGTATGCAGACCACACCGAAACCCTCGCCCTGCTTCATGCAGCGCCCGATCATGTCCAGGTATCGCGCTTCGAACAACTGCAAATCCAGGGTACAGCCCGGGAAGAGCACAGTATTGAGCGGGAATAACGGCAACTTCATCAAGCGTTCCTCATACGAAAAGACTGACCGCCAATGGCAGGAATACTGCGGTGCTGACCCCCATCAGGCTCATGCCCAGGGCGGCGAAGCCCCCACAGGCCTCACCTTCCTGCAAGGCAACCGAGGTACCCACCGCATGGGAGGTCAGGCCCAGGGCCATGCCGCGTGCCTCAGGCGCGCTTACCTTGAGCAGCCTCAGGATTCCCGGGCCAAAGATGCCGCCCAGTACTCCGGTAGTGAGCACGAACACCGCCGCCAGCGCTGGAACCCCGCCAAGCTGACCTGCCACCAGCATGGCGATCGGCGAGGTGGCCGACTTCGGTGCCATGGTCACCAGGGTCTGGGTATCCATGCCGAAGCACCAGCCCAGCCAGACTCCGGAAGCGGTTGCCACCACGCCGCCCAGCAGCAGCGTAGCAAGGGTCGGCCACAGCAGCTGGCGGATGCGACGCAGGTTCAGGTACAGCGGAACCGCCAGCGCAACGGTGGCCGGGCCCAAGAGCGTGGCGAAGATTTCCGTGCCCTGGCGATATTCGGCGTAGGACAAGCCACAGGCCACCAGGGCACCCACCACCAGCAGCATGGACAAGAGCACAGGCTGCAGGAAGACCAGCCGGGTGCGCTCGTACAATGCCATGGCAAGCTGATAGGCCGCCAGGGTCAGCCCTATGCCGAACAAAGGATGATGAATGACCGCCCCCGCCGCGGCGTGCCAGCCCAGGTTCATGGTTGCCGCCCTGGCTCGGACGGCTTCGCCCTGGAACCAATGAGCCGCTGCATCAGCCAGCCTGTCAGCCCCAGCGAGCCCATTACCGACAGGCCCAGCGCGCCCACGAGCGCCCAGAAATGCTCGGCGAGCAGCGAGGCATAGACCATTACGCCCACGGCAGGCGGCACCAGCAGCAACGGCAGGTAACGCAGCAGACTGGACGCGGCCAGCTCCACATGATCAGGGACTTCGCCCTGATACATCAGCCAGCCCAGCAAACACAACAGCCCTAGAATGGGCCCCGGTAGCAGCGGCAAGAACAGCTCATGCAAGGCCGTGCCCAGCAGTTGGAATACGATCAGCCAGGTCAGCCCTCTCAATAGCATTGCGTTCCTCTCTACCCCGCTGATGGACGGCGAGCATTATAGCGACCCAGGGGGACATTCATGGAATGGATGGGGGGCAGCGTGCCTTGACCTGCGCCCACTGGCATGGTCAGGTGCCGATGATCGCCATTCTGTCAGGAGACGTCATGCGTTACATACCGGCTGACCACCTTGTGGATTATCTTGACCAGGACCTGGGCTGCTCCGAGTGGCTAATGATCGATCAAGCCCGCGTCGACCAGTTTGCCAACGCCACCGAGGATCATCAGTTCATCCATGTGGACGCCGAACGCGCCGCCGCTACTCCCTTTGGCGGTACCATCGCTCATGGGTTCCTGACCCTGGCGCTGATTCCGCGCCTGATCGAAGGCTTGATGTTGGCGCCGGAAGGAACGCACATGACAGTCAATTACGGACTGGAGGGGGTGCGCTTCATCCAACCAGTGCGGGTAGGCGCCCGGGTGCGCCTGCACCTGACGCTACTCCAGGCCACGCAGAAGCGTCCGGGGCAATGGCTGCTGCGGGCCAGGGCTACCCTGGAAATCGAAGGCCAGGCACAGCCCGGCTTCGTCGCCGAACCGCTGCTGCTCTGTTTCCTGTGAGCCAGGACGCACCCTGACGTCTGAGGCTGTATCCGACAGCGATATCTACGGCATACTCGGCGCCTCGATTGCCCGGACCCTGCCATGCGCCCACTCGCTCCATTGGCCCTGTGCCTGCTGCTCGCCGCCTGCGGCGAAGGTAAACCCCTGCTGCCCGCTGATGCCCGTCTTCCTGATGGCGGCAAGTACCATGGGCAAGTGGTCGATGGCTTGCTGCAGGGCGAGGGCCGCGTGGACTACCCCAACGGCAGCTGGTACGTCGGCGCCTTCAAGGATGGTCAATGGCACGGCACCGGCGAATGGCACGGCCCGAATGGAGAAGTCTACAAGGGAGAGTTCAAGCAAGGCCTGTTCGACGGACAGGGCACGCTCACCGCTGGCAACCTGACCTATACCGGCGGTTTCAAGCGGGGCAAGCGTGAAGGCGAAGGTTTTCTGAAGGAGCCGGGCCATAGCTACCGGGGCGGCTTCGTCAATGATCAATACGCCGGCGCCGGCCACCTGGAACTCGAAGACGGCAGTACTTACCAGGGCGACTTCGAGCACGGCCAACCCAACGGCGAGGGCGTGCGTACCGACGCCGAGGGCAACCAGTACAGCGGGCACTTCGTCGACGGCCAGCTGGAAGGGCATGGCACCTTCAGCAATGGCGACGGCGACCATTACACCGGTGAGTTCCATCTTGGCCGCCTGGAAGGGCACGGGCGCTACGAGACCCAGGCAGGCGATGTGTGGATCGGTGCTTTCAAGGGGGGCGCGCCCAACGGCCATGGCGACCTGTTCGCCAACGACGGCAGCCATTACCAAGGGGGCTTCGTCGACTGGCATTTCCACGGTGAGGGGCAACTGGCCTCGGCCGATGGCAGCCTTTATACCGGTGGTTTCGTTGAGGACGCCTACCAGGGCAAAGGTGTCCTGGTTCTTTCCGACGGGAGCCGTCAGGCCGGCTTCTGGGTGCAGGGGCGCCTGGTGCGTGACGAGCAAGGCCACCTGTTGCCCGACCCCCTGGAGCGCGGCCTGCTGGCCCAGGGCCCCTTGCTGGAACGCGCGCTGGCGCGCTTGCCGAACTCTACCCCGGCCGTGGAACTCTATAGCCTGACGGTAGGAGGCGACGGCGAGCAGAGTGTGTTCATGCGTGAAGCGGACTATGTTCATGACCTGCTGGCAAGCCGCTTCGGCGCCAAGGGCGGGCTGACTCTGGTCAATCATCGGGACCATTTCAACGACCGCGTCATGGCGACTCGGGAAACCCTGGCACGCTCCGTACAGGCTATCGCCCAGCGCAGCGGCCCCGAAGACCTGGTGTTCATCTACCTTACCAGCCATGGCACTGCCGAACATGAGTTGGTGCTGGAACAGCCCAGACTGGAGCTGGGCGACCTTTCCGCTGGCGACTTCGCCAGTCTGCTGGCCCCCTTGAAGGATCGCGACAAGATCATCGTGGTTTCGGCGTGCTATTCCGGTGGTTTCATTGAGCCTCTGAAAAACGAAAAGACGCTGGTCATCACCGCCTCGCGCGCGGATCGGGTGTCCTTTGGCTGCTCCGAGGAAGCCGACTTCACCTATTTCGGCGATGCCCTGTTCGGCCAGGCACTGACTACCACGGACGACCTGCAAAGTGCTTTCCAGCAAGCCTCGGCGATTGTCGCGCAACGAGAACAGGCGGAGAATTTCGAAGCTTCGGAGCCTCAGATGTGGGCGCCCAAGGGCGTGCTTACCCACTGGCACCGGCTACGCCAGCAACAGGCGACCGCCGCCTTGCATGGCGACGAGCATGGCATGGACCCTGAATCGGCGGCCCGGCATTAATGGCCGAAGGAGGCAGCATGTATCTCACTCCGCAGAATATTCTTCTTGCCGGCGCCACCGGCCTCACGGGCGAGCATTTGCTCGATCGCCTGCTCAACGAGCCTACGGTGACCCGCGTGCTGGCGCCTACCCGACGGGCGCTGGTGGAGCACCCGCGCCTGGAAAATCCCGTCGGCGAGCTCAATGCCTTGTTGCCTGGACTCCAGGGACCTGTCGACATCGCCTTTTGCTGCCTGGGCACGACTATCAAGCAGGCCGGCTCCCAGGAAGCGTTTCGCGCCATCGACCACGACCTGGTGCTGGCCTATGCGGCCCGCGCCCGCGCCTTGGGCGCACGGCATTTCCTGGCCATCAGTGCGGTGGACGCGGACCCCTCCTCTTCCATGTTCTATAGTCGGGTCAAGGGCGAGCTGGAACTGGGCTTGCGTGAGCAAGGTTGGCCCCAACTGACCCTGGCTCGACCATCGATTCTGATCGGCAACCGAAGCGAGCCGCGCCTGGCCGAACAGATCGCGGGCCCCCTGTCCCGCCTGATTCCTGGCAAATACCATGGTATCGAAGCCTGCCATCTGGCCCGGGCGCTATGGCGCCTGGCCCTGGAAGACGGCCAGGGCGTTCGGGTGGTCGAATCCGATGAACTACGCAAGCTGGGCCGCTGAGGCTTCCAGAGGACGTCGGGAGCCTAAGCCCGCCAAGCGCAGGTCACCCGGTGGGAGGTAGCGCAGCGGCCGAACGGTCCTTGATCAGAGATTGTATACATTCGCCAGCTCCCCTGGCTCCCACTGCCAATCGCCGCCTGAACAGGAAGGGCTTGCCTGCCCTGATGCGCCAGCTTCGCGGGTGCCTACAGGCCGCCTTGGGCCTGGTAGCCCACGCCCAGTGTGGCCAATAGCGAGAACGGCAACAGCAGGGTGTCCAGCAAGGCACTGCCGGGAAGGTCCACGGCGGGCCAGGCGGGGGGCTTGGTACCGAAACGGTCTATCGCGCAGCAGCCACCACCCAGGGCATAAAGGTCCAGCCGGGTGCCAGCGTAGACCAGAGGCGCTCCGGGCTTGGCGGCATCCAGGGTTTTCACCGTGCCGCAACCTGTGCACAACGCCAGGCATAGCGCAGCGGCCAGGGCCCTATTCATCGTTGCCAACGTGATACTCGCCCCAACGCGGCAGCATGTCCTGGGGAATGTCCAGAAGGTTCAGAATGCGCGCCACCACGAAGTCCACCAGGTCGTCGATGGTCTGCGGTTGATGGTAGAAGCCCGGAGAGGCTGGAACGATGACCGCGCCTATTCGCGACAGCTTGAGCATGTTCTCCAGGTGCAAGGTGGAATATGGCGCTTCTCGGGGTACCAGGATCAATTGGCGGCGCTCCTTGAGCGTCACGTCCGCCGCCCGCTCGATCAGATTGTTGCAAGCGCCGGTAGCGATGGCCGACAGCGTGCCGGTGGAACAGGGCACCACCACCATCGCGCTGGGCGCGCCCGAGCCAGAGGCTACCGGAGCCATCCAGTCTTCCTTGCCGTAGACTCGCACCTGGCCCGCGCTCGCCCCTGTGTACTCAGTGAGGAAGGCTTGCATGGCCTGCGGCTTGGCCGGGAGGCTGACGTCCGTTTCGGTAGCCATCACCAGTTGCGCTGCCTTGGAGATAAGGAAGTGCACCTCGCGGTCTTCCCTTACCAGGCAGTCCAGCAGCCGCAAGCCATATTGCGCCCCCGAAGCCCCGGTCATTGCCAGGGTGATGCGTTCCGGGCCGCTCATTGCAGGGCCTCGGCCAATTTGTTGTGCAGGCCGCCGAAGCCGCCGTTGCTCATGATCACCACATGGGTGCCAGGCACGGCCTGGGCCTTGACCTGGGTGATGATCGCTTCCAGGCTGTCGGCCACCTGGGTAGGCACCTGGCTGCCGGCCACGGTCGCGGCCAAATCCCACCCTAGGTTCGGCGGCGCATACCAGATCACCTGGTCAGCCTGGATCACGCTGGAGGGCAAGCCGTCGCGATGGGCGCCGAGCTTCATGGAATTGGACCTGGGCTCGACCACGGCGATGATGGGCGCTGCGCCCACTCGCTTGCGCAGGCCGTCCAGCGTGGTGGCGATGGCCGTGGGATGGTGGGCGAAGTCGTCATAGAGCGTCACACCCTTGACCTGGGCCACCACTTCCATGCGCCGTTTGACATTGCGGAACTCACTCAGGCCAGCGATGCCCATGGCCGGCACTACGCCCACATGGCGCGCGGCGGCCAGGCAGGCCAGGGCATTGGCGACGTTATGGCGCCCTGTAAGCGACCACTGCACCACGCCTTCGACCTGCCCCTGGAACGATACCTCGAAGCGTGAGCCGTCTTCAGCCAGCAAGCGGGCCTGCCATTGCCCGCCTTCGCCGGTGGTTTGCACAGGCGTCCAGCAGCCCATGGCGATCACCCGTCCCAGAGCCGCTTCGTCCGTGGGGTGAATGATCAAGCCCTGGCCGGGAATGGTCCGCACCATGTGGTGGAACTGACGCTCGATGGCGGGCAGGTCGGGGAAAATGTCTGCGTGGTCGAATTCCAGGTTGTTCAGGATGGCCGTGCGCGGCCGGTAGTGAACGAATTTCGAACGCTTGTCGAAGAAGGCGCTGTCGTATTCATCGGCCTCGACCACGAAGAACGGGGTGTCGCCAAGGCGCGCGGAGACGCCGAAATTCTGCGGGATGCCGCCGATCAAAAAACCTGGCGCCATGCCGGCGTGCTCGAGCACCCAGGCCAGCATGCTGCTGGTGGTCGTCTTGCCATGGGTGCCCGCCACGGCCAGTACCCAGCGACCTTGCAGCACATGGTCGGCCAGCCATTGGGGGCCGGACACGTAAGGCAGCCCTTGGTCGAGCACATATTCCACGGCCGGGTTGCCCCGGGACAAGGCGTTGCCGATCACGACCAGATCGGGCGCTGGCGACAGCTGGGCCGGATCGTAACCCTGGGTGAGCTCGATGCCCTGGGCCTGCAACTGGGTGCTCATGGGTGGGTAGACATTGGCGTCCGAGCCGGTGACGCGGTGGCCGAGGGCTTTGGCCAGTACCGCCAGCGAGCCCATGAAAGTACCGCAGATGCCGAGAATGTGGATGTGCATGGTGGACCTCGAAAAACGTCGAGGCAGGGTAGCCCAGGCCAGCGAGAATTTCACCCGCCGCTGGCGCTCGCTTGCTGGGCCAGCCATGGACGCAAGGGACGCGGCTGCCGCCCCGCAGCGCTTTGGCCAGCAGTCGTTCAGGCTTTGTTCTACGCTTGAACTGCCCTATGCCCACAAACAATAAGAGCCCAGGAGAAACCCCATGCGATACGCTCATCCAGGTACCGAAGGCGCCATTGTCACCTACAAGGAACGCTACGGTAACTACATCGGCGGCCGCTTCGTCGAGCCAGTGAAGGGCCAGTATTTCACCAATACCTCGCCCGTGAATGGGCAGCCTATTGCCGAATTTCCAAGGTCCACGGCCGAAGACATCGACAAGGCTCTGGATGCGGCCCATGCCGCCGCCGATGAGTGGGGCCGGACTTCGGTCCAGGCGCGCTCGTTGATCCTGCTCAAGATCGCCGACCGCATCGAACAGAATCTCGAACTGCTCGCCCTTACCGAAACCTGGGACAATGGCAAGGCCATTCGCGAAACGCTCAACGCGGACATCCCCCTTGCAGCGGATCACTTCCGCTATTTCGCCGGTGCCCTGCGCGCCCAGGAAGGCAGCGCCGCGGAGATCGATGGCAATACCGTTGCCTATCACATCCATGAGCCATTGGGCGTGGTCGGGCAGATCATTCCCTGGAACTTCCCTATCCTGATGGCGGCCTGGAAGCTGGCACCGGCCTTGGCTGCGGGCAACTGCGTGGTGCTCAAGCCTGCCGAGCAGACACCCTTGGGCATTTGCGTACTCCTGGAAGTGATCGGCGACCTGCTGCCCCCTGGCGTGCTTAACGTCGTGCAGGGCTATGGCAAGGAAGCCGGCGAGGCCCTGGCCACCAGCAAACGCATCGCCAAGATCGCCTTCACCGGCTCCACGCCGGTGGGCTCGCATATCATGAAGTGCGCCGCCGAGAACATCATCCCCAGCACCGTGGAGCTGGGCGGCAAATCACCGAACATCTTCTTCGAGGACGTCATGCAGGCCGAGCCGGCGTTCATTGAAAAGGCGGCGGAAGGCGTGGTGCTGGCCTTCTTCAATCAGGGCGAAGTCTGCACTTGTCCGTCCCGGGTGCTGGTGCAGGAGTCCATCTACGGCGCCTTCATGGCTGAAGTCATGAAGAAGGTAGAGCAGATCAAGCGCGGAGATCCGTTGGATACCGACACCATGATCGGCGCCCAGGCGTCCCAACAACAGTTCGACAAGATCCTGTCCTACCTGCAGATCGCCAAGGACGAAGGCGCGGAGTTGCTGACGGGTGGCCAGGTGGAGAAGCTGGAGGGCGACCTTGCCAGCGGCTATTACATTCAGCCGACCCTGCTCAAGGGCAACAACCGCATGCGGGTGTTTCAGGAAGAGATCTTCGGGCCGGTGGTGAGCGTGACTACCTTCAAGGACGAGGCCGAAGCCTTGGCTATCGCCAACGACACCGAGTTCGGCCTGGGGGCCGGGGTATGGACCCGGGACATCAACCGCGCCTACCGCATGGGCCGGGGCATCAAGGCCGGCCGTGTATGGACCAACTGCTACCACCTCTACCCGGCGCATGCGGCGTTCGGCGGCTACAAGAAATCCGGCGTTGGCCGGGAAACCCACAAGATGATGCTCGACCACTATCAGCAGACGAAGAACCTGCTGGTGAGCTATGACATCAACCCGCTAGGGTTCTTCTGAGGACAGAGGCCCTGGGCTGGCGCTCTCAGCCGCGCGGGGCCTTTGACGCACCGAGCCGGCCCGCCACTTTCGCCGTATACTGACGCCCTTTTTCGTCGTAAACCGGCCTTACAGGTGGCGCATATGGATTTCAACCCGCTGGATCTCATCCTGCATCTGGATGTGTATCTGAACCAGTTGGTCACTCAGTATGGAAGCTGGATCTATCTGATCCTGTTCGCGGTGATTTTCTGTGAAACCGGCCTGGTAGTAATGCCCTTCCTGCCCGGCGACTCCCTGCTGTTCATCGCCGGGGCCGTGGCTGCCGGTGGCGCCATGGACCCCCTGATGCTTGCGGGGCTGTTGATCGCGGCAGCCATCCTGGGCGACAGCACCAACTATGTCGTGGGGCGCACCCTGGGTGAACGCCTGTTCGCCAATCCCCATTCCAGGATCTTCCGCCGGGACTACCTGCTGCGTACCCAGGCTTTCTATGATCATCACGGTGGCAAAACCGTTACCCTGGCCCGCTTCCTGCCGATCATTCGTACCTTCGCGCCCTTCGTGGCGGGCGTGGCGCGCATGCCCTACCCTCGCTTCATTGGTTTCAGCGCAGCCGGCAGCGTGGCCTGGGTCGGCAGCCTGACCACCCTGGGGTTCTTCTTTGGCAACGTGCCGTTCATCAAGCACAATCTGACGCTGCTGGTGCTGGTGATCGTTGCGCTGTCTTTCCTGCCCATGGTCATTGGCTTGATCCGGGGCCGTCGTAGCCGTAGCCCGGCCGAAACGGCCGGTCGCTGATGTGGAGCTGGCGTGCGTGGAAACGTCAGCGTACCCTGCGGCGCCATCAGGTCAGCGACCAACAATGGGCGCAGGCGCTCCAGGCCCTGCCCCTGCTCGACGGCCTGGGCGCTGAGCAAGAACAGCGGCTGCGCGAGCGCAGCCTGTTGTTCCTCGCGGAGAAAACCCTGACGCCCCTCCCAGGGCTCGAGCTGTCCGACCATGACTGCCTGCTACTGGCCGCCCAGGCCCAACTGCCGCTCCTGGGCCTGGAGGAACTGGGCTGGTACCAGGGCTTCCATGAACTGGTGCTCTACCCGGACGACTTCGTCAGCCCTCAGAAGTATCGGGACCCTAGCGGCGTGGAGCACAGCTGGGACGCCGAGCACAGCGGCGAAGCCTGGGAGCAGGGTCCGGTGATCCTGGCCTGGCCCGGTGTGGAGGCCAGCGGCGGCTGGGATGGCTACAACCTGGTCATCCATGAGCTGGCCCATAAGCTGGACATGCTCAACGGGACCGCCAACGGCTTGCCGCCTCTGCATCGCGGCATGTCAGTGGAGCGCTGGGCCGAGGCCATGCAGCAGGCTTTCGATGACCTTAACCGGCAACTGGACGCTGACGAACAGACCGACACCCTCATCGACCCTTACGCGGCGGAAAACCCGGCCGAGTTCTTCGCCGTGACCAGCGAATATTTCTTCAGCGCACCGGATGTGCTGCTCCAGGCTTACCCACAGGTTTACCGGCAGCTGCAGGCCTTCTATCGCCAGGATCCGCTGGAGCGCCTGCGGCTGTCCGAGAGCACTGGCAATGCGCGGCAACACCCTGAGCCAGGGTTGCAACCCTGAACGCCAATGACTGTCCTAGCGTGGCGCCATATACGGGTTATGCCTATAATCCCGCCACCTTCTACCCGGGCCTTGGCGCTGACACCGCGCCAGGCCTTGGCCCTACGATCTCATTGTTAACGGGAGCACCCCATGAGCTACAGCAAGATCCCAGCCGGCAAGGACCTGCCGAACGACATCCACGTCGTTATCGAGATCCCGGCCAACCACGCGCCGATCAAATATGAAGTGGACAAGGACAGCGACGCGCTCTTCGTTGACCGCTTCGTGGCCACTCCCATGTTCTACCCAGCCAACTATGGCTACATCCCCAACACCCTGGCCGATGACGGCGATCCGCTGGACGTGCTGGTGGTCACCCCCTACCCGGTGGTACCCGGCTCGGTCATCCGCGCGCGCCCGGTAGGCGTGCTGATGATGGACGACGAAGGCGGTGGCGATGCCAAGGTACTGGCCGTGCCTCACGACAAGCTGACCCAGCTGTACAAGGACATCAAGGAATACACCGACCTGCCGCCACTGTTGCTGCAGCAGATCCAGCACTTCTTCGAGAACTACAAGGCCCTGGAGCCGGGCAAGTGGGTCAAGCTCAAGGAGTGGGGCAACGCTGACGCGGCCCGCGCCGAGATCACCAAGGCCGTGGCCGCGTACAAGGACTAAGCCTGACCGCTTGGTACGAAGCCCCGGCCAGCCCGGGGCTTTTGCATATTGAAACGAGTAAAGCAGCAGCGGTGGCCAATCAGCCCTACCCAAGCCGGGCAGATGGCTTTATCCTGTGCGCCACCTTGGCAACGGCTGCGGCCCGCGCCCGGCGAGTCGGCTACCCGCCAGCCCGCCCGTTACCGCCTTGCGCGGTAGCCTCCTACCTTTTGCAGGTGGGTACGGCTTGTCAAAAACACGCCAGACCCGCCCACGAGAAGCCGGCCACAAGCCGGCTTTTTAATGCCCGGCGCAAACGCCCAATCGCTCAGCTCAACTGGCCCGGCAAGACGCGCGCCGCCTGCGGTTTCGCCAACGCCAACACCCTGAGGCGCGCCTTCGTCCGGCATGTCGGGGTCACACCGGCAGAGTATCGGCGGCGCCATGGCGGATCGATGTGACAGCGCCGCCGCCTGGCATGCCGTGACTGAGGCCGGCCAGATAGCCTCCCTTCTTCGGTCGCCACCGGAACCAAGCCCATGCCTATTCCTCGAAGGTTAACCCCCTGCCTTCGACGGATCAGTTCATGCGTGAGAAAACCTCTTTCATCTTCGACCTGGATGGCACCCTGACCGACAGCGTTTACCAGAACGTGGCCGCCTGGAAGGAAGCCCTGGATGCTGAAGACATCCCCCTGGCGATGTGGCGTATTCATCGCAAGATCGGCATGAGTGGCGGCCTGATGTTGAAAAACCTGTCGCGGGAAACCGGGCTGGAACTGAGCGACGCCCAGGCCAAGCGACTCAGCGAGCGCCATGCCAAGGCCTATGAGCGGCTGCAGGACCAGATCATTGCCCTGCCGGGAGCCAATGAACTGCTCGCTACCCTCACCCGTGAAAAGCTCAAATGGTGCATCGCCACCAGTGGCGAAACGGCCACCGCCCAGATCAATCTCAATGCCTTGGGACTCGATGCCAGCGAGATCACTCTGGTTACCCGTGACGACGTCAAGCAGGGCAAGCCGGACCCGGCCCTCTTCATTGCGGGCGCGGACAAGATGGGGGTACCCATCGAGGAATGCCTGGTCATAGGCGACGCCATCTGGGACATGCTCGCGGCAAGGCGCGCCAAGGCCTTGGGAATAGGTTTGCTGTCTGGCGGTTACGACCGTGGCGAACTGGAGCGGGCTGGCGCCTTGCGGGTCTACGCCGACCCCCTCGACTTGCTTGCTCATCTGGACGAAGTGGCGTCGTTCGAGTAACCCTTTATTTCAGGTCAGCTGTGGCGTTTCGAAATAGGCCTGGGCCTGACCCCTGGCCATAGCAAAAGGCCGGCGATCTGCCGGCCCGGTATAGGTGGGTAAACTTCAGTGCCACAGCCCAGCCAGGTACTCATGACCGGCGGGCGTCAACGTTAGCTTGAACACGATAGCCCGGTCTGGGCTGTACACGCGTTCACTGCGAAGAAAGCCTGCGAGCACCAAGGCTTGCAAGGTTTGGGTCAACTGCCCACGGTGAGCGCATTGACCAGAGGCTACGTCGGCAAGAAGGCAGCGATGGGTTTTCTTATAGTCAAGCATGGCAAACATCCTTCTACTGTTTTCTTATTGTTAGGTAGACAGTAGACCATGCGTGATCGCTCTACCATGGGGGTCAGAGCATTGGTCCGGATCTGCCGGGACGGACCGATCCGGTAAGCATGAGCGCACCCCTTGATTTCCGGGGCCTGCAGGAAATGTGACGGCCTTCACAAGGGCTGAATGCGGCTGAATCGCATCAACCTGAAAGAAAAAAGCCGACGGACGGTCGGCTGAAGCGAGCTACCAGTGATGAACATAACCCGTGAACATGTACGGAGAATGACAGTTGCCTGATTGGAAACGAGAGTAGCGCTCTCGCTTCCAGAAGGCTTGCGCTCAACGGTTCAGGAAGGCCAGCAGGTCTTCGTTGAGCTGTTCCTGATGAGTTACCGCGAAGCCATGGGGCGCGCCTGGGTAAACCTTCAATTCGGCACCTTCGATGGCCTGGGCCGCGAGCTTGCCAGTGGTTTCGAACGGTACGATCTGGTCCGCGTCGCCATGGATGACCAGGGTTGGCACATCGACCTTGGCAACGTCGCCGCGGAAGTCGGTGCCGGCGAACGCGGTAACGCAGTCAATGGTGCCCTTGAGCGAAGCCAGCAGCGCAATGTTGAGCGTTTGGGTCAAGACGCCCGCGGAAACGGTCTGGCCTTGGTTGGTGCCATAGAAGGGCGCGGCGAAGTCGCTGATGAACTGTGCCCGGTCTTTGAGCAGGCCAGCCTTGATGTCCTCGAACACCTTGCCTGGAACCCCTTCGGGAAAGCTTGCCGACTGGCCGAACGCTGGCGTTACCGCGCCCAGCAGTACCAGACCGGCCACCTTGGCTGTGCCGTGACGGCCGATATAGCGGCTAACGTCGCCACCGCCCATGGAGAAGCCGACCAGAGTCACGTCTTCCAGACCCAAGTGTTCGATCAACTGATGGATATCTTCAGCGAAAGTATCGTAGTCGTAACCGCTCCAGGGTTGGCTGGAGCGACCGAAGCCACGACGGTCGAAGGCAATGGCGCGATAGCCGCGGGATGCAAGGTAATGAAGCTGCGAGTCCCACATGTCGGCATCCAGCGGCCAGCCGTGACTGAAGAGCACAGGCTTGCCCTGCCCCCAATCCTTGAAATAGATCTCAGTGCCGTCGGTAGTCGTGAAAGTGCTCATGGGCATGCCTCCAGTCATTGGGTGGTTGCTACAGGGGTGTCAAAGCGGAATGGATCTCCACAGCGCCCGTCAGCAGGCGGTGGATCGGGCAAGCGTTGGCAACCTGCAGCAAACGGTCACGCTGGGTCTGGTCCAGTTCGCCTTCCAGGGCGATCTGACGCTCGATGCGGGTCAGGCCGGCGGCCGCGTCTTCCAGGCTGATACCCAGGTTGACCTCGATGCGTTGCAAGTAAAGCTGCTTGCGCTGGGCATACAAGCCCAGGGTGATCGCCGTGCAGGCGCCCAGGGCGGACAGCAGCAGCTCGTGGGGGCCTGGCCCGATGCTGGCGGTGCCTTCCTGGGCAAGGTCTGCCAGCCATTGGTGAAGGCCATCGGACAGCTTTACCTGGTAGGGCACGGCAGCGAACTCAGCGGTGACTTGCGCGCTCATGAAGGGCTCCAACGCTAGCGGGTTTTACTGCGCCGACTATCGGCGCCTGGCCAGCCCCCTTATTGCACTACTGTGCTTATTTGCCTCTGTGAGGCCTGATGATCATGCTGGGGCGCGATATGCCCTGAAGTAGCGGCTTGTTGAGGTAACAGCACGTATTGGCCAAAAGGCGCGCGGGTTCATTGGCCATGCAGACCCGCCCGTGCACAATGCCCAAGGGTCGCCAACGACATCGGGCGATACCGCTGCCTCCTTAGCCGCCAAGAGTCCAGTTCATGCAAGTGGTGTGCGTCGTCGACGACGATTCTTCCGTCCGAAAAAGCCTCGCCAACTTGCTGAAGTCGGCCGGTTACGCGCCTCAATGCTTCGCCAGCGGCGAAGACTTCCTGGCGTCGTCGGCCATGCAGATCGCTGCTTGCGTGGTGCTGGACCTGTGCATGCCAGGGCTGTCCGGCCATGAAGTGCAGCAGTGCCTGCGCCTCATGGCGCCGGAGTTGCCAGTGGTGTGTATCTCGGCCAATGGCGAAGCCGCCCGATGGCGTTGCCTGACCGAGGGCGCGGCCTGCTTTCTGTCCAAGCCCTTCACCGGCGAAGCTCTGTTAAGGGCCATCGAGCCTCTCGTTCATCGGCCTCGCTGAGGGGCTGAACATTCAGTCTTTTTCAGGTTTTCTAAAGTACTTGCCGTTCGGCAACGGTGACACTGGCTCCGTCAACCAGCAAGGAGCCACGGCCATGAATGCGTTTGCCCAGCTGTCTACCGCCACCCTAGACCCTGTGTCCTACCGCCTGATCGAATCGTTCCGTGAAGCCCTCGCCGCGCCTGAAGATGCCGCCCAACAGGTACAACGCAGCGGCCTGGAACTTTGTACTCATCTGCTTAACCGCTATATGGCGCCCTCTCCGAGGCTGCCGGCCAGAGTAGCCCTGGCGCCCTGGCAAGAACGTCGGGCCAAGGAAATGATGATCGCCGGTATGGCAGGGAGACTGTCAATCGCCCAGGTGGCCAAAGCCTGTGCCCTTTCACGCAGTCATTTTTCCCGGGCCTTCAAGAAGAACACAGGGGTATCCCCTCGGGACTGGCTGCTCGGCGCGCGTGTAGAGCGCGCCAAGGCGTTGCTCGCCAGCAGCCCCTTGCCCATTGCCCAGATCAGCGAGGAATGCGGGTTCGCTGATCAATCCCACTTCACCCGTACCTTCAGCCGCCTGGCTGGCTGCACCCCGATGATCTGGCGCCATGCCCAGTTCAGCCCTACTGGGCCTTACCCCTAGGGATAAGCCTCAAGGGATAAGGAACTTCTTAAACCACGGGCAAAACAAGCACGTCGATGCAAGCGGCCGCACCAGCACAAGAACAATCTGCTCGCACCCGATGGGCCTGGCCAGATGCTCTGGCATCGCCTGCGTCGCCCGGACTTACCCGTCAGTCAAAGGACCCCACATGTCAGCAGAACTGATTCTGATCAATGGCCGCTTCCACACTGTGGATCGCCACAAGCCCACCGCCGGCGCCGTGGCGATCAGCGCGGGCGCGTTCACGGCGGTCGGCGATGAAGCCGAAGTCATGGCCCATCGTGGCGCCACGACCCAGGTCATCGACCTCAGGGGGCACACGGTGACCCCCGGCTTGAACGACTCCCACCTGCACCTGATCCGTGGTGGGCTGAACTACAACCTGGAGTTACGCTGGGAAGGCGTGCCGTCACTGGCCGATGCGCTGCGCATGCTCAAGGTACAGGCCGATCGCACGCCTTCACCGCAGTGGGTCCGGGTGGTCGGTGGCTGGAACGAATTCCAGTTCGCCGAGCGGCGCATGCCTACCCTCGAAGAGCTCAACCAGGCGGCGCCTGACACGCCGGTGTTCGTGCTGCACCTGTACGATCGCGCCCTGCTCAACCGCGCTGCCCTGCGGGTTGTCGGCTATACCCGTGACACTCCCAACCCGCCGGGCGGAGAAATCGTGCGTGACAGCCGTGGCGAGCCCACCGGCATGCTGATCGCGCGGCCCAACGCGATGATCCTCTATGCGACCCTGGCCAAAGGGCCCAAGCTGCCGCTGGATCACCAGGTCAATTCCACCCGCCAGTTCATGCGCGAGCTCAACCGCCTGGGCCTGACCAGTTGCATCGATGCCGGCGGCGGTTTCCAGAATTATCCCGACGACTATGAAGTGATTCAGACCCTGGCGAGGAACCAGCAGCTAACGGTTCGCATTGCCTACAACCTGTTTACCCAGAAGCCCAAGGAAGAGCTGGAAGACTTCAAGCATTGGACCAGCAGCGTCACCCTGCACCAGGGCGACGACTTCCTCCGTCATAACGGCGCTGGCGAGATGCTGGTGTTTTCCGCCGCCGATTTCGAAGACTTCCTCGAACCTCGACCCGACCTGCCGCAAACCATGGAACAGGAACTCGAGCCGGTGGTGCGTCATCTGGTGGAGCACCGCTGGCCGTTCCGCCTGCATGCCACCTACAACGAGTCCATCTCGCGGATGCTGGATGTGTTCGAGAAAGTGAACCGGGACATTCCCTTCAATGGCCTGCCCTGGTTCTTCGACCATGCCGAGACCATCACCCCCGCCAACATCGAGCGGGTCAAGGCCCTTGGCGGCGGGATCGCCATTCAGGACCGCATGGCCTTCCAAGGCGAGTATTTCGTGGACCGCTACGGCGCGGCGGCCGCCGAAGCCACTCCGCCGATCCAGCGCATGCTCGCCGAAGGCGTGCCCGTCGGCGCCGGTACTGATGCTACGCGGGTGTCGAGCTACAACCCCTGGACCTCGCTGTACTGGATGGTCAGCGGACGCACGGTCGGTGGGCTGGAGCTGTACCCCGAAGGCCTGCCGCGCGAAACGGCGCTTGAGCTGTTCACTCACGGCAGCGCCTGGTTCTCCTCCGAGCAAGGCAAGAAAGGCCAGATCAAGGTCGGTCAGTTGGCCGACCTCGCCGTGCTCTCGGCGGACTTCTTCAGCGTGGATGTAGAAGCTATCAAGGCCATCGAGTCCGTCCTGACCGTTGTGGGCGGCAAGGTGGTGTACGCCGCTGGCGACTTCCGCGAGCTGTCTCCGCCGGCCATTCCGGTGCTGCCGGACTGGTCACCCGTGGCCCTGGTGCCCGGCCACTTCCGTCCCTCGGCGCCCATGAGCGCCGTTCATCAATGCCAGGGCGCTTGCGCTGTGCATGCCCACCAGCATGATCGCGCTCGCCGCTCGAATGTGCCGGTCAACCGGTTCCAGGAATTCTGGGGCGCCTTCGGCTGCTCCTGCTTCGCCTTCTGAACCAACCTACTTGAAAGGAGTGACACCATGACGCAGCCCTATAACCGCCTGAACAAAGACGATGCCGTCGTACTGCTGGTAGACCACCAGACCGGCCTGATCTCATTGGTACAGGATTTTTCCCCCAACGAGTTCAAGAACAATGTGCTGGCCCTGGCGGACCTGGCCAAGTTCTTCAACCTGCCGACCATCCTGACCACCAGCTTCGAACAAGGCCCCAACGGGCCTCTGGTCCCTGAGCTCAAGGAAGCCTTCCCTGATGCGCCCTACATTCCGCGTCCCGGGCAAATCAATGCCTGGGACAACGAAGACTTCGTCAAGGCCATCAAGGCTACCGGCCGCAGGCAGCTGATCATCGCGGGCGTGGTGACCGACGTGTGCGTCGCCTTCCCTACCTTGTCTGCGATCGCTGAAGGCTTCGATGTGTTCGTGGTTACCGATGCCTCCGGCACCTTCAACGAAACCGTGCAGCAAGCGGCCTGGGCGCGCATGACCGCAGCCGGTGCTCAGCTGATGAACTGGTTCGCGGTGGCCTGCGAACTGCACCGCGACTGGCGCAACGATATCGAAGGCCTTGGTCACCTGCTGTCCGAGCGCCTGCCCAACTACCGCAACCTGATGAACAGCTACAGCGTACTGACGTCTCGCTAAGGCCTATGGCCTGACCGCAGGGCCAGCCAGGGCTACGACCTCTGGCTGGTAACCCACGCGGACCTGTGCCACAGCGCTCGTGTCCGCGCGGTCATCGGTGCCATTACCGAAGCATTCGAACAGCCCGAGCCGATGGATCAGCCTTTGCTGTGTGTCGGCGACGAAGGCGCGGGGTGCATGCCGCGTGGACCCATGATGCCCCAGATCACCAGCCCGACCACAGGGAGGATGAAGATCAGCACCGTCCAGCCGATCTTGGTGCCGGAAGACTTGTCGCTGCGCCAGACGCTGACGATTGCCCAGATATCGGCAAGCAGGACAACGATGCCAATCAGCCCGGAAAGTAACGAGTCCATGGTAGTACTCCTCATAGCCTGAAAGCCCGGGCAACCCCTGTCACCCGATATTACTGTCGGCGTTTATCGCAGCCGATGGTTCAGCGCGGCGGCTCAGCATCGGACGAGCGGTCGGCCGGCAAGGCAGAGCGGAACGCTTGAGCAGGCGCTTGATCCAACGGCAAAACCAGCCAAGCACGAGGCGGTGATGGAGCAGGACGAATTTGCCAACCGCAGCTACCCCATTGTCGAAGACATGGCGCGCCAGCGTCGGGCCTGGCATATAGAGCGAGTGGGCTGGTATGCCTTGTTGGCGTTGATCGCGTTGACCTTGCTCGGTCTGTTTTCCAAGGGACCACTCTCGACCGTGAAGGTTGTCAGTCCCGATGGCAGCCTGACCGTGGACTATGAACGCTTCAGCCGTAACGGCGCCGAAGAACGGATGGTCATTATGGCTCGTGGGCAGCCAGGCCAACATCTGAACGTAACGCTGCCCGGCGAGCTGCTCGAGGGAATGGCGCTGGAAGCGTTACAGCCGCAAACCGGGCCAGCTTCTAGTCGCGGCCGCGACCTGCTCATTCCCTTGCGAGCCGACGCCCAGGGTGATGCGGTGCTCTACCTCACCCTGCGCAGTGATGGCGCCTGGCTGTTCAAGGGTGACATCGGGTTGTCCACTGGCGCGCGTGTCGCTGTTTCCAAATTCATCTATCCCTGAACGGAGCCTTACATGGATGCCGCCTTGCGCGCCGCCGCGATGTATGTCGCGCTAATCATTCTGTTCAAGGTCGCTGGAAGGCGGTCACTGGTAGACCTCACCACTTTCGATTTCGTGCTTTTGCTGATCATTGGCGAAGCCACTCAGCAGGCCTTGCTGGGTGATGACTTTTCCTTTACCAACGCGGTCCTGGTCATCGCCACCCTGATTGCCATGGACATTGGCTTCACCCTGGCAAAGCAGCGCCTGCGAAGCCTGACCCGACTTCTGGACAACGGCGCCATGATCTTGGTGGAAAACGGCAGGCCGCTCAAGGCCCGCCTGGCCAAGGCACGGCTGACCGAAGCGGACATCCTGGAAACCGCTCGCTGCAGCCAGGGCGTGGAACGCATGGAAGATATTCGCTTCGCCATTCTGGAGCGCAACGGCAGCATTTCGATCATCCGCAATTGAAGAACCCAAGACCGTGCCAGTTTGCCCACCCCCTCCGGCTCTGCTAACGTCGCGCGGTTGATTAGCCTGCCGAGAGGGCCGTCATGGCCAGAAAGAAAAGCGCTGTGGATTTTGAGCAATCCCTCACCGACCTGCAGACGCTGGTAGAGCGCCTGGAAAACGGCCAACTGTCCCTGGAGGATTCGCTCACGGCGTTCGAGCAGGGCATCCGCCTGACCCGGGATTGCCAGGATGCCCTGGCGGCTGCGGAGGTGAAGGTACAGCAGTTGCTCGAACGTGACGGCCAACTGGTTGAAACGCCATTGGACGTGGATGAAACCGAATGATCGCCAGCTATCAGGCCCGCTGCCAGGCGCGGGTGGACAGCGCCCTCGAGCGCCTCTTCCAACCCGGCCTGACGGAATTGGCCAGGCTGTACCAGGCCATGCGCTACAGCGTGATGAACGGTGGCAAGCGAGTCCGCCCCTTGCTGGTCTATGGGGCCTGCGAAGCCTTGGGTGGGGATCCCGCGAACGCTGACGGCGCGGCGTGCGCCGTGGAACTCATCCACGCCTATTCCCTGGTTCACGATGACCTGCCGGCCATGGACGATGATGACCTGCGTCGCGGCCAGCCGACCACCCACAAGGCCTTCGACGAAGCCTGCGCCATCCTCGCCGGCGACGGGCTGCAAGCCATGGCGTTCGGTGCCTTGGCCGACCCCGCCCTTGGCCGCCTGAGCGATGCTACCCGGCTGCGCATGGTCAGCGCCCTGGCTGTGGGAGCCGGGCCGGCCGGCATGGTCGGTGGCCAGGCGATCGACCTGGGTTCCGTGGGGCTCAAGTTGGACCAGGCCGCGCTTGAACAGATGCATCGGCACAAGACCGGCGCTCTGATCGAGGCCAGCGTGGTTTTGGGCGCCCTGGCCAGCGAGCGCGCCGCTGAGGCTGACCTGGTGGCGCTGCGTAACTATGCCCGTGCCATTGGCCTGGCATTCCAGGTACAGGACGACATTCTGGACGTAGAAAGCGATACGGCCACCCTGGGCAAGCGTCAAGGGGCGGATATCGCCCGCGACAAGCCGACCTATCCCGCCCTGCTGGGAATCGATCGGGCCAGGGGCTATGCCCATGAGCTGCGCGACCAGGCCTTGCAATCCTTGAGTACCTACGCAGAAGCCGCCGAGCCCTTGCGAGCGCTGGCCTGCTATATCGTGGACCGGCGCAATTGAAGCCCCTGGGGCAAGCTCAGGCTGCTATAGCCCTACGCCATAGGGTAAACTCTTGCCCTTTATGGCTTACAAAACGATCCGCCTGATGCCTACGACGTTCCAAGAGATCCCCCGTGAGCGCCCGCTGACTCCGCTGCTCGACCGCACCGACACCCCGGACGGGCTGCGTCGCCTGGGTGAAGCCGAGCTAGAAAGCCTGGCCGACGAGTTGCGCCTGGAACTGCTCTACAGCGTGGGGCAGACCGGGGGCCATTTCGGTGCCGGGCTCGGGGTGATCGAACTGACCATCGCGCTCCATTACGTGTTCGATACTCCGCAAGACCGGCTCGTGTGGGACGTGGGCCATCAGGCCTACCCGCACAAGATCCTCACCGGCCGTCGGGAGCGGATGCACAGCCTGCGTCAGAAGGACGGCCTCGCCGCCTTCCCGCGACGCAGCGAGAGCCCGTATGACACCTTCGGCGTCGGGCATTCGAGCACATCCATCAGCGCGGCCCTGGGCATGGCCATTGCCGCGCGCCTGCAAGGCAGCCCGCGCAAGGCGATCGCGGTGATCGGCGATGGCGCGCTCACCGCAGGCATGGCCTTCGAGGCGCTGAACCATGCGCCGGAGGTCAACGCCGATATGCTGGTGGTGCTCAACGATAACGACATGTCCATTTCCCGCAATGTGGGCGGCCTGTCGAATTACCTGGCGAAGATCCTTTCCAGCCGAACCTATGCAAGCATGCGTGAAGGCAGCAAGAAAGTGCTTTCGCGGCTCCCGGGTGCCTGGGAAATCGCCCGGCGCACGGAAGAGTACGCCAAGGGCATGCTGGTACCCGGCACGCTCTTCGAAGAGCTGGGCTGGAACTACATCGGCCCCATCGATGGCCACGACCTTCCGACCTTGATCGCTACCCTGCGCAACATGCGCGACCTCAAGGGGCCGCAGTTCCTGCATGTAGTGACCAAGAAGGGCAAGGGCTTCGCCCCCGCAGAAGTAGATCCCATCGGCTATCACGCCATCACCAAGCTCGAACCCGTCCCGGCGGCGCCCAGGAAAGCGTCCGGCCCCAAGTACTCCAGCGTCTTCGGTCAGTGGCTGTGCGACATGGCGGTCGCGGACGAGCGCCTGGTGGGCATTACCCCCGCCATGAAGGAAGGCTCGGACCTGGTTGCCTTCAGTGAGCGCTTCCCCGAACGCTACTTCGATGTAGCCATCGCCGAACAGCATGCGGTTACGCTGGCGGCGGGCCTGGCCTGCGACGGCGTCAAGCCCGTGGTGGCGATCTACTCCACGTTCCTGCAGCGCGGCTATGACCAACTGATCCACGACGTGGCGGTGCAAGGGCTGGACGTGCTGTTCGCCATCGACCGCGCCGGCCTGGTGGGAGAGGATGGCCCGACCCACGCGGGCAGCTTCGACCTTTCCTATCTGCGCTGCATACCGGGCCTGGTGATCATGGCGCCGAGTGACGAGAACGAACTGCGCCTGATGCTCAGCACCGGCTTCCAGCATCCTGGGCCGGCCGCGGTTCGCTATCCGCGTGGCACCGGCCCGAACGCGAGCATCGAACCCGGCCTGGGCACGGTCGAGATCGGCAAGGGCGTGATTCGTCGTAGAGGCAAGGACGTGGCCATCCTGGTCTTTGGGGTGCAGCTTGCCGAAGCCCTGGCCGTGGCCCAGCGGCTGGACGCCAGTGTGGTGGACATGCGCTTCGTGAAACCTCTGGATGAAGCCCTGGTCCGGGAGATGGCAAGCCAGCACGGACTACTGGTGACCTTGGAGGAAAATGCAATCATGGGCGGCGCGGGTTCGGCCGTAGGTGAGTTCCTGGCAGCCGAAGGCACTACCGTTCCCTTGCTGCACCTTGGTCTGCCAGATGTTTATGTGGAACATGCCAAGCCGGCGCAGATGCTCGCCGAATGCGGCCTGGATGAAGCCGGCATCGAAGCGGCCATCCGCGCCAGGCTCGCCAAGGCTCCATGACCCCCGTGGGAGCCAGCGAAGCTGGCGAATTGCTCAGGCTTTCGGGGCCTTTCGCTAGCTGGCGCTAGCTCCCGCAGGCTCATCCTTGCCAACTGCCGCGGCTACGAGGGCCGGTCCATCATGTGGCCAAGCTTGCCCGCCTTGGTGGCCAGGTAATACTTGTTGTGGGGGTTGTGCCCGGTATGCAGCGGTACTCGCTCGGCCACGGTGATCCCCATGTCTGTCAATGCCTTGACCTTGCGGGGGTTGTTGGTCATCAAGCGCAGGGCCTTGATGCCCAGGTGCTCCAGCATCGGCAGGCAGATGGAATAATCCCGCTGGTCGGCCGCGAAACCCAGGCGCTCATTGGCTTCGACGGTGTCGGCGCCGTCATCCTGTAGCTCGTAGGCGCGGATCTTGTTCAACAAGCCGATGCCTCGCCCTTCCTGTCGAAGGTAGAGCAATGCGCCACGCCCTTCCTTGGCAATGGCCTGAAGCGCGGCTTCAAGCTGAGCGCCACAATCACAACGCTGGCTGAACAGCGCATCGCCAGTCAGGCATTCGGAATGGACCCGCCCCAGTACCGGTTGACCATCGGCTACATCGCCCAGGGTCAGGACAACGTGCTCGCGACCTGTGGCCTCTTCGAAGAAGCCATGCATGGTAAAGGTGGCGAACGGGGTGGGCAGTTTGGAAGCTGCAACGAAAGCGACGGGCACCGGGTGCTCCTATCTGTCATCAAATGAAAACAGCCGCGGGATGGCCACCGCTCGACACGCTGGCCCTGGGCAAAGATGTCACATTGTAACATCGGCCCGATGACGCGCTCAGTTCAAATTTTCGACCTTACCGATCACAAGCTTCTATGGATGTCTTGCGTGGCATCGGCTCGTTGCCGAAGGGATAAGCCATTTTCCAGCGGCGGTAGAGGGGCTTCAAGGCTCCACTGGCGACCAGCTCGGCCATGCGCTTGTCATACACCTTGCACAGCTCGCGCCCGCGCGGATTATTGGCGAAGCCCAGGTACAGCGGCAGGTCGATCAGGTGCGTGAGGCGATACTGTGAGGGATCCGCCTCTTGCTGCTGGATGAAGTCCATCTCCTGCTCAGCATCGATGTAGAAGTCCGCATGACCGCGCTTGAGCATTTCCAGGATGCCGTTGCGCCGCTCGATATGCTCGTAGTGCTTGATGCCCGGCAGGTAGCGCTGGAACTCGTAACCTCGCACCCAGGCCAGGCGAGCATCGCCGAGCGTGGCCAGGATCGGCGCTGAGTGACTGGCCAGGCTCAGGGCATAGATGTGATCGGTATCGTAATGCCAGCTCGGGTATAGGGCGTCACGCTCGTTTTCATAAGAGCCCACCCAGGCGTCCGCCTCCCCCCGCTGAACCAGGCCTACCGAACGCAGGTAGGGTTCGATACGCCACATTACCTTGTAGCCGGCAGGCTCGAAGATGATACGTATCAGGTCCCAACCCAGGCCAGTGCCGTCTGCGGAGGTGTAGTCGTTCCACGCTTCGCTGACGACTTCCACGGTTCCTGGCTTGGGCGCGGCCGTCGCGATGGGCGTGAGGCAGGCGGCCACGCCCGCCCAGCACAGCGCGCGCAAGCACTTGAACAGGGGCCAGGCCCCTTGGCGCCAATCCATGCGGCCATCCTCATTCAGGTAAATAGCAGAACCAGCCCTTGCATCGCCAGCCAGGCGAAGACGCCGGCGATCAGGTCATCGAGCATGATGCCTATGCCGCCATGCACATGGCGATCCACCCAGCGGATAGGCCAGGGCTTGAGGATATCGAAGAAGCGAAACACCAGGAAACCGACAACCAGCCAATACCAGCCCTCGGGCACGAGCCAGAGGGTGATCCACATGCCGACCATTTCATCCCAGACGATGCCTTCGTGGTCATGCACGCGCAGGTCGTCGGCCACCTTCCCGCAGAGCCAGAAGCCGAACAGCATGGTCACGCCCAACATCAGCCAATAGCCCCAGTCCGGCAGCATCTGCCACAACGGAATGAAAGGTACCGCAACCAGCGAGCCCCAGGTGCCGGGCGCCTTGGGCAAGGTACCCGAGCCGAAGCCAAAGGCGAGGAAGTGCCAGGGGTTGCGCCATACCGAAGGCGGCACGAACTCCGCGGGCACCTGGTTCGGATGATCTGTCACGGTCGCTCCCGAAAATGTTGATAACCCCGCTGGCCTGGTGTTACATCCAGGCCCTGCTCATCGACCAGGCAAACCCCTTCGCCAGCCAGCACCTGACCGATGACTCGCACGCCAGGTTCCAGGCTGACCACAGCAGCCAGGTGCTCAGCAGGCAGAGTGAAGGCCAGCCGGTAATCGTCGCCGCCACTGAGCGCCGCTTCCAGTGCAGCGGCGGCGGGAAGAAAGGCACGTAGAGTATCAGACAGCGGCAACCGCGATTGTTCGATGCGCATCGCCACCCCTGAGGCTGTGGCGATGTGGCCGCAGTCGGCGAGCAAGCCATCGGAAATGTCCAGGGCGGCGGTGGCTTTGCCGCGAAGCGCCAGGCCGAGGGTGAACTGGGGCGGCGGTGTCCAATAATGGGACAGCAGCGGGCCAGCCACTGCCTCGTTGGCCGAACGCTCGCCCAGCACCAACGGCAAGGCTCCCGCCGCGTCGCCCAGGGTCCCCCCCACGCACACCAGGTCACCCGGCCGGGCACCGGCGCGGGTCAAGGCCTGCCCAACGGGCACGCTGCCAAATACGGTAAGGGTCAGGCTCAAGGGCCCTCGGGTGGTATCGCCACCCACCAGGCGCAGGCCGCAGGACTGAGCCATGGTGTCCAGCCCCTGGGCAAAGTCCTGGAGCCAGTTGGCGTTCACCTCCGGCAAGGTCAGCGCAAGGGTGAAGCCCAAAGGCGCGGCCCCCATCGCGGCCAGATCGCTGGCGGCGACCGCCAGGGCCCGCTGGCCGAGCCTGGCGGGTGGCGCATTACGAGGAAAATGAACGCCTTCCACCAGGGTATCGGTGGAAACTGCCAACTGCTCACCCGCGGGCGGCGCCAGCAAGGCGCAGTCATCGCCAATGCCCAGCGTAACGCCGCTGCCTGGCCGCGCGCATGCCGCCGCCGCGAAGAAACGGCGGATCAGCTCGAATTCACCGAGCGCCACGACCCTTAGCGCTTGTGTGCGTTGACTTCGGGTGCCCGCAACTTGGGCGCCAGCTTGTCCAGTACACCGTTGACGAATTTATGGCCGTCAGTGGCGCCGTAGATCTTCGCCAGTTCGATGCCTTCGTTGATGACCACGCGATAGGGCACGTCCACCCGCTTGAGCAGTTCGAAGGTCGACAGGCGCAGCACCGCCAGTTCTACCGGGTCCAGCTCTTCGAGGGCCAGTTCCATGCAGGGCTTGAGGCTGGCATCGATTTCACCCTTGTTGGTGGCCACGCCATGCAGCAGCTCGCGGAAATAGGCGCCATCGACATCGCTGAAGTCGTTGTCCACACGGAACTGGGCTTCGATTTCATTGAGCGAGTGCCCGGCCAGTTGCCACTGGTACAGGGCCTGGGTCGCCATTTTCCGCGCCTCACGCCGCTTGGCGCTCTTGCTCTTGGCCGTAGCCGGGTCTTTGGGTTCGCGCGGGTTGAAACCGTTGTTTTCGTCGCTGATCACTTGGCCTCCAACTGCGCCAGCAGGCTTACCATTTCCAGGGCCGAAAGGGCGGCTTCGGCGCCCTTGTTGCCGGCCTTGGTGCCGGAACGCTCGATGGCCTGTTCGATGCTATCGACCGTCAGCACGCCAAAGGCTACAGGTACGCCGAACTCCATGGACACCTGGGACAGGCCCTTGGTGCATTCGCCAGCCACGTATTCGAAATGCGGGGTACCGCCACGGATGACCGCGCCCAGGGCGATGATCGCGTCGAATTCGCTGCGCTGGGCGACCTTCTGGGCTACCAGTGGAATCTCGAACGCGCCGGGTGCGCGGATGATGGTGATGTCGTTTTCATCGATGCCATGGCGCACCAGGGCGTCGACCGCGCCGCTGACCAGGCTTTCCACGACGAAGCTGTTGAAGCGGCCCACCACCAGCGCATAGCGCCCTTGGGGGGCAATGAAGGTACCTTCGATGGTCTTCAGGGTCATTCGGCATTCTCGTATTAAAGAGCCAGGCCGCGCGATGCGGCCTGTGATAAGTAAAGTCGAAAAGCAGGCGCGCGGCCTGTTTATTCGGAGGGCACGTATTCTACAACTTCCAGGTCGAATCCGGATATCGCGTTGAACTTCATGGGCGAGCTCATCAGGCGCATCTTGCGCACGCCCAGGTCGCGCAGGATCTGCGAGCCAGCGCCCACCGTGCTGTAGGTATTGGGCTTCTTCACCGGTACATGCTCGGTGGCTTCGCGAATATGGGCCAGCAACTGGTCACCATCGAGGGGGTGGCCCAGCAGCAGCACTACCCCGGCGCCGGCTTCGGCCACCTGGGTCATGGCCGCCCTGAGGCTCCAGCGGCCAGGCTGGCGAACCATCAGAAGGTCGCGCAGCGGGTCCATGTTATGGACGCGAACCAGCGTGGGCTCGTCCGCTTTCACCTTGCCCAGGGTCAACGCCATGTGCACGTCGCCTTCCACCGAGTCGCGATAGGTCACCAGGTTGAACTGACCCAGCTCGGTATCCAAGGGTTGCTCGGATACTCGCAACACGGTGCGCTCGTGGATCATGCGGTAATGAATCAGATCGGCGATGGTGCCAATCTTGATTCCATGCTCGGCGGCGAACGCCTCGAGCTCGGCGCGACGGGACATGGTGCCATCGTCGTTCATCACTTCGCAGATGACTCCAGCGGGCTCGAATCCGGCCATGCGCGCCAGATCACAGGCCGCCTCGGTGTGCCCGGCGCGAGCGAGCGTACCGCCCGGTTGCGCCATCAGGGGAAAGATATGGCCGGGGCTGACGATGTCTTCGGCCACGGCGTCCCTGGCGGCGGCTGCCTGCACGGTGCGCGCCCGATCAGCAGCTGAAATCCCCGTGGTCACTCCTTCGGCGGCTTCGATGGAAACGGTGAACTTGGTGCCGAAACCCGAGCCGTTGCGCGGCGCCATCAGCGGCAACCGCAGCGTTTCACAACGCTCACGGGTCATGGGCATGCAGATCAGGCCACGGGCGAAGCGCGCCATGAAGTTGATGTGCTCGGCCTGGCAGCATTCGGCGGCCATGATCAGGTCGCCTTCATTCTCTCGATCTTCGTCATCCATGAGGATGACCATCTTGCCCTGACGGATGTCTTCGACCAGCTCTTCGACGGTATTGAGCGCCACTAGGCACCCCCTTGTGTTATTTGAGGTAGCCGTTGGCGGCCAGGAAGCTTTCAGTGATGCCGCCCTGGCCTGGCTCGGCGGCTTTGTCGCCCAGCAGCAGCCGCTCGAGGTAGCGGGCCAGGAGGTCCACCTCCAGGTTCACGCGGCGGCCGGGGCGGTAGTCGGCCATGATGGTTTCGGCCAAGGTATGCGGCACGATGGTTAGCTCGAAATCGGCGCCGTTGACTGCGTTGACGGTGAGGCTGGTGCCGTCGACAGTGATCGACCCCTTGTGGGCGATATAGCGGGCCAGGGCCTTGGGCGCGCGGACAGTGAACTGCACCGCCCGGGCGTTATCGCTACGGGCGATGATCTCGCCTACGCCATCCACATGACCACTCACCAGGTGACCACCCAGGCGACTGCTGGGGGTCAGCGCCTTTTCAAGGTTGACCGGGCTGCCGACTTTCAGATCATTGAAGGCGGTGCAGTCGAGGGTTTCCCGGCTGACGTCGGCCCAGAAGCCATCACCAGGCAACTCGACCGCGGTCAGGCAAACGCCATTGACCGCGATGCTGTCGCCGAGCTTGACGTCGGCCAGGTCCAGCTTGCCGGTGTGCACATGCACCCGTACATCGCCGCCCTTGGGCGTGAGGGCACGAATGCTGCCAATGGATTCGATGATACCGGTAAACATGAGGACCTCCGGAAAACGGGGAATTATACGGGGCGAACGGGCGCGGGCACGGCAATGACTTGCCAGTCGTCGCCCACCGCGCGCATCTGGGTGATCTTCAAGCGGGGCGCCTCGGCCATGCGTGCCAGCGGCCAATCCAGCAAGGGCCTCGCGCTTGAGCCGAGGAAGGTGCCGGCCATGAACAAGCGGTACTCATCCACCAGCTCCGCTTGAGCGAAGGCGCCGGCCAGGCTTGGGCCAGCTTCGACCAACACCTCGTTGACCCCGCGCAGCGCCAGCGAGCGCAATAGCTCGACCAGGTCGCAGCGACCGTTGTGGCCTGGGACACACAGAATTTCGGCGCCCATGGCGGTATAAGCCTGCTGGGCCACCGGTGGCGTCGCGCAGATTACCAGCGTGGGGCCGGCCTGGAAGAACGGCGCGTCCAGGGGTACCCGCAGCCGACCATCGACCAAAACCCGCAGTGGCTGGCGACCCGCGGCGAGCGCGGCCTCGGCTTCATTGAGGCCCAGCTCCTCCGGGCGTACGGTCAACCGGGCGCCATCGGCAAGCAGAGTATCCGCGCCACTGAGCACCACGCTGGAACGGGCACGCAGGCGCTGCACTTCGCGGCGTGCCTGGGGCCCGGTTATCCACTGGCTTTCACCGCTGGCCATGGCCGTGCGGCCGTCCAGGCTCATGGCCAGCTTGACCCGCACGAAAGGCAGGCCGCACTCCATGCGCTTGATAAACCCGGGGTTCAAGGCCCGGGCTTCACCCTCCAGCACGCCACTGCGCACGACAACGCCTGCCGCGGCCAGCCTTGCCAGCCCCTGGCCCGACACTTGCGGGTTCGGGTCCTGCATGGCTGCAACGACGCGGCTTATCCCGGCAGCGAGCAAGGCGTCGGCGCAAGGCGGCGTTCGCCCGTGATGGCTGCAGGGTTCCAGGGTCACGTAGGCCGTGGCGCCACGCGCGGCTTCGCCGGCCTGGCGCAGCGCATGCACCTCGGCGTGAGGCTCCCCGGCGCGTACATGCCAGCCCTCGCCCACCACCTGTTCGCCCTGGGTGATCACACAGCCCACCCTAGGGTTTGGGTGGGTGGAATACAGCCCGTGCCGCGCCAGCTCCAGGGCGCGTGCCATGAATCGGTGGTCGAGGCTGTCCTGCGGGGGGGTAATCATTTGCTGGCCGGCTCCCGGGCCAGGCGGTCGAGCTCTTCGCGGAACTCATCCAGTGCCTGGAAGCGACGGTACACCGAGGCGAAACGGATATAGGCCACTTCGTCGAGCTTGCGCAGTTCCGCCATTACCAGTTCGCCAACGACGAGGGATTTGACTTCCCGTTCGCCCGTGGCACGCAATTGCCCCTTGATATGACCCAGGGCGGCTTCCAGCCGCTCGATGCTCACCGGGCGTTTTTCCAAGGCTCGCTGCATGCCGGCGCGCAGCTTTTCTTCGTCGAAGGGCTGGCGGCTGCCGTCTTGCTTGATCAAGCGAGGCAAGACGAGCTCGGCGGTTTCGAAGGTGGTGAAACGTTCGCCACAGGCGACGCATTCACGGCGGCGGCGGACCTGTTCGCCTTCGGCGACCAACCGCGAATCGATGACCTTGGTGTCGTTGGCAGCGCAGAAGGGACAGTGCATGGCAGCCAGTCAGCTTGAAAATGGACGCCAATGTTAGCGCATCGCCCGGCCGAGACACAGCCTCGGCAAAGACACGAGCCGGGCTTTGCGGTATACAGGCCCCTGCGATGACGCCATCAGACATGCCTACAGGAACAGGCCCATGACAGTACGTTCACTTGCCTTGCTCTGCTGCCTCGGGCTGCTGGCTGCCTGCGCCGGCGAACCGCCCACGCCAGCGGTACCCGCCAGCCCGGTGACCAAGCCCGCCGCCCCGGACATTCGTGACCCCGAGCCGCTCGGCCCTCTGCCTGCCTACCAGCGCGAGCTTAGCGGGCAATTGCTGTCCATTCCCAGGGGCGCCGAGGTAGAGCTGGCCATGTTGGTAGTGGATGACCGCGGCCGTCCACAACAATTGCTGGCCAACACGACGCTGGCCGGAACGGGGCAGCCCCTGCCCTTCCGACTGCGCTTCAACCCGGAGGCCTTCCCCCAGCAGGGCCACGTCGAACTGCGCGGCCGAGCGAGCCAATCCGGGCAGCTGATTCTGCACCTGCCGCCCAGACAGATCGGCGGTCCCGCCACCCAGGCGCTGGGTACGCTGGAAATGACCAAGGCGCCATGACGTCCCTGGAACTGCTTCAGACAGCCGTACGGGAATTGCTCGGCGACGCCCGCTTGATCGAATCGACCTTGCCGGGTACCGACTTGCGCCTGTGGCTGCTTGACCCGGCCCATATGGCTCGCCCGTTCAGCGGCGAGGAAACCCGACGCATCCTCCAGGCCCCGCCCTACTGGAGCTTCTGCTGGGCCAGCGGGCTGGCCATGGCTCGCTGGCTGGCTTCGCACCCGCATTGGGTGCAAGGCAAGCGCGTGCTGGATTTCGGCGCTGGCTCCGGCGTAGCGGCCATTGCCGCAGCCCGGGCGGGTGCCGTTGAAGTGGTCGCCTGTGACATGGACGAACTGGCCCTGGCAGCTTGTGAGGCCAACGCGGCGCTGAACGGAGTAACGCTTAGCCACAGCGCGGACTTCACCACAGTCCAAGGCCCGTTCGACCTGATCCTGGTCGCCGACGTGCTTTATGACCGAGAGAACCTGCCCTTGCTGGACCGCTTTCTAGAGCATGCGCCCCATGCCCTGGTCGCGGACTCCCGGGTGCGGGACTTCACGCATCCCGCCTATCGACAACTCGCATGCCTGGACGCCTTGACCCTGCCGGACCTGGCCGAGCCCGCGGAATTTCGCCGGGTCAGCCTGTACCATGGCCAGGCACCGACTACCGGGCCACGGACGCAGCCTTTATAGTGTCATCAACCTTGCCTTCTTCGGGATTCACCATGAGTCAGGACACCCCTTACATCTTCGACGCCACCGATGCCAACTTCCAGCAACTGGTGCTCGAGAACTCCTTCCACAAACCAGTGCTGGTGGATTTCTGGGCAGACTGGTGCGCACCCTGCAAGGCGCTGATGCCGATATTGCAGAAGATTACCGAAAGCTACCAAGGGGAGCTGTTGCTGGCCAAGGTGAACTGCGACGTGGAACAGCAGGTGGTGGCCATGTTTGGCGTGCGCAGCCTGCCGACCGTGGTGCTGTTCAAGGATGGCCAGCCGGTGGACGGTTTCGCCGGTGCCCAGCCCGAGTCGGCGATCCGCGCGATGCTTGAGCCCCACGTGGCGGAGCCGGCCCCCGCTGCGGCAGACCCTTATGAGCAAGCCCAGGCACTGTTCGTCGAAGGTCGCTACAGCGAGGCGGAGGCCACCTTGCAGGCTTTGCTCAGCACCGACAACAGCAATGCCGGCGCGCTTATCCTCTACGCCCGCTGCCTCGCTGAGCGCAACGCATTGAGCGAGGCGGAGACCGTGCTTAACGCGGTTACGGGTGATGAACACAAGGCGGCCTTGGCGGGCGCCAAGGCGCAGTTGACCTTCCTGCGCCAGGCCGGCGACCTGCCGGATGCCGCCGAGCTGAAAAGCCGACTGGCCCAGAACCCCAACGACGACGAAGCCGCCTATCAACTGTGCGTACGCCAACTGGCCCGCCAGCAGTACGAGGCGGCCCTGGACGGCTTGCTGAAGCTGTTCCAGCGCAACCGGGCGTACAACGAAGGGCTGCCACACAAGACGCTGCTGCAGGTCTTCGATTTGCTGGGCAATGACCACCCCCTGGTGACCACCTACCGCCGCAAGCTTTTCGCCGCGCTTTACTGACCAGCCCAGGTGTACAGTGGCGCGTCGGCGCCACTGAGTACCCGCACCTGTGAGCAGTGGCGCAAGCGCACCAACAGCCGCTTGCCCGCCTGGGCACTGCCGGCCAGCCCTTCCAGTTGTTCGAACAAGGCCGGGCCGCTGATCTGGCCGCTGGCTTCGACCAGGGCCAGCGCGCTATCCCACAGCGTGTCGCTGGCCGCTGCCGCCTGTGGCGTAGGCGAAGCAGGCCTTTCCAGCGCGTGGGCCTCATCTGCCGGGGTAATCTGCAGCACACCTTGCAATCGAGCCCAATCGCCCTCGCCCATTTCGATGCAAAGGTCCACCGGCCACTGGCCAAGGGTACCCGTGATTCTGATCATTCCTTCACCTCGCGAAATAGGATTTCGACCATAGCACGGGTGTTACGGCTAGGGTCATGATGGCTTACATGAAACCCTCACCGGCGAGGCTAGGCGGGATGCCCGCAATCGTTATAACATAACTAACAATTTCCAGCGGACCGGACTCACCATGCGCCATGCTCTTCTTGTGTTTTCTTTCTGCCTGTTGCCCAGCCTGAGCCACGCAGCGACCAAGGCACCCCATAGTCATGGCAGCCTGGGCGCCCATGAGCATGGTACTGCCCGCCTGGATGTCGCCCTGGATGGCCAAACCCTCGCCCTGGACCTGGATAGCCCGGGCATGAACCTGGTGGGCTTCGAGCACGCACCCACGTCCGATGCAGACCGTGCCGCCGTTGCCCGTGCGCGGGAAAAACTGACCGCGCCCCTGGAGCTGTTCAACCTCCCAGCCGCGGCCCGTTGCAGCGTGACCCGCCAGGAGCTGCTCAGCCCCCTCTTTGGCAATGCAGCTTCCGACCACGACCACGACCACGATGAGCATGACGCCGACGCCCACCACGAGCACAGCGATGTGGACGGTCATTTCCAGCTCCATTGCGAGCAGCCCCAGGCACTGACGGGCTTGGACCTGGCACGGTTCTTCACTACCTTCCCGTCGACCCACAAGGTGCTGGTCCAAGCCATTACCCCCAATGGCCAGGTTGGCCTGGATGCCACCCCGGACAACAGCAAGCTGGCTTTCTGAACATGACCGCAGCCTTGATCGAACTCCAGGAAGTGGGCTTCGCCTGGCCAGGCCAGCCCGAGCTTCTGGACCTGCCTTCATTGCGGCTGGACCGCGGCCAAAGCCTGTTCTTGAAGGGGCCGAGCGGCAGCGGCAAAACCACCTTGCTGGGGCTGTTGGGCGGTGTGCAATTGCCCGGCCGTGGTCAGGTGCTGCTGCTGGGGCAGAACCTGACCGCGCTGGGGCAGGGCGCCCGTGACCGCTTCAGAGTGGACCACACCGGGTATATCTTTCAGCAGTTCAACCTGTTGCCGTTCCTGTCCGTGCGCGAGAACGTATCGCTGCCTTGTCAATTCTCGAGCTTGCGCAAGGCTCGCGCCCTGGAACGTTACGGCAGCGTCGAACAGGCGGCACATACCCTCCTCGAGCGCCTTGGACTGTCGAACGAACTATGGGGAAGACGCGCCGACGCGCTCTCTATCGGCCAGCAGCAAAGGGTCGCCGCGGCCCGATCGCTTATTGGCCAGCCGGAACTGGTGATCGCCGACGAGCCGACCTCGGCGCTGGACAGTGACGCCCGCGAGGCTTTCCTGCGGTTGCTGTTCGAAGAGTGCCGGGCCGCCGACGCGGGGCTGCTGTTCGTCAGCCACGACCAGAGCCTGGCCACACTGTTCGACCGCGCTGAATCCTTGATTGAACTGAACCGCGCCGCACGCGCGCCGGAGGCCTGATGCCTTTGTTACGCCTGGCCCTGGCAAGCCTGGGCAATCGCCGTTTCACCGCCGCGTTGACGGCCTTCGCCATCGCTGTGTCCGTTTGCCTGCTACTGGCAGTGGAGCGCGTGCGCACCGAGGCCCGAGCCAGCTTCGCCAGCACGATCAGCGGCACCGACCTGGTGATAGGCGCCCGCTCTGGGTCCATCAACCTGTTGCTGTACTCGGTATTCCGCATTGGCAACGCCACCAACAACATCCGCTGGAGCAGCTACGAACACTACGCGAACGACCCCCGAGTAAAGTGGGCGATTCCCATTTCCCTGGGCGACTCCCATCGCGGTTATCGAGTGATGGGTACGGACCTGAACTACTTCGAGCATTACCATTATGGCCAAGGGCAAGCGCTGGCCTTGGCCGAGGGGCGCCCCTTCGCTGACGACCCCTTCGAGGTGGTATTGGGTGCCGAGGTAGCGCAGGCCCTGCATTACAAGCTGGGCGACGAACTGGTACTGGCCCACGGCGTGGCTACCATCAGCCTGGTCAAACACGACGACAAGCCCTTCAAGGTGGTGGGCATCCTCAAGCGCACCGGCACCCCGGTCGATCGCACCTTGCATACTAGCCTGGCAGGCATGGAAGCCATGCACATCGACTGGCACAACGGCATGCCGGCCCGGGGCGAGCAACGCATCAGCGCCGAACAAGCCCGGCACATGGACCTTGCGCCCAAGGCCATTACCGCGATGCTGGTTGGCCTGAACAACCGGGTAACGACCTTTGCGCTGCAGCGTGAGGTCAACGAATACCTGGACGAACCGCTGCTGGCGATACTGCCAGGGGTAGCGCTCCAAGAGCTGTGGAGCCTGATGGGTACAGCGGAGCAGGCGCTGTTCGTGGTCTCGCTGTTCGTAGTGATCACAGGGTTGATCGGTATGCTCACGGCCATCCTGACCAGCCTCAACGAGCGCCGGCGGGAGATGGCCATTCTGCGCTCGGTGGGTGCCCGCCCATGGCAGATCGCCGTTCTGATGATCGCTGAAGCCGGGGCCCTGGCGTTGACGGGGATAGTGGCAGGGGTGGTGCTTCTGTACGCAGGCATCGCCGGTGCCCAAGGCTTCGTGCAGGCCAACTATGGGCTGTACTTGCCCCTGGCGTGGCCTGGCAGGTATGAATGGTCCCTGCTTGGGCTGGTATTGATCGCGGCCTTGCTTATTGGCGCCCTCCCCGCCTGGCGGGCTTACCGGCAATCGCTGGCCGATGGCCTTACCGTACACCTGTAGGCGGCCGCCTGCGGCGTGATGACTCCATGACGAGAAATCCGATGCGCTACCTGTGGTTCTGCATGCTCCTGCTGTTGGCGAAAACCGTTGCGGCGGATCAAATCCAGGTGCTGACCTGGGAGGCGCTGGTCCCCCCGGACGCGCCCAAGGTCGCCCCGGTGCTTACCCCCATGCATGATCTGTCCAAGCTGAGTACCGGACTGGTGGAAGCGGCGCCGGCGGCTCATCAGTTGGCGCCGCACGCCCCGGTGGTCAAGGCACTGGATGGCCAGCGGGTGCGCCTGCCCGGCTATATCGTACCGCTGGAGGTAAACGACGACGGCCGCACCACGGATTTTCTCCTGGTGCCCTATTACGGCGCCTGCATCCATGTGCCACCGCCTCCCTCGAACCAGATCGTCCATGTGCATACAGAGCTGGGCGTGAAGGTAGAGGAGCTGTATCAGCCCTATTGGGTCGAAGGCCCTATGCAGGTCAAGGCCAGTGTCAGCGATCTGGCCGAAGCGGGTTATCAGCTGGAGGCGGAGAAAATCTTCGCTTACGAACTGCCGGACTGAGCCTGGCGTGCGACAGGTTGTCGCAGGCCTAGCCGGTCATTTATTGCTCCAGGTCAATAATCGCACCAGGTGAGACGTTCAGGATTGCGCCATTCGTACGTCAATGGAGCTTTCATGAAAACGTCTGTATTCGGTGCCGCCGTCCTTGCCCTGGCGCTCGCCTCCCCCTCGGCCTTCGCTCACCAGGCCGGGGACTTCATCATCCGTGCCGGCGCGGCCAAGGTTGCCCCCAACGAAGACAGCGGTGAACTCAAGCTTGACGGTACCCGCGTCAGCGGCACCAAGGCGACTCTGGACGGCGACACACAACTGGGCCTGGCCCTGGCGTACATGATCACCGACCACGTGGGCATTGAACTGCTGGCCGCCACGCCCTTCCAGCATCGGGTCGGCGTAAAGGGTATCAGCGCGGCCACGGGTATCGACGGCCTGGACGGCAAGCTGGGCGACATTCGCCAATTGCCGCCCACACTGTCGCTTCAGTACTACCCCATGGCGCCCAGCTCACGCCTGCAGCCCTATGCGGGCCTGGGTGTCAACTACACCCTTTTCTATAACGAAGACCTGAGCAGCCAGCGCAAGGCCCAGGGCTTCAGCAACTTCAAGCTGCAAGACTCCATCGGGCTGGCCGGGCAACTGGGGGTGGACTACATGCTCACCGATCACTTGATGTTCAATGCCGCCGTCTGGTACGCGGACATCAACACCAAGGCCAGCGTGGACGGCCCTACCGCGCTGGGCGTGGGCCGTACCAAGGTGGACGTGGAGGTAGACCCTTGGGTGTACATGGTCGGTCTGGGCTACAGGTTCTAGTACCGCCTACCGAAGCCGGGCGCGATCACCCTCCCGCAGTCGCGCCGGCCACCTTGGCCCGTGCGGCCGAAGGCATCAGGAAAACAGCAGGCGCCGCAGCCCCGTTTCCAGGGGCGTGGTTTCTCCCAGCTGGAAATGCGCCAGCAAACGCTGGTTGTCGGCCCGGGAGTGCTTGATGTCTCCGGCACGGGCGGGTTGGTGGGTCACGGCGGGCAAACCGCCGAGCACGGCGCCCAGCGCCTGCAACAGGCGATTGAGCGAGGCCGCCTGGTTCAGCCCTACGTTGAAAGGCCCCACCGGCATGGCAGCAGCCTCAAGGGCTTGTACCAGCAGGCCGACAAGGTCTCCCACATAGAAAAAGTCCCGGGTTTGCTCGCCGTCGCCGAATACCGTGATAGGCAGGCCGGCCTGGGCACGCTGCGCGAAGATGCTGATGACCCCCGAATACGGCGAGGAAGGGTCCTGCCGCGGGCCATAGATGTTGAAGAAGCGGAACACCACCGGTTCAAGGCCATGCTCACGCTGGTAGAAGTCCAGGTATTGCTCGCTGGCGAGCTTGTCTACGGCATAGGGGGTCAGGGGCGCCTTGGCCAGGTCTTCAGCGATGGCCTGCCCTTCCCCGTTGTTGCCATACACGGCCGCGCTGGATGCGAACAGCACTCGCCGGATGCCATGGATGCGCAGCGCTTCACACACATTGAGGGTGCTGATGAAGTTGCTCTGGTGAGTAGCGACAGGGTTGTCCACGGACGCCTGCACTGACGCCACCGCCGCCAGATGAACGGCAGCGCTACACCCCTTGGCCGCCTCCAGCACCAGGCCGGCATCCGCGGCGTCGCCCGTGCACAGCTCCAGGCGAGGGTTGTCCAGAGGGAGATTTTCGCGCTTGCCGGTGCTGAGATTATCCAGCACGCGAACGCCATAGCCGCGGGCCAATAGCGCATCGACAAGATGGGAACCAATGAAGCCGGCGCCGCCGGTGATCAGGATAGGGCCGTCAGCCATGGCGGTAGTACCGGTCCAGCAGGGTCGGCAACCCGGCGCGCCAGGCGCGGGGCTTGATGCCGAAGGTATGAAGGATTTTCTTGCAGGCCAGCACCGCATGCTGCGGTTCCTCGGCCGCGTCGGCGCGAGCCGCGTGGGGCTCGGGCGTTGGCGCCTGGACCTGCAAGGGGTGTCGGCTGGCGGCTTCGGCGAGAATGGCCTGCCCCAGTACCAGGGCCGTGGTCGCTTCGTTGCCGGCGTAGTGGTAAGTGCCCCAAAGCGGCGCCGAGCAATCCAGCTGCTTGAGCACCGAAAGAATGACCCGTGCCGCATCGTCCACGGGCGTGGGGTTGCCCCGGCGGTCGTCGGCTAGCATCAGGGCGCCGGCTTGCTCGGCGCGGGCGAGGAAACGCCCGAGCAGGCCTTCCGGGCTATCGTCGAGCAGCCAGCCGAAGCGCAGCAACACATGCTGCGGGCAGATGGCGCGTACGCTTTGCTCGATTCGCCACAGGGCCTGGCCGCGCAACCCTAGGGGCAGCGGTTCGTCTTTCTCGCTGTAAGCCGTGGCGCGGGCGCCATCGAAAACCCGGTAGCTGGATGGCTGCAGCAGGATCATGCCGTAGTGCTGGCAAAGCTCGGCGAGCCGCTCCACCGCGCGCTCCTGTCCGGCCAGGCGCTGTGCGCTGACTTCGCCGGCCTGGAACCAATCGAAGTAGTAGGCGAGATTGACCACGGCATCCGGGCGGGTGTCATCCAGCAACTGGGTCAGGCTTGCGGCATCCCAGCCGTCTTGCGGCGGGCGCGGGGCAAGGAAGCTGATGTCTTCTTCGGCCCCCTGGCGAATCAGCGCTTGACCAAGGGCGCTACCGCCGCCCAACAGCATTAGGCGCATTCGCATAGAGTCAACAGATCCAATGATGTGTAATCGTGGCCATGCCACGAAAGACTCAACATTTTGCGGGTTTCTTGGCGGATAGTCACCCCGGCCGGTGAAGTTTCCCTGGGCTGGCGACTGAGCGGGAACTTCAGCCGAACAAGGGCCGCCGCTGGGTCGGCACGCTGGACCAGGCTTGATCCAGATCACGCAGCCCCCAGTCCTCGGGCAGTTCGATGCGAACGATGCGATCTTCGCCGCTGGCCAGGTCCAGCAAGTCGGGGCTCAACAACTGTCGCCGCTTGCAGTCCAGCACCAGGCTGACCCGGGGCGTCAGCAAGGCGGTTTCATTCTGCTCGACCACCACGGCAAGGCGATCGCTGGCCAGGCGAACGAGCGCGCCCACGGGGTAGATCCCGACGGTACGAACGAATGCCTGGAACAGGTGCTGGTCGAAATGCCCTTTCCAGCCGGCCATTTCCTTGAGGGCGTGGGCGGGGCCCCAGGGCTTCTTGTAAGGCCTGGCCGAAGTAATGGCATCGTAGACATCGCAGATGGCGCCCATGCGCGCCATGGGGCTGATGAGCTCGCCAGACAGCCCGTGGGGATAGCCGGTGCCATCGAATTTTTCATGATGATGCAGGCATACGTCGATGGCCGCCACGCTCAGGAAGCCGCTGCGGCGCAGGATTTCCAGGCCACTGCCGGGATGGGCGCGGACCACGGCGAACTCCTCGTCGCTCAGCCGCCCTGGCTTGTTGAGGATTTCCAGAGGAATCGCCATTTTGCCGATGTCGTGAAGCAAACCGGCCGTTCCCATTTCCAGAACCACATCATCAGGCTCTTGTAGCTGGCGGCCCAGGGCGACCATAAGGCCGCACACGGCCACCGAATGCATGTAGGTATATTCGTCGGCGCTTTTGAGCCGGGCCAGGCTGATCAGCGCGTGAGGGTGACGCATCACCGAAGCGGAGATTTCCTCGACCACCGCCACGCAAGCCTCGCTCGTGATGGCTTGGCCAAGACGCGCATCGTTGAACATGCTGGCCACGGCCCGCTTGGCGCGCGAGCAGGCAGAGATGGCCTGCTCTACTTCATCCCGCAGGCTCTGGGAAGCGGGCGCCACGGTGACCACCGGCTCGTCCGAGCTGATGTCCAGCCCGCGACTGGTGTCGATGTACACCTCGTCCAGGCCGGCGGCCCGGATGCGTTCCAGGTCCACCGGGTGCTGGACCTTGAAACCGACCTTCCATAACGGCTGCGTGATGCCGCTGCCCACTGCTTCATGCAGGAACATGCCTAACGTCAGCTCGTCGATGGATATCTTTCGGATCATGGGCCGGCCCCCAATAGTGCTCAACCTTGTATCGGCACTACGCAGCCCTGGAGTAGATCCTTGCCGTATCCGCCGACGAACGTGACGCCTGTCCCTTACGGCGGGCATCCGGGAAGCACGGCGGTAACCTTCATGAGGCAGCCCTGGGAAACCGGTGCAGCCATGCGTTATCGACCCGGGCCGCTACACCAGCTCCTTGCAGCGGTACCACAGCATTCCCAGCGCCAACAGAGGCGAGCGCAGGCGCTTGCCGCCAGGGAAGCGGCGATGGGGCACCCGACCGAACAGATCCACGGCGCGGCTCTCCTGCTCGGCGATGGCCTGGGCCAGGATGCGCGCGGCGAAATGTGTGACGTTCAAGCCATGCCCGGAATAGCCTTGGGCGTAATACACATTCGGCGCGCTGGGCAAGCGGCCGATCTGCGGGAAGCGATTGGCACTGATGCCGATCATCCCGCCCCAGTGGAATTCGATGCCGACGCCCTTGAGTTGAGGAAACACGCGCTCCATCTTCGGCCGCATGTACTCGGCGATGTCGGCCGGATCCCGTCCCGAGTAATGGCAGGCACCGCCGAACAACAAACGGTGGTCCGCGCTCAGCCGGTAGTAGTCCAAGGCTACGCGTTGGTCGCACAGCGCCATGTTCTGCGGAATCAGCGCCCGCGCGCGCGCCTCACCCAGGGGCTCGGTGGCGATCACGTAGCTGCCGGCAGGCAACAGCTTGCCCTCCAGCGCTGGCTCCAGATCGTCGAGAAAAGCGTCGCAGGCCAGCACCAATTGACGCGCGCTCACTTGGCCCTGATCGGTGAACACCCGCACCTGGGCGCCTTTTTCGATCCGACGTACAGGGGAAGCTTCGTAGATCACCGCGCCGTGGGATTCGGCCAGGGCGGCCTCGGCCTGGATCAACTTCAGCGGGTGCAAATGCCCCGACCCCATGTCGACCAGGCCTCCTGCGTAGATATCCGAGGCGACCACCTGAGGCAGGTCGGCCTTGGTCACCAGCTTGAGCGGATGAGGATAACCCTGGGCCTGCAAGGCTTGCAGTTCTTCCTGGAACCCCTGCCAATGCTTGGCGTTATTGGCCAGGTCGCAGTATCCCCAGCGCAGGTCGCAGTCGATACGATGTCGCTCGACCCGCTGGCGCACGATGTCCACGGACAGGGTGCCGGCCTCCTGCAGGAAGCGCACCCCTTCGGCACCCAGCAAGTGTTCGAAGCGCTCGACGTCATGGCCAAGGCCACGAATCAGCTGCCCGCCGTTGCGCCCACTGGCGCCCCACCCCACGCGCTGGGCCTCCAGCACGATGACCGAAAGCCCGCGCTCGGCCAATTCCAGGGCGGTGTTGATCCCGGTGAAGCCCCCGCCCACCACGCAAACGTCGGCGCTGACCTCTCCTTGCAAGGAAGCACGTGACGCCACGGGCGCGACACTGGCGGCATAGTAGGAGCCAACATGGGGAAGTGCGGTGGACATAGCAGGCTCCATCATTTGCGGGTGCGTTTGACTTCAGTCCATTCCCGGGTCATCAGGCGCATGATGTCCTTGGGCAATTCCCTGGACACATAGAGCTTGGCCATGACCTCGGGCGGCGGGTAGATGCCAGGGTTGCCGGTGATGGCCTCGCCCATGAGCGGATTGGAGGCCGGATTGGGGTTGGCGTAGCCCACGGTTTCGCTGATGTCCGCGATGACCTTCGGGTCCAGCACATAGTTAATGAACGCCAGGGCCTGCTCAGGGTGCTCGGCGTCCTTGGGAATGGCCAGCATGTCGAACCAGACGTTACCGCCTTCCTTGGGCACGACGTAGGCCACGTTCACGCCGTTCTTGGCTTCTTCGGCACGGCTGGCGGCCTGGATCACGTCACCGGAGTAACCGAAGGCCACGCAGATATCCCCATTGGCCAGGTCGCTGACGTACTTGGAGGAATGGAAGTAAGTCACGTAGGGCGCCACTGTCTTGAGCTTTTCGGCGGCGCGCTTGTAGTCCTCGGCCTTTTCGCTCCGCGGGTCCATGCCCAGGTAGTTGAGCATGGCGGGGAAGAGTTCATCCGGTGAATCCATGAACGACACGCCACAGGCGCTCAGTTTCTTGATGTTTTCGGGCTCGAACAGCACGGCCCAGGAATCGATCCTGTCTACACCCAGGACCTGCTTGACCTTGTCTACGTTGTAGCCGATGCCGTTGGTGCCCCAGAGGTAAGGCACCGCGTACTGGTTGCCCGGATCGTTATCCTCCAGGCGCTTCATGAGCTGTGGGTCCAGGTTCTTCCAGTTGGGCAGCTTGCTGCGGTCCAGCTTCTGGAAGGCGCCAGCCTTGATCTGCCGCCCCAGGAAATGGTTGGAGGGGACCACTACGTCGTAGCCGCTATGCCCGGTGACCAGCTTACCCTCGAGGGTTTCGTTGGAGTCGAATACATCGTAGACCGGCTTGATGCCAGTGGCTTTTTCGAAGTCTTCCAGGGTGGTCGGGCCGATATAGTCCGTCCAGTTATAGATCTTTACCGTGCCGCCTTCAGCATGGGCTTGGGCCATTGCGCCCAGCAGTACGGCCGACGAACAAAGCGTTGCGACAAATGACTTCATGGTGCCTCCAACAGGGGTGGGAAGGTGGGCAGGCTCAGACACTCATCATCAGGAATTCACGTTCCCACGAGCTGATCACACGTTTGTAGTTCTCATGCTCCGCCCGCTTGACTGCGGCGTAGCCTTGAACGAATTTAGCCCCTAATACACGGATAAGCGCGGCGCTGCCTTCCATTCGTTCCAGCGCATCCTCGATGGTCAGAGGCAGGCGCAGATTACGCCGCTCATAACCACGCCCTTGTACGGGTGCGCTCGGCTGGCAACCCTCGATCATGCCCAGGTAGCCGCAAAGCAGGCTGGCGGCAATGGCCAGGTAGGGGTTGGCGTCGGCGCCGGGCAGGCGGTTTTCCACGCGTCGGCCTTGAGGTGTGGAAGTTGGCACGCGCAGGCCCACGGTGCGGTTCTCTTCCCCCCACTCCACGTTCACCGGGGCGGAGGTATCGGGCAGGAACCGCCGGAACGAGTTGGCGTTGGGCGCGAACAAGGGCAACACTTCGGGGATATAGCGCTGCAAGCCACCGATGTGATTCAGGAACAGCGTGCTGGCGCTGCCGTCTTCGGTGCTGAAGATGCTTTTGCCAGTATGGAGGTCTACCACGCTCTGGTGAATGTGCATGGCACTGCCCGGCTCATCGGTGATCGGCTTGGCCATGAAGGTGGCGGCCACGTTGTGCTTGAGCGCGGCCTCACGCATGGTGCGCTTGAACACCGTGATCTGGTCGGCCAGGTCCAGGGCGTCGCCGTGACGGAAATTGATCTCCATCTGGGCGGGGCCGTCTTCATGGATCAGCGTATCCAGGTCCAGGCCCTGGGCTTCGCACCAGTCATAGACGTCTTCGAAGAGCGGGTCGAATTCGTTGGCCGCCTCGATGGAAAACGATTGCCGCCCGCTCTCCGGCCGGCCGGAACGCCCTAGCGGCACTTGCAGTGGAAGGTCCGGGTCGTCGCAGCGCTGGGTCAGGTAGAACTCCATCTCCGGCGCCACCACAGGCCGCCAGCCCTGCTCGGCGTAAAGCGCCAGCACACGCTTGAGCACATTGCGCGGCGACAGCTCGATCGGGTTGCCATAACGGTCGAAGGTATCGTGGATCACCATCGCGGTGGGCTCGATGGCCCACGGCAGCACATAGGCCGCGGTCGGATCTGGGCGGCAGTTCATGTCGATGTCGGCAGGGTCCAGCAGCGCGTAGTAGATCTCGTCATCGACAAAGTCGCCGGTCACCGTCTGCAACAGCACACTTTCAGGCAAACGCATGCCGTGCTCGTTGAGGAACTTGTTGGTGGGCAAGATCTTGCCGCGGGCGATACCGGTCAGGTCACTGACTACACATTCCACTTCGGTAATGCCGTAGGTTTTCAACCACTCGCTAAGGGGCGCTGCAACGCTGCTGTTCATGTGGCCTCTGCCATCTTCGCTGGGAGCAAGTGCGCCGGCACGCTGCCGGTTCGCTGGGGCCATGCTCGGACATCCGCCGAGGCGGGGTCTATCCGTTTTCAACAAAGCTGTACGCCCCGCTTTGGTGCGCGACCGATGCCTGTGGCGCCCGTCTTGTAGGCGCCTTGGCCACACTGTTAAGGTGAGGTGCCCCTCAGAACAAACCCAACAGGCCACCCATGCCGTTCAAGGTCGTGGAAACCGCTGCCGCTGATGAACAAGGCGCCGCGAATGCCGGCTGGCATCTGCACTACGCACAGATGTCGGCGGGCCAGTTCCGTGGCCGTCTGGTGGAAGCTGATCTGGCAGGCGTTCAGGTGTACGAGGAGTACATGAACACCCGCATCGAGCAGTACTACCAGGCGCCCCAGGATGCCTTGGTGTTCAGCTTCGACATGGCTGACGCCAGCCTCTATCTGTTGGACGCGAGCACCCAGAACCTATGGATTACGCCTGAAAACTATCGAGAGATCGCGGTAGTGGTTCAGCAGGACCGGCTTGGCGCGCGCCAGCTGAACCCGCTGTTCGAGGAACTGCTGTTGACGCCTTTGAGGTCCGCCCATGGTGGTCTGTTCATGCGTTGGCTCAGCGCTACCCTTGGGCAGATGGCCGAGGCGGCCGATACCGACCCCGGCGCCGCCGAGCATCTGACCCTGCAGTTGGTCGACGACTGCCTTTTCGTGCTGGAACAATCCAGCCAGGCGCAGCAGGGGTCCACCATTCGCCGGGTGCGCCAGCACCGACGCATCGTGCAGCGGGTGCAGGATCTGGTCAGCGCTTACCCCACCGAGCATTTCAGCGCGGTGCAGCTGGCCGACTGCGCGGGCGCAAGTTTCCCCCAACTGCGCATGGCCTTCGCCGAGTGCGTCGGCATGGCCCCCACGGCCTGGCTGCGCATGCGTCGCCTGAACCTGGCGCGTCAGGCACTGCTCCGGGCACGCCCAGGAGAAACTACGGTAGCCGACGTCGCCATGCGCTATTCCTTCTGGCATTTGGGCCGCTTCGCCGAAGCCTATCGCGCCCTTTTCCTGGAAAGCCCGAGCCAGACCCTGGCCGCTGGCATCAGCTGAGCGTCCGGGCCCGGCGCTTGAACATCCACAACCCGTAAGCCAGCCCCAGCGCCGCCGACACGCTGGAGGCACAGAGCACGCTCAGCTTGGCAGCGCCCAGCATCGCGGGATCGCTGAATGCCAGGCCGGCGATGAAGATTGCCATGGTGAAGCCGATGCCGGCCAACAGCCCTACCAGCGCAACGCCTGCCCAGGTAACGCCTGAAGGCAGCTCACAGAGCCTCAAGCGCACCAGGGCAAAACTGGCCAGTAGCACACCCAGCGGCTTTCCCACCACCAAGGCCAGGCCAACCCCGACCATTACGTTGAAAGCCGCGGGCGCGGTGACGTCCACGCCTTGCAGGTTCACACCGGCGTTGGCCAGGGCGAACAGTGGCATGATGCCGTAGGCCACCCAGGGGTGCAGGCGCTGCTGCACCCGCTGCACCGGTGGCAGCACCTGCCGCTGGGCCTGACTCAATTGCTTGAGCGGCGCTGCGGCCTGCTTGGGCTGCTCCTGAACCTGACGGGTCAGCTCATGGAAAGCGGCGGCCAGCATGTCCAGAGGGCTTTGGCGGGCCGGCAGGGGGCGCACCGGCGTCATCAGCCCTAGCACCACGCCCGCCAGGGTTGGGTGCACACCCAGCTTGAACAGCCCATACCACGTCAGCGTACCCGGCACCAGGTACACCCAGGCCAGGCCGATGCCCATGCGCTGCAGGGCCAGCACACCCACCAGCCCGGCCGCGGCAATGCCGAGGCCCGCATAGTCAAGGCTGGTGGTATAGAAAACGGCGATGATCAGAATGGCCACGATATCGTCGATGATGGCCAAGGCCAGCAGAAACACCCGGATGTTGTTGGGTAACGAACGGCCCAGCAACGCCAGCACCCCGACGGCGAAGGCAATATCCGTCGCGGTGGGTACCGCCCAACCATGGGCGGTAGGTTGACCGCCGTTGAGTGCCAGATAAAGACCGGCGGGCACCAGCACTCCACCCATGGCCGCGCCTATCGGTAGCGTCGCCAACTTGAGATTCGACAGGGCCCCATCATGGATCTCCTGACGGATCTCCATGCCTACGACCAGAAAGAAAATGGTCATCAGCCCATCGTTGACGAGAAAGTGCAGCGATTCGCCCAGGCTCCATTCACCCAGGGTCAACGTCAGGCGCGTATGCCAGAAGGCTTCATAGCCATGGGCCGAGCTGCCATTGGCCCAGATGAGCGCGGCCACGGCGGCGGCGACCAGCACGATGCCGCTGACCGCTTCGATATGGCTGAAGCGCTCGAGCGCAGCCAGGGCGCGGCTGGTCAGGACTTGAGGTAGCGGGATGGACTTGGAGACAGGGCGTGATTCGGAAGGCATATCGACTCCCCGCCAGCGGCCCGACCGGCGATGAGTGTTTAACCTGCACGCTGGCCCGATGCCAGGGCGCACCCCGACGGAATGATAGGGAGATGGGCCGGTTGGTGCAAATTTGTTGTGGAAGTCAGCGACAGCTGACGAATCTGGCTGCCTTCATAGCCATTCGCTAGCTGCCGCCAGCCCCCACAGCGCGCGGCGCTGCTGCTTACAAGGGCGCAGCGACTTTAGAACGGTTGTACTCACCAAAAATCGTAAACAAGTCAGATTTTCCTTGTGAGTCAACGCGTTGGTGATGAGGCATGTGTCATCCGCCCAAAAACGTAAACGCAACCAAGATTTGAAGCCCTGTTGTTTACACTTTTCCCCCAGCCTGGCGCACGCCTAAGTCAGGACCAGAATGGACGGTTCTCCCAACCTGCAACCAGGCCAAGCTCGGCCGTGGTCCGGCCTGCTTTAGCTAGGACGGACGTAGGCAGGGTCGACATCAACTGCTTGAACCGTACCTTCCAGTCGGAGGTGGGGTCGATCTTTTCGAGCAAAGCCTGGACCACAACTGCTCGTGCAAAAATGCGGCCTCGATCATTGTGGCTGGGAAACTCAGCGGCAATAGCCTTGGCATATTTCGGCGCATCTGCGGTAATCGACACGTTCCACAGCCTGCCATGGTGGGCGCACACATTACGCAGGATGGTAAGGGCTTTCAGCCAGGTCACCAGCACGGACTCGTCGTAGCCGAATCGGGCCGCCACAGTTTTGCGATGGTCCAAGTGCAGATCGCTAAACAGGCGCGATAGCTGGCCGATGGTCATCGCTTCGAGAACCGTCCACACAGGCGGTAGGGCCGGCGTGTTGTAGTTATCGTAGTAATGCTTGATGGCCGCATTTTTTTCCGGAAGGCCCAGCACCTGTTTCATGATGTCGCGATGGGCTTTGCAATCCTTGAAATGGATGGCGTCCAGGTAAAAATGACTACCGCAGGTCTTGTCCAAGGCCAAGGTGTTGATGATCGCTGCGCGGAACGCGACCTCAATGCGATCGATCGCATCCAGGAACACAAGACGTAGCCGTCGATCAAAGTCATAAAGCTGGAGGATATCGTCGAACTGAACAGTAGCAAAGAAGCGCTTTTGCGGGTCCTGCAGCGGTCGCATGTAAATCAGCAGGCGGTGATAGCCGATGAACTCCAAGGCGTGCAGGGCCTTGTCTCGCTGTCCTCGGATACCTAAGCCTTTGAGGCTAAGGCGGCGCAGCAGAACACTGGGTGGTTTCGCAGGCTTGAGGAAATAGAGGGGTGCTTGCGGCATGCCAAAGCATTCTGCGGTTACAGGGGGGCTAGAAATAACTAACCCCCTGGTGCGCAGTACGGGACAAGTCCCGCCCGAGGCGTGGGGGCTATTCTTGGGCTCAATGCTAACACGGCCCTACTGGTTGATCAAAATTTGATTAATCTGTCCAGCAACACGAGGCCAAATCAATGGCTTCGCCTCTCATGTTTACAGTTCTGAAAGCCTACACCTCAGAACGGAATATCATCATCGAAACTGTCGAAGTCATTCGACGGCTGCGGCGCTTGTTGCTGGGGCGCCGGACGGGACTGCTGCTGCGGCTGGCTTTGTGGGCGTGGTGCCTGCTGGCGAGGAGCCTGGTTGTAGTTACCGCCGCCTTGCTGATCCTGGCCCTGCGGACGGCCACCGAGCAGTTGCATGGTGCCGTTGATGTCCACGATGATTTCCGTGGTGTAGCGCTTGATACCGTCCTTTTCCCACTCGCGGGTTTGCAGCTTGCCTTCGATGTAGACCTGCGAGCCCTTGCGCAGGTACTCGCCAGCGATCTCGGCGACCTTGCCGAACAGCGACACGCGGTGCCATTCGGTGCGCTCGACCTTCTGGCCGCTTTGCTTGTCGGTCCACTGCTCGCTGGTGGCCAGGCTCAGGTTGGTCACCGCGTTGCCGTTGGGCAGGTAGCGGACTTCCGGATCCTGACCGCATGTGCCGACCAGTATGACTTTGTTAACCCCGCGGGCCATATCGTTCTCCTAGGCGTCGCACGTGCTCTGGCGCGGGTTGACCAAGGCGTCGAGAGCAGCGCGATCCACAATTTTCGTATCCAGTTTGATATAGATGGCGGCTTCCTCGGCCACCACTACAGCGTCTGTCACCCCCGGGACGGCCATGAGCCGCTCGCTCAGCCCCGCATCGCGCGCCGCTTCAGGCGACAGCGGCAGGCGCAGGCTGGTGACATAGGGTGGTTCACGCATGGTACCAGCAATAGCCATCCACAACATGAGTAATACCGCGCACCCCAGGAACACGCCACCGAGGCCGCCGTGCTGGAACATCCAGCCACCGAGGATGCCACCCAGGGCAGCGCCCAGGAACTGACTGGTGGAATACACGCCCATGGCCGTGCCCTTGCCGCCTGCCGGTGACACCTTGCTCACCAGTGACGGCAGCGAAGCTTCCAGCAGGTTGAAAGCCGTGAAGAAGACCACCGTGCCTACCACCAGCGAAACCAGGCTCTGGGCCGCGCCCCAGAAGTACAGCTCGGTAAGCGCCAGAACCGCGATGGCGCCAACCAGCACGCGCTTCATTTTGCGCTTTTTCTCGCCGTAGATAATGAACGGAACCATTGCAAAGAATGAGATGAACAAGGCGGTAAGGTACACCCACCAGTGCTGTTCCTTGGGCAGGCCGGCGCGCTCCACGTAGGCCAGGGGCAAGGCCACGAAGCTGGACATCAATATGGCATGCAGGATGAAGATGCCCGCATCCAGGCGCAGCAGGTCCGGATGCCGCAATGTGGGGCCCAACGCTTGGCGCGCCACGCCGGATTCCCGATGCTGGAGGGCGCGCGTCGAGCGCGGGACGACGAAGGCAACGATGAGCATGCCCAGCAGCGCCAGCGCGCCAGTGGTCATGAACAGGCCCTTGAGCCCGAATGCACGGGTAAGCAACGGCCCTACGACCATGGCGACAGCGAAGGACAAGCCGATGCTCATGCCGATCATGGCCATGGCTTTGGTGCGGTGCTGCTCGCGGGTGAGGTCTGAGAGCAGCGCCATGACCGCCGCGGAAATGGCACCGGCACCTTGCAGGACCCGACCAAGGATTACGCCCCAGATGCCGTCCGCCTGCGCGGCGACCAGGCTACCCAGGGCGAAGACCATCAGCCCCAGGTAGATCACAGGGAGGCGGCCGATTCGGTCGGAAATGATGCCGAAAGGAATCTGCAGTACCGCCTGGGTCAGCCCGTAGGCACCGATGGCCAGGCCGATGAGGGGCAAGGTGGCACCCGGCAGGTCCATGCCGTAGGTGGCGAGCACCGGCAGTACCATGAACATGCCCAGCATGCGGAAAGCGAACACGAGCGCCAGGCCGGCAGCGGCGCGGGTTTCGCCTCCGCTCATGCGTTCGCTGTGGAGATCTTGCATGGAATTACCTCATGTGAACCGGGCGGGATTCTACCAGTCCGATCACGTAACGGCACATTGAGTGACGCTATGCCACATGAATGGATTTTCATGGGATGCGCCACTCCTGCCCACTGGGCCTTTGTATGCCGGGAGGTACTGTTCGCCCGGCTCGCCCCGTATACTTTCGTGTTTATGCCCGCCGAGCGAGGCCGCCTTGGATAAGATCCTGATTCGTGGGGCGCGTACCCACAACCTGAAAAACATCGACCTGACCCTTCCTCGCGACAAGCTCATCGTCATCACCGGCCTCTCCGGTTCGGGCAAGTCCTCCCTGGCGTTCGATACCCTCTACGCCGAGGGCCAGCGCCGTTACGTGGAGTCGCTTTCAGCCTATGCGCGGCAGTTCCTGTCGATGATGGAAAAGCCGGACGTCGATACTATCGAAGGCCTGTCGCCAGCCATTTCCATCGAGCAGAAATCCACTTCGCACAACCCACGCTCCACCGTCGGCACCATCACCGAGATCTACGACTACCTGCGCTTGCTGTATGCGCGGGTGGGGACGCCGCGCTGCCCGGACCACGACACGCCCCTGGAAGCCCAGACCATCTCACAGATGGTGGACCTGGTGCTGGCCGAGCCGGAAGGCCGGCGGCTGATGTTGCTGGCGCCGGTGATTCGCGAGCGCAAGGGCGAACACCTGAGTGTGCTGGAAGAACTGCGGGCCCAAGGTTTCGTGCGCGCGCGCATCGACGGCAAGCCCCACGAGCTGGACGAAGCTCCGAAGCTCGACAAGCAGAAGAAGCACAGCATCGATGTGGTTGTCGACCGTTTCAAGGTACGGGCGGATCTCCAGCAGCGCCTGGCCGAATCCTTCGAGACAGCCCTGAAGCTGGCCGACGGCATCGCGCTGGTCGCTCCGATGGACGAAGGGGATACCAGCGAAGACATCATTTTCTCGGCCCGTTTCGCCTGCCCTGTCTGCGGCCATGCGATCAGCGAACTGGAACCGAAGCTGTTTTCCTTCAACAACCCGGCGGGTGCCTGCCCCACCTGCGACGGCCTCGGGGTGAAACAGTTCTTCGACCCTAAACGCCTCGTCAATGGTGAACTGACCTTGGGCGAAGGCGCCATTCGCGGCTGGGACCGGCGCAACGTCTACTATTTCCAGATGCTCGGCTCACTGGCCACTCACTACAAGTTCAGCCTGGACAAGCCCTTCGGTGAACTGCCCGCCGACAAGCAGAAGCTGCTGCTCTATGGCAGCGGCCGCGATAACGTCGATTTCCGCTACCTCAACGACCGGGGCGATATCGTCAAGCGCTCGCATCCCTTCGAGGGCATCGTGCCCAACCTCGAGCGCCGCTACCGCGAGACCGAATCCACCAGTGTTCGCGAAGACCTGGCCAAATACCTCAGTACACAGCCCTGCCCTGAATGTCGGGGCACGCGTCTGCGCCGGGAATCACGTCACGTTTGGGTAGGCGAAAAAACGCTGCCCGCGGTTACCGGCCTGCCCATCGGCGAAGCCTGGGATTACTTCGGTGGCTTGCAGCTTACCGGGCGCAAGGGGGAGATTGCTGACAAGATCCTCAAGGAGATTCGCGAGCGTCTACAGTTCCTGGTTAACGTGGGCCTCGACTACCTGACCCTGGATCGCAGCGCCGACACGCTCTCGGGCGGCGAAGCTCAGCGGATCCGTCTGGCCAGCCAGATCGGGGCCGGCCTGGTGGGGGTGATGTATATCCTCGACGAGCCCTCGATCGGCTTGCACCAGCGCGATAACGATCGGCTGCTCGCCACCCTTAACCATCTGCGTGATATCGGCAACACGGTCATCGTCGTGGAGCACGATGAAGATGCCATTCGCCTGGCGGACTTCGTGGTGGATATTGGCCCAGGGGCTGGCGTTCATGGCGGCGCCATAGTCGCGCAGGGCACACCCGATGAGGTAATGGCCCACCCGGACTCCCTGACGGGCGCATACCTGTCCGGGCGCAAGAAGATTGTCTACCCAGAGAAGCGTACACCTCGAGACAAGAAGCGCTCGTTGATGATCAAGGGCGCCCGCGGCAACAATTTGCGCAACGTCGACCTGGAGATTCCTATCGGCTTGCTTACCTGCGTCACGGGTGTGTCGGGTTCAGGCAAGTCCACGCTGATCAACAACACGCTGTTCCCCTTGAGCGCGACCGCGCTTAACGGCGCCACTACGCTGGAGGCTGCAGCCCATGACAGCATCGATGGCCTTCAGCACTTGGACAAGGTCGTGGATATCGACCAGAGCCCTATCGGCCGTACACCGCGTTCGAATCCGGCAACCTATACCGGCCTGTTCACACCTATTCGTGAACTCTTCGCCGGAGTGCCTGAGGCGCGCGCGCGCGGTTACGGCCCTGGGCGCTTCTCCTTCAACGTCAAGGGCGGTCGTTGCGAGGCTTGCCAGGGTGATGGCCTGATCAAGGTAGAGATGCATTTCCTGCCCGACATCTATGTCCCTTGCGACGTGTGCAAGAGCAAGCGCTATAACCGCGAGACCCTGGAGATTCGTTACAAGGGCAAGAGCATCGACGAGGTGCTGGAAATGACCATCGAGGAAGCCCGCGCTTTCTTCGACGCCGTTCCGGCACTCGCGCGCAAGCTTCAGACGCTCATGGATGTAGGGCTTTCCTATATCAAGCTCGGCCAGTCGGCTACCACCTTGTCAGGCGGCGAAGCGCAGCGGGTCAAGCTTTCCCGGGAGCTGTCCAAGCGTGACACGGGCAAGACGCTCTATATTCTCGACGAACCGACTACAGGCCTGCACTTCGCCGATATCCAGCAGTTGCTGGACGTACTCCATCGGCTACGCGACCACGGCAACACCGTGGTTGTGATCGAGCACAACCTGGATGTGATCAAGACCGCGGACTGGCTGGTGGACCTGGGCCCTGAGGGTGGCTCTCGTGGAGGCCAGATCATTGCCTGCGGGACGCCGGAAGAGGTATGCAAGATGCCCCAATCCTATACCGGCAAGTATCTCAAGCCGCTATTGGAGCGGGACAAGGCCTGATTTCGGCGGGGCCGCCAGTAGGACTCGCGCAAGCTAGCGAAGAGGATATTCGCCAGCTTCGCTGGCTCCTACTGGGGCGTGCGAAAACCTAGGGTCAGTTACCCATCTGCGATTGAAGGTAGTTCTGCAGGCCGATGCGCTTGATCAGGCCCAATTGCTTTTCCAGCCAGTAAGTATGGTCTTCCTCAGTATCCGATAGCTGCAGCTTGAGGATATCCCGGCTAACGTAATCACGATGTTGCTCGCACAGGGCAATGCCCTTGCAGAGCGCGGCGCGGACCTTGTACTCCAGCCGCAGGTCACTTTCCAGCATCTCGGGTACGGTGGTGCCGACGTCCAGGTCATCCGGACGCATGCGAGGCGTGCCTTCCAGCATCAGAATACGACGCATAAGAGCGTCGGCGTGACCGGCTTCTTCTTCCATCTCATGGTTGATTCGCTCGTAGAGCTTGGCGAAGCCCCAATCCTCGTACATACGAGAATGGATGAAATACTGGTCACGGGCCGCCAGTTCGCCGGTCAGTAGCGTGTTGAGGTAATCGATGACATCTGGATGACCTTGCATGGCCCACATCTCGTAACGTGCTGGAAAGGCGCTTAGTGTGAACCAATGTTAGTCCAGGGTCGATGGTGATGCGACGAAAAATCGCGAATTTCAGCCAATCGGCGCCGTACAGATGCGAAAAACCGCCCAAATGAGGGCGGTTCTTCTTTGCGTTCGCAGTTACTCGACGGTGATACTCAACGCGCGGGCAATCCCCTCCCCGTAGGCGCGGTCGACCTTGATGAAATGCTGCAGCTGCCGCTGCACTACATCCTCAGTCACGCCCTGCATGGCGCCGGCAATGTTGCTGATGAGCTGTTGCTGCTGCGCCGGGCTCATCAGCCGGAACAGGGCACCGGCCTGGCTGTAGTAGTCACTGTCGGTACGGTGATCGTAGCGGGTAGCCGCGCCACTGATGGGCAGCCCCGGCTCCGCGTAGGCCGGAACCTGCTTAGGTGCGTCGCTGTAGCTGTTGGGCTCGTAGTTGGGCCCCGCGCCACCGTTGCTGCCAAAGCGCATGGCCCCGTCGCGCTGATAGCTGTTCACCGGGCTCAGGGGCGCGTTGACCGGCAGTTGCTGGAAGTTGGTGCCGACCCGGTAGCGGTGGGCGTCGGCGTAGGCGAACACCCGGCCCTGCAGCATACGGTCCGGCGACAGGCCGACCCCCGGTATCATGTTGCTCGGACCAAAGGCGGCCTGCTCGACCTCGGCGAAGTAGTTAAGCGGATTGCGGTTCAGTTCCAGGGTGCCCACTTCGATCAGCGGGTAGTCTTTCTGCGACCACACCTTGGTAACGTCGAAGGGGTTTTCAGGGTGCTGGTTGGCTTGAGCCTCGGTCATCACCTGCAGGCATACCGTCCAGCGCGGGAAATCGCCGCGCTCGATGGCGTTGAACAGGTCACGCTGAGCATAGTCCGGGTCGGTACCGGCGATACGCGCCGCCTCGGCCGGGGCCAGGTTCTTGATGCCCTGCTGGGTCTTGTAGTGCCACTTTACCCATACCCGTTCGCCGCGGGCGTTGACCAGGCTGTAGGTATGGCTGCCGAAACCATGCATGTGGCGGTAGCCGTCCGGGATGCCACGATCACTGAAAAGAATGGTGACCTGATGAAGTGCCTCGGGCGAGTGCGACCAGAAGTCCCACATCATCTGTGCGCTTTTCAGGTTGCTTTGCGGCAGGCGCTTCTGGGTGTGGATGAAGTCAGGGAACTTGAGCGGGTCGCGGATGAAGAATACCGGGGTGTTGTTGCCCACGATGTCCCAATTGCCTTCCTCGGTGTAGAACTTCACGGCAAAGCCACGCGGGTCGCGCTCGGTATCGGCCGAACCGCGTTCACCGCCTACAGTGGAAAAGCGCAGGAAGATGGGCGTCTGCTTGCCGACTTCGCTGAAGAGCTTGGCGCAGGTGAAGCGGGTGATGTCCTGGGTGACAGTGAAGGTGCCGTAGGCACCCGAGCCCTTGGCGTGTACGCGGCGCTCAGGAATATTCTCGCGGTTGAAGTGGGCCAGTTTCTCGACCAGGTGGAAGTCGTCGAGCAGCAAGGGGCCACGCGGCCCGGCGGAACGGGAGTTCTGGTTATCGGCAACTGGCGCACCGCTGGCGGTGGTCAGGGTCTTGGTATCGCTCATGGCGGTCTCCATCTGTGGCGCTAGCCTGGAACGGCTTGATGGGACTAATTATCAAGTGCATGAGCGAAGCGGGCTAATTTATTAATCTGAGCCTATCAATAGAAAATCGCTAAAGACTAGACAACAAAAAACCGAGCCTAAGCTCGGTTTCTTGTGAATCGAAAAGGCTTATTCAGCCGCTTCGACAACGCCAGCAACCGGACGGTCAACCAGCTCAACATAGGCCATAGGCGCGTTGTCCCCAGCGCGGAAGCCGCACTTGAGGATGCGCAGGTAGCCGCCTTGACGGGTGGCGTAGCGCTTGCCCAGGTCGTTGAACAGCTTGCCTACGGCAGACTTCGAACGGGTACGGTCGAAAGCCAGACGACGGTTGGCAACGCTGTCTTCCTTGGCCAGGGTGATCAGCGGCTCGGCAACGCGGCGCAGTTCCTTGGCTTTCGGCAGGGTGGTTTTGATCAGCTCGTGTTCGAAGAGCGACACCGCCATGTTTTGGAACATGGCCTTGCGGTGCGCGCTGGTGCGGCTCAGGTGACGACCACTTTTACGATGACGCATGGTTCATTCCTTACCAAACTCTACGTTCGGTGATTACGACGATCAGGCCGTAGCCTTATCGTCCTTCTTAAGACTTGCAGGCGGCCAGTTATCGAGGCGCATGCCGAGGGAAAGACCGCGGGAGGCCAAGACGTCCTTGATTTCAGTCAGGGACTTCTTGCCCAGGTTCGGAGTCTTCAACAGTTCTACTTCGGTACGCTGAATCAGGTCGCCGATGTAGTAAATGTTTTCCGCCTTAAGGCAGTTAGCCGAACGTACAGTCAACTCCAGATCGTCGACCGGGCGGAGAAGGATCGGATCAATCTCATCTTCCTGCTCGATGACGACTGGTTCGCTGTCACCCTTCAGATCGACGAACGCGGCCAGCTGCTGTTGCAGGATGGTCGCGGCACGACGGATAGCTTCTTCCGGGTCCAGGGTACCGTTGGTTTCCAGGTCGATGACCAGCTTGTCCAGGTTGGTGCGCTGCTCGACACGGGCGTTTTCCACCACGTAAGCGATACGACGCACCGGGCTGAACGAGGCATCCAGCTGCAAGCGACCAATGCTGCGGCTTTCGTCATCGTCGCTCTGACGCGAGTCAGCCGGCTCGTAACCACGACCACGAGCTACAACGAGCTTCATGTTCAGAGCGCCATTGGACGCCAGGTTCGCGATTACGTGCTCGGGATTCACGATCTCGACATCATGATCCAGCTGAATATCGGCAGCGGTAACCACCCCCGAACCTTTTTTGGACAAGGTCAGCGTAACTTCGTCACGACCGTGCAGCTTGATGGCCAGACCTTTGAGGTTGAGCAGGATTTCAATGACGTCTTCCTGAACACCTTCAATGGCGCTGTACTCATGGAGCACACCGTCGATCTCGGCTTCTACGACTGCACAGCCAGGCATGGAGGACAACAGGATGCGACGCAGCGCGTTGCCCAGGGTGTGGCCAAAGCCACGCTCGAGTGGCTCGAGCGTGATCTTGGCGCGGGTTGGGCTGACGACCTGCACATCAATATGGCGGGGCGTCAGAAACTCATTTACCGAAATCTGCATGGATGCACCTACTTTCTAGCCCTTACTTGGAGTAGAGCTCGACGATCAGGTTTTCGTTGATGTCGGCGGAGAGGTCGCTGCGAGCCGGAACACTCTTGAAAGTGCCGGACTTCTTCTCAGCGTCTACTTCAACCCACTCAACGCGGCCACGCTGGGCACACAGCTCAAGGGCTTGAGCGATGCGCAGCTGGTTTTTCGCCTTTTCGCGAACTGCAACCACGTCACCTGCACGAACCTGGAAGGACGGGACGTTTACAGTCTTGCCGTTAACCGAGATCGCCTTGTGCGAAACCAGCTGACGGGATTCAGCGCGGGTAGCGCCGAAGCCCATACGGTAGACGACGTTGTCCAGACGGCACTCGAGCAGTTGCAGAAGGTTTTCGCCGGTGGCGCCCTTCTGGCTGGCAGCTTGCTTGTAGTAGCCGCTGAATTGACGCTCGAGTACACCGTAGATACGACGAACTTTTTGCTTCTCGCGCAGCTGGGTGCCGTAGTCGGACTGACGGCCACGGCGCTGACCGTGGATACCCGGGGCTGCTTCGATGTTGCACTTAGATTCCAGAGCGCGAACGCCGCTCTTCAGGAACAGGTCGGTGCCTTCACGACGAGACAGTTTGCATTTTGGACCAATGTAACGTGCCATTTCTTACTGTCTCCTGAATTACACGCGACGCTTCTTCGGCGGACGGCACCCGTTGTGCGGGATTGGCGTCACGTCGGTGATGCTGGCGATCTTGTAACCGCAGCCGTTCAGTGCACGAACAGCGGACTCACGACCCGGACCTGGACCCTTGACGTTCACGTCGAGGTTCTTGAGGCCGTATTCCAGGGCAGCCTGGCCAGCGCGTTCTGCAGCTACCTGAGCGGCGAACGGGGTGGACTTACGGGAGCCACGGAAACCCGAACCACCGGAGGTCGCCCAGGACAGCGCGTTACCCTGACGGTCGGTGATGGTCACGATGGTGTTGTTGAAAGACGCGTGGATATGGGCGATCCCATCGACCACTGTCTTTTTGACTTTCTTACGAGGACGAGCAGCAGGTTTTGCCATGACTAAATTCCTGTCGATTCGCTGGCGCGATTACTTGCGGATCGGCTTGCGCGGGCCCTTGCGGGTACGGGCGTTGGTCTTGGTGCGCTGACCGCGAACCGGCAGACCACGACGGTGACGCAGGCCACGATAGCAGCCCAGGTCCATCAAGCGCTTGATCTTCATGTTGATGTCACGACGCAGATCACCTTCGGTGGTGATTTTCGCGACTTCGCCACGCAGTTGTTCGATTTGCTCGTCGCTCAGATCCTTGATCTTTGCAGCCGGGTTGACACCGGCGTCCGCACAGAGCTTCTGCGCGGTAGTGCGACCAACACCGTAGATGTAGGTCAGCGAGATAACAGCATGCTTGTTATCCGGAATGTTAACGCCTGCAATACGGGCCATTCAGTGGAACTCCAATTGACAGCTACCTGCGCCCCGGAAGCCAAGAAATAGGGCGCGAGATCATAGCGCTGTAAAAACAATTAATCAACCCGACAGCACACTAGCTGCCGGGCTTAAGCACAGCTCACAATCAGCCTTGGCGCTGCTTGTGACGTGGTTCCGCGCTGCAGATCACGCGCACGATACCTTCGCGGCGGATAATCTTGCAGTTGCGGCACAGCTTTTTCACCGATGCACGAACTTTCATCACCAACTCCTCGAACCTTATGGGCGCCTTAGCGCAGCATGCTGCTGCCGCCGTAGCCCTTCAGGTTGGCTTTCTTCATCAGGGATTCGTACTGGTGCGAAACGAGGTGGGATTGTACTTGGGCCATAAAGTCCATCACAACCACTACCACAATCAGCAACGAGGTCCCGCCAAGGTAGAACGGAACGTTGGCCGCAACCACCAGGAACTGGGGAAGCAAGCACACGGCCGTCATGTAAAGAGCACCGAACATGGTCAAGCGGGTCAGAACGCCATCAATGTAGCGCGCAGACTGCTCGCCCGGACGGATGCCCGGAATAAAGGCACCGGACTTCTTCAGGTTTTCCGCTACGTCTTTCGGGTTGAACATCAAGGCCGTATAGAAGAAGCAGAAGAAAATGATCCCTGCGGTAAACAGCAAGATGTTCAACGGCTGACCAGGCGCGATCGACTGCGAGACGTCCTGCAGCCAGCCCATACCCGCAGACTGACCGAACCAGGCGCCCAGCGAAGCCGGGAACAGCAAGATGCTGCTCGCGAAAATGGCAGGAATGACGCCCGCCATGTTCACCTTCAAAGGCAGGTGGCTCGTCTGCGCAGCGAAGACCTTGCGGCCCTGCTGGCGCTTGGCGTAGTGCACCGCAATACGGCGCTGACCACGCTCGATGAACACCACGAAACCAATGATCGCTACTGCCAGCAAACCGATGGCGATCAGGGCGAAGATATTGATATCACCCATGCGCGCAGACTCGAAAGACTGCCCGATCGCTCTCGGAAGACCAGCGACGATACCCGAGAAAATCAACATCGAGATACCGTTGCCGACACCGCGCTCGGTAATCTGCTCGCCCAGCCACATCATGAACAGCGCGCCCGCCACGAAGGTGGTGACTGCCACGAAGTAGAAGCCGAAGCCGGCGGAAAACGCGACGCCCTGGTTGGCCAGGCCAATGGACATGCCAATGGCCTGGACCAAAGCCAGGACTACGGTGCCATAGCGGGTGTACTGGCTGATCTTGCGACGGCCAGCCTCACCTTCCTTCTTCAACTGCTCCAGCTGCGGGCTGATCGCCGTCATCAACTGCATGATGATCGATGCCGAGATGTACGGCATGATCCCCAATGCAAAGATGCTCATGCGCTCGAGCGCGCCGCCGGAAAACATGTTGAACAGGCTAAGAATGGTCCCCTCATTCTGTCGGAACAGGTCCGCCAGCCGATCAGGGTTCATGCCGGGAACCGGGATGTGAGCGCCGATCCTGTAGACGATGATCGCCAGGAACAGGAAGCGCAGACGAGCCCAGAGTTCGGACAAACCCCCACTCTTGCTGAGCGATGAGAGAGCACCTTGCTTAGCCATTTATTCCTCGAACTTGCCGCCAGCTGCTTCGATGGCCGCACGCGCACCCTTGGTGGCGGCGATGCCCTTCAGGGTGACCGCACGAGTAACCTCGCCCGACAGCATGATCTTCACACGCTGTACGTTCTGGTTGATCACGTTGGCATCCTTGAGGGATTGCAGAGTGACGACATCACCTTCCACCTTGGCCAGCTCGGAGGTACGCACTTCCGCGCGATCCATGGCTTTCAGCGAAACGAAGCCGAACTTCGGCAGGCGACGGTGCAGAGGCTGTTGACCACCCTCGAAACCAGGAGCAATGGTGCCACCGGAACGGGAGGTTTGACCTTTGTGGCCACGGCCACCGGTCTTGCCCAGGCCGCTACCGATACCACGGCCCGGACGGTGCTTCTCGCGACGGGAACCCGGCGCTGGACTCAGATCATTGAGTTTCATCGAATCAACCCTCAACGCGCAGCATGTAGTAAGCCTTGTTGATCATCCCGCGATTCTCGGGAGTATCCTGGACTTCCACGGTGTGACCGATGCGACGCAGGCCCAGGCCCTTTACACACAGCTTGTGGTTGGGCAGGCGGCCGGCGGTGCTCTTGATCAGGGTAACTTTGACGGTAGCCATTACAGAATTTCCTCGACGCTCTTGCCACGCTTGGCGGCGATCGAATCAGGGGACTGCATGGCTTTCAGGCCGTTGAAGGTGGCGTGAACCACGTTGACCGGATTGGTCGAACCGTAGCACTTGGCCAGAACGTTCTGAACGCCAGCGACTTCCAGGACGGCACGCATGGCGCCACCAGCGATGATGCCGGTACCTTCGGAGGCAGGCTGCATGTACACCTTGGACGCACCATGGGTGGACTTGGTAGCGTACTGCAGGGTGGTGCCGTTCAGGTCTACCTGAATCATGTTGCGGCGAGCGGCTTCCATAGCTTTCTGGATAGCGGCAGGCACTTCGCGGGACTTGCCACGGCCGAAGCCGACGCGGCCCTTGCCATCACCTACCACGGTCAGCGCGGTGAAGGTGAAGATACGACCGCCTTTTACGGTCTTGGCAACGCGGTTAACCTGAACCAGCTTCTCGATGTAGCCTTCGTCGCGCTTTTGATCGTTATTTGCCATAACTTAGAACTCCAGCCCGCCTTCACGAGCAGCATCAGCCAGCGCTTTCACGCGACCGTGGTACTTGAAGCCAGAACGGTCGAAAGCCACTTGGGAGACGCCGGCGGCTTTCGCGCGCTCAGCGACCAGCTGGCCAACCTTCGTGGCGGCGTCGATGTTGCCGGTGGCGCCATCACGCAGTTCTTTGTCCAAGGTCGAAGCGCTTGCCAGGACCTTGCTGCCGTCGGCCGAAATGACCTGGGCATAAATGTGCTGCGAAGAGCGATACACGCACAGGCGCACGGCTTCGAGCTCGTGCATCTTCAGGCGTGCTTTGCGAGCGCGACGCAGACGAGTAACTTTTTTGTCGGTCATTTGCTAGGCCCTACTTCTTCTTGGCTTCTTTACGGCGGACGACTTCATCCGCGTAACGGACACCCTTGCCTTTGTACGGCTCTGGGCGACGGAAGTCGCGGATTTCCGCGGCAACCTGGCCTACGAGCTGCTTGTCGATACCCTTGATGACGATATCGGTCTGGCTTGGAGTTTCAGCGGTAACGCCTTTCGGCAGCTGATAATCAACCGGGTGCGAGAAACCGAGTGCCAGGGACAGAACTTCGCCTTTGGCCTGAGCCTTGTAACCTACGCCAACCAGCTGGAGCTTGCGCTCGAAGCCCTGGCTTACGCCCTGCACCATGTTGTTGACCAGTGCACGGGTGGTGCCGGCCATTGCGCGAGTCTGCTGATCACCGTTGCGAGCGGAGAAGCGCAGTTCCCCGCCCTCTTCGACCACTTCAACAGATGCGTGAACATTCAGCTCGAGGGTACCCTTGGCACCTTTGATCGACAGTTGCTGACCGGCGAATTTGACTTCTACGCCAGCAGGCAGCCTGACGGGGTTCTTAGCGACGCGAGACATGCTTATCCCCCCTTAGAACACAGTGCAAAGGACTTCGCCGCCGACACCGGCAGCGCGCGCAGCACGATCAGTCATCACACCTTTGTTGGTGGAGACGATGGATACGCCAAGGCCGCCGCGAACTTTCGGCAGGTCGTCGACGGATTTGTACTGACGCAGGCCAGGACGGCTGACGCGCTTGACTTCTTCGATGACCGGACGGCCTTCGAAGTACTTCAGCTCGATGGACAGCGAAGGCTTGCCTTCACCGCTGACCTGATAACCCGCGATGTAACCTTCGTCCTTCAGAACTTTGGCTACCGCAACCTTCAACGTGGAAGAAGGCATGCTGACGACGGACTTTTCAGCCATCTGGGCATTACGGATGCGAGTTAGCATGTCCGCTAACGGGTCCTGCATACTCATGGGCTAGACGCTCCTGATACAAAAAAAACGAGCCTTTCGGCTGCAAAAATCGCCTGCGTACCGCCCAAGGCAAAGCCCGGGCTCAGGCGAGCCGGTCATTCTAGACACACCCCGAAAACGAATCAAGCCCCATGAGGGGCTTGATTGCTTGGCGTGACCAGCGGCGGGATAAGCCGCCGCGGTTGCGACCTTACCAGCTGGCCTTGACCAGACCTGGAACGTCACCACGCATTGCAGCTTGACGCAGCATGTTACGCGCCAGACCGAACTTACGGTATACACCGTGAGGACGGCCGGTCAGACGGCAGCGGTTACGCAGGCGCGAAGCGCTGGCGTCACGTGGCTGCTTCTGCAGAGCGACGCTGGCAGCCCAGCGCTCTTCTGGCGATGCGTTCAGGTCAACGATGGTCGCCTTCAGCTCGGCACGCTTCTTGGCGTACTTGGCTACCGTTTGCTGACGCTTCAGCTCACGGTTCTTCATACTCTTCTTAGCCATTGTCCGACTCCTATCAGTTACGGAACGGGAACTTGAATGCACGCAGCAGAGCGCGGCCTTCTTCGTCCGTACGGGCGGTGGTGGTCAGGGTGATGTCCAGACCGCGAAGAGCATCGATCTTGTCGTAATCGATTTCCGGGAAGATGATCTGCTCTTTCACGCCCATGCTGTAGTTGCCGCGACCATCGAAGGACTTGGCATTCAGGCCGCGGAAGTCACGGACCCGAGGCAGGGAGATGGAGAGCAGGCGATCCAGGAATTCGTACATACGATCGCGACGCAGGGTGACCTTGACACCAATCGGCCAACCTTCACGTACCTTGAAGCCCGCGATGGACTTCTTGGCGAAAGTGACCACCGGCTTTTGACCGGTGATCTTTTCCAGGTCAGCTACAGCGTGCTCGATGACTTTCTTGTCACCGATCGCTTCGCCCAGACCCATGTTCAGGGTGATCTTGGTAACGCGCGGAACTTCCATCACGTTCGCCAGCTTAAGTTCTTCCTTAAGCTTGGGCGCGATTTCCTTCCGGTAAATCTCTTTTAGTCGTGCCATTGTCTTCTACCTAGCAGTGTTCAAGCATCAACCGCTTTTTGGGTCGACTTGAAGACACGAATCTTCTTGCCGTCTTCTACCTTGAAACCAACACGGTCAGCCTTGTTGGTTTCGCCATTGAAGATGGCAACGTTGGAAGCGTGCAGAGGCGCTTCTTTCTCAACGATACCGCCTTGAATGCCAGCCATCGGATTCGGCTTGGTATGGCGCTTGACCAGGTTGACCCCACCAACGACCAGACGGTCGTCAGCGAGCACCTTCAGCACCTTACCGCGCTTGCCCTTGTCTTTGCCGGCGATCACGATGATCTCGTCGTCACGACGAATCTTTTGCATGTCGGATCTCCTTACAGCACTTCTGGGGCGAGCGAGACGATCTTCATGAACTTCTCGGAACGAAGCTCACGGGTCACTGGCCCAAAGATACGGGTGCCGATCGGCTCTTGCTTGTTGTTCAGCAGAACAGCAGCGTTGCCGTCGAAGCGGATGATGGAACCATCAGCGCGGCGCACGCCGTGACGGGTACGAACGACAACAGCGGTCATCACCTGGCCTTTCTTGACCTTGCCGCGCGGAATCGCTTCCTTGACGGTCACTTTGATGATGTCACCAATGCCGGCGTAACGGCGGTGCGAACCGCCGAGAACCTTGATGCACATTACGCGACGAGCGCCGCTGTTATCGGCCACATCGAGCATGGATTGAGTCTGAATCATAAAATATCTCCGACCCCTAGCCCTTAGACTTCAACAGCGCGTTCAACGATTTCAACCAGGGCCCAGGTCTTGGTCTTGGCGACCGGACGGGTTTCACGGATGGTGACCTTGTCACCCACGTGGCACTGGTTGTTCTCGTCATGAGCGTGCAGCTTAGTCGAACGCTTGACGTACTTGCCGTAGATCGGGTGCTTGACGCGACGCTCGATCAGTACGGTGATGGTTTTGTCCATCTTGTCGCTGACAACACGGCCAGTCAGCGTACGGACGGTTTTTTCGGCTTCGGCCATGATCACTTACCTGCCTGCTGGTTGAGCACAGTCTTAACGCGAGCGATGTCACGTTTCACTTGCGAGAGCAGGTGAGACTGCCCCAACTGGCCAGTTGCTTTCTGCATGCGCAGATTGAACTGGTCGCGCAGCAAGCCGAGCAGTTGCTCGTTCAGCTGCTGTGCTGATTTCTCACGAAGTTCTTTCGCTTGCATCACATCACCGTCCGCTTAACAAAGGAGGTGGCGAGAGGCAGCTTTGCAGCCGCCAGGGCGAATGCCTCACGCGCCAGCTCTTCGGAAACACCTTCGATCTCGTACAGGACCTTGCCTGGCTGGATCTGGGCTACCCAGTACTCCACGCTACCCTTACCTTTACCCATCCGCACTTCGAGAGGCTTCTTGGTGACCGGCTTGTCCGGGAACACGCGAATCCAGATCTTGCCGCCACGCTTTACGTGACGGGTCAGGGCACGACGTGCCGATTCGATCTGGCGGGCGGTGAGGCGACCACGAGCAACAGCTTTCAAGGCGAATTCGCCGAAGCTGACTTTGCTACCGCGCAGTGCCAGACCACGGTTGTGGCCAGTCATCTGCTTGCGGAATTTTGTACGCTTTGGTTGCAACATTTGGCGTACTCCTTATTTGGCAGCTTTTTTACGAGGCGCTGGTGCTTGAGGCTTCAGCTCTTCCTGGCGACCACCGATCACTTCGCCTTTGAAGATCCAAACCTTGACACCAATCACACCGTAAGTGGTGTGAGCTTCGTAGGTGGCGTAGTCGATATCGGCACGCAGGGTGTGAAGAGGCACACGACCTTCGCGATACCATTCAGTACGTGCGATTTCAGCACCGCCCAGACGACCGCTCACCTGGATCTTGATGCCCTTGGCACCAATACGCATGGCGTTCTGTACGGCGCGCTTCATGGCACGACGGAACATGACACGACGTTCCAGCTGCTGAGCAACGCTCTGTGCAACCAGCATACCGTCGAGCTCCGGCTTGCGGATCTCTTCGATATTGATGTGCACGGGCACACCCATTTGCTTGGTCAGGTCCTGACGCAGCTTCTCAACATCTTCACCTTTCTTGCCGATCACGATGCCGGGACGAGCGGTGTGGATGGTGATGCGTGCAGTCTGAGCCGGACGATGGATATCGATACGGCTTACGGACGCGCTTTTTAGTTTGTCTTGCAGGAACTCACGGGTTTTCAGATCCGCCAGCAGATAATCTGCGTAGGTCTGACCGTCTGCGTACCAGACGGAGGTGTGCTCCTTGACGATTCCCAGGCGAATGCCAACGGGATGTACTTTCTGACCCATCTGATCGACTCCGTTACTTGTCCGCAACCTTGACAGTGATATGGCAAGACCGCTTGACGATGCGATCAGCGCGGCCCTTGGCACGCGGCATGATGCGCTTCAGCGAACGCCCTTCGTTGACGAAAACAGTCGAGACCTTCAGGTCATCGATGTCCGCGCCTTCGTTGTGTTCGGCGTTGGCAACGGCCGACTCGAGGACTTTCTTCATGACTTCAGCGGCCTTCTTGCTGCTGAAGGCCAACAGGTTGAGCGCGTCGCCCACCTTCTTCCCGCGGATCTGGTCGGCGACCAAGCGGGCTTTCTGGGCGGAGATGCGAGCGCCCGACAACTTAGCGGCTACTTCCATTTCCTTACCCCTTAACGCTTGGCTTTCTTGTCAGCCACGTGCCCGCGATAGGTGCGGGTACCGGCGAACTCGCCCAGTTTATGGCCAACCATGTCTTCGCTCACGAGAACCGGAACGTGTTGACGACCGTTATGAACGGCGATGGTCAGACCAACCATTTGCGGCAGGATCATCGAACGGCGCGACCAGGTTTTAACCGGCTTGCGATCGTTCTTTTCCGCCGCCACTTCGACCTTCTTCAACAGGTGAAGATCGATGAAAGGACCTTTTTTCAGAGAACGTGGCACTGTCGTATCCTCAGATTACTTGCGACGACGGACGATCATGTTGTCGGTACGCTTATTACCACGGGTCTTCGCACCCTTGGTCGGGAAGCCCCATGGCGATACCGGATGACGACCACCGGAGGTACGACCTTCACCACCACCATGTGGGTGGTCAACCGGGTTCATGGCAACACCACGAACGGTCGGACGAACGCCACGCCAGCGCTTGGCACCCGCTTTACCCAGCGAACGCAGGCTGTGCTCGGAGTTGGACACTTCACCCAGGGTAGCGCGGCACTCGGAGAGCACTTTGCGCATCTCGCCGGAGCGCAGACGCAGGGTGACGTATACACCTTCACGGGCTACCAGCTGAGCGGAAGCACCGGCCGAACGTGCGATTTGCGCACCCTTGCCTGGCTTGAGCTCGATACCGTGAACGGTGCTACCAACCGGGATGTTGCGCAGCTGCAGGCTGTTGCCCGGCTTGATTGGAGCCAGGGCGCCGGAGATCAGCTGGTCGCCAGCACTCACGCCCTTAGGCGCGATGATGTAGCGACGCTCGCCGTCGGCGTAGCGCAGCAGGGCCAGGTGAGCAGTACGGTTCGGATCGTATTCGATGCGCTCGACAACGGCGGCGATGCCGTCCTTGTCGTTGCGACGGAAGTCGACCAGACGATAGTGCTGCTTGTGACCACCGCCCACGTGACGGGTGGTGATGCGGCCATTGTTGTTACGACCGCCGGACTTCGACTTCTTCTCGAGCAGCGGAGCGTAAGGAGCGCCTTTATGCAGCTCCTGGTTGACCACCTTGACCACGAAACGGCGGCCAGGGGAAGTCGGTTTGCATTTAACGATTGCCATGATGCACCCCTTCCTTACTCAGCACTGCTGCTGAAATCGAGATCTTGGCCTGGCTGAAGGGCGACAACGGCCTTCTTCCAGTCATTACGCTTGCCCAGACCCCGAGCGGTACGCTTGGTCTTACCCAAAACGTTCAGGGTAGTGACGCGCTCCACTTTAACGTCGAACAGCGATTCGACGGCCTTCTTGATTTCCAGCTTGGTAGCGTCGGTCGCAACCTTGAAGACGAACTGGCCTTTTTTCTCAGCCAGGCCGGTGGCCTTCTCGGATACATGCGGGCCAAGCAGAACTTTGAATACGCGTTCCTGGTTCATCCCAGCAGCTCCTCGAATTTCTTCACGGCCGACACGGTGATCAACACCTTGTCGTAAGCGATCAGACTGACCGGGTCGGAACCTTGTACGTCACGTACGTCGACGTGCGGCAGGTTGCGAGCAGCCAGGTACAGGTTCTGGTCAACGGCTTCGGAAACGATCAGCACGTCATTCAGACCCAGGCCGTTCAGCTTGCCCAGCAGTTCTTTGGTTTTCGGCGCTTCTACAGCGAAGTCCTGAACCACGACCAGACGATCAGTGCGTACCAGCTCGGCGAGGATGGAGCGCAGTGCTGCGCGGTACATCTTCTTGTTGAGCTTCTGCGAGTGATCCTGGGGACGAGCAGCGAAAGTGGTACCACCGCCACGCCACAGCGGGCTACGGATAGTACCGGCACGAGCACGGCCAGTACCCTTCTGGCGCCATGGGCGCTTGCCGCCGCCGGAGACGTCGGAACGGGTTTTCTGCTGCTTGCTGCCCTGACGGCCACCGGCCATGTAGGCTACAACAGCCTGGTGTACCAGGGTCTCGTTGAACTCGCCACCAAAGGTCAGTTCGGAAACTTCGATCGCTTGCGCGTCATTTACATTCAATTGCATGTCAGCTTCCCCTTAACCGCGAGCCTTAACAGCCGGACGCACAACCACGTCGCCGCCAGTAGCACCAGGAACGGCGCCCTTGACCAGCAGCAGGTTGCGTTCAGCGTCGACGCGGACCACTTCCAGGGACTGCACGGTCACGCGCTCGGCGCCCATGTGACCGGACATTTTCTTGCCCTTGAAAACACGACCAGGAGTCTGGCACTGGCCGATGGAGCCCGGAACGCGGTGGGAAACGGAGTTACCGTGGGTGTTGTCCTGACCACGGAAGTTCCAGCGCTTGATGGTACCGGCAAAGCCTTTACCCTTGGACTGGCCGGTAACGTCTACCAGCTGGCCTGCTGCGAACAGTTCCGAGTTGATCAGGTCGCCCGCCTGGTACTCGCCTTCTTCAAGGCGGAATTCCCAGACGCCACGGCCGGCGGCTACGTTCGCCTTGGCGAAGTGACCAGCCTGAGCTGCGGTGACGCGCGAAGCACGACGCTCGCCTACAGTGACTTGCACTGCGCGGTAGCCATCGGATTCTTCGGTTTTGAACTGGGTGACGCGATTCGGCTCGATCTCGATGACCGTAACCGGAATAGAGACACCATCTTCGGTGAAGATGCGGGTCATACCGCACTTACGACCGACTACACCAATAGTCATGTTGTAAACCTCATGAGTGTACGGGGCTTTCACCCGCTATGGCCGCCCATTTCAGAGCGTTACACGACCAAGACGCGGGTCTTAGCCGAGGCTGATCTGTACTTCCACGCCAGCTGCGAGGTCGAGCTTCATCAGCGCGTCAACGGTTTTATCCGTAGGCTGGACGATGTCCAGAACACGCTTATGAGTGCGGATTTCGTACTGGTCACGCGCGTCTTTGTTGACGTGCGGGGAAACCAGAACGGTGAACCGCTCCTTGCGAGTTGGCAGTGGGATCGGACCACGCACTTGTGCACCAGTACGTTTCGCGGTTTCCACGATTTCCTGGGTGGATTGGTCGATCAGGCGATGGTCAAAAGCCTTCAACCTGATACGAATTTGCTGATTTTGCATTGGATTTCAGACTCCAGGCTCATTCCCAACAGACGGACTACGCCCGTTAAAAGGAGGCGTGATTCTATAGACGCCCCTAACAGGTGTCAACCCAATAAAAAAGCCCCCGCTAGGCGGGGGCTTCTTCTGTTGCGGGGGACTTACTCGATGATTTTGGCTACAACGCCAGCACCAACGGTACGACCACCTTCACGGATTGCGAAACGCAGGCCGTCTTCCATAGCGATGGTCTTGATCAGGGTAACTTCCATCTGGATGTTATCGCCTGGCATTACCATTTCAACGCCTTCCGGCAGTTCGCACGAACCGGTCACGTCGGTGGTACGGAAGTAGAACTGAGGACGGTAGCCTTTGAAGAACGGGGTATGACGACCACCTTCTTCCTTGGACAGCACGTACACTTCAGCGGTGAACTTGGTGTGCGGCTTGACGGTGCCCGGCTTGGTCAGAACCTGACCACGCTCGACGTCGTCACGCTTGGTGCCGCGCAACAGAACGCCGCAGTTCTCGCCAGCACGACCTTCGTCGAGCAGCTTGCGGAACATTTCAACGCCGGTGCAGGTGGTCTTGGTGGTAGGACGCAGACCAACGATCTCGACTTCTTCCTGGATACGGATGATGCCACGCTCAACACGACCGGTTACCACGGTGCCGCGGCCGGAAATGGAGAACACGTCTTCGATCGGCATCAGGAACGGCTTGTCGATGGCACGCTCTGGCTCAGGAATGTAGCTGTCGAGGGTTTCGACCAGCTTCTTCACAGCCGAGGTACCCATCTCGTTGTCGTCCTGGCCGTTCAGGGCCATCAGAGCCGAACCAACGATGATCGGGGTGTCGTCGCCTGGGAAATCGTAGGTGCTGAGCAGGTCACGCACTTCCATTTCAACCAGTTCCAGCAGCTCGGCGTCGTCCACCATGTCGGCCTTGTTCAGGAACACGACGATGTAAGGAACGCCAACCTGGCGGGACAGCAGGATGTGTTCGCGAGTCTGAGGCATCGGACCGTCAGCGGCCGAGCACACCAGGATCGCGCCGTCCATCTGGGCAGCACCGGTGATCATGTTCTTCACATAGTCGGCGTGACCTGGGCAGTCAACGTGAGCGTAGTGACGAACGGCCGAGTCGTATTCGACGTGGGCGGTGTTGATGGTGATACCGCGAGCTTTCTCTTCCGGGGCGCTGTCGATCTTGTCGAAGTCTACCTTGGCCGAACCGAAGACTTCGGAGCAGACGCGGGTCAGAGCAGCGGTCAGAGTGGTTTTACCGTGGTCAACGTGACCGATGGTGCCGACGTTGACGTGCGGTTTGTTACGTTCGAATTTTTCTTTAGCCACGACAGTGAACCTCTTGCCTAAAGGGCTTGGTTAGCCTTGTTTTTTAACCAGGGCTTCGACAATGTTCGAAGGCGCTGGAGCGTATTTGGAGAATTCCATGGAGTAGCTGGCCCGGCCCTGAGACATCGAGCGCACGTCGGTTGCGTAACCGAACATCTCGCCCAATGGTACCTCGGCGCGGATCACCTTACCGGAGACAGTGTCTTCCATACCCTGGATCAGACCGCGACGACGGTTCAGGTCACCCATCACATCGCCCATGTAGTCTTCTGGGGTAACGACTTCGACCTTCATGATCGGCTCCAGCACTTCACCGCCGCCCTTCTGGGCCAGCTGCTTGGTTGCCATGGAAGCCGCGACCTTGAACGCCATTTCGTTGGAGTCGACGTCGTGGTACGAACCGTCGAATACCGTCGCCTTCAGGCCGATCAGAGGATAACCGGCAACAACGCCGTTTTTCATCTGTTCTTCGATGCCCTTCTGGATCGCAGGGATGTATTCCTTCGGAATCACACCACCCACGACTTCGTTGGTGAACACCAGGCCTTCGGTGATGTTGCCGTTTTCGTCGATATCCGGCTTCGAGAAACGAACCCAGCAGTGACCGAACTGGCCGCGACCGCCGGACTGGCGAACGAACTTGCCTTCGATCTCGACGTTGTCCCTGGTGATCTGCTCACGGTAGGACACTTGCGGCTTGCCGATGTTGGCCTCGACGTTGAACTCGCGACGCATACGGTCGACGAGGATGTCCAGGTGCAACTCACCCATACCGGAGATGATGGTCTGCCCGGTTTCTTCGTCGGTCTTGACGCGGAAGGAAGGGTCTTCCTGGGCCAGCTTGCCCAGAGCGATACCCATCTTCTCCTGGTCATCCTTGGTCTTGGGCTCCACGGCCACCGAAATAACCGGCTCCGGGAAGTCCATGCGAACGAGAATGATCGGGTTGTCAGCCGAGCACAGGGTATCACCGGTGGTGACGTCCTTCATGCCGATCAGGGCCGCGATGTCGCCAGCGCGTACTTCCTTGATCTCTTCACGGGTGTTGGCGTGCATCTGAACCATACGACCCACGCGCTCTTTCTTCCCCTTGACGGAGTTGATCACGCCGTCGCCGGAGTTCAGAACGCCGGAGTAAACGCGAGCGAAGGTCAGAGTACCAACGAAGGGGTCGGTAGCGATCTTGAACGCCAGCGCCGAGAAGGGCTCGTCGTCGGTAGCGTGACGCTCCATTTCCTTGGTTTCGTCATCAGGGTGCGAGCCCTTGATGGCCGGGATATCCACAGGCGCTGGAAGGAAATCGATAACAGCGTCGAGAACCAGGGGAACGCCCTTGTTCTTGAACGAGGAACCGCAAACAGCCAGGACGATTTCACCAGCGATGGTACGCTGACGCAGGGCGCCCTTGATTTCCTCGATGGTGAGCTCTTCACCTTCAAGGTACTTGTTCATCAGCTCTTCGTTGGCTTCAGCCGCGGCTTCAACCATGTTGGCGCGCCACTCTTCGGCCAGTTCCTGCAGTTCTGCTGGAATCGGCTCACGGCGAGCAGCCATGCCCTTGTCGTCTTCGTTCCAGTACACAGCTTCCATGGTCATGAGGTCGATCTGACCCTGGAAGTTGTCTTCCGCACCGATAGCCAGCTGAATCGGCACCGGGGTGTGACCCAGGCGCTTCTTGATCTGGTCAACGACGCGCAGGAAGTTGGCGCCGGCGCGGTCCATCTTGTTCACGTAGACAAGACGTGGGACACCGTACTTGTTGGCCTGACGCCATACGGTTTCAGACTGCGGCTCAACGCCGGAGGTACCACAGAACACGACCACGGCACCGTCGAGTACACGCAGCGAACGTTCAACTTCGATGGTGAAGTCAACGTGGCCGGGGGTATCGATGATGTTGAAGCGGTGCTTCTCGAACTGCTTGTTCGAACCTGCCCAGAAAGCGGTCGTAGCAGCGGAGGTAATGGTGATACCCCGCTCCTGCTCCTGCACCATCCAGTCCATGGTCGCGGCGCCATCATGCACCTCGCCCATCTTGTGGTTCACGCCGGTGTAAAACAGTACGCGCTCGGTGGTGGTGGTTTTACCCGCATCCACGTGTGCGACGATACCGATGTTACGGTAGCGGTTAATCGGAGTAGTACGAGCCATAAAGCCCTCGCAAAGTGAGTGACGCTGATATTAGAAGCGGTAGTGCGAGAAGGCTTTGTTGGCTTCAGCCATACGGTGCACGTCTTCACGCTTCTTGACCGCAGCGCCTTTGCCTTCAGCAGCATCCAGCAACTCGCCTGCCAGGCGCAGGGCCATGGACTTCTCGCCGCGCTTGCGGGCGTAGTCCACCAGCCAGCGCATGGCCAGGGCGTTACGACGGGATGGACGAACTTCGACCGGAACCTGGTAGGTGGCACCGCCTACACGGCGGGACTTTACTTCGACCAGCGGAGCGATGGCGTCGAGAGCTTTCTCGAAGATTTCCAGGGGGTCGCTGTTCTTGCGGGCCTTGACCGTTTCCAGAGCACCGTAAACGATGCGCTCGGCAACGGCTTTCTTGCCGCTTTCCATCACGTGGTTCATGAATTTGGCGAGGATCTGGCTTCCGTATTTCGGATCGTCCAGAATCTCACGCTTGGCTGCTACACGACGTCTTGGCATTGATAAGCCCTCAAACGGTCTTCAGGTTAGCCCGGGACAGTGCCCGACCTTACTCTTATCGACTCAATAAAATGTTGACTGCAAAGTGCGGAACGCGATCCTTACTTCGGACGCTTGGTACCGTACTTGGAACGACCCTGGTTACGACCCTTGACACCCGAGGTATCCAGCGAGCCGCGAACGGTGTGGTAACGCACACCTGGCAAGTCCTTTACACGACCGCCACGGATCAGCACGACGCTGTGCTCTTGCAGGTTGTGGCCTTCACCACCGATGTACGAGGAAACCTCGAAACCGTTGGTCAGGCGTACACGGCAGACTTTACGCAGTGCCGAGTTTGGTTTTTTCGGCGTGGTGGTGTACACGCGGGTGCACACACCACGACGCTGCGGGCAGTTCTGCAGCGCAGGCACGTCGGATTTCTCGACGATACGCTTGCGCGGCTGACGTACCAGCTGGTTGATCGTTGCCATCTTTTAGCTCCACTGATGTCTTTCGACGCTATTGCCCTACTTGAAAAGCAAATGGCAGGGCAAAAGCCCCGCCATAATTAGGGGTACGAGAGTCTAAAGATCCCTCGCCCCTCAGTCAAGGCGAAGCGCGCCCTCCCCCACGGTAGCCCGGGGAGAGGGAGGCGCCTGGCCTTGTCAGTTACCGCTGGAGTTCAGGGCTTCCGTCAGAGCGGCTTCCACTTCACTCGCGCTTACGCGCAGCGGCTTGTCCGCATCACGGCGACGCTTGCGCTCGCTGTGGTACGCCAGACCGGTACCAGCCGGAATCAGGCGACCCACCACGACGTTTTCCTTCAAGCCGCGCAGGTAGTCGCGCTTGCCGGTAACCGCCGCCTCGGTGAGTACCCGGGTAGTCTCCTGGAACGATGCCGCCGAGATGAACGACTCGGTCGACAGCGATGCCTTGGTGATACCCAGCAGTACCCGCGAGTACTTGGAGATGAACTTGTCCTCGGACGCCAGACGCTCGTTTTCGCCGAGTACCTGGGTGAGTTCCATCTGATCGCCCTTGATGAAGCTCGAGTCACCGGATTCGGCGATCTCTACCTTACGCAGCATCTGACGCAGGATGGTCTCGATGTGCTTGTCGTTGATCTTCACACCCTGCAGGCGGTACACGTCCTGGATTTCGTTGACGATGTACTTGGCCAGCGCGCTTACACCCAGCAAGCGCAGGATGTCATGCGGGTCGCTCGGACCGTCGGAGATCACTTCGCCGCGGTTGACCTGTTCGCCTTCGAAGACGTTCAGGTGGCGCCACTTCGGAATCAGCTCCTCGTACGGATCGCTGCCGTCGTTTGGCGTGATCACCAGGCGACGCTTGCCCTTGGTTTCCTTGCCGAAAGCGATGGTGCCGCTGACTTCCGCCAGGATCGACGCTTCCTTCGGGCGACGCGCTTCGAACAGGTCGGCCACGCGCGGCAGACCACCGGTGATGTCACGAGTCTTGGAAGTTTCCTGAGGAATACGGGCGATAACATCACCCACACCCACCTGGACACCGTCCGCCACACCCACCAGGGCGTTAGCGGGGAGGAAGTACTGTGCTGGCACGTCGGTACCTGGCAGCAGCAGATCCTTGCCATCGGCGCCGACCATCTTCACGGCCGGACGGATTTCCTTGCCAGCGGCTGGGCGGTCCTTCACATCGAGGACTTCGATGTTGGTCAGGCCGGTCAGTTCGTCGGTCTGGCGCTTGATGGTGATGCCTTCTTCCATGCCCACGAAGGTCACGGTACCTTTCATCTCGGTCACGATCGGGTGGGTGTGCGGGTCCCACTTGGCGACGATGGCGCCAGCGTCGACCTTGTCCCCTTCCTTCACCGAGATCACCGCACCGTACGGCAGCTTGTAACGCTCGCGCTCACGGCCAAACTCGTCGGCAATGGCCAGCTCGCCGGAGCGGGAGACCGCTACCAGGTTGCCGTCCGCGCGCTCCACGTGCTTGAGGTTGTGCAGGCGCACCATGCCGCCGTTCTTCACTTGGACGCTGTCCGCAGCGGAGGTCCGGCTGGCCGCACCACCGATGTGGAAGGTACGCATGGTCAGCTGGGTACCAGGCTCACCGATGGACTGGGCGGCGATAACACCGACTGCTTCACCGATGTTGACCAGATGGCCACGGGCCAGGTCGCGGCCGTAGCACTTGGAGCAGATCCCGTACCGGGTCTCGCAGCTGATCGGCGAACGCACGACCACTTCGTCGACACTGTTGAGCTCGATGAACTCGACCCACTTCTCGTCCACCAGCGTACCGGCGGGAACGATCACCTCGTCGGTGCCAGGCTTCATCACGTCCTTGGCCATGACACGGCCCAGTACGCGCTCGCCCAACGGCTCGACCACGTCACCGCCTTCGATATGCGGCGTCATGATCAGGCCCTGCTCGGTGCCGCAGTCGATCTCGGTCACCACCAGGTCCTGGGCCACATCTACCAGACGACGGGTCAGGTAACCGGAGTTCGCGGTCTTCAACGCCGTATCCGCCAGACCCTTACGAGCACCGTGGGTGGAGATGAAGTACTGAAGTACGCTCAGGCCCTCACGGAAGTTCGCGGTAATGGGCGTTTCGATGATGGAGCCGTCCGGCTTGGCCATCAGGCCACGCATACCGGCCAACTGGCGAATCTGGGCAGCCGAACCCCGGGCGCCGGAGTCCGCCATCATGTACATGGAGTTGAAGGACTCCTGCTCGACTTCCTTGCCTTCGCGGTCGATGACCTTTTCTTTCGAAAGGTTGGCCATCATCGCCTTGGATACTTCGTCGTTGGCCTTGGACCAGAGGTCGATGACCTTGTTGTACTTCTCGCCCTGGGTAACCAGGCCGGAGGCGTACTGACTTTCGATTTCCTTTACTTCGTCGGTGGCGGTACCGATGATCCGAGCTTTTTCATCCGGGATCACGAAGTCGTTCACACCGATGGAAACGCCGGAGATGGTCGAGTAGGCGAAACCGGTGTACATCAGCTGGTCAGCGAAGATCACGGTTTCCTTCAGGCCTACCACGCGATAGCAGTGGTTGATCAGCTTGGAAATCGCCTTCTTCTTCATCGGCTGGTTGACGACGTCATACGGCAGGCCGGCAGGGACCACCTGGAACAACAGGGCACGGCCGACGGTGGTATCGACGATGCGAGTGCTGGTGACACTGCCGCCGTCGCGGTCGTTCACGGTCTCGGTGATCCGGACCTTGATCTTGGCGTGCAGGGCTGCCTCGCCAGCGCGGAAGACGCGGTCGACTTCCTGCAGGTCGGCGAATACGCGGCCCTCGCCCTTGGCGTTGATGGCTTCCCGGGTCATGTAGTACAGACCGAGAACCACGTCCTGGGACGGAACGATGATCGGCTCGCCGTTGGCGGGCGACAGGATGTTGTTGGTGGACATCATCAGCGCGCGCGCTTCCAGCTGAGCCTCGAGGGTCAGCGGAACGTGCACGGCCATCTGGTCGCCGTCGAAGTCGGCGTTGTAGGCCGCGCACACCAGTGGGTGCAACTGGATCGCCTTGCCTTCGATCAACACCGGCTCGAACGCCTGGATGCCCAGACGGTGCAGGGTAGGTGCACGGTTGAGCAATACGGGGTGTTCGCGGATCACTTCGGCGAGCACGTCCCAGACCTCTGGCAGTTCGCGCTCGACCATCTTCTTGGCAGCCTTGATGGTAGTGGCCAGGCCACGCACTTCAAGCTTGCCGAAGATGAACGGCTTGAACAGCTCCAGAGCCATCTTTTTGGGCAGACCGCACTGATGCAGACGCAGGGTCGGGCCCACGGTGATCACGGAACGACCGGAGTAGTCCACGCGCTTACCGAGCAGGTTCTGACGGAAGCGACCTTGCTTACCTTTGATCATGTCGGCAAGCGACTTGAGCGGACGCTTGTTCGAGCCGGTGATGGCACGACCGCGACGGCCGTTGTCGAGCAGAGCATCGACCGCTTCCTGCAGCATGCGCTTCTCGTTACGCACGATGATATCGGGCGCGGACAGATCCAGCAGACGCTTCAGGCGGTTGTTACGGTTGATGACGCGGCGATACAGGTCGTTCAGGTCCGAGGTCGCGAAACGGCCACCGTCCAGCGGGACGAGCGGGCGTAGGTCTGGCGGCAGTACCGGCAGAACGGTCAGGACCATCCACTCCGGCAGGTTGCCGGAGCCCTGGAAGGCTTCCATCAGCTTCAGGCGCTTGGACAGCTTCTTGATCTTGGTTTCGGAGTTGGTCTGCGGAATCTCTTCGCGCAGGCGGCCAATCTCGTGCTCCAGGTCAATGGCGTGCAACAGCTCGCGCACGGCTTCGGCGCCCATGCGAGCGTCGAAGTCGTCACCGAACTCTTCAAGGGCTTCGAAGTACTGTTCGTCGTTGAGCAGCTGACCTTTTTCAAGGGTGGTCATGCCCGGATCGATCACCACGTAGCTCTCGAAGTAGAGCACGCGCTCGATGTCACGCAGGGTCATGTCCATCAGCAGGCCGATACGGGACGGCAGCGACTTCAGGAACCAGATATGGGCAACTGGGGAGGCCAGTTCGATGTGCGCCATGCGCTCACGACGAACCTTGGCCAAGGCGACTTCAACGCCGCACTTCTCACAGATGACGCCGCGGTGCTTGAGGCGCTTGTACTTGCCGCACAGGCACTCGTAGTCCTTCACCGGGCCAAAGATCTTGGCGCAGAAAAGACCGTCACGCTCAGGCTTGAACGTACGGTAGTTGATGGTTTCGGGCTTCTTGACTTCACCGAACGACCACGAACGGATCATTTCAGGCGAGGCAAGGCCAATACGGATGGCGTCGAACTCTTCGACTTGACCCTGGTTTTTCAGCAGATTCAACAGGTCTTTCAAGGCCTTTTCCTCCTGGCGGAGCTGGAAGCGGGGCTACCCCGCTCCCATTCACGTCGCGTGTTATTCGGTTTCCAGATCGATATCGATACCGAGCGAACGAATCTCTTTGATCAACACGTTGAAGGACTCGGGCATGCCCGGCTCCATACGGTGATCGCCGTCCACGATGTTCTTGTACATCTTGGTCCGGCCGTTCACGTCGTCCGACTTCACGGTGAGCATTTCCTGCAGGGTGTATGCCGCGCCGTACGCTTCCAGCGCCCACACCTCCATCTCCCCGAAACGCTGGCCACCGAACTGAGCCTTACCACCCAGCGGCTGCTGGGTAACCAGGCTGTAGGAACCGGTGGAACGCGCGTGCATCTTGTCGTCCACCAGGTGGTTCAGCTTCAGCATGTACATATAGCCGACAGTGACCGGACGCTCGAACTTGTTACCGGTCCGCCCGTCGAACAGCTGCATCTGGCCGCTCTCTGGCATGTCCGCCAGTTTGAGCATCGACTTGATCTCGCTTTCCTTGGCACCGTCGAACACCGGGGTAGCCATGGGGACGCCCGCCTTGAGGTTCTTGGCCAGGGCCAGGACTTCCTCGTCGGACAGCTCGTCGATGTTTTCGTGGCGACCGCCGATCTCGTTGTAGATCTCATTCAGGAAGCCACGCAGTTCGGCGACCTGACGCTGCTCTTCGAGCATGCGGTTGATCTTCTCGCCCAAGCCCTTGGCCGCGAGGCCCAGGTGGGTTTCGAGGATCTGGCCCACGTTCATCCGCGATGGTACGCCGAGCGGGTTCAAGACCACGTCCACAGGGGTGCCGTTGGCGTCGTGCGGCATGTCTTCAACCGGCATGATCACCGAAACCACACCCTTGTTACCGTGACGGCCGGCCATCTTGTCGCCCGGCTGGATGCGACGACGGATAGCCAGGTAGACCTTGACGATCTTCAGTACGCCCGGCGCCAGGTCATCGCCCTGCTGCAGCTTGCGCTTCTTGTCCTCGAACTTGTCATCGAGCAGGCGGCGGCGGTCAACGATGTACTGCTGGGCTTTTTCCAGCTGCTCGTTGAGCGCGTCGTCAGCCATGCGCAGCTTGAACCACTGGCCGTGTTCCAGACCGTTGAGCACATCATTGGTCAGCTCGGTGCCTTTCTTCAGGCCCGCGCCACCATCCACGACCTGCCCGACCAGGGCGCTACGCAGACGCTCGAAGGTCGCGCCTTCGACGATGCGGAACTCTTCGTTGAGGTCCTTGCGAATCTGGTCCAGCTGGCTCTTCTCGATGGACAGCGCACGCGAGTCACGCTCCACGCCATCACGGGTGAAGACCTGCACGTCAATGACGGTACCCTTGGTGCCGGTTGGCACGCGCAGGGAGGTGTCCTTCACGTCGCTGGCCTTTTCACCGAAGATTGCGCGCAGCAGCTTCTCTTCCGGCGTCAGCTGGGTTTCGCCTTTCGGCGTGACCTTGCCTACCAGGATGTCGCCAGGGCCGACTTCGGCGCCGACGTACACGATACCGGCCTCGTCCAGCTTGTTCAGCGCCGCTTCACCCACGTTCGGGATGTCGGCGGTGATTTCCTCTGGGCCAAGCTTGGTATCACGGGCCACACAGGTCAGTTCCTGGATGTGGATCGTGGTGAAGCGATCTTCCTGAACCACGCGCTCGGACAGGCAGATGGAGTCTTCGAAGTTGAAGCCGTTCCACGCCATGAACGCAATGCGCATGTTCTGACCCAGCGCCAGTTCACCCATGTCGGTGGACGGGCCGTCGGCCATGATGTCACCGCGCGCGACCACGTCACCCTTGTTCACCAGTGGGCGCTGGTTGATGCAGGTGTTCTGGTTGGAGCGGGTGTACTTGGTCAGGTTGTAGATATCCACGCCCGCTTCGCCGGTTTCCACCTCGTCGTCGGCGACACGCACAACGATGCGGCTGGCATCCACGGAGTCGATCACGCCGCCGCGGCGCGCAACCACGCATACGCCGGAGTCACGCGCTACGTTGCGCTCCATGCCGGTACCGACCAGGGGCTTGTCCGAACGCAGGGTAGGCACTGCCTGACGCTGCATGTTCGAACCCATGAGGGCGCGGTTGGCGTCGTCGTGCTCGAGGAACGGAATCAACGAGGCCGCGACCGAAACAACCTGCTTGGGCGAGACGTCCATCAGGGTAACGTCTTCAGGCGCCTTGACGGTGAATTCGTTCAGGTGACGCACGGCCACCAGCTCGTCGATCAGCTGGTTTTTCTCGTTCATGGCCGCCGAAGCCTGGGCGATCACGTGATCGGCCTCTTCGATGGCGGACAGGAAGACGATCTCGTCGGTGACCACGCCATCCTTCACAACGCGGTATGGGCTTTCCAGGAAGCCATACTGATTGGTGCGGGCGTAAGCGGCCAGGGAGTTGATCAGACCGATGTTCGGACCTTCCGGGGTTTCGATCGGGCACACGCGGCCATAGTGGGTCGGGTGTACGTCACGCACTTCGAAGCCGGCGCGTTCGCGGGTCAGGCCGCCTGGGCCGAGCGCAGAGACACGGCGTTTGTGAGTGATCTCGGACAGCGGGTTGTTCTGGTCCATGAACTGGGAGAGCTGGCTGGAGCCGAAGAACTCTTTCACCGCCGCGGCCACAGGCTTGGCGTTGATCAGGTCCTGAGGCATCAGGCCCTCGCTTTCGGCCATGGACAGGCGTTCCTTGACAGCACGCTCTACCCGTACCAGACCTACGCGGAACTGGTTCTCGGCCATCTCGCCAACGCAGCGCACGCGACGGTTGCCCAAGTGGTCGATGTCGTCGACGATGCCCTTGCCGTTACGGATGTCCACCAGGGTCTTGAGCACGGCGACGATGTCGTCCTTGCTCAGTACGCCGGAACCCTCGATCTCGGTGCGGCCGATACGACGGTTGAACTTCATCCGGCCAACGGCGGAGAGGTCGTAGCGCTCGGCACTGAAGAACAGGTTGTTGAACAGGGTTTCGGCGGCGTCCTTGGTCGGCGGCTCGCCTGGGCGCATCATCCGATAGATTTCGACCAGAGCTTCCAGCTGGTTGCTGGTGGAATCGATCTTCAGGGTATCGGAGATGAACGGACCGCAGTCGATGTCGTTGGTGTACAACGTTTCGATGCGAACGACCTGGGCCTTGGCGATCTTCACCAGAACTTCGGTAGTCAATTCGGTGTTGCATTCGGCGATGATTTCGCCAGTCGCCGGGTGCACGATGGCCTTGGCAGTGGTACGGCCAATCATGTAGTCCAGCGGAACTTCCAGTTCCTTCACACCAGCCTTTTCCAGCTGGTTGATGTGACGCGCGGTGATCCGGCGACCCTGTTCGACAATGACCTTGCCGTCGTTGTCGGTGATGTCCATGGACGCGATTTCACCACGCAGGCGCTGAGGCACCAGTTCCAGGCTCAGCTTCTCGCCTTTGACGTGGAAAATGTTGGTGGTGTAGAAGGCGTCCAGGACTTCCTCGGTGGTGTAGCCGAGGGCGCGCAGCAATACCGAGGCCGGTAGCTTGCGACGGCGGTCGATACGTACGAACACGCAGTCCTTGGGGTCGAACTCGAAGTCCAGCCAGGAGCCGCGGTAAGGAATGATGCGCGCCGAGTACAGCAGCTTGCCCGAGCTATGGGTCTTGCCGCGGTCGTGGTCGAAGAATACGCCAGGCGAACGATGCAGCTGGGAAACGATCACACGCTCGGTACCGTTGATGACGAAGGTACCGTTTTCAGTCATCAGGGGAATTTCACCCATGTAGACTTCTTGCTCTTTGATGTCTTTGATCGCTTTGTTCGACGATTCCTTGTCGAAGATGATCAGGCGCACCTTGACCCGCAGCGGAACCGCGAAGGTCACGCCACGCAGCACGCACTCCTTCACGTCGAAGGCGGGCTCGCCCAGGCGATAACCAACGTACTCCAGGGCAGCGTTGCCGGAGTAGCTGATGATCGGGAATACCGATTTGAAGGCCGCATGCAGACCGACGTCGCGGAACTGGTCCTTGGTCACTCCCGCCTGCAGGAATTCACGATAAGAATCCAGCTGGATGGCCAGGAGGTAAGGCACATCCATGACGTCCGGCAACTTGCTAAAGTCCTTGCGGATACGTTTTTTCTCAGTGTATGAGTAAGCCATCAGCGTTCCCCAGCTTGGTCACCTGCTTGTTTGGCCTCTCCCGGCGGGAGTAGCCAGAAAATCTTGCGAGCCCCATGGCTCGCGTCACCCCATCGGGGTGGATACAGCGTGTTACAGGCCTTGAAGCCAACGACCAGTAACGGAAAAAGGCCGGTGGCATAAGCCACCAGCCATCAGCCGTCTGCTTGACGCTCGGGCCGCGGAGGCAAAGTCGATGCTTACTTGAGCTCGACTTTGGCGCCTGCTTCTTCCAGTGCTTTCTTGGCAGCTTCGGCTTCTTCTTTCGAAACGCCTTCCTTGACCACGCCTGGAGCGCCGTCAACGACAGCCTTGGCTTCTTTCAGGCCCAGACCGGTCAGTTCACGAACAGCCTTGATCACGTTTACTTTCTTCTCGCCAGCTTCGGCCAGAACGATGGTGAACTCGGTTTGCTCTTCAACGGCAGCGGCAGCTGGGCCAGCAGCAGCAACGGTAGCAGCAGCGGCGGTAACGCCGAACTTCTCTTCCATTGCCTTGATCAGTTCAACGACTTGCATGACCGACATTTCGGCAACGGCGTTGATGATATCTTCTTGAGACAGAGCCATGACTCTAATTCCTGTATTGGGGGACAGCCTTCGCGGCCATCAAGATAAACAAATTAAACGGAAAGAGCGTACGAGGCCTTAGGCCGCGTTTGCTTCCTTCTGGTCGCGAATAGCCGCCAGGGTACGAGCCAGCTTGCTGGTAGCGCCTTGGATCACGCTCATCAGCTGCGAAATGGCTTCGTCGCGGGTCGGCAGAGTTGCCAGTACGTCGATCTGATTGGCTGCGAGGAACTTGCCCTCGAACGCAGCTGCCTTGATCTCGAACTTGTCCTGACCCTTCGAGAACTCCTTGAACAGACGAGCGGCAGCGCCCGGATGTTCGTTGGAGAACGCGATCAGGGTCGGGCCTTTGAACGCGTCGTTGAGGACACTGAAATCAGTACCTTCAACAGCGCGGCGCAGCAGGGTGTTACGTACGACACGCACGTATACGCCAGCTTCGCGGGCCTCTTTACGGAGTCCGGTCATTGCGCCTACAGTCACGCCACGGGCATCAGCCACGACAGCGGACAGAGCAGCTTTGGCAGCCTCGTTGACTTCAGCGACGATGGCCTTCTTGTCTTCGAGTTTAATTGCCACGGGTTTACTCCTGGTTTTTACCGTTTCATCCGGCCGGAGCTGGATGTCGTTTTGGTGTCTGATTCGGTAACGAATCGGGAGCACCATCTGCGTAGGCTTTTGGTTTAAGGCTTGCGCCGCCTACGGTCTTGGATAGCCCCCGCCAGGCAGGGACCCCAATCTTGCAAGGACGCCCCGTTCAGAGGCGCCCAGTTGTGTCTCAAGCGTTCAGCGAGCTCTGGTCGATCACCAGGCCTGGGCCCATGGTGGTGCTCAGGGTAACGCGCTTCACGTAGATACCTTTCGAGGAAGCAGGCTTGATACGCTTGAGGTCAGCGATCAGCGCTTCAACGTTTTCCTTCAGCTTGCCGGCTTCGAAGCCAACCTTGCCAACGGAGGTATGGATGATGCCGTTCTTGTCGGTGCGGTAGCGAACCTGACCAGCCTTGGCGTTCTTGACCGCGCCAGCTACGTCAGGGGTAACGGTACCGACTTTCGGGTTAGGCATCAGGCCGCGAGGACCGAGCACCTGACCCAGCTGACCCACAACGCGCATGGCATCGGGAGAGGCGATGACCACGTCGTAGTTCAGGTCGCCGCCTTTCATTTCGGCGGCCAGGTCGTCCATGCCTACGCGGTCGGCGCCGGCAGCCAGAGCGGCTTCCGCGGCAGGACCCTGGGTGAACACGGCCACGCGAACGGTTTTACCGGTGCCGTGAGGCAGAACGGTAGCGCTACGTACGACCTGGTCGGATTTACGCGGGTCAACGCCCAGGTTCACGGCCACATCGAAGGACTCGCTGAACTTGACGGTGGACAGCTCGGCCAACAGGTTGGCGGCTTCTTCGAAGCTGTAGGCCTTGCCTGCTTCGATCTTGGAGGCGATAGCCTTTTGACGCTTGGTTTGCTTAGCCATTACACACCCTCCACGTTCAGGCCCATGCTGCGAGCGGAGCCGGCGATGGTGCGCACGGCTGCTTCGAGGCTGGCAGCGGTCAGATCAGCGTTCTTGGCCTTGGCGATGTCCTCGAGCTGAGCGCGAGTCACGGTGCCGACCTTGACGGTGTTCGGACGAGCCGAACCACTGGTCAGGCCTGCTGCTTTCTTCAGCAGAACCGAAGCAGGGGTGCTCTTGGTTTCGAAAGTGAAGCTGCGGTCGCTGTAGACAGTGATGATCACAGGCGTCGGCAGGCCTGGCTCCATACCCTGGGTACGGGCGTTGAAGGCCTTGCAGAATTCCATGATGTTCACGCCGTGCTGACCCAGAGCTGGACCTACGGGTGGGCTCGGGTTGGCCTGGGCGGCCTTTACTTGCAGCTTGATATAAGCCGTGATTTTCTTAGCCATGAGCTACTCCAATTTTGGGTTCAGACGCCTTTCGGCTCCCCATTTGCTTGCGTTTTATCCCGGTGACGACAAAACCCCGCAGCTTACGCCTGCGGGGTATGGGATCCGTCTCCAGTCAGACCTTTTCGACCTGGCTGAACTCTAGCTCCACCGGAGTGGAACGACCGAAAATGAGAACGGCGACTTGCAACCGGCTCTTCTCGTAGTTGACTTCTTCGACCGAGCCATTGAAATCAGCGAATGGCCCATCGATGACACGCACGACCTCACCTGGCTCGAACAAGGTTTTCGGCTTCGGCTTGTCGCTACCATCCGCGACACGGCGCAGAATGGCTTCAGCTTCCTTATCAGTGATGGGAGCGGGTTTGTCGGCGGTACCGCCAATGAAGCCCATGACGCGCGGGGTATCCTTGACAAGGTGCCAGGTCCCTTCGCTCATTTCCATCTGAACCAGAACGTAGCCAGGGAAGAACTTGCGCTCACTTTTGCGCTTCTGGCCATTCCGCATTTCCACCACTTCTTCGGTGGGAACGAGGATTTCGCCAAACTGCTCTTCCATGCCTGCGAGCTTGACGCGCTCGATCAACGAACGCATGACATGCTTCTCGTAACCCGAGTAAGCATGCACAACGTACCAACGCTTAGCCACGGGACACCCTTAGCCTACAATCAAGGAAACAAGCCAGCCCAGGAGGGAATCGAGCCCCCACAGCAGCAAGGCCATAACCAAAACGACAGCCACGACGATCATCGTGGTCTGCGCAGTCTCTTGGCGGGTAGGCCAAACGACCTTACGGATTTCGGTGCGAGCTTCCTTCGCCAGGACGAAAAAGGACTTGCCCTTGGCGGTTTGAAGCGCGACATACGCGGCAACGGCAGCGAGTACAAGCAGTGCCAGCACGCGATACAGGACGGGAGCCGCCGAGTAATACTGATTACCAACAACCCCCACGACAACCAACGCAACTACGACCAACCACTTGAGGAGATCGAAACGGGTGTCAGAGGCTTCGGCCTTCGGCATCATCTGGGGAAATCCTGTGAAAAGAAAGCCAGCCACCGAAGTGAATCTGGCAGGTCAGGAGGGAATCGAACCCCCAACCTACGGTTTTGGAGACCGTCGCTCTGCCAATTGAGCTACTGACCTAAAACTGAATCAGGCCGACCATTATGTCGGCCTGATGGAGAGATTACAAGCTTTTTTACTCGATGATTTTGGCTACAACGCCAGCACCAACGGTACGACCACCTTCACGGATTGCGAAACGCAGGCCGTCTTCCATCGCGATGGTCTTGATCAGGGTAACTTCCATCTGGATGTTATCGCCTGGCATTACCATTTCAACGCCTTCCGGCAGTTCGCACGAACCGGTCACGTCGGTGGTACGGAAGTAGAACTGAGGACGGTAGC